>CAVSLJ010000001.1:0-1056413 GCA_963728875.1 uncultured Solirubrobacterales bacterium
GCTGCGCGAGCTGATCGCGGGGTGGTCGGTGCGATTAGGCGGGTGTTTTATCGGTCCCATCGCGCTTCCTAGGCGGTTTGGGCGGCGAGGTGGCGGGCGATCGGGTTGAGGTTGACCAGCGCGGCCGCCCACGCGGCCTGCAATCGCGCCTTCGCGCTGCCGATGTAGCGACTCTTGCGGGCGCCGTAGCGGTGCGCGAGCAGGCCGAGGAGCCGTTCGATCCGCGGTCGGGTTCGTCGCAGATGCTCGCTGGTGTTCGGGTCGCGGAGCGCGTGTCGTCCGGCTTGGAGCAGCTCTTCGTGTTCGATCAGTCGGATCTGGCGTCGGGACTTGCCGGGGCAGCACTGCTCCTTCAACGGGCAGCCGCGGCACATCGCGGTCGTGAAGTTCGCGCCGCGGAACCCGGTCTTGGAGATGCTGATCGGCACCGTGTGCCCGCCGGGGCAGGTGACCGTGCCGGCGGACATGTCGATGTGGAACTCGCGCTTGCCGAGGCGGTCCTCCTCGACCTTCCCCTCCGGCACCGGTGCGAGCACGTCGACCCGACGCTCGGCGAGCTCGGCGCGGACCGGCCCGTTGCCATAGGCGGTGTCGCCCAGGACCCGGTCGGGCTGGCGCCCCGGCGGCTGAATGTCGATCAGGTGCTTGGCCTGCGGGCCATCGGTCTCCCCAGCCGGGCACCGCGATGATCAGCGGCTCGCTGCTGTTCGTCGCCGCGGCCGAGAGCTTGTACCCATCGAACAGCTGCTGGGAGCTCTTGCGACCGTGCCGCATCTCGGTGTCGACGGTCGAGATGATCCGGCCCTGGCGGGTGCCGCGATACAACCTGGGAACGCCGCCCTGATCGATCTCGAAGTCCTGCCCGATCAACTCTCGCAACAGCCCATGAGCAGCCGCGACCCGCTCATCATCCAACAGCCCCGCGGCCTGCTCGACCGCCTCAAGCGCCCGCTCGGCGTCCTGCGCGATCCGCGTCAGCATCCGTTCGCGCTCGGCCCGCTCCCGCCACCGCGCATCCGGCTTCTCATTCGGCCGGCCGTAATCAAACTCCAAGCCGTCCGCCAACCGTCCGCCAGCGCCCCGATCGACGGCCGTAACCGCATCGATCAACTTCTTGACCCCATGACGGATCAGCCTGACCGTGTCCTGAGTCGCAGCCGCGCCGAGCATCGGCGTCGAATCGATGATCTGCTCAGCCGTCCCGTCGAGCATCCCGAGCTCCTCGGCGAGACGCAGCGTGTTCTCGAGCGCCAGCCGCTCCTTGCCGTGCAACAACAACCGAGCGCGGTACTTCGTCAACGACGTCGGATGCCACCCCTGATGATCGACCGCCAACCCCAACGCGATCTTCCACCGCAAATCCCACGCCACGCACTCCATCGCCTGCTCATCGCTAGCTCCCGTCCGGTGCTGCAACAGCATCACCTTCGCCAACAGCGACGGCGGAATCGACGGCCGCCCCATCCGACCCGAATAGCACTCCGCGAAGTCCTCATCACGCACGATCCGATCACCGTGCTCTGCCAACAACGCGAAAAACGAACCCTCCGGCAACGGCCCCATCACCACCGCCGCATCGAACATCCCAACCTGAGCAGACTGAGTCGCGAGCATGCCCCAAAGGGTCATAAACCCGTCGGACAGACCCCCGACTTTTTCAGGACCCTTCTAGGCGCCGCACGTCACGCGGTGCGCCGAAATGCCGCCGGAACTTCAGACGCCCCGACGCGGTGAAGCAGTTAGTTCAGCCCGTGGGGCCGAATCGCTCGGTGCGGATCGCGGCGGGCGCGTGACCCAGCGCCACGAGGAGGTCGGCCGCCCGCTCGACGAACGCGCTTGGCCCGCACACGTAGATGCGCGGCCCGCGCGCCGGAGCCGGTCCGACCGTGCTCAACATCTCCGCATCGATCCGCCGGGCAAACCCCTCCCAGTCCGGCGGCGGCTCGCGCGTGAGCGTGTAGTGCGCGGTCAGCCCGTCTCCTATTGCGAGCTCCCCGAGCTCTTCGCGATACAGCACGTCCTCGAGCGAGCGGGCCGACAGGAGCAGTCGCGCGTCGACGGTGCTCGCGGTGGCGGACCGATGGCGGAGCATCGCCATCAGCGGCACGAGCCCCGAGCCCCCGGCGATCAGCAGCAGGGGGCCGCCGCCCTCGTTGCGCCAGTTAAAGTAGCCGCCGACCGGGCCCCGCAACTCCAGCTCCTCGCCGACGCGAAGCTCCTCGGTGAGATACGGCGAGACCTCCCGTCGTCGATTCGCTCCACGGTCAGCTCGACCGTTGACTGCTCGGGCGGCGAGCCGATCGAATACGAGCGCTCGGTCTGATACCCGTCCTCGGCGGTAAGCCGTATGTCAACGTGCTGACCGGCGACGTGCCCCGGCCAATCCGGCACCTCAAGCACGATCGTCTTGGCGTGTGGCGTCTCCTCGATCACCTCCAGGACGGCTCCGAGCCGCCACCTCAAGGGGCTTGGGGCCCCCGTCACCTGTCGCCCTGATAGCGCTGCTCTCGCCACGGGTCGCCGTAGTTGTGGTAGCCGTAGGTCTCCCAGAACCCCGGCTCGTCCTCGGGGGTCAGGGACAGGCCGCGCACCCACTTGGCGCTCTTCCAGAAGTACAGGTGCGGGACCAGCAGCCGGGCCGGGCCGCCGTGCTCGGGCTCGAGCGGCGCGCCGTCGTACTCGTAGGCGATCCACGCCTTGCCGTCGGTCACGTCCTCGAGCGGCAGGTTCGTGGTGTAGCCGCCGTCGCACCACGCGGTCACATACTCGGCCTCGGTCTGCACGTTCTCGAGCAGGGTGTCGAGCGACACGCCCTTCCAGCGCGTGTCGAGCTTTGACCACTTGGTCACGCAGTGGATGTCGACCGTCGGCGTCTCGGCGGGGAGCGCGAGCAGCTCCTCCCAGGTCCACGAGACCGGCTCATCGACCGCACCGCTGATCAGAAACGTCCATTCATCGAGCGGCGTGTGCGGCGTCGGCCCGGCGGACAGGACCGGGAAGTCGCGGGTGAGGTACTGGCCGGGCGGCACGCGCGTCGCGTCGGCCTGTGGACGGCGGCCTAAGAAGCCGCGGGAGATTGGCGACATGGTGATTCCTCCTTCAGGCCGTGTCGGCTTGGGGTGATCGTGGGATGAAGATCGCGGCGCGATCGACGCCCTCGGGTGTGTAGGCGTCGCGTGCGCGACGGTGGTGGCGTTGATGCAGGGCTAAGGCGCCAGCTCCCACGGCAGCTGCAAAGGCAAGCGGGAGGGCGAGCTGATCCACGCCCGCAGCCGCCAGCGCTAGGCCGGCCACCGCCGCCACGACCACGCTGTTGACGACCGCGATCATTCCGGCGGTCGTAAGTGTTAGCTGCCACGCGCTCGGTGCGAGCCTCTCGCCCAGAGCCGCCGCGCGGCTCCCCCGGACGGCCAGGACATAGGGTTCGAGCTCGGGTGATAGTCGCAGGTAGAGGTCGCGTAAGAGCGCGATCCGGTGCGCGTATGCGATGTCCTCGAGCGAGGACTGAACCAGGCGTAGGAATGTCACCACGCCGACGAACACCAGGACCGGCAGGAGAATCAGCGCGAACGCGTAGAACGCGGCGCCGAGGCGCGACATCTGTCCGATGAAGGCCAGCGCGATCAGGTTGCTCGATAGGGCGGCGAGATAGATGCTGGCGCGGCCGTTCGCTTCAGAGACGGTGGTAGATCGAGCGGTCTGCAGGTTGAAATGCTCGGTCGTGGCAAATGTGGTCGTGGGCCCCAGGCGGACGCCGAGACGCTGCGCTAGTGAGGGCACGCCCGACTCGTGACCATCCTCAGGGGCATGGTCCGCACGCTGCGCGGAGCCTCCGCCGCTGGCGGAGAGCGCGGGCGATGTGTCGGGATCACGAGCAGTCTGGCTCACGCGAAGATCAACAAGTCGGTGCCTGCTTGGGAGGATCGCGCCGGGCCGTCGGACTGCAACAACGCGAACCGATCGATCGATATGTCTGCGCGGTGCCGCGTAACATGGATCCGCCAGGGCGGCCCCGAGCGGCACGCACGGCGAGAGGGTGAGCTACCTCGGGCTCGTCGACGCGCAGCGGGAATCGGCGAGCCCGGCCATCGGCCCGGATGCGCTCCTCGCCAGCCGCGCGTAGGCATCGGCAGCCGCGTGTTCGCGATCGAGCGCGACGCCATACGCCGCGTGGGCCAGAGATGCGTGTGACTTGGGCGCAGTCGCCCATTCTCGATACGCACTCCACACCGCAAGGCACGCCAAGCGCCACTCAACGTACGCGAGCGCACGGTCCTCGTTCCCAAGCGCCTCCTGACCGGACGGTGCCGCGGCGTCCGAGCTCATCTTGAGTCACCGCTGGTCGGCTCGGCATAGATGCTTCGGCTCATAGCCAAGCCGAAGATGCGCGCGCGGGTCCCCGCGATATGTCGAGACGAGTCCGTCAATCCAATCAACCCGCCAGAATCCGCTCAGCATTGGCTCGCTCTCGCGCTCCCGGCAGCGGCGACGATGCCGTGAGACACCGTCGCCACGCGCCCACGCCTGCCGCGCCGCTGCGAGTGCCGCCCGTCTTCGGAGCTTTCGATGCGGCGCGTCATCGGCGCGAACGGCGCCGCCAGATGAACGTTGGCACTTCGCGCTCGGCGCAGGCCTGGCAGCGACGTGGGCCCGTTTGAGCCACGTGGGCTGAACGCGAAACGCGACCAGATGTCAGTAGCGGAACTTCAGGAGCTGGAAGAGGTCAAGGGTCTGATCGCACGCGGCCAGCAGGTCGGCGTGCTCACATACGCCGAGATCGCGACCGCCACAGCCGAGCTCGGCCTTGAGGAAGGAGACGTCGAGGAGTTGCACGGCCTGTTCGAGCGCTGTGAGATCGAGTTGGTCGAGGAGATCGACCCGGCCACTGCGACGAGCCTGATCATCGAGCGTGCGCCCGAGAAGCGCACCCGCCGCAGGGCTCAGCTGGATCTCAAGCCGGAGGGGACGAGCGACGGTCTGCAGCTGTTCCTCAGGGGCATCGGCAGGGTGCGGCTGCTGAGCGCCGAGGAGGAGGTTGAGCTCGCCAAGCGGATCTGGCGGGGGGACCTGGACGCCAAGCAGAAGATGGTCGAGTCGAACCTGCGGCTGGTGGTCTCGATCGCGAAGAACTATCGCAACCAGGGGCTGCCGTTTCTCGACCTGATCCAGGAGGGCACGATCGGCCTCATCCGTGGAGCGGAGAAGTTCGACTACCGCAAGGGGTTCAAGTTCTCGACCTACGCGACCTGGTGGATTCGCCAGGCGATCGCCCGTTCGCTCGCCGACAACGCGCGCACGATCCGGATCCCCGTCCACATCGTCGAGAAGCTCAACAAGATCGGGCGCGCGGAGCGCAAGCTCGTGACCGGGCTCGGTCGCGAGCCGACGACCGAGGAGATCGCCGAGGTGACCGGGATCGAGCCCGACGAGGTCGACTCGATCAAGCGCATCGCCCAGGCGCCGATCTCGCTCGAGAAGCCCGTCGGTGACGAGGAGCAGTCCGAATTCGGGCAGTTCATCGCCGACGAACAAGCCGAGTCTCCCTACGAGCGCGCCGTGGAAATCCTCACCAACGAAGCCCTGCGCAAGGCGCTCGAGAACCTCGGCTACCGCGAGCGGCGCGTGCTCGAGCTGCGCTACGGCCTCGGCGACGAGCACCCGCGCACACTCGACGAGGTCGGGCGGACGTTCAACGTCACCCGCGAGCGCATCCGCCAAATCGAAAACCAGTCGCTCAAGAAGCTCCACAAGCTGTACGAAGCCGAGAAGCTGCGCGACGACGTCGAGATCGCTTCGGGCTTTCCGATGCGCACGCTCGGGCACCGAACCTAGACGCCCGTCGAGGTGATCCCTGAATCCCGAGGGTGGGCGCGACGCCGACGAAGTGAGACGGTCGCTCAGCCGACCAACCAGATCGCGCCGTCGCGCACCTCGACGCATGGTCATCGTCCGCCGTGTAGATAGCCGAACCGTGAGCCCGGCACGTCAATGATGGACCGTCGATGGTCAAGGCCATAAATCGACTGGATCACATAGACCCGAAGGCCTGTGCCGTTAGATAGCGGAACGTTGCGACGTCGACGTTGTCCCACACGCTTACGAGACCACCTATCGGACGGTGGTTGCTCTTTTGCGCTGATCAGCGGGCGCTGGCGTCCCCCGACTGAAGCCGACGCACAACCCGGCCGCCGGCGACCGCCCAGCCACCGCGCCCACCGGCAGGTCCTGCCCCCTTCGAGGCTCGCCGGCCCGAGCGCTCGGTTCTCACGACGCCCCGATCGGAGCACCACAGCCGTATAGGTGCTCGCGCAGTCGATCACAGCTCTCCACTGACCACCGCTTACTGGTCTCCAACTCCTCGATCAGAACCTCGGCCCAACGGACCGTCCGCTCGCTGTCAGGCTCGCCGAACAGCAAGACATCCGCGGCCTCCACCAGCTGCTCCCGCTCCCTGGCGTTCAGTTTGGTGGCTCCCCGGTGATCGATCGTGTCGAGCAGCGCCGTGTAGTGGGCGCCACGAGCAATCATGGGCTCCGCCGTCATCATCGTGGTACTCACCGTAGCTCCCTTGGCGCAGCACGTTGCATAGGCGGTGTTAGACCCGATACAGCGGGTGCCGCTACGAACCCGGCCTTGCTGAATGCGTGAGGACCGAGCCTCCGGCCGGCAAGGAACTCACTGCTCATTTCACGAATTAGGGGCAGTACCGGCGACCGCTATAACGACGCTCGAGACTTCCGCACCCCGACAAAACCGGCCATTTGTTACGGCAAGGGGGCATCGTCCATCACTGTCCGGTGATCGCCGAGCGGGGCCGAGACGGCGGCGTGCAGAACCAAGACCGTACCTATCCAGCATCCCGGCGCCGACCGGGGCCGTCGGCTTCCCCGGGGCGACTACTGCCGCGTCCGAGACTGGGCGACGGCAAGAGCCAACTGCGCATCGGCCTCGCGTTGCGAGCGTCCGTGGACCCGGGGTCCACCGTCCGGGCTCGGCCAAAGCACAAGTGCCGGCTCAACCCAAGTGATCGCATTCGCGCCGCCGGATCCACACGATCGCGCGTGCAGGCTCGCGAGAGACGAGTCAATCTGGGCGACCTCCAGTCAGCGGGCCGTCAGACTGAGTGTCGCGTTTTCGGAGTCAATGTTCCTCCGAGATGAGGGGGCGACATCGCCTTCCCTACGCTACTTCTAGTCGCGCCACTCAGTCAGCTCTACGTGATTAGGCTGCGCGATGAGCGGACTGCGGTTACCACCGTTACGGGGAGACCGAGGGCTTCAAGGCGCGATGGCACATCGCGGCGCAGCCAATGCGACACCCGCTGTGGCAGTGTCGAGACGATCACCTCGTCGACGTGGGTCGTTGCTATGAACTGACGTACTGCCTCGACTGGATCCGAGTCACCGATCACCGGATCGACGCGCTTGCCGGCCGCGTCCTCCAGGAGCGGTACCGCGAGCTCAACGACGAGCTCAGCTTCCTCAGTGTCCGGATCCCAGTAAGGCCGCGGGACCAGCAGGGTGATCCTGCATTGGCCGGCTCGGGCCCGGCGGCGCACTTCACCGAGCAGCAGCGGCGTCGCCGCCGTGCGATGCGCCACCACGAGAACGTGTGGCTCGGGTTCGGCCACATCGCCATCGTACCGCTGCGCCGACGCTGGCAGACAGGACGAGGCGTCGCGCGGGGTCGCGCGTTGGGGTCCTTGGTCGGGAACCGTCATTCCGATCGCCGGCGGACTAGGGTCGGGCGGCGGCGGCAACGGAGCCTCAATGTCGAGGCGGTTGAAACCGAGTCTGCTCGTGCAGAGCGGTGATCCTGGCCGCGCCCGTCGGCCCTGGAGGCGGCGACGAGGAAGACGCGGCGGACCACCGCAACGTCGCGAGGCCGTCGGAGAATGCGACGTGGGGGAAAGGTGGCCGTCAGTGGGGAGAAATGATGGCCGTGGTTGGGGAGAATCGTGGCCGCCGACGGCCGTCTGCGGTCTCTCAGGCCGTGCTGATGGTCCAGTGGCTGTGGAGCTTGAGCAGGTTGTGCGTCGCGGTAACTAACCGCCACTCCGACAAGGCGGCAGACCGGCCTCTTCGCATGAAGCGATCGATGTGCCGGTTGTATTTGATCTGGCCGAACACCGGCTCGATCGTGATCTTCCGTTGGGCGTAGAGCTCGCGGCCGCGGTCGGTGCTCAGCTTGTCGCGCATCTGTTGGTAGACGCCGTCTTCCCAGCCGCGGCGTTTGCCCTCGCGCAGGTTCCCGTCAGGTGGGGCGAGCACCTCGACTCGCTGTTCGCTGATCGCTTGCATCTGGGGGTGATGCCAGTAGCCGGCGTCAGCGAGCAGCACCTCCGGTGTGTCGGTCACGCCCTGCTCGGCGAGGTTGCGCATCGTCGCGTTGAACGTTGGGGCGAGCTGCCCGAAGTCCGCTGCGGCGTTGGTGATCTCCGCCGCGAGGATCACCTGCTGATCGTTCACCGCAGCCTGGGCGTTGTAGGCCTGCCGTGGCGGGGTGCCCGCGGTGCGCATCACCCGGGAGTCCGGGTCAGAGATGTTGATCTTGCCCTCTGGCAGCTCCGGTGCCACGAACACTTTGCTGTTGCCCTTCAGCACCCGACCCTTGGTGTCCCGTGCCGTCAAGCGCCAGCGTTCATAGGTCTCGACCGCGGCAAGGTCAACCTGGTGGTTCTCCTCCAGCCGCTCCAATGCGCCGAGCAGCCGATCATCACGATCACGCGGAACCGGCGCGCCCTGGCGGGCGCGGTGAGCTTCCAGCTCCTGGCGCGCGACCCGCAACCATTCGATCCGGCCGCCGCGCTTGAGCACCGGCCGACTGAACACCGTCGCCTCCAAGTCGATCTCCAGCTTCTCCGGGTCCGGCTCGGCCCCATCATCAGCCGGACGACCCTTGCGCTCAGCCAACCGGCGCTTCGCGTCAGCCAGCGCCTGGCGGCGGGTGTCCGGGTTGCGTAGCTGCTCGGGCAACTCATCACCGCGCTTATCGCCGTAGAGCTCGTCCTCCCGCTGGTCGGTGTCCTCGGCTTCGCGGAGGATGTCGTTGACCACGCCGCTGTAGGTGCGGTTCTGATCCATCGACGCGTTCGCTTTGATCTTCGTGCCATCGATCGTGATCACCCCGACCGACACCAGCCCCGCCTCCCGACACAAGCCCAGAACGTCGTTGAATAACTCCGCGATGTCGGTCTCATGCCGTCGGCGGAACTCCGCGATCGTGGAATGGTCCGGGGTGCGCAGGCTCGTGATCACCTTGAACGCGACGTCCTCGTGACAGGCCCGCTCAATCCCGCGCGATGACCGGTTCCCGCGCGCATACGCGTAGAGCAAAAGGGCCACCAGCATCTGGGGGTCATAGGGCGCGCGGCCCACACCACCGAGTCGATAGCTCTCGTTGAAGCGGCTGAGATCCATCACCTCAACGGCGCCGAGCACCGTCCACACGAGGTGATCCTCAGGCAGCCACTCGTTCAACGACGGCGGCATCAACAGCAACTGACCACGGTCAACCGGGATGAATTCTCGTGCCATCCCAGAAGTGTCTTAAACCCGGCAGACGGCACCAATTTCCGACAACCTCTCGCCATTGCGATGGCGCGCTGCGCGGCCTCTCGCGAGGTCAAAGCGATAGTGCGGGCCGTCAAGGCCGGATGTCCAAGGACGGCGATTCGGCAGGGCGCGCCTCTCCGAGCCTCACGACTCCTATGGGTCCGAAGCAGTCACGCTGGCGACGCCGACAGCGCTGTCGTAGGCGACCGCTCCCGGACAAAACCGGCCACCATCCCTGCCATCGGGATCTCGCAGATTGCCGCTAGCGGGACTCACGAGAACGCCTTCAGAAAGGGAGCGCCACCTATGCAGCGCTGCCGGCGCCTAACGGCTGGCACGGCGACGGTGCGGGCGCTCAGATTCGGGCGAAGCGATCGCGCGGCTGGGCTGGCCCTGACGATCCAGATCGTGGCGAAGCAAACGCGGCGCTAGCGGGCGCCCGGAGGGCCGAAGCGATCGTGCCGGCGATCGAGCCCGACGATCGCTATTCGGGCATCGCCCGCTGCGAAGCTACAAACGTCGCGGCATCGAGATGTCGCCGGAGCGATCGTCTCGTCCCGCGGCGCTCAGATGACGAAAGCCCTCGCCGACGACTTTGCTCGCTTCGGCGCATTCCAAGGCTGCGCCCGCCGGCGACAAGATGCTCCTGCGGCAAGCGATGCAGGTCTCGGTCCGCTTGGTGTGGAAACGCCGTGACGGCTGCTGCTCCGCGCCTGCACCGGTCACGCTGGCGTCGTTGCCGCTCTGTCGAACGATGGGCAGCGTGGTCTCGGGCGCGGTTCTCCAGTGCTGGCGTTGCAGCCCATGTGTGGCGGGCTAACACTTGTCAATGAGGGGCGGGCGTTGCGACGGGTATGGGCGCGTAGAGGGTTGAGGGGCGGCGGCTTGCTAGGTTGAGCGCGGCTGAGGGGCGCGAAGCTTGCGTTTGGCGGGTTTGTCGAGCCGCGGGCGCGTTGCGGTTGGTGAGGTGGGGTCGAACTCGGTGATTGGTTGCCGGTTGTTCTTGAAGTGCTCGGCGGGTCGGGCTTGGTGACGAGCGCTCGCCGCCGATCTGACATCTCGGCGCAACACGCCAATCCTTAGGGCTTTTGGTCGTTGATAGCGCTTGGCGGGCGGATCCTGCGTCGGATCCGTGCGACGACTAGGTGTACTATCGTGATCGTCCAGTCAGCGAGATCGCCCCAACCTCGCCCGGGCGGCGAGTTCTTCGCCCAGCGCGCCGACCCGACCAGCGCCGCTACGAGGCGCTGCGCGCGTATCTGCTTGAGCGCCGACCGGCGGCCGAGGTCGCCACGGCGTTTGGGTACACGGTCGAAACGCTCAACTCGATCGTGCGTGACTTCCGCGCCGGCCGCCGCGAGTTCTTCGTCTCCGCACGCCCGGGACCAAGCGCGCACCCGCGAAGGACCGCGCGCACCACCGGATCGTTGAACTGCGCTAGGCGGGTCACTAGATCGACGAGATCGCACTGGTGCTAGAGCGGGAGGGGATAGCGCTGAACAGCACCGGGATCGCAGAGGTGATCGCAGAAGAAGGGTTCGGTCGACTGTGGCGGCGCAAGGAGGTGTTGCGCGGCGCGACTGCAAGCGAGCAGTTACCACGCACCGGCGTGATCGACTTCGACACGTGGCAAGAGCGCGTTGAGAGCAAGCACGACGGCTTGTTGTTGTGCCTGCAAGACCTGGTAGCGCGAGACCTCCCCGCGATAGAAACAGCGGCAGGGTATACAGGCACGACAGTGATAAAGGCAGCGTCATCGATCCTGTCACTGCTGGCGCTCAAGCTCGCGAACATCCGCCGGACGTCGCACGTCGAGGATCTCGACACCGAGAACGGTGCTGCCATGTTCGCCGGGCTAACATCGCTGCACAAAACGACAGCGCTGACCAGAGACTCCTACAAGCTCTGGCACGAGCGCCAGCACGTGTTACTGGTCGTGATCAATCAGGCGATGCTGCAGGCGGGGCTGATCGACGGCGCTGACTTCGACCTCGACTTCCACGAGATCATGCACTGGGGCGAGGACAAGGCACTGGAGAAACACTACGTCGAGAGCTGCTCGCAGCGTACTAGGTCGGTATGGACGTTCTTCGCACAGGAAGACAGCACCCACAACCTCGTGTTCGCCAAAGACGACATCTACAAAGACTCGAAAGCTAGCGAGGTGATCGCGTTCTGCGAGCACTGGCACGAACTGAACGGCACCGATCCAGGCCTGTTGGTGTTAGAAGAGAAGCTCACCACGCAAGCCGTGCTCGCCGAACTCGACGAGCGTGGTGTCACGTTCATGACTTTGCGGATGCGCTCACCCGCTTTGATCCGTCACATCGACCAGCTCGACCCGAAAGCGTTCACCACGGTGCGGCTTGACCGCGACGGCAACTACCGCAAACCCCAAGTCGTGGACGAGACGGTACGTCTGTCCGACTATCCCCACCCGATCCGCCAGCTAGTCGTCCGTGGCCTCGGGCGCGAGAGCCCGACAGTCATCATCACCAACCACGCCACCGCCACCGCGAAGTTCCTGATCGAACGCTACGCCCGCCGGATGACGATCGAGCAACGACTCGCCGAAGCGATCCGCGCCTTCCACCTCGACTCACTCTCCAGCTCCGTCCCGCTCAACGTCGACCTCGACGTCGCGCTCTCCGTGCTCGCCTCAGCGATCTGCGCCGCGCTCCGCCGACGCCTCCCCGGTTACCACACCGCGACCCCCGACACCCTGCAACGCCGCTTCCTGCAAACCGGCGGCGTCATCCACACCACCGACGACACCATCACCGTCCGACTCGACCGCCGCGCCTACTCACCCGTCCTGCGCTCAGCCGACCTCCCCGACACCACCATCCCCTGGTGGGGCGAACGCCGACTCCATCTCGAATTCACGGTTCGAGGGGTTCGACGAGAAGATCCTGGCGCTCTACAGCCGCGGCCTCTCAACCCGCGATATCGAGCGCTACTTGCGCGAACTCTACGGCGTCAACGTCGGCCGCGAGTTGATCTCACGGGTGACCGACGCGGTGATGGACGACGCTCGCGCTTGGCAGCAGCGAGCCGCTTGATGATGTCTACCCGGTGGTGTTCCTCGACGCGTTCGTGCTGAAGGTCAAGGAGGGCGGTTCGGTGCAGCGCAAGGCTTGCTACCTCGCGCTCGGGGTGCGGATCAACGGCGAGCGCGACGTGCTCGGCATGTGGTTCCAGCAGACCGAGGGCGCCAAGTTCTGAGATGCAGGTCCTCGGCGAGCTCAAGCAGCGCGGCGTCCAGGACATCCTGATCTGCTGCGTGGACGGCCTGACCGGCTTCCCCGAAGCAATCGAGGCGATCTTCCCAAAGACGACCGTCCAAACGTGCATCGTTCACCTCATCCGACGGAGCCTGCGCTACGTTAGTGACGGGCTGGTGACAGAGGGTTCAGAATGCGTGCCATGGCCTTGGGGGTGACGTTTTGATGAGCGCCGGGGTCGGGGACGCGGTTCCTGCGTGCCGAGTCTTGATGGTGCGTGGCTGGCGCTCTTGGATCGTCCGGTGGTTGGGCAGGGGGTGCGTGGTTGGGTTCTGTGTCACGGCTGTGGGTTTGTTCGCGTTCGTTTCGGTCGCGCGTGCCGATGGTGATCCTGCTAGCGACTACCTCGTCGCCAGGCAGGTGTTCGTATCTTCGCAGGAGGTCGTGGAGTCGCCGGCCCAGCGAGAGTTGCTCGCCACGGTGGGCGCGGCGAATCGTGCGGGGTTCGCGATCCGCGTAGCGATCATCTCGAGCGACTACGACTTGGGTTCGATCACGGCGCTATGGCGCAGGCCAGGGGTGTACGCGCGGTTTCTGGGGTTGGAGCTATCGGCGGGGTACAGGGGGCGGTTGCTGGTGGTGATGCCGAACGGATTCGGCTTCAACTGGCCAGCGCATTCAGGGCGATCCGCGAGTCGGTTGCTTGCGAATGTTCCGCTCACTTCTTCGACCGAGGACGCTCTGCTGCTGTCAGCGCTGGCGGCGGTGCGCGCACTTGCTGCAGCCGATGGCATTACGCTCCCATCGGCGCGCCAGATTGGGCAGCCGCGACACGCGGGCGCGCTGGCCGGTGGCGGCGTGATTTGGCTGCCGATCATTGGCGCCCTCGTGGTGCTCGCCGTGCTGGTGGTGCTGGGGCGCCGGTGGCGCGGTCGCAGGGTGGGTCCGCGACTGCAGCGCTCGCCACCGGCGAACGGTGTGCGGGGCGCGCGGTGGCGGTTGGCGCTGCCGGGTGTCGTGGTTCTGTGTGGCATCGCGATTGGGGCGCCGATTCTGGTGCTCGCCGTGGTTCGCAACGGCGGTGGCGCATCGACGGTGAATGCGGGCTCGATCGTGACGCCCCCGGCGGTCAGCTGGTCGGCGGGTCAGCGTTCTGCACCTGGGTTTGTGCTGCGCGATCAGCGCGGGCGGCGGGTCTCGGTGGCGGCGTATCGGGGTCGGCCGGTGGTTGTGACGTTTGTCGATCCGCTGTGCCGGAATCTCTGTCCGTTGGAGGCGAAGGTGCTAAACGATGTTGTCGGGCGGATGCCGAGCGCGCAGCGGCCGGAGATTCTGGCGGTCAGCGTCGACGTGTATGCGGGCGCTGACCGCCGGGCGAATCTTCTGCAGGACGTCCATAGTTGGCGGCTGGTGCCGCAGTGGCGGTGGGCGGTCGGTAGCCCGGCGCAGCTGGCGGCGGTGTGGAGGCGCTATGGGGTCGGCGTGAAGGTCACGACGCGGAGGATCGAGGGGAGAACGATCCGATACATCACCCATACCGAGGCTGCGTTCGTGGTCGACGGATCTGGGCACGAGCGTGCTCTGTTCTTCTGGCCGTTCTATCCCCAGGATGTCCAGCGAACGCTTCGCCAGCTCCTGTAAGCGAAGAAACCAAAGCAGCGTCTGCGGGGTTTGAACGGACGTGGAGCGGTATGGTGCGGGCTTGATGTTCGCGGCTGCTGATCGTCGGACGGCGGTTCGATGCCTTGGGCGGGTTGTGTTGGTGCCCGCGGCGGCGCTGGCGGTCCATCAGCTGCGGTTTGTGCTTGCGTTTGGTGGCGGCGCGGGCGTCGAGCTTGCGCGTCAGGGGCACTCGTACCTGCATTCGCTGGTGCCGTGGATCGTGCTGTTGGTCGGGCTCGGAGCGGGAGCGTTTCTGTTTGCGCTCGGCCGAGCGCTCGGGGGTCAAAAATCGGCTCGCCGGTTCGCGCTCTCGTTCACCGCGCTGTGGCTGGTGTGCTCGTTGTGCCTGGTGGCGATCTACGTCGCGCAGGAGTTTCTGGAGGGCTTGTTTGCAACCGGCCATCCGGCCGGTCTGGCGGGGATCTTCGGCTATGGCGGCTGGTGGTCGATCCCGGCGGCTGTGTGTGTCGGGTTGGTGTTGGCGGCGGTGTTCGAGGGCGCGAGCTGGGTGCTGCGCGAGGTCGCCGATCGCCGGTCTGACGGCGAGCGGCGGGCCGTCTCGCGCCGTTCGGCGCGGTCGCGGATCCGCACGATCCATGTCCTGCGCCCGTGCCCGTTGGCTGCTTGCGCGGCCGGCCGCGCTCCTCCTGCCGTGCGCTGAGCTGTACCCGCTCACTCGCTCTCGTGCGGGCTAGCGCGCCGCTGCTTTCGGCGGCGCCGCGGCGCGTGGGCGCTCGCGGCGGCGCCTAGGCCGTTGCCACTAGGTGCTGCGCGGGCCTGGCGGGTCGCTCGGTTGCGTTTGATCTGAGGTCCTCAGCGCCGCCGCGCCGGCGGGTGCAGACGTGATCTCAGCGCCCGTCAATCGGCAGACAGGAGAAGCCAAGTGTGTAAAACAAGGCGGTATAAGCGAGCGCTGCGTGCCACGGTTGCGGCGGCGGTTGTCGCGGTCGTGCTCGCGGGCTGCGGCGGCTCAAGTCAGACCGCAGTGAAGACGTCGTCGTCGCCATCGGGGGCTGCGTCAGGGATGGACACGGGCGGCTCGAGCTCAACCGCGGGGGGCGGGATGTCGGTCAACGGGATCAAGCCGATCCCGATGCGACAACTCGCGGCGGCGACGTGGCAGGGGATGAAGATCACCGCGCAGGAAGCGACCGCGGTGCCATTCGTAGTGTACGACGGCACGCGCGAGCGGATGGTCAGGCCGGGGCCGAAGACCAGCTTTCACCTGATGGTGATGCTCAGCGATGCTTACACCGGGGTGTCGATTCCGTATGCGACGGTGTGGGCGACGGTCCGCAGGCAGGGCAAGGTCGTCTACGACGAGCGGCAGTGGCCGATGATCTCGGCGTACATGGGCCCGCACTACGGCAATGACGTCAGCTTGCCGGGGGCCGGCAGCTATCAGCTGAGCCTGCTGATCAGCCCGCCAGTGTCGGCACGGCATCTCGAGTACCAGCACGTGTGGCTGCATCCGCACCGGGTGAACATGACGATCAACTGGCAGCCGACCTCGTGAGCGTCGGGCGATGCTGACACGCAGGCGGTTTCTGATTGGCGCGGGGGCACTCGCAGCCGGCGGGGCGGCGGTCGGCGTCGGCTTGGACCGTGCGCCGGATGAGCGCGCGTCGCCGCGTGCTGTGGCGCTTGGGACTCAGCCCGGGGGGTTGCCGTCACGCCAGCACGCTTGGACCGCGGTGCTCGCCCGCGACGCCGATGGAAATCCGCTCGCGCCACGGTTTGACCGGCTGGTGTTCTTTGACGTCAACGGCAACCCGACGCCCGCGCACGCCCGGGTGCTCGAGGCTGCGCTGCGAACGCTGGAGCGCCGCTACCGGTGGTCGCCGTCGGGACTGCTGTTCACCGCCGGCTGGGGACCGCGCTACTTCGAGCGGTCGCTCGGCATCGCGAGCCCGATCCCTCGGGCGAAGGCGCTGTCGAACTTCGAGCTGCCGGCGATCGACGACTACGAGCTGTGCCTGCATCTCGCCTGTGATGACGAGCGAAGGCTGGCGGACGTCGAGGCGGCACTCGTGCACGGCGCGCCGCTGGCCGGCGACAATGGTCCGCTGGATCTCTCGAGCGCGCTGACCTGGCGCGAGACGCGTACGGGGTTCGTCGGCGCGGGGCTGCCCGCAAGCCGCCAGGACGTCGGCGGGATTCCGGCTGGGCGGCCGGTGGGCAAGAGCGCGCCGCTGTTTATGGGCTTCAAGTCGGGCCTGCGCAAGAACCAGGCGACCGAACAGGACGTCACGATCGCCTCGGGCCCGTTCGCCGGCGGCACGACGCTGCATGTGAGCTACATGCGCCTGCGGCTTGACAGCTGGTATCGGCAGCTCTCAGAGCGCGACCGCGTCGCACGGATGTACGCGCCGCAGATCACCCCGGCACAGGCCAGCCGGTTCACCACCGACGCCGCCAGCGACCCGAACCAGCTCGGGCAGGCGATCAGCAGATACGACGTGATCGGGCACGCGCAGACCTCGGCTCGCGCCCGCCGCCACGGCCGGCCGCTGATCATCCGCCGCGACTTCAACACGGTCGACGGCGGCCAAGCGGGCCTGCACTTCGTCTCGATCCAGCGCACGATCGATGACTTCATCACCACGCGCAACGCGATGAACGCGAGCTCGGCGCAGCTGCAGAACCCGGCGATCACCGACACCGTCAACAACGGCATCAACGAGTTCATCTTCGTGCTCAAGCGAGCCAACTACATCCTCCCGACGCGCGCCGACCGATCGTTCCCGCTGCTCACAGGGCGCGAGAGCGCGCGTTGAGTGCGTGACCAGGCCACCCAATCCAACACACAAGGAGTCATCAGCGGTGAACATCAAGCGCTCACTCACCCGATCCGCGTTGCCCGCGTTCGCGGTTGCCGGTCTGATGTTGCTCGCACCCGCGCTCGCTGGGGCGCACGCGCGGGTCAGCCCGGCGGTGTCACTGTCGGGCAAGCTTCAGCTCTACAGCCTCGCGGTCCCGACCGAGAAGGAAGGCCTGACGACGTCGAAGATCGTGATGACCGTCCCCAACGGCTTTGGGATCGACTCGTTCGTCCCGCCGCCGCAAGGCTGGACCCAGCAGGTCCAACAGACCGGCTCCGGCGAGGATGCGGTGGTCACGAAGGTCACCTGGACGGGTGGGAAGACCCCGACCGGCCAGGACTCGCTGTTCCAGTTCCTCGCTCAGCCCGCCTCGGCCAAGACCTACACGTTCCAGGTCGGGCAGACCTACTCCGACGGGTCGATCGTCAACTGGGCCGGCTCGGAATCCTCGGACTCGCCGGCACCGACGATCGACGCGAAGAGCTCGCTTGGCGGCGGCGGCAGCTCGGTGCTGTCGATCATTGCGCTGGTCATCGGCGTGCTCGGGCTGCTCGCCGGCGGCATCGCGCTGGTCAGCCGCGGCTCGGGCGATCGAACCCTGGCATGACCATCCGGGCGCGGATCGCCGTCGCGCTGCTCACAGCCTTCTCAGCGACGTTGATATCCGCCGGCCCGGCGGCGGCGCACGCCTATCTGGTCAGGACCGTGCCCTCGGCGAGCAGCATCGTCAACGCTCCGCCCCCGGACGTGCAGTTGACCTACGACGAGGCGGTCGAGCCCAGGTTCGCGATCATCTCGGTCACCAACGCGGCCGGCCGCCAGGTCACAACCGGCGCGGCCCGCCGATCGCCCACCAACCCGGACACGCTGGTTGTCCCCGTTCGCCCGCACCTTCCGCAGGGCTGGTATCTGATCTACTGGCGCGCGATCTCGGTCGACGGCCATCCCGTCAAGGGCGCGCTAACGTTCGCGGTCGGCCCCGGCCCCGGACCCCCGCCGCAGTTCCCGGTGCCGAGCATCTCCGCGACCGCGACCACGCCGCAGCTGCTGATCACACGTTGGCTGATGTTCCTCTCTGTAATGGTCGCGATCGGCATGTTCGCGCTGCGAACCCTGATCGCGCGGCCGGTGGTCCGGCGAGTGGAGGGAGTGAGCCTGCGGGCGGTGTCGACGACGTTCCTGATCTGCTCGGTGCTCGGGCTGATCGCAATCCCCGTGTATCTCGACATCGCGACGGCAAACGACTCGCTGCGCTCGGTGTTCGACCTAACGGCGCTCGTACCGCTGTTTCGCGTCACCGCCTTCGGGCGTGCAATCGTAGACCTCGAGCTGTGCTTTGCGCTGTTCTGCGCGGCCGCGTACATAGCGCTGTGGGTCGATCACCCCGAACGTGAGCACCGCTCACTGGCAGCGCTGACCGCGACCGGCGGAGCGCTGCTCGCTGCGGGCGCCGTGCTGCTAGTGCCGGGCGCGGCCGGTCACGCGGCACAGACCTCGCCCCGCGGCATCTCGCTCCTGCTCGACTGGGCTCACCTGCTCTCCGGGTCGATCTGGCTCGGCGGGCTCGCCGGGCTGCTCGTGCTCTGGACAAGCCTCCAACCACGCACCCGCGTACCAGGACTCTCGGTCGTCGTACCGCGTTTCTCGATCGTCGCCCTGGGCTCCGTGGTGCTGCTGCTCGCCACCGGAACCGGCGCGACGATCATCCACATGCCCGCGGTCAACGCGTTGTGGGAGACCGGCTACGGCATCGCGATCCTCGTCAAGATCGGGCTGCTGGCAGTCGCGATCGTCCTCGCGTCCGGGAACCTGCTGCGCTCGCGCCCACAGCTGATCGCAGCCCGCGAGCGGCCCGAGCTCGGAGACCGAGCAGCGCGGCTGCTGCGACGCCTGATCACCGGCGAGGCGCTAGTCGTCACCGGTGCTGTGTTCACCGCGGCGCTGCTCTCAAGCCTCGCACCGCCACCGCCCCCGTTCGCGCTGGGCAACTCCGCGCTCGTGGATGTCGGACCGGGACTCGTCGCGCAAACCGTCCGCCGCGCCGGCTACGTACTGCAGATACTCGTCTCCCCCAACCGAGCGCAAGCCCCCGACACGTTCGCGCTGCGGATCACCAAGGACGGGCAGCCCGTGCGCTCAGCGAACGTGACCCTGACCTTCAACCACCTCGAGATGCAGATGCCACAGCAGGAATACCAGCTAACCGAAACCCAGCCCGGTCTCTACTCGCGCGCCGCGCCCGCGCTCGTCATGGTCGGACGCTGGGGGCTCACATTCCAGATCACCCCCAAGAACGCACCGCCCTTCACAGCCCTGATCGTCGACCACGCCAACGGATAAAACAATCCCCACATCAGGCCAACCCGAACAGGACATGGGCCCAGGCCGCTGGCTCTGGCCGCGGCTGCTCGCCGCGATCATCGCACTTGGCGCCGGCATCGCCGCGCTGATCGTCGCGATCCAGCTCATGCACGGCGTGCTCGGATAAGGGACCGATCAAACCGCTAATCGACCTCCTCGCGGGCGCCCGCCGCGCTTGCCCCCGGCGCGTCGATCGCGTGCGCGGCCGACGATCCCGGCAGCGACGTGCTGGTCTGCCAGCCGCTGTTCCCCACGCCAGAAGCAGGCATCCCGATCAAGCAGCCACGTCTTCGACGTCTCAGGGCGCGGCCCGGCTGTCGCGTCCGGACACGACCGACAACCCGTCGCTCGTTCCGGTGTTGCCGCTCAGGCGCTTGCAGCTTGCCGGTTGCCGGCTAGCACCGAGCCTCTGGCCGACTGGGATTCGGCAACGTATCGACGTGGAGTCGGTCACCGGGATCGGGAATAGCAGGTGTGACCGTGTCGACCGGCGATGCTCTCGCCAGGGAACGGACCGCTCGTATTGGAGAGCACGATCGCCGCAACGTTGAGATGATCGTCCATCGTTCCGAGCGCCTCAGGATCGTCGCCCGCGTCGAGGCTGATGCTCCGGCGGGGATCGAGCCAGCCGCCGAGCGCGCCGAACGGTTGCCGGCGCCCGCGGGTGGTCGTGGGGGCTTGCTGCTTACATCCGAGGAACCTCAGCCGAGGGGGTCGTTGCGAGCTCGAGCGCCTGCTCGGGGGTGAGCCTGGTTCCGGCTTGCCATGCCGCCCGCCAAGCTGCGGGGTCGACGGTCGCACGGGTCTCGGGCAGCCACTCGTCGCGCAGTTTTGTGGCCAGCCATACCTGCTCGACGTTGCGCGTCCGGATCTCGCGGTCCTCCGCAGCCCAGAGCTGAGCGGCGAGGAGTGCCTCGCCGCGCGCCGCGGCGAGCGTCGCGGATGTGGCAAGCGCGATCGGCCCAGTCTGGGCGTCGTAGGCGCCGCGGAGTGCGGCAAGGGCCGCGGTGTTGCGGGCGTCGGCGAGGTCGCGCTCACCGCGGTGCAGCGCGAGCATTGCGTCGAGGGCCAGCGCCCACGCGATCAGCGAGGTGTAGTCGATCGCTTTCGCGTTTTGAAGGCACTCGGCGATCAGCGCCTCGGCTGCATCTGCTTCGCCGCGCGCGAGCTCCAGCTCGGCGAGGTTGCCGGCGGTTAGCGCGGTCCCGAAGGGCTCGCCGAGGCGGCGAGCGAGTTGCAGCGCGTCTTGCAGTACGGGTCGGGCGCGTTGGGCGTCCCCACTCTGGGCCAGGATGTTCCCAAGGTTGTTCAGAGCTAGCCGAAGGGTCCACGTGTCAGTTTGCCGCCGAGCCTTCGCGAGCGCCTGCTCGTGGAGCCGGATCGCGCCATCGGCGTCGCCGCGTGCCTGGCCGAGCATCCCGAGATGCGTCAGCGCCTGCACCTCTGTCCGGATCTCACCGGTCTGCCGAGCGAGACGGAGAGCCTCGATCAGCAGTGGTTCGGCCTGCTCGCGATCACCTTGAAGAAGGGCGAGGCGGGCGGCTAGGAAGGTCGCCTTTGCTGCCGCGTTCTGATCCGAGGTCTCCGCATCCAACGCGCGCCGCAGCCGCTCGCGCCCCTCGGAAACGTGCCCGCGGATCTCCCAGAAGAAGTCCAGCGCGGCGGCCATCGACAGCGCTTGCGATGGCTCGGTGTCAACGAGGTGGTCGAACGCGCCGCGCAGGTTGTCGTGGTCGGCCTCGAGCCGTGCTAGCCACAGGCTCTGATCAGCGGTGTGGATGTGGCGCTCTGCCTCGCGAGCGAAGGCTGTGAAGTAAGCGGCGTGGAGGGTCGCAGCGGCGTCCGCCTCGCCCGCGACCCTCGCGCACTCTTGTGCATGTTGGCGGATCGTGTCGAGCATCGAGAAGCGCGGCTGGCCGTCGAAGTCGTCGTGCCGGTGCAGCAGACTCTGATCCAGCAGCGAGGCCACGACGTCGATGGGTTCGGGCTTCAGGCCTTTGAGGATCGACTCGATCGCGCCGAGCCGGGCACCGCCAGCGAACGGGGCGAGTCCGCGGAACATGGCCTGCTCGGCGCCTGACAGGAGCCGGTAGCTCCAATCGATCGTCGCGCGCAAGGTCCTCTGCCGGTCGGGAAGGTCGCGCGCGCCTTCTGGCAGGTCGAGCCGCTGCGCAAGCCGAGCGTCGAGCGCTTGCACCCCGAACAGCGCGACTCGCGCGGCCGCGAGTTCAAGCGCCAGTGGCAGGCCGTCCAGGCGACGGCAGATTCGCCGCACAGCCGTGCCCTCCTCCGGGCCCTCGCCTGTCTCGGGGCGCACTGCCCGGGCTCTGGCGACAAACAGCTCGGCCGCCTCGGGGAGCGGCAGGGGTGGAACCTCGACCCTGTGCTCGCCGCCGAGACGCAGCGCCGCGCGACTTGTCACCAGCACGTCCAAACCGGGGGCGGCGGCGAGGAGCTGGCCCACGAGCGGCGCGGCTTCGAGGACGTGCTCGAAGTTGTCCAGGACGACGAGCAGCTCTCTGTGCGACAGTGCGCTGGCCAGGGTGACCGCCTGGGGCTGACCTTCGGTCTCCTTCACGTCCAGGGTACGGGCGATCTCGGAGACGACCAATGTGGGGTCGGTAAGCGGCGCCAGCGACACGAACCATGCTCCGTCGCAGTAGCCTGGCTCGATCCGGATCGCTAGCTCGAGCGCGAGCCGTGTCTTGCCGGACCCGCCCGGGCCTAGCAGCGTAACCAGCCGGACATCACGGCGGCTGAGCAGCTCCGAGGCCGACTCCAACTCGGTCGTCCGCCCGATGAGCGCATGCGCAGCCGCGGGGATATTCGAGCGGCGCGGTGCAGGGGGGCCGTCGTCCGGGAGCTCAAGCGAGGCGTCGTGGCGGAGAATCGCCTGCTCCAGCCTCCTCAGTTCTGGCCCGGGCTGCAAGCCGACCTCGTCGAGCGCCCGGCAGGCGTCGCGATAGGCGGCGAGCGCCTCGGCCGGGCGGCCGCTGCGATATAGCGCAAGCATCAGCAGCCGGCGCGGGTGCTCGCGGAGCGGATCGGCATCCACCAGATCGGTGATCCTGGCGATCAGACCCGCGTGCTCACCGGCCGCCAGCCGCGCCTCGATGAGCCCCTCGATCGCCAGCGCCCGAAGCTCCTCGAGCTTCCGCCCCTTTGCCTCAGCGCTCTCCAGCCCGCGTAGATCGGCCAGCGCCGGGCCGCGCCACAGCGCGAGTGCCTCCTCGAACCGCCGCCGCGCCGTCGCCGGGTCATCCGGTGACGCGTGCTGCGCCTGTCCCAGCAACCGTTCGAAACGACGGGCGTCGATTCGCTCAGCGTCGACCGCGAGCGCATACCCGGACCCACGCGTGCACAGAGTCGTCGTGTCGGCGCCTGGCGCGGCCCGCAGGATCTTGCGCAGCGCCGAGACATGGACCTGGATCGCGTGCGCCGCGGTCGCCGGCGCTCGATCTCCCCACAACTCGTCGATCAGCCGATCCACCGAAACCGGCTCGGGCGCGCGCAGCGCAAGCAGCGCCAACACCGCCCGCTGCTGGACGCTGCCAAGCGCAAGCCTCTCACCGCCGGCAACGACCTCAATCGGCCCCAGGACTCGAAACTCCACCGCTCTTCCTCGCGTGTCCTCCGAGGGACTGCCGCGAGTATACGGCCGCTCACCGTCGGTGGAGGACGGCGGAGTCGTATTGAGTGAAACATGAGCAGCTGTTGAGCACGGCGGCATAGGGTCCCGCGGTGAATCCGATCCCCGACGGAGGCCCGTTATGCCCATCCCCAAGCTCACGTTCCTCGCGCTCTTCACCACGATCGTGGTGTTCGGTCTTCCGATCACCCAGGCATCGGCGTCGACCTCGCATGTCAAGGCCGGATACCGGGTGGACCGCGGAGAGCTCCGGTCCACCACTGCCAGTTGGACGATGGCTCGCGCGACCTGCCAGGGTAAGCGGCCCGTCGCGATCGCGCTAACGACGTGCACCTCGGCGTCGGCTAGCAGCCCGGCGCTTCAGGCGGGCTACCGGGCCAGCCAGGGTCTGTTCCGGTCCGTTCACGTCAGTTGGGTCATGCCGTCGATTTCCTGCCCGGGGGAGTCGTCCCCAGGATTCGATGGTTCTGCCTGGTTCGCGGCAGGGATGGGACCGGCTAACTCAGCTTCGGAACAGGTGGTAGTCCGGACGTTCTGCACGGGCACGATCCCCAGCTACGTCGCATACTTCGAGGTAGGCGGAGTCCAAACGGCGGGGGCCGCGGGAGGAGTGCTTACGCCCAATCGTGGGGATCGGATTACAGCGACCGTCTCCTACCTCGGCGTCTTCCCCTATGCAGCCGGTCCTTATACCTATCACGTGAGCCGGTACCGCTTTTCGATCACCGATCTGACTCAACGGAAATCAGTCACAACCGTGGATTCATCTGATTGCCTTGCACATCGCTGTGATCATGCGACAGCTGAGGTCACAGCCGGGATTCCATTCACAGGGTATTCGGCACTCGCCGACTACGACAAGGTCACCTTCTCGGGCATCGCAATTACCGATACGAACGGGCACCGCGGATCGTTCGCCAAAAACAAGCACTGGGCGATCACGAGACTGGTCGAGCTTGACACCTCGACCCACAACCTAGCGGCGTCGCCATCGCCCCTCACCCATCGCGGCCGCCGGTTTTCGGACAGGTGGCGCGCGTACTGATACTAAGCGCATCGAAGATCGCTTGCGAACGCGCCAGCATTTCCTCGTCCTCGATCGACAGCCCATCGCTGGCTACTACCAGCGTTATCCAGGAGTGCCCCCGTCGTCGCGTCGGCCAACCCGCTTCGCGCAGAAGGCGTTGATCTCGACCCGCGCGCCAGCTCGGCATCGATGAAGCGGAAGGCCCGGCGTTAGCCAGAACTCGAACCGTGGCGAGCACGGCAGCTCAAGCGACAGGGTCGCCGGCGGCTCTCCCGCTCGCAGCGAAGAGCAGCCACGGTTTGACGTCGCCAGCCCTGCCTCGCGCCGCCGCCTGCGGACAAACGGAGCGGCCATGCCAAACCGGATTGCGCTGCTACTTCCACGCCGATCAGTCGCGTCGTGCCTGCGGTTGCTGTCAGGCGTCGAGCGGTAGCACGTGACGAGCCGACGTGACCGGGCCGACGGTCGGCGCTGGCGCCGGCTGGGGCGACGTCGCCGGTCGCGGTCTGGCTGCGGCCGCTGTCGATATGTCGACCGCTACTGGCCGGTCGCTCGTTTGATCAAGGAGAAGCGCGTAGTCGGCGACGTCACCGCGGGTGCGGCGGCCGGCGACGATGTAGGCGAGCGCTTTGGAGGCAGCGGCATGCTGCGCCTCCCGGTAGTACTTCTCCGATCGGTAGGTCCAGTCGGCGATGCTCAGCGCCGCCGAGGCGACGAGGAACAGCGTCGCCGCAATCAACAACGGCGGGACAGCGAGCGCGAACGACAGGTGACCAGAGCGTGTGTCCGCCAGGTAGACCCCGTCGGCGATGACTAGGGCAACGCCAGCCGCCGCCGGCATCCACCACATCCGCTGACCCACACGGGACGGCCGGTGCTCACGTAGGTGGTCCTGGAACTGATACGTGTAGGCCATCGGTAGCGCTCTGGGCGGCTCATCCCAGCCGATCGGTTTTCGAGGTCGCCTTTCACTATCCTGCCGCCGCCTCGCGGCGAAGGCTGTTCACGACAGCCGCCGCCGCGTCCGACACTCCAACTCCAGCGGATGTCGACGCGCGACCCCAGCGTCCGAACGTGCCTCCTCCCGTCAGGAAGCTACGACCCACCCCGGTGAGGCATAGGCGTCACCCGATCGCCCGGGAGCGCGGTGGCTGACGACTGCTTTGGTTCGTTGGGCGGTCGCCAAGCCGACGATGCCTATGGCGACATCTCGATGCCGCGACGTCTGTAGCCCCGCGGTGGGCGATGCCCGAATAGCGAGCGTCGGGCTCGATCGCCGGCGCGATCGCTTCGGCTCTCCGGGCGCCGCTAGCGCCGCGATTGCTTGGCCACGATCTGGATCGTCAGGGCCAGCCCAGCCGCGCGATCGCTTCGCCCGAATCTGAGCGCCCGCACCGGCGCCGTGTCAGCCGGCATACACCGGCACCGCTGCGTAGGCAGGGCGCGCTTGTCGCGGGCGTTCTCGTGAGCCCCGCTATCGGCGACAAGGAGGGCCACCGACACGCGGGCTCGGGCCCTGCTATGCGCGCGGATCTCGAGACCGTCAGCGTTCCGATGCCGGCCGGGAGGCGGCGAACGGCGGCAGAGACGCCCTTGCCGCGCTTAGCAGGGCGCGTGGCACTCTTCCCTGCTAAGTCGCCGAAGCAGGGGAGATGCTCGTCCGCCCTGCTGTCGGCGGAAACCAGGTGTATCGCGTCGGCCGTCACGCCGGTGGGTGCACCTGCTCGCGGCGAGGCTCGAGATTGGCGAACAGCAGGTCGCTTGTTACACCTCGGCCGGACACCTGCCTTCATGCTCACGCGGGTATGAGCCGGTGACGCTCAGGCCGACGGCCTTTGTACCGCATACGGTCGCGCTTCATGGGCACTGGACCCGGCTCGAATGGGAAACTGTGAGGCGTGGACGTAGGTCGTGTGGGCTTTGCGGTCTTGCC
Source organism: uncultured Solirubrobacterales bacterium (assembly GCA_963728875.1). Lineage (GTDB taxonomy): Bacteria > Actinomycetota > Thermoleophilia > Solirubrobacterales > 70-9 > DASUPK01. Next base: position 26,233 of record CAVSLJ010000001.1, read on the forward strand.
CGTTGCTGCTGCGGCGGGGTTCGGTGGGCTCGCCTCGCGGAAAGCCCCGGCCGTCTACAAACGACTCAGCAAGCCGCCATGGGCGCCTCCGACCTCCGCGTTCGGGCCGGTGTGGTCGACGCTGTATCTCGCGATCGCAGTCGCGGGCTGGCGCATCTATGCGACTGCCTCTCCCGTGACGAGGCGGCTTCACCTCACCCAGCTCGCGCTTAACGGCGCATGGCCTGCAGCCTTCTTCGGAATCCGGGATAAACGCGCATCCCTGGTGATCATCGCTTCGCTCGACCTCTCGCTCGGCTTTGAGGTCGCGAGGTTGCGTGTAGAAGATCGCCGCGCTGCCGGCCTGCTGGTGCCGTATCTCGCGTGGTGCGGCTTCGCGACGGAGCTCAACACAGCGGTCAGCGAGCCAGAGGCGCACCACTCGCAGTAGGTATCCCGCCGCGCCATAAGCTGGTGCAACTCCCGGTGTCTCCGAAGAATGGCTGTCCGCTCGCTGGCGCGAGGGTCAACGCGATTGATCGTGGGGCGGTGTGGAGGATGGCCGACGACGATGCCTCGAAGGCGGCGTTCCACACCGGGTCGGCGACCAGTACTCGCGCGAAGCGATCGTGCCGTTGACCTGGCCCGCGGCTACTCGTCCCTACGCGGGCGCCAGATCGCTTGACCGGCACGGAGACCGGTTCTGGGCGTGCACTGTCGGGATGTCTAAGAGGTCACGCCGGGAAGGCAGCTGTAATGCCGTCGCGCAGCGAGTACACAGGGTGGCAGGCGCCTGGCCCTGAGCGATGGCGCAGGCGGGCGGCCGTCCCGCGGTGGCGCGGGCGCAGATCACTCGTTGGTCAGGTTCGCGACTTGGTGCGCGGCCTCGATCAGGTCGCCGTCGAGCCGGCGGACTCGTAGCTTGCCGGTGAGCTCCCCGGAGGCGCCGGGACCGCTCAGAAAAAGCGGAGCGGTGCGCGCCAGGCGGCGCAGGACTGTCCCGTCCGCCTCGACCCTCGAACTCTCGAACGTAACGAGCACGATGACAGCCGGCGCGGTCATCCGGGCCGTCTCCTGAATGGTGGACAGCGGGGTATCGGCGCCGAGGAAAAGGATGCGCCAGCCGTGCGAGCGCAGGATGAGGCCGAAGGCTAGGAGGCTGATGTCGTGATGCTCGCCGGGCGCGCAGGCCAGCAGAGCCAGGGGTCCCGAGCCACGGCCCCAGAGCCGGGCCAGTGAAAGCAGCCGGCCCCGGATCAGGTTGCTGGCGAAATGCTCCTGGCTGATCTCGACGCGGCCCTGCTCCCAACCGCGCCCGACGGCGCTGAGTGTGGGGAGGATGAGATCGCGTACGAAGGTCTCGAGCCCGAAGGCGGCCAGCCCGTCGTCCAGCGCGGCCTGAACGGCGGCTTCGTCGTAAGCCTCGATCGCGCTCATCAGACGCGCCGCAGCGTCCTCGATCGGGCGGTCGGGCGAGGACAAGGGCTCGAGTGCGACGCGCGCCGCCTCGGCCGCGGATAGGCCCTCGTCTAGTGCCCGGCGCATGCGCGCGACGCGTTCGGCGTCTTCTTCGCCGTAGAGGCGAAAACCGCCGGGCGTGCGTTCGGGCTGCAGGAGCCCATAGCGCTGCTCCCAGGCGCGCAGCAGCTCGGGCGCGACGCCGACGCGACGCGAGAACTCCCCGATCCGATGTCCGCCGCCCGCTGACACAGGACGGGACTATACACACCTTCTACAAACCCTTGACAGATCTCCTACCAGCCGCTACTTTTGTCTCAAGTTTGTAGAGAGTCTGTCTAAGGACGGTGATGTAAATGGAGAAGGTTCAGTCAGTGGTCGGCGCTGCGCCTGAGGTCGGGGCGAGATTCCTGGTCCTGTTGGCGGCGTTCGTCTCGTTCGTGTTCTCGGTCGTCCTGTGGTTCGGCGGCCATCATGAGCAGGGCATCTTCGTCGGGCTGTGGGTCCCCTCGATCCTGTCGCTCGGCGCCGTTGTCGTTCCCCGGAGCGAGCGGTGAGCGCAGCCGGCCTCTTCACTGTTGGCGTCCTGGTCACGCTGATCGTCGCAGCGGCCATGGCGCTGCTCTTGTACGCCGCGATTCTCGACGGCCGCGACGCGGCGGCCCGCCGGGCGGCAGACCGCGAGCCGCTGCCGCCGCCGAGCGCGGTAAGCATCCTCCAGACGGCGCGGGCCGCGGGAAGCCTCGGCACACTGGTCGCCGCCATCGACCGGGCGGGCTTGAGCGACGTGCTGGAGCACGAGGGTCCTTACACCGTCCTCGCGCCGAGCGATGACGCCTTCGCGAAGCTGCCGTTCGGCGCCGTCGAGTCGTTGCTGGCGGCTCCCGAAACGCTCGCTGACATCGTCAACTATCACCTCGTCTCAGGACGGATGACGGCCGCCGATATCGCCCGCCGGATGTCGGCCGAGACCCTTCAGGGCGAGGCCTTGGCGATCTCCAACAACGGCGCGATGCGGATCGACGGTGCCCGCGTCGTCGCCAGCGACATCCAAGCCTCGAACGGGGTCATCCATGTCATCGACCGCGTGCTGTTACCAGCACGCATTTGAAAGATGTCATGAGCAGTCCGTCTGACCGAGAACGTGCAGGCCTCCTCAGCTCAAGCGCGGACGATTGCCGCGCAGGTTGTTCAACCGTGGAGCGTGAGGAGGCCTTGAGTGAGCATCGTAATGGGACTTGACCAGCATCGAGGGCAGATCACCGGCGAGTGGATCGAGACCGACACCGGCGAGGTGCAGCGCACGCGCGTCGCGCCGGCGGACCGCGCTGCGGTACGGAAGTTCCTTGAGCGGTTCCGCGGTCGCGAGCTCGAGGTCGCGCTCGAGGCGACGACCGGCTGGCGGTTCGTGGTCGAAGAACTCCAGCTTGTCGGCGCGGTGGTGCATCTGGCCGAGCCGGCGGAGACAGCGGGGCTGCGGGGGCCGAAGAAGCGGGCGAAGGGCGATAGGGCGGACGCCCGGCATCTACGGGAGCTGTTGATGATCGGGCGGCTGCCGGAGTCGTGGATCGCGCCCGAGTCACATCCTCGATCTCCGCGCCCGGGTCAGGCTGCGGCACACGCTGTCTGAGCAGCGCGCTGAGTGGCAGCAGCGGATCCAGGCGACGCTCTATCACCACGGCTGCCCGCAGCGCCGCTCGCTGATGGTCGGTGACGGGCGCGAGTGGCTGGCCTCCCAGCCGCTGCCCGCTGCCGCGCGCGAGCAGGTGACGGTCGCGGTGGCGATGATCGACGGGATCGAGGCGCAGATCGCGCCGCTGGATCGGGAACTGCGCGCGTACGCGCGCCGGCAGGCCGGCTGCAAGGCGTTGATGGCGCACTACGGGATCGGGCCGCTGGTCGCGGTCACGATCCTCTCAGAGCTGGGTGACTGCACCCGGTTCTCCTCCTCGCGGCTCGCGGTCCGCTACGCCGGGATGGACATCACCGTGCACCAGTCCGATCAACATCGCGCACCCGGTCACCTGTCCCGTCAGGGTCCGCCCGCGTTGCGCTGGGCGCTGTTTGAGGCCGCGCAGTCCGCCTGCCGGCAGGGCAGCCCCGACCTCGACTACTACCGCGAAGCCGCCGAGCGGCTCGGTCACAACCGCGCGTGCCTGTCGGTCGCGCGCAAGCTGCTCAAGCGCGCATACCACACGCTGCGCGAGCTCGGCGAGGAGGCACTCCAGCCCGCATGACCCCCCCGGTGCGCGCCAAGCCCTTGTTCACACAGATCGCCGCGGCCGGCTCCCGGCATGCTCCTGCCCGCCACGCTCACGTGGACGGCCCTGAAAGACCGAGCGGCCGCAACGCTTCCCCTAGCGGGATCACCCCATCAAACATCATGTCGCCGGCCCCGGAGCCAACCCGAGGGTCGTGGACCGAAGTAAGGCTGGGCGCCCGCGCGCACAACACCCGCTGCACCATCAACCGCGCGCACTCACCACCAGCTCACCAGCAGTTCACCCTGACAACCACGGACCCTGCGCTTGACGCGGGGGCCCTGCACAAGTAAGGAGCAACAAAGATGAATGCAATCAAGCGCTACATCGCGCTAGCGGCGATCGCCGCCGTCTCGGTGGCGGCGCTGGTACCGTCAGCCGGCGCGGCGACGCACCGCGAGGGCAACATCGTCCAAACCGCAGCCGGAGCAGGCCAGTTCAAGACGCTGCTCAAGCTGGCCAAGCAGGCCGGGCTGGCCGGTGCGCTCGAGGGCAAGGGCCCGCTGACGGTGTTCGCGCCGACAGACGCGGCGTTCGCGAAGGTGCCCAAGGCGACGCTGGCGGCGCTCGCGCATAACCGCAAGAAGCTGCGCGCGGTCCTGCTCTACCACGTGGTCAAGGGCAAGATCACCGCGGCCCAGCTCGTCAAGCGCCACTCCGTCAAGACGCTGAACGGGCAGTCGCTGAAGGTGCGGGTGAAGAACGGTGTCGTCACGGTCGGCGGAGTCCGCGTGATCAAGACGAACATCGCGGCTTCCAATGGCGTCATTCACGTCATCAACCGAGTCCTGATCCCGCGCTGACCATGACCAGCTCGCTGCTCGATACCGCGCTCGACCTTTCGGTGGTCGGCGGCTACACGAACGTCGGCTACCGGATTCGTCGCCGCGGCTGGGGGCCGCTGCCGCGGATGGACGGCAAGGTGGTGTTGATCACCGGCGCGTCTTTGGGCATCGGGCAAGCGGCGGCGGACGGCTTCGCCGGACTGGGAGCATCGGTCTGGCTGGCCGTCCGCAACCGCGCGCGCGGCGAGCGCGCCCGGGCGAAGATCCTCGAGCACCGAAGCGAGGCGAGCGTCCACGTCGAATTGTGCGACCTCAGCCGCTTGGAGTCGGTGCGCCAGTTTGCCGAGCGCTTTGCCGCCCAGGCCCCACGTCTCGACGTCCTCGTCAACAACGCCGGCGTCCTTACGCAGGGGTGGGAGCTGTCGGCTGACGGGATCGAGCTCACCCTGGCCACCAACGTGATCGGCCCATTCCTGCTCACCCAACTGCTGACCGCTGAGCTCGAGCACAGCGCCCCTTCCCGGATCGTGAACGTGTCCTCCGGCGGCATGTACACCCAGAAGCTCCCGGCCGACGACCTGCAAAGCGAGCGGGGCGAGTTCGACGGGCCGGCCGTTTACGCGAGAACCAAGCGCGCCGAGGTGGTTCTGACCGAGATGTGGGCGCAGCACCTCGCCGGCACGGGCGTCACCGTGCACGCCATGCACCCGGGCTGGGCCGACACGGCCGGAGTCCAGTCCTCGCTCCCCCGCTTTCACCGTGTGACCCGACCGCTGCTGCGCAGCGCGGATGAGGGCGCCGACACGATCGTCTGGCTGGGAGCTGCCGCGGAGGCGGCGGACATCTCGGGCGGGTTCTGGCATGACCGGCGGCGCCGACCCACCCACCTCCTCCCCGGAACCCGGGAAACCGAGGCGGAGCGGCGCCGCCTGTGGGCGGAGTGTGTGGCCCTGAGTTCAACCAGTTCAACGTGAGGGATAGGCATGGCGCGATACCGAGCCAGCATTGAGACGCAGTGGACGCGAGAGCGGGCGTTCGCATACCTGAGCGACTTCTCCACGAGCGCCGAATGGGATCCTGGTGTCGTGGAGGCGCAGCGCATCGGCGCGGGCGCGGTGGGCAAGGGGACCGAGTTTCGCCTCGTGGCGAAGTTCCTCGGAAGAACGACACCGCTTACCTACCGGGTGCTCAAGTACGAGCCACCGAGCGCAGTCACGTTCTTGGGCGAGAGCGGGACCGTGGTCTCGCATGACCGCATCACCTTCGACACGGTCGCCACCGGCACGCGGGTCACCTACGACGCAGAGCTCAGGCTGAAGGGCTTGCTCAGGGTGGCCGATCCGCTCGTCGCCCTCGCCTTCAACCGCGTCGGTGACCGTGCGCTGGGCGGCCTGCGCGCGGTGCTGGGACGTCCCACCGACGGGGCGGTCGAAGCCGCGGCATGAGCGGCCGCGTCCTGGTAACCGGCGCCACCGGGTTCATCGGGGGCATGCTCGCGGCAAGGCTGTCCGCCGACGGCTACAGCGTGCGTTGCCTGGTGCGAAGCGCTGCCGGCGGCCGCGCGCAGGCGCTCGAGCAAGCCGGCCTCGAACTGCATGTCGGTGACGTGCTGCGGCCCGAGACACTTCGCGCCGCGGGGCGCGGAATCGACGCTGCCTACTACCTGATCCACTCAATGGGACGGGGAAACCCCAAGGATTTCGCCCCCCGGGAGCGCGCCGCGGCCGCGAGCTTTGCGCGGATGGCACGGGACGAGGGGATCGAGCGCGTCATCTACCTCGGTGGACTGGGCGACCGTCCGCACTCCCAGCATCTGCGCAGCCGCCACGAGACCGCGCTGCTGCTACGCCAGCATGGCCCGCCACTGACTTATTTCCGGTCCGGGATGGTGGTCGGCCCGCAGAGCGAGTCCTACCGCACGCTGCGATACCTCGTCCAGCGGCTGCCCGCGATGATCGCGCCGGCCTGGCTTGAGAACCCGACCCAGCCGATCGCCGTCGCCGACACCCTGAACTACCTGGCGAAAGCGCTCGGAGTGGATGCGTCGGTGGGCCGGGAGATTCAGATCGGCGGTCCAGACGTGCTCACCTACGCCGAGATGCTCGATCGGATGGCCGAGGTCCTCGGACTCCCGTACCGACCCCGGATCCCGGTGCCGCTGATCACTCCGTGGCTCTCCTCCCTGTGGATCGGCCTCGTAACACCCGTTGATCCGGGCGTGGCCAGGCCGCTGGTCGAGGGGCTGGCTACGCCGACCGTCGTCAGCGATCCATCGGGCATGGAGCTGTTCGACGTCGAGCCGGTTGGCTTTGAGGAGGCACTCCGGCGCGCGGTGGCGGGAGACCCGGATCCGGTGGCCGCATGAGGTTTCTCGAGCGCCTGTTCGCGTCGCGCGCCGCCCGGATCGGGATCGTCCTGGTGTGGCTGGTTTTCGGTGGCCTCGGCGGCTCGTTCGCGCAGCGCTTTCAGAACATTCAGAAGAACGAAGAGTCGTCGTTCTTGCCCGGCTCCTCGGAGTCCGTGAAGGAGCTGGCCCTGGCCAAGCGCTTTCCCTCCGGCGAGCGCTTCACCGCGGTGACCGTCGTCCGCCGCGACCGCGGCCCTGCGGCTAGCGACCTGGCCGCGATCGAGACGGTTCGTGCGTCGCTGGCCGCGGCGCCGCCGGTCACCGGCTCGCGCGCCGTGATCCGACGGGTCTCGCCCGATCACACCACGGCGCTGCTGATCGTCAGCCTGAACCCGCGCGGCGAGGAGACGCTGCTGAAATCTTCTGTGGGGCAGGTCGAGAGCCGGGTGGCGCCACTCAGGTCACTCGGCCTGACCGTCAAGGTATCTGGACCGGCCGGGTTCTCCCGTGACGCGGTCAACGTCTTCTCGTCGATCAACGGCACCCTGCTGCTGGCCACGGCCGGGCTGGTATTCGTGCTGCTGATCATCATCTACCGCTCGCCGATCTTCTGGTTTATCCCGCTGTTCAGCGTGCTGATGGCGGAGGCCTTCTCCCGCTTCTGTGGGTGGGCGATCGCCGAGGCCGGCGTCACCGTCAACGGCCAGAGCGCCGGCATCCTGCCCGTGCTCGTATTCGGCGCCGGCACCGATTACGCGCTGCTGCTCGTCGCCCGCTACCGCGAGGAGCTGCGCCGCCACGAATCGCCGGTGCAGGCCATGCGCCAGGCGCTGCACCGCGCCGGGCCAGCCGTGGTGGCGTCAGGCTCCACCGTGATCGTCGCCCTGCTGTGCCTGTCGATAGCCGAGGTCAACGGCACGAGCGGCCTCGGGCCGATCGGCGCCATGGGCGTGGCGCTGGCGATGCTCGCGATGCTCACGCTGCTCCCGGCCGGCCTCGTCATCGGCGGCCGGCGCGCCTTCTGGCCGTTCATCCCGCGCTTCGGCTCGGAGGGCGCCGACGAAACGCACGGGTTCTGGCGGCGAGTCGGGGAACGCGTTGCCGCCCATCCCCGCCGCGTGTGGGTCACCACGGCCGTGTTGCTCGGCGTCGGCTGCCTGGGGGTCACGAGCTTCTCGAGCGGGCTGACCAACACCCAGGACTTCCGCGGCGCTGTCCAGTCCGTCCAGGGCCAGCAGCTGATCGCCAAGGCCTTCCCAGCCGGTGCCAACGCGCCCACCGATGTGGTCGTGCGCGACGTCGCCGCGCTGCCGGCCGTGGCGCGGGCGATCCGCGCCGTGCCGGGGGTGGCCGCGGTCGGCGCCGTCGAGCGCGGAAGACCCGGCACGAGGTTCTCGGTGATCCTCAAGCCGGATCCATACTCGACCGAGGCCCAGACCCTGATCCCCCGCCTGCGCGCCGCGGCACGCGGCGCCAGTCCCACCGCGCTCGTGGGCGGGCCAACCGCCCAGCAGAAGGACTTCGACGTCGCCGCCGCCCACGACAACCGGCTGATCGTCCCGATCGTGCTGCTCGTCGTGTTCCTGATCCTCGTCCTGCTCCTGCGCGCGGTCACGCTGCCGTTGCTCCTGATCGCCACCGTGATCCTTTCCTTCGGCGCGGCGCTCGGGATCTCGGCCGTGACCTTCAAGCACGTTTTCGGCTATTCGGGCGAGACCTCGACGCTCCCGCTCTTGGCCTTCATCTTCCTCGTCGCGCTTGGCGTGGACTACAACATCTTCCTGATGGCGCGAACCCGGGAGGAAACGCTGCGCCACGGCGCCCGCGACGGGATGCTCCGAGGCCTGGCAGTCACCGGCGGTGTCATCACCTCCGCCGGCATCGTCCTCGCCGGCACGTTCACGATGCTCGCCACGCTGCCGCTCAAGACGCTTACCGAGCTCGGCTTCACGATCGCGTTCGGCGTCCTACTTGACACGTTCGTCGTGCGCTCCGTCCTCGTGCCGGCGCTCGTCTTCGACGCCGGCGCGCGGGTGTGGTGGCCCAGCGCGCTGGCCCGGCGCCGCCAGGCTCGGCGCCCAGCGGACGCCGAGATCGCGGTGGAGGCGGTGCGCGAGGTCCAGGAGGCGTGAGGACCGTGGAGAACGTCTGGGACCATCCGCGCCCGCCGGCTGTCGAGCCCGGGGTCACATCCAAGGCGCAAGAGGCGCCTTCACGGGCACAGAACGCGATACAGATGTCAGAGCAGGGACGCCTCAGGGTCGTACTGGCTGAGCCCGACTACCTCGTCCGCGAGGGGTTGAGGGTGCTGCTCAGCGGATGCCATTGCATTGAGCTGGTCGGCAGCTACCGCGAGCTTGCGCAACTGCGTTCGGCGGTCGGCGACCACCAGCCGGATGTGGTGCTGACCGAAGCCGAATTTCCCGCCGCAAGCCCCGCTGCCGGCATCGAGTTGTTGTGCGAGTTGGCCGAGACCAGCCCTGCACTCGGGCTCGTGCTGCTGACAGCCACCGCCAACCCGAGCTGGGCCAAGGTGCTGCTATCGCGAGGGGCGGACGGCCGTGCCTACGTGCTCAAGAAACACGTGTCAAGCGCAGACGATTTGGTCTCGGTGATCGAGACCGTGGCGGCCAGAAGGTCCACCATTGACCCAGACGTACTCGACGCGCTCCTAAAAGCCCGACGCGAGAAGCACTCGCTGCTTTCAGACCTGACCAGACGTGAGCACGAGGTGCTCGCCCACATGGCAACGGGGGTGAGCAACGAAGCGATCGCCCAAGCGTTGGTGCTGACCAAACGCGCCGTCGAGAAACACATCAACGCGATTTTCATGAAACTGCACCTCGCGCGAGGCAACGGCATCGAGCCGCGCACCAAGGCCGTCGTGATGTTCCTCGCCGACGACCACCCCGGGGCGTCCTCTCCCGCCCTCCGACCGGGGCATTCGCAACGGCACTCGTCGCCTTTGAATGTGCAAAGTCGTCCAACCCCGATCCCGCTTCGTGCGGATGACCCGGCTGCTGGTTCATGGCGAGGCGATCGCCGGGGAGCCGGCGGCGCCCATGATCTCCGAGTCGGGGCACCGTGCTCATCCGAATCGGGTGATGATCCTCGATGAGCACATATCAAGATGGGTTTGCCGCTGTGAAAGGAATGTGAACGAGATTGAACGGGCGCAGATTTTCGGGGCCAGCGGCTCAGACCCCTGACTTTGCGGTACGACTCCCGAAGGCGCAGGCTGCACTTGCCTATGCCGAGCGAGAGCATCAGGGCCAGCATCGTTCGGTCGATGGCGCGCCGTTCATCACGCATCTGGTCGAGGTCGGGACGCTGCTGTACCAGGCTGGAGCAACCGAGGACGTGGTCGCCGCTGGCGTGCTTCACGACACCCTTGAGAAGACCGATGCCAGCGTGTATGCCATATACGCGCGGTTCGGACGCCACGTGGGCGACATCGTGTGCGCGGTGAGCCACGACCCGGTAATCCCCGGATACGCACGCCGCAAGACCGCACTGCGAAACCAGGTCGCCAATGCCGGAGAGGACGCGCTCACGGTCTTTGCCGCCGACAAGCTCTCAAAGGTGCGGGAACTTCGCCTCGACGAGAGCTCGCATACCAAGGTGCGAAGCCGAAAGCTGCGGCACTACCGGCTCTCACTCGCGATGCTTCAGGAGCGCCTTCCCGACTCGTCGCTTGTCTCTGCACTCGCGACCGAGCTGTCCGCGCTCTCAAACCCCCGGGTAGTGCTCGCGCGCGGCGAGTGAGCCTTATCCATGGGCTGACACGAAAAGTTGGTGACGTGCCTGGAGGTCGGCGCCTCCGATCCACCAGTCAAACCCAGCCGCGCTGGCACTGTAGCTCGCACGAGCATCAATGTCAGGAAGATCGGGTTGAGTTACGGCGCAGAGCGTCCGTCGTCGTTTGCGAGGTATGCAAGCGTGGCCTTGACGCGGGGGCTGACGTCGTCGGAACGGGCGAGGTTGAGCTTCATGAAGATTGCGTTGATGTGTTTCTCGACGGCGCGCTTGGTGAGGGTGAGCGATTCTGCGATCGCGCCGTTGCTTTTGCCCTGCGCCAGCTCGGCGAGCACTTCGTGCTCACGCGGGGTCAGGTCCCGCAGGGGGTGACGACGCGTTGTTGCGGCGTGCGTGGAGAAGCACCTCGATCACCTTCGGGTCCACCACCGATCCGCCGGAGGCGGCAGCCCTGACCGCGTCTGCGAGCTCGCGGGGCTCGCTAACGCGCTCCTTGAGCAGGTATGCGCGGCCGGCCGAGCCGGACTCGAGTAGGGCCAGCGCGTAGCCGGGGTCGGCAAACTGGCTCAGGACAACAACGCCGATGTCCGGATGGCTCGTGCGCAGCTTGCGAGGGACCTGGATTCGCTCGTCGAGACCAAGGCGTCTCGGCTGCAAGGCTTCCCCGCTGCCGCCAAACCTGGCAGCCCGACCCAGGACTGCTCGTGCGGGGGCTACTTTCGACACACTCCGTTGTGGCGAGCGCTCCGCGGCGGCTATCCCCGGACCTCCTTTCGCTCTCCGGCGAGCATGTGGCCGCGGGCGATAAGTGTCCCGCTCAGCGCGGAGGGGAGGGAAGGCGACCCGGCCCCGGACGGGCCCACGTGGCTATCGCCTCGCTGGTGGCGACGAGCAGGTGCGTGGCTACGTCCCGGCGGAGACCCGCTTACTTGTCCGATCGTGTCGCTGTCAAGTTTGGAGGCGGTGTCGGTTGTTGAGCGGTGGGATGTGCGCGCGGGCGCCCGGGCTTACTTCGGTCCGCGACCAGGGGTTGGCTCCCGGGCCGGCGACATGATGTTTGATGGGGTGATCCCGCTGGGGGTAAGCGTTGCGGCCGCTCGATCTTTCTGGGCCGTCCACGGGGGGCGGCGGCAGCGGGTCTTCGGGAGCTGGCCGCGGCGCATCTGTGTGATTGAGGGCTTGGCGCGCGCGGGGAGAGTTCATGCGGGCAGGAGCGCCTCGTCGCCGAGCTCGCGCAGCGTGTGGTAGCAGCGCTTGAGCAGTTTGCGGGTAAGCGCCAGGCAGGCGCGGTTGCCGCCCAGCCGCTCGGCGGCTTGGAGGTAGTACGCGCGGTCCGGGCTGCGAGGATGCCTGGCTTGTTGGGCCGCCTCATACAGAGCCCAGCGCAGCGCTGGCGGTCCTTGCCGGGAGAGCTTGCCGGGCGCGCGATGCTGGTCTGACTGGTACACGGTGATGTCCATGCCCGCGTATCTGACTGCGTCACGGCTGTTGTCAAACCGCCGGGCGTCGCCGAGCTCGGCGAGGATCGTGACCGAGGTCAGCTCCCCGATCCCGTAGTGAGCCATCAGCGCCTTGCAGCCCGGCTGCCGGCGCGCGTACGCGCGCAACTCCTTATCCAGCGGTGCCATCTGCGCCTCGAGCGCGTCGATCATCGCGATCGCGATCGTCACCTGCTCGCGCGCGGTCTCGGGCAACGGCTGAGCGGCGAGCCACTCGCGGCCGTCGCCGACCATCAACGAGCGCCGTGACGGGCAGCCATGGTGGTAGAGCACCGCCTGGATCCGCTGCTGCCACTCGCAACGCTGATGGGAGAGCGTGTGCCGGGATCGGACCCGTGCGCGGAGATCGAGGATGTGGTCAGGCGGGATCCACGACTCTGGCAACCGGTCGACCATCAACAGCTCACGCAGATGCCTGGCGTCCGCCCGGTCGGTCTTGGCCCGCTTCTTGTTGCCCTTGCGGGCGCTGGTCTCAGCCGGCTCGGCCAGATGCACCTCGGCGCCGACCCGGCGCAACTCCTCGACCACGAACCGCCAGCCGGTCGTCGCCTCCAACGCGACCTCGAGCTCCTCGCCGACGAACCGCGCACAGAACCGCCTCACCGCTGCGCGGTCGGCTGGGATCACTCGCGCGCGAGACACCTCACCCGTCGCCGTGTCGATCCACTCCGCGGTGATCTGCGCCCGATGCTGATCCAAGCCCATCACGATCGACATAGCTCCACTCCCCTCACCTGCCAACCAGCCGGTCCGAGCACGACAAGGGCCGTGACACGAGCAGCGCCCAGCCCGACCCATCGCATACCGTGGATCACGGTCGGTCCTCCTATTCGAATGGCCGGCCGCGCGGCCGCAATCCGCGCGCGCCTTTGACCTATGCCGTTCGACGCGGAGGCCCGGCCACCTTCACCACAGGCCTCGCGCCAACTCGGACATGACATCTTTCGTGGGCTTGCGCGAGCTTTCGATGGCGGGACGGCATCTTGACTGCGTATATCCGATTCCATCGTCCTCAAGTGGGGCAGTCAGCTGCAAACTGCATGGCTGCTTCTGTGGCCGAGCACGAGCGCGCGTGAAGGCCCGCACAGGCCGCCGCGATCAACCTCGAGCCCGCCGTGGGCTCCTTGCTCGGTCGGGCTCCAATCGGCAGGGGCGGGCGCAGCCCGCCTTTGTCTGGAACCTTGTTTCGCATCGGCACCGGCACCGGCTACCGCGTCAGCGTTTTGCTGAAGGCAGGGGAAGGATCGCGCCGGGGATGCGGGTGCTCGATCTCGGGACCGGGCTTGGCCATGTCGCCTTTGAGATAGCGAACCTTGTTGGGGAGAAGGGCGTAGTCGTGGGCGTCGATCAGAGCCCGCGGTTGCTGGAGATTGCCGAGCATCGACGCCTCGCTGCCGGCCTGAACAACGTCACGTTCCTTGAGGCAGACGTGCGGACATTTCGGGATCGAGAGCGATTTGATGCGGTCGTCGGTCGCCTGATCCTGTTTCACCTTCCCGACGCCCTCGAGGTCCTCGCTCATCACATGGCGGCGCTTCGACCGAGTGGCATTGTGCTGGCCATCGACTTCGATGGCGGCTCCATGCGAGCCGAGCCGCCCGTGCAGCTCATCGTGACGATCCGCGATTGGGTCGACGAAGCGTTCAGGTCTGCCGGGGCTAATCCGATGATCGGAGCGCGACTGGCGGTGCTCCTTCGCAGAGCAGGCGCCGTCGACGTGACGACCGTTGGCATGCAGACGTACCTGGCCGCGGATGACTCCGCCGGCCCCCTTTGGGTCGCAGGTCTGGTGAGCTCCCTCGCACCGCGCATCATCGGCGCGGGCGTTGCCACGGAGGCTGAGCTTGACCTGGATGCGCCGCGACGACGAGTGGAGCAAGCCCTGGCCGCCAGCGATGCAGTATTTCTGCCTCCCACGCTCGTCGGTGCCTGGGGACAGCGCCCGGGCGATGGGTGACTCCTGGGCCGAGCTTGAAAGTAGCCAAAGCGGAGGACTGGACTTAGGACAGTTTGTCCATCCGCTTCCTGCGCCGGGCGCTGCGCTGGTCGGAAAATCGGAGCTGGATCACGCCAGGGCGATCACGCCGGTGATAAGCAGCCAGAGGCCGATCACCCCAGCGCCGATCACGGCGACGGTGCGGCCTCGGCGCGCAAGCCACGCCTTGGATCTGTCGACTCTGTCCTCTGTGCTGCCGGGCGCGAACACGTATCCGAGCAACGGCAGCTCGAGGATGATCTGCTGCATGACGCAGAAGTAGAGGATCAGGAGCACGCTGGCTGCGGTTCCTGCGTCCAGCTTGTGGATATGATCGAGCGCGTCGAGGAATGAGGCGCCGGGGAAGCTCAGGACGGCTCCGACGAGAAATGTCACCTTTGGGTCGCCCTTGCCCAGCATCCGCAGCGGCAGCGACTCGGTCGGCTCGCCGGCGGCACGCTTAGCGACCAGCTTCGCCTCCTTCTTGGCCTGTCGGCGCTCCCGTATCGGCTCGTCGCGCCCGGTGCGGAGCACCCATCCCAGCGCGAGGCAGAGCAGCCCGACGACGATGCTCCGCGCCGGGCTGACCGTGTGCTTGGCGCTGCTGGTCTCACTGCTAGAGCCACCCAACACGAACACGATCACGCAGCCGCACGCGATGCTGGTTGTGTACGCCCCGAGGAGGTAGCCGAGCAGCAGCCGTTTCGGGTTTGGCATCAGCATCATGATCGTCACCGCTGCGAGCAGCGTCGGGTTGAGCGTCGCCACCAGGGACAGCAGGAAGATGTTGGTGAGATCGCTGCTCATGGGCGCGTCCGGGCGCTTGCGCCGAACCGGGATCTGACCATTCCGCAGCCCAAGGACATCACCCCAAGCAGGTGAACCATCGGGTAAGGCAGGGGTCGCTGCCACGCGAATGCTGCCCCGAGGAACAGCCCCCGGGGAGGCTGCTCGGTGCAGTCTCGCGGGTCGCCGGTACCGCTCTTGGCCGGATGGTCGAGTGCTTATAGTCGATCGCTTCGAGCGCGAAGTGGGTCATCTAGTTGGCCTCGGGTCAGCTGGTTTCCCCCCAGAAGCCACACAAGCCCTGCGAGGGGCGGTCGCAGACAGTCCTAGCGCAGCGCTACGACCCACCAGCTCGTGCAGGTCCGACCAGCACAACAGCACCGCGGCGCGTCGTCCTCCGGAGCCGCTCCCGGCCGTTCGACGTTTCCCACTCCCCGGGGATGCCGTCGGGGGCGCATGCCCGCGGAGGGCTACCGCAGAGGTGGGTTCGCTTCCGAGGCGGAGCACCGCTCCTAGCCCGTTGCGAATCAGCGCCGCGCTCTCCGTGTTCCCGCTCCTGGAGCGGATACCTCCGCCATGGCTCGGGCTGGCCGACGTGAGGGCGACGACCGTGGGCCCCCTCCTTGCCTGCGTCACCGCAGTCGTAGCCGAGACTTTCCCCCGACCAGCCGCGGATCAATGTCCGGGCCTCCGGTCAGGAGCAGAGTCGAGCCTGGGGAGATCCTGATGATCGGCGACTACCCGTCGGCCGCGCGAGGGGTGACGTGCTCCAGCGGCGAGTTGAGTCTTCACGCCGGCGGTCCGGGGAGGCCGAGCAGTTGGATGGCTGAGATGAGCAGCAGCACGCCGGCGACCCTGATCAAGCCGTAGCGGGCGAGGCGGGCGGGGAAGCGGCTGCCTATCCCGACCAGAAAGAGGACGGCGGCGAGGAGGACGGTGAGCCGGACGTACTTGTCCGCCGTGTCAGCGCCAGACGATCCCTCGCTGAAGTACGCGTCGGCCTGCGCGTTCAGGACGCGCGCCTGCGTCTCCTGCGGGATGCGGTATTGGGGCAGGTAGGAGGGGTCCGGCGGGGCATTAGGGTTCTTCAGCGGGTGCATCGCGAGCCAAGCTTTGACCGCGGGACGATACCTCGGCCGCATCCGGTCCAGAGCGACACGGAACAGGGCGGCGTTGCCTGACGTGTACGCGGTCTCGGCGGCGTTGAAGGAGACTGAGTCCAGCGTCCGAATCTGGCTGGCCTGGATCGAGGCGAGACTGACTTTCGTTCGCGTCGACGAGGCCTTGGCCAGGGAAAGCGAGGAATGCGTGCCCCACTTGGCCGCCGAGTAGCCTGACCACGCGGCGAGCAGGGCCACGACTGAAAAGATCACGGCCTCGACGATCGAGCTGATACGGTCGCGGTTGGTGTGCTCGCCCTCAGAGTGCGCCGCGTGCCGAGCGTGCTCGTTGTGCTCGGCGATCTCCTTGCCGACCTCCGCCGCGGACAGGCCCTCAGGCACGGCATCCCCCGTGCGGTGGTAAGCCCACGTCCTCGACGGACACCGCCACTGTCGGCCCGCCGGCTGCTAAGAAGGCGCGGGCCCGCTCGCGCTGGCAGTGACGGCACGAGAGCGGCGAAAACCCAGGGTTTATGCGGGTTCTTCGCGCGGCTCAGCGGGCCAGAGTCCTCGATGGGGCCAGACTCAAGCGTGTAGGGCAGCGTCCTAGACAAGGCGCCGAGCTCAGCGAGCTGCGCTCACGGGTTGAGCTGACTCGGGACGCTGGGCTCTGTGTGTGCGTCGCGGAGCGGTGGCGGCTCGGTCTCGGCGATGAGGCTGCGCTGCGCGAGTGAGTAGAGCAGCGCGATGGCCGGAATGACGAGCAGGGCGGCTGCGGCGAAGACGATGAGGATGCTGGTGAGGGTCTCGCTCGGCGCGGCGCCGGCGGTGATCGTCAGCGTCTGGGGCAACAGGTACGGGTATTGCGCGACGCCCCAGGCCCAGATGAGCGCTGCCACCGCCCCGACCGCCAACGGGCGTGCCCCGATGGGCGCATCGCGGCGCATCAGCACGAGCACGCCCAGCCCGCACAGCGCCGAGACGATCACGAGGGGGAGTGCCTGATGTGTCAGGCGCGAGTAGATGTAGTGAGCCTCGGCGTGCAGCACGAAGGTCCCGGCCAACGCCACCGCGCCGGCGACCACGCCGGCGGCGAGCGCGCGGAGCTTGAAGTAGTGCTCGAGGTCGGCGGCGCCCGCGCGGCGGGCGTCGCTGACGAGGAACACCGCCGACAGGTAGGCCGAGGTAGCCAGGAAGAGCACGCCGATCAGCAGTGAGAGCGCGTTGACCCAGCTGCTCACGGGGTCCCCGCTGGCGTTCCCGACGGGAACGCGACCCGATGCGATCGCTCCCACGACGGTGCCCAGGAAGAAGGGCGTCAAGATCGACGAGACTTCGAAGATGCGCTCGGCGATCGCCCGGCCCTTGAGCCGCCGCGCGGTGTTGTGAAACGCAAACCCCGCGCCGCGCAGCACGATTCCCAGAGCGGCCAGGCTGAGCGGGATGAACAGCGTCGAGAAGACGGCCTCGAAGGCTGAGGAGAACCCAGTCCAGAGCACGACGAGAACGAAGATCAGCCATACGTGGTTGGCCTCCCAGACCGGTCCGATGGCCCAGGTGACAAGGTCGCGGGCGCGCCGGCCTTGGGCGCTTCCGCCGCTGACCAGGCTCCAGAACCCGGCGCCGAAGTCGGCCCCCCCAAAGATGGCGTAGGCGGTCACGCCGAGCGTGAGCACCGCCGCCACCCAATCGGCCTCGCTCATCCGGCGACCCCGGTCGGCGCCGCACCGGACGGGCCGTACGGAACCTCGGCATCGCTTTCATCCGTCCCTGCGCGCCAGCGCCGTGACATGGTCCGCAACGTGATGACCAGCACGGCGCCGAGCAGCGCGTAGAGCAGCAGGATGAGACCGAAGGTCACCCACACGCCGTTCGCGTGCGTGACGGCGTCCGAGGTGCGCAGCACGTTGTAGACAATCCAGGGCTGGCGCCCGACCTCGGTGACGATCCAACCGGACTCCAGCGCGACCACCGCGGCGATGCCCGACACCGCGACCGCGCCCAGAAACCAACGCGTGTTCGGGAGGTCACGTTTACGTAACCACACCACGCCGAACCACAGCCCGAGCCCGATCAGCATCGTGCAGATCCCCACCATCGTGTCAAAGGCCCAGTGCAAGAGCGTGTCAAACGGCGGCCGGTCGTTGGCCGGCACCGTGTCCAATCCCGTGACTTTGGTCGATGTGCTGCCGCCAACGAGCACCGAATCAAAGCCGGGAATGCCGATGCCGCCCTTGATGCCGCTCGACGTGCAGCGGCCGTAGATGTACTCGGTCACATCAGAGTGAGTGCTCTGAACGCACTCCATCCCGGCGAACTTGATCGGCTGATCGCTGGCGATCGCGCGGGCGGCCGTGTCGCCGACGACGAACTGGATCGGCGTCGCGATGCAGGCCACCGTCAGCGGGATCAACAGGCCGAGACGGTGATAGTGATCCCGCCGCCCCCGCAGCATGCCGACGGCGTAGATCGACGCCACGATAAAGCCGGTCACGAGGTACGCCGCCAGGATCATGTGCGGGACCTCATAGGGGACCGCCTTGTTGAAGATCACCTTCAGCGGCTGAACCGACGTGACGTTGCCGGTCTGCGGCGAGAAGCCCTGAGGCTGATTCATCCACGAGTTGACGGCCACCACCGAGAAGGCGCCGCCGAGGCCGCTGATCACAACCGGGACACCCGCCCAGAAATGGGTCCATGGCTTGAGCCGCTTCCAGCCGAAGATGTAGATGGCGATGAAGATCGCCTCGAGGAAGAAGAAGATGCCCTCGACCCCGAACAGGACCCCGAACACCTTGCCAAAGCGTCCCGTGAACGCGGGCCACAGCAGCCCGAACTCAAATGACAGGACGGTGCCGGTCACCGCACCCACCGCGAACGTCACCGCCACCACTTTCGACCAGCGCTGTGCCAGCAGCAGCGCGTCGGCGTCATCGCGCTTCAGGCCACGGTAGTTGGCGATCAACATCATTGCCGGGAACGCCACGCCAAATGACGCGAGGATGATGTGAAAGCCGAGCGTGAACGCCATCTGGCTCCGCGCCGCCTCCAGCTGCGAGGCAAAGGCGATCATCGACCCGAACCGCAACAGCCGGCCCGAAACGCAACCCGAAGATGCATCAGCCAGGGGTCGTCGTGGGTGCGGTGCCAGATGGTCTTCATCGTCGCGACGAGGGGCGCGAGTCCCAGCGTGAGCGCGACCAACAGGAAGTGGTAGATCGACGTCGTGGCAAACTGCAGCCGCGCCAGGTCCGTGCTGATCACTGCGAGTTGCGTCACGCGGCCGTCCCGGTGGGTTCCGGCTTGGACGGTGCCGATGTGGACGAGACCGCGGGGTCGTCGTCCCAGTCGATCGCGGCGGCATCGCCTCGGTCGAGCACGTGCGGGCCGCCGGTCTTGGAGAAGCCGTCCCACGCCCAGTCCACGAACGCCTCGATCTTGGCCTTGGTTCCGGTCATCAGGCTGGCGTGCACGCCCAACCAGGCCATGTGGCCGAGCTCGCCGTGAATCTCGTGATGGTGCTTGCCGACCTCGCCGATCGCCGCGCCGCGACCGATCATCGCCATGATTCCCTTGTCGTGGTAGGCAAACGCCTCGCCGGGCTTGCCCTCGAAGTCGGCCAGGATGTTCTTCGCGGCCCAGCTGCCGCTTTGCAGCGCGACAGAGCCGAGCTGCGGCAGGCAGCCGTCGTCGGTGCCGGGAATGTTGGCGATGTCGCCGACGACATACACACCCTTGTGGCCGTTGAGCGTGAGGTCGGCCTCGACGTCGACGCGGCCTCCGCGTCCCGCCGCGAGGCCTCCGTCGGCCGCGACAGGGGCTGCCTTGATGCCGCCGCCCCATACCACGCAGCGGGTCGCGATCGTCGTGCCGTCCGACAGCAGCGCGTGGCCGGTGCCGATCTCCTTGACACCCGTGCCGAGGTGGATCTGCACGCCCTTCTCCTCCAGCACCTTGGCGACGTAGGCGTGGGCCTTGTCTGAGAACGGCTTGAGCAACGCGTCGCCGTAGTCGAGGATGTGAATCTGCGCGACGCCGGCGTCCAGATCGCGGTACACGGCCGGAACGGTCACGTTGAGCATGTCGGCGATCGCGCCGGCGACCTCGACTCCGGTTGGGCCTCCGCCCACGATCACGAAGTTCAACGCACCGCGCCCGATCAGCTCGGGATTGCGGTCGACCTGCTCAAACAGCCCGAGAATCCGGGAGCGCAGATTGGTTGCGTCATCGAGCGCGTACAGCGGAAACGAGTTCTCAGGTGCGCCCGGAGTGCCGAAGAAGTTCGGCTGCGAGCCGCCGGCAAGCACGATTGCGTCCCCCGACCATTGCTCGCCGTCGGCCGAGGTGATCGTCCTCGATGCCGGGTCCACGGCGGAGACCTCAGCCAGCTTGACGTCCACGTTGTCCTGGCCTGCGAACACCGATCGCAGCGAATGCGCGATGTCGCTCGGCGCCAGCTGCGACGTGGCCACCTGATAAAGCAGCGGCTGAAACTGGTGGTAGTTGTTTCGGTCGATCAGCGTCACGTGGACGTGATCGTGTTTGGCCAGCTGCTGCGCGCACCCGAGGCCGGCGAAGCCCCCGCCGACGATCACCACGCGATGTTTGCCATTTGCCTTGCTCTCGTTATGCGACACCTGCCGCCTCCTGTTGTGGCTGGTGGACGCCCATTCGCTCGAGCAGGTGGTCGCCGACCCGCAGGGCGTTTGCCATCGCGGTGAGCGCCGGGTTGACCGCGCCGATGCTGGGGAAGCAGCTCGTGTCGACGACGTACACGTTGTCGAGCTCGTGAGCCTTGCAGTTGGCATCGAGCGCGGAGCTGCTCGGTTCGTTCCCGAACCTGACGGTCCCGGCCTGGTGCGCACAGCCGGCGACCGGAATCTCGTTCTTGAGGTAGGCGTGATGCGGCAGCAGGTGGCCGTGGTGCATGCCGAGGTCCTTGAGCATCGCCTTGAGCTCGTGGTACAGGCGTTCCTTGGGTTCCTCGTTGCTGGCCGTGTAGCTGATCTGGATGTTGCCGTCGGTGGTGAGCGTGACGCGGTTCTCAGACAGCGGCAAGTCCTCGGTCGAGAGCCAGAAGTCGACCGCGTGACGAGCTACGTCGCGCAGCGTCCACTCGGGCGCAAACCGCGTCTCGCCTGGCTTCTCACCGCGGAACATCTCGGCCTGGGACTTGCCGACCATCTGGATGTTCCCCAGCGGGTACTCGTACTTCTCGCTCGCGAAGTAGAAGTCATTGACCCCGAGCGTCTTCTGGAACACCGTCGGGTTCTCTTCCTTTGAGAGCGCCAGCACGGCCTGACTGTTGTGGAACATGAAGTTGCGGCCGACCTGGTCAGAGCCGTTCGCGAGCCCGCGCGGGTGCTTGTCGGTAGCGGATGCGAGCAGCAGCCTGGCGCTGTTGGCGGCCCCGCAGGAGACGACCACGAGCTCGCTCTTGAACAGCTCCTCCTGGCCGTCGTGGTTGACCAGCACCCCGGTGACCGCCGTCCCGGCTTCGTTTGTCTCGAGCCGGACCGCCTCGGCGTCGGTCATCAGCGTCACGTTGGGGTGCTCGATCGCCGGCCGCACCGCGATCACCTCGGCGTCAGATTTTGCATGCACAAGGCATGGGAAGCCGTCGCAGTTATTGCACCGGACACACTTGCTGAACGGCATGTTGGATTCGTCGAGCAAGACCCCGCACGGGGCGTGGAACGGGTGCAGACCGGCCTTGGCGAGGTCGTCTGACAGCTGCTGGATCCGCGGCTCGTGCGAGACGGGCGGGAACGGGTAGGGCGCGCTCGCCGGAGGTTCGGTCGGGTCCTCGCCGCGCGCGCCGTGCACCTGGTACAGCTGCTCGGCCTGCGTGTAGTACGGCTCCATGTCCTCGTAGGAGATCGGCCACGCGGGCGAGATCCCGCCGTGATGACGCAGCTCGCCAAAGTCCTCCTTGCGCAGCCGGTACAGCGCGGCTCCGTACCGTTTGGTCGCGCCCCCCACCCAGTAGTGGACCTCGGGGGCAAACGGCGAGCCGTCGGAGTAGAACCATATGTCGTCGGAGACGTAGCGGTTCTCCACAAACACGTTGCGCGCCAGCCAGTTCTGCGGCTCGCGCGGAAGCCAGCCGCCGCGCTCGAGCAGCAGGATCCGCTTGCCCGACGGCGCCAGCCGGTGAACCAGCGTGCCGCCGCCGGCGCCGCTGCCGATCACGATTACGTCATATGAATTGGTCATCAGGTGATCTCCGCTATCCGCTCTGCCAGGACAATCCGCGCGGCCGCCTCGACCGCGGCCAGGTGCGAAAACGCTTGTGGGAAGTTGCCGAGGTGCCGGCCTGTGTCGACGTCGAACTCCTCGGCGTACAAGCCGAGCGGGGAGGCAACCTTCACCAGGCGCTCCATCAGATCTCGCGCGCGCTGCATCTCGCCGATGATCGCCAACGCGGAGACCAGCCAGAACGAGCAGATCACGAACGTCCCCTCCTTCCCGGACAGACCGTCGTCAGTCTCGTCAGTCCGGTAACGAAGGACGAACCCGTGCTCGGTGAGCTCGTCGGCGATCGCGAGCACGCTGGACCGCAGCCGCTTGTCGTTGCCGGGTAGGAAGCCGAAGATGGCGGCCAGCAGCGTGGATGCGTCGAGCGCATCTGTGTCGTAGTGCTGGCACAGCACGCCACGGGCTTGTCTACTCCGTGCTCGAGGACATCGCTTTTGATCTCCTGCGCGGTTTCGCCCCAGCTGAGGGCGAGCTCGCTCTCGCCGCGGATATCTGCAAGCTTCGAGGCCCGGTCAAGCGCCACCCAGCACATCAGCTTCGACGACACGTACTGCTGAGGCTTGCCGCGCGCCTCCCAGATGCCCTGGTCGGGCTCGCGCCATGCCGCCTTGGCGCACTCGGCCTGCTGCTGGACCAGCGGCCACAGCCGCCTGGGCAGCCGTTGGCTGCGACGCGTGTGCAACAGCACGGAGTCGAGCGCCGCGCCGAACACGTCGTTCTGGCGCTGGTCGAACGCGCCATTGCCGATCCGCACCGGATGCGCGCCAGCGTAGCCCGAGAGCTCCTCCCGAAAGGTCTCGGTCAGATCGCGCCGGCGATCAATCCCGTACATGATCTGCAAAGCGCCATCCTCGTTGCGCTCGAGGTCGGCGATGAACTGCATGAACTCGTCGGCCTCCCAGTCGAGATTGAGAAAGTGCAGCGCCTGGAGCGTGAACGTCGAGTCGCGAATCCACGTGTAGCGGTAGTCCCAGTTGCGTTCCCCGCCGGGTGTCTCGGGCAGCGATGTCGTCAGCGCGGCGACTGTCGCGCCAGTGGGCATGTACGTCAGTCCTTTGATCGCGAGCGCGGAGCGCTGGATCAATGGACGCAGCTCGTGATCGGGGATCCGTGCCTGGGCAAGCCAGTTGCGCCAGAAGCGCGTAGTTGCCGCGAGCTTCGCGTTGGCCTCCTCGACATTGGCCGGCACCTGCGCTCCTTCATCCCACGAAAGCGCGCAGTAGAGCTCCTCCCCTTCCTTTAGGACGTGCCGGGCACGGGCGTGGTGGGCTTCGATCCCGATCAGCATGTCGGTCTGAAGCCTGAGCGTCTGATCGCCGCCGGTGACCTCCGCACGATGCCGATCGTCGCTCAGCGACCAATCGCCTGGAGTCCGGCCGTAGTCGAACGCAGGCTCGCAGACGAGCTCGACCTCAACGCTCCCGTCGATGCATGCGATCGTCCGCACGAGCATGTGCTCGGCATCCTCGTCGGCCGGTGGTCGCGTGTGCGGGGTGATCGTGTCCTCCCCACGGCGCGGGCCCATCACGAGCGCGTCCCGTACGATCGCCCATCCTCGGGCGGTCTTCCACGCCGTCACCAGCGAGTTAGTCCCCGGCTCATAGGTTCGGCCGCTGGGCACGTTGATCCCGAAGGGACCGAGACGGAAGGCACCGGCGCCCCGGTCCAGCAGCGACCCGAACACGCTCGGCGAGTCAAACCGCGGGACGCATAGCCAGTCGATCGTGCCGTCAGGCGCAACCAGCGCGCCCGTATGACAGTCCGACAGGAATGCGTACTCGGCGATCGGGGTGAACGGCGACGGCGCGGCCGCGCTCTGCGGCATGGGCTGCGCTGGCGGCTTTGGCTCCGCAGCTGGGTGCCCGTCGCGCTGCGCGCTCTTCTTCTCCTTGGTTGCGGTCATGTCGTCACCCACGGCTCGTGCCAGCGGCCGGAACCCTCGAGAACGCTGTCGGCCGCCCCGGGGCCCCACGAGCCTTTCGCGTACGGATGCACGGGCGGTGGATGCTCGAGCAGCGGGGCCATCACGCGCCAACACTCCTCAACCCCGTCTTGGCGGGTGAAGCGCTTGCTGTCCCCGGTCAGCGCCGCGTGCAGGAGCACCTCGTAGGGCGTAGGACCCTCGCCGCCCTCCTGGGCGAACTCCATGTCGAGGTTGATCTGCTCCGGCTCGATCGTCTCGTGACGCTGCGCGTCGACCAGAAGCCGGACTCCCGTCGAGGGATCCATCTTGACCACAAGCTGACTCGGTTCGGGAAGCCGCGACCAACCCGCGAAGCCCAGCTTGGGCGGACGCCTGAACACAACCCGAAGCTCGGTCTGTGTCACCGGCAGGCACTTTCCGGTGCGGATGAACCAGGGGACCCCCGACCAGCGCCAGTTGTCGATCTCGAGCCGCAACGCGGCGAATGTCTCCGTGGTGGAATCCGCGGCCACGCCGTCGATCGCTCGGTACCCGTCGTATTGGCCCCGCACGTAATGCCCGGGATCCGCCGCCGGCATGGCCCGATACACGGAGACGAGCGCGTCCTTGAGCACGTTGGATTCCCCGGATGAGGGAACCTCCATCGCTCCGGCCGCCACCACCTGCATCAGGTGATTGACGACCACATCGCGCAGCGCGCCGACGGGGTCATAGAAGTGACCGCGATCCTCGACTCCGAAGCTCTCCGCCATCGTGATCTGCACCGAGGACACGTAATTGCGATTCCAGATCGGCTCAAACACGGCGTTGGCGAATCGCAGGTAGAGGATCTCGGCGATCCCCATCTTGCCCAAGAAGTGGTCGATGCGGTACAGCTGGGACTCGTCGATGTACTGATGGATCTCCGCCGCGAGCTCACGAGCCGAACCGAGGTCGTGGCCGAACGGCTTCTCGACTACAACCCGCCCCGTCTTCGTCAACCCAGCCACGGTTAATCCCTCGATCACTCGGCCGAACAGAAACGGCGGGATCTCGAGATAAAAGACTGGGCATCGCGCGTCGCCGATTGCGCGGGCCACCCGGTCGTAGGTCGCTGCTTCCCCAAAGTCTCCGCTCACGTACGACATCCGCCCGGCGAGCCGGCCAAACACCTC
The DNA here is from genome assembly GCA_963728875.1 of uncultured Solirubrobacterales bacterium. GTDB lineage: Bacteria > Actinomycetota > Thermoleophilia > Solirubrobacterales > 70-9 > DASUPK01. The sequence goes on from CAVSLJ010000001.1 coordinate 51,515, forward strand.
CTCGTCGATGTCGGTGCCGCAGCTGACGATCGCGTCCCGAGCGTGGCTGCGCAGATCGTCCGCCGACCAGTCGCTCACCGCCACCCCCACGATCGGGCACGTCAACAGACCGCGCTGCTCCAACCGATACAACGAGTTGAACGTCATCACCTTGGCCAAATCGCCGGTGATCCCGAAAATCACAAACACGTCCGCGACACTTGCACCGCCGGCGGCCGGCTCAGAGCCCGCAGGCATGGCGCGGGGGGTCATTGTCGTACTCATAGGACTTCCCTTTCGTATACGCGACGATCAGGCTTCGCCAGATGGCAACCAACATCGGTGCAACAAGGATCGAGGTGCTTGCGACTGCCCAATGCCGTCACGGCCGTCGCCGCAATCCCCGCCACGCCGACCACGATCAGCACGACCCCGCGCGCCGACGCAACTCGAACGCCGAGATTGATGCGACTGCCAACGGCCTGGCTAGATGGTCAGTCAGGGAGCGGTCGCGCGCGTCACCCGAAAAGGATGATCTCTCAACCGTCTGACGGGCCAGTCACCCAATTGCCGCGAGGTCGCCGCTGGTCGTGACCAGCGACCTCGTAAGTTTGCGGCTCGAGCGAGAGCGGAGTCGGCATCGGGTGGTCGACCGGATCGGGTGGACGCTCGGTGAGCGTCAGGTAGCCGGTGTCCTCGGTGAACCGGGCAAGCTGCGCGACCGTCACCGGGCCGCGTTGGATCGCGAACCGGTCGACGCGCACCTCGCGGACTGGCCGCTCCTCGGGGTGGAGGTCGGCGAAACCCATCCGGAAGCGGCCGCGGGGACCGCGTAGCTGCAGACAGTTCCGTTAGGCTGCGATTGTTGAAAGGGTTGCGGACGCAGATGATCGACGAGGGTTCCGTTGCGGCGCACCCGTTGCGGGGCGTGTCGGTGTTGGTCGCGGAGCGACGGGGGGAATCGGGAGCGCGATGGTCCGTGAGCTCGACCGTCGCGGCGCGAGGTACACGCTCGTAGCGACGCGCGGCGTCTTGAGGATCTGGCTGTGCCCGGCACCGGTTACGCGTGCGACCTGCGCTCACCCCAGACGTGCGAAAGGGCCGTCGCCGACGCTGGCCGGCTCGAAGTGCTCGTCAATTGCAGTGGGGTCGTGCCGTTCGGTGCTGTCACGGAGCTCTCGTACGAGACCTGCGAGGAACTGTTCCGGGCGGATGTGTTCGTGGCGACCTTGGTTGCTCGTGCGGCTCTGCCTGTGCTGCAGCGCGGTGGGGCGATCGTGAACGGCTCAGGGGTGATCGCTGAACGCCACCTCCCCGGAATGGCCGCCGACGGGGCTTCCAAAGCCGCTGTCCGCTCGTTGACGAGGCGCTTGTGAGGAAGGCACGCCGCAGCGGCATCCGCGTGCTCGATCCTCGCCCTCGGCATGCCGATACCGGCCTCGCCGGCCGAGCGATCGAGGGGACCGCCCCGAAGATGCCCGCGGGCCTGTCCGCCGCGATCGTCGCCAGCGCGATCTGCGACGCGCTCGAGCCCGGCGCGGTGGACCTGCCGAGCGGCGAGTTCGTGGCGGACGGGCAGTGACAGACGTCGTCATTGTCGGGGCCGGGCTCGCGGGTCTGACGTGCGCCCAGGATCTCACCCGTGCGGGTATCGAGTGCCTGATGCTCGAGGCCTCCGACGGGGTGGGGGGACGCGTGCGGTCGGACGCGGTCGACGGCTTCTTGCTCGATCGAGGCAGCAGACGGTGCGCCTCTCGGCGTTGAACAACCGCGTTCCGGGTGCCGTGCTCGAATCGAGGTAGTCGGCGCGGCCGTCGCTCTTCGGCTGCTCGCGCTGCACATCTCGATTCTCGGTCGCGGCCTCGTGCCGATGCTCGTGGCCGCCGCGATCATGACGCTGCTGCTGCTCGTCACCTTCGACCTCGACAGACCGACCCGCGGCCTGATAACGGTGCCGTCGACTTCGCTTCAGGCAGTACACGCTTCGATGGCGCTTTCGCCCGCGGCACAAGCGCCGTAGTTTGCCAAGCCAGCGTTGGCACGCGGTCGCTCCCGGTACCGAGCCGCTGATGGCTGCTCAACCAGGCTGGGCGGCTCCTGCGCGCTTGTTGGCTGAGCATGGGCCGTGCGCAGCGGTTGGGCGACTTGACCGACGAGGCGGCGAATGAAAGCGGCGTGAAAGGGAGGTCGGCGGTGCGTCATTCGGGGCCGATCCCCCGGGTGCCGGCGCGTGCATGCTGGCCTGAAGGGGTGATTGCCGCCAGGCGCGATCTACAACGACGCAGTCGTCCGTCTTGCGGCGGCGTCATCGTTACTCGCTGATGATCGCGCTGGAGGTCTTCGGCCAGACGCGCACGATGGGCGCCGTCGCCGAGCGCCTGCACGAGCTCGACGGCGTCAGCCGGGTGCGGATCGAGCCGGCCGTGCGAGACCAGCACTCGCTGGTTCTCGCGACCGTCAGCCATGCCGCGGCCGATCTGATCCTCGATGAACTGAGAGCGTTCGGCGTTCCGGGCCAGGACGTGACGCTGACCCGGGTCGAGGAGCTCGGCGGCGGCGCACGTGCTGCTGGTACGAGTCTGATCTGGGCCGACGTCGTCGGCCTCGCCGGCACCAACGCCCGCCTCATCGCCCGCTATCTCGTGTTCATGGCCGTCGCCGGCGTGATCGCCTGCTACGGCGTCGTCGACGCGAACCCGATTCTCATCGTCGGCGCGATGGCGGTCAGCCCGGACCTGCTCCCGATCACCGCGACCGCGGTCGGACTGGTCGGTCGCTCGCCCAGCCTCGTCGCCAAAGCGCTGCTGACGCTGACCGTCGGCATGGCCGTAGCGAGCGCGTTCGCGGCCCTCTTTGCGTTCGCCCAACACGAACTCGCGTTACTGCCCTCCGGATTCAACATCAATGAGACCGTGCTCCGCAGCCTCGCGACCGTTAACGACGAGACGATCGCCGTCGCCTTCGTCGCGGGTATCGCGGCGATGCTCGCGTTTGAGACGCGCGCGAGTTCCGGTGTGGGCGTCGCGATCTCCGTAACGACGATTCCCGCCGCGGCCTATCTTGGCGTTGCAGCCGGCCTCGGCGAAGCAAACAAAGCGCTCGGAGCACTCGCCGTGCTCGCCACCAACGTCGTGATGATAGTGGCCGGCGCCGCCATCACGCTCGGTCTGCAACGCCGCATGGCGCAGTCCCGCAACGCCGAATAGAACAAGTCAACGACCCGCGATGCAAGGAGGACGGAGCGCCCAGAATTCCCCCGACCGAAATCGCGACGACTTCTTATCGCCGGCCGCGGCGATCCGTGCTCCGCCTCGAGGCGCAGCCCTGACAGGTCGCGTCGACGCTCGCGGCGGCCATGCTTCGCGGCCGCGAGATGGGTGTCCGATGTGTTGTTGCTCATGCGTCGGGGGCAGCCGGCTTGCGTTGCCGTTGGGCCAGCTCCGTAAGCAGCCCCGACCCCGAGACGGCGAGGTAGGCGGTGATGACGGCGATCGTGACGGGTGCTGTCTGTAGGGCGCCGATCTGGGTCGTGATGACGCCGAGCAGGATCAGCGAGAAGGGGGCGGCGACGAGCGATCCCGGGAGGGCGGCGAACATCGCTGTGAACGTGAGCGCCTCCGGCAGCCCCGGGATCAGGACGTGGGCGGTGATCCCGGCGGTGCCGCCGATGAACAGCATCACGAGGAACGGCCCTCCGACGAAGCCGGTGGCCTCACAGACCGCGAAGACGAGGATCTTCGCGAGCACGATCGCGGTCAGCAGTCCGGCGCCGAGCGCCGCTCCGTCGTGGATCACGGTCGTGAGCTGATCGGTTCCGGTGAACAGCGTCAGCGGCAGCGCGACGCCGACCAGCCCGAACGCGACGCCCCCGATCGTCGCGCGAAGGATCGTTCGATTGGGGAGACGAGCGGCGAGCCGCGTGACGACCGCGATCGCGACCGTTGTGATCAGCGCGAGCGCGCCGGCGACGAGGCCCAGGGGAATGGCCGCCAGCAGCTGCCAGTCCTCGAACCTGAACGACGGCAGCGTGTAGATCCCGACGAACGTCGACCCCGCGATCGGAAAGTACACCGCGAACGCGACCGACGAGGCCAACAGCCCCCCCGACCATGGTGTCCATGAACCGGGTCGCCTTCGGGCGCGTGAGCTCGAGCACGAGAATCGTCGCCAAGATCGGGGCCGACAACAGGCCGCCGTACGCGGCGGACATCCCGCCGAGCGTGTTCGTCGCTCGCATGTCCTCGCTGAGCTTCCGCCGCTGCGAGACCCAGGTTCCCAGCCCGCCCCCCATCCTCCCCAGCGCGTCCTCCGGCCCAAGGCTCGCACCGCCGGCCAACGACACCAGCGAGACGGCAACCGCCTTCAGGACCGTCGAGGGCTCGACACGCTGGTCCTTCAGCTCCTGGACCGTGCCGGGCATCTTGACCGGGAGCCGAAACACGCGGCGGAGGACGCCGACGAGCACCCCGGCCGCGCCGGTCACCGCCACCCACCAAAGGCTCCCGTCCAACCAGCCTGGGTTATTCGGAAGCGTGAACCAAAGCTTGGTCCCGCCCTTGACCTACCCCAAAAACGCCAAGCTGGCGAACGCGAGCACGACCCCGAACGATGCCGCATACCCCATCAGCCGCCAGAACCCCGGCGACCGCGCCAGCGCCACACCGTCAGGGCCCGACTGTGACCCCTCGCCGGAGCCGGGATGCGACCCCGCGCTCACGGACGAGCGATCAACGCCGGGCCGCCAGGTCGGCGACGGTAGGCGCGCCCCCTACCCGCCGCAGCGCCCGAGCGGCGACGGGGCAGGACACCGCGGCCGCTGTCAAGCCAGCTCCCCGCGTGCGGCGTCGTCCCCGCGACGGAACAACACCGGATCTGTCTGAGTCGGACACCGTTTCCTGCTGCCTTAGGTTCGCGTTCAAACGTGGCCACCGTACCACCCGTGCGCAGTAGCACCAGGAAGCCGTCGAGGATTGCGCCCAGTCGCCCACAGGTCCCGCCTCGCACGCAGTGAGCGCAGTTCCGTGCGCGTCAGCGCACCACTGCGCGATTGAACGAAACGACAGGACGCAGGGCGGCGGCGCTGTCCCGCTGGACGACAACCCGGTAGTGCAGCGGGGCGCGGCAAGAGACCGTAACCCGACAAGGGGGCACCACCTTCGCCGGGTCGCCGGTGACGCCGAACACCACCGCTAGGTTACGCCGATGGATCTGATGTGGGCAGTTGCGCGACGCGGGGACTGCTGGTTGGGCTAGCAGCAGCGACGCTGACGCGTGGACGACACGGCTGTTCGTCCCGGCGATGCGGAACAGGAGCATCTCGCGCAGCGAAGAAACCCGGCGTTGGACACCCGCTTTGCCTCCCTGGCGGTACCTCAAGCCGCTTCGTGCAGCGACCTCCTAAGCGCGGTAGGCGAGGTCCTGGGCCGGCTCGGACAGCGCGACGCCGGCTGGGGACCACGCGTGCCCTCCGTGCGGAGGTTGTCGCGTAAAGGGTTGCCGTCCGGGGTGGTCGATGGAATGTCGGCATGGCGCAGAACTTCATTGAAAGTTGTCGTGAGCAGGGGTTCTTGTTACCGCCGGATGTGAGGGAGTGGCTGCCGGCGGATCATCTGGCGTGGTTTGTGATCGACGCGGTGGCGCAGATGGATCTGTCGGGGTTCTATGCGGCTTATCGGGCTGATGGTCACGGCCGGGCGGCGTACGAGCCGTCGATGATGGTGACGTTGGTGTTGCATGCGTTCGCGACGCGGGTGCGCTCGTCACGGGCGATCGAGAGTCACTGTCGCCAAGACGTGGCCTACCGAGTGATCGCCGGCACCGTGGTGCCGGATCACGCGACGATCGCGCGGTTCGTGGTCCGTCACGAGATGGCACTTGCCGAGTTGTTCGGCGAGGTGTTGCGGTTGTGCGGTGAGGCGGGGTTGGTGAAGCCCGAGGTGATCGCGATCGATGGGACACGGATGGCGGGCAACGCGAACTCTGACGCGACTCGTGACTTCGGTCAGCTCGCCAGTGAGATCGTGGCCGAGCACAAGGCGACCGATGAGGCTGAGGACGAGCTGTATGGCGATGCGCGGGGTGATGAGCTACCCGAGCAGCTGCGGACGCGCGAGGGGCGGCGCGAGTTCTTCGCCAGGGTCAGGGAGGAGCAACGCGCCGCGGCCGCCGAGGAGGTCTCCGAGCCGGAGGCGGAGGAAGTTGTCGAGCCGGAGTGTGAGTTTGATGAGGAGCGGATCGTTGCGCGCACGCAGGGTCGGGAGGGCTGGCTGCGAGAGGCCCGTCGGCAGCTCGAGCAGCATCGCTGGCAGAACCCGAGCCGGGTCCCACGCCGGCGGCTCGAGCGTCTGTTGCTGGCGGCCGAGCGGTTGGAGGTCGATCTGGCCGCGGAGTGCCGTGGGAATCAGGCGTACGAGGAGTTCAAGGAGCGCCGCCGCGCCGTCGGCGGGCGTCGGGTTGGTGGCCCGCCGAAGCCGTACACGCCACCCGACGTCCCGGCTGGGAAGGTGAACCTGACCGACCCCGACAGCAGGCGGTTGAAGGCCCGCGAGGGGTACGTGCAGGGCTACAACGCCCAGGCGGTGGTCGACGAAGGGCAGATCGTGCTCGCCGCGGAGATCACCAACAACAACACCGACTGGTCGCAGCTTGATCCAATGGTCACCGCCACCATGGCGGAGCTCGAGCGGGCGGGGGTCACCGACTGCATCGAGACGGCGCTCGCCGACGCGCAGTACTGGAACGAGGAGCACATGGACGAGGTGATCGCTAACAAGCACGTCCAGGTGCTGATCCCGCCCGATGGCAGCGCCAGCGGCAAGCAACGAGCTGGCTGGACCGGCGGTCGCTACACGTGGATGCGGTACATACTCGCCTCAGCGCTCGGTGACCAGCAGTATCGAAAACGCAAACAGATGATCGAACCCGTATTCGGTCACACCCGCCACAACAGAGGCGTCACCCGGTTTCACCGAAGGGGCCGCACCGCCGTGCGCACCGAGTGGCGATTACTGATGGCGACCCACAACCTCACCAAGCTGCACCGACACCAAATCGCGACAGCCGGGGCCTGAAACGGCCCCTTCGGTGGTCACACCGCCGATCACGACGCCCCCGTCATCAACGCCGCACCAAGTCGGCACGCTCCCGCCGACAACGAGACCTTTGAGCGACAGCCTCCGCGCATTGCGGGTCTGAGCGGCGCCGCGACTCGAGACCTGCTTCGAGAATTTGCACGTCTTCGTATCGGTCCAGCAGCCGCCGGCCGCGCGTGCCCTGGTTTCATGCGAACGCGCTACTCCGGGTCGACGGTCACGACGACGAACCGACCGACGATGCGGCGAGACGCGAGTTTGGCGGTGGCTGATCTGTAAATCCCGCGCGGACCATGTCGGCGGTGCGAGAATGCGCTGCAACGGTCCCACTCGCTGTCGCGGCCCTCGCAGACGTCGCCCGGTCTGCGCATGGACCACGGGCCGGAGGGCGCGGTGGTCCCTGCCTCGATGTGATTTTCATGCCTCACAGGTAGCCGGCAAGCCGGCACGGCACGCTGTCGGGCAAACATTTCGGCCTGTGAGCAGCACACAAAGCAGTGGCTCCGAAAACGGCCCGACCGCCCCGTAGCGGCCCGACAAGCGCCGTACGTCGAAAAGCCGGCTGGGCTGGCGCGGCGGCTTTGGTGTCGGCTCACAACAAAACACGACCGAGCGGGGTTTGCCCGACAACCACGGCGAGAACCAGGGCCGGGCCGGATTCGGCCCTCAGACCTCTCGGGGCATGAAAGCGGGGCCGCGGATGGATCCCGGACCGCCCGATTGCGCGTACTCGCGGATGCGCACAAGCAGGGACGTCAAACCGATCGGTGGGCGCCACCAACGCACGACGGCGGGGCGAGCCTCGCTGCTGGCGACGAGCGGGGTTTCCGCAGAGCACCTGCGAGGCACCTGCTTTGCTGAGATCGCGGCATTGTGCCCGGGGCAGCCGCCGCCGCGCCGACCGCCTCGCGCGGGTGTGACAGTGCGGTCATTCGCGTTGTCCTGCGTGGTCTGCACCGTTACAGTGCCCCTGTTGGCGTTTGGATCGGGGCGAAGTGATCGTGGGGGCGTTTTTCGGGCGAAGATCAGCTGATTTAGTCTGCGCTCGTGGTCGCGGCCGTGGGCTGGCGGTTGCCGGACTGTGCGGCGTGTTGCTCGCGGTCGCCGTTGTCCTCCCCGCGCAGGCACGCGCTGCCTGCGGGGTGAGAGCGCCGGACGTCGGCTGGCAGCTTGCGGTGCACCTCAGCCATGGTTACTGCCTGACCCTCACCCCGGCGGATGCTTCCCCCACGGGTGGCGGACAACTGTTGATCGTGCAGACCACAAAGGGGACGCTGTCGACTGGGCGGACCCGGGTCGAGTATCGACCCCGCAGCGTCAGTTGGAGTGATCAGTGGAAGTCGCTCGCCCGTGCGCGCGCCGACAACAGGCTATCGCTGGATCTCGGCGCGCTCGGAAGGGTCGCGGTCAAATTTTACGCTCGGCGCACGGCGCCGCTGCCGCCGAGCGGCGGGTGCCCCGGACAGGACGGTATGCAGCTGTTCGGCGTCTGGAAAGGGACGATCACGTTTACCGGCGAGCATCGATACGCGACGGTCCGCATCCATGAGGCGCCGGGCACCGTCATCCTCAAGCCCGCAAGCGCGGCGGATCCCACCTGCGGCCAGGCCACGACGGTCAGCCCCACCGATATCCCTGGCCCATTCGGGGACTTGACCCTGACGCTTGAGGTGGCGCACGGCCCCGGCCTGTTCGACGCGTACATGGTCGAGGGGGTATCGACCGTGGAGTTCAAGGCCCAAGCGACACTGAACGCACGCGAAAGCGGCTGCTCAGTCGAACGGCTGGCCCCCGCCAGCGACTTCATAGCCAGCAGCGACCTCGACTGGAACGCGTCGACGGCACCAAGCTCAGCCACCCTGACACCGCCGGCCCCCTTCAGGGGAGTCGGGCACTACGCACACGGCACGCTCAGGGGCACGATCTCGTTCTTCTGCCCCAACGTGAAGCGCTACGTTCCCCTGCCCAGTCCAGCGCCCGCCGGCCCGTCCTTCTTCCCGTGATCACGCCGGCGACCTGCAGTCACTCCTCCGTTCCTCTCAGCACTTGCATCTCCCGGTCGGCGTCGGCGCACCCGCTTTGCGCGGTGGCTGTCGCGCAAAGTCCTTCCGTCCGGCGCGTTTAATGGAATTCTGGGATGCCCCAGAACTTCATCGATTGTGATCGTGACCAGGCGTTCTTGATGCCGCCGTCGCTGCGGGATTGGCTGCCGGCCGATCATCTGGCGTGGTTCGTGATCGAGACCGTCGAGCAGCTCGATCTGGCCGCGTTCTATGCGTCTTATCGGCCGGACGGTCACGGTCGCGCGGCGTATGAACCGTCGGTGATGGTGAGTTTGTTGATGTTCGCGTATTCGACGAACGAGCGGTCCTCGCGCGGGATCGAGCGTCACTGCCGTCAGGACATCGCGTATCGCGTGATCACAGGCAACCGGGTGCCCGATCACGCGACGGTCGCACGGTTCATTCGGCGTCACCAGCAGCCACTGGCCGCGTTGTTCTCATCGGTCCTGAAGCTGTGCGCGAAAGCGGGTCTGGTCGCGTCTGGTGTGGTCGCGATCGATGGCACGAAGCTGTCGGCGAGCGCGGCCAGCGATTGCAACTTTGACTATGACCGGATCGCGCGGGAGATCATCGCTGAGGCGATCGCGACCGACGAGGCCGAGGATGATGAGCACGGCGACGCGCGCGGGGATGAGCTGCCGCCCGAGCTTCAGACCGAGGCGGGTCGGCGTGAGTGGCTGTTGCGCGAGCTGGAGCGCGAGCCTCACAACGACGATCAGCCGCCGGGCGAGGAGAGCGGGCCAGTGGAGCAGTCCGCGAGCGAGCCGACGGCCGGGTTTGACGTTGAGCGGATTCTCGCGCGGACGCAGGGCCGGGTGGGGTGGCTGCGCGAAGCGCGTCGCCAGCAGGACCGGCAGCGATGGCAGGCCGCTGGGCCTGTGCCGCGCTCGCGGGCCGAGCGTCTGCGTCTCGCGGCGCTGTGGCTGGAGGACGATCTCGCCGCCGAGGAGCGCGGAAACACGGCCTATGAGGCGTTTCGGGAGCACCGCCGCCTGCATGACCGCCAACGGCTGGGCGGGACCCCGAAGCCGTACTCGCCGCCGGCGACCCCGCAGGGCGAGGTGAACGTGACCGACCCGGACTCGCGGCGGATGATGGGCAACCGCCGCTACATCCAGGGCTACAACGCGCAGGCGGTCGTCAACGAGCAACAGATCGTGATCGCGGCCGAGATCACCGCTGACGCCGGCGACTTCTCGCACCTAAGACCGATGCTGACCGCCGCGGTCTCAGAGCTCGAGGCGGCCGGGATCGACCACACGCCCGAGGTGGCGGTCGCGGACGCGCAGTACTGGAACGAGCAGCACATGGACGACGTCATCTCCGGGCACGGGATCCAGGTGCTGATACCCCCGGACTCCGGCAAACGCAAGGGAGAACGACCCGGCTGGACCGGCGGGCGCTACTCATTCATGCGCCGCGTGCTCGCCAGCGACTTCGGCCGCGAGACATACCGAAAACGCCAGAAATCGATCGAGCCGGTATTCGGTCACACCAAACACAACCGCAAATTCACCAGCTTTCACCGAAGAGGCCGACTAGCGGTTCGGACCGAGTGGCGATTAATCATGATGAGTCACAACGTCACCAAGCTCCACCGCCACCAGACAGCCACCCTGAGGGCCTGAAAAGGCCCTCAGGCCCGCACCGCCCGCTCCCCGGGCGCCTGGCACCAACGCCCCAGACAGCGCCGCTCCTCCCGCGCTGATCCTCGCGGCTTTGCGCGACAGCCACCGCGGAACTCGAGCAGATCGAATCGCCGATGGCCGCGAAGCTGCCGCGAGCGGCGGCTCAGGCGGCAGGGCTTCATCGTCCGAGTAGGCGGCGGGTGATCGCGAGTGCGCCGATTCCGTGGAGGAGGATTGAGAGCATCACGGCGAATGCGACGGTCCAGAACAGCTGTTTCTGGTCCTCGGCGGGCAGGACTCGTTGGCCGATCAGGAACGAGATGTAGTAGAGCGAGGCGATTCCCTTGACGCCGAACCAGGCGAGGAAGATCCGCTCGCGGCGGCTCATTGTCGAGCGGGTGAGCAACAGCAGTACGCCCAGCGGGCGGACGACAAGGATCAGGAAGGGGGCGATCAGCCAGCCGGCCAGGCCGGGGGCGCTGAAGGCGTCCCCGGTTACCAGTGTCCCGAGCAGCAAGATCACGCCCAGCTCGGCGAAGTGCTTGGCGATCGTCGCGGCGCGGTGCAGGCGAACGTTGTACTCGTGCTCGACCTCGTAGCGGCGGAAGTAGACGCCGGCGACGAATACCGCGACCAGGCCATAGGCATCGAGCGTGTCGGCGAGGCCGTAGACCACGAGCACGGCGCCGATGACCAGAAACCCGTCGAACTCGGGCGCGAGCACGTGCCGGGGTTGCAGCCACTTGATGAAGGCGCCGAACGTGTAGCCGGCCAGTGCGCCCAGGCCGAAAGCGAGCGCGGTGCCGTAGAGAAGATCGGCGGCCGTCCACTCCGCGAGCCAGCTGCTCCCCCGGCGTTGCAGGATCAGCACCGCCAAGAGCACGAACGGCGACACCAGCCCGTCGTTCAGCGCCGCCTCGGCCGTGAGGTTAAAGCGAGCGTCGCTCTCCTCGCGCGAGTCGCCCGGCGGGCCGAGACCGACGGTGCCCGCCAGCACCGGGTCGGTGGGGGCGAGGACCGCGCCGAGCGCGACCGCCGCACCGAGCGACAGCCCCATCGCGCCGACGCCGTACAACGCGCCCGCCGCGATCGTCAACGGCAACACGAGGCCGAGCAGCCCAACAACCGCCCGCCACTGTCGCCATCGCAGGGAGCGGTTGATCGTCAGGCCGCTGGCGAACAAGGCGACCACGAGCGCGAACTCGGTCAGATGCTCGATCAGGTGGGCGTCCGTGAACGGGTCGATCCACCGGATGCCGAGCGCGTGGATCACTCCTGCCGCAGCCAGGCCCAGCCCCAGGTACACCACGCTGGCCGAGAACCGACTGTGCTCCTCGACCGTCAGCGCCCGAGCAGCCGCCAACAGCACAAACCCCAGAAACACGAGCAGCACCGCAAAGGCGCCACCCGGCTTGAAACCTGGGGCGAAGGCCAGCGGAAACATGGAGGGGACGACAGCAGGTGGCACGACGGCGCAGGTCCTACGCTTACCACGGCCGCCGAGCGACGCTTCCATCGGCATGAAGCCACGCAGTCGATGGTCGCATCGGCGTAGGTTATTGAGGCCGCCGCGTGGTTAACGCGGCCGCCGGGGGAGGGTTCATCGCGTACCCCGCGTCACGGCGAAGCCGGGTGCCCTGTCCGCGCGTGCGGCGCCGCGTCCCGTACGCCTCAATCGAGATGGACCTGCTGTGCGTCTCGGTGCCGGGCCCTCGAAAATGTGCTCAACGTCGTCGACCACGCGACCGCCTCGATCGAGGAGGCGGAGTGGATCTTCACCTTTCTCCATTGCATCAGGCGGCGCTCTAGGACGAAGGTCCTGACGGAGTCAATGTCCTTCGCCTCGACGACCGCGAGCATGATGCGGTCCGGGCCGAAGATGCGCAGCGTGCCGGTCTCTGGGTCAAGCTGCTCGGCGAGTTGCGCGATTTGGTCGGCGCCCTGCTTCGGGATTGCCCGCGTCTGAGCATTGGAGGCCGGGCAGAGCTCGGGTGGATGTTTTCGGCGTACGATGAAGCGGTGAAGCAGATTCCCTGCCTATGTGGCCAGGTAGTCAGTGCGAGGACCACACGAGCTCTGGGAGAGCGCAAGCGTTCAGCCTGCTCGCTCTCGCTGTGCGAGGAGATCGTCGCGGATGCGGCGGAGCTCTGCTCGGAGCGCGATCTGGTCGTGGCCGTAGAACGGTGACGTTCCATTGGTCAGGAGCCGCTCGGCGCGCGCGATTCCCTGCGCCGAGAGATCGTCGGTCTGGAGGGCAGACGCGACGGCGAGAAGCTCGTCGATGGCATCCGCGATCGTCTTCGGGTGATATAGCGCCATCGTTCCTCGCGTCTTCCACCGCGGACGCTCCGATACCTCCTCGACCGTCCGCATGAGGACGCGGGCGAGACTCTTTCGGGTGCGCTCCGACAGCAGCCGTTGGCGCTGATCCTGAATCGCCGCGATCGGAATGTTCTGATAGCCATTGAGAATCAGGTCGATCGCGTGGTCACGTTTGCATTGCCGGAACCCGACGGCGAGCAGAGCGTCAATCGACAGCACAAACCCCGCACCGAGGATCAGCATCCAGGCCCAGTCTTGCCTCTCGATGACAGCGACGGTCGCGCCTAGAAGAATAGTGGCGACCACGAAACATTGGCGGTTGATGCTCTGGAGCAGATCTGACACCTGCACGAGGGGATGGTCCGAGCCCAGAAGGACTACTTCGAGCGCGTCGGATGCAGGGCGGGTACGCGAGACGAGCTGGAGCGTCCGCCTGATCGGCCCGCTTCTGGCTTTGGTGGGGCTGGTTGGTGGGGTGAAGCGGGTCGGTTTCATGCGCGACGCGTTAACTGCCGACCAGACTTCCCGACTCGCCTCTGAGGATCATACGAGCGCACGTCCCGGAGATGCAACCGGGGCGGACGGCTCATGCTGGGTCCCCGGCCTCGGCTTCGCGCTCGATCGCTTGGATCCCGCGCGGTCGACCCGCCCGCACCCATCGCCAGTACAGGAAACCGGCCACCAGCACGGTGCCGCCGATCGCGATAAGCGGGTAGCCGCGCGCGAGGTTGACGATCAACGTGAAGGCGACCGCGATCGCCCCGGCGATGTTCGTCGCGGTCAGGAGCTTCTTGTCCGCGCGGTGCGAGGAGCGGGCCATCGCAAGCAGGCCGGCGAGGAAGCTGACGAACACCGATACGGCATAGACCAGCACCAGCTCTTGTTCTTGGCCGCTCGCGACGAGGATGATGCCGGCGGAGATGATTGCGTAGAGCGCAACCGCGGCGACGGGTGTGGTGGCGGTTGGTTCGCGCGAAGCGCGGGGGTAGGAGTCCGTGCTCGCCGTTTGGTCCGGTACGCGCGAGCGCTTTCAGGAGGCCCGGGCCCGCTTGAAATGAGGAGCTCGCAGCGGCGAGCAGCAGCACACTGCTTGCGAGCTGGAAGAATGCGAAGAGGCCTCCCTTGCCCGCGGCGGTGTGGGCCAGATCGGCGATCTGCGTACTGTCGCTGCGGGGGATCCCGACGTGCAGGTGGACGGCGAGTGCCGTCAGCCCGATGGTCAGTCCTCCGACGATCCCGATCGTGAGCGCAAGCGTTCCTCGGCCAAATCGCGCTCGAGCGTCGTTTTCTAGTTGTCCGAGTTGGGCGATCGAGGTCGCGGGTGCCTCGGTGCCGGTCCCCAGTGCCATCGCCACCGGAAACGCGAGGATGACGGCGACCAGCGCGGGGCTTGCCGAACCGGTAATCGGGGCGAGGCCGTCGGGTGCGTGAGGAGAGATCCAGCCGAGCCCAAGGACGGCGACGGCCGCGATGATGAACGACCACGTCATCACCGCGAAGATCATCCGGCCGCCGTGACCGAACCAGGTCAGTGCGGCCACGGCGGCCGTGAGCCCCAAGAGCAATCGGGATGCGCGCGGGCGCCAGCCCGGGCAGGTAGGCGATGATCGCGCTCCCCGCGGCGGCGATCGAGATCGCGATCGTCAGCGCGAAGTCAACGACCAACGCCCCGATGGGCAGAAACGACCACTCTTCGCCGAATGCTCGGCCCGCTGCCTCCGGCGAGCCACCGCCCTCCGGGAACGCCCGCACCAGCTGCCAGTAGTTCAGCGTGACCAGGGCGATGATGCCGATCACGAATGCCCATGGTCGGCAGAAGCAGGCCGAGATGGCCGTGCAGCGCCCGTAGCGCGGCCTCGATCGCGTACGCGACCGACGACACGGGGTCCGCCATGACGGCAAACGCGAACGCGAAGAACAGGAGCGCCCTTGTGCGCCGAGTGACTGCCCCGGCTGCGTGTCCCGCCGTGTCCCTTACTGCCACGAAGCCTCCAGAGCGATCGACGACCGATCGCCGACCAGACTTCCCGGCACACCTGCCGCACGTTAGCCGATCGACGAGCGGCGCGCCGCAGCGACGTCGCGGATCGTCAGGCTGGCCAAATACCTGCTTCGGGTCCCGGACGCGCATCAAGGCATCAAGGAGCGGCTGCCCCGCTCCGCGCGGATCTCGGGGACGTCGCGGCTCGGATGACGCCGAAAGCGACGGCCTCGACGGCTGAGGCGCCCTTCCCGCGCTAAGGAGGGCGCGTGCCCGCAGAGGGGCAGAATGTCCGAGGCCTCGCAAGAGCAGGTCTGCCCGATGCGCGGCTTCGACGGATCAGCGGTTCTCATCGGTGTGCGATCGGGAACGATCAACGAAACCGCAGAACGACCTCGGTCCGGAGCGTTGACGGCACCGCAGACCGGCCGGCACGGACATCACCCCCAAGGCCGCCAAGCTCCGAGCAGTCCCAGAAGCTGGGCACCCGCGATGCACGCGAGCACCCAAGGATCATGATGCGGAAGGCTGGACGAGGATCTTGACGTTTTCCTCCTTGTTGTTGATCAGCTCGTCGAAGCCGTCCTTGACGATGTCGTCAAGGGCGATCCGTCCGGTGATGAACTGGAACGGGTCGACCTTTCCGCTCGCGATCATCTCGATCGTGGCGGGATGGTCGTTCGCATAGGCGAGGCTTCCCAGCACGTTGACCTCGTGGAACACGAGGTCGTTCATGGCCACCGATGCCTCGTGGCCCCAGATCGCGACGTTCACGCACGTCCCGCCGGCGCGGGTCGACAGTATGGCCGACTTCAGGACGGCGTCGATCCCGGCGCACTCGAACGAGACGTCGGCGCCGCGTCCCTTGGTGAGCTCGCGCACCTCACTGACCACGTCGGAGGTCGTCGGGTCGATCACGTGATTGGCTCCGGCGATCGGTGCCTTTTGCTTGCGCACGGCGGCCGGCTCCACGACGATGATCTGCTCCACCCCGGCAGCACGCAGAGCCGCCGTCGTTACGAGTCCGATCGGGCCCGCTCCGAAGACCAGGGCTGAGTGGTTGGGCTGGGCGCCGGACAGCCTGACCGCATGGTAGGCGACCGCCAAGGGCTCTACCAGGGCGCCGAGGTCGGTGCCGAGGTCGCCGAGCGGGTGGATCCAACGACGCTCCGCGACGACTAGCTGCGAGAACCCTCCTCCGAAGCCCGACAGGCCGACGAAACCGAGAGACTCACAGACGTTGTACTTGCCCTGCGCACAGGCGTCGCAATGCCCGCAGATGATGTACGGCTCGACGACGACGCGGTCACCGACGTGGAGGTCATCGACACCGTCACCCAGCTCGTGGACTACGCCGGCGAATTCGTGACCGAGCGTGATCGGCAGCGTCTCACCGGTGAGGGGGTGCGGAGCGTCTGCAGGCGGAACGAAGATCGGCCCCTCGAGGTACTCGTGCAGGTCGGTGCCGCAGATGCCGCACCACTCGACCTCGACCATGACCGTCCCCGGACGCGTCCGCGGCTCCGGCACGTCGTCGATGCGGATGTCGCCAGGACCGTAGTAACGGGCAGCTTTCATGAGGAAATCTCCTTGGATTCGAGTGTGAGGTGCATCAGTCGATTGACGTCCCCGGGCGCTTCCATATGGGGCGAGTGGCCGCTGCCGTCCAGCACGTGCACGTCCGCGCTCTCGGGCACCCGACGAGCGTGCTCGGCGGGGATGATCCGGTCCTCCGCCCCCCAGACGATCAGGAGCGGGATCTGGAGCTCGGCGAGGCGGTCGTCGATGAGCACGTGCTGTTGCCCGCCTCCGAAGATCTGATCGGCGATCGAGCGCAGAGCCGTGTCGACGCCGTCGATGCGTTTGTACTTGAGCACATCGTCGACTAGCTGGCGGGTGACCTGACTGCTGTCGGCGAACAGCAGCTCGAGCGCGGGCTTGAGCTCGCGCCGGCTGCCGGCCGAGATGAACCGCTCGAGGTACTCGCCGTTGATCTCCTCGCCGAGGCCGGCGCTCGCGATGAGCGTCAGCGACCGCGCGCGGCCGGGGCTGCGTAATGCGAGGCTGGTGGCCAGGAGGCCGCCGAGCGAGTGGCCGACGAGGTGCACGCGCTCGAGCTCCAGCGCGTCGAGGAACTGCTGTGCCGCATCGACCAGGAACTCGAGATCGCCCGCGCCGACGTCCTTCGAGGAGCCGCCGTGGCCGGGCAACTCGAGCGCGTAGACGACGTGGTCGGCCGCCAGGGCGGGAGCAACGAACAGCCAGTTGTTGAGATCGCCGCCGAAGCCGTGGACTAGCACGACAGGCTCGCCGGCGTCCCCTTGTCGTAGGTAGCGCAGCGTTCCTGCGGGCACCCGCACGGTCTCAGGTGCGGGACCGGCGTCCTCCTCTGACTCCCCGGGCACGAACGAGGCCTGGAACTCCGCCACGAAGGCATCGATATCCGCGTCCGCCACGTCGGCTTCGGCGACCACGGCGAGGAGGCCGCCGACGGGGATCAGGTCACCCGGCGCGGCAACGCGCCGGCGCAAAACGCCGGCGACCGGGCTCTCCACGGCGCCGTTGAGCTTGTCGGTCTCGACCTCGGCCACCTCGTCGCCCACGGCGACGTCGGTCCCTTCGTCGACGAGCCACTCGAGCAGGCGGCCTTCGGTCATCGACAAGCCCCATTTGGGCATCCCGAGCTTTTGGATCTCGCCGCTCATGCCGGCGTCGCGTGCGCCGCGCCTGAAACCTCACGCACCGCGGCTGCGATCTGATCGGGGCTCGGCACGTAGGCGTCCTCGAGTACGGGGCTGAACGGCACCGGCGAGTGGGGCGGGGTCACCATCCGCGGCGCGGCCTTGAGGTCCCCGAACGCCGCCTGCGCCACCTGCGCGACGATGTCGGCCGCGAAGCCGCAGCGCGGATTCGCCTCGTCGACGACGACCAGGTGACCGGTGCTCGCGACGCTCTCGAGGATCGAATCGAGGTCGAGTGGCGACGTCGTGCGCGGATCGATGATCTCGCATGAAATGCCTTCGCCGTCGAGCTCGGCGGCCGCCTGCTGCGCGAGCAGCGCCATCCGACCGAGCGCGACGATCGTCACGTCGTCGCCCTCGCGGACGAAGTTGGCCTCGCCGAACGGAATCGTGTACTGCTCCTCGGGCACCTCGCCCTCGGTTCCGTACAGGACCTTGTGCTCGAGGAAGATCACCGGGTCGTCGTCGCGGATCGCCTGGATGAGCAGGCCCTTGGCGTCATAAGGCGTCGACGGCGCGACGACCTTGAGTCCCGGGATGTGAGTGAAGATCGGGTGCAGCGCCTGCGAGTGCTGCGACGCGGCCCGGATCCCCGCTCCCCACATCGTCCGGATCACGATCGGCGTCCTCGCGTTGCCGCCGAACATGTAGCGGAACTTCGCGGCCTGGTTGAAGATCTGGTCGAAGCAGACGCCCAGGAAGTCCACGAACATCAGCTCCGCCACCGGCCGAAGCCCCGCGGCGGCGGCACCGGCCGCCGCGCCGATGTAGGCCGATTCGCTGATCGGCGTGTCCAGGACCCGATCCGGGAACCTAGGGTACAGGCCCTTGGTCACGCCGAGCACTCCGCCCCACGCGTCCTCCTCCCCGGGTGAGCCCATGCCGCCGGACACATCCTCGCCGAACAGCACGACCGTCGGATCACGCTCCATCTCCTGGGCGAGCGCTTCGTTGATCGCCTGCTGGTAGGTGATCGTTCGAGCCATCTCGTTCTCCTCACTCAGTAGCTCACGTAGACATCTGTGCCGACATCGGAGGGGTCTGGTTCGGGAGCCGCCTTCGCCTCGGCGACCGCCTCGTCGATCAGCGCGCGTGTCTGCTCGTCGATCGCCTCCAGCTCCCCCGGGTCGATTGCGCCGGCGCTGGTGGCGCGACCGGCGAAGGCCAGCAGGCAGTCACGGGTGCGGCGCAGCTCTTCGACCTCGCCCGGGGCGCGGTAGGTCTGCTGGTCTCCCTCGAAATGACCGAAGTAGCGCGACGCCTTGCACTCGATCAGCGTCGCTCCACCGCCGGCCCGCGCGCGGGCGATCGCCTCGCTCGCCGCCTCGCGGACCGCGAAGAAGTCGAAGCCGTCGACGCTGATGCCCGGCAGACCGCAGCCCTCTGCACGCTTGATCAGGTCTACGCCCGCCTGGTGGAAGTTGGGCGACGTGGATTCCGCGTAGCCGTTGTTCTCGATCACGAACACGACCGGTAGATGCCACGCCGCCGCCAGGTTCAGGCTCTCCAGGAACGTCCCCTGATTCGAGCCGCCGTCGCCTGTGAACGACACCGCGACCTGATCGCTCTGCCTGACGCGAGCGGTCAGTCCGACGCCACACGCCAGCGGGGGGCCGCCGCCGACGATGCCGTTGGCGCCGAGCATGCCCCGAGACAAATCGGCGATGTGCATGCTGCCACCCTTGCCGTGGCACAGGCCCGTCTTCTTTCCGTAGATCTCGGCCATCATCCCCTTGACATCACAGCCCTTAGCGATCGCGTGGCCGTGTCCGCGGTGAGTGCTCGCGACGTAGTCGTCATCGCGAAGCAGCAGACAGACGCCGGCGGCGATCGCCTCCTCTCCCGCGTAAAGATGCACGAACCCGGGGATCTCGCCGGTGGCGAACTCCAGGTGCACTCGCTCTTCGAACTCGCGGATCGTCCGCATCACGCGGTACGCGTCGAGCAGCTCGGCCCGGCTGAGCTGCCGGTCGGCGGGGGGTGCCACTGTGGACATCAGCTCTTACTCCTGTCGCGTCGCTGGACGCAGCTAAACCTAGCTCCCTTCAGGTTGCAACCAGGTTGCGCGCTCAGCCGCGGCGTGCCTCATTACCTCGTCAATGTCGATGCGCGTCGGTCCGGTCGTCAGGCGGACGGTCGCCGACTCGTCGCGGCCGAGCTCGATCTCGCGCTCACCGTCGAGCGCCAGCACGCCGCCTCCGCCGCGGAGGGCGACGGTGTCGCCCAGCTCGAGCTCGCGGAACTCGCTGATCGCGACCGGCGCCACGAGCCCGGGCGCCAGCGGGACCTGCAGCACTGTCCGAGCTTGCGCGGGGTGGGAGGCGAAGCGAACGTGCAACCCGTGCCCGCCGATCTGACCCCCTGGGGCGAGCAGTCCGGCCACCGCCGACAGCCCGATGGCCGCAGGATTGCAGGTGGCAGCGACCAGCTCGCTCACGTTCTCGGGATGCCACAGCGCCCGCGCGGCGACGAACCGGTCGCTGGTCACCGCAACATCCACCAGTGCGAGGTCATCAGCGGCGCCGCCCCCGCGGTGGACCGTCAGCCCCACCGTTCGCCGGTACGCCCGTGGGCCGCCGCGTCCGGTGATCGCCAGCGCCGTCGCCATTCCGGCGATCGTCGCCTCGCGCATCTCCGGAAACGCGTTGTTGGTGCCGGTCGAAAGCGCACAGATCGGCACCATCCCGCACGCCTTCGCGACCACGCGATGTGTCCCGTCTCCGCCCAGGACGACGAGCGCATTGACTCCGGCCTCGCACATCTGCGCCACCGCCATAGTGGTGTCACGCGCGGTGCCCGTGAGACGAATCGGGAGCACCTCGAGATCGGGGAGGGTCTGCGACGCGCCATCGCGGGAATGCGACCACAGCTGCGACTCCAGAGCGGCACCTAGCCCGTTAGCTGCCGGCATCAGCAGGGCACGCCGGACTCCGCAGGCGCCGAGACCGACGAGCAGACGCATCACCATGCCGGCTTTGTCGGCGTTGCCGAACACCGACGCGCCCGTCACCAGGCGACGGATGTCCCGGCCGGAGGCTGGGTTGGCGATGATCCCCACGCAAGCCACAGCGACACCCTAGTCGCCGGGAGGTTGCAACCTGGATGCAGCCTGGCGCCGACTGTAAGCTGGCCCACTCGGTGTCGTTGACCGTGCAGCAATGTTGACACCGACGAGCACCTGGTCCCTCGAGTGACACGATCATCCCCCACCGGATCGGGACCTCTGGGGAACTCACGATCCCGCATGGGCCGAGAGGGGCACTTCGTAGGGGCGGACTACTCAATCAAGTTGCACGGCGCCACGGATGACGTGACCCCCTTCCCAGCGTACGCTCATTAGGGCGGGATCGAAGGCCGGGATATTCCGGTGATCCATCTCGACGGTTCTTCCGGTGATCCATCTCGACGGTTCTTCCGGTGATCCATTTCGACGGTTCTTCCGGTGATCCATTTCGACGGTTCTTCCGGTGATCCATTTCGACGGTTCTAGGTCTCGTTCACTGACTCACACCATCACCTGAACCGGTGGGCGGACGCTCGCCGAGGCATTTCGAGGAGAGATGCGCAATCTGTTCGTTGCGGTTGAAGCTGGGACCGACCTCCGGGCTCGGGCGCGCGTCCTGCGGCGTTCGTGGGAGAGCGCGATGGGCGGTGCCACCAACTGCGATGTGCGGCCTGTGGTGGAGCGCTCCTGGCGACGGCTGGCGTCGGCCGGCATCGATCCCGACCGGCTGGAGCCGCGCCGCGCGATCGACCACGCAGAGCTCGACTACGTTCGCGCCAGCTCCCCGCTCAGCCACGTCATCGACGTTTTGCGCCGCTGCCTCGTGCGCTTCGCTGATGATTCCGAGCACGTGATGGTGGTCGTCGACAACCTCGGCCGGGTGCTCTGGATGGAGGGCCACAACAGTGTGCACCACCGCGCCGACAAGATCATGTTCCGCGAGGGCATGTACTGGACCGAGGACAGCGCCGGGACCAACGCCATCGGCACCGCGCTCGCCATCGACCACGCCGTCCAGATCTTCTCGGCCGAGCACTTCCTGCGCGAGCAGCACCCGTGGTGGTGCTCGGCCGCCCCGATCCACAACCCGTTGACCGGCCAAACGATCGGGATCGTCGATCTGAGCGGCGCGCTCCGGACCGCCCATCCGGACAGTCTCGCTCTGGTCGTCGCGGCCGCCGGCATAGCTGAGGAGGCGCTAGCGCTGAGACAGGCCGCGCAAGATGACCGGCTGCGCCAGGCGTTCCTCAACCAGACGCCCGAGCGTACCCGGGGTCGGCGGGCGCTGCTGACGCCGGACGGGCGCATCCTCCTGGCCGAGCCCGCCGGCTGGCTCGAAGGACGGCTGGCTCCGCCACTCGAAGGCTGCGCCACCCTGCACAGCGGCGTCGAAGCCGAGGCCGAGCCGCTCGACGGCGGCGGCTGGGTGATCAGGGAGCCCGCCCAGCGCTCGAGATCGGCGTACGCCGCAGCACTGTTGCAGCTGCGGGTGCTCGGCCATGGCCCGTACAGCGCTCAGGTCGCTGCAGCCGCGCCGGTCGTGCTGAGCGTCCGTCACGCCGAGATCCTGGCTCTGCTGGCGATGCATCCCGAGGGCCTCGCCTGCCAGGAGCTTACGCTGCACTTGTACGGCGAGCGTGGGAACCCGATCTCCACCCGCGCGGAGATGTCGAGGCTGAGACGGCTGATGGGGGCGGCCCTGTCCGCGAGGCCTTACCGCCTGACCGGCGAGGTGAGCGGAGACTTCCTCGAGGTTGAACGCCAGCTGTCCATCGGAAACGTCGGAGCGGCGCTCGAGACCTATTGCGGACCGCTGCTCCCGTCCTCTCAGGCACCCGGAATCGAGCGGGCGCGCGACGAGCTCGAGGCCGTGCTCGCGCGTGCAGTTAGAAGCGGACCCGAATTGCTGTGGCGTTGGCTGAAGACCGAGCACGGCCGCCAGGACGAAGCGGCGATGGCCAGCTTCATTCGCTCCGTGCCCGCAGCCGACCCGCGCCGTGCGGTCGTAGCCGCCCGGCTGCGCTCGCTTCAGGTGCACGCGCACACCCTGGCGTAACCAGCGCTTGCCGCTGCGGCTTACCTGCCACCGACCGCGAGGCAAGACCCCTCAGCCGCCCCGCGGGTCATCGCCGGCGCAGGCATCGGCCACCGCGAAGAAGGAGAGTTCACATGAGCCACAACAACGGCAGCACCGAACGGCGAACCGCACTGGTCACGGGAGCCGGCGGCGATATCAGCCGAGGGATTGCTTGCGCGTTACGCATGACGGTCTCGACGTGGCGGTGGCCTCCCTACCCAGCGTGCGCGAGCCCACCAACGCCGTGGTCGACGAGGTGCGCTCGGCGGGAAGGCAATCGGTGGCGATCAATTCGACGTGACCAGCGCATCAGGTCGAGATGACGGCGCGCACGACCGAACCGAGCTCGGTCTGCAGGAGAGGCAACGTGCGCGATCCTTCAGCCGATGGGCTGCAAATGGTCAGCGCGCGCGAGCAGCAGGCTGGTCTTGCCGTAGCATTGAGCCGCGACGAGGCGCACGTTCGGAGGCGCTGGGTGCAACGGTCCAGATCGGCCGAAGCACGCGTCGCAATGTCGATCCACCACCGCACCCCGCCTCAGCGGCCGGGGTGGCCGTGATCATCAGCACCGACCTGACGGCCCGCGTCGCACATAGGGTGTCCGCAAAGCTTTCGCACCCACGGGGGCTAGACGGACACTTCGCCGGAGACCCGCGCCAGGACGAATGCAGGGCGGGACCCCGGTTCCGGGCGAGAGCCCTGCTTGTCGCCGTGGTTGTCGGGCAAACCCCGCTCGGTCGTGTTTTGTTGTGAGCCGACACCAAAGCCGCCGCGCCAGCCCAGCCGGCTTTTCGACGTACGGCGCTTGTCGGGCCGCTACGGGGCGGTCGGGCCGTTTTCGGAGCCACTGCTTTGTGTGCTGCTCACAGGCCGAAATGTTTGCCCGACAGCCACCGCCAACAGCGCGTCTCTCCACCTGGTTGACCTGCTCGTCCTCGGGGCCGACGTCGCCGAAGACCTGCAATTTCGCGGGAGCAGGGGCGGGCAAGCCTCAGATTGGCCTCGCTGCGCGCCCTGCTTCGCGGTCATACGAGGGAAGACGCCGACGTCTTACGGCGGCCGAAGCTTCCCCGGTTTTCGCCGTGGCCGTCGGGTAAACCCGCGGAAATACGTTGACAGCTCAAGGGTGGGACACGCCAGTTGATTCGGGTGGTGATTCCGAGGCGTCGTCCCAGCAGTCAGCATTCCAGCCGGTCATTCTGATGGTGGCGTCCCACGACCAATTGACACACCAAAACTCTGAGTGGTTTTTCCGACAGCCACCGCCATCTCCGGGTCTCGGCGGGGCGGTCGCCCGACCGGCGGCGTGGCGGGCCAGCCGGAGCCCCGCTATCCCGAACAGCAGGGCGCACGCGCGTGTACCCTGCTTTGCGTCCTTATCAGGGAAGAGGGCCACGCGCCCTCCTTCGCGCGGATCTGAGGGAAGCCCAGGGCATGGGCCTCTGACCGGCGCTGCCTATGCAAACGCTAACGTCGAGCTCGCCGAATCACGCGGGCGGACTCACTGAAGCAAGCGTCCGCCGGGCAGATGCCGCCACGATCGCTTCTGTCGTGGAGCAGGCGGTCGCCCCTGCGATCGAGTTGGCGACGGACCACGCGCCACAGGTGCCGTCGCCGGACGATCGCAATGCCACCACGAGGCCGTCGGAAAATGTGGAAAGAGCGGATTTGGCTCCGCGGTGAGAGCGCGAAGAGTCACCTCAGGGGTGACTGCTGCCCTGCCGTTAGGCGGGGTTGGAGATCCAGTGGTTGTGGAGCTTGAGCATGTTGTGTGTCGCTGCCACTAACCGCAGCTCGGACTGCACGGCGGCTCTGCCTCTTCGCATGAACTGATCGATGCGGCGGTTGTATTTGATTTGGCCGAAGACCGGCTCGATCGTGGTCTTGCGCAGCGCGTAGAGCGTGCGGCCGTGCGCGGTCTTGAGCTTCTCGCGCATCTGCTCATAGAGCCCGTCCTCCCAGCCGGGTCGGTTGCCCTCGCGCATCGCCCCGTCGGGCGGAACGAGCACCTCGATCCCGCGATCCTGGATCGCGTGGATCTGCCGGGTGTGCCAATAGCCAGCGTCACCGACGACCGCCTCGGGCTGCTCGGCGATCCCGTGCCGGCGCAGGTGCACGAGCGCCTGATCGAGCATCGGCTCCAGGTGCCCGAAGTCGGGCGCGTGAAGGCTGATCTCGGCCGCGAGGATGATCTGTTGCTCAGTCACGGCGGTCTGCACGTTGTAGGCCTGGCGGTGCGGCAGCCCCTTGTTGCGCATCACCCGCGAGTCCGGATCAGACAGGTTGACGTGCCCCTCCGGCGCCTCGGGCGGCGCATATGGCTTGCTGTTGCCCTTCAGGACGCGTCCCAGCGTGTCGCGCTTGGTTGCGCGCCAGTGTTCGTAGGCATCGTTGGCAGCCCGATCGACCCTGTGGTTCTCCTCTAGGCGACCGAGCGCTTGAAATAGACGGTCTTCTCGATCGCGCGGGATTGGCTCTGCCTGGCGCTCGCGCCGCGACTCAAGCTCGCGGCGTGCGACCCGAGGCCACTCGCGCCGCCCGCCACGCCGGCCACCCTGGCCGAGCACCAACTCGGGATCGACCTCGACGTCCTGGTCGGGCTCCTGCGGGCCGATCGCGCGGCCCTTGCGCTCCTCGATCCGCCGCTTGGCGTCCGCCAGCGCGGCCTTGCGGCCCTCCGCAGTGCGCAGCTGCTCGGGCAACTCATCGCCACGCGCATCGCCATAGAGCTCATCCTCACGCCGGTCGGTCTCCTCAGCCTCACGCAGGATCTCCCTGACCACGCCCGAGTAGGAGCGGTTCTGATCCATCGACGCGTTGGCCTTGATCTTCGTCCCGTCGATCATGACCACCCCGACCGACACAAGTCCCGCCTCCTTGCACAGCCCCAGCACCTGATCAAACAGCTCGGCGATCTCGCTCTCGTGCCGGCGGCGGAACTCCGCGATCGTGGAGTGATCAGGCGTGCGCATGCTGGTGATCACCTTGTAGGCCACGTCCTCCCAACACGCCCGCTCAATCTGACGCGAGGAACGGTTCCCCCGCGCATACGCGTACAAAAGCAGCGCCACGAGCATCGCAGGGTCATACGGAGCACGCCCCGCCGCACCCAGCCGATACCCCTCCCGAAAGATGTCATGTCCGAGTTGGCGCGAGGCCTGTGGTGAAGGTGGCCGGGCCTCCGCGTCGAACGGCATAGGTCAAAGGCGCGCGCGGATTGCGGCCGCGCGGCCGGCCATTCGAATAGGAGGACCGACCGTGATCCACGGTATGCGATGGGTCGGGCTGGGCGCTGCTCGTGTCACGGCCCTTGTCGTGCTCGGACCGGCTGGTTGGCAGGTGAGGGGAGTGGAGCTATGTCGATCGTGATGGGCTTGGATCAGCATCGGGCGCAGATCACCGCGGAGTGGATCGACACGGCGACGGGTGAGGTGTCTCGCGCGCGAGTGATCCCAGCCGACCGCGCAGCGGTGAGGCGGTTCTGTGCGCGGTTCGTCGGCGAGGAGCTCGAGGTCGCGTTGGAGGCGACGACCGGCTGGCGGTTCGTGGTCGAGGAGTTGCGCCGGGTCGGCGCCGAGGTGCATCTGGCCGAGCCGGCTGAGACCAGCGCCCGCAAGGGCAACAAGAAGCGGGCCAAGACCGACCGGGCGGACGCCAGGCATCTGCGTGAGCTGTTGATGGTCGACCGGTTGCCAGAGTCGTGGATCCCGCCTGACCACATCCTCGATCTCCGCGCACGGGTCCGATCCCGGCACACGCTCTCCCATCAGCGTTGCGAGTGGCAGCAGCGGATCCAGGCGGTGCTCTACCACCATGGCTGCCCGTCACGGCGCTCGTTGATGGTCGGCGACGGCCGCGAGTGGCTCGCCGCTCAGCCGTTGCCCGAGACCGCGCGCGAGCAGGTGACGATCGCGATCGCGATGATCGACGCGCTCGAGGCGCAGATGGCACCGCTGGATAAGGAGTTGCGCGCGTACGCGCGCCGGCAGCCGGGCTGCAAGGCGCTGATGGCTCACTACGGGATCGGGGAGCTGACCTCGGTCACGATCCTCGCCGAGCTCGGCGACGCCCGGCGGTTTGACAACAGCCGTGACGCAGTCAGATACGCGGGCATGGACATCACCGTGTACCAGTCAGACCAGCATCGCGCGCCCGGCAAGCTCTCCCGGCAAGGACCGCCAGCGCTGCGCTGGGCTCTGTATGAGGCGGCCCAACAAGCCAGGCATCCTCGCAGCCCGGACCGCGCGTACTACCTCCAAGCCGCCGAGCGGCTGGGCGGCAACCGCGCCTGCCTGGCGCTTACCCGCAAACTGCTCAAGCGCTGCTACCACACGCTGCGCGAGCTCGGCGACGAGGCGCTCCTGCCCGCATGAACTCTCCCCGCGCGCGCCAAGCCCTCAATCACACAGATGCGCCGCGGCCAGCTCCCGAAGACCCGCTGCCGCCGCCCCCCGTGGACGGCCCAGAAAGATCGAGCGGCCGCAACGCTTACCCCCAGCGGGATCACCCCATCAAACATCATGTCGCCGGCCCGGGAGCCAACCCCTGGTCGCGGACCGAAGTAAGCCCGGGCGCCCGCGCGCACATCCCACCGCTCAACAACCGACACCGCCTCCAAACTTGACAGCGACACGATCGGACAAGTAAGCGGGTCAGATCCATCTGATCCACCGCCCCCAACACCGTCCACACAAGATGATCCTCAGGCAACCACTCAACCAGCGACGGCGGCATCAACAACAGCTGGCCGCGCTCACACGAAACGAAATCTCGAGCCATACCGAGAAGTGTCTTAAACCCGGCAGACGACACCGATATTCCGACAACCTCCCACGAACGCACTCGTAAGCGCGAGCCGAGCTAGACGATTCCCTTGGCGAGAGGGTGTCGCGTAATTACCGTGTCGTCCGGCGGGTTTACGACGATTCTCGGATGGCTCTGAACTTCATTGGTTGTGATCGTGATCAGTCGTTTCTGTTGCCTCCGGATGTGAGGGATTGGCTGCCGGAGGGTCATCTCGCGTGGTTCGTGTTGGACGCGGTTGCGGGGATGGATCTGGGTGAGTTTTATGGGTCCTATCGCCGCGACGGGGTGGGTCGGCGGGCATATGACCCGGCGATGGTGGTGGCCTTGCTGCTGTACGGCTATTCGCGCGGGGTACGGTCGGCGCGGGCGATCGAGCGGGCGTGCGTGGAGGACGTGGCGTTCAGGATGATCGCGATGCTCGAGACGCCGGATCACGCGACGATCGCGCGGTTTGTGGCGCGGCACGAGCTGGCGCTGGCGGAGCTGTTCGGCCAGGTGCTGGGGCTGTGCGCCGAGGCCGGGCTGGTCAGGCCGGGGGTGGTCGCGATCGATGGGACGAAGATGGCGGGCAACGCCAGCCGGGAGTCCGCCCGCGACTTCTCGGAGATCGCCAAGGAGATCATCGCTGAGGCGATCGCGATCGATCAGGCCGAGGATGAGCTGTATGGCGATCAGCGTGGTGATGAGCTGCCCGAGCAGCTGCGCACCAGGGAGGGGCGTGCCGAGTTCTTCCGTCGCGTCCGCGAGCAGCAGGCTGCCGATCAGGAGCGTGACGAGCCGGAGCTGCTGCCTGAGCCGGCCGAGGATCCGCATGACGGGTTCGCGTTTGATGTGCAGCGGATCGTTGCTCGTCACCAGGGACGCGAGGGTTGGACGCGTGAGGGTCGCCGGCAGCTTGAGCAGCGTCGCTGGGAGCAACGCGAACCGATTCCCCGGGCACGCGAGGATCGGTTGTTGCTCGCCGCGCAGCGGTTGGAGGAGCAGCGTGACGCCAAGCTCGCGGCCAACCGTGCCTATGAGGACTACCGGGCGAATGGTCGTGCCACCGACGGCCGCAGGCTTGGCAAGCGTCCGAACCCGTGGACGGCACCCGAGCTGCCCGACGATGTGCTCAGCGTGAGTGACCCTGACAGCCAGCGGATGAAAGCGAACCTCGGCTACGTGCAGGGCTACAACGCCCAAACGGTCGTCGATCAGGGACAGATCGTGATCGCTGCGGAGATCACGAACACGTCCTGGTGAAACCATCGGTCCCCCCCGATCCGCGCCTGCCAGCTCGCTAGGTTCGGCGTCGCCACCAAGACACGTCCCCCTTCCCGCAGCCACGGCCTGACCCGGCGCAGGGCCTCGTGTGGGTCGTCGAGGTGCTCGAGCACGTGCCAGAAGACGACGAGGTCCGCCTCCCCGGCGGGGAAGTCCGCCTCCTCCAGCTCCACCTCCTCCACCGGCAGGCCACTGGACGCCGCCGCCCGCGCCGCGCCGGCGTTGGGCTCGATCCCGACCGCGTCGTATCCCCGCACCCGCAGCGCCGCGACCAGCCGGCCCCTGCCGGCTCCCACCTCGATCACCCGGCCGCCGGGCGGAATCGGACCGAGCAGCCGGACCCGCTCGCGGTCGGCGAACGCCCGCAGCGGCCGAAGCGGTAGATCCCTGACCCCGGCAGAAGCCCCGTACTGACCTCCCTCGTAGGGCCCTGGTCCCACCCCGTCGTGCTCCGGGCCGTCGAGCGTGGCCGCCCCGCAGGCGGCGCATCGCAACAGGCTCCAGCGCCCTCTCCTCGGCCGCCCATGGACCACCTCGCTGGCGGGCCGCCGCGCACCCAGTGCCGGGCTCCCGCAGGCGGGGCATGGGGTCAGGCTCAATTCCCCGATCCGGCAGCCCGCGTCCCCGGGGCCGCCGCACTGCCCGAACGCGAGGCGGGAGGCTGCAGTGGGCCCGTCAGGGAAACGAAGAGCGGCGCGCGGGGATTCAGTCGCCGCACCTCGGTCAGGTAATCGTCCGCCAGGGAAAGCTGGCCCTGACGGGTGGCGATCCGGGTGCGGACCAGCCAGATCTGTCCAGTCGTCCTTTGCCCGGTCGCTCGCCTCGGCGGCGCTGTTCGCCGCCGCAGCGAGATCGCCGGCCGACTCCTGGACGAGGGCCAGCTGCAGCCTCGGCTGCGCTGCCCAGGGCGCCACGGCGATCGCCGAGCGGGCATCCTTCTCCGCGGTGGCCACCTTCCCATCGGCAGCCGCCGACTGGCTTGCCGCAACCTCACGGTCGGACAGAAGAATGGCCGCGGCGAGCAGCACCGCGATCGACCCCGCGACGATCGCGGCCACGCCCCAGCCGAGGAGGCTGCTGGACGACCGGTCGGCATCCTCGCGCCTCCTCTGGGCCCAGCGCCGGGCCGGAGAGCAGGGCGAGGGCCACGATGAGCGGGCCGAATGCGGCCGGCACTTCCCACGTCCATTCGATCGCGGCGGATGCGGCCCCCGTCGCGACTATCGCGACGGCGGCCGCCCGTTGCGGGCTTACCAGCATGCCCCTGGTGCCCCGGGCCAATGAGCCGACTGGCCCGATCAGGATGACACCGAGCACCAGCAGCAGGCCCAGCGGTCCGAGCTCGCCGAGCTGCTGGAGGTAGAGCGAGTGCGCATAGCCGGTCACCCGGCTGATCGGAGCGTGCTGGTTCCAGAAATCCCCGTAGGCGCCGGCGCCGATCCCGTGTAGCGGCTGGGCCTCGAAGGCGTCGAGGGCCACCCCCCAGAACTGCCAGCGCCCGCTCCCGCTTCCGCTCGCCAAATGGGTCGCGATGAAGTTGCTCTTCGTGGCTCCCTCCGCCGCGGAGACCTTCTTGAACTCGTCGAATCGCTCGGGGGGGTTGCTCGAACACGATCCCGATGATCGCAAGCACGCCGACCACCGCAAGGGCGATTCGGGACGCACGGCGGTGAGAGCTGAATCCCGCGGAGCACCGAGTCGAGAATCAGGCGCGCGGCGCCGGTAGCGAACGCCACGGCGACGATCGCCCCCAGCATCTCGGCCCCCTGCGTGCGAGCGTCGGTGTTGTCCAGCCCGTCTATCAGGGCTGGCTCCTTCCTCGCCAGCACGACCACCAGGACCGTGCCGAGGCGCGCCAAGGACGATCCCGCCGAGCAGCTGCCACCCGCCGGTTCTCCAGGACCAGAAGCGCCACCAGGCCGACCGCGACTGCGAACACCCCACCGCGGGAGGAGGAGAGGTATATCGCCAGCCCCAGCAGCGGGATCGCAGCGACCGAGAGCGCCCTGAGCGTCAGGTTTCGCGCCGCGACGCCGAACCAGGTGAGCAGCACGATGCCGATCGCGCAGACGGCGGCGAGGGCGTTCCAGTAGCCGATCGGATAGCTGAGCCGGCCCTGCGCGGCGGGCAGGAAGCGGGCGATCTCGGCGTCGCCGCCCGGCAGGCTCGGGATCAGGCGGCTGAGCAGCGCCAGCAGCACGATCGCCGACGATCCCGATCGCCAGCCCGCTGAGCCAGGGTCTCGCATGGTCGCGCCGTGTGACGCAGACGACCAGGCCGAAGAGCCCGGCATAGGCCGCGACGCGGATGGCCTCCTCGAGCGCGCTCCCGTAGTCGCTCGTCCACAGCACCGAGAGACCGCTGAGCACCGCCAGCCCGACCAGCAGCGCCTCCGGTGATCAGAGCGCCGCGATCGGCGGTCGCTCCCGCGGGAAGAGCCGAACGCGAGCCCCGCGATCAGGACCGTCCACGAGAAGATCGCGATCGCGGCCCTCAGCTCCGAGGAGTAGGCTCCATTCGCCAGTGAGAGCCGACGATAGACCACGGCGACCGCGGCGATTGTCAGTTGCTGCTGTCGCCTCGGACTGAGCGGGAAGCGGTCAGCGAAACGAGGTTGTGAGCGGGTGAGCGATTGCGGCGACATACTAGTTGGGCCTTGGCGCGTGCGCCGCGCTCTGCGTGACGGTCGCGCTCCTCGTCGCGGCTCCGGCCAGCGTCGCGAACCCGGCCGTCAACGCGTACTCCGAGAGCTTCCCCAACGCCAAGGGCAAGAGCTATCCGGGCGCTGACACCCCGACCGCCGACCCGTCGCAGCTGAGCCCCGCGGTGAGGCATCAGCTCCGGCAGAGCCCCAACGGCAAAGTCCTGGCCACGATCGCCACGGCTTCCGCTGCTCGGCGCTCCGGACGCGTCATCGGGCGGCTCTGCCGACGACCACCAGGGACGTCGAAGAATCAGGCGGCTCGCCCTCCTTCATCACCGCGGTCTGGCGGGCACTCGGGACTCCGCCGGTGCTGCTCGGCCTCCTCGCTCTTCTCGCCGTGCTCGCCAGCCTCGGGTTGCTCTTCCGGGCGCAGCGGGCGGGCACCGGTCAGTAGGCGCCGCTCCTGCCGGACCACGGCGGAGGCGGTCTGGGCGAGCAGCCGCAGGTCCCGGTTGAGCGAAAGGTTCTCGATGTAGTTGAGCTCAAGCGAGAGCCGCTCCGCGAAGGTCAGGTTGCCGCGGCCGTTGACCTGCATCGGGCCCGTCATCCCCGGCCTGACGGCGAGGCGGAACCGGTCCTCCGGCCTGTAGCGCTCGACCAGCGCCAGCTCCTCGGGGCGCGGGCCGACGATGCTCATCTGCCCCCTCAGGACGTTGAACAGCTGCGGCAGCTCGTCGAGGCTGAGGCGGCGGAGCACCCGGCCCACCCGGGTCACCCGCGGGTCGTCGCGGAGCTTGAACACCGGCTCCTCGAGCTCGTCCAGCCGCACCACCTCGGAGACCCGCTCTTCGGCGCCGGCGACCATCGTGCGGAACTTGAGGATGCGGAACGGCTCGCCGCGAATCCCGGCCCGCAGCTGCCTGAAGAAGACCGGGCCCCGGCTGTCCAGCTTGATCGCGATCGCGATCGCCACGAAGAGCGGCGCTAGCAGGACCAGCAGAGCCGCCGAGAAGAGGACGTCAAAGGACCGCTTCAGCACGATCGTGGAGCGGGAGACGTCCCAGGTGTCGAACTCGAGCATCGGCATGTCGGCCACCTCCGTGATCCGGGGGGCCGGCAGCGCCCTCCCCTGCAGGGAGGAGATCGCGGTCAGCTTGACCTGCCGCTCGCGGCAGAGAACCCGCAGGTCGCCGATCACGTCCTCGGGCACCTGCGGGGCGACGATGATCCGCTGGACGCCGGCGGTCAGCTCGGCGAACCACCTCTGCCGCTCCTCCGCGCTCGCCCGGGGAGCGGGCGGGTCCACGGTTCGGACCACCTCCACCCTCGCCCCCGCCATCGGCAGCTTCCGCTCGATCGATCCCGCGACCGGCCCCGTGCCGATCACCACCGCCCGCTCGGCGGGCTGGAGCGAGCGCCACAGCACGCGCACGACGCCCCGCGGAGCACGACCACGCCTGCCGCGGACGCGAGGAAGAGCTTGATCGTCACCCACCCGGCAGGAGTCCCGACCGGAGTCAGCGACAGGAAAGCGGTGAGCGCGAGTGCGCCGAGCGCCGCCCAGGCGATCAGCTGCGGAATCTCGTCCATGGTCAGCTGCCGGATCGCGCGGTGGTCGCGGTCGTAATTCCCGATTGCCTTGGCCAGCAGGATCCAGGCAGGCAGGAAGGCCGCGGCCCAGAACACAGCGGTGCCCGACGGAAGGCAGATGACGGCGGCGCCCATCGCGGCCACCAGGTCGGCGAGCGCGAGCAGCCGGCGCCGCAGCGAATCGCGCCGCCATCTCGTCCGCCGGGTCTGGGCGGCGCCGGTCGAGGGCGCGTCGGCGGGCCGTCCGTTAGCGGACGCGGCCGCACGTGGAAACTCGGCGGAGTCGGCTGATCCGTTCGCGCGGCCGGGAGCCATTCGCCCCTCGGAGGTTCTCTGCCCTGGCTCGGCTCCGCTCACTCGCTCCCTCCAGATTCAGTGCCGCACAGACCCACCCGACGCCTCAGCAGACCTTCCAGTCGCCGGGACCCGGTAACGATAACCCCACGATGCCCCCGCGCTCGCGACGAGGCGGGAATCTCTCAATAGGCGGTAGACGTCAGGCTGCGCCCGGACTCCGCCCCGCGCCCCCGGCCATGGCCGGCAGGATCACGACCGTGTCCGAGTCGGAGGCACCGGTGTCCAGCCCGTCGAGGACCCGGACGTCCTCGTCGTTGAGGTAGACGTTGACGTAGCGGTTGAGCTCGCCCTCGGGCGAGAAGAGCTGGTCCTTCGTGGACGGGGTAGCGCTCGGCCAGCGCCCGCAGGGCGTCGCCCACGGTGCCGCCGTCGACGCAACCTCGGCCTCGCCGTCGGTCTGCTGGCGCAGCACGGGTGGCACCTTGATCGTCGGCATGGTTTCGGAAAGCTACTGGTTGATTGGCTTCGCCATCAGTCGCGACCAGCCGCGCCCGCCCCGGGTAAGTCGCGGCTGCAAGCAGCCGCTCCGAAGTGGAGCGGGCTTGTGGTCGCTAGCCGGCGCAGAAGAGCTCGTAGTCGGGGAACTTGCCCATCTCCGACTCCGGGATCTCCTCGGCGTTCGGGCCGCAGATCGGGCACTCGGGGTCGCGGCGGACCTTGAGCTCGGTGAAGTGGGTGCCGAGCGAGTCGTAGAGGAGCAGCCGGCCGATCAGCGGCTCGCCGATCCCGACCACGAGCTTGATGACCTCGTTCGCCTGCAGCAGGCCCATGACGCCGGCCATCACGCCGAGCACGCCGGCGGCGCCGCAGCTCGGGGCGAGCTCGGCGGGCGGCGGCGTCGGGTAGAGGCAGCGGTAGCAGGGGCCCTCGTAGGGGACGAAGGTCGAGATCTGGCCGTCGAAGGCGAGGATCGAGGCGGAGACGACCGGCTTGCGCAGCCGCACCGACGCGTCGTTCAGCAGGTAGCGGGTCGGGAAGTTGTCCGCCCCGTCGACGATCACGTCGTAGTCCTTGATGATGTCGATGATGTTGGAGGCGTCGAGCCGGGTGCGGTGCTCGACGACGTTGACGTCGGGGTTGAGCGCCTCGATCGTCTTGCGGGCTGACTCGGTCTTGGGCTGGCCGACGCGCTCGGTGTTGTGGATCACCTGGCGCTGCAGGTTCGACTCGTCGACCTCGTCGTCGTCGACCAGGCCGAGCGTGCCGATCCCGGCCGCGGCCAGGTAGAGCGCCGCGGGCGCGCCCAGGCCGCCGGCGCCGATCAGCAGCACCTTGGCGTTCAGCATCTTGAGCTGGCCCTCGACTCCGACCTCGGGGAGCAGGGTGTGGCGGGAGTAGCGGTTGCGCTGCTCGGGGGTCATGCCCTCGGCCATGACCACGGGAAGGCCCTCGGCCTCCCAGGCGTTGATCCCGCCGCGTACCGACGCGGCGTTGTCATAGCCGAGCTCGCGGAGCTCGTCGGCTGCGCGGGCTGAGCGGTTGCCGGAGGCGCAGTACAGCAGCACCCTCTGCGAGTGGTCGGGGACGACCTCCTCGATGCGGTCCGTGACGTCGGCTGGGCGAATCAACTCGCCTCCGTCGATGTGGGCCTCGAGGTGCTCGTAGGGCTCGCGGGTGTCGATCAGCGCGACGCCGTCACCCCGGAGCTCTTCCAGAGCCTCCGCCGGATCGACCTCCTCGATTCGCTGCTTGACCTGCTCGATCGTCTCGATGCTGGCCATCAGGTTGTGTCCTCCTCGCCTTCCAAGTGGGTCTCGGCCTCCTCGTCGCCGATCGCGATCTCTCCCTCGATCGGATACCCAAGCTCGTTCCAGAGCTTCGATCCGCCGATGATGGAGGCCACGTGCTTGAAGTCGTGCTCGTTCTGCAGCGCGTCGGCGGCGCGCGCCGAGCGGTTGCCCTCGCCGCAGACCAGGATCATCCGGTCGTCGGGCCCGCGCCGGCCTTCTCGATGGCCTCCGCGTAGGCGGCGTCGTGGGCATCGCGAGCGCTCTCGCCCGAGGGCACGTTGAGGGCGCCCTGCAGGTGTCCGGCCTCGTAGCGCTCGGGGTCGCGGACGTCGATCAGGACGGCGCCACGGTCGATCTCCTGCTTCGCGGCGGGCGGCAGCAGCTCCTCGATCCGGCTCTTGACCAGCTCGAGGGGCGGCGGCACGTCCTTGCGGGGCATCTCCACGGAACTCATGGTCTCAAATATCCCAAATCCTGATCGGGTTTCACAGGTTCTAGGAAAGTATAGCCACAGTCAACCCTCGAACTGGCCGCCTCCCAGCTCCGGTGGCATCGCCTTCGGCCCATCCGGATACATCGCCGCGAGCTGCTCCTCGCTCATCTCGAGGGTGCTCGAGGTCCCCTCCCGCGGGGCTCCGACGACCAGCCAGAGCGCATCGCTGTCGGTGTCGTTGAAGAGCTGCCGCACGTGCTCGGGCTCGACGAGCAGCGAGTCGAGGGGGCGCAGCGTCAGCACCTCCTCGTCGACGCGGACCCGGCCCTCACCCTCGATCAGCACGTACAGCTCGTGCATCTCGAAGTGGCGGTGCCAGGTAGAGGCCTGGCCGGGGTGCAGCCGCCAGTAGCGGGCTCCGAGCGTCTCGGCCTCGAGCTGCATCGCCAGGTCGGTGTTCTCGACCTTCATCTGGTTCGAGGGACGCCAGAAGGCATCCCCCGAACTCAGCAGGCGGTATGCCACGAGCTAGCCGATGGTCGGCCGCATCTGACGCAGCCGGCGGACGCGCTCCTCGATCGGGGGGTGCGTCGAGAACAGGGAGGCCAGGCCCTTTCCGCTGAACGGCTTGACGATGTACAGCGGCTCGCTGGCCTGGTTGACCTGCATCGGGATCGCCTGGGCGCCGGACTCCAGCCGCAGCAGCGCGGAGGCAAGCGACTCCGGGTTGCCACAGATCTCGGCGCCTGTGGCATCGGCCGAGTACTCGCGCTGACGGGAGATCGCCATCTGGATGATCGCTGCGGAGATCGGGGCGAGTATCCAGAGCAGCAGCGGGCCGATGATCCCGAGCGGCGAATCGTTGTCGCCCCCGACCCAGAGCACCATGTAGCCGATCCAGGTGATGGCCGAGGCGATCGTCGCGACCACGGAGGTCAGGAGGATGTCGTGGTTGCGGACGTGTCCGAGTTCGTGCGCGAGCACCCCCCTCAGCTCATCCTCCGTGAGGAGCTTGCGAATCCCGGCGGTCACCGCGACCGCGGAGTGCTTCGGATTGCGGCCCGTCGCAAAGGCGTTCGGCTGTTCCTGCGGAATCACATAGAGCTTCGGCATGGGAAGACCGGCGCGCGTGGTCAGGTCGCGGACCATCTGGTAGAGCCGCGGATCCTCCTCCTCGGACACCGGCTTCGCCCTTGCAGCGGCGAGCGCGATCCTGTCGCTGAAGAACCAGCTGCCCATGTTGATGATCACCGCGATGAACAGGAAGACGAGGGCGGTCGAAGGCCCGCCGATCAGGTACCCGGCGCCGACCAGGATGCCGCCGAGGACTGAGAGCAGGAGCACCGTCTTGAAGGCGGCCTGCCAGTTGGAACGTCCGGTGGTTGTCATCGATGTATCTCCTTTGGGATGACTTGAAGGCTTGAAAGGGAGTATAGGGAGCGCCCTCAACCTCCGATAAGAGTTGGTCCCGGTTTCAGACCGTCATGTTTTAGTATCGTATTACCTCGTGACTACTACGAAAAGGCGCACCGAACGACAGGAGTGGAACCCCGATCTCGGCGTTCTGGCGAGCCGCCTGCTCCTCTCGCTCCAGGACGAGCTGTTCACCGAGCTGGCCGACGCCGGCTACCACGACCTGCACCCCCGCCACGGATCCGTGCTCGCCTACCTGGACGAGGACGGGATCAGGGCGACGGAGCTCGCCCGGCTCTCGGGCCGTCACAAGCAGGTCATCGGGCGGATGGTCGACGAGCTCGAGGAGCTCGGCTACGTCGAGAGGCGCCCCGACCCCGAGGACCGGCGGGCCAAGCTGATCTTTCCCACCGAGCGGGGACTGGATCAGCTGCGCCTCGGTGACGAGATCGTCGCCGCGATAGAGGCGCGTCACGCCAAGGAGATCGGCGCCAAGCCCTATGCGCAGTTCCGGGATGTGCTGCGAGGGGTGGTAGCGCGCAGAACGCAGTTCAAGGAAGTGATGACCGCAGCCTGAAGCGCCGGTTGCATAACCGACCATTCCGCTAGGATTTCCTGGCGATGCTGTTTTCCACCCGAGCTGAATACGGCGTTCGACTGATGGTCGAGCTGGGCCGCCAGGAGGACGGCGCCCCCGTCGCGCTGAGCGCGGTGGCCGAGTCCGAGCGCCTCCCCCTCTCCTATCTCGAGCACCTGGTCGCGAAGCTGCGCAAGGCCGGGCTGGTCGAGAGCCAGCGCGGGGCGCACGGCGGATATCGCCTCGGGCGGCCCGCCGGCGAGATCGAGATGCTCGAGGTGGTTCAGGCGCTGGAGGGCGCGATCGCCCCGATGGAGTGCTTCGAGCTCGACGCCGAGGGCAAGGTCTCGTGCTCGCATGAGTCGGACGGCGACCGGGCATGCGCCACCAAGCTTCTCTGGACGCGGGTGCAGGGCGGGGTCACGAAGGCGCTCGCCGGCACGACCCTCGCCGAGCTGGTCGAGTTCTCCGATCAGCACGCGCCGGCGCCCGCCCCCAAGGCCGCCGCACACGTCGCGGCGTAGCGACAACTTCAAACGGAACCAGGAGTACGAATGGCAGAGCTCGAGATCCGCAACCTGCACGTGACCGCCGAGGGCAAGGAGATCCTCAAGGGCGTCAGCCTCGACGTCGACGGCGGCAGCATTCACGCGCTGATGGGCCCGAACGGGTCCGGCAAGTCCACCCTCGCCAACGCGATCATGGGCCACCCGAGCCTCGAGGTGACCGAGGGCACGATCACGTTCAAGGGCGAGGACATCACCGAGGCCGACCCCGACGAGCGCTCGCGCATGGGCCTCTTCATGGCCTTCCAGTACCCGGTGGCGATCCCCGGCGTGACGGTCGCCAAGTACCTGCGGATGATCATCAACGCTCAGCGCGAGGCCGCGGGCGAGGAGCCCGTGAAGCTCAAGGACTTCCGCAAGGAGGCCGAGGAGGCGATGGCTCTCACCAACATCCCGAAGGACTTCTCCTCGCGCTATCTCAACGACGGGTTCTCCGGCGGCGAGAAGAAGCGGATGGAGATCCTGCAGCTGGCGATGCTCCAGCCCGCGATGGCCGTCCTCGACGAGACCGACTCCGGCCTCGACATCGACGCCCTGCGCGTCGTGGCTGAGGGCGTCAACAAGTTCGCCGGTCCCGGCATGGGCGTCCTGATCATCACCCACTACCAGCGCATCCTTCACCTGATCAAGCCCGACGCCGTGCACGTGCTCTACGACGGCCGCATCGTCAAGGAGGGCGGCCCCGAGCTCGTCGAGCAGCTCGAGGAGAAGGGCTACGGCTGGATCAAGGACGAGGTGGAGGCCGGCGCCGCCGCCTAGGTATCCGACCATGGAGCCGACGGCGACAACCGCCCCCGCCCTGCCTCGGTCCATCGAAGAGATCCGAGCGGAGTTCCCGATTCTCGCTCGCGAGATCCACGGGGAGCCGCTCGCCTATCTGGACAACGGCGCGACCGCGCAGAAGCCGCTCGCGGTGATCGACGCGCTCGATCGCTACTGGCGCGAGCACAACGCCAACGTTCACCGCGGCGTGCACACGCTCTCCGAGGAGGCGACGGCGTTGTACGAGGGTGCACGCGAGACCGTCGCCGCCCACCTCGGCGCCGACCGGCGCGAGGTGATCTTCGTCCGCAACGCGACCGAGGCGCTCAACCTGGTCGCCTACTCCTGGGGGCGCACCAACCTCGAGGCCGGCGACCGGATCGTCGTGACCGAGATGGAACACCACTCGAACGTCGTCCCCTGGTACCAGGTGACCCAGGAGAAGGGCGCCCATCTCGACTGGGCGCCGGTCACCGGTGACGGGCGGCTCGACCTGGACGCCTTCGCGGCGCTCCTCGAGAAGGGTCCGAAGCTCGTCGCCGTCGCGCATGTCTCGAACGTGCTGGGCACGATCAATCCGGTCGAGGAGATCGCGCGGCTCGCGCATGACGCCGGCGCGCTCCTGGTCGTCGACGGCGCGCAGGCGGGGCCGAAGCTCGAGCTGGACATGGCCGCGCTCGGAGCCGACTTCTATGCCGTCACCGGCCACAAGATGTACGGGCCGACGGGCATCGGCGTCCTGTTCGGGCGCCGCGAGCTGCTCGAGGAGATGCCGCCGTTCATCGGGGGCGGCTCGATGATCCAGAAGGTCACCAAGGAGCTGATCACCTGGGCCGACCTGCCGGCCAAGTTCGAGGGCGGCACGCCGCCCATCGGCGAGGCGGTCGGATTCGGCGCGGCTGTGCGCTGGATCGACGAGCTCAGCCTGCCGGCGATCCACGCCGCCGAGGCGGAGCTCACCGCGTACGCGCTCGAGCGCGTCGCGGAGGTTCCGGGCCTCACCGTCTTCGGTCCCGGCGCCGGCGACGATCGCGGCGGCATCGTCTCCTTCGACATGGAGGGCGTCCACGCGCACGACATCTCGGAGATCCTCGACCGGCACGGCGTCGCCGTCAGGGCCGGGCACCACTGCGCCCAGGTGCTGATGCAGCGGCTCGGTGTTCCCGCAACCACTCGAGCCAGCTTGGCCGTCTACAACACGCGCGCCGAGGTCGACCGGCTGATCGAGTCGCTGCTCGACGTCCGGCGCGTCTTCGAGCTCTAGCTACGGTTGAGACCATGGACGAGCTCTACCGAGACCAGATCCTCGAGCACTACAAGCGGCCGCATCACTTCGGCCGGCTCGACGACTTCGACCTGGAGTTCGAGGACAACAACCCGTTCTGCGGCGACGAGCAGCACGTCTTCCTGAAGCTCGACGACGACGGCAGGGTCTCGGAGGTGGCCTTCGAGGGCCAGGGCTGCGCGATCTCGACCGCGGCCACCTCGCTGCTCACCGACGAGCTCGAGGGCATGACCCGCGAGGAGATACTCAAGCTGCCCAAGGACTTCGTCCTCGACCTGCTCGGCATCGACATCTCAGCCACCCGGATGAAGTGCGCGATGCTCGGTCTCAAGGTCGTCAAGGGAGCGAGCCTCGGCGAGCCCGCCGACTGGGAGGACGAGGGCGATCAGGGCGACCCGGCCGAGGCCGGGACCTTCTAGAGCCCTTTGGCGGGCGAGAGCGCGGAGCGGCAGGTGACGCCGCTCGACTTCGACTCTGCGACCTTCGCCAGCACCACCGTGGCGCCCTGCAGCTGCGAGCTGAAGACCCACTTGCCCTTGCCGTTGGTGCGGTTGTCCGCGTAGTCGATCGGCGCGCGCTCGGGCGCAACCTCGATCAGAATCACCTTGCGATTCGAGACGCAGGCCGGCT
The DNA here is from genome assembly GCA_963728875.1 of uncultured Solirubrobacterales bacterium. Taxonomy (GTDB): domain Bacteria; phylum Actinomycetota; class Thermoleophilia; order Solirubrobacterales; family 70-9; genus DASUPK01. Next base: position 92,457 of record CAVSLJ010000001.1, read on the forward strand.
GCTTGCTGATCACCCGGCCATGGAAAGGCGGCCCGCCGGCGACCCTGAGCGTCACCCTGCTGGCGGCCGACTGCCCAGCCTCCGCGGGGACGGCCAGCGCGGCGGCGCATACGACCCCCGGCAGCACCATCGCGAGTCTCCTTGTCGACCTCATGCGAGTCCCCTTTCAGATCCGTCTCGACCAGCCTAATGGCGCCAGGGCTGGGATACTCATTTCCAAGGAGAAGGGGAGATGTCCGAGGAGCTCGTACAGCTGGTGAAGAAGGGCTATGAGGCCTGGAACTCGGGCGACCGAAACTGGGTGCTCGATCACATGTCGCCGGAGGTGGAGTGGATCACGCCCGAGGACGATCCGGATCCCGGCATCTACCACGGCTACGAGGGCGTCGAGCGCTACTGGTCGCAGTGGCGGGCCGCCGTCGGGCAGCTCAACTTCAAGATCGAGGAGATGATCGACGCGGGGCAGTCCGTCGTCGTCGTCGCCCGTCGCCAGGGCAAGGGGGAGCACAGCGGCCTCGAGATCTCCGACCGGGTGATCCAGGTCTACGACTTCGAGGACGGGAGTTGTGTCCGCGTGCGCGAGTACTACGACCGGAGCGTCGCGCTGGGCGCCGTCCGCGGCGACCGCACAAGTGCAGGCTCCTGAGCTGACAGCTCCCGAGCGCCGACTGGAGCTGGCGCTCCGCTTCTTCACCGTCTTCTTCCTAGCGCAGGCCCTGCTGTATCCCGTGCTCGGCCTGTTCGCCTCGGCCGAGTTCCCGTTCGTCGCCAACTCGTTTGCGAAGGACGGCCTCTTTGCGGTCCTCTGCTTCATCGCCGCCGGCGACGTTCGGCGGAACGGATGGGCGGCCCAGCTGGTCGTCCTGGGACACGTCCTGATCGTCGCCGCCCTGCTGCTGATGCTGGCCTTCGGCAACCACGACAGCGTCGCCAACACCTTCGGCTCTCCACTCGGCACCAGCCTGAGTCCAACTCTGCAGCTGCTGATCTGGGCCGCGGCCGCGACGTTCGTGGCCGTAGTGCTCGCCGTCCTCCAGCACTCCGCCGTCAAGGGCCGCTACGGCCTCAGGTACCTCTGGCCGCACCAGTTCACCACTGCGATGGCGATGGCCGAGATCCTGGTGATGGGACCCGAGGAGGAACTGACCCCCGAGCAGATCGCGTCAGGGATCGATGACTTCCTCGACTCGATCACAGCCCGGAACAAGAAGCTGGCGGCGCTCGCCTTCACTGCGCTCACGGTCTATCCCCTGTTCCGGCTCCGTCCTCCGTTCGCACTGATGCCGGCCGATCGCAGACTCGCGTTCATCGAGCGCTGCTTCTTCACCGATGTGATCGAGCGCCGGCTCCCCAACCCGCTGCGCAAGCTCAGCCAGGGAATCCTCACCGGCGCGCAACAGATGGTGATCATCGGCTACTACGGCGATCCGCGGACGGCCGCGTCCACGGGCTACGTCCCCTTCTCGAAGCGCAAGCGGTATGCGAAGGCGATGAAGAGGGTCGGCGAGCTGGCGACCCTCGACGTGAGCGAGCCGAATGAGGTCGATGCGGAGCATGTGACCGCGGACGTCGCGATCGTCGGCAGCGGCGCCGCCGGTTCCGTGCTCGCCTATCGCCTCGCAGAGGCGGGCCGTGAGGTCGTCCTGCTCGAGGGCGGCAAGCACGTCAACCCGCGGGACTTCAGCGAGGACGAGCGCGTCCAGTTCGCGAACCTCCTCAACGACGGCGGGCTGCAGATGTCGACCGACACCCGCTTCCAGGTCCTGCAGGGCAAGTGCGTGGGCGGCAGCACCGTCGTCAACAACGCGGTCTGTTACGACATCCCACCACACACACTCCGGCGCTGGAACGACACGGATGGGCTCGACGCCGGCATCGAGGAGGACCGTTTCCTGAAGTCGTTCGAGCAGCTGCGCAAGTGGCTGCCCGTCTACAGCCAGGAGGGCAGCAAGCGCCTCCAGAAGGGCGGCGACAAGATGGCTGAGGGCATAGAGGCGCTCGGGCTCGATGGCGCCGGCGGCGTGGTCGACGCCAACATCAAGGACTGCCTCGGATCCGGCTACTGCAACATCGGCTGTGCCTACGGCAAGAAGCTCTCGGCGCTCGACAACATCCTGCCCCGCGCCCAACGAGACTTCCCGGGAGCGGTCCGGATCTTCAGCGAGTGCCTGGCCGATTCGATCCGCACACGGGGCAAGCGGGCGACCGACGTTCGCTGCACGCTGTCGGACGGGCGCACCCTCCGGGTCGCGGCCAACACCGTAATCGTCTCCGGCGGCGCCCTCGCGTCGAGCTTGCTGCTCCAGCGCAGCAATCTCGGTGGAAAGCTCGCGGGCACGGGCCTCTCCTTCAACGTCGGCGCGCCGCTGACCGCCGAATTCGATCAGAAGCTGAACTCGTTCGACGGCCTCCAGATCACCCACGGCTTCCGCCCGATGGGCGAGGACCAGCTCATCCTCGAGTCCTGGTTCAACCCGGTCGGGACCCAGGCGCTGCTGATGCCCGGCTGGTTCTCCGACCACTTTCACAACATGCGCCGCTACGCCTACCTGAGCTGCATCGGCGTGGTGGTCGGCTCGCAGTCGAACGCCACCATCAAGCCCGGCTTCAGGGGGAAGGGCATGAAACTCGAATACGAGCCCGCGCCCTCGGACCTGAAGCTGCTGCTCAAGGGCACGAAGCTTGCGGCCCGGATCCACTTCGCAAGCCACGCGCTGCGGGTGATGCCGATGACCTTCCGCTCCACCTCCTACACCTCGCCCGAGCAGGTCGACGAGCTCGACGACATCGTCCACGACAACACCGACATCGGGCTGCACACCTCACACCCGCAGGGCGGCAATGCCGTCAGCCGGGATCCCGCCAAGGGCGTCGTCGACGAGCGCTTCCGCGTCCACGGCATGGAGAACCTCTACGTCTGCGACGCCAGCGTCTTCCCCTCCTCGGTGACCGTCAACCCGCAGCTCACGGTCATGGCGGTCGCCGACTACGCGGCCCCCGGCATCGAATAGGTTCCCTCCGTCGATATGGCAGTCGACCGCGTCAACCTGGTCAGGGAAGGGTTCGAGGCCTGGAACGCCGAGGACCCGGGGTGGGTGCTCAACCACATGAGCCCCGAGGTCGAATGGATCGCTCCCGAGCGCGATCCCTTCCCCGGGACCTACAGGGGCTTCGAGGGGGTGCAGGAGTTCTGGAATCGCTGGCGCAACGCGGTCGGCCAGCTCAAGTTCGCCCCGGAGGAGGTCATCGACGCCGGCGACCACGTCGTCGTCATCGCCTTTCGCTGGGCCCGCAACGACATCACCGGGCTCCAGATCTCAGACAAGATCGCCCAGGTCTTCAGCTTCGACGACCAGGACAAGTGCATCCGGGTCCAGGAGTTCTACGACCGCGGGACCGCGCTGAAGGCGGCCGGGGTCGGATGAAGGCTTCGCCATCAATCGCGGGCGCTATGGCCGCCCATCACAAGTCGCTACGGGCTTCGCCCTTCGCTCCTGAGTGGAGCGGCCGTGCGCCCGCTACCAGCCCCCGCCACCACCGCCACCACCGCCGCCGCCCCCGCCGCCGCTGAAGCCGCCGCCCCCTCCGCCGGAGGATGACTCGGGTGCGACCTGCGAGGAGAACCCGGAGCTGAAGTCATTGCCGCTGAACGAGGAGCCGACGTACGCCCCCGTCAGGTAGCCGTTCGCCCATGAGCCGTCCGAGCTCTGCAGCACCGGCTCGGGGATGCGCCCCGACTTGATCATCCGGTCGGCGGTGCCGAAGGCGACGCCGTAGATCAGGATCCGCTTCCAGAGCTTGAGCGTGGCGGGCGGGTCGTCGTCGAGCCGCGGGAAGTCGTCGGTCCAGTGGGCGAAGGACTCCCACGCCGCCGAGCGCTGGCGGTACTCCGGCGCGAGGCGCTTTAGGCGCCGGGCCGGCCAGAACGCGACGATCGCGACGCCCACCGCCCCGATCGCCGCCGTCACGAACCAGTGGTTTTCGACGTTGTTCTGGATCAGGCAGATCGCTCCGACCAGGACGCCGCCGATCACCGCGACGAGAATGCTGAGCGGGTTCAGGTTCCGGTCCCACACCAGCTGTCCCCAATCCGCCTTGTTCAGTGAGTTGGTCATGTTCTCCCAGCGAGCACGCCAGGTGGCGCTGTGCTCCGGAATCCGATCCTTCATCTCGCTCATCGGCACCGATTCGTCACCGACCAGCTCGTCGAAGAAGGTCAGCGTGTCCTGCTCCCAGGTCTCCAGCTTCGCCTTCGGCCGCTGCTTGGACACCGCGATCGCGAGATCGAGCTTCTCGTCATCCGTGGTGACGTTCTTGGTGTCGTAGTAGCCGCGCTCCACCAGGTCGAGCAGAGTCGCGAGCACCGTGTTGTTCGAGTCCTCGCCCTCGTTGGCAAGGCCGTACGCCAGGGCCGGACTCGCGTCATCCGGAGGCTCGGGCGAGTACTTCGACGTGGAGGTCGGGTGCTCCCGCGTCAGCCAGAGCATGACCGCCAGGATCAGCAGCAGGAGGGCCGTGATCAGTGCGGCGAGCAGCTCGGCGTGGTGGGCGACGAAGCGCTTGGTCTTGTTCCAGGGCGAGTTGAAGTCGTCCGTCAGGTCCTGCTCCTCGGCGAGAATCGCGGGCAGCCCATTGCCGCTGTGAACGCCCGCGGCACTGACGTCCTGCGCCTTGGTCCGGGGGATCGTCACCCGCAGCTCGACGAACTGATGCGCGGGGATATGGGAGGCCTCGAGCGTCGCCTCGCCGTCCCCGCGCACGGTCGCTCCCTCAACGTCGCGCGGATGGCCCCAGACCCGGTAGAGCGGGTTGCTGGGATCGAGCGCCGGGTTCTTCAGGTTCGCGGTCAGGTGATCGAGGCTGAAGTCCCACTGGTCGCCCCAGACCTTCCAGTAGACGTCGATGACATCGTCGAAGGCGCGCACGTGTGCCCGGGCCGCGACGCGGTAGATGACCGTGAACGTCCGCTGTTCGTCGCTGGCCACCGGGTGCCAGACGATCCGCACCCCGTTCTGCTCCGGGATCGTGGTGACGCCGAACGTGCCGCGAACGTCCTGGCAGCCGTAGGTGGTGCATCCCCCCGGCCGGTAGACCTGGTTCCCCTCCCGGACGATGATGCTGTTCGGGTCGATCGTCTCCCCGCCGGTCAGCGGGATGTCGCGATAGGTGGCGTTGTAGCTGCCGTCATAGTCGACCGTGAGGCGCTCGGCCACGACCAGGCTCGCGTCATTGGCGAGGCGAAGGCTGACGTCCGCGTCCGTGACCTTCAGGCTGCGCGCCTGGGCGGCCGCGGGCAGGGCCAGCGCCGCAGCGAGCACCGCGACAACGAAGAGCAGGCGCCGGCGCATCGCGGGGTTCAGCTCTTGGGCTTCTCCGCCGCTGCCCCCGTCGCCCCGTCCTCCGAGAAGCTGACCTCGGGCGTCGCCTCCGCCTCCTTCGGCGCGTCGAAGAACTGGCGCGGCTCGAAGTGGAAGGCGTTCGCGATCAGCACCGCCGGGAAGACCTGGATCCCGGTGTTGTAGGTCTGGACCGTGTCGTTGTAGACGCGGCGGGTGATCTGGATCTGATCCTCGGTCTCGGAGAGCTGCTGCTGGAGCTGCTGGAAGTTCTCGGTCGCCCGCAGCTGCGGATACTGCTCGGCGACCACCATCAGCCTCCCCAAGGCGGCGGTGAGCGCGTCCTCGGCGACCGCCTGCGTGCCGGGCGCCTTGGCGGCCACCGCGCCGCTGCGGGCCTTGGTGACGTCCTCGAAGGTCGACTGCTCGTGCTTGGCGTAGCCCTTCACCGACTCCACCAGGTTCGGGATCAGGTCGTGCCGGCGCTGGAGCGCGGCCTCGATCTGAGCCCAGCTGTTGTCGACCGCATTGCGGCGGGAGATCGTCCGGTTGTAGATGAACAGGGCGACCAGGAAAAGCAGGACGACAATCCCGATGATGATCAGGACGAGAGCCAAGGGACGGTCACGTTATCGGTTGACGGCTTCGCCATCAGGCGCTGACCCACTGCGGCCGCCCATCACAAGTCGCTTCGGGCTTCGCCCTCCGCTCCAAAGTGGCGCGGCCTTGGGGTCAGCTAAAATCCGACTTCACGGGTAGGAATAAAGTGACTGAAGGCACGAAACAACAGATCGACGTCTGCGCCGCGAGCGAGCTGCCGAGCGGGGAGATGAAGCTGATCGACGCGCCCGACGGCGCCAAGATCGGCGTCTTCAACTGCGATGGCACGCTCTACGCGATCGAGGATCGCTGCTCACATGACGACGGCCCCCTCGCCGAGGGCCCGTTCGACGCGGACGCCTGTACCGTGGAGTGCCCACGCCACGGGTCCTTGTTCGACCTCACGTCCGGTCGTCCCAAGACCCTCCCCGCCTACCAACCGGTCACCACCTACCCGGTCACGATCGAGGACGACACAGTCAAGCTGGAGGTTTTCTGAATGGCCACCCCCGAGACCGCTGCCCCACGCCCCGCCGAAGAGCGCGAGCTCGCCGGCATCAACGCCGACTACAAGGAGAAGTTCGGCTTCCACGACTCGGAGACCGGCTACGCCTACAAGGCCCCGAAGGGGCTCTCCCGTGAGATCGTCGAGTCGATCTCCGAGTACAAGGACGAGCCGGGGTGGATGCGCGACTTCCGGATCAAGGCCTATGAGCACTTCGAGTCCCGCCCGACCCCGCAGTGGGGCGGCAACCTGAACCAGATCGACTTCGACGACATCCACTACTTCGTCCGCGCCTCGGAGAAGAACAGCCGCGACTGGTCCGAGGTCCCCGAGGACATCAAGAACACCTTCGACCGCCTGGGGATCCCTGAAGCCGAGCGCAAGTTCCTGTCCGGCGTCGGCGCCCAGTACGAGTCCGAGGTCGTCTACCACCAGGTGAACGAGAAGCTCGAGGAGCAGGGCGTGATCTTCACCGACATGGACACCGCCCTCCGCGAGCACGAGGACCTCGTCCGCGAGTACTGGGCGACGATCATCCCGCCCAACGACAACAAGCTCGCCGCGCTCAACTCGGCCGTCTGGTCGGGTGGCTCCTTCGTCTACGTCCCGGCCGGCGTCTCGGTCGCGATGCCGCTGCAGGCCTACTTCCGGATCAACACGGAGAACATGGGCCAGTTCGAGCGGACGCTGATCATCGCCGAGGAGGGCTCGGACGTCCACTACATCGAGGGCTGCACGGCGCCGGTCTACTCGACCGACTCGCTGCACTCGGCCGTGGTCGAGATCATCGCCAAGCCGAAGGCACGGGTCCGCTACACGACCGTCCAGAACTGGTCGCAGAACGTCTACAACCTCGTCACGAAGCGGGCGGTCGCCCACGAGGACGCGACGATGGAGTGGGTCGACTGCAACCTCGGCTCGAAGCTGACCATGAAGTACCCGTCGATCTACCTGCTCGGCGAGCGGGCCCACGGCGAGATCCTCTCGATCGCCTTCGCGGGCGAGGGCCAGCACCAGGACGCCGGAGGCAAGATCATCCACGCGGCCCCGAAGACGACCAGCTCGATCTTCTCCAAGTCCATCTCCAAGGACAGGGGGCGCACGAGTTACCGCGGTCTCCTCGAGATCGCCAAGGGCGCCAGCGAGTCGAGGTCGAAGGTCGTCTGCGACGCGCTCCTGCTCGACGAGGAGTCGCGCTCGGACACCTACCCGACGATCCGGATCGGCGAGGACGACGTCGACGTCGGCCACGAGGCGACCGTCTCGAAGGTCGGCGAGGAGCAGATCTTCTACCTCCAGTCCCGCGGGCTGGACGAGGAGGAGGCCTCCAAGATGATCGTCAACGGCTTCATCGAGCCGATCACCAAGGAGCTCCCGATGGAGTACGCGGTCGAGCTGAACCGCCTGATCGAGCTGCAGATGGAGGGTTCGATTGGCTGACGCCGGCGCGGCACCGCCGCTGCCGACGCAGAAGACGCGCGGCTGGGAGTTCACGGACCTCTCCGGGCTCGACCTGGACGCCTACGCGCCCGCCACCGGCGGAGACGCCGAGGCCCGCTCCAGAGCGGACGGGGTTCTCAACCCGCCGGAGGGCGCCGATCACGTTGTCGTCCAGGTGGATGGCGCGACCGTCGACGGGGCTTCGGTCGACGTCGAGGGCGACGGTCGCCCGCACGAGCCCCTGGTCGCCTCGCTGGACAGCTCCCTCGAGCGCTTCCCCCACCTCCGCGAGATGCTCGGCGCGCTGGCGCCGGGGGACGATCCGTTCGTCGCGCGCAACGACGCAGCCTGGCGGGGCGGGGCGCTCGTCTACGTGCCGCGGGGCAAGCGCCTCGAGGCGCCGGCCCTGATCGCCGCCGTCCAGGACGCCGAGGCGACGGCCGTGTCCTTCCGCACGCTGATCGTCGTCGAGGAGGGCGCCGAGGCGGAGGTATGGGAGCAATGGCTCTCCACCGACTCCAATCCGGATTCGGTCTTCAACACCGTGACCGAGATCTGGGTGGGCCCCGGCGCCAACCTGCGCTACGTCACCGCACAGGGCCTGAGCGAGCGCGGGTGGGTCTTCGGCACGCAGCGTGCCGAGGTGGAGCGCGACGCGAACTTCGACTGGGTGGCGCTGGGCTTCGGCTCGGCGCGCGGCAAGGTCCGGATGGAGACGAGGCTGGCCGGCCAGGGCTCGAGCGCCCGCGTCACCGGCGCCTACGCGGGCAACGGGACCCAGCATCTCGACTTCGACACGACGCAGGAGCACGCTGCCGAGAACACCACCTCCGACCTCGCCTTCCGCGGTGTCCTGGAGGAGTCGGCGACGGCGGTGTGGCGAGGCATGATCCGCGTCGACCCCGGCGCCCAGCAGACCGACGCCTTCCAGGAGAGCCGCAACCTGCTGCTCTCGAAGTCGGCTCACGCCGACGCCATTCCGGGCCTCGAGATCGAGGCCAACGACGTGCGCTGCACCCACGCCGCGGCGGTCGCACAGATCGACGCCGAGCAGCTCCACTACCTGCGCTCCCACGGCCTCCCGGACGAGCAGGCCAAGCGCCTGATCATCGAGGGCTTCCTCGAAGCGCTGGTGGAGCGCCTCGAGGAGGGACCCGTCAGGGCCGCCGTCTCGGTCGCCCTGGAGCGGCGACTCGGCGAGATCCTGGGCGAGCGCCAGGTCCAGCCCGCCTAGGCGACATAACCGGTGAACACGCCTGCAGCGCGAATATTGCCGATGCGCGGGTCCTCTGAGATGCGTAGTTTCGGCTGGCTTTCCTCGACTTAGGGAGCTGGTCCGATGGAGAAGCAGTTGGTCCCCAGGGAGGTCGCCCGGAACCCGGCAGAGAGGGTGCTCGAGCCGGCGAAGCGCCCGCGCGGCGTTCCCATCCCGGCCGGGCCACACGACTGGGGCTATTTCGGCCCCGACTCGATCAGCTGGCGTGTGCACTCGAACCCGGTCCTGCTCGTCGGCGGCCTGCGGGCTCTGATCATCCAGTCGCTCAACCCCCTGGCGATGGCGGGCATCGACCAGCACAGCGACTACCTGACCCGCCCACTGTCCCGCCTGCGGCGTACCGCCGAGTACGTGGCCACCGTCGTCTATGGCGACGGCGGGTCCGCCCGACGAGCGGCCGAGATGGTCCAGCGGCTCCATTCCCGGGTCCAGGGCATCGACCCCATCACCGGCTCCCCCTACAGCGCGGCGGACACCGAGACCAAGCTCTGGGTCCACTGCGTCGAGGTCCACTCCTTCCTGGCGGCCTACAGGGCCTACGGGGCACGGATGGACGATGCCGATCAGGACGCCTATCTGAGCGAGCAGGTCCGTGCGGCGGAGCTGATGGGGATCCCGGCGGAGCTGGTCCCCTCCTCGCGCGCGGCCTACCGAGACTTCTTCGAGTACATGCGCCCCGGCCTCTGCGTCAGCGAGGCGTCGCAGGACGCGATCCACCTGGTCATCGATCCGCCGAAGACCCGCGAGCTGCTGCCTCACCAGCTCTCTCTGCGGATGATGGCCTCGGCCGCCGTTGCGATCACACCTCGCTATATGCAGCGGATGGCCGGAATCGAGCGTTCACGAGTCATCAATGCAGGCGCGGGAGCGGGCACGCGGATCGCCGGAGTGGTCATGCGCGCGCGCATCTTCGACCGCTTGGGCGCCAGCCTCGTCGGCCGCCGTACGCTCAGCCTGCCGCGGGCCGCGAACGCCGCCACGAAGGCCCGCCAACCCGCCTAGAGAGACTTTTCGGCACTCGTCCGCAGGCGCGTCCGACGGCGCGGCCATGCTTTGCGTCGCCTGTGGCTGCAAATAAGATCGAATCTCATTATCATTACGATTCCGTGCCGAGCGCACGGTGCAAGGAGAGGAATCACAAATGGCTATCGAGTTCTACGACGTCAAGCTCAGAGAAAAGGTCCAGATCCCGGAGTCCGAGGTCAAGAAGACGACCTACGAGCGCCAGGGCAAGGACGGCAAGACTCAGGTGCGTTACGCGTTCCGGGCCGTGAACCAGGGGACCAAGCTGACGAAGTTCGCCAGCAAGGAGGACTGGGACGCGCTCGACGCCCCGATCGAGTAGCCCATGAGAACGGCTCGAGGCGGATAGCGAGGTGCTCGAGCCGTTCCAGTTGCCCTTCGTCCAGAGGGGCCTGATCGAAGTCCTCGCACTCAGCGTCGGAGCGGGTGTCCTGGGCACCTGGATCGTGCTGCGTGGTCTGGCGTTCTTCTCGCATGCGGTGGGAACGGCGACCTTCCCCGGGCTGGTCCTGGCTGACGGGATCGGCTTCTCCGCGTCACTCGGGGCGTTCGGGGTGGCGGTCGCCTTCACCGCCTCCGTCTGGGGGCTGGGCCGCCGGCGGGGAACGGCATATGACAGCCTCACCGCGCTCGTCCTCGTCGGCGGCCTCGCGGTCGGCGTGATCCTGGCGAGCGACGTCTACCAGTCGGGATCGAACGTCGAGCAGCTCCTCTTCGGCAGCCTGCTGCTCGTCGGCGGGGCCGATATCCGGCTGGCGATCGCGGCGGCGGTTGCGATCCTGGCCGGCAACGTCCTCTTCGGGAGCCGGTGGCTCGCGACCGGGTTCGACGAGGTCGGTGGACCGGCTTCCGGCGAGGGCTGGCTCGACGTCGTCCTGCTCGGCCTGATCGCCCTCGCGACCACCGCCGCGCTCAGCGTGATCGGGGCCCTGCTGGTGGCTGCATTGTTCGTGGCCCCCGCGGCGACGGTGCGGCTGTTCGCCGACCGGATGATGAGCTGGCAGATCGGCTCGGTGCTTCTCGCGGCGGCCGAAGGCACCGCGGGGCTCTGGCTTTCGGTGAAGACCAACGCGCCGCCGGGCGCGACGATCGCCACGCTGAGTGGGGCCGTGTTCGGACTCGCCGCGATGGTCCGAGCGGCCGGTCCACGCAGGCTCGGCCTTGCCGGGGCCGCCGGACTGGCGGTTGCCCTGTTCGCCGCAGGATGCGGAAGCTCGGGATCGGACTCGGGGAAGGTGTCGGTGGTCGCCACCACGACCCAGATCGGCGACTTCGCGCGCGAGGTGGGTGGCAACGCAGTGGACGTTCACCAGATCCTCTCCCCCAACACCGATCCCCACGACTACGAGCCGCGCCCCGACGACGTCACCACGACAGCCGACGCCAAGATCGTCTTCACCAACGGCGACAACCTCGATGCCTGGATGGACAAGGTGGTCGATGACAGCGGCAGCGACGCGAAGGTGGTTGACCTCGGAGCCGGCGTTCCGGTGAAGCTGCCCGGCGAGTCGAGCGGACCTGAGGCCTCTCAATACGACCCCCACTGGTGGCACGATCCGCGGAACGCCGAGGAGGCTGTGCGGCAGATCGCCGCCGAGCTCTCCGGGGTCGATCCGGCAAGCAAGGCTACGTTCGAGGCCAACGCCGCGGCCTACGAGGCGAAGCTGAAGCGCCTGGACACCGGCATCGCCCGCTGCATTGATGGTGTTCCCGCCGCCGACCGCAAGCTGGTCACGGATCACGACGCGTTCGGCTACCTCGCGGACCGCTACGGCATCGACGTGGTTGGGGCCGTGATCCCCTCCCAGACCACCCAGGCCCAACCCAACGCGCAGGATCTCAGCGACCTTGTGGACCTCGTCAAGAGGGAAGGCGTGCAGGCAATCTTTCCGGAGAGCTCGCTGAGCCCGAAGCTCGCGGAGACGATCGCGTCCCAGACCGGGGGCAGCGCCGATTACACGCTGTACGGGGATACCCTCGGTCCAGGCGATTCAACCGGCGGCACCTACCTGCACATGGAGCAGGCGAATGCGGACCAGATGGTCCAGGGCTTCACCGGTGGCATGCGGGGCTGTCAGGTGAACGGCATTGGCTGATCTGCTGGCCACGACGCACGACCTGGCGGCCGGCTACGACAGGGCCCCCGCGATCGAGGACGTCACCTTCGAGGTCGAGGCAGGCCGCCGCGTCGCCCTACTCGGACCGAATGGCGGTGGCAAGACCACCCTTCTCCGGGTGCTGCTCGGCGAGCTGCGGCCGATGCGCGGGACCGTCGACGTTCGCGTCCGCGCAGCCACCGTCCCCCAGACCGAGCGCTCGCGGCTCGACTTTCCCGTCTCCGCCTTCGAGGTCGCCCTGATGGGCGCCCTCCCCCGCCTTCCCTGGTGGCGGCACCCCGGCCATCTGGACCGCGAGGTCGCCAGCGCCGCCCTCGAGCGAGTCGGCGTCGCCGAGCGGGCGAACGACACCTTCGGCGATCTCTCCGGCGGCCAGCGCCAGCGGGTGCTGATCGCACGAGGCCTCGTCCAGGATGCACAGCTACTGCTTCTCGACGAGCCGTTCTCGGGGCTGGACGTGCCAGCAGCGAGGGGCCTCGAGGCGCTGGTCACTGAGCTCGCCGACGAGGGTCGCGGGATCGTCATCGCCACGCACGACCTGGCCCAGGCGAGGCGATGGGACGCCGTCCTCTGCCTCAACAAGCGGCAGATCGCGTTCGGCCCGCCGGAGGACGTGCTCGACCGCAATGTCCTCGAGGAGACCTACGCCGGGGCGATCGTTGAGATCCCCGGCACCGATCACGTCGGGGTTCTCCCCGCCCACCACCACTGATGATCGACTTCGTCACAGATCCGCTGAGTCAGGAATTCATCCGCCGGGCGCTGCTCGAGGTCGGGCTGATCTCGCTCGCGGGCGGAGCGCTCGGCTGTTGGGTGATCTTCTACGGCATCTCCTACGCGGCGGAGTCCCTCTCGCACGCCCTCTTCCCCGGGCTCGTGGTCGCCGCGCTCGCCGGGGTCCCCATCCTGGTCGGCGGGATCCCCGGCATCGCGGTGGCGGCGGTCGCGATCGCGCTCGTCGGCCGGGTTCCTGGTATCGGCCGCGATACCGCCGTCGCCGTGGTGGTCACCGGATTCTTCGGCCTAGGCGCACTGCTTGCCCTCTCCCCGGACTCACCGCCGGGTATCCAGAGCCTGCTCTTCGGAGACATCCTGGCGCCGTCCGACTCGGACCTGCGGATTGCGGCCGTGCTGGCCGTCGCGATCGTCATCAGCCTGATCGCCCTGCACTGGCGCCTGCTGGCAGTGGCGTTCGACCGGACGACGGCCGGATCACTGGGCGCGTCGCCGACGATCGCCGACATCGCCGTGCTCGTTCTCCTGGCAGCCGCCGTCCTGGTTGCCGCGCAGGGCCTGGGCACGCTGCTCGCGGTGGCGGCCCTGGTCGGGCCGGCGGCGACCGCGCGTGTCCTCACCCATCGCGTCGGGTCGATGATGGTCGCCGCCTCGGCGATCGGCATCGGCGCGGGGGTGGTCGGCCTCTATCTCTCCTACTACGCCGGGGTGGCGGCCGGCGCCGCGATCGCCGGAACGATTGTCGCCGCTTACTTGGCAGCGATCGCCGGCGCGAACCTTGGGTCGTTGACTCGGCGGGCGTTACCGCTGGAGGCGACCTGATGCACGCGTCTCAGAAGTCCTGGAGCGAGCGAGCGACAGCAGCCCTCTCGGAAGCCGGATTTCGCAGCGGCGGCGGCCGCCGGCAGGTGGTCGACCTGCTCGGGGCCCAGGGCTGCGCCGTTACGGCCCTCGAGATCGATCGGCAGCTGCCCGAGGTCGGCCGGGCAACCGTGTATCGCGCGCTCGAGCAGCTCGAGTCCCTCGGCCTGATCCAGAGGGTGGACCTCGGCGCTGACGCCGCGGGCTACGAGCGCATCGACCCGAGCGGCGGCCATCACCACCACATCGTCTGCGAGCAGTGCGGCCGGGTCGTTGCCTTCGAGGACGAGGGACTTGAACAGGCAATCGTCGCCCTCGCCAAGCGCCCGGACTTCAACATCTCGAGCCACGATGTAACCCTGCGTGGAGAGTGCGCGAACTGCGAAGACGCGTCGAACTAGCCGGCGGGAGTATCTTCAGATCGATGTGCGCAGCATGTGCAATGGCGGCAATGGCGGGTGCAAGCGGTGCGAGGTCGTGGCTCCAGGCTCGGCACGAGACCTGGTTGACGGAACGCCGTATGAAAGCCGCGACCGCTGGGATCTTCGTCGCTGCAACTCTCGGTTCGACGGTCGCGTTGAAGGGCTCCTCTCCGCCGGCGCATCATCCTCCTCCGCCCGCACCGATCGAGCACGTCAAGGCTCGCTAGAACGCGTCTCCTTTGGGGCGGTCCTCGCGATCCTCGCGGCGCTGCTGCCGGAAGGCGTGCAGCGAGGCAGCCAGGACGACCAGCACCGGGATCACATAGGGGATCCAGAGATACCAGTGCCCGAGGTGGGCGAGCGGGAGAGCGCTCATTGGATGGGAGTGTCGCAGCCGGCTAGGCGTTCGCCTGCGAGAGCAGGAACAGCCCGAAGCAGGTGAAGCCCACCATCACCGCCAGCATGAAGTACTGCGAGCGGGAGGCGTGGCGGACGTTGTCGTAGACCTTGAGCGCCCTGTCGTGCGCCAGCGTCAGGGCCACCACGTGGCCGACCACGAGCGCCGCCACCTGGACGTACCAGACGGTGTTCGACCCGACGATGCCGTAGTTGATCCCGCCGCCGGCGGTCCCGAACAGATCGGAGCCATGGCCGAGCGGGTCCGAGAGGATGTAGGTGAACTGGGCCTGCTCCTGGTAGAGGAACGCGCTGAAGTAGTGCGCCACCAGGTACGCGAGCGCGATCGGGATCAGGGAGTGGGCGAATGAGCGCCCCAGCTCCCTGACCGGCAGCGAGCTGCGCACCGTGTGCATTCCTGCGACGCCGAGCCAGTAGAGGCCGGAGACAACCGCCAGGGTGATCAGCAGCCAGATGCTGTTCGCGATCCGGAAGGCGTCCGGCAGGCTGAAGCCGATGTCGCTGCACCGCTCGAACGTCCATTTGATCGCGCCCGAGAGGACGCCCTCCTGAGCGCCGTCGAAGCTCGTCACCCCGATCGAGGTGAGCACCAACGCGGCAGCGCCCGGGATCGCCGCCCACTGGGGGGCGCCGGTCAGGAACCTGCGCCGTCCCACCTCGTCGTCGCGGACCTCGAACGGGCCCAGCCTGGCGAACATCCCGAAATAGGCGTTGAACGCCTCCCCTCGCTCGATCCACTCCTCCACCCCGACCAGCCCCATGCAGATGAAGGTGATCGCCGTGTAGATCACGGTGGCGACGGCGACCTTGTGCGGGGTCGGCGCGACGCCGCCGCCGGCGATCAGCTCCAGCCAGACGAACAGGAGGACGCCGACCACCGCGGGCCAGCGGCCGAGCCGCTCCGGGTACCTGAAGGGCGCCGGCGCCGACTGGCCCGCGACGAGGCGGAAGCCACCCGAAATCGTGCGGCCGATCGCACGCCATGGGTTGAACGCCCGGAACACGTCGCCGAACAGCACGCTGATCAGGACCAGCCCGAGCCAGAACGTGTAGAAGACGAAGATGATCGAGAAGTTCTGGGTCGGGTCCTCGATGCCCCTGAAGCCCGCGTAGAGCACCAGCACGAAGAGCCCGACCCCGATCAGCCCGCAGAGCACCTGCGTACCCGCGTTGAGCACCGCACGGGAGAACCAGCGCGGCATCGCGCGCCAGTCCTCGTCCTGCAGTCGCGCGCTGGTCCACGCGACCGAGAGCAGCGCGAACGAGATGATCAGGACCAGGGACGCCCCCCAGGCGAACAGCCAGGCGGGGACCGGCAGGTCCTTGCGGCCCACGAGGGCGTGCGCCGAGGCGACATCGGGGAAGAGGAGCGCGGCGATGGGGCTCGCGAGCGCGAGCCCCATCGCCAGCTTCAGCCTTGGCGCCGTCATGGGTTGACGTGCAACTCGGCGATCGGCCCCTCGGTCTTGTCGAGCCGGTGAACCTCGATCTCGAACACGCCGTCGAGGTGGGCCGGGAACGAGAAGGTGACCGGACTGTGCTCAGCCGGCTTCTCGATCTCGTAGCCGTGGACGTGGACCTCCTCCTCGGGCTTGGCCAGGTTCACGTGGAGCTCGACCTGATCGCCCTTGTTGTAGGTGAGCGTCTTCACGCCACCGACGGGGTTGCCGCCGGCATCGACGTTCAGCACCTGCACTCCCTTGGCGGTGTCACTGCTCTCGTCGTTGTTGTTGTTCTTCAGCACGACGAAGACGACCACCGCGGCGACGATCACCGCGGCCAGCAGGCCGAGTCGTGCAGCTCGCGATTGCATTCGAAGAAACCTCCTTTGATCGGTAGCTGACTAGGCAGCTACCGGCGGAGGCGGCCGTCTGGCCAGGCCGAACGCCAGAGGCGAGGCGAGCCAGCTGACCCCCTGCGCCGCCCGCGCCCTGCCGCGGACCGCCGGCGCCCGCGAGCGCAGCGGCCGCTCGGCGTGGATCACCGCGATCGCGCGCTCGACTCCCTCAAGCAGACGGGCGAGCAGGGCCGCCAGGCCGCCGATCGCTACGGCGAGCGGCAGCGCGACCCAGCCGCCGCCGGCGAGCGGCGCAGCGAGGTTCGCCGAGGGGCCCGCAGCCATGAATCCCTCGAGCAGCTCCTGGCCGGCGAAGATGGCGAGCAACGCGCCCGCGAAGACCGGTATGCGGCGGGTGAGCGGCGCACGCGCGGGTGAGGCGCCCTCGGTGCCGCGCAGCAACGTCGCGAGGACGGCCGCGAGGAACAGCACCGAGAGCGGCGGCAGGAGATCCGCCATGTAGCGGTGGCCCTCCGCCGCGCACGGCCCCCCGAAGGCGATCAGATAGCGGAGCTGGTGCAGCGCGAACGCTCCGACGGCCAGGATGCTCGCCAGCCGGACCCTATGAGCGGTGCGCATTGCCGATCTCATCGGTCAAGAATCCTACTTGGGCGGCTTCTGCGTCGACACCTTCCCAGGCGGCGAGGCGGGTTGCGACTGCGTTTGGGTGGTCGCCCCGCCCGAGATCGAGGGCTCATCGATCGTGCTGCGCGAGCCCAGGAACAGGAACAGGATGATCACTGCGAGCCCGAGGACGATCCCGAGCACGATCCCGAGCGCGCGGTCGCGGATCCGGGTGCGGCCGCGCATCGGAGCCAGGTTCAGCTGACGCCGTCGAGCAGCCGCCAGTTGGCCGCAAAGGCCGACTCCGCCGCAGCGACGAGCGCGTCCTCGTCGTCCGGCGTCATCGACTCCTCGATCAGCCGGCGAGATTCCCCAGCGTGAGCGTGGTCGGCCTCCTCGTGGACCTTGAAGTACTCGCTCCCCGGTCCTCCGTTGATGCCATAAAAACGGACGAGGCCATCCCGCTTCACGCGGGCGATCTCCGGCTGCCCGCTCTCGATGGCGTACATCCTCGCGAGCTGCTCGAGATATCCGTCCGGCACGGTCCAGGTGGTCACGCACTCGGCGGTCTCCGCGGTGGGCTCGGCGCCGATCTCCCCGCCGGCGGCCTCGACGAAGTCGTCCCAGAGGCCGACGTGCGCCTCCTCCTCGGCCGCGTGCGCCTCGATCTCCGCGCGATGCTCCTCGGGAGCGGTCTCCGCGGTCTGGCTGCAGAGACGGGCGAGCGCCTCGGTCGCGTGGCGGTACTGGCCGGCGTACCTGGCGAGCTCCTCCCCGCTCAGCTCACCGGCCGACCAGCGCACGTAGAACGGGTGCTCGAGCACGTTGTGACGGGTCCGGCTTGACTCGATCCGTTCCCAAAGACCTTCACTCACGCGAACCACTCCTCTTCTCGCTCGTTTAATCGGGTTGCTCCTGCGGAGCACCCTCTCATCACCGGCGCAGCATACCCTCCCCCGCCTGCGTCCCCCGCGACCCGACATCGCCGTGCCACCGATCCCCAGCGGCCTCGACTGGGTCGGCGAGCGCGTGGAGTCGATCGATCGCCTCAGCGCCGCGCACCCGGTCCTGGTCCACTTCTTCGACTTCGCCCAGCTCAACTCCGTCCGGACCCTCCCCTACCTGCGGGCGTGGCATCAGCGCTACGAGGGCGACGGCCTGGCGATGATCGGCGTCCACTCGCCGCGCTTTCCCTTCACACAGGACACGGACGCCGTCGCGGCTGCCGCCGAGCGTCTCGGCATCGACTGGCCCGTCGCGGTGGACCGGGAGTTCGCGCTCTGGAAGCTGTACGAGCCGCACGGCTGGCCGGCGGTCTTCCTCTGGGGGCGGGGCGGCGCGCTGCGCTGGTATCACCTCGGCGAGGGCGACTACGCGGCCACCGAGCAGGAGATCCGCGAGGCGCTCCCCGAGAGGAACGGTTCGGGAGAGTGGCCTGCGCTGCTCGAACCCATCCGGCCGTCCGACGTGCCGGACGTGAAGGTGATCGCGCCGACGCCGGAGGTGTTCCCGGGCGGCTCCACCGAGGAGCCGTGGTCGAGCACCGACGCTGGATCCGCGCTCGAGCTCGAGTATGTGGCGGGGGGCGCCTACGCCGCGACGGACGGAGCCGGCCGGATCGCGATCCGGATCGACGGGGAGGAACAGGAGCCCATCGAGGTCGTCCATCCGGGCCTGCAGGAGCTGACGGCCCATGTGCGGACCGAGCGCCACTCCCTCGAGCTGCGTCCGTCGCCGGAGCTGCTCGTCTATTCGCTTCAGTTCGCGGCGGGGGTGCCCTGAGAGGCGAGAAGCTCCTTGCGGATCTCGCCGGGGAGCATGAAGCGGACGTCCTCATGGACGGTCTGGAGCTCGGAGACGTCGTCCGCCCCGCGCTCGCGGAAGAAGGTGACCAGCGCCTCGACCAGCTCCTCTGGGGCGCTCGCGCCCGAGGTGATCCCGACGGTGTCGACTCCTTCGAGCCACTCCTCCACGACCTGCCCGTGATTGTCGATCAGGTAGGAGGCCGCGCCATGATCGCGCGCCACCTCCACCAGCCGGTTCGAGTTCGATGAGTTGGTCGACCCGATCACCAGGACGAGGTCGCACTCGCTTGCCAGGGCCTTGACGGCCAACTGGCGGTTGGTGGTCGCGTAACAGATGTCGTCGGTCTTCGGCCCGACCGCGTTCGGGAACTTCTCCTTCAACCGGGCGATGATCGAGCTGGTCTCGTCAACGGACAGGGTCGTCTGGGTGATGTAGGCGATCCGGTCCGGATCCTCCACCTCCAGATCGTCGACGTCGGCTTCGGTCTGCACGAGGACGGTTCTCTCCGGGGCCTCGCCCGTGGTCCCCTCGACCTCCTCGTGGCCCTCGTGGCCGATCAGGACGATCGTGTAGCCCTCGGCCGCGAACTTCCGGGCCTCGACGTGGACCTTCGTCACCAGCGGACAGGTCGCGTCGATCGTCCGGAGCTGCCGCTTCTTCGCATTCGCGTGGACGCTCGGCGCGACGCCGTGCGCCGAGAAGACGACCATCTGGCCCTCGGGCACCTCGGTCTCCTCCTCGACGAAGATCGCCCCGCGCTTCTCCAGCTCGTGCACGACATGCTTGTTGTGGACGATCTCCTTGCGGACGTAGACCGGCTCGCCGTAGAGATCGAGAGCGTGCTCAACCGTCTGCACGGCACGATCGACGCCCGCGCAGTAGCCGCGCGGGGCCGCGAGGAGGACCTTTGAGGGGGAAGACATGAGGCCCGGCGAAGGGTAGCGGCCGCCCCGCGGGACCGAGAGGCTAGGCTGCCACAAATGGCACAGGGACACATGGACAGACTGAGCTCGATCGACGCCTCGTTCCTCACTAACGAGACTTCGAGCGCGCACATGCACGTGGGGGCGATCCTGATCTTCGAGGGGCCGCCGCCCGCCTACGAGGACTTCCTCGACCACGTGCGCAGCCGCCTGCAGCTGGTCCCACGCTTCCGCCAGAAGCTCGCCTTCCCGCCGATCGAGACGGGCAGGCCGTTCTGGGTAGACGACCCGCACTTCCACCTCGCCTACCACGTGCGGCACTCGGCGCTGCCTGCGCCGGGATCCGAGGAGCAGCTCCGCAACATCGCCGGACGCCTCTTCTCCCAGGCGCTCGACCGCTCCAAGCCGCTCTGGGAGCTCTGGCTCGTCCAGGGCCTCGAGCAGAACCGGTTCGCCCTGGTGACGAAGACCCACCACGCCCTCGTCGACGGCGTCTCGGGCGTGGACATCGCGACCGTCCTCTTCGACGTGAAGCCGGTGCCCGAGCCGATCGAGCCTGACCGCGACTGGGTCCCGCAGCCGTCACCATCCTCAGCCGAGCTGGCGGCCCGCGGGGTAGCTGAGCTCAGCGAGACCCCCTTCAAGCTGGCCCGCCGCGCCGTCCGCGCCGCGAGCCACCCGATGAGAACGACCCGAAAGGTCGTGGACGCAGGTGAAGCCCTCGGCGAGGTTGCCTGGAACTTCACCAATCCGGCGCCCGATGTCCCACTCAACACCGAGATCGGATCCCACCGCCGGTTCGCCTGGACCCGCTCCGAGCTGGGCGACTTCAAGCGGATCAAGGACGCCCTCGGTGGCACCGTCAACGACGTGGTCCTGGCCGTGGTCAGCGGGGCGCTGCGGAGCTGGCTCCGCAGCCGAGGCCTGAAGACCGAGGGACTCGAGCTGCGAGCCCTCGTGCCGGTTTCGATCCGAGCGGAGGACGAGCGGGGCCAGCTCGGCAACCGGATCGCCGCGATGCGAGGGCCGCTGCCGGTCTACATCGAGGACCCGGTGAAGCGGCTGGAGGCGGTCAAGAGCGCAATGGGAAGCCTCAAGGAGTCGAAGCAGGCCCTCGGCGCCGAGGTGATCTCCCGCTTCAACGACTTCGCACCGCCGACGCTGCTGGCCCAGGCGTCGCGGATCAACTTCTCCACCAGGCTCTTCAACCTGATCGTGACCAACGTGCCGGGCCCTCAGATCCCGCTCTACGTGCTCGGGCGCGAGCTCCAGGACGTCTTCCCCGTCGCCTTCCTGCCCGAGAACCACGCCCTCGCCATCGCGATCATGTCCTACAACGGCGGCATCGACTTCGGCCTGCTCGGCGACTACGACTCGATGGAGGACATCGAGCTGCTCGCCAACGGAATGAACGAGTCGCTCGCCGACCTCCTCGCTGCCGCCGAGGCCGTCGAGGCCCGCTCGCAGGCGAACCTCGCCGCCGGCGCCGACCTCCCCGGCTAGCGGATCAGCTAGCGGATCAACTTCAGCTTGGCGTCCGGGCCGACCGGGGGCGCTTCGCGGTTTCCCGCGTTGTCGACCGCGATGGAGAAGAAGCGGTAGCGCCGGCCGCGCTTGCCACGGAAGCGCAGCTTCGCCTTGCGCGTCTTGCCGATCCGGTGGTACTCGCCGCCGTTGGCCGACGCGAAGACGAGCACCTTCTTCACCCCCGCGGTCGGCAGCTTCACGCAGCTCGTGCTGCCTGAGGTGTCGTGGCGCTTGATCTTCAGGGCGACCACCCCGTTCGCTCGCTTCGCCCTCTTGATCCGCGAGCTCGGCGGGTCCAGGTCGCGGTCGAGGGCCGCGGCCACGGCCTGATCTGCGCGGATCACGCCCCAGCCGATGCCGTCCCCGTAGGTGCCGCAGTGGCTCGCGGTCGTCTTGATCAGTTGCACGACCTTGGTGTTCGGCAGGTTGGGCTTCACCGCCCGGATCAGGGCGGCCACTCCGGCGACCTGTGGGGTGGCCATGCTGGTGCCCACGAGGTATGCGAAGCGGTTGTCGCCGTTGAGGCTGGTGCGACCGCCCTGCGAGTCGTCATCCACGCTGTTGGCGGGCCAAGAGGAGAGGATGCCCTGCTGGCCGCCGATCGCGTTGGTGGCCGAGCCGAAGGCGGCGACGGAGACCCGGTTCGTCAGCTCCGCGAATGAGCTGCGCGTCCCGTCGTACTTGGCCGAGGTCACGACCAGACCCCGGTCGAAGCCGGCGTTCGGCCCCGTGCCGTTCGGCTGCAGCCACTCCTCCGGGTAGATGCAGTCGTTGAGGCCCAGGGCGCCGCAGGACCCGGTGGGGTTCGGCGTGTTGTCGCCCGCCGCGACCAGCACCGACCCGCGGGATTGCGCGTAGCTCAGCGCCGGCACCAGGGCGCTGTCGCAGCCTCCCAGGCTCATGCTGATCACGTCACTGTTGCGGTTCGCGGCCGCCGTGATCGCGTCGGAGACGTTGGAGCAGGGGCCGGGAAAGGCGAGCTTCGCGATGAAGAGGGAGCAGTCGAATCCCATCGAGGCGATCCCGAAGCCGTTGTCCGCGTCGCCGCAGGCAAGCCCGGCGGTGTGCGTGCCGTGCCCGACCGAATCGGTCGTCGGCGAGCTGGTTCCGAAGGCCGTGGCGTCGGCGATCCGCCCGGCGACGTCCGGATGCGTGCCGTCCACGCCGGAGTCGATCACGGCGACCTCGGCCCCGGTGCCGCGGGAGAGGTCCCAGGCGCGCGGCCCGCCCTCCCTGATCAGGTTCCACTGGCCGAAGTCGCCATTCGGCGCGTGGGCGTCGTGTTGGGTGAAGGCGAGGTCGTTCGGCGAGTAGCGGAGCTCCACGAGCGGGTCGGGTCGAACCGACTCGACCCGGGGGTCTCCGGCCAGTCGCGCCCTCAGGGCCGGCAGACCACCGCGTCCGAGATCGACGCTGAGCTGGCCGATCTCCGGGATCGCGGTCTCCACCGCGAGGCTGTTTCGGTCGGCGACGCTGCCGAGGATCTCGCTCGACCCGGCGCGCAGCGCATGCCAGCGGCTGCGCGCGGCGGCGCTTCGCCCGCTCGGCAACTCGGGTGTGTGGACGATGACGACCGCGCGGTTGAGCTCGGTCGAGCTGACCGTGGGCTCCCGAGCCTGAGCCACCGCGGCCGCGCCGACCGCGAGCGCCGCGAGGGCGGCGATCGTGAGCACTGGCCGCCTCATGCCCCCATAACAACAACTCTAGGGTGGTGATGTGCCGGTCAGCGTTCAACTCGGGCTCGTCCTGGCCGTCGCCACCGCCCTCGCCTCGATCGTCGGGTTCCTCTACAAGCACCGGGGCGCGGTCGAGAGCCCGGTCGTGGACTGGCGCCGGCCGCTGTGGAGCTCGGTCGTGCTCTTTCGCTCTCGCTGGTACACCCTCGGCGTGCTGATCGCGATGGCCGGCTGGGGCCTCCACGTCGGCGCCCTCTCGCTGGCGCCGATCTCGCTCGTCCAGGCGACGATCGCGGGTGGTCTGGTTCTGCTCACCGTGGTCGCGGATCGCTTCTTCGCCCATCGCGTGACGCGCCGCGAGTGGATCGGCGTGGCGCTCGCGGCCGCCGGACTGGCGTTCCTGGCGGCGACGCTGGACGGGGACGCCGACTCGGCCCATTCGAGCTACGACACGGCCACGCTGACCATCTTCATCGCGATCGTCGGCGCGGCCGGGATCGCCGTGGCTGCATTCGGCCGGGACAACCCGCGCGCTGGGGTGCTGCTCGGGGCAAGTGCCGGCCTGCTCTGGGCGGCCTCGGACACGTCGATCAAGGCCCTCAGCGGTCACCTCGGCGAGGAGGGTGCAGCCGCGATCCTGTTCAGCCCGCTGGCCGCCGTGATCCTGGCCGCCTCGCTGGTCGGCCTGCTGATCTCGGCCCGCAGCCTGCAGATCGGCCCGGCGGTCTCCGTGATCGCGGTGACCAGCGTCGCCGCCAACGCGCTCACCATCGCCGCCGGCCCGATCGTCTTCTCAGAGCCGTTCCCGGACCACGCCGCGGGCGTGTTCGCAAGGGTGCTGGCCTTTGCGCTGGTGATCAGCGCTGCGGCGCTCACACCACCCCCGCTGGACCCAGACGCCGTCTAAGACGGCTTCGCCATCAGGTCGCGGCCTCGAGCGGGCCGCTAAGTGACCTGGGTCCTCTCGCGCTGGCGACGGGCCAGGGCGTCGACCGTCACCGCGGCGAGCAGCACGCCGCCCGTGATCATGTACTTGACGTCGGAGTTCAGTCCGAGCAGGTCCATTCCGTTCGAGATCGACCCGATGACGACGGCGCCGAGCAGCGCCGACCAGACCGAGCCGCGCCCGCCGAACAGGCTGGTGCCGGCGATCACCGGTCCCGCGATCGCGAGGAGAAGGACGTCGCCCGAGCCGGACGCCTGGTTGACGGCGATCAGCCTCGACGCCGCCAGGATCCCGCCCGCCGCCGCCATCGTCGAGCAGAGCGTGAAGACGAGGATCCGCACGCGATTGATCGGGATGCCGGCACGCCGCGCGGCCTCGGCGTTCCCGCCGGTGGCGAAGATGTGGCGGCCGAACGGCGTCCGTGTCGTCAGCCAGGCGAAGAAGCCGCAGAAGACGACCAGAATCAGCGCCGAGAGCGGAATGCCGCGATCTGAGCTCAGGATCGCCACTGCGGCGAAGCTCGCGACGCCGACGACCACAGTCCGGATTACGATTCCGGCGAGCGGGTCGGTCTCCAGGTTCGCCTTCTGTCTCCGGCGTAACTCCATCAACCCGGTGCCGAGCGTCGCGCCGGTGACGATCGCCGCGAGGACATAGCCGACGCCGGCCGAGAAGAACTTGCCGGCCAGGTCGGTGATCGTGCTGGGCGGCAGGTTGATCGTCCCGGTGTCCCCGAGCACGAATAAGAGGGCCCCTTGCCAGGCGAGCAGTCCCGCCAGGGTCACCACGAACGATGGGATCCCGAAGAAGGTGACCATGAAGCCGTTGAAGAATCCGATGATGGCGCCGGTCGCGAGACCGGCGAGGATGGCGAGCTCAGGGCTCCATCCGTGCTTCACCTGGAGCACCGCCATCACACCTGCCGCCAGACCGCTCACCGCGCCGACCGAGAGATCGATCTCGCCGAGCAGCAGGACAAGCACGACACCAACGGAGATGGTCCCGATGGCCGCGATCTGAAGCGTCAGGTTGGTGAGGTTGATCGCGGAGAGGAAGCGGTCGTTCTGGGACTGGAAGATCACCCAGATCAGGGCGATCGTCAGGAAGACCCGTAGCGAGCCCAGTTCGCCCCGGGCGAGACGCGTGAGGACTGTGAACCGGCTCTCCTGCTCCGCGCCGTCGGCGGTCTGCGTGGCGCCCTCCATTACTTGCCCTCCTTCGTGAAGTCGATCTCGGCCGAGGCGCCGGTGATCGCCGCCACGACCTCCTCCCTCGTCGTCTTGGACACCTGGAAGGTGGCCTCCCGCATGCCCAGTCGCAGCACGATTATCCGGTCGGCGACCTCGAAGACGTCCTCGAGATTGTGGCTGATCACAACCACGCCGAGCCCTCGCTCACGGAGGCGCTTGATCAGGCTGAGCACCTGAGCGGTCTGTGCCACGCCGAGGGCCGCGGTGGGCTCGTCGAGCAGCACTACCTTGGGATCGCCGAGCAGTGAGCGGGCGATGGCCACCGACTGGCGCTGCCCTCCGGAGAGGCTCCCCACCTCGGTGCGCACGCTGCCGAGCGTCGTCACCGAGAGCTCGTCGAGCAGCTCGCTTGTGTGCTGCTCCATTTCGGTCTCGTTGATGACCGGGAGCGGGACGTTCCCGTCGCCCGTCACCTCCTGGCCGAGGTAGAGGTTGGCGACCACGTCGAGGTTGTCGCAGAGGGCCAGGTCCTGGAACACCGTCGCGATCCCCAGCTTGGTCGCCGCGTTCGGATCGGCGATCTTCACGGGCTTGCCCTCGAAGTACGCCTGCCCGTCGTCGGGAGGCTGCACGCCGTCGATCGCCTTGATCAGCGTCGACTTGCCGGCGCCGTTGTCGCCGACCAGGGCGACCACCTCGCCGCCATCGACCTCGAAGTCGACGTCGGACAGGGCCTGGACAGGCCCGAAGCTCTTGCTGAACCCCTTCAGCGCGAGGAGATGATCCGGCTTGCCGTCGCCGCTCTGCTTCTGCTCGTTCACCTTCTCATCTCCTCGCGCTCGGGGCTCATTCTCCTAGCTGCTGATTCCGGCCGCCTGACAGGCCGACTGGAATTCAGGGGTGCAGATGTCGCTGGCGGTCCAGTACCCGTTCGGACCGATCAGCGGCTGCCCGCCGTACGTCACGGAGGCGATGTTGTCCTTCGTCGCCGCCACCGGCGTCAGCAGGTAGGACGGGATGTCCGCCGCACCGTTGTTGGTCTTCGTCTGGGCAACCAGAAGACCACTGGTCGGAATCGGCTTGCCCTGGGCCAACGCCGCGGCGATCTTGGCGGAGGTCTCGGCCTCCGGCTTGGTCGCCTTGTAGACCGTCATGAACTGGTCGCCGGTGAGGATCCGCTGAACGGCCTCGAGCTCGGCGTCCTGACCCGTCGACGGGATCGTCTTCGGGTCGATGCCCGCTGCCTGCATCGCCGCGATCGCGCCGCCGGCGGTGCCGTCGTTCATGGCGTACAGGCCCTTGAACCCGGTCTTGCCGACCGCGGTGATCGCCTGGTCCATCTCGGACTGGGCCTTGTCGGGGCTCCAATCCGGGGTGTCGTACTCCTTGGCGACCTGGACACCCGCGGCGTCCAGCTCCTTCGACGCGCCCTGACCGAACAGCGTTGCGTTGTTGTCGGTCGGGGAGCCGTTGATCCGGATGATCGGCCCGTTCGCGTTGCCGTCATCGGCGAGCTTCTTGGCCAACGTGCTGCCCTGGAGCTCGCCCACCTTGACGTTGTCGAACGAGACGTACGCGGCGACATCAGGGGTATCCAGGATCAGGCGGTCGTAGCTCACCACCGGCACGTTCTGCTGCTTGGCGAGCTGCACCATCGACGCCGCGGATGCGGAGTCCACCGGGTCGAGGACGACCACGTCGGCCCCGTCGGTGAGCGCCGACTCCATCTGGGACTGCTGCGTCGACGCGTCCTGGTTCGCGTTGTTGTAGATGAGTTCACAGTCCGAGCACGCCGCCTTGAGGGCGTCCTCGAACTCCGGATGGTCATGGGCCTCGTAGCGAGTCGTCTTGGACTCTGGGAGCAGGAGCGCTACTTTCGGCCCTCCGCCACCACCGCCGCCACCACAGGCGACGAGCCCGAGCCCGATCACAAGCGCCGCCACGGAAAGCACGGCGCCGCGGGCCCAACTGTTGGATCTAGTCACACGCACCACCTCCACTGTTGTTCCTCTCACTTGATTTGAAAATCCAAACCCGGGTCGAGCTGCTCAGACACTCACGCACGCGGCGGGACGTCGCCTCAGTGGTTACCCCGGATCTCATGCCGCCACCGCCTGCGGCGGCCCCGAGCCGAGGGCGCCGTCCGGGGCGTGCAGGACGAGCGCAAGGGCGCCGAGGAGCTCCGCGCGCTCGCCAAGGACGCCGGCGACAACCGTGACCTGGTCCGCCGCGCTGGCGATCGCGTAGCGTCGGATCGACTCGAGCACAGGCTCGGTGATCAGCTCCCCGGCGGCGCTCAGATCGCCGCCGATGATCACGCAGTTGGGATTGACCAGGTTGCAGAGGCCGGCGAGCGCCACGCCGATCTCGCGACCCGCCTCGCCGATCAGCCGGCTGGCCGCGGGGTCGCGCTCCTTGATCAGCTCGAGCAGCTGCCGCGGCGATACCTCCTCGCCCCTGCTCGCGGCCACCTGCTCCGCGATCGCCCGCGCCGAGGCAACGGTCTCGAGGCAGCCCCGGCTGCCGCAGCGGCAGATCGCGGTGCCGTTCTGCGCCGGGATGTGCCCGATTTCGCCGGCCGTCCCGCCGGCTCCCTCGTGCAGCCGCCCCGCGAAGAGCAGGCCCGCCCCGACCCCCGACGAGAGCTTGATGTAGATGACGTCCGAGTGCCCCCTGCCGGATCCCCAGACGAATTCCGCGAGGGCGCCGAGGTTCGCGTCGTTCTCCACGGTCACCGGCAATCCGAGCCGGCGCTCCATCTCCATCGCGGCGTTGACGCCGACCCAGCCCGGCAAGATCGAAGATGAGCCAACCGCACCGGTTGCCCTGTTGATCGGTCCCGGCAGGCCCATGCCCACGCCGATGACGCCCTTGCGCCCGACATTGGCCTCCTTCAGGACCTGGTCGACCAACTGCTCCGCGGCGTCCAGTCCCTCCTCGGCGGAGTGATCGACGTCCAGCTCGCGCCAGGACTCCGCGAGGACCTCGTGCGAGAGGTCCGAGACCGCCACGCGCAGGTGGCTGTGGCCGAAGTCCACCCCCACGGCCAGTCCGGCCGACGGGTTGAGGGAGAGGAGCACGGGGGGCCGCCCGCCGGCCTCCCCGTGCGCCACACCCGTGGCCTCCGCCTGCTCGGTGAGCAGTCCGGACTCGATCAGGTCGGCGACGATGCTCGACACCGTCGAGCGAGAGAGCCCGGTCAGCCGGGCGATCTCCGCTCTGCTGGCGGTGCCTCGCCCCCGGAGCGCGTCGATGACGCGGCCGCGATTGAGCTCACGCAGTGACCGGAGCGATCCGGAATCTGCAGATTCCACAGATGCCGGACACTTACCGACTCGGGTGGATTTGTCAAGGCTTCGGAGGAACTAGCCGCCGATTCCGTTGTGAATGTCCTGAGCCAGGACAAAGCTTGCCTAGCGGTCCTCCCCCCCAGCGCGCAGCATCTGCTCGATCAGCTGCATGTACTGGGCGAGATGACGGGTCCCGAGGAACGAATGGCGCACCCGCTCCCGAGCGTTCTCCCCGATCTCGCGGGCGCGACCGGGATCGTCGAGGAGCGAGTTGATGGCCTCGCCCGCCGCTGAGAGATCGGCCGGATCGTCGATGAGGAGACCCGACTCCCCGTCGACGATCTGGTCTTGAATCCCGCCGACCCGGGAGGCGACCACCGCCTTCGCCTTCCACATCGCCTCCGCGACCGTCAGGCCGAAGCCCTCCGCCAGGCTCTTCTGAAGGACGACGTCGGCTCGCCTCTGGATCGCGTTGACCATGGCGGCGTTCTCCTGCACGTCGTCCATCGGCAGGCAGGCGAGGTGAACCCGGCTCCGCACCTCCGGCGGGAGATCCTCGCGCACCTCGCGCACCCCGGCCAGGACCTCGGCCCCCTCGGGGTCGTCCGCGACCGCGGCCACCGAGGGACCGGCCAGGACCAGGTGCGCATCGGTGCTGCGAACGTGCTTCGCGAAGCAGCGCAGGACGCCGATCGGATCCTTGAGCCGGTCCCAGCGCGAGACCTGCGCGATCAGGGGCGCGTCCTCGGGCAGGGCTCCCTCCTGGTCGAGCTCGGCCGACCGGTCGACGCGTGCGGTGCTGCCGTCCTCTCGGGTGAAGACGGCGCGGGTGTGATGATCACCGCTCCCGAGTCCGATCACGTTGAGGATCGCCCGCACGGCCTCCGGGTCCAGCTCCTCGTTCTTCGGTGAGAAGGCGTCGATGGAGGGTGGCACGAGCCAGAGCCGATCCGTGTCGAGGCCGTCCCAGACGAATTCCCGCCGCGAGAAGACGTACGCGTCGGCGTCGTCGACGTACGGCCGGAGGAAGTCCCAGGCTCGCCTCGCCAGATCGTTCGGGTGGTCGACGCCGACGTGGCACCGCCAGACGATCCGGGTGCCGACGGTCTTCGTGTGCGGGATGAGCCCGGCCGGCTGCGGATCGTGGACGTAGACGATGTCGCCCTCGTGGACCAGGCCGACAAGCTCATCGGCTGCCTCGAGGAGGTGCTGCTCGTAGATCCTGCGCTCGGCGGGACCGAGCCCGCCGCCGTCCCCGTCCGAACCGTGCAGGTGATTGTGGATCCGCTTCGTGATCCGGAAGAAGTCCGGGTTGCCCCCGATCGTCAGCCAGCGAACGTCCACCCCGGCTCCCCGCGCGTAGGCGAGCAGGGACTGGAGCAGCTCCGCCACCCCTCCGCCGCGCGCGGTCGAGTTGACGTGCCAGACAACCCGGCCGGCGAGGACGCGCTGTGCGGTCCTCGCCGCCTCCTCGACACCCGCGTAGTCATCCCCGATCACGGCACGAAAGCGCTCGGGAGAAGCGGGGGCGACCGGGACCTGGGTCAGGGCGGGCACGGCTCACCCGCCCCTGCGACTGAGATCATCAGCCCCCATGCTTACGGTGGTCGCGTTGGGAACGGCGACGGCGCTGGCCACAGGCCTCGGCGCAATCCCGGTGTTCCTGCTGCGCTCGCGGGCGGCGCGGTGGGAGCCGGCGCTCTGGGGGCTCGCCGCGGGGGTGATGACAGTCGCGGCGGTCGTCGGCCTGCTGCGTCCCGCGATCAACCGCGGTTCGGCCGGCGCGGTACTCGGGGGGCTGCTCGCCGGCGTGGCATTTCTCGCGATCACCCACGTCGTCCTGCGCGGGCGCGACGTCCACGTCGGCCGGCTGCGGGGCTCCGACGTGCGGACCGCCGTCCTCGTCTTCTCCGTCCTCTTCGTGCACAGCCTCCCGGAGGGGCTCGCGGTCGGGACCGCGTACGCCTCCGGGACCGCGGGGCTCGGTGCCTTCGTCGTGCTGGCGATCGCGCTGCAGAACATCCCCGAGGGGACGAGCGTGGCGATCCCGATGGCCGAGGCCGGGTTCAGCCGCTCCCAGCAGTTCTGGGGGGCGGTGCTGACCAGCTCCCCGCAACCTGTGGGCGCGGCCATCGCCTACGCCCTGGTGGAGACGGTCGAGTCGCTGCTCGCCGTCTCGTTCGCCTTCGCCGCGGGGGCGATGCTGGCCCTGGTCGCCTGGGACCTCCTGCCCCGGACTCTTTCGCCAACGGGGTGGAGCGGCCCGCTCGGAATGCTCGCGGGCGGCCTGGTGATGCTCGGGCTGAGCGCGGCGCTCGGAGTCAGCTGACGCCCCCGAGGGACATCAGTCGACCTTCGGCGGCTCGAGAGGATCGATCGCCATCGGCTCCTCGTGCCACTCGGTCGGGAACGCCACCTCGACGTCGAGCGCCTCGCGCGGCGGTTCGGTCTCCGTGCCGACGCGATCGTGGTAGAGCAGGGGCGCGAGGTAGCGCGCGCTGATCTTCTGCGGAGGCCACCAGAGGGCGTCAAGGGACGCTCTGCCCTCGCCGCCGCCTCCGGCCACATCCGCTTGGAGGCTGACGGATTCGTCTCCCGTCAGGACCTTGCCTCGCAGCACCGGGCGGAACGGCTCGGGCGCCGGGCCCACGCCGAGCCGATGAGCGATGTCCTGGGCGGCGGTGTCGGCCTGTTGGGTGGCGAGACCGCCCTGCTTGATCGGGAAGGTCGTGCCGTCCCCCGCTGCGTAGACGTCGTCGGCGCCCGTGACCCGGGAGTGCTCGTCGACGGGTATGAAGCCGTTCGCATCGCCGGGAAGGCCCTTGATGCCCGGGCCCTCCATCAGCGGCAGGGCAACGACCTCGGCGGGACCGAGGACTCGACCCCCCGGGCTCAGCTTGATTCCATCGCTGCCGACCTCGCGCACCGTCGCACCTGAGATCACCTGGATGCCTCGCCCCCTGAGCAGCTCCTCGATCGCGGCGCTGGCGTTGGGACCGAACACGGCCAGCGGGCTCGACTCGGGGGTGATGACGGCGATCTTCACGTCAGCCCCCCTCTGCACGGCTCGGCGCTGGGTCATCAGGGCGATCTCGTAGAGCGGCAGCGACCAGGTGATTCCCCCCGGCACGACGAAGGCCAGGCGGCGATCCCCCCGCTCCGCTCGATCGATGAGCTGGTCCGGACTGAACGGGTCCGGCGAGGGAAAGGTTGTCACTCCCTGGAGCGCGGGGACGAAGCGACCACCGGCGCAGACGATCAGGAAGTCGTAGTCGAGGGTGGATCCGTCGTCCAGCTCGACCCGGTGGTCTTGCGGCTGCACCGAGGCCACTGCGCGTTGGACGAAGCTCGCCCCCCGATCGGCCGCCAGCGGCTGCAGCTCGTAGCGCGCCGCGGGATCGAGATCGAACGGCTCCTCGACCAGCAGCGGCTTGTAGAGGAAGTCCGGCTTCGGGGCGACGAGCGTCAGCTCCACCTGATCGCCGGCGAGGTCCGCCATCGCGAGCAGCGCCTCGATCCCGGCGACACCTCCACCGACGATTACGACGCGTGCCTCGTTCGCGGCCATGGGACAAGCCTACGAAGCCACGCCCTCGAGGTCCATCGGTGCTCGACACCCGGCTGCGCTCAGTAGTTCGCCACAGGCCCAAGACCGGTGTGCCACGCGGATGAATCGTCGCCTGTTCAGCCATAGGTTGCCCACGCAGACCATTCGCCATCTGAAAAGGGGATTCGATGACCGTTTCGACCGCACTGCTCCGTCGCTTCGAGGACCTCGCTAAGCAGGACACCGACTACGCGGGGGGCAAGGGCGCGAACCTCGGCGAGATGACCGCGGCGGGCCTGCCGGTTCCCTCTGGCTTCGTTGTCGGCGCCTCCTCCTACGCCCTCTTCTGTGACACCGGCGGCCTTCGCGACCGCATCGAGGAGCGGCTCTCCTCGGTCGACGTGGACGACACCGCCGCCCTTGACGTCGCCACCAAGCAGGTCCGCAAGATGGTCGAGGCGGAGCCGGTCCCGGACGACGTTGCAAGTGAGATCCGCGACGCCTATCTGAAGCTCGCGGGGGATCGCGACAACCCGCCGGTCGCAGTCCGCTCCTCGGCGACCGCCGAGGACACCGAGGCTGCCTCCTTCGCCGGCATGAACGAGACCTTCCTCAACGTCCGCGGCCCCGATGAGGTCGTCGACGCGGTCCGCCGCTGCTGGTCTTCCCTTTTCGGCGCCCGGACCGTCTTCTACCGCGCGAAGCAGGGCTTCGGCCAGGCGGACATGGACATCGCGGTCGTCGTCCAGCTCCAGATTCTCTCCACGCGCGCGGGGGTGATGTTCACCATCGACCCGGCTTCAGGCGACCACGATCGCCTAGTGATCGAGGGCTCCCTCGGCCTTGGCGAGTCGGTCGTCTCGGGCCAGGTCTCCCCGGACCGCTACGTGGTCGACAAGGAGACGCTCCACATCATCAAGCGCGACGTGAAGCGCAAGGAGCTCGTCATCGAGCCCCTCCCCGATGGCGGCACCCGGACACGGGAGCTCTCCGGCGATGAGTCGATCCAGCCGGTCCTCACGGACGACGAGGTCCGCCGCGTCGCCGAGCTCGGCATTCGCGACGAGAAGCACTACGGCACTCCGCAGGACACCGAGTGGGCGTTCGACGAGGAGGGCATCGCCTGGATGCTCCAGTCCCGGCCCGTGACCTCCTCCGGCGGCGACACCTCCGTGTCGATCGCCGAGCCGGAGGGCGAGGCGCTGGTCCGCGGCCTGGGCGCCGCTCCCGGCGTCGGACATGGCGAGGTGAAGATCATCTCCGAGATCGGCCAGGGCAATGATCTGAAGGAGGGTGACGTCCTGGTCACCCACATGACGGCGCCCGACTGGGTCCCCCTGATGAGGCGCTCGGCCGCGATCGTCACGGACTCCGGCGGCATGACCTGCCACGCCGCGATCGTCTCGCGCGAGCTCGGCATTCCCTGCGTCGTCGGCGCCGCCGACGCGACTTCAAAGCTCCGTGACGGTGAGCTCGTCACCGTGGACGCCACGCACGGGACGGTGTACGAGGGCGAAATCGCCGTCACGGGAGAGGAGACCGGGTCCGGTGGCGCTCCCGCCCCCCTAGGGGGTGGGGCACCCGTCACCGCGACCCAACTCCTCGTCAACCTCTCCGAGCCCTCCCAGATCGAGCGGGCGGCGAGCCTCCCGGTCGAGGGCTGCGGCCTGCTCCGCGCCGAGTTGATGGTGATCGAGGCGCTCGAGGGCCGCCATCCGCGCCTCCTGATCGAGCAGGGCAAGAGCGACGAATTGGTCGACCGGCTCGGCAGTGCCCTGACGAAGTTCGCCGAGGGCTTCGCGCCCCGGCCGATCACCTACCGGACGATCGACTTCCGCTCGAACGAGTTCAGGGGGCTCGAGGGCGGCGACCGCTTCGAGCCCGAGGAGTCGAACCCGATGATCGGCTACCGGGGCGCGCTGCGCTACATGCGCGAGCCCGACCTGTTCGGACTCGAGCTCGCCGCGATCAAGCGGGTCTGGGACGCGGGGCACACGAACTTCCACGTGATGCTGCCGTTCGTCCGCACCCCGCGCGAGCTGACGGCCTGCCGTAACCAGATGCGGGACGCCGGGCTGCTCGACAAGCCCGAGTTCGAGCTCTGGGTGATGGCCGAGGTCCCCTCGGTGTACTTCCACCTGCCCCGCTACGCCGAGCTCGGCGTGAAGGGCATCTCGATCGGCTCGAACGACCTGACCCAGCTGATGCTGGGAGCGGACCGCGACTCCGAGGCGGTCGCCGAGCTCTTCGACGAACGCGACGCGGCCGTCGCCGACTACCTGCGGCTGCTGATCCCGCGCGCCAAGGAGCTCGGCCTGTCCACCTCGATCTGCGGACAGGCCCCCTCGGTGCACCGCGAGTATGCGCAGCTGCTCGTCGAGGCCGGCATCGACGCCATCTCGGTGAACATCGACGCGGTCGACAAGGCCCGTCGCCTGATCGCCGCCGCCGAGCAGCGCGTGCTGCTCGACGCCGCCAGGTCCGGGAGCTAGAGGGACCTGGGGGCCATGGAAGACCAGCTCACCGCACTCGACGCGACCTTCCTGGAGCTCGAGGAGGCGGATGAGACCGCCCACATGCACATCGGCGCCGTCATGCTGATGGAGCCGCAGCCGGGCGGCGGCGCCCCGCCGATCGACCTGATGCGCCAGGACGTCATCGATCGCATACCGGACCTGCCCCGCTACACCCAACGGCTCTCAACACCTCACACCGGCGGGCTGCACTGGCCGAGCTGGGTGGAGGACCGGCGCTTCCGCGTGGAGCGGCACGTCCGCATCGCGGGGCTCCCCGCCCCCGGCGGTGTCGACGAGCTGCTCGAGTGGGCAGGCGAGTACTACTCGCAGCGCCTCGATCGGAACAGGCCGCTCTGGGAGATGGTGATCCTGGAGCTCGGCGACGGGCGCTGGGCGCTCGTCACCAAGACCCACCACTGCATGATCGACGGCGTCGGGTCCGTCGACATGGCGACCACGCTGCTCGACACCGAGCCCGACCGCCTGATCCGCCGGAACGGAGGGGCCAAGGGAACGCCGCACGCCAGCCATCCCAACACGGTCGAGACGCCGAGACGAGGCCTGCGCCACACGGCCGCGGTGATCGCCAAGCCCTACCTCCTCGTCGGCAACGCCGCCCTCCGGACGGCCCAGGCCGGCCTGCACGCCGCGGAGTCAGCCCTCGGCATGGCGACGCACCCGAGCCGGGCGCGCGAGGCCGCCCACCGCTCACGGGCCCTCGCCGAGCTGATCGTCCGCGACGAGCTCGTCGCCGCCCCGGAATGCAGCCTCAACCGGCCGATCGGCGCAGGGCGTCAGCTCGCCGTGATCACCATGAAGCTCGACGAGCTCAAGGAGATCAAGAACTCCCTCGGCGGCACCCTCAACGACGTCGTCCTGGCGGCGGCGGCCGGAGGGTTCCGCCGGCTGCTGACCGAGCGCGGCGAGATGGTCTCCGAGCCCGGGCTACGCGCCATGGTCCCGATGAACATCCGGACCGCGGCCGACCACCTCTCGATGGGCAACCGGATCTCATCCCTGTTCGTCCACCTGCCCGTCGGCGCCGCCGACCCCGCCGAGCGCTATCGCCTCCAGGTCGAGGAGGCCGAGACCCTGAAGTCCGGGACGCAGCACGAGGGCTCCAGCGTGCTGCTCAACCTCGGCAACCACATGCCGCCGGTGCTGCACAGCTTCCTCGCCCGCTCGCTGTTCGCGACGCGCCTCTTCAACGTGACGATCACCAACGTGCCGGGGCCGCAGATGCCGCTCTACTACTTCGGCTCCAAGGTCCAGGAGATCTGGCCGCTGGTGCCGATCGCCGCCTCGCACGCGGTCGGCCTGGCCGTGTTCAGCTACGACGGCAAGCTCTTCTTCTGCATCAACGCCGACCGCGACACGGTCCCCGACCTGGATGTGCTGAACAACGGGATCTCGGAGTCGCTGTCGGAGCTCGCCGAGCTCGCCCGCACATCACCGCTCGCGCCTGCGCGCGCCCTCGGATCTACCCCGGCGGCCTGATGTTCGCGGTGCGCATTCACGGGCGCGGCGGCCAGGGCGTCGTCACCGCGGCCGAGATGCTCTCCATCGCCGCCTTCGAGGACGAACAGCACGCTCAGGCCTTCCCCACCTTTGGCTCGGAGCGGACCGGAGCTCCGGTCACGTCGTACTGCCGAATCGACGACCAGCCGATTCGCGTGCGCGAGCCGATCTCGGAGCCGGACGCGCTGATCATCCAGGACCCCACGTTGCTCCATCAGGTGAAGGTCTTCAGCGGCCTCAGCGAGGGCGGCTATGTGCTGATCAACACCTCGCGCAGCTTCGATGAGCTCGGGCTGGGCGAGTTCGCCGCAGGGTTTGCGCCCGGGCGGCTGCTCACCGTGCCGGCGACCGAGGTCGCAAAACGTGAGCTGCACCGCCCGATGCCGAACACCGCGCTGCTCGGCGGGTTCGCCGCGATGACCGGCGCCGTCACCCTGCAGGCCGTGGTCCGGGCGATCGCCCAGAAGTTCTCGGGCGAGATAGCCGACCGCAACGTCCTCGCCGCCAACGCGGCGCACGAGTACGTGCAGCACGAAATCAGGGAGCTCGCCCGTGCTTAGGCAGGAGGAGGGCTCCCGCGCGGTCGCCGAGGCAGTGGCCCTCTGCCGCCCCGAGGTGATCAGCGCCTACCCGATCTCACCGCAGACCCACATCGTCGAGCACCTCTCCGACCTAGTCAGGACTGGCGACCTCTCGCCCTGCGAGTACCTGATGGTCGAATCCGAGTTCGGCGCCCTCTCCGCGGCCATCGGGGCATCCGCCACCGGCGCGCGCACCTATACGGCGACGGCCTCCCAGGGCATCCTGTTCATGGCCGAGGCGCTCTACAACGCGTCGGGCCTGGGGCTGCCAATCGTGATGACGATCGCGAACCGGGCCATCGGTGCCCCGATCAACATCTGGAACGACCACTCCGACTCCATGTCGATGCGCGATTCAGGCTGGCTCCAGCTGTACGCCGAGTCCAACCAGGAGGCACTCGACATGCATATCCAGGCCTTTCGGATCGCCGAGCAGATCTCGCTGCCGGTGATGGTCTGCATGGACGGCTTCATCCTCACCCACGCCTACGACGAGGTCGACATCCCTGACCAGGAGAAGGTCGACGCGTTCGTGCCCACCTTCGAGCCACGGCAGCTCCTCGACCCGGCGAACCCCATGACGATCGGGGCGATGGTCGGCCCCGAGGCCTTCTTCGAGGTCAAGTACCTCGCCCACCACAAGCAGATGCAGGCCCTCGACGTGATCCCTGAGGTCGCCCAGCGGTTCGCGGTCGACTTCGGCCGCCCGTCCGGCGGCCTCGTCCGCCGCTACCGGACCGAGGGCGCGGAGACGATCATCGTCGCGCTCGGCTCCGTGCTCGGCACGATCGAGGAGGTCGTCGACGAGATGCGCGACGCCGGCGTCAGGGTCGGCGCGCTCGGCCTCAAGTCCTTCCGACCGTTCCCTCTCGAGGAGGTACGCGACGCTCTGTCCGGGGCCTGCAGGGTGGTGGTCCTCGAGAAGGCCCTGGCCGCCGGCCGGGGCGGGATCGTCTCCACCGACGTCCACGAGGCGATGGTGGGTGGCCATGCGCGTTGCAGCACCGTGATCGCCGGTTTGGGTGGAAGGGCGATCACCCGCGAGTCGCTTCACCGGCTTCTCGAGCAGGCGGGCCGCGACGAGCTCGAGCCGCTCAACTTCCTTGACCTGGACATCGAATTGGTGCAGCGCGAGCTGGCCCGCGAGCGCGACGGCCTGCCCGCTGGCCCGCACGCCGAGAACATGCTCCGCGACCTCGGCGTGGTCGCAGCGGAGGCCCACTGATGCCCTACCAAGACGTCAAGCTCTACCAGACGGGCACGTACGCGGTCGGGGGGCGGCTGCTCGATCCGGAGAAGCGCTCCGTGCAGGCACGGACGGAGCGCTCCAACACGTTGACCTGCGGGCACCGGGCCTGCCAGGGATGCGGCGAGGCCCTCGGAGCCCGGTTCGCGCTCGACTCCGCGATGCGGGCCACGAAGGGCAAGCTGATCGCGGCCAACGCCACGGGCTGTCTCGAGGTCTTCTCCACCCCTTATCCGGAGAGTTCCTGGCAGCTGCCCTGGATCCATTCGCTGTTCGGCAACGCGCCGGCGGTCAGCACCGGGATCGCCGCCGCGCTGAAGGCCAAGGGCCGCGAGGACATCCGCGTGGTCGGGCAGGGCGGCGACGGCGGCACCCTGGACATCGGCTTCGGCTGCCTGTCGGGGATGTTCGAGCGAAACGACGACGTGTTGTTCGTCTGTTACGACAACGAGGCCTACATGAACACCGGGGTGCAGCGCTCGGGCGCAACGCCGCCCGCCGCGCGCACGGCCAACACCAAGCCGGTCGGCGACGAGCCGGGCAACGTCTTCGGTCAGGGCAAGAACGCTCCGCTGATCGCGATGGCGCACGAGATCCCCTATGTCGCCACTGCCACGGTCTCCGAGCTCCGCGACCTGGAGTACAAGGTCGAGAAGGCGATGGAGTTCAGGGGCGCCCGCTATCTGCACGTCTTCGTCCCCTGCCCCCTGGGCTGGGGATCGGCATCGAAGGACACGATCGAGATCGCGCGCCTCGCCAAGGAGACCGGGATCTTCCCCGTGTTCGAGGCGGAGGATGGCGAGGTCGTCGGTATCTCGAAGATCCGCAGGCAGGTGCCGGTCAGCGAATACCTGAAGCTGCAGAAGCGCTACGCACACCTCTTCAAGGACCCACCCCGGACCGACGTGATCGAGGCGATCCAGGCCCGCGCAGACGCCAACATCAGGCGCTTCGGCCTGAACGGCGGCTATGGGTCGCTTCCCGATCCGCTCCACGAGGACCGCCCCGACCTGCTCTCCGACACCCCGCACGGACCTCAGTGATGGAAGCCACCGAGAAGAACCTGCCCTTCGCCATCACGCTCGAGGTCGGCTCCAGCCTCGCCAACAAGACCGGTAGCTGGCGCACCGAGCGCGCCCAGTACGTCGACCGGCTGCCCCCCTGCAACCACGCCTGCCCCGCCGGCGAGAACTGCCAGGCCTGGCTCTATGAGGCCGAGGACGGCGGCGAGGGCTACGAGCGCGCCTGGCAGCGGATCGTCGAAGACAACCCGTTCCCGGCGATCATGGGTCGTGTCTGTTACCACCCCTGCGAGTCCTCCTGCAACCGCGGGGAGCTCGACGAGGCTGTTGGCATCCACTCGGTCGAGCGCTTCATCGGCGACGAGGCGATCAAGCAGGGCTGGTCCTTCGACCCGCCCGCGGAGTCGACCAGCAAGCGAGTGCTGGTCGTCGGCGCTGGGCCCTCGGGACTCTCGGCCGCGTACCACCTGCGCCGCCTCGGCCACGAGGTGACGATCTACGAGGCTGGTCCTATGGCCGGCGGCATGATGCGCTTCGGCATCCCCACGTACCGGCTGCCGCGCGACGTGCTCGATGCAGAGGTCGACCGCATCCTGGCGATGGGAGTCCAGCTCGAGCTCAACCGCAAGGCCACCAACATCGAGGAAGCGATGACCGAGGGCGGCTTCGACGCGGCGTTCCTCGCCGTCGGCGCCCACATCGGCAAGCACGCCGACATTCCCGCCGGCGAGGCCGCGCGCATCCTGGACGCCGTCTCGATGCTCGAGTCAATGGAGTCCGACGAGAAGCCACTGCTCGGCCGCAAGGTCGTCGTCTACGGCGGTGGCAACACCGCGATGGACGCAGCCCGCACCGCCAAGCGGCTCGGCGCCACCGACGCCGTCGTCGTCTACCGGCGCAACCGCGACCGGATGCCCGCCCACGACTTCGAGGTGGCGGAGGCAGAGGAGGAGGGCGTGATGATGCGCTGGCTCGAGACCATCAAGCAGGTCGACGGCAACAAGATCACCATCGAGAAGATGGAGCTCGACGAGACCGGCTTCCCCCAGCCCACCGGTGAGTTCGACGAGCTCGAGGCCGACTCGGTGATCCTGGCGCTCGGCCAGGAGGCGGACCTGTCGCTGCTCGAGGGCGTCTCCGGCATTGAGATCGAGGACGGAGTCGTGCAGGTCGGGCCGAACATGGAGACCGGGCATCGCGGCGTCTTCGCGGGCGGCGACATGGTCCCCGCCGAGCGCACCGTCACCGTCGGAGTCGGCCACGGAAAGAAGGCCGCGCGCAACATCGACGGCTGGCTACGCAGTCAGGCATACGAGCCGGGACCCAAGCAGGAGGTCATCACCTTCGACCAGCTCAACACCTGGTATTACGCCGACGCGCCGAAGGCCCTGCAGCCCGAGCTCGAGATCGAGCGCCGACGCTCGACCTTCGACGAGGTGGTCGGCGGGCTCGACGAATCGAATGCCATGTACGAGGCCCGCCGCTGCATGTCGTGCGGCAACTGCTTCAGCTGTGACAACTGCTTCGGCGTCTGCCCCGACAACGCGGTCTTGAAGCTGGCCGAGGCAGCTGAGAACCCGAATGTCAACGGCTATGCGATCGACCTTGACTTCTGCAAGGGCTGTGGCCTCTGCGTCCAGGAATGCCCCTGCGGCGCGATCGAGATGGTCCCCGAGAAGATCTGAGAGGGTTTCGGAATGAAACCGAAGGTGCTGATCGGATACGACGGATCCCCCCAGGGCGACGACGCGCTCGCGCTCGGCCGTCGGCTGAGCGAGACCCTCGAAGCGAGGCCCGTGGTCGCCACGGTCATCTCACACCCGCGGGACGGCGTCGAGGAGAGTGCATTCAACGAGGCCGTGACCAGGTTCTGCGAGCCGCTCTTCGCCAAGGCGCGAGGGCTCCTCGACGGTCTCGAGATGAGAACGGCACCGGTCATCAACGACTCCCCGGCGGCCGGGATGTACGAGATCATCGATTGGGAGAAGCCGACCGCGATCGTGATCGGCTCGACCCGGCACGGCAGGAGCGGCCGGGTGCTGGTCGGAACGCTCGGCGGGTCCCTGCTCTCGGGCGTGCCGGCCAGCGTCGCCGTCGCCCCGCGGGGCTACGTCGACGGGAGACCGGGCGTTGGCCGGATCGGAGTCGCGGTCGACGGCTCCTCCGAGTCCTGGAGGGCCCTCACCGCGGCGGGGCACCTCGCCGAGCTGGCGAAGGCTCCGCTGCGGATCATCAGCGTGATGGGTCAGCCCCACTACGTGCTCGGCGGCTTCCTCTCCCCGCTGGGCCCCGAGGAGTACCGCGAGTTCAAGGAGAGGGAGTGGGAGCACACCTACGAAAACGCCGTCGGCCGGCTGCCGGACGGCGTCGACTCCGAGCCGCAGCTGATCCACGGCGAGCCCGTCGAGGCGCTGGCGGAAGCCACCGGCGATCTCGACCTGCTCGTCCTCGGCTCTCGGGGGTATGGACCTGTCAAGGGCACGCTGCTCGGGAGCGTCTCCGCTCGCGTGATGGCTGAGGCGGCCTGCCCTGTGATGGTGGTCCCGCGCGGCGCCGGCCCCACTCCGCTTGAGGCTTAGTCGACGGCCCACAAGCTGGGAGTTAGCCTTGGCGGGTTGACGAAGCCAGCACCGGGCCCAGCTGAAGTGAGCGCCTACCCCGGGAACCGGGAAGCCGACGTCGCGCTGCGCGACGGGTCGACCATCCACATCCGTCCCGTCAAGGCCGAGGACGAGGACGCGATGCTCACCTTCCTGAACAGCCTGGACGAGGGCTCTCGCATGTTCCGCTTCTTCTCGGCGGGCACCGACCTCGCGGCCGCAGCTCGCCTGATGGTCGATGTCGATTACTCGGGGCGATACGGCCTGGTGGCCGTCCGCGGTGCCGGCGACGAGATCGTCGGCCAGGGGATCTACATCTCGAGGCCCGACGGCAAGGCCGAGATCGCGTTCACGATCGCCCGGCGCCTCCAGGGCCAGGGGCTCGGGACGATTCTGCTCGCGCACCTGGCCCAGGTCGCGCAGGAGAACGACATCGACGTCTTCGTCGCCGACGTCATGCCCGGCAACCACCGGATGATCGAGGTCTTCCGTGAGAGCGGGTTCCCGGTCGAGATGTCGTCGCAGCCCGGCGTGATCCAGGTGGAGCTGCCCACCTCCTTCTCGGATGAGGCGGTTTCTCGATTCGAGGACCGCGACCGACTCGCCGCGCAGGCCGCGATTCGCCCGTTCCTCCAACCGCGGGCGGTCGCGGTGATCGGCGCTTCGCGTGAGCACGAAACGGTGGGCGGCCAGCTGTTCCACAACGCCCTGGAGTCCGGCTTCGAGGGCGTCGTCTACCCGGTGAATCCCGCCGCCGAGGTCGTGCAATCGGTGAAGGCGTATCCGAGCATCGCCGAGATCCCGGACGAAGTCGACCTGGCCGTGATCGCCGTACCGGCCTCGGCCGTGGTCGAGGTCGCCCGCGAGTGTGCGGACAAGGACGTGCCCGCACTCG
Organism: uncultured Solirubrobacterales bacterium; assembly: GCA_963728875.1. Taxonomy (GTDB): domain Bacteria; phylum Actinomycetota; class Thermoleophilia; order Solirubrobacterales; family 70-9; genus DASUPK01. The sequence continues at coordinate 134,873 of CAVSLJ010000001.1, forward strand.
TGGTGATCTCGGCCGGCTTCGCGGAGACCGGTCCCGAAGGCGCCGAACGGCAGCGACAGCTCGTGGAGATCTGCCGGGCCGCCGGGATGAGGCTGATCGGGCCGAACTGCCTCGGAATCATCGACAAGACCAAGGGGCTGAACGTCACCTTCGCACCGCATGCTCCGCCGCCGGGAGGCGTCGGCTTCGTCACCCAGAGCGGCGCCCTCGGCCTGGCCCTGATCGAACTCGCCGGCGATCGCGGCCTCGGCGTCTCGTCCTTCGCCTCGATCGGGAACCGCGCCGACATCACCGCGAACGACCTGCTCGATTACTGGGAGAACGACGGGATCACCGACGTCGCCCTCCTCTACATCGAGTCCTTCAGCGATCCGCGGCGCTTCTCGCGAGTTGCGCAGCGGGTGGGTCGCGAAATGCCGGTGGTCGTCGTGAAGAGCGGCCGCTCCGCCGCCGGCCAGCGCGGCACGAGCTCCCATACCGGTGCGCTGCTGGCGGCGTCCGACGTGACGGTCGACGCGCTCTTCGAGCAGGCCGGCGTGATCCGGACCGAGACGCTCGCCGAGCTGCTCGATGTCGCCTCGCTGCTCGCGAACCAGCCCCTCCCGGACGGGCCGCGAGTCGGGATCGTGACGAACGCCGGCGGGCCGGGGATCATGTGCGCCGACGCCTGTGAGGCCGCGGGGCTCGAGGTGCCTGAGGTGCCCGAGGAGGTCCGCGAGCGGCTCGCGGAGGTGCTTCCTGCGGAGGCGGGGCTGCTCAACCCGGTGGACATGATCGCCACCGCCACCGCCGAGCATTACCGGGAGACGATTCGCGTCCTCTCGGAGTGGGATGGCATTGACGCACTGATCGTGATCTTCATCCGGCCGCTGCTGATCCAGGCCACCGACGTCGCCGCCGCGATCGAGGAGGCGATCGGCACGATGCCTCGCCGCATCCCGTTGCAGGCCGTCTTCATGTCGCCGCAGGACCACCCCTCCATCAGGGAGGTCAGCGACCTGCCGATCCACAGCTATCCCGAGGACGCGGCCCGGGCGCTCGGCCGGGTGATGCGCCACGTGGATTGGCGGCGCCGGCCGGCCCAGGAGCCGCCCGAGCTCCGCGACGCCCGGCCCGATGAGGCGGCGGCGATCATCGCCGAGGCGCTCGAGCGCGACTCGGAGTGGTTGGGGATGGAGCAGGCGTCGCGCCTGCTGGCCGCCTACGGGGTTCCGATTGCGGAGTGGCGCACCGCCTCCGACGCCGCCGGCGCCGCCATCGCGGCCGCCGAGCTTGGCGGCCGGGTCGCTCTCAAGGGGCAGGGGCCCGGCCTCCTCCACAAGAGCGAGATGGGCGCAGTCAGGGCGGGTCTGCTCGGAAGCGAGGAGGTGCGCGAGGCGGCCGGGGAGATGGATGAGGCGGTGAAGGCGGCGGGCGGGAAACGCGAGACATTCGTGGTCCAGTCCATGGCCGAGGCCGGCCCCGAGCTGCTAGTCGGGGTGGTCGAGGACCCGACCTTCGGGCCCGTGCTCGCCTGCGGCGCCGGCGGAACCCAGGCCGAGCTGCTCCAGGACGTCGCCGTGCGGGTCTGCCCGATCACCCGGGCCGAGTCCGAGGCGATGCTGCATTCCCTCTCAACCTATCCGCTGCTCACCGGCTTCCGCGGAGCACCAGCGGTCGATGTCGACGCCGTCCAGGACCTGCTCGTCAGGGTCAGCGCGATGGTCGACACCCATCACGAGATCGCCGAGATGGATCTCAACCCCGTGATGGCCGGCCCCGGCGGCGCCGTGGCGGTCGACTACCGAATCCGGGTTCGCTCGGCTCCGCCGCCGCGCCCGTGGCCCCGGACCTGGAAGTAGGGCTCGCCGGAGCATCATGGCGCTTCCCGGTCCTACCCGGGGAGTCCCGCGGCCTCAGCCGCCTCCCCTCTGTCCCAGAAGAGCTGAGCGCGCCGGACCTTGCCCTCCCTGAACCAGAAGACGTACCAGGCCCGGACCTTGAACTCGGCAGCCGGGTCGGCCGAAGACCCGAAGGTTCCCAGCACGCAGAGCAGAATCCGGGAGTCGCCGGCGGGCGTGATGTTCTCGACCTCGATATCGAGGACCTTCCCGCCCACTCCCGTGAACGCATCCCACCAATCGCGCACCCCGCGATGGCCCCGGTAGAGCCTGCGGACGCCGGGCCACCCGTCGCGGTCGTCCCACTCGACGTCCTCGGTCAGGAGCGCCACGAAGGCATCCCTGTCTCCCTGCGCGACCGCGGCGAGCATCCGCCGGATAACCGCGACGTCGCTCGGGGAGCCAGCCGTCACGAGGCCGACTCCACGCGCAGTTCGTCGCAAAGCTCGTCGACGAGGGCGTCGACGGTGGCCTCGACCGCGGGGGACAGGCCCTCACCGGTCTCGAAGCTCTCACCCTCGATCCCGTAGACCGCCAGCCGCGGCGGGAGCCGATCCAGCTCCCGAGCGAGCTCGACCGCGTCCGCGACGCCCAGCGAATGGGTCGAGCCGCGGAACATCTCGGTCGGCACCGGGCCCTTGCTCGCGTCGAAGCGGTGCAGGGTGCCGGGCGGCGCCCCCGAGGCGACCGCGTCGATCACCAGCGCCTCCGTGACCAGCGCCCAGTCCTCGATCAGCGAGCCGGGCTCGCCCTCCTCCTCGAGGATCCGGCAGCCGGGCGGATGGGCGGAGCGCAGCCGGGAGGCGACCTCGAGGCCGGCGGCGTCGTCGCTCCGGAAGCGGTTTCCGACGCCGATCAGAGCGAGCCACGCCCGGTATCCGGACTCCGGCGCGTGGTTCAGGGAGATTCCGAGACCGTGCGCGTCTCGCCGCGCCGCCTCGATGTCCCGCTGGAGCTGCTCGCGCCGGCGCTCCATCAGATGCAGCGAGTCGCGCTGGGCGTCGAGGAACTTGCGCTCCTCGTGGAGAAACGCCTGGTCGGCCGGCTTGTGCTCGCGGTGGATGAAGTGCTTGACCATCGCTCAGGCCCGGTCCACGTCGAGCTTCAGGAAATGGGTCGAGCAGCTGATGCATGGGTCGTAGTTGCGGATCGCCTGCTCGCACTCCCACTGGAGGCGATCGTCGGGTAGGTCGACCCGCGGCCGCACGAACTCGAGCAGGTCCTGCTCGATCCGGGCCTGGTTCTGGGAGGTGGGAGGAACGATCCGGGCCTCCGCGATCGAGCCGTCCTCCTCGATCCGGTAGCGGTGCCAGAGCATCCCGCGCGGCGCCTCGCTCCAGCCGCAGCCGGCCGCCGCCCTGGGCTCCGGAACCTGGGCGGGCGGGTCGGGCGGATCGTAGGCGGAGATCAACACCAGCGCCTCGTCGAAAGCATGGATCAGCTCGACCGCTCTCACCAGGATCGACTTGAACGGGTTGCGGCACTCCGGTCCCAGGCCCGCGGACTCTGCCGCCTCGCGCGCCCCCGCGGAGAGCTGCTCGTAGTTGAGGGAATAGCGGGCCATCGGCCCGAGGAAGTAGGTGGAGCCGTCCGACATGCGCGACTGCAGCGCGGTCGAGTGCGCGACGTGCTGCTCGGAGAAGTGCTCCTCGTACTCCCCCGGGCCGATGTCCAGTCCCGATGAGGAGACGAGCCGCCCGTCCTCGATCGCGTAGCGGTCCGGATCGCGGAGCGCGACGAACTCATAGTCCTGCTCGAAGTCGGGGAAGTCGAGGCCGGCGAGAAACTCGGTCGCTCCCCGCATGAAGTCCCGCGACTCCTCGAGCCCCGGCACCAGGGCGTCGAGGTGGGAGCGCTCGGGCGCCTTGTAGAAGCCGCCGACCCGCGTGTTGATCGGGTGGATCGCACGGCCGCCGATCGTCCGGAGGATCTCGTTGCCCATCGCCTTCACGCGCAGGGCTCCCTCGACCACGTCGCGGTGCTCGCGCGCCATCTGCCAGGCGGAGTCGAAGCCGAAGAAGTCGGGGGCGTGGAGCAGGAAGACGTGGAGCGCGTGCGACTCGATCCACTCGCCGCAGTAGATCAATCGTCGAAGGGACCGGATCAGCTGATCCACCTCGACATCGAGCGCGTCCTCCATCGCGTTGAAGGCGCTGGTGATGTACGCGACCGGGCAGATGCCGCAGATCCGCGCGGTGATGTCGGGGGCCTCCTTGAAGTCGCGGCCACGCAGGAAGGCCTCGAAGAAGCGCGGCGGCTCGTAGATCTGCAGCTCGACGTTCTCCACCTCGCCGCCCCGGATCCTCACCTGCATCGCCCCCTCCCCCTCGACGCGGGCGAGCGCCTCGGTGCGGATCGTCCGGGTCTCGCCGCTCTCAGCCATCCGCCTCGAGCCTCTCGCTCTCGGCCTGGAACGGCTCAGCCGCCGTCTGGAAGGTGCGATAGACGCGGACCACGTCGACCTCGTCCATGCCGAGCCCCTCGAACCAGCCCGAGAGCGATGGCGCGTTGGGCGACTCCATCGGCCCGAAGCAGCCGTAGCAGCCGCGGTCGTAGCTCGGGCAGAGCGCGCCGCAGCCGGCGTGGGTGACGGGCCCGAGACAGGGCGTGCCGTGGGCGACCATCACGCAGACGTTTCCGGCCCGCTTGCACTCGACGCAGACCGAGTGGTTCGCCACCGCCGGCTTGCGCTCGTTGACGAAGGCGCTGATCACCTCGAGCAGCTGGTGGCGGTTCACCGGGCATCCCTGCAGCTCGAAGTCGACGTGGACGTTGGCCGAGATCGGCGTCGAAGTCTCGAGGGTCGAGATGTAGTCCGGCGTGGCGTAGACGACCGACATGAAGTCCTCGACGTCGGCGAAGTTCTTCAGCGCCTGGATCCCGCCCGAGGTGGCGCAGGCACCGATCGTCACCAAGCGCCGCGACTTCGCGCGGACCTCCCTGATCCGCTCGGCGTCGTGCGGCGTCGTGATCGAGCCCTCGACCAGCGAGAGGTCGTACGGCCCCTCGACCTCGCCGCGGGTCGCCTCCAGGAAGTAGGCGACCTCGATCTGCTCCGGCAACGAGACCAGCTCATGCTCGAAGTCGAGCAGCGAGAGCTGGCAGCCGTCGCAGGAGGCGAACTTCCAGACGGCGAGCTTGGGCCGGTCGCTCACAGCTCTCTCACCCCGAGCAGCGTTCCGATCCGGCCGACCGGGAAGACCGGGCCGTCCTTGCAGACGAAGCGGTGGCCCAGCTGGCAGTGGCCGCAGTGCCCGATCGCGCACTTCATGTTCCGCTCGAGCGAGACGTGGATCCGGTCGATGGGGACGTCGCGCTCCCGAAGCGCCGTCGTGACGAAGCGCATCATCACCTCCGGGCCGCAGATCATCGCCGTGGCTCGAGCGCCCTCGAAGCCGGCGATCGGGATCAGCTTCGTGACCAGCCCCACGCGAGCGTCCCAATCCCCGGAGGCGGCATCGACCGTGTACTTGACGTCGATCCCGGCCTCCCGCCAATCTTGAAGCTCGTTGAAGAACAGCATCTCGTCCGGTGAGCGGGCGCCGTAGAGGAGCGACACCGCCCGGTAGGAGTCGCGGTTCGCGATCAGGTGGTTGAGTGCCAGTCGCAGGGGGGCAAGCCCGATCCCGCCGCAGACGACGACCACGTCGCCGCCCTCCGCCTCCTGCACCGGCCAGCTGTTGCCGAAGGGTCCGCGCAGGCCGACCTGATGGCCGGGCTCGATCGAACAGAGAGCGCTGGTCGCTGCGCCGACGGCGCGGATCGTGTGGCCGACGCGGCCACCCGCCTCGCCGCCGCCGCTGACGGAGATCGGCACCTCACCCGCCCCGAAGGCGTAGAGCATCGAGAACTGCCCGGGGCCGAAGGCGCCGACGCCGTCGCCACCAGCGGGCTCGAGCTCCAGCGTCCAGGTGTCGGCCAGGTCCTGTCGCTTCTCGGCGACGACGTAGGGAATGGGCAGCATGGGATCGGCGACCATCGCTCAGCCCGCGCCGACGTGACCGTAGACATCGAGGAGTCGCACCCGCGTGGCCTGCAGACGCTCGACGATCACCGGGATGAAGCGGCGCATCAGCTCGTAGCCGAGCACGGGGTCGTCGTCGGACTTGCCGCGCAGACACGCCGCGTCGAAGGCGACCGTATGAACGTTGCCCATCGCACGGGCGTCGAAGTCCACGCGGAACGGCGGCACCAGCCACGACCATCCGAGCAGGTCACCGTCGTCGATCGTCTCGATCGTCAGGGCTCCTCTCTGCGGGACGAAGACCTCGAGGGCCACGCGGCCGTGCCGGATCACATAGAACCTGTCGGCCGAGTCGCCCTCACGCATCAGATACTTGCCGTCCTCGAAGGTCGTGTTCTGAGCGCAGCCGGCGATCAGCTCGAGGTGCTCCTGCGACATGCCGTTGAAGGCGGGCGCCTCGGCGAGGAGCTGCTCAATGGTCTGCACTGATCCCCCTCTCTTCCCCATCCGGCGCCGGGCCGATGTCGGTGGCGCGGATCGCCGCTGCCTCCTCGGTGATGTCGATCGCCACCGGACACCAGGTGATGCAACGTCCGCAGCCGACGCAGCCGGACGTACCGAACTGGTCGATCCAGGTGGCCAGCTTGTGGGTCATCCACTGCCGGTAACGCGAGGGCGCCGAGTTGCGGACGCTGCCGCCGTGAAGGTGGGAGTGATCCAGCGTGAAGCAGGAGTCCCACTGCCTCACCCGCTCGGCCTCCTCCCCGGCCAGGTCACTCGTGTCCTCGACCGTGTGGCAGAAGCAGGTCGGGCAGACGAGGGTGCAGTTGCCGCAGGTGAGGCAGCGCTCGGAGACCTCGTCCCAGCGCGGATGCTCCATGTTGCGGTAGAGGAGCTCCTTGATCCCATCGGTGTCGAGCTCACGGCCCATCTGCGAGGCGCAGTCCTCCGAGACGGCGGCGGCGGCGCTCAGATCGGCCTCGCCGGCCTTCGAGGCGCCGATCTCGGCCAGCAGCTCCTCGCCGCGGTCGGAACCCGCTTCGACCAGGAAGCGGTGGTCGCCGTCGAGCAACTCCGTGAGCGCCAGGTCGTAACCCGACTTCGCCCGCGGCCCGGTGTCCATCGAGACGCAGAAGCAGGTGTTCCCGGCCTTCGAGCAGTTGATCGCGACGATGAAGGCGTCGCGGCGGCGAGCCTCGTAGTCCGCGTCGGTGTACGAGTCGCCGATGAAGACCTTGTCCTGGACGCCGATCGCGGCCAGATCGCAGGAGCGGACGCCGATGAATGCGTAACGCGGCCGCTCCTCGACCTGCTCGGTGTAGGAGATTCCGCCGTCCGCCGCCTTCCGGGCCTTCCAGAGGGTCAGATTGGGCGGGAAGAGGTGGTGCTTCCAGGAGTTGGGCCCGTTGTTGAAACCGAAGAGCGCGCCGTCATCCCGCTCGCGCAGCCGGTAGGTGCCTCCCTCCTGCTCGTCCGTGACCCCCTCGGGGAGCTCGGCGGCCGAGGAGATCTCCTCGTAGAGGATCGCGCCGTCGCGGACGTGAGGCCCGACCACCGTGTATCCGCGCTCGCAGAGCAGGGCAACCAGCTCATCGAGCGCTGCACGGGTGATCACGGACGCGTCCTGCATCGTGCCTGTCAAGCCTACGCGTCCGCGAGCGGGATCGGGGATCCGTGCCGACCACGGATCTGAGCCCGCCGCCGAGCGATTAGGGTTGCGGCATGGAACGCAGCTACTACGGCCCCGCGTTCGAGGACGCGAAGGTCCACGACGTCATGCGGGTCGGCGTCGTCACCTGCCGACCCGAGACCAAGCTCGCCGACGTCGCGCGGATGATGGTCGGCTACGACGTCCATTCGATCGTCGTGGCGGAGGTCGGCAAAGCGACGCCCTGGGGAATCGTCACGAGCCTGGACCTGGCCCGAACGCCCGACCAACTCGACTCACTCACCGCCGGCGACGTCGCCAGCACCGACCTGGTCACGATCAAGTCGGATGAGTCGCTCGAAAAGGCGGCCAAGCTGATGGCCGAGCACGGGATCTCCCACCTGATCGCCGTCCAGCCGGACGCGGACGCGGATCGGCCGGCGGGGATGATCTCCTCGCGCGATCTGGCCGCAGCCATCGCGTACGGCCGCTCCTGATCCGATCCGCTGACCCGGTCAGCGGGTGACGAAGTGGGCCTCCTCGAGGCCCTCGAGGGAATACGAGCTCGCCGGGCCGGGCTCCACGTCGATGAGAAGGGTCGGCTCGCCCCAGTCCTCGTACTGCTCGCGGTCGGCGTAGAAGGCGGCGCCGCCGATCTCGCCGAGCTTGACGTCGTCATCGCCCGGCAGCAACTCGGCTCGGCTCAGGCACGTCGCCGTGGACCCCTCGCCACATTCTCCGGATTGGAAGAACGCGACATCGCCGTGCTTCTCGCGCAGGCGCGCGATCAATTCGAGCGCCTCCGGGGTCGCTTTGACCCGCCGGATCGCGAATCTCGTCATCGGCACGGTCATCCCGTCAAGCGAATCAGAGCGATGGTCGCCCCGTATCCGTGCTCACCACGTAACCGCAATCCCGGTGTTCTCCACTGATGTTCGCGGCGGACGGCCGATCAAGACTGCCGGGTGAAACACGGAACCACAACCAAAGGAGGAAACCCATGGCAAGCAACACCGCTGAGAAGAGCCAGGCCGGCGCTGCCGACCATCTCGAGGATGCGCTCGAGGACCTGAACAAGGCACGCGAGACCGCCCAGGAGGAGCTCCGGACGTCGATCGACTCGGCGATCAGCCGGGCCCGCGAGGCCCTTGACGATCTCCGGTCTGACACCGAGGACCGCGCCGAAAGCCTGCGGGAGCGGGTCAAGAACCAGGCGGCCGACTGGCAGCACGCCCTGGAGGACGCGACCGAGGATGCCCGCCGTGAGCTGGGCGTCCGGGCCGTCAAGGCGCAGCGCAGCAAGGACGCGCTCGACGTGATGGCCGACGAGATCAAGCACCACAAGAAGGAGATTGCATAGCGTGCCCGATGTCGATCTGATGACCCCTCCCCCGGAAGCCGCAAGCCAACCCGAGACGATCACGATCATCCTCGCGGATGACCACGAGATCGTCAGGGATGGCCTGCGGCGAATCGTCGAGGCGGAGGGTGACATGGAGGTCGTGGCCGAGGCTGGGGATGCCGAGAACGCACGTCGGCGAACCTCTGGCCTGAAGCCGACCGTCCTGGTGCTCGACCTGAACATGCCGGGCGAACCCAGCCTGGCGTCGATCCCGAAGATCCACGAGGGCTCGCCGGACACGGCCGTGGTCGTCCTGACGATGCAGGACGACCCGGCGTTCGCCCGCGAGGCCTTCCGAGTCGGCGCCACGGCGTTCGTGGTGAAGCACGCCGCCGGCTCGGAGCTGGTCGACGCGATCCGCGCTGCGTCACGCGGTGAGACCTACATCAACCCGGTGCTCGGAGCTCGACTGGCCGCAGCGCCGGAGGGCCCACCCGGGGGACTCACCCCTCGGGAGATCGAGGTCCTGCGCCAGGTCGCGGCCGGCTACACCAACCCTGAGATCGCCGAGAAGCTGGTGATCAGCATCAGGACCGTCGAGACGCACCGGGCGGCGATCCACCGCAAGCTGGGCACGAGCAGCCGTGCCGAGGTGGTCGCGTTCGCGCGCGACCACGGACTGGTCGAAGATCAGTAACGGTCAGAGGCGCGCGACCCGTCAACGCGGCTCGAGCTCTGGCCGCCGGCCGGAGGTCGATTGGCGAGCGCCAGCTTGGCCCGGACCTCGGTCCCCCGGCCGGTCGCGGATTCGATCTCGATGTGGCCGCCCGAGAGGGTGACCCGCTCCTCCATCCCGATCAGCCCGAAGCTCCGCTCCGCCGTGTCCGGATCGAAGCCGCTGCCGTCGTCGGCGACGATCACCTCGACGGTCGCTTCATCCCGGGAGACCGTGACGGAGATCCGGCCCGGCTCGGCGTGCTTGATCGCGTTGTTGGTCGCCTCCTGGACGAGCCGGTAGATCGTCGCCTCGAGCTCGGCGGGCAGGCGAGCGGGCCCTGACTCGCCCTGGCGGGCGAGGTCGACGTCCACGTCGATGTCGACGCTGAACCTCTCGCTCGATTGGCGAGCGAGCGCCTCGATGGCGGCTCCTATGCCCAGGTCGTCCAGTGCCGCCGGACGGAGCTCAGTGATCAGCCCCTGGAGGTTGCGAATACCTCGGTCGACATGCTCGATCGCAAGCCGGCTTGACTCCAGGGACACCTCAGGGTCCTGCTTGGCCACCGACGACTCCAACAGCACACGCAGCGCGCCGAGCTCCTGGAGCGTCTCGTCGTGGAGCTCCCGCGCCCACCGCTGTCGCTCCCGCTCGGACGCCTTAATCGACAGCTGCACCTTCTCGGCCTCAACGGCCTGCACCGTCACGATCGTGGTCGCCGTGCTGGTGGCGAAAGATCTGAAAACGCGCTCGTCGTCGCCGTCGAAATCCCCGTCCCGGGTCCCCAGGGCGACGAGCAGCCCACGCGGGCGGCCGCGGAGCTCGAGCTGGGCGACCAGGCTGGGCAGTCCCCGCAACTCGGGCACCTCCGCCTGAAGGTCGTTCAGCCATGCCTCTCCGTCGGAGAGGCGATGGCCGATCACGGACTCGGGGCTCTCTCCCGCTGCCGCGAGGACCTCGAGCTCGGACCCGTCCGAGAGCAGCAGCATCGAGCGGCGGGCACCGACGACGCCACGCCCGCGCTTTGCGATCAGCTCGAGCAGGCCGTCGAGGTCGATTCCGCTGGCGACCGTCCGTGCGATGTCCGAGGCCGCCTCCAGCCCGCCGAGCGCCTTCTGGAGCTCTCCGGCTCTTCGATCGAGCCCCTCGTAGAGGCGGGCGTTCTCGATCGCAACACCGGCCCAAGCGGCGAGCACGATCACGAGCTGCTCGTCGGTGTCGTCGAACTCCGCGCCGTCCTTCTTCTCGGTCAGGTACAGGTTTCCCCAGGCCACTCCTCGGACGATCACGGGCGTGCCCAGGAAGGTCCGCATCTCGGGATGGTTCGGCGGGAAGCCGTACGAGCGCGGATAGGCCCCGACGTCCGGCAGGCGCAGCGGGCGGGGATCGCGGATCAGCTCGCCGAGCACACCTCGGCCCCGGGGCAGCGGGCCGATCTTGCGCCGGGTCTCCTCGTCGATGCCGGAGTGCAGGAACCGCTCGAGACCACTCTTGTCCTCGTCGAGGATGCCGAGAGCCGCGTACTTGGCGTCGGTCAGATCGCGGGCGGCGTCGAGGACGCGGCGGAGCAGCGTCTCCAGGTCGAGCTCGGACACGATCGTCCGCCCTACCTCGAGCAACTGCTCGAGCCGCTCATCCGTGAGCGGGGTCTCCGTCATCTCTCGCACCACCTTCTGCGGCACGCCAGGCCGCGTATAAGTCGTGGCATCGGGCTATCCGGCCTTCCGGACGTGCGGTACCACTACAGAGTACTCGCGTAGAGTCGGCTGATGGATGCCGGGCTCGCGATCGCGGTCCTTCTCGCTCTCGGCTTCGCGGTCACGAACGGCCTGCACGACGCCTCCAACGCGATCGCGACCCTCGTCGCCACCCGCGCCGCCACGCCCCTTCAGGCGATCCTGATGGCGACCTTCTTCAACCTCCTCGGCCCTCTGCTCGTGGGAGCGGCCGTCGCCGACACGATCGGCGGCATCGTCACGGTGTCGCCGTCGGTCGCCGTGGAGGTGATCGGCTCGGGGCTGGCGGCGGCCACCGCCTGGAACCTGACCACCTGGCGGCTCGGTCTCCCATCGAGCTCGGGGCACGCCCTGGTCGGCGGGCTGGTCGGAGCCGCTCTCGTCGAGGGAGGAACCGGCGCCGTCAACTGGGGCGGCCTCGACGGCATCCACCCCGTCGGTGTCTTCGGCACGCTGATCGCCCTCGCGGCGTCCCCGGTTCTCGGAGGCCTCGCCGCGCTGATCGTGATCCGGGCCCTTCGCCGCGCCGCACGACGGGCGACGAGTCGCTGGCGGGGCCGCGTGCAGGGCGGGCAGTGGGTCACCTCGGCGGCTCTCTCCTTCAGCCATGGAGCCAACGACGCGCAGAAGTCGGTCGGGGTGGTGGCCGCGCTCCTGCTCGCGGACGGCAAGATCGACTCGCTCTCGGCGCCCACCTGGGTGATCGTGGCCTGCTCCGCCGCGTTGACCATGGGCACTGCGCTGGGCGGCTGGCGGATCATTCGGACCGTGGGCCGCCGCATCTACCGGATCAAACCCCTCGAGGGACTCTCGAGCCAGTCATCGTCCGCCGGCGTCATCCTCGGCGCCTCCTTCCTGGGGGCCCCGGTGTCCACCAGCCAGGTGGTCGCATCCTCGGTAGTCGGGATCGGCGTGGGCCGGCGACGGCTGCGCCACGTCAATTGGGAGATAGTTAGGCAGATCGGAATTGCGTGGCTCATCACACTGCCCGCCTCGGCGGCGCTCGCGGCCGCCGTCCTCGGCCTCTGGAGGCTGCTGACATGAGCGCGCCTGAAGACCGGCGCTGGTTCCTGCCGGCCACTCCCGACGTGGTCGGCCTCCTCCGGCGCCAGGCTGCCGTGACGCTCGAGGGGCTGGAGGCCCTCTCCCGGTGGGCGGCTGGCGACGCGGACGCCGCGCAGGCCGTTCGCGACGCCGAGTCCCGTGGCGACACCGCCAAGCGCGACGTGCTGAACGCCGTGCGCGAGGCCTTCATCCTCCAGCTCGAGCCCGAGGACGTCTTCACGCTCTCTCGTGGGATCGACTGGCTGCTCGACCATGGACGTGACCTGATCGAGGAGGCCGACGCCATGGAGGTTGCGCCCACCCCGGGTATCGCAGAGATGGTGGGCCTGATGTGCGAGGCGACGCGCCAGATCGATCACGCGATCGGACTGCTCGGACATGACGAGGACGAGGCGACCCGGGCCGCGGACACGGCGATCAAGACCGCCCGCCGGCTGGAGCACATCTACTACAGGGAGACGGCGAGCCTGCTGGAGGTGGAGCGGATGCGCGAGCGCATCGGACTTCGAGAGCTCTACCGCCGGTGCGACCGCATCAGCGAGGTGCTGATCGACGTGGCCGAGCGCGTCGTCTACGCGGTCGTCAAGGAGAGCTGAGGCTCCCCTTTGGAGGCACCCGGCTGTGCCAGGAGGCCTCGATCAGCCTCCCTTGGCCCCGATGCCATGCTGCAGATCCGGGGCCGGGGCGCTCGAGCCGCCTCCCCCGCTTCCACCGCCGCCTCCGCTCGGCGCCGGGGAGGGCGTGGCGGGCGCCGTGATCGGCTGGCTCCCGGCCGTCACGCTCTTCGCCCTCGCCTTGGCGGCGGCCTTTCTCGCGGCGGCGGCTGCAGCAGCGGCAGCCGCCGCACGCTCGCGTTTCCGCTCAGCGGCTCTCCGGGCCTCGGCAGCCGCCGCCTTCCGGGCTTGCACGCGAGAGCGGTGGATTGCAGCCGGGGGACCCAGCGAATTCGAGACCGCGATGGCAGGCTGTAGGCGGGCGGCTTGGGTGCCGGAGCTGGTGCTCAAGCTCACCGCGATCAGAGCGATTGTGGTCACCCCGAGCGCCGCCAGGATTGGCCAGTAGATACGTGCGCCCAGCGAGAGATGAGATCGCTGCACGCGGGGTCGCGGCACGCGGGGTCGCTGCATGCGGGGTCGCTGCACGCGGGGTCGCTGCACTCGAGGCGCGATCCGTGCGGCCAAGGGGGCCGGCGGTTCCACGCTGAGGGCGACCGAGAGCTGCTCCAGGATCTCTGCACTTGGCGGATACCCCTGCTCGATACGTGCGACGGTCGACGGACTCGTGTTGATTCTCTCCGCGAGCTTTCTCTGGGTCAGCCCCAACCTGGCGCGCTCGTTGGCGACCAGAGCGCCAAAAACAGCCCCTCCGCTCGTAACGGATTCGGAAGACGGGCTGAATCTCCGCTTCGTGGAACCATTCTCAGTGTCGATCGGGAATCGCGAGCTCGATCGCTTTGCCGGCCGGAGGTCGGTCTTGCGCGTCGCTGATGTGCCTGGCTTCCTCTCACCCACAATCGGTTACCACCGCGCGGAATCCCGCTTTAGAAGGACCCTTGATAGTGGACAAATATCGACTCCGTTCAGAGTAGACGAGGCGGCGAGATCCTGTAACGGGCGTCACCGCCTTTTACTCGAGGGGGGATATGTCCCCGGAGGTCGCAAGCTCGAGCGCCCTCCCGGCGCGGGGGTCGTAGACCTCGATCTGGATGTCCTGGCGCGGATAGGCGATGTGGACGTTGTCCGGGCTTTCCGCGGCGGCGACCACGAGGCCACCGTCGGGCGTGTGCTTCACGACCGCCCCGGGCTGTTGCGAGGCGGAACGGAGGGTCCGATAGGCGTCGGCATACGGGTATGTCGCGACGGTCAGCGCCGGGGTACGACGGGAACCGACCTGCACCCCCTCCGCGAGGTAGCGGATGAAGACGTTGCCATTGACGTCGACCGTGAGCTCGTACTTTCCGGGTCGCTGCCCGGCCCAATAGACCGGGTGCCCGACCGATTCCTCCAAATCCCGCAGCCTCTCGACATTCACGGCGACAGGCTTCTGCGGCGCCGGTCGCTCCGCTCGCGGCCCGCCGGACCCGTTGTCGGAGTCCCCGCAGCCGACGAACGAGACGATGACGATCGCAGCCACCGCCACCGCGATGCCCGTGACCCGGGACGCTCTAGACAATCAGTGCCTCGCTAGGCCGCGACCGTGGCGCAGGTGGCGTTGGCTGTGACCGTCCAGGTGCCGACCAGCGGGTCGGTGCCCGGGACGACCTGGGCGACCACGCGCCAGGTGGTCGAGCTGACCGGGAAGCTTTCGATGGCCACCACCTTCCCCGCATCACCCGAGTCGGTGGTGGCGATCTGGTAGCCGCCACCAAGGACGCTCCGCCCACCGCCGCAGGTGACGTCCTGGGTCTCGCTGGCGTCCGACTGCGCGGCCGATGTGCTCGGCGTCGTAACCAGATATCCGCTGATCCCCGGCGTGCCGGGAGTGCCGGGAGTACCGGGCGTGCCGGGCGTGCCGGGCGTGCCGGGCGTGCCGGGATCCCCCATCGGCCCCTGAATCCCCTGTGGGCCCTGTGGGCCGCCCGGGGTTCCGGGCGGGCCCTGGGGACCGGTCTGATTGATCAAGATGCCGCGCTCCTTGCCACGACAGGAGCCGGAGAGGGGGACGCGGAGCAAACCCTTGTTCGGCTTCTTCAGCTTCACGCAGGCGAGAAAGCCCGTTTGAGCGGGGGCCGTGCCGCTCGAGAGCGTGGCGAACGCGCAGAGGATCCCCAGCGCGAGCAGAGCCGGCATTAGGACCTTCCGTCGATTGACGCCAGTCACCTTCGTCACTTCTCCCTCCGGGCGAGAACTTAGCCCATTTTGGCACGCAGTAGCCGCTGGCTGGCCGGGCTCAGCAGAGAATGCCCGGGAGCACGCAACTCGGAGGTGGAGCGGGCGCCGAGCCGCCACCGCCGCCGCTTTCCGACGTTGCCGGAGGCGGGGGCGGGGATGGGGCCGGGGATGGGGATGGGGATGACCCCTGCGGGGGGTTGCCGCCATGGGATCCGACACCGTGATCCGTGACGTCAGCACCCGAGCCGCCGGAGCCGCCGCCTCCGCCCCCACCGGCGCCTCCGCCGGACGAGGGTGAGCCGGGCTCGGTGACTGGGTGGCTCGTGGCGAGGATGCCACGATGCGCCTTGTTGGCCGGGGCCCCACCTGCGGTTGCCGCCGCGGCTCTATCGGCGGCGATCCGCGCCGCTCCCGCCTTCTTCGCGGCCCGGACTCGTGCCCGATGGATGGCCGCGGGGACGCTCAGCGCGTCCGACGCGGCGATGGTCGGCTGAAGGGATGAAGGGGCGGGGCCCACGTTTGAGGATCCGCCGTCCAGCACCATGAGCATCGATACCAGCACAACCACCACGACGCCGCTCCAAACCCAACGGGAACCATGGGGCACGACGAGCCTCCCCCGCGCGACAACCCTGGCGGTCAAGCGACGTACCGGTCCGATCCCGCTCCAATGCAAACGGAAGCCATGGGGGAGGCCAAGTCTCCTCCGCGCCGCAACCCGGGCGGCCAAGCGATGCACCGGTCCGATCCCGCTCCGAAGCCAATGGGAACCCTGGGGCAGACCGGGGCCCCTCCGCGACGCAACCCAGGCGACCAACCGACGTACCGGCCCAATCCCACGCTGCGGATTGAGCGCAAGCGACAGTCGTCTCTGAGTTCCGGCGTCGGGCAGTCTGCCCTGCTCGATCCGCGCCACGCTGGACCGACTGGTGTGCATTCTCGCCGCGAGCTGACTTTGGGTCAGCCCCAACCTGACGCGCTGACCGGCCACCAAGCCCCCATAGACCCTGCCTCCCTCCGTGGCGTTCCTCTTGCTTCGCTGCGTGGGGCGAGGACCGGGACCGGCCGACCGCTTCGAGGATGGCCTCGATGGCGACCTCCGGCCGCCGTTATTTCCCCTCAAGGTTGTCGGACGCTCTGTCTGGCTCACCCTCGCCTCCCGGCGGGCCTACCAGCAGCTCCTTGAGAAAGCCGCTATTTCTTTTTCGGACGTTCCCCTCAAGCGAGCATAGACCAAGTGCGCCCTCAGCGCTACCCGATTTTGCACGCCAGGAAAAATCGGCGCAGTCGCTGCAAGATCGGGGCGCGCGTCTCTAGCGCTTGAACCTGAACACGTGCGTGTCGGTGTCCGTCGCGCCGGTGGCGTCCGTTGCCGTGATGGAGGTTCGCAGCTTGGAGGCGCGGAGATGGCTCTTGATCGCGAAGCGAGCCGCCTTGTTCAAGGTGAGGAACTGCCCGCCGACCTCCCCCGCCGCGAATTGGCCGGTATCCACGGCCGGGCCCAGGTTGGGGCCCTTCAGCACGAGAGTGGAGGCGGCCGTCACCTGGCAGGCCGTCGAGCACTGGAACCCGTAGGAGATGTTCTTCGCGACCTTGATCTTGCCTGCGGGCACGTAGGCGATCAGGGTGTCCACATCGGCAGCCAACCTGGCTCCGGGCGAGGCCGAGCCGCCGGGTGCAGCCACCGCCAGAAGCCCGCAGGCGGCTGCCACCGCGATCCCTGTCCCTCTCCCGCGTCGGATCAAGCTAGGCCTCCGCGGCCTCATGTTGGCTGGCACCCGGGGTGATGGGGCATGCAACTGGAACGCTTCGAACGCCCGAAAGTATCGGTCATTCCACACGGTCGTGTGCCCCGGGGAATGCGGCTCAGTACCCGAGCGCGAACTTCGCATCCTCGGACATCATCTCCGGGGACCAGGGCGGGTCGAAGACCATCTTCGGGTGGACCTTGTCGATCCCCTCGATCTGACCGACGAACTCGCGCATCTGCTCCGAGACCTGCGGCCCGATCGGGCACGCCGGCGTCGTCAGGGTGAAGGTGATGAAGGCCTCGGGGCCCTCGATCTCGACGTCGTAGACGAGGCCGAGGGAGACGAAATCGAGCCCGAGCTCGGGATCGATGACCTCCTCGAGCGCCTCGTAGATGTCCTCTTCGGTTGTCGTCTCTGTTGCCATGGCAACAGGATAGAAGGGCGAGCCGATTGCGAGCTGATCAGTCGTTCCCGGTCGGCCAGCCGACCTGATCCACCACCGCCAGGGAGGCTCTCACGAGCGCAACACTTGACTGCGTGTCCTCGATGTCACGGGCCAGCGCCGGCCACTTGACATCGGACAAACCATCCAGCGAGTCAGCCGCGCGACGGAGGTCGCTGGCCGCCTTCTCGAGGGTCTGACGACGAATCAGTTCCATAGAGCTGCTGTCGAACGCCATCTCCATTTTTGCTTCCTTCCGGACTCTGATCTTGCGGCACAAGGATCTACTACCTGATTCTGCGCGTCAAGGCATCGAGCCTGTTGCGACCCACGGCGGGCCGCCGATGGGCCCGGGCTTGCGGAATCGGCCCCACGAGTAGCCTTCCGTGGCCGTGTGGCTCCTAGTCGTGATCTTCATCCTCGTTCCGCTCGCGGAGCTCTATGTGATCATCCAGGTGGGCAACGCGATCGGGCTGATCCCCACGCTCGTGCTGCTTCTGCTCGACGCCCTGCTGGGTTCGATGCTGCTCAGGCACCAGGGCCGGGCGGCGTGGATCCAGTTCAACCGGGCGCTCGCGGAGAACCGCCTCCCTCACAAGGAGGTGTTCGACGGCATCCTGGTCATCCTCGGCGGCGCGCTGCTGCTCACGCCGGGCTTCATCAGCGACATCTTCGGGCTCATCCTGCTGATCCCGCCCACCCGGGCGATCGTGCGCGGCATCACCTCGCGAATCGTCCGTCGGCGGATGGCGATGGGGGCGACGATCTGGAGCATGGGCCGCGGTCAGCGGCCTCCGCGCCGGCGCCCGGCCGCCGGCGGCCCGGGCCCCGCAGGTCCACCGCCCCGAGGTCCCGCCCCGGACGATCTCTTCAACTGGGAGGAGCCCGCCGCGCCACCTCCCACGGGCCGGCGCGCGGACGACATCGAGGGCACCGGCCACGAGATTCGCGACGAGGATGAGCTGCCGCCCGGCCGGGAGCCGTTCGGCGGATGAGCGCCATCGTGTGCGGGTTCGGGGACGTCGCCGGCGGCATCGGCGGCCTGGCTTGGGACTTCGGGGAACCCGGAGCCGTCCTGCTCAGCAAGGACGAGGCCCTGCCGGCCAGCTTCGCGATCGAGGAGGGCGGTGACGCCGCGACTCTCGAGCTCACGGCCGGCGACATGACGCTGGAGGCGACGCTCGCGCCGCACACTGCCGAGGTGCCGCTGGTCGACAGCGACGGCCACGACCCCCGGGGCCTCCGGTTCACTGCGTGCGCCGCGGAAGTGCGCACCGCCGGCGGGAGCCGGACCTCCGCCTGCTCCGGGTACATCGCACGCTGGAACGCCAACCCCGTCGAGGGAGCGAGCACCTTTCGCCAGCTCGCGATCGAGCGGGGCGGCGAGTCATTCCTGATCGCGACAGCTTTCGGACGACCCGGCTCGCAGGGTCATGGAGAAGAGCTCACCTCGGGCTGGCTGCTCGAAGGCGAGCGCGCCACGCCCTTCGAGGAGGCCCTGATCTCCACCCAATACGACGAGGGGGGTGAGCCGACCCGGCTCGGCCTCGAGCTCTGGCCCGAGGATGCGGACCAGACCAGTCGCGCCGCCGCCACCCGCGTCTCCGGGTCATCTCTCGGGACGGTCTCCTCGGGCGCCACGAGCGCCGGCATCTTCAGCTGCCATGCAAACGGAGCCGAGGGCTTCGGCAGCTACGTGCTCTGGCGGGCATGAGCACGCCGGGCCCGATCACCACCGTGATCTCGGACTTCGGCGGGGTGCTCACCACACCGCTCGTGCGGTCGTTCGCCGCCGTCCAGGACGAGACCGGGATCCCTTTCGAGGAGCTCGCGACGGCGATGGGCCGGATCGAGGAGGCGGACGGCAAGCACCCTCTGTACGAGCTCGAGAAGGGGAATCTGAGCGAGGTCGATTTTCTTGGGAAGCTCGGCGAAGCGCTGGAGCCGGCGCTCGGCCACCGGCCCGAGCTGCACCGCTTCCGGGAGATCTACTTCGAGGCGCTCCACCCCAATCCGCCGATGATCGAGCTGATGCGCGAGGCCAAGGCCGGCGGTCACCGAATGGGCCTGCTCACCAACAACGTCCGCGAGTGGGAGCCGCTGTGGCGGTCCATGCTCCCGGTCGATGAGATCTTCGAGGTGGTCGTGGACTCGGGGTTCGTCGGCTGCCGCAAGCCCGACCGCGAGATCTACGACATCACTCTGGATAGGCTTGGCGGAGTGCCGGCCGATCAGTGCCTGTTCGTCGACGACGTCGACGTCAACTGCGAAGCGGCCCGAGAGCTCGGCATGTCGGCGGTCCACTACCGGCACAACGACCAGGCGATCCCGGAGATCCGCGAGGCGCTGCGTCTCTAGCTCGCGCAGCGGCACTGCCTCATCAAGCGCCATACCCGCAATACCGACTGGAAGGAACGTGATCGCGATGAACACGAGCGAGAAGGAGTCCGACGGCGCCACACGGGTGGCCTACATCCTCGGCGTGCCGCTGGCCGAGAACGTCGTGCGCCAGTGGCCACAGATGAATGAGGTCGTGCGCACCAGCAAACTGGTCGCCGACGTCGAAGGAAACTTCCCCGAGCTCACACTGGAGGTGGGCAGGCGCCTACAGCTGGATGATGCCGTCGTGGTCGAGTGGACCTGCAACTACGGCGACGGCCGGCTGTACCGGAACGTGACGATCGGTGAACTGGAGGACGGGAAAGCCGTGAAGGTCACCGACTACTGGGGCGAGCCCACCGCGACGCCTGACTGGCGCCAACCGTTGACCGATCGACTCGACATGCCGGGCGACGGCATCTGGCCGGACAACGATCACCTCGGCCACTACTAGGCCCGTTTGAGGGTAAGTCGGGCTAGTTGTCGCTGCCGTACCGGTCCCACATGTAGAGCTCGGTCGCCTCTCGGCAGAGCTCCATCACGCGGGGCGGCGAGAGCCACTCGAGCACCAGGTCGAGGGCGCGCTCCTCGGAGATGCCCTCCTCGAAGGCCTCCTCGCCACGGAAGCCGGCGGCGAGCTTGAGGGCCTCGCGGCGGTGGTCACCGAGCGAGTCGAACGCTCCCATCAGAAAGTCCCGGTTCGGCAGGGGCTGGCCGACCTCCATCGAACCGTGCCAGGCGGCGAGCATCGAGATGTCGTGCTCGTCGAGCTCGGAGATGGCCTTGGCGTAGTGCTCCTGGAGCTCCTCATCGGGGATCTCATCGACCCAGGCGCGAACCGCCTCGCCGAGGAGTTGGCGGCGGGCCTCTCGGCCGACCGAGTCTGCGATCGCCCTGATCGCGTCAGCTGGGTCTACGAAGCAAAGTGTCATTTCGGTGGGGCCTCCCGTATCGGCTCTGGAGGTGTGATCTGAGGCCAAGGTAGAGTCGCCCCCGGCGGAAAAAAGACGGCCCGGGTTTCCGCGCGTTATGCGGGATTTGAGGCGATTTTGGGGCCCTCGGACCCCTTGGAGCAGCGCCGCGGCCGCGCCTATGCTCCCACGCGAGGGTGCTCCGAGAGGAGCAACCCGTGCTATGGGAACGCTGAACCTCATCGTGGGGCCCCCGAACTCCGGTCGCACCGGCGCGATCCTCAACGGATTTCGCGCAATGTCCGGGAACGATCCGGTGCTGGTCGTCCCCACGGTCGACGACGTCGAGCGCTTCGAGGAGGAGCTCACCCGCGGCGGAGACGCCGTGATCGGCGCCACGGTCGGCACCTTCGACGAGCTCTTCGCAATGGTCGCCCGCGCGACCGACGCCCAGCCGGGTCCGGCGATCAGCCGCACCCAGCGGCTGCGTCTCGCGCGCGAGGCCGCCTCGCGGACTGAGCTGCGGATCCTCGCCGCCTCCTCGCGCCGGCCCGGGTTCCCGGCCGCCCTGGAGGAGCTCGTCTCCGAGCTGCAGGCCGCTCTCGTCGATCCCGTCGCACTGCGGGAGCAGGCCGGGGCGGCCGGCCCGTACGAGGTCGAGGTCGCATCGCTCTACCACTCCTACCTGCGCGTCCGCGACAAGCTCGACCTCGCCGACGACCATTCCCGGGCGGCGGCGGCGACCTCCGCCCTGCGGGCGAACCCCGAGTCCTGGGGGCCGCGACCGGTCTTCCTCTATGGCTTCGACGATTTGACCGTCGAGCAGCTGGAGCTGGTGCGCGAGCTGGCGGCGCACACGCTCCTCAGCATCGCCCTGCCCTGGGAGGACCGCGAGACGCTGACGCTCGCGCGCGGTGCCCTCTTCGCACAGCTCAGGGACATCGAGGGCAGCTCGATCGAGCGCCTCGAGTCAGATCCCCGCTTCACGAGCAGCGGCACGCTCTTCGAGGTCGAGCGCCGCTTTGGCGAGGCGGGCGCGGGCGATCCGGTTGACAACGACGGCGGCGTCGCCCTGCTCGCCTCGGCCGGGGAGCTGGCGGAGGTCGAGGCCGTGGGCGCCGAGGTGGCGCGGCTGCTCAGCGACGGCACCGCCCCTGGCGAGATCGCAATCGTCCTCCGCGATCCGAGATCCGGTGGGCCGCTCTACCGGCGGGTGCTTTCGCGCTTCCGCATTCCCGTGGCCGTGCAGGCCGACATCGCCGCCGCGCGGACCAACACGGGGGCGGGCCTGATCGCCCTGCTGCGGGCGTCGGTCGGCCGAGGCGGCGCCTCTGACCTGCTCGCCTACCTGCGAACCCCCGGGGTCACATCGCCGTCGAAGGTCGATTGGTTCGAGCGCAGGCTGCTCCGCGATCGCCTCCGCACGACGGATCAGGCGCTCGAGGCCTGGTCCCCCGCGGAGGGCAACGGCGGCGACGGCCTGCGAGAAGTCCGGAAGCTACGGGAAGCGAAGCCTGGCCCGGAGCTGCTCCGCGAGGCGGGGAAGCAGGCCCGCTGGATCGCCGAGTCGGCGGTCCGCCGGCGGGGTGCCGTGGCGGAGGAGGACCGGGCGCTCGAGTTGCGGGCCGGTGCCGAGATCGAGCAGGCCCTGGTCGAGCTGGCGGAACTCGGGCTCCCGCATTCCCCCGCCGATGTGATCGCCGCCGTGTCCGATCTCGATGTGCCGATGTGGCGCGGACCGACCGAGGGACGGGTGCGGGTGATCAGCCCGTACAGGGCGCGAGCCCGCCGCGTCGCGCACCTGTTCGTCTGCTCGATGCAGGACGGCGACTTTCCCCGCCGTGACACCGGCGGGCCACTGCTCTCAGACGACGCTCGCCGGGCCCTGGCTCTCCCCGAGCGCAAGCAGGCCGAGATCGAGGACCGCTACCTCTTCTCGGTCTGCCTGTCGCGGCCGAAGCAGCGGCTCTGGCTCTCCTGGAGAAGCGCGGACGATGAGGGAGGCGCGACCTCGCGTTCCCCCTTCGTCGACGAGGTCCGCGACCTGCTGGCGCCGCCGCTGCCCCAGGGCCTGGAGGAGCGGGACGAGGCGATTCTGGGCGAGGCCGGTGGGCGAGGCCTGGCCGAGTCCGTCTTCGAGCCCGACTCGGCGCCCACCGAGGTGGAACTGGCGCGGGCCGAGGCGGCGGTCGCGCCGAGGGCCGAGAACGGCCGCCTTCGTCCCGGGCCCCTGCGGCTCGATCCGGTGCTGGAGCGGATGCGGGAGATCAAGCTCTTCGGCCCCTCGACGCTCGAGGAGTACGCCACCTGCCCATACCGCTGGTTCATCCAGCACGAGCTGAACCCGCAGCCGATCGGGCCGCAGGCCGAGCCGCTCACCAGCGGGTCGATCGCGCACAAGGTTCTCGAGGCGCTCTACGAGAACCCGCCCGCATCCGGCGGGCGACCCACGCCGGAGACGCTCGGCGAGTGGCGGCGCGCCGCGCGGGAGCTGATCTCCGAGATGGGAGAGGGGCGGCTGCCCCGCGAGCTCGCTGACACCGCTGCCGCCCTCCATCGAGTCGAGGGGCTGGTGCTGGCCTTCCTCGCCGACGAGGCCGCCACGGCGATTGCCTTCACCCCCGCGCACACCGAGGCCGCCTTCGGCTTCGACGACTCCGAGAAGGGGCCGCTGCCTCTGGCCGGCGGTGGCGTCCACGGCCAGATCGACCGCATCGACCTCGGCCCGGGCGGAGAGGCGCTGGTTCAGGACTACAAGTCGGGCGGCAAGGTCGACGGCGGCGCCGGGATGCTGGAGAAGCGCGGCAAGCTTCAGCTGCAGCTCTACATGCTCGCCGCGCGCGAGCTCTGGGGGCACAACCTCGCCGGGGGCCTCTACCGGCCGCTGGGCGGCACCAGCGACCGCACGCCGAAGGGCCTGTTGCGCAGGGAGCTCGCCGAGGAGCTCTCCGGACTGGATCCGCGGCCCAGGGACCACCTCGAGGACGAGGACTTCGAGGAGGCGCTCAACGCCGCGAAGGAGAAGGCCGAGCAGATCGTCGCCGCCGTCCAGGGCGGCAGGGTGATCCGCGACCCGATCGGCGGCAGCTGCCCCGACTGGTGCAGCTTCCAGCCGATCTGCCGCCGCGAGCGCGGCCTACCCGAGGACGAGCCCTTCTCCGAGGAGGGCGAGGAGGAATGAGCGAGCGAACGGCACAGCAGAGCGCCGCCGTCGAGAGCCGCGAGCGCGACGTCTTCCTCCGCGCCGGAGCCGGGACCGGGAAGACGACGGTGCTGGTCGAGCGCTTCTGCGCCGCCGCGCTCGATCCCGAGGTCGGCGCGAGCCGCATCCTCGCCTTCACCTTCACCGAGCGGGCCGCGGACCAGCTGCGGCGGCGGATCCGCGAGGAGCTCTCGGCGCGTGTCCGGTCAGCGGAGGGCGAGCAGCTCGAGGCTCTGGAGGCGGCGCTCGACGGGATCGAGCGAGCTTGGATCTCGACGATCCACGGCTTCTGCCGCCGCGTGCTCGCCTCCCACCCCGCCGCGGCGGGCATCGATCCCCGCTTCAGGGTCGTGGACGAGGCCGAGGCGGAACGCCTCGCCGCGCGTGCATTCGACTCTGCGCTCGAGGCTCTGGTCGCGACCGGGGAACCGGAGGCCCTCGAGCTCGCGGCCGCCAACCGCCGTCGCACCCTCCTCGAGATGACGCGGGGCGCCTACGACGAGCTTCGAAGCCATGGCGATCCCCGGCCGGAGCTGCCGGAGCTCGCCCCGCCCGACACCGCGGCCGCGATCGAGAGCCTGATCGAGGCGGCCGGCGAGGCTCATGCCGAATGCGAGGAGGCCAGCGGTCAGGCGGTGGCCAGCCGCGAGCGGATCGCCGACGCCATGGCGTTGGATCCCGCCGCGCCGCCCGAGGAGGAGCTTCTGGAGCGGCTCCGGAGCCTGGAGATCAGGTCCGGCGCGAAGCCCTTCAGGGGAGTGGCCTGCGAGCGCTACACGGCGGCGCTCCGGCGGGCCCAGGCCGCGGTGGCGGCCCACGTGCTCGGCCCCGCCTATGAGCAGCTCCGCGAGCTGGTCGTCCGCTTCGGGGCCCGCTACGAGGAGCTCAAGGCCGAGCGCGCGGCGCTCGACTTCGAGGACCTCCAGCTGAGGACGGTGGAGCTGCTGAGCTCGTCCGCGCCTCTTCGAGATCGCTACCGCGAGCAGTTCGCCCATCTGATGGTCGACGAGTTCCAGGACACGAACGGGCTCCAGCTGCGGCTGATCGAGCAGCTCCGCGGGCCGGACACGCGCCTGTTCCTCGTGGGGGACGAGTTCCAGTCGATCTACGGCTTCCGCCACGCCGACGTCGAGGTCTACCGCCGCCAGCACCAACGGTTCGCGGAGGGCGATGAGGCCAACGGCGTGGCCCTGCCGCTGACCGGGAACTTCCGCGCGGCCCCCGGGCTGGTGGCCGCGACGAACGCGATCGGTCGAGGCCTGCTCCCCGGCTTCGAGCCGCTGACCGCGTTCGTCGAGGAACCCGAGGCTGCCACGGTCGAGCTCCTGCTGACGGTGGACGACCGCAAAGCCTGGGAAGCCGAGGAGACCGCGCTCCCGCGGCTTCCCGATGACCCGAGCCCGGGATCGAAGGTGGCCGAGGCGAGGCGGCTGGCGGGCCGGCTTCGGGAGCTCGTCGATGCCGGCGAGGACCCCTCCGGGATCGTCGTCCTGCTGCGGGCGTTCACGCACGTGGCCGCCATCGAGAAGGCCCTGGCGGACGCTGGGCTCGACCCCTACGTCGTCGGCGGGCGAGGCTTCTGGTCCCAGCAGCAGATCGACGACCTGCGCTGCCTGCTGGCGGTGATCGCCAACCCGCTCGACGACGAGGCGCTGTTCGGGGCGCTCGCCTCCCCTGCCTGCGCCGTGCTTCCCGACACGCTCTGGCTGCTCCGCCAAGCAGCCACCGTCCACGGCGAGGACGGCCGCGAGCACTCCAACCACATCTGGCCGCTGATCAGGGAGCTGGTCGAGGACGGAGAGGTGAGCCGCGGGGATGCCGAGGCCGCGGCCCTGATTCCGGCCGAGGAGATGGAGCGGATCGAGCGGTTCGCCGGCGTGCTGGGAGAGCTGCGCGATCACTCCACCACGGGCGGGCTGGAGTCGCTCGTCGAGCGAACGGTGACCTCGTTCGGATACGACCTCGCCACCCTGGGGCGGACGGACGGGACAGCCCGTTGGGCGAACGTGCGCAAGCTGATGAGGCTGGCGCGGGAGTTCGAAGCGAGCGAGGGGCCGGACCTCGGGGCGTTCCTCGAGTACCTGGAGACGCGCGCGAACAGCCGCGACCGGGAGGCGGAGGCGGCCACCCGCGCCGAGGGTCACGCCGGCGTCCGGGTGATGACCGTACACGGCGCGAAGGGGCTCGAGTTCGAGGTGGTCGCGGTCGCCGACCTCGGCCGGAAGCTCCAACTGGGCTGGACTCCACTCCTTGTTCGTCCGGCCGAGGAGGGACCCGAGGGGGGCGAGCTGGCGAGGGTCGGCGTCCAGCTCGGGCGCCTCGGCCGCCCCGCCGAGCGGCTCCACGACTACCAGGAGCTCACCGAGCTCGCCGCCGAGCGCGACGCCGAGGAGGAGGCGAGGCTCGCCTACGTCGCCGCTACGCGCGCGAAGCGGCGGCTGCTCCTCAGCGGAACCTTCAACCCGAACGCGCTGAAGAAGGAGATCGACGCGCGCAGGCCGATCGCCCTCCAGCTGATCCGCTCGCTGCTCGATGGCGACGCGGCCGAGCGCGAGGTTGAGCTTCCCGCCGCCGACGAGGGCTATCCGGCCGGGCGGCTGCTGGTCGAGGTGAGCGAGCCGGGTCCCGGCGCCGGCGCTGAGCTGCTCGAGCGTCGCGAGGCCGGCGCCACCCCCGAGCCGTCAACCTCTGCCGACCCGCCCCTGACTCGGCCCGAGGTCCCTCCCGCGCTGATCGGCGGGCTCTCCTACTCGGCGCTCTCGAGCTATGAGAACTGCGGCTATCGCTTCTACGTGGAGCGGGTTCTCGGGATCGGCGAGCCCGCGCTCGCCGCGGGTGACGGCGAGGAGTCATCGCCCGGTCCCGAGCTCCGCCGCCGCTTCGGCCCGGGTGTCGCCGTCCACGCGCTGCTCGAGTGGAGCGCGCGCAACCGCTGGCGCGAGCCAAACGCGGATCGCGCCGCCAGGGCCCTGCGGGAGCAGGGGCTCGAGGCGAGCGACGATCGGATCGCGCTGGCGCTGGAGCTGTCCGAGGCATTTCTGCGGTCGGCGCTGCGTGAGGAGATCGGCGACGGGCGCGTCGGGGCCGAGGTCCCCTTCGTCCTCTCGGTGGCCGGAACACTGATTCGCGGCTCGATCGACCTGCTCGTGGAGCGCCCCGACGGCTCGGTTCTGGTCGTCGACTACAAGACCGACCGCCTGGGAGACAGAGATCCGGCGGAGATCGTCTCCCGGTATTCGGTCCAGCGTGACCTGTACGCGCTGGCGGCGGCGGCACGGGGAGCACCGGTGGAGACCGCCTACGTCTTCCTCGAGCGGCCCGGCTCGCCGGTCCGGGAGAGCTTCGGCGACGATGACCTCGCGGCGGCTCGGGGCCGGATCGAGGCGGTGCTGAAGCGGCTCGCGGCGGGGCGCTTCGAGGTCACGCAGCATCCGCATCGCGCCCTCTGCCTCGATTGTCCCGCGCGGGAGCGGCTCTGCAGCCACGAAGCGGCGGCGCAGATGCGCGACGACCCCGACCCGCCCATCGCGCCGTCCGAGGGTGACGAGATGAGGCAGACCGACGAGTCCCAGCTCAGCCTGCTGGAGGGCCGGTGAGCGAGTCGCGGCTCGGGCTCTTCGGCTACGGCTCGCTGGTGCTGCACGAGAGCGCCTCGATGACGCTCGGCCGGCCAGCCGGCGAGCTCCGCCCCGCCCGGCTGCGCGAGTGGCGCCGGCGCTTCTCCCAGCGCCGGGACAACCTGACCTGCGAGAAGACGTTCGAGTGCGCGCAAGGGTGGCGACCGGAATGGATCCTCGGTCTCAACGTCGAGGAGGGCGAGGACGCGGCGGGGCCGGTGAACGGCGTGGTCATCGAGCTCACGGAGGCCGAGCTCCACCGTCTCGACATCAGGGAGATCCGCTACGACCGGGTCGACGTCACGGGCTCCGTCGAGGGCGAGGGCCTGCCGGAGCGAATCGTCACCTACACGGCCAAGGAGTTTCATTTCGCGGCGGACCCTCCCGAGGACTCGATCATCCTCGCGACCTACGCGGCCGCCGTGGAGCGCGGGTTCGAGTCACTCGGCCCGGGCGAGCTCGATCACTACCTGGCCACGACTCCCTATCCGGTCGACCGCCACGAGGCAACGCTGGTCATCGACAGGATCCCGGAAGGAAACCCGAGGGAGTGGTAGTCAGGCCCGGTGCCAGTGGCGGGCCCAGTCGCGCAGCTCCGCCATCACTGGTTCGAGCGAGTGGCCCTTGTCCGTCAGCTCGTAGCTCACGCGCACGCGGCTGCCGGGCTGCACCTCACGCTGGACGAGGCCGGCCTCCTCGAGCTCCTTGAGGCGGCAGGAGAGCAGGCGGTCGGACATCCCGGGGACGGATTCCTTGAGCTCCGCGAAATGCAGCGGGCCGTCGGTCAACGAGTAGAGGATCGCTCCCGCCCAACGACGGCCGATCAGCTCCACCGCGCCGTGGTAGTGCTGACACACTTGTCTTGGCTTGGCCTCCCCCCTGGATGGGCCAACTCCGGACTGCGTTTTCACTGCCTGTCAAGCTTACCGATCGTAAGGGACCAGCATAAGACGGCAGCTGCTCCGCTTCGCGTCCGCGCCGCCTATGGACGTCAGCCTGTGCAGGGCCCCGTGTCGACCTCGCCGCTCGAGTCGTTCAGCGCCCCGGCGACCACGTCGTTCGGCACGGCGTAGCCGCCCGGCTTGCCCTGGGTCGTGGCCGCGAAGACGGTCCCCATCACCCGGCCGTCCCCGTCGACGAGCGGGCCTCCGGAGTTGCCGCTGCGAACGTCCCCGCGGAGGGCCGTGAGCTCGCGGGTGATCGGCCCACGGCCGTAGGAGTCCTGGGTGAGCACCGGCCCCGTGGCGCCCACACGGGCTGGGGCGATGGTGAAGGGGCCGTTCTCCGGATAGCCGAGGACGGCGCCGGGCGTGCCGCTCTGGACATCGGGCACAAACGAGAGCGGGCTCCCGTCGAGGCCGTCCACGCGGAGAAGTGACAGGTCGTTCTCCGGGTCGTAGTGCACCGGGATCGCGTCCAGGGAGGTGGTGGAGCCCGCGGGCGTGACGGTCGTGTCGCTCTCCCCGGCGACGACGTGGGCGTTGGTGACCACCAGACCCGGCGCGGCGATCCAGCCCGAGCCCTCGACCCCGAGCCCGCACGCCGTCCCGAGCACACGGACCACGCTGTTGCCCGCCGCCTGCACGTCGGGGTCCTGCGCGACCTTCGAGTCGGGCGCGGCGACATCTGGGCTGGGCCCCTGGACCGCGACCCGCGGGTCGATCCGGTGGAGGGCGTTGATCAGCGAGCTGGAGGGCGGGAAGGCCCCGTTGAGGGCTTTCAGGATCGCCGAGCGCTGGACGGCGGTTCGCAGGCTCTTCGCGCCGGGGGCGTTCAGCGCCACCGCCCCGAACAGCCAGGCCATCGCCAGTGCCAGCCCGATCAGCAGAACGGCGCCGGCGGTGGACTCCGCGATCGCAACTCCGGGCCTTCGCCCGCGGGGACCGAGCAGCCGGCGGCGCACGTTCAGGGCGACCCCCTCCAGCGAGACGGCCACGATTCCGCCGATCAGCAGCGCGCCGGCCAGCGCCGTGGCGGGTGCGTAGGGGGAATGGGAGCCCTCCGGGAGGAGGGCCGGGCCAAACCTGCTGCCCAGGAAGGCGCCGACGGCGAAGCCGCCCAGGCTGAGCACGCCCACGATCAGCCCCTGTTGGTACCCCCAGAAGCCCATCAGCAGCGCAAAGACGAGAATCAGCCAGTCGAGGCCGGTCACGGTTTCCCGAATACAAGCGCACGAGCCATTACCTTTGCGACCGTGAATCCGCCCGTGACACGGTCACGGACCCGCGACGGGGAGACGCAGCCGCCGAGGAGGCCGAACAGGCCTCCGCGAGCGCAGCGCGGACCCCTCACAGAGCGCCAGCGGCGTCTGCGCCAACGCGCCCTCCCGCTGGGGGTGGTCGCCCTGATCGCGTTCATCTTCGGCGTGATCAGCTCCGCGGGCAGCCCCGAGCGGGACATGGCCCAGCGCTTCGTCAACGACTGGGCCCATCAGGACTTCAAGGCGATGCACGACGAGCTCTCCGACGCCGCGCAGGCTCAGTATTCCGCGGCGGACCTGCAGGGCGCCTACACCGACGCGCAGGAGGCCTCCACCGCCACCTCGATCGATCCGGGCGACGCCGACGGCCCGAAGAGCGTCAACGGCACGGATGTGGTCGACATGGGGGTCGGGGTGGGCACCAGGCTGTTCGGCGAGGTCGACGGGATCGTCCGCCTTCCTCTGGACGGAGGCAAGGTGGCATGGAACCCGAGCCTGACCTTCCCGGGGTTGGCGACGGACGAGCGCGTCGGCCGCCGCCTGGAGCTTGGGAGGCGAGCCGCGATCATGGCGAGGCACGGGGTGCCGCTTGCAACCGGCCCGGTCGATGACCGCAGCTCCCCGCTCGGCACCGACGCGATCGACGTCGCCGGCCAAACCGGGGCACCGGACCCGGACGAGCAGGCGAAGCTCCAGAAGGCGGGCTATCCGAGCAACGAAAGCACCGGCATCAGCGGTCTCGAGCTTGCGTTCAACCCGAGGCTCTCCGGGCAGCCCAGCGGCGAGCTGCTCGCCGTCAAGACCGGAACCCCGCTCCCCGACGTCCCGGCCGGGACGAATGGCCGTGTGCTCGCCGCCGCTCACGGCACACCTGGGCAGCCGGTGAGGACCACGATCGATCCTCGCCTGCAATCGACCACCGTCAACGCGCTGGCCGGGCAGTCGGGCGGCGTGGTCGTGCTGAACGCGCGCAACGGCAACGTCCTCGCGCTCGCCGGCTCCGCCTACTCCTCCCCGCAACCGCCGGGCTCCACCTTCAAGGTGATCACCACCACCGCCGCGCTCGAGGGACACGACGTGAAGCTCACCGACACGTTCCCCCACCTCACCGAGATCAACCCGGACCCCGACTCGGGCGCACGGGTTGTCCATAACGCGCACGACGAGGTCTGCGGCGGGACCTTCGTCGAAGCCTTCGCGGATTCGTGCAACAGCGTCTTCGCGCCGCTCGGCGTCAAGGTCGGCGCGGACCGTCTCGTCGACACCGCGGAGGACTACGGCTTCAACCAGACGCCCAGCCTCTACAACGCCTCGGCTACGGCCGCAACTCAGCCGAACAAGATGACCATTCCCAGCGCCGCCGAGCTGAAGGCCGAGCCCACGAACACCGACCTGTCGGTGACCGCCTTCGGCCAGGGCAAGGTGCTCGCCACGCCGCTCGGCATGGCCTCGGTCGCCCAGACAGTCGCCAACGACGGCATCCGATCCCCGACCAACATGGCCAAGGACCCGAACCTCAAGAGCGCCGCCAAGCCGGTCGAGGTGACCTCCAAGGCGAACGCCCGCGTCCTCACCGGGCTGATGCGCGCCGTCGTCACCCAGGGGACCGGCACGCAGGCGGCCCTGCCGGGCGTTCAGGTCGCGGGCAAGACCGGCACCGCCGAGCTCGGCCCCAAGCCGGGCCAGCCGGCGCCTCCGCCGGGCCAGGAGGACACGGCGAAGCAGATCGTCGACGGCTGGTTCATCGCGTTCGCCCCGGCCAACAACCCCAAGCTGGCCATCGCAGTGATGCTGATCGACGCCTCGGGCGACGGCGGCACGACGGCCGCGCCGATCGCGCGAACGATCCTGGGTTCAGCCCTCTAGGGGTCGAAGATCCCAGCGGTTGGCGACTTGTTTTCGGACGTCCGGCAAAAAGTTGACATGGCAACCGAAAACAGGCAATGAACAGGGTGGCCTCATGGCCGTGACCGGGGCGAGCGCTCTTCATCGCCGGTGTTCGTCTCGCACGAGCGACGGGACGGCTTCGCCATCAGAACGCGGCCACAAGCGGCCGCCCCACATAAGTCGCTACGGGCTTCGCCCTTCGCTCCAAGGTGCAGCGGCCTGGTGGCCACTTACGGATAGCCGAACGCCACGCCCACCAGCGCCATCCCGCCGCCGATCGCGGTCAGCACTCCTCCCGGGCCCTCCAGGGCCAGGCCGAGCGGGACGCCGATCAGGGCCAGCGCCGTGCCTCCCGCGATCAGCGCCCACCAGTTGAGGCCGGTCGCGTCCGGCTCCGGGGCCGCCGAGGCGGTGAGGATCGTGCAGAGGACCATCAGGACGACCCCCACCACTCCGCCCGCGATGCCGAGCAGCTGGATCAACGCCAGGGCCGCTCCGAGTCCGCCGATGACGAGGATGGCCTGGAGCTGGGTCTTGCTCATCCGGCGGGGCGCTCCCCTCTCGCCGGTCTAGATGTCAAGCGTGATTTCGCCCGTCTCGCCCTGGGTCTCGATCTCGAGCTTCAGCGGGCGATTCTCGCTGACGCCCTCGGGAACCAGGAAGAGGACCAGGGCGCCCTGCGTCGGTCCGTTGGCGGCTGCGGTCCCCGGCGCCGGAATGTCCGCGCCGCCCGCCAGCGTGCTGCCGAGCGGGGCCGCGAAGTCAGTCTGGCTCGGGATCGACGCGTAGGCGGCGCCCGTGGTATCGACGACGCTCATCTCCGCGTTCGTGGGCACCCGTACGGCGTCGTCGCCCGAGTTGTGGATCGTCAGGAAGACGCCGAGGTAGGACTTTCCCTGCGGTGTCGGCAGCTGCTGCCCCGCCAGGTACTCCTTGTCGTCGGACTGCGATTCGTTGAGGAATCGCGTCTCCTGGACGTTGAACTTGAGGTCCCCGAGCTGGATCGGGACTCCCTCGTCCGCCTCCCTGCCCAGATCGTTGCCGCAACCCGCCACGCCGAGAACGGCGAGGGCACCGAGCAGCACTAGTGCCAGGGCTCCCTGTTTGCCGGGGCGCATGAGGGCGCGCAGTCTACCCAGGCCTACCCGACGGGCAGCCGGTCGCCGCCCGCCACCTCGGTGCGCGGGACGGCCTCGCCGGACTCGATGACCTCCCGCAGCCGGCGCAGCGCCCCATTCCAGCGCCGCCTCCACCACCGGGTCCGCCCGATCTCCCTGACCCGGTCGAAGGCGCTCGGCGGCGCGGTCCAGAAGGTGAGCCTGACCGTCGTGGTGGGGCCCTCCTCCAGCTCCCACACCGTTCGGATCGGAGTCCGGTCAAGGCGCCCTCCCCGCCCGTGCTCGACCACGCGAAACGGCCTCTCAGCCTCGGCGATCACGGTCTCCATGTAGCGCACGCCGGCGGGAGCGTCCACGCGGAAGCGCGCGCCTGCACCCTGCCCCTGCGCCGAGATCCGCTCGAGCCGGAATTCGCTCGCGAAGTGGTCGGTCCAGCCCTTCCTGACCCCCAGATCGCAGATGAAGTCGAAGACCCGCTCGCGCGGAGCATCGATCGAGACGGTGAGCGAAATCGGCCCCACGGGCGCGCGATTCTAGTCCGGAGGCCCGCCGGGCACACTCCCAGGCCAAGGTCCCTGGAAAAGGTGGACTTTCCGTATCAGTGCCGAAAACCGACTAGCCATTCGGTAGTACCCCGAGTAGTATCGACCGCACCCCCGATGACCCTGACTGGACAGAGTCGCGACGAACTCCACCACGCGGGCGAGACCGCTGGTGGGGTCGGCTCCTTCATCTGTCAGGGGTGTTCCTTCCCGGTCTCGTTCGAGCCCGCCGAGTCGATTCCCGAGTGCCCGAACTGCGGCGGCACCGACTTCCGGCGCTCGTCGATGTTCGAGCAACCCACCCTCAGGAACATCGCCATCACCCGCCCCGCCGCCAAGCCGGAGAACTGGCTGGAGGGCGTGCGCGAATCGATCTCCGAGCCGGGCAAGTACCTGGCGATGTTCGCCGACGGGCGCACGCGCGTGATCGAGCTCTCGGACGGCTGGTCGCGGATCGGCCGCAGCCGGTCCGCCGACATCCGGCTCGATGACCCCACCGTCTCTCGCCGGCACGCGGTCGTCGTGCGGACCCCCGAGGGCGCGCTGCGCGTGCTCGATGACCGCTCGATGAACGGCATCCTGGTGAACGGGGAGCTCGTCGACTGGAGCCCGCTCGCGGACGGGGATGAGCTGCAGATCGGGCGCTACGCGCTCAGCGTGATCGAGACCGCGGGTACCGGCTAACCCACCGCGCCGAGTGCGTCGGCCAGCCGCCCGTCGATCGGCACGGAGTCGGCCATCGAGACGGTCGCCAGCACCTCGCTGACGAACGAGTTCGGCGGGACCACCAGCCGCAGCTGCTGCCGGCGGTTCTTCATGCGAGCGGCGGCGTCGAAGATCAGGCTGATTCCGGAGCTGTCGATGTAGCTGGTCTGGGTCAGATCCAGGACGAGTGCCCGGGAGTCGTTGGAAACCACCTCGAGCAGCTGCCTGGTCAGGTCCTCGACGTTCGATGCGTCGACCTCTCCGGCCACATGGGCCAGCTCCACTTCGCCGTCACTCTCGAACGAGAGCCGGGCGAGCTCAGGCGTCATCGCTCGCCCCCGATCCTGCGGTGCAGCTCCACAGTTGTACCCGCCTCGCCCGTGTCGATGACGACATCATCCATGAACTCCTTCATCACCGGGATCCCGCGCCCGCGTGTCCCGCCTCGAGGCTCGCGCCAGCCGCCTCGATCCCGGACCGTCACGGTCGCCTCGCCGTCGACCAAGGCCGCGCCGAGGCCGATGTTCGCGTCGCGCGGGCCGTAAGCGTGCTCGACCGCGTTCGCGCAGGCCTCGGTCACTGCGATCGCGAAGGCGGCACAGTCGTCGTCGGTGCCGCCCTGGGCCGCCACCCAGCGGCGAATCAGATACCGGACGGTCGCCAGCTGCTCGGCTTCGGCGGGCACCTCGACCTCGAGGTGGTCGTCTAGACCGACCGCCCTGACGGCGAGCACCGCGATGTCGTCCGAGGGCTCGATGTCCCGCGTGAGCCCCTGGATGACCGAACGGCAGAGCAGCTCGGGCTCGTCGGGCGCCGCGGCCACGGCATCCACGAGAGCCGCCTCGCCCTCGGAGAGGGTCCGGCCGCGGCGCTCGATCAGCCCGTCTGTGTAGAGGAAGAGCGTCTCGGCCGCGCCCAGCTTGACACGCTGCTGGTCGTAGTCCCCCACCGTTCCGGTGCCGAGCGGCGGCCCGCCCGCATCGGTCAGGAAGGTCGGTGGGCCGTCGGTCCGGATCAGCAATGGATAGGGATGGCCCGCCCGCGCGAAATCAACGATCCAGGTGTCGAGATTGAGCGTGGCGTAGATGAGCGTGGCCATCCGGGAGTGCTCCTCGTCGGCGAAGCGCGAGACCTTGGCGAGCAGATCGGCCGGGCGCTCAACCTCGAGCGCGTATGCACGAATGGCGCTCCGCAGCTGGCCCATGTAGGTCGCCGCGGCCATCCCATGGCCCGCGACGTCGCCGATCGCCAAGCCGAGCCTGCGGTGATCGAGCTGAATCGCGTCGAACCAGTCCCCGCCGACCGCCGTCTCCTCCACGGCGGGCAGGTACCACGCGGCCATGCTCAGGCCGGGCAGGCGGGGCAGGCTCCGGGGTAGCAGGCTCCGCTGGAGGGTCTCCGCGATCTGGCCCTGGACCGCGAGCCGGGAGCGCTCGATCGACAGCGCGACGCGATCCGCCACGAGCTGGAGCAACTGGACATCGCCGGCATCGAATTCGCGCGGGGTCAGGCTCCCGGCGTGCAGGACGCCGACCACCTTCCCTTCGACGATCAGCGGAACGCCGACAAGAGAGCGGACGTTCTTCTCGCGCATCAGAGGGTTGACCACCTGCACCGATGAGTTGTCGAGATCGGGGATCACCACCGGTTCGCGCGCCGCCGCAACCCGGCCGGCGAAGCCACGCCCGACCGGCAGGCGGAATCCCCGTTCCACCTCTTCCTCGAGCCCCTTCGCCGCCCTGGCGGCGAGCGTCCGGCCGTCGTCCTCGACCAGCAGCACGGCGGCGGTGTCCGCCTTCAGGATGTCGGTCACCCGCTCGAGCAGCTCCGCAAGCAGATCGTCGAGATCGAGGTAGGCGAGGGTCGCGTCGGTGACGCGCTGAACGTCCTCGAGCCGCGTGAACGCCTCCTCGGCGGTCGCGGGCTCCGCTCGTGCTTCCTCCTGATTGGTGGGCTCTGGCGTCATTCCCCCGGCGACGGCTAGATTCGCAGGTATCGGCTCAGGGGGCGGCGAGCAACGTTTCGGGAAGGCCGCTCCGCCGGCCCACCAGCTTGACCGCCCGCAGGCCGGCGATCTCCACCTGACCGTCGTCGTGGACCAGCATCCCACCGTATTCCACGAGCAGCTCGCGTCCAACCTCCGGGCCGCTGAGCAGCGCCGCCTTGGAGAGTGTCTCGGCCTCGAGCGCCGTCCTCCCCAGCGCGGTGACACCGACCAGTCCGGTCCAGGCCGACTCCCCCGTCTTCGGGTCGAGCAGGTGATGGGCGAAGCCGCCGTCCTCACGCTTCCACAGGCGCATGTCGAGACCGGAGGTCGCGATCCCGCCGGAGGAGACGTCGAAGATCGCCGCCGTCTCATCGTCGATCGGATGACGGGCGTGCACCCCGAACGGATCGAGCTGGGCCCCGAACCCGCCCACCCGGACGTCTCCGCCGCAGTCGATGACGAACCGCGAGTAGCCGCGCAGATGCTCGGCGACCAGGTCCGCGGCCAGGCCCTTCCCGCAGCCGCCGGTGTCGAAGATCACTCTCGGCGGGCGGCGGATCGTGCCGGCCTGATCGTCTACCTCGAAGAGGCGCCACTCGGCCTCCGGACGGGGCCGAGCGGGCCGGCGCACCGGCGCGCCCGCCAGCGCCTCCGCGAGCGGCTCCGGCGCCACCCCGGCGCGGGATTCCCGGTATCCGGCGGACACGATCGCTCCGCCCAGCGTTGGATCGACAAGGCCGCCGCTTCGGTGCGCGGCCCAGAGGCCAGCCTGGACCGCCTGGCGAAGCAGAGGCGACGCCGAAACCGTCTCTCGCGTGTCCTCGTTGAAAGCGGTCAGCTCGCTGTCCGCCTTGAAGCGCGAGAGGGCCGCATCAAAAAGCTCGATGAAAAGCTTCGCCCGCCTCGCCGCCTCCGAGGGCGGCGGCGATCCCGGGAGCGGGTCGCCGATCAGCAGGCGGACCTCGCAGCCCATCGAGTCGAAAGTGAGGTCGTGGCAGCTCATGACGTCGAACTCGTCACGGGGGCGGCAGCGCTGACCGACCCTCCGCTGCTCGAGGTGGTCTGGGAGGTGCCGCCGGTCGCCGCCGGGATGACCGTGGTGATGATGATCCTGCGTCTGGGTCTCACCTTGGCCGGGACCGGGGCGCTGGCCGAAGCCTTGAGGGCGGGATCGCGCCCGGCCTGCAGCTGCAGGGCGAGGAACTCGAAGGTGACGCCGAAGCAGGCGAGCGCCACCAGGACGGTCGGCAGAAATGCCGGCCGCCTGGTCCGCCCGTCGGTCGCCGTGTCAGTCACGGGTACACCACCTCGCCGGTCTCCGAATCGATCACTTCGATGGCCAGCGCCGGGCAGGCCTTGGCCGCCTTGAGGATCTTCTTGTCCGGGCCGCTGCCGATCACCTCGGCGGTGTCGCCCAGCTCGAAGACCTCGGGTGCGATGTCGACGCAGTCGCCATGCGCACTGCAGGCGCTGCGGTCGACCTTGGGGATGTAGCTCATCGTTTCTCCTTTCCGTTGGCTCGTTCCTCGTAAGTCCGTTCGATCTCCTTGCGAAGGCGCGCGAAGGCCCTGGGGCTCCCCACGACGAGCGCCCCGACGGGGCTCCCTTCCTGCGCGTAGACGACGGCGAAGTCCCGGTCGCCTGGCTTGCCTTCGACATGGGCGGCATCGGAGCCCTCCGCATGGCCGAAGTACTGGATGCGCAGCCCGTACTGGTCGCTCCAGAAGCTGGGCAGCGGCTGCGGATCCGGCTCCTCGCCGGTGATTGCGCGCGCGACCGCCATTCCATGGCGGGCCGCGGCGTCCCAATGCTCCGAGCGGCGGTGCTCGCCGTGGCGATGGTCGAAGGCCCTGGCCACGTCACCCGCGGCCCAGACGTCCGGGATCGAGGTGCGGCCCGCGTGGTCGGTGGCGACCCCGTCGGTCTCCAGCCCGCTTCCCTTCAGCCAGCGGGCATCGGGCGTGACCCCGATCCCGACGACTACGGCATCGCAGGCGAGACGATCGCCGCCGGAGAGCACGAGCTCCTCGACCGAGCCGTTTCCGCGCGCGCCCTCGAGCTTGGTCGAGAGCCGGACGTCGACGCCCTCCTCGTCGTGCATCCTCATCAGCCAGAGGCCGACCTCCTCGCCGAGCACGCCCGTGAGAGGGGCGGGCAGCGCTTCGACGATCGTGACCTCGGTGCCCGCCTTGCGGGCGGTGGAGGCGACCTCCTGGCCGATGAAGCCCGCGCCGACGATCGCCAGGCGGGCACCGGCGCGGAGTTCCCCGCGCAGCCGGCGGGCATCGGCCAGCGTGCGGAGGTAGTGGACGTTCGAGTAGCCCTCGAGCGGCGGCAGCCTGCGCGCCGCCGCGCCCGTGGCGATGACGAGCTGGTCAAAGGCAATGTCACTGCCGTCGTCGAGCTCGAGGCGGTGATTCTTCGCATCGAGTCTCGTTGCCCGGCGGCCGAGCACCAACTCGACCTCGTTGTCCTCGTACCAGTCCGGGGCCCTGAAGGCGATCTCCTCGTCGGAGAGCTCTCCCTCGAGGTGGTCCTTCGAGAGCGGAGGCCGGTCGTACGGCCTCTCCGGCTCGCCGCAGATCACCTTGATCGGGTCCTCGTGGCCCCGCCGGCGGAGGGTCTCGACGCAGCGCTGCGCGGCGAGCCCTCCCCCGACGATCACGACTCCTCGGTTCTCCATCTCAGTTCCTTTCCTCATGCGGACTCCTCCATGACGGCGCCTGTCAGGGCCGGGCGCGGCCGCGAAGCGGGCGGGTTGAGCTGCTCCCGACGTCGCTCGCGCCGTTTCTCGCGGCGCCGCTCCTCAGCGGCGCGCTTGCGCTCGCGTCCCTTGCGAATCCCGTGCGCGACACGCGCCACGAACATCGCGCCGATGGCGGGAGCCGTGATCGCGATCGGCCAGTAGAGCCACGGGCTCGACGCGTCCGTACCGGCGCCCAGCGTGTGGATGACGCCCAGGACGTAGACGACGATCGTCGCCCGATGGGCCTTGCGCCAGAAGGCGGGCCCGATCCGGCGGCGGACGTAGAAGCTCAGTCCGAGCAGCGCCGCCAGCCAGCCGCCGAGGATGCCGAGCCCCGTGAAGAGGGACTTGTAGGCCATCGTGAACGGCACGACGATCCCCGACAGGCCCGGGTTGAGCCACGGGTCGCCGAGCAGGGTCAGGCCGTGCACGGCGATCGCAACGAGGCCGGCGAGAGCGGTCTGCTCGTGGATGGCGATCAGCTTGCGGTTCGCGCCGGGCTTGCTGGCGAGCTTGCCCGCCATCGCCAGGCCGATCCCCACCGAGATCGTGACCAGCGCCAGCGCCACCACTCCGGAGGCGCGGCTGGCCAGCCACCAGCCGTGCTGGGCGAGTGTCTGACTCGTCGCGGTCATGAGGTCGAGCTCACCACCGGCGCGGGGGCCTGCTGACGGCTCGGGGCGGCCGAGACCGACTTGGTCGGTCCGCCGTCGTCGCCGAGCCCCTCGTTCTCTCCGAGCGAGATGCCGCTCAGCAGCGAGCCGGCTCCGCCGGGCGTCGCCTGGAAGAGCAGCAGCTGGAAGACGACCGCGAACAGCGCGATCGCGCCGAGCACCGTCGGCCACGCGGAAGGCCGGCGCCTAGTCATCGCGCCGGCCTCCCACCGAGGTGGCGCCCGGGAAGGGCTGGGTGTTGACCGCGGGGGTCGCGACGGCTCCGCTCGTGCCGGTCGAGACCGGGCGCGTGGTCGAGCCGCCGTGGTTGGTGGAGACGATCGCGGCGGGCGTCGCGTGCTGCGCCGCCGGGTTGTTCGCCCAGGCGACGCCGCCGAGGCCACCGAGGGCCAGGACGACGGCGCCCGCCGCGATTCTCTTTCTGATTGCGCTCATCTGGTGTCTCCTTCGGACTTCTCTGAGTTGCCGATCCAGTGTGCGCCTCGGCCATCAAGTGGCCCGAGAAGGCCGGGTAAAGAGAGGGGAAGGGCTCAGTCGCCGCCCTCGCCGCCGCCCTCGTGCTCGCCGCCGCCTTCGCTCTCGCCGCCGCCGCCGGAGCCGCTGCTGCCGGTATGGACGGCACCGCCGCCTCCACCGGATCCACTGCTGCCGGTCGAGACGGGCGGGCTCGAGGACGACGATCCGCTCGATCCACTTGAAACGGGGGCGCTGGTCAAGCTGCGTGCAGCCGTCAAACCGGGGCTGCTGCCGGCCGAACGCTTGTGCTTCGGCTTCTTGTGCACCGTGCGCCTGATCACCTGGGTGGTCGGCACCGCCGGCGTGGCCGCCGCCGGATCGCCTGCGCGACGGTTGGCGCTCATCGCGTAGCCGCCGAGGCCGCCGAGGCCGAGGACGACCGCCAACACAGCGATCTTGGTTCTCCAGTCGGTCATCAGTCGCTCCTTCATCTGAGTGGTTGAGAGGGCGAGTGTCGGCGGGCGAGGCTTAGGGCCGTGAGAAGTCCCGGTAAAGCGTCGGGAAAGGATCGACGGCGCCGCCCGGAGATTGGGATTGCGGCGTTACATTGGCTCGATGGCCGAGCCGCTGCCCCCCAGGAAGATCCTCT
The DNA here is from genome assembly GCA_963728875.1 of uncultured Solirubrobacterales bacterium. Taxonomy (GTDB): domain Bacteria; phylum Actinomycetota; class Thermoleophilia; order Solirubrobacterales; family 70-9; genus DASUPK01. The sequence goes on from CAVSLJ010000001.1 coordinate 175,320, forward strand.
TCGTGGAGGATGAGGCGGCGATCTTCGAGCCCTTCTCGAAGGCGCTGCGGCGGAACGGCTTCGAGCCCGTCATCGCCCAGACGGCGTCCCAGGCGCTGAAGCTCGCGGAGCAGTTCGATCCCGACCTGGTCCTGCTCGACCTCAATCTCCCCGACGGGGACGGGTCGGACGTCTGCCGGACGCTGCGGAAGAGCTCGGAGGTCCCGATCGTGATGCTGACCGCGCGCGGAACGGAGATGGACCGCGTGCTCGGCCTGGAGCTCGGGGCCGACGACTATGTGGTCAAGCCCTTCAGCTCGCGTGAGCTGATCTCCCGGATACGGGCGGTGCTGCGCCGCGCCAGAGGCACCTCCTCGGCCCCCGAGGGACCGGCGGAGGTCGGGGCGCTCCGGCTCGATCCCGGGACGAGGTCAGTGGAGCTCGCCGGGAAGCCCGTGGACGTGACGCGGAAGGAGTTCGACCTGCTCGCGGAGCTGATGGCGCACCCCGGCCAGGTCGTGACCCGGGAGGACCTGATGTCACGGGTCTGGGACGTCAACTGGTTCGGCTCCACGAAGACGCTTGACGTCCACGTTCGGACGCTGCGCCAGAAGCTCGGTGACGACAGCTCGAATCCGCGCTTCATCGAGACCGTGCGGGGCGTCGGCTTCCGCCTGGTCGAACCGGAGACCGTTTCATAAGCCTCCGCACCCGCCTCACGATCGCAGTTGCGTACCTGCTTCTCCTGGCGCTGATCGCTTTCGGGGTGCCGCTCGCCGTCAGCCTCGGCGACCGCGTCGACTCGGAGGTCAAGGCCCAGGCGCGAAACCAGGCGGACCTGGTGGCCGCCAGCGCTCCGGAGCTGCTCGACCCTGGCCAGGTCAGGACACTCCAGCGCCTCGTCGAGAGCTCCGCCGAGAGCCAGCGGGGGCGGGTGATCGTCGTCGGAGCGGACGGCAGCGCGGTCGCCGACAGCGCCGGGCCCAGTGAGCTCGGCTCGAGCTACGCGTCCCGGCCCGAGATCGCCGCGGCCCTGAGCGGCCGGACGGTCCAGGAGACCCGCAGCAGTCAGACCCTGGGCACCGAGCTCCTGGCCACCGCCGTGCCGATCCGGCATGGAACCCGGATCGTCGGCGCCGTCCGGGTCACGCAGAGCGTCGGCGCGGTTCACCGGGCCACCCGCAAGGCGATCCTCAGCCTGACCGCCCTGGGCGCCCTCGTGCTCGCTCTCGGCGTCGTGGCCGGCGCCCTCATCGCTCGCGAGACATCCCGCCCGATCCGGCGCCTCGAGGACGCTGCGCGGCGCGTCGAGGAGGGGGATCTGACCACGACCGCCCTGATCGAGGGCAGCAGCGAGCAGCGCTCGCTCGCCCGCTCCTTCAACCGGATGACCGCGCGAGTCTCACGGATGCTGCGCGGCCAGCAGGAGTTCGTCGCCGACGCCTCTCATCAGCTGCGCACGCCCCTCACGGGAATCCGGCTCCAGCTCGAGGAGCTGCGGGATATCTTTCCAGCCGGCGACGAGCGCACCGCCGGAGTGGACGCCGGCATCCGGGAGGTGGACCGGTTGTCCGGCATCGTCGACGAGCTGCTCATCCTGAGCCGCGCGGGGGAGCGCGAGAGCCCGGTCGAGGAGTTCGACGTGGTCACGGCCACGGAGCGCATCGCCGACCGCTGGAGGAAGACCGCCGGCGATTCGGGCATCGGCCTGACTCTGACGCGCTCGGGCGAGCCCAGCAAGTGCGTGTGCGCGCGTGCCGACTTCGAGCGCGCCCTGGACGTGCTCGTCGAGAACGCGATCCAGTACTCACCCCCGGGCTCGGAGATCGAGATCGTCGCGGGACCCGCCCAGATCGAGGTCCGCGATCGAGGCCCTGGGCTCGAGCCCGGCGAGGAGGAGGCCGTCTTCGAGCGCTTCCATCGCGGCAGCGCCGGGGGGGGCACGAACGGCACCGGCCTCGGCCTATCGATCGCCCGTGAGCTGGCCGGCGAGTGGGGCGGATCGGTGACGCTCCAGAACCGTGCGGGCGGCGGCGTGCGGGCCGTACTCGGACTGCCGAGAGCGCCGGTCGCGACATCCGCGGAGGAGTCCCGGTGAGCGCCTCGTCGCTGCGCTGGCCCCTCCTGGCCGTGCTCGGGCTGCTGGTGGCGGTCGCGATCGCCTTTCTCGCGACCCGTGCCGTGAGCACCGACATCGGGATCTCTTCGGAGTCCCCGACCGCGGGCCGCGAGCTCTCCCCCGCTTCCCCCAAGTCGAGCCCCCCGAGGACCACCACGACGACGAGGACCACACCCCCGTTGACGACGACCGTGACGGTCCCGGAGCCGCCCAGGGGCGGCGACGGTGAGTCAGGCGACGACTAGCCCGCCTCGCGGCAGATCAAGACGGGGATCTTCGCGTGATGCGCGACTGCCGTCGCGACGCTTCCCATGGCCACGTACCCGAGGCCGCTGCGCCCACCTCGATCGGCTCCCAGACCGCGAGCACGATGGCCTTCCTGTCGGTCCTCAGCTGATTGCCGGCCTCCGCGATGAGCTCCCGGGCCTGCTCGGAGCCGTCATAGGCGATCGACACCGGGCCGTCGGCCGGCATGTCGGAAACTTGCTCCTTCGAGATCATCCCGAGCGGCTTGGCGCGGGTCAGCCAGCTTCCGGCCGGTACCAACCACAGTCACCGCCGGTGCATGAGGACCAGCTTCGCCTTGCGCAGTTCGGTGTCGGCGGATCCGCCGGTGGGCACATAGGTCACCCAGACCTTCACGTTGGCCTTGCCCTTTTGCCTGAGGCGCCCTCTCAGCCTGCGGGCCTTCTTCCCCTTCTTGGCGGGCTTGATCGGAAGCGTCAACGGGCCGGCGGAACCGAGGGTGCGCTGTAGTCCCATGACGCCTGGGCCGGCCAGGCTCACCGATCCGGGATTGGGGAGGGTCAGGGTGAGGAGAGCAATCCCTTTCTTCTTCTTCAGCTTCAGTGGCGCGACCACGAACTTGTTGGCCGGTTCGACCACGGCGTTGACGAGGAGCTCGCAGGCGCTGTTCGCATCGGCGGCCTGGTACGGCCCGCCGTCCACCAGGGGCGGGTGGTAGAAGGTGAAGCCGCCCGAGGAGGCCGATGCGCAGGAGGTCGAGTAGGCGGCCAGTGCGTAGGTGTCAACTCCGACGAAATCCCCGGCCTTGATGGGAAGATTGGCGGGAATCTCGTAGGTGCCCGGGGTGGCGAGGCTCACCGCCGGACCGGTGCCGGCCCCACGCTCTTTGCCGGGGAAGGTCCCGTCGGTCTCGGCCAGACGGAAGGCGACCACCTCTTCGGCGGCCCCCGTCCTGATGCCGAACCTGAACACGGTCCCGCTCACCGGGGACTTACGCGGGAACGGGTTGCCCGCGTGGACGGCTGTGAGCAGCATGGTGCACGGAGGCGCCGAGAGCGGCGTGCAGTCGAGAGGGGTCGTCTGAGGCGTCTGGCTGAGGTCGCTTCCGACGGTGACCGAGGCATCGGCGCAGAGTGGCAGGAAGGCCGCGAGCAACAGCGAAGCGAGCAAAGCAGAACACGAAACCCGCCTGCACAGACGCGGAGCTCCCACGCGTTCGACGGTAACACAGGTCCGGCGTACCGGATCGCGGGTGAGCCGCCCGATGTTACCCAGCTGACAGCCGCCTATTCCGTCGAGATGCTCGGATCCGCCTGAACCTTCTCCGGGATGATCATCAGGAAGTTCTGCTGGGCATTCGAAGCGAGCCCCAGGACCCGATCTGCCTCGTCGGCCTGGTCGGTCGACCGCAGCTCATTTGCGTAGTGGCCGAGCAGGTCCTCGATGTCGAGCTGGCCCTCGGCGTCCAGCTCCTCCAGCATCACCTTGGCGCCCTCGCCGAGACGGCCGTGGATCTTGTCGCGGTCGAGGTTGAGCTCGTCGCTGATGCGAACGTAGACGCGGCCGCCGGTCATGCCGGCGCAGGCCCAGGGGCCGATGTCCCCGAGGACCACCGCGCGACCGGAGGTCATGTACTCGAACGCGAAGCCCTTGGCGTTGGCCCGGTCGACGATGCACCCACTGGAGTCGTCGACCGGCTCCTCGGGCTCGCCGGCGAGAACCACGTCCGCCCCGGAGAGCCGGATGCAGAAGCGCGAGTCGGCCGAGCCCTGGACGAAGAGGCGGCCGCGCTGGGCGCCGTAGGCGAAGGACTTGCCGACCGAGCCGTTGACGCGCCTACCGTCCGCGTTCTTGCCCTTTAGGATCGAGACCGTGCCGCCCAGCATCGTCTTGCCGACACCGTCCTGGGCGCCGCCCTCGACCCGGCAGGTGACGCCCCATTCGTTGAAGGCGCCGAAGCCCTGCCCGGCGACGCTGCCCCCGTTGAAGACCAGCTCGGCGAGCTCGTCGTTCTCGGTGCCCTCCGGGGCGCCGTCGTAGATCCGGGCGCGGGCGATCGCGCCCGAGAGCTCAGTACCCAGCACGCGGTCGTTGGCGTCGGTGCGCCGCGGGAACTCGACGCTCACGCAAGAGCCGTCGAAGACCCGCTCGGCGACCTGGGCGATCTCGTGGGATGCCTGCTTCGGCTCCATCCGGATCGGCTTCGCGCGGACCAGGCCGGCCTCGGCGCGAGCCTCCACCAGCGCCTCCTCCTCGACCGGGAGGTCGAGCGGCTCGAGGTCGAGGAACTCCTCGAGCGGTGTGATCAGCGGCGCCAGATCGATCCTGTCGTGATGGGAGATCTGCTCCAGCAGGTCGTAGCGACCGACGAGATCCTGGGCGCGGTCGTAGCCGAGCGAGCCGACGACGGCCTTGACCTCCTCGCCCATCGCCTGGAAGAAGCGCGCCGAGCTCTCGGCCGCCGAGCCGACGGCCTGAGGCGTGAACTTCTTCAGGCCGTGCTCCTGGGCCTGCTCGACGGTCTCGATCTGGGTGGCGATGCCGACGTGGCAGGTGTCGAGCTGGCAGCCGCGGCAGATCGTGCACCCGAGCGAGACCATCGCCAGGGTCCCGAAGGCGACCCGGTTCGCCCCCATGCAGTGGAGCTTCACGACGTCGGTGGCGTGCCGGTAGCCGCCGTCCGCCCAGATCTCGACGCGGTTGCGGATCCCGGCCTCCATCAGGGCGCGATGGACCGCCCGAGTTCCGATGTCCGACGGCAGGCCGACATGCCGGAGCGCGTGCTGGCGCGCCGCGCCCGTGCCGCCCTCGAAGCCGCTCAGGGTGATGATGTCGGCCCCGGCCTTTGCGATGCCGAGCCCGATCGTCCCGATGTTGGGGACCACCGGGACCTTCACCGACACCCGGAGGTCGGGGTTGACGGTCTTGAGCTCGTCGATCAGCTCCGCGAGGTCCTCGATCGAGTAGAGGTCGTGGTTGTTGGAGGGCGAGATCAGGTCGGTGCCTGGGGTGGCATTACGCGCAGACGCGACCTTCTCGGAAACCTTCTTGCCGGGCAGGTGCCCGCCCTCGCCGGGCTTCGCGCCCTGGCCGATCTTGATCTCGGCGACGTAGGAGGAGTTGAGCATCTCGGCCGAGACACCGAAGCGGCCCGAGGCGACCTGCTGCCCGCGCCACTTGCGGTACTTGCCGTACATGTCCTGGATCTCCCCACCCTCCCCGTTGATGCAGAGGATGTTGATCGCCTTGGCCGCCTCCGCGTAGGCGCGGAAGGCCGGCTCGGACTGTGAGCCGAAGCTCATCGAGCTGATCACGACCGGGTAGTCGTGGTGGCCGACGGAAGCGTCCACCTGCGAGGGGTCGACCGGCTCGCGGTCGGGCTCCTTCCGAAGGCCCATGATGTGCCGCATCGAGATCGGGCTCTGGGCCTCGAGCTCGCGCACCTTCTGCGAGTACTCGTCGAAGCTCGCCGAGCCGTTGGCAGCAGCGATCGCCGCCTTGTAGACCTTGGGGTAGAAGCGGAACGTCTTCGCCGGCTTGGCCTCCTCGTCGCCTGTGAGGATGTGGTGACGGGCATCGGTGTCGGCATCGAGCTGCGCGAAGCCGATACCGCCCTGATCGGTCGCGGCAAACGCCTCGGTGTGGAAGATCTCGGCGAGCTCCGGCTTGATCCCGATCGAGGAGAACTGGCGCGCGTAGCCGCGGACCTCGTGGATCCCGATCGTCGAGATCACCTTCTCGATCCCCTTGCGGAGCGCCGCGCAGAGGTTGTTGACGTCATTCTCGTAGTCGTCGACGCAGATCACCTCGACCATCACGTACGGGCAGACGCCGTTGGCCCCGAGGCCGAGGGCGATCATCACGTCGTGGACGTTGCGGATCGCGGCTGAGCGCAGGACGATCGAGCAGCGCCGCCGCAGGTTCACCTCGCCGTCACCGACGCCGAACTGCTTCAGCGCCTGGTCGATCGCAGAGGTGGCGAGATGCGGGTCGATGTAGCGGCGCTCGCCGTCGTAGACGGTACGGTCGGTGAGCACGAGGAGCTCGGCGCCCTCCGTGACGGCGCGGACGGCCTCCTGACGCAGGCGCTCGATCGCACCCTGGGTCGTCTCCGATTCGAGCAGCGCGATGTCGATCGCCTTGGCGCGATCGCCGAATGCGGCCCAGAGATCCTCCAGGACATAGGTGCCCTGCTCGTGCGCGATCCGGCGATACGAGCTGTGGGGCAGCGGCGCGAGGTCGTGATGGCCGCCGAGGATCACGGGGAAGTCGGTCTCAACCGTCTGGCTGTCCTCCGACGGATCGCCGAGCACCGGCCGCCGGCCGAAGACGGCGCGGGTCGAGAAGTGCTCGATCTCGCGCTCGCGGTCGATCGCCGGGTTGGTGACGACGGCGACGGTCTCCTTGAAGTAGTCGGCCAGGTTCTGCCGCTCGGGTGAGAGCGCGGCCAGCGGGCCGTCGTAGCCGAGCGAGCCGATCGGCTCGGCGCCGTTGTCGGCCATCTGCTGGACGAGCTTGACGTCGTCGCGCTGCCAGCCGAACCCGGCGAGCACCCGGTCCTCGACCTGGACGGGGTCCTCCGGGCCGGCATCCGTGTAGCCGGGGATCTCGGGCCCCTCCAGCGGGCCGCCAGTCTCGAGCGCGCGGTCATACGGCGCGACCTCGTCCACCCCGGTCCGCTGCAGCCAGCTCTTGCGGACGCGCTGGAGCATCTCGGCATGCGGGTGGATCGTTGAGCGCCGCTGATCCCGGTCGATCAGCACCAGGAACTTCTCGCCAGGCGCCATCGGCTTGGGCTCGGAGGTCATCTCCGCCAGCGGGACCACACCCGGCTCCGAGCTGAAGATGTAGTCGTGGTTCGTCTCGACCTGCCAGAGCGGGCGCAGCCCCATCGCATCCGCGGAGAAGACGCACTCGTCCATGTGGCGAGCGATCAGCGCGACCGGGCCCTGGGCGTAGGGCCCCATCGTCTGGCGCAGGTACATGTAGAAGGAGTGGAGCTCCTCGGGCAGCCCGGCGATCTCGTCGACGATCGGCGGCACGACCATCTCCATCGCCTCGGCGAGCGAAAGGCCGTGGCGGCGGACCAGCGTCTCGATCGTGCGGTTCAGGTCCTGTGAGTCCGAGTTCCCCTCGCCGATGGGCACGTCCAGCATGCGGGCCTCCTGGCGGAGCTGCTCGATCGTGTTGATCTCGCCGTTGTGGCCGAGGACGCCGAAGGGCTGGACCCGGGTGAACGACGGCCAGGTGTTGGTCGAGTAGCGGTTGTGCCCGAAGGCTCCGATCGTCTCGAAGCGCTCGTCGGAGAGGTCGGGGTAATAGCCACCCAGCACCTTCGGGTTGCCCATCACCTTGTAGACGGCGGTCCTCCCGGAGAAGGACGCCACGTGGACGTCGAGCTTCTCCTCGAGGACGACCTTCAGGTTGAAGCAGGAGCGGTCCGCGTCGGCCGCCTCCGGGACCAGGCCGGCGAACTGCCAGAACTGCGGCTCCTCCTCACGGGCGGTCGGCCCGAGGGCGGCCGAGTCGACGGCGCCGACGCGCTCGGCGAGGATCCGGAAGCCGGCCTTGCCGAGCAACTCGCGGGCGCCATGGCGGACCTTCTCCAGGTCCTGGGAGCGCTCGACGAACACGTGGGCGACCGCGAAGGCGTCATCGAGCGCGAGCGAGGGGTTGTGCCCGCCCTGCCGGACCTCCTCCGCCCAGATCTTCGTCGGGATGTCGACGAGGAGGCCGCAACCGTCTCCCTCGCCGTCGACGTTGCCGGCGCGGTGGAGCATCTTCTGAAGCGACTCGAGCGCGAGCGTGACGGGCTCGTGGCTCGGCGTCGCGTCGCGTCGGACCGAGGCGTAGATCGCGCAGGCGTCCTTGTCCTCCACGCTCGGAGGAGAGACCAGTGGCCGGTAGGCGCGCTCGGGCGACAAGCGCTCACGCTGGGGGGACGAGTTCTTCAATTCGACTCCGGTTCCGCGCCTTCTTCGAGCGGGCGCGCGACGGGGTTGGACCGACGGGAGCGGGGATTATAGGCGGGGCGCTACCCGGCACCGCGCCGGTTGGAACCGATGTCCTCTCCGCTTTGTCCGCAATTTGCGAATGCAGCCCGCCGCCCCTTCCGGCCTGCTGCAGCGCTACTTTCAGCCTGGTGAGCGGTTCTACCTAGCGTTAAGCAAACGCTCACAAAGCTGGTAGAACTAAGGCGAACGGGGAAGAAGTCCTGGGGAATGGCAGGGATCAACGGAGAAGGATGAAGACGCAGAACAACGCAGATATGGGAACGAAGGGCGACGGGGAAGCCTCAAGCCCCGGCTCGGAGACCGAGCGGTTCCGGGCGATCGTGGATGTGACGCACAACGAGGCGGTGACCGGCGAATCGGGTGTTCCCGCCAAGCAGCGTGACCACGAGCTGCGCCGGCAGATGCGCTCCCTCGAAGAATTCTCGTAGGCCACAGGAGGGATCGCGGCGACCGGAGGGCGGCCCATCGCGCTGGGTCTGATCGCTGTCGCGATCCCGTCGATCGTGCTGGCGATCGCAGCCGTGCCCGCCGGCGCCGCCACGACTCGCGCCGAGTACGTGGCCCAGGTCGATCAGATCTGCAGCCAGTCTCCGCGAAGCTCTGGACGTCTGGGTCCCAAGATCAAGAGCCTGTTCAGCCCCAACGCCTCGTCCCCGCTGCCGCTGCCGGGCGCCGCGGAGCAAACGAAGAAGCAGATCCATCGATCTCTGAATCGATTCATCAACCGGCTCACGCGACTGCTCGCGGGTTTCAATCGAGCGTTCGGCTCGACCGCTGAGCAGCTTGCCCTCATTCCACCCGCGCCCGGCGACGAAGCCGCGGTCGCGCAGTGGATAGCCGGTCTGCGGCAATACGCGCTGTACACGGCGGAGGATCTGCGTGCGCTGCGCCATCACAAGCCTCGCGCGGCATTGGCCCTGCAGGCGCTGGCCATCGACGCCCTGAACTCCGGCGGCGCGGCGGTGCAGGGCTTTGGCATCGGCGTCTGCACCACCTCTCTGCCTCCGCTGCCCAAACCGGCCTAGGCTCCCGGTTCCGACGGCGGCCGCGGATAGGCTCCCGCGCCCGATGCTCCTCGGTGTAGTCGGCAGCGACGCGTACAAGTGGCTCCTCGCGTTCCACATCCTCTTCGCGGTGGTGTGGGTCGGGAGCGACGTCGCGATTCAGATCTTCGTCATCCGCTCCAAGCGAGCGGGAGGCGACCGGCTTGTCTACCTCGCCGGCGAGATCGAGTGGTATGGGACCCGCATCCTGGTGCCCGCCGCGCTGCTCCTCGTGGTCCTCGGCTTCGTCCTGCTGCACGAGTCCAGCGGCGCCTACGACCTCGGCCAGGGATGGGTCACGTTCGGGTTCGTGGTCTGGCTGCTCTCCTTCATCGCCGGGGCCGGTTACCTCGGCCCAGAGTCAGGTCGGCTCGGGAAGCTGGTCGAAGAGCGCGGGCCCGATGACGCCGAGTATCAGCGCCGGCTCAACCGGATCTTCTTCGTCTCGCGAATCGAGCTGGTCCTGCTCATCCTGGCGGTGCTCGATATGACGATCAAGCCCGGCCTGTAGCGCCGCCGAGCGCCTCGCGGGCGGCCCTCACCCGGAGGTCCTCGACGCGGTCGCGCTGGTCCTCGGCCCGGGCCGCGAGCTGCTCGAAGTCCACCTCGGCGATCCGCGAGCCGTTCTCCAGGGCCCCCATCGAGCGCCAGAGCTCGAGCTTGCCGGTGATCCCGACCGTGAGGCCCTCGAGCTCGATCACCCGGCTGAGCGGCGAGTAGCCGACCAGCCTGCCGTTTGGCTTGAGCCGCATGCCGAGCTCGGCCATGCGCGCGATCGCGAGCCGCACCTGTTTGCGGCGGACGCCGACCCGGTCCATCACCTCCACGAGTGCGGCCTGGTCCTCCTCGATCTCGCGGGCGATCTCCCCGATGGGGCGGCCGTAGTCGTTGTCCTGGTTCTGGCGCTCGAAGCGCCGCGCCAGCGATTTGCCGACGACCGAACCGGCCAGGTGATCGTTCAGGTAGATGCCGAGCATCTTCCGGTCCATGGGGACGGAATGCCCGGCGCGCCACCGCCCAAACGCCCCACTGACCTAGGCACTTGCTATTGCGAGGCCTTCGCAATAGGGTCCGGTTCGCGTGACGCTCGCTCACTCAGTCCCACCGATCGAGGCTCGCGACCTGGACGCGGCGATGGCGGCGGTCCGCGACGGGGGACTCCGGGTCACCGCCGCGCGACGCCTGCTGATCGAGGCGCTCTGGGAGGCGGATGAACCGCTCTCGGCGGAGGAGCTGCTCGGGAGGCTCGGCGGCCGATCAGACCTGGGGTCGGTCTACCGCAACCTGGAGGCGCTCGAGCGGCTCGGCCTGATCCGCCACGTTCACCTCGGCCACGGCCCCGGCCTCTACGCGCGCGCCTCCCTCGGCCCGCGTGAGTACCTGCTCTGCGACTCCTGCGGCGCCCACATCGCCGTCGATCCCTCCGAGCTCGACGATGTGCGCAGCCTGATCCGGCGGCGTTTCTCCTACGAGGCGCGGTTCAACCACTTCCCCGTCGCCGGCCTCTGTCCGAAGTGCGCGAAGGAGCGAGCGCGGTGATCGACCTCCATCCTCTCTTCGTCCCGCTCGAATCCGCGGACCACTGGCTCACCGGGCTCTTCTCCGGGGCGCCCCTGCTCGTCGCGCTCGGGATCGCGCTCCTGCTGGGCCTGCGCCATGCATCCGATCCGGACCATCTCGTGGCCGTCACCTCGCTCGTCGCCTCCCAGGACGGGGACACGCGGGTCGCCGCCCGGCTCGGCGCCTGGTGGGGGCTGGGCCACGCGACGACCCTGCTGCTGGTCGGCATCCCCCTGATCGCGTTCAAGTCGGAGATGCCCTCCTGGCTCGAGTCCGGAGCCGAGAAGGCGATCGGGGCCGTGATCCTGCTGCTCGCGGCGCGGGTGCTGTGGAAATGGCTCCGCGGCGACTACCGGGCGGGTCGTCACCAGCACGAGGATTCCGCGCACCGCCACCTGCAGCACGGGCACGATCATCGGCACGCGACCGCGCGCACGCCGGCCCAGGCCTTCGGCATCGGCCTGCTGCACGGCCTCGCCGGCAGCGGTGCGGTCGCCGTCCTCCTGCTCACGGGGCTCCCCGGCAGGCTGGAGGCGGCGGCGGCGCTCGCGGTCTTCGCGCCGGCCACCCTCGTCTCGATGGCTGCGTTCACCGCAGCCTTCGCCTGGGTCCTGACGCGGCCTGCGATCGAGCCCGTCTACCGCGGGATCCTCATCCCCCTGGTGGGGACGTTCGGATTGATTTTCGGCCTCTGGTACGCCGGAGTAACCTGATCGTGTGCCGTCTCGGCTGATCTTCAGGTGCGAGTACTGCGGTGAGCGAGCCGAGGGCATGACCGAGCGGGGGCTGGAGGCGACGCTCCAGGAGCTGCTCTTCGGCGAGTACCTCGACGTCCAGCCGGGCAACTGGCTCTCCTGGAGCGGCAACGGGATCTACGGACGGGCGCGGTACGCGTGCGGCGAGCATCGCGGCGAGCTCAAGGCGGAGCTGCGCGAGGCCTACGGAACCCTCGGCTGGCATCCGTGGGCCATGGGCCCCCACCCTCCCTCGTATCGCCGTGGCCGCGTCGCGGCTCGGCAGCGTCTCGCCCCCGGCTGGTCCTCTCGCTGGAGCCCGCTCGCCTGAGCTCCCGCTCGGCGGCTAGGAGCTCGCCGCAGCCACGGCCGCCTGGCCGAAGGCGATTCCTCCGTCGTTGGGCGGCAGCAGCCTCGGGGTGATCACGCGAAGGCCGATGCGCTCCAGCGCCTCGGTGGTTCGCTCGAGGAGCAGGCGATTCTGGAAGACCCCGCCGGAGAGAACCACCCGATCGATTCCCTCGGCCTCCGCGATCCGCGCGGAGGCCCGAGCGGTGGCGCGGGCGACGCCGTTGTGGAAGCGCGCCGCCACCACGGAGACAGGAACCCCCGCTCCCAGGTCGGCCAGGATCGCCCGAACGGTCTCGCGGGCGTCGAGCGGATCGTCGCCCGGCAGCGGGTACTCACCGGGCTCGGATGCATCGGCGATGTCCTCGAGCTCGACCGCCGCCTGGCCCTCGTAGTTCACCTCGGCCCTGATCCCGCAGAGCGCGGCGACGGCATCGAACAGCCTCCCCGCGCTGGAGGTGAGCGGGGAGGCGAGCCCGCTCGCCGCCAGGTCTCCGACCTTCCGCCACTCCTCGGCGGACACGTGCGGGGCGATCAGCGGCGGCAGCGTGGGCTCGGGCCCGAGGGCCTCGAGCAGCCATGAGCAGGCCATCCGCCAGGGCTGCTGGATCGCCCGCTCGCCGCCGGGCATGCGCACCGGGTGAAGGTGCCCGCGGCGCTCGAAGCCCGTGGCGTCCCCGAGCAGCAGCTCCCCTCCCCACACCGTCCCGTCCGTCCCGTAGCCCGTGCCGTCGAAGATCGCGCCGACGGCCGGGCCAGTCTCGCGGTGCTCGGACAGGCATGAGACGAGGTGGGCATGGTGATGCTGCACGCCGACCGTCTCGACCCCGTCGCGCTCGAGCGCGTACTTGGTGGAGAGGTACTCGGGATGGAGGTCGTGCGCCACGACCTCCGGCCTGACCGCGAAGAGGCGCTCGAAGTGCTCGATCCCCTCGGTGAATGAGCGAAGCGTCTCGTAGTTCTTCAGATCCCCGATGTGGTGGCCGACCCAGGCCCGTCGGTCCCTGGCCAGGCAGAAGGTGCTCTTCAGCTCGGCGCCGCACCCCAGCACCGGCCGGCGGACGTCGAGCGGCAGGTCGCGCGGGACGTAGCCGCGGCTGCGCCGCAGGAACTGCGGCCGCCCCGCGACCACACGCACGACCGAGTCGTCGGTCCGTGTCTCGATCGGGCGGTCGTGCAGCAGAAAGAGGTCGGCGATGCCCGAGAGCCGCTCCAGGGCGTCGGTGTCGCGAAAGGCGATCGGCTCGTCGGAGACGTTGGCGCTGGTGAGGACCAGCGTGGCACCCGTGCCGCCAAGCAGGAGGTGATGGAGCGGCGAGTAGGGCAGCATCACGCCGAGCTCGCGGGAGGCCGGCGCGACCGACGGAGCGACCGGCGCATCCGGCCGGCGCGGGGCGAGCACGATCGGGCGCTCGCGCGAGACGAGCAATCCGCCCGCGGCATCGTCGAGCTCGACCAGCTCGAGCGCCTGCTCGGCGCTGGGCGCCATCAGGGCGAAGGGCTTGTCCTCCCGGTGCTTCCGGGCGCGGAGCTCCGCCACCACGGCCTCGTCGTCCGCCCGGCAGGCGAGGTGGAATCCGCCGATTCCCTTGATCGCGACGATCCGGCCCTCGGCGAGGGCCAGCGCGGTCGCCTCGAGCGAGGCCTCGTTCCCGTCGGCGACGGCCCGTCCCGCGCGATCGGTGAGGCGGAGCGAGGGCCCGCAGTCCGGGCAGGCGTTGGGCTGGGCGTGGAAGCGGCGGTCGAGCGGGATCCTCGTACTCGGCCCGGCACCGGGCGCACATCTCGAACGACGCCATCGTCGTCAGGGGGCGGTCATACGGGACGCCGCGAACGATCGTGAACCGCGGCCCGCAGTTGGTGCAGTTCGTGAACGGATAGCGGTGGCGCCGGTTCCGCGGGTCCATCACCTCGGCGAGGCAGTCCTCGCAGGTCGCCACATCGGGCGAGACGGCCGCGTCGGCGCTCCCGCGGTCCTCGCTCTCCGTGATCCGGAAGCCGGGCTCGCCGGTCGGGTCGAGCGGCTCGTCACTCACCCGCTCGACGACCGCGAGCGGGGGCGCATCGAAGCGCAGCCGCTCGAGCAGCCGGGCGAGGTCTCCGGGCTCCCCCTCGGCCTCGATCAGCACCCCCCGGGAGTCGTTCAGCACCCAGCCGGCCAGGCCGAGCTCGGCGGCCAGCCGGTAGACGAAGGGACGGAAGCCGACGCCCTGCACGGTCCCCTCGACCCGAACCCGCAGCCGCTGCCTCGATCCGACGCTCATCGAAGCTCGATCAGCTCACGGAGCGCGTGGTAGGCGCTCGCCTGGGCCTCCTGGATGCGCGGGATGTGCTGGGACGGGGTGACGATGACGTGGTCGGCGAGCCCCTCCGACGCGATGCGGCCGCCGTCGTATCCGACGAAGGCGAGGGTGGCGAGCTCCCGCCGCCGCGCCTCGGCGAGCGCCTCGATCAGGTTGACCGAGTTGCCGCTGGTCGAGATCGCGATCGCGGCATCGCCCTCGCGGCCATAGGCGATCACCTGGCGGAGGAAGATCGCCTCGGTGCCGATGTCGTTGGCGATCGCGGTCAGGATCGAGGGGTCCTCGGTGAGATCCAGGGCCGCCCGGGCGGGCCATCCCTGCGGCGCGGCCCGCAGGTCGGCGACGAGGTCCATCGAGTCGGTGGCGGAGCCGCCGTTGCCGAACACCAGCGCCTTGCCGCCGCGGTCGAAGAGAGAGCGCAGGTCCGCCGCGGCCGCCAGCAGCTCGTCGCGAGACCCGTTGATCGTGCGCTCCCGCAGCTCGCCGACCTCCTCCGCCTTCATCAGGACGTTCGAGCGCACGTCCTCGATCACCTCGTCCAGCCCCGTCTCGCCCTCGGAGAGGAAGGGGTAGAGGAAGCTCGAGGCCCCGGTGTCGTGGACGGGGCCCGCCTCCCGGCCCTCGAGCAGGCCGCGGTGCTCGAAGAAGACGTGGACCAGCTCCCAGAGCACGTGGTAGAGCGTCTCGGCGAGCTCCTGGCGAACGAAGGGGTCCTCGGCCGGCGGCTCGAACTCCCACTCGGCCCCGCACGCGGAGAACGGCGATCGTCTGGCAGCCCCGCTGGCGGGCCATCCCAAGCGCCTCGACCGCCTCCCCGGCGCCGGGCTCGTCGGTGCCGAAGGCGATCACGATGTCGTCCGGCTCGGCGATCAGATCGACCTGCGCCGTCAGCGCGCCTCCCTCGCGCGACAGGCCGATCGCCGGCAGGGCGCGCTTGCCGACGATCACCGGATGGACGAACTCGACGGCCACGTGCCTGACGTCGGAGCGCGCCGCAGGTGAGAGCCCGAGCGCGACCAGGCGGCCGCCACGCGCGAACCGCTCCGCCATCCGGTGGCAGCAGCGCGCCACCTCCTCGGCCCTCGCGGCGAAGAAGGCCCGGTTGGCCTCGGTCCTCTCAGCCAGCAGGGAGTCCAGCCGCCCCGCCGCCGCCACGGTCAAACCGCGGCGGCCTCCCTCGCCGCCACCCCCGAGAGCCATTCGGCGAAGGCCTCGGTTCCCTCACCGGTCCGGGCGCTGCACTCGATCACCCGCGCGCCGGGGTTGACCGACTCGAGGTTGTGGCGCAGCCTCTCGAGGTCGTAGGACAGATGCGGGAGCAGGTCGATCTTGTTGACCACCACTAGCTCGCAGGTCCGGAACATGAGCGGGTACTTGAGGGGCTTGTCCTCCCCCTCCGTCACGGAGCAGATCATCGCCCGCGCGTCCTCGCCGACCCGGAACTCGGCCGGGCAGACCAGGTTGCCGACGTTCTCGATCACGAGCAGGTCGATCTCGTCGAGCTCCAGGTCGGGGAGCGCCGAGCGCACCATGTTGGCGTCGAGGTGGCATTCCCCCCCGAAGCCGGCGTCGGTGTTGAGCTGAACGACCGGGACGTGCAGGTGCGCGATCCGGTCGGAGTCCATCGACCCCTGAACGTCGCCCTCGAGCACGCCGACCCGCGTCTCGAGCCCCGGCAGCGTCGCCTCGAGCAGCGAGGTCTTGCCGG
Organism: uncultured Solirubrobacterales bacterium; assembly: GCA_963728875.1. Taxonomy (GTDB): domain Bacteria; phylum Actinomycetota; class Thermoleophilia; order Solirubrobacterales; family 70-9; genus DASUPK01. The sequence continues at coordinate 191,374 of CAVSLJ010000001.1, forward strand.
CGCCCGGAGCCGACATCAGGTTGATCACCCGGACTCCGGCGTGATCGAAATCGTGCCGGTTCGCCTCAGCGATGGTCGTGTTCGCGTCGAGGGCGTCCTCTGCGACCTTCACCTTGGTGCGATGCATCCCGCCTCCTCCTTCGCGTCGTTTTGATTGTCCTGGCCCACGCTGTCCTCGCTGACCTCGATCGACTCCACCTCGAACTCGGTGCCTGCGATCACCTCGACATCGCTCGTCGAGCATGACGAACAGCGGAAGTCGGGGATATCCAGCTCCCATTCGCGGCCACACGAGTTGCAGCGCAGCCTCGCGGGAATGATCTCGCTTCTCGAGCTCGGCGCCCTCGCAGACGGTGTCGCGCGAGCAGATCCCGAAGTAGAAGTCGAGCGAGTCCGGGACGACCTGGCGCAGCGTCCCGATCCTCATCTGGACCGAGGTGACCCGGCGGCCGTCGGCGTGACGAATCACGGTCTCGACGATGCCCGTGGCGAGGGAGAGCTCGTGCATGGTCAGCTCGGCCCGTAGGCCGCGTCGGACTGCAGCTTGTTGAGCTCCTCGAGGACGATCGCGGCCGCGCGGTCGACCGCGGCGCGGACCGGCTCGGAGAGCTCCAGCGCCACATTCTCGACGTCGGCCGGCTCGCAGCCGACCACGACGACCTTGCCGGGCCAGCCGTGGACGGTGTTGACGAAGCGCAGCACGGTCTGCGGATCCATTCCGTGAGGGCTGATCGCCTCGCCGTCCTCGATCGGCGCAAACTCCGCCGGGTCAGGCTCGATCACGTACACGTCGCCCGGCTTCCCGCCCTGCTGGCTGACGTCCACCAGGACCATGGCGTGGTAGCCGCGCATCACCTCATAGGCAAGGTCGAGACCCCCCGAGCCGAAGTCCTGGACCTGGACGCCCGGCGGCACACCCATCTCGATCAGCCGGTTGACGACGTGGCCCCCGAAGCCGTCGTCCCCCAGCCAGGCGTTGCCGACCCCGGCCACCAGGATCTGCTTCTCCATGTCAGGCAGCTGCGGCTCGTCAAGGCTCGCCAGGTCGGGCATTTGAGGCAGGCGCTCGCTCATCCGACCGGCTCCACCTCGTCCGCGAAGAAGAACAGGAAGCGGCCCGTCTCCCGGAGCAGCTCCTGCCCGGGGTCATCGTCGACCGTGACGCCGAGGTAGATGCGCTCGTCGTAGCCGCGGTAGATCCGCTCGACGGTCGCGGTGCGGCCGTGCAGGATCTTGTCGTAGACGTCCCCCTCGGTCCCCGGCCTCAGGACGATCTTGTCCCCGAGCCGGACGACGGTGCCCGCGGCCGCCACCTCGCGCTCGCCCTGGACCTCGTCGAGGCCCGGGGGCGGCGTCGGGGGATGCCCGTTGGAGGAGGCGGCCTCGTCCAACTCGGGCTCCTTGTACGTCAGGCGCCCATGGAGGCCGAGGATGTCATCGCCCGTCGTCGCCTCCGCCCGCTCGATCATCTCCCGCACGGCGGAGTCCTGGCCCGCGATCTCCCTGCGCTCGTCGTCGGACAGGGCGTGGACGTGAAGGAGCAGCGCCTCCTCGATCTCGGTGTTGTCGAACAGGTTGCCGAGGCTCTCCGGCGCCAGCTCGGGATGGTCTGGAAGCATGATCGCGGCGCCGAGTATCGCGGCGTCCCGATCGCCCAGCAGGACGGGAAACGTGTTGAGGGGCTCGCTCGCCAGAGCGGCCTCACCCTCGGCGCCCTCCCGTTCGAGTGGGCTGACGAAGCGCCCGCCCTCGACCTCCAGCAGCGGATGCGTCGAGATCAGGCTGTGATGGAGGGCCTCGCCGCGGGTGACCTCGACCGGATCGGCCCGCAGCTCGGTCTCGTTGTGGACGCAGAGCCGCAGGTGCGCCAGCTCTCCTCCCAGGAGCTCCGCGCGCATCGCGATGCGCCCGCTGAGCTCGCCGCCCTCCATCGGGAAGCTGAACCGCTCCCGCACCGGGCCGCGCGCCAGCTCCGCGAGGGTCACCGGTCCCAGCTCGAGCGAGCGCTCCCCGGCCTCATGGCGCTCGCCGCTCGCCTGCAGGAAGAGGACCGTGCCGTCCAGGCGCGCGTCCGGGCCCGCCGCGAGCACCGCCTCGAGCCGCAGCATCGAGAAGGCCGCCGGCTGGGCATCGGCGTAGGCGGGCGGGTAGACGATCCCGAACGGCGTCGGGGTCGCGTTCTTCACGCCGGGCGTGTAGGGATAGAGGGCGTATCCCTCGTAGAGCAGCGACCGGACCAGCTCCTCGATCGAGCTATTCATCGAAGCTCTCCCTGGCGAGCAGCTCGGTGAGCGCTGCGTCGAAGGTCGGGGCGCCGGACCGGGCCTTGAGCCGCTGCAGCGCGTCGAGCGTGTCGCGGTGCACGGGGACCCAGCCGCGGTAGGGGTAGTAGGAGTCGATCATCTCCGTCCAGATGGAGAGCGGCAGCGCAAAGTCGGCGGTCGTGTCCCAGGGCACCTGGAGGATCTGGAGGCGGTCCTCCTCGGCGGAGTAGTAGACGCTGCCGTTGAAGTGGAACGCGAGCGGGATCTCGCCGTCGGTCACCGAGTGGAAGTACTTGGCTGCGGCGAGCTCCACGTCGTAGTTGCAGAGGACCTCGATGTTCGCCGTGGTCGATCCTGTGAAGGACGGGAGCAGCACCGTCTCGGTGGTCCAGTGCATCCGCTGCGCGGTGGTGGTCCAGCGGTGCGGGTCCCCGAAGAGCTCGGTGAGCTTCTCCTTGGACTCCGCGTCATAGGCTCGCTTCGCCGGCTCGATCTGGATCTGGACGCTCAGGCCCGCCATGAAGACCTCCCGGCCCGAGTCGTCGTCAACCGCCAGGGTGAACCTGAGGGTGGGCGCCGCCGCGTGCGGGATCGCTCTGACCTCCGAGATCGCCAGCCGCAGGCTCGGCTCGCCGGGCCTGCCCGACGTCTCCGGCGAGCCGCGCTCGGCCGGTGTCGGCCTCGACCTCCGGTGGCCGGCGATGTGGCGCGCCGTTCGGCCGTGCCTGTCGGACCGGCTCGGTCATCTCCCCTCGCCCGAGCGCTGCCGGAGGCGCTCGAAGAAGGTCGGGACGGCGCGCTCGATCGCGTCGCCGCCCGAGATCCCCTCCCAGCTCACCTTGATCGCGCCGACCAGCCCGTAGCACTCGTCGATCGGGGCGATCACGTACGCAGGTGTCTCGGAGATGCGGTTGACGACCAGCGCCTCGGCGTCGGGCTCCAGCGAGTCGAGCTCCGGGTTGAGGGACCGCAGGTCGTCCCAGGCGTCGAGCTTCAGCTCGGACTCGGTGGCGCCGGCGGGACTCGGGTACATCGCCACCATCCCTCCCACCGAGGTGCTGCGCATGAAGAAGGCGAGGCCGATCGGCACCTCGAGTCGGGCCCAGAGCTCGTCCGGGAGATCGAAGCCCTCGAGCCAGACGACGCGGGTTCCGGTTGGCCGCAGCTCCGGGTCGGCCGAGCGCTGCGCCCAGCAGGTGGCGCACACGCAGAGGATCCTCCGATCGCCCAGGTGGAGCAGGTGCTCGTGCTCGTCGGGGATCTCGACCCCGCAGACGTCGCACCGCTCCTCGGGCCCGGCGGAGCCGTTGCCGGGGAGCCTCTCCGTGCCGGACGGCGTCTCGCTTCGCATGCCGCGGAGCCCGGAGATCACGTTGGTCCGCCTCCGGGCCGCCACCGCGTCGTCGATGGCCCGCCCGTTGCCGGTCATCTCGCCAGCGCCACCCTCACCCCGTCCACCTCCGAGGCGAGCAGGGGGACCGGTCCCAAGTGGAGCTGATCGTCGTCGAGGGACCGCCCGGCGCGCGGCAGGAAGTAGCGCCGCTCGCAGCCCGGACAGACCAGCATGCCCTCGTCGAGCTCGGCCGACGCGATCGAGGCCTGGCAGCCCGGGCAGGCATCCAGGTAGGCGAGCAGCGATCCCTCGACCTTGGCGACCACGATCGGGGTGCCACCCACGTCGATCCTGGTGAGCTCGTCCTCGCCCAGGCCGTCGAGCTCTCCGTTCAGCTCGTGCCATCCCGACGAGCCTGGCGGTGCCGGAATCGCCGAGCCGCCGTTCGACCCTCCGGCCTGCACGACCGGCAGCTCCGCGCCGGTGACGTCGACGGGGTTCAGCAGGTCCTGGTCCAGTCCCTCCACCTCGATGCTCACCAGATCGGGGGCGGCCTCCTCGAGCGCCGTCTTGATCGCCAGCTCGAGGGTCGAGGAGGACGCCGGGCAGCCGTCGCAGCTGCCCTCCAGGCGGAGCCGGGCGATGCCGTCCTCCAGCGAGATCAGCTCGACGTTGCCGCCGTGGGACTCCATGTAGGGCCTGACGCCGTCGAGCGCCTCGGCGACGCGCTCGTCGATCGAAACGGGATAGAGATCGTGGATCAGCATCAGGCTGGCGACGACGCCGTCGTCCACCAGCCGCTGCTTGATGTCGGCCGCACTCTGGTCCGCATCCAGGATCTCGACGATCCTGGTCAGTCCGAGGCCGTACATGTCGATCACGGCGGCCATCAGGTCCTCCGCGGCCCGGCGGGATCCCGCGTCGGGGATTCTCTCGACCTGCGCGGTCAGCTCCTCGACCCTCTGGATGAGGGCCTCGGGGCTGACCGCTTCGGATCTCTCGCCTGGCATAGCTCGCTCCTCGCGCCGATCAGGAGAGGCCGGTCGGCGTGTGGGTCACCTTGCGGACCTGGCCACCGCGCTGGTTGTACATGTGGACGCCGCAGGGCAGGCACGGGTCGAAGCTCCGCACCGCCCGCATGATGTCCACACCCTTGAAATTCTCGGGGCCGTTCTCCTCGAAGATCGGCGTGTTCTGCACCGCATCCTCGTATGGCCCCGGCGTCCCGTAGGTGTCGCGCGGGTTGCTGTTCCATGGGGTGGGCGGGTAGGGCTGGTAGTTCGCGACCTTGCCGTCCTGAATGACCATGTGATGCGAGAGCACGCCACGGGCGGCCTCGCAGAAGCCGACCGAGACGGCCTCCTTCGGCACCTTGAAGTCGTTCCACGACTTCGTCCGGCCCTCACGCACCTCCGTCAGCGCCCGCTCCAGGTTGTGAAGGGCGATCAGGGCCGAGTAGGCCTCGTGGTAGGTGCGCGCCCGGTCGCGCTCGATCGCGTTCGACTTCTCCGGGATCTTCCACTCGAGCTCCATCTCGGGCTTCGAGGCGGTCCTCGGCAGGACCATCTTGATGCTCTCGCCCGTCGCCTTCGCGTAGCCGAAGTCGACGAGGCCGGCCTTCGCGGTCACCCATGAGCGGGCGAACGGCCCGCCGCCGGTGTCGCAGGCGACGTAGGCGTCGTTGCGCTGGTCGTAGATCCGCGGCGACGCCACCCAGCTGTACTTGTCCTGCCAGTCGCGCTTCTGCGGCTTCGGCAGGGTCACCTTGTTCCACGGGTGGCGCTTGTCGACCGGGTTGCCGAGCGGATCCTCGGTGACGAACGTCTCCTCGTTCGTCCAGTCGTCGAAGTACGAGCTCCCCAGCAGGATCCTGATCATCAGGTTGATCTCGACCAGGTCGGTCGTGATCAGCTCGCCCTTCAGCACGACGCCGGGGGTGATGTAGCGCTTCCGCCCCCACTCGGTCATGTTGCGGTAGTCGTAGTCGACGTAGTCGGGGTCGTCGAAGTAGCCCCAGCAGACCAGGTCGGTGTCGCGGTAGCCGACCATGTCGTACCCCGGCAACTCCTGAAGGAAGAAGTCGTAGAGGTCGTCGTGCATCGGCACCGCACGCTTGACGTAGTCGATGTACCGCATCAGCCGCACGTAGTAGTCCGTGCAGGTCTGGTGCGTGATGTCCACCGACACCCCGCCGGGCATGATCGTCGACGGGTGGGTGTGCCGTCCGCCGAACAGGCAGTACATCTCCCTCGTGTAGCGGGCCACCTGCAGCGTCTCCAGATAGAAGTCGCCGGTGAACGGGTTGAGCGACCGCATGATGTCGGCGATCGTCTTGTAGCCGTGGATGTCCTGACCGGGCGCCGCCGTCTGCTCCGCCTTCTGGAGCAGGGTGGGGTTCGTCTCCTTGACCATCTGCTCGCAGAAGTCCACGTTCGCCATGCAGTCGTTGAAGATCGCGTGGTCGAACATGTAGTCCGCGGTCTCGGCGAGGTTGTAGCCGAGGTCACCGAGGGCGGGCGGCTTCACGCCGTACGCCATGTTCTGGTTGAGGCACGAGGTGGTGCAGTGGTTGTCGCCGCAGATCCCGCAGATGCGGCTGGTGATGAAGTGCGTGTCCCGCGGGTCGATCCCCTTCATGAAGATGTCGAACCCCCGGAAGATCATCGAGGTCGAGTAGGCCTTCTCCACCTTCTTGGCGTCGAAGTCGATCTCAGTGTGGATCCCGAGGCTGCCTACGATCCGGGTGATCGGATCCCAGGACATCTCCTTGACGGCGACCTTCTTCGATGTCGTCGGAGTCTCTGTGCTTGCCATGTTGGTCTCTCTCCTCTTTCTCTCGAAGTTGATCGCCTAGGACCCGGGCGGCGCGTAGCCGGCGGATCGGGACTTGTAGCCGCTGCTGAGCTGGTTGCCGGGCCTCCTCCATTCCGGCTCGACGTCGAACTTCTTGCGGATGTTCCGCTTGCGGAAGCCGCGCACGATCGGTCCGATCGTGAACTTCTCGAGGGTCGAAGCAAAGCCGCCCCAGCGGTCCTCGTCCATGAACGGCATGTACTTGTCGGGGAAGCCGGGCATCGTGCAGGCCATGCAGATGCCGCCGACATTCGGGCAGCCGCCGACCCCGCTCTGCCAGCCGCGGATCGGGACGTTGCACTTCACGACGGGCCCCTTGCAGCCGAGCTTCACCATGCAGCGGTGATCGGAGCCGTACTCGGTCGCGAACTCGCCCTGCTCCGAGAAGCCGCCCCGGTTGCAGGACTCGCGGACGGTGCGGCCGAACAGCCAGGTCGGCCGGTGCGCGTCGTCGAGGTCGGGAACCGGCGCCCGCCCCGCGAGGTGCATCGCCAGATAGAGCAGGGACTCGGTCGTGTTGTCTGGCTGGACCGGGCAGCCGGGGATGTTCACCACCGGCAGGCCCGCGGACGATTTCCAGTCCCAGCCGAGGTAGTCGGCCACCCCCATCGCCCCGGTCGGGTTGTTCTTCATCGCCGGGATGCCGCCGTAGGTGGCGCAGGTGCCGAGTGCGACGACGGCGGCGGCCTTGGGCGCCAGGCGGTCGACCCACTCGTTCGTGGTGATCGGCTGGCCCGTCTGCGGGTCGGTTCCCATCGCCGACCAGTGGCCCTCGCCCGAGAGCTCCTCGTTCGGGATCGAGCCCTCGACGATCAGGACGAACGGGTCGAGCTTGCCTGCCTCGGCGTCGTACCAGGCCTGCATGAACTCGTCGCCGTTCTCGTAGGCGAGCACCGGGTTGTGGACGATCACCTTCGGCATCCCGGGGATCGCCTGGGTGACGATGTCCTCGAGGCTGGGATCGACGGCCGAGGTCATGGCGACCGAGTCGCCATCGCAGCTGAGGCCGGTCGTCATCCAGATGACATGGGCTTCCACCGCCTCCGTCTTGGCTTGGTCTGGAACGAACTCCACTGCGTTGGCCATCTCTCCTCCTGTCGGTTACACGATCAAGCTCTCAGCAGATCCGAGGCAGCGGATCGCCCACCAATTGGTCCATCACTCGCCGGCCGCCGAAGGCGGTCTCCACCAGCACCATCCCGGGCGGCTCCGTCTTCACCTCTCCGATCTCCGCCGCGTCCTCGCAGCCGGGCACGCATCGCAGGCTTGCCAGAGCCTGCTCCGCCCGCTCCGCAGCGACGAACGCCACCAGCTTCCCCTCGTTGGCGACGTACATCGGGTCGATGCCGAGCATCTCGGCCGCGCCGGCGACGGCGGGGTTGACCGGCACATCGGCCTCGCGGACGCCGATCGAGACCCCCGACGAACGGGCCAGCTCGTTCAGCACCGAGGCCGCCCCGCCGCGGGTCGCATCGCGGATGCAGTGCAGGGACTCTCCGGCGGCCTCGAGCAGGGCGTCGACGGCCGGCCAGAGCGGACGCGTGTCGGAGAGGATCTCGGCGTCAAGCGAGAACTCGTCCCGCGCGAGCATGATCGCCGAGCCGTGGTCGCCGACCGTGCCTGAGACGAGCACGCGGTCGCCGGGCCGGAGCCCCTGGGGTGAGAGGGCCGCCCGCGGATCCAGCTTGCCGATCCCGGCGGTGCAGATGTACATGCCATCCGCGTGGCCGCGCTCGACGACCTTGGTGTCCCCAGTGACGATCTCGACCTCGGCGGCCTCGGCCGCCGATGCGATCGCCTCGACCTCCGCGCGCAAGTCGTCCGCCGGCAGCCCCTCCTCGAGGATCAGGGACAGGCTCAGGGCCCTCGGCTTCGCGCCCGACACCGCCAGGTCGTTCGCGGTGCCGTTGACGGCGAGCTCGCCGATCGAGCCGCCGGGGAAGCGAATGGGACGGACGACGTAGCTGTCGGTCGAGATCGCGATTCCGACATCGTCGATCGTCACCACGCCGGCATCCCCCATCTGCTCGAGGGTCTCGCCCTCCTTCGCCAGCGCGGGAACGAGCAGTCCCTCGATCAGCGTCTGGGACGCCTTCCCACCGGCGCCGTGCGCCATGGTCACGGTCTCGTCCTTGAAACGCGGGCGCTTGGCGCGCGCGGTCTCGATGATGTCGAGGACCTTGCGCTCGCGCTCGGAGACGGCGGAATCCATCAGACGAGCTCCTTCTCTCGCGCGAAGCGGCCGTAGTTGTAGTAGGCGGCGCAGGCCCCCTCCGGCGAGACCATGCAGGTCCCGATCGCGTGCTCCGGCGTGCAGGCCGTGCCGAAGACCTTGCACTCGTAGGGCTTGATCACGCCCTTCAGCACCTCGCCGCACTGGCACGCCTTCGGATCGGCGACCCGCACGCCGGGCACCCCGAAGCGCTGCTCGGCGTCGAGCTCGGCGTAAGCGTCGCTGAGCCGGAGCGCGCTCTGGGAGATGAACCCGAGTCCTCTCCACTCGAAGTGCGGCCGCAGCTCGAAGACCTCCGACAACACCTTGAGCGCCGCGGGGTTTCCGTCGTATGGGACCACCCGGCTGTACTGGTTCTCGACCTCGCAGCGGCCCTCGCCCAGCTGGGCCAGGATCATGCGGATCGCCTGGAGGATGTCCAGCGGCTCGAACCCCGCGACCACGACCGGCTTCCCGTAGTCCTTCGGGATGAACTCGAAGGGGCGGCAGCCGACCACCGTCGAGACGTGTCCCGGGCCGATGAAGCCATCGAGCCGAAGGTCCGGGGAATCGAGCAGCGCCCGCAGCGGCGGCACGATCGTGACGTGATTGCACATGCACGAGAAGTTGGCGACGCCCTCGGCGCGAGCCCGCTTCAGGGTCAAGGCGGTCGAGGGCGCGGTCGTCTCGAACCCGATTGCGAAGAAGACGACCTGGCGGTCCGGGTTCTGCTTCGCGAGCCGCAGGGCGTCGAGCGGCGAATACACCATGCGGATGTCCGCGCCGTCGGCCTTCGCCTCGGTCAGGGTCTGATCCGACCCCGGCACCCGCATCATGTCGCCGAAGCAGGTGAAGATGATGTCGTTCTCCGTGGCCATCGCGATCCCGTCGTCGACGCGTCCCATGGGGATCACGCAGACCGGACATCCCGGGCCGTGGACCAGCTCCACGTTCTCGGGGAGCAGGTCGTCGATGCCGTACTTGTAGATCGAGTGCGTGTGCCCGCCGCACACTTCCATCAGCTTGTAGTGTCGGCCCGGCTCGACGGCCTCGAGGATCTTCCCCGCCAGCGCCCGGCCGAGCTCGGCGTCGCGGAACTCGTCCATGTAGCGCATCGTCATCGCGCCACCTCGCTCGTGGCATGCGCGATCGCCGTGCCGGCGTGGACCAGCAGCTGGTCTCCTTCGGAGACGGGCGCCACCAGGGCGATCTCGACTGTGCTGCGCTCCCCGTCGCCCTCCGTCGCGCAGAGGGCGAGCTCGCGCTCAGTGTCGATGCGGATTACCCGCATCTCGATCGCCTCATCCCCACAGGTGATGCATCCCGTCGTGTGCTCGCAATCGGGGATGAGGCGGTCGGTCATTCTCCGGGGCTCCTCTCGCCACAGCCGGGACGGAAGCGACGCCGCGTCCACATGCAGTACCGGCTCGTCATTCGATCACGCTCGCCTTCAGCTCCTCGAGCTCCTGCTCGTAATCCTGGCCCATGCCCTCCAGCAGGCTGAGCGTGGCGCGCGCCTCCTCCTCGTCCACCTTGGAGATCGCGAAGCCCACGTGTATGAGGACCCAATCGCCGGGTACCGCCCCCTCGCCCTCCTCGTCCAGGAGCCCCACGTTGACATTCCGCTGGACGCCAGCGACATCGACCTTCGCGAGGCGGTTCGTCTCGTCAACCAATTCCACCACCTGGCCTGGAATGGCCAAACACATCCTCGGCTCCTCTCCGACCCGGGGCGCTATGCCCCGGGCCGCGAACCTACTCCCAGATTCGGGAGGTGTCAAGAAAAACAATGAGGCGCCGGTAATTCAGGCGGTGGGCGACAATGGTGCGGATGCCCGAAGAGGACCTGCTCGCCCGCGAAATCTTTGTCGGCGACGCCTACAAGGCGTTCGGAGAGCTGACCGCTGAGGACGCGAGGGCGCTGGCGGAGCAGTTCAGCGGGCTGAGCGGCGGCGGGCTCGAGCAGAAGGTCGCGCCCGTCGGGAGGGCTTGGCGCGAGCTGGCGGAAGCGATCGAGCAGCGCGGCGCGGCGACGGTGGCAGAACTCGGTATCAAGGAGGCCGCCAAGCGGGCCGAGCAATTGCGGGTAGTGCCCCCGGGAGGGGCGTGGCTCTAGCCTGGGCCGACGCCTAGCCCCAGGGCATCTGCATGTAGCCGCTGTCGACCGGCACGCCGATCAGCAGCGCGCGGACGTTCGCGTCCGATTCGTTCCGGATCGTCCGGTTCACCTCGGGCGCGAAGCGGCAGAACGTGCCGGCGGGAGCGTCGTGCTCCTCGCCGTCCGTGACGATCCTTCCCTGGCCCTCCAGGATGATGAAGACCTCCTCCTGGTTGTCTCCGCTGTGATCGTGGGCGGGAATCTCGCCGCCGGCTGCGATGTCGACGACGTTGAAGCCGAATGCCTCGGCGCCCAGCGTCTTGCGGGCGAGCCGCCAGGTCGCTCCCCCGCTCCCCTCCATCTCCTCGAACTCGTCGATGCTCTTGATCGTGTAGCCCTCGGCCATCGCTCCTCCTCCGGTTATTCCCCTTGTCTCTTCCGGGAAGCGAACATATCCTCTTCCCGTGGGAGACGACTCGGCTCAGAGTCTCGAGGAGGCGATCGGGCGTTACAACGACGCCTGGAACGACCACGACCTCGACGCCATCATCTCGATGCACGCTCCCGACATGGTCTTCGAGAACCACACGGCCGGTGAGTCGGCGCAGGGCCCGGACGAGGTCCGCGAGCACATCGGCTCGATCTTCGAAAGCTGGCCGGACCTGCATTTCGACACGCGCAGGCTCTACGTCCGCGACGGCGTCGTCACGCAGGAGTGGACCGCGAGAGCGACGCACACGAACACGATGCGCCGCGGCGACCTGGTCGCCGAGCCCACCGGCGAGAAGATCGAGTGGCGCGGAGTCGACGTGATCCCCTACGAGGGCGGCCTGATCAAGCGCAAGGACGTCTACTCGGACTCCGTCTCGATCCTCCGCCAGGTCGGCCTGCTCGACTGACCGGAACCAGGCCGTAACCCTCCGGCGCTGCCCGGCGCTTAGGCAGGTGGGGAGTCAATTGCCATGGAGGTGAAAGACGACGTGAAGCTGAGAACGCGAAAGCTGGCGGTCTTTGCGACCTGCCTCGGAATTGCAGCTGCATTTCCGGTTCTGAGCTCCGCCGACAAGGGCGGCGTTCCGCATAACCAGAAGCCATGCCCCGCCAAGGGCAAGCGTCACCACAAGAAGCCGAAGCCCAACGACAAGGGCAAGAAGTGCGGCTTCGCCCCCGGCAGCACCAGCACGAGCACTCCGTCCACGACAGCGAGCACCCCGACGGAGACGACCACCACCAGCAGTCTCTGAATCGGGATCCGGAAGGGCGGCCTCGCGGCCTACCGGACGCTGCGGGGTCGTCCCTTCCGGTTCAGCTGCGGCGCTTGTAGATCGCCCAGCCGGCGATCGCCGCGCCGCAAGCCACCAGGATTCCCGCCGAGAGCAGTCCCGCCTCGCTCCTATCCGGGTCCCCCATGATCGAGTCCCGGGCTCGCGCCGAGAGCACGGACCCGGCCGATACGAACGACATCGCCGAACCCGCCGAGGCAAACGAGCCGACGGAGAACGCTGACGCCGCCGAGCCGATCGATCCGATGGACGCGAACGAGCCAACGGACCCGATCGAAAGCATTGATCCCCTGGAGGCGATCGAAAGGAACGAGTCCTCCGACCACAGGCTCCATGAATCACCCTCGTTCACAGCTCCGGCACGTCCGCGCCCATCGGCGAGAAGGGCACCCGCCGGACCTCAGCCCAGTCCCCGACCCGGTCGGTGAGGGCCTTCATCACCTCGCCGGTGCTCTGCCAGAAGGTCCAGACGAGAACCGTCGGGCCCGCGCCGGAGATCGTTGCCCCGATCGCGCCCATCCTCGGCGCCTCCGCCACGATCTCCATCGAGCGCGGGTAGAGGCGGGCCCGGTGGGGCTGGTGGAGGCGATCGGCGAGGCCGCGTCCGATCAGGGTCAGGTCGGAGCGCTGGATGCCGAGGACCAGCTCGGAGGCGGATGAGACGTTCGCGATCGCGTCGGCGAGAGGGACCTCGTCGGGGATCGCCTTGCGCGCCTCCTCCGTCGGCACCTGCTCCCCGGGGATCACCACGACGGCCTCGACGCCCTGCGGCGGCTCGAGGCGGGTCGCCGTGAGCATCCGGTCGTCGTATGCGCAGACCACGAACCCTCCGAACAGAGCCGCCGCAACGTTGTCGGGGTGTCCCTCGATCTCAGCCGCCTTGGCGAGAACGTCCTCGGGCTCCAGGGCCAGCTCGTAGAGATGATCGGCAGCCAGCAGGCCGCCGACGATCGCCGCGGCGCTCGATCCGAGGCCGGCCGCGAGGGGAATCTCGCTCCTGATGCGGAAGGCGATTCCGTCCGCCGAGCGGAGCGTCTCGAAGGAGCGGACGCAGAGATTGGAGCGATCGAGCGGGACGTCGAGCCCCTCGGCCTCGACCGAGAAGGTTCCCGTCTCCTCCACCTCGAGCTCGAGCTGCAGCGCGAGCGCCGCGGCCAGCACGTCGTAGCCCGGGCCGAGGTTGGCCGAAGAGGCCGGCACCTTGACCAGCCGTCGCCGCGCGGTCATGCGCCGGAGGCTATCCGGCCCGACGGAGCGTTACGAGCCGAGGATCTTCGCCTTCTGCTGCTCGAACTCGGCGTCGGTCAGCGCGCCGGAGTCGCGGAGCTTGGCGAGCCGCTCGAGCTCGGCGATGTGATCGCCGCCGCCCGCCGACGGTGAGGGCGCGGGCGCGAAGCCAGCGGAGCCGGCGACCGGCCTGACCTCCCCCTGAGCCGGGCCCTTCGGCGCCGAGTCCCAGTCAATCGCGATCTTGGCCGGATCGTTCTGGTCCACCTTCACCGGGAGCGTGACGCCCGGCCCCAGGGTGGCGGTGGCGGGAACCATGAACGAGTTGGCCACCCGGTAGGCCTGCCGCCCGGGGATGTTGACCTCGAGGTCGAGATCGAGGTTGAACCACTGCGCGCCGCGTGCCGGAGTCCCCATTCCGACGATGGTCGCCGTCCCGCCGACACCCTGGGCGAGAATCCCGGCGCGCTCGCCGGAGCTGTCGGTGAGATCGGCGACCTGATCCTTCGCCATGGAGATCATGTCCCCCATCTGCTGCATCTGCCCTCCGAAGCCGGGCTTGTAGCCGGCCTCCTGCTGCTGCTGACGCTGGAGCTGCTTCGCCTCCTTGGTCAGGCTGGACAGGTCCTTCATCGACTTGAAGAGTCCCATTCTCCCCTCGCTTCCCTCGCACCATTGGACAGGAGCGAAGGCTACTGATGCCGTCCGCCGCCCTGGTATCAGCCAGCCTCACCGGCCCGCAGCGCCTGGTCTCGATCCATGAACATCCGGTAGCGCCGGACCCGCCCGTTCTCGAAGTGGACAAGGTGAAATGCCTGGGTGTCGAGCTGGACGCCGCTCTGGGCCCCGCGCACGTTGAAGTGGGTGACTGCCAGAAGCTCTGCCCCCAACTCCACGAACTCCTCGACCTCGATTTCCATCTCACCGATGAGACTGATCACCTCTCGCAGGTGAGCCTCAACCTGCTCGCGGCCGCGGGCGACGCGCGCACCTGGTATCTCCGGCGCGTCCTCCCAGGTCCAGTCTCCGTCCTCGCTCCAGAAGTCGATCATTCGGCCGACGTTTCCTGCGTTCCAGGCCGCGAACATCTCTCTGGCGATCTCGACGTCGGGTTTGGCCACTAGTCGAAGACAGCCTTTTCGACCGCCGACAGCTCCGCCTTGCAGCCCGTGACCGCCGGCGCCTTCCCGAGGGCGGTATCCGGGTCCTTGAGCCCGTGACCCGTGAGAACGCAGACGACGGTCTCCGGTTTCTCCATGCCGTCGGCCACGGGCAGCCCATGGGCGAGCAATCCCGCGACCGAGGCCGCGGAGGCGGGCTCGCAGAACACCCCCTCGCTGGAGGCGACCCAGTGGTAGGCGTCGAGGATCTGCTGATCGCTCACCGCGGCAACTCGGCCGCGGGACGCCGTGAAGGCGTTCATCGCCTCTTCCCAGCGCGCGGGGTTGCCGATCCGAATCGCGGATGCGACCGTCTCGGGGTTCTCGATCGGGTGCCCCTCCACCAGGGGCGCGGCGCCCTCGGCCTGAAAGCCGTAGAGGATCGGCGACTCGCCGTACTCCTGAAAGCCGGCCCACCACGAGGTGACGTTCCCGGCGTTGCCCACCGGGATGGCCAGGGCCCCGGGCGCCTGGCCAAGCTCGTCACAGGTCTCGAACGCCGCAGTCTTCTGGCCCTGGATCCGGTACGGGTTGACCGAGTTGACCAGCTCGACGGGGTGCTTCCGCGCGATCTCGCGGACGATCTCCAGGGCCTGGTCGAAGTTCCCCTCCAGGGCGATCACGCGCGCGCCGTGCATCAGCGCCTGCGCGAGCTTGCCGATCGCGATCTTCCCCTCCGGGACGATCACCGCCCCGCGCATCCCGGCGCGTGCGGCGTAGGCCGCGCAGCTGGCCGCCGTGTTGCCCGTCGAGGCGCAGATGATCGCCTCTGCGCCGGCGCCCTTCGCACGGGAGACCGCCACGGTCATGCCGCGGTCCTTGAAGCTGCCCGTCGGGTTGGCGCCCTCGAACTTGAGATGGACGTCAGCACCGACGCGCTCGGAGAGCCGTGGGGAGTGGATCAACGGAGTCGAGCCCTCGTTCAGCGTCACCACCGGGTCCCCGTCCTCGAGGGGAAGGCGGTCGCGGTATCGCTCGATCAGCGGGGCCGGCATCAGATGTCTGAGCTCACGGCGATGTGGGCCTGGTGGCGGGCGTGGCCGAGCAGGTCGGTGGACGCAGGGCGAAGCCCTTGCTGGTGGCAAGGCGAGCCCGAGGACGCCGAGATGCGACCGCCGCGGCAGTCATCCAGGCGTGCATGGTCGTGGGCTCAGCCATCAGGCCTAGCCGAACTCTTCCTCGATCACCCGGATCGAGCGAGGTGGCGAGCGCAGGAACCGCAGCTTCGCGATCCGCCGGAGCGCCGCCGCGAACCTCTTCTCGCTGACCGGGTGCATGACCATGATCAGCTGCGCCTCCCCGCCGAGACCGCGCTGGACGACGCTCCGGACCGAGACCCCGTTGTCCCCGAGGACCTCCGCGACCCGTGCGAGCACGCCGGGCTCGTCATCGACCTCGAGGTGCAGGTAGAAGGCCATCTCGACGTCCTTCGCGATCCGCAGCCTCGCGTTCTCCTCGAAGAGCGGGGAGCCGCCGCCGATCACGGAGATCACGTCGCCGAGGACCGCCGCCGCTGTCTCGGGGCCGCCCGCGCCGGGCCCGGACATCGTGATCTCGGTGATGGCCGGCGACTCGACCATGACGGCGTTGAACGGGCCCGAGATCGGCGACAGGGGATGGCCCGGGTAGAGGAAGCACGGGAACACCCGCACGCTGATCTGACCGTCGCCGACCCTCTCTGCCACCCCGAGCAGCTTGAGCGAGAGACCGAGCTCCTTCGCGAACGCGATGTCGTCGGGCTTGATCCGCTCGATCCCCTCGTAGGGAACGTCCGCCAGGTCCACGGGAGCGCCGAAGGCGAGCCGGGCGAGGATCGCCATCTTCGCGGCGGCGTCGGCGCCGCCCACGTCGTCCGTGGGATCGGCCTCCGCGTAGCCCAGGTCCTGGGCCTGCTTCAAGGCCTCCTCATAGGAGAGCCCGCTCCGGGTCATCTCGGTGAGGATGTAGTTCGTCGTCCCGTTGACGATCCCGAAGACCTTCTCGATGGGGATCGCCCCAAGGCTCTCCTGGACCACGCGGATCACCGGAATCGCCCCCGCGACCGCCGCCTCAAAGCGCAGCTGCGCGCCGCCCTTCATCGCCGCGGCGACCAGCTCCTCCCCATGCTGGGCCAGCAGCTGCTTGTTGGCGGTGACGACGTGCTTTCCCTCGCGCAGCGCACGGGTCACGTAATCGAGCGCCGGATCGATTCCGCCCATCAACTCGACCACGATCTCGCTGCGCGACAGGATGCGATCGAAGTCGCCCCGCTTGCGGCTGAGGACGCCACTCACCCTTGGACGGCGCCCCGAGACCTCCTCGACCATGTCGGCGCGGTCATTCAGCAGCTTCCTGAACGCTGACCCCACCGTCCCTGAGCCGAGGATTCCGACGTTGACGGTCTCCGTCATCACTCGTCCCTGCTGAGCAGGTCGTCCCAGGTCTCGCGGCGGACCACGACCCTCGCCTCGCCGTCGCTGCAGAAGATCACCGGCGGCCTCGGCACGCCGTTGTAGTTGTTCGCCATCGCGTGGCCGTAGGCGCCGGTCGCCGGTGTGACGAGGACGTCGCCGACGCGGGGGGCGGCCAGATCCGTGTCGCGGACCAGCACGTCGCCCGACTCGCAGTGCATCCCGGCGATCGTCGCCAGCGTCTCGGGCGTCTCGGCGGCCCGGTCGGCGATCACGGCCTCGTAGCGGGAGCCGTAGAGCATTGGGCGCAGGTTGTCGGACATTCCCCCGTCGACGGCGACATAGGTCCGCACCCCCGGGATCTCCTTGACGGTGCCGACGCGGTAGGCGGTCACGCCGGCGTTGCCGACCAGTGAGCGGCCCGGCTCGACCAGGATCCTCGGCACGGGGTCGAAGACGCGCTGGACGCCGCGGACCTTGACCTCGACGTAGTCCTCGATCGACGGCGGCTCGTCGGTGTCCAGGTAGGCGATGCCGAGACCGCCGCCGACGTTGAGGAGCTCGGGCTGGAGGTCGACCGCGTCGCAGAAGTCGGCGATCACCTCGATCACCTTCACGTACGGCTCGAGCTCGAAGATCTGCGAGCCGATGTGGGCGTGCAGCCCGACCAGCTCGAGGTTGTCCGACTCACGAACCCGGTCCACCGCTCGCTCCGCCAGCTGGTCGGCCAGCCCGAAGCCGAACTTGGAGTCGAGCTGGCCGGTCTGCACGTAGTCGTGCGTCGACGGCTTGATCCCGGGAGTCACCCGGATCAGCACCTTCTGGGGCCCCTCCAGGAGCCGGTCGGCGAGGTCGATCTCGTCGAACGAGTCGAGGATCAGGTGGCCGACGCCGGATTCGAACGCGTAGCGGAGCTCCCCCTCGGTCTTGTTGTTGCCGTGCATGTGGATGCGACCCGGATCGAAGCCGGCGGCCAGGGCCATGTGGAGCTCGCCGCCGGAGGCGACGTCCACGGAGAGCCCGGCATCGCGCATCAGCCGGTAGGCGGCCGTGCAGGGGAGGGCCTTGCTCGCGTAGATCACCTCGAAGGCGTCCGTGCGCTCCGCGAAAGCTCGCGTGTACTCCTCGGCCCGCCGGCGGATGTCGTCCTCGGCATATATGTAGGCGGGCGTGCCGAAGCGCTCGGCGAGCTCGACCACGTCGCAGCCCGCGATTTCGAGATGGCCGCGCTCGTTCACGCGGGAGCCCGCCGGGTAGACCGGCGAGGCGGCGATTCGATCAGCCGCCGCGACCGACGTCGAGTTTTCTGTGTCCGCGCTCATGGCGAGGGCCAATTCTGACGGCAAGCCCTGCAAGCGGGCGGGCGGATATGGGCAGAACTGACTATTGCGCCCAGCGACGGCTGTTGAGAGAGTCAAGGCGACAGGGGGCGAACAAGGGAGAAGTATGCGCAGATTCGCACTCGTCCTCTGTGTCTCGCTGGGCCTTTCCGGGTTCGCTGCCGCCGCGGCGAGCGCCCACACGATGACCCCCTCAAGCTTCGACTTCGGCAGCGTGCCGGTTGGGTCGGAGAGTGCCCCTCAGACATTCACCCTCACCGCCGTGGGATCTCAAATCGACACGGGACCCGCTGCGTTCGGCAACGGCGAGTACGAGCTGAAGTCGCACAACTGCCCGACGTTCCTCACCGCTGGAAACAGCTGCACGCTGATCGTCGTCTTCGCGCCGTTCCAGCCTGGGCCGCAGGCTGGAACCCTGGCGAGCGCCTCGACCGTGCCCGGCGGAAGCCCGGGCCACCCTGCAGCCCAGCTGAGCGGCGTGGGCGTCGCCGCCCCTCACAAGGGCAAGAAGTGCAAGAAGAAGGGTCATAGGAGCGCCGTCGCGGCCAAGAAGAAGTGCAAGAAGAAGAAGTGAGGGACTGACTCGGGGAAGATTGCGGGGTGGAGCACGCTCCGCCCCGCAGCTCCGATCGCCAGGGCCGCCACAACGGCCTGGCGTACGCCCTCTGGCTTCCGGACGCCCCAGCGTCGTTCCCCGGCGTCCTCGTCGTCCATGGCGCGGGCTCGCGCAAGGAGAACCACGCCGACTTCGCGCGCCTGGCGACGGCGAACGGCTGGGCGACACTGACCTTCGACCTCCCCGGGCACGGCGAGTCCGAGGCCGAGCTGACCGGCGCGGTCGTCGACGCGGTGGTCTCGATGGTCGACCTGCTGGCGGTTCAGCCGGGCGTCGACCCGGCCCGCATCGCCGTACGAGGCTCCAGCCTGGGCGGCTTCCTGGCCATCCTGACCGCAGCGGCCGCCCCGAAGATATCCGGCGTGATCGCCATCTGCCCGGCGAGCGAGGACCACCTGGCCCGCGGGGTGAGGAGCGGCCGCTTCGACATGCGGGCCGGGGATCCCGTCGACCTGGAGGCGTGGCTGATGGCGCAGGACGTCGGCGAGGCCGTCGAGCGAATCGCCGGCCGGCCGCTGATCCTCATGCACGCCGAGGGCGACACCCAGATCCCGAGCGATCACTCCGAGGAGCTGTTCGAGCGAGCGGAGGAGCCGCGAAAGCTCGTCATCGCGCCGGGCGGGGCCCACACGACCGTCCAGCACGATTCCGAGCTGCAGACGGTCGCGCTGCGCTGGCTCGAGAGCGAGATGCGAGCGGCCGATCGAGGCTAGTGCTCGCCGGCCAGCGACTGAAGGTCGCTGTTGAGCGTGCGGCCGACGCCGCCGATCAGCCCGCCGGGGCCCGGGCTGCTGCTGCCGGCGAGGCCGTTGCCGAGGGTATCGGTGGTGCTCTGGACCGTGTTGCCCACGCCCGAGAGCGCCTGGCTGAGGGCGTTGGATGGCTGCTGCGATTGAGCGGGAGGCTGCTCGGCGCCCCGCGGCTGGCCGCCGCCGTCACCGGGCAGCCCGGTCGAGCCGCCGGATCCGCCCTGATCGCCCGGACTCAGTCCGTTCCCGCCTCCCGTCCCGCCGGGACGGGAGGCGCCCGGTCCTGCGCCGAGGAGGTTGGCCAGGTTGAGGGTCGAGCCGTGAGCTCGGGCCTGGGGCGCGGGTGTCGCGCTGGTCCGCAGCGTCGCGTCCGCGCCGCCATTGCCGAGCAGGCCCCGCGCGTGAGGCCAGGTCTTGAGGGTGAGCACGCCGACCAGGATCACGAACAGCGCGAGCGCGCTCGCCATCAGCACTCCGCTCACGCCGATTCCGGCGAGATAGGCGACCCAGCTGCGTGGCTTCGCGTCAAGAATCGGCATCTGAGCCCGGGAGGATCAGTGCTTGAACTTCGCAGATCCGTGCCCGTAGCCGTTGCCGCTACCGCTGCCGCTGCCGCCGGCGCTGCCGGTGGAGCTGTCGCTGTCGCTGTCGCTGTCGCTGCCGTTGTCGCTGCCGTTGGTGACTGAGTTGGGCGGAGTCGGCCTCACGAAGGGGCCCTTACCCGTAACCACGTCTCCCGACTCATCATCGGTGTCATCCTTGCCCTTCGTCCCCTCCGAGACGTTCCCGTGGGGCCTGTCGGGATGGGCCGGGTGAATCGGATGCGTGGGGCTCTTGCTCGCGTTGCCCGGGGTGCTCGGGGTCGAGCCCGAGTCGCCGGTGTCAGAGAAGTCGTTGGTGGCGGGAGGTGTCGTGGCCGGAGGGCTGGTCACGCCGGACTTCGGCTTGCCGCCCACGCCCTGGTGGTTGCCGCCTCCCTGGCCGTTGCCGCCGGTGCCGCCGCCGGTGGCGGCGCCGGATCCCGCGGTGGTCGAGGCGACGAGACCCGATGCGGCGCTCACGGGAGCGGCCGCGTTGGCGTTGCCGGGTGAGCTGTTCGGCGTCGGAGCGCTGAGCTCGACGTTGCCGTCGACCGACAACGCCTGCCCGGTGGGCCAGACATTGAACGAGACCAGGCCGACCAGTGTCACGAAGACGATGGCGGCACCCGCCAGAAGAGCACCCGAAGCACCTATCCCGACGATGAAGCTCTCGGGTGTGTTGTTGGTTGATGTCTTGGCCGCCGCGTGAGCTTCCCCCTCTCGCACGGCACGCCGTTCGCGCGCACTCACGGTTGAATCATCGTCCCGGATTCGGACACCTTTAGTAACCCCAATAACGAGGTAGCCATTTGTCCTATTCAGGTCCAGCGACGCCTACCGAAAAGAGAGGTAGAGCGTCGGGGCCGGGGAGAGCAGGGGTCAGAGGTAGCCAAGCGGGTCCGTGGTCTGCCCGTTGATTCGCACCTCGAAGTGGACGTGCGGACCGAAGCAGTAGCCGGTGCAGTCGCTCAGGCCGATGATCTGGCCCCGGGCGACCTGCTGACCGCTCGACACCAGGAAGCGCTCCTGGTGCCCGTAGCAGGTGGAGAGCCCGCCGCCGTGATCGATGCAGGTGTAGTTCCCATAGCCGCCGGTCGGTCCGGCGATGGTCACGGTCCCGGACGCAGCGGCGCGGATCGGGGTGCCGGTGGGCACCCCGATGTCAACACCGGGGTGGAACTCATATCCGCCGCCGATGTTGCGCCCGCCATAGCCCGAGGTGATCGGACCGTTCACCGGCCAGATCAAACCATGCGCGCCCGGCTGGATCGGGCCGGCCGGCAGCGCCCCGGTCCCGGCGCCGAGCTGCTCCGCGATCTTCTGTGAGATGTCGCTGAGGTCCCCCTCGAGATCGTCCTGCTGTTTCCGCACCTTCTCCAGCGTCGCGTGCTGCTTGCGGCGGACGGTGGCGAGCTCTGCGGTCCGCTGCTTCAGCTTCACCGCCGTCACGTCGAGCTCGTGCTTGCGGGCGGCGATCTGGTCGCGGGCGGTCCGGACCGTGTTGACGGTGACCTGCATCTCGTTCCGAAGCTCGCGGACGCGGGAGACGATGTCGTTGTCCTGGTGCTGGAGCGTCTCGAGGTACTGGGTTCGCGCCAGCAGGTCATCGAAGCCGTGGGCCTGCAGCAGCACCGTGATCAGGTCGGGCTCGCTCGATTCGTAGATGGCGACGAGCCTCTGCTCGAGGATCTGGATCGCCTGGCGGAGTCGCAGCTTCAGCGACTCGAGGCGAGCCTGTGCGCTGTCCAGCTCGGCCTGCTTCCGCCGCAGCTCGGACGCCACCGCCGCCCGGCGGTTCCGCAGCGCCGCCACCTGGGAGGTGAGGGTCTGGAGCTGCGCCGACTCGTGCGAGATGCGGTTCGTCAGCACGCCGGCGTGGGCCCGCGCGTGCGAGAGCTTGTTCTGCGTGGAGTTGAGCTTCTGTTGGAGGCCCTGGCCTGAGGCGCTGCCGCCCCAGCTCGCGCAGGCGCAAACGATCAGCGCCCCCGCGACTGCCAGCATCAGCCGCTTGGATCCCGTCATCTGAGCAAAGGTTGAAGGCCCGCGAGCGGGCTACTGAAAACGCAGTTGCAGGCTTGTGTCTACGCGGTGGTGACGGCGGGCTCGCGCTCAGGCGTCGCCCCGTTGCCGCCCGACCCGTTGACCGCCTGGCCCGCTGCCTCGGCGGCCTGGGCGAAGCGCTCCTGATAGGTGCGAGCCTGCATCCGCGAGATCACCAGGCGCTGCACCTGGGCCGTGCCCTCGAAGAGCTGGTAGATCTTCGCGTCCCGGAACCACTTCTCCAGCGGGCAGTCGGTGGTCTGCGCGTAGGGGCCGACCAGGTCCATCAGGGTGGTCGTCGCCCACATCGTCACGTCGCCGGCCTTCAGCTTCGACATCGAGCCCTGGCCACCCGTCATCGGGATGCCGTTGCGGCCCATCCAGGACGCGCGCTGGACGAGCAGGCGGGCCGAGTCGATCTCGGTCGCCACGTCAGCCAGCACCTGCTGGATCCGCTGCTCCTCCAGCGCGGGCTTGCCGCCGTCGACGGTCTCGTCGCTCAGATACTCGAGCGTCCACTCGTAGGCGGCCTGCGCGATGCCGAGCGCGGAGGCGCCGACGATCGGACGGGTCATCTCGAAGGTGGCGAGGGCGTTGGAGGAGCCGCCCTTCTGACCCGAGCGGGCCCGCTCCAGCTTCTTGTTGAGCTTGTCCATCCCGCCAAGCAGGTTCTCGACCGGGATCCGGCAGTCCTCGAGGACGACCTCGGCGGTGTGGGAGGCGCGGATGCCGATCTTGGACTCCTTCTTGCCCTGCCGCAGCCCGGGTGTCCCGGGGCCGACGACGAAGGAGGCCTGTCCGCGGTGCCCGAGCTCGGGGTCGACGGTGGCGACGACCACGTGGACGTCGGCGATGCCGCCGTTGGTGATGAAGACCTTCGTCCCATCAAGCACCCACTCGTCGCCGTCGAGCTTCGCGGTGGTCTTGAGGCTCTTCACATCGGAGCCCGCCTGCGGCTCGGTGACCGCGTAGGCACCCAGGGCGATCTCGTCACCGATGCCGAAGCACTGCGGGACCCACTCGGCGATCTGGTCGGGGGTGCCCGAGGCGGCGATGCCGGCGGCCGCCAGTCCGGAGCCCTGGACGGCGAGCGCGATCCCCGCGCAGCCCCAATGGAGCTCCTCGGCGGTGATCACACCGAACTGGCCGCCCGGATCCGCGCCCATCTTCTGCATGTGCTCGAGCCCCTGCAGGCCCCAGCGCCGGGCCTCCTTGATCACTTCCCAGGGAGTGCTCTCGTCCTCGTCATGCTTCCGGGCGACGGGACGGATGACCTCGCGCGAGAACTTGCGGACGTAGTCGCGGTGCTGCTGTTGCTCCTCGGTGAGCGCGAAATCCATTCGGTCTGCCTGCCTTTCAGAGAAGAGGACTGATTGACTGGTCAGTCAGCCAGTTTACCTGAACCGGAAGTGGAACCTGCCACTTACCGCGAGGACTCGAGGCGGAGAGCACGGCGGGCTTCTGGGTACCGTTCGCCGCCGTGCGCCTCCCCCGCCCGCTCCAGAACGCGATCGACTGGCTGCGCTTCGACCTGCCCGCCAGGGTCGACCGCAGGGTTCTGGTCGCGGGCGGCGGCGTCGCGCTGATCGCATTGATCGCGTTGCTCGTCGCGGTCAATCCGTTCGGCGGAGGCGGCAATGGCGGCACCCGGGAGGTGACGATCGCGGTCGCCACCGACAACGCCCAGCAGGCTCCGGTGGGAGTGCTCGGGTACCCGCTGGTCGCGACACGCAACACCACTCGGATCAGCGGATCGAACCCGACCGACGACGCCGCCGCGGCCGCGCTCGCCACCCATCCCCCGGCGCCCGAGGCCGCGAAGCTGGAGGCGGTGACCCTGGTCCCGGACGATGGCTGGCAGGCGGGCATTGCCGCCTCGGTCCTCGCCGGGCCGCCACTGCGGTACCCCGTCCTCGTCAGCCAGCACGGCGCGGTGCCCGACTCGACGATCCAGGCGCTCGCTCAGCTCGATCCCCAGGGGGGCGGCCCCTCCGGCGACGTTCAGGCCTACTCAGCCGACGAGGCGTCGGTGCCCTCCGGGCTGAAGTCGCAGGAACTGTCCGGCGATTCGCCCGCGGAGATCGCGAACTCGATCGACCAGCTCCGCCAGCGGCTCAGCAAGCAGGAGCCCCAGCACATCCTGCTGGTCAGCTCCGATCAGGCGGGGTACGCGATGCCGGCGGCCGCCTGGGCCGCCCGGTCCGGCGACCCGGTTCTGTTCACGGGCCCCGACCAGGTTCCCTCCGCCACCCTCGCCGCCCTGCGGCGGCACGCCGCGGCGACCGTCTACATCCTCGGGCCCGATTCGGTGATCTCCAAGGACGTCGTGCAGCAGGTGGGCCGGGTGTCCGCGACGGTGCAGCGGGTCGGCGCCACCGGCGCGGTCCAGAACGCGCTGCTCTTCGCCCGCTACTCGGACGGTTCCTTCGGCTGGAACATCAACGACCCGGGACACGGCCTCGAGCTGGCGGACGCCGACCGGCCACTCGATGCGGCGGCGGCTGCCTCGCTCGCCTCGAGCGGAAAGTGGGGACCGCTCCTGATCACCGACACGCCTGACGCGCTGCCGCCGGAGCTGAGAAGCTTCCTCCTCGACATCAAGCCCGGGTTCGAGACGGATCCCACCCGGGCCGTGTACAACCACATCTGGCTCATGGGAGACGCGACGGCGATCGGCGGACAGGTTCAGGCGGAGGTGGACGAGCTGGCGGAGCTGGCGCCGATCGGCGAGGCCGCCGGGAACCAGGGGAGCGCCGGAGGGGGCATCGCCCAGCCCGGTGGGCCCGAGGGCGAGCCGACCCCCACGACGCCCCAGAGCGGGAAGAAGAAATGAGCGAAGCGGAGAGACCTGACAGGCTGACGAGGCCGGTGACGGTCGAGGACATCCGCGCCCTCGCGGGCCCCTCGACCCCCCACTTCGCCCTCCAGGTGCGCAACCGGATCCGGAACCTGATCGCCGCCCTGCCCGAGGACGACCCGGTGCGAAGAGAGGGAGAGGCTCAGATCGACCGCTTGAACGAGCTCGCGGAGCACAGCGGCGATCCGCGCGGGGGAACAGGTGTGGCGCACTGATGAAGGAGCTCGCTGACGGCGTCTGGCACATCAAGTGCCTGCCGGGATTGCCCTGGGCAGTGAACGCCTACCTGGCCGGCGACGTCCTGATCGACGCCGGCTGCAGGCAGTCGACCCGCCGGATCCTCAAGCAGCTGGACGGGCACGAGGTGACGGCCCATGCGCTGACTCACGCACATCCCGACCATCAGGGAGCCAGCCACGAGGTCTGCGATCAGCTCGGCATTCCCTTCTGGTGCCCGGAGCTCGACGTCCCCGCCGCCGAGGACCCGAGGGTGATCGACGAGCGCCAGCCGGACAAGTTCATGGCCCATTTCTTCTGGCGCATCTTCCATGGGCCGGGACACAGGGTCGACAAGACGATCAACGAGGGCGACGAGGTGGCCGGCTTCCAGGTCCTCGACGTGCCCGGCCATTCCGCCGGCCACGTCGCCTTCTGGCGCGAGTCCGACAAGGTGCTGATCCTGGGCGACGTATTGGCCAACATGGACCAGTACACGGGGATTCCGGGCCTCAACGAACCTAAGCCGGCCCTGACTCCCGATCCGGCGCGGAACCGCGAGTCGGCGCGCAGGCTGGCGGCGCTCGAGCCGGAGCTGGTCTGCTTCGGGCACGGCGCGCCGCTGCGCGACCCGGCGAAGCTCAAGAAGTTCGTCGAGGGTCTCGGCGACTAGGGCGAGGCCGGCCCGAAGGCCTCGATGATCTTGGCCTGGTACTCGCCGATCTGCTCCGGCGGGATGAAGTAGGTCGCCGGGGTCAGGAAGACACCGTCGCCGCGCTCGGCGACCTGGCCGACGCGCTCGCGGACCTTGTCGAGCGGCCCGGAGGCCGTGAAGGCCTCGACCATCTCGTCGGGGATCTGCTCGGGCACGGCGGCGAGGTCTCCCCTGCGGAAAGCGTCGCCC
The DNA here is from genome assembly GCA_963728875.1 of uncultured Solirubrobacterales bacterium. GTDB lineage: Bacteria > Actinomycetota > Thermoleophilia > Solirubrobacterales > 70-9 > DASUPK01. Next base: position 217,497 of record CAVSLJ010000001.1, read on the forward strand.
GCCGCCTCGGCCGCGTCGGCGAAGCCGTGCATCTCCCAGAGCGGCTTGTAGGTGCGGACGGTCGAGTAGAAAGCGATCGTGCGCCGTGCAGCGTCGAGGGCGCGAGCCTCGTCGTCGTCGATCACCGTGGTGATCGTCGGTATGAAGTCGAGGTCGGAGCGCTTCCGGCCCGAGCGCTGCAGGCCGGTCTCGAAGCTCGGGATGACGACCTCGTCGAGCCAGCGCACGGGGCACATCGGGTGGCCGATCAGCCCGTCGGCCACGTCCCCGGCCATCCGGCACATCCCCTCCCTCATGGCGGCGGCGTAGATCGGGACCCGGTCGCGGACCGGCTGGTGGGGCCTGATCCAGCCCTTGATGTCCAAGTCGATGTACTCGCCCTCGTAGCGGATCGGCTCGCCGGTCGGAGCCTTCTCCATGATCAGACGGGTCGCCTCGATCGTCTCGCGCAGGTGCGGGGCCGGCTTGCCGTAATCGACCGAATGCCAGGTCTCGTTGAGTCGCTTGACGCCGGCGCCGAGCCCGAGCCGGAACCGCCCTCCGGCCATCTCGTCGATGTCGAGAGCGGTGACGGCCAGGATGAAGGCGCTGCGGGTGAAGGCCCAGGCAATGCCGGTGCCGACGCTGACCTTCTCGGTCTTGGCCGCGAGCCACGTGGCCTGGGTGACCGAGCTGCGAAACAGCTCGGGCGTCCAGACACAATCGATGCCGGCGGCCTCGGCGGAGCTCGCCTGCTCGGCGAGCTCCGCCGGGGAATCCCCGATCGCGGCTATCGAGATGCGATCGAGCGACGCCACGCTCAGTCCTGGCCGCAGACCTTGAGGCCGTACTGCTTCGCCAGAGCGTTGCCGTCGGCGAACGTGCTCTCCTCGATGTCGCCCGCCGCCTTCGCCTTGTCGATGTCCGCCTGGACCGTGTCGAGGATCTTGTTCACCTGATCCTCGTCGCCCGAGGGGGCGCCGAGCGCCCTGATCTTGTCGACCTGGCTCTGGGTGCTCGGGAGCGCGGTTTCGGTTGCGAATTGCTGGACCTCCGCCGCGGTCGGCTCCTGGTTCCCGAACTGCTGCTGCGCGGCTTGGTTGATCTGCTGGTTGCCCGCCTTGCAGATCGCGTCGGCCTGGGCGATCCATGCGGCCTTGGTGAGGCTGGAGGTGCTGTCGTCGCTGCTGTCATCGCTGCTCCCGCAGCCCGCGCCGATCGCACCGAGCGCGACGAGGACGGTCAAGGCAAGGGTTGCTCTGAGCTTCATTTCTCCCTTTCTGGTTCGGAATCCCGCGGTCCCAAGAGCCCCCTCGCCGCGGCGTACCGGCCGACGCTATCCGCTAGGTCGGAGTGTTGTCCAGCGACCGCCACAGATAGAGGCAGGCCAGCGTGCGGCGCGGCCGCCACTCATCGGCGATCCGCTCCAGCTCCTCGGGCCCGGGCAGATCATCCATCCCGTATGAGATCTGGACCGCGCGCCGGATGCCGAGGTCGCCGACGGAGACCACGTCCTCTCGCGCCAGGTGGAACATCAGGAACATCTCCGCGGTCCACTGGCCGACGCCCTTGACCTCGATCAGGTCCGCGATCACGTCCTCGTCCGGCAGGTCCTTGATGCGATCGAAGTCGAGCCGGCCGTCCCTGACGCGCGACGCGAGATCCCGGATGAACTCCACCTTCGCGTTGGAGAGACCGGCCTTGCGGAGCGTCGGCCTCCGCTTGCGGAGCAGCTCCTCGGGAGACGGCATCTCGCCTCCGAACTGAGCGAGCAGCTTCTCCCAGATCGAGCGCGCCGCCTTGGTCGAGAGCTGCTGGCCGACGATCGCCCGGGTGACCGCCTCGAACGGATCGGGCCGCGAGCCGCGGCGGTCGATCTCCGGATCGAGCGGTCCCCGCTCCTCCATCACGCGCTTCAGCACCTTGTCGGCGCGCATCAAAGCGCGGTCGTCCGCGCTCCACTTCAGAGCAGGTTTGCGGGCATGCGCGCCTGCGGGCCTCGAGGTGGCCATCGCTACCTCAACGCCCGCAGGCAGCCAGGTTGTGAGATCGAGGCCTAGACCCTCTGGATCAGCGTGCCGGTGCCGAGCCCGCCGCCGCAGCACATCGTCACCAGGCCGGTCTCCTTGTCGGAGCGCTCCAGCTCGTGGAGCAGCGTGGTGATCAGGCGCGCGCCGGTCGAGCCGAGCGGGTGGCCGAGGGCGATCGCGCCGCCATTGACGTTGACGCGATCCATGTCGGGCTCGAGCTCGCGGCGCCAGGCGGCGACCACGGAAGCGAAGGCCTCGTTGATCTCGATCAGGTCGATGTCGTCCATCTTCATCCCGTTGCGCTTCAGGATCTTCTGCGTCGCTGGGATGGGGCCGGTGAGCATCATCACCGGGTCGACGCCGACGGTCGTCTGGTCGACGATCTTGGCGCGCGGCGTGACACCGAGCTCCTTGGCCTTCTCCGGCGTGGTCAGGATCACCGCGGCGGCGCCATCGGAGACCTGCGAGGAGTTGCCGGCGGTGATCTTGCCGTCCTCCTTGAAGGCCGGCTTCAGCGAGGCGAGCTTCTCCGCGCTGTCCGGACCCGGGGGCCGGATGCCCTGATCGGTGACGTAGGTGTCGCCGTTGTTCTGCCAGGGGATGATCTCGCGCTCGAAGCGGCCCTCCTCGGTCGCCTGGTGGGCGAGCTGGTGAGAGCGGAGGCCGATCTCATCCATCTCGGAGCGGGGGATCTCCCACTTGTCGGCGATCATCTCGGCGGAGATGCCCTGGGGGACGAGGTTGTAGCGCTCCATCAGGGCGGGCGAGAAGGCGAAGCCGTGCTCCTTCATCACGTCGGCCGAGTCGGCGAAGGAGATGTGGCCCATGTGCTCGACGCCGCCGCCGATGACGACGTCATGGACGCCGGAGGCGACCAGCGCCGCGCCGAAGTTGACGGCCTGCTGGGCCGAGCCACACTGGCGGTCGACGGTGGTGGCGGGCGTCTCGATCGGCAGCCCGGCCTCGAGCCAGGCGTTGCGGGCGATGTTGATGCCCTGCTCCCCGAACTGCTGCACACAGCCGGCGACGACGTCCTCGACCTCCGAAGCGTCGATCCCGGCGCGCTTGATGGCCTCGTCATAGGTCTTGGCGAGCAGGCTGGAGGCGTGGACATCCTTGTAGTAGCCCTTCTCCTCGTGCCCGCGGCCCACTGGCAACCGGGCGGCCTCCACGATCACTACCTCACGTCCACTGAACTTTCCGTTCTCAGCCACCTCGGGCCTCCTAAGTCGGTTTCTTCAAGCAACCATGTCCTGCCATAAAGAGCATACACCGATTGACTGGCGAGTCAGCCAGTGCCGGCCTCCGCCGCCTCGATCGCCCGCTCTCGGTCGAAGAACGCCGCCATCCGCGTCACCCGGTCGTCATCGTCGAACCAGAAGACGACGTCGAAGTCGCTGACCGGAATCTCACCTCCGCCCTGCGGAGCAGCCAGGTGCCAGCGTGACTCGATCCTCACGGTCCGGGCCTGCTCGTTGACCTTCAGCACCTCGAGGCGATTGTCCCGCCAGGTCTCCACCCAGCCGCGCATCCAGCGTCGCATCTCCTCACCGCGATAGGTGCCGGCGTCGGGAAAGCTCGGGTCGGGCGTGAACTCGAACTCGGGCGCCAAGTCATCCAGGAACGCCTCGACGTCACCGGAGTTCCAGGTCTCGACCTGCCTCTGCACCCACTGGACCCGCCGACTGGGCATGACTCGACTCTACGCGTGATACACACCCGGCTCATGGCGGAATTCGAGACATACGAGCGGCCGGGTATCGGCGGCAGCGGAACGATCGCCTGCGGGCTCGCCGCGTGCGCCAGCACGGCGTCAACGGTCCTCCTGCTCGCCCGCTCCGACGCCTCGGCGTGGAAGGCGGAGGAGCAGGCCCACTCGCTCTGCGCGAAGGTCGACGGGGCCGACGCGAAGAGGATCAAGGTGACCACCGAGGTCGGCGATCTCGCCGCCTGCGACGTGGTGGTCGAGGCGATCATCGAGGAGCTCCAACCGAAGGTCGAGCTGCTGGGCACCGTTGCGCACTCCGCCCACGGCGCCGACCTCGCCACCACCACCTCCTCCCTCTCGCTCGAGGAGATCGCCACGGGCGTCGGACACCCGGAGCGGACCTTCGGCCTCCACCCCTTCAACCCGGTGGCGCGAATGGACCTGGTGGAGCTCTGCATCCCCGAGCCCGCCGGCGATGACATCAAGGCTCGCGCCTGGAACTGGTGCGAGTCGATCGGCAAGACGGTGGTCGAGGTCCCGAACGAGCCGGGCTTCGTCGTCAACCGACTGCTCTTCCCCTACCTCTTCGACGCGGTGCGGCTGATGGAGCAGACCGGAATGAAGGCTGAGGACGTCGACCGCTGCATGACGCTGGGAGCCAACTATCCGATGGGCCCGCTCGCCCTCCTCGATCTCGTCGGCATCGACGTCGCGGTCGCGATCGGCGAGGCGCTCTACGCCGACAGCCAGGAGGGGCACCACCGGCCGCCGGGGCGGCTGATCTCGCTGGTGGACGAGGGCAAGCTGGGGCGCAAGGCGGGCGCCGGCTTCTACGACTACGGCTGATCCGAGAGGTTGATCACGAGCTGCGCGACCGTCCTGCCGACGGCGCCGAGCACGGCGGGGTCGAGCTTGTCCAGCGTGTCCTGCGTCCCGTTCTTGTAGGGATAGGACCAGTCGATCAGGTCGATCGACGGAACCGCCTGCTCGAGGAACGGGATGTGGTCGTCGATGATCGGCGTCTGGGTCGTATCCGGAAGCAGGCTCTTGGTCCCCACCTGTTCAGCCGCCCGGCGCAGGTCCGCCCATAGCTCCGTGCTCGAGTTGGTCTCCCGCGGGAAGTGCGCGCCGCGGTTGGCGATGTAGTCGAGCAGGATCATGTCCCCCAGCTGATCGGGATGGGCCGCCGCGTAGGCCCGGGAGCCGCGCAGGGCGCAGTACTGGAAGTCGCGGTCAGGGCAGCCCGGCGGCGCCTCCTCGCCGTCGAAGAGGACGAAGCGGATCTCGCGGTGGTTGGCCGGCAGCTCGAACGGCAGGGTGCGGGCGAGCTCGATCAGGGCCGCGGTCCCCGCAGCGCTGTCGTTTGCGCCGACGAAGCCCTTTGGCCGGTACTGGGTGTCGTAGTGGGCTCCGATCAGGATCGCGGGGGCCCGCCCGGGAATGTCCCCGACGATGTTCCGGAGCCCCCGCTGCGGGCGCTTGCTCGGGAAGGGCTCGAGCGTGCTGTTCGGCAGCATCGGTTGCAGCGTGTCCGCGAGCTCCCGCAGCTGCGGGGAGCCCGCCGGCCTGGGGCCGACCATCACCTGCTGGCGGACGAGCGCCATCGCGCGGTCCGCCTGGAAGTTCGGTTGGTCCGGGGAGCTTCCGGACCCGCCGCAGCCGGCGAGGGCTAGGCCCGCCAGCGCGAGGAGGATGAGGCTAGGCGGCCTGCTTGCCCTTGCGCCTGGTGCGCGACTTCGTTCCGATCGGAGGGACCGCGGGCTCGTCATGGCGGCCGGAACGATCCCAGATCACGTCGGCCTCCGAGACGCCCTGCTTGCTCGCTTCCGCCTCCACCTCGGCCCAGGGGAGCTGGGCCTCGGGGAGGTCATCCCAACGGGCCAGGTCGAGCGCCTCCAGCGCGCCCTCCAGAGCCGGCCCCCGGTGCTCTTCGGAGCGGAGCACCGCCCTGACCACCTCAAGCTGCTTATCGCTGAACCGGACGACCCACATACGGCCTCCTATAGTGACCGTCGGATTGCCGTGAAGCTAGAGCCGCACACGGACGGAAGGGCAAAACTCCTGCAACCTGCGGCTTACGCGGAACGGGAGTGGATTCGAACCGCTTCGATGCGGTTCTCGCGCACCGATTCCACCCTGATCTCAAAGCCGTCGGCGCTGATCAGGTCGCCCCGCTTCGGCAGCCGCCCCAGCTCCCCGAAGACGTATCCGCCGATCGAGTTGTAGGCGTCCGTGTCCACCGGCAACTCGATGCCACGGTCCGCCAGGTCACCGAGCGAGACGTGTCCGCGGACGTACCAGTCGCCGTTGGCGAGCTGGCGAAGAGACCCGGCGAGCGGATCCGTCTCATCCTCGATCTCCCCGACGACCTCCTCCAGGATGTCCTCGACGGTGACGATCCCCTCCGTCCTGCCGTACTCGTCGACGACGACTCCCATCGATGTGCGCTGCCGCTGGAGCTCGGTGAGCAGGTCGTCGAGCGGTTTGGTCTCGGGGACGATCGGGGCGTCCCTGACGGCCGACTCGATCTTCGCCTCGGGGCCCTCGTTCATCATCAGCCGGACCAGCCTCAGCGCGTGGACGATGCCGCGAACCCGGTCCGCGTTGCCGTCCTCGACCACGACCAGGCGGTTGTGGCCCGAGGAGATGCACAGGTTGAGCGCGTCTGAGACATCGGTCGAGTAGTCAACGGTGACCACGGCTGGGATCGGGGTCATGACCTCCCGTGCCTCCTGCTCGTGGAGGTGGAATACGCCCCTCAGCATCACGGCCTCTCCCGGGTCCAGCTTGCCGCCGACCGCGGACTGCGAGATCAGAATCTGAAGGTCCTCGGAGGTCGGCTGCTCCTCCAGCTCGCCCGGTCGCACGCCGAACATCCGCACGATCCCGTTGACGACCCAGGTCAGCCCGAGGGTGAAGGGAGCGCTGATCCGCCTGAACCACTGGAGCGGGATCGCCAGGCCCCTGGCCGTTCCCTCCGGTCGCGAGATCGCGATCAATTTCGGAACCTGCTCGCCCACTGAGATCTGCAGAGAGGTGACGAGAATGAAGGCGATCGCCACGGAGATCGTCACCGCGACGCCGTGCGAGAGCGCCCCGAACGCCGGTTTGATGAGCGTGGCGACGGCGGGCTCCACGAGCGCGCCGATGCCGATCGAGGCCATCGTGATCCCGACCTGGCAGGCCGAGAGGTACTCGTCGATCTGGTCGAGCTCGGCGAGCACGACCGAGGCGCGGCGACTCCCCTCGCTCGCAAGCTGCTCGAGCCGTGAACGCCGAGAGCGAACCAGCGCGAACTCCGCGGCGACGAAGAAGCCATTGACGACGATCAGGAGGAGCAGCAGAACGAGGAGAACAGCGGTCATGGTCGCCGCCGCGACTCAGTTCGCGGGAGGGCGCGCGCATGCGCGACCCTTTTGATGGCCATTGCGCCCCGATGGGCGCGCGTACTTCGAGGGGGTTCGTCGTCGGTCACTGGCGACGGGCCAAGGCTACCGGACGCTGTGACGGTGTTTCCGCCGATGCCTGCGGCGGCGCTTCCGGCGCTTCCGGTGGCCTCCCGCGACAGCCCCGGTGGCGGGCGCGGGCGTCGCGGCCGCAATGAGCGGATCGTTGTCCGGCGCGGCGACGCGGTCGCCGACGATCTCCTGCGGCGTGCTCGGCGTGAAGCCCGGTGGTGCGGCGGGCAGGCCGAGGTCGGCCGAGCGAGCCACCAGCTCGGAGGCCGCTCGCTCGCAGACCGCCGAGATCGTCAGCGACGGATTCACCCCGAGACTGGTCGGAATGGCCGAGGAATCCATGCAGAACAGCCCCTCGTATCCGAAGGCCTCGCAGCGATGGTCGACGACGCCGAGGTCGGCCGAGTCCCCCATCCGGCAGCCACCCAGCGGATGCGCCGCGTAGGCGCCCCTGGTCTCCGAGAGCTTGAGGAAGCGCCCGAGCCCGGCCTTCGCGAGCACCTCGCTGATCGCATCGTTCGCCGCCTCGCGGACGGCGACGGACTGGTCGGAGAGGTCGTAGTCGAAGAGGCCGATGCCGACGGGCCCTGGCCCGGCGCGGACGAAATCGCCGCCGAGCGGCGGGGGAAGGTAGAAGCTGCCGTCGCTCGTGTCCTCGACCATGGCGAGGATCTCGATGTGGCGGCTCCAGGTCGCGATCGAGCGCTTCTTCTCGCGACCCCAGAAGCTCGGGTCCTCCCCGTTCCCGCGCCCATCGTCGTAGAGGAAGTTGGTGAGCTGGGACAGGAAGATCTCCTGAAGCGTGAAGCGCGTGCTGTCGTGCTCGTGGCCCGAGCGCCCCGCGTACCAGTCGTAGCTCATGGTCGTGATCGGCTTGCCCTTGAAGAAGTCGTTGTATCCGGGCAGCCCGAGCAGCTCGCGGACCTTGCTCTCGTCGTCGTACTCGATCGCCGCAACGTGGTCGCCGTTCACACCGAGGTGCCTGCCGAGGTGCGATGAGAGCGAGGGCAGCGCGCCGCTCTGCTGCGATCGCATCAGGACGACGGGTGTGCCCATTGCGCCCGCGGCGAGAATCAGGACCTTGCACTCGATGTCCGTGATCGCGTCACCCTGCTGCTTGGTGTCCGGATCGACCCGCTTGGCCTTGACCAGGTAGCGGTAGGGACGGAGGCTCGACTGGCGGATCTCGTTGACCTCGACGAGCGTACGGACCTCGACCCCCGCCGCCTCGGCCGAGGCCAGATAGTTGGTGATCAGTGAGTTCTTCGCGCCGAAGATGCATCCGGTGTGGCACCACTTGGCGTCGACGCAGCGCTCCTGGTTGATCGCGACCGGCACGCGGTCGCAGGTGTGTCCGGCGCGATCCAGCGTCGCGGCCCAGAGGCCGCCCGATTTGGAGACCTGGTCCCAGGCCGGCTGGTTGACCCTGAGCCCCGCCTCGGCTCGAGCGTAGAAGGGATCGAGCGAGCTGCGACTGAGCTCGGCCGGCCACATGCGCCGGTCGGGGCCGTCGTCGGGCCGGTGGTCCCGGCGCTCGAAGATCTCGGTCGGGGCTCGCAGCGACGCCGCGAGGTAGAGATTGGAGCCGCCGCCGACCAGGTTGGCGGCCACGACCTGCGCGCTGGACCCCTTGGTCACGGCGCTCTGCCCCTCGCCCTGGATCAGCGTGTAGCAGTCCGAGAGATGGCCCACGTCCATCGACTGCCGGAAGTCCGTGTGCCCCTTTCGCATCCCGCGCTCCAGGACGAGGATGCTCGCGTCCTCACCTGCGGCCCGGTAGAGCTCCGCGAGCCGCCAGGCCGCGATCGATCCACCGAACCCGGACCCGACGATGCAGACGTCGACGCGCTCGCTCACGGCAGGTACCCCTTCTCGGTCGCCTCCCGGCTGAGCTGCCTGCCGTAGGAGAAGTCGCGGTAGCCCTCGGGAGCGACCCCGGGATGACCCATCACCCTGTAGCCGGAGGCGGTCTCGGAGGTCGCGTTGACCTGCGTGGCGGCCGCGCAGAACGCCGTGAAGGCGACCGCGGCCGCGGCCTCCCAGACGGTGCGCGTCGGGTTCGAGAACGCCAGCCCGGCCAGACAGGTGCGCTCGCGCGCGTCATAGGAGAGATCGAGGAAGTCGCCGCCCTGCAGCAGCGCAAAGGCCTCGAGCTCAGCGAGAAACGGAACCACGAGCACCGTGAAGCCGAGCCGCGCGTCCTGTCCGAGGAGCAGGGCGTCAGCCTCGACGGCGCCGGGATCCGGATCGACGCCGGCGATCGCCTTGGGATGAATCTCATTCCCGCCGTCCGTCGTCGTGGCCGGCCTTCCCGGAACGAGCGTGTCGTGGAACGCCTGCATGGTCCCGTCCTGCAGAGCGACATCGGCATGCGCCTTCGACGGGATCGCCATCCGCGCGGCGAGTGGCACGGCGCTGGCGATGAGAGCGCCTGCCCCAAGAACGCCGGCACGCTGAACGAACTGCCGCCTGGACAGCTCTGCTCCGACCGCGCCACGGATCACTCGCCCGTCCTCCATACCCCGCGACGAACGTACCAGGAAGCGGCGCATCGAAGCCCCGGTTCTGGGTACTGTCCGGGTGGGGTATGTGGAATCGGGCGACAGGGATCGCGGTCGCGGCGCTGTTGATCTGCGCTGCACCGGCCGCGGCAGATCAGCCCAGCATCAATTCGGCGGCCACAAACACCGCCGCCGGACCAATTGCTCCATGGGACGGCTCGAGCCCGTTCAACTGCACGATCCAGGACGTCGGCACCGGCACCGACTTCCCGGATCCGGACGCCGATCCGTTCTGCGTGGAGTTCGACAAGACCCAGCAGAACGTCACCGACCTCGGCATCGTCGACTTCCTCACCAAGGAGCCGGCACGAGTCGCCGCCGCCGTCAACAAGTGCTTCTACTTCCAGTCGGATCACTGGACGGGCTCGATCGTCCAGGGCGAGGACCCGGAGCTCTGGCACTGGGACGGCCAGTACTTCTTCGACAAAGCGGTCGGCGCGGGCGGGGTGAACATCCAGAATCTCCGCTTCCTCGGGCAGCCGGCCTCCTTCCCGCCCGGGACGATCCCCGAGCAGTTCGCGCCCTACTTCGACCAGGGTGGCGGCGGCGCCTACGTCGTCGGCGACATCCCGGCGGACCCCAGCTGCGCCGCCAAGGTCGACACGCCCGAGGAGCAGGCGCAGATCTACGCGGGCGGTACGCCCCCGCCGGTGACCACCTCTCCCGGGGACGAACCCAAGGGATCAGCGCCCGTGGCCGGAGCGCTCAGCGCCAAGAAGAAGCACAAGTGCCGGAAGCACCGGCGCTGCCGCAAACGTCGCTGACCTCGGGTCAGTTCGACGTGCAGATCCGCAGGCCGAACCGCTGACCGAACTCATCCGCCTGCGCCTTCAGGCGAGTGATCCTGCGGCAGATCCGCTGCACCAGGGCGAAGTTCCCCGCGGCCGCCGCCTGGCTTGCTCGCTGGAACAACGCGGATCTCCTGGCCACGTTCGCACGCCACGCGGCGAACAGGGATTGCTGGGCCGGAGGCTGGCCCAGGACGCTGGTCGCCTCATGGATCCGGGCGTCCTCGTCGGAGTCGAACTGCCACGACGCCGCCGCGGCCCGCGTCTGCGTCCATCGCGCCGCGAATGCATGCCGTGCGGCGCGTGCCTGCACGGCACGCATGTAGTTCCAGGAGAGAGCGCAGATCCTGTCGACCATCGCGGCGTACTTGTGCCACTCGGGGGTCATCTGCTTCGCGAACGAGGGCGCCGCGGGGTAGGCGCCCGGGGCCGTCTCGTCGGACGGGTAATCGTCTGACGACAGCTCCTGATCGCTGATCTGAACGCCGGCGCCTGGCGCCGCGACCGCGAGGGCGGCGTTCGCGGTCGCGAGGTCGAGCCCTGACGCGCTGCTGTGCTCCCAGGGCGCGATCGCCAGCAGCGGGATCGCAACCAGAAGCGCCGCGACCAATCCCAGGAAGAGTTTCGGAGGCACGCTGGACGAGTCGGCCCGGCGCCGCGCCGGCTTTAGACGCGGGCGCGAGCCCAGGACATCTCTTCTAGGCGAGCGCCTCGACCTTCTGCGCCAGCTCGAAGTCGTTCTCGGTGATCCCGCCCTGGGAGTGGGTCGAGATCGCCACCTCGACCTGGCTCCAGGAGATGGCGATGTCGGGGTGGTGGCCCATCTCCTCGGCGGGCCCGACGATCGAGTCGACGAACTCGACCGATCCCTTGAAGTCCCCGCGATCGAAGCTTTTGACGATGTATTCGCCGCGCTGCCGCCAGCCGTCGAGGCCCTTGAGCCCCTCCTTGATCTGCTCGTCGCTCAGAAGTGCCATATTCGTGGGGTGCGAATCGCGAGCCTGGTCCCGTCCGCGACCGAGATGCTATTCGCCCTGGGCCTGGGCGATCAAGTCGTCGCCGTCACCCACGAGTGCGACTACCCGCCGGAGGCGGCGGGCAAGCGTCATCTGACCCGCAGCCTCGTTCCCGAGGGGCTTTCGGCGGGTGAGATCGATGCCGAGGTCAGGCGCCTGACCGGCGAGGGACGCCATCTCTACGAGCTGGACGAGGGGACTCTCGCCGAGCTCGACGTGGATCTGATCGTCACGCAGGCTGTCTGCGAGGTCTGCGCCGTCTCCTACGACGACGTGATCGCGGTCGCGGAACGGCTGCCCCCCCATCCCCGGGTGATCTCTCTCGATCCCTCCGATCTCGCCGAGGTGCTCGCCGACGTTCCGCGCCTGGGCGAGGCCGCGGGTGTCGCAGCGAGAGCCGTCGCCCTCCGCGACGATCTCGAGCGACGCCTCGAAGCCGTTCGCCGCGCCGTCGCCGAAGCCACCCGGCCCACGGTGCTGGCGCTGGAGTGGCTCGATCCGCCCTTCATCGGCGGCCACTGGGTGCCCGAGATGATCCAGATCGCCGGAGGCGAGGACGTCCTGGGCGTCGCGGGCGAGAAGTCGCGTACCGCCGAGTGGGACGAGATCGCCGCCTCCGGCGCCGAGGTCGTCGTGGCGATGCCGTGCGGCTGGGACGCGACTCGAGCGCGTGCCGAGGTCGATTCCCACTCCGCCGAGCTGGCCGCCATCGGTGCCGAGCGGATCTGGACGGTGGACGCCGCGGCCTCCTTCTCCCGGCCCGGCCCCCGCCTCGTCGAGGGCACCGAGCTGCTCGCCCATCTGCTCCACCCGGATAGGCTTGACGCGCCCGCGGGCGTTCCGTTCGAGCGGGCCGAGGAGGGAACATGGGCTTGAACTGGGCCGAGCACACAGTCGAGATCGAGGCTCCGATCGAGACCTGCTTTGCGGCGATCATCGACTACGAGACGTTCCCCAGGTGGCAGGGGGCCGTCGTCGACACTGAGGTCCTCGACTGGGACTCGAAGGGACGCGGCAAGCGCGTCCGCCTCTTCATCGACGCCAAGGTCCGCAAGGTCGACTACACGCTCGACTACAGCTATGACGAGCCCGAGCGGATCGAATGGGACTTCGTCGAGGGCAACGGCATCAACGGCGCCGACGGCCACTATCTGTTCGAGGACCTCGGGAGCGAGCGCACCCGCGCGACCTACAAGCTCGGGCTCGAGGTCGGAATCCCGCTCCCCGGCCCGGTCGCCCGGCGGGCCCACAAGACGACCTTGAAGGGCTCCGTCGACGATCTGAAGAAGGAGGCCGAGCGCCGCGCCGCCTCCTCCCGCCAGGCCAAGGCGAGCAACGGCGACGCCGCGGAAGCCCGCGAGGCGAAGCTGGCGGAGAAGGCGGGTGTCAAGCCCTCGGCTCCCCGGCCCGCCGCCCCACCTCCCGCCGAACCCGAGGACTGGACGTCGAATGATGGCTCGACCTCACTCGTCGAACTGCCAGTCAAGATCGCGGGACACGCGGCCGGCTTCGGCTTCGGGGTGGCTCGCAGGGCGGTGAGCGCCGGCGCAGGAGTCGCCGGGGCCGTCACTGACAGGTTGCGCCGGCTAGCCGACGACCGCTAACGCCCCGGCGAACGTCGCTGCGAATATCAGCAGGATCCCGACGAGCTCCAGCGTGAATCCGGGACGGCCGCTCATCCGCCGCTCTACGAAGATCACCAGCAGCGCAGCGACGGTCCCCCCGATCAGGCCGCCGATATGGCCGCCTACCGAGATTCCCGGGATCGCGAACGTGAGGAACAGGTTGAGGACGATGAAGATGCCGAACTGCTGTGCGACCTGCTCGACTCCCCGCCCCCGCGCGACCACGATGACGGCCGCCATCAGGCCGAAGATCGCGCCCGAGGCACCGACCGTGAGGGTGTTGGGATCGACGATCAACGCGCCCAGCGAGCCCGCGACCAGCGAGACGAAGTAGATGCCGAGGAACCGAGGCGTGCCGATGCCCGGCTCGAGGATGCTGCCCGCGACGTAGAGGACGTACATGTTGAACAGCAGGTGCAGGAACCCCGCGTGCAGGAAGCCGCCGCTGATCACGCGCCACCAGTCGCCGTTCGCGATGTCGGGGCCGCGTAGGCCGGCGTCATGGATCACCGATCCGCTGCCGCTGAACTGTCCCGCGCCGCCGCCGGCCAGCTCGACGAGGAAGACGATGACATTGATCGCGATCAGGGCGATCGTCGCCGGCATCTTCCCGGCGGTGGGGCTGAACGCGCCCTGGCCGACCCGGACCTTGGTGGTCTGGCTGGCGCACTCGGGGCAGCGCATGCCGACGGGGGTCGAGGTCATGCACTCCGGGCAGATCGGTCTGCCGCAGTTGGAGCAGGAAACGCCGGTCTCCCGGTTCGGGTGCCGGTAGCACGTCTGGCGTGTCTGGGTGCTCGCCTCCACCGACGCCCAGCGTAGACGAGGGGAATCTCCGGCCCGGCTTACTGAACGGTTGCGCTGAGCAGCACCGGAGGTGTCGGGGTCGTGCGGCCGCGACCGGCCTCCCTGGTCACCATCACCCTCGTCCCGGGGGTGAGCTCGCCGTCGACCGCGGTCATCGCCCGGCCGGAGTGGTCCGGGACGAAGTTGGAGGAGGGCCGCACGTTCGATCCGTGCGCAACCCACACCTGGTAGACCTCGCGCCCGCTGAGCTGGTGGAGGCCGTGCAGGTCGAGCATCGAGGAGACCTCGCCGACGGCGAGCGTGCCGCCGATGCCCTGCTGCGCGACGACCGGAACCGTTGACTCATCGGTGCCCCCGCCCTCGCCATTGTCCGCGATCACGTACCCGCCCACCGCGGCGATCGCGATGGCAAGTCCGACGGCGATCGCCGGGCGCATGAACAGCCCACGCCAACCGCGGCGCCGGCCGGGTCGCTGCGACGGTTCCCGATCGGCGGCCGAGCGGGCGACGTCGGCGTGCACCTCGGCCATCACTCGCTCGCGCAGCTCAGCGGGCGGCTCGAGCTGCTCGACGGACTCGCCGAGGACCGCGACGGCGGGCGCCAGGGCCTCGAGCTCCCTGGTGCAACGGGCACAGCCGGGGGCGTGAGCCTCGACGGCCGCGACCTCGCGCGGGTCGAGCGCCTCCAGCGAGTACGCGACCAGGTCTTCTCTGTCGGGGTGGTCGCCGATCACCAGCCCTCCGCCAGAGTCGCCCTGATCTTGTCCATGCCGAGCCGCATCCGACCCTTCACGGTGCCGAGCGGCTCATTCAGCATCTCGGCGATCTCCGAGTGGCTGAAGCCGCCGTAGTAGGCGAGCTGGATCACCCTTGATTGATCGTCGGGAAGGTCCGTGATCGCACCGCGGACCTCGCGCGCCGTCTCGCGGCGCAGCGCCTCGGTGTCGGTCATCTCGTCGGCGGGACTGCGCTCGAGCAGCTCCGCCCCGCCGGCTGCGAGCTTCGGCGAGCGGCCGGACTCCTTGCGGAGCAGGTCGATCGCGCGGTTGCGGACGATCCCGAGAGTCCACGCCCGGACGCTGCCGCGGGCCCGGTCGTAGCGGGCGCCGCTCCGCCAGATCGAGAGGAGCGCCTCCTGCGTGACGTCCTCAGCCGCCGTGCGGCTGCCGACGATCCGGTAGGCGAGGGAGTAGGCCGCGCCGGCGTGGCGGTCGAAGAACACCTCGAAGGCGAGAGGGTCCTCGCGCGCGACCAGGGGCATCAGGTCCTCGTCCGCGAGGCGCTGGAGCTCGGCCCGGATCATCTCGTCGACTCCCGGTGATCTACTTGACGGCCTCCCACGAACATGGCTACGAGCACTTCACGCAATCGGATCATGGCTGCAAGGAGGTAGCGATGGAGGAAGCAAGTCCCGCCAGGCTGTACTGCCTGCTGGTCGGTGGGGTCCTGGTGATCGCCGGGATCATCGGGTTCTTCTACGAGGCGAGCTTCGCCACGGGGGATTCGATCAGAACCGATGACGTCTTCGGCGTCCTCTCCGTGAACGGCTGGCACAACGTCGTGCACATCGCGATCGGGGCGCTGCTCCTGGTCTGCGCCGGATCGGCCGCGCGGGGAGCGGCGCTCTTCGTGGGGGTCCTCTACATCGTCCTCTGCGTCCTCGGCTTCATCGCCACCGGGGACGGCGGGATCGCCTTCGTCGCCAAGGACGACGTGCTGATCAAGCTCGTTCCGGTCAACAACGAGGACAACGTGCTGCACCTGATCCTGGGGATCACCGGGGTGATCGCATACTTCGCGTCGCGCCCGGCGACGCGGGCGGCCGCGACGACGTAGTTCAGTCCCGGCGGTTGCGGACCTGGTCTCGGACCTGATCTGCGATGTCCGAGACCTGGTTCGCCAGCTCCGAGAAGCGCGAGGGCCGCTTGCGCCGGCGGAGCTCCACGATCACGAGCCCCCCTGCCGCGACGCCGCCGGCGGCGATCGCGGCCGCGGGGCGAACCCAGTTGCGAGGGTCGCGCAGGGAGCGAAGCTCGGACTCCGAGAGCTCGTCCGCCCAGGCGGAGAGCTCCTCGGCGGCGGCCTCGGTGACCGCGCTCAGGGTCTCCTCCAGCCGGCCCGAGAGGTTCTCCGGCGGCTCGATCGGGCGCAGCGCCGAGCGCAGGAGGCCCTCGACGTCGCCGGTGTTCTCAGCTGCCATTGGCGCTCATCTCCTCTTCCAGCTGCTTGATCGCCCGGTGGATCAGGACCTTCGTCGCTCCGTCGGAACGGCCGAGCGAACGAGCGATCTCGCGGTTGTCCATGCCGAGCGCGAAGCGCATGATCAGGGCGTCCCGGCGGTCGTCCGGCAGGTGCTGGAGATGCTCCATGACGCTCTTCAGCTCCTCCCGTCCCTCGACGATCTGCTCGGTGCCGTGGGGCGCGGCGATCGGCTCTGACTCCTCGAGCACGCGCTGCGGGCGGCGGGCCCGGTCGCGGTGGTAGTTGGAGGCGAGGTTGTGCGCGATGCGGATGAGCCAGGGCCGCAGCGGGCGGCCGTTCGACTCGCGACGGGCGCGCTCGAAGTGTCGGTACGCCTGGAGGAAGGCCTGCTCGGTGACGTCCTCCGCGTCGTGGTGGTTGCCGACGCGGTAGTAGGAGTAGGAGTAGACGTCGCGCAGGTGGTCGCGATAGAGCTGCTCGAAGGCGCGATCGAGCTCGGCTTTCGACTCCTTCGGCTCGCCGTTGCTGGCGGCGACCTTCTCCGCATCCGACACAGAGCAAGCGTACTCGCGCTCGGTCTCATGCCGCCCTCCCTCCGACCGCCGGCTCGCGCCTTGCACGCTCGGCCTGCCTGACCCGAGCCATCCACTCCGCCGGAGAGATCTCCCCGGCGATCAGGCCGGCCAGGCCCTCCAGGGACGAGCAGCTCATCCCGGCCTTGCGGACGGCCTCGGCGATCAGGGGGACCGAGTCGAGCGCCTCCGACGCCTGGCCGATGATCTCCGGGATCTGCTCGGCGGGGGTGCCGTCGCCGAGCAGCTCGCCGGCGCGGCGGTTTCGGCTGCCCTCGGCGAGGATCGTCGCGGTCAAATCCCCCACTCCCGCGATCCCGGCGAAGGTCTCGTGCTCCGCGCCGCGGGCGCGCGCGTACGCGACGCACTCCCGCCAGACCTGCGCGGTTGCGATTCCGGCGGCGTTCATGCCGTGGGCCTGGGCGGCGGCGCCCGCCAGCGCGGCCGCGTTCTTCGCCGCGCCGGCGACCTCCACGCCGATCATGTCCTCGGAGCGCTCGCAGACGAGGCCGGCCTCGTCGAAGACGCTGCCGAGCTGGTCGCGGAGGTCCGCGTCGCGGCTGCCGAGCACCAGGGCCGCCGTGCCCGAGACGGCCTCCTTGGCATGAGCCGGGCCGCCGAGCGAGGCGATGGCGCGGGCGCGGATGCGCTCGGAGACGTACTCCGAGGGCAGAGCCGCCATCGGCGCGACCAGCCCCTTGCTGAGCAGCAGTACGGACGCTCGCTGCCCGACCCGGTCGCCGATCGCGCCCACCGCCTGCGGCAGCGCCGCCGACGGGACGGCGAGGCAGACGAGGTCGATGCCCGCCAGTTCGATGTCCGCCGCCCGCTTCACTGTGAGGGAGTCGGGCAGCTGGACGCCCGGCAGGTACTGCTCGTTGGTCCGCGTCTCGCTCATCTCCTCCGCCCGTTCGGGGGTGCGGGTCCCGAGCTGGACCTCGAGACCACCGCGAGCGAGAAGCACGGCGACCGCCGTCCCCCAGCTTCCGGCCCCGATCACGGCGGCCTTGCGGAGCGGCGGCAGGCCGCCGAGCCACTCCCACTGCAGCTCGATCACCGGCCAGATCCGGGCGCCGACGGAGTTCGCGAGAGCGGGCGAGGGATCCTCGGTGCGCGGGAACGTGAGGGCTCGGCCGAGCCGGACCTTCACCTTCTTCGGGCGGATCTTCAAGCCTCTCCGGACCTGCTCGGTGCCGTGCACGGCGACCGGGAGGACGGCGGCGCCGGTCTCGAGCGCCAGGCGGCCGAAGCCGCGCTTCGGTCGGGCCAGCGACCCGGTCCGGTGCCGCGTCCCCTCGGGAAAGATGCAGATCGCGCCGCTTCGCTCGAGCACCTCGCGCGAGGTGATCAGCGTCTGCTCGTCGGACTGGCCGCGGCGGACCGGGTAGGCGCCGAGACGGTTGAGGATCCAGCCCTGCCAGCGCTTCTCGAAGAGCTCGACCTTGGCGACGTAATGGAGTGGCCGCCGCCACGGGAGCGAGGCGCCGATCACGAACGGATCGAGGAAGCTGCGGTGGTTGGCCGCGACGATCAGGGGGCCCTTGACCTTGCCGTGTTCCCGGCCGATCCGCGAGAGGCGGAAGTAGAGGAGGAAGAAGGGGACGAGGATCAGGCGCGCGAAGAAGTAGAGCGGGCGGTTGACGCCGTGCTCGCGCGTGAAGCGGTGGTAGCTGAGCAGCCTCTCCTCGTCCATGCCCAGATCGAAACCCCGTCATGGGGGGCAGTTACAGGCGGATCACGCCTGCCCAATGCCTACCAGGCGGCCTCGAGGATCGCGGCGAGGTCCGCGCGCGTGACCTCGCCGGGAGTCATGTGCTCGAGCTCGGGCCGCGCCATCGCGACGTCGAGCACCTCGCCGATCCGGCCTCGATCCGCCCCCAGCTCGCCCAGCCGGCGGTGGCCGGCGAGCTCTGCGATCCGCTCCCGGAGGCCTTCGGCATCCGTGCCGAGGGCCTCGGCGAGCGCCTCGCCCTGCTGGGGCGCGCGCTGCCGCAGCGCCTCCATCGTGTGCGGCAGGAGCGCGGCGTAGGTCTCCGCATGCGGGATGCCGAGCACCCGGACGGCGGTCTGGCCCAGCACGTGGTGCAGGGCGATGCCGGCGCGGTCGACGGCGATGCCGCAGAGCAGCGCCCCGAGGGCGAGCGCGGAGCGATCGCGCCTGCCGGGCGATTGGTCGAGCCCTCGCGCGATCAACTCGGCCCCGCGCAAGCCCACCGCCCGGGAGTCCTCGTCGGCGAGCGGCGTGAAGAGGGAGTCGGAGCCGTGCGCCAGGGCGTTCATCGCCGTCGCCCGCAGCTGCGGCTCGGGCGCGCTCGTCATCGCGTCGGTGTACGCGATCACCAGCTGGGGCCTCACGCCCGCGACGGCGTCCCGGCCCTCGGGCAACCGGTGGATCGCGGTCATCGGAGCGCCCGAGAGGGTCGTCGGGATCGCGGCGACCTCGCCACCCAGGACCGCCGCGACGCCCTTGGCCGAGTCGATCACCCGGCCGCCGCCGAACGCGACCAGACGCTCGCTCCCGATGTCGTCGACGATCGCCGCGGAGACCTCCGGGACCCCTCCCACGGCAACCAGGTGAGTACGCGCGGCGGCCTCGCCGAGGCCGGCCGAATCAGCCAGCGCCCGTGGGGTCGAGAGCAGCTCGAAGTCCTCCCAGCCCTGCTCGGCGAGCGTGCCGAGCGGATCGGTGATCGGCCCTCCATGGAGGAGCAGCCTGCGCCGGTCGTCGGCGAACTCGACCCACTCCCCCGGCTTGGGCGGCTTCAGATCGCTGAAGGACAAGAGCCCGGAGTGGGACTCGAACCCACAGCCTGCGCCTTACAAGGGCGCTGCTCTACCAATTGAGCTATCCGGGCAGCCTGAACAGGGTATGCCCGAACTCAGCCGTCGGAGCCGTCGTCCTCGCCGTCGTCGCCGTAGTCGTCAGGGTTGAGGATCTGGTCGACGTCCTCGGCGACGCACTCCGCCATCGAGTTGTCGAGGGCGTTCGTGACGTCCTCGCCGTACTCGTCGAGGAAATCGGCGACGCCGATCTCCGCGAGCTCGTCCTGGCAATCCGAGTTGGCCGTGTTCACAGCCGCAGCGACCTGCGCCTTGGCCTTCTTCGCGCATGACCTCATCGCGTGCTTGGCGCCGTAGCGCTTGCGGAATGTCTTCTTGCCGATGGCCGCCCGCTCCTGCGCGCACTGCTGGGCGGCCAGGCTCGTCACCTGACCGCCCGCAGACGCCGCCGCGCCGGCCGGGAGTGCGAGAGCCGCGGCCGCGGCGATCCCTCCGATGGCGTACCTGAGCTTCACACCCCTCCTATCGGCCCCGGCGCCACCCTTCCGATCCCGAAAATCCGGGTACGTAGACGGACGGTGAGGCATACTCACGGCGTGGCAAACCTCCGCGAATCCCTGAACGATCCGGGCGCGACAGCCGCGCGGGGGCGCTGGCTGGCGCGCGGCGCCTGGCTGCTCGCCGCCACGGAGGTGGTGCTGGCGGTCCGCAATCACGTCAATACCCGGCTGAGCGAGAAGGACCGGCAGCGCATGGTCGAGATCGTCAAGGCGTCGAAGGGGCGCCCCTCGAACCTCTCCGATCGCCAGCGCAAGGAGCTGAAGGCGCTGCTCAACCAGGTCGAGCCGCGCGAGCTGGCGAAGACCGTGGCGACCAGCGGCTTCGCCAGCCGGTTCACCAAGGGATTGCGGCGCAAATAAAGCGACCGCCCCTTGCGGAGCGGCCGCTTGGCTGCCGTGCCGTTGCCTACGTGGAAGGCGGTCTCAGATCTTCACCAGGCGTGAGTCGAGGTGGATGCCCACCTTGCGCTTGACGCGCTGCAGCGCGTTGTCGACCGTCTTGGTGTCGCAGTCGAGCTTCTCTCCGATCACCTCGTAGGAGTGACCGTCGAGGTAGAGGGCCAGCACCCGGCTCTCGAGCTCCGAGAGCACGCTGGTCAGACAGGCGACCAGGCTCTCCAGCTCCTCGCCGGCGATCACCTGGTTTGCGGGATCACGAACGGCGGGCCCTGGCAGGACCTCCTCGAGGGTGGTCTCCGAGTCGGGCCCGGCGGCCGCCGGCGTCTGGCTGAACGAGACGTACTGGTTGAGCGGGGTGTGCTTGTTGCGCGTCGCGGTCTTCACGGCGGTGATGATCTGCCGGGTGATGCAGAGCTCGGCGAAGCCGCGGAAGCTCGATTCGCGCTCGGGGCGGTAGTCGCGGATCGCCTTGAACAGACCGAGCATCCCCTCCTGCATCAGGTCATCGGCGTCGCCGCCGAGCAGGAAGTAGGACGAGGACTTGACCCGCACGAAGCGCCGATAGCGGCGCACCAGCTGGTCGTAGGCGTCGGTCCGCCCGTTCTTGGCGAGAGCGACGAGGAACTCATCATCCGGGCCAGGCCCGGTGGTGGTGCGGGCGCCCTCGGGAATGGCTCTGGCGGGGACGACCGCATGCTCTTCGGTGCTTGGGGTAGGAACAGCCACAGCAACCTCCTCTTGGGGGGATCTGTGGCGCCCAGTTCCTCCCCTGAGGCGCCGTTTCGGGTGCTGTCCGTCAGGCTCGACCTGAGGTTCACCCTTCTGGCGGAGCAGCCTACTGGCGGTTCCGGGAATGTCAACCACGGTTCGGAGCCGATGCAATTCGGCTTGCAGGATCCGTGCCTGGCACGGGCCGAAAGGTCGCATCCGTCCGCGAGCGCTGGTAATCCGTGTCGCGCTGGGCGTACGCCACGATCGGAGGAGAGCGATGGAAGCCAGCGGCACCCGCATCGACGCCAGCAAGGTGATCGGCGAGGCCTTCAACACCTACGGCAAGTACTTCGGTCCCCTGATCGGTGGCGCGGTGATCCTGATCGGGATCGCGGGCCTGATCAACGGGATCCTCCGCACGACCGACAGCATCATCCTCGGGCTGGTCGGATCCATCATCACGCTCGTCGCCACGGTGCTCTACACGGGCTACGTCGTCAAGCTCGTCCAGGACGTCCGCGACGGGCGACTCGACCAGAGCATGAGCGAGCTCTTCTCGGCTGCCGCTCCATACATCGGCACCCTGATCTTGAACGGGATCCTCTACGGGATCGCCGTGTTCTTCGGCTTCCTGGCCCTGATCGTGCCCGGCCTGATCCTGATCACGATCTGGGCCGTGGTGGCGCCGTCGATCGTCGTCGAGAACCGGGGGGTGATCGAGGCGTTCGGCCGCAGCCGCGAGCTCGTTCGCGGAAATGGCTGGAACGTCTTCTTCGCGATCCTGCTCGCGTTCCTCATCCTGGCGGCCGTCTACATCGTGCTCGCGGCGATCGGCTTCGGCATCGGCGACGACGCCGGTGGGGTGGTGGGCAGTGTGATCGCCAATGTGATCGCCGCACCGGTCACCGCTCTGGTCTCGAGCATCCTGTTCTTCGATCTCGGCGGCGGCGCTGGCGCCGGGGCCGCGGTAGAGCCGACCGCACCCGCCTAATCGGGGGTGCACTCCCCCGTGCTGTCGGAGAGCCGGCCGAGCAGCTCAGCGAGGGTCTTCATCTCGTCCTGACTCAGGACCGCAGAGAGCCGTCGCTCGATGTCATCGACGTGCCCGGGTGCCGCGTCCCTCAGCTTCTCGTGGCCGGCGTCTGTGAGGATCGCGTAGCTCACCCGCGCATCTGACTTGCACTCGCCCTTGCCGACGAGGCCCTGATCCTCCAGCCGGTCGAGCAGCCGGGTGATCCCGGACGGGGAGAGCTGCAGCTGATTGGCGAGGTCGATGCGGCGCATGCCCTCCTCGTCTGCCCGAGAGAGCAACAGCAGGCAGCCGTAGTCGTTGATCGTCAGCCCGTGGCTGGCCACCAGGGCGGCGCTCAGCTCCCGTGTTAGGGCCGCGTGCGCGCCGAGCAGCCCGCTGAACGCGTCCGTCGACGAAAGTGTTTGATCTTTCAACTGTTGTGGAGTCAAGTGCCTCCGCTAAACTGTTTGACAGATCAAATAAGTGTAGCTCGCGACAAGGAGACGTTCCAATGACGACAGCACAAGCAGAGTCAACCATCCCGACCGGCATCTGGCAATCCGATCCGGTGCATTCCAGGGTCGGATTCTCGGTGAAGCACATGGTCGTGGCGACGTACCGCGCCGGCTTCAGCGATTTTGACATCCGCCTCAGCGACGAGGGCGGAGAGCCGAAGATCAGCGGCGAGGCTCGCGTCGAGAGCATCGAGTCCCGCGACGAGACGCAGCGCGCCCATCTGCTCTCGCCCGACTTCTTCGACGTGGACGAGCATCCGACGATCAGGTTCGAGTCCACCTCGATCGGCCGCGACGGCGACCAGCTCACCGTCGAGGGCGACCTGACCATCCGAGGAGTGACGAAGTCCGTCACGGCCAGGGGCGAGATCAGCGGCCCGGTGGTCGACATCAGCGACATCGAGAAGATCGGCATCGACCTGGAGACCAAGGTCGATCGGACCGACTACAGCCTCAACTGGAACGCGCCGCTGCCCAAGGGCGGGTTCGCAGTCGACAACGAGGTCACGCTCGCCGTCCACCTCGAGCTGGTGAAGGCGTAGCCAGATGAAGGTCCTCGCGATCTCGGGAAGCCTGCGTCGCGACTCCCACAACACCGCGCTCCTGCGGGCGGCGGCGGAGCTGGTGCCGCCGCCCGTGGAGCTCGAGATCTTCGACGGTCTGAAGGCCGTCGAGCCCTACGACGAGGACGACGATCGGGGGCCCGGTCCCGACGGAGCCCGCCGCCTGCGCGAGGCGATCGAGGCGGCCGACGCCATCCTCATAGCCACACCCGAATACAACTCCTCGATCCCGGGCCAGCTCAAGAACGCGATCGACTGGGCCTCGCGGCCACTTCGCGGCAACGCACTCTGGGGCAAGCCGGTGGCCGTCGTGGGCGCAAGCACCGGAATGTTCGGCGCAGTCTGGGCGCAGGCCGAGGCCCGGAAGGCGGCGGCTGCTGCCGGCGCTCGCGTGATCGAGACGGAGCTGCCTGTCGCTCACGCCGACGAGGCGTTCACAGAGGACGGAAAGCTCGCAGACGGCGAACTGCGCGACCGCCTCGTCGAGATCCTCGACGAGCTGATCGCGCTCGCGGAGCAATCCGGCGAGCGCACCCAGATCGCCGCCTGACCAATTCCACAGGCCGGGTCGCGCCGGCGCGCGCCCCTCGCATATGGTTGCCCGCCGATGGAACGGCGCGAGGGCATCGACGCAACGAACGAGCAGGCCATGGCCGCCTTCGCCGGGCGGGCCTCCGAGGGCCCCGTCTACATGCTCAATCTGCTCGAGTTCCTGCCGAACGGCGGGGCCGAGCGCTACGCCGAGTACGGAGCCGCGGTGGCTCCCCTGTTGGAGCGCGCCGGGGGACAGGCGATCTTCGCGGGTCGTCCCGCCGAGTCCCTGATCGGCGAAGGGTCCTGGGACATGATGCTGCTCGTCTCCTACCCGACCCGGCAGGCGTTCCTCGAGATGGTCTCGTCGCCCGAGTACCGGGAGATCGAGCACCTGCGCAGCGAGGCTCTGGCGCGCTCCGAGCTGCGGGCGATGCACGCGGTCGAGGCGGCCGAGCTGCCGGGCGGCTAGCCGGCCCGCTGCCGGCGCGCCTCGAAGAGGATCACCGCGGCGGCCACGGACGCATTCAGCGATCCGACGCTGCCGGCTACCGGGATCGACACGAGCGCGTCGCAGGCCTTCGCCACCCGCTGCCTGAGGCCCTTGCCCTCGGAACCGAGGACGAGGACGGCGCGTCCCGTCCACTCGACGTCCGTGTAGGCGCGCTCGGATTCGGCGTCAGCGCCGTAGATCCAGGCCTCGGCCCGCTTGGCCTCGGCGAGCCAGTCGGCGAGGTTCCGGACCCGCGCCACCGGCAGGTGCTCGACCGCGCCCGCGGAAGCCTTGCAGGCCGCAGCGGTGATCGACGCGGCCCGGCGCTCCGGGATCACCACCCCGGCGGCCCCGGCGACCTCGGCGGCACGGCAGACGGCCCCCAGGTTGTGGGGGTCCTGGATCTGATCGAGCGCGACGATCAGCCCCTGGCCGTCGTCGCCGTCGAACAGGCTGCCCGGATCCGCGTACGGATAGGGATCGACCTCGGCGACCACGCCCTGGTGGTCGGGCGACCCGCAGAGGCGCTCGAGCTCCTCGGCGGGCGTCTCCGGCGCTCGCCAGATCCGGTGGACCCGGCGCCGGCCCCGCTCGGCCTCCGCCACCGGCCGGCGCCCGTAGATCAGCTCGCGCTCGGCCACCGCTAGCGTCGCCGCACGAGCCTGGCGCCGCCGGCCTCGTCCCGGACCTCCCAGCCCATCTCGGCGAGCTGGTCGCGTATCGAGTCGGCGCGATCGAAGTCCCTGGCGGCCCTCGCTGCCTGGCGCTGCTCGAGGAGGTCCTCCGCTTCCGCCGGTGCGGCCTCCTCCTCCGCCAGCAGCGACTCGAGCCCCAGGAGCGGGAGCAGCTCCTCCAGCACCGGCCTGGCGCCGGGCAGCTCCCGCCTGTTGCCCTCGGCGACGATCTCGAACAGGACCGCGAATGCCTGCGGCGTGTTGAAGTCCTCGGCCAGCGCATCGAGGAACGCCTCGCGCCGATCGGCGAGGAACTCGTCCGGCTCGCCGGCGGGAGCGTCCCGCAGATAGTTCCGGATCCGGTCGACCCGGGCCGCGGCCTCCGTGAGCTGGTCGTCCGAGAACGCCAGCGGCTGGCGGTAGTGGCCGGAGGCGAGGTAGGCGACCACGGTCTGCCCGCCGTACCGCTCGATCGCCTCCGAAAGCTGAAAGATGTTGCCGACCGACTTCGACATCTTCTCCTCGTCGATCTGGACCAGGCCATTGTGCATCCAGATCTCGGCGAGCGGCACTCCGCGTGCCGCCTCCGTCTGGGCGATCTCGTTCTCGTGATGCGGGAAGACCAGGTCGATGCCGCCGCCGTGCACCGCGAAGTCGGGGCCGAGCTCCTTCTCCGACATCGCAGAGCACTCGATGTGCCAGCCGGGGCGCCCCTTGCCCCACGGCGAGTCCCACGAAGTGTCCTCGCCCTCCTTGTGGCCCTTCCAGAGGGCGAAGTCGAGCGGGTCCTCCTTGAGCGACGCGGTGCCGGCCTCCTCGCCCTGATCCATCTCGTCGGTGTCGCGGTTGGAGAGCTTGCCGTAGCCGTCGAAGCTCCGGACCCGGAAATAGACGTCGCCGTTCGCCTGATACGCGTGATTGCTCTCGATCAGCGCCTCGATCAGGGAGACGATCTCGGGGATCGTCTCGGTGGCGAGCGGCTCGGCGTCCGGCCGGCCCAGACCGAGGGCATCGGTGTCGGCGATGTAGGCCGCGGTCATCTCCTCCGCGTACGGAGCCGACGGCCTGCCGGCCTCCCGGGCGGCGTCATAGATCTTGTCGTTGATGTCGGTGACGTTGATGACGAGCTTGGCGTCGAGGCCCTGGTGCTCGAGGAAGCGCTTAAGCAGGGTGAAGACCACGTAGGGCCGGGCGTTGCCGATGTGAATTCGCCCGTAGACGGTCGGCCCGCAGGCGTAGATGCCGACTTCGCGGCCGGCTCGCGGCTCGAGCTCGCGCGTCTCGCCGCTGAGGGTGTCCTGGATGCGAATGCCCGCCACGGGACGGATGCTATTCGCGCGTCGAAATCCGCATATTCCGCACTGATTGCGGAGATGAGCCCAAAACTGGTGAGCGGGAACAACCGTTCGGGGCAGTACGCTGCAGCAGCCGTGACTCAGGCACCGGTTGAGACACAGCGCCTCCGCGCTGTCGAGGACGCGTTTGCCACGCTCCCCGAGCGCTACCTCGGAGCCGATCCGGGCTTCGAAGCGAGCTACCGCATCGAGCTCGACGATCTCGGGCTGAGCTGGGCCGTCGAGATGAACGAGCTGGCCTGCGAGGTCAGCGCGTCGCCCAAGAGCGATCCGGACGTGGTCATCGGGACCGATGCCGCGACCTGGCTCGAGCTCCGCGAGGGCCGGCTTTCGGGTTTGGACGCCTTCCGCTCCCGCCGCCTGTGGGCGCGCGGCAACCTCGACCTCGCCGTCGCCTTCGAGGGCTTCTTCAGGCTCCCCAACGGCAGGCCGCCGCTGCTCCGCATCCACGAGGTGCAGGCCGGCAAGGCCCGAATCTCGACCCTCACCGCCGGCGACGGGATCGAGACCGTGATCCTGATCCACGGGCTCGGCAGCAACAAGACGAGCTTCTTCGAGACGATTTCGGCGCTGACACCGGAGTACACGGTTCACGCGATCGACCTGCCCGGGTTCGGCTCCTCCTCGAAGCCGCTGCGGGCGCCCTACGACGCCGCCTGGTTCTCGCGGGCGGTGACTCGGTTCATGGACGCGCAGGGGATCGGCCGCGCGCACATCGTGGGCAACTCGCTCGGCGGCCGGGTCGCGATCGAGGTAGGCCTCCGCGAGCCGGATCGCGTGCGCAGCCTGAGCCTGCTCTGCCCGTCGATGGCCTGGCGCAGGCGCCGCCACTTCGTGCCCCTGGTGAGGATGCTGCGTCCCGAGCTCGCCGCCATTCCGCACACCTTCGGCGACGTCATCGTCCGCCAGCAGTTCTGGAGCATGTTCTCGCGGCCCGAGCGCATCCACCCCTCGGCCGCCGACGTGGCGGTGGAGGAGTTCTTGCGCACCTATCGCTCGGTGAACGCCCGCGTCGCCTTCCATGCCTCCGCGCGCCACATCTACCTGGAGGAGCCCAAGGGGCCGAAGGGGTTCTACACCCGCCTGCGGGAGCTCGAGCCGCCCTCCCTGTTCGTCTGGGGAGAAGAGGACCCCCTGGTCCCGCTGGCCTTCTCGCGATACGTCCGCGACGCGGTGCCCGACGCGAAGCAGGTCGTCCTCGAGCAGTGCGGCCACGTCCCGCAGGTGGAGCACCCGGTCGACGCCAACGCGCTCGTGCACGACTTCATCGGGCGCGCCCAGGCCTCCGCCGCGGAGCGCGCGGCGAAGCGGCTCGGCAGGGCCGCGCGGCGGCTGCAGGTGCGGATCAACGCCGGCAACGGGAACGGCAACGGCAAGAGCTCCGAACTGAGCGCCGGCGCGGCCTAGAATCCGGGGGCCATGGCGGAGAGCGGTACAGGCACCGCCTCTCAGGCTGAGGAGAGGCGAAGCCAGAACGGATCGGATCCGCGCGGGGCGCGCGCGGGCGGTTTCGGGCGTCCGTCGCTCGTGCGCCGCCTCTTCGACGAGATTCAGGACCGGCTGACCGCCGATCTCGACGATCGCGACCCCGATTTCATCCGCGAGAACCTCTCGCTCTCCTGGCTGATCGCGAGCATCTGGTTCCGGGGCGAGGTCCGCGGGATGGAGAAGATCCCCGAGCGTGGACCCGTCCTGCTCGTCGGAAATCACTCGGGCGGCACGATCACTCCCGACACGATCGTCTTCACCCTCGCCTTCAACACCTACTTCGGCGTCGAGCGGCCCTTCTACCAGCTGGCCCACAACCTGGTCCTGACCTCGCCGGTGGGGCCGTACCTGCGCCGCTTCGGGACCGTCGCAGCCTCCCACGAGAACGCCCGCAAGGCCCTCGACGCCGGAGCGGCCGTCCTCGTCTACCCAGGAGGCGACTGGGAGGTGAACCGCCCAACCTGGGAGGGCAACCGAATCGACTTCGCGGGGCGGCGCGGCTTCGTCAAGCTCGCGCTCGATGCCGGCGTGCCGATCGTCCCGGTGGTCTCTGTAGGTGGGCAGGAGACGGCGATCTTCCTCACCCATGGCGAGCGCCTCGCCAAGCTCCTGCGGCTGGACAAGCTGCTTCGCCTGAAGACGTTGCCGGTCAACCTCTCGCTGCCCTGGATCGTCAACGTCGGCGACTTCCTCGGGCATCTGCCCCTGCCCGCCAAGATCACGGTGCAGGTGATGGATCCGATCGACCCGCGCGAGCGCTACGGCCCCGAGCCGGATCGCGAGGCCATCTACGAGGACATCACCTCTCTCATGCAGGACCAGCTCACCGAGATGTCCGCCGAGCGCAGGCTGCCGATCGTCGGGTGACCGGCCAATGAGGATCGAGCAGAAGGTCACGGTCGACGCCCCGCGGCACCTCGTCTGGGAGTACGTCACCGAGCCCGCGAACTATCCGGTCTTCATCGAGGGCCTGACGCGCTGGGAGATCGCCGGGGAGCTCCACAAGGGCCTGGGAGCCCGGTACCGGATGCTCCTCCGCGTCGGCGCCGCGGACGTCGGCGGCCTGATCGAGATCGTCGAGTGGCAGCCCGAGGGCGACATGGCCTGGAGCTCGGTGACCGGCGTCGACCAGCGGGGACGCTGGCGGCTCCGGGAGCTCGGTGACGGCCGTACCCGGGTGACATTCCGGTTCGCCTACGGTGTCGCCGGGGGCGGGCTGGCCGGGTTGATCGCCGAACGAGTCGCCGCGCCGCCACTGAATCGGCGCTTCCGGCAGTCCCTGCTCAACCTGAAGCGGACCGTCGAGGCACAGGTGCACTCGGCGCCGGTCGGCTAGAAGGTGCGCAGCCGGCGACCGCCGACATAGCGGGTGCCGGCTGGCTCACTCGGCGGCGTGCCATCAGGCATGCGCTGACGTGGCGGCTCGCTCGATTCCGCATCTGAGTCCTCGGGCTCGTCCGGGACGGCACCGGTGAGTGCCTCGTTCCGAGCCAGCTCCACCTTCTCCTGCACCTGCTGCTCGGCCCGGCGCCGAGCGGCCTCGACCCGCTCGTCCGCCTCGCGCTGAAGCTTCACCGCCTCCTGGCTCAGCGTCGCCTCGGCCTCGGCCCGGGCGCGCGCCTCCGCTTCCCGCGCCACCCGGTCGGCGAGCCTGCGAACCCTGTCCTCGGACTCGCGGCGCGCCTCGTCGGCCGCCTCTCGGACCCTCCGGTCCATCTCTCGCCTGAGCCGGTCGGCCTCGGCCTTCTCGCCCTCAGCGGCCGCCTCGGAGCGCTCCTCGGCCGCGATCGCCCTCTGCTCCGCCTCGTTGAGCCGGCGCTTCAGATCGCTGAGGCGCCCCTCGGCCTCCTCCGCGCGCTCGAGCGCCTCCTTCGCGCCGTTCTCGGCGCGCTCGCGCGCCTCGTTGATCGCGTCCTCGGCGCGCTCGCGAGCCTCCCGCTCGAGCCGCTCGATCGCCTCCTCCGCGCGTTGGCGGGAGCTCTCTCGCTCCCTCTCCGCGTCGACCGCGCGGGCCTCGGCCTGCTTGGTGGTCTCCTCGAGCTTGGCGAGCATGTCCTTGGACTTCTGCTGGGCGGCAGTCGCATGGGCCTGCAGCTCCGCCGTCCGGTGCTCCGCCTCCTGGGCCCGCTTCTGCGCGTCGGCCACCGAGCTCTCGAGCGCCGTCGCTCGGCGCTCGGCCTCTCGGGCGGCCTCCCCGGCCCTCCTGATTGCCTCGCGCGCCTTGGCGGTCGTGCGCGCCTCGATCTTCTTCGCGTGCTCGATCGCCTGCTGAGCCTGCGCCCTGGCCTCCTCGGCCGCGGCCTGGGCGACGATGGCGTCGTTGCGAGCCTGCAGCTCGCGATCGCGAAGCTCCTTGATCAGCTCCGAGGCCTTGGAGCGGAAGCGGTCCGTCGCCGCGCGAGCGTGGTCGATCTCCGCTCGGATCTCGTCGGCGGCCACCGGGAGCGGGACCTCACCCCCCTTCGCATCGCCGATCGGCTCCAGGCTCTCGGTGTCGGACAAGCTGGGAGTCCTCCTAGTCGACTCAGTCGGCGGGCTGGTATTCGCCCAGCTCGCGCTTCAGGACCTTACCCGTCGCATTACGCGGAAGTTCGTCAACGAACACGATCTCCCGCGGCACCTTGTAGCGGGCCAGGTTCGCCTTGACATGGTCCTTCAACTGGTCCTCGCTGACGTCGGCCCCGTTCTCCCTGACGACGAACGCGCGGAGGCGCTGCCCGAACTGCTCGTCGTCGACGCCGATCGCGGCGGCCTCTGAAACCGCCTCGTGGTCCGAGAGCAGGTCCTCGACCTCGCGAGGGAAGACGTTTTCGCCGCCCGAGACGATCATCTCGTCGTCCCGCCCGTCGATGAAGAGCCGGCCGCCCTCGTCGAAGTGCCCGACGTCGCCGGAGGAGAGCAGGTCGCCGAGGTGCTCCTTGCCCCCTCCCCCCGTGTAGCCCTCGAACGCCATCTGGTTGCCGATGAAGATCCGCCCCGTCTCGCCCTCCGGCACATCGTTGCCGTCCTCGTCGACGATCCGGATCACGGTGCCGCGGGGCGGCCTTCCGGCCGTGCCGGGCGCGGCGCGCATGTCCTCCGGCGTCGCGATCGTCGCCCAGGCGACCTCGGTCGAGCCGTACAGGTTGTAGAGGTTGTCCCCGAACTCATCCATCCAGTTGGTCGCGAGCTCGCCCGGGAGGGCTGAGCCGCTCGCCGCGGTCACCTCCAGCGCAGAGAGGTCGTAGCGGCGCTTGACCTCATCGGGCAGGGCGAGGATGCGCTGCATCATCACGGGGACCACCGCGAGGACCCTGGCGCGATGCTCGGCCGTCGCCCGCAGCGTGTCCTCCGGGTCGAACTTCGGCCGCAGGACCATCGTCGCGGCCGTGGGCAGGCTGAGCATGAAGTGCAGGAAGCCCCATGAGTGGAAGAGCGGCGCTGCGATCATCGCCGTTTCGCCATAGCGACGGGGGATCTTGGAGAAGAGGGCGGCGAGCGCGCTCAGGCCCTCCGGCTCGCTGCGCTGCGCGCCCTTCGGCGTGCCGGTCGTCCCCGAGGTGAGGATGATGTAGCGGCCATGCTCGGATGGCGGGTCGAGGTCCTCGCCGTGAGAGCCGGAGATCAGCTTCTCGACGGTGGTCTCGTCCGTGCCCTCCTTCTCCTCCCACGCCACGAACCGGCGCACGCCCCTGGTCTCCCCGGAGAGCAGATCGGTGAACTCCTGGTCGTAGATCAGGGCCGACGGCTTCTCCCGCTCCATCACGTCGGCGAGCTGCGGCCCCGCGAAGGCGGTGTTGAGATACAGCGCGACCGCCCCGAGCTTCGCGCACGCCATCGTCGCCTCGATGAAGTACCGGTGGTTGCGGCACATGATCGCGACCCCATCGCCCTCCTCGACGCCCTCGTCGCGAAGAGCCCGCGCCAGGGCGTTCGAGCGGCGATGGGTCCGCTCC
Organism: uncultured Solirubrobacterales bacterium; assembly: GCA_963728875.1. Taxonomy (GTDB): domain Bacteria; phylum Actinomycetota; class Thermoleophilia; order Solirubrobacterales; family 70-9; genus DASUPK01. The sequence goes on from CAVSLJ010000001.1 coordinate 249,260, forward strand.
CAGGTCAGGCTTCCGGCCTCGTCGATGATCGCGACGCCATCCGGGACGGTGATCGCATTGGCCGCCGAGCCGAGCGCCGGCGAGGCACCCAGGCGCACGTAGCGCTCGACGACCCTGCCGAGCTTGTCCGGGCGCATCGGGCGGATCAGGCCGGCCTCGTTGAACGTCCGCAGTTCGAAGGCAGCGTCGCCCAATGCCGCCGGCAGCCGTGAGGCAATGCCGGCGAGACCCTCTCTCAGCCGGTCTTGCGCCATCCGGCCAAGCTTATTGGGGGTAATGCGAGGGCGCGCGACAGCGCGACCCGTTTAGTACGGCTCGTCGCCCGTATCGACCAGGGCGACGGCCATGCAGGCGATTCCCTCGCCCCTGCCGATCGCGCCCAGGCCCTCGTTGGTCGAGGCCTTGACGTTCACCGGCGCCGAGAGGACATCCCGCAGCAGCGAGGAGATCTCGGCCTTGTACGGCGCGAGCTTCGGCTCCTCGCAGATCACGGTCACGTCGACGTTCGCGACCGCGCCCGACATTCGCCCGATCACGATGCGAAGCAGGTCGACGGAGTTGGCGTCGCGCCAATGCTCGTCATCGTCCGGGAAGAGCTCGCCCAGATCACCGAGCCCGCACGCGCCGAGCAGCGCATCGATGACCGCGTGGATGAGGACGTCGGCGTCCGAATGACCCACGAGACCACGGTCGTGCTCGATCTCGACTCCACCGATCACCAGCCGTTCTCCCTCGACGAGGCGGTGGCTGTCATATCCGATGCCGACGCGGAGGGGCATCAGCCGCCCGCCCCGGGCTCCGCCGACCTGGCCGCCTCGACCCCGGTGCGGCCGATCGGCTCGAGCCTCCGATTCCGCCCCTCGAAGACGCAGATTCGCTCGATGCCGAGCTGATCGAGGAACTCCATCGCAGCGTCATAGGCGAACCCGACCTGATCGGGTGTGTGGGCATCCGAGGAGAGGGCGAACTCGGCGCCCGCCTCGCGGCACATCTCGGCCAGGGCTCGCGCCGGATAGATCTCGCCGACCGGCTTGCGGAGCCCGGCGGTGGACACCTCGACCGCAGTCTCGGAGTTGGCCAGCGCCTCTACGAAGGGCTCGTAGTGGAAGCTCGGATCGCGCTCGGGTGCGGGCCGGTCATCGCCCCAGACCTTGATCAGATCGGGATGGGAGACGATGTCGAAGAGTCCCGAGCGGACGAGCTCCGCCTGCCACTCGAAGTAGGCGCTCCAGAGAGAGTCCGCGTCCGAGAACGACTGCCATACGTCGTAGCGCTGGTCGTCGAGCGCGCCCTTCTCCCCGAGGTGGTGGACCGAACCGACCACGTAGTCGAAGTCGTGCGCCCCCAGCAGGCTCTCGATCCGATCCTCCGCGCCACGGACATAGTCGGCCTCGAGGCCGAGCCGGAGCGGCGTGGTGCGAACGAACTCGCAGTAGGCACCAAGGTCGTCGACGGCCTGATTGCGCCAGTACGGGTGCTGCCAGATCTCGAGCGCATCGGAAAAGCGGAAGATGTGCTCCGAGACGCCGAGCTCGGCGATCCCCTGCTCCTCCGCCGCCGCGAGATAGCGATCGGCGTTCTCCTGGGTGAAGGCCTCCGAGGCCTTCCCGACCTCGTCGGTCCGCAGATGCAGGTGGTAGTCGGTGAGCACGCGCCAAAGGTACCCACCTCTAGAGTCCCGCCTCGTGCTCGGCAAGACGATCATCGTGCTCGCGGCATTCGCCGCCGGCGTCGGGCTCGCCGAGCTCTTCGGCGCCAAGAACCTCGGGACGGCTCTCGGCGTCGGCCAGCTCACCTTCGCTGTCGCCCTGGTCTACGTCCTCATCCGGCGCTAGAGCCGAATCAGAACTCGATCTCCGACCCGAGCGTCACCGTTCGCTTGCGCGGCAGCCGGAAGTAGTCGGCCGGCTCGGCGCTGATCCAGGCCGTGACCAGGAACAGGCGCTTGCGCCACTGGCTCATCCCTGGCTTGTCGGTCGGCTTGAGCTCAACTCGGGAGAGGAAGAACGACGCATGACGGGCGTCGACCGGGCATTCCACTCCGGCGTTCGCTATCTGCCTGACCAGCTTGGGAACGTCGTACTCCTCGGCATAGCCATGCTTGGCGCGTACGAACGTCAGGCGGTCGTCCTTGTAGCCGAGATCGTCGATCTCGAGCCGCTCGGAGGGCCTGATCCTCGGAACCGGCAAGGTCTCCAGCGACAGAATGATCGCGTTCTCAGGGAGCGAATGGAGGTGGTCGACGCAGGCCCGCATCGAGAGCGGGGCGGTCTCCTTGCCTCGGTTCAGGAACACCCCGGTGCCAGGGACGCGCGCCACCGGCGGCTTCTTCCCGCGGATCTCCTTGACGAAGTCCCGCAGCGGTCCCTCCACCCGGAAGCGCTCGTCCGTGACCAGCTTCCGGCCGCGGAACCAGGTAGCCATCACGATGAAGAGGAGAACGCCGATCAGGAGCGGCACCCAGGCGCCGTGGAAGAACTTGGTCAGGTTCGCCGCAAGGATGGGCACTTCAATGGCCAGGAAGAACATGGCACCGCCGACGGCGAGCAGCAAGGGCCTGTGCCAGCGATGGCGGACGATTACGAAGAAGAGGATGGTGGTGATCGTGATCGTTCCCGTGACGGCCATCCCGTAGGCGAAGCCGAGCTTGGCCGAGGTCTGGAAGATCAAGACGAGCGACAGGACGGCGCCCATCAGGATCCAGTTGATGATCGGGACGTAGACCTGGCCGTACCTGTTCTGTGAGGTGTGGACAACGCGGAGGCGCGGCAGATAGCCGAGCTGTGCCGCTTGGTGCGCGAGTGAGAAGGCTCCCGAGATCACGGCCTGAGAGGCGATCACGGTCGCCATCGTCGCCAGGATCACCAGCGGGACCAGGCCGGCGTGGGGCATCAGGAGGAAGAACGGCGCGGAGATCGCGCTCGGGTCATCCAGGATCAGCGCCCCCTCGCCCAGGTAGCAGAGGATGCACGCCGGGAAGACGAGCAGGAGCCAGGCCCGGGTGATCGCGGGCCGCCCGAAGTGGCCCATGTCGGCATAGAGAGCCTCGCAGCCGGTGATCGCGAGAACCACGGAGGCGAGGGAGAAGAAGCCGGTGCTGCCGCTGTGGAAGAGGAAGTCGACGGCGTAGGTGGGCGAGAGAGCCTTCAGGACCTCGGGGTGCATCGAGATTCCGTGAATTCCGAGCACGGCGATCGTCGCGAACCAGACGAGCATGACCGGACCGAACAGGCCGCCGACCACGCCGGTGCCACGGCGCTGGATCGCGAAGAGACCCACGATGATCACGAGGGTGATCGGGATGACCCAGTCGCTCATCGACGACGAGATCGTCTGCGTCCCCTCGACCGCCGAAAGCACCGAAATGGCGGGCGTGATCATGCTGTCACCGAAGAAGAGCGCCGCGCCGAAGACGCCGAGACCGGCCAACAGGAACTTGATGCGCCCCTGCACCCCCGCGGGATCTGGCGGATCAGCGAGATCAGCGCCATGATCCCGCCCTCCCCATCGTTGTCGGCGCCCATCACCAGGCCGACATACTTGAAGGAGACCTCGATCAGCACAGCCCAGAAGACGAGCGAGACGAAGCCGTAGACGCTGGTCAGTGAGGTGTGGATCGGGTGGGGATCGCTCGGATTGAAGGCGGTCTGGACCGTGTACAGGGGACTGGTGCCGATATCCCCGAAGACGACCCCGAGCGCCGCGACCGTGAGCGCCGCGCGCCCCAGTGTGCGCGTTGGGTGCGCGGCCGTCGGCATGCAGCAACCCTATGCTTGCTTGCGGAGCAGGAGCTCGGCGACGCCCAGGTCGAAGGACGTGGTCACCTTCAGGTTGTCGGGCGAGGTCGAGTGGATGACCACCCGGCCGCCCCGGCGCTCGACCAGCATCGCGTCGTCGCTGGCGCCGGGCAGCAAGTCCGGATCGGCCAGGGCGTTCCGAAGGGCGTCCGCCCGGAATGCCTGGGGCGTCTGGACCGCCCAGAGTCCGGATCGGTCGAGGGTTCGCTCCACGCGGCCCTCGTCATCCGCCTGCTTGATCGTGTCGGTCACCGGCGCCGCGGCGATCACAGCCGCCGCGTCCTGGTCCCCGGCGAGCTCCTCCACGATTCCGTCGATCAGCCCGGGAGTGACCAGCGGCCGCGCGGCGTCATGCACCACGACGATGTCCGACCCGCAGAGCGCGAGGGCCTTCGCGACCGACTCCGAGCGATGCTCGCCCCCGGCCACGGCGACGACGTCCTGCTCCGCTACCCGGTCGTCCTGACCCGGAGGCGCGGCGACCACGATCTCGGCGATCGTCTCGGCCGCGCGGAACGCGTCGAGCGACCACTCGAGCAGCGGCCGCCCGGCGAGCTCCACGAAGGCCTTCGGGCCACCGGCTCCGAGCCTCTGCCCGGAGCCGGCGGCCGCGATCACGGCCGATGCGGTGGGACGCGCCTGGCTAGGCGGTCGCCTTTGCGGCGCCGAAGCGCTCCTCCAGCAGCTCGTCCAAGTAGGCCTCCGCGCCGTCCTCGTCCTTGTCGAGGGCGTACATGAACTCCGACGCGAGGATCTTCTTGGCCCGCGTGTACATCTGCTTCTCGCCGGTCGAGAGTCCCTTCTCCCACTCCCGGATGGCGAGGTTGCGAACCACCTCGGCGAGCTCATAGACGTCGCCCGTCTTGATCTTCTCGCGGTTGTGCTTGAACCGGCGGTTCCAATTCTTCGGCATCTCGGAGACCTCGTCTGTCAGGACTCCGATCACCTTCTTGACCTGCTCCTCGTCGATCACTCGACGCAGGCCGGCACGGCTGGCGTTCTCGCAGGGGACCATCACGGTCATGTTGTTGTGAAGGATGTTGATGGTCAGGTAGTCCCGCTTCTCGCCCATCATGTCCTTCGATTCCTTCTTCAGGACAACGCCCGCTCCGTGGTGCGGGTACACGACGTTGTCGCCGACCTCAAAGTGAATGATTGGTGCTTCGAGTTCGAGGTCGGCTACCGACGCCTCGTCCACTACCTCCTCTGTGAGCTCTGGAATGGGTTTCTCCTTTCGTCGAGACGGCCTGACGGGGCCGTCAACTCTGTAAGTACCGGTCGACTGGATCGACCTCTTGAAGCCTGCGCAGGCCCTCGCGGATGTCCTTCGCGCGCCCGACGCCGACGCCCTCGACGGCCTCGAGGTCGTCGTCGCTCGCGGCGAGGACCTCGTCGAGCCCACCGAACTCCTGGATGATCCGCTGCACCACCAGCTTCGGCAGGCGCGGGATGCGGCCCAAGACGCGGTAGCCGCGGGGCGACACCGGGAAGTCGAGTGTGGAGACCTTGCGGTCGTAGCCGAGCAGCTCGGCGAGGCGACCGAAATCCAGCAGGTCCTGATGAGGCATCCGCGCGATCGACGCCGTCGTGGTGGTGAGGTTCTCCTCGGTGTCCTCGACCGAGTAGTCGCGGATCAGCGCCGACTTGTCGGCGGCGACCCCGACCATCGTCTCCTCGAGCTGCATCTCGATCAGCCTGCCCTCGGTGCCCAGCTCCACGATGTAGCGCTCGACCTCGACGGCCATGCGGGTCACCAGCTCCGCCCGCTGGAGGACGGAGAGGACGTCGTAGAGGACCACCCCGCCCTCGAACTCGAGCTGCGTGAGGCGGGTGGAGACGGAGTCGAGTCGAGCGCGGTACTTGTCCAGGGTCGCGAGGCCCTGGTTGGCCTTCGCCAGCACCGCGGGGATGTCCTGGAGGATGTACTTCATCCCGCCGAGGTAGAGCGAGACGACGTCGCGACGCTCGGAGATCGCGACCACCAGCGCGTCGGTCTGCTTCGAGACGCGCTCGGCGGTGCGGTGTCGCGTGCCGGTCTCGGCGGAGAGGATCGTCGGGTCCGGCATCAGCTGGACGTTGGCGCCGACGATCTTCGTCGCCTGTTCGTTGAGGATGATGGCCCCGTCCATCTTCGCCACCTGGTAGAGCAGCGCCGGCGTGTAGTCGATGTCGAGGTTGATGCCCCCCGAAAAGAGAAAAGAGACCTCCTCGGGGTCTCCGATGACGATCAGGCCCCCCGTCCTCGAGTGAACGATGTTGTCGATGCCCTCCCGCAGCGCAGTACCGGGGGCCACGATGTCGAGGGCGCGGAGAAGTCGCGGATCCTGTCGCGCCTCCAACTCCTGTAGATCGTCGCCGGGAAGCGAAGACGCCATCAGGGCTGATGGAAGCAGAAACAAAAGAAAGCTGCTTTGCGGGGAAATCCGTGTGGAACGGTCGGATAAGCGCTTGTCAAGTCATGAGAGACAAAAGGATTGGCGAGCGGGTCCTGTCGTCGAATTTGACCGCGGATCGAGGCATCTCACCGCGGATCAAATTCGGCGCCACCCGCCCGAGGAGCCCTTACGCGACCCGCTTCAAATCTCTACGCCGGCCGGCGGACAGCGCCGCCTTCAGTGAGCTGACCGGGGCTAGGCCCTGGATTTGCTCGTCTGCTGGTGGTGGACCCAGAACCTTCTCCAGCCCGAACTTCTTCGCCTCCGCCACTCGGCGGTCCGCGTGGGCCACGTAGCGGATTTCTCCCGTCAGGCCGATCTCTCCGAAGCACGCCAACGGCTTGCCGTCGGTCTCCAGGGGCTGACCGGAGTGGGCTGAGGCGACGGCCATCGCGATCGCCAGGTCGGCTCCCGGTTCGTCGATGCGGACTCCTCCCGCGACGTTGACGAAGACGTCGGCCGCCGAGAGCGAGACGCCGGCGTGGCGGGTGAGGACGGCCAGGACGAGCGCCAGGCGGTTGCGATCGACGCCGGTCGCCGTGCGGCGTGGGGGGACGATCTCGGTCGGGGCGACCAGCGCCTGCACCTCGACGAGCAATGGGCGAGTCCCCTCCATCGAGCAGAGGACGACCGAACCCGGGGCCGGGCGGGCCTCTCCGACGAAGCGGGCGGAGGGATCAACCACCTCGACCAGGCCCCCCTGCTTCATCTCGAAGACCCCGACCTCGCTGGTCGCTCCGAAGCGGTTCTTGAGCGCGCGCAGGGTCCGGAAGGTTCGCTCGCGCTCGCCCTCGAAATGAAGCACGCAGTCCACCAGGTGCTCCAGCGCTCGCGGGCCCGCGAGCGAGCCCTCCTTGGTGACGTGACCGATCAGGATCAGGGTGACGTCGAGGCGCTTCGCCGTCTCCAACAGGGCGGAGGTGGCCTCCCGGATCGCACCGACGCTGCCGGGCGCAGCGTCGGGGATCGCCAGCGTCTGCACGGAGTCGATCACGCAGGCTGCCGGCCGCTCCGCCTCCAGGGCCGCCAGCACGGACTCGAGCGAGGGCTCGGCGAGCATCGGCACGGACAGCGCTGCCTCACCCAATCGCTCCGCCCGGCGCCGGACCTGGGCCGCCGACTCCTCACCCGAGACGTAGAGGACATCGTTGCCGGCGCCCGCGATGTTGGCGAGCGCCATCCCAGCCAGCGTGCTCTTCCCGATGCCGGGCGCACCGCCGAGCAGGACGAGCGATCCGGGGACCAGACCACCCCCGAGGACGCGATCGAGCTCGGCGATCCCGGTGCCGAGCCGGGCCGACCGCTCGGCTTTCACCTCCCTCAGAGGCACGGGTTTGGGCGCCCCGCCCGGCTTGCCCCGCCCGCCCCGCCCCGCGCGTGCGGCAGCCGGGGCGCTCACCTGCTCGAGGGTGTTCCAGGCGCCGCAGCCCGCGCACTGCCCGGTCCAGGTCAGTGCGGCGTGCCCGCACTCCGAACAGCGGTATTGGGAGCCCCTGGCTGCCATCCACCCAGGCTAGGGATGGGTGATGACGCCTCCCGCGCCATTTCACGCCGAACCCGCGCCGGCCAAACAAGGGTCAAGAAACACGCCTGAGGCGCCGATGGACAGGCATGCCCTCAAATGGATGGCTGATCGGCGCATGGAAGCGCGAAGGCCTACCGCCTGCGGTGCGTGCGCTTGCCCTGATCACGCTCGCCGGCGGCCTGAGCGGGCTGTTCGCATCCGCCTTCCCGGCCAGGGCGGACGCCCCGGTCGACCTGCTGCGCCTGGTTGGCGTCGTCGCCCTCAGCGTCTCGGTGCTCCTCTGGTGGCACGGCAGCAGGCTCCCGCACTGGTTCCTGCACGTGGCGATCGTCGGCGGAACGCTGCTGATCTCTCTGCTGATCGCCCGCTCGGCGTCTGGCCTCGGAATGATCGTCACGGCCTGCGACTACATGTGGATGGGCGTATACGCCGCCTTCTTCTTCTCCCGCGCCGCCTCCCGCGCCCACACCGCCTTCATCGCCATCGCCTTCGCCGCCGCACTGCTCGCGAGCCCCCATCACGTCCCCGTGGACGCCTGGATCTTCATGACCGCCTCGCTCGTCGTCGTGACCGAGACGATCGGCCGGCAGAGCGCGCGCCTTCGTCACGAGGCGCATACCGATTCGCTGACCGGCCTCCTCAACCGCAAGGGCCTGGCACCCGCCGCGGAGCGGGCATTCGCTCTCGCCGACCGCACGGAGATCCCCTTGACGATCGGCCTCATCGACCTGGACGACTTCAAGCTGGTCAACGACCGCGACGGGCATGCGGAGGGCGACCGCCTGCTCGTCCAGATGACTCGAACCTGGGGCGAGGAGCTCCAGGCCGGGGACATCTTCGCCCGCCTCGGCGGCGATGAGTTCCTGGTGATACTCGTCGGCTCCAACGACGAAGAGGCGGCCCGCTTCTTCGAGCGCCTCCTCTTCATCTCTCCAGCTCCGTGGAGCGCCGGGGTGATCAGGCGGTCTAGTGGCGAGGATCTGAGCGCGTGCATGGCGAGGGCCGACAACGCCCTGTACGAGTCGAAGCGCTCGCGCACGGCTCAGCAGCGAGAGCCCGTGCGCTCAGCGCCTAGGCAGCTTCGGGATCTGGCCGGAACCCCGAGCAGATGACGCGCATCCAGGTGATGCGTCCGTCCCCCGACTCGAGGTAGGCCTGCTGCTCGACGAGGAAGCGCCCGTCCAGGTTGCGGACCCTGAAGAGGTAGCCGACGCGAGCCGTTATCCCGGGCTGTTCGGGAACGGCGCGCCCGCGAAGAAGGCGAACCAGACCAGGAAGGCGATCATCGAGACGATCGCGGTGGCGACGAAGAGCCGCTCCACCGGGTCGCTCCGGTGCTCGCCCGGCTTGTAGGGGGTGTCGCGCATGCTGCGGTTCCATGGGTCCTGCCTGCCCCGGCCGGCCTGTCCGAACTGGCGCCTCAGCAGCCGGGCGCGGATCCAGGAGGCGATCAGCAGCAGCCCGTAGTAGGAGACGAGAATGCCCGTCCCGATGAAGGCGGCGACCGGCCCGTTCACGGCTCCCGTCTTGCCGTAGAACTGCGAGGCGACGAAGATCCAGAAGAGCGGCACACCGAAGCCGATCAGCAGGGCACCGACGAGCGTGAACGCCGTGGAGCCCGTGCCGACGAGAACTCTCCTGATCGCTGTCAGCACAGCAGTCATATGCGATCAATCCCTTTTGGCGCTTGAGCGCCTCGAGTCAGGTTAGCGGGCAGGCTGCGCCGCGAGCTGCCGCAGATCTCGCTCGGGGTCGATCCCCCACTCGCTGGCCACCTCGGCAAGCTCGCGGCTCACGGACCAGCGGTCGGGTCGATCCTCTCCTGCGTGATCCGGGGTCGCGCCCTTGAGCGCCATACAGCCGGAGTTGTCGCCGATCTTCCTGACCTTGACGACCTCCCCCTTGGGCAGGTCCCCCTCCGAGGGAAGGGCCGCCAGCTCTGCCCGCTTCTCCTCGATCGGCCGCGCGCCAGGACCGATCTCCTGGATCAGCGTCGGGACCACGCACTCGACTGCGTCGTGCGCGAGGTTCCACTTGCAAGCCAGCTGCATCGGAGTGAGTCCGGACCACTCCGCGATTGGCCGCATCCGGTCAAGCTTCGCCCGGCCCTCCGCGATCCAGCCCTCCGGCCGGAAGGAGCGGTGATCGCCCTGGGGCAGCTCCGTCTCCGGCGTGACGTCGTCCCAGAAGATGCCGCCGTAGTCGACCACGCGGGTGATCACCTTGATCTCGTGACGAGCGGCCGCCTCGAGGCAGAGCTCGCCAGGCCACGGCTCGAGCGGGTTGAGGATGATCATCGCCCAGTCCATCTGATCGCCGAAGCGCTCGAAGCAGCGGATCAGGTCGAGCGTGAATCCATTGGCCGGCCCGGGTGCGACCCCGATCGCGTCGGCAATCCCCGCTTCCCGGAGCGCCGCCATTCCCTCCCAGACCTCCTCGCTCTCGTAGCCGGTGCGGTCCGGGTTGTGCAGGAGGAGAAGATCGAAGCGCTCCTGGCCGAGCCGCTCGAGGCAGCGCCCAGCGGCCATGCGCAGGTAGCCCGCGTAGTCTGCCGGCCCGCGCAGCGACGGATCGGTGAAGCGCGGGAAGCCCCTGGGACCATCGCGCTCCCCCTCGTAGAAGTCATGGCCGACGGCCCCGATGAGCGAGTAGAGATCGCGGTCGACGCCATCGAGGGCGCGGCCTAGGAGCGAGTCGGCTTCACCCTGGCCGTAGGCGTCTGCGGTCAGAACGGTGTCGATGCCCTTCCCGGGGCGCAGCAACTCCTCGAGTCGTTCGGGATCGATCGTCTCCCCGAAGCGCAGGTACCGCCCGCCGCTCCAGGTGCCGATGGCCTTGTTACTTGGAGGCTTCGTCGCCAGAGGATTCGGGATCGCCGCCGTCGCCCGCGTCGTCGCCGTCGCCGTCCTTCTTGGCGCCGACGCCGACCTTCTCGGGCTCGGCCTTCTTGGCCGGGCGCTTGCGCGGCTTGACGATCTTCAGCTTCAGCGGGTGGTCTTCCTCGTCGCCCTTGGCGTCGCGCTCGACCTGGACCGTGGAGCCCGGGGTCATCTGGCCCGCCTTCAGCACCTCGTCGGCGAGCGGATCCTCGATGTAGCGCTGGATGGCCCGGCGCAGCGGGCGAGCACCCATCGCCGGATCCCAGCCCTTGTCGACCAGCAGCTCCTTGGCGTCCTTGGAGAGGTCGAGCTGGAGCTCGTGCTCCGCGACCTGCGTCCGGACGCGCTCGACCATCAGGTCGACGATCTCCATGATCTCGTCCTTGGTGAGCTTGTGGAAGACGATCACCTCGTCGATCCGGTTCAGGAACTCCGGCCGGAAGACCTTCTTCAGGTCGCCCATGATCCGCGACTTCATGTCCTCGTAGGTGACGCCGGTCTCGTCGGAGATGGCGAAGCCCAGCGGGGTGTTGCGGGCGATGTCCTGCGCCCCGATGTTCGAGGTCATGATCACGATCGAGTTGCGGAAGTCGACCGTCCGCCCCTGGGCGTCGGTGAGCCTGCCGTCCTCGAGGATCTGCAGGAGGATGTTGAAGACGTCGGGGTGGGCCTTCTCGATCTCGTCGAGCAGCAGCACCGAGTACGGCTTCCGGCGCACGGCCTCGGTGAGCTGGCCGCCCTCGTCGTAGCCGATGTAGCCCGGGGGCGAGCCGACCAGGCGGGAGACGGCGTGCTTCTCCATGTACTCGGACATGTCGATCCGGACCATCGCCTCCTCGTCGCCGAAGAGGAACTCGGCGAGCGTGCGGGCGAGCTCGGTCTTGCCGACGCCGGAGGGGCCGAGGAAGATGAACGAGCCGGCCGGGCGCTTCGGGTCCTTGATCCCGGCGCGCGAGCGGCGGATCGCCTTGGAGACGGCGGTGATCGCCGGCTCCTGGCCGATGACGCGCTTGTGCAGCTCGTCCTCCATGCGGACGAGCTTCTTGGTCTCGGCCTCGGTGAGCTTGAAGACGGGGATGCCGGTCCACATCGCGACGATGTCGGCGATCTCCTCCTCGCCGACCTCAGGGCGCTCGCCACCCTCACCGGAAGTCCACTCGTGCTCGAGCTCCTTCTTCTTGTTGGTGAGGCGGCGCTCCTGGTCGCGCAGGTTGGCTGCCTTCTCGAACTCCTGGGCGTCGATCGCGGCCTCCTTCTCGCGCCGCGTCGTCTCGATCTCCTCCTCGAGATCGCGGTAGACGGGGGGCTGCGTCATCGACTTGATGCGCATGCGGGAGGCGGCCTCGTCGACGAGGTCGATGGCCTTGTCCGGCAGGAAGCGGTCCGAGATGTAGCGGTCGGCGAGCTCCGCGGCGGCCTCGAGGGCCTCGTCGGTGATCTTCACGCGGTGGTGCTGCTCGTAGCGTTCGCGCAGGCCCTCGAGGATCTTCACGGTCTCCTCGGTGGAGGGCTGCTCGACCTTGATCTGCTGGAAGCGGCGCTCGAGAGCGGAGTCGCGCTCGAGGTACTTGCGGTACTCGTCCAGCGTGGTGGCGCCGATGGTCTGCAGCTCGCCGCGGGCGAGGGCCGGCTTCAGGATCGAAGCGGCGTCGATCGCGCCCTCGGCGGCGCCGGCGCCGACGAGGTTGTGGAGCTCGTCGATGAAGAGGATGATGTCGCCCCGCTGGGTGATCTCCTTCATCACCTTCTTGAGGCGCTCCTCGAACTCGCCGCGGTACTTGGAGCCGGCGACGAGCGCGGCCAGGTCGAGCGTGTAGATCTGCTTGTTCTTGAGCAGCTCGGGGACCTCGCCGTTCGTGATCCGGGCCGCCAGGCCCTCCACCACGGCCGTCTTGCCGACGCCGGGCTCGCCCAGCAGCACCGGGTTGTTCTTGGTGCGGCGTGAGAGGATCTGCATGATCCGCTCGATCTCGATCTCGCGGCCGATCACCGGGTCGAGCTTGCCCTCGGCGGCGAGCTTGGTGAGGTTGCGGCCGAACTGGTCGAGCAGCTTCGAGGACTTCTTGCCCTCACCGCCCGCGCCGCCGCCGGCGCCCTGGCGGCGCCCGCCGGGGCCGGAGAGCATCCGGATGACCTCGTTGCGGATCTTCTCGGAGTCGGCGTCGAAGTCGAGCAGGATGCGCGCGGCGACGCCTTCGTTCTCGCGGACCAGCCCGAGCAGGATGTGCTCGGTGCCGATGTAGTTGTGGCCCAGGCTCAGCGCCTCGCGGAGGGCGAGCTCGAGGACCTTCTTGGCGCGCGGGGTGAAGGGGATCTGGCCGGCCGTGACCTCCTCGCCGGAGCCGACGATGCGGACGACCTGCGAGCGGACGCGCTCGACCGTGATGTCAAGCGACTCGAGCACCCTGGCTGCGAGACCTTCCTCCTCGCGGAGCAGGCCGAGCAGGATGTGCTCGGTGCCGATGTAGTTGTGCTTGAGAGTCCGCGCCTCCTCCTGGGCGAGGACGACTACCTGGCGAGCTCTCTCTGTGAATCTCTCAAACAATGTGGTCTCTCTGGTCTATCAAGCAGTTCGGTTGGTCTTACGTTGCGGTCGTCGAGTTGGTTCTCGATTAAGTCGAGTTCTGGGTCGTATGGGCCAGGGGACGCAAACTCGCCGGGGGTCCAATCCGTATCGGCTCCTGCCTGCCGATTCCTTGATCTGACCTCCGGTTCTGTCGGGGACGGCGAAGCCAAAGTATAGCCACGGGGTGTGCCCGGCCAGGCAGTGCCCACGCGGGGCAACGGAAGTCCCTGCAAGGTGCGGGAGGAATGCCCCGACCAATCGGTGGCTGCTCGGCTTCGCCTGGGCATCACTCAAATATCTGCGCCAGGCGTCCCGCCGCCTTCCGCCCAAGCCCGCAGACCGGCACCGTAGCGCTCCACATTACGTGAGAAACGCGCCCGATCGACGTCGATCACGCTCCGCGCGGCCCGATCCGGATCGGTAGCTTGCCGCCCGTGGGAGCACTGGACCGGCTGCGAGGCGCAAACGGCGACGGGATGATCGAGCGCGCGCGTACGAATCCCCGGCTGGTGGTCGCGATCGCCGCGGCGGCGATCCTGCTCCTGGCCTGGATCGGCTGGGCGATCTACGTGGCCAGCTCGGACGGCGCCACCGCCGGCCTCGGAGTCGTGATCGCGTGGCCCGCGATGCTCGCGGCGCTCGCCCTGATCTCCCTGCCCTTCATAGGCGGATACCTGCTGATCCGGCGGCTTTCGGAGGACGATGGATCGACCGTCACGGCGGAGGCGGAGACCTCTGACGCGGAGGACGAGGAGGCGGACGACAGCGATGAGGAGCCCGATGATTCGGCTGAGGAAGAGGGGCAGGACGAGGCCGAAGAGGAAGACGACGGGCATGAAGGGCATGAAGAGGAGGACGAGGAGGAGGACGAGGAGGAGGACGAGGAGGAGGACGAGGAGGAGGACGAGGAGGAGGGACGAGGAGGAGGACGAGGAGGAGGAGGACGACGACTCCGACGAGGAGTCCGACGACGACTCCGAGCCCGAGGCCTCGAAGGCGAGCTAAAACGGCGGGATCTGGTGAGTTACCGACCTACGGGGGTCGGTAAGTCACCAACACCTCGGATCTCGCCCCCTTCATTGCCGGTTTTCGGTTCCGGCGCTACTGCCGCATCGCCGGGAAGAGCAGGACCTCGCGGAGGCTCTGCGCCCCGGTCAGGATCATCACCAGCCTGTCGATCCCCAGGCCTGCACCTCCCGTCGGGGGCATTCCCTGCTCCAGCGACTCGACGAAGGTCTCGTCGTACGGCTGGGTCTCTTCGTCGCCCCGCGCGGTCTCCTCGGCCTGCGACTCGAAGCGGCGCCGCTGCTCGTCAGGGTCGTTGAGCTCGGTGAAGGCGTTGGAGATCTCGATGCCACCCACGAAGGCTTCCCAGCGCTCGACCAGGCCGTCCTCGCTGCGGTGGCGCTTGGCGAAGGGCGAGAGCTCGACCGGGTAGTCGACGATGAACGTCGGCTGGATCAGCTTCGGCTCGACCTTCTTGGAGAGCAGGCCATCGACCAGCTTGCCCCACCCCTCCTCCGGATCGGGCTCGCTCCCCATCGCCTTGGCGAGCTCCTCACGCGACGGATGCTCCATCACGTCGATCCCCGTCTCTTCCTCGATCGCGTCGCGGAGCGTCAGTCGGCGCCATGGCGGTGACAGGTCAATCGTCTCTCCCTCGCGCTCGATCTTGGTCGAGCCGAGCACCTTCGCGGCGACTGTCGAGACCAGGCCCTCCAGCTCGGTCGCGATGTCGTTGTAGTCGGCGTAGGCCTCGTACCACTCGAGCATCGTGAACTCGGGGTTGTGCTTGTGGGAGATGCCCTCGTTGCGGAAGTCCTTGCCGAGCTCGTAGACCTTCTCGATCCCGCCGACCACCAGGCGCTTCAGGTAGAGCTCGGTCGCGATCCGCAGGTAGAGGTTGCGGTCGAGCGCGTTGTGATGCGTGGTGAACGGACGGGCGAGCGCCCCTCCGTACAACGGCTGGAGCACGGGCGTCTCGACCTCGACGAACCCGCGATCGTCGAACCAGCGCCTCACCTCGGCGACTGTCCGGGCCCTCTTCAGGAAGAGCTCCCGCGTCTCCTCGTTCGCCATCAGGTCTAGCTCGCGGCGCCGGTAGCGGGTCTCGACGTCCTCCAGGCCGTGGAACTTCTCGGGCGGCGGCCGGAGGCTCTTGGAGAGCAGCTCCCATGCGTCCGCGCGGATCGAGAGCTCACCGCGCTTCGACGCGAAGATGGTGCCCTCGATGCCGACGATGTCCCCGATGTCCAGCGAGAGCAGTCCCTCGTACGCCTCACCGAGCTCATCGACCCTCGCCTGCACCTGGATCTGACCGGTGCCGTCCTTCAGGTCGAGGAAGGCGGCTTTGCCGTGCCCCCGGCGCGCCGTGATTCGGCCGGCGATGCGGTAGCGGTCGCTGGTCTCCTCCCCCGGCTCGATGTTCTCGTGCGACTCGCGGACGGCGGCGATCTCGGAGCGGTCCGCGAAGCCGTGCGGGAACGGCTCGATGCCCTCCTTGCGGAGACGCTCCAGCTTGGCTCGCCGGTCAGCGATTAGGTCGGACGACCTTGGTTCCTCAGACATCGACCTCAGCCTATTCGCGACACGGCTTCGCCATCAGTCGGGGCTGCAGGCGGCCGCCCCACACCTCATTAAACGGGTCGCGCTGACGCGCGCCCTCGCGTTCAGGGCTTCGCTCCGCTCCGAGGTGGAGCGGCCTGGTGGCCGCTACGCCGTCTCGATCTTCGTGACCTTGAGCTTCTTCTTCGGGCCGCGCGGCGTCTCCACCGTCACGACCTCGTTCTTCTTGCTGCCGACGAGCGCCTTGCCGATCGGCGACTCGTTCGAGAGCTTCTGCTCGACCGGATTGGCCTCAGCGGACCCGACGATCTGGAACTTCTGCGACTTGCCCGACTTCTGGTCCTTGACGTGGACGACGGCACCGACGCCGACGGTCTCGGTGTCGATGTGCTTGGTGTCCAGGACCGCTGCCCGCCGAAGCCTGTCCTGGAGCGAGGCGATCCGCTGCTCGAGCATCGCCTGCTCGTTCTTGGCGTCGTCGTATTCGGAGTTTTCTGCGATGTCCCCGAACTCCCGCGCCTGCTTGATGCGGTCCGCAACCTCGCGGCGCTTGTCGTTCTCCAGGTACTCGAGCTCCTCCTTGAGCTTTTCGAGCCCCTCTGGGGTGATCAATGTCTCGCGCGCCAACTCTCCTCGATTCTTCAGTTCTCAGTGGTTTCCCATTCGCCGTAAAACCCCTGCTATACGGCGAAAAATGAGCCCGCACCAACGTGATCGAGATCACGAGGGCCCGGGCGAAGCGCGACAGTATAGCGCCGGTGTTTCGGGTGGTCGAGGCGGCTTGGTCAGGCGTCCAGGGCGGCCCGCAGGGCCCCCGCGACACGGCCTGGATCCTCGATCTGGGGATAGTGGCCGAGATCCTCGAAGCGGGTCACCGGTGCCGCGCGGCGTAGCTCGAGGACGGCGTCCAGGACCTGCTCGGTGGCGACCGGGTCCAGCATTCCCCAGGCCACCGACAGCGGCTTCTCCCAGTCGCGGATCGCGCCGTGCCAACGATCGGCGTGCTTGAAGCGTTCCTCCATGTACCGGATGGTCTTGTGGTTCAGGGTGCGGCCACCGTCCGCGCAGATCAGCTCCCACTGGTCCTCCGCCTCCTCATCGCTGAGCGGGTGACCGGGCGAGAAGATCGAGCCGAACTGCTGGCGGAAGAATCGCTCGCTCGAGAGCCGCGAGAAGAGGCCGCCCACCGCACTGCGGAGGATCCGCTGCCCCAGCGTCGGGCTCGCCGCGTCCTGCACCATCGACCCGTTGAGAAGCAGGCCTCCGACCAGCTCCATCTCGAGAGAGCCCTCGAGGTCGCGGGCCATCAGCTCGTTGGCCACGGATGTCCCCATGTCGTGGGCGACGAAGAACACCGGGCCGTCGCGCTCGCCCCGCCTCACCAGCTCCTCCACCATGTCGGCCTGCCAATGGAGCGTGTACTCATGGTCGCGCGGCTTCGCGGAGAGGCCGAAGCCGAGGAAGTCGGGGGCGAGAACGGCGTGCTCGGTCTCCAGTTCGAGCAGCAGCCTCCAGTCGTACGAGCTGGAGGGAAAGCCATGCAGGTACAGCAGAAGCGGGCCGCGACCGTCGCGGTCGAAGACATGGATCCGGCGGCCGCGGAACTCCTCGTCCCTGCCACGGTCGCGCCAGGCGGTGACGCGAGGGTTCACGGATTGCCTCAGGCGGCCGCCGCGGCCGGCGTCCTCAGCTCGGAGACGAGTGAGCGCGCCTCGTCGAGGTGATCGCTGGCCTGGAATGCGGCCGTCGTCCGCCTGTCGGCGTCCAGCCGCTCCAGGTACCACGGGTAGAACTTGCGCAGGTAGCGCGCGGCGCGGTCCGGGCCGAGGTGCTCCTCGGCGCGGTCCATCACCCAGATCAGCTCGGCGATCACCTCCTCGCGGTCCGGTGAGCCCGTTCGGGCACCGGTGAGCTGCTCGAAGATCCAGGGATTGCCCAGCGACCCACGGGCGATCATCACCGCGTCAGCGCCGGAGGCGTCATAGGCGCTGCGCGCCGCCTCGGCACTGTCCAGGCCGCCGGAGATGATCACGGGCATCTCGACCCGGTTGACCAGCTCACGCGCCAGCCCGTAGTCCGGCTGCCCCTTGTGCTGGGTGGCGGCGGCGCGCGGGTGGAAGCCGACGGCCGCGACCCCGGCCTCCTCCGCCAGGCGGATGGCGAGGTCGAAGCCCTCGCGCCCCCCGCGGGCAAGCCCCGAACGGACCTTCACCGTGACGGGAATCCCGCCACCCTCTCGCGCGGCGGTGGCGATGCGGACCGCGAGATCCGGATCGGCCAAGAGCGCCGCCCCCGCGCCGGTCTTGCAGACCTTCTTGACTGGGCAGCCCATGTTGATGTCGATCAGATCCGCGCCCGCCTCGGCGACGATCTCCGCCGCGGACCGCATCACCTCGGGGTCCTGGCCGAAGAGCTGGACCGAGACCGGGTGCTCGTCGGGATGCAGGCGCAGGAGCTCCCGGAGCGTGCGCTCGTTGCGGTAGTGGAGGCCGAAGCTCGAGACCATCTCGGACACGGCCAGCCCGGCTCCGTGGCGACGTGCCTGCAGCCGGACGAACCAGTTGCCGATCCCGGCCAGGGGCGCGAGCAGGACCCGGTTGGCGATCTCGACGTCGCCGATGCGGAATGGGCTTGTCAGCGGCGGCTGCATCTGATGAAGAGGTTAGGAGGCGTTGCGCGCGTAGATGAGCCGGAGCCCCGTCAGGGTGAGGAGGGGGTCGACCTCGTCGATCGTCTCGCAATGCGGGGCGATCGTCGGCGCGAGGCCGCCCGTGGCGATGAAGGTCGCGGGCTCACCCAGGTCGTCGGCGAGACGCCGGTCGATTCCGTCCACCAACCCGGCGAATCCGTACGCGAAGCCGGACTGGATCGCCGCGGTGGTGTGCTTGCCGATCGATCCCTCCGGGGCCGTCAGGTCGATCCGCGGCAGCTTGGCCGTGCGCGAGGTGAGCGCCTCCATCGAGATCTCGACGCCGGGACCGATGACGCCGCCGAGGTACTCGCCGGCGCCGGAGACCACGTCGAAGTTCGTCGAGGTCCCGAAGTCCACCGCGACGCACGCTCCCTCGACCTTGGCGTGGGCGGCGACGGCGTTCACGAGCCGGTCGGCGCCGAGCTCGTGGGGGTTGTCGACCAGGATCGGCATCCCGGTCTTCACGCTGGGGCCGACGAGCAGGCACCGCTTGCCCATGTGCCGCTCCGTGAGGGCCTCGTACTCGGGGCCGAGCTGGGGCACGACCGTGGAGACGATCGCCCCGTCCAGCGAGCCGAAGCTCAGCTCGTCGAGCGCGAGCAGGTGCGAGATCGTCGCGGCCAGCTCGTCAGCCGTCGCGCTCGAGACGGTGCGCAGGCGCCAGTCGCGCCGGAGTTCCTCACCGTCGAAGGCCCCGATATGGGTCTGCGTGTTGCCGACGTCCACCGCGAGCAGCATGCGCGGGATTATCACGACCGCGTAAGGTTCGGCCGCAATGGGGGAGGCAAAGCTCTACGTGATCCCCGGCTCGCACCCTTCGCGGAGCGCGATGCTCGAGCGCAAGGGGATCCCCTACAAGCGAGTCGACCTGATGCCCGTGATCTCCAAGGGCGTCCCGAAGGCCATGCGGTTCCCCGGCATCACCGTGCCAGCGCTGAAGCTCGACGGCAGGCGGGTCCAGGGATCTCAGGAGATCGCGCGGGAGCTCGACCGGATCCAGCCCGATCCACCGCTGTTCCCCTCCGATCCCGATCAACGTGCCCAGGTCGAGGAGGCCGAGGCCTGGGGCGACACCTTCCAGCACAACCCCAGGCAGCTGAGCTGGTGGGCCTTCAAACGAGACCGCAACCCGATGGCGAGCTATTCCGAGGGTGCCCGGCTCGGGATTCCAATCGGTCTCGCGGTCAAGACCGGTGCGCCGATCGTCGCGACCGCCGCACGCCTCAACGAAGCGACCGACGAGAACGTGCGGGCCGATCTCGCCGCACTGCCGGCGGACCTGGACCGCATCGACCGGTGGATCGCCGATGGCGTCATCGGAGGCGACGAGCCGAACGCCGCCGACTTCCAGATCGCCCCCAGCGTCAGGCTGGCGATGAGCTTCGACGACCTGCGGCCCTACATCGAGCAACGCCCCGCCGGGCGGCTCGCCACCCAGATCGTCCCCGACTTCCCGGGTCGCACGCCGCCGGTCTTCCCTCGGGAGTGGCTCGAAGGTCTCAGCGCCTAGGTGGGCGGCGGGCCGACGCGCGTTGCCCGCTGGTCGGCGCCGAGCGCCGCGAACGCCTCACGAAGCCCGGTGCCATCGGGCAGGTGCAGGTCGGGATCGAGCTCCAGCAGGGGCGCGAGAACGAATCGCCGTGAGGTCACTTCGGCGTGCGGCAAGGTCAGCCGGTCCGTGGACAGCTCGACGTCCCCGAGCAACAGCAGATCGATATCGATCGGCCGCGGTCCATGGCGTGGCCCGCCCAGATCGCGTCCTCGCTCGGCCTCGATCTCCTTGCAGACGTCCAGCAGCCCCTCCGGATCAAGCGAGGTCCTGATCCGGACTGCGCCGTTCAGGAAGTCCGCCTGATCGAGGATCTCCCCCACCGGCTCGGTCTCGTAGAGGGAGGAGACCGCCTCGACGACGATGCCATGCTCGCGCAGGCCCTCGATCGCCCCGCGCAGCTCGGTCTCGCGATCACCTACGTTCGAGCCCAGGCCGAGGTAACCGACCGTCTCCTTCAGACGCCCTCCTCGTCGTCAGGCTCTCGGTCGAGCGACTTCTCGAGGGTCACCTCGACGCCCGCCTCCTGGACCACATAGGGAAGTGGCGGCTCCGGCTTGGCCGCCCGGACGCGAACCGACTCGCAGTCGAAGCGCTCCATCATGCGTCCCGCCACGACCTGGCAGAGCCGCTCGAGGGTCCGGTAGCTCCTCTCGGTCGCGGCCAGGGCGACGATGTCGCAGACCTCCGAGTAGTCGACCGTGTCCTCGACGCGGTCGGTGAGCACGGCGTCGCAGTCGGGCACGTCGAAGGTGAGGTCGAACTCGAGTCGCTGCCCGACCTCCTGCTCGGCGTCCGTGACGCCATGATGCGTGTATATGGAGAGGCCGCGGATCTCGACCTCTACGGAGGGATGTGCCGCGTCCTCGTGCTCGTCCACGCTCGCCAAAGTAGACGATCGTGAAAGGGTGTCACGGTGATCGCCTCGCGCGAGCTCCAGCATCAGTTCGCGGACCTGGCCGAGTGCCGGGTGCACTACGTCTCCCGGGGCGAGGGCAAGCCGATCCTCTTCCTCCACGGCTTCCCGCAGTTCTGGTTCCTCTGGCGGCGCCAGCTCGCCGACCTCGGTGAGGACCATGCCGTCTACGCGCCCGACATGCGCGGCTACAACCTCTCCTGCAAGCCCGAGGATCCCGAGGCCTATCGGATGCGCCACCTGCTCGCGGACATCCGCGAGTTGGTCGAGGAACTCGGAATCGGGCCCTTGACCCTGGTGGGACACGACTGGGGCGGAATCGTGTCCTGGGCGTTCGCCCTCAAGCACCCGGAGATGCTGGAGCGGCTGGTGATCATCGACGCTCCTCCCCCGTTCACCTGGAACCGCGACCTGCGCGAGAGCCCGAAGCAGCGCGACGCCGTCAACTACATGATCGAGCTGTCCAAGCCCTCGCCCGAGCCGGAGGAGATGCTCGCCGCCAAGGACTTCTCGATGATGGACGACATCATGCGACGGATCGGCGGCCGGCATGCCGTGCTCTCCGATGAGGACCGCGCCGTCTACCACGAGGCCTGGGCCCAACCGGGCGCGCTCCGCGGCGGCCTCAACTACTACCGGGCCGCTCGCATGGGCGAGCAGGTCGCGGCCGGCGGCGTGCCGGAGGAGTACGCAAGCAAGATCACCTCGCAGACGGTGGAGGTCCCGACCCTGTTGATCTGGGGCGAGAACGACGCCGCGCTGCTGCCCTCATTGACGCGCGGACTGAGCGAATGGGTTCCCGATCTCCGCGTCGAGATCGTCCCCGGCGCCGGCCACTGGGTTCCCTACGAGCGCCCGGACGAGGTCAACCGCCTGATCCGCGGCTTCGTCGACGGCTAACCGAGCGACTCTGGCTGGGCCGGCGCCAGCGTGGGCCAGAGGAAGGATTGCGGGTCGCCGCCATAGTTCGAGCCGAACTGATCGTGGTCGCGCCACTGGTTGAACGGGGGAGGTGCCTTCCCCTTCCGGATGCCGAGGATCGCCGGGCTGTGGGCCTTCTCCCACCCGGTGGCCCCGTACTCACGGAGAGACTTGCTGACGAGCACCGCATCGGACTGGAAGTAGTGCGCCGTCTCGTGCAGCACCCAGCGGTCGGCGGCGCGACGGTGGCGCCGGTCACGCCGAGTCTTTCCAGGATTGCCGAGCAGCTTGCGGGGCCCCGGGGGAATGAAGATGGTGCGGCAGTTGCTCGCGTCCGGTCCGACCCACATGACCGAGCCGTAACCCGGGCGAGCGGCATCCGAGCCGATGAACTTGAGTCTGGGTGGGGGTTGGCCACCCGAACCGAGCAGTGGCGCGGCGCTCTGCCATAGCCGCTGGTACTCCAGCGTCGCGTTCACTTGCTGCTGGCCCTTGGGGGGGCGAACCGCCTCGGTGCACCTCGCCGGACCTGACCCCGAGCTGCTCGGCCCGGAGAACGAGTCGATCGCCACACCCGCCCCGGCGATCAGCACCAGCGCGGCAAGCGCG
This sequence comes from uncultured Solirubrobacterales bacterium, assembly GCA_963728875.1. GTDB lineage: Bacteria > Actinomycetota > Thermoleophilia > Solirubrobacterales > 70-9 > DASUPK01. The sequence continues at coordinate 271,714 of CAVSLJ010000001.1, forward strand.
ATGGCGACCGGGTGCCGAACCGCCGAGCGCACGCCCTCACCGGCCATGGTCTAGACGCTCTCCGCATGCTCGGGGTCGAGGATGGCCTCGGCCACCGTCAGGGCCTGTCGCATGGGCCCCACGTCGTGGACCCGGAGCATCCGGGCGCCGTTGGAGAAGGCGATCAGGTTGGACGCGATCGTCCCGCCGACGCGCTCATCGACCTCGGCACCGGTGAGCATGCCGATGAAGGTCTTCCGCGACGAGCCGAACGCGATCGGCCTGCCCAGGTCCGACAGCTCCCAGAGCCGGCGATGCAACTCGAGGTTGTGCTCGACGGTCTTGCCGAAGCCGATCCCCGGATCGACCCAGATGCGCTCCTCGTCGATTCCCTGTGAGACCGCGAACTCGATCCGCTCGGCGAGAAAGGCCTTGATCTCGTCGACCACGTCGTCGTAGACAGGGTTCTCCTGCATCGTGCGCGGGTCGCCGAGCATGTGCATGAGGACCACCTCGCAGCCGCGGTCGGCACAGATCCCGGCCAGCTCGGGCTCCGCTCGGAGGGCGGTGACGTCATTGACCATCACCGCGCCGGCGTCCAGGGCGGCCGCGGCGACGCCGGCCTTCGAGGTGTCGATCGAGACCGCGAGGCCAGCGCCCGCGAGCGCCCGCACGACCGGCGCAACCCGCCCGAGCTCCTCCTCGGCGTTGACCCCCTCGGCTCCCGGACGCGTCGACTCGCCGCCGACGTCGAGGATGTCGGCTCCCTCCTCTGCCAGCTCCCGCCCGTGCGCGATCGCCCGCTCGGGATCGAGGAACTCGCCGCCGTCCGAGAACGAGTCGGGAGTCACGTTGACGATGCCCATGACCTTCGCCGGCTCCACGTCGCCCCTACTCGGCCCGAATCAGCCGGCCGCCCGGCGTCAGCTCGACGAAATGGTGCGTCTTCCCATCGCGATAGCTCTGGCACTGATTGGCGGGCTGATCGTCAACGTCCTGGCGCGGATCGTGAGCTATGTCGACGACCCAGTCGGAGAGCCCAGGAATCCCCTCCGAGAGGCACGGCCCCGCGCTCAGATCCTCCCTCGCCTTGCCGGCATAGATGAACTTGGCGGCGGCAACCGCCTTGTCCCTGTCCTCCTGGCTGGCGCCACCTCCACCACCGCATCCGGCGAGGGCGGATGCGACGAGAAGACCGGCAATGAACGAGGCCAGCACTTTGCGGGGCGGCATCACGCCCAAGTATCGCCCCGGCCGGCGGTATTGCCCAGTTAGGACCGCTATAGCAAGCCGAATTGGCCAAAGCCGCGAGATCACCGAGCGAAACCGGCCGGCTCCGCCTTCATTGCCGGTTTTCGGACTCCGGACCCGGTTACGAGTCGTTTGCGCGCATCTCGGCGCCGCCGCCGGCCAGACCGGGACGCGGCCGCGGACGCGGCTTGGGGCCCTCGCGAGCGGTGCCCTTCTCCTCGACGGCCGGCGCCTCGGGCGGCCTGGCCTCCTCCTCATCGTCGGAGAAGACCTCGTCCTCGGGCTTGCCCTCGAGCAGGGCGATGAACTCATCGGCCTCGATCGTCTCGCGCTCGAGCAGGATCCGGGAGATCGTGTCGAGCTGCTCGCGGTGCTCGGAGAGGATGTCCTTCGAAGTCTGGTGAGCGTCCTCGACCATCCGGCGCACCTCGTCGTCGATCTCGCGGGCGACCTCGTCGGAGTAGTCGGGCTCCGCGGAGAACTCGCGGCCGAGGAACGGCTGCGAGCGGTCGTGGCCGAAGACTCGCGGGCCGAGGCGCTCGGACATGCCGAAGCGCATCACCATCTGCTTCGCGGTCTCGGTCACCTTCTCGAGGTCGTTGGAGGCGCCGGTCGTGATCTCGCCGAAGACGATCTCCTCCGCGGCGCGGCCGCCCAGGGTCATCGCCATCGTGTCGTTGAGCTCCGCGCGGGTGGTGAGGAACTTGTCCTCGGTCGGCAGGGAGATCGTGTAGCCGAGCGCCTGCCCGCGGCTGATGATGGAGACCTTGTGAACCGGGTCCGAGTTCGGCAGAAGGTGCCCGACGATCGCGTGTCCGAGCTCGTGGTACGCCGTGACGAGGCGCTCCTTCTCGGACATCACCCGGCTCTTCTTCTCGGGGCCGGCGATCACTCGCATGATCCCCTCCTCGAGCTCGATCATCGTGATCTCGCGCTTCGACCCGCGGGCCGTGAGCAGCGCGGCCTCGTTGATCAGGTTGGCGAGATCGGCGCCGGTGAAGCCGGGCGTCTGGCCGGCGAGCGCGTCGAGATCGATGTTCTGGGCGAGGGGCTTGCCGCGAGTGTGGACTTCGAGGATCTGCTTGCGGCCCTTGCGGTCGGGACGGTCGACGACGATCTGGCGGTCGAAGCGGCCCGGCCGCAGCAGCGCCGGGTCGAGGATGTCCGGGCGGTTGGTGGCGGCGATCAGGATGATGTTGTCCTTCATCTCGAAGCCGTCCATCTCGACAAGCAGCTGGTTCAGCGTCTGCTCGCGCTCGTCGTGACCGCCGCCCATGCCGGCGCCGCGGTGACGGCCGACGGCGTCGATCTCGTCCATGAAGATGATGCAGGGGGAGTTCTGCTTGGCCTGCTCGAAGAGGTCGCGGACCCTCGAGGCGCCGACGCCGACGAACATCTCGACGAAGTCCGAGCCGGAGATCGAGAAGAAGGGAACTCCGGCCTCACCGGCAACGGCGCGGGCGAGCAGGGTCTTGCCGGTGCCCGGAGGCCCGTAGAGCAGCACGCCCTTCGGGATGCGCGCGCCAAGAGCCTGAAACTTCTTCGGGTTCTCGAGGAACTCCTTGATCTCATGGAGCTCCTGGACGGCCTCGTCAGCTCCGGCCACGTCCCGGAAGGTGATCTTGGGCGCGTCCACGGACATCCGCTTCGCCCGGGACTTGCCGAAGCTCATCACCCGGCTGCCGCCGCCCTGCATCTGGTTCATCAGGAAGATCCAGAAGGCGAAGAAGAGCAGGAAGGGGAGGATGTAGGTGAGCAGCGAGAGCAGGCTGGAGCCGCCCTTGCCCTTGATCTCGGTCTTGACGTCGTTCTGCTCGAGGCTGTTGAGCAGCTGGGCCTGCGACGAATCGGAGTCCGGGTAGGCCTCGTCGTAGCTCGTGCCGTCCTTCTGCTTGACGTTGAGCGTGTTGTCCTTCGTGTTCCAGGTGACCGACTCGATCTGGCCGCTGTCCACCCGCTGCACGAAGGTCGTGTAGTCGGGGGTCTCGTGATCCGAGCCGGGGCTGATCAGGCGCTGGGCGAAAAACGCCAGCACGACGACGATCAGAATCGGAAAGGCAGCGCTACGAAAAAAACGTCTCAAGGTGGTTGTCCCTCTGCCCGGATTTACGCCGAATTGGCGGGCCCGGATCTATGGCGAGGGTACCAGCGTAGCCTCAGCTGGCCTGCGGGTTTTCCCGCAGTGCGGCCACGTAGGAGAGGTTCCTGTAGCGCTCCTCATGGTCGAGGCCGTAGCCGATCGCGAACTCATTCGGGATCTCGAAGCCGACGTAGCGAACCGGAAGATCCACCCTCCGCCGCTCCGGCTTCGTGAGCAGGGCGCAGACCTCGATCGACCTCGGCCCGCGCGCCTGCAGGTTACGCAGCAGATAGTGGAGAGTGAGGCCAGAGTCGATGATGTCCTCGACGATCAGGACGTCGCGGTCGGCGATCGGAGCGTCCAGGTCCTTGAGGATCCGGACCACGCCGGAGGAGTCGGTCGAGGAGCCGTAGCTCGACACCGCCATGAAGTCGAGCTCGCAGTCGATCTCCAGGTGGCGCATGAGGTCGGCGAGGAATGGAACCGCGCCCTTCAGGATCGCGACGAGCAGGGGCGGGCGCCCCTCGTAGTCGCGGCTCACCTCAGCGCCGAGCTCTGCGACCCGCCGCTGCAGGTCCTCCTCGGATACGAGCACCTTGCCGATCGCGTCGTCGGTTTCCACGCGCGGAGTCTATGTACCGGCCTGGGATGCCCTGAGCACCGCCGACTCCGCTGCGCCGGGCTTCGCCGCGAACTCCTCGGAGACGGCCACCCCCGCGATCCAGGCGATTCGATCATGCGCCTCGACCACCGGCAGGACGTGCCGCAGGGATCTGGGCACCTTGCGGTCGGTGAACAGGTCCTGGAGCGACTTGGTGCCGTCCAGGCCCAGCGGCCGCATCCGGTCGCCTTCCCGCCAGGCCCTCACGACCACCGTCGTCCCGAGCGCCCCGGGGTCGAGGACGGCGAGATCAGGGGTCTCGGCGGAGGGCACACCCTGCTCGAGCTCGGCCCGCACCTCCCAGCTGCCGAAATGGCAGACCCCGGGCACCGTCAGGATCCCCTCCACCGCCTCGGCCGGCGGTCCGGACGTGAAACGGACATGGCCGTGCTCGACGTGGGCCTCCACGCCGCCGCCCAGCTCGATCACTCCGCCCTCGGGCTGGTGCACGAGTCTCCAGATCTCGGCTACGCGCGAACGCCCCAGGGGCACCTGCCCACCGAAGGCGCGCTCGGCCATTCGCCGCAACACGAGCCGCCGGATCGCGGGATCCATCCCGGCGAGGGACTCCCGGCCGATCGCCCCCGCGGCCTCGGCACCGGACGCGGCCAGGGCCTCGGCTGCCAGCCGCTCGAGCGTCTCGCTCTCCTCGGCGAGCTCCGCGTGGGTCTCTGCGATGGTCGCATCGGCCTCAGGGCCGATCTCGCGCAGCACCGGCAGAACCTCGTTGCGGATTCGATTGCGGGCGAAGACCGGCTGGGCGTTGGTCGGGTCGTCGGCGAAGGGGAGCCCGGCCTCACGGACCAGCCGTCGCGCCTCCCTGCGGTCGAGCGACAGGATCGGCCGCACGACGTCCCCCCGCCGCGGGCGGAGCCCGAGCAGAGCGCGGCGGCCGGGTGAGGTTGCCAGGCGGTAGAGAACCGTCTCGGCGAGGTCCGTCCTGGTGTGGCCGGTCGCGACCCAGTCGAGCCCCCTCGCAAGCCGGAGCCGCTCGGCGGCCGCGTAGCGCGCTCGCCGCGCCTCGGCCTGGACGTTGCCGCCCCCGAGCTCGGGGCGCTCCACCTCGAGCTCGATCCCGAGCGCCGCGCAGAGCTCCTCGCAGGTGCGCTGGTCCCGGTCCGAATCGGGCCGGAGCCCGTAGTTGAGATGGAGGCCGGCCACGTGGCCGGCGCCGAGCATCCCGGCGAGGCCCGCCGCGGCGGCTGCGGAGTCCGCGCCGCCCGAAACGAGAGCGATGCCGCGAGAGCCCTCGGCTACCAGGCCGCTCTCTCGCACGACCCGGGCCAGAACGGAGAGGGCGGTGGTGCCCGCCATGACGTCGATTCTAAGAACACCGGAAGCGCCGCAGCCCTTCTACGCACTTTTCACAACGGCGAAAGGTCCAGTTCCGGGTCCCGCCGTCAAGAACGCGCGGCTAGATATGGGCGCCCTCCGTGCAGGCTCGCGCTGAACACTCGATGCAGACCATGTGTCACGGTCAAGAAAGATCCTCAGCGCGATCGCCGTCGTGGCGAGCTGGACGCTCGTCGCCGGCTCATCCGCGTCCGCGGCCGATTGCGGGCCCGCCAACACGGAGGTCGACGGGCTCAGCCAGGCCGCGATGGAGAGCTCAGTCACCTGCCTGATCAACGACGAGCGCACCTCTTACGGCCTGCAGCCGGTGACCCCGAACGCTGACCTCCGCCAGGCAGCGCTGAGCCACTCCAACGAGATGGTCAACCAGGGCTACTTCGAGCACACCTCCCCTTCCGGCGTCACCTTCATGGACCGGATCGAGTCGACCGGCTACATCCACGGCGCGCGGAGCTGGACCGTCGGCGAGAACCTCGTCTGGGGCAGCGGTCCCCTGAGCACACCGCAGGCGCTCGTGACGGCCTGGATGAACAGCCCGCCGCACCGCGAGAACCTCCTGCGTCCGAGCTTCCGGGAGATGGGGCTCGCGGCGGTGACCGGCACGCCGGTGAGGCGGTCCGACGCCTCCGGTGTCACCGTCTCGAGCGAGTACGGCTACCGCACCTTCGCCGGAAAGAAGCACAAGGGCAGGGGCAAGGCGCGGAAGGCGCGCGAGGAGAGCGCGACGCTGATCAATCCTCGATCGCGGGGTGGGCTATATAGAGAGAGATCGCCTCGGGGAAGCCCTTGAGGACGACCTCGCCGATCGGGTCGAAGCGCAGGAAGTCCGACTCCTTGATCGCCTCCACGAGGGCCTGCGTGACGAGCACCTCTCCGCCGAGCGCCCTGGTCACCACCCGGTGCGCGAGGTTGACGTCACCGCCGAAGTAGTCGCCGTCCCTGAATACCGCGGCGCCGTAGTGGAGCCCGACCCGGGGCTGCGGGCGCTCCTGGAAGAGAGCGAGGAAGCCGACGGCCCACTCGGTCAGCGTTGAGGGCTCCGGGGAGACCACCATCACCTCGTCGCCGATCGTCTTCACGATCGTCGCCTCGTTCGGGAGCGTCGCCTCGACCGTGTCGACGAACCGCTCGATCATGTCGAGGGCCTCCTCATCGCCCTCCTCCTCGGTGTAGCGGGTGAACCCCGTGAGGTCCACGAAGCAGAAGGTCATCGAGACCCGCGCGAGGCCGCGGCCGGCCCCGCCGATGTCCGCCTCCATGTGCCCGACCACGTCCTGCTCGATGTAGAAGCGCAGGTAGCGGTTGTGCATGTACTCCATCAGCGGACCGGTGACCGGGATCAGGTCGGCCGCGAGCTCGCCCATCTCCTCCGCGATCTCGAGCGGCGGAACCTCCTCCTGCATCAGGGGCTCGTGGATGTAGAGGTGGAACAGCCGCACCTCGGCGTCGGCGACCTTCCGGATCGACTGGGCGTAGACGCGAACGAGCTGGAGGAACGCGACCAGCGGGAATCCGGAGGCGAGAACGTCGGCGCAATGGCGCATCGCCCCCAGGTCCTGCTCGTTGAGCATCCCCTCGGCCCCCATCGGGGTGCCCAGCAGGGTCATCAGCCTGTCGATCAGCTCGGGCTCGAGGCCGGTCGATTCGGCGGCCTGCTCCTGCGTGTACCGGCCCTCGGGGATTTGGAAGATGTCCTCGGCGTAGCCGAAGGCGAGTCGGCCGCCGTGAGCCGCCTCGCGAATCGCGTCGACCGAGTAGCCCCTCTCCCTCATCCGGGCGATCACGCGGGCCTGCGCCGCGGAGGCGGGGCTCCAGCGGCCGTCCTCGACCGGGACGAGCCCCTCGTCGGCCCAGCGCTTCAGGGTGGACACCGAGACGCCGGCGATCCTGCTGGCTTCGGCGAGGGAGATCGCGTTGCCCTGCTCGCCGCCGTCGGCCGGACTCACTCGCGGCCTCCGGCAGGCGTGGTTTCCGAAAGCAGCGACGGGGTCCCAGGACCCCGTCGCCTGCGGGCATTCGGCCCGCTTCGTCGGCCAGCGGCGCTGATACGCCTCGCGGAGTCCTGTCGCCGGTCCCAGTCGCCGGGGGACCCGCGGACCGGGGATCCGCTTCCGGCCCGAGCTCTTTCGATCGAGTCGAGCTTACGCTCATGGCGGGCCAAGTCAATGGCAGTGGACGGGAGCACTGGTTCCGGCCCGCGCCTAGTCGACGGCGAGGTGTGGGTATTTCTCCGAGACGACCTGGCGATAGCGGGAGAACAACGGCTTGGCCGCGGGGAAGAAGCGGAGGGCCGCCCCCGGGTCCTCGACGCTGGTCCGAAGCCGGCCCCGGGCGATGGCGATTGCTGGGTTCTCGCGGCCCTGGAAGACGCGGTTGGCGACCGCCGACTCCATGCTGAGCCGGAGCTTGGGGTGGATGCGCTCCCGCTGAGAGAAGTTCCAGCTCAGGCAGTGCCGGCCGCCCTCGTCGCGCGACACGTTCACGACCAGCTTCAGGTCCGGAAACTCGATGCGCAGCGGCGCCGCCGCGGCCCGCAGGCGAGGTCCGTCGTCCGGATCCGTGTCGATGTCGCGCAGCACGATGTTGAGGATGTCCTTGAGCTCCTTCTTGGTCAGGTCCTGGGCTGTCACGCTCTGACCCTCAACCTGAGGTCAACTCTTCCGCCTGCCGCGTACGGAGGATTCGACCTTGCCGAGACCCTCACGGACGCCTCGGGCGCGCTTGGCCACCTCGTCGAGCAGCTCGACGGCGCGGTCGCGCGTGCTCGCCGCCGGCCCCGCCGTCGCCTCGAAGGTGCGCTCGATCGCCGAGCGCAGGGCCTCCGACGGCTTCTCGGGTACGGGCAGCTTCATGGGTCCACACTACCCCCGGGCGACGCCCATATGCTCGCGCGATGCCGCTCCACCTCAGGCCGAGCGCGCCGTACGCGCCGGACGCCCTGCTGCCGGGCGACCCGGCTCGCGCGCTCGCGCTCGCCCAGCAGCTCCTCACTGAGCCCAAGATGAGCAACCACGCCCGTGGGCTCTGGGGGTACACAGGGGAGACTCCGGAGGGACGCACCCTCAGCATCCAGTCGACCGGCATGGGCGGGCCCAGCGCCGCGATCGTGCTCCACGAGCTGGCGGAGCTCGGTGTGAAGCGCGCCATCCGGGTCGGTACCTGCGGAGCGATCGACCCTGACCTCAGCCACGGCCGGCTCGTGGTCACGGGCGACGCGCTGGCGGAGGACGGCACCAGCCGCGCCCTCGGCGCCGACGAGACCGTCGCCCCCGATCCGGAGCTCACGGCCCGGCTGGCAGCCGCGCTGCCCGCGGGGGGAGCCCCGGCGCGGATCGTGACGACCGATCTCTTCTATGGCGCCGAGCCCGAATCGAGCGGGCCTCCCCCCGCGCGCGCCGATGCCTGGCGCCGGCGCGGGGCCGTCGCGGTCGAGATGGAGGCGGCGACCGTGTTCACGCTGGGCCACCTGCTCGGGATCGCCACCGGGTGCGTGCTGGCGGTCTCCGACACCTTCCAGGCTGGGACCAGGCGCCGAATCGACGACGATGCCCTGTCGGAGGCGGCGGAGCGCATGGGCGCCCTCGCGGCCGGCGCCCTCAACTCCGGCTAGAGGGTCCGGATCGCGCGGAGTCGCGCTCCCGCCGGAGCTCCGCCAGCTCGCGCGTCACCCGATCGAGCGTGTCCTCCACCGTCTCGAGCCGCTCCGAGACCGCCCGCAGGCGTCGCGCCAGGCGGTCGACGTCGTTGCCGGTCGGCAGGTTCAGGTTGCGGATCGCGCTCGCGCCCGCCTGCGAGGCGCGCTCCCGCGCCCCGAAAGCCACCTGCAGGGCCTGCTTCATCCACGGGTTGTCGACCAGCAGCTGGGCGAGGTCGCCCAGCGCGCCTTCGCTGCGCGAGTAGGTGCGATCCCGTGTGCCTTCGCCGCCGCTCTCGTCCATATCGTTCACGCACGGTACCGCGACGGATGAGCTCCGGTGGGGTTCTTCCCTACGCATGGATCGCACCCATTCCCTACCGCTTCACTCAACTATGTTCCCAGGCATGTTTTTGGCGTTAGGGACGACGGTTCCCCGTTGCAAAGGATTGGGGGAGTCAGTAGCGTCCGCCGTGCCTGCGGGTGCGGGGAGGTCGCGACCGGCAGACCCACAGGGTTTCGCGGGCAGGATCGGCTAGCCAAATGACCAGAAAGCTTCTCGTAATCATCGCCCTAGGCGCAGCGCTGGCGATTGTCGGTGCGGGAACGGCAACCTCGCTCACCGTCGGCGGCGTTCAGGTCAACTCCCCGACCGACGGCGTCCTGCCGGCGTGCGCGAACCTGAACGACGACGATGGCGATGGCCTCGTCGACCTCGGCGACCCGGGCTGCAGCGGCCCGCTCGACACCTCCGAGTACAACGCTCCCACCTCCGGGGGCTCCGGTGGCAGCTCCGGAGGGGGCACGACCACCTCCGGCGGGTCGGGCAGCACGACGACGACGCCGAGCGGCGGTGGCACGACGACCACCACCGGCGGCGGCTCGAACGGGAACTCGAGCGGCAAGGCCGGCAACAAGACCTCCGGCGCCAAGACCCCGGGCCTGTTCGGCAAGCAGGCGAAGAAGGGCCAGGGCGCCAAGGACGTCGCCAGCGGCGAGAAGGCGAAGATCGAGCAGCCCAGCCTCCGCAACCCCGACGGCTCGCCCGCCGACACCAACCCCGGGCTCACTGTGGCCACGTTCGGCCCGGCTCCGATCGGCGTCCCCAACTTCGTCATCGACTCCTTCGAGATCCCGCCGTTCCTCCTCCCCATCTACCAGTCCTGCGGGACCGAGTACGGGATCCCGTGGCAGGTGCTCGCCTCGATCAACAAGATCGAGACCGCGTTCGGGACCAACCTGAACGTCTCCTCGGCCGGCGCCGAGGGTTGGATGCAGTTCATCCCCTCCACCTGGGCGGCCTACGGGGTCGACGCCAATGGCGACGGCCGGAAGGATCCGTACAACCCCGTCGATGCGATCTGCGCCGCGGCTCGTTACCTCAGGGCGGCGGGCGGCGACAAGGACATCCGCCAGGCGATCTTCGCCTACAACCATGCCGACTGGTACGTCGACGAGGTCCTCCTCGGAGCCAACCAGTACGGCAAGCTCCCGGACGCCCTGGTCGGCTCGCTCACGGGGCTCACCGAGGGCGCCCACTTCCCGGTCGCCGCTGACGCCCGCTATGCCGACGACATCAACGACGCCGCCGCGCTGGCCCGCTCGACCACCCAGCGGAAGGGCGCCGGGAACGCCGCGGACGTGATCAGCTCGGACGCCAGCCGCCGAAGCATCAACGTCTACTCGAGCCTCAACGCTCCGGTCGTCGCCGTCAACGACGGCGTCATCAAGAAGATGGGAAACAGCCCGAAGCTCGGCAAATACCTCGTCCTCCAGGACGCCTACGGCAATCAGTACACCTACGCGCACCTTGGGTCGATCGCAGCCACCCACCCGGTGCCGCGCCAGCAGAGCCTCTCCGCCAAGGACTTCAAGCTCCAGACCCCGGACGACAACGCCCCGACGACCCCGGCCACCGCGGGCGACAACTCCGGCGGGGGCTCCGCGAAGGCCGCCAAGCCGGCCGCCAAGGCCGCTCCTGCCAACTCCGAGAACACGCGCCAGCGGCTCTTCGCCCTGCCGCAGCGCTCGGGCAACGGTGGCCAGCCCAGCGTCACCGGCCAGCTCGATCAGCTGCTCGGCCGCAGCGTCCCCGGCTACGAGACCTTCAAGTCCGCGCTCTCCTCGAGCGTCCAGTTCGACTCCAACACGATGCAGATGAAGCCGCTCAAGAAGGGCTCCAAGGTGACCGGCGGGACGGTCATCGGCCGGGTCGGTCAGCCCGATGCCCAGCCGCCGCACCTCAACTTCGCCATCCGGCCCGCCGGCCGCGGCGCTCCCACCATCGACCCGAAGCCGATCCTCGATGGCTGGAAGCTGCTCGAGACCACCGCGATCTACCGCGCGGCCGACAAGAACCCCTTCTCCGACAACGCGACCGTCGGCCAGGTCCTGCTGATGTCGAAGGCGGCGCTCCAGCAGCGGGTCCTCAACGACCCGGCTCTCTCCATCTACGCCTGCGGTCGCCAGAACATCCAGAACGGCGAGATCGATCGCCGCGTGCTCGCGGTGATGGAGTACCTGGTCGCCAAGGGGTACCGCCTCACGATCACCTCGCTGAAGTGCGGCCACTCCTACCTGACCGCATCGGGCAACGTCTCGGCGCACTCCTACGGCTCGGCGGTCGACATCGCGGCGGTCAACGGAATCCCGATCGAGGGTCATCAGGGGCCGGGCACGATCACCGAGGCGGTGATCAAGGACCTCCTGCTGCTCCAGGGCGCAATGCGTCCCGCGCAGATCATCTCCCTGATGGACCTCGGCCCGCCGACCTTCATCCTGCCCGACCACTACAACCACATCCACGTCGGCTACACGTTCACGACCGGCGGCAGCTCGATCAAACAGCTCGGCCAGATCCTCAAGCCTGAGCAGTGGCAGCGGCTGATCCAGCGCCTCGGCGAGATCCAGAACCCGAAGGTGCCGGCGAAGCCGTCCGCCGCCGCGTTGCCCGCCAAGGGCCCGAACAACGGCGACTAGCAAGCCTGCGATCACCAGAGCCACCTTCGTTCAGCTCGAGCTGGCGGGGAGGATCGGCCTGCCGGAGGGCCGCTACCTGGTCAGGGATGGAGACGCCGAGCGCGTCCTGATCGTCGAGGAGCTGGGAGCGCCCCGCCCGAGGCGGCGGGCCGGGAAGAGGTCGAAGCCGATCGATCCCGGCGGTCCCGGGGAGACCCCGGTGACGCGATTGACCGTCACCGGAGAGCGAATCGAGACTCCAGATCAGGGCAGCGCCTGGCTCAAGGGGATGATGGGAAGCGGCGGCGAGGGGGCCGCCGAGGTTCGGGCGGCGACACGGATCGTGAACCGGGCCCTGAGCGCACTGCGCGCCGCAGCGCGCGATCCGCTGGTCCAGGACATCGGGGCGACCAGGGCGCTCGCCGTCAGGCTCGGACACGGAACCGGCGACGAGCTGGCAGACGGCCGCTGGACCGAGGCACGGGAGCTGGCGCGCCCGCGCCGGGGACGACTCGACGACGTCGAGCCGCAATCCCGCGTGGCAGCGGTGCTCGCGGGTCGCGATGACGTGCATCCCGCCGAGACTCTCCTGCTCCGCGCCCGGCTGGACGTCCAGCAGGGGCGTCGCGACGAGGCCCTCTACGGCCTGCGAGCGGCGCGCGCGGCGCTCGAGGAGCAGCCCGGCTCCCGGCAGAAGGAGCTGCTGAAGGAGCTGGCGGCAGTCGAGGAGAAGCTGGGGGAAGCCGACTAGAGAGCCGCGAGAACCGCTTCGAGGTCGGCGACCACGTCGCCGTCCATGCGAACCACCGCGTTGGCGTCGAAGGGCGTCGGGCCGATCGTGATCACCGCGATGCCGCCGCCGCTGCGCAAGGTCACCGAAGGCAGCCCGGCGACCGGGAACACCTCGAGCGAGGAGCCGATGCAGAGCATCAGCTCGGCCCGCTCAGCGAGCGTTTCGGCCTCATCGATCGCCTCGGCCGGAAGCAGCTCGCCGAAGAGGACGACGTCGGGCTTCACGTCGCCACCGCACGTCGTGCAGATCGCGGCGCCGCGCCCGTCGAAGAGGTCCGTGACCTGCTCCCGCGGAAAGCTTCCGCCGCAGCTCTGACAGCTCGCCGTGCGGATCGAGCCGTGCACCTCGATCACCCGCTCCGAGCCGCCCCTCTGGTGGAGGCCGTCGATGTTCTGCGTGATCACGGCGTCGAGGAGGCCGCGCCGCTCGAGCTCCGCGAGTGCCCGGTGAGCACCGTTGGGCTCCACGCCGCCGAGCAGATCCAGGCGGTGGCGGTAGAAGCCCCAGAAGCGGGCGGGATCGCGGCGGAACGCGTCGATGTGCGCTACCTCCATCGGGTCGACCTTCTCCCAGATGCCCTCGCCGGGCGTCCGGAAGTCCGGGATCCCGCTCGGCACCGAGATCCCGGCTCCCGTGAGCGCCACCGTGCAGGAGGACTCACGGATCAGCGCCGCGAGGCGCTGCGCCTGATCGGTTGCTACTTGCCCTGCCACTTCGCCGAGCGCTTCTGCAGGAAGGCTGAGATGCCCTCCTTGCCGTCCTCGGAGAGGAACGCCGTCGCGAAGCCCTGCTTCTCGGCCTCGATCCCGTCGTCCAGGTCGGCCTTGTTGGAGACCCGCTTGATCTGCTCGACGGCGAGCGGCGCCTGTCCGGCGAGCTTCTTCGCCCAGGCGACCGCGGTGTCGAACAGCTCCTCGTCGGGGACCTGCGCGTCGGCCAGGCCCCAATGGGAGGCCTCGTCGGCGAGCACCGCGTCGCCGGTCAGATTCATCTCCAGTGCCTTGGAGGGGCCGACGAGGCGGGGCAGCCTCTGGGTTCCACCGAATCCGGGGATGATCCCCAGGTTGATCTCGGGCTGGCCGAAGACAGCCGAGTCCGCGGCGATCCGGAAATCGCAGGCCATCGCCAGCTCGCAGCCGCCACCGAAGGCGATCGCGTTGACGGCGGCCACGGTTGAGACGCGGTTCTGCCCGAGCTCGCGCAACAGGGCGTGCCCGGTGTTGATCAGCTCGGCGCCGCCGGCCTCGTCCATCGAGGTGAACGCCTTGATGTCCGCGCCCGCGGAGAAGACGACCGGCAGCGACGAGTAGACGACCATCGCCTTCACCTCGTCGTCGGCCTTCACCTCCTCCCAGACCTTCCCGAGGTCCTGGATGACCTGCGGCGAGATGGCGTTCATCGGCGGGTTGGCGAGCCAGGCGATCGCCACCTCCCCGCGCTTCTCGAGCTTGACGGTGCCCTCGGCGTCGGTCTGAGGGTAGGAGTAGAAGCCCTGGCCGCTCTTCAGGCCGAGGCGCCCCTGTGCCACCAGCCTCTTCAGCGTCCGCGGCGGCGCGAAGCGCTCGCCATGAGTCTCCTCGTAGCGCTCCATCCTCTCGAGGATCGTGTCGAGCCCCTCGAGGTCGGCCTTCCAGAACGGCGGGAAGAGCCCGCGGCGCGGGTCGAGGCCGGCGCCGGCCATCATGCCGAGGTCGATCTCGCGCACGGTGCAGACGCCCTCCTCGAGAACGCTGCAGGCCTCCTTGAAGGTCTTCAGCATCAGCAGGTCGGCGAGCTCCTCACCGTCGGGCTCCGCGTCCCCCTCGATGTTGGGCTCGCCGTTCGTGTAGAAGCCCTCGCCGCCCGACTTGGCGCCGAGCTTGCCGTCCGCGACGAGCTTCTGCATCCCCTTGTGGACATAGAAGCGATCGCCGTAGGCCTCGTTCAGGTACTCGGCGACGTGCAGCACCGTGTCGAGCCCGAGCATGTCGATCAGGAAGAACGGCCCCATCGGGGTGACGTTGGCCCCGGCGATCGCCTCGTCGATCTGCTTGATCGAGAGGCCCTTCTCCTCCTGCTCGCGCCACACCTCACCGACGCCGGAGTTGAGGATCCGGTTGACGACGAAGCCCGGGACCTCCCTGCAGGTGATCGGCTGCTTGCGGATCGCCTGGGCGAAGTTGAAGGCCGCGGTGACCGTCTCGCGCGAGGTGTCCTCGCCGGAGATGATCTCGACCAGCGGCATCACCGAGGCCGGGAAGAAGAAGTGGAAGCCGACGACCTTGCCGGGACGCAGGGTCTCGCGGCCCATCTCGGTCACCGACAGCGAGGAGGTGTTGGAGGCGAGGATCGCGTGGCCCGGGGTCGCCTCGTCGAGCTCGCGGTAGACGGACTTCTTGATCTCCATCCGCTCGGGCACCGCCTCGATCACGAAGTCGACGTCGCCGAACTCCTCGTAGGTGGTGGTGCCCGTGATCAGGCCCATGACCTCGTCGAGGCGCGCGTCGGCCGCCTCCTGCGTGATCTTCTCCTTGGAGACGAGCCTGTCGAGCTGCGACTTGGTGACCTCGCGCGACTTCTCCAGCGCGGCGTCGACGAACCTCTGCTCGACGTCCTTCACCACCACGGGGAGGTCGGCGTTGGCGATTACCTGGGCGATCTCGCCGCCCATCGTGCCGCCGCCCAGCACGGCGGCCTTGGTGACGAACATGTGAGAGGAGTCCTCCTGGTTGATTGGCCAGTCAGGGGAAGGCTATTAGTCTCGGTCCGATGCCGTCCTGTCAAGTTCGCCGCGCCACGCCCGGTGATTCCACCTCGGTCGCTCGTCTGCTCCACGACTTCCAGGGCGAGTTCGACGAGCCCTCCCCCGGGGTAGAGGCGCTGACCGAGCGCTACGAGGAGCTGATTCGCAACCGCGACATGACGGTCCTGCTCGCGGGCGAGGGCCCGGACGGGTTCGTGCAGCTGCGCTACCGCCCCTGGGTCTACTCGGCGGGCCCGAACGCGCACTCCTACCTCGAGGAGCTCTACGTCGTTCCCGGCCTCCGGGGCCAGGGAATCGGCAGGGCCCTGCTCGAGGCAGCACTGGACATGGCTCGCGGCGAGGGAGCGACCCACATGGAGCTCGGCACGAGCGAGACCGACACGGCGGCCCGGGCGCTCTACGAGAGTTCGGGATTCACGAATCGCGAGGGAAAGCCGGATGGGCCGGCGATGCTCTTCTACGAGCGCGAGCTCTGAACATCAGTCCCCGTAGATCTCGCCCTTGAGCAGCGAGACGGACTGGATCACCGTGTCGAGGAAAGGCTTGACCTCAGCCTTAAGCCTCTTGTACTCGCGCCTGCCCGCGGGGGTGATCGAGTAATAGCGGCGCGTGCGGCGATCGGGGAGCTCCCAGCGACCCTCGATCAGGCCTTGAGCCTCCATCTCCCGCAGCAGCGGGTACATCGTGTTCGGGTTGACGGAGATCGCCTTCTCGGTGATCTGCTCGATCGACTCGATCAGGCGATTGCCATAGGTCGGCTCCCGAGTCACCAGGTGGAGAACCAATAGTGGGAAGACGTCGCGCCGCCGGATGTCGCCCCCGAACGCGTCGGAGGGACGACCGCGCCCGCCGCGCTCTCGCTCCTCGACCCCCTCGGCGCCGGCCCGCGCGGCCTGGGCGACGGCCTCAGAGATAGGTCTCCCTCCCTCCATCGTCCCGCGAGTCTACGGATCTACTTACTCGTAACCAGACCGGCTACTCGATGTCCTCCTGAGTGCCCCCGGGCATGAACAGCTGGCAGATGATCCAGCCCGCCGCGAGCATCCCGGCCCCGACGTACCAGGCGGTCTTCATCGCGTCGATGAAATCGTCGAGGCCCTTAGCCCCGACTGCGTCGGAGGCGCTCGCGATGATCGTCCCCATCACGGCCATGCCGATCGCCGAGCCGAAGTTGCGGAAGGTCTGGACGATGCCGGAGGCCTGGCCTCTCATCACATCCGGCAGCCGGTTCAGGGCGTCGGCGTTGAGCGGAGAGAAGACGAGGCCGAAGCCGGCGCCGGTGACGAGCATGCCCGCCAGGGTCGCGCTGCGGCTGAGCCCATCCAGCTCCGAGGCCCAGAGGATCATCCCGACCGTGCCCGCCGCGAAGCCGAGCGCCACCGGCTTCTTCGCGCCCCACTTGTCCATCCACCGGCCGCCGATGCGAGCGGCGACGAAGAACGAATAGAACATCGTCAGGATCGAGAAGCCGGCCTCCGTCGGGTCCTGCTGGACGGCCACCTGGAAGTAGACGCTGCCGAAGAAGAAGACGGCCAGCCAGGGGCCGAAAACCAGGAAGGTGAGGATGTTGTCCACGGCGAACGGGCGGTTGGCCGCCATCGCCCGGACATCGATCAGCGGATCCTCCGTGTCCCGCTCGGCGATCACGAAGCCCACCAGGAGCAGGACACCGACCACGATCGACCCGATCGTCCTCGGGTCACCCCACCCCCAGACCGTGGATTGCTGGATCCCCAGCACGGCTAACGCCATTCCCACCACGATCAGGGCCGCCCCCCGGATATCGATCTTCGCGGGGTTCTTGATGTCTCTGAGCTTCGCGAAGTAGATCTCCGTCAGGGCCAGGATCGCCACCGGGACGTTGATCCAGAAGATCGCCCGCCAGGTCCAGAACTGGGTCAGGTACGCACCGGCGATCGGGCCGATCGCGGTGAACAGGCCCGCGACGATGAAGAACGTCGCCAGGCCCTTGCCTCGCTCCTCCGGAGGGAAGGCGTCCAGCACCAGCACGGTCGCCGACGGGATCAGCAGGCCCCCGGCGGCGCCCTGGATCGCCCTGAAGACGATCAGCCAGGTCTCCGCGATGCCCGTGTCGGGCACCAGCCCGCACATCAGCGAGGCCGACGCGAACAGGATCACGCCGATGACGACGATCCTGCGGTGCCCGAAGATGTCGCCAAGACGGCCACCGAGGGCGACGAACGCCGCCGTGGCGAGGGCGTACGCCGTGACCAGCCACTGCTCCCCGGTCTCGCTCAGGTGAACGTCCTGCTGGATCGTCGTCGCCGAGATGGAGACGATCGTGAAGTCGATCATCACCATCGCCATGGCCGGCACGAGCGGCCAGAGGACCTTGTAGCGCTGGTAGCCCGGAGTCGAGGCCTCCATCGGCGCGCCGCACCCTATCGGTGGGTCGGGACGCCTAGAAGAGCCCGGCGACCAGGTCGACGACCTGCTTGCCCAGAAACACGGCGATGAGGATCCCGGCGAGGCCGATGAGGAAGCCCAGAATTCCCAGCAACGGGTCCTCGAGCAGCACGCCCAGGCTGACCAGGACCGCTCCCAGGGACGGGGCCGTGTCGAGCCCCGTGAACGGCGGCGCGAAGAACGCGGTCACCGACAAGGCCAGCATGACCAGCCCGTAGAGGATGCCCGCGAACCTGTAGGAGAGGAGGAAACCGAGCCGCGCGTGGGAATGGCGCTCGATCCAGCGGATGCGGGGCAGGAATGACCTGGTGAACGTCGCTCGCGTCTGCTCGCCGATCTCCCTCTCCCGCCAGCGCTCGGGGAGCCAGACCTGCCGCCTGCCGGCGATCAGCTCCAGCGAAAGCAGCATCGCGATCACCTCGAAGACGTGGGTGACGCCGCCGGTTGGAAGGGGCAGGGCCGGAACCGCCAGCAGTAGGACGAAGAGGACGGCGAAGCTCTTCTCCTCGAAGACATCGATCAGGCTGCCGATCGTCTTCGGCTCCTCGCTGCGCAGCCAGCCCTCCAGCTGGTCGCTGAGCCTCTCGGGCATGGACTGATTCTGCCTACAACGACGAGCGCCCCGGGTTCACCGGGGCGCTCGTGAGGAGGTGGTGTGCGTAGCTAGACGGTCGCGGGAGCCTGCTCCTGCTGGCTCTCGGAGGACTTGCGCTCGGCCTTCTCGCGGAGCTCCTTCGCCTCGGGAGTCTCCTCGTCGGCCTGGCGGCCCATCAGGAGCTCCTTGGCGATCACCAGGCGCTGGATCTGCGAGGTGCCCTCGTAGAGCTGCATGATCTTCGCGTCGCGCATCAGCTTCTCGACCGGGTACTCCTTGATGAAGCCGTAGCCGCCGTAGACCTGCACGGCGTCCGTGGTGACCTCCATCGCGGAGTCCGCGGCGAATCGCTTCGCGTGCGAGGCGGCGAGGGTGTTGCGCTTGCCCTGGTCGAGCAGGACGCCGGACTGCCAGGTGAGCAGACGGCCGGCCTCGACCTTGGTCGCCATGTCGGCGATCAGGAAGGCGACCGCCTGGTGCATGGCGATCGGGACGCCGAACTGGACGCGCTCCTTGGAGTAGTCAGCGGCGAACTCGAGCGCGGCGCGGGCGATGCCGACGGCCATCGCGGCGACGCCCGGACGGGTGCGGTCCAGGGTCATCATCGCGAGCTTGAAGCCGTGGTTCTCCTCGCCGAGCAGGTTGCCCTCGGGCACCTCGGTGTCGCTGAAGGTGATGGTCGCCGTGTTGGAGGCGCGCTGACCGAGCTTGTCCTCCTTCTTGTCGACCGTGACCGTGTCGTCCTTGGGGATGACGAACGCCGAGATGCCGCGATGGCCGGCGTCCTTGTCGGTCTTGGCGTAGACCGTGAACCAATCGGCGTAGCCGCCATTGGTGATGAAGCACTTGGAGCCGTTGATGACCCACTTGTCGCCGTTCTTGACAGCGGTCGTCTTCATGCCCGACACATCCGAGCCGGCATCCGGCTCGGTCAGGCAGAACGAGGCGAGCTTCGGAGCCTCGGTCAGCATCCCGAGGTACTCCTTCTTGACCTCGTCGGAGCCGCCGAGCGCGACGGGGGTCGCGGCGAGGCCGTTGGCCATCAGCGAGGTGCCGATGCCGGAGCAGCCCCAGCCCATCTCCTCCTCGATCAGGCAGCCCGAGAGGAAGTCGAGGCCGGGACCGCCGTACTCCTCGGCGATGTGGGTGTTCATCAACCCGACCTCCCAGGCCTTGTCGATGATGTCCTGGGGCCAGGTCCCGTCCTTGTCGTAGTCCCACGCGACCTTGCGGATGTCCTTCTCGGCGAAGCTGTGTGCGAGCTCGCGCAGGTCCTTCTGCTCGTCGGTGAGGGTGAGGTCAACCACGGTTGAGCGCTCCTTCGATGGATTGATGAAGTCTTAGTGCGGACGCGACTGATTGACTGGTCAGTCAGCCAGTCCTCACAGAGTAGCCGATGGCGTACCGCGTATGTGCCGGTTTTCTAAGGTGTGCGCATGCCCCCGGTCGCCGACTTCCAGGTCGGCATCGTCCTGATCGTCGTGGTGCTCGTCGCGCTGCCGGTGGGGGCGATCGTGTTCGCCCGGGGCGCGGGGGGCGCGCTCAGTCAGATCGGCAAGGGACCCCTCGCCCTCGAACAGGACTTCCCGCAGAGCTCAGGGTCGCCGGTCCACGCCGTGTCGGCCGAGGTCCGCGAGGAGGAGATCCGCCAGATGATCCAGGCGCGATCCGACCGAGGCGTCGCCAAGGGGCGAAAGCCACTCGATGTCGACGCGGAGGTCGAGAAGCTGCTCGCCACCGAGTCGAGCGGACCCGGGCTGGCCGGAGACAAGGCTCTCCGTGAGGAGGTCCGCCAGCTCGTCGTCGCCCGGAACGAGCGGCGCGAGCGACAGGGCAAGGAGCCACTCGACGTCGACCAGGAGATCGAACGCCAGCTGAGTGAGCTGGAGAACCTCGGTCAATAAGATGCCGCGCGTGGAAGCAGGCGACGCAGAGAAGCGGGTCATGGTGCTGGCGGAGATCACCGATGTCCCCGGCACCTACTTCAATCCCCAGACCGAGGTGGTCGTCGTCGTGGACGACTCCGCCTCGATCGACCAGGAGGTCTTCAACATGGAGCCCTTCGAGGGGGCGGACTGGGTTCGCATCTCCGACGAGGTCCCCGTCGACGAGGAGAAGCGCGACAAGCTCCTCGAGGACTTCCAGACGCACTACCACCCGGGGTCCGGCGGCTCAGTGTCCGAGACCGCCCTGGAGCAGGGCGACGAGGAGCTCGACGAGGACGAGGACGGCCAGGACCCTGGCAGGGAAGATCCGGACGAGGGCTGATGATCGGGCAGGGGGACGTGGCGCCGGACTTCATGCTGACCGACCAGGACGGGAACGAGGTCACGCTCAGCGAGCTGCGAGGACGGCCGGTCGTCCTCTACTTCTATCCGAAGGCCGATACCCCGGGCTGCACGACGCAGGCCTGCGGGATCCGCGACCACCGCTCTGACTACGAGCGCTCCGGCGCGAAGGTCGTCGGAGTCTCCCCCGACACCGTCACCGCCCAGAAGAAGTTCGCCGAGAAATACGACCTCGACTTCACCCTGCTCGGCGACGAGAACCACGAGGTCGCCGAGCTCTACGGCGTCTGGGGCGAGAAGAAGATGTACGGCAAGACCTACATGGGCGTGCAGCGGGCGACCTTCATCATCGACCCCGAGGGGAAGGTCGCCCACGTGATCCCGAAGGCCTCGCCGAAGACGCACGATGAGGTGGTGCTGTCAGCCCTCGGCGAGCTCGCGTCCGCGTGAACGCATCCTCCCCGTTCGCCAACGACCGCTACGACGAGGAGGCCTACGCCGAGGCCGACGGGGTCGAGCTGAGCAGGGTCCACATCTCACGCACCTTCACCGGCGACCTGGTGGGCGAGAGCACCGCCGAGCTGATGATCGCCAAGTCCGAGGGCGGCGGCGGCTACGTGGGCCACGACAAGATCACCGGGACCCTCGGCGGCAGGTCGGGCAGCTTCGTCTTCCAGCACGCCGGGATCATAGGGCCCGACGGCGTGACCAACACCGGCACGATCGTGCCCGGGAGCGGCAGGGGCGAGCTGGAGGGCATCAGCGGTGAGGGAACGATGCTCGCCGACGACGAGGGCAACCACACCCTGACGCTCACGTACGAGCTGCCGTAGCTAGGCGTAGCCGAACGCCAGCGCGATCACCACGTAGACGAGCAGCAGCTGGAGCCCCTCGTACCAGGTCGATTCCCCTTCCTGGGTGACCTGGTTCGCGATGATGGCCGCGATCGCCACGGCCGCGAGCTCGAGGCCGTTGAAGACCAGCGGCATCGGGCCCGGGCCAAGGAAGAACGAGCAGAGGACCAGGACTGGGGCGACGAAGAGGGCGACCTGCGCGCTCGAACCGATCGCGATGTTCACCGCCAGGCTCATCTTGTTCTTGTAGGCGACGAGGACGGCCACCCAGTGCTCGGCGGCGTTGCCGACGATCGCGACCACG
Organism: uncultured Solirubrobacterales bacterium; assembly: GCA_963728875.1. Lineage (GTDB taxonomy): Bacteria > Actinomycetota > Thermoleophilia > Solirubrobacterales > 70-9 > DASUPK01. The sequence goes on from CAVSLJ010000001.1 coordinate 293,634, forward strand.
ATCGCGCCGATGAAGAACTCCGAGAGCCCGATGGCGTGGGAGGTCTCCTCGATCGACCCGACCAGGATCTCGGAGAGCACACCGACCAGGGCGCCCGAGATCGCCAGGGCGAGCACCGACCGGCGCACGCTCCACTCCCCCCGGCCCTCGATGCTCGACTCGTCCTCGTGCGGGTTGAAGAGGGCGGAATGGGTTCGGAGCGAGAAGACCAGCCCCGCCCCGTAGGAGACGATCAGCACGATGGCGACAGCCAGGGAGAGGTGCTCGAGCGTGCTGCCGTAGTTGACGATGTCGTCGCCGGGGTGCGGCAGCCCATTGCCCTCAACCAGAGCGAAGACGCCCGGCATGATCAGGGCGGCGACGGCGAGCAGGAGCATCGTCGACTGGGCACTCGCGGCGGCCTGCCCGAACTTCTGGACACCGCGCGTGCGCCCGCCGGTGAGGCCGCCGACCAGCATCGCGGCGCCCATCACCAGGAGAACGTTGCCGAGGATCGATCCGATCAGCGACGCCTTGACCACCTCGTGCAGGCCCTTCTCGAGGGCGAAGAGCGCGATGATGAGCTCCGGCGCGTTGCCGAAGGTCACGTTCAGCAGTCCGCCGATGACGTTGCCCGAGCGCTCCGCGAGCTCCTCCGTCGCGCGGCCCATCATCGCCGCGGGCGGGATCAGCGCAACGGCGGAGACGAAGAAGATCACCGCGGCCGGCGCACCGGCCAGGTCGACGATCACCGCCGCCAGAATCAACGGCGAGAGCAGATAGGGCCAGCTGTCGGCCCCGAGCAGGCGACGCCTGCCTGGCGACGGGGGGGTTGCCTCCGGCATGCGGGGAGCTAAGCAGCTACTGGTCGAGCTGGTCGGCGCATTTCTGCAGCTCGGCCGAGCCCGAGGCCTGTGAGAGGCACTGCTCGTACGCCTGGATGCCCGAGTTGCTGGGCGCTGTGGTGGATCCACCCGACTCGGGCAGGGCGCCGCCCGTCCCGAGGCCGCCGCGGAGCGCATTGCCCAGCTGTCCCGGGTTGACCCCGATCGCCTGGAAGAGCTCGCTCAGGGGCTGGGGATTCGCCGGAGCGTTGAAGGTCTCCGGCTTGTTGACGTCCGCGAAGTTGAGCTGCAGGTCGACGGAGAGCGAGTCCGGCGCGCCCGGGGTTCCCGCGGGCGGCTTCAGCTCCACGTGAATCTGGAACCGGCGGAGCAGCTTGTCGTCCTCGCCCGAGTAGACGTCGATGTCGCCGGACTGAACGACGTTGTCGAGCTGGTCGAGCTGCTGGGGGTCGACGTTGCCGACGGCGCTGCCCGCCCGCTGGGCGATCGTCTTGATGTCGTCGACGAGCTTCGGGGTGTCGACGGACCCGGAGATGTGGATCGTCTTGGTCCCCTCGACGTCCTCGGTCCCATCGTTCTTCAGGTCGGTCAGCCAGTTGGCCGGGCTGATGTCCAGCGCCTTCAGGAGGCTCGCCGACTTGCCGGAGCTGTTCTGGCCCTGCAGCTGTGCGTAGGTGGCGGTGAACTCGTCGTAGAGCTGCTGGGGCACGGCGTAGTCGGTGCCCTGGAAGTTGACAAAGGCTCCCTCTCCCGTGGAGATCAGGCCGCCGCTGCCCGAGAGGCTCTGCGAGCCCGATTCCGCCCTCACCGAGGCGTCGACATCGAACTTGGGGAACTGGTCGGCGCCCTGGCCCGCGAACTTCCCGCCGAGCTTCGCCTCGAAGCTGCCCGGGTTGTCGCCGCCGGATGTCTCCAGCTTCAGGTCGAGGTCGAAGGTGCCGCTCCGGATGGTGGTCGGGTTGCTGAAAGTCTGCTGGAGGACCTGCTGCGGGTCCTCGCCGTTGCCGCCCCCGCCGCAGGCGGCGACCAGCAGGGCGCTCGCCACGACGAGCGCAGATGCGATGAGGGTGCGATTCCTGCCCACGCGGCGCCGCAGAGTAGCGCAAGCCGTTTAGCGGCAGGTTGAGTTTGCTCGTCCTATCCTGGGTTCATGGAGGGGAGGAGGGCATGTCCTACCTGTAGCGCGGAGAACCCCGATCGCGCGCGCTTCTGCATGTCCTGTGGGGCCGAGCTCTCACCGCGCTGCCCGGAGTGCGGCGCGGAGAACCCGGTCGGCGCCAAGTTCTGCATGGAGTGCGGGACCGGCCTCTCCCCCGCGGCGTCCGCTCCCGCCAAGGCGCCGGCGGCGACGGAGGCGCCCCCCGAGGAGCGTCGGCAGGCGACGGTCCTGTTCGCCGATCTCTCGGGATACACGGCGGCGGCCGAGCGCATGGACCCGGAGGCGGTCAAGGCCCTCGTCGACCGCACCCTGCGCGTGCTGGGCGACCAGATCGAGCGCTTCGGCGGCTCGATCGACAAGTTCATCGGCGACAACGTGATGGGCGTCTTCGGGGCACCGGTGGCCCACGAGGACGATCCCGAAAGAGCCGTGCGCGCCGGCCTCGGCATGCAGGACGCGATGGAGGAGGCGAATCGCCAGAGCCGTGAGAAGTACGACGTCGGCTTCTCGCTTCGGGTCGGGATCAACTCGGGCGAGGTGATGGCCGGCGCGGTGGGCGATCGCTACACCGTGATGGGTGACGCGGTGAACGTCGCGGCGCGCCTCCAGGCCGCCGGGCGCCCGGACGCCGTCACCGTCGGCGAATCGACCTATCGCTCCACCCGCGAGGCGGTCTCCTACGAACGGCTCGAACCGCTCACCTTGAAGGGCAAGGAGGAGCCGGTGCCCGCCTGGGAGGCCACCGGCGTGCTCGCCGAGCCTCGTCGCGGCGCGGGCCGCGCGCAGACGCCGCTGATCGGCCGCGAGGAGGAGGCGAGCCTGCTCACGTCGCTGGTCGAGCGGGTCGAGCGCGAGAGCCGCCCGCACCTGGTCACGGTGATCGGACAGGCCGGCGTCGGCAAGTCGAGGCTGCTCCGCGAGCTGATGACGAATCTCACCGAGTCCGAGGACCCCCCGACGATAAGGCGGGGACAGTGCCCGCCGTACGGAGCCGGAATCGCCTACTGGGCGCTCGCCGAGGTCCTCAATGACGAGTTCGAGATACGCGACACGGACGCTCCCGACACGGCCTGGGAGAAGCTTCGCTCGGGCGTCACCGAGCTGATGCGGGAACTGGGAGACGAGCCCGCCGGCGAGCGCAACGCCGCGCTGCTGGCGATTCCGCTGGGCCTGGATCCGCCGGAGGAGCTGCGGCCCTCCGAGGCCGATCCACAGCGGATGCGCGAGGCGCTCTTCTCAGCCGCCCGCGCGGCGGTGGAGGCGATCGCGCGGCGCCGCCCGCTCGTCCTCGCGATCGACGACATCCACTGGGCGGACGAGGGAATGCTCGACCTGATCGACCACCTGACCCGCTGGGTGCGGGCGCCGCTGCTGCTGGTCTGCCTCGCGAGGGATGAGCTGCTGGAGCGCCGGCCGGGCTGGGGCGGTGGTCGCCGCAATGCGACCACGATCTCCCTGGAACCGCTCACCGCCGACGAGACGCGCGAGCTGGTCGCCGCCCTGATGCCGAGCACGGACAACGGGGCCGCCGATGTCGTGCCGCAGGTGGCCGAGCGATCCGGCGGCAACCCGCTCTTCGCCGAGGAGATGGTCAACCGCCTGCTCGAGGAGGAGACCGCCGAGGCCGAGGCGCTGCCCAGCACGGTGCAGTCGCTGCTGGCCGCCCGCCTCGATTCGCTCGAGCGGCTGGAGCGCCGCCTGCTCCAGTCCGCCTCCGTCGTGGGCCAGACCTTCTGGGAGGGCGCCCTCGCGACGACCGCCGCCGAGGAAGGGCTCGACCTCGGAACGACGCTCGCCAATCTGCAGGAGAAGGACCTGCTCGTGCCGAGCGCCAGCAGCCGCCTCGCGGGCGAGAGCGAATACGCCTTCAAGCACGTCCTGATCCGCGACGTCGCCTATTCGATGCTGCCGAAGTCCGTTCGCTGCCGGAAGCACGTCGAGGTCGCCGAGTTCATCCGCGAGCGCGCCGGAGAGCGGAGCGACGGCGTCATCGGCCTGATCGCCGAGCACTTCGCCCGCGCCGCGGCGCTCGGCTCGGAGGCCGGGCTCGACCGCGATGCCCTCACGCAGCTGCAGACGCAGGCGCTCGAGTCCCTGGAGGCGGCGGGCGACGCGGCGGCCGCCCTCTACTCCAACGCCGAGGCGTTCGACCGCTACACGGCCGCGCTCGAGATCTCGGAGTCACTCGAGCCGGGGACGGTGGCGCGAATCGGCGAGAAGCAGGGCGACGTCGCTCTGCGGATGGGACGAGTCGACGCCGCGGTGCGCGTCTGGGAGCGCTGCCTGGAGTACCACCGCGCGCAGGAGGACCTCGCCCGCGTCGCGGACCTCCACCGCAAGATCGGCGCCGCGCTCTGGCACAAGGGCGAGCGCCGCGCCTCGATCGACAACTACCAGCGCGGCATCGACCTGCTCAAGGACGGGCCGCCCTGCATCGAGCTCGTCCGCCTCTACGAGGAGGCCGCCTCCCTCTACATGCACACCGGCGACAACATGCTCGCCATCTACGCGTCCGAGAAGGCGCTGCGTCTCGCGGAGCGTCTGGACGAGGCACGGGCCGCCAGCCGGGCCCACGGGATCTTCGGCCGGGTCTTCGGCCGCATCGGCGATTCGGAGAAGGCGCGCGAGAACCTGGAGCGCTCGGTCGCCCTCGCCCGGGAATCCGACCGCGCCGAAGCGGTCCGTGCCCTGCTCACCCTCGGCTATCACCTGGAGGTCTCCGAGGCCGACTACGACGGCGCGGCCGCCGCGTACCGGGAAGCGCTCGAGATCGCCCAGGAGGTCGGCGACCTCCCTTCGCAGGTTGAGCTGCACGCCTCGCTCGGGGAGCTCGCCGTCGACAAGGCCGACTGGGAGGCGGTCGAGGAGGCGGCGGAGGCGAGCGCGAGCCTGGCCGAGCGGGAAGGCCTCTACGGCAAGCTCTGCTTCCCGGATCTGATGCGAGGCGTGCTCAGCTGGCGCGCCGGCGACTGGGATGAGGCGGCGAAGTCGTTCCGCCGCGCCCACGAGCTGGGCGAGCAGGTCGGCCGATCCGAGGTCGCGTTCAACGCCCTCTCCTGGCTCGCGATCACCCTGCGCGAGAGCGGCGACCTGTCGGCCGCCGAGACCGAGCTGACCCGGGCGCTCGACATCTGCGAGCGCGCCGGCCTGATCGCGCAATCGGTTGAGGCGATCTCCGCCCGTGCCGTTGTGCTGGCCCTGGCCGGGCGGACCGATCAGGCGCGAGCCGCGGCGGAGGAGGCAGGGCGGCTGGCCGGCCGACTGCACTACCCGGTCGGCGAGGCCGCCACCGCCGAGGCCGCTGGAGCCTGCGCCGAGGACGCGGATCAGGCCGCCGAGAAGATCAACGAGGCCCGCCGCCGCTGGCAGGAGCTGGGCCGCCCACTCGATGCGACCCGCTGCCTGGTCGTGCGGGGCCGTCTGCTGCTGGAGCAAGATCCCGCCACCGCCGCCGGGCTGCTCGACGATGCCGCCTTGGAGTACGAGGAGCTGGGTGCCCCGGCGCTCGCGGCGCGCGCCCGCGAGCCCGTCGCAGGCTGATGTCCAGAGGCAGACGGCGCTCATAGAATCCTGCCGTGAGCGGAAACGACCATCAGACGTGGATCCTCACGGGGTCCCTGGAGAACTTCCGCATCAACGTCGAGCGCGGCTTCAACGTGATCGGCTTCAAGGAGCGCCGGCGGCGCCAGGCGGAGGAGTTCGAGCCCGGCGACGAGATCTTCTTCTACGTCACCGGCGTCCAGGCCTTCGGCGGGCTCGCCCGGGTGAAGTCCGAGATGTTCGAGGATCGCACCCCGATCTGGCCGCAACGCAAATCATCAACGGCGGCCACAAGAACCGCCGCCGCATCAACGGAGCCCTATCCGTGGCGCGTCGAAGCCGAACCCGTGCTCATCCTCCCCGAAGAGGAGTTCGTGCCCGCCGAGGAGCTCGCCACCGAGCTCGAGCACGTCCGCAAATGGCCGCCCGATCACTGGCATCTCGCCTTCCAGGGCCAGCTCCGGACGATCGGCAAAGCCGACGCCGCCCTGCTCCGCCGGCGCCTCTCTTCCGAGCTGACCGCAAGCGCGTGACCGAAGAGGAAACCGGACTCGTCCACGAGCGCCACTTCACCCGGGAGGAGGCGAACGCGCTCCTCCCCCAGCTCACGGCGATGCTGGACAGGCTTCGCGACGCGAAGGACGAGCTCACGGATACCGAGGCCCACGAGGCCCTCTCGGAGGCCGCCCCGGGCAACGGCGGCGGCGATCAGGGCAGGCAGGTCGGCGTCGCCTTCCTGGAGGTCCGGCGGCTGCTCGAGACGATCGAGCAGTCCGGGATCGTGCTGCGCGACATCGACCGCGGCCTGCTCGACTTCCCCGCGGTGATGGACGGCCGCGAGGTCTACCTGTGCTGGGAGCTCGGCGAGGAAGAGGTCGCCTACTGGCACGAGCTGGAGACCGGTTACGGTGGCCGCGAGCCGCTCGACTAGGGGTTGGAGGTCCGTCCCGCGCAAGCTGCTCCGCGACCTGCGTGGTCTCGGCGGCAACGAGCGAATCGCGGTGATCGGCTGCGCCGTGATGGTCGGCAGCCTGCTGCTCCCCTGGTACCAGTCGCCGATCTCGAACGACCTCGTGCTCACCGGCATCGGCGGCTTCAGCTGGGCGGAGGGGGCGCTGCTGCTGATCGCCGCGGCGACGACCTTCCTCGCGCTGCAGGGCGGCGGCGGCTACGTGCCGCCCCGGCCGCTGCGCGAGTGGGGCCTCTTCGTGGCGGCGGGGATCTGGGCGGCCGCGATCGTCGTCTACCGGATGCTCGACCGCCCGCCGTTCACGCTGGGCGGACGAGATGAGCCCTACGACCTGCACTACGCGATCTTCGTCGCCCTCGCCGGCGCCCTGATCATCGTCGCCGCCGGGCTGCGAATGCGGCCGCGCGAACGGGCCAAGCGCCCGCAGGCACCCGACTGATCCAAGCTCAGTCGTCGATCGGCTCGGGCGGCTCCATGCCGTGCCGGCGCATGCCGGCCTCGATCTCCTCGACGACGGCGTCGATCACGGCGACCCGCGCGTAGCGCTTCGACTCGGCCGGGATCAGGTGCCAGGCGGCGTTCGGCTCATCGGTCCGGGCGAGCATGTCCTCCACCGCCTGCTTGTACTCGTCACGCTTCTCGCGGTTGCGCCAGTCATCGTCGGTCAGCTTCCAGGTCTTCAGCGGATCCTGCTCGCGGTCCTTGAACCGCTTCAGCTGCTCCTTGCCGGAGATGTGCAGCCAGAACTTGATCAGAATTGTGCCCTCATCCGCCAGGGTCCGCTCGAAGGCGTTGATCTCGTCGTACGCCCGGAGCCACTGCTCGCGGGTCGCAAGGCCCTCGACCCGCTCGACCAGCACCCTCCCGTACCAGGAGCGGTCGAAGACAGCCATCCCGCCCCACCCCGGCAGCGCGGGCCAGAAGCGCCAGAGGAAGTGATGGCGCTTCTCATCATGCGTCGGCGCCGCGAACTGGACGACGCGGACGTGGCGTGGATCGAGTGGAGCCACGAGGCGCTTGATCGCTCCGCCCTTTCCCGAGGCGTCCTCCCCTTCGAAGATGACGCAGACGGGCGGGCCGAGCTCGCCCTTGCCGATCAGCCCGCCGAGCGTCAGGCGGAGTTGCTCGAGGCGGGTCTGGGACCGCTTCGAGCCCCTCGGCCTCCTCCTCGCGCGAGAGCTTCTTGGTCAGGTCGAGGTCGTCGAGGACGCCCATCGGCTCAGAATCCCGTCGGTGCCCTGCCGTTGTGGGTGGCGATCGCGAGTTGGAGCAGCCCGATCGCGGCCAGGATCACGACGATCCCGAACGCGATGATCCAGTTGTTTCGGGCGCCGTGGCCGTACCAGCCAACAAGGAATCCGATGGCGAGCAGGACGGCGTAGGGGCCGAGCGAGTCGGGCAGGGCGATGGCGAACATGGCGCGCTATCTATCATCCCCCAGATGCCGGACTCCGAGCCCCAGTCAGTCGCCCAGGTTCGCGAGGGACTCGGCCAGGTCGGATACCTGGCCGACGAGGCGGCCGCGCTCGTCTCGTTCCTCGCCCAGCGCCTCGGCAAGCCCGTGCTGGTCGAGGGCCCGGCCGGCGTCGGCAAGACCGAGCTCGCCAAGGCGCTCTCGCGCTCAACCGGTCGCAGGCTGGTCCGCCTCCAGTGCTACGAGGGGCTCGACGAGGCCAAGGCCCTGTACGAGTGGAACTACCGTAAGCAGCTGCTGAGGATCCAGGCCGAGGCCTCCGGCGAGGCGGAGTCCGCCTCCGAGGGCTCCTGGGCCCGGACGCGCGGCGACATCTTCTCCGAGGACTTCCTCTTCACCCGGCCGCTGCTCGAGGCGATCAGCGCCGAGGATGCCGTCGTCCTGCTGATCGACGAGATCGACAAGACCGACCAGGAGTTCGAGGCGATGCTGCTCGAGGTCCTCTCCGACTTCCAGATCTCGATCCCGGAGCTCGGCGTGATCGAGGCGCGCACCCGGCCGATCGTGGTGCTCACCTCCAACAACTCGCGCGAGCTCACCGAGGCGCTCAAGCGCCGCTGTCTCTATCTCTGGCTCGACTACCCGTCGGTCGACCGCGAGCTCGAGATCGTCCGCCTGCACGCCCCGATCTCGACGAGGGGCTGGCGCGGCGACTGGTCGAGATCGTCCACATGGTCCGCCAGCTGGACCTGAAGAAGCCGCCCTCGATCGCGGAGTCGATCGACTGGGCGCGGACGCTGCTGCTGATCGGCGCCGACGACATCGACCGCGAGACCTTCGAGCAGTCGATGAGCATCCTGGTGAAGCATCGTTCCGACATCGACCTCGTCGCGGAGCGCGTCTCCGTGAAGCTCGAGGGCAACGGCGTGACCGGCGGCCTCACCCCGCCCGGCTCAGCCGGGAGCTAGGCGGTGAGCACCACCGCGGGCAGCCTGCTCGCCTTCTTCGAGGACCTCCGCTCGGAGGGGGTCGCCGTCGGCACCTCCGAGATCCTCGACGCCTTCGCGGCGCTCGACGAGGTGAGCTGGACCGACCAGCGCGACTTCCGGGAGTCCCTGGCGGCGACGATCGCGAAGTCCCAGGAGGACCGGCGGATCTTCGAGCTGCTCTTCGACCGGCACTTCTTCCGCGCCGCCGAGACCGAGGCGCTGGAGCAGCGGGATCGAGGACGAGCGCTTCGAGGGCTCGGGCGACCGGATCGACCTCGACGAGCTCCGTGAGGCGATCCGCCGCGCGATCTTCGAGGGCAACGACGGCGAGATGCGCGACCTGGCCCGCCTCGCGATGACGGCGTTCGGCCGCCAGGGGGAGCGCTCGGGCGTGATCGGAGTGGACGTCCAGCGAATCCGCCGGGCGCTCGACCTGCAGGCGGGCGGGCGGCGGAACGACGACGACGCGCCGGCGCTCGACCCCGACAACATCCGCCAGTTCGAGCGCTACCTGCGCCGCGAGCTGGAGCGGGCGACCATCGAGCGCACGGGCAAGCTCCCCCCTCGCGGCCGCTCGCGGAGCTCGACCGGACCCTGCCGACGCAGCCCGGCCCAGGACCTGACCGCCGTCCACCGCGCCGTCGCCCAGCTGAAGAAGCGGATCGCGACTCTCGGGTCACGAGCAGCGGGGACGGACCCGCGGCCGCCACGTCGACGTTCGCCGCACGATGAGGGCCTCACTCGAGACCGGCGGCGTGCCGCTCAACCTCCGCTACCGGCCCAAGCGGCCGCGGCGGCCGGAGATCTACGTGCTCTGCGACGTCTCGACCTCGGTATCGAGCGCGAGCGTCTTCTTTCTCTCGGTGCTGCACGCGCTCCACGACTCGTTCCGAAAGCTGCGCAGCTTCGTCTTCATCGAGCGAATCTCAGAGGTCACCGACATCTTCGAGCACGAGCGCGACTTCCGGAAGATCTCGGAGCGGGTCTCCTCGGAGGGCGGCGTCGCCGATGTCTCGGGCTACACCGACTACGGTCGCGTCTGGCTCGAATTCGGCGAGGAGATCGCGGAGGATCTGGGCCCGCGCTCAACGGTGATCGTCCTGGGCGACGCGCGCACCAACGGCCGCGAGCCGCACGCCGCCACCTTCGGCGCGATCGCCGAGCACGCCGGACGCACCTTCTGGCTCAACCCCGAGCCCAAGCTCTACTGGAACTACGGCGACTCGGTGATGGCCGCCTACGAGCCCTACTGCGACGGTGCCTTCGAGTGCTGGACGACCAAGCACCTCGAGAACTTCGTCAACGTGATCGCCGGTAGCGCTTCGCGAGTCGAGCCGTGAACTTCTTCGGCTTCTCCGCGTAGATCCGCTCCCCGAGCGAGATCGCGGCGAACTGCAGCTCGCCGCGGCGCTGGTCGATCTCCTGGAGCAGGTGGCGCTGGTCGGCGGGGCTCGCGAAGGCGTCGCGCCGGCGCTGGGCCTCCTCCCGCAGGAGCGCCAGGTCGTGGTCGTCGCCGAGGTGGTCGGAGAGGTCATGCGCGTGGTCGGCCAGCGCCCCGATCATCGGCTTGTCGGCCTCCCGGATCAGGCGCAGCTGATAGGAGAGGTCCTTGACGCGCTTGCGCAGCTCGTGGAGGTTGGTGACGCTCGGCTCCTCCTCGACGGAGCGCAGGCGCTTGCGCCCCCGCCGGTAGCTTCGGTGGAGCCCGGGGGCGATCACCCCCCAGCCGTCGCCGTCGAGGTCCAGCTCGGCGAGGCTCGAGCGGCAGGCGATCAGCTCGGCCGCCGCGCCGGCCATCGTCCGCTCGATCGTGCCGTCGTCGTGCGCCGCGCGGTTCTCCGCGTCGAGCTGCTCGCGCAGCGCTTCGGTGCGCTCGCGCGCGGCCGGGCCGAACCGCTCTCGCAGCCCGTCGAGGGACTCAACCAGGATCTCAGCGTCGCGATGAGCGCTCAGCTTCCTGGCCACGTCGCGGTAGTGGTCGTTCTCCCGGCGCCAGGCGTCGTCCCCGATCGTGTCGCGGACGAGTCGAAGCGCCGAGCGGATCTTCTTCATGTCCTTGCGGGCCTCGTGAATCGCCTCCGCCGGCTCGGTGCCGGCATCGCCGCGGAGCTGAGCCACCGCGTCATCGACCTGCGCCTCCAGCACGCGCCGGATGCCCGGGCCGATGGGCTCGCCCTCCAGCAGGCGATAGGCGGTCGAGTCCGCCGCGTCACCGTCGGAGTCCCGCAGCTTCCTGATCCCGATGCCGGCGGCCGCCGCTGCGGCCGTCCCGGCGGCGGCGATGGCGGCGGTCTTGTCGCGCGTGGTGGGCATGCGTAGCTCCTGCCCATATGGGTGCGGAACTAACGGCCCGAGATGTAAAAACGCCGATAACCGTCAGTGGGACAGGAATCGCGCCGAGGGAACTCCCGCGGTCGCGAGGGTCTCATTCAGGTAACGGTGATCGCCCGTGACCTCCTCGCCGAACCAGCCGGGCGGCTCGAAGGCCTTCGCCTCCTCCTCGGAGGGAAATTCGACCTCGGCGACCATCAGACCCTCGAGATCGCCGCCGTAGACGTCGAGCTCGATCTTCAGCTCGCCGTGAGGGATCACGTGGCGGCGCTTCTGGAGCCGCCGGCCCTCGGTCAGCGTCCAGAGCTCGTCGAAGCTCGAGCGATCCAGGTCCACCTCGGCCTCCTGCCGGGACAGCCCCGAGCCGCGCTTCGCGGTGAGCAGTCAGGCGATCGCCCTTGCGGCGAACCCGCACCTCGCCATTGGACCCGATGGCCAGGTAGCCCTGTTCGATCTCATCGGCCTCCGTTCCGCCGAGATCCGGCGGCACACTCACCAGGAACTTGCGCTCGACCTCCATGCCGAAACCGTAGACTCCCACCTGGACCCAACAGGGGGGCTCGCGGGCAAGCGGGCTGAGATAGCGGGCTCCACCACCCTCCCGCTGACCCTTCGAACCTGTGCGGTAATGCGCGCGGAGGGAGCATGCTGACGAGACTTCGCGAAGGCACTCCGGACGCGGCCGTCGACGGCCGTCAGCTTCGCGTGAGCGGATTGGGCCACTCGTTCGGCGAGCTGCGGGCGATCGCGCGGATCGATCTTGAAGTGGAGCCCGGCGAGGTCGTCGGGATCGTCGGGCCGTCCGGATGCGGGAAGACGACGCTGCTCGAGCTGGTCGCCGGGCTGCGCCCGCCCGACACCGGCTCGATCTCGGTGGGCGGGCACACCGAACCCGCCACCCGCCTCGAGGCGTGTGCGTACATGCCCCAGCGGGACCTGCTCCTCCCCTGGCTCTCCGCCCTGGACAACGCGGCTCTCGCCCTGCGGATCTCGGGCGCCTCGAAGCCCGAGGCGCGGGCGGAGGCGGGGGGCCACTTCAAGCGGCTCGGGCTCTCCGGCTTCGAGGGAACGAGGCCCGGAGAGCTGTCCGGCGGGATGCGCCAGCGCGTCGCCTTCCTCCGCACGCTGATGGCGGGCCGCCCTGTCCTGCTGCTCGACGAGCCCTTCGCATCGCTCGACGCGATCACGCGCGCTGAGATGCAATCGTGGCTGGCGGGCGTCCTAGGGCCGGATCGTCACACCGTGGTGCTCGTCACTCATGACGTCGAGGAGGCCCTCTACCTATCCGACCGGGTTCTCGTTCTGACTGCTCGGCCGGCGAGTGTCGCCGACAGGATCGAGATCGAAGCTCCGCGCGCCGTGGACCGCGCCGCCGCCGTCACCTCCCCGGAGTTCACCGAACTGAAGCAGCGTGCGCTCCGCAGTCTCATGGAGGGGGCGCGGTGAGCAGGGCGCGCACGTATCTCGCTCCGGCCGCCGTGATCCTGATCCTCCTGGGCGCCTGGGAGCTCGCAGCGCAGTGGGATTGGATCTCCAATGCCCTCAACATCGAGGACTTCCTCGTCCCCGCGCCGAGCGACATCGCAACCTCGCTCTGGCGAGATCGCTCGCTGCTCGCCGATGACTCCTGGGTGACGCTGCGCGAGGTCCTGCTGGGCTTCCTCTGCGCGCTCGCCGCCGGGCTCGCCTTCGCGGTCATCCTCCACCTCTCCGACACCCTGCGGCGCGCCTTCTATCCGCTGCTGGTCGCCTCGCAGACCATCCCTCCCGTCGCGATCGCCCCGATCCTGATCGTCTGGTTCGGCTTCGGCCTCGGGCCGAAGGTCCTGCTGATCGCATTGGTCTGCTTCTTCCCGGTCACCGTCAACACGCTCGATGGACTTCGCTCGGTCGACCCGCAGCTGATCACGATGATGCGTACGCTCGGCGCGAGCCGGAGGCAGATCCTCACCCGCGTCGAGCTCCCCTCCGCGCTGCCGTTCTTCTTCAGCGGGACGAAGATCGCAATCGCGGTGGCGGTGATCGGGGCCGTCTTCGCCGAATGGGCCGGCGCCGGCTCCGGTCTCGGCCATCAGATCCTGATCGCATCGAGCAACCTGCTGACCGCCCGCATGTTCGCCGCGATCACGCTGCTCTCGGTGATGGCGATCGTGCTCTTCGCGGTCGTCTCGGTGATCGAGCGGAGGGTGGTCACCTGGGACAGCCGCGGGGTGACGCGAACATGAGGGGGCTCGCGCTGCTGCTGGCAGCCGGCGCCCTCGCGCTCTGCCTCTCCGCCTGCGGCAACGGCGATGAGCCCTCCACCGGGTCCGCGTCCAACCCCCAGCCCTTCACCCTCGATCTGGATTGGTACGTCAACCCCGACCACGCCGGCGTGTACAGCGCCCTGGACCGAGGCTTCTTCAGGCAGGTCGGCCTGGACGTCCGGCCCCAGGTCCCATCTGACCCATCCGCGCCGATCAAGGAGGTGGCCGCCGGGCGCGCCGACCTAGCCGTCTCCTACGAGCCCGAGGTCCTCGTCGCCCAGGACAAGGGGCTCGAGGTGCAGGCGGTGGGCGCGATCGTCAACCAGCCGCTGACCTCGCTGATCTCGCTGCCGAAGGCCGGTATCGCGAGCGCGGCGGACCTGCAGGGGAAGACCGTCGGGACAGCGGGGATCCCCTACCAGTCCGACTACCTCGACACGATCCTCCAGACGGCCGGGCTGACCTCATCCTCGGCCGAGGAGGTCAACGTCGGCCTCAACCTGCTGCCGACGCTGATCGCGGGCAAGGTGGACGCGATCCTCGGCGGCTTCAGGAACATCGAGGGCGTCGATCTCCAGCAGCGGGGGCTCGACCCTCGGATCGTCCCGGTCGATCGGCTCGGAGTCCCGACCTACGACGAGCTCGTCCTGGTGGCGAGGCGGACGACCGTCGAGCAGCACCCGGAGGCGATTCGCAGCTTCATCTCGGCGCTTTCCCAAGGCACCGCATACGCGATCGCCCATCCGCAGGAGGCTGCCAACGCCGTGCTCACGGCGGGCACGGGCCTCGATCCGATGCAGACACGGGCCGAGGTCAACGCCACCCTGCCCCTGCTCGCGAGCTCGCCGGGAAGGCCGTACGGATTCATGGACCCGGGCCAGTGGCGCGAATACGCGCAGTGGATGGCCGACCACGACCTGATCTCGTCGGCGCCGAGCACCAACGACGTGCTCACCAACGAGCTGCTTCCCTAGCGGGCTGGCTGCTTGGCGAGCGCCGGGAGGACCTTGCCACCGTAGACCTCGACGGCTCGGTGGGGGTCGGCTCCCGAGACGTTCATCAGCGCCATCGTCGTGGCGCCGAGCCGCTCGGCCTCGCGGATCCGGTCAGTGTGCACATCCGGATCGGAGGAGATGATCAGGGCGTCCTCCAGCTCCTCGTCGGAGACCTGCTGCTGCCCGTTCTCGTGCATCTTCTGCGGGTGGTGCCAGTCGTCGGTGTAGTGCTCGTCGGGCTGCGCTCCCTTCCAGACACGGGCGCCCTCCAGCGCAGCCCCGTCGTCCTCGGCCCAGGAGAACTGCGCCTGGAGCACGATCTCGCCGGGATCCCTGCCGGCGTCATCGCAGGCGCCCCTGTAGGCGTCGATCACATCCGGCGCAGATTCGGGGTCGGCGAGCATCCAGAGACCGTCGCCCCAGCGGGCGGCGACCCCGGCGGCCTTCGGCCCGAAGGCCGAGACGTAGATCGGCGGCCGGCGGTTCGGGCGGGTGTGAAGGATCGCCTCGTCGGTTTCGAAGTGGCGCCCGTCGTAGGACAGGCGCTCACCATCGAAGAGGCGCCGGATGATCTCCAGTCCCTCCTCCATGCGCTCGACCTGCTCTGACACAGGTGGCCAGATCGCGGCGAGCGGAGACTCATTCAGCGACTCGCCCGAACCGATGCCGATGAACGGGCGTCCCGGGAACAATCGCTCCAGGGTCGCCCAAGCCTGCGCGATCAACACGGGGTGGTAGCGAGGCCCGGGCGGCGTCACCGCCGTTCCGATGGCGAGACCGTCCGTGGCCTGTCCGGTGGCTCCCAACCAGACCCAGGCATGCCCGGATTCGCCTGGCTCCCACCAGGGCTGAAGGTGGTCGCTGCAGGCGACGCCATCGAACCCGGCGCGCTCTGCCTCGACCGCCTGCATGAGCAGGTCCTCGGGAGGAAACTGCTCATGAGCCGCTCCGTAGAAGTAGCGCATGGTCTTGGGGTACCGCGAGGCGCATCGGCGTAAACAGGCTCGGTTGGCGACTTCTTTTCACCCGTTCGAAAAGAAGTCGACACGTAGCCGCTTCAGGCAGCGAGGCGAGCGGGTGGTCCGGCGCCCATCGCCTTGTGCCAGCCCGACAGGGCGAAGGCGCCGGCGAGGCCGCGGAAGGGGGCGTACGGAGCGAAGTACTCCTCGACCTCGGGAACGGTGGCACGCCGCCCGAGCCCGGTCAGGTGCCCGACCAGCTTGACGTAGGCCAGGTCGCCGGCCGGCAGCGAGTCCGGCTCGCCGCGGCCGTGCAGCCCGAGGCACTGCATCGTCCATGGCCCGATCTCCGGAATCGCCAACAGGCGCCGGTCGGCGGTGGGGTCCGAGAGGTCGGCACGCCCTCGCGCCACCTCCCGCGCACAGTGGACCATCGCGATCGAGCGCCCCTGGCTCAGGTCCATCGAGGCGAGCTCCGCCGGGGCGCGGCCCGCGATCACCTCGGCCGAGGGCACATCGCGCAGCGGCCACGGGCCGCGACGCCGCCGCGGGGGTGGGTGGTCCGCCGGCAGGTGGGTCGACCCCCACCTCCTGACGATCCGCCGCTGGATCTCGGCCGCCCGCGAGGCCTGGATGAGCTGGGAGGTGATCGCCCAGCAGAGGGCCTCCCATGGCCACGGTCTCCGCCTCGGCCGGACCCAGGGCTTGTGGTGGATCGCCGGGCCCAGGAGCGGGTCGCGCTTGAAGGTCTGGAAGAACTCCTCCATGTCGTCCTCGACCGCGAGCGCGAAGCGCATCCGTTCGATCGCGATCCCGAGCTCGGTCTCGGCCGCCGGGGAAATCTCATCTGGGGTATCCGCAACGGAGATCGGATGGTCGACCGAGGCCGGCTCAACCGACTCGGCCCGGACGTGGACGTAGCCGTCCCGAGTGCGCCACCACCGCACCCTGATGGGGCTGTCGCCGACATGGAGCAGGCGCTCCGCGACCCTGTCCCTCGAGCGCACGATGCCGTCGCCACCGCTGCCCCGCGGCAGCCGGTACGGCCACCGCGGCAGGACGCGCTCCTCGAGGACCACTGGGTCTAACGTCCGAGGACGTGAACGTCGACCAGGAAGCTGCGGCTGGCGACGACCTTCTCGCGGCGACGAAACAGGCCGCGCCGCGGCGGGCGGCGGGGCGAGCGCGACGCGGCTCGCGCCACGGCGACCACCGCGACGCCCGCGGCCGCGCCTCCGGCGGCGGCCACGGCGAGAGGTCCGACCTCGCGGCCCCAGATCTCGATCGCGCGGGTCTCCGAGCGGACTGGCAGCGGCCTGACCGGCTCCGCCTCGATCACCTCCTCGGTCGCCTGCGGCTCCTCACTCATCGCGCTTCATCCTAAAGGCGAGTCAAGACCTCCCCAATCTGGTTTCCCCGGAAGCAGCGAAGGGAAGCCGCCTTGGTGAATGGCGGATCCAGAGCTGACCAGCACGGCTTTCGCGGATGGAGCGGAGATCCCCGTCAAGTACACGGGGGACGGGTCGAATGTCTCTCCGCCCCTTGCCTGGAGCTTTCTGCCGGACGGCACCCGGTCGTTGGCTCTGATCGTCCATGACCCTGACGCACCGTCGGGGGACTTCACCCACTGGGTCGCCTGGAACATCGACCCCGAGCCCGGCGGCCACAGCGAGGCCACCCCGGCACCCGCGGAGGGCGCCAACGGACGAGGAGAGGCCGCCTACATGGGACCCTCTCCCCCGCCTGGACACGGGCCGCACCGGTACTTCCACGAGCTCCATGCGCTGGACACCGAGCTTGACCTCCCGCCGGGCGCGTCGCGCGAGCAACTCGAAGACGCATTCGACGGGCACGTGCTCGCAACGGCCCGGCTCGTGGGCACCTACGAACGAAGCTAGAGCGACTTCTCGTACAGCCGGTAGCGCTTGACGATCGTGCCGCCCATGCCCTCCATCGCGCGGTTCATCGGCTCGTTCACCTCGAGGATCCAGCCTTCCTCGCCACCGGTCACCCCGACCTCCGCGGCCGTCTCGATGTGGCGAACGTAGAACCGTGCCGCGATGCCGGTGTGCTGGTACTCGGGCTTCACTCCGAGGGCGAAGACGCGAACGCGATCGATCTTCCGTTTGCCGAGCAGGAAGCGCAGCCAGCCGAAGGGCAGCAGCCGGCCGTTCATCTTCTTGGTCACCTGATTGATGTCGGGGAGGGTCAGGGCGGCTCCCAGCACCTCGCCGTCGCGCTCGGCCATGAACGCCCAGCGCGGGTCGAGGATCTGCTTCAGGTTCTTCGCCTGGAAGGCGACCTCCTCGTCGGTGATCGGCACGAAGCCCCAGTTCTTCTCCCAAGCCGAGTTGTAGACCTCCATGAAGCGGCCGATCTCGGCTTCCAGGTCCTTCTTCCTCATGTTGCGGACCGTGATCCCGTGCTCCGACTCGACCTTGTCGGCGACCGCGTGGATCGCGTCGGCGAAGGCATCCCCCTTCTTCAACCCGCCCATCTCCAGGTTCCACATGAGCAGGTCCATCGACTTGCCGTAGCCGAGCGCCTCGATCCGCTCCCTGTAATAGGGCGGGTGCCACGGCTCGAGGATGTACGGGTGGCGGTCGTAACCCTCGACCAGCAGGCCGCACTCGTCGTTGGTGGTGAAGTCCATCGGTCCCACCACGCGGTCCCGCCCGCGCTCGCGCACCCATTGCTCGGCGGCGCCGAGAAGCGCCTCGAAGATCGCCGGGTCGTCCTCCGCGTCGATGAAGCCGAACTGACCGTCGCTGCCGCCCTGGAACTGGTCCCAGCGCCGATCGACCTGCGCCGTGATCCGCCCGACCGGCCCACCATCCCGCCAGGCCAGGAAGTACTCGGCGTCGGCGTGCTCGAAGTACGGGTTCTTGTCCCTGTCCAGGAACTCGCGGCGCTCGTAGATCAGCGGTGGGACCCACGGAGTGCCCTGGTGGAGCCGAAACGGCAGCTTGATGAACTTCTTCAGCTCGCTCCCGCCCTGCACGGGGCGTACCTGAATCGGGCCTGGCATGGCCGAGCAACCTACACCTGCCAGACTTCCCGGGCATGTCCGACTCCACCCTTGATGCGAGGGCGCGCGACAGCGCGACCCGTTTAGTGTCGGACGTCTTCGAGAAGGCCCGGACCCACGACCGAGTCGAGCAGCTCGAAGCCGCCAAGCAGGGCGACCTCCTCCCCTACTTCCGCATTCTCGAGTCCCAGGCGGGGCCCGTGGTGGAGATGGAGGGGCGGGAGACGATCATGCTCGGCTCCAACAACTACTTGGGGCTGACCACCGACGAGCGGGTCAAGCAGGCCGCGCGCGACGCCCTGGAGCAGTACGGGACGGGGGTCACCGGCTCGCGCCTGCTGAACGGCACCACCCCCATGCACGTCGACCTGGAGCGCGAGCTCGCCGAATGGATGGGCACCGAGGACTGCATCGTCTACACGACCGGGTACCAGTCGAACCTCGGAGCGATCAGCGCGATCCTGGAGCCCGGCGACACGGTCATCTGCGACTCCGGGGACCACGCCTCGATCCTCGACGGCTGCAAGCTCTCGGGCGCCCGCCTGCGCCCCTTCCGCCACAACCGGATGGACAAGCTGGAGACGATGCTCGGGCGCGCCGTCGCCGACGGCAGCGGCACCCTCGTGGTGGTCGACGGCGTCTTCTCGATGGAGGGTGACGTCTGCGACCTGCCCCCGATCGTGGAGCTCTGCGGACGCTTCGGGGCGAGGCTGATGGTCGACGAGGCCCACGGGGTCGGCGTCCTCGGCAAGCGAGGTGCAGGCGCCTGTGAGCTCTTCGGGCTCGAGGACGAGGTGGACCTCCGCATGGGGACCTTCTCGAAGAGCCTCGCCTCCTGCGGGGGATTCATCGCCGGATCGGAGGAGGTCATCGAGTACCTGCGGATCTCCTCGCGCTCCTTCATCTTCAGTGCATCGGCGGTCCCCGCGGCCGTCGGCGCGGCCCTCGGCGCGCTGCGGATCATCCGATCCGAGGGCCCGGAGCTGATGGCACGGCTTCTGGACAACGCCGCCTACCTCCGCCAGGGCTTTCGGGACATGGGGCTGAAGGTCGTCGAGCCCGGCACCCTCCCCGACGGGAGCGAGGCGACGACGCCGGTGGTGCCGGTCATCGTCGGCGAGGACTGGCAGGCCGTCCTGCTCTGGAAGGCGCTCTTCGAGGCCGGCGTCTACACCAACGTCGCCCTGCACCCCGCCGTCCCTCCGGGCGGCGCCCTCCTCCGGACCAGCCTGATGGCGACTCACGAGCGCGACCAACTCGATCGCGCCCTCGAGATCTTCGCCGACGTCAAGCGCCGGTTCCCTGATTTGCCCTCGGGCTGATCCCGCGTTTCGATCTTCGGCCCCCGGGTATTAGGTACGGTTTTGTCCGCGTTTCTGGACAGGCGAACTACTCGCCTACAAAACATCTGCTCTTAGCGAACGGGATGATTTTTCGGGTGTTGACCGTCGGCGCCACAGGTGTGTAGGTTTCGCCTCGCCGCGCGCTTCCGGGGCAGGGAGCGGACGGGAACTGATTGAGGAGAGGACCGTCCACTTCCCCCGGCTCGTCAGAGCGACTGGGGCCCGCCGGCCGCAACCAAGCCCGCCAAAAAATTCCTGACCTAGCAGGAGGGAGACCGTATGTCTGCTGCTTCGACGATTGCCCCTGTCAGCCCGCTGCCCGCCATGGCCCCCCGGCGTCTTGAGCCGACGGTCGTCGAGCCTCAGACCGACACAGAACCCAGACAGCGAGGTACAGCCCAGTGCATGGAGGCCCTCGCGCGCGCCAATCAGGTCCGCCTCGCCCGTGCCGCACTGAAGAGGGACGTCTCCGCCGGCCGCCGATCGGTCTGCGACGTGATCACCGAGTCCCCGTGGGAGGCCGAGAGCATGAGCCTCAGCGAGCTCCTCTGCAGCCAGCGTCGCTGGGGGCGAGCCCGCTCCCGGAAACTGCTCTCGTCGGCCGCTCTGGGAGAGGGCAAGAAGGTCGGCACGCTGACGGAGCGCCAGCGCAGGATCCTGGTCGGCGCCCTCGAGGCGAAGCTGGGCGGGCGGCTGAATTAGCCGCCCGGCTCGCGCAGCCGACGATCCATCACCTGAGGCGATAGAGGGCGCCGCCCGAGCGGCGGCGAAAAGCCGAAGCGAAGAGCCAGGCGGCGCCCCCGAACGTGACGAGCCCGGCGGCCACGCAGGCCGCCGGGCTCAACTTCGTCGCCACGAAAAGAACGCCGAACACCGGCACTCCGATCGCGGACGCGAGCAGCAGCGTGTGCGAGCGATAGGCGGCGAAGTGCTCGCGGATCGAGAGCTCGAGGCCCGCGAGAGAGGCAAGCCCGAGGCCGACGGCGATCATCACGAACCCCTGCGGCGGAGGAGTGAAGAAGCCCGCGATGAGCAGGATCACTCCGATGAAGATGACGATCTCGGTCAGCGGGAAGCTGCCCCACGGCGGCGAGGGCCGATCCTCCGGCCCACGGCGGGGCTTCGCGGCCGCTGGCTTGGGCGCCGCCGGCCGGGCAGCCGCCGGCACCTGATCGGGGTTCGAAAGACGTCGGCGCCGCTTGCGCAGCTGTCGCTTCGTCGGCATCTGGACCTGGGTCAGGGGGCCGGAGCCCCTCGGCTAACGGGCAACCGGAGGAGATCTTGACCCGCCACCAGCCCAGGAGCATGCCGAGCACGCCCCATTTCGGCTTGGCATGCCAGTTCTTGCAGCCGGGCTCGCCGATGTCCTCGTTGTGGACGCGAACCCACTTGTACGAGACCGGATCGGCGGTCATCTCCTCGATCAGCTCACGATTCGACTCCTCCACCACGGCGTAGTCGTGGAGGTCCGCCTTCACCTCCTGGATGCGGGCCGCGAGGCCGTCGCGAACCTTCTCCAGCTCATCGACCGAGAGCAGCCGCGGTCCGCCCATCCCCGGAACGGCGAAGTCGATGCCCTTGCGCGGGAACGCCGAGCCGAACAACCGGGCGAGCGCGAGCTCCATTGCGGCGATCTGGCGGCGCAGGTCAGCGCGCGCGTCGCGCTCATCGTGCTCGTAGAGGATCGTGTCGAGGCCATCGGGCGGGGCCGGAGGCACCAGCGACTCCTCGGGCGCGACCCGCACCTCGTCAACGCTGGGACGTTCGAGCAGCTCCTCCGGCATCAGTCCTCCTCTACGAGTGGCCAAGTCTACGCCCGCAGGGCGCTACCCGCCACCCACAGTGACTCCTCGAGGGCGATGTCGGGCACGCCGCGCACCCCGATTGCCGCGAGCAGGACGCGGCGCGTGCCTCGCTTCACGCCCCGGCCCTCTGCGGTCCGGTCGAAGAGGATGCCGAGCGGCCGTTTCTCGTCCGCAACGACGATCGTTCCCTCCGGGAGCGGTGAGACCCGGCCCTCGAACCCCTCCCGCTCGGCGGAGAGGCGCAGGCCCACTCTCCCCTCCACCCGGTCGGCATCGAAGGCGCGCAGCGCTACGCCAACCTCGACCATGGCGATTGTGAGCGCGTCGTCGACCCGGTTTCGGCTCTTGAAGCGGCCGTCGTGCATGCGCTCGAAGATCAGCTGCTCGATCGGCGTGCGAGTGCTGTCCGGGTCGAGCCCGATGTGGCGAAAGAAGACGCGGTAGGCCCACGGAATCGGCTTCTGGCGCAACTGGATCGCCTGCGCCCCCGTGATCCGGTCGCTGAGCGTCCGCAGACGCTCCTTGAGCGCCTCGGGACTGCGGCCGGTCTCGGTCTCGATCGCGGTCGAGACGATCGAGAGGCCGGGGAACTCCTCCGCCAGCGCCGGCTCGATCCAGCCCGGCTCCGGAGCGACCTCCCAGTCATCAGGCAGCGGCTCCTCTGCTTCGTGTCCGGGGCCGCTTGTTGGCAGCTCGACCATCAGCGCACCGTCGCCGCCCGCCGCTTCGACGCCGTGATCAGGTCGTCGACCTTGGTGAAGAACTGCTGGTCGTCGAGCCGCCCGATCGAGGTGGCCTGGAAGATCCCACCGGGATAGGCGTAGACGAAGGTCGGGCAGCCACCGACCCGGTAGAGGTTGGAGAGGGCGCCGTCGCGATCGAGCCCGACGGGATGGGTCCAGTGGTGCTCCCGGATCAGCTGCTGGACCTCGGAGGTGCTGTCTCGGACGTCCACGGCCAGGAAGTTGACCTCGCTCCTGTACCTGCGGTAGGCGGCCTCGAAGACTTCCTCCTGGTTCTCGCAGTCGCCGCCGCGCGTGAACCAGAACGAGAGCACCAGGGGCCTGTCGAAGAAGTCGCAGACCCGGAGCGCTCCCTGCACATCGACCCGGCAGGCGGGCGTCCGCCGGTTACCGGAGGGACACGGGATCCGGGCGGCGTCGCAATCGTCCTGGGCGATGTTGGCGTCCCCGCTCGCGCCCGTTCGCGCGTTGGGCACGGCGAACTGGGCGAGGGGCATGTCGCCCTCGTTGGTGGCGCCCAGCACCCCCTTGTTGTTGGTCGAGATGGTGTTGATCCCGGCGACGGCGATCAGCGTGATGAACGCCATCCCGACGATCAGGGAGTAGATGGTCGCGCGGCGCGGGCGCTCGCTCGGCTCCTTGCCGTGCCCGCCGTCACGTCCAGCGCCGTTCTCCACGGCCTAATGGTCCCCTACGGAACGGATTGGCTGGGCGCGACCGACCCCGCGCTGGTGTGTGAGGGCAGTGGGAAGCCCTCCTCGGCCCAGACCACCGCGGCGGGCAGGACCAGCATCACGCCTGCCAGCGCGACCAGCAGGTCAACCACGGTCACCAGTCCGAAGTCGCGGAGCACGGGTGCCACCGAGATCAGCCCGATGTCGTCGAGCAGGGGCAGCCCGGCGATCGCGAGCACCGCGAAGCCGGCGATCGCCGTCACGCCCGAGGCGAGCACCGCCGTACCGGTCCGCAGGTAGGTCCGTCGCAGCGCCTCACCCACGGACTGGCCGGCGCGCCGCTCGCCGGCATAGCGGGCGGAGAGGATCACGCTGAACTCAGTCGCGATCGCGATCACCAGAGCGCCGAGGGTCGCCGACATCGGGTTGAGGGAGATCCCCAGCGCGGCCACCACCAGCCCCGACCAGCCGGTCGCCATCAGAACCGGGATCAGCGGGACGACGGCCCGCCTCACCGAGCGATAGATGAGCGCCAGGACGATCCCGACCGCCAGCAGGCCGACCAGCGGCAGCCACCAGCGGCTGTTCGAGAGATCCGTGTTGGCCTCGGCCGCGAGTACGGGAAGCCCTGCCAGCTCCACGGTGGTCCCGGGTGGCGGCGATGGCCCATCGGGCGGGTTGATCTGGGCGCGAATGTCATCGATCAGCTTCTGCTGGTCGGAGAGCGGCTGCGCCCTGATTCCGAAGGCGATGTCGGCCGTGTCGCCGATCGGCGTCGTCCCCGCCGAGGGATTGCACTCGCCGCGGTGGCTGATCACGATCTGCGAGATGAAGCAGGGCAGCGCCTGGACCAGGGCGTGGACGTTGCCGACGCCCTGGCCGGTGGCGCCCGACGAGGTGGAGGACGCCGAGCTCGCTCCCCCGAAGAAGTCGGTCAGTGAGAGGGCCGGACAGATCTGGGCGTCGGCGCAGCTCGGGTTGGAGCCGGAGAAGCCGTGGCGGGCGAGCACTCGCTGCTGGAACCCCTCGGCCCAGGAGATCACCGCTGGGCTCGTTGGGTCCTGCGCCCTGACCGTCACGTTGACGTCGCCCGAGATCCCGGTCTCGTTCTCGAGCTCGTTCAGGTCGTTGAGGGCCGACAGGTTGGGCGGGGCGAGGTCCCGGATGTCGGTCTCCACCCCGGTCCCGGCGCTCGCCACCCATCCGCAGACCGCCAGCAGCAGGCCGGCGGCGAGCACCCGAAGCGGCCTGGCGATCGCCATCGCGATCGCCGCCACCCCGATGGACTGGAGGCGGGCAGCGACTCCCTGGAACCTGCCGGGACCCCTCGATTGCGGTGTCTCCGCCGGCGAACCTCGCCGGGCGGAGAGCCCGAGCGCGGCGAGGCCGCCGGTCAGCGCCACGACGAACGCCAGGGCGACCCCTACGACGAGCAGCAGCCCGAAGGAGCGCACCAGCGGGCTCGGGGAGAGCGCGAAGGCCGCGAACCCCGCGATGGTCGCGACGCAGGCGGCGCCGATCACCGGCCCGCCACCGCCGGCGGCGCTGGCGACGGCCCGCCCGGGCGGCGCGCCCTCCGCCCTGGCCTCGTTGAAGCGGGCCTGGAACTGGATCGCGTAGTCCACCGCGAGCCCGACGAGCACCGGCAGCATCGCGATCGCCCCGACCGTCAGCGAGCCGCCGAACAGGGCAACCAGCCCCATGGTCATGGCGCCTGCCGCCACGGCGACTCCGAGTGGAAGCAGCCTCAGCGGCCGCGGCAGGATCAGCAGCAGGGTCAGTGCCATCACCAGCCCGGCGACCCCGAGCAGCAGCAGCGTCTGGCTGCGCAGCTCGCGGGCTCCCGCATCGACGACGACCGGAGCCCCGGTGACGACGTAGCTGCCGTCTGAGAGCTTGAAGCGTGGGTCGTCCACTGCCTGCTTGAAGAGCCCGATCGCCTCGTGCCGCTCCTCGTCCGTCATGTCGGGGCGCAGCCGGACGATGATCTGCGCGGCGTCCTTGTTCGGGAACAGGTATCCGAAGCGCTCCTTCGGCGTCCCGGCGGGCTTCGACTGGTCGAAGACCACCCGGCTGACGAAGTTGGGGTCGTCCAGCCGGGGGATGGAGGTGATCCCGTATTGCAGCGCCACCTGGATGAGCTGGCCCTGGAACTGGCCGAGGACCTGCTGGGCCGCCTGCGTCGCCGCCTGCTGCTGCTCGGCTGACGAGGCACCCTTCTTCGCGGCCGCCTGCGCCGCTCGCTGCCCCGCCGACCGCGCCGCCTGGCTCGCGCCGCCGATCTGACCGCGCAACGCCTCCTGGATCCCGGCGACGCTCAGATAGAGGAAGGTCCCCGGCCCGAACACGGACTGGCTCGGGTGCAGCTTCGCGATCTGGTCGCAGACCGGCGGCAGAGGCTGCTTGTTGCGATGCGGCAACGACGCGGCCAGCTGGGTTCCGCCCGCGAAGCACTCTTCGAGCTCGAAGAGCGGCTCCAGGTCCTTGGTGAGGACGAGCTTGCGGAGGTCCTCCTTCGCCAGCACGACCACGGGCTCGTCGCCGAACTTCTGATGGAAGTCCTGGGTCGCCTTGTACTCCGACGAGCCCTTGCTGACCAGGGTGTCGGTCCCGGCGTTGGTGTCGAGCTGCGTCGCCGCGAAGATCCCAGCGCCCGTGAGCGCCACGACGGGCGCAATCAGCAGCCACGGCCAGCGCACGGCAATGGCAGCGACCCGCCCGAAGAATCCACTCCCCGCGTTCACCGGCCGGAGGTTAGGGAGCGAGTATGAGGATCGCGCTAATTCAGCGGCCGGAAGCTGCCCTCTCGATCACGAGGCAGCGATTGATCGCCCTATGCACGGCCCGGAGAGTGGGTTTCGAAGCATTTGCGCACCCTGGCGACCCAAATCCTTCGAAACTCTCGGGGAGCGCGCAAACCGCTGGTCCACCCCCCTCACTGCCGGTTTTCCGAGCCGACGGCCACCGGGGGCGACCGCGGCGCCTAGTCCATCGCGAGCGGGCCCTTGACGTCTGCGTTGAGGAACTGGTTGACGAACTCGTTGCGGGAGTTGAACAGCTCGTCCGACGGGCCCGACTCGACGATCCGGCCCTTCCAGAGGACCGCGATGAAGTCAGCGATCCGGCGGGCCGTGCCGAGGTCGTGGCTGATCACCAGGTAGCAGCCGCCGTTCTCCTCGTGGACCTCGCGGATCAGCTCGCAGAGCAGCGCCGTGCGAACCGGGTCGAGGCCCGAGTCGGGCTCGTCGAACATGACGATCGCAGGATCGAGCACGAGCGCGCGAGCGAAGCCGGCGCGCTTCCGCATCCCGCCCGAGAGCTCGTTTGGCATCTTGAACATCGCTTCGACGAGGCCGACCTCGCGAAGCCGCCGGTTGACGATCTCCTCGATCTCGTCCTCGCCCTTGTCCGTGTGCTGGCGGAGCGGGAACGCTGTGTTGTCGAAGACGTTCATCGAGCCGAAGAGCGCGCCGTCCTGGAAGAGCAGGCCGAACTTCTTGCGCACCTCGAACAGCTCGTCGTCGGACATGTTCGGGATCGACTCGCCGTGGACGAGCACGTCGCCCGCGTCGGGATAGAGCAGGCCGACGATGTGCTTGATCAGCACGGACTTGCCGGTGCCCGATGGGCCGAGGACCATCGAGATCATGTTGTCCGGCAGGCCGAGGTTGCACCCGTTCAGGATGCGCGTGCGACCGAACTGCTTGACGAGGTCGATGATCTCGATCGCGTCCTCGCCGCCGTGGTCGCGCTTCTTGCCGGTGTGCCACTTGTAGGGCTCCGGGTCATCGGCGTTGACGCCGGGAATTATGTAGTCGCGGCGGGAGAAGTCCTCCTCGCCGTAGCCCTGCGCCTCCAGCGGATCGCCCTCCTCGACGGCCTCGGCGTCGGCGTTCGCCTCGGTCTCGGGGGCCTTGGCGCGGGCCGGCGCGCGGCGGCGCGTGGTGCTCCGCTTGGTGGTTGAGCGGCTCGAGCTCGAGCGGCTGCTCGTGCTCTTGCTGCTGGATCGCGAAGTGCTCTTCTTTCTTTCAGCCACCGATCAAGCCTCCTTGAAGTTCACCAAAAGTGTAGGCAACAGCCCTCGGCTACCCGCCGATTGGCGCCCTCGGGTTAGCCCCCCAGAAGACCAGGGTTCCCATCATCCCGATGATGTGCACGAGCACGATGTTGAGCACCATCGACTTCGCGGTCGCGGTGCCGACGCCCACCGGCCCTCCGGATGCCGTGTAGCCGTAGTAGCAGCCGACGAGAACGATGGCGGTCGCCATCACCATGCCCTTGATCAAGCTGAATAAGAGGTCGGGCGGGTTCTGGAACATCCAGAAGATCAGGAAGTAGCCGCCTGAGGAGACGTCCCCGATCTGCTCGACCACGGCGAGCCAGCTGGCGAAGTAGCCAATCCCGACGGC
The DNA here is from genome assembly GCA_963728875.1 of uncultured Solirubrobacterales bacterium. Lineage (GTDB taxonomy): Bacteria > Actinomycetota > Thermoleophilia > Solirubrobacterales > 70-9 > DASUPK01. The sequence goes on from CAVSLJ010000001.1 coordinate 321,063, forward strand.
GGCCAGGTACATGAAGGGGAAGGCGATCCAGGCGGCCAGCAGACGGGTGGCACCGAGGAAAGTGACCGGCGGCACGCCCATCACCTCGAGGGCATCGATCTCGTCGGAGATCCGCATCGCGCCGAGCTCGGCGACGATGCCCGTTCCGACCTTGGCGGAGAGCATGTAGCCGAAGCCGTAAGGGATCACCTCACGCAGGTCGCACCAGGCAGCGAACACGCCGGCGTACGCGGGCGCACCGACTGACCGGTTGAAGTACGCGCCCTCGATCCCGCACTGCAGCCCGAGGATGAAGACCAGGCCCCAGATCACGATCGTCGAGCCGAGGATCAGGATGCCGGTCTGGCGGAGGGCCTCGCCGAAGAACTGGAAGACGCGGCCGGAGTAGACCAGGCCGGCGACGCGCGTCGAGAACCCGAAGATCTCGCCGATCGAGTTGAGCCAGCCCCGCGGGACCGCCAGCCAGCCGGCGTTCACGCCCCAGCCTCCGCGTAGACGGCTTCGCCATCAGGTCGTGACCACGAGCGGCCGCCCGTCACAAGTCGCTCCGGCCTTGCGGCCTTCGCTCCGAAAGAGAGCGGCCTGGTGGTCACTTGATCACCTGGAGCTCGGGGTGAGTCGCGAGCAGCGTCTGGGTGAAGACGTAGTTGAACGCGAACACGCCCATGAAGGCGATCACGACCCCCTCATTGACGGCGCGGCCCACCCCCTCGGCGCCTCCGGACGCAGTCATCCCCTTGTAGGAGCAGACGATCGCGATGATCGCCCCGAACATCGTGCACTTCAGAACCGACCCCCAGAGATCGGTGACCGAGGCGTTGTTGTAGAGCGTCGCGAAGAACCCGCCGATCGGCTCGTTGTAGAGAAACTCCGCGCCGAGGCCGCCGACGATGCCGAAGATCAGCGCGTAGATGTCCATCAGGCCGGTGATCAGCATCAGCGCGAGGAAGCGGGGCACCACCAGGTTCTTGATCGGGTCGACGCCGAGCACCTGAAGCGCGTCGAGCTCCTCGCGGATCTTGCGGGCGCCGAGGTCCGCGGTGATCGCCGTGCCCGCCACGCCAGCGACGACGACCGCCGTCACGGTGGGCGCGAACTCGCGGATCGAGGCGAGCACGAAGAAGCCGCCGAGGCGGTCGAGCGCGCCGAACAGCGAGAGGAAGTTCGCGGCCTGCAGGCCGGGCGCGCCGAAGCCGAAGGCCAACGTCGAGATCATCATCGGGAACCAGCAGAGCTGGAGGGCGAAGAGGAACTGCCCGATGAACTCACCGCCGTACGGGTAGGGCGGGCGGATCGCCGAGACCACCGTCTTCGCGGTCAGGATCATCATGTCCCCGACCTGCTCGAATAGAGACTTGGCCGGGAGGAATGCCCTATCGGCTACGGATCTGACCATTTGCTCTCCTCCGGAGCCGATCCCCCCATTGGGGCGCGACCCCGCACGTCGCATCAACGGCGATCACCAACTTCATCGCCGAATAGACGTAGCGGAAGATTATGTGATGGCGGCGCCGTTCGCCACCCACAACCATCGAGCGTAACTTTCGCCCAAGAAATCCCCGGAACTGGGCGACACAGAGCCGGATGGGCGGGGGTAGGGTGCGTGGTATGTTGCCCGCGCCTTTGGAGGAGAGCGCTTCGACAGCCCGTTCCCTGAAGGCCCGCAGACGAATCGGGATTGGGGTCATCGGAGTGCTCCTGGCGGCGGGCGTTGCCTCCTGCGGCGGCAGCCGGCAGGACGCGAACGAGCCCGAGGGCGACTTCCCCGTCTCCATCGTCAGCGCCGACTTTCCGAGCAAGCAGCAGATCGCCCAGAACACGAACCTGACGCTGGCTGTCGAGAACCCGGGCGACCAGACGATCCCGAACCTCGCGATCACCATCTTCACGACCTCGAACGCGAACACCGGCGAGTCCACCACGGCCACCACCGGGACGACCACGGATACCACGGGTACGTCGCAGGAACTGCCCACCTCGCTGGGATCCTTCTCCGTCCGCTCCACGCAGGAGGGCCTGGCGATCCCGTTCCGGCCGGTCTGGATCCTCGAGGAGGGCTTCCCGAAGTACGAGGGCGAGACGGCATCAGCCGGCGCCGAGGCGGCACAGACCGACACCTACGCCTTCGGCGAGCTCCCCCCGAACCAGACCAAGCGAATCGTCTGGAACGTGACGCCGGTCCAGGGCGGGACCTACACGGTCCACTACCGCGTCGCGGCCGGGCTCCAGGGCAAGGCGAAGGCGGTCACCGGCGACGGATCGGTCCCGGAGGGCGAGTTCGTGGTCAGGATCTCCACCGCGCCGCCTCAGACGCGGGTGGACGACTCCGGCCGGGTCGTGCCGATCAACCCGAGCGACATCGTCGGCCAGGCGGGAAACCAGGAGCAGAAGTCAGAGCTCAACGGGCAGTAGCGCGCCCGCCGGCAGCCGCCGCGATCGCGTCGGTCATCAGCTCGGCCGCCGAGGAGTCGTCCATCCCCTCGCTGGTGAGCCGCTCCCAGGTCCAGAAGTCGAGGGCCACCCTGATCAGCGATCGCACCCGCGCCGCGCGGTTCCCGCTGAGCCCGAAACCTGCGGTGAGCCCATCCGCGAGGCCGGCGAGGGACGCATCGGAGTTGTTCCGCATGAACTCGTCGAGGGCGGGATCGAGGCCTCGGTCCCGTTGCAGGTTCCGGATCATCGGCCGCCACTCGCGGTACCAGTCTCCGTAGACGCTCCGCAGGAGCGAGCCGACGCGCTCCGCGGGATCCTCGGGCGCCATCGCCGCCGCAAAGTCGGGCAGCGGGTGCTCGGAGACGTAGTGCGCCGAGCACGCCGGATAGAGCGAGGAGTTGTCGGGGAAGTGCTTGTAGACGGTCAGCCGGCTGACCCCCGCCCGCCGGGCGATCTCGGCGACCGTCGTCCCAGCCGGGCCAACCTCCTGATGGAGACCGGCGGCCTCCTTCGCGATCCGCTCCCGCGTCCGGTCCTTCGCCTCGGCGCGTGCCTTCAGCTCGTACTTGCGGCTCTTGGTTTCAGTTGACATACCGTTAGTTCAAATGATACAGTGCGCCAACTTCACTTGACGGGCTGTTTATCGAAAAGGAGAGATCAGATGGAAGCCAGCACAGCAAGGGTCCTCGGCCCCAAGGACGGAAAGTCCGGGATGCTCGGAGCGATCGGCGTCCGGTTCATGATCGACAGCGACGAGTCGGGCGGCGGCTTCTCGCTGGTGGAGCATCCGATGCCGCCCCGCGCCCTGGGCGCTCCTCTCCACAGGCACTCCCGCGAGGACGAGTACAGCTACGTGCTCGAGGGGAAGGTCGGCGCCCTGCTGGGGGACGAGGTCCTCACAGCGGAGCCCGGCGACCTGGTCTTCAAGCCTCGCAACCAGTGGCACACGTTCTGGAACGCAGGGGACGAGCCGGCCCGGATCCTCGAGATCGTCTCGCCGGGCGGCTTCGAGGCCTATTGGAAAGAGCTGGTTGAGATCCTGGCGGCCGGCCCGCCGGACCCCGAGCGCGTGGGAGAGCTGGCGGCGCGCTACGGCCTCGAGATGGACCCCTCATCGGTCCCGGGCCTGTGCGCCGAGCACGGTCTGGTCTTCCCCGGCCTACCCGAGTAGCGGACTCGATGCGGGCGGGGTTCAGCAAGGGCCCCTCGCCTTGGTGTTTCATCTGCCTGGTGAGCGCGTCGAGACGCCCGCAGCCCGCCGTGGTCGCCCTGCTGGCGGCGGTCATTCTGATCGCGGGCTGTGGCGGTGGTTCCGACTCGGCGGACGACAGCGGTGGCGGCGCCGCCGGGAAAACCTCGCCCGGGACCAAGGTGAAGCTGGAGAAGGTCGGGGATTTCGAGCAGCCCACCTACATCGCCCAGCCACCTGGAAGCGCGGATCTCTACGTCGTCGAGCAGGGAGGCACCATTCGCATCGTCCGCGAGGGCCAGGTCGTCTCGACTCCCGCGCTCGACATCAGCAACCAGGTCACCAACAACGACGAGCAGGGACTCCTCTCGATCGCATTTCCGGCCGACTTCCAGAGCTCGCGTCTCGTCTACGCCTATTTCACCGGCACCGACCAGGACCAGCACGTGGTCCGCTACACCGTCCGCCCGGACGGCTCCTTTGACGAGGGCAGTGTCCGCCAGATCCTGAAAATGGCCGACTTCGCCGAAAACCACAACGGCGGCCAGCTCCAGTTCGGGCCGGACGGCGATCTCTACATCGGGACGGGCGACGGCGGGCAGGAGGATGATCCGCGGAGAACGGGGCAGGACCTCGGCACCCTGCTCGGCAAGCTGCTCCGCATCAGGCCCGCCACCGGAAGCGGCGGCCCGCCGTACTCGATCCCGTCGGACAACCCGTTCGTCCACCGTCAGGGCGCTCGTCCGGAGATCTACTCATACGGTCTTCGCAATCCCTGGCGCTTCAACTTCGACCCCGAGACCGGGGCGCTCTCGATCGGCGACGTCGGGCAGGACACCCTCGAGGAGGTCGACTACACGCCGAAAGGCAGGGCCCGGGGGGCGAACTTCGGGTGGTCCGCGTTCGAGGGCACCGACCGCTTCAACACGGATCAGACCGCGCCGAACGCGGTCCCACCCATCTTCGAGTACAGCCACGCCGGCGGCGCCTGCTCGATCACGGGCGGCTACGTCGTCCGCGACCGCTCCCTTCCGGGGCTCTACGGCCGCTACGTCTATGGCGACTACTGCACGGGCGATCTGCACAGCCTGGTGCCGGCCATTCCGCACGCCCGCCAGGACCGCTCGCTCGGACTGAACGTCCCGTCCGTCTCATCGTTCGGCGAGGACGATCAGGATCACATCTACGTCGCCTCGCTCGACGGACCCGTCTATCGCCTCGTTTCGGGTGACTAGCGGACCGCACCAAAGGATCCGGCGCCGTGTTCCATCACCGATGAGGTCCGGAAATCTCCTGCGCCGAGGCGCGCTCGCTCTCTGCCTGCTCGCCGCGGTCGCCGTGGCCGCTGCGCCCGAAGTCCAGGCGAAGCCCGGGGTCAACCTGACGCGGATCGGGCGGTTCCAGAGCCCAACCTACGTCACCTCGGCCCCAGGTATCAAGGGAGTCTTCGTGGTCGAGAAGGGCGGCGGCATCCAGCTCGTCAAGGGCAAGCACCGCAGCACCTTCCTCGACATCTCCTCCGAGGTCAACACCGCGGACGAGCGTGGCCTGCTCTCCGTGGCCTTCGCCCCGGACTACGCCTCCTCACGACTCTTCTACATCTACTTCACGAACCAGGCGGGCAACATCGTGATCGCCGAGCTCCGCGCCGATCCCAACGGGCGGCACGCCTCCGCCGGCACTCTCCGGCAGCTGCTGCTGGTCAACCACAGCAGCGAGGCCAACCACAACGGCGGCCAGCTTCAGATCGGGCCCGACGGCTTCCTCTATGCGGGAACGGGCGACGGCGGCAGCGAGGGGGATCCGAACGACAACGCGCAGAACCCGAACTCGATGCTGGGCAAGCTGCTGCGAATCGATCCAGGATCGGGCGCGACCACGATCTATTCCAGCGGCCTCCGCAACCCCTACCGCTTCTCCTTCGATCTCACCACCAACCCGGGCCAGCCGAGGATCGCGATCGCCGACGTCGGTCAGGACCGCTGGGAGGAGATCGACTACCTGACCCTGGCGGCGGCGAAGGGCGCAAATTTCGGCTGGAACGATTTCGAGGGCTTCGAACCGTTCAGTGGTGCCCATCCGCCCACCCCGAGCGGGACCGTGAAGCCGATCAAGGTCTACAGCAGCGCCGGTAATGCCTGCGCGATCGTCGGCGGCTATGTCGTTCGCGATCGGCGCCTGCGCTCTCTTCTGCACCGATACGTCTACGGGGACTTCTGCACCGGCAAGATCCGCTCCCTGATCCCGAAGCTCGGCGGCGCCGGCAAGGACCGAAGCGCTGGCGTCCGTGTGCCCGACCTGAGCTCCTTCGGGGAGGGGGCGCATGGTGCCCTTTACGCGGCCTCGCTGGACGGCCCGGTCTACCGGCTCGTTCGCCGACGCTGAATAACCTGCGGCTCGTCCCCCTGGGGGGACCTCACCATGCCGCTCTCGCTCAACCGCCGCCGGATCGAAACCCTCGTTGCCGCCCTGGTCGCCGTCGGTGCCGCCATCGTCGGGATCGCGAATCGCGAGCCGGCCCGCGAGTTCGGCGCGAAGTTCGTCACGGTCGAGCGCCTCGCCAGGCTGAAGAACCCCGTCTTCCTGGCCCAGCCGCCCGGCTCGGGTGCCCCCCTGCTGGTCGGGCAGGCGGGCGGCACGGTCAGGGTGATCACTGGCGACCGTCTGCGTCGACGGCCCTTCCTGAACATCAGCGACCAGGTCAGCTCGCGTGGCGTCCGCGGCGAACCGGGCCTGGCGTCGATTGCGTTCCCGCCCGACTATCAGCGAACGGGCAGCTTCTATGTCGCCTACAGCGATCGCCGGGACGCGCTGGTCGTGGCCCAGTATCAACGCAACTCCGCCGATCCCCTCCTCGCGGATCTGGGATCAGGCCAGACGATTCTGCGGATCCCGGAGCCGACGCGGACCCACCATGGGGGCCTGCTCGCCTTCGGTCCGAACGGCCATCTCTTCGTCGCCACCGGCGACGGCGGCCCGGCGCCCGACGCGAACGGGGCGGCGCAGAACGTCGGGTCGCTGCGCGGGAAAGTCCTGCGCATCGACCCGAGCTCGAACGGCTATGCGATCCCGGCGGACAACCCATTCGTCGGCACGCCCGGCCGCGACGAGATCTGGTCGTACGGCCTGCGGAACCCGCGTGGCATCTCCTTCGACCGCACCACCCGCGCCATCGGTATCGCCGACACCGGCGAGGACCACTATGAGGAGATCGATTATCTGCCGATCGCCAGATCGCGGGGAGCGAATTTCGGCTGGCCGGCGTTCGAGGCGTTCGCGCCGTTTGCCGGCGGAATGGCGCGCCATGACACCGTGCTGCCCACGATCGCCTACCGCCACCGGCCCGGATGCCTCGTCGCCGGGGGTTACGTGGTGCGCGACCCGCACCTCGCGCAGATCCGAGGACGGGAGATCTATGGCGACTACGTCTTCGGCGACTACTGCACCGGCAGGCTCTACGGATTCCGCCCGAGGGTGGCGCGTCGCGCCGGAAAGCAGCGGAGCTTCAGGCTCGGGACCCGCTTCATGAACGCGATGGGGCAGGACAACTCGAGGCGCATCTACGTGCTCACGCTGAGGGGGCCCACACGGAAGGGCAAGCCCACCCTCGGCTCGGTCTACAGGCTGGTGCCCAAGCGGAAGGAAATTTGACGGGCCGCTTCTAGCGCGGCAGCGCCGGCGCGAGGATGCGATACGCCTTGATGCCGAGGCCGAGCCGCTCCCGGTCCTCGGAGATCTGTGGGTCGAGCCCGGTCAGCTCCTTCACCCGCTCCAGCCGGTAGGCCACCGTGTGGCGGTGGGCGAAGATCGCCCGTGCCGTCGCGTTCATGTTGCAGTCGCTCGCCAGATACTCCTCGAGCGTGCCGAGCAGGTCGGAGCGGTACTGGTCGTCGTAGCGGACGAGGGGCTCAACGGTGTCGCGGTAGAAGCTCCGCACCTCCTCCGGATCGGAGATCAGCGCGCGGAAGAGCAACCTGTAGACGCCGCTCGCCGCGATCCCCTCCTCCAGCGCCTCGGCGATCTCGGGCTCGCGGGTGATCACGTCGAGGACCAGCTCCGCCTCCTTCATCGCTCGATGCAGCTCGCCCGGATCCGGATAGAAGGAGGACACGGCGGCCCTGCCGTGGTTACGCAGTCGGTTGGCTATGCGGCCGGCGCCCTGGAGGGTCTTCTCCGGCGCGTCGTCGCCGCCCCGCGCCGGCAGGATCGCGTAGAGGCGGCCGTCCGCCAGCTCGGCGAGCGATCCCTCGTACTCGGCCTCGACGAGCGCCGTCGCATGACTCGGGCTGGCGGACTCGATCTCGGCCACCAGGGCGATCGCGCCGCGGGCCAGATCGCAGCCGAGCCGCGCGGCCTTGCTGGTGGCCTCCGCCGTGTCGATCTCGCGAGAGCGCAGCTCCTCGATCAACCCACCGCGCATCTTCCGCTCGGCCTCCTCGCGCGCGTCCGCGACCGCCACCTCCGCCAGCGCGGCCAGGGCGGCCGCCCTCAGAACCTCGTCGCGATCGACCAGCACGGGGTCCTCCCGGTCGTCCGATTCGGCCGCGAGGAGCAGGACAACGCCCACGACGCGCCCGCCGGCCTCGATCGAGCGCTCGAGGGCGATCAGGTCGGGAGTGGCAGCCCCGGTCTCGGCCACACGGGCCTTCGCATACTCCGCCAGGCCGTTGAGCTCGCCGCCGCCCGGCGCCCGTGCCGCGAGACCACGGGGCGGCAGAACGATCGCCACCGGGCCACCGGCCTCCGCCGCGGCGAGCTCGGCCACTCCCTGCAGGCCCTGGCCATCGAGGACGGCCTCGATCATGCGGGTGCTGAGCTCGCGCATGGTCATTCGTCCTGCGCCGCGCCGGCCGCGATCTCCTCCTCGGTATGAGCCTGGAGCACCACCTCGCCCTCCTCGCCGGTGCGGATGCGAATCGCCTCCTCCACCGGCAGGACGAAGATCTTGCCGTCCCCGATTTCGCCCGAGCGCGCGTGCCTGATGATCGTCTCGACCACGGGCCCCGTGTCGCCGTCGTCCACGACCACCTCCAGCTTCAGCTTCGGCCGCACCGACACCGTCAGGGTCGAGCCCCGGTAGGCCTCGACCAGCCCCTTCTGGCGACCCGAGCCCTTCACCTCGGAGATCGAGAGCGAGGGGAAACCCCTGTCGAGCAGCTCGGAGCGGATCGGCTCGAACGCCTCGTGGCGGATGAACGCTTCGATTTTCTTCACGGGTGACTCCCCCGGGGCCGGACGGCGAGCGCTGTCGTCACGCACGGTAGGCGTGGCCACGCGCAGGGTCTTTGGCCCCCTGTCGAAAATCCCACGCAGGCCTTGCTCCAAGCGGTCGGGTGCGACTGGCTGGCCAGCCAGTCGCACGCTAGAGTCCCGCGGACCAGCCGGTTTACGAGGGGAGCGCGCACATGGCCATCGACACCGTCACCGAGAACGCCGCGAAGGCCTCGCGAGAGAGCTTCGAGGTCATCAATCCCGCCGACGGATCGGCGATCGCCAACGTCCCGCTCGACGGCCCGGCCGAGGTCGCGGAAACCGTCGCCCGCGTCCGCGCCAACCAGCCCGCCTGGGAGGAGCTCGGGATCAAGGGCCGGGCTCAGTGGCTCTACAAGCTGCGCGACTGGATCCTCGACCACCAGGACGAGATCGCCGACACCATGCAGCGCGAGACCGGCAAGGTGCGCGGCGAGGCCGCCGGCGAGTCCGTCTACCTCACCGACCTGATCAACTTCTACGGCAAGAAGGGCCATAAGTTCATCGGTGACGAGAAGGTCCCCGCCCACTCGCCCCTGATGAAGATCAAGAAGCTCAAGGTGCAGTACCGGCCCTACCCCGTCGTCGGCGTGATCAGCCCGTGGAACTTCCCGCTGATCCTCTCGCTCGGCGACGCGATCCCGGCGCTGATCGCCGGCGCTGCCGTCGTCATCAAGCCGTCCGAGATCACGCCGCTCGGGGTCACCGAGATCATCGAAGCCTGGAAGAGCGAGATCGGCGCTCCCGACGTATTCGATGTCGTCAACGGGATGGGCGAGACGGGTTCCGCGCTCGTCGACGGGGTCGACTACGTCCAGTTCACCGGCTCCGACCGGACGGCGAAGAAGGTCCTCGCCCAGGCCGCGGAGACGCTCACTCCGGTGAGCGCCGAGCTCGGCGGCAAGGACCCGATGATCGTCCTTCGGAGCGCCAACGTCGAGCGAGCGGCCAACGCCGCCACCTGGGGCGCCTTCGCCAACATCGGCCAGGTCTGCATCTCGGTTGAGCGCCTCTACGTCGAGGAGCCCGTCTACGACGAGTTCGTCGAGCGCTTCACGCAGGAGGTGAACAATCTGAATCTGGGTATGGACGGCCGCGAGCACGGCAAGGACATCGGCGCGATGACCTTCCCGCCGCAGACCCAGATCGTCGAGGACCACGTCGAGGACGCGAGGGGCGCCGGCGCGACGGTCGTCACCGGCGGCCAGCGTGGCGAGGGGCCCGGCGACTGGTACCCGCCCACGGTGCTGACCGACGTCGACCACTCGATGAAGGTGATGCGCGACGAGACCTTCGGCCCCGTCGTCGGGATCATGAAGGTGCGTGACGCCGACGAGGCCGTCCGCCTCGCCAACGACACCCGCTACGGCCTGGCCGCCTCGGTCTTCGGCTCGAAGCGCGAGGCGGAGGCGGTTGCCCGCCGGCTCGAGGTCGGGACCGCCAACGTCAACGACGTGCTGGTCGGCTTCCTCGCCTCCGACGTGCCGATGGGAGGCTGGAAGGACTCCGGCATCGGGTTCCGGCACGGCGAGTACGGGATCAAGAAGTTCGTGCGCCCCGAGTCGATCGTGATCAGCCGCTTCGGCCAGACGCGCGAGCCGCTCTACTTCCCCTACACCGAGAAGCGGCGCCAGCAGCTGCGGAAGATCAGCACCTTCTTCGCCGCACGCGACTGGCGCCGGCGCCTCGGCAAGCGGCCACCAGGCCGCTCCACCTAGGGCGAGGCTGTCCTGAGATCACGGTCCAGCCGCCGGGCCTCCTCCTCGAACCACTCCGAGACGAGACGCAGCCAGGCGACCTCGGACCGGGTCCGAATCCGGACGTAGTCGGCGTGCTGATCGCCCGCGACGCGGATCGCGTCCGCGACGCTGAGCTCCCGGTCCTCGGCGCCATCGCCGAGCAGCATCCAGTCGGCCCGGCCGCCGGGCCCCTCGTCCTCGAGGGCCAGCCGGCTCCCGTCGCTCATCAGCAGCGCCTTTGGCTCGCGTCCGCCCACCTGTAGTCCCTGCACTCCGTTGGCTTCCATGTCTTCCCCTTTCAGGTCGTGCTTCTTGTCGAGGGACCAGTATGCGAGCGACCGCTAACACGACGCTAAAGGACCGTAAACAGGTTGCGAAAGGTCCGCAGCCTGCGGACCCGCTACTCCGGCAGCCCGGCGGCTCGCCGCGCTTCGGCTGGATCCGCGTACATCCTCATCCGCATGTACTTCCCGTCCTGGAGCGTCCAGAGCTGGGCGAACTGCATGTCGACCTCCAGACCGGTGGTCTTGGAGGTGCCGTGCTGGCGCAGCACCGCGAGGACCTCGTCATCCCCGGCGTCGATGAGCTCCTCCAGCTCGAGCTCCCAGTCGTCCCACGGCTCCGTCCAGGAGGCGAGGAACTCCCGGGCCCCGTCGGTGCCCTCGTAGACCTGTCGCTCGGGCCAGCTCGAGAAGGTCGACATGTCCCAGACGAAGTCCGGATGGGTGATCTCCTCGATCACCTCCCCGGTCTCGGAGAACCGGACGTACCCGCGAGCGACGATCTCGACGTTCTCCTTCGACATCGCTAGGAGGCTGGGACGAGCTCCTCGCGCAGCTGCTTCGCGGCCTGAACCATGTTGCGGAGGCTCTCCTCGGTCTCGGGCCAGGCCCGGGTCTTCAGCCCGCAGTCCGGGGTCACCCAGAGCTGCTCCGGCCGGAGCACTCGAGCGGCCTCACCGAGCAGCTCCGCCATCTCCTCGACGCTCGGCACCCGGGGCGAATGGATGTCGTAGACGCCGGGGCCGATGTCATGGGTGAAGCCGGTCCGCTCCCAGTGATGGAGCAGCTCCATCCGTGAGCGGGCCGCCTCGATCAGGGTGACGTCCGCGTCCATCGCCTGGATGTGCTCGAGGATGTCGCCGAAGTCCGAGTAGCACATGTGGGTGTGGACCTGGGTCTCGTCCGCGACGCCCGCCGTCGCGACGCGGAAGGAGTAGACCGCCCACTGGAGGTACTCGTCCCAGCGATCGCGCCGCAGCGGCAGGCCCTCGCGGATCGCCGGCTCGTCGACATGGACGATCGGGATCCCGGCCTGCTCGAGGTCGGCCACCTCGTCGCGAATCGCCAGTGCCAGCTGCTCGCAGGTCTCGCGCCTGGGCTGGTCGTCGCGGACGAACGACCACTCCAGCATCGTGACCGGGCCGGTGAGCATTCCCTTCACCGGTTTCTCGGTCTTCGACTGCGCGTAGGTGATCCACTCCACGGTCATCGGCCCGGCCCGGCTGATGTCCCCGAAAATGATGGGCGGGCGCACGTAGCGCGAGCCGTATGACTGCACCCAGGCGTTCTCGGTGAACGCGTAGCCGAGCATCTGCTCGGCGAAGTACTGGACCATGTCGTTGCGCTCGGGCTCGCCGTGGACCAGCACGTCGATGCCGATCTCCTCCTGGAAATCGATCACCCGGTCGATCTCCGCCCGCATCCGCTCCTCATATGCGGGGAGCTCGATCTCACCCTCGCGCAGCCGGCCGCGGGCCGAGCGGAGCTCGTCGGTCTGGGGGAAGGAGCCGATCGTGGTCGCCGGGAAGGTCGGCAGGCCGAGCTTCTGCTGCTGGAGCTGCTTGCGGCCCGCGAAGGGCATGTCGCGGCGCGCGTCCGCCTCGGTCAGCGCCTCGACGCGCGCCCGGACGTCGGGGTTCCGGGTGCGATGAGAGTCCCGGCGGGAGTCGAGCGCGCGATCGTTGTCGTCGAGCTCCGTCGCGATCGCCTCGCGCCCGTCGGCCACACCGCGGGCGAGGGTCGCCACCTCGCCGACCTTCTGCACGGCGAAGGCCATCCAGGAGCGCATCTCGGCGTCCAGGTCGGCGTCGCCGTCGTCGGGCTCGGCCTCGAGGTCGATCGGGACGTGGAGCAGCGAGCAGCTGGTCGAGACGACGAGCTGGTCGCAGCGGTCACTCAGTCCCTCCAGAGCGTCCAATGAGTGCTCGAGGTGGTTGACCCAGACGTTGCGCCCGTCGACGATCCCGGCGAACAGCCACTGATCCTCGAGCCCGCCGAGCTCCGCGACGAACTCGGCGTTGTGGCGACCGCCGTGCTCGTGCACCTCCGGCCCGAGCTCGTCTCCGTGGACGCGGCCCGTGAAGTCGAGGCCGACCCCCTCGATCGGCAGGTCCCGGAGCACGCCGTAGGCGTCGCCCACGTGATCGAAGTAGGTCTTCACGACGAGGCGAGGGCGCTCGTGCACCTTGCACAGCTCCTCATAGGCGAGACGGAGGGCGTCGAGCTCGCGCTCCTCGCGGTCCTCGATGAAACAGGGCTCGTCGAGCTGGAGCCAGGTGGCGCCCTGCTCGGCGAGCCTCTCGATCACCTCGCCGTATACCTCGACCAGCGGCTCGAGCAGGCTGAGCGCGTCGAATCCCTCGTCGACGCCGTCGGCCGGCTTGGAGAGCAGCAGGAAGCTGACCGGGCCGACCAGCACCGGGACCGTGTCGATCCCGACCTCCTCCATGGCCTCGGCGTGCTCGTCGAACGGCTTGGAGCCCGACAGCGAGAACCTCGTCTCGGGCCCGAGCTCGGGGACGATGTAGTGGTAGTTGGTGTTGAACCACTTCGTCATCTCCATCGCCGTGACGTCGACGTCGTCCGTCTGCCGGCCCCGGGCCATCGCGAAATAGGTGTCCAGGTCGACCTGGCCTCCAGACCAGCCGTATCGCTCGGGCACCGCGCCCACCAGGGAGATCGCGTCCAGCACCTGGTCGTAGTAGGAGAAGTCGTTGGAGGGAATCAGGTCGATCCCCGCCTCCTGCATCAGCTTCCAGTTCTCCACCCTGATCGCCTTCGCGGTGGCCGCGAGCTCGTCCGCCGAGCGCTCGCCTCGCCAGTAGCCCTCGGTCGCGAACTTGAGCTCCCGATCGCGGCCGATTCGGGGGAAGCCGGAGACGTTGGAGAGTGGCATGAATCGAACCCTACCCAGCTACCCTCCTCGGCCATGCCTGAGCGCGACTACCTGGGGGCGGTCCGCGAGCGTGTCGTCGTCTTCGACGGCGGCATGGGCGCGACCCTGGAGCAGTTCGACCTGACGCAGGAGGACTACGGCGGCCTCGAGGGCAAGTGCCATGAGGCGCTGGTGCTGAACCGCCCCGACGTGATCGAGGGCGTTCACACGTCGATGCTCGACGCGGGCGCGGAGGTCGTCGAGACGGACACCTTCCAGGGGAGCCGTCTGAAGCTGGACGAGTGGGGGCTCGCCGAGCAGACGCTGGAGATCAACACGAAGGCCGCGGAGATCGCGCGCAAGGCCGCCGGCCCGGAGCGCTTCGTCGCCGGCTCCATCGGCCCGACGGGCTTCCTGCCGGCGAGCGACGACCCCACCCTCGGGGACATCTCGTTCGCAAAGCTGGTCCAGATCTTCACCGAGCAGGCGCGGGGCTTGGTCGACGGCGGCGCCGATCTGATCATCATCGAGACGGCGCAGGACATCCTGGAGGTGAAGGCCGCGATGTTCGGCGCCCGCGAGGCGTTCAAGCAGGCCGGCCGCACCCTGCCGATCCAGACGTCGGTCTCGCTCCTGCCCCAGGGAGGGAAGATGCTCCTCGGGACGGACATCCAGGCGGTCCTGACGACGCTCGCGGCTCTCGATGTCCAGGTGATCGGGTTGAACTGCTCGACCGGTCCCGAGGACATGCGGGATGCGATCCGCTACCTGGGGGAGAACTCGCCGCTTCCCGTCCATTGCATCCCCAACGCCGGCCTGCCGCTGCAGGGGCCCGACGGCGAGACGATCTTCCCGGAGGAGCCGGGGCCGCTCGCCGCGACCCTCGGCGAGTTCGTGGAGCGGTACGGCGTCGGCATCGTCGGTGGCTGCTGCGGCACCACCCCGGACCACATCAGCGCGATCCGCGAGCGGGTCGAGGGCAGGGCGCCCGGCGAGCGCCCCGAGCGCGGCCCGACGGAGGTCTCGAGCATGATGACCTCCACCCCGCTGGTGCAGGAGCCGCGCCCGACGCTGGTCGGTGAGCGCGTCAACTCGCAGGGATCCCGCGCCGCCAAGGAGCTGCTGCTCGCCGACGACTACGACGGCCTCGTCCAGGTGGCCGAGGACCAGGTGACCGGAGGGGCCCACGTGCTCGACGTCTGCGTCGCCCTCACCGAGCGCCAGGACGAGGACGTCCAGATGGGCACCGTCGTGGAGCGGATCTCGCTGACCCAGCCGTCGCCGATCCAGGTCGACTCGACCGAGCCCGAGGTGATCCAGGAGGCGCTGGAGAGGATCCCGGGCCGAGCGATCGTGAACTCGGTGAACCTCGAGGCCGGCCGCGACAAGCTCGACCGCGTCGCGCCCCTCGCCAAGGCACATGGCGCCGCGCTGATCGCGTTGACGATCGACGAGGAGGGCATGGCCAAGACGGCCGACCGCAAGCTCGAGATCGCCAAGCGGATCCGCGACATGTGCGTGGACGACCACGGCATGGACCCACAGTCCCTGATCTTCGA
This sequence comes from uncultured Solirubrobacterales bacterium, assembly GCA_963728875.1. Lineage (GTDB taxonomy): Bacteria > Actinomycetota > Thermoleophilia > Solirubrobacterales > 70-9 > DASUPK01. The sequence continues at coordinate 336,389 of CAVSLJ010000001.1, forward strand.
CGCGCTCACCTTCACGCTGACGACCGGGGATGAGGAATGGCGCCCCTCCGCGATCGCGACGATCGAGGGGATCAAGCGGATCAAGGCCGAGATCCCTGGCGTCAAGACCTCATTGGGCGTCTCCAACGTCAGCTTCGGCGTCTCGCCGAAGGCCCGCGCGGTCCTGAACTCGGTCTTCCTCCACCACTGCGTCGAGGCGGGACTCGACCTGGCGATGGTCAATCCGAACCACATCACCCCCTACTTCGAGATCGACGAGAACGAGCGGGAGCTCACCGACGCATTGGTCTTCAACCGCTCAGACGACGCGCTGGAGAAGTTCATTGCGCACTTCGAGTCGCAGGGCGAGGAGGCGGAGGAGGCGGCCGGCGACCCGACGGAGGGCATGGAGCCCGAGGAGGCCCTCCACTGGCAGATCCTCCACCGCAAGAAGGAGGGCGTCGAGGACTGGATCGACCGCTCGGTGGAGAAAATCGGCGCCGTCCCCACCCTGAACACCGTGCTGCTCCCGGCGATGAAGGAGGTCGGTGACAAGTTCGGGGCCGGCGAGCTGATCCTGCCCTTCGTCCTGCAGTCGGCCGAGGTGATGAAGCGCGCCGTCGCCCAGCTCGAGAACTACCTCGAGCGGATCGAGGGCCACAGCAAGGGCAAGGTCGTGATCGCGACGGTCTTCGGTGACGTCCACGACATCGGCAAGTCGCTGGTCAACACCATCCTGACCAACAACGGCTACACGGTCGTCGACCTCGGCAAGCAGGTGCCAGTCGACACGATCATCCACTCGGCGATCGAGGAGAACGCCGACGCGATCGGCCTGTCGGCGCTGTTGGTCTCCACCTCGAAACAGATGCCGGCCTGCGTCCAGGAGCTGCACTCGAAGAAGCTGGAGTTCCCGGTGTTGATCGGCGGGGCCGCCATCAACCGCGACTTCGGACGGCGAATCCTCTATCCCGGCGGAAAGGACTCGGAGGAGATCTACGAGCCCGGCGTCTTCTACTGCAAGGACGCCTTCGTCGGCCTGGACACGATGGACGATCTAATCGACGCCGAGAAGCGGGCCGCCCTGGTCGACCGAATCCGCGATGAGGCTCGTGCGCTCCGCGAGCAGCCCGAGGTTGCGGACGACGCGCCTCCGACCACCGACGACTCGGTTCGCTCCGGGGCCCGCACCGACGTCCCGATCCCCGATCCGCCCTTCTGGGGCGTTCGCGAGATCGAGGTCGACCTCGATGAGGTGTTCCCGTACCTCGACCGCCACGTCCTCTTCAAGCTCCACTGGGGAGGCCGCGGCAAGAAGGGCGAGGAGTGGCGTCAGATCGTCGAGGGCCACGACGGCGAGGAGGGCTTCGCCCCGAGGCTCGAGCGGATGTGGCGCGAGCAGGGCTATCTGAACCCCCGCGCGCGGCAGGGCTTCTTCCCCTGCGCAGCCGACGGCAACGAGCTGGTCGTCTTCGATCCGCAGGATCCGGAGCGCGAGCTCGAGCGACTGGTGTTCCCGCGCCAGCCCAAGCACGACCGGATCTGCCTGACCGACTTCTTCCGGCCACTGGACGAGCTCGGGCCGGGTGAACGTGACGTGGTCGCCCTGCAGGGCGTCACGGTCGGCCCCGAGGTCACCGACCTGATGGCCAAGCTGGAGTCCGACGGCGAGTTCGCCGAGCAGCTCTACGTCCACGGCCTCGGCGTGCAGGCGGCGGAGGGCCTCGCGGAATGGCTGCACTCGGAGGCCCGCTCAGGCCTCGGAATCGATCGGGACCAGGGCCGCCGCTACTCCTGGGGCTACCCCGCCTGCCCGGAGCAGTCGGAACACGAGAAGGTCTGGAGGCTGCTCGGCCTCGAGGAGATCGGGATGACCCTGTCCGACGGGTTCGCGGTGATGCCGGAGCAGTCGACGGTGGCGATCGTCGCCCACCATCCCCAGGCCGTCTACTTCGGGATGAAGTCGGGCTTCATCCCCGCGGAGAAGGCGCCGGACGAGGTGATCGCCGGCACCGAGCGCGGCGGCGACCTGCCGCCGGAGCGAGAGCCCGGCGACGGGGTGGTCGAGGCCGATCAGGCCGATCCCGCCTCCGAGCCGATCAGCGGCTAAGGACCCTGTCCCGCCAGGGTCGCACCCCTGACGGGACAGGACCTCGCGCTTCACGTATGACAATATGACTTTTTGAGCGGCGGCCCGCGGGACGCCCGCCGGCCGCGGACATCGAGTCGAGGAGAGTGGCGATGGCGGTCGCGGTGGAGCAGAAGCAGGACCTTCTGATCGGCGGTCAATGGGTTGCGGCGAAGTCGGGGAAGGACTGCGAGCAGACCAACCCGTATTCGGGCGACGTGGTGGGGCAGGCCGCCGCGGCCGGCCCGGAGGACGTCGACCTCGCCGTGAAGGCGGCGCAGGGAGCGTTCGAGGCCTGGGGCTTCGGTCCCCCGGCTGCGCGCCGGGAGGTTCTGACCAAGGCGGCCGACCTGCTCTCCGAGCGCGCCGAGCAGATCGCCGCGATCGTCACCGAGGAGACCGGCGGCACCTTCGGCTGGGGCATGTTCAACTGCCAGCTGGCCAGCGGCATGCTTCGCGAGGCGGGGGCCCAGGCGTACGCCGCCGTCGGCCAGGTGATCCCCTCCGACATCCCCGGCGCCACGGGGATCGCGCGCCGGCTGCCCGCCGGTGTCGTGGTCGGGATCGCTCCGTGGAACGCTCCGGTGATCCTGGGCACGCGAGCGATCGCGACGCCGCTCGCCTACGGCAACACGGTGATCCTGAAGGGCTCGGAGCTCTGTCCCCGGACTCACGCCCAGATCGTCGGCTGCGTCGTGGACGCGGGCGCTCCAGAGGGCGTCATCAACTACCTGACCAACGACCCCGCTGACGCACCCGAGGTCGTCGAGGCGCTGATCGCGCACCCCGGCACCCGGCGGGTCAACTTCACGGGCTCCACCCGCGTCGGCAAGATCATCGCCGAGACCTGCGGCCGCCACCTGAAGAAGTGCCTGCTCGAGCTCGGTGGCAAGGCGCCGATGATCGTGATGGCCGACGCCGATCTCGACGAGGCGGTCAACGCCGCCAACTTCGGCGCCTTCATGCACTCCGGTCAGATCTGCATGGCGACCGAGCGGATCATCATCGACGGCAAGGTCGCTGACGAGTTCACGGAAGGACTCGTGAAGAAGGCGAGCGCGATGACCGTCGGCGACCCGACCAACCCCGAGACGATGATCGGCCCGCTGATCAACAAGGCCTCGGTCGAGCACGTCACCGAGCTGGTCGAGGACGCCAAGTCGAAGGGCGCCGAGATCGCAACCGGTGGGGAGGCCGAGGGCCCCTGCTTCCACCCCACCGTGCTGACCAAGGTGACTCCCGAGATGCGCGTCTACTCGGAGGAGTCGTTCGGGCCGATCGTCCCGATCCTCACCTACGACGACATCGAGGACGCGATCCAGACCGCGAACGACACGAACTACGGCCTCTCGGGGGCTGTCTTCAGCTCCGACATCCCGACCGCGCTCGACGTGGCGCGGCGGATCGAGAGCGGGATCTGCCACGTCAACCTGGCCACGGTCCACGATGAGGCCCAGATGCCGTTCGGAGGCGTCAAGGAGAGCGGCTGGGGCCGGTTCGGAGGCAGCGCGGCGCTCGAGGAGTTCACCGACCTGCACTGGACCATGGTGATGAGCCAGCCGGGCCACTACCCGATCTGATGAAGGCCGCCGGGCGCCTGATCGAGCTGGCCCAGAGTGAGGGCGTCGACCGGGTCTTCGGCAACCCCGGGACGACCGAGCTGCCCTTCATGGACGAGCTCGCCAAGGTGCCCGAGTTCCCCTACTACCTGGGACTGCACGAGGGAACCGCGGTCTCGATGGCCGACGGGTACGCCCGCGCGACCCGCCGACCGTCGTTCCTCAACCTCCACATCGCCGCAGGGCTCGCCCATGGGCTGGCGAACATGCTCAACGCCAGGCGGGCACGGACCCCGATGGTGGTCACCGTCGGCCAACAGGACCGGCGCCACCTGATCCAGGACCCGATGCTGGGCGGGGACCTGCTCGCGCTCGCCCAGGGCGCCTTCAAGGACGCGGTCGAGGTGAACCAGGTGGAGGACCTGCCGACCCTGATCCGCCGGGCCTTCCTCCTCTCGCAGACGGCGCCGACCGGGCCGGTGATGGTCTCGATCCCCGTCGATGTCCTGGAGGAGGAGCTCGACGAGCCGCTGCCCGGGCGGACGGAGGTCCGAGGGCTCGGCGTGGCCGAGGGAGCCGATGAGCTGGCCGAGGCGCTACTCGGCGCGGGCGCCCCCGCGATCGTCGCCGGCGACGGCGTCGGGCGCGCGGGAGCGGTCGAGGACCTGGTCGCGCTGGCGGAGGCCCTGGGCGCCACGGTCTTCCACGAGCCCATGTACGACTGCGTCGACTTCCCGGCGACGCATCCCCTGTCCGCCGGAATGCTCCCTCCGGTCGACGCGCTGATCCGGGAGAAGCTCTCGGGGCACGACGTCGTGTTCCTCGTCGGGAGCCACGCCTTCTCGGCCCACTACTACACCGACTCCGTCCCGATCCCCGAGCGAACCCAGATCCTCCAGCTCGACGAGGACCGCGCCGAGCTGGGCCGCAACTACCCCGCGCGGATCGCCTTGCACGGCGGCATCGGGCCGACGGTGCGGGCGATCACCGGAATCGTCAGCGGCCGCTGCCCTGAGGCCGAGGCCCGCATCGAGGCGGCCAAGAAGGATCGGGCGCCCACCGCGAGCGCCCCGGCCTCGAACGGAGAGCGCATGGATCCCGCCGGCGCCGCCGAGGCCCTGGTCGCCGGGCTGCCGGACGGCACGATCATGCTCGAGGAGGCGATCACCACCGGGCTGGAGGTCCGGCGCGCCTTCGCCGCCAGCCGCCCCGGCAGCTACCACCACTCCGTGGGCGGGGCCCTGGGATGGGCACTCGGCGCCGGGATCGGCGTGAAGATGGCCCGGCCGGACGACCCGGTCGTCTCCGTGGTCGGCGACGGCACGGCGATGTACACGATCCAGGGGCTCTGGTCGGCTGCCCACTACGACGTGCCGCTCGTGCTCGTCGTGATGAACAACCGCGAGTACGCGGCCTGCAAGCGCGGCATCGACCGGGTGGTCGCCGGCGGCGGCGACAGCTACGTCGGCATGGACCTGACCGACCCGGAAATCGACTTCATCGGGCTGGGACGCTCCCTGGGCGTGGAGACCAGATCGGCAGGGAGCACGGACGAGCTCTCGGCCGCCGTCTCGGAGGCCCTGGCCTCAGGCGCTCCGACCCTGATCGACGCGGCGGTCGCCGGCACCCGGGACGAGGGGGCCGAGACGCGCGCGGAGCACTACGCGGCCGATCGCTAGGCGCTCATCTCTAGTCTCCGCGCCCGCTTTCATGTGAGCGGAGCCCCTTGATTGTCGCAGGGGCCGTCAGGCGCGAGCAGAGAAGATGCCTACCGCACCGACGACTTGGACCTGCGCGCTGTCGAACCGCTGGTTGAGTTGCGCCTTAAGGCCGTCGAGCCCGTCGTCGCGGTTGTTGAATGTGCCGTCGCGGTTGAGCCGTTCCATCATCCACCGCGACCACGCGGTATGCCGCACGCCACCGCTCAGAACTGTGCTGCCGAACAGGACGCCGCCCGACGAAAGCACCGTCTTAGCGTGGTCGAAGACGACGCTCTTGGTTGCGATGTTGCCGGGCAGGCAGTGCAGCAGCCAGTTCAAGCCGACGGACTCGAACGTGCCTGCCGGCAACCCGAACGGCTCGAGCGCGTTCGCTTGATGCGTCTTGGGCCGGTAGCGGTGGAGACGCTCGGCGGCGACCTGGATGGGGGTGGGATTCAGATCCATCAGCGTGATGTCTGGTGACTGGGTCGGGTAGCGGCACTTGTCGAGCAAGTAGCCAGTTCCGACGCCGATGTCGAGATGGCGGGCAGAGACGTGCTCGTCGTAGAGCCGAACGAGACGCCGCGGTGGGCATCGCCACGCGAGGTACCCGTTGAACCTCAGAACAACCGTGTCGTAGACCCTCAGGAAGCCGGCTGTGTAGCGCGCCTGGCCGGCATACGCAGGGTCGTCGGGCGAGATTGTGGTCGTAATCAGATGACAATAACTTCGGCGTGAGCCCTCGATCAAAGCGCTGCTCCTCCGGACGACCGGGGCAGCTGAGCCTTCCCGCGGTGCCGCGGCTCCTTCGCGCACGAGAGGGAGCAGCTGGATCTCGGATGGGTGAGAATGCTGAGAGCGTGATGCCACTGCCGTCGAAGCCTTCGGAATGGACTCCGCGTGAACTCCACCGATACTGAGATCAAGCTCGATGCGGCCGCACTGCGGGATCTCCAGGGATCATTCCGCGGACAGCTCGTTCCCAGTGGAGATCCAACCTACGACGAGCACCGGAAGGTCTGGAACGGGTCGATCGATCGGTCCCCGGCGTTGATCGCGCGGTGCGCTGGTGTGGCGGACGTGATCGCAACCGTGAGGTTCGCAAGGAACACCGGCCTACAGGTCGCCGTCCGAAGCGGAGGCCACAGCTTCCCCGGCCTCTCTGTCTGCGAGGGCGGCATCGTCATCGACCTAGGACCAATGAAGGGGATCAGCGTCAATCCGGAGGCGCGCACGGCCAAGGCTCAGGCTGGTGTTCTTTGGGGTGAACTCGACTGGGAGACCCAGGCGTTCGGGCTCGCGACAACGGGTGGGATCGTGACGCACACCGGCATCGCGGGGCTCACGCTGGGCGGCGGTATCGGGTGGCTTCAGCGGAAGCACGGGCTCACGATCGACCAGCTCCTCTCCGTCGACTTGGTCACCGCCGAGGGTCAGTTCGTGAGTGCGAGCGAGACTGAGAACCCGGACCTCTTCTGGGGCCTGCGCGGGGGCGGCGGCAACTTCGGAATCGCCACCGAGTTCGAGTTTCGTCTCCACCCAGTGGGCCCGATCGTCTTCGCCGGACCGATCTTCTGGCCGATGGAGAAAGCGCCAGATCTCCTGCGCTTCTACCGCGAGTGGAGCGCCGAGGCGCCGGACGAGCTGATGACGATCGTCGTGCAGCGCAAGGCGCCGCCGCTTCCTTTTGTGCCTCCGGAACTACATGGGAAGCCGGTCGTAAGCATCGTGTGTTGCTATTCGGGACAGGTGGAGGATGGAGAGGCGGTTGTGCGCCCGCTCAAGGCGTTTGACTCGCCAGTTCTCGATCTGTGCGAGCCGAAGCCGTACGTCGTTCACCAGGCGATGTTCGACGCATCCTTCCCACACGACTGGTGGTACTACATGCGCGCCTGCGACGTGGCGGAGCTCAGCGACGAGGTGATCGACATTGCGGTCGACCACGCGGGGCGGATCGAGTCGCCGCTGACGGCCTTCCCGATCTGGCAACTCGGAGGAGCAGTCGCGCGCGTGGCTCAGGAGGAGACGGCCTTCAACGGCCGTGACGCGGGACACACGTTCAATATCACGGGCATGACGGCGACTGCCAACGGCTTCGATGCGGAACGCGAGTGGGTGCGGAACTTCTGGTCGGCGCTCGAACCCCACCACAAGAGTGTCTACGTCAACTTTCTTATGGACGAGGGCCAGGAGCGGGTCCGCCAAGCCTACGGGGCCGAGAAATACGATCGTCTGCAGTCGCTGAAGTGCAAGTACGACCCGGACAACTTCTTCCGCCTCAACCAGAACATCCCGCCGAAGTAGCTGCCTTGTTTGAGACTCTTCCGGAGTCTGAGTGATGTCGGCCTAACGGAGCGAAATGTGAGCGCATCAAATGTCGAGCTACTCGCCGAAGCCTTTGCCGGCTGGGGCAAGGACAACCCCGCCAAGATGAGGGATGTGATCGATCCCGACTGCGAGTTGGTGGTACCGGATTCGGTTCCGTATGGGGGGACCTTTCGGGGGGCGGAGGCAGTGATGGGCTGGTTCACGCGCGAGCTCTGGCGGTGGTTCGACGAGTTCACCTCCATACCCGAGGGCTTCATCGACGGCGGCGACCAGATCGTCGTCCCGGTCCACGTCCAGGCAATTGCCAAGAACGGCAACACCATGGACGTGCACAACGTCTGGATCTATGAGTTCAGCCAGGGCAAGATGATCCGCGGGCGTGTGTATGCAGACACGGCGGTCTTGCGAGACACAGTTGAGGGTGTCTCGCCCGCCTGATCGACGAGTCGGCACGCGCCGCGCATCAGCCGCTCGAGATGCAGTTGCCAAAGCGCTTCCTCCGTTTCGCTCTGCGCGAAAAGGAGCACCCACGCGACGCTAGCTCAGCGACGTCCAGACGCTCTTCTTCTCGGTGTAGAGCTCGATCGCGTCCTTGCCCATCTCGCGGCCCCAGCCGCTCTGCTTGAAGCCGCCCCAGGGAGCGACGGCGTCGACCGGGTTCGGCATGTTGATCCAGATCGTGCCGGCGCGGATCCCCGCGGCGAGTCGGTGGGCCCTGGCGACGTCGCGGGTCCAGATCGAGGCGCCGAGGCCGTACTCCGTGTCGTTGGCCCGGGCGATCAGCTCGTCCTCCGACTCGTAGCGGAGGATCGAGATCACGGGGCCGAAAATCTCCTCGCGGGCGATTCTCATCTCGTCCGAGACCTCGTTGAAGACCGTCGGCTTGTAGAAGAAGCCCTTCTCCAGGTCCCCTTCGGCGCGCTCGCCGCCGGTGACGAGCTTGGCGCCCTCCTGCTGCCCTGACTCGACGTAGCTGTGGACGCGGTTCAGGTGCTCCTCGCTGACCAGCGGCCCGAGCTCGGTCGACTCCTCGATGCCCGGGCCGAGCTTCATCGACTGGGCCGCGCCCGCCGCCTTCTCGGCGAACTCGTCGGCGCGCTTGGCGTCGACGAAGAAGCGGGCGTAGGCGACACAGACCTGGCCGGCGTTGAGGAAGGCGCCCTGCAGGTTGCCGCCAACCGCCGCGTCGATGTCCGCGTCCTCGAGGATCACGGTCGGCGCCTTGCCGCCCAGCTCGAGGCTGACCCGCTTCAGGTTGCCGGCGGAGGCGCGGACGATCTCGCGGCCCACCTCCGTCGAGCCGGTGAAGGAGATCTTGTCGACGTCGTCGTGGTTGGCAAGTGCCTGACCGGTGGCGGGGCCGCCGGTGACGACGTTGATCGCCCCGTCGGGGATGCCCGCCTCCTGGATCAGCTCGGCGAGCCTGAGCGTGGTCAGGGAGGCCTGTTCGGCTGGCTTCACCACCGCGGTGTTGCCGCAAGCCAGCGCCGGGGCGATCTTCCAGCTACCGATGTTGGTCGGGAAGTTCCAGGGGATGATCAGCGCGCAGACGCCGATCGGCTCGCGCAGCGTGTAATGGAAGACGCCGGGGATCGATACCGGCGGAGTCTCGCCCTCGATCTTCGTCACCCAGCCGGCGTAGTAGCGAAAGTGCTCGGCGACGCCGGGGATCACGACCTTGGAGACGCCGATCGGCTTGCCCTGGTCGCGGGTTTCGAGCTCGACCAGCTCAGCCATGTTCTCGTCGATCAGCTCGCCCACCCGCCAGAGCAGCTGGGCCCGCGCCGCGGCGGGCATCCCCCGCCACTCCTCGGAGGTGAAGGCGGCACGCGCGGCGGCGACGGCGGCGTCGACGTCCTCTCCAGTCGCCTCCGGAACGGTGGCGTGTGGCGCCCCGGTCGCCGGGTCGAGGCTCTCGAAGGTCTTGCCGTCCGATGACCCCTGCCAGGAGCCCCCGATCAGCATCCTCTTCTCGTCCCCCTTGCTCTTCGTCGCCGTCGCCATCTGTCCGTTCCTCTCAGTCGTTTTGAATTGTCAAATCAGCTTCGACGCCATGCCACGGGCGATCCTGTGCGCCGCGGCCTCGATCGTGATCATCGGGTTCACCCCGAGCGCCGTGGGCAGCACGGCGCCGTCGACCACGAAGAGGTTCTTTGCGTCCCAGGCCTCGCCCGTCGGATCGCAGACCGTCGTCTGCCTGTCGGCGCCCATGTGGGCGGTGCCCATCAGGTGGAAAGAGCCGAGGGTGACCTGCGCGGGTCCCCAGCCGTAGTCATCGGCCGCCTTCAGCATCTGCTCGCGCCCGCCGTCGGCCGGGTCGTAGGAGATCCAGCCGGCGTGCGAGGTGTAGATCCGCCGGGCACCACCCGCCTCCAGGATCTGCGACATCCCGTCGAGGCCCCTGCGCATCACGTCGCGGTCGAAGTCCGAGAGGCTCCAGCACCGGAGCCGGCAGGCCGTCCCTGCCGACCACGACCTCGCCGGCGTCGCGGGCGCGCTGCAGGGCTCCGAAGCCGCCCGTGTAGCGCAGGCTCTGCATCAGCTCGGCGTGCTCGCTGGCCCCGCGCCAGGGCGCGAAGACCGCGAGGTCCGAGGGATGCGCCGAGGCGTGCATGTACTTGACGCCGTAGCCCTCGCCCATGTCGAGGAACTCGTCGCAGAAGGTCGAGCCGAAGACGCCGGTCCAGGGCAGCACCTCCTGCTCGAACATCGCCCAGACCAGCAGCACCGGGTGGATCATCAGGTTCTTGCCGACGTTCGGGTTGTCGAGACCGGAGCGAACGAGCAGCGCCGGCGTGTTGATCGCGCCGGCGGCGGCGGCGACGGCCCGGGCGCGCACGGTGAGCCGGTGACCGTCGGCGGTGGTGGCCTCGATGCCCCTCGCCTCGCCACCCTCGATCAGCACCTTCTCGACCGGGGCGTTGACCACGATCCGAGCGCCCGCGTCGTAGGCGTCCTGGAGCCAGGTCACCATCGTCGACTGCTTGGCGCCGATCGGGCAGCCGTAGTGGCATTGCCCGCAGATGTCCTCCCGGCAGCCGATGGCGTTGCGCTGCATCACCTGGGAGTCCCAGCCGAGCTTGGCGAGGCCCTCGCGGAAGCGCTCGTCGCGGAGCGAGGGCATGCTGTTCTCGGAGTTGACGTGGAGGCGATCCCAGACGGCATCGAGGCTGTCGTCGAAGTCCTCCCCCATCCAGTCTTCGAGCCCGAAGCGATCCCGCCAGTCCTCGCGAACGTGGTCCGGCGGGCGGAAGCACCAGGTGTAGTTGACCGTGGTGCCGCCGCCGAGGCAGAAGCCGGCGAGCAGCCCCATGCTCTGGTCGGGCGTGGGCACGCCGCCCCCGCCGAGGTACAGCCGCACGTAGCCGTCGAGCTCGGCGCCGTCGAAGTCCTCCTCGCTGAAGTAGCCGCCCGCCTCGACCACCACCACGTCGAGGCCGGCCTGGGCCAGCACCGCGGCGGCCGTGCCGCCTCCCGCTCCCGAGCCGACCACGACCACGTCGCAGTCGAGCTCGGTGTCCTCGCCGATCGCGAGTGGCTCGATCCTCTTCCTGGGGGCGTCGGGGAGCTTCCCGTGCGGGCCCGGGTAGCCGATCGCCTCGTCGATCGGGTTCTTGCCCTGACCCTGCCAGGGGACCGTGTAGTACATGACCATCGTCAGCTTGCGGAGGGCCTGGAAGGCCGCCCGACGTGATGACGTCGTCGGAGTCGCACCAGGCCAGCAGGGCCCGCTCACGCTCCTCCTTCGGGAGCGAGGCGAAGCCGGAGTCCCACCCCTCGATCAGGCCCGCGAACCCGTCGCGGACGTCGGCGCTCGGATTGGCGCCCATCGCCCCCAGGATCACGTCGGGGACATCGTATGTCCGTCGCCGCCGGCAGGCCGTTCTCCCCCGGGACGAAGGTGTCGCAGATCGCGTCGAGGCTGCCTCGGGCGTCCTTGCTGAGCTCGATCGTCACGGTCTCCTCCTCACTCGAACCTCTTCCGCAGGTCGTAGAGGTCATATGACAGTACGCCGGACCGGAACTGCTCGCGCTTTTCGCGCTCGTTCTCCGCGCGCCCCCGGGACGCCTCCAGGACGTCGCCGATGCGCTCACGCCCGACGACCACGGCGCCATCCGAGTCGAGCACCACGGCATCGCCCGGTTCGATCGTTGTCCCGCCCACCTGGAGAGGCTCGTCGATCGCACCGGCCTCGTCCCGGTTTGCCCCCTGGACCCTGATCCAGCGCGCCCAGACCGGGAGGCCGAGCTCGCGAAGGTCATCGGTGTCGCGCACCGCGGCGTCGATCAAGACCGCGGCCGCTCCCTTGACCTTCGCCTGGGTGGCGAGCAGCTCGCCGAGCAGGGCGACCGGCTCGGGCGAGGGCATGGTCAGCACGAGCACGTCGCCGGCCTCGAGCCGGTCCATGGCGACGTGGACCATCAGGATGTCGTCCTGGGCGCAGCGGACCGTCCGGGCGGGGCCGGCGGCCCGCGAGCCGGGGATCACCTGATGAAGGTCGAGGTCGACCAGGCCCTCGCGCCCGGAGGCCTCGAACACCGTCGCCGAGCCGAGCTCGCCGAGCTCCGCGTAGGCGGACAGCGTCCCGGTCGGCGCTCACAGCTCGGCGACGGCGTTCGGCACCACGCGCATGAAGGCCTCCGCCTGGCGGATCTCGGAGTCGCCCGAGACCCGGCGGGCGTGATTGCCGCGCTGCTCGGCGCGCTGGGCGTAGTAGGTCTGCAGGTACTGCTGCGAGCGCATCTCGGCCATCGCCGCCACCTTCTTCTCGAACACCGGCGTGATGTCGAGGAAGACGCTCGGCGTGAAGTTGCAGAGCTCGGGCTGATGCGGCTCGAAGAGGAAGAACCGGGGCGGCCTGATGGTCGGGAACGCACTGGCGACTCCGGCGCCCGCGGCCAACGCCCGGGCGCGCTCGACCGCATGGAAGGCGATCGGATGGTCGGGGTTGAACGGGTCGCGGTCCGTGTGGGTGATGAGGACGTCGGGGGCGAGCTCGCGGATCGCGTCGACCAGACGCGTGAGCGCCTCGCCCGCGACCTCGAGCGGGTAGTCGCCGAGGTCGAAGCAGGTGAAATCGGCGCCGAGAGCATTCGGCCGCCGCCTCGGCCTCCGCGTGGCGGACCTTCTTCACGTTCTCGATCGTCTGTCCCTCCTCCTTCCAGAGCTCGCCCGCCTCCCCCTTCTCGCCGTAGGAGAGTGCGATCACGCTGGTGGTGCCGCCCCGTTCTGCGGCGAGGGCGAGCGCCCCGCCGGCTCGCCAGAGGAAGTCCGCGGCGTGGGCGCCGACCGCCAGGACCTTCTGGCTCACGGCGCCTCCGCCCCCGCCAGCAGGCGGGTGTTGTCGACCGCCATGGTCCGCACCTCGGACTCGCTGAACCCGGCGTCGAGCAGCCTCTCGGCCATCAAAGGGAGACCGTCCTCGACCGGCGGGTTCTTCACCTGGCCGAGGTCGCTGGAGAGAACGGTGCGCTCGGGCCCGACGGCGCGGGTCCCCTCGAGCCACTGCTCCCAGCTGCACTTGCCCGTGTAGGGCGTCGTGAAGCAGCGCTCGATCATCGCGCCCTGACGGGCCAGCTCGACCTGGTCGTCGACCGAGATCGCCTGGCCCGGATAGTCGGGGTGGGTGAGGACCACGTTCTCGACGCCCTCCGCGAGGGCGGCTTCGACGACGGTGAGCGCCTCGGCCCCCGAGATGTGGCCGGTGGAGAGCACCATCCCGTGCTCGGCGGCGAGCGCCAGCACGACGTGGGTCTCGGGAAGCAGCTTGCCGTCCGCGTCGAAGACGGCGACCGGATCGGCCCCGATCCCCTTCTCGCGCAGCTCGAACTCGAGCTTCGACCAGACCGGCAGCTTGGTGTCGGGCCCCGCGGCGGCGAGGTGGGCGCGCTCGTTCTCGGAGTCGACGGTCGGCAGCCACACCTTGCGAGCCCCCTCCCGCGCCGCAATCTCGACCGCGACGGGATTGACGCCGCCGACGGCCCGGTTGAGGACGATCGCCCCGAGCACCTCGACGCCGGGCACCGCCTCCCGCACCACGGCGGCCCGCTCGGCGGTGGAGTTGTAGTGCGACTTGAGCACGAAGCCCGCGAGCCCCAGCTCGGCGAAGCGCCGCGCCAGGCCGATGTCGTCGATCCGGCGCTCGACCACGTCGGGCCAGATGTGGACGTGCAGGTCGTACGCGCCGCGAACCAGCTCGCGCGCGGCATCGGACGGGGCCTCGGTCGCGTGGCCGGTGGCGCTCACGTCTTCGCCGGCTCCTCCACCACCGGCGTCCCGTAGGTGTGGAAGCTCTCGACCGTCTGCACGCCCCACGCTTGGCCCTTGGCGCGCTCGGCCTCGGTCCACACCGTCGGCTCTGGATCGGGGTCGAAGACGAAGTAGCCGCCGGTGGTCACCTCGACCCGGTTGCCGCCCGGCTCGAAGCCGTAGAGGAAGAAGCCCTGGGCGACGGCGTGCTTGGACGGCGCCGCCTCGATGTGGATGTCGTTGTCGAGGAAGAGGTCGGCGGCCCGGAGGACCTCCTCGCGGGTGTCGACCCAGAAGGCGAGGTGGTGGAGGCGACCGCGGACGCCGTAGGCGTCCCGGACGTAGATCAGCTCGTGGGCGGCGATCGAGAGGCTCATCCACGCCCCCGACTCGCTGCCGTCGTCGAGCTGGATCCGCTCGTACAGGCGGTATCCGAGGACCTGCTCCGCGAAGTCGCGATTGGCCCGCACGTCCTCGGCCAGCAGGTTGACGTGATCGAGGCGCTTGACCGAGGCGCCTCGGCCGGTGTAGCGCTGAGGCTGGTTCTTGAGCGAGGGGCGCAGGTGCTCGGGCGGCGAATAGCGCTCGGCCTCGTAGTAGATCTCCATCGGGTGCCCGTCGGGATCGGTGAAGCGGTAGGCGGGGCCGTGCCCCACGTCGCCATCGGTCCAGCCGACCCCGCGCCCCGCCGCCTCGATCGCGGCGGCGCGGCTCTGCAGGGCCTCCTCGCTCCAGGCGCGGATCGCCATGTGGCCGAGGCCGGCCGCCGGCGACTCGGTCAGCTTCAGGGAGTAGCGCTGGTAGTCGCCCCAGCCGCGCAGGTAGACGGACCCCCCCTCGCGGGCCTCCTCCTCCATGCCGAGGACCCCGGTGAAGAAGTCCAGCGAGCGCTGGGGCTCCGGCGTCAGCAGCTCGGCATGGCCGATGTGGGCGAGGTCGCCCAGGGGCCTGGTCATCGCGGCGCCCCCGCCTCCGACTCGCGCGCGAGGGACCGGAGCCAGGCCTCGCTGGCGGAGGCGATTCGCGGCTCCACCCCGGCCTCGTCCAGCATCTCGGCGGCTGCCGACATCTCCTCCACGCGGCGCTTCGCGTGGATCCGGCTGCCCTCGATCAGCCGCTGCAGGAGCGCCCCGTCCGCGTCCTCGAGCGTTCGTTCGAGGTCGGCGTAGAGCCACTCCTCGAAGCCGAGCTGCTCAGCCGCCGCGAGCGACTCGCCGATCGCCGCCGCCAATCCCTTCGCGAAGACGCTCCGTGCCAGCTTGCGGGCGGCCGCCGCGCCGGGATCCGCTCCGACCACGGCGACCGGCATGCCGAGCGGCCCGAGCGTCTCGGCGAACGACTCGGCGCCGTCGCCGGAGACCAGAGCCCTGGTCCGGAGCCCGTTCCCCGGGACCGGTCCGATCAACGCCACGTCCGCGAACAGGGCGCCGCTGGGGCCGACGGCCTTGGCCAGCTCGCGCTTCAGGGCCGGAGCGGCCGTGTTCAGATCGGCGAAGACCTGGCCCTCACCAAGCGCCGGGGCGGCGGACCCCGCCACCTCGAGCGCAACGACGGCGGAGTTGGCGCTGATCACGACGTCCGCACCGGCGACGGCATCGGCGGCGTCGGCCGCAGCCTCGACGCCATCCGGGGCAGGCGCCACCGGGTCCCAGCCGCGAACCGACGCTCCTGCCGCGACCAGGTCGGCGGCGATCGCGGAGCCGGCCTCTCCGAGCCCGATCATCGCGATCGCCGGGCTCACCCGCTCTCCTCCTCCAGCACATCGTTGGCGACCTTGAAGGCGTGGTTCGCAGCCGGCACGCCGCAGTAGATCGCCGACTGCAGCAGCACCTCCTTGATCTCGTCGTCGCTGAGCCCGTTCCGCCGGGCCGCCCGGATGTGCATCGCCAGCTCCTCGAAGTGCCCGCGCGCGATCAGGGCGGTCAGGGTGATCGCGCTGCGCATGCGGCGATCGAGCCCGGGCCTGGTCCAGATCTCCCCCCAGGCATATCGCGTGATCAGGTCCTGGAATTCCTCGGTGAACTCGGTGGTCCCCTCGATCGCGCTGTCGACGTGGTCGTCACCCAGCACCTCGCGCCGGGCGTTCATCCCTCGCTCGTGCTGGTCGCTCATCAGGTGCCCTCCCCGTCGAGCAGGCGCTCGAGCTCCTTCGTCACGGCCTCGGACTGCTCCACCGCCGCCAGGTGGCGCGCCTCGGGAAGAACGACGAGGCGGGAGTCGACGACCTCCGCGGCGATCGCCGCGGCACGCTCGGGCGTCCCGACCGGGTCCTCCTCGCCGGCAATGACCAGCGTCGGGGCTCGCACCGCTCCAAGCTCGCCGGTCATGTCGAAGTCGCCAAGGGCCTCGCAGCATCCGGCATACCCCTCGGGGTCGGTCATCAGGAAGATCTCCCGGATCCGCTCCACCACCTCAGGGCTTCGCCCCGGAAACGCCGGCGTGAACCAGCGCTCCATCGTCGCGTCGATCACCGCGGTCATGCCGTCGTTCCGAACCAGCGCGGCGCGGTCGGTCCACATCTCGGGCGGCGGCAGCCGCATCGCCGTGCAGCAGATCGCCAGCCGGTCGATTCGATCCGCGGCGTTCACCCCGAGCCACATCCCCGTCATGCCGCCGATCGAGAGCCCGCAGAAGGAGACCCGTTCCAGCTCGAGGCGGTCGAGCAGGGCGAGCAGGTCGCCGCCAAGCTCGGCAACCGAATAGGGCCCGGGCGGAGCGGGCGATCCGCCGTGCCCGCGTGTGTCGTAGCGCAACACCCGGAATCGCTCCGACAGCGCCGCCGCCTGGGCGTCCCACATCACGCCCGTGGTGCCGAGCGAATTGGAGAAGACGACGACGGGGGCATCGCCGGGTCCCTCCAGGGTGTACTCGACCTCCACGCTCACGATCCCTCCCCGTAGCGTGACAGGGCGCGATCGACGAAAGCTCCCGCCGAGCCGAGATCCTCGCTGACCTCGAGGAGCTCGAGGTTCTCGCGCATCCGCTCCGGCCGCACCTCCAGGCCCTCGAGCACCTCGCGCATCGCGGACGCGGCGCCGCCGGTCAGCGCCAGGGCATCGCTGAGCGGTCCCCACTCGGACTGCCAGGCCCCGGCGGCTCGCTCGAGCTCCTGCGGCATCGCGGCGAGCAGGACGCCGGCGTCGGCGCGGACCCGCCGCGCGCAGGCGATCGCGACCACCGAGCCCGCTGGATTTCGCTTGTGCGGCATGCTCGAGGAGCCCCCGCGGCCGCCGCCGGAGGGCTCGGCCACCTCGCCGACCTCGGTCTGCGAGAGCAGAACGACGTCCAGGGCGATCTTCTCCAGGACGCCGGCGGCGATCGCCAGCGACGCGCCCAGGTCGGCGATTCGCACGCGCACCGCATGCCAGGGCAGGGCCGGCTCGTCGAGCCCCAGCCTGGCCGCGAGCAGGCCGACCACGCGCTCGCCGCCTGAGCCGAGGGAGGCGAGGGTCCCGGCGGGACCGCCCAGCTGCACCGCGAGCGAGACGGAGTCGAGCCGCTCGCGGGCCGAGACGACGGAGTCGAGCCAGATCGCGGCCTTGAGGCCGAAGGTGACGGGCACGGCCTGCTGGAGAAGGGTCCTGCCGGCCATCTGCGTCTCACGGTGCCGTTCGGCGAGCTCCGCGCAGGCCGCGGCAACGCCGTCGAGCTCCGGCCGGATCACGCCCAGAGCCCGTCTCGCGACCAGCATCGCGGCGCTGTCCAGCACGTCCTGGCTGGTCGCGCCGCGGTGGACGAACTCCGCGGCGTCCCCGCCGACCTTCTCTCGCAGCTCGGCGACCAGCGGCACCACGGGGTTGGCCGACACCCTCCCTTCCCTGGAGAGGTCATCGACGTCGAACCCACCCGCATCGCACGCCGCCCGGATCGCCTCGGCGGCCTCGGCTGGGACCAACCCGGCCTCCGCCTCGGCCTCGGCGAGCGAGCCCTCCACCTCCAGCATCGCCGCCAGCCAGGCCTCCGCGGAGGTCGTCTCGGCGACGGCCTCGGGGACGAAGAGCCCGCTGAAGGGGTCGCCGGCCACCTAGATGGCGAAGAAGGCCGTCTCGCCGTCGCCCTGCAGGCGGATGTCGAAGCGCAGGGCCCCATCCTCCTGACGCGCGACCAGCGTCTGGCGCTCGGCCTCGTCCTCGATCAGCGAGAGCACGGGATCCGCGGCGTTGGCCTCGGCCTCCTCGGGAAAGTAGATGCGCGTCACCAGGCGATTGAGCAGGCCGCGCGCGAAGACCGAGACGTCGATGTGAGGTGCCTGCTGACGGTCGTCGGGACCCGGCACCGGTCCGGGCTTGACGGTGAGGAACTCGAACCGGCCCTCGGAATCCGTGGCACAGCGCCCGAACCCCGTGAAGCCGTCCTCGAGCGGCACGTCGTCGCGGTCGTCCTCGGGATGGGCGTAGCGGCCGGCGGAGTTCGCCTGCCAGATCTCGACGAGCCCGTCGTCGACCGCGTTCCCCTCGCCATCGGTGACCGTGCCGAGCAGGCGAATTGCACCCGGATGATTGGGGTCGACGAGGTGATCCTCTCCCTCGTAGGGCACCTCGATGTGCAGGAAGGGTCCGATCGTCTGTGATGGGGTCAGGCCGGCCAAGCCGTTCAATCCTCCATCGGGGTCGCCTCGCGCCCGCGCAGGACGATGTCGTATCGATACCCCAGGGCCCACTCCTCGACGGTCCGGTCGTGGTCGTAGCTGCAGATCATCCGGTCGCGCGCCTGCTCGTCGCGGACCGAGTTGAAGATCGGGTCCTGGAAGAAGAGGGGATCGCCGGGGAAGAACATCTGGGTCACCAGGCGCGTCGCGAAGGCGGGCCCGAAGAGCGAGAAGTGGATGTGGCGCGAGCGCCAGGCGTTGGGGTTGTTCTGCCACGGATAGGCGCCGGGCTTGATCGTGACGAACTCGTAGTGCCCGTCGTCGTCGGTCATCGTGCGGCCGCCGCCGCTGAAGTTGGGGTCGAGTGGAGACGGATGCTGGTCGCCGTGATGGCGGTATCGGCCTCCGGCGTTCGCCTGCCAGATCTCGATCAGCGAGTTCCGGACCGGCCGGTCGTCGCCGTCCAGCAGCCGGCCGTGGACGATGATCCGCTCGCCGATCGGCTCGTCCTCGTACTGGCGGGTCAGGTCGTGGTCGAGCTCCCCGATTCGCTCGTGGCCGTAAACCGGGCCCGTGACCTCCGAGAGCGTGTGAGGCATCGGCACCAGCGGGCGCTTCGGGGCCCGGGTCTGCGTCGAGGCGTAGTCGGGGTACAGATAGGGAGGGTTGATCTCCAGGTCATCGCGCCGATAGCCGATCACCCGTCCGTTCCTGGTCAGCTCCGATGCCACCTTGCTCTCCTCCTCGATCGATACGTCATGCGGGGGTCTCCAGCGTCGCCCTCAGCTCACGGAGCTCCCGGAGCTCGTCGTCTGTGGGCGGCTCCGTGTCCTCGAGCTCCTCAGCCACCCGGAGGTTCCATTCGGTCGCCTCGCGCGCCTGATCGACCGACACGCCGGGGTGAATCTGGGTCAGGGTGAGCTCTCGGCTCTCGGGGTCCGGCCGGAGCACACCCAGATCGGTGATCACGACGGTCGGCCCATGCCCGGGCATGCCGAGGCGCTCGCGGTCGCCCGGCGCGTCGCCGTAGCCGACCGACGAGCGGAAGTCGAGCCGCTCGACGAAGCTCCGGCGGGACTGTCGCATGATCACGATCACCTCCCTGGCCATCGCCGCGATCTCGGGTGCCCCACCACCCCCCGGCAGCCGCACCTTGGGCTTCTCGTAATCGCCGATCACAGTGCTGTTCAGGTTGCCCATCCGGTCGATCTGCGCCGCGCCGAGGAAGCCGACGTCGATCCTGCCGCCCTGCAGCCAATAGGCGAAGATCTCCGGGACCGGGACGACCGCATCCGCGGTTTCGGCCAGCTCGCCGTCCCCGATGGAGAGCGGAAGGTTCTTGGGCTTCGAGCCGATCGTGCCGGACTCGTAGACCAGCACGGTGCGCGGCGCGTGGGTGAGCCGGGCCAGATTGGCGGCGGTGCTGGGCAGGCCGATCCCGACGAAGCAGACCGTCTCGTCCGTCAGCGCCCGCGCGGCCACCACGGTCATCATCTCGTCGGCCGAGACCGCTGCTTCGGCCCTGGTCAACGCTCCGCCTCCTCCGACATTTCACGGGTCGCGCTTTCGCGCGCCCTCGCGTTAACGGGGGCTACGCGAATCATGCGACCCCCGCCCTGTGGAGGACGTTCTCCTCCATCCAGGCCTGGAAGGAGTCCCGGTCGGCACTGATCTCATCCCAGCGCTGGTAGAAGCCGTTGTCGCGGTCGTAGTAGTCGTGGGCGTAGGAGGGGTGCGCGCCATGCGGTGCCTCGGCGACGGCGCCGACGGCCCAGGTGGGCAGGACGATCGCGCCGGGCCGAGGCTCGAGCTCGTCGACGACCTCCTCGACGGTGACCAGCGAGCGCGCCGAGGCGAGCACGATCTCCTTCTGGACGCCGACGATTCCCCAGATCTGGACGTTTCCCCGGCGGTCGGCGCGCTGGGCGTGGACTATCCCCACATCCGGGTTCAGCGCCCGGACGGCGACGACCGCCTCGCCGGTGAACGGACAGGTGATCTCGGCGACCGTCTCCCGGGCGCGGTCGAAGAGCTCGGTGCCCGTGTAGCCGCGCAGCGTCCCGAAGGGAAGGTTGGAGGCGCCCGCGGCGTAGCGAGCCGCCATGCCCGCGTGACTGTGCTCCTCGAGCTCGAGCGGGGCCGGCCAGTCGTGCTCGACGGCGTCGCGGAGCCGGCGCAGGGAGCCGACGCCGGGGTTGCCGCCCCAGGAGAAGATCAGCTTGCGGGCGCAGCCCGCGCCGATCATCTGGTCGTAGATCAGATCCGGCGTCATCCGGATCAGGGTCAGGTCGCGGCGTCCCTGGCGGATGATCTCCTTGCCCGCGGCGAAGGGGATCAGATGGGTGAAGCCCTCCAGCGCGACGCTGTCGCCGTCATGAACGAGCTCGGCGACCGCCTCGTCCAGGGACAGCAGCTCAGCCACGCGCTCCCTCCACAGCCTGCGGCGGCTCCTGTGGTTCCTCCTGCACCATGCTGAGCACGTCGCGCAGGTAGAGGAGGTGATCCTTCATGGCGCGCTCGGCGCGCGCCGGGTCCCCCTTCTCGATCGCGGAAACCAGCGCCTCGTGCTGCTCCACGATCGCGGAGTGCACGACGGCGGGCTGGAGGACCTCGATCAGCGACGGCTGGAGGACCTCGAAGATCCAATTGGTCAGCGCCTGGATCATCCGGTTCCCCGCAGCAGCGGCGATCGTCAGATGGATCTCGGCGTCGGTTTCCGAGACGATCTCGACGTTGTCCGGATCCGCCGCGGCCCGGTCAACCGCCCCGCGCAGCCGCGTCAGGGTCTGATCATCGGGTTGGTACGCGGCCAGTCCCGCCAGGGGGACCTCGAGCAGCACGCGCGCGTCGAGCAGCTCGTGCAGGCTGACGGCCTCCGTCTCGAGCATCATCGCGATCGCGTCGCTCAGGCTGCGGCCCATTCCCTGCTCCGCCGTGTGGGCGACGAAGATGCCGCCGCCCGGCCCCTTCGTCGCGCGAATCAGGTTGCCGCTGGAGAGCAGCTTCAGGGCCTCCCGGAGAGTCGGGCGGCTGACCCCGAACTCGGCCGCGAGATCCTCCTCGCGGCCGAGAAAGTCCCCCGGGGCGAGGCCCTCGTTCTGCACGTAGTGCTGAATCTGCACCGCGACCTGCTCGCTCGCCCCTCTGATCTGGCGGGCCTGCGGCCTCGGGCGGGACCCCGCGCCCGCCCGCTGGGCGCTCACGATGCGACCCACCTCGGGGTTCGCTCGTCCACCACCCGCCGAGACTTGCCCGTCTCGCGGGGCAGCACGCCGGGGGCGATGGGAACGACGCGGACGCGCAGGCCGAGCTGCTGGCGCATGCTCTCCTGCAGGCGGCGCGCGCCCGGGCCATCGGTCAGCTCGACCTCGAGCTTGACCTCGTCCATGCCGCTGCGCTCGGTGTAGAAAGTGATCCGGAACTCGCCGGTGCTGCTCACCTGGCGTACCGCCTCCTCAATGGCCGACGGGTACACGTTCATGCCGCGGACCACGACCATGTCGTCGGTCCTGCCCACGATCCCGCCCGGCAGCCAGCGGCCCGGATGTCCGTCGGGGCACTGCTCGTCCGTCGCGATCACCGAGTCGCCGGTCCGGTAGCGGATCGCCGGGAAGCCGGTGAGATGCAGGGGCGTGATCACCAACTCGCCGCGTTCCCCCTGCGGCGTCGGGCTCAGGTCGGCATCGAGGATCTCGCAGATGAACTCGTTCTCGTCGATGTGCAGCCCGTGGCCGCCGACGCACGGGTCGCCGAACGGTCCCGCCTCCGTGAGCCCGGCGTGATCGATGCAGGCCGCCCCGAAGCCCTCCTCGATCCGGGAGCGCAGGCCGGGCAGCGAGCCGCCGGGCTCGCCGGTGCAGAGCACCCTCTCGACCGATTCCAGGGTCGATTCGAGGCGCTCTTCCACCGCCACCTCCAGCAGGTGGAGCGCGTAGGTGGGGGTGCACCAGAGGGTCGTCGCCTCGACCTCCGCGATGGTCTGGAGCCGCTGGACCGAGCCCATCCCGCCCAGCGAGACGCCCATCGCGCCGATCTCCTGGAGCCCCTCCTTTGCGGCCCAGAACTGAACGTGCGGGCCGAACGAGAACGCGAGGGCTACGCGGTCCGAGCTGTCCAGCCCCGCCGCGCTCATCGTGTAGGCGAAGCGCGAACGCCACCAATTCCAGTCCTCGGCCGTCTCCAGGACGCGGAGCGGGTGTGCGGTCGTGCCGCTGGTCTGGAAGAGCTGCGTGTAGCGGTCCAGCGGATAGGTGAGGTTGGTGCCGAAGGGCCGATGCCGCTCCTGATCCGCGACCAGGTCTCGCTTGGTCAGCGGACGCAGCTCCGCGAGGCCGGGGCGCTCCCCGAGCCCGAGCTCCTCCACCCGTGCCCGCTGGAAGGGATTGCTCTCCAGAACGACGTCGAGCAGCTCGGCCAGCCGCTGGTCCTGATCAGCTGCCACGGGTCGCACATCGACCCCAGGGCCATCGGCGGTCAATTCCTCCTCCTAGTCACTCCCACGGGATTTCTCCACATTCGGCGCCTCCACGCCAGATTAACGATAAGTCAGAGTATTTGTCAGGAACTGGTGATCACCACCTTCATCACCTCGCCGGGATTCTCCATCGCGTATCCGACGGCTTCGGGCGCCTCCTCCAACGGGAACCGACGGCTGATCAGGCGCTCGAGCGGCTCCCGGTTGCGCTCCACGAAGCCCACCGCCTCCGCGAACTCATCGCCTCCGCAGCAGCTCACCCCGAGCATGTCGATCTCCTTCTCGGTGAAGGTGCCGATCCGCAGCGGGACCTCCTCGCCGGACATGCCGACGACCACGACCCGGCCGGCCGACGCGGCCATGTCGACGGCGGCGCGGATCGGATCGGGGGCCCCGGTCGCGTCGAAGACCAGCGGCGGGCCCTCGCCGCCGCTCCACTCGCGACAGGCACCGACGACCTGATCGCGGTCCTCCCAGACGAGCGCCTCGGCGCCGTTCGTCGCGCCGAAGTCGAGGCGACTCTGCACGCGGTCGACGAGCAGCGTCGTCGCACCCCGTTCCCGGGCCAGCAGGTGCACTGCCTGCCCGATCGGCCCCGCGCCGAGGATCACGACCCGCTCCCCCTCCGAGATCGCCGATCTGTGGATGCTGCGGACCGCGATCGAGACCGGCTCCGCGAGCGCCGCCACGGCCGGCTGCTCGACGGCGATCGGGAAGACCTGGGACTCCGGGACTCGGAGCCGCTCCTGCAGGCCCCCGTCGGTGTGGATGCCGATCAGGCTGAAGTTGTCGCAGACGTTGCCGCGGCCGACCCGGCAGGGATAGCACTCGCCGCAGGAGCTGATCGGCATGATCGCGACGCGGTCGCCCGTACTGAGCCTGCGGCCGGCGCTGGGCCCGAGCTGCTCGACCGTCCCCGTGAACTCGTGCCCCTGGATCCGCGGGAATGGAGACTCGTCGAAGATCTGGAGCTCGCCGGCGAGGAAGTGAAAGTCCGAGCCGCAGATGCCGACGGCGTCCGGGTGCACGATGACCTCGCCGGGCCCGGGCGGAGATGGCTCCGGCACATCGAGGACCTCCATCTCGCCAACTCCCCGAGTCACCGCAGCAAGCACGACAACAACCTAGAGGATTTGGTCCATTGGCTCAAACGCGTGAGAGAGACGCGCCGCTCTCGTCCAAAGTAGCTGCCCCTCAGGCAGGACCGTGCCCCGGTTCGCCGGGTTGGGTAAGCCTCGCGAACAGAACTGAACTACGCGCCCTGACGAGCCAACTCCCGTAGCTGGTCTTGTCCGATCGGCGGTGTGGCCTCAGCCGACCAGGATGTCGTTTCCTCATTTGCCACGAAGTCTCGCCCGCAGTAGGACAAGTCCACAGCCGGCGTAGGTGCTGCTGAGGAAGAGGCCGCCGAGGCGTGATTCCAGCCAGCGTTCCCCTTCCCAGCCGGGCTCAGCCAGCGCTTGAGGATGAGGCCCCTGGTCCCGCGACCCGAGGCCACGACCAGTCTCATGGCTCATTCGACGTCACTGCGGCGGCCCGCCTTGGGGCAGCAGGTTCTGGCACTTGGCGCTCGCGGCCTTGAACTTCGGGTCGTTCTGATTGACCGTGGACGAATCAAAGACCGGCCCGTTGCCGCTCGTGTTGGGCTGGGGCAGGTCGTAGCCGTTCTTGCGCACGCAGGCGACGTAGGCGCTGATCTGCTTGCGCGCTGACGCCGGGTTGAAGTTGGCTCCGCCCTGAGGCGGGCTCGGCAGATTGACGCCGCAATCCTCGAAAGCCTGCTGCAGCTTCTGGAAGTCCTGGCCTCCGGGAGCACCGCCAGCCGGTGGACCACCCGAAGGCGGTTGGCCGCCCGATGGCGGCTGACCGCCGCCCTGGGGCACGGTGACACCCTTGCCCTCGATACAGGAGCGCTGTGCCTCAGTGAGCTGGATGCCGCCTGGCCCGGCGCTCGCCGTGGTTGAGGTTCCCGAGCTGCCGCTGGAGCCGCTCGACGAGCTCCCGCCGCAGGCGCTGATCGCCAGGGCGATCATTGCCGCCACGGCCAACAGCAGGACCGATCTTCCTCGGAGCCACTTTCGCTTATTCATCTGATTCCTCTCTTTCATTTCGTCGTTTGTGGGGCTCCGAGCTCGGCTCAGTTCCCGAAAAGCTGGTTGACGGCACTGCTGCCCCCGCCGGAGCTGGCGCTCGAGCCGCCGGAACTCGCGCTCGATCCGCTGCCCAGGGCCGCGCCGCCGCCCGGGAAGCCGCTCGAAGCCCCGGCGGCGGTGGCGTTGATGGACTGGGCCTTGACGGTGCCGTTCTTGCGCTTCTGTCCCTGGATCACGACGGTGTCGCCGGGGTGAACCTCGCGGGGCTTGGCCTCGGCCGAGCGGGTCACCTTGGTCGCGCCCGAGGTCAGGACCTTGAAGGTGTTTCCTTGGGCGTCGCTGACGTAGAGGGTCCCGTGGTCGACGATCGAGACCGTCCCGGTCGTGGCGCCACCGAAGGCGGTAGGGAGCCCTCCACCTTGGGAACCGCCGCCGGAGCCAAGGTTGGGGAGGCCGCCGGCGCCAAAGGGGTTCGAGCTCGAGCTGCTGGCGCTTCCCTTCTGCACCAGGACGCCGGCGATGAAGCCGGCCGCTGCGATCAGCAGGCAGAGCAGTCCAACCCGGAGCGGGGTCAGCATCCCGCGCAAACCCGGTCGGGTCGGCAACGAGGCGCGCTCGGCCTCGGGCCAGCCATCGTCGGCGCTCAGCGGCTCGGTCTCGAGCACCTCCGTGTCCTCGGGCCGCGCTTCCGGGTCGGGCTTGGTCGGGCCCTTGGTCGTCGGTCTCTTACTCAAAGCGCAATGCCTCCATCGGTCGCATCGCGGCCGCTCTGCCGGCCGGATAGGTGCCGAAGAAGAGCCCCGCCGCGGTCGCGGCCCCGAAGGCCAGGAAGATCGAGTAGGTCGCAATCACCGGTTGAACACCGGCGATCCGGAAACGACTGGCGATCACGCCGAGGGCGATGCCGGCGAGACCGCCCAGCAGCGACACCAGCACGGCCTCGGTCAGGAACTGGCCCAGGATGTGAATCCGCCGGGCACCGACGGCCTTGCGGATGCCGATCTCACGGGTCCGCTCGGTGACGCTGACCAACATGATGTTCATCACCCCGATTCCGCCGACCAGCAGCGAGATCGCGGCGACAGCTCCGAGCAGGGTCGTGAAGACCTGACTGGTCGAGCTTGAGGCCTGCAGGATCGAGCCCTGGTTCAGGACCTGGAAGCCGGGATTGGTCGGGTCGGTGACGTCGAGGCGCTGGTCGAGAATCGAGGTCACCTCCGACTGGGCGGCATCGAGCTGCTGGCGCGACTTGGCCTGGACGACGATCTGCTGGATGTCGCCGTAGCCGGTGAGGACGTCCTGGGCTGCGGTCACTGGCACGATCACCGTGTCGTCCTGGTCCTGGAAGCCGTTCGATCCCTTCGAAGCCGTGACGCCGACGATCCGGAAGCTGGCACCGTTGATCTGGATCGTTGAGCCGACCGGGCTTTGGCCCGCGAAAAGGCTCTGAGCGATGGTCGGGCCGATCACGGCGACCCGCTCGCGATCGTTGACCTCCCGCTCGGTGAAGAGATCGCCGGATTGGGTGTGAAAGTTCTGGGCCCCGAAGTAGCTTGCCGTCGTCCCGGTGACCTGTGAGGGCTGGTAGCTCGTGCTGCCGTTCACGACGGTCGCGCTCTGGGCGTTCACCACCGGCGACGAACTGGCCACGTCCGGAGCCAGGGTCGGGTCGGCCAGGGCCTGGGCGTCGTCGAGGGTCAGCTGGGCTGAGGCCGTCGAGCCTGTCGAGGCACCGAACCCACTGCTCGTGCTCATCACCTGGAGGGTGTTCGAGCCCAGGCTCTCGATGTTCTTCTGGACGGCCTGGGAGGAGCCGTTGCCGACAGCGATCAGGACGATCACCGCCCCGACCCCGATCATCATCCCGAGGATGGTGAGCGCCGAGCGCAGCTTGTTCGCCGCCAGGCCGGCAAGAGCGGTGCGAATCGTCTCGCGCATCATCGGGCCGCCACCGCCTTCTTCCTACGCGGCGCCGGGCGCCGGACGGGTCGACGCTTGCCATTCGTCTCGTCGGCGACGATCCGCCCGTCACCGATCTCAACGATCCGGTGGGCATGCTCGGCCACCGGCGGTTCGTGGGTGATCACGATCACCGTCCGACCCTGAGCATTCAGGGCATCGAACATGCCCATCACCTCCGCCCCCGAGCGGGAGTCGAGGGCCCCGGTCGGCTCGTCGGCCATGATCAGGCTTGGGTTGGTGACGATCGCTCGGGCGATGGCGACCCGCTGCTGCTGGCCGCCAGAGAGCTCGGAGGGCAAGTGCCCGGCGTGGTCGAGCATGCCGACCGTCCGCATGGCAGCCTCCGCCCGCTGCCGCCGCTCGCGCCTCGAGATCCCCGCGTAGCCCATCGGCAGCTCGACGTTGGCGATCGCACTGGTCCTGGGAACCAGGTTGTAGGCCTGGAAGACGAAGCCGAGCATCAGGTTGCGCAGATCCGCGAGGCCGTCCTCGTCGATCCCGCTGACGTCGATCCCGTCGAGCAGGTAGCGGCCCGAGGTCGGCGTGTCGAGGCAGCCGAGGATGCTCATCAGGGTCGACTTGCCGCTCCCCGACGGCCCCATGATCGCCACGAACTCACCGTGGTCGATCCGCAAGCTGACGCCGCGCAGAGCTCTGACCTCCTGGCCCGGCAGGAAGTAGCTGCGGGTCAGGTCCTCGATCTCAATCAGGGGGCGCGCCGCGCTCATCCGCCCAACCCGGGCGGGCCGCCACCGCCGATTCCACCGGGCGGGCCGCCACCGGACAGCCCGCCGCCGCCGATGTTCGGCAAGCCCCCGGCACCCGAGCCGCCCGTGATCGCCGACTGGGTCTGCATGACGACCTTGTCGCCGACCGTGAGGCCGCTGACGATCTCGGTCGTGTCGTCGCCGGCAAGCCCGGTCGTCACCGGCTGGGTGACGCTCTTGCCGTCCCGCTCGACGCTCACGGTGTTGCCCTGCAGCGCCGAGTTCGGGATCGCGATCACACCGTTGGCCTGGGCGACGACAACGGCGGCCGAGGCGGTCATCCCGGGCTTCAGCTCGTTGGAGTCCTGATCGAGAACCAGGGTCACCGGATAGGTGACGACGTTGTTCGAGGTCGAGGAGACCAGCCCGATGGAGGTCACGTGGGCCGCGAACTTCTGGCTGTCGAGGGCGCTGATCGTCACGCTCGCGGGCTGGCCGACCTTGATGTCCCCGACGTCGGCCTCGCTGAGGTCGACGCTGACCTTCATCCGGTCGAGGTTCTGCAAGACGATCACGGCGCTGGTGCTGTCCGAGCTCGACGAAGAGGAGGAATTCGAGCTCGATGCTGTCGGGCTGGAAGCGCTGGGAGTTGTGGAGCTCGAGCTGCTTTGGTCGCTCGACGAGGAGCTGCCGACCCCGGTGCCCGCCGTCACAGCCTGGCCTCGTTCACCGGAAACGGAGGCGATCAGGCCGTCCATCGGAGCCCGCAGCCGGGTTTCCTTCAGGGTCTGCTCGGCGTTGTCGACCGAGACCTGAGAGCTCTCGACGCTGGCCTCGGCCTGGGCGATGCTGGCTGCCTTGCTGGCCTTCGACGATCTTGAGCTGGTATTCGAGGTCGAGGTCGAACTGGTGGAGGTGGGCGTGGACTGGCTCGGGCTCGTCTCCCCGCTCGAGGAGCTTGAGCTTGAGCCGCCGATCTGGGCGCTGTAGAGACTGGCCTCAGCCGAATCGAGATTGGCCTGAGCCTCGGCCAGGCTCTGCTGGGCGGAGATGTCGTCAAGGGTCGCCAGCAGCTGGCCCTTTTGCACATGCTCGCCGGCGGAGACGTAGATCCGCTCGATCGTGCCGCTGGTTTGGAAGTTGAGGTTGGCTTCGCTCGAGGCCGCAAGAGAGCCGCTGCCGGTCACCGTCTTTTGCACGGTCCCGCGCTGCGTGCTGACGGTGGCCGCCGGAGCCTCTTGGGCCGACGCCGGGCCGATCACCACGACCGCGATCACCACCGCGATCCCGCAGAGCACCAGCAGGATCGCGGTGGGAACCGACGGGTGGCGAAGGGAGGCGAGGAGCTGCTGTCCGTTCTTGCCTGCCATCACGCGGATCAAGACTCGCGCCGGAAGCTGAACCTTCCACAAGGAAACGCTGGGAATTTGCTGAGACCTGGCTCGCCGGGCGGCGGGGCCCAGTCCGGGACCCCGCCGCCGGCGAACCCGTCCGCCGCACGCTGGCGGTCGGGAGGCGTCCACTGCAACTCGCGGCCCGGTGTGGGAGGTGTTCGGGCTCGCGAGCGGACGAACTCAATCGGGCCAAGATGAACAGCCGGTTAGACCCGCCTGAGAGCTGGCTGGGAATCCCGGCTCGCGGCCGCCTCACCACTCGCGTCGCGGGTCGCCGCCGGCAGATCGATCACGAAGCGGGCGCCTCCGGTCAGCGGTGAGGAAGCAATGCAGCTGCCACCGTGGGCCGCGACGATCGCGGCCACGATCGCCAGACCGAGCCCGGAACCGCCCTCAGCCCGCCCGCGGGCAGCGTCGCCGCGCCAAAAGCGCTCGAAGACCTCGTCCTCGGACCCGGGAGCCAGGCCAGCCCCGTGGTCGCGGACCGCTATTTGAATCCGCTCAGCGCGCCGCTCAACGGTGACAGCGATCGGCGTCGCGCTCGGCGTGTGCTGGATCGCGTTTGCGATCAGATTGCGGATCGCCTGCCGGAGTTGCGCGCCATCTCCGATCACGAGCGCTTGTGGTCCGGCCCGAAGGGCGATCGCCCGATCCGGGGCAAGCGACCGGGCCTCCTGGCAAAGCTCCTCGACGGTCACCGTGAGATCGACCGGCTCGCGCCGGGGCTCGCGGACCTGGTCGAGCCGAGCCAAGGTCAGGAGGTCCTCGACCAGGTCGCCCATCCGCTTTGACTCGTCCTCAATCCGTCCCATCGCCGTGCCGAGCTCGTCGGGGTCCGCGGCCATTCCCAGCCGGAAGAGCTCGGCGTAGCCGCGAATCGAGCTCAGGGGGGTCCGCAGCTCATGGGAGGCGTCGGCGAGGAACCGGCGCATCCGCTCCTCGCTTGCCTCTCGCTTGGCGAAGGCCTCCTGAATCCGGTGGAGCATTTGGTTGAGAGCGAGACCGAGGCGGCCGACCTCGGTGCGTTCGCTCGCCGGCTCGACGCGCTTTTCGAGGTTGCCTCCAGCGATCGCCCGCGCGGCTCGCTGCATCCGCTCCAGCGGTGAGAGTCCGAGCCTCACGATCCAGAGCGTCAATAAGCCAACGGCGACCAATACGATGGCTGAGACGATCAGCTCGATCGTCGCAAGACGCGAGAGGGTCTGATTCATCTCGCGCTCCGGAAGCGCGACGACGATTGTGCCTCCGCCCTTTGGCAGGCGGAAGGCCGCGACTCGGAAGGGATCCGAACCATTGGCGGCCGGACCGCTGACGATCGTCGCTTTGCCGGGGTGCGAAAGTGGGATGCTCGCGGGCAGCTTGACCGTGGCCAGGCCCTTCTCGCCGTAGGAGAAGCTCTTGCTGGCCAAGACCTCGCCGCTCGCATTGCGGATCTCGCCGTAGGTGCCCGGCGGCAGCGTCGGCTGGTCGGCCTTGAGTGCCTGTCGGGGCGGCTTCACCTTGGCCCCGCCGGGCAACTTGCCGAATCCCTCGAGCTTGCCCGACTCGATCAGCGATCCGAAGAGCGAACGGCTGACCGGCCCCTCGGCGCTCTCGACCTGCTGATCGAGGCGGTCCGACAGATAGGAGCGCAGCGCAGCATGGGAAACGAGTGCCGTCAGGCTCAGACCGGCTGCGGTCAGGACCAGGACACCCAGCAGCAAGCGAAGCCGGATCGACATTTCACCCCCGTGGCTCGCGCAACGAGTAGCCAACCCCGCGCACCGTCTGGATCAGCGCCGGACCATCGCCGTCGATCTTCTTTCGCAGGTAGCTGATGTAGGTCTCGAGGATCCGGGCATCCCCTCCGAAGTCGTAGTTCCAGACCTGGTCGAGGATCTGCGCGCGGCGCAGAACCCGCCGCGGGTTGGCAAGCAGGTAGCGGAGGAGCCGGAACTCGGTCGCGGTCAGGTCGATCAGACGACCGCCGCGGCGAACTTCGTGGGTCTCCTCGTCGAGCTCAAGGTCCTCGAAGACGAGCTTCGGAGCCGGGACATCACCGACCCGCCTCAGGATCGTTCGCACCCGGGCGATCAGCTCCTCGACGCTGAAGGGCTTGGTCATGTAGTCGTCGCCGCCGAGTGTGAGGCCGCGAATCTTGTCCTCCGTCGTGTCCTTGGCCGTCAGGAAGACGATCGGCAGCTTGTGCTCGGTGGCCGCTCCGAGGCGTCGTGCTACCTCGTAGCCGTCGATATCAGGGAGCATCACGTCGAGGACGAGGAGGTGGGGTCGGTGCCTTTGGCAGCGCTTGATCGCCTCGGCTCCACTGGTGGCGGTGACGACCTCGAAGCCGTCATACCGAAGCGCCGTTGAGACGAGCTCAGCGATGTTGAGCTCGTCGTCGACGACGAGGATTCGAGTCGATTCCGTTTCCCGGGCGACTGACACTCAGCCAGCTTGCTCGCCGAACCTTTGAGCAACCTGAGAACAAGCCAAGAAAATCCTGAGTGCTCTCTCAGGCGAGGGAATTCAAAGAGAACACTCATCCAAGATGTAGCTCGATCTCATCTTCGCGGCGTTGACTCCGTCTCATTGCAGAGCAAGACCAGAATCCAGTTCAATATCCCGCTGCCGGGCGCGAAGCCTGCGTGTCTCTACCCCAAGCTGATCTGCTCCCTGAATGACGACGGCATCGCCCCGCCGTCGATCAGCACCACCGCGCCGGTGATGAAGCTCGCCGCGGGCGAGCCGAGCATCAGGACGAGGCCCTTGAGCTCATCCGTCTCGGCCATCCGGCCCACCGGGATCAGGTCCGCCCAGATCCCCTCGATCCGCTGATCGGGAAGCTCCCCGCTTCCGATCCTGGTGCGAAAGGGCCCCGGGGCGATCGCGTTCACGTTCACCCCGTGGGGAGCGAGCTCGACGGCCGCCTGGCGGACGACATGGATCACGGCGGCCTTGGTGGCGGCATAGGAATAGCCGACCAGCGGCTCCACCTTGAGGCCGGCGTTGGAGGCGGTGACGACGATCTTGCCGCCGCCCTGCCTCTTCATCACCTCGGCGGCGGCGCCCATCGAGAAGACGACCCCGTTCAGGTTGACCCCCAGCACCTTTTCCCAGGCCTCGGTCTCGATCGCCGCGATGCCTCCCTTCGGATCGGTGATCCCCGGCTCGAGCGAGATTCCGGCGTTCGCATAGAGGACGTCGATGCCTCCCTGCTCCGAGACGACGTCATCGATCAGGGCCTGAACCTGGTCACGGTCCGAGACGTCGAGCTGGAAGGAGCGGGCCTGCCCGCCGGCCTCCACGAGCCGTGCCGTCTCCTCCTCGAGGCGCTTCGGCTCGAGGTCCGCAAGCGTCACCCGTGCGCCGGCGTCGGCCATCACCTCCGCCATCGCCAGCCCGAGGCCGCTGGCCGCCCCCGTCACCACCACGCGGGCGTCACGTACGTCGAACAGCCGCTCAACCTCCGTCATCTCACGACACCCTCCCGAGTCCGACATAGTTCTCCGCCAGCGTCGCCGCCGCCGCCCGCGAGGAGCAGACGTACTCGAGCTGGGACCGGCGCAGTCCCCTCATGAAGCCGTCGTCCTCCGGGAACCGGTGGAGCATCCAGGTCATCCACCAGCTGAAGTGCTGCACTCGCCAGACTCGGCGCAGACAGGCGTCGGAGTAGGCATCGAGCAGCGAGTCGTCGCCGTCCTTCAGGTAGGTGGCCAGCGCCTCGCCCAGCACCTGGACATCGGCCACCGCCAGGTTCAGCCCCTTCGCCCCGGTCGCGGGGACGATGTGCACCGCGTCCCCGGCGAGGTAGAGCCGCCCGAACTGCATCGGCGCCGCCACGAAGCTGCGCAGTGGCGCGATCGCCTTCTCGACCACCGGCCCCTCCTTCAGGGACCAGCCGTCGTCGCGCGCGAGCCTCAGGTGGAGCTCCTCCCAGATCCGCTCATCGGGCCACTGCTCGAGCGAGTCCTCGGGGTCGCATTGGACGTAGAGGCGGCTGAGCTCGGGAGAGCGCAGGCTGTGCAACGCGAAGCCGCGCTCGTGCGGCGCGTAGATCAGCTCCTCGGTCGACGGCGCCACCTCGGCCAGGATCCCGAGCCAGGCGAAGGGATAGTCGAGCTGATTGAGGCTCAGGACGCGGTCGGGGACCGATGGCCGGCAGACGCCGTGAAAGCCGTCGCAACCCGCGATCGCGTCGCAGCGGAGCTCCCGCTCCGTCCCGTCGTGAGTGAAGCTGATGCTCGGCTCATTCGAATCGATGCCATGCAGCGTCACGTCGTCGACCTCGAAGAGCAGCGGCCCGTCGGCGTCGAGCCGAGCCGCGATCAGGTCCTTGACCACCTCCTGCTGCCCGTAGATCGTGATCGCCCGGCCTTCCGCGAGCTCCTCGAAGGGAATCCGGTGCCCCTGGCCGTCGAAGCGCAGCTCGATCCCCTGGTGAACGAGGCCCTCCCGGTGCAGCCGGTCGGCCAGGCCGAGCTCGGTGAGGAGGTCGACGGTACCCTGCTCCAGAACGCCCGCCCTGACCCGCTTCTCCACGTATTCGCGGCTGCGATCCTCGAGCACGACGCACTCGATGCCCTCGCGCGCGAGCAGGTGCGAGAGCACGAGGCCGGCGGGACCGGCGCCGACGATCCCCACCTGAGTGCGCGAGCTCCTCTCACCTTCCATGCCCTCTCCTCACTCCGTCGCTGCGGGTTGCCAACCCTAGTGGCCGGGTCAACCCGCCCTCCGTGCCTCGAGATCGACGGGTGCGACCGCCATCCTCTCGAACCGGCGGGTCAGCGCGATCGTCGCGGCGGCGGCCAGGGCGAGCCCGGCACAGAGCGACCAGGCCGCGGCGAAATGGTCGTGCTCGGCGAGCAGGCCGACGAGCAACGGGCCGCCGGCCGCGCCGGCGAAGAGGCCGGACATCATCACGCCCACCGCCCAGGCGGGGGCATCCGGGCGACGGAAGACGACGGCCAGGGTGAGCGTGCCCGGCCAGGACCAGCCGATGCTGCCGACGATCAGAGCGGCCAGGACGATCAACGCCGGCTCGCCCGAGATCAGCAGCAGATACCCCGCCGCGCTCCCGGCGAGCACCAGGGCGGTGATGCGGAGCGCATCCCCGCCGGAGCGATCTGCGATGACCCCGAGTCCGACCCTGCTGATCGTCGCGGTCAGGCTGACCGCGCCGAGCAGCAGGCCGGCGGCGCCCTCGCCGATCCCCTGGTCGATCGAATAGGTCACCAGGAAGGCGATGAAGCCCACACCCGCGGCGCTCGCCAGGACGGCCGCGAGGGCCAGGGCGCGGATCGAGGTGAGGTGGTGCGGCGCCGGCTCCGGCTGCGCCGCCAGGCGCGGCGGCTCCCCCGGCGCGGGCGCCGGTGCCAGCGCGACCGCGACGATGGCGAGCGCCGCCGCCCCGGCGTAGGCCCATCGCCAGCCGAACGGAATCGCCACGGCGGGCAGAGCGACTCCCGCGAGCAGGGCGCCGATCGAGGCGCCTGATTGCTGCGCGCCGAAGGCCAGGCCGTGCCGACCCGTGTCGACCGTTCGCCGGAGCAGGGCACTCACGGCCGGCCCCCCGACCGCGTTGCCGAGGCCGGCCACCAGCAGGATCGCGATCAGCGCCGCCGCCGAATCGGCGAACACGGCGATCGCCAGGCAGGCGAGCGAGGTGAGAACGGCGCCGAGCAGCATCCCCCGCCGCGCTCCGATTCTCTCGACCAGGTGCCCGGAGGGAGTCGAGCTCAACGTGCAGGTCAGGTAGAAGATTGCCACCGCGAGCCCCAGGATCGAGTCGCCGAAGGAGAAGTCGTGCCGGATCCGCGGGGCGAGGCTCGCCGTCAGGAAGCCCGGCAGCACCCCGGCGACGATCAGCGCCGTGCCGGGAACGACGGAGCGGCTGGGTCGCATGGGAGTGCGGCCGCGACCAGCGCTCAGCTGGTCGCGGCCGCGTGGAGGTGCTGCAGTGCGTCGGCTCCCACATACGCAAGTCCCAATGGCGAGCCCGCCTCGGTCAGCACATGCCAGAGGGCACCGGCATCCGTCGCCGGAGCCACCAGCAGCCACTGCTTCTCGTACTGGTGAATCACCAGGGTGGGCACGCCGCCCACCGACTCGACCCGGACGTTGCCCGGGCCGGCCGGTGTGGCCCCGGCGCGCGCCACCACCTCTCGGGCGAACGGCCCAGTCAGGCAGACGGCGACGCGGTCGGAGGTGACCTCCGCGATTCGCGTTTCGCGATCCGCCCTCTCCTCGAGGTAGGCCCCAACCCGGACCGCCATGCTCGGAGGGGTCAGGACGAGCAACGACTCATGTGTGAGTGCGCACCACCAGGCGTCCGCCGCCTCGAGGGCGCGGCCGGGCCGCAGCGCGCGGCCCGATGGATACATGTCGGCGATCGCCGTCGCCGGGCCCTGCACCTCGAACTTGCTGATGCTGGAAACGTCTGCCAGCCCTGCGGTGGCGCGGCTCACCGCGATCTCCGCGGCGAGCGAACCGAAGTCAGCCGCCACCAGCCAGCCCTCCCGCTCGGTCATGTGAGCACCGGAGCGCTTCAGCACGTCGTCCAGCGGACTGAGCAGCGAGCCCATCTCAGCCCCAGACCTCATGGGCGACCTTGCCGAGCAGCTCGAGCTTGGCCTTCTGGTCGTCGAAGGTGACGAGGTTGCCCGGCAGGGTGGAGGCGAATCCGCACTGGGGGCTGAGGGCGAGGCGCTCGAGAGGGATGTGCTGCGAGGCCTCCTCGATCCGCGCCTTGAGCTGATCGGCGTCCTCGAGCTCCGGCTCCTTCGTGGTGATCAGTCCGAGCACCACGGTCTTGCCATCCGGGACGAACCGGAGCGGCTCGAAGGTCCCGGCCCGCGGCGAGTCGTACTCGGCGAAGATCCGATCGCACTCCAGGTCGTTGAAGAGCTGCTCGGCGATCGCGTCGTAGCCGCCCTCCACCGACCACATCGACCGGTGGTTGCCGCGACAGAGATGGACCGCCCAGGTGACGTCGGGGAAGGCCCGGATCAGCTGGTTGTCGCGCTCGATCATCTGGCCGAGCCAGGTTTCGGTGTCGAGCCCGAGGTTCCGCAGGTTCTCCTGCCCTTCCTCGCTCACCAGATGCGTGTACCGCGGCGAGTCGAGCTGGAAGTAGTCGCAGCCGGCCTCGATCGTCTCGCCGACGATCTGCTTCATCAGCTCGATCACCTCGTCCATGTAGGCCTCGCGGTCCGGATAGACCTTGTCCGAGTAGCCGGGGACCCAGAGCACGCTGGCGTAGGTCATCCCGGCCAGGGTCGCCTTCGCCGGCCGGTCGGTGTTGGCGCTGACGAACCTGTATTCCTCGAGCGGGAGGTTGTGGCGGATCCCGAGCTTCTCGGTGACGGCGGGCAGCTTCGGCGGGGGCCCCTCCGGCTTGTCGGCAGAGCCGTGGAACATCACGGGCGCGGGGACCTCGGGGTTGTATCCGGAGAGGCTGTCGGTGAGCGGATCGAACCAGAAGCGGCGACGCACCTCACCGTCGGTCAGCACCTCGATGCCCGCATCCTCCTGCAGGGCGATATTCCGCTTGCCCTCGTCCGCTTGCAGTGCCTCGAGCTGCTTGGGATCGATTTCACCCCGCTCGTCCTGCTCCATCGCCTGCTTGAGCTCGTCGTGGCGAAGCAGGCTGCCGACGACCTCACAGTGAAATCCGTTGCTCGACATCCGGTGCCCTCCTCTCCTAGTCAGTCCTTCGAGTGATCGGCAAGGTTGATCAGCGACGCGCCGGGGATCTGGTCCAGCACGTGGCGGTTGTCAAGGAAGACCTCCAGGTTCCGGAGGGCGACGCGCGCATGCTCGCGCGCGAGCGCCTCGGCGCGAACCCCTTCGCGGCGTTCGATCGCGTCGATCAGGCCGCGGTGGTGCTCCTGCGCGATCACCAGGATCTCCCGCGACTCGGGGAGCTCGGCCTGCCCCTGGACCAGCGCGCTGGGGGAGGCGAAGGGAAGCGCGAGGATCCGCTCGAGCGCCCGGTCGAGGATGGGGCTGTCGGCGGCCTCCAGGAGCACCGCGTGGAAGGCGCGGTTGCACTCCACATATGCCCAGAAGGAATCGACGTCGGAGCTGTGGACGAGCGGGTCCATCTCCGCGCTCAGGCTCTTCATCCGATCGAGCTGGTCGTTCGTCGCTCCCCGCTCCGCCGCGAATCGCACAGCCGTTCCCTCGAGCACCCCGCGGAGCTCGATCGCGTCGTGGATCTCGGCCATCGTGAACTCCCGGACGGCGTAGCCGCCACCCTCGAGGATCTCCAGGAGCCCCTCGTGCTCGAGGTTCGCGAGCGCCAGCCGCAGTGGGGTGCGTGAGACTCCGAGCCGCTCAACCAGGGGCAGCTCGGACATCCGCGTGCCCGGCGGGAACTCGCCGCTGAGCAGCAGGTCGCGGAGGCTGAGCAGGGCCCGCGTCGTCTGCGAGGTGGGCTCGCCGTCTCTGTATGCAGGATCGCTGTTCATCGCCCTCACAGCGCGAGCTCCCTCGCGTCGACTAGTGTCCACTCCTCTCCTGTTGCATACAGGATTGCGGTGAGGCAAGATACACACGAAGCGCGGGGAGCGCCAGAGCAGGCACTCAGAGAGGAGAAGGCGATGGAGGTTGCGACGCAGACCGAGGTCCGGACGGGAACCCTGATCACGGACGAGATTCTCGACGGAAAGATCTACAGCGGTGGCTGGCAGCAGACGAGCGAGCGGCTCGAGGTGCACAACCCCGCGACCGACGAACATCTGGCCTCGGTCGGCAGCGCGGCCCGGGACGACGTGCTGAAGGCTTCGAAGCTGGCAGCCGAGGCGCAGCCCGCGTGGGCGGCGACCCCGGGGCCGGAGCGGGCGGCGATCCTGAACGCCACGGCCGACGCGCTGGAGAGCGCGCACGAGGAGATCGAGTGGTGGCTCGTCCACGAGGGCGGTGGCGTCCCCCAGAAGGCGGCCTTCGAGGTCGGCGAGGCGGCGAAGGAGCTCCGGGCAGCCGGCGCTCTCACCGCCGCGCCCATCGGCGAGGTGCT
The DNA here is from genome assembly GCA_963728875.1 of uncultured Solirubrobacterales bacterium. GTDB lineage: Bacteria > Actinomycetota > Thermoleophilia > Solirubrobacterales > 70-9 > DASUPK01. The sequence goes on from CAVSLJ010000001.1 coordinate 374,549, forward strand.
CCCGAACGAGCAGGGCCGGCTCAGCATGGCCAAGCGCCTCCCCGTCGGAGTGGTCGGCGTGATCTCGCCATGGAACTTCCCGATGATCCTCGCTATGCGCTCGGTGGCGCCGGCGCTGGCGCTCGGCAACACCGTGCTGCTCAAGTGCGACCCCCACACCCCGGTCTCCGGGGGACTGGTCTTCGCCCGCGCCTTCGAGGAGGCCGGGATGCCGGAGAACGTCTTCCAGGTCCTGCCCGGCGGAGTCGAGCCGGGTGAGGCGATCTGCGAGGCGCCCGAGGTTCGGATGGTGTCCTTCACCGGCTCAACCCGCGCGGGCCGCGCGGTCGGCGCGCTCGCCGGCGGCAACCTGAAGCGGGTGGCGCTGGAGCTCGGCGGCAAGAGCTCCTTCATCGTCCTCGACGACGCTGACATCGAGAAGGCGACTTCATGCGGCTCGTTCGGGACCTTCTTCCACCAGGGCCAGATCTGCATGGCCTCCGGGCGGCACCTCGTGCACGAGTCGGTGGCGGACGAGTACATCTCCAAGCTCGCCGAGCGGGCGGCGCGGCTCCCCGTCGGGGACCCGGGCAAGGAGGAGGTCGCCCTGGGGCCGATCATCAACCGGCGCCAGATCGACCGCGTCCAGGAGATCGTCGATGATGCCGTCAAGGCCGGGGCCGACCTGAAGGCCGGCGGCAAGGGCGATCCGCCCTTCTTCCCCCCGACGGTCCTCGCCAACATGAGCCGGGACATGCGCGCCTGGAACGAGGAGATCTTCGGGCCGGTCGCGCCGGTGATGACCTTCTCGGACGAGGACGAGGCCGTCGCGATCGCCAACGACACCGAGTACGGGCTCTCCGGCGCGGTCTACACGTCCTCGCACGAGCGCGGACGTGAGCTGGCCGACAGGCTCGACACCGGGCTGGTCCACATCATGGACTCGACCGTCTACGACGATCCGCTGGCGCCGTTCGGCGGCCGCGGAGCGTCAGGCAACGGGGGTCGATTCGGCGGCCACTTCAGCGTCGAGGAGTTCACGGAGGTTCGCTGGATCACCGAGCAGCCAGAGCCCGCCAGCTACCCCTTCTAATAGAGAGGGTGCACTTCGAACTCGAAGCGCTCGGCAGCTGGACCGAGGAGCGCGTCACGCCGGCCACCGAGGAGGCCATCTCCGCCTACGCGCGGGCGACGGACGACGAGGCGGCGCTGGCGCTCGGCGGCCGGGTGGCGCCGCCGGTATACGCGATCGTCCCGGTCTGGGAGGTCCTCCAGGAGGCGGCGCGAAGGATGGCCCCGGAGGAGGCCCGCAAGCAGGTGGTGCACGGCGATCAGGACATCCTGATCTCGGTGCCGATCGAGGCCGGGATGGAGCTGCACGCCCGGGCGGCGGCCGTCGGCGTCCATCCGAAGGAGTCGGGGACGACCGTGATCCTGAAGACGGAGACCCGGGACGAGGACGGGAGGCTGCTCAACGAACAGTACGTGACCGAGTTCTACCGCGGAATCGTCGGGGACGAAGCAGGCGGCGAGCCGGCGCCCGATCACCGGATGCCGAAGGAGCTCGCCGAGTCGGACCCGGCCGCCGAGGTCTCATTTCCGCTGGCCGATGACATCACCTCGCGCTACTCGGAGGCCTCCGGCGATCGCAATCAGATCCACCTCGATCCGGAGTTCGCCAAGGCGGCGGGACTGCCGGGGATCATCGTCCACGGCCTCTGCATGATGGCCTTCGCAGGCCGGGCGGTGCTCTCCTCGCGGGGCGACGAGAGTCCCGCCGACGTTCGCCGCCTCGCCGTGCGGTTCTCCCGCCCGGTCCAGCCGGGCGACCGGCTCACCACCCGGGTCTGGAACGGGGATGGAGGATCCGTCCGGTTCGAGACGCTCGACGGCTCGGGGGCCACCGTCCTCCGGGACGGGCTGGCCGAGCTCGGCGAGGACGGTCAGCCGTGATCGATCTCGCCGCGGTCAAGGCGATCGACGTCCACACACACGTCGAGGTCTCCCGCGACGGACACGACCCGATCCCGCCGGAGCTCCGGCAGGCGTCGCAGAAGTACTTCCGCGACGGCGGCGGCACGCCGACGATCGACGACGTCGGCAGCTACTACCGCGATCTGGGGATGGCGGCCGTCGTCTTCACGGTCGACTGGGAGTCGCAGTCGGGGCGCCCCCCCGTGCCGAACGAGGAGGTGCTGGAGGGCGCCGCGGAGTTCCCGGATGTCCTGATCCCGTTCGCGAGCGTCGACCCGTCGAGGCCGGACGCGGTCGAGCGAGCCCGCCGGCTGATCGCGGACCACGACGTCCGCGGCTTCAAGTTCCACCCGAACCTCCAGGCGTTCTTCCCCAACGACCGGGCCGCCTACCCCCTATATGAGGTGATCGCCGAGGCGGGGGTTCCCGCGCTCTTTCACACCGGACACAGCGGCATCGGCTCGGGCCTCCCGGGCGGCGGCGGCATCAGGCTCAAGTACTCGAACCCGATCTACGTCGACGACGTCGCGGCCGACTTCCCTGAGCTGCGGATCGTCCTCGCCCACCCCTCCTTCCCCTGGCAGGACGAGGCGCTTTCGATCGCGATGCACAAGCCGGAGGTCTACATCGACCTCTCCGGCTGGTCGCCCAAGTACTTCCCGCCCCAGCTCGTGCGCTACGCGAACACGCTGCTCAAGAGGCAGGTTTTGTTCGGCTCGGACTTCCCGATGATCACGCCGGAGCGCTGGCTCGGCGACTTCGAGCGCCTCGAGATCGACGACGCGGTGAGGCCGCTGATTCTCAAGGAAAACGCCTCCCGATTGCTCGGATTGAGCTCAAATTAGGCGCTGTGAAACAAACCAAACGCAATGACTTTTTTGGTATAGGATCACGCCAGGATCGCCGGAACCGACCGGCGGCCGGTAACAGAGGAGGAGAGATCGGTGAAGAGGTACTTCGGCTCGAAGAGAGGACGATCCGTAACCACGCTTGTCGTGGTCGCGGCAGGCCTGTCGTTGGTCGTCGCCGCCTGCGGCGGCAGCGGTAACAAGAGCGAGAACAGTGGATCAGTCGTAGACAATCCAAAGTGCGGCAACGGCAACGGCCAGAAGCCAACCGGTAGTCCGATCAAGATCGGGGCGATCGCCACGAAGCAGCCCGGTACGGACTTCACCGATGGCGAGAACGCTGCCAAGGCGTACTTCGACTGCGTCAACGCCAACGGCGGTGTGAACGGTCACCCGATTCAGTACATCGCGGAGACCGAGCAGACCGACCCGGCGCAGAATGCGGCGCTGGCGAAGAAGCTGGTCGAGACGGATGGGGTCGTCGGCATGGCCGGCGGATTCAGCCTGATCGAGTGCGACGTCAACCACGGCTACTACGAGCAGAAGGGCATTGCGGTGCTGAACGCCGGAATCGCTCCGTCGTGCTGGTCGACGCCGAACAGCGCTCCCGTGAACATGGGCCCGCGCTACAGCTCGGACGGCGCAACGCAGGCCGTGATCAGACAGGACGTCGACAAGATCGCGTTCGACCAGTCGAACGTCCCGGGCACCGGCTACATCGCCGCCGGCCCGAAGATCGTCGCCGACGCGGCTGGCGTGCCGATCAGCGAGTCGACCGACAACGTGCCGATTCAGGACGCGAACTCGGTCGCGGTGCGCTTGACCCAGGAAGCTGGCCCCAATGGAGGCGTGATCCTCAACTTCACGCCGCCCGAGGCGCTGAAGATCCTCCAGGCCGCCCAGAACCAGGGCCTCGAGGACAGCGTCAAGGCGTGGGGCTGCTCAACGCCGTGCAACACCGATTTCCTGGCGCAGGCGCTGGGGACGAAGTGGGACGGCAAGCTGCTCGTCAACGCCGAGCTCAACGTGACCGATTTCGACGGTCCCGACTCAGAGCTCTATCGCTCGGTCATGAAGAAGTACGGCCAAGCGGTGACCGGCGGTCTGGGCTCCTTCAGCCAGATGGGTTACCTGATGGGCGAGTTCATGACCAACGCCCTGGAGACGGTCAATGGTGACTACACGTTGCAGAGCGTGAACCAGGCGGTGTTCAACCTGAAGGACCAGAAGACGGACATCCTGTGCCGGCCCTGGTACTTCGGGCAGAACGCGCCGCTGCACATCCCGAACAATGTCGACTGGACCACCACGCCGGACAACGGCAAGATGGTCATCAAGGAGGATTGCTTCGATATCAGCGGCGACGAGCCGGATATCGCGAAGGTCCGCCAGATCGAGCAGGCGGATCCGAGCCTGACCGGCGGAGCAGGTTGATCAGGGGGCTGTGAGTCAGTAAATGCCCAGCTGGGACGACTTTCAGCCCTTCATCGTCACCGGCCTGGCCCTCGGCGGGGTGTACGCCCTGTCGGGGGCCGGGATGGTGGTTCTCTACAGGACCACAGGGGTGTTGAACCTGGCCTTCGGCGCGGTCGGGGCGATGGGCGCCCTGATCTCGTGGGACCTCATCAACAACTCACTGTGGCCTGAATGGCCCTCATACGGGGTCGCGGTCCTCTTCTGTGCCGCGGTGACGCTCGCCTATGGCGTCGTCCTGGGGCCGGCCCTCGCCAAGCGCGACGCGCTGGTGAAGGCGACCGCGACGCTGGGGCTGGCGTTGATCCTGCTCGGCACGATGTCGTGGATCTGGAGCGACAAGGCCCGCTCGCAGGTGCTGCCGACGTCGACCCACGCCTTCGACGTAGGCACTGTGGCTGTCACGTGGACCCAGGTGATCGCCTTCGGCCTCGGAGTGTTCGTCGTCTTCGGGACGGCTGCATTCCTCAAGTACACGAATCTGGGTACCGCGATGCGGGGGCTCGCGAACGATCGCGAGATCACCGCGACGTTGGGAGTGCCGGTGAGATGGGTGGAGGCGCAGGCCTGGCTCGTCTCCGGATTGCTCTCCGGGATCTCGGGCCTGCTGCTCTCTGATCTGGTCGGGCTCGACGCCGTCAGCCTGACCTTCCTGGTGATCTCATCGCTGGCGGCCGCGCTGATCGCCCGGCTGCGGTCGCTGATCATCACATTCTTCGCTGCGCTCGTCGTCGGGCTGGTCAGCGCCCTGGCGACGCCGATCACTTCGATCGCCGAGTACCGAAACATGGCGCCGTTCGTGCTCGCCACGGTCGCGCTGCTGGTGATCTCACGCAAGCGCGAGATCTCGTTCACCGGAACCGGGCTTGGCAATGGGCGAGGCTGAGGCCCCCACCAGCGGCTTCTCGGATCGGGCCCTGGGGCCGATCAAGCGCCTCGAGACGGGCGAGCGGATCAGGATCGCGGTGATCGCGGTGCTGCTCGCCTTCGTGCTGCTTCTGCTGCCGTCCATGCTGAGCGCCTATTGGGTCGACGTCTCCACCAGCGTCGTCATCTACATCATCGTCGCCCTCGGGCTCGGCCTGTTGATGGGCCGGGTCGGCCTCGTCTCCCTCGGACAGGTGGCCGTCCTCGCGCTCGGCGCCTGGGTCGGCGCACGGCTGCTTTTCGCCACCGGGCTCCCATTCCCGGTCGTGACGATCATGACCGGGCTGATCACCATGTTCCTCGGGTCGCTGATCGGCCTGCCCGCGCTCCGGGTGAGCGGCCTCTACCTGGCACTGATCACCCTGATGCTCGCCGGAGCGATCACGGTGGTGATCGCGGCGACGGACTTCCCGAACGGCGGCGGCGGCTTCCTCGGCCACACCGACGCGACCACGGGCGCCCAGGAGATACGGCGGCCGAGCATCGCCACGGGGGAGCACGCCTTCTTCCGCTACTGCGTGATTTGGGCGGTTTTGATGTTCGGGCTGGCCCTCTGGCACGTACGGGGCAAGCCCGGCCGGGCCTGGGCGACGATTCGTCAGTCAGAGCCTGCCGCGCTCGCCGCCGGCATCAACATCAGCCTCTACAAGATGTGGGCCTTCGCGCTCGCGTCCTTCATGACGGGGGTCGCTGGGGCGCTGCTCGCAGGCAGCTCGGGCACCCTCTACAACCTCACCTTCCCCACCCAGGACTCCATCATCCTGCTCGCAGTCGTCCTGATGGGCGGGATCTACAGCCTCTGGGGCGCAGTGGTCGCCGGCATCCTGATCAAGCTCCTGCCGGCGCTGCTCGACAACTGGGGCCTGCCTCCTGACCTGCTGACGATCCTGTTCGGCATCGGGGTGATCCAGGTGCTGACGACGGCGCCCGCCGGCCTGGTCGAGCAGTTCCCGAAGGACATGGCGAAGCTGGGGCGCTTGATCTGGCGACTTGTCGGCAGCCCGGGGGCGCGGGCTGCCGGCGGCACGGCGGGGTCGGAATGATCAAGGTCGAGAAGCTCGAGGTGCGGTTCGGCGGGGTCAAGCCGATCGACCAGATGACGGTCACCTTCCCCAAGGGAACCTGCGGCCTGATCGGCCCGAACGGCGCCGGCAAGACGACCTTCTTCAACGTGCTCAGCGGCTTCGTCAAGCCCTCGGGCGGGACGATCACGGCGTTCGACGAGAACCTGCTCTCGATGACGGACTTCCGCCGGGCGCGCTGGGGCCTGCGGCGCACCTTCCAGACCGAGCAGGCGATCGAGGAGCTCTCGCTCTACGACAACGTCGCGATGGTCGAGGAGCACTCCTCCAACAACGGGGGCTCCTCCCGGCGTGAGGACGTGCTCGGAGCACTCAAGTTCGTCGGCCTCGGCGACAAGGAGCCCAGCGCCAAGGTCGGGACGCTCGGCGCACGCGAACGGCGCCTGGTCGAGATAGCGCGGGCGGTCGTCGGCAAGCCCCGCGCGGTGCTGCTCGACGAGCCCGCCGCCGGTCTCCCCGATGAGGAAACCGTGCACATGGGATCGGTGATCCGCCGAATCCCCGAGGAGATCGGAGCGCTTGTGATCCTGGTCGACCACGACATGAACCTCGTGTCCGCCTGCTGCGAGCTCACCTCCGTGCTCGACTTCGGCAAGCTGATCGCCTCCGGTCCCACCGACGAGGTCCTTCGCGACGATCAGGTCATTCGCGCCTATCTGGGAGCCGAGGACGTATGAGCCCGACCGCGGACCGACAAACGGCGGCCACAGAAACCGCCGCCGGATCAACTGATCAGCCCGTCGAGACCAAGCAGAAGGGGGATGTGCTCACCCTCGAGAACCTGACCGTCGCGCGCGGCGGCCGCCCCGTGGTTCGGGACGTCTCGCTGAGGATCGATCCCGGTGAGGTGACCGCACTGCTGGGCCCGAACGGCGCCGGGAAGTCGAGCCTGGTGCTCGCCGTCGGCGGGGTGCTGCGGCCCGAGTCGGGCTCGGTGAATCTGAACGGCGAGGACCTAACCAAACGGAGGCCCGAGAAGATCCGCGCCGCCGGGGTGGCCGTGGTCCCCGAGGGCCGGCGGCTGCTTCCCGAGCTGACCGTCGAGGACAACCTCCGGGTCGCCACCTACGCGCTCGGTCGCGCCGACGCCGACCAGGGCATGAAGTACGCCATGGAGATGTTCCCCGAGCTGAAGGCCCGCTTCACCACCACTTCCCGCTCGCTCTCCGGCGGAGAGCAGCAGATGGTCGTGCTGGCGCAGGCGCTGGTCAGCAAGCCCAAGTTCATTCTGATCGACGAGCTGTCTCTGGGGCTGGCGCCCGTCGTGGTCAAGCGGCTGGTGCCTACGATCGAGAAGCTGGCCGCGGAGGGCATCGGCGTGCTGCTGATCGAGCAGTTCGCCACGATCGCCCTGGGGATGGCGAACGAGGCGTACGTGATGGGCCACGGCAGAATCGAGTTCTCCGGCACCGCCAGCGAGTTGAAGAAGAAGCCCGAGCTGCTCCAGTCGGCCTACCTGACTCGAGCCAGCACGACCAACGGAGCAGGGGAGAAGAAATGACGGAGAGCTGGGACAAGGACCGTCGTAGCCGGGCGCTCGAACGGATGCTGACGATTCGCCGCTTCGAGGAGGCGGTCAACAGGCTCTTCCACGAGGACCACGCCTTCATGACCCACTTCCACCTCTACGTCGGCCAGGAGTCGACGGGGGTGGGCCTGATGGAGGCGCTCGGAGACGGCGACAAGCTCGCCACCCACCACCGCAACCACGGCCACATCATCGCCCGGGGCTCTGATCCGAAGCAGGCGCTCGCCGAGATCCTCGGGCGCGAAACCGGGTTGAACAAGGGCGCCGGCGGCACCCTGCACATGAGCGATCCGGACCTCGGCTTCATCTCGACCTCCTCGATCGTCGGCGGCAGCATCTCGCTCGCCAACGGCGCGGCGTTCGCACTGAAGCAGGAGGGCGGCGACGCGATCGCAGTCGGGCTCTTCGGCGACGGCGCCCTCGAGGAGGGGATCGCCTACGAGTCCCTCAACCTTGCCGCCCTCTACGAGCTGCCAGTGCTGTTCGTCTGCGAGAACAACAGCGAGGGGGCGCTGGGCTCCGCGGGCGGCGGGTTCCCGACCTCGGTCTCCGCCGTCAAGGACCTGACCACGATCCCGAAGACCTTCGGGATCCCGGTCGAGACCGTCGACGGGCGGGACCTGGAGGCGGTCAACGAGCTCGCCGTCAAGGCGGTCGAGCACTGCCGCGCCCGCAAGGGCCCGTTCTTCATTCACGCCGTGACCGAGCGGTGGGCGGGCAGCCAGCCGCTCTGGCCGGAGCTGACCACCGGCGAGCTCGACATCTCGATGGCGTGGGACGACTCCGCGATCTCCGGCGAGCACGCTGACTGGTACCGCGACCACGACCCGGTGCTGATCTACGCGCGCAAGCTGCTCTCCTCCGGCGACGTCAGCCAGGACGAGTTGACCGCGATGGACGAACAGCAGGCCGCGCGGATCGCCGAGGCGCGCGAGTTCGCGCTGGAGAGCCCCCGCCCCACGCCCGAGTCCGCCCTCGAACACGTCTTCGCGTAAGGAGGATCCGATGCCGACCAAGAACTACGCCGACGCGATGCTCGACGTGCTGAGCAGGTTCATGGACGAGGACCCGAACTTCGTCGTGATGGGCAACGAGGTGCTCGGGATCGGCCCGGAGGGCATGCAATTCGAGCCCTTCCAGAAGCGCTACGGGGACCGGATCCTCTTTCCCCCGTGCTCCGAGGCCGCCTACACGGCGATGGCTGCGGGCGCGGCGATGGTCGGGCACCGGATGTTCGCTCACCTCGGGCTGGCCTCCTTCACCTATCCGGCGATCTCCTCGATCGCCAACGAGATTTCCACCGCGCGGACCTCGTCGGGCGGCACGATCGGCGTGCCGGTGACGCTGCACATCAGCCACGGCCTCCTGCACGGGGGCGGTGCTCAGCACTCCGAGAGCCCCTTCGGGATGTACTGGAACCTGCCGGGGATCGAGATCGCCGCCCCCTCCGGGGCGAAGGAGGTCAAGGGGCTGCTGACGACGGCGATCAAGTCGGACAACCCGACGATCGTGCTCACCCATGCGTTCGGCTACGGCGCCGAGGACGACGTTCCCGATGGCGACTTCGAGATCCCCTTCGGCGAGGCCAACGTGGCACGGGAAGGCAGCGACGTGACCATCGTCGCCTGCTCGATGATGACGTCGATCGCCCTGGGCGCCGCCGAGGAGCTGGCGGGCGAGGGGATCAACGCGGAGGTGATCGACCTCCGGACGCTGGTCCCGCTCGACGAGAAGACGATCCTCGACTCGGTCGCCAAGACCGGGCACCTCGTGGTCACCGACGAGGGCCGCATGCACTGCGGAATCGCGTCCGAGATCGCAGCGCTGGTGAGCGAGAAGGGGCTCGATTCCCTGAAGGCGTCCGTCGCCCGGGTCGCACGGACGGACGCGCCGGTCGCCGCCAACCAGGTCCAGGAGGAGTACATCTCCCCCACCGCCGAGAAGATCGTCTCCGCGGCGCGGCAGGTCGTCGGCGAGGTTCCGGCCGCGGCTGCGTAACGCGGCCGCGGCGCCGGTGGTGAGCTCGCAATGGCGCTGACCAGGTTGGACCACGTCCTGGTGCTCACCGAGGACATCGAGGGAACGCGGGACTTCTACCGCGACGCGCTGGGGCTGGAGGTCGGCGACCGCCCGCCCCTGGAGTTCCCGGGCTACTGGCTCTACGCCGAAGGCGTCCCCTGCGTGCACGTCGCCGACCGGGACGCCTACGCGGCGCATTCCGAGGCCACCGGGAACCCCGCGTCGCCGCCGGCGCAGGGCACCGGCACCCTCGACCATCTCGCCTTCTCCGGGGACGACCACGCCGAGGCGATGGCGAGGCTCGAGCGGACCGGGGTCGAGCCCAGGCAGAACACGGTCCCCGGGATCGGGATGCGACAGCTGTTCTTCGATGACCCCAACGGGGTCAAGATCGAGATCAACGTGATGCCCGCCGAGGGCGGCAAGGAGGAGTGACGCATGGCAACTGAAAACGACGTCGAGCTGGTGGGCGCGTACTGGACGACCGCGGGCCCCACCCAGCCGCACCAGGGTCAGGAATGGAGCAACTTCGACTTCGGCGACCGCTGCGCAGAGGCGGCCAGGGCCGGGATGAAGGGGATCGGCATCTGGCACGCCGATCTCGTCCATGACAAGGAGAGCCGCGGCCTCGCGGAGATCAAGCAGCTGCTCGACGACAACGGACTGCGCTACCTGGAGCTGGAATTCATCTGGGGATTTTTTGAGGACGAAGGGACTGAGGGCCGCAGGGAGGCGGACGAGCTGCGGGACCTGCTGCTGGAGGCGGCTGGGGCGCTCGGCGCTCACCACGTCAAGGTCGGGAACATCCCGGGCGTCGAGTGCGAGCTCCCCAAGCTCACCGAGCGCTACGCCGAGCTCTGCGACCACGCGTCTGATCTGACCGACGCGGTGATCGCCTACGAGTTCATGCCCTTCGACGTCAACGTCGACAACCTGGACGCGGCGCTGGAGGTGGTCGAGGGAGCCGGCGCGAAGAACGGCGGCCTGGTGATCGACACCTGGCACATGGCGAAGCTCGGAATCGCGCCGGACGACCTGAAGCGGATCCCGCTCGAGTACCTGACCTGGGTGGAGCTCAGCGACGGCAAGCATGAATGGATGGAGGACCACATCGAGGAGACCACCAGGTTCCGCAAGCTGCCGGGCGAGGGCGAGTTCGACATCCGCGGCTACATCCGAGCGGCGCAGGAGACGGGCTACGACGATGCCTGGGGAATCGAGGTCCTCTCGGACGAGCTTCGGGCGGAGCCGATCGAACAGATGTACCGGCACGCGTTCGAGGCGACCATGTCGCAGTTCCAGCCGGTCGCCGCGTAACTTGGCGCGCGCCCCCGCCAAGCCGAAGACGAAGCTCGAGAGCGACGTCGCGCTCGATCTGCTGCGCACCATGTGGCGGATCCGCGCCTTCGAGGAGCGGGTCGGGCAGCTGAAGCCAGCCGACGAGGTCCACGGCCTGATTCACCTCAGCCTCGGCCAGGAGTCCGTCGCGGCCGGAGTCTGCACGCAGCTCACCGACGACGACAACGTCTACTCCGGGCACCGCGCCCACGGGCACGCCCTCGCCAAGGGCGCGCCGATGGACCGGGTGATGGCCGAGCTGATGGGCCGCGAGGACGGGCTCTGCCGCGGCATGGGCGGTTCGATGCACCTGGTCGACCTCGAGCACGGCCTGATGGGCGCAACCGGCGTCGTCGGTGGCAATGTGCCGATCGCACTCGGGAGTGCCCTCGCGGCCCACCTGGACGGCACCGAGGCGGTCACCGTCGTCTTCTTCGGCGACGGTGCGGTGCAGGCCGGCCACTTCAACGAGACCGTCAACCTCGCGACGCTCTGGGGCCTCCCGCTGATCCTGGTCTGCGAGAACAACGGCTTCGCCGAGTTCACCCCGCGCTCCGCCCACACCAACGTCGAGCGCGTCAGCGACGTGGTCGCTCCGTACGAGCTCACCCGCGAGACGGTCGACGGGAATGACGTGGCCGCGGTCCGGGAGGCGTGCGGGCGCTTTCTCGCCGCGGCGCGCAAGGGCGAGGGACCAATGCTGCTCGAGTGCCTCACCCACAGGCTGAGCGGCCACTACGTCGGCGATCCGGCGCAGTACCGGGAAGCGCTCGCCGACGAGGAGTGGCAGCAGAAGGACCCGATCCAGCGCTTTCAGCGCGCCGCGGCCGAGGGGGGCTGGTTCGACGATCAGACCGCGGCGGCCGTCGAGGCCGAGGCGCGGGAGGAGGTCGAGGCTGCGGTCGAGTTCGGCCGGGCCAGCTCGTTCCCGGACCCCGAGGTGGCGATGGGGCTCGTCTACGCTCCCGCTGCGTCGGCGCCGGACCTGAGCCCGGCGCCTGCGGGTGGGCAGACGACCTTCGTCAAAGCGCTCAACGCGACGCTCGTTGAAGCGATGCGCGCAGACGACGGCGTGCTGGTGATCGGCGAGGACGTCGCCGAGGGCGGGCCGTACACGGTGACCGCCGGCCTGGCCGAGGAGTTCGGCACCGAGCGCGTGATCAATACGCCGATCAGCGAGGCGGCGATCTGCGGCGTCTCGATCGGCGCCGCCCAATCCGGCAGGCGGCCGGTGCTGGAGATCATGTTCATCGACTTCCTCACCCTCGCCCTCGATCAGCTCGTCAATGCGGCGGCCAAAGCCCACTTCATGTCCGGCGGCCAGCTCCGGGTGCCCCTCGTGCTGCGCACCCAGGGCGGCGCGGGCTCGCGGGGCGCGGCGCAGCACTCGCAGAGCCTGGAGGCCTGGGTCACCCACATCCCCGGGCTCAAGGTGGTGATGCCGAGCAACGCTGCGGACGCCGCGGGGCTGCTGATCAGCTCGATCGCCGATCCCAACCCGGTGGTCTTCATCGAGCACAAGAACCTCTACTTCCGCAAGGAGGATGTACCCGCCGGCCTCGAGCCCGTGCCGATCGGCAACGCCCGGGTTGCCCGCCAGGGCGGCGACGTGACGATCGTCGGCCTCTCGCGGATGGTCGGGGAGGCGCTGGCCGCGGCCGACCGCCTTGCCGCCGACGGCATCGAGGCCGAGGTGATCGACCCGCGGACGCTGCTGCCGCTCGACCTCGATGCGATCGTCGAGTCGGTCAGGCGGACCAACCATCTGGTGGTCGCGCACGAGGCCGTCGAGCACGGCGGCTTCGGCGCCGAGATCGCCGCCGAGGTCCAGAACGCGGCCTTCGACGACCTCGACGCCCCGATCGAGCGAGTCGGCGCCCCGTTCGAACCGGTCCCGCTCAGCCCGCCGGTCGAGGACGCCTATCTGCCCGGGGCCGACGAGATCTACGCGGCGGCACGGGCCGCGATGGGACTGGCGCCCGCCTAGAAGGGTCCGGGCTTAAGCACCGCGCTTTGCACTGGGAGCGCGTCTATTCGCCGCGCGTCTGGTTCTCGCGCAAAGGAATGACGCTGAGTCCGCGACATCGACAGAATTGATCTGCTCCGTCGCTGAGTCCCCTTGCGGCTCCTCTTGGGCCGCGATTCCTAGGAAAGGCGACCTCCGCTCGAGCCCAGCCAGTCGATCGCGACGTCACGGCTCGATTTGCGCTTCGCGTAGCCCACCTTGAGCTCTGATCCGGGGGCGAGCAGCTCCTCGGCACCGCTGGGGACGCGTTGGTAGATCGTCACCTCCCACGGCCTCCGCTCGCTCTCCGAGCGCAGCTCCAGGCTGATCTCCCAGATCTTCCCATCGCTGCCGGGCGGGGCCGGCATCTCGCTGGGCTCGGCGGACTTCACGGTTCCCACCGCAGGCTTGCCGGCAGCGACGGTGGCGGCAGCGCTGGTCTGCTGCGGAGCCTCCAGGGAGCGCACCTCCTGGTCGATCTGGTGGTTCGGCTCGGGGGCCACCAGCAGAACGCGCTTGCGGTTCTCCGGATCGACCCGGCACTCGACCGTCTTCCCCTGCTTCAACGCCTCGGCCTCGTAGCCGAAGCTGAATGACTGCGTGATCTTGACGTCGTACGGTTCCTCCCCGGGGAGCTCGACGCGAACATGAAAGCGCCCGACGTTCTCGTCGATCTCGGAGCGGGAATGCTCCCCCGGGGACTTGAGGATCTCAGCCCGGCCTGCGATGCCCTCCTCGTAGACCCTCCGCTTCTGGGGGATGGTGACCAGACCCCTCGAGAGCAGGCTTTGAGGTGAATGCTCGACCCGCTCGAGCAACTTGTCCACGCGGTCGCGCTTGCGGCGCCATTCGAACGCTGAGCCCTGGTCGCTCACATCTGGGCTGGACCCTAGCGAGGCGGGCTGGTTCTCGCAGGTGAAAGCGCTCCTTCCAGGCGTCAGGCACTAAGGTCGCCGCCAACCCGTGCCTCCCGCGGAGCCGTAGGTAGGTATCTGTCAAATAGCTTGTTTTATTGTCGTCTTGCCTATAGGGTGCGTGGCCGTGGCGGAGAGGAGCTGGCTGATCCTGGATGAAGGCCGAGCCTCGGCCCTGGCGGCGCTTTGCGAGACGATCGTGCCGGGGTCTGCGCGGGTCGAGCCGGCCGTCTATATCGACGCCAAGCTCGCGATGGTCGACGAGGGAACTCGGGCGATGACACTGGGCGCAATCGACGCGCTCGCCGACGGAGGCGCCGAGGCGCTCGCCGAGCGGACGGACACGCCGGAGTTCATGATGCTGAGGGCGCTCGCCTGCGAGGCCTACTACAGCGACTTCGTCGCTCCCGGCGCCGAGGGACCGGGCGCCTGGGAGGAGATCGACTTCCGCTTCCCGCTCGCCGATCGGATCAGGCACGACTGGTCCTTCATGGGAGTGCCCGGATGAGCGAGAGCTTCGACGTCGTCGTCGTGGGATCCGGTGCGGGCGGCGGCGTGGTGGCAGGGGAGCTCGCGCAGCGCGGTCGGAACGTGGTGCTGCTCGAGGCCGGCCCTCATCTGACCGCCGCCGACTTCGTCCGCTGGGAGGCGAAGGCGGCACATGACTTCTGGTGGCCGCTCCGCATGGCGATGGTCGACGGCGGCGCCGGCGGCACCGTGCCGATGTTCGGCGGCCGCTGCGTCGGCGGAACGACCACGATGAACACCAAGGTCTCCTTCCGCGCCCACGACTTCGAGTTCGCGAAGTGGCACGAGGCGAGCGGCCTGGTCGGCGACCGCGGCAAGCCCTTCGGGGTCGAGGACCTCGGCCCGCACTACGAACGGGTCGAGAGGTACCTGGGCGTCCGCGAGCGGGCCGACTGGCCGGAGTGCGTGCGGGCGCTCGATGCCGGCTTCCGCGAGCTGGGCTCGCAGCTCGAGCCGGTCGACTCCTACACGGACGTCAACTGCATGAAGTGCGGGTCATGCCTGCAGGGCTGCCCGACCAACGCCGGCAAGAACACGATGAACACCTACATCCACGACGCCACCGCTGTCGGCAAGCTCGACCTCCGGTCCGGCTCGCCGGTGGAGCGAGTCCTGTTCGATCAGCACAACGGCGGTCTCGAGGCCACGGGCGTCGAATACGCCAATGCGGACGGCCGGTCCCACACGATCGAGGCGGGCGCCGTGGTGGTCGCCGCCGGTGCACTGAACACGCCGCAGCTCCTGATCCGCTCCGGGCTGCCCGAGGCGAGCGGAGGCTCACCCAGCAGCGGGTGGATCGGACGCAACCTGGGCCTCCACCCCGCCGCCTTCGTCTTCGGCCTCTTCGACGAGGTCCAGGACGCCCACCGCGTCTATCCCATCACCTCGCACTGCATGGACTTCATGCGCGACGAGGACGGCGGCTTCGTGCTCGAGGCCTCCACCATCCAGGACCCGATCGGCTTCGCGACCAGCATCTCGGACGAGGACGGGCCGATGTGGGGCGAGCGCCTGGTGGAGGCGGTCCGCCGGTACCGCAATTGGAACGGGATCCTGATCCTCGCCAACGACGAGAACAACGGCCGCGTGGTCGTCGGCGAGGACGGCGCGGAGAGCTTCGAGGCCCACTTCGATCCGGTCGAGCTCGAGCGGATGAAGAACGGACAGGACTATGCCCGCCGCGTGATGGAGGCCGCCGGAGCAACTCGGATCGCGTGGACAGGGCCGGCGAGCACGCACGTGCAGGGGACCTGCCGCATGGGATCAGATCCCGAGCGATCGGTGGTCGACGAGAACTGCGAGTCGCACGACGTAAAGAGGCTGTTCGTCGGCGACGCCTCGCTCTTCACGCGCACCCTCTCGGTGAACCCCTCGCTGACGATCATGGCCCTCGCCGACCGGCTCGCCCAGCACCTGGACGAGGACCCGAACGACTACCTGAGCGCACGGGCAGCGGAGGTCACGGCGTGAAGGCGGCGGTACTGAACGAGTACAACCATCCTCTCGAGCTGGAGGAACGCCCCGAGCCCGAGCTCACCCGCCCCAACCAGGTGCGCGTGAAGATCGAGGCGGCGGGGGTCTGCTCGACGGATCTGCACGCGATCGACGGCGAGATGGGCCCGGCGGGGATGGACGTCCCCCGCGTGCTCGGCCATGAGAACGGCGGCCGCGTGGAAGCGGTCGGGGACCTGGTCACGAGCGTCCGGGTCGGCGACCCGGTGCTGATCTACCCGGCGCACAGCTGCGGCGTCTGCGTCAATTGCCGCAGGGGATTCGACATGCAGTGCGAGCGCCATCAGTTCACCGGACTGACCCTTGACGGAGGCTTCACCGAGTACCTGGTCGTCGGCGAGCGACAGATCGTGCCGCTCCCGCTCGGGGTCGATCCGGTGGATGTCGCGCCGCACTCGGACGCTGGAATCACCGCCTACCATGCCATCAAGAGGGTCGCCCACCTGATGCTCCCCGGCTCCGTGACCGTCGTCCTCGGGGCCGGCGGAGTCGGCCACATCGGCCTGCAGCTCGCGCGGGAGCTCGGCGGCGGCACGGTGCTCGTCGTCGATCCTCATCCCGATCGCCGCAAGCTCGCGGAGGAGCTCGGAGCGGATTGGGCCATCGAGGCGGACGGCGCGGTCGAGTCCGTGTGGGAGCTCAGCCAAGGCCACGGCGCCGACCTGGTCCTCGACTTCGTCGGCATCGATCAGACGCACGCCGATGGCCTCGGCATGCTCGCCCAGCGGGGCACCTACTCGATCGTGGGCTTCGGGGGGACGATCGCCATGCCCTCGGTCGCGCTGGTGAGCCAGGAGCAGACTCTCGTCGCCAACCTGGTCGGCAGCTGGACCGACCTCTGGGAGGTCGTGCAGCTCCACGCGGCCGGCAGGATCACGCTGAAGACGGAGACCCATCCGCTCGACGAGGTGAACGAGGTGCTCGGCAGGCTTCGCGAGGGCGACATCACCGGGCGAGCGGTACTGCTCCCCCATCAGAACGGCGCCGGCTGAACCGGGGATGAGGGTTGTCGAGGTGACGAAGCTCGGGGGGCCGGAGATGCTGCGGGTCGCCGAGCGCCCCGACCCCGAGCCGGGCGCGGGCCAGGTCGTCGTTCGGGTCCGGGCGGCGAACGTGAACCCGACCGACCTCGGGGCGCGTCAGGGCGCCGGGCGTGTCACTCCCCCGGATCCGCCCTTCGTGCTCGGCTGGGACCTGGCCGGACAGGTGACGGCGGCTGGCGACGGCGTCGAGGACCTCCAACCCGGCGATCGCGTGGTCGGGATGGTCCAGTGGTACGACGCCGGAGGCTCGGTGGGCGCCTACGCCGAGTCCGTCGCCTTCGAGGCCGATTGGCTGGTGCCCATGCCCGACGGACTTGACTACGAGACGGCCGCCACGATCCCGCTGAACGCGCTGACCGCACGGCAGGGGCTCGAGCTGCTGGATCCGCCGGAGGAGTGCGATCTCCTCGTCACCGGCGCGAGCGGCGCGGTCGGAAGCTTCGCGGTGCAGCTCGCCGCCGAAGCCGGGCACCGGGTGATCGCGCAGGCCGGCCGGGACGATGAACGGTGGCCCCACACCCTGGGGGCCGCCGAGGTCCTGCCGCGCGGAATGGATCTCGGCGCGATCGACCCGGTGCCCGCGATCTTCGATGCCGTGCCGCTCGGCGAAGCGGCCTTCGCGGCGGTCCAGGACGGTGGGGCGATAGTCAGCACCCGGCGCCCGCCCGAGGCGCCTCCGGAGCGCCGGATCCGCCAGGAGTCGTTTCTCGTTCATCACGACCGGGAGGCGCTGCGCGAGCTGGTCGACGCCGTCACCGCGGGGAGGCTCCGCACCCGGGTCGATCGGACGCTGCCGCTCGCCGAAGCCGCGGAGGCCCACCGCCTGGTCGAGGCCGGAGCGCTGCACGGAAAGGTGGTCCTGACCCCATGAGCGAGGAGGAGTAGATGGCGAGGATCGTCATGGTTCACGGCGCCTGGGGCGGGGCCTGGATCTGGGAGAAGGTGGTGGAACCCCTGGAAGCGGCGGGACACAAGGTGGAGACCCTCGATCTGCCCGGCGCCGGCGACGACCACACGCCGCTGGAGCAGATCAACCTGGACCTCTACGCCAAGCGGATCTGCGACGTGCTCGGCGCGAGCCCCGAGCAGGCCGTCCTGGTCGGGCACAGCATGGGCGGCATGGCCGTCACCCAGGCTGCATCGCGCTGCCCGGGCCGCGTCGCGTCGCTGATCTACGTCGCCGCGTTTCTTCCCGGGGAGGGCCAGAGCCTGGTCGGCCTGACCGAGCTACCTGAGGGGAAGGGTGACCACGTCCAGGCGACGATGGTCGTCTCCGGCGAGCCCCCGATCGCCGAGCTCTCCGAGGAGGACTCGATCATCGCCTTCTACAACCTGGCGCCCCCCGACGTCGCCAAATGGGCAGCCGGGATGCAGAGGCCCCAGCCGGCCGTCCCGATGATGGATCCCGCCCATCTCACCGACGGCTACGAGAACATCCCTCGCAGCTACATCCACTGCACCCGGGACCAGGCCAACATGCCCGCCCTGCAGCGCCGGATGATGAAGGAGCGCGGCGTCAGCCCCGTGATCGAGCTCGAGACCGATCACGTGCCCCACCTCTCCGCCCCCGATGAGCTGGTCCGCGCCATCGACGAGCTCGCCCGCCAGGGGGTGCCCGCATGAGATTCGTGCTGGTTCATGGAGCGTTCGTCGGCAGCTGGATCTGGGAGCCGCTCGCCGAGCGGCTCGAGGAGATCGGGCACTCGGTCGAGGCACCGGACCTGCCGGGATCCGGAGACGACCGGACACCCGTGGAGGAGGTGACCTTGGATGCCTACGCAGAACGGATCTGCGAGCTGCTGGACGCCAGCCCAGAGCCGTCGATCCTGGTCGCCAACAGCATGGGCGGCATCGTCATCTCGGAGGCGGCGGCCCGCCGGCCCGAGCGTGTCAAGCGCCTCGTCTACGTGGCGGCCTTCGCGCCTGGCGACGGCCAGAGCCTGGTCGACCTGACGAGCCTGCCCGAGGGGGCCGACGACCTCGTGCAGCAGACGGTCGTCGTCTCGGGCGACCCACCGATCGGGACCCTGCCGGAGTCGACCTGCCAGGCGTCGAACGGGGACTGCCCGCCCGAGGTGATGGACTGGGCGGTGAGCAGAACGGGTTCACAGGCGTTCGCTCCGCTAACTGCGCCCGTCTCCCTGAACCGGGAGTTCGACCGGATCCCCCGGACCTACGTGCTCTGCACCGAGGACCGCATCGTGCCGCCGGGGCTGCAGCGCCGGATGGTGAGGGACCGGGAGATCACCGACGTGATCGAGCTGGCCTCGGGCCATCATCCACAGCTCTCCAGGATCGACGAGCTCGCTCACCTCCTGCATCAGCGTGCGAAGAGCGAGGTTCCGGCGTGAGCCCCGGCGCACCGCGTCCCGCCTCCGGGCTCTTCACCGATCCGCGGCCGATCGAGGCCATCGGCGACCTGTTCGCGAACGTATGGCAGGTCTGTTACGTCACCCCCGATCTCGACCGCGGAATGGAGGAGCTGCGCGAGCTGTTCGGGATCGAGAACTCCACCGAGGTGCCGGTGGAGGGAGCCACCTTCATGAAGGGTGGCGAGCCCGTCGAGTGGGAGCCGCGGGTGGCGATGGGGGCCCGCGGAGGCATGATCATCGAGCTGATCGAGCCGGTCTCCGGCGAGGTCGACTTCTACCGTCGCTTCCTGCCCGGGAACGGGGGCATGCTCGGTTTCCACCACCTCGCGACACTGGTTCCGCTCGGCGACGAGCCCTGGGCCGGCGTCGAGAAGCTGCTCGGCGAGCACGGGCTGTCATTCGAGTACACGATCCTGATTCCCGATCGCGCCAGGCTCGCCTACGTCGACACGACCGCCCAGCTCGGCCACTACCTCGAGCTCTGCCAGCTCGAGAAGGCGGACACCGACTTCTTCAGCGGGCTGATCGCCAAGAGCGCCTAGCGGATAGCCCCCTTCCACGGATAGAGGGGTGATTTCCAACCGCCGCCTTCATGGAAAAGCAGCACTCAGTCGAGAGATACTGCATGGGCGATGTCGCAGGAGAACGTCGAGATCGTGCGCCGTTTCTATGACGCGTTCCTAGGCGGCGACCTGGAATCTGCCTTTGCAGTTTTCGACCCGGAGATCGAGGCCTACGATCACGACATACCGGAGTCCGGTGAGTACCGGGGGTTGGAAGGGCTGTCTCGCTGGCAGGCCGATTGGGAGAGCAGTTGGGAAAACTGGAGTTGGGATCCGGAGGAATTCATCGAGGCCGGTGAGCGCGTCGTCGCGGTTCTCCGCGTTCACGCCAGGGGTCGCCATAGTGGCGTCGATGTCGAACGCATCGACGGTGCGGTGTGGACGCTGAGAGAAGGCAAGTGCGTGCGACTTGACTATTACGGCAGCAGAGACGAGGTCCTCGAAGCCGCCGGGCTGTCGGAGTAGGCGCTTTGGACGAAGAGCAGCGCTTTGAAGATCACACCCTTTTCGCATGGAAGGGCGCCTAGCGTGTGATGTAGCGCCGACGCTCGGAGCCGCGCTGCGACGCGTAGGCGACGAACGCGTCGAGCGCCTGCGGATCAGCGAGGGCGTCCCTGCTCGCCACCTTCTCGGGCGAATCGCCGAGCATGATCCGCTTCACCGGCAGCTCGAGCTTCTTCATGGTCAGCGTCTTCGGGATCGCGGGGACGGCCTCGATCGTGTCGGGAACGTGCCGGGGCGAGAGGGCGCCGCGGAGCTCTGAGGCGATTCGCCCGCGGAGCTGGTCGTCGAGCTCGGTGTCCTCGACGAGCGCCACGAACAGGATCAGCTCGCCCGCCCCGCCCTCGGGGTCCTCGATGTGGACGACGAGGCTCTCCTGGACCTCCTCGAGCCCCTCGACCACCGAGTAGACCTCGCCGGTCCCGAGGCGGACGCCACCGCGATTCAGGGTCGCGTCGGAGCGCCCGGTGATCACGCAGCTGCCGCGCTCGGTGAACATGATCCAGTCGCCGTGTCGCCAGACGCCCGGGAAGTGCTCGAAGTAGGCGGCCCGGTAGCGCTCGTCACCGGGGTCGTTCCAGAAGCCGACCGGCATCGAGGGCATGGGTTGCCTGATCACCAGCTCGCCCAGCTCGCCCACCACGGGTTGCGCGTTCTCGTCGAACGCCGCCACGTCCACCGCCAGGCAGCAGCCGGCGATCTCGCCCCGGTAGACGGGCTGCATCGGGCTGCCCTGGACCATCCCGGTGCAGACGTCCGTCCCACCGCTGCCGACGTTGAGAAGGACGTCGGAGCCGAGCTGCTCGTAGATCCAGTCGAATCCCTCGGGCGGAAGTGGCGAGCCGGCGGCGCAGAACTGGCGGATGCTGGAGAGATCCATGTCGCGGAGGTCGACGCCTCCCTTGCGGCAGGCCATCAAGAAGGCGGGAACGGCGCCCATCAGCGTCGGCCGAAGCTCCTCGGCGAGGCGCCACTGAGCCGAGAGGTCCGGATACATCGGATTGCCGTCGAGCATCACGATCGAGGCCCGCAACAGCAGCGAGTTCACCAGAGCCATCCACATCATCCAGGCGGTGGTGGTGAACCAGAGCAGCCTGTCGCCGGGCTGCTGGTCCCAGCTCAGGCCCTGGTTCTTAAAGGCCTCGATCAGGATGCCGCCGTGGCGATGGACGATCGCCTTCGGCAGGCCGGTCGTCCCGGAGGAGAAGAGGACGCAGAGCGGGTGGTCGAAGCCGAGCGGGTCGAACTCGAGCGGCCCGCTCTCGGCGAGCAGCTCGTCCCACTCCGTGCAGTCGGGCAGGGCATCGCCGGGACCCCCCGCGTAGGGGACGTGAACGACGTGCTCGAGACTGGGCAACGCCTCGCGGAGCTTGGCGACCTCGGCGCGGCGGTCGATCGGCTTGTCGCCGTAGGCATAGCCGGCGATCGCGAGGAGCAGCTTCGGCTCGAGCTGGCCGAAGCGGTCGATCACGCTGCGCGGCCCGAACTCCGGCGCGCAGGTGGCCCAGATCGCTCCCAGGCTCGCCGCGGCCAGGAACGCGACCAGCGTCTCCGGGACGTTGGGCAGATAGGCGACCACCCGGTCGCCGGGCCCGATCCCGAGCCGCAGCAGGCCCGCCCGGGCGCGCGCGACCTGCTCGCGCAGCTCGCCGAAGGTGAGCTCGAAGTCGGCGCGGGTCTGCGACCGGGCCAGCACCGCCACGCGATCGGCGTCCTCGTCGCGCCCCACCATGTGCTCGGCGTAGTTGAGACGGGAGCCCACGAACCACTCGGCGCCGGGCATCTCGCGCGAGCCGAGCACCCGCTCGTACGGGGTGTGCGCCCGGATCTCGAAGAAGTCCCAGAGCGACCCCCAGAAGCCCTCCAGGTCGTCGACCGACCAGCGCCAGAGCTCGTCGTATCCGGCATGGTCGATTCCCCTCTCCTCCCGCAGCCAACCGAGGTAGCGGCCAACCTGCGTCGTCTCGCGGACGTCCGCGGGCGGCGTCCAGAGCACCGATCCGATCTCCTCCACGCGTGCCATCACGCTCGGACTGAGATATTGTCAGGTTTTCTGACACTTAGCTCAGAGACGACCGATTGGACCGACGAGGGGCGGGACGAGTTCCTGCGCTCGAACGCCGAGGCGATCTACGACGAGCTCACCGACGGTCTCTCCAAGGCGCTGCGCGACGATGAGCTGCTCGACGCCGCCGCCCTGCGTTACCCGGGGCTCGTCCCGGGCCGCGATCAGCTGGCCGCCGAGTCCGATCGAAGGCTGGCCGACAAGCAGGGCATCGAGATCGCCCAGGGCCTCTTCCTCTCGCACGTGCTCGCCTCGCCCCGCGCGGGTGCGCATCTCGTCTGGGCGATGCTCCGACCCACCGGCGAGGCGCTCGAGCGGCTCGACGACTTCCGCGCCACCGGCTCGGCCGATCTCGGCACGGTCCAGGTGCGCCGCGAGGGCAGGGCGGGCCACCTGGAGATCCGCAACCCCCGCCACCTGAACGCGGAGGACGACACGACGCTCCGGGCCACCGAGTGCGCGGTCGACCTGATCCTGCTCGACCCCGAGATCGAGATCGGCGTGATGCGCGGTGGCGTGGTCGACCATCCGCGCTACGCCGGTGCGCGGATCTTCGGCTCCGGGCTCAACCTGACCCGGCTGTACCTCGGGCAGCTCCCGTTCCTGTTCTTCATCACGCGCGACCTCGGCTACGTCAACAAGATCTACCGGGGACTGTCGGGGGCCGAGCACCGCCCCGATCAGCCGGAGGAGACGACCGAGAAGCTCTGGGTCTGTGCCGCCGAGACCTACGCGATCGGCGGCGCCTGCCAGCTTCTTCACGTCATGGACCACGTGATCGCGGCCCGCGGCTGCCGGCTCTTCCTGCCCGCACGCAAGGAGGGGATCATCCCGGGGGCGTCACCCCTGCGGATGCCGCGATCGGTCGGCGACCGCCTGGCCCGGCAGGCGATCCTCTCCGGACGGGAGTTCGAGGCCGGAGTCCCGCCCGCGGAGCTTCTCTGCGACGAAGTGGTCGAGCCCGATGCCGTCGATGAGGCGATCGCGGCGCGCGTGGCGGCACTGACCAGCTCGGGACTGATCAACGCGGCCGCCAACCGCCGCGCCCTCCGCGTCGGCGAGGAGCCGCTCGACGTCTTCCGCCGGTACATGGCGACCTTCTCGAAGGAGCAGGCCCATTGCCACTTCAGTCCGGCTCTGGTCAGCAACCTCGAGGAGCACTGGAATGCCAAAGAGCGCCAGCTCTGAGGCGACGGTCTGGGACCCGGTCGAGACCGGGCCCCGCGAGCGGCTCCGGGAGCTCCAGCTCGAGCGGCTCCGCGGCACGGTGGAGCGAACGATCTCCTCGCAGCCGCCGCTGGGCAGCCGCCTGAACGAGGCCGGTGTCGCCGGCCCCAGCGATATCTCCTCGCTCGACGACGTCGCCCGACTCCCATTCACCCGCAAGCAGGACCTCCGCGACCACTATCCGTTCGGACTCCTGACGGTCCCGCGAGAGGACCTGGTGCGCGTGCACGCCTCCAGCGGCTCGCACGGCAAGCCGACCGTGGTCGGCTACACCCGGGCGGACCTCGATGCCTGGAGCGAGGTGATGGCGCGCTGCATGACCGCCGCCGGCGTCCGCCCCGGCATGGTCGTTCACAACGCGAACGGCTATGGCCTCTTCACGGGCGGGCTCGGCTTCCACTACGGGGCGGAGCGGATCGGGGCCACGGTGATCCCCGTCTCGGGCGGCTTCACGGCGCGCCAGGCGATGCTGCTCTCGGACCTCGGGGGCCAGGTGCTCTGCGCCACACCCTCCTACGCGCTCGTCATCGCCCAGGCCGCCCGCGATGCGGGGCTCGATTCAGATGACCTCGCGCTGCAGCTCGGCCTGTTCGGTGGCGAGCCCTGGACCGACGAGATGCGCACAGAGCTCGACCGAGAGCTCGGGATCAGCGCGGTCAGCTTCTACGGCCTCTCCGAGATGTGCGGGCCCGGTGTCGCGGCGGAGTGCCTCGATGCACGCGACGGCCTGCACGTCCAGGAGGACCATTTCCTGGTCGAGGTGGTCGACCCTGAAACCGGCGAGCCGCTGCCCGAGGGCGCGGAGGGGGAACTGGTCTTCACCTCCCTGCTCAAGGAGGCCCAGCCCCTGATCCGCTACCGCACGGGCGATATCGGCTCGCTGACCGCCGAGCCCTGCGCCTGCGGCCGGACGCTGGCGCGCATCGCAGCGCTGCGAGGCAGGCTCGATGACATGCTGATCGTCCGGGGCGTCAATCTGTTCCCGTCCACCGTCGAGGCGCTGCTCCTCGGCATCGAGGAGGTGGGCCCCCACTACCGCCTGATCGTCGAGCGCCCGGGTCAGATGGATGAGGTCAGCGTCGAATGCGAGCCGGCCGACCCTGAGATCGACCGGCCGGCCCTCACCGAGCGCCTCGAGGGCCTCCTCCGCGACCACACGGGGATCCGGATCCCGGTCACGATCGTCGACCCCGGCGGAGTGCCCCGCAGCGAGGGGAAGGCGGTCCGGGTGGTGGATCGCCGTCAGCCCCGGCGGTAGGCACTACACAGGCGCGCCGACGGCGCCCGCGGCCACCTCCCGGAGCCGCTGCAACGTCGGCAGCGCGTCGTCCCGGCGCCAGGCGAGGGCGATTCCCATGGTGGGCTCCGGAGAGGCGAACCGCCGGTAGACCGCCCCCGGGATGCGGAGGCTGCGTGAGCGCTCGAGCATGATGAACGAGATCCCGGCACCCTCGGCGACCGCCGACACGATCCGCTCCTCCTCGGGCTCCGTCCGGTCGATCGGCCGCCAGGGCGGATCGCCGTAGACCTCGCGGCGCACCTCCCGCCAGGCGCCGGGCCCATGGCTCTCCGGCCACCAGACGAGCGGCTCTTCCCGGAGGTCCTCTGGGCGCACCGTCGTCCGCCTCGTCAGCCGATGGCCCTTCGGGAGCACGCAGACCATCGGCTCCCTGCCGAGGACCAGCTCCTCGAGGGCCGGCTGCTCGAGCGGAGGACGGACGAAGCCAACGTCGATATCCCCCTCCAGCAGCTGCTCGACGTGGAGCATGGTGTTGCCGACGCTCAGCTCGAGGTCTACTGCGGGATATCGCCTGCGGTACTCCGCGACGATCGCTCCGGCGATGCCCCCGGTCAGCGACCGGGTCAGGCTGAGCCGGAGCCGGCCCCGCTCGCCGGCGCCCGTCGAGCGAGCGAGTGTCGCGGCCTGATCCGCGCGCGCGAGCAGATCGCGCGCCTCCGGCAGGAACGCCTCGCCCGCGGCGGTGAGTGCGGCGCCCCGGCGGTTGCGCTGGAAGAGCTGAACCCCCAGCTCCGCCTCGAGCGTGCGGATCTGCTGGCTGACGCTGGGCTGCGCCAGATGGAGCCGATCGGCGGCCCGGCGAAAGTGGAGCTCCTCGGCGACGGCGACGAAGGATGAGAGCTGCCGCAACTCCATCGGGCCATGATAGGCGCCGCCTTTCACAGGCGCTGGAATCGGGTCTTGATCGGATCACCCCCGGACCCGTAACGTCGGGTCACGGAGAGCCACGGAGGAGGATGAGATGTCAGCGACCGCCGAGACCGGTGTCCAGGGTTTCCTGAGCCCCTTCGTGGTGCCAGCGCCGGAAGGCTGCGAGGGCTGGGAATCGATGTTCCCCTACTACGCCCTGTTCAGCGAGGAGCGGCGGGAGAACGAGGAGCGGCGCGGTTGGTTCCGGGACGGCATGCACTTCCCGGAGCCGATGTTCCCCTTCGACTTCGTGACCGCGGACTCTCCGTACCTCGCCCTCGGACAGGCCAATTCCCGGATCTTCCTGGTGCCCCCCGCGCTCGGCATCGACCACCGCGTCCTCTACGGGTGGGTCTACATGAGCGCCAATTCGGTGACCGACGAGGCGGAGATCGGGCGGCGCGCGCAGGAGTTCGAGAAGCGGGCGGGGTTCTACTTCCAGAACTGGGATGAGCTGTATGGCCGCTGGCAGCAGAAGGTCGAGGACGAGATCAGCGGGATCGAGGCGCTCGAGGTGCCCGACCTTCCGGACGTCGAGGACGAGGCCGTCGTCACCGAGGCGCGAGGCCTCGGGTCGAGCCACGCGCTGCTCGTCGCGTACGACCGCCTGCTCGAGAGCATCGACCGGATCTGGCAGTACCACTTCGAGTTCCTCAACCTGGGCTACGCCGCATACCTCGTCTTCTACGAGCTCTGCAAGCGGTCGTTTCCCGACATCTCCGATCAGACGATCGCGACGATGGTCTCCGGCATCGACGTGGTCCTCTTCCGGCCGGACGAGGAGCTCAAGCGCCTCGCGCAGCGCGCCGTCGAGGACGGGATCGCGGACGCGGTCGGCGCGGCCTCGGACGAGCCGGCGCTGCGCGACGCCCTGTCCGGGAGCGACGAGGGCAAGGCGTGGCTCGCGGACTGGGACGAGACGAAGTCGCCCTGGTTCAACTACTCCAACGGCAACGGCTTCTACCACCATCACCGCTCGTGGATCGACGATCCCGCCATCCCGATCGCCGGCGTGCGCTCCTACATCGAGCGGCTCGAGGCGGGCGAGGACATCGAGCGGCCCCTCGGCGCGGTGACGGCGGAGCGGGACCGGGTGGCCTCGGAGCACCGAGCCCTCCTTCCTGACGACGAGGCTCGCCAGGCGTTCGACCAGGCCCTTGGCCTCTCCCGCACGGTCTTCCCCTATGTGGAGAGCCACAACTTCTACGTGGAGCACTGGTACCACACCGTCTTCTGGAACAAGGCGCGCGAGTTCGGCGACCTGCTCGCGCGGAACGGCTTCCTGGAGGACGCCGAGGATGTCTTCTACCTGCAGCGCGGCGAGGTCTCTGATGCCCTCATCGACCTGAGGCTCGCCTGGGCGGCCGGGTCGGCCGCGCGCGGCCCCGGCTACTGGCCTCCGATCGTCGCCGAGCGCAAGCGGATCATGGAGGGGATGCGCGCCTGGTCGCCGCCGCCGGCCCTCGGAGCGGTGCCCGAGACGATCACCGAGCCGCTCACGATCATGCTCTGGGGCATCACGACGGAGCGCGTGCAGGAGTGGGCGGCTGCCGAGAGCGAAGGAGGCGACGCGCTGAGCGGCTTCGCCGGCTCGCCCGGGGTCGTCGAGGGCACCGCTCGCGTGATCCTCGACGTCCGGGACATCGGTGACCTGGAAAAGGGCGAGATCCTCGTCGCCCCGGTCACCTCGCCGAGCTGGACGCCGGTGTTCGGGAAGGTCGCCGCGGCCGTCTCGGACATCGGCGGGATCATGTCCCACGCCGCGATCGTCGCCCGCGAGTACGGGATGCCGGCCGTGGTGGGCACCGGGAACGCGACCGCGCGAATCAAGACCGGCGACCGGATCCGCGTCGACGGCGGCGAGGGCGTCGTCACCATCGTCTCTTGAGCGACGCGCGCTACGACGCCGTCGTCGCGGGCGGCGGACACCACGCGACGATCATCGCCTGCTACCTGGCGCGCGCGGGCCAGAGCGTCTGCGTCCTGGAGAGGACGCCCCACTTCGGCGGCGGGGCCTGCACGAGCGAGGGCCCCGCGCCCGGGTACCTGATGAACCACTGCAGCCACTGGACCCGCTTCTACGGGCACCCGGCCTACCGGGACTTCGACCTCGCCGCGGAGGGCCTCCGCTACGTCTTCCCCGAGCAGAACGAGGGAATGATCTTCGACGACGGCTCGTCGTTCATCGGCTACTCCGCGTCCCGCGTGATCGATTCATCCACCGGGAAGCAGGAGCGCTCCGAGGAGAACATCCGGCGGACCTTCGAGCAGATCGCGAAGCTCTCCTCCCGAGACGCCGACACGTATCTGAGGCTGCTCGAGGCGTACGAGCGGCACTGGAAGCGGGCGTTCCGGGCGCATCGCTTCAGCGCGCCCCCGCCCTGGGGCACCCCCGATCCCCTCGAGGAGCTGCTCGCGATCCCCGACAGCTGCATCGAGCCGGTGCACCAGCTGATGACCCTGCGACAGCTTGCCTTCGACTTCTTCGAGAGCACCGAGATGCGCATCCTCTTCATGCGGGCCGCGACGACCTCGACGGGCTGCTACCCGGACGACGTCCCGGGTCTCCAGGGGCTGATCCACGTGCTGCCCCTCACGCTCTCCTTCGAGCCGGCGGCGATCGCCGTGGGCGGCAGCCAGGCGATCACGGATGCCCTGATGTCCGCCGGCCGGAGGATGGGGGTCGAGTATCTGAGCTCAGCCGAGGTCGATCGCATCGTCGTCGAGGGTGACCGGGCGGCGGGGGTCGAGCTGGCGGATGGCTCCCGGATCGATGCCGAGCTGGTGGTCAGCGATCTCGGGCTGCCTCAGACGGTTCTGCGCCTTCTGCGCGACACGAACGTCGACCCGGACCTCGCGCGGCGAATCGGGAACATCCACTACGACCGCGGCCAGCTGCTCTGGGCCAACCTCGCCATCCACGAGCCGCCGCGCTACACGGCCGAGACGGACAATCCGGGCGTGGGCGAGCAGCCCCGCCTCTACTGGGGCCCGAAGGACATCGACTACCTGACCCTTCGCTACCAGCCGGAGATCTTCACCGAGGGGTTCGCCCGCCGCCCCTACGTCCTCTGCTCGGTGGACAGCATCTGGGACGGGACACGCGCGCCCGCGGGCAGCCATATCGTCGGGGTCGAGGAGTTCTCTGCGCCGCGCCGCCTCTTCTCGGACTCCGCCTGGCGAGAGGTGAAGGACCGCTTCATGGACAACCTGCTTCGCGAGTGGGAGCGCTACGCGCCCAACATGACGAGGGACAACGTGGTTGCCGCGCGCGTGTACGGCCCCGACGACATCGAGCGGCAGCGCCCGGACATGGCCGAGGGCGGCTATTCGGCCGGCAGCACGATCGCGTCGCAGCTCGGGCGCTTCCGGCCGATCGCGGGCGCAAACTCCTATCGGCTGCTTCTGGACAACGTCTACAACTGCTCGGCCAACCTGCATTCGGGGCCCGGCATCGGCCGCGGCTCGAGCTGGAACTGCTTCCAGGAGATCGCGCGCAACCTCGCGATCGAGGCACCGGCGCTCGCCGCCCGATGAAGCTGGAGGGCCGCCGGATCCTGGTCACCGGCGCCGCCCGTGGGCTCGGGCTGACGCTCGCGCTTCAGCTGCGGGGCGAGGGGGCCCAGGTGCTGGGGGCAGACCTCTCGGAGAGCTCCGATCAGCTGGAACGGGCGGGGATCCAGCTCGTCCAGGCCGACGTCAGCTCGGAGTCCGACGCCGAGCGGCTCGCCGATGCGGCCCGAAACCGGCTCGGAGGGCTCGACGCCCTGGTCAACAACGCGGCGGTGGTGGACCTGGAGCGGCGCCCCTTCTGGGAGATACCCGTCGAGGAATGGGACCGGGTGCTCGCGGTGAACGTCCGGGGGCCCTGGCTCTGCGCGAAGGCGATGCTGCCGATGCTCCGAGAGTCCGACTTCGGCGCGATCGTGAATTTGACATCGGAGACCGCCTTCACCGGCTCTCCCGGCATCGCCCACTACGTCTCCTCGAAGGGCGCCCTGGTCTCGCTCACCCGCGCGCTGGCGCGTGAGCTCGGGGACGAGGGGATCCGGGTGAACGCCGTCGCCCCAGGCTACGTCCCGACCGAGGGGTCCCGAAGCATGACGCCTGGTGGCTACGACCCCGCTGCGACGCCACTCGGCAGGGTCGGCGAGCCGGGCGACCTGCTCGGCGCCGTCGCCTTCCTCCTCTCCGACGACAGCGGGTTCGTCACCGGCCAGACGCTGCTGGTCAACGGCGGGCGGCTGATGCGCTGAGTCAGGCAGCCGCCGCCTGGTCCTCGACGACGAACTCGGCCACTCGCTCGCCGATCAGGACAGAGGGGGCGTTCGTGTTGCCCGAGGTGACGAGCGGCATGATCGACGCGTCGGCGACGCGCAGGCCCTCGATTCCGCGCACGCGGAGCCGGGGATCGACGACGGCCTGATCGTCGACCCCCATCCTGCAGGTGCCGACCTGGTGGTGGTAGGTGATCGCGGAGCGGCGGATCCAGTCACGGAGATCCTGCTGGGAGGTGACGCCCGGCCCGGGATAGAGCTCTCGAGCGCCCCACTCCCGGAGCGCGGGTGCGGCGCCCATGCGCCGGCAGAGGGTGACCGCCGCCTCCATGCTCGCCATGTCAGCCGGGGCGGAGAGGATCTTCGGGTCGATTGCAAGCACGTGGTCCAACTCCGGTCCGGTGAGACGGATCGATCCCCGGCTCTCCGGGCGGATCATTCCCGCCATCAGCGAGAAGGCGTTCTCCGGCCCCTCCATCCACTCCTCGTAGAGCGGCACCATGAAGTGGAGCGGCTGGAGGTCGGGACCCGGCAGGTCGGGCCGGCTCCGGGCCCAGAGGTGGCTCTGGGCGGCGAACAGGCCAGGCGTCGGCGGGCCGATCTCGCGCTCGGCGCTGAAGATCACCGGCGAGAGCAGGTGGTCGTGCAGGTTCTGGCCGACGCCGGGAAGAGCCGTCGTGACGTCGATCCCGATCTCGCGCAGGTGCTCGGCCGAACCGATCCCGGAGCGCATCAGCAACGGCGGCGACTCGATCGTGCCGCATGAGACGATCACCTCCGGAGCTCTGGCGCTCTCAATCGCGCCGTCGTCACGGATCCACTCGACCCCCTTGCAGCAATCGCCCTCGAGCAGCAGCCGGCGTGCATGCGCTCCCGTGACCACCTCGATGTTCTCGTCGCCCGCGATCGGCTTCAGGTAGGCCGTGGCTGTGCTCTGCCGGATGCCGTCGCTGATCGAGAGCTGTGTGTAGGACACCCCCTCGATCTCGAGTCCGTTGTGATCCGGGTTGAACGGAATCTCGATCTCCTGGGCCGCGGCCACGATCGCCTGCTGCACTGGAGCCGGCTCGTAGTCGGAGATCACGTGGACGGGTCCACCCTTGCCGTGCAGTTCGGAGGCGCCGCGGTCGAAGTCCTCCATCCGGCGGAAGATCGGCAGCACGTCATCCCAGGACCAGCCCTCGCATCCCAGCTCGGCCCAGCCGTCCCAGTCCGCTGGAGTGCCGCGAACCCAGATCATCCCGTTGAGGCTGCTCGATCCACCCAGCACCTTCCCCCGCGGCCAGTGCAGCTGCCGGTCGGCCGCGTGCTCCTGCGGAACCGTCCTGTAGGCCCAGTCCTCATCCGCGAACCAAAGCTCGTGGGCCCGCGTCGGGTCGTGGATCGCCGGATTCGTGTCTCCGCCTCCCGCTTCGAGCAGCAGCACCTTGACCCCCTCGTCCACCAGCCTCCGAGCGGCCGCAGCTCCGGCGGAGCCCCCGCCGACGACGATCACGTCGGGCTGCCGATCAGGCATCCGTCGATCCCGTTCGGGCATGCGCAGGGGCCGGAAAGGAGGGCTCGGGGACGTTCAGCTCGCGCTGCAGCGCCATACCCATCCCGATCAGATGCCAGTCGCTCTGATCGGAGCCGATCAGCGAAACCCCGACCGGCAGGCCGCTGCGCGAGCCGACGCCCGACGGCAAGGCGACCGCGGGCAGCCCGGTCCAGTTCCAGTAGCTGGTCAGCGAGATCAGCTCCGCATCGGTGCCCCAGTGGTCGTAACCGTCACCGCGCTCCCAGGCCACCACCGGGACGGTCGGCTCGATCACGGCGTCGACGCTGTGATCGGAGAACCAATCGAGCCAGGCGTCGGTGTCCTCGCGGCGCTGGATCTGAGCCGCCCAGTAGTCGATCGCCGAGGTGCCCTGCCTCTCTCCCTCCTCGACCCACTCGCGAAGAGCGGGGCGATAGAGCTCGCGACGATCGGCGAGGCGCCGATGCCAGGCGGCGAGCTCGGCGAACAGGATGCTGAGATAGGGCCCGCCGACGTCGAGCTCGGCCGCCGGCGCCGGCACCTCGACGAGCTCGGCGCCGAGCGAGCGGCAGGCCTCGAGCGCGGAATCGAGCCCGGCGGCGACCTCGGCGTCCGGATCGACCAGGCCGAGCCGCGGCGACAGCGCCAGCCGCTTGCCCCGGAGGCCGTCCTGCGATGGCGCTCCCCTCAGCCGCGTGATCGGCTCGAGCAGCGCGGCGCAATCGCCGAGCGTCCGCGCCATGGGGCCGGCGTGGTCGAAGCTCGGCGCCAGCGGGAGCACCCCCCGGAACGAGGTCGTCCCGGAGGTCGGTTTGATCGTCGAGGTCCCGCACATCGCCGAGGGGATGCGAAGCGAGCCCGCGGTGTCCGTCCCGGTCGCCGCGGGCGTCATCCGGGCGGCGAGCGCTGCAGCCGAGCCGCCGCTCGACCCGCCCGCCGTCCGATCGAGCGCCCAGGGGTTGCCGACCTGGTCGGTGGTGCCCCCGACCGTGAACTCGTGGGTGTGGAGATGACCCAGCAGGATCATCCCCGCGGTCTTCAATCTCGCCCAGACTTCGCTGTCGCGGTCCGGGACGTCCTCGAAGGCACGGCTGGAGGCGGTCAGCGGCTTGCCGGCCACCGCATAGACGTCCTTCAGGCCCACCGGGACCCCGTGCAGGGGCGGGCGTTCGCCGGCGGGGACCTCATCGGCGCTCTTCGCGGCGGCGATCGCGTCCTCCTCGTAGACCCGAACCCAGGCGTTGATCGAGCCCGGATCGCCTTCATGGCTGTGCGTCCCGTCTCGCTCGGCGATCCGGCGCAGGCAGGCCTCGACCAACTCGAGCGAGGAGAGCGAGCCTGCGTCGAGCAGCGAGAGGGCCTCGGCGACGCCGAGGTCGGCGGGGTCGGTCGCGCTCACAGCCATGGCAGCAACTCCTCCACCCCGTCGATCACGGCGTCGGGGCGCTTCGTATCGGGCACGCCGTCCAGGTCGAGCGAGCCACTCATCCCGCTGCGGACGAGGATTGTGGTCGAACCGCCCAGATGCCCCAGCGCGATGTCCATGTCGAGGTCGTCGCCGATCACCGCGTGCTGCTCCGATGGGACGCCGAGGCGTTCCGTGGTCGCCTCGACGGCGACGTCCGAGGGCTTGCCGACCACGATCGGCTCGACCTCGGTCACCTTGGCGATCGCCGCGGCCGTCATCGCCCCGCGGCTGAAGATCAGGCCCTTCGATCCCCAGTAGCCCGGGCCGTAGTTGGCGGTGAGCAGGGGTGCACCTTTGATCACCGCCCGGGCCGCGGTCTCGAGCTCGTCCATGTCCACCTGGGGCACGTGGGCCACGAACACGGCCTCCGCGTCATCGGTGTCGATCAGGGGGATGCCCTCCCGCTCCATCCGCCGCTTGATCTCGTCCGAGCCGAAGACCATCACAGGCCGATCCGGCAGGTGGTGGCGCAGATACGAGATCGTGCTGACGACCGGGGTGAGCAGTTCGTCATCCCGCACCGGCAGCCCGTCGTCTCGCAGCCCCGCCGCGAAGGTCTCCGGGTCGAGATGGCTGCCGTTGGTGAACAGGACGAGCGGCCGGCCCGAGGCCCGGATCGCCTCGATCACCTCAACGGCTCCGGGCAGCGGCTCGGATCGAAAGTCGGCACCGCGATGGACCAAGGAGCCGTCGACGTCGAAGACGAACCCCTTGACGTCGTCGAGATGCATCAGCGGGGGGCGCCCTCGGTGACCATCGCGTCGACCTGCTCGGCGGGCATGGTCAGGCGAAGGAGCAGCTCTTCATCCGAGATCGCATCGCCGAAGCGCTCGCGGGCGCCGTCCAGGCTGAGCGGCTCGACGTCCTTCAGCTTCGCGGCGCGCGGCATCGACAGCACCTTGTCGGCGACCTCCGGATCGACCGGGGCGGCGGGCTCGAAGAAGTGCCCATGGAAGTAGCGGATCATCTCGTTGGAGACCTTGCTCCAGCGTTCGTCGTAGATGACGTTCATCACCGCCTGGGTGGCGACGAACTGGGAGACCGGCGTGACCATGATCGGGTAGCCCATCTCGGCGCGGACCCGGGTCACCTCCTCGAGTGTGGCGTCGAAGAGCTCGGGCTTGCCGATCTCCTGGAGCTGGCGCTTGGTGGTGGTCACCATGCCGCCGGGCATCTGGTGGCGGTAGTAGGCGGCGTCGTACTCGACCGGCCTGCCCAGCGGCAGGTCCTTGCGCTGGGCGAGCTCCCGGAAATGCTCGGAGACCTCGGCGAGCGCCTCCGTGTCGAGGTCATGCGAGTAGCCCTCCGCCTCCAGATTGTGGAGAGTGTTCTCGCAGGACGGGTTCGAGGTCCCGTTCGCCACCGGGGCCACGGCCGTGTGCAGGGTGCGCGTTCCGGCCTTCAGGCCCTCGACGTAGGCCAGGGGGCCGAGGCTGATCGTGCAGTGACTGTGCAGCTCGACCGGCCGCGGAGCGGCGGCCTCAATGAATCCCGCGATCAGCTCCTGGACCGCGTCGGGTGTAAGCAGGCCCCCCGGGTCCTTGAGGTAGAGGCGGTCGATGTCCTCGGAGCCGGACACCGCCCGGGCGCGCTCGAGGTAGTAGGCATGGGTGTGAACTGGGCTGATCGAGTAGGTCAGCCCGACCACCACCTCCTCCACCCCCTCCTCCCGCGCCATCCGCGCGAGCCTCATCAGCGCGTCCGGATCATTCGACGGCTCGGCGATCTGGAATCGCCTGATCCCGTTGCGGGCGACGCACCGGAAGACGAGCCGGATCACGTCCTCCCCGGCCGGGGTCCAGGAGATGAAGCGCATGCCGGTGGTGATGAAGTTGAGGGGCGTCTCGGGCATCGCCTCGCTGACGAGGCGAATGCGCTCCCAGGGATCCTCGTGATGGAAGCGGGCCGAGACCGCCATGTGGGTGCTGGAGGTGAAGTCGAGCGCCCGGAATCCGACCCGATCCATGGTCGGGGCGATGTCGAGCACATCCGGGGTGGTCAGACCGGTGGCGCTCCAGAGACTCTGGTTGCCATCGCGGGTGGTCGTGTCGACGATCTCGACGCGATCGCCGCTCATCGGCTCTTGCCGGCACCGAACGTGCCCATCACCAGGTCCATCGCCGAGCGCGGAGGCTGAGCCCGATCGGGTTTGGCCGGCTTCACCGTCACCGGCCGAGCCTGGAGCATGTAGAGCTCGCCGCCGCCCCGCGCGATCGCCCACTCGATGTCCTGGTGGCCCCCGAAGTGGCTCTCGATCTTCCGGGCGACGTCCGCCAGCAGCCCGAGCTGCTCCTCGTCCAGGCACGCCTCGGCCTGGCGCTCGGCCGGGACGTCGGCCCGGGTGGCGCCGCTGCCCGAGGGGTCGGGCAGATACTCCAGCTTCTTCGGCCCGACGGACCGGGAGAGGACCTCCCGCGTCACCTTGCTGACCCGGTACTCGTCCGGCGTCACCTCGCCGCCGACCACGGCGAGCCCCAGGCCCCAGCTGGCGTTCACGGCCACGGTGCTCGGATCGCCGTTCAGCGGGTTGCAGGTGAACATCACGCCCGAGACCCCGGCGTCGACCATCAGCTGCACCGTCACCCCCATAGCCGGCACCGCATGCTCCGCGGCCATCTCGGCGCGGTAGCTGACCGCCTCCGGGCTGTACAGGCTCGTCCAGCAATCGCGGACGGCCTCGTAGAGCTGATCGATGCCTCGCACCCACAGATAGGTCTCCTGCTGCCCGGCGAAGGTCGCCTCCTCCGAGTCCTCGCCGATCGCGCTGGAGCGGACCGCGACGGGCGGGCTCGGATCGCCGGCCTCGGAGGCAAGCTCCTCGTAGCGATCGGCGAGCTCGTCGCGCAGCTCGTCCGGCAACGGCGTCGCGCGGATCGCGGCGGCGCATTGCTCCGCGTCACCCGTGAGGTCGGCGCCCTCGACCGCGGCCAGGTAGGCCTCCGCCGCCAGGGCGAATCCGGGCGGCACCGGGACGCCGGCCCCGATCAGCTCCCCGAGACTTGCGCTCTTGGCGCCGAACCGATCCACATCGGAGCGGCGCAGCTCGGCGAGCGCGCGAATCCGGTCAGCGGCCATCGCCGTTGCCGTCGAGGATCTGCACGACGCCGGTCGAGCCGTCGACCCTCAGCCTCTGGCCAGTCTTGATTCGCGAGGTCGCCGTCCCGGTCCCGACCACCGCGGGGAGCCCGTATTCGCGCGAGACGATCGCCGCGTGGGACATGATCCCGCCGATGTCGGTGACGGTCCCCTTGATCTTGCTGAAGATCGGAGCCCACGAGGGCGACGTGATCGTGCACACCAGGATCTCGCCGGCGCGGACGTCGGCGATGCCCTCCAGGTCCCGGACGACACGAGCCGGTCCCTCGATCTCGCCCGGGGAGGCCGCGTAGCCGGAGAGCTCCGCGCCGTCACCGTCCTGGGCGCGAGCCCACGCCTCGAGGCGCTCCTTGGTGATGCCCCAGAGCATCACGATCATCGGGTCGTTGACGGCCTCGGGCATCGTCCCGAGCGCGGGCGGCGGCGTCCATTCGCCGAGCTTCTCGAGGAGCTGCTTGCGGCGCTCCGCGATCGGCGGCCAGCGATGCGGGCCGAGCGCATCCCCGCCCGTCGCCCAGGTGAGCGCCAGCTCCTCCAGGGCCTCCATCACCTCATGGCGGGAGAGCTGGAAGATGTCCTCGCCGTCCGCGAGGAAGTCGTGCTCTGCCAGCAGCGCCCCGAACTCGCGGATCTTGTTGAAGAAGCGCGACTGGAACCAGTAGTCGCAGTAGAACTTGTGCTCCTCGACGTAGGGGAAGACCTTGCGCGAGAGGCCGAGCAGCTCATCGAAGGTCGGCTGCGCCTCCTCGTTGATCAGCGCCCGGTACTCGGAGGCGATCCGGTCCCTCTCCCTGACGATCTCCTCGGTCGGCCGGTCGATCTCCTCGCCGGCCTGGAGCGCGGCGACGTGCCCGATCAGGGAGGCGTACGGGATGCTCGGGTCGTCGTTCCAGCTGCCGAAGTAGTGGTAGAGCCCGTCGCCGGTGCCCATGTTGAACCAGGGGTCCTTGACCTTCTCGAGCTCCTCCAGCCACGATTTGCCCGCATCGGTCTTGCCGAGCTCGGCGTTGATCTCGTCGGGCGTGCGTCCCTCCTGGAACGCGCCCGCGACCTCGGTCTCGATCGCCAGCCGCGCCAGTCGCCGCAGCTCCTCGTCGGGCTTGAACAGGTCCACGTCCACCCCGGCGACCATCTGCGAGATGTGCTGGTCCGGGATGTCCGGCAGCTGCTCGCGGCAGAACTCGGCGAAGGTCAGATATGCGCCGTAGCCGAGGAGGAGGAACTCGAAATGGTGTTGCCACATCAGCTCCGCGCAGTGGAGCGCGTGGCGGTAGGCGTCCAGCAGCTCGATGTTCGAGAGCTTGCGGTCGGTGTGGAGGACGTCCTCGTCCTCGTACTGGTCGAGACTCGGCACCTCGATCGCCTCGACCTCGCGGTTGAGCGCCTCCATCTTCTCGCGCCACCCCACGTACAGCTCGTCCCAGTTGGAGAAGTAGTACCCCGCCCGTTCCTGGAAGATCTCCGCCCGCCGGCCGATCTCCTCGGGGTCCGTGACGGGATTGGGGGAGATGTAGACGTAGCCGTTGACGATCCGGTAGTCGACGCCCATCACCGGCGGGACGGCGAAGGCGCGGTTCTGCCAGCCCGCGAACGCCGCGTAGGGGTGATCGGTCTCGACGATGTCGAAGGCAGGCATCGGCAGGGGGAAGTGCATCGAGTTCCAGAACCAGAGCCGGTTCTCGTCCGCCTCCTTGCGGTGCTCGTCGAAGAGCGACCAGTACGGGTACATCTCCTCCCAGCCCTCGCAGCCCTGCGGGGTCTCGATCGAGAACGGGCTCGGGAACGCGCCTGCCTCGGACGTCGCACTTGCCATCTCTCTTCTCCTCAGTCGCCTAACGCCGCGAGAAAGTCAAGTCTATTGGTTTGTTTCTGGGTCGGGCCTGAAACCCGTGTCGATCGTGATGGCGCCGCCCACCGCCCGCGAGACGCAGGTGATGATCGCTCGGCCCTCCGCCTTCTCCTCGTCGCTCAGGAAGACGTCGCGGTGGTCGAGCTCGCCCTCACACTCGACCACAGTGGCGGCACACAGGCCGCACTCCCCCCGCAGGCAGTCCCACATCACGTCGATGCCATCGTCCTGGAGCGCGTCCAGCAGGGTCCGGTTCGCGCGCACCCTGATCTCGCGATCCTGATCCGAAACCCGGGCCACGAACTCCTCGGGAGCAAACCGCCCGCCGGATGCGAAGGTCTCGAACTGCAGCCGGTCCGGCCGCCGCTCCCTCGCCCGCCACTCCCTGATCGCAGCGTCGCGCAGCCGCTGGGGGCCGCAGAGGTAGAGCTCGCCGTCGGGGTGCAGCCGCTCGATCTCGCGGCCCAGATCCAGCCGCTCGCCGTCCGCCGACACGAAGAGCTCGAGGCGGTCGCCGAGCAGCTCGGAGAGCTCGTCGAGGAACGCCATCTGCTCCCGCGTGCGCGCGGCGTACAGGAGCCGGAAGGGCCGGCCATGGCGCTCGAGCGCATGAGCCATCCCGACGATCGGGGTGATCCCGATCCCCCCGGCGACCAACAGGTACTCCGCGCGCCCCCACTGCAACTCGAAGTGGCTCTTCGGCTCCGAGACATGCACGTCCGTGCCCGGCTCGAGCGCGCGCACATGGACGGACCCACCGCGGCTGTCCGGGATCTCCTTGACGGCGATCCGGTAGGCACCATCGACGGGCCCCTCTCCGACCAGCGAGTAGGAGCGCACGTCCGGCAGCCCATCGACCTCGACGGCGATGTCGAGGTGACTGCCGCTCGGATACGGGCGGACTCCCGCCGCCGGCTTGATCTCGATCATCCGCACGTCGCTGGCGACGTCGTGTGCGGCGCTGATCCGCGCCTCTCCGAAGTGCCTGCCGCGCTCGGCCAACAGCTCGGGTGCGGCGACGATGGTCACCAGACCGCTCCGCGCTCAGCGCACTCCGAGGCGCTCGGCGTCCGCCTCGGTCGCCTCCACCCGCGTGGAGGTGCCGGCCTCCTCCTCCGCCTCTCGAGCGGATGCGGCATAGCGCTCGTCGGAGGCCTCCTCGGCGATCATCTTGTCGATCAGCCGGCGGGCCCACATCGCCCCGCCGTCGATGTTGAGGTTGTAGAACTGCTTGTCTGGGTGGTCGTCGACGCCCCTCTGCTGCGCCGCGAGGACCATCTCGTCCTCGCCGAAGACGCCGGTCACCCCCTCTCGGATGATCGTCGTGTAGCGCTGGTCATCGAGCTTGTAGTTCCGCACGAAGGCCCAGAAGTAGTGGCAGGTCTTCTCCGTCTCGGGCGTCATCGTGTTGAGCACGTAGCCGTTGACTCCCTGCGACCGGTCACCCTCCGGAGCGCCGGTGCCGTGAGGGGCCACCCCGACGTCGATTGCGATCGTGCTGGGCGCCTGGAAGTGGATGATCTGCCAGCGGTCGACGTTGGGGACCTCCGCGGGCTCCTTCTCCATCTTCCACCCGAGCTGCATCCGCCAGAAGGGCGGCGGCTCGACGTCGATCATCCAGCGGGTCACCGTCGCCGAGTTCGGCCCGTGGGTGACCTCGAATGGAACCTCGGTGATCGATCGCTGGCCGATGCTCGCCCCGTGCACGAAGGTCTCGTGGGTGAGGTCCATCAGGTTGTCGACGATCAGCTTGTAGCCGCACTCCAGGTGAATCAGCTTGCCGTCGCCGGCCCAGCCGGGATCCGCGTTCCAGTGCAGGTCCGGAATCAGGTCGGGATCGGCGAGGGCCGGATCTCCCGTCCAGACCCAGACGAAGCGATGCCTCTCGGCGACCGGATAGCGGCGCACCCGGGCGGCCGGATTGATCGTCTTCTGCGAGGGCATGAAGACGCAGCGGCCCTCCGGGTTGTAGACGAGCCCGTGATACCCGCAAGCGACGTTGTCGCCCTCGATCTTGCCCTCGGAGAGGGGCATGAGCCGGTGCCAGCAGGCGTTCTCGAGCGCCACCGGCTCGCCGCTCTCCTGCCGGTACATGACCAGGCTGTGGCCGCCGATCCGGCGGCCGAGCAGCTCGCGCTTCAGCTCCACGTCGTAGGCGGCCGCGTACCAGCAGTTCTTCGGCCAGTCGGCGAGCTTGAAGGTCTCGGGAACCTCGCGGATGTCGCCGTCCGGGCTTCCGTTGGTGATGCTCATCTCTGTTCCTCCTTGATCACGCTCATCTCATGGCGGGTGCGCCGAGCTCGCCGAGGGCCCCGAGCACAAGCCGATCGTGTTCGTCCGGCTTCACATCCGGGAAGACGGTCGCGATCCGGCCGTCGGGATCGATCAGGACAGTCGAGCGGCGGTTGCCCCAGACCGTCAGATCGCCGAACCGGAGCTCGTCCCAGACGCCGTAGGCGTCGGCGACCCTGTGGCCCTCGTCCGAGAGCAGCCTGAACGCCAGGCCGTGCCGCTCCGCGAAGGCCCGCAGCTCGTCGACGGGATCGGGCGAGATGCCGAGAACCACCGCGTTCGCGGCCTCGTAGTCGGCGGAGTGATCGCGCACACCGCAGGCCTGTTTCGTGCAGCCCGGCGTGTCGGCCTTCGGGTAGAAGTAAAGGGCCACCCACCGTCCGCGGAACGAGGAGAGGCTGACCGGCTCGCCGTCCTGATCGGAGAGCGTGAACTCGGGGGCCGGGCCACCCGCGTCGATCATCTCTTCCTCCTCGAATCGCTTGCGCCGCAGCGCTGCCAGGTACAAACTGTATACAACTTGTCATCGTAAGTGGCTACCCCAGGCGACAATCGTCAATCAGATGCGCCGCGGAACGGCGCTTCTGTATACAGAACCGCCCGCCTGTTGATCTCCTGCCCCGACCGGCCCGGGATCGTGGCGGCCGTCTCGAGCTTCCTCTTCGAGCACGGCGCCAACATCGTCTCCTCCGACCAGCACTCGACCGACCCGGAGGGAGGCCGGTTCTTCATGCGAATGGAGTTCTCGACCGCGGAGATGGACCTGCACGGCGAGCGGTTCGAGGCGGCCTTCGAGCAGGACATCGCGAACCGCTTCGAGATGCGCTGGCGCATGTCCCATCCGGGCGATCGAA
This sequence comes from uncultured Solirubrobacterales bacterium, assembly GCA_963728875.1. GTDB lineage: Bacteria > Actinomycetota > Thermoleophilia > Solirubrobacterales > 70-9 > DASUPK01. The sequence goes on from CAVSLJ010000001.1 coordinate 416,008, forward strand.
AGCGGATGGCGATCCTCGTCTCACGCTACGAGCACTGCGTCCTGGACCTGCTCTGGCGCTGGCGGCGCGGGTCGCTCGACGCCGACGTCGTGCTGGTCGCCTCGAACCATCCGGACCTCGAGCAGGATGTCCGCTCCTTCGGGGTTCCCTTCCACCACGTGCCCGTGCCGCCCGATGGCAAGCCCCAGGCGGAGGAGGCTCTGCTCGAGCTGCTTCTGGGGGAGGTCGACCTGGTGGTGCTCGCCCGCTACATGCAGATCCTCTCCGGCGGCTTCCTCGACCGGATCGGCGTCCCGCTGATCAACATCCATCACTCGTTCCTGCCGGCCTTCGCCGGCCCGGACCCGCACCAGGAGGCCTACGAAACGGGTGTCAAGATCATCGGCGCCACGGCCCACTACGTGGTCGAGGAGCTCGACGCGGGACCGATCATCGAGCAGGACACGGCGAGGGTCTCCCACCGTGATTCGGTTGCGGACCTGACCAGGCTGGGCGAGGACATCGAGCGCACGGTGCTGGCGCGCGCTGTCGCCCTGCACCTCGCCGACCGCACGCTCGTCCACGCGAACAAGACGATCGTCTTCTAGCCCGCCGCAACTCGGTAGACGAGCTGCGCGTCCTCGAACCCCTTGAGCTCCAGGCGTTCCTCGGTCGCCGTCAGGCCGCGCTCGCTCAGCCAGCCTGCCAAGCGGCGGTGAGCCTCGGAGCTCAGCAGGATCTCACCCGGGCTTGCCGCGGCCTGCAGGCGGGCGGCGAGGTTGGTCGCCTCGCCGCTGACCGCGATGTTGTCGTCCGAGGCGCCCCTCGCCAGTATCCCCGGCCCCACCGAGATCCCGATGCCGAGTGGCAGGTCGATCGACTCCGCCCTGTCGCGCAGCGCCAGCGCCGCCTCGATGGCTTCGGCGGTGTGGTCGACGCGGTTGCCCGAGGCGTTGAACGTCGCCATCACCGCGTCCCCGGCGAACTTGTCGATGATCCCCTGGCGGCGTTCGACCGCGACGCGGGCCAGCCTGTAGAGCATCCGCATCCGCTCGCTGACCTGCTCCGGGGGCAGGCTCGAGCTGAGCTCGGAGGAACCCCGCACATCGGCGAACAGGGACGTCACCAGGCGCTCGCCGTGGGGGATGACCGGCTCGGCGGCCGCCTCGATGGCCGGCTCCGGCGGCGGCGGCAGCTCGATTCCGAGCTCGGCACCGGCTTCCCGAGCCTCGCCGGCGATCAGGCGGGCGTTGATCCGGTCGGCGTGATCGGCCACCGCCCTCAGCTCCGCCGCCGCGTCCTCGGATCTGCCCTGGGCGGACAGCGCCCGGGCACGGTTTGTCCGGCCGCGCAGCTCCACGAGCGGGTAGCCGGCCTCTCTGGCCGCCTCGACCAGGTTGTCGAAGCTCGCTGCCGCGGCTTCCGCCTCGCCTCGGGCGAGCGCGAGCATCCCCTCGATCTGGTCGAGGTAGGCCGCGCCCGTCAGGGTGCGACGAGCCCTCGCGATCGCGGCGAGCTCCTCCACCTCGCCGAGCCGGCCGGCGGCCGCGAGCACTTCGGAGGCGAGCGCCAGCGGCTCGCGATAGGTGGCCAGCATCTCGGCGTTCGCGTGAATCTCCTCGGCGAGCTCGACGGCCTCATCCGTTCGTCCGAGGCCGATCGCGGTCCTGATCCGGGCCGCGGCGTCGTAGATGATGTCCTGCAGCTCGGTCCGCGTCGTCAGGGTGGGCAGGACCGCCGCCGCGTCCTCGGCCCGGCCCAGCTCGGCCAGGATCTGAGCAGCCTGGATTCGCGCCCGCCACTCCATCTTTCCGAAGCCCAGTCGCGCGTGGCGCTCGAGGGCGGCCTGCGCGGCCGCCAACGCCTCTTCGAGATCGCCGCGAACGGTCCCGATGTAGCTCCGGCTGAGCAGGTCCCCGGAGCGGTCACCGAACCTCGAGTAGAACGGCAGCGACTCGAGTCGCTCGAGCCACCCCTCCAGGCCCGAGAGCATCATGTGAGTCCGGGTCCAGATGCTGTTCCAGGCGACGTTGCTCGCGATCTGCGAGTAGCCCCTCGCCCGGGCCTCCTCGAAGACCTCGTCCATCAGGGCGAGGCCCCGCTGCTGCTCGGCACCGTCGATGTACCCGAGCGCCACGAACCCGAGCGCCCAGACGCGCTCCAGGTCGGCACCCACCTGCTCGGCGATCGAGACGGCCCGCTGGGCCGATTCGAGGCAGCCGCGATAGTCCAGCTCGAACGCGCTCAGCCCGGCCAGCCGCTGATAGGCCATCGACAGGTCGGCCGAGGGACCGGCGGGCTCGAGGACCTCGAGCGCGCGCTCGTACTCGGCCCGGGCCGCGTCCGGCCGCTCCGACTCCCAATGGCAACGTCCGAGTACCAGGCGGTTGCGAGCTGCCTCGGCGGGCTCGCCCAGGCCCTCCAGCGATTCGATCCCGGCGGTCAGGTAGCCGACGCCGCTCGCGGGCGCCCCGTTTCGCTGCTGATCCCGCCCGATCCGGCAGAGCACACGGGCTTTCTCGAGCGGATCGGTGACGTAGGGCAAGACGCGATCGAGGATCGAGATCGCCTCGCCGAAGGCGAGGGCCCCCTCCGCCTCCTCCGCGCTCCGCAGGCAGACCGGTACCGCCTCCTCGTAGCGGCCTGCCCCGAGCAGGTGACCCGCGAGATCCACCGGACGGGTCGACTCGTCCTCCCCGAGCACCTCGGCGACCCGCGAGTGGATCGCCTGCCGCCGCGGTGTGACGATCTCGGTGTAGATCGCCTCCTGGGTGAGCGCGTGCCGCCAGCGATAGCGGCCCGGATGGCTCGGGACCTCCTCGAGCAGCTGCTGCGTCATCGCGGCATCGATGGCGCCGTGGACCACCGGCTCGGGCTCTCCCGAGACGGCGAGCAGCGCCCGGGCGTCGAAGCCGCGCCCGAGGATCGCGGCGGTCTCGAGGATTCCCACCTGATCATCGCCGAGCCGCTGGACGCGCAGGAGAATCGCATGGCGGACGGTGTCGGGCAGAGGCGTCGTCGTCAACTCGTGGCCGGCGGCGCCGCGCTGGGTGGAGCCCTCGACCGCCTCACGCAGCATCTCCTCGAGGACGAACGGATTGCCCTCGCTCCGCTCGAGCATCAGCTCGTGGAGCTCGGGGTCGACCGCGTCCGCGCCGAGGATCGCGGCCAGCATCTCGCGGATCCCGCTCGAGGTGAGGGGGTCCAGCTCGACGACCTCGGCCACGCCCGAGCGGCGCCAGCCCTGGAGCACCGGGAGGAGCGGGTGGCGGCGGTTGATCTCGTCGCTGCGATAGGTGACCAGGATCAGCGACGGCAGGTCGACGAGCCGGCGGGCCAGGTAGTCGAGCAGCTCCCTGGTCGAGGCGTCGGCCCAGTGGACATCCTCGACCACGAGGAGCAGCGTGCGCTCACGTGCGGGAACAGCGAGCAGCGAGACGAGTGCCTCGAAGAGCCGCAACTTCGCCTGGCCGGGATCGGGCGTGCCCTCCGGCGCGTTGCCGCGCGCGAGCTGCGGAAAAAGCTGGCCGAGCTCCACGATGCCCGGGCCGATCGTCTCGGCGAGCTGACCCTGATCGGCCTCGTCGAGATAGTTGCCGATCGCCTCGACGAAGGGGAGGTACGGAAGGGCGAGCTCAGCGTCGCTGCAGCCTCCGGACAACACGGTGCAGCCGAGCTCACGAGCCTCGCGGACGAGCTCCGCCGCCAGCCGGGTCTTCCCGATCCCCGCCTCCCCGGCGAGCGCCACGAAGCGGCTCTCGTTCCGCCGCGCCGCGAGCAGGGCGTCCTCGAGCTCGGCGAGCTCGTCGTCGCGGCGGATCAGGACGGGACAGAGGGCGTTGGTCGCCACTGAGCAATTCTCGCGCAGAGGCCAGCGCGGCCGACGGCGGGGCGGAAGCTAGGCGGAGATCCGGTCGGCCTCGCGCTCGCGCGAGCGTGGGCGCTCCGGGAGCTGGACCGGCGCAGCCGACATGGCGCGCAGGCGCATGTCCGACCAGGTGACGCCCTCACGCACGAGCGCGGGGACGCCGAGCGCGACCGCCGTCGCGATCTCGACGGCCTGCAGGATCACGCCGTAGGCCAGGGCATCGGCGGCGGATACCCCGAAGCCCTGGTGAAGCACGCTGATGATGGCGAGCTGGAAGATTCCGATGTTGGAGGGCGTGGCCGGCACGACCGCCGTCACGTTGACGGCGAAGAGGCAGGCCGCGGCGGCGCCGATCGCGACCTGGTGGTCGAGGCCGAGTGCCGCGAACAGCGCCCAGCACGAGAGCAGCTGCAGGAACCAGGCGAGGAGCTGCGCGCCAGCGGCGAATGAGCCCTTGCGCGGATCGCGAAAGACGGTCAGGCCTCTGCGCGCCTGCTGGAGGGCGCCGCGGACGGCCTTGATCCCGCGTGCGATCCGGCCCTCGCCGTTCACCTTCACGATCGACGGCATCATCAGGACCGCCAGCAGGATCAGCAAGGGGGCGGTCGAGACCAGGAAGAGCTTCTGGGTGCTCTCCTGGAAGAGGTCGGTGGTCGAGACGATGATCCCGCCCAGCAGGATCAGCGCGAGGATGTTGAGCGCGGTCTGCGAAACCAGGGTCCCGATCAGGACCGGGAAGGTCTCGCGCATCCGGCCGATGTGGCGGGAGAGAACCCCCGCTCTGGCAGGCTCGCCGAGCCGCGCAGGCAGGGTCGCCGACATCAAGACGCCGATCATCGTCGCCGAGGTCACGTCGCGGCGGCGCACGTGATAGCGGGGCAACGCGGCCCGGACGATCGCGACCCAGGAGGCCGCGCGGGCGAACATCGCGGCCACCATCAGGGCGCACGCGACCAGAACCCACTTCACGTCGGAGTCGATGATGTTGTTCGCGACCTGGTCGACCCCGATCCGCCGCGCGGCGAGGGTGGTCAGACCGAGGCCGAGAATGCTCGCGATCGCGACGCCGGCCTTGCGGGCGACGCGCTTGCCGCGGCTGCGCGCATCCTGCGGGGTCGGCTCCAGCTTGGGGAGGCGCCTGGCGGGTTCCTTCGGCCCACCGTCGATCCGGACCAAGCCGGTTCGCCGAGCGAACTCCTCAGGCGGCCAGATCGGCGCAGCCGCGGGCTCGATGGCGCGCTCGTAGACGTCGGTTACCTCCTCGGCGATGTGCGGCCAGGCGTAGCGCTGGGCGCTGCGGCGCCCCGCCTCGCCCATCGCCGCGATCCGCCTGGGCTCGTGCGCGAGCAGCTGCAGCTCCTCGCCGAGCGCCTGCGGGTCGGCGGGTGGAACCAGAACGCCGTCGACGCCGTTGCTGACGACGTCGCTGTAGCCGGCGATCGCCGACGCAACCACGCCGGTTCCCGCGGCCATCGCCTCGATCAGGACCATGCCGAAGCTCTCGCCGGCGAGAGACGGCGCGCAGAGCAGATCGGCCTCGCCGAGCTGGCGCCAGAGGATCGAGTCCGAGACCTTGCCGAGCACGTCGATGTGCTTCATCAGCGTCCGGGTCGCTGACGCGGCGGGAGATCTCCTCCGGGTCGGCCCCGACCACGGTCAGGCGGGCGGGGACATGCTCGACCAGCGCCTGGAACGCGGCGAGCAGGACCGGCAGGCCCTTGCGCTCCTCGGCGCGGCCGACGAAGAGCAGCCGCAGCTCGTCGCTCGGCGGCTTCGGGCCCTGCGGAGCGGCTTCGATGTCGACGCCGTTCGGGATGATCGTGTACTCGCCGCCGAACCAGCGGCGCCCCGTCCAGGCCGCGGCCTCGGAGACGGCGATGCGGGCGGAGAGCTGGTTGAAGCGGCGGCGGGCGCCGAGCAGGGACGCGACGTGGTTCGGGAAGGCCTTGGTCGAGTACGCGTGGAAGGTGCCGACCACCGGCGCGCCGCGGAAGACCATCGCGTCCCAGCCGACGATCGGCGCGAGCGGCTCGTGCACGTGCACGACGTCGTAGTTGCCGGCCTTGAGCTCGCGGCGCAAGCGGATGGGCCCATCCGGAAAGGTCGAGAGGTTCGAGACGGCGCCGTTCGCGCCGATGCCGAGCGTCCGGCCCAGCGGGATCAGGTAGTCGGGAGCCTCCCGCAGCTCGGGATGGGAGCGGTGCAGACGCCTGCTGATCGCGTCCGGCGGATCCCAAGGGGCCAACACGCGAACGTGATCTCCTCGGGCGATGAACTGCTCCGCCAGCGCCTCAACGTGCCTGTTCACGCCTCCCTGATAGGTCCAGGAATAGGGCGACACAAGCGCAATGCGCATTGCGCCAGGGTACCGATACCGCTGGTTGTGCTTCGTGGCGGAGGTCACACCTCGTTCACCTACCCGGCCGGGCTTTACGCATTACACGGTCAACTACGAATTCCTTTGTGCCTGAGCCCAGGCGAAGGCCAGAACGGCGCCCAGGGCGAGCGATCCGAGCACGAGAAAGATCGCTCCCGAGTCGTTGACCAGCACGCCTGCGGCAACCGCCGCGCAGGCACCGATCACGCCTGCGCGGGCCGCGGGAAAGTACTGGAGCCAGGCGTCGATCCGGCGCCACCTGGCAACGCCCGCGCAAATCCCGGCGATGACCAGCCAGAAGAGGGGGTTGCCCGCCGCCTGGGCGAAATCATCGGCCGAGAGCTCGAGGCGGCGCTGGGCGATGTCAGCGAGATCGCCGGCGCCGCCGGCGTCGAGCACCGAGCGTGTCAGGTGCGCGTGCCCGCCGGAAGCCAGGTCAATGAGGGCGACGACGCCCAGGACCAGCAGCGGCGCGACGATCACCGCGGCCAGGACGAGACCGTGACGTTCGGTGGTCGAACGTCGACCATGGATCTCCAGAGAGCCCGTGATCACCGCCGCCGCGACCGCCCCGCCGATCGGAAGCACGATCGCGGCGCCAACATCGGCGCCGAAGTGGCCGGAAGCAAAGACCAGGGCAGCCAGGACCCCGGCGCCCAGAAAGGCGCCGATCCCGGCCCCCCTTCCCCAGCTGCCCTTCGCCGTCAGCACGGCCCCGATCCCGACGGGGACCATCACCGCGATCAGCGCCTCGAGCTCGTTCCCGATTCCATAGAAGCGGACCCCGAAGATCGGGTTCGGCCCGAGCAGGGAAAGCTTGGTCAGCTCAGAGCCCGTCATCACGTCGATCGCGTACGCGACCACGGTGATCGCGCAGCCGACCGCCAGCGCCCACCACCCTCGGACCAGTGCCACGGTGAGAGCGGCGAGCGCCGCCGCACCTAACCCGACGAGCAGTCCCTCTGCAACCGCGCCCGGCTCGATCGCGGCGCCGGCGAGCAGCGTCAGCGGCATGTAGGCGAACGCAAGCGCGAGCCAGGCGAGCGCACCTCGCCGGAGCCCTGGCCTGACGAGGGAGAGCAGCGCGGCGACCAGGATCCAGGCGACGAGAGAGAGGATCACGACCGGCGCCCGGCGATTCGGAATGACCTCCATTCGGTCGACCCGATCCCGCACAGCTCTCGGATCGGCGGCCCCCTCGGACCGAATCGGGCGTCCGTTCATCGCATTCGGGATCGACACTCCGAGCCGCCGCAGGATCGTTGGCGCGATGTCCGTCGACAGCACGTAACCGTCCGTCCGGGTCGAATCGGAGGTCAGATTCCCCGAGTAGCCCGATCCGGCGATGCCGATCGGCACCGTCTCATCGCTCGGACGGGGCGCGGCGAACGCGATCAGGAGGTCGCCGGGCGGGAGCCTGTAGACGCCCTTGGGCGGCAGGCTCCCCTCCTCCACGGTCACGCCCGGGCCCGGCGACATTCGCGTGACCGTCCCAGTGCGGTCCGCCGCGATCACCGCAGGGGTGACCAGGAACGGGTCGGCGCGGTTGCCCACGTCGCGGTCGAACAGGGCCGTGCCGAGGAGCCCGGGTTGGATGTCGGCCGGGGCGCTGTCGGCGCGCTCGAGGATGTGCCGCCACTCGCCGGGCAGCGGCCCACCGACCGCTATCGGCGGCGGCTCGCCCTCATAGAGGGCGCCGTCGATCCGGTTGCCCTGCGAGATGTCGAGGTAGGTCTGCTCGGCCGGCACCCGGCCGATGCCGGTGCTCAGGACGCCGACCGCAAGTCCGCGAACCTGTCCCAGCTGGCTCACCGTCGTCCCCGCCGGGAGAATCGCGACGGTTACGCGCGGTATCGCCTCGGCCTGCGGTGCGAGCCCGCACAACAGCACCCCGGCTGCAAGCGCGGCCGCCATTAACCTTGGTCTCGTGGCCGACCGCACGTTCGTCAAGTTCACGTTCTTCAAGCTCGACCCCGCCTGGCGCAGGCGGCCCCCCGGGGAGCGGGCGACCGACAAGGCCGAGTTCCTCGCCGCCTGTGAGGACTTCGCCGAGGACCGCTCGCTGCGAGCGTATTCGACGGTCGGCACCCGCGGCGACGTCGATCTGATGCTGCTCAGCCAGAGCCCCCATCTGTACGACATTCATGCGTTCCACGTCGTCCTCGCCCAGAGCGGCCTCGCCCGCTGGGCCGAGACGCCGTACTCCTACCTCGCGATGACGAAGCCCTCCCCCTACTCGGATTCCGAGTCCCGCCCGGAGATCTGCACCTCGGAGCGCAAGTACCTCTTCGTCTACCCGCTGGACAAGAAGCGAGAGTGGTACGGCCTGCCACTCGAGGAGCGGCAGCGCATCATGGCCAATCACATCGAGGTCGGCCGCCGCCATCCGGAGATCTCGATCAACACCGCCTACTCCTTCGGCCTCGACGACCAGGAGTTCGTCGTCTCATTCGAGGGCGACGATCCGGGCGAGTTTCTAGACCTGGTCCAGGAGCTCCGCCCGACCGAGTCGAGCGCCTACACGCTCCGCGATACGCCGATCTTCACCTGCGTCTCGATGTCTCTCGGGCGCGCGCTAGACGCGCTCGACGGCACCGCCGCCACTGCCGTCACCCCCGCTTAGCGCACCCACTACCCTTCCCGCTCGCTGTGATCGGCACAGAGGACAAACCGCTGCGCGTCGCCATCATCGGGTCCGGCCCGGCCGGCTTCTACACGGCCGAGCACGTGCTCAAGCACGAGGGAGCGACAGCCGAGGTCGACATGTTCGACCGACTGCCGACCCCCTACGGGCTGGTGCGCTTCGGCGTCGCACCCGACCATCCGAAGATCAAGTCCGTGATCCGCGTCTATGAGAAGACCGCGGCCCGCCCGGAGTTCCGCTTCTTCGGCAACGTGGAGGTCGGCAGGGACGTCACGGTCGACGAGCTGCGCGAGCGCTACCACGCGGTCGTCTTCGCCTACGGCACGGCGACCGACCGCCAGCTCGGCATCCCCGGCGAGGACCTCCCCGGCTCGCATCCCGCCACCCAGTTCGTCAACTGGTACAACGCCCACCCCGATTTCGCCGATCACGAGTTCGACCTCTCCTGTGAGCGCGTCGTGGTGATCGGCAACGGGAACGTCGCAGCCGATGTCGCCCGGATGCTGGCGCTGACCCGCGACGAGCTCTCCGAGACCGACACCGCGGACCACGCGATCGAGGCCTTCTCCGACGGCAACGTCAAGGAGATCCTCGTGCTCGGCCGCCGCGGCCCGGCCCAGGCCGCCTTCACCAACCCCGAGGTCCGCGAGCTCGGCGAGATGGTGAACGCCGACATCGACATCGACGCCGGCGAGATGGAGCTCGACGAGATCAGCCGTGAGTGGCTCGACTCCGACGACGCCGATCCGACCAACCGCCGCAACGTCGAGATCTTCACCGACTTCTCCGGCCGCGAGCCCGAGGGGAAGCCGCAGAAGATCGCCCTCCGCTTCCTCCGCTCTCCGATTGAGATCCAGGGCGACGGCAAGGTGGAGCGCATCGTGATCGGCAAGAACGAGCTGCAGTGGGACGAGAGCGGCCGGATCAAGGCCGTCGACACCGGCGAGCGCGAGACGATCGAGTGCGGCCTCGTGCTGCGCTCAATCGGCTACAAGGGCATCCCGATCGAGGGAGTCCCGTTCGACGATGGCCGCGGCCTGATCCACAACGAGGTCGGGCGCGTCCACGATGGCGAGGGCGAACAGGTCCCCGGCCTCTACGCGGTCGGTTGGATCAAGCGTGGCCCCTCCGGCGTCATCGGCACGAACAAGAAGGACGCGCAGGAGACCGTCAACGAGCTGTTCGCCGACCTCGAGGCCGGCAAGGTCCCCGAGGCCGAGCTGGCCGCTGACCGCGGCTCGATCGAGGCGCTGCTCAACGAGCGAAAGCCGGACCACGTCACCTTCGAGGGCTGGCAGGCGATCGACGCCGCCGAGGTCGAGGCGGGCAAGCCGCACGGCCGCCCGCGCGTCAAGTTCTGCCGCACCGACGAGATGGTCGAGGCCTCGAAGGCCGCCAAGACCGTCGCCTGATCCCGGATGGACGATGCCGACGCAGCACGGGAGCTGGAGAGGCTCCCGATCGAGCTGCCTCGGGGCCTTGAGATCGTCTGGCTCGGAGTCTCCGGCTACCGCCTGACCTACGAGGGCGTCTCGCTCTTCATCGACCCGTACGTCTCCCGGGTTCCCCTGCGGACATTCCTGCTGCGGCGCCGCGCTCTCCCGGATCCGGCGATGATCGAGCGGTACGCGAAGGCGCCGGGGGAGGTCGCGGGGATCCTGGTGGGCCACACCCACTTCGATCACGCAGTCGACGCGCCGTTCCTCGCCAGTCGCTTCGGGGCCAGGGCATACGGGTCAGCTTCGCTGGCGCACCTGATGCGGCTCCACGGCCTCGGCGACCTGGCCGTCGAGGTCGATCCCCATCAGGCGTATGAGCTCGGGCCCTTCGTCGTGCGATTCGTGCCGAGTCGCCACTCGAAGCTCCTGTTCGGCCGCAAGGTCCCGATGGACGGCGAGCTCACCTGCGACCACCTGCACGGGCTCTCGCCGACGAGCTACAGGTGCGGCGACGTCTACGGCATCCGGATCGACGTCGCGGGCACCTCCCTGTACCACCAGGGCAGCGCCAACCTCGATGACGGTGAGCTGGGCGATGACCCGGTCGACCTCTTCCTCGCCGGCGTCGCCGGCCGCAGCGTCACCCCGCGCTACTGGGAGCGGATCCTCCCCAAGCTCGATCCCGCCGTCGTGGTCCCGACCCACTACGACAACTTCTTCGCGCCGCTCGGAAAGCCGCAGGACTACGCGCTGCGCGTGAAGCTGGCGGAGGTCCCCGGCGAGGTCGGGCGGGTCGCGCGCGACGCGACGGTTGCGGCCCTGCCGCGAATCGATTCCTGATCGCGCCAGCGCCGCTCGATGTCGCGGAGCATCTTCGGGTAGACGAGCAGGTACCGGAACGGCTTGATCGCGGTCATGTAGGCCTCGCCGCGGATCCCGTTCGGCTTCACCAGGACGGCCATCTGGCCGCGGTACCCGCGGGAGCCGTCCGGGACCCAGCCGAGGTGCATCACCCCGTGCATCGTGCGGTTAGCGATCTCGGCCGCCCATTCGTCCTCGAGCAGATAGAGCGGGCTGAACGGGAGCCCGCTGACCTCCGGACCACGCTCGCCGTCGCGCAGGTCCTCGGGCAGCCTGTCCCGCAGCGAGGGGACCCGGCCGCCGACACCGTCCTCATCGTCGTCCCAGCCGAACAGCTCTCCGAGCTTCCAGCGAAGGGCGAACAGCGCGCGGACGGCGAGGGACGAGCTCTCGGAGGTGTTCGCATCGGCGAAGCGCTCGATCAACAGGTGGAAGTCGTCGGGGCCGCCCGGGGTGGGCAGTGCCCAGACATCCTCCACCCGGAAGTCAGGGGCGATCTCGTGGATCCGCCAGGGCCGGGAGGTGTGTGCGGTTTCCGGAAGTCGCATCCTATGTATACGGTAGCGTATATATCAGATGCCTGCACCGACGCTGACCCCCCGCGCTCGCTGGATCGACGAGGGCCTCAATGCCCTCGCCGACGGCGGCCCCGATGCCGTCCGGATCGAGCCGCTCGCCCGCTCGCTCGGCGTCACCAAGGGCGGCTTCTACGGGCACTTCGGCGACCGCCGCGCCCTCCTCGACGAGATGCTCGACGCCTGGGAGCGCACCATGGTCGACGACGTGATCGAGCGGGTCGATCAGGAGGCCGATGACCCGGAGGCCCGCCTGCGGCGGCTGTTCGCGATCGCCACGTCCGGTCCCGGGCTGCTCAAGGCGGAGCTCGCGATCCGCGACTGGGCGAGGCGCGACCGGGCGGTGGCGCGCCGCGTCAAGCGGGTCGACAACCGCCGCATGGACTACATGCGCTCGCTGTTCCTCCCGATCTCCTCGGATGAGGAGGAGGCCGAGGCCCGCTGCCTGCTCGCCTTCTCGCTCTTCATCGGCAGCCCCTTTATCACCGCCGACCACCGCGGCCGCGGCCGCATCGAGGTGATCGAGCGCGCGCTCGCCGGGCTCCTAGAATCACCCGGCGATGGCGATCTCCACCGATGAAGTCCGCCTGATGATCGAGGCCTCCCTGCCCGGGGCCCAGGTCGAGGTCGTCGATGAGACCGGCACTCAGGACCACCTGCGCGCGACGGTCGCGGCCCCCCAGTTCGAGGGCCTCTCGCGGATCGAGCAGCACAAGCTGGTCAAGAAGTCCGTGCAGACCCGCTTCGACGACGGCTCGATCCACGCTCTTTCCATCAAGACGTCAGTGCCGGAGTAGCGCCTGCGTATCATGGGTCGCCATGACTGAACCCAATCTCAAGGACAAGGTCGAGGAGCTCATCCGGGAGAACAAGGTCCTTCTGTTCATGAAGGGCAATCCCGAGGCGCCTCAGTGCGGCTTCTCTCAGCGGACCGTCAACGTGCTCGAGTCCTACAACGTCGAGTACGGCGCGGTCGACGTCCTCCCGGCGCTCCAGCCTCTGCGCGAGGTGACCGCCGAGATCTCCGACTGGCAGACCTTCCCCCAGCTCTACGTCAACGGCGAGCTGGTGGGCGGCTGCGACATCGTCGAGGAGATGGACGAGTCCGGCGAGCTGGCGACGCTACTCGGCGTCGAGCGGCCGGAGCGCCCAGCGATGTCGGCCAAGCAGGAGCTCCAGGCGGACCCGCAGCAGAGCCCGCCGATCCAGATCCAGCGCTAACCGCTCAGGTCCCGACGTTTCGAGCCGTCATGCCCGGCGAGCTGGAGTGGGTGACCCGCCCGCACCGGCCGGGGGAGCCCGCGCGCCATGTCTCAGAGGTCAGCGACCTCGCCGGCTTCCGGGCGTGCGCGGAAACTTCTGGCGCTACGAGCCTGGAGCCGCCGGACTGCGGCATCGACACAGGACGCAGGAAGAGACCTTTGTCGTCGTCTCCGGAATGCTGTCGATGTACCTAGGCGATCCGCCCGAGCGCCGCGACGTTCCAGCCGGTGGACTCATCCACGTTCCCGCGGGAACGTCGCTGCAGACCGTCAACCACGTGGAGGAGGACCTCCTCGTCTACGCGTATGGCTATCCGCCCGAGGACGAACACGCCCAGGTCCTGGAATCGGCGATCTAGGTGCCCTGGATGCCGGCTAGACCGCGGCGGCCTTTTCGGCCGTCTCTTCCTTCACCTGGAAGGAGGAGCCGCAACCGCAGGCTGCTTCGACGTTCGGGTTGTTGACCGAGAAGCCGGCGCCCTGCAGGCCGTCGACCCAGTCGACCTCGGAGCCGAAGACGAACTGCATGCTCGTCTTGTCGACGACGACCGCCACGCCCTGATTCTCGAAGCGGTGGTCGTCCTCCTTGGGCGCGTCGAAGGCGAGGGCGTACTGGAAGCCGGAGCAACCGCCGCCGCGAACCGCGACGCGAAGGGCCTGCTCGGCTCCGTTCTCCTGTTCACCGAGCAACTCCTTGATCTTGCCCGCCGCCTTGTCGGTCAGCGTGATGGGCTGTGGTGCCTCACTCATCGATCTGAATTGTAGACGTCGTGCCCCCTGACGCTTCAGGGTTTTGCCCGGATTCCTCTCCGTAGCGCCAATCGAGGTACTGCAGGATGCGCCGTGAGTCGCTGACCACCTCCTCGCCGTCGACCAGGACCGGGACATATGGCTTCTTGGTCAGCTCGACGATCTCGGGCCGCCGCGAGCGCCGGCGCTGGACGCGCTCCGTCCGGTACTCGAGGCCGAGCTTCTTCAGCCGGCGGGCGGCGGCTCCGCACGGGCAGAGGAAGTTGGTCGGGGTGCCGCAGCGGTAGAGGACGCGGCGAGGCTCGCTCATCACTGGAAGGGAAGCAGGCTGAGGGCGCGGCCGGTGCCGCGCAGCGCCAGGTCGGTCAGCCGGTGTCCTTCGGCCCGCTTGCCGAGCTCCTCGAGCTGCCAGCGGACGGTGTCCTCGAGCGTCTCCTCGTGGGGTCGCGGCTCCCAGCCGAGCTGCTTGCGGGCCTTGTCGTTCCGGTAGGTGAACCATTGTGTGCCGGAGCGGACCTCGTCTGCGGAGGTCGGCAGCCGCACGCCCACCAGCTCCATCATCTCGACGCCGGTGATCGCGAGGCGCCCCTGCATCCGCACCGGGGGCGGTGGGACTCCGGCGATCCTGCTGAGATCGGCGAAGAGCCGCTGCTGGGTGAAGTTCCGGCCGGTGAGCAGGTAGCGCTCGCCGTCCTCCCCACGTTCGTCGGCGAGGACATGGCCCTTGGCGACGTCACGTACGTCGACGATGTTGATCGCTCCATCGAGATACCCCGGGATGCGGCGCAGCAGCAGCCGGCGAACCAGAGCGTTGGAGGTACCGCTCGGGTTTGGGTCGTCCGGGCCGAGGACGAACGACGGATTCACGATGGTCACCGACAGGCCCTTGGCGGCGGCGCGCATCGAGACCAGCTCTGCCTCGTGCTTGGAGTTGATGTAGGCGATGCCGAGACGGCCGACCGTGAACGGCTGGTTCTCGTCGATGGTCTCGCCCTTCCTGGCGGCCCCGACCGCGCTCGAGCTCGAGGTGAGCACCGCCTTGACGACGCCGGCGCGCAGCGCCTCCTCCATCACGTTCCGCGTCCCCTCGACGTTCACCTCGAAGACCCGGTCGCGAGCGCGGCTCTGCATCGAGGTCGTGCCGGCCACGTGGAAGACCCGCTCCACTCCCTTCATCGCCTTGCCCACCGCCTTGCGGTCGGTGACGTCGCCGACGGCGCGCTCGTATTCGACCCCCTCGAGGGGCTTCGTGTTGCTCTCCTTGCGGACCAGCAGCCTCAGATCATCGCCGCGGTGAGCCAGCTCCCGGGCGACGTGGAGGCCGACAAAGCCCGTCGCGCCGGTGACGAGGGTCTTCGTCATTGGGCGCGCATGGTAGAACGCCCCAATGCCTTCCACCGCGGTCGTCGCCGATACGACCTCATATCTGCCGCCGGAGCTCCTCGATCAGCATGACGTGAAGGAGGTGAGCCTCTACGTCGGGCTCGAGGGGGAGCAGGAGCGCGAGGCGGACATCACAGACCTCCACGCCTTCTACGAGCGCCTGCGTGTCTCCGACCAGACCGTGACCACCTCGCAGCCATCGGTCGGCGACTTCATCTCCGTCTACGAACCGCTGCTCGAGGAGGGCAAGGAGATCGTCTCTATTCATCTCTCCTCCGGGATCTCCGGCACCTGCGAGTCCGCGATGCAGGCGCGCGAGCGCCTCACCGCCGATGGCAAGGGCGGGGAACGGATCAAGGTGTGCGACTCGCGCACCGGTGCGGGCGGCATGGGGTTGATGGTCCTGGCGGCGGCGAACGCCGCCGAGAACGGCGCAGGAGCGGCCGAGGCATTGGACCGCGCGGAGGCGGCGCGAAAGGAGCTGAAGATCTGGTTCGCGGTCGACACGCTCGACTACCTGCGCCGCGGCGGGCGGATCGGTGCCGCGCGTGCCTGGATCGGGACGACGCTGAAGATCAAGCCGATCCTCACGCTGGAGGAGGAGATCACCCCGATCGAGCGGGTTCGGACCCGGAGCCGGGCGTTCGAGCGGATGGTCGACTATGGCCGCCAGCGGCACGAGGCCGGCGCGGACGCCTGGGTCGTCCAGCACGTCCAGGATCCGGAGAACGCCGAGCGGCTGGTGGAGGCCTGCAAGCCGATCTTCGGCTTGGACCCGGTCTTCACTTCCGAGGTTGGCCCGGTGATCGGGGCGCACGTCGGCCCGGGACTGCTCGGGATCGGCGGGATTCCGAGGTCTCTGCTTGGGTCATACAACGGGTCGCGCTGACGCGCGCCCTCGCACTAACGACGGCGGCTGAGCGCGATCGCGCCGCCGACCAGGAAGCCGACCACGGCGGCGCCGACGGCGAGCTCCGTGCGGTGCTCGCGGATCTGGCGCTTGACGTCGGTGACCTGGACCCAGCGGTTCCGCAGTGCCTCGACCGAGCGGCCGAACTCCTGCCGCTGCTGGACGAGGTCACGCCGGATCTGCTCGGCGGAGCGTGTCCCGGGGGGCGGCGGCGTCCAGCGCCCGTTGCCTCGCGTGGGAAGGCTCTGGCCGGTGGTAGATCCGAGGGCGTGCGACAGCACAACCCGATTAATCATTGGCGTCCTCCTGTCCGTGTGCTTCAAATGCCGCCCTGATCTCCTTGGCCTCCTCGATCGCCATGTCGGGCGTCGGAGGCGCGGCGCGCTTGAACGAGCGATAGGCGAAGAGGCCGCCGGCGATTCCGATCAGCAGGAAGATCCCGGCCTCGACGAAGAACCCGGCCCACGGGTTGTCGAAGACCAGGTCGTTGAGGAGCCAGGCAAACCCGAGCATCGCGAGCGCCAGGGCGAGCAGGGCGAAGATCCCCGCGACCAGCCCCGCGACCGAGCCGCGCAGCAGGCTGTTGAACTTCTCCGTGACCTCGGTCTTGGCAAGCTCGATCTCCTCGCGGATCAGGACCGAGGCCTGATCGGAGACCTCGAAGACGAGCTCCCCCACCGTCATGTCCTCGGGCCGCTTGTCGCCGTTGGCGGCGGTCCCCGTCGCGGGCGGCGTCTGACCCGTGGACGGCGTCTGCTGAGGCCGGCTGCCCTCGCCGTCGGTCACTCGGGCGGTTCCTCGTTGAAGACGCGGCGCCAGATGACCTCGGAGAGCCTGTGCGCGGCGACGGTCGCCAGCGCTCCGGTGGCTGCCAGCAGGGCCGCCCAGATCAATCGCCTCAAGATTTCGCTGTCCATACCTATGCCTCCTCTACCGGGATTCGGAGCTACCCGGGCTGCTGCGAGGAGTAAACCAACTCGGCGCTCCCGCCGTTGGTTTGCGGAGCGGTCCGCTCGGCGTATGTCGCCCAGCGCTCGAAGAATGTCCGGTAGACGGCGTGGGTCCAGCGGGGATCGGCCGCCTCCAGCAGGCCGTGCGAGCCGGCGGGGAGGATCCAGACGCGGACCAGATCGTTGCCGTTGGCCGCCTGCTGGAGCATCCGGGCATGCTCGACCTTGATGATGTGGTCGTCCTCGGGATGGAGGATGAGCAGGGGGACCTTGGCGTTGGGGACGTGATCGAGGCCGCGCGACTGCGTCCAGATCTCCTCCGCGTCGACCTCGTAGTACGGCGCTGAGACCACCTCCATCGCCCGCAGCATGTCCTCGGCCTCGGGTGGCCAGCGACCCGACCGAACTCGCGAGATCAGGGCCGCCTCGAAGGCCCGGTGGAGCGGGTAGCGCGGGTGTCCGCGCGGCACGGGCTCCGAGAGCCTCTCCCAGGCGAGCTTGGGGATCGCAGGAGGCGAGACCGCGAGGATCCCGCCGTCCAGGGCGGTCGCGGTGTCCTCCTGGTCGCGAGGCGTTCAGCACCGAGCTCCCGCCGAGCGAGATGCCGAGGGCCCCGACGCTGGTGCCGCCCAGCTCCTTCATGTAGCGAGCCAGAGCGAGGATGTCGAAGCCCTCCTTCCAGCCGCCCGTCGAGGGCGCCGGGCTGGTCAGCTCGGTCATGCCGAAGCTGCGCAGGTCGAGGGCGGCGACGTTGAAGCCCCACTCGTAGAAGGCCCGGACGGCGATCTGCCGGACGTAGTCGAAGCGGCTCGAGGTGAAGAGGCCGTGGACGACGACCAGCGAGGGCCTAGCCGCCTCCTGTAGCGCGATCGATGCGGCTATCCGCTCGCCGTCGGCCCCCTCGACGATGTGGTCCTTGAACTGGCCCGGGTAGCGGTAGCCGATCACCGCGCCCTCGCGGTGCTGGGCGACGACGAAGTTCGAGATGTCGGCGAAGCCCTTCCGCAGCTCCGCGAAGTCGGAGTGGCGCAGCTGCTCGGGGATCGCCTGCAGGTCGCTCATCAGCGCGTCCATCGAGCGCTCGCGCTCGGGCGGCACCGGGAGCGGGCGCTTGGCGCGCCGTTCGAGGCCCATGAGGAAGTCGCGCACCCGCCCGCCGATCAGCTGGCCGAAGAGCCAGAGGGGAAGCAGCACGATGCCGAGCAGGACGTTGGCGAGCTTGGCGGCCCCGTGCAGGACCCGGTCCTGGCGCTCGGTCCTTGCCAGCCCTTCCCACATACAGGCGCGCTAGCCGGCCACCGCGTCGACGGGCCTGGGCTCCAGGCCGTCGCAGATGGTCTCGACGACGAGCCGCTTGGCGCGCTCGTAGTCCTCGTCCGCGGACGGGATCGAGTCGAAGATCCAGCCCGTGAGCAGCTGCTCGATCGCGCCGTAGAAGACCATCGCCGCGAAGCTCGGGTCCACGTCGTCGCGGAACTCGCCGGCCTCCTGGGCGTCGGCGACGATCTCGGCGACCAGGTCGTAGGCCTGCCGGATCTCGGGCAGGTGGGTGCGGCCGAAGGAGTTCGCCGCCCTGGTGACCTCGACGATGATCACCTTCATCAGCTCGGGCTCGTGCCGGTAGGACTCGATGATGAAGTTGGCGACCCCGGCGAGCTTCTCCCTGGGCGCGGCGTCGCTGCTCCGGACCTCCTGGCTCGCCTCGACCAGCAGGGCCCAGCGCTCGGAGAAGAGCTCGTTCAGCATCTGCTCCTTGGAGTCGAAGTAGTGGTAGACGAGGCCGTAGGCGACTCCGGCCTCGGCGGCTACATCGGAGACTCGGGCGCTGTGGAAGCCCTGGCGGGCGAAGACGGTGATCGCGGCGTCGAGGATCGCGCGGCGCTTATCGGGGGCCGGTGACTGGGCCATCACGACGCTCCTGCCGGGGTGGCGGATTCGGCTGCCGAGACCTGGGTCGCCTCCTCGGCGCCGTCCTCCGGCCAGCGATAAGCGTCCGGGCGGCGGTGACGAAGGCTGGGCAGGCTGCTTCGCATCTCGTTCTGGATGGTGAAGTCGAGATCGGCGGAGACGAAGCACTCCGTATCGGGCGCCTGAGCCGTGACCACGCCCCAGGGGTCGACGATCATCGAGCGGCCGTAGCTGCGGTAGTGCGGCGGGGTGAAGCCGATCTGGCCCGCGGCGATGACGAAGACCTGGTCCTCGATCGCCCTGGCGCGGATCAGGACCTCCCAGTGATCGCGGCCGGTGCGCTCGGTGAAGGCGGAGGGGACGGTGATCACCCGCGCTCCCCGCAGGGTCGAGGATCCGGTAGAGCTCCGGGAAGCGGAGGTCGTAACAGATGGTCAGCCCGACCATGGCGCCGCCCGCCTCACCCAGGGCGATCTGGTCCCCCGCCTGCTCGATCGCGGACTCGCGGTACTCGACGTCGCCGACCTCGACGTCGAACATGTGGATCTTCCGGTAGACCGCGCGCTGCTCGCCATCCGGGCCGAACATCACGGAGGTGTTGGCGAGCTTCTCCTGGTCCGGGACGATCTCGGGGACGCTCCCCGCGACCAGATGAATGCCGAGCTCGCGCGCCCAGCCCCCTGCGGCCGTCAGGGCCGGGCCGTCGAGCGGCTCCGCGGCGGAGCGGATCGCCTCCGGCGAACCGAGGACGGTCCACTTCTCGGGCAGGACGACCAGCTCCGCGCCCTCGGCGGCGGCCCCTCGAACGAGGCGCTCGGCAACCTCGAGGTTGCGGTCGTATTCGTCGGTGGAGTTGAGCTGTACGGCGGCGGCGCGCATCTTCTTCTCCCGCCCGGACCCCTATTTCGTGCCTTTTCGGGATGGGTTGACTGACCAGTCAATCTAGCGGGTAAGCGGCGGGGAGATGCTCCGACGATTGCTGCCACGCACGCGCTCGGCCTTCGAGTCGCGGACTCAGGTGTGGCGTGAGGTGGGGCTCGGCTCAGAGGTCGACCCCGCCGCCGCGCGGCGCTCCAAGGGTGGGGCGCTGGTTCTGCTTGCCCTGATCGCGGGCGTGCTGTTCTGCTTCACGGAGCGCAAGACCCTCTTCCCCGGCTATGGGCTCGAGGTGAGGATCGCGACGGTGGTCCTGCTGGTGATCCTCGGCTGGGGGTTGGCCCGCATGCTGGCCCGGGGCCTCGCGCCCGCCCTGTATCGCCGGCTCGAGCCCGGCACTGCGGGGACGATCGGCTTCCTGGTCCGGCTGCTGACGATCCTGGCGATGACCGTCGTCGCCCTGCGGATCGCCGGCCTGCAGGCGGGGATGCTCGCGGTGGGAGGAGGCTTCACCGCGGTGGTCGTCGGCCTCGCCGCCCAGCAGGTGCTCGGGAACCTGCTGGCCGGGCTCGTGCTGATCACGAACCGGCCATTCCGCGTCGGCGAGCGGGTTCGCCTGCAGGCCGGCGTCCTCGCCGGGCAGCTGGAGGGCGTCGTCGGCCAGCTCGGCCTCTTCTATACGACGCTGGTCAGCGGAGCCGACCGGATCCTCGTCCCGAACGGCGTCCTGATCCAGACGGCGGTGACCCCGCTGCGTGAGCCCGAGCGGGTCGAGTTCCGAGCGCGCTTCAGCGCCGGCACCAGCCCACGGGAGGTCCAGGAGATGATCGAGGAGTCGATCGACGTCCCACTCCGCTACCCGCCCCACATCGCCGTCGAGGAGCTCGACCGAGACGATGTCGTGGTGCGCGTGGTGAGCACGCCGATGAACCCACGCGATGGAGGCAAGCTCGCCGAGGAGGTTCTCGCCGGGCTGCGCGGCGCCAACGGGAACGGAGGCCCTGAGCCCGCATAGGATGGACCGATGCGGGCTCTCGTCACCGGGGCGACCGGGAAGGTCGGCCACGCGATCGCCTCGGCTCTCCTCGAGAGGGGCGATCAGGTCCGGGCGCTTGTCCGGGATCCGAAGCGGGCGGCGAGCGTCCTGCCCGCGGGGATCGAGCCGATCCAGGGGGACGTCACCGACGTGGAGAGCCTCGCGGCCGCGGTCGAGGGCTGCGAGCTCGTCTTCAACTCGATGGGGATGCCCGAGCAGTGGGTCAAGGACGAGGCGATCTTCGACCAGGTGAACGCGGTGGGGAGCGGGCAGGTCGCCGGCGCGGCCAAGCGGGCCGGGGTGCGCCGGTTCGTTCACACCTCGACCCACGACGTCTTCCACGCCGACACCGGCGAGCGCTTCGACGAGACGATGCTCGCCGACTACCCGAAGGGGACGGCCTACGAGCGCTCCAAGCAGCACGCCGAGGAGCTGGTGCTCGCCGAGCGCAACGGCATGGAGATCGTGATCCTGAACCCGTCGGGCGTATACGGCCCGACACCCTCTCCCACCCCCTCCTTCGAGAACGAGGTCTTCGAGCCGGTGGTCAAGAAGCGCCTTCCGGCCATACCGCCGGGCGGCACTGGCTACGCCTTCGTCGAGGGCGTCGCCGCGGGCCACCTGCTCGCGGCCGACAAGGGAAAGGACGGCGAGCGCTACATCCTCGCCGACGGCTACGCGGACTTCCGCGAGCTGGCGGAGACGGCGAAGCGCATCGCCGGCCGCGGGCGCATCCCGCCGAGGATGCCCGTCCCGGTCGCGAGGGCGGTCGCAAACCTGGGGGCGGGGCTCTCCCGCCTGACGAGGCGGCCGCCCCTGCTCCCCAAGGGCCAGCTCGAATACATCCTCTGGCAGGCGCGACCGGACTCCTCGAAGGCCCAGCGCGAGCTCGGCTGGAAGACGACACCGCTCGATGAAGGAGTGCGGCGAACCTTGCACTCCATGGGGCTGCTCGAAACGAGCTGAGTTGGTGAGTTCCTCACCCCCGTGCGTGAGTAACTCACCAACTGCCTACGTGTGGCGGCCGACGCCGGGCACAAAGCGGCCGACCCGTGCTGGAGTAGCGCCGGTATTCATCGCCGTGTGTTCGTAGGAGGTACGGCTCCTCCACCACCCGCACTTGGAGCTCGAGGCCGAGTGCGATCACCACGACGGCCGCGAATGCAACCCAGGTCGGCACCATCAACGCGAAGCCCGTCCAGCCGACGATCATGGACGTGTAGATCGGATTCCTGCAGATCGTGAACCAGCCGCCCGTGATCAGGTCCGTTCCCTGGTCGTCGCTGACGCCGATCCGCCACGAGGCGCCCATGCCGAGCTGGGCGCCGAAGACAGCGAGCCCTCCGAGCGCCCGCGAGGGTGATGCCGATGACGTGCACGCCGTCAACGTCAAGCGAGTCGATCGGGTCCAGCGAGTCCTGCAGCACCAGCTGGATCGACACGACCGCCATCGCCATGCCGCCGATGAACAGGATCCCGCTGAGCCATTCGAGAGGGCCCGCCCCGTGGCGCAGTCCGATCAGCCCGGTGCCGCCGGTGCGCCGCAGCTGGATCGCCACCCGCACGAACAGGGTGAGGACCACGAAGACGACCAGCATCGCGGCGGCGAGCTTCGCCATCGCGCGCTACTTCTTGTCGCCGTCGCTGCCGTTCGAGTCGGGCTCGGCGCCGCGCCGCGCCTCCAACTCGGCCACCAGCGCCTTGGTGTGCATCGCGGCGAGCAGGTCGTTGAGGGGCTGGTTGCCGGCCTCGATCAGCGCCATCGCCTCGTCGGGATCCATCTCGCCGGCGAGGCGCTCCATCAGGACGTCGACCTCCTGCTTGACCAGGTCGCCCATCGCCTCCTTGTAGCGCAGGGTGTCGTAGACGGTGAAGCCGATCCGCTCCTCGTAGCCGCCCGCGCGGAAGCGGCTGATCGCCTCGATGATGCGGAGGTCGCTGGGCGAATAGCCGTTCTTGTCGGGCGTCAGCACCTCGAGCTCGGCGAGCCGGTCGAGGACGTCCTTCGGCACGTCGTAGCGATGGCGGACCTCGGCGGCGCTGACCCGCTCGCTCTCGCCGGCCAGCGCGTGCTCGAGCAGCCTGTCGCCGAGCTCGATCAGCGCCCTGGCGCGATCCGGGTCCTCCTCGAGCAGGTCCTTGATCACCCGCAGGGGCATGTAGCGCTCCTCCTGGAGCTGCTTGATCATCTTGATCCGGTCGACGAACTCGGCCGGGTAGTAGGCCATGTTGCGCGAGGTCTTGACCGGCTCGGGGAGCAGGCCCTCGCGCAGGTAGTGCTTGATCGTCGCGGCGGAGACTCCCGAGGCGCGCGCCAGCTCGCCCATGCGAAGCATCTCGTCGTTCTTGGCCTTCGCCGCGCTCATGCGAGGAACTGCTCCTGCTTCGTGCTCGCGTCCGGGCCCCTTGGCGGCGCCGGATTCCTCCAGCGCCCGGATCTCCTCCTTGGAGTAGCCGCCCTCGGAGAGCAGCTCCTCTGTGTGCTCGCCAAGCGCAGGCGCGGGCAGCTCGATACTCGCCGGCGTCCGCGAGAGCTTGATCGGGAAGCCGAGCTGCTTGATCTCGCCCATCTCGGGCTGCTCGTAGCTCACCACCATCTCGCGCTCGCGCACCAACTCGGATTCGAGCGCCTCATCCAGGTCGAGGATCGGCTCGATCATCGCGTCGTGCTCGTCGTTGAAGGCCTTCCACTCGGCGCGGCGTCTTCGTCTTGAAGATCTCCGCGACCTGCTGGTGCGCGTCCGAGCCGGGCTTCTCGAATTGCTTCTCGATCAGGTCGTCGCGGCCGACGGCCTGGCAGAAGCGGGCCCAGAACTTCGGCTCGAGCGCGCCGCAGGTGACCCAGCCGTCCGCGGCCTCGTAGGGCCGGTAGCAGATGATTCCGCCCGAGAGCATGATGTCGCCGCGCTCCGGCACCTCGCCCGAGCCGAAGTAGCGGCCGGCCTCCATCGCCAGCCATGCCAGCGAGCCGTCGGTCATCGAGATGTCGACCATCTGGCCCTTGCCGCTTCGGCGAGCCTCCTGCAGCGCGGCGAGGATGCCGACCGCCGCCATCAGGCCGCCGCCGCCGAGGTCAGCGATCTGCGCGCCCGACTGGATCGGCGGGCCACCGGCCTCGCCGGTCAGACCGAGGATCCCGTTCAGGCCCAGGTAATTCATGTCGTGGCCCGCGCGGTCGCGGTTCGGCCCGTCCTGGCCGTAGCCGGTGATCGGGCAGTAGACGAGGGCCGGGTTCGCCTGGCTCAGCACGTCGAAGCCGACGCCGAGCTTGTCGAGGACGCCGGGGCGGAAGCTCTCCACCAGCACGTCCGCGGATTCGACCAGCTTGAGCAGCGCCTGCCGGCCGCCCTCCTGCTTCAGGTCGAGGCGGACCGAGCGCTTGTTGCGGTTCAGCGAGAGATAGATCGCCGAGCGGGTCCCGAGCGGGGTGTGCTCTTCGGAGCCGTAGTAGGGCGGCGCCCAGCGCACGTAATCGCCCTGGCCCGTGTCCTCGACCTTGATCACGTCGGCGCCGAGGTCGGCGAGCAGCAGGGTGCAGAAGCCTCCGGGCAGCAGCCTGGTCAGGTCGAGGATCTTGACGTCGTCCAGCGGCCTGCTCACGCCTTCGCCTCCTCCTTCTTGCGGAGACCGAGCAGCTCCCGAGCCTCGGCCACGGTGGCGGCGCGCCGTCCCACGTCCTCGGCCATCTGCCGCGCCTTGGCGATCAGCTCGCCGTTCGACTTCGCCATCTCGCCGTCGGGCAGATAGAGGTTGTCCTCGAGCCCGGCCCGGACGTTGCCGCCGAGGTTGAGCGAGGCCGCGAGCAGCTTCCACTGGTCTCGCGAGACGCCGATCACCTGCCAGTTGTTCGGACCGTCCGCTCCACCCGGGATCTGCTCCGACATGAAGGCGACGTTGCGCGCGTTCGGCCGGATCCCGCCGTTCACCCCCATCACCAGGGAGATCTGGAGCGGCGGTTCCAGCAGGCCCATGTCGAGGTATGGATCGAGGTTGGCGACGTGGCCGGCGTCGAAGCACTCGTGCTCCGGCTGAATTCCCAGGTCGTTCATCTCGGTGAGGAACTGGGTGATCGTGTCGAAGCTGTTCTCGAACACCGCCTTGAAGACGAAGTCCTTGCGGCGGCGCGAGTACTTGGCGTAGTTCATCGAGCTCATGTTGAGAGCCGCGACGTCGGGGCGGAGCGCACGCAGGTACTCGAGCCGCTTCTCGATCGGCACGCCGATCGCGCCGGTCGAGTAGTTGATGATCACGTCGTCGACCTCGGCCCTGATCGCCTCGGTGATCGCCTGGAAGTCCTCGATCTCGTACGACGGTGTTCCGTCGGGGGTCCGCGCGTGGATGTGGATCTGCGAGGCGCCCTCGTCGACCGCCCGTCGCGCCTCGGCCGCGTACTCCTCGGGCGTGTAGGGGATCGCCGGGCACTGGTCGCGGTTGGCGATCGCCCCCGAGATCGAGTTGCTGATGATCACCGGATCCTCGAAGCGACTCACGCGCCTCCCCCTTGGTCGATCGCGGACTGGACGGTGCCCACCAGGTCCTGAAGCTCGCTCATTCCGGCGCGATCTCCTCGATCGCCGCCCGAGCCGCCGACTCGTCGAGGAAGCTCTGCATGCGCACGACCCGATCGCCCCGGAACCAGAGCACGGAGTAGAACGGGTGGTCGAGCTCGAGCTCGCTTCCCCGGCCCTTGGCGGTGAGCCGGCCGATCGTCAACACGCGGCCGCCGAATCTCCCGGAAGTCCTCGACGCTGATGCGGAAGGTCTCCCACGTCTCGTTCAGGTCGGCGAAGAAACGGCGGAACTCGTCGCCTCCCCTGATGGAGCCGCCCTCGACACTTGCGGCAATCGCGGGAACGAACTCGAAATCGGATGTCCCCAGCTCGAGGAATCGGTCGACGTCTCCGGCGGACCAGCAACGCGAAGCCCCGGCGAGCGACATCCAGCGCGGTGTCGCTCATACCGGCATCACCCCGTGCTTCTTCCAGGGACGGTCGACGCGCTTGTTGGCCGCCATCCGCAGGCCGCGGATGATCGTCGGCCGCGTCTCGCGCGGGTCGATGATGTCGTCGATCATCGCGTTGCCGGCGGCGATGTACGGGTCGATCTGCTCGCGGACCGCCTCGAGCATCTTCTCCCGGGTCTCCTCCGGATTGTCCGACGCCTCGATCGCCGAGCGGCCGATGATGTTGACCGCGCCCTCCGCGCCCATCACCGAGATCTCCGCCGACGGCCAGGCGACGATCAGGTCCGGCTCATACGCCTTGCCGTTCATCACGTAGTAGCCGGCGCCGTAGGCCTTGCGGACCACGACGGTCACCTTCGGCACGGTCGCCCGCGAGACGGCGTAGAGCATCTTGGCGCCGTGGCGGATGATCCCGGCGTGCTCGACCTTCGAGCCGACCATGAATCCCGGCACGTCCTGCAGGAAGACGAGCGGGATGTTGAAGGCGTCGCAGAGGTTGATGAAGCGGGCCGCCTTGTCCGCTGAGTCGTTCTCGAGGATGCCGCCGAGCTGCTTCGGCTGGTTGGCGACGATGCCCGACCGGCTGCCCGCCGAAGCGGGCGAGGCAGGTGATGATCGTCTTCGCGAACTTCGGCTTGATGTCGAAGTAGACGCCGTCGTCGACGATCTCGCTGATCACGTCGTACATGTCGTACGGGTGCCGCGGGGACTCGGGGACGATGTCGAGGAGCTTCTCGGACATGCGGTCCTCCGGATCCTTCGCCTCGGCGATTGGCGGCCGCTCCTCGCAGTTCGGCCGGGAAGTAGGAGAGGTAGTCCTTGACGACCTGGATGCACTCCTCGTCGTCCTTCACCTCGAGGTCGCCGACGCCCGATTTGCGGCAGTGGACCTTGGCGCCGCCGAGGTCCTCCATCGAGATGTCCTCGCCGGTGACCGCCTTGGTCAGGTGGGGGCCGGCGAGCGCCATCGCGCCCTGGCCGACCACCATCGGCACGAAGTCCGAGAGCGCCGGGATGTAGGCGGTGCCCGCGGCGCAGGGCCCGAGCATCGCGGCGACCATCGGGATCACGCCCGACATCACGACCTCCTCCTGGAAGAGGTGGCCCGAGCCGGCGAACAGCGACCCCGCGGCCTCCTGGATCCGCGCGCCGGCGGAGTCGAGCAGCCAGATGAACGGCATGCGCTTCGACAGCGCCATCTCGCGGAGCCGAGCGACCTTGAGCTCGCCGGTCATCCCCATCGAGCCGGCCATCACGGTGAAGTCGTAGGCGGCGATGGAGCAGCGGCGGCCGTCGACGTCGCCCCAGCCGGTGATCACCCCATCCGCCGGAGCCTCCTTCCCCTCCATGTTCCGCTGCGAGAAGTGCGGCCGGCCGTGGATGCCGAGCTCGACGAAGGTGCCCGGGTCGCAGAGCAGGTCGATCCGCTCGCGGGCGGTGAGCTTGCCGCGCTCGTGCTGGAGGGCGATCTTCTCCTCGCCGCCGCCGAGCTTCGCCTGGTCACGGCGGGCGTGGACGTCCTCGGTGAGCCCCTTCATCCCGGTGGACTCGCCGCCCTCCACCTTGTCCGGCGCCTCCGGGCGCCTCGCCGGCGTGGTCCTTCTTGGTCTCGTCAGTGGCAGCCATCAGCGTCCCTTCCATTCGGGCTCGCGCTTCTCGAAGAAGGCCTTGACGCCCTCCTGGATGTCCTCCGTGGAGAAGGTGAGCGAGAGCTGTGAGCGCAGGAACTCGAGCGCGTCGTCGAGCGCCATGTCCTGCTGTCGGTACATCGCGTCGTGGCCGAGCCGCATCAGCACCGGGCTCTTCGAGGCGAGCTTGGCGGCCCACTCGTCGACGGCGGCCTGGAACTCGCCCTCCGGCAGGACCTTGTTGGCGAGCCCGTACTCCACAGCCTGCTCCGCGGAGATCTGCTCGCCGAGCAGCATCATCTCGTTGACCTTCTTCCGCGGGACGTTGCGGTAGATGATCGACATGATCATGTAGGGGAAGGCACCGACGTTGATCTCGGGGGTCCCGAAGCGGGCGCCCTCCTTCGCGATCAGCAGATCGCAGGAGAGGGCCAGCCCCATGCCGCCCGCCAGCACGTGGCCGTTCGCGGCGCAGAGCGAGGGCTTGCCGAGGCGCGGCATCAGCCGGAAGTACTCGAGGAATAGGTCCGAGGCGAAGTGCTTCTGCACAAGAGGCGCGTCGGCCGCGAAGCTGCCGAGGTCGGCTCCCGCGCAGAACACCTTGTCGCCGGCGCCGGTGAGGACCACCGCGCGCACGGCCTCGTCGTCACGCGCGGACTTCATCGCGTCCACCAGCCCCGCGAGGAGCTCGCCGTTGAGCGCGTTGCGCTGGTCGGGTCGGTTCAGGGTCACCGTCGCGACCCCGTCGCTCACCTCGTAGAGCAGCTCGTCGGCCATCGGCCCGCCACCCTAGTGGAAAGTGGCGGTGATGGGAAGTACTACGTCCTACTGCCCACTGTCATTGCAGGGCTTTCCGTGCCCCGGCTACGGAAAAACCCCATAGCGGGATACCCGGAACCGCGCATAGGATCGACCCTCGTGCGGAAGCTGGGGCACTTTGCCTATCGCAGGAGGAGAGGGCTGGCGCTGGTCGCTGGCCTCCTCGCCGTCGTCAGCGTGCTCGGAAGCGCCTCCGTCTTCGACAACGTGAAGCCGTTCGGTTTCCAGGACCCCGCCTCCGAGAGCTCCCTCGCCTACAAGGAACTGCGCGACGACACCGGGGAGCGGCCCGTTCCGGAGGTCGAGCTGCTCGTTCACCCGGCCGCCGGCAATCTGCAGGCCGCTGCCGCACGTGCCGGTGCTCGGTTGCAGCGGATCCCCGGCATCCGGCGACTCGTCGTCCCAGCGGCGGATCGAGAGCTGATCTCAGATGACGGCCGAGAGGCCCTGGTGCTGGCATTCATCTCCGCGGACGTCTCGGACATCTCGGAGGTCGGCGCCAGGGTCCGCGACCGGTTCTCGGGCTACCCGGGCGTCACGGTCGGTGGCGCAGCCGTGACGGTCGACGAGTTGACGACGACCACCCGGGACGACCTGCAACGGATCGAGCTGTACGCCCTCCCGCTGCTCCTGCTCCTCTCGCTGCTCATCTTCCGAGGCCTCGTGGCGGCACTGCTGCCCGTCATCGTCGGAGCGCTCTCGATTCTCACCACGTTGCTCCTGCTCAATGGGCTGACCACGGTCGTCGACATCGATTCGTTCGCGATCAACATCGTCACGGGTCTCGGGCTCGGACTCGCGATCGACTACAGCCTCTTCCTGGTCACCCGGTTCAGGGAGGAGCTCAGAACGAAGAGCACGGTGGAGGCGACGCTCGCTGCAACGACGGCGGCGCTCGGTCGCATGATCGTCTTCAGCGGGCTGACCGTGGCCGTCTCCTTGATCGCACTCTGCATCTTCCCGCAGCGCTTTCTCTATTCGATCGGCATCGGAGGGGCGTTGGTTGCCCTCACCTCGGCGGCGGTCTGCCTGTTGTTCCTGCCCGCGTTTCTCGCCTTGCTGGGAAGCAAGGTCGACGCCCTTGCCCCTCCGACTCTTCAGGGAACGCCAAGCGGCCGACGGTGGTTTGCGATCGCTCGCTTCGTCCTGACGCATCCGGTGAGCGTCGCACTGTGTGCCGTGGGGGTGATGGTCGTGGCAGGCCTGCCCTTCCTGCGAGTCGGGCTGACGCAGGCGAACGCACGGATCCTGCCGACGACCGCCAGCGCCCGGCAGGTCGATGACGCCGTCGCCAAGCGATTCGAGGCGAACCCCGGGGAGCGCATCGTCGTGGTCGCACCCACGCGCGTGAAAGCCGCGGCGGCGGCACACACCCTCAATCATCAGAGCGCGGTCGCCACGGTCGAGCCGCCCGTCCAGGTTGCGCGGAAGCTCTTCCGAGTAGATGCTGAGCTCGCGGTGGATCCGTACTCCGACGAGGCGCTCGACACAGTGCGGTACCTGCGTGACAAACGCTGGGCAGCCGGGACGCGGATCGCCGGTGCGCCGGCCGAGCTCGTGGATCAACGCCACAGCCTTGCTTCCCACCTGCCCCTGGCCCTCGGCTTCATCGTGCTCTCGACGGCCCTGATCCTGTTCTTCCTGACGCGCTCCGCCGTCCTCCCCTTGATCGCCCTTGCGATGAACACGCTGACCGTGAGCGTCGCCTTCGGCGTCCTGGTGCTGATCTATCAGGATGGCCGCCTCGAGGGCGTGCTCGACTACACGAGTCAGGGGGCGCTGGACACATCCATGCCGATTCTGCTGTTCGCCGTGGCCTTCGGACTCTCAACGGACTACGGCGTATTCCTCCTGCAGAGGATCAGCGAGGCGCGCAAGCACACGGAGACCGAGGACGGCGCGATCGCGGCGGGGCTCGTCTCGAGCGGGCGGGTGATCACCGCGGCCGCCGTGCTCTTCGCCGTCGCGATGGGTGCGTTTGCCTTCTCGAACCTGATCTACGTGAAGGAGGTGGCGGTCGGAGCCGCCGTCGCCGTGCTCGTCGATGCGACCATCGTCAGGGCGTTTCTGCTGCCCGCCATTCTCGGGCTGCTGGGGAGCTTCGCGTGGTGGTCGCCGAAATGGCTCAGCCGAAAGACGCCGGCCGGGCTCAGCTGACGGTGACTCTCTCGCGCTCGAGGGCGCGGAGGAACGCCTCGACGACCGGCTGCGAGAACTGCTTGCCGGACCAGCGAATCAGCTCCTCGCGCGCCTTCGCGGGACCGATCGCCAGCCGATAGACCCGGTCGCTGGTCATCGCCTCATAGGCGTCGCCGACGGCCAGAATCGAAGCCTCGATCGGAATGTCATCGCGAGAGAGCCCCTTCGGGTACCCCGTGCCGTCGGGGCGCTCGTGGTGGGCGAGGATCCACTCCCGAACGTCATCCAACTCGCGGCTGGAGAGGATTCGAGCGCCGAGCTCGGGATGCCGTTTCATCTGCGCCATCTCCTCAGTGGTGAGCGGACCCGGCTTGCACAGAATCGAGTCCGGCACACCGATCTTGCCGATGTCGTGAAGGACGCCGGCGAGCCTGATGCGCTGCACCCGGTCCTCGTCCATCCCGAGCTCCGTGGCCATCATCTCGCAGAAGTGGCCCACGGTCTGGCTGTGCTTGGCGGTGCCCGTATCGCGCTGGTCGAGCGCCTCGGCCAGGCTCAGGACCGTCGCCAGATGTGACTGTGCCTCGATGTTTCGCCTGCCGCTGACCTCGCCCAGGACACCGGTGACCTCGGGGCTGTAGATCACGGCCCTGTCGCGTCCGAGCGCCTTGGCGGCGCGAAGCGCGCGATCGCCATTCGAGAGCAGGCCGGCGAGATCTCGAGCGTGCTCCGGGAAACTCGCCACTCCGGCGGAGGCCGTGACCTCGATCTGGGGCTTGACGAAGGTCTGGCGGATGGCCTGCAGCATGTCCTCGGCGAACAGGAACGCCGTGTGCTGGTCCATTTCCGGGAGCAGGATTGCGAACTCCTCGCCGCCGGATCGAGCAACCACGTCCATCAGGCGAGTCTTCTCCTCCAGCAGGTTGGCCACGCCGTAGAGGATCCGGTCACCGGCCGCGATCCCGTGCCGGGTGTTGATCCGGTTGAACCGGTCGACGTCGATCACGATCACGCTCAGCGGTCGATTGTGTGGCGCTGCGCGCTCGATCTCGCGCTCCACGGCTTCGTGCAAAGCGACGCGGTTCGGCAGCCCGGTCAGCGGATCGGTGCGCGCGGCATCGGTGAGCCTGCTCAGGAGGCGCTCGACTCTGGATCGCAGGTACGTCAGCAGGGTCGCAGCCGTGATCAGGGTCCCGGTCGTGATCACGAAATGGCTGATCGCCGTGTGCTCGCCGCCCGTGGGTATCGGGGTGACGAGGATGGCGACGGCGTAGTTGACCGCGGCCCAGGCGACATTCAGAGCGGCGTCGACCTTGGAGAGCGGGAAGTAGAAGACGTAGAGCCCGACCCAGAGATACATCAGCGCATAGCCGCTGATCGCATTCCCGCTGGAGATCACGGCGGCGGTGGTGAGCACGGTGGCGAGCGCCGGGCCCAGGCGCATCAGCCAGATGGGGAGCTTGCCCGCGCCGAGGAACATGAACACGGCCCAGCCGGCCGCGGACGCCTGGATCAGCAAGAGCGCCCTGACGTCGAAGTAGGCGGGGTGAGGGAGGAGTACCGCCAGGGTGCCGGTTACGCAGGCGCCTGCGGCGAGATACGCCTGGGCGAGCGCGATCGGGCGCTTTGCGGCCGGGCCCGAGAGCAGGCTCTTCGGGTCGTTTGCACGCAGACGACGGTCTCTGCGCTTGCTTCGCTCTCCCTCCTCGAGGGACGGAAGCATTCCTCCCATTGCCACTAGTCCCATCGCTCTGAAGAGTATCGGCGCAATTTGGACACTTCTCGTGCCCAGTAATCAGGAAATATTTCGTGCCCGAACAACTTTTCGCAGTTGCACGGACCCGATTTCGACTAGAAAATCGCGCCTAGTCGGGCACCTCTGCCTGACTGATCGTAATCGGCTTCGGGGTGCTGAAGCGCCGGGAGCCGGCCGGAGATTGGACACCAGGTGAGATTCGACGCACCAGCGCCTGGCCCTCCCTGCCGGGCGACAGGGTGAAGCGGCGCCGGGCGACCGGCTCATCGCTCTCCTGGACCAGGGCGAGCTCGGCCTCCTCGAGAACGGTGCGCAGCACGACGGCAAGCTCGTATTGAGCCAGTGAAGCACCCAGGCAGCGGCGAATTCCGCCGCCGAAGGGAATCCAAGCGCCGCCCTCCATCCCCTTCGGATCCGACTCGAGGAAGCGCTCCGGGCGAAACTCCTTGGGCTGGGGGTACAGCTCGGGATCGCTGTGGATCAGGTAGATCGCGACCATCAGGACGGATCCCGCCGGGAGGCTGTAGCCCATCAACTCGATCGGGGTCAATGCCTTCCGGGCCGCGATGGGTATGACCGGCCTGCGCCTCAGAGCCTCCTTGACGACCGCCATCAGATAGGTCTGGTCACCGGCCTGCAACTCACGCATCAGCCGCTCGAGCTTGTCGGGGGATCGGAGCAGCCGCTCGAAGGACCAGGTCAAGCCGGCCGTGGTCGTCTCATAGCCAGCCATCAGCATCGTCAGGAGCTCATCGCGAATGACGGTGTCATCGAGCGGCGTACCGTCCTCGTAGGTGGCCTGGACGAGCAGCGACAGGGCGTCATCCCGGATATCCGTCAGCGGATCGCTCTTGCGCTCAGCGATCAGCTCGTAGAGGATCTCGTCGATCCCGTCGATGAACTTCATCAGGCGGGCGTAGGGGGAGATACCGCCCATCTCATGCCGGAACCAGGGGATCAGGGTGAATGGGGACTCGCAGCGATCCATCATCTGCGGGATCAGCGTGCGGAGCTTGGCCTCTCGGTCGCTCGTCCCATCGGTTCCAATCGCGATGCGCATCATCACCTCGAATGAGATGGCCTCCATCTCGCCCAGCAGGCGGATCTCGGATCCCGGCTCCCAGGTCGCGACCCGATCGCGCGCGATGCCCGCGATCAGCTCGCGGTACCGCTCGGCGTGACGACCGACGACGGGAAGCAGGATCCGCCGGTGATGAAGATGCTCCGGGCCGTCCATCACGAGGATCGAGTGATTGCCGACGACGTCCCTGAAGATGCCGTTGGTGTCGCCGGCTCGGAAGTACTCCGGGTCGGCGGTGAGAACCTGCTTCGCCGCCGCCGGGTCGGCGATGACGAAGACGTTCTCGGCCGGGCCGAGACTCAGCGAGAAGATCGGTCCGTACCGCTCCCGGCACTTCTCCATGAAGTCGATGGGCCGGTACATCCATCGAAGCGTCTGCACGGCGCCCGGCAGTCGCGGCCCGGGCGGGAGGGTTCCGCGGAGCGCGCCGTTGTCGACGAGGTCGGATTCAATCGTCGGCATGGCGTGATTCCCCTCGGTCACCGGATGATTCATCCCTACTCGCTTTTTAGTACTTCCGTCCATTGGCAACTCTATGGAGGATCGGGTATCGATACATCAGCATTAATCCCATTCTTCGATCCTGGGAAATCCCCTTCATCATGCGCCTTGCAGTAGGAAGTAGGAAGTCCTACTATTCACTTTGCGGGCGCGCCGAACCGGCCCCGCTCCAACCCTGACCGAAGGAGACCGAGCAGTGGCCACCGCGACCTCCAGCGTCATCAAGCCAGACCACGGCGCCAGCCGCAAGCACTTCATCTTCACTGACGAGCACGAGGAGCTGCGCGAGTCGATGCGCTCGTGGGTGCTCAAGGAGCTCACCCCCCACCGGTTCGAATGGGAAGAGAGCCTCTGGCCGGATTCCGTCCTGCACCGCGCCGGCGAGCTCGGCTACATCGGCCTCTGCTATCCGGAGGAGTACGGCGGGCAGGGCGGCGACTACTTCTATTCGCTGGTCAGGGCCGACGCGATGAGCTACTCGGGCAGCGGCGGGCTCAACATGGGAATGGCGGTCCACACCGACATGGCGACCCCGCCGATCCACCTGCTGGGCACCGAGGAGCAGAAGCAGCGCTACCTGGTCCCCTCCATCAAGGGCGAGCTGATCAGCTCACTGGGGATCACCGAGCCGGGCGCCGGCTCCGACGTCGCCGGGATCCGCACCACCGCCAAGCGCGATGGCGACGAGTACGTGATCAACGGCTCCAAGACCTTCATCACCAACGGTCTGCGGGCCAACTACATCGTCCTGGTGGCCAAGACCGACCCGAACGCCGGCCATGACGGAATCACCCTCTTCATCGTCGACATCCGCGACAAGGACGGCAAGGAGGTCGAGGGGTTCAGCGTCTCCCGCAAGCTGGAGAAGATGGGCATGCACGCCTCGGACACCGGCGAGCTCTCCTTCCAGGACGTCCGCGTCCCGGCGGAGAACCTGCTCGGCCAGGAGGGCAAGGGCTTCTACCACATCAGCTGGGAGCTCCAGGGCGAGCGGCTGGTCGCGGCGATCGGCTGCGTCTCGGGCGCAGAACGCGTCTTCGAGCGCACCCTCGAGTACGCCAAGGAGCGCGAGGCCTTCGGCCGGCCCATCGGCCGCTTCCAGGCGATCCGCCACAAGTTCGCCGAGATGTCGGTGAAGATCGAGGCCGCCAAGCAGATGGTCTATGCGACCGCCTGGCGCTTCGCCAACGGCGAATACCCCGTCCGCGAGATCACCCAGGCGAAGCTCTACGCCTCACGGATCATCGAGGAGGTCGCCGACGACTGCATCCAGATCCACGGCGGCTACGGCTACATGAAGGAGTACGAGGTCGAGCGCGCTTACCGCGACTCCCGCCTCAACCGCATCGGTGCCGGCACCGACGAGGTGATGCTCGAGGTGATCGGGCGGAGCTACGGGCTCTAGGCCCGCGCTTGCGCCACCCCCACGTCCTCGTAGCCATACGGGGTCAGGTCCTTGACGGCCCGCACCTCGATGGTGCTGTCGGGGCGCAGCGGGACCTTCTTGGCCCAGGTGATCGCCTCATCGAGGCCCTCGACGTCGATCAGGCAGAAGCCGCCCAGTTGCTCCTTGGTCTCCGCGAAGGGCCCGTCGGTGATGGTGTGGCCGTCTGGCCCGACGCGCACGGTCTTGGCGGTCCGCGGCAGCTCGAGCGCCTCGTTGGCGATCATCACGCCGGCGTCGGCCGCTTCCCGGTTGAATTCGTTCCAGGCGGCCATTCCGGCCTTCGTGTCCTCGGCGGTTCCGTACATCCGGTCCTGATCCCGGACGAAAGTGAGCAGGTACTTCATCTCTTCCTCCTGTGTTGAGCGGCGCCAGTCGCCGCACTCACCCTAACGACGAGTCGCCATCCCCCAAATCGACAACCCCGACCGGATATAACGGGTGCGCGTGACCAACCTCGACCACATTCGCTCGTACTACGAGGCGCTCAACACGGGCGACGCCGAGCTCGTCGCCTCCCACTTCACCGAGGACGCCGTCCACTACTACACGCGGCTCGGGCCTCACGAGGGCGCCGAGCGGATCGGGCAGAACTCGAAGATGGGCGTCGAGATGATCGACGGGCAGTGGTACCTCGAGCACGGCATCGAGCAGGGCGACGAGGCGGTGATCGAGTGGACCATGACCTGGCGCGATCCGAAGACGGGCGAGAAGCGGCTCGACCGCGGCACCGAGTGGTTCCTGATGCGCGACGGCAAGATCGCCGAGGTGCGCGCCTACCACCATGGGAACAAGAAGAACCCGCAGGGTGACCTGCTCGGCTTCGACCACGCCGGCCGGGGCCACACGACGATGGAGGACTGGAGGCCCCCGTCGACGTCATAAAGGACACCGGCAAGCGCGCCCCGCTTCCGCCGTTCACGGACGAGCACGAGGAGCTGCGTGAGTCGGTCCGGCGCTTCGTCAGCAAGGAGATCGCGCCGCACGTCGACGAGTGGGAGGAGGCGCGCGAGTTCCCGCGCGAGCTCTACAACCGCTGCGGCGAGCTCGGCTTCCTCGGGCTGAAGTTCGAGGCCGAGTACGGCGGCCAGGGCGGCGACTACGTCCACGACGCCGTCTGGGTCGAGGAGCTCTCCCGCTCGGGCGGGAGCGGCGGCGTGGCGGCCGGCCTCGGCGCGCACGCCGAGATCGCGATGCCTCCGATCTGGAAGTTCGGCAGCGAGGAGCAGAAGCAGCGCTGGCTGGTGCCGGGGATCAAGGGCGAGCTGGTCGGCGCTCTCGGAATCACCGAGCCCGGCGCGGGCTCGGACGTGGCGTCCCTTCGCACAACGGCCCGCAAGGTCCATGGCGGCTATATCGTCAACGGCTCCAAGACCTTCATCACCAATGGAGTCCGCGCCGACTTCCTGGTCTGCGCGGTGAAGACGACCCGGGAGGGCGGCCACCACGGCATCTCGTTCCTCGTGCTCGAGCGCGACATGCCCGGCTACGAGGTCGTCTCGAAGCTGGAGAAGATGGGCTGGCACGCCTCGGACACCGGCGAGCTCTCCTTCAGCGACGTCGAGGTCCCGGAGGAGAACCTGCTCGGCGAGGAGAACGGCGGCTTCTACCTGATCATGGCCAACTTCCAGTGGGAGCGGTTGACCATGGCGCTGGGGGCGGTCGGCGGCATGCAGAAGGTCTTCGAGACGACATTGGACTACGCCAAGGAGCGCGAGGCCTTCGGCCGGCCGATCGGCCGCTTCCAGGCGATCCGGCACAAGTTCGCGGAGATGTCGGTGAAGATCGAGGTGGCACGGGCGCTCACCTACGACTGCCTGCGGAGGTTCGCCGCGGGCGAGGACACGTTCCGCCAGGTCACCCAGGCGAAGCTCTTCACCCAGCGGGCGATGTGCGAGGTCGCCGACGAGGCGATCCAGATCCATGGCGGCTACGGCTACATGCGCGAGTACGGCGTCGAGCGCGCCTACCGCGATGCCCGCCTCGGCCCGATCGGCGGCGGTACGGACGAGGTGATGAAGGAGATCCTGGGTAAGCAGCTCGGGCTCTAGGGCCGCCTCCACAGAAGAACGACCGATCGTGCCGTCTCGTGGAGGAGTGCCGCCTCGTCACACACCTAGAGATGAGTTTGGGGCTGAATAGGGGTCATCCCCAATTGAAGGCAGGGACGCGCTGTCTCATTCTGCGCCTCTCAATCGTCTTAGAGATACCGACCAGATCGATTACAGGAGGGAACCGTGGCATCACTCACCCGCTGGGTACTGGCCCACAAACGAACAGTCGTCATCTCGTGGATCCTGCTGACGATCGCAGGGATCATGGCCGCAGGGCCCGCGAGCAAGGCGCTCGATCAGAAGTTCTCCGTTCCCAACAAGGAGGGATGGGAGACGAACGAAGCGATCGCCGCCAAGTACAACGGGACCGGCGGGGACACCTCTCCCCTGTTGCCCGTGGTCACGTTGCCGGCAGGCCGATCGGTGGACTCGCCGGAGGTGAAGAGCGACCTGAACAGGCTCGACGGCGCCCTGGCCAAGACGTTGCCGGGGTCCCGGGTCGCCTCATACGCGTCCACGGGCGACAAGGCCTTCGTCTCCGGCGATGGCCGGACGACGTTCGCGATCGTCTATCCGAAGCCTGACCCGGATTCGGCCTTCGGCGACAATCCGCACGCGGCCGATGACGTGAAGAAGGCCGTGGCGGGGATGACCGTCGCCGGAGCACCGGTGCACGTGACCGGCTTCGACGCTCTCCAGCAGTCGACCGGGGGCGGCGACGGGCCGGGAGTACTCCTGGAGGCGGTGATCGGCGGCTTCGGCGCGCTGATCGTGCTCGCCTTCGTCTTCGCTTCGTTCCTCGCGATCGTGCCGATCGGGATGGCGATCTGCTCGATCATGACCACCTTCCTGCTGCTCCTCGGCCTGACGACGTTCACCGACGTCTCGCCGATCGTGCAGTTCCTGGTGGCCCTCGTCGGATTGGGCGTGGCGATCGACTACTCGCTGCTCGTGGTCTCACGCTGGCGCGAGGAGCGAACCCACGGTCACAGCGGTGACGAGGCGGTCCAGCGAGCGATGGAGACGGCGGGGCGCGCCGTCGTCTTCAGCGGCATCACCGTGGCGATCGGCCTGCTGGCCCTGATCGCGCTGCCCCTGCCGTTCCTGCGCTCGATGGGATATGGCGGCATGCTGATCCCGCTGGTCTCGACGCTGGTGGCGATCACGCTGTTGCCCGTGATCCTGTCCAAGGCGGGAGCGAAGCTCGACTGGCCGCATCGGCGCACGGACGACAAGGCGAGCCGCGCCTGGACCCGCTGGGCCCAGGTGGTCTCGCGGCGGCGCTGGGTCGCCGCGGGCGCCGGCATGGCGGTGATCCTGGCCCTGGCCCTGTCGGCGACGAACCTGCAGCTGGGCGCCGCCGACGCGGACACGATCGCCAAGAGCGGACCGGCGGAGCAGGGTCTGAAGCAGCTCGAGAACGCCGGTATCGGCGAGGGCTCGATCCTGCCGCATGAGATCCTCGTCGAGGGCAAGGCCGACCCGACGACGGTTGCCGCTGACCTCAACAAGGTCGACGGCATCCATGGAGCGGTCGCGCCCAGCGATCCGTCCTGGAACCGCGGCGGGACGCACCTCGTCGAGGCCATCCCGGTCCCGGACAGCGGGACCAGCGAAGGGCACGACACGCTGAACGGCGTCCGGGATACGGCCCACTCGGCCGGCCCGGGGGTCCGGGTGGGCGGCGGACCAGCCGCGAACCAGGACTTCATAGACGCCGTCTATGGAGCATTCCCGCTGATGATCGCCCTGATCGCGATCACCACGTTCATCCTGCTGGCGCGGGCGTTCCGCTCGCTGCTGCTGCCGCTGAAGGCGATCGTGCTGAACATCCTCAGCGTGGCCGCGGCCTGGGGCGTGCTCGTGCTCGTCTGGCAGGACGGTCATGGCTCCGAGGCGATCTGGGGCATCCAGGCGACCGGCTCGATCCAGTCGTGGATGCCGCTGATCATCTTCGCCTTCCTGTTCGGCCTCTCCATGGACTACGAGGTGTTCATCCTGTCCCGGATGCGGGAGGAGTACGACCGCACCGGGTCCACGGACACCGCGGTCGTCCAGGGCATCGGGCGGACCGGCCGGCTCGTGACCAGCGCAGCGCTGATCCTGTTCCTGGCGTTCATGTCGATGGCGTCGGGACCGGACACCAGCGTGAAGATGTTCGCGACCGGGCTGGCGGCCGGGATCCTGATCGACGCGACGATCATCCGGGCGCTGATCGTGCCCGCGGTGATCTCGCTGATGGGCCGCTGGAACTGGTGGCTCCCCACTTGGCCCGCACGGCTACTCCGCGTGAAGCCCTCCCTGCCCCGGAGGGTCGCCACCGGACAGGCCGAGGGCTGAGCTCGGCGGACCTTCTCCCTCCGCCGATCCCCAAGCGCGTGCGGGCCCTGCCGGTGAGCCGGCGGGGCCCTCGCGCTAGGTTGGCCGCGTGAGGCGCGTCTTCATAGCGCTCGCCGCGGGCGTCGCCCTGGCGGACGCATCGATCGTCACGCTGGGCCTGCCCTCGATCCTGATCGAGCTGAACGCGACCGTCGAGGGCGTCGCGCTCGTCCTGGGCGTCTACACCGCCGTGCTGGCGCTGGCGCTGCTGCCGGCCGCGTGGCTCTGCCGACGCTATGGAGACGCGCACGTCGGCGCGGCCGGTCTGGCCCTCTTCTGCGCGGCCTCGCTCGGCTGCGGCGCCTCCGGCTCGCTTGGCCTGCTGCTGGCGCTGCGCGGCGTCCAGGCCCTCGGCGGAGCCGCCCTGCTGGTCGGCTCATTCGAGCTCCTCGACGCCGGCAGGCCCGGCACCGGGCGGAGGATGTGGGTCGCGGCGTCGGTCTTCGGGATCGCCGTCGGCCCGGCGCTCGGCGGCGCGCTCACACAGCTCTTCGATTGGAGGGCGATCTTCCTCGCCCAGGCACCGCTCGTGCTGCCCGGCTTGGTGGTCGCGCTGCTCGCCGCGCGCGGCGAGCGCGTGGTGCCAGACGATGGACGCGATCCCGACCGCCCGACCGGGCCGTTCAAGCTCAGGGAGTCGCTGGCGCTCGGACTGCTCTCCGCATCCCTCACGGCGGTGATCTTCCTGGTCGTCCTGCTGCTGGTCTCGGGCTGGAGCATCGAGCCCCTCGCCGCGGCGCTCGCCGTCAGCGTCCTGCCCGTCGCGGCGGTGCTCTCCTCGCGGCTCCCCGGCAGCCCGCAGACCCGGGCGGTCGCGGGATGCCTGCTGGTCGCGGGCGGCGTCGGCTGCCTGGCGCTGCTCCCAGCGGCCTCCGCCTGGTGGACCGTGGTGCCGCAGGTGCTCGCCGGCGCCGGGATGGGCATGGCGCTTCCCGCCCTCTCCGGCGAGCTGATGCCTGAGCACACCCGCCATGACGTCGCTCGGCTGCTGTCGATCCGTCACGCCGGCATCGCCATCGCACTGGCGGCGCTGGCCCCCTTGATCTCATCGAACCTCACCTCGACCATCGACTCCGCCCGCGAGCAGGGCACGGCCGCGGTGCTCGACGCCCATCTGCCGCCCGAGGACAAGATCGCGATCGCGCCCGATCTGTTCGGCAGCCTCAACACGGACGATCCCCGCGGCCAGCTACAGGAATCGGTCAAGGGTGCCCGCTCCGATCTCGACTCCGAGGACGTGCCGGAGCTCAACCGACTCGGCGAGAGGCTGGACGACGTCGTCACCGGAGCGGTTCGCGACGCATTCCGCAGCACGTTCATCGTCACGGCCGGACTGGCCCTGCTGGCGGCGCTGATCCTGATCTCGGAGAGATTCGGAGCCGCGCTCGCGCGGCCGGCGCTCGCGACCGCCGCCGCGGCGTCGATCACCGCCCTCGCCGGCTACGGCATCGCCTTCGCGAAAACCGGCCAGGAGACCGTGCCGATCCGCGACCCCTGCCAGGACCGCAACCTCCCCGACACCGGCGGCATCACCGGCTTCCTCCAGGACCAATCACTGGCGGCACTCGACCGCGCAGCCTGCGATTTCGGCTCGAGCCGCGAGGAGTTGCTGCTCGCGCTGTTCGACGACCGGCTCCAGCATCGCTTCGAGCAGGAGCACGGGGTGAACCCGCGCTCGGTCTTCTCGCTGGGCCCGGCCCTGCTGGGGCTGTGATTCACATACCGTCTCCGCGGTGAACGAGAAGCCGACGCGCAGGGAGATCATCGAGCAGTTCATCCCCAACTCGCCCCATGCGGCGCAGCTCGGGATCCGCGTGGTCTCCCTCGGCTCCGATGAAGCGGTGCTCGAGCTCCCCTTCAAGCCCGAGCTGGACACGATCGGCGAGGTGGTGCACGGCGGCGCGATCGGCGCCCTGATCGACACTGCTGCGATGGCCGCCGCGTGGGCGACCGACGAGGTGCCCGAGAGCGTGGCCGGCTCCACCGTCTCGCTCTCGGTCAACTTCGCCTCGGCCGCGAGCGGCACCGACCTGCGGGCCGAGGCCCGCGTCGCCAGGCGCGGCGGACGCCTCAGCTTCTGCGAGGTGAACGTGACCGATCCCGAGGGCGACGTCGTCGCCCATGGGATCGCCACGTATCGGTTTGGGTAAGAATCCCCACCCCATCAAATGAGCGGCACATATCGAGGAGGCGACGACGTTGGGAATGCTTGACGGAAAGAGCGCGATCATCACCGGCTCCGCGCGCGGCATCGGCAGGGCGACCGCTGAGCTGTTCGTGCGCGAGGGCGCCAAGGTGCTGATCAACGACCTCGACGGCGACGTCGCGGAGCAGGCCTCGCAGGAGATCGACGGCGAGACCGCCGTCTTCGCCGGTGATCTCACCAAGCCCGACGTCCCGGATCAGCTCGTGCAGGCGGCGCTCGACGCCTTCGGACAGGTCGACGCGGTCGTCAACAACGCCGGCTACACCTGGGACGGCGTCGTCCACCGGATGTCCGACGAGCAGTTCCAGGCGATGCTCGACATTCACACGATCGTGCCGTTCCGCATGATCCGCGCGATTGCGCCCACCTGGCGCGAGGCGGCCAAGAAGGAGGCGGAGGCAGGCGAGGAGGTCTTCCGCAAGCTCGTCAACGTCACCTCGATCTCGGGCACGATGGGGAACGCCGGCCAGGCGAACTATTCGTCCGCGAAGGCGGGCGTCACCGGACTGACCAAGACAATCGCCAAGGAGTGGGGCCAGTTCAAGGTCAACTCGAACGCCGTCGCCTTCGGCTTCGTCGAGACGCGGCTGACCCAAGCGAAGGAGAAGGGCGAGACGATGCAGGCGGCCGGCGAGAGCGGCGAAGAGGTCTCGCTTGGGATCCCCGAGCAGCTGCGCCAGATGGCCCGGATGACCATCCCGCTCGGGCGCCCGGCGGAGCCTTCCGACGCGGCGGGGCCGATCGCCTTCCTCTGCTCGGGGTACTCCAACTTCATCCACGGCCAGGTGATCAACGTCACCGGGGGTCAGTTCACCGGGATGTACTCCTGAGCGAACCCATAGCGAAACATCGGGCGACCACCAGGCGCGAATTCGCCAAGCAGGCGGCCTCGTTCGAGGTCGCTGGATCGATCTTCCGGGATCGCGATCTACTGGATTGGATCGGCGCGCATGTCCCGGTCTCAGAGACCGACGTCGTGCTCGATGTCGCCGGCGGCAGCGGGCGGCTCGGTCGCTATCTGGCCGAGCGCGCCTCGTTCGCGGTGATCGCCGACCTGACACCTGAGATGCTCGCCACCGGTGCGGCGTCCGCAGCCGAGGAGGGGGCGCGCAACGTGCTCTTCACCGAGGGCGACGCTGCGCGACTCCCCTTCCCCGACGCGCAATTCGACGTCGTCGTCTGCCGCTTCGCGTTTCACCACCTCGACGACCCTGGGCTCGCGGCTCGGGAGATGGCGCGAGTCTGCAGGCCTGGCGGCCATGTCGTGGTGATCGACATGGTGGCGGAGGAAACCGGTGTCGCCGCCCGTCGCGACGAGCTCGAGCGGCTGCGCGATCCGAGCCATACTCGAGCGCTGGCCGCGGACGAGCTGATCTTCCTGCTGCAGGAGGCGGGCATCGCGGCCGAGCTCGCCTCGGAGCGGCGGCGGACACTCGACGCGGCGCGCTGGATCGAGCAGGGACAACCGGCAGAGGCTGCGTCCCGAGAGGTCCTCGCGGCCCTCGAGGCCGAGGCAGACGGCGGTCCCGCGACCGGCCTGGAGGCGGCCCGCGCCGAGGAGGGCCTCGTGATCCGGCACCTCTACGTCATCGCCGCCGGCAGGCGCGGTTAGTCGTCGCGCCTCTCCTCCGCGAGCGGCTCCCCTCCCTCGCTCGCCGCCCCACCGGGTGGCCAGCTGCCGAACCAGTTGTCGCGCGCTCCATCGATCGTGAGCACGCACCCTGAGAAGAAATCCCCCGCCGGAGACGCCAGGTAGGCCATCAGCCAGGCCATCTCGTCCTCGGTCCCAAGGCGCCCGAGCGGGACGGTGCCCGTGACGTTGTCCACGATCGCCTTCGGGTACTTGGTCCGGAGCGTCTCGGTGT
The DNA here is from genome assembly GCA_963728875.1 of uncultured Solirubrobacterales bacterium. Taxonomy (GTDB): domain Bacteria; phylum Actinomycetota; class Thermoleophilia; order Solirubrobacterales; family 70-9; genus DASUPK01. The sequence continues at coordinate 459,661 of CAVSLJ010000001.1, forward strand.
CGAACTGGCCGATCGCGACGGCGACCAGGCGGATATCGAACCTGGCCCACTCGACGGACAGCGTCCGCATCATGTTCTCGACCGCCGCCCTCGCCGCACCGGTGTGGACCATCCCCGGGAATCCCATGTGCGGTGAGACGGTGATGCTGATCACCTTGCCGCGCTCCTGCGGGATGAAGGCCTTGGTTGCGGCGGCGTGGGTCATCTGCCAGGTGCCCTGGACGTTGAGCTCGATCACCGTCCGGAAGCCCTTCGGGGTGATCGCCTCCGCCGGGCTCAGGAACTGACCGCCCGCGTTGTTGACCAGCAGGTCGATGCGGCCATGGCGTTCGACGATCCCGTCCATGAAGCCGTCTACCGCCTCGTCATCGCGGATGTCGAGCGCCTCGAACTCGGCCTTGCCGCCGCGGTCGGCGACCTCGTCGGCCATCCCCTGGAGGGGCTCCGTCCGCCGCCCGCAGCCGATCACGGTCGCCCCGAGGCCGGTCAGCTCGAGGGCGGTCGCCTTTCCCAGTCCGGTCCCCGCCCCCGAGACCACGCAGACCTGCCCGTCGAGCAATCCGGGCGCGAAGATTCGTGAACTCATGGTCGGTGAGCATAAGCTGGCCGCCGTGAGCGTGAATGCGGAGCCGATTCCCCTGGAGGAGACCCTGCCCGGGGGTACCGAGGGTGCGGCCGTGATCGTGGAGCCTCTCCATACGGGCGAAGCGCTCTGGCCAGCGACCTTCTTCGACCGGAAGGGGCGCGGCCCGGTCGCGCGCCTCCGTGCCCTCGGCGTCGGCTCGAAGCCCGAGGAGTGGGAGTCGCGCCCGGTCCCCGCCTACCTGGCGCGCCACCCGAGCGCCGGCAACATCCTGGTCGACACCGGGCTCCACCCTTCGGTGGTCAGGGACCCGCGCGACAACCTCGGCCGGTTCTCGGGCCGCCACTACAAGGTCAAACAGGGCGAGGACGTCGTCTCCCAGCTGCGCGAGCGAGGGCTCGAGGCAGCCGACATCGACGTGGTCGTGCTCACCCACCTGCACGAGGACCACGCCTCGGCAATCGAGCTCTTTCCCGAGGCCCAGTTCGTGCTCAGCGCCACGGAATGGGAGGCGGCCACCACCGGCCGGCTGCCGCTGCTTCGCGGCTACCACCCCTCCCACTACGACTTCGCGTTCGAGTACGCGACGGTGGACTTCGACGGCGATTTCGTCGAGTCGTACGGCCCGTTCGGGCGCACCTTCGACCTCTTCGGCGACGGCTCGGTTCGCCTCACCTATACGCCGGGACACAGCGCCGGCCACACCTCGGTGATCCTGAAGCTGCCGCGCCGGGACTTCGTGATCGTCGGCGACGCGGCCTACGACTGGAAGCAGTTCGAGGGCGAGGCTGAGCCGCTGATGATGGCCGACGAGCACAACTGGCTGCGGTCGCTGCGCGAGCTGCAGGCCTACCGGCGCACCTATCCCTACGCGCTGATCGTCCCGGGCCACGACCCGGAGTTCTGGGAGAAGCTGGAGCCTCGCTACGAGGAGTAGCGGCGGGCCGGCTTCGGTTCGGGCGTCGCGGCCGGCAGGCCCTCGCGCAGCCGCTTGAGCACGTCGCGGCGGCCGTGTTGCTCGAGATCGACGTACATCGCCCGGACGCGGTCGAAGATCTGATTCGCCACCTGCTGCTGCTCCTCGCGGTCGGGGTCGGCGTTGACCGGGAACGTGACGGGCTCCCCGTACTGGATGGTCACCTTGGGGAACTGGAACCGCTTCCAGCCGCGAACGTGAGCCGAGCCGTGGATCGCCACCGGCACCACCGGGACGCCGGACTCGAGGGCGATCTTGCCGATCCCGCGCTTCGGCTCGCCGAGGTCGCCGCTGCGCGAACGGCCGCCCTCCGCATACATCAGCATCGTCCCGCCGTTGTCGAGGACGATGTTGGCCGTGATGAACGCCTCCTCGTCATGGTGCCCCCGCCTGACGGGGAAGACGCCTCCGTGCTTGAAGATGTATTTGATCGCCGGGTTCTTGAAGAGCTGGGACTTGGCCATGAACTGGGCTTTGCGCGGCAGGTAGACCGCGGCGAAGAAGTGGTCCATCTGGCTGAAGTGGTTCGGCGCCAGGATCACGGGGCCGGCGGCCGGGACGTTCTCCACCCCGATCGCCCTCGTTCGATAGAAGAGGATCACCGGGATGGTCAGGATCACCCGCACGAAGTCGTAGATCCAGCCGACTCCCTTGCGCGCGCTGCGGTGGTACTGGTCGAACATCTCCGCCGGGCGCGGGTCCTTGTAGACCTGCGGCTTCATGTCCTTGGGATTCACCTTCGGCATCTCGTCCACCCTGTGCTCACAAAAAACGCCGTCCACGACGGCGCACCTGCTGATTCCTACCCATTCGATACGCGTGGGTTACGCGTACCGATCAACCCTACTCAGCCCGTGCCCAGCCCCGCGCCCGGCCAACCGCCTCGCGCCAGCGGCCCACCAGCTCATCACGCTCGGACTCGGCCATCGCGGGCTCATAGGTCGCCTCCTCCCGCCACATCTCGGTCACCTGATCGACGGTCCACTCGCCGGTGGCGATCCCGGCCAGATAGGCGGCGCCGAGCGCGGTCGTCTCGGCGACCTCCGGCACGATCACCGGGACCCCGAGCACGTCCGCCTGGAACTGCATCAGCCACTTGTTCGCGACCGCGCCGCCGTCGGCCTTCAGCGAGGGGATCCGCTCGCCCGCCGCGGCCTCCTGCGCCCTGACCGCATCCACCGTCTGGTAGGCGATCGCCTCGAGCGCCGCCCGGGCGAGGTGTGCGCGCGTCGCCCCGCGCGTCAACCCGACGATCGTCCCTCTGGCGTACGGATCCCAGTGCGGCGAGCCGAGTCCCGTCAGGGCGGGAACGAAGTAGACGTCATCGTTCGAGTCCAGCGAGGCCGCGAGTGCCTCGGTCTCTGCCGCGCGTGTGATGATCCGAAGCCCATCCCGGAGCCACTGCACCGCCGCTCCGGTCACGAAGACCGCCGCCTCGAGCGCGTAGGCGACCTCCCCCCCGAGGCCCCAGGCGACGGTGGTGAGCAATCCCTCCCCCGGCTCGGCCGCCTCGGCGCCGGTGTTGAGCAGGACGAAGCTGCCCGTGCCGTACGTGTTCTTGGTCTCGCCGGGCCGCAGGCAGGCCTGCCCGAAGAGAGCCGCCTGCTGGTCTCCCGCGATGCCCGCCACGGGCACCTCGCCGCCGAACACGGAGGTCGTGCCGTAGACCTCGGACGAGGGGACCGGCTCGGGCAGCGACCTCGGATCGACTCCGAGCAGCCCGCAGAGCTCCTCGTCCCAAGCGAGCTTGTGAATGTCGAAGAGCAGCGTCCGCGACGCGTTCGAGTAGTCGATCAGGTGGCGCCCGGTGAGCTTGAAGACCAGCCAGGAGTCGATCGTCCCGAAGGCGACGCCGTCCGGTAGGTCCGCGTTCCTGATCAGCCACTCGATCTTGGTCCCGGAGAAGTAGGGGTCGATGACCAGGCCGGTGCGATCGCGGATCAGCTGCTCCGTGCCCTGCTCGCGGAGCTCGTCGCAGCGAGCGGCGGTGCGGCGGTCCTGCCAGACCAGGGCGTGGTGCGCGGGCTCGCCCGTGCTCGGGTCCCAGGCGACCACGGTCTCCCGCTGGTTGGTGATACCGATCCCCTTCAGGTCCGATCCGCTCACCCCCGCGTCATCAAGCGCGCCGACGGCGACCTTGCGGGTGACCTCCCAGATCTCGGCGGCGTCGTGCTCGACCCAGCCCGGCTTCGGGAAGTACTGCTCGAACTCGCTGTAGGCGCGGCCGCGCGGCCGCCCCCGCTCGTCGAAGACGATGCAGGTGGTCCCCGTGGTCCCCTGGTCGATGGCCAGGATCATCGGGCGGGACGCTATCTAGATGAGCGATTTCGGATCCGCGTGCGTCCGGTGGCGCGACTGGCCGAGCAGATCAAGGACGCAGGGCGAAGCCTTTGGTGGTGCCAAAGGCGAGCCCGAGGACGCAGAGCTGCGAAGCGCCAGGCGCGTCATCCGGACGTGCGGGGATCCGGAATCGGTCATCCAGATCTGCTTCGCGCCGCCCGCCTGATGTCGCGCAGCTGGCGGGCGCGGTGGAGGAAGCCCGCCGGAGTCCGACCCGTCGTGCGGTGTGTCAGCGGCAGCTCGATCTCCTCGAGCCGATACCCGGCCCGCAGCGCATCGATCGTCATTCCTGTCTCCAGGCCCCAGCCGCCGGCGAAAGGGATCAGCTCGCCCAGCGTCGAGATGCGCATCGCACGCTGCCCGGAAAGAGGCGAGCCGAGCCGTCTTGCCGCGAGGCGCTCCACCGCCCGCCGCGCGTAGCCCAGGGTCAAGCCGAACCCCCCGCCCTCCGGCGCGGCGAACTGAGCAACCGCGAGATCGCACCGGCCGGCCTCGACCGCCTCGACGAGCGCGATCAGCTCGACAGCGCTCGCGCCGAGGTCCGCGTCGCAGAGCAGGACGGTGGCCTCGTCGGGGAACTCGCCGACGGCCGCCTCCGCCGCGGCGGTCACGTTGCCGCCCTTGCCGTGCGGGCGGCGGCGGCTGATCAGCCAGGCGCCATGGCGCATCGCCTCCTGCTGTGTGCCGTCGGTCGAGGCGTCGTCCGCGACCATCAACCGTGTGCCGGGAAAGGCCGCCGTCAGGGCGTCCAGAGCCGCACCGATTCGCTCCGCCTCGTTCTGCGCCGCCACGATCACGACGCGCGGGGGTTCCGGCGTCACCGCCGACTATTGTCCCGGCGCGTGGCTGACGTAGAGGCGCATATCACCGGCACAGTCTGGAAGATCGAGGTCAAGGTCGGCGACCAGGTCGACGAGGGCGACACCGTCGTCATCCTCGAGTCGATGAAGATGGAGATGCCGGTCGAGGCCGAGGACCCCGGCAAGGTCTCCGAGCTCCGCTGCGAGGAGGGCCAGTCGGTCTCCGAGGGCGACGTCCTCGTCGTCCTCGAATAGCCTCAGCCCCATGACCGAGGAGCTGGCCGGGGGCAAGCTGCTGCTGGATGAGCCCGCCGAGGCCGTCGCGCGCCTGAGGCTGAACCGGCCGGACTCGCGAAACGCGCTGGACCACGAGCTGCTCGACGGGCTCGCGGCGGCGATGCCGTCCCTGGACCGCGGGATCGAGGTGCGCTGCGTGCTGATCACCGGTGCGGGAAGGGCGTTCTCCGCCGGCTACGACATCGCGGCGATTCCCTCGGAGACGTTCGAGCGGGACGCGGAGGCGCTTGTCGCGCATCCATTTCATGCCGCCCTGGAGGCCATCGCATCGCACCCATGGCCGGTGATCGCGGCAATCAACGGCCACGCCCTCGGCGGTGGCCTGGAGCTGACGCTGACCTGCGACCTTCGGATCTGCGCGCGCGCTGCGAAGCTCGGCATGCCGCCGGCGAAGCTTGGGTTGATCTACGGGCACACGGGCCTGCAGCGCTTCATCGACGCGATCGGTGTACCTCGGACGAAGGAGCTCTTCCTGACCGGCCGCAACCTCGAGGCCGAGCGAGCCGAGCACATCGGCCTGGTCCACGAGGTGGTCGACGATTCGGAGCTCGATAGCGCCGCGATCGAGCTCGCCGCGGAGGTCGCCGCGAACGCGCCGCTCTCCATGAGGGGGAACAAGCATGCGATTGACACGCTCAACTCGTTCGCTCGGCTCACCCCGGAGCAGGAGCGCGACCTGATCGAGCTGCGCGAGTCGTGCTTCGGCTCCGAGGACTTCCGCGAGGGGATAGCCGCCTTCGCCGAGAAGCGCAAGCCGATCTGGAAAGGGCGCTAGCCGGCCTCGGAAGGCTCGGGCTCCGGCAGCGCCTGCTCGCCGGTGTCCTCGTGCAGCACGCGCCCGCCGCCCTGCGCGGTTGACGGCCACCAGATCTTGTCGCCGATCAGCTCCACTGCCGCCGGAACCATGATCGTCCGGACGATGAACGTGTCGAGCAGGATGCCGAGCGCGACCATGAAGCCGAGATCGAAGGTGAAGGTGACCGGCAGGGTCATCAGCACCGAGAAGGTGCCGGCCAGAATCACCCCGGCGCTCGTGATCACCGGGCCGGTTGCCGCGATGGCCCGGAGCATTCCCTCGCGAGTGCCGTGGTGCCGGGCCTCCTCCCGCACCCGGGCCATCAGGAAGATCGTGTAGTCGATCCCCAGCGCCACCAGGAAGATGAAGGCGAAGGTCGGGATCGACGCATCGAAGCCCGCGTCCCCGACCACGAACCGGATGAAGAGGATCGAGATCCCCAGCGTGCAGGCGAAGGAGAGGACCACGCTGGCCAGCAGGACCAGCGGCGCGACGACCGCCTGCAGCAGGATCCCGAGGATGATCGCCATCACCAGCAGCGCGAGCGGCACGATCAGCTTCAGGTCCCTCTCGGTCGCCTGGTTGTAGTCGTAGTTGATCGCCGTGCCGCCCCCGACCAGGGCTGTCACCCCCGGCGCGAGGTTGGCCACCGAATCACGCATTTTGGGGACCAGGTCGAGCGCTGACACGTCGTTCGGATCCCCCTTCAGGATCACGTCGACGACCCTGATCTGTCCGTTCGTCGAGACCTGCTGGGTCGGCAGCACGGCGGCGACCCCGTTGACGGACTTCAGCTTGGCCGCGGCCAGCGCGATGTCCCGCTCCGTCGGTGGGCCGCCCTGCCGCTCCACCAGCACCGTGGTGGGCGACAGCGTCCCCTTGGGGAAGTCCTCGCCGAGGACCTTGAAGCCCTCCACGCTCTCCACCGACTTCTTGAAGAAGGTCGTGCTCGAGTAATCGACCTTGTAGGCGATCAGGCCGAGCGCGCCGAGCAGGAAGACACCCGCGGTGACCGCGAGGGCCGGGGCCGGCCGGCCCAGGACCCGGTCTCCGAAGCGCCGCCAGAGGCCCGTGTGCGCCCGCTCCGCATGCTCCGGGTCGTAGGCGACGATGCTTCGCCTGGGCCAAAATCCCCGGCGGCCGAAGATCGTCAGGAGCGTCGGCAGCAGGGTGAGCCCGGCGACCATCGCGGAGAACACGCCGATCGCCGCGACCGGGCCGAGCGACTTCGTGTTGCCCGACTCGGCGAGCGCGAGCACGAGCATCGCCAGCGTGACCGTCAGGCCGCTCGCCAGGATGGCCGGCCCGGCTCGTCTGACGGCGCGCTGCATGGCGTCGTGCTTGTCCTCGAGGCGGCGGAGTTCCTCCCTGTATCTGGAGACCAATAAGAGGCAGTAGTCGGTCCCCACACCGAACATCAGGACGACGATGATCCCGGTGCTGTTGGAGGAGACCGTGGCGCCGGACTTGGCGAAGAGGTAGATCAGTCCGGTCGCGAACTGGTAGGCAAGAAAGACGACGATCAGCGGAGAGATCGCCACCATCACGGAGCGGTAGATCGCGCCGAGCAGGACGAGCACGAGGATCGTCGTGGCCAGCAGCAGCTTGGTGTCGAGGTCGCTGAAGACCTCGTCCGCGTCGGTGTTGAAGCCGACGTCGCCGGTGACGTACACGTTCATGTCACCGTTGTTCGAGTCGGTGATGTCCCGCATCGCCTTGCCCCAGTCGGACTCGTGGTCGAAGTCCGTCGGGAACGTGTAGACGGCGTACGCCACCTGATGGTTCGCGGAGACGAGCTTCGCGGTGGGGCCGACCGGCGCCGGGATCACGGGCGGCTGGGTCCGGACGAGGGGAATCTTCGCCGGCTCAGCCTCGATCTTCTGCGCGTCCGAATGGATCGTCGCGAAGTTCGCCGGGGTCAGTCCGTCCTTGTTCTGGTAGACGACCAGGGCGAGCGCGGTCTCCTTGGCGGGGAACTCGTCGTCGAGGGTCCGGACGACCTCCGTCGACTCCGCGTTCGAAGGCAGGAACGATTCGGTGTCGTCGGTGGTGACGTCCGAAAGCTTGCTGCCGAGCGGGGACATCACGACGGCGGCGATGATCCAGATGACCAGCACCACCCACTTGGTGCGTCGACCCGCGACTATCGATGCCAGACCTCTCAAACGGACCTCCGTGTCGCTGCTTGCTTCCCGTTCGGCCCGCGACCCCCTGATACGGACTCAGGCGCCAGACTAACGATTCGCCTCGTTTGACACCCTGTGTAGAGGGCAACCATGGCTGAGGAAATGAACGCGACGGCAGTGGAGCTCGACCCAGGCGTCGAGGAGCGTGTTGCCGCCCTGATCGAGGGCGGCCGCCCGGCGGATTGCGTCGACCTATCGGAGGTTGATTCGTTGGTCCAGGAGATGAATCTCTCGGACGAAGAGGAGCAGGCCGTGCACGAGCGCATCGAAGCCGCTGGGCTGTCGATCGAGGACGACTGCGGCAAGGCGCAGGCCGAGCAGGCCGGCTACCGCAACGGCGAGCTCGCCGAGCAGACCACCGACGCCCTCCAGCTCTTCTTCAACGAGATGCGCAAGTACCCCCTGCTCAGCAAGGAGGAGGAGATCGAGCTCTCCCAGGCAATCGAGCGCGGTGACCTCCAGGCAAAGGAGCGCCTGATCAACTCGAACCTGCGGCTGGTCGTCTCGAACGCGCGGCGCTACATGCGCCAGGACCTCAACCTGCTCGACCTGATCCAGGAGGGCATCCTGGGCCTGATCCGGGCCACGGAGAAGTTCGATTGGCGCAAGGGCTACAAGTTCTCCACCTACGCGACCTTCTGGATCCGGCAGGCGATCCAGCGGGCCCTGGAGTCGAAGGAGCGCACCATTCGCGTTCCCAACCAGGTCGCGCAGCGCGAGCGCAAGGTGATGCGGGTCGAGCGCGAGCTGGCGACCAAGCTCGGTCGCGATCCGACCACCGAGGAGATCGCCAAGGAGGCCGAGCTCGAGCCGGCGCAGGTCGAGGAGATCCGCGACCTGACCAGAGTCGTCACCAGTCTCGACAGGCCGGTCGGCGACGAGGACGCCTCCGCGCTCGGCGAGTTCATCCGGGACGAGCGCAGCGGCCCGGCGGAGGAGGTTCAGCTGAGCCTCGCCGACGCGACCCTGCGGAGCGCGGTCGACGAGCTGCCCGAGGACGAGCGCAAGGTGATCCAGCTGCGCTACGGCATCAACGGCGACGAGCCCACCCCGCTGCGAGAGACCTCGCGCCGGCTCGAGCTCAAGCCGAGCGAGGTCAAGCAGCTCGAGGAGCGCGGCCTCAGCCGTCTGGCGCAGGCTCGCGAGGTCGAGGCGCTCCGAGACGCGGCGTAGCGCCCGCTCGTCGCGGCGGCGTTATGGCGAAGCCGTGGCTCGCAACGCCAGCACCCGGTTCACCGACGACTCGAACTCCGCCCGAACCAGGGAGCCGTCGCCCAGCCCGCGGGCGAGCGCCCGTTGGGCCCGTGCGGCGTCGCCGAGATCCGTGAAGAGTGCGAGGTCCGTGCCGGCCCTGGCGGCGGCCAGGGCCGTCTTGGCAGGGCCGCCGACCGCCCTCGCCGAGACCGAGCCCAGCGAGTCGCTGATCGAGACCCCCTGGAACCCGAGCCGGTCGCGGAGCTCGCCCGTGGCGACCGCGCGAGAGAGCGCCGCCGGCTTGCCGGAGAGCGCCGGGTAGATCGCCGTGCTCAGCATCACCATCGAGCCGCCCGACTGGATGAAGCTCGAGTAGGGCCGCTCGTCGGCGCTGCGGAGCTTCGCCGCCGGCAGGCGGATCTTCTGCACCGCATTGTCGGTGTTGACGCGGGCATCCCCCAGCCCCGGGAAATGCTTCGCGGTCGCCGCCACGCCGCCGGCCACCAGGCCCCGGGCGAAGCCGGAACCGATCTCGGAGACGGCCGTCGGGGTGCGTGCAAAGGTCCGCCCCTCCTCCTCGATCGCCCGTCCAGGGCGGCCAAGATCAAGCACCGGGGCCAGGTCGACGTTCACCCCCATCGAACCCAGGCTCGCACCGGTCGCGCGCCCGAGCCGCTCGGCGAACGCAGCGCCGCGGCCCCCGGTCAACTGCGCCGATGGCTTCGGGGGTCCCGGCAGCCGTCTGACGAGGCCACCCTCCTGATCGACCGCGACCAGCAGCGGCTCGGTCATCGTCGCCGGCCGCGGGATTGCCTGGAGCTCGGAGGTCAGGCGGCGCACCGAGCGTGCGCTCCCGACGTTCCCGTCGAAGAGGATCACTCCCGAGACCTGGCCCGCGGAGATCATCCGCCGCAGCGCCTTCGGCGGATGATGCCCCGAGAAGCCGGTGATCACCCGAGCTCCGGCGAGTTGCTCGTCGTTCATGACCGTCGTCGGGGACGCTGTCAACACGATCGAGAGCGCCGCGACTGCCAGGTTTCCCAGCACGCGAGCACGGTATAGCCTCGATTAGCGGTGGCCGACTACGCGATCAAGAACCTGCGCGAGGTGGAGGACATCGCCGTCGAGGGCGGCGTCTCCGACTACATCGAGGCGCGCTTCGCTCACGAGGATCTGGGCTCCGAGCGCAGCGGAATCTCGTACCAGGTGATGAAGGCCGGGCAGCGCCAGCCGTTCGCTCACAAGCACGGAGAGATGGAGGAGATCTACGTCGTGATCTCCGGGACCGGCCGCGTGAAGCTCGATGACAAGGTCGAGGACGTCGGGCCCTTCGATGCGATCCGGATCGCCCCATCCGTGGTCCGGGCCTTCGAGGCCGGGGACGACGATCTGGTCCTGCTCGCCTTCAGCCCGCGCGCCAAGGGCGACGCGGAGATCGTCCAGGACTTTTCCTGGGACTAGGCGTCCGGGCACGTTCATAACTTTCGGGGGGTGCCACCCCTGATCAGCTTCGAAGAGGCCCTCACCCTGGGCGCGCTTGCGGACCACGAGGAGATCGGCGCACTGGTCGAGCGCGCCTGGGAGGTCCGGCAGGACCGCTTCGGCGACTCGACCGACATGTGCTCGCTCGTCAACGCCAAGTCGGGCGGTTGCGCCGAGGACTGCGGATTCTGCGCCCAGTCCCGCTACGCCGAGGCCGACACGCCGATGCACGCGATGATGGAACCGGAGCAGATCCTCGAGCACGCCAAGGCGGCGGAGGCTGCCGGCGCCCACCGCTTCTGCATGGTCACCCAGGGCCAGGGTCTGTCCAAGCGCGACTTCGCCAAGGTCCTGGAGGGCGCCCGGCTGGTCTCCGAGCAGACCAATCTGAAGCGCTGCGCCTCGATCGGCCACATGTCGGCCGAGCGCGCCAGGCAGCTCAAGGACGCGGGCATCCAGCGCGTGCACCACAACGTCGAGTCCTCGCGCTCGTACTACCCGGAGGTCTCGACCACCGTCCGCTACGAGGGCCGGGTGCGGACGATCGACGCGGTCAAGGAGGCGGGGCTCGAGACCTGCGTCGGGGGCATCCTCAACCTGGGCGAGTCGCCGCGGCAGCGGGTGGAGATGGCCTTCGAGTTGGCGGAGCTCAATCCCGACTCCGTGCCCATCAACCTGCTCAACCCCCGCATCGGGACCAAGTTCGGCGACCGCGAGCTGATGGACCCGTGGGACGTCGTCAAATGGGTCGCGATCTTCCGGCTGATCCTGCCCGACGCCCTCTTCCGCCTCTGCGGTGGCCGCGTCGAGAACCTTCAGGACCTGGCGCCGCTCGCCGTCAAGGCTGGTCTGAACGGCGTGATGATGGGCAACTTCCTCACCACCCTCGGGGTCGAGCCGGCGGAGGACCGGGAGATGTTCGAGGAGCTTGGCCTGAACGTGGCGAGGCAGCCCGACAACGGCGCCAATCCGCGGCCGGATAACCGCTCGGGCTGGCTGGAGGGCGAGACGCCGCACACCCCCATCGATGAGCTGGTCGACAGGCAGGTCGACGCGAACTTCTGGGACCCCTCGACTCAGCTCCGGGTGGTGAAGAAGAAGGGGAAGGTCCCGGCGTATCCCGAGCCGGCCGGCTGGGGCGATTGATCCAGCTGGGTCAGCGGCTGGAGGAGCTGGAGTCCGAGGGGCTGCGCCGGCGCCTTCGCGTTGTCGACGGGCCGCAGGGCCCCGAGGTGATGCTCGACGGCCGCCCGGTGCTGCTGCTCTGCTCGAACAACTACCTCGGGCTGGCCGACCACCCGCGCCTGCGCCGCGCGGCGGCGGACGCCGCGCTCGGGTTGGGAACCAGCTCGGGCGCCTCCCGGCTGATCTCCGGCTCGATGTCCATCCACGCGGACCTCGAGGCGAAGCTGGCGGACTTCGAGGGCACCGAGTCCGCGCTGCTCTTCGGCTCGGGCTACCTGGCCAACACCGGCGCGATCGCGGCCCTGGCGGGGCGCGGTGAGGTCATCTTCTCCGACGAGCTCAATCACGCCAGCCTGATCGACGGCTGCCGGCTGGCCCGCGCCGAGACCTTCGTCTACCGGCACCGCGACACAGAGCATCTCGAATGGGGCATGCGCCGTGCCGGGGGGCGTGGAGCTCTGATCGTCACCGACGGCGTCTTCTCGATGGACGGCGACATCGCCCCTCTCGACGAGCTCGCCACCCTGGCGCGGCGCCATCGCTGCCGGCTGATGGTCGACGAGGCGCACGCGACCGGCTGCCTCGGGCCCGGCGGCCGGGGCTCCGTTGCGGCAGCCGGGCTGACGGGCGAGGTCGACCTCATCGTCGGAACCCTGGGCAAGGCCCTGGGGGGCTATGGCGCGTACGTCTGCGGCTCGCGGGAGACGACGGACTTCCTGCTCAACACCGCGCGGCCGTTCATCTTCTCGACGGCGCCGCCTCCGCCGGCCGTCGCGGCGGCTGCGGCCGCCCTCGAGCTGCTGGCGGAGAGCCCGAAGCGGGTCGAGCGCCTCCGGGCGAATGCCGGTGCCCTCCGCGAGGGCCTGCGCTCCGAGGGACTCGAGCCCATCGGCGCGGACACCCAGATCGTGCCACTCGTCATCGGCGAGGCCGAAGACGCGATGGCGGTCTGCGAGCAGCTCCTGGAGCAGGGGATCTTCGCCCAGGCGATCCGCCCCCCCACGGTCCCGCCGGGGACCTGCCGGCTCCGCCTCACGGTGATGGCGACGCATCGCGTGGACGACCTGCGACGCGCCTCCAGGTTGATCGGCAAGGCGGTCCGAGAGCTCGGTGCTCACGACGCCCCGGCGCTCAGTGAGGCCGCCTGATGCGAGGACTGTTCGTCACCGGTACCGGCACCGAGGTCGGCAAGACCGTGGTCGCCGCGACGATCGCGTCAACGGCCAGGGCGACGGGGGCCCGCGTCGCCGTCTTCAAGCCGGCGGTCAGCGGCCTGGACGACCACACGCTGAGGCCGGAGGTCTGGGAGAGCGCCCAGGAGCTGCCGGATCACGCCCTTCTCCGCTTGGCGGCCGGCTCGACGCAGGGCGACGAGCAGGTGGCCCCGTACCGTTACGGCCCCGCCGTCTCTCCTCACCTGGCGGCCGAGCTGGCCGGCGAGCGCATCGACCCCGACCACCTCCGCGGAGCCGCCCTGGCCGCGACGGAGGACGCCGACCTGTTGATCTGCGAGGGCGTCGGCGGCTTCCTGGTGCCACTCACCCCCGACTACCTGGTCCGGGACTTGGCTCAGGACCTGTCCTTGCCGGTCGTCATCGTCTCCTCACCGGGGCTCGGGACGATCAATCACACGCTGCTGACGATTCAAGCGGTCCGCGAGGCGGGCCTCGATGTCGCCGCGGTCGTGTTCACGCCCTGGCCGTTCGAGCCCTCCGCGATGGAGCGCTCCAACCTCGAGACCATCGAACGGCTCGGATCGGTCGCGGTCGAGACGCTTCCGCGCCTGGACCTCACCGACCCGGGAACCTGGCCCGCCCTCGGCGTCGGAACCGGGTCCCCGCGAGCAACCAGCAGCCTGCGCGAAGCTGCCTAGCGGGCCCCTGCGGGAACGACATCCTCGGCGACGGTCGCCTCGGGCACCGCGGCGACGGACTCCTCCGCCGCCTCGTGGGCATCCCCTCGCTTGGCGCGAGCACCACGAACCAGGGTCAGCGCCACGACCAGCCCGGCGACGACCACGACTCCGGCCAGCAGCATCGCGCTGCTGAGCGCGTCGACGAAGGTCGCCCGCGCCTGCTCGGGTGCGGTGGCCAGCTGCGCGGGATCGAACCCGGAGCCGAGTTGAGCCTGGAAGATCGCGCCGGTCGCCGCGACGCCCACCGAGGCGCCGATCATGCGCGACATCTGCAGGACACCGGACGCCACACCGGACTTTTGAGCGCTGACCGCGTTCATCGCGGCGGTCGACATCGGCGACATCACCAGCGCGATCCCGATCCCCATCAGGACGAACGGGATGACGAGCCCGGCGTAGGTCGTGCCCGTGTTGATGCCGGCGAACAGGAACATCGAGACGGCCAGCACCGCCAGTCCGGCGCTCATCGGTGTCGCGGGCCCAAGCCTGTCGGCGAGCCGCCCCGAGATTGGCGCGATCACCGCGATCACGATCGTCGTCGGCAGGAACCTGACCCCGGCCTCGAGAGCGCTGTAGCCGAGGATGTCCTGCATGTAGAGCGCCATGAAGAAGAACGTGCCCATCATGGCGAAGGTGATGATGAACGCGACCAGGTTCGAGCCGATGAACTGGCGGGTCTTGAAGAGCGCGAACTCCACCATCGGCGCGGAGACCCGGAGCTCGATCGCGACGAAGATCGCCAGGCCGATCAGGCCCCCGGCCAGCAGACCGAGGATCGAGGTGGAGGTCCAGCCCCAGCTGTTGCCCTCGATCAGGGCCAGCACGATCGCCGTCAGGCTCGCAGTCAGTGCGAACACGCCCGGGTAGTCCACCCGCCGGTCGATCGTCTCGTCACGCGACTCGCGCACGGCGAAGATCGTGGCGACGATGGCGCCGGCCGCGACCGGCAGGTTGATGAAGAAGATCGCGCGCCAGCTCACGTACTCGGTCAGGGCGCCGCCGACGACGGGGCCGATCGAGAGCGCCAGCGCGGAGACGCCGGCCCAGATGCCGATCGCCCTGCCTCGCTCGGCGGCGGGAAAGGTGTTGGTGATGATCGAGAGCGTCGCCGGCATCATCAGCGCGGCACCGATGCCCTGGATCGCGCGGCTGCCGATCAGCATCGCCGGGTCCTGCGCGATGCCCGCGGTCGCCGAGGTGATCGCGAAGATGATCACGCCGGTCATGAACATCAGCCTGCGGCCGAAGATGTCCCCGAGCCGCCCACCGGTTGCGATCAGGACGGCGAAGGTGAGCGTGTAGCCGTTGATGACCCACTCGAGCGCGGAGATCTGCGCGTGCAGGTCACGCTGGATCGAGGGCAGGGCGACGTTCACGACGGTGTTGTCGAGCATCACCATGAAGAGCGCGAAGCACATCGCTCCGAGCGTCCACCACTTGCGATTGTCGTCCGTGATCAGGTGCCGGTAACGGGTCATCGGCTGACCCTCCTCTCGTTCGTCTCGTAGATCTCGGCGATCTCGGGGCGCTCGAGGAGCACATCGAGGGCCGACTCAAGCTTCTGTCGCTCATCCGCCGCGAGCGAGTTCGTGAACTCCTCGAGGGTCGCCAGGCGCGCGGAGATGATCCGGTCTGCAAGGCGGCGTCCCTTCGGAGTGAGTGTGAGCCGCCGGACCCGTCGGTCGTTCTGGTCCTCGACCCGCGTCGCGAGCTTCTTGCGCACCAGGCCATCGGTGGCGCGGCTCGCGGAGGCGATGGAGATGCCGAGCTCCTCGGAGATCGCCGTGACCGTTCGAGACTCCTCATCGGGAACCTGGAGCTCGACCAGCACCTTCATCTGCGCGAAGGTGAGGCCGCTCTCCTCGATCACCTGGAAGACCTCGTTGCCGCGCGGACCCATGCAGCGAACGAACAGGGCGCTCAGCTTGAGCGCCAAGTCCTGGCGGCCGCCCTGCCTGCTCTTTCGATCTCGGGTCGCTGCTTCCATATGAGAAAAGGTTACACGCTTGCAACCTTTTCTGGAACGCAAAGATCTGTGACAAGCGTCACAGTGATCCCGGGCTTCGCGCCGGGCCTAGATGGCGGCGGCCCGCGGGAGCTCGGGGGCTCCGTGGGCCGGGAGCTCGTGCTGTGACTTGCCGCGGATGACGACGGCGGCCACCACGGCGCCGACGGCGGTCAGGACCGCCCCCAGCAGCATCGCGTCGCCGAGCGCGTCGGTGAACTTCGTCGCCTCGGCGACTCCGCCCTGGGCCAGGAGGGCCGGATTGAACTCGCCGAGCTTCCCCTGGAAGATCGCGCCGGTGGCGGCGACGCCGATCGTCCCGCCCATCATCCGGAACATCTGCAGGGTCCCAGAGGCGACGCCAGCCTTGTCGACGTCGACGGCGTTCATCGCGGCCGTAGACATCGGCGACATGGTCAGGCCGATCCCGATCCCGAGCAGGATGAAGGCGACGAGCAGGTCGCTGTAGGTCGTGGTCGCCGTCATCTGGGCGAACAGGTAGAGGGCGACTGAGGTGATCGCCAGTCCGAGCACCATCGGCCAGCGGGAGCCGATCCGGTCGGCAACCCGTCCCGCGACCGGTGCGGCGATCACGATCACGACGGTGGTCGGCAGGAAGCGGACGCCCGTCTCCAGCGGTGAGTAGCCGAGCAGGTCCTGCAGGTAGATCGCCAGGAAGAAGAAGCTGCCCATCATCGCGAAGCTGATGATCGTGGCCACGATGTTGGCGCCTATGAAGTTGCGGGAGCGGAAGAAGCCGAAGTCCACTATCGGGGCCTTGACGCGCGACTCGGTCACGAGGAAGGCGGCGGTCGCGACGACGCCGATCACGAACAGCCCGATGATCCGGCCAGAGCCCCAGCCCCAGTCGTTGCCCTCGATCAGGGCGAGGACGATGGAGGTCAGCGCCACCGTCAGCAGGACGACTCCCAGGTAGTCGATCCTCCGCTCGGCCTTCTCGTCCCGGGACTCGCGGACCGCGAACAGCGACGCCAGCAGGGCGAGCACCGCGATCGGCAGGTTGATGTAGAAGATCGCGCGCCAGCTCACGTCCTCGGTGAGGAAGCCGCCGGCGAGGGGGCCGAAGGAGAGCGCCAGGCCCGAGATCCCGGCCCAGGTCCCGATCGCCTTGCCGCGCTCCTCGGCGGGGAAGGCGTCGGTGATGATCGAGAGGGTCGCCGGCATCATCAGCGCGCCTCCGATGCCCTCGGCGATCCGCGAGATGACCAGCGTCGTCGAATCCGGCGCAAGGCCGGCGGTCGCCGACGAGATCGCGAAGACAACCACGCCGATCATGAAGATCAGCCGGCGTCCGAAGATGTCGCCGAGGCGCCCGCCGGTGACGAGCAGCGCCGCGAAGCTCAGCGTGTAGCCGTTGACCACCCACTCGAGCTGGTCGACGCTGGTCTTCAGGTCCTTCTGGATCGACGGCAGCGCGACGTTCACCACCGTGCTGTCGAGCATGATCATGAACATCGACAGGCACATCGCGCCGAGGGTCCACCACTTGCGATTCGCCTCGGTGATCAGCCCACGCGAGTCCATCCGGCGGCGATCATATGTTGGCCAGCGGCGAATGCAGAACGCTGCCCGGCTCGATCACGATCACGTTTGGCACCCCTTCACCCAGCAGCGCGATTGGGTGGCTGAGGAGTCGTTGATGATCGAGTCCGCCGAGGGGACCGAGCTGATCGACACCGAGGGGCGCCGCTATCTGGACGGAGTCTCCTCGCTCTGGTGCAACGTCCACGGCCATGGCCACCCTGGGATCGACACCGCGATTCGCGCCCAACTCGAGCGCGTCGCCCACTCGACGATGCTCGGGCTCTCCCACCCCGGCGCAGCAGAGCTCGCCGGCCGCCTGGTCGAGATCGCTCCGCCGGGACTCAATCGGGTCTTCTACTCGGACTCGGGCTCGACGGCCGTCGAGGTGGCCCTCAAGATGGCTTTCCAGTACTGGCAGCACCGTGGCGGGCAGCACGTCCGGAAGACCTCGTTCATCTGCCTCGAGGACGCCTACCACGGCGACACGATCGGCTCGGTCTCCGTCGGCGGGATGCCGCTCTTTCACTCGACTTTCGCTCCGCTGCTCTTCGAGGCCCATCGAGCTCCCCCCGGCGACATCGAGGCCATGGAGGGGCTCCTGGCGATGCGCGAGGAGGAGGTGGCCGCCGTCGTGATCGAGCCGCTCGTCCAGGGCGCCGCCGGGATGATCACCCACCCGCCCGGCTATCTCCGGGCGATCCGCCGCCTCTGCGACAAGCACGGCGTCCTGCTGATCTGCGACGAGGTCGCGACCGGCTTCGGGCGGACCGGCACGATGTTCGCCTGCGAGCAGGAGGGCGTCTCACCCGATCTGCTCTGTCTCGCCAAGGGCCTGACCGGCGGCTACATGCCGCTCGCCGCGACCCTCGCCACCGAGCGGATCTACGAGGCCTTCCTCGGCGCGACCTCCGAGTACAGGACCTTCTTCCACGGCCACACCTACACGGGCAACCCGCTCGCCTGCGCGGCGGCGATCGCCTCCCTGGACCTGTTCAAGCGGGAGCGCACGCTGGTTCGGATCCAGCCGAAGATCCGGCTGCTCTCGGACTGGCTCGGGCAGGTGGAGCGGATGCGCGAGGTCGAGGAGGTCCGCCAGCGGGGCCTGATGGTCGGCATCGACCTCGGCGAGCACGACCCGGAGCTGCGGCTCGGTCACCGCGTGACCTTGGAGGCACGCCGCCGAGGCGTCATCGTGCGGCCGCTCGGTGACGTGATCGTCCTGATGCCACCCCTCTCCATCTCCAAGCAGGACCTGCGGCGCCTGGTTCAGGTGGTGGCAAAATCGATCCGGGCCGCTTTCCCGGTCGCGGAGCTCGACTCCGGCGCCAAGGGCCGCCTGGACGCTGCCCTGCTCGAAGCTGCCTAGACCGGCCTGTCGCGCTCGCGACGAGCGCGCAGACGCTCTCTCGCGCCCTCGCCCTCGGACTTCTGCTCGATGTATTTCTCGGCGACCGAGGCCAGCAACGCCACGAATACACCGAGCCCGGTGAGGATGTAGATGATCGTGAAGATCTGCGTCCCGGCGCTCGTGGGATGGAGGTCTCCGTAACCGACGGTCGTCAGCGTCACGACCGAGAAGTAGAGCGCCTGGACGATGGTCCAGTCCTCGGCTCGCCAGTAGAAGATCGTCCCGGTGAGGAGCAGCGCGCCCGCAACCAGGGGCAGCGCCTTGGTTTCAGGGTCACGCATGACACCGGTGACGGCCTGTCGGAGCGAGCGAAATGCGAGCAGAAGTGGAAGCACCACTTACGTCTTCGACACCCGCGTGCTCTCTCCTGGCGCAGTTCCCGCCCGCCAGCGGCGCTTGCGCTACTCCGCGTAAGGCTCGAAGTCCGACTTGCGCGCCCCGCAGACCGGGCAGAACCAGTCGTCGGGGATGTCGTCGAACGACGTTCCCGGCGGCACCCCGCCGTCGGGATCACCCTCGTCGGGGTCGTAGATGAACCCGCACGAGGTGCAGATGTAGAGCTGCTTGGTGGTGGTCTCCGCCGCCATTGGGCCGCCAATCTAGCGAGTACGCTGGCCGCCCGTGGAACCCGCAGTCCCACGCCCGGCCGCAACCGTGATCCTGCTGCGACGCGGCGGCAAGCACGCCGAGCGCGGCCTCGAGATCCTGCTCGTGCAGCGGAATCCCGAGGCTCGCTTCATGCCCGGTGTCTGGGTGTTCCCGGGCGGAGCGGTCGACGCCGGCGACGGCGACGGCGAGGAGGCCCACCGGGTGGCGGCCGTCAGGGAGCTCGCTGAGGAGGCGAGCATCGAGGTTTCGGCCGAGGACCTGGTCGCCTACTCGCGCTGGATCACGCCCAAGGTGGTGCCGGTCCGCTTCGACACGCGGTTCTACCTGGCCCTGGCGCCCGCCCACTCGCCTCCCGAGCCCGACGGCTCGGAGACCGTCGACGCCGGTTGGTTCGGCCCGCGGGCCGCCCTCGACATGCACCATGCGGGAGAGCTGCCGCTCGTCTTTCCCACCATCAAGCACCTCGAGTCGCTGGTCGGATTCGCCAATGCCGAGGAAGCGCTGGAGGCTGCGAGGAGCCGTGAGGTGAAGGCCGTCGAGCCCGAGGTCGTCGGTGAGGGCGACGATCGGCGGATCGTGCTGCCCGACGAACTCCCCTAGGCGGCTAGGCGGGCTTTCGGCGCGTCGGGGGCGCCGGCAGCCCCCTGCGCTGCATGGCGCTCCCCCGGATCCTGCCCCCGAGGGCGCCCAGGAGCACGCCGATGATCGCGGTGAAGACCACCAGCATCGGCTCGAAGCCCGGGAGCGAGACCTTGGCGTCGGTGCCCGCGATCGCGTGCGCGAGCAGCAGCCCGGTCCCGTAGAGCGTGCCGCCCACCAGGCCGCGGTCCGCCCCGTCCCAGCCGTCCGCGTGCTCGAAGCCGGCGAGGATTCCCCCGATGAATGCGATCAGGCCGATCGCCCAGTACACCGCCGCCGAGATGCCGAGGAAGACTCCCGCCAGCGCTCCGAACGCAGTCGGGACCACCAGACCGAGGACCACCTGGGCGGATCGTGGACGTTCCCGAAACAGCGGAGAAGCCTGCATCCATCTATCCATCGCCGCCACCTTACGTGAGAATGCGCATATGACCAGCACTCTTCCGCCCGAGGTGCGCGACGCCTTCGAGCGCTTCATCACCTGCGAGCTCACCACCGTCGACGCGGCCAAGCAGCCGATCACCTGGCCGGTCACGCCGTACTACGACCAGGGCGCCCCGACGATCGACGTCACCACCGGGCTCGGCTATCCGAAGAAGGCCGACGACGCCAAGGCGCATCCCAGCGTCTCGCTCCTGTTCTCGGACCCGACCGGATCGGGGATCGACAGCGGCGTTCGGGTGCTCGTCCAGGGGACGGCCACGGTCGACGACGAGGACCTGAAGGCGAACGCCGACCGCTACATACGCGAATCCGGCGTGAAGCTGCCCGCCACCAAGAAGATGAACCCGCCGAAGCTGCTGCGCCCGATGTTCAACTGGTATTACGCCCGTCTCTACATCAAGGTGCGCCCGGAACGGATCTTCGTCTGGCCGGCCGGGAACCTCGGGGATGAGCCGACCGTCCACGACGCCCATCTCGAGGAGGTTCGCTCGGGACACGTCGAAGAACCACCCGAGGACCACGGGGAGGCGCCGACGGGGCCGCCGGCCTGGGACCAGCGGATGGAATTCCTGGCTGAGCACGACACCGGCGTGCTCAGCTGGATGGCCCCGGATGGATTCCCGATCGCCGTCCGCATCCCGTTCACCGCCGAGCCCGACGGCAGGACGATCTCGATCGACGCTGAGCCGTCGGGACTGCCGCTGCTCGAGGGCCGCGCCTGCCTCGCCGTGCACGACCATTCACCTGACTTCACCTGGCAGCGGAACATGCAGGTCCGGGGGAGCCTCACCCGATCCGGCGACGGATGGCAGCTGATCCCGCGCCGGATCGTCGGCGGCTTCGAGCTGCCTCCGGGCCGCCTCAGCCGCTTCAGGGACTTCATCAAGAAGGGGCCCGGGTTCTATCGGACCTATCGCCGGCGCCTGCGCGAGCGAAAGTCCATAGCCGGCTAGGAGCCGGCCTTCGGCGGGAAGGGCTCGAGTCCCGCGTTCCAGGGCCCGGCCTTGTAGATGTCGAGGTTGTTCTCCTCCATCTCACGGTGCAGGCGATCGAAGATGCCGCCCGCCGAGCGCAGGGCCTGCTTGAGCTCCTCCTTGGTGCGCTCCCTCAGCCTCCAGTGGAAGAAGAGCTGCTGCTCGGTTATGCCGAAGTCGACCTCCGCCGGGATCTGGGTTGTCCAGTCGATGAAGCCGGGGCTGAACAGCTCCCGCAGCGCGACCGGATCGTGGTCCTTGGGCACGGTCGCGATGAACCGCTTGTTGAAGTCGATGCTCTCGAACTCGACCCGGCGGCGGGAGTGCTTGTCGACCATGTCGCCGGGGGTCCGCTCGACCGACTCGACGTCGAAGACGGGAACCACGGTCGCCAGGTCGGGCATGTGCGCCTTGACGAGCACCGCGCCGGGCACGACCGCCTTGCTGAGAAATCCACCTTCCTCGTGCTCGTCGGCGTCGCAGGAAGCCCCGAAGAAGCCGTCGCTGAGCTCACCGGTCAGCCGGTTGGTCCCGCCCGGGCAGAGGGCGACGGGCCCCTCCTTGGGGTTGATGCCGCCGATCTCGTCGTAGCGGAGGTTCCGCTCCGACGCGAGGCCGGAGACGATTCCGGCCCATTCCTGCGCGTCGCCCTTCGCGCTCAATCGACGTTGACCAGGTCCTCGCGCCCGTCGGCCTCGAGCTGGGCCTGGTAGCGCGGGTAGACCGGCTTGGTGAGGGGCACGAGCTTGAGGATCTTGGCCACCGGGCCGCTCGCCTTGATCTGTCCCCGGGCGAGGGCGGTGGTCACGTTCACCTTGCCGAGCCAGAAGCGATGGGCCGTATCGGCCTCCATGCTCATCACGACCTCGGGCTCCATCTCGGTCTCGCCGAAGTCGACGTCGGCCGGCCCGTCCTCCTGGAGGCGGAGAGTGATCTTCGAATCGGGCTCGCGATAGTCGTGCTGGAGGATCGTGTTCGCCTTCCTGAACTTCGGGCCGAGCTCGGGATCCTCGGCGATGTCGGCGAAGAGCTTGCCGATCGTGTCGTAGACCTCCTTCGCGTCCTTGAAGTAAGCCATACCGCCCGATCCTATTCGGGGGACGGCTTCGCCTTCAGATCGCGGCCGCTCGCTACTGGTCGGGAAGGATCTCGGGGATCCTGCCGCCGCCGAAGATCGACGGGAAGTTCGGGGCGATGCTGCAGCCCGCGTACGCCGACGGTCCACCCGGAGGCAGCGGGTTCGCGTCCACGTCGGAGTTGGGAGCGACGAAGCTCGGGTTGACGGGGACGACCAGCGAGGACTCGGGGAACTGGCCGCTCTCCGACTGCGGCGCGGCACCCGGCACGGGGGTGTGGCCCTGCGGGGTGCGGAGCACCTGCTGCCCGCCGAAGGTGTTGTCGCAGTCGTGGTTCGGGAAGATCTCCGCATTCGCGGTGGACCCCGCGCTGCCGATCGCGAAGGGCTGCAGGTAGCCGTTGCCGCGGTTGGTGGTGAGCCGCGTCGGATAGATGGACAGGGTCTCGGGCGTGAAGATCGTCATCTGCCGCGAGAGGTGGAGCGGGGCATTCTGTCCTGCCTGGAACGGCAGGAAGTCGGACACCGACGATGCCGGGTTCGAGAGGAAGTCGGTGACGACCGGCGCCTGGTAGTCCAACCAGCGCACCAGGGGATTGAAGTTCGCGAGGAACGGGTCGAGGCCGTCCATCACCGGTCGCAGCTCGCGGACGAAGCTGCTCAGCGAGGGCAGGCCGGTCGCCGAAGCCTTGATCAGGGGATCGAGGTTCTGGAAGAGCTTGTGGGCCTTCGGCGTGACCCTGCGGACATCCCGGAGGGTCGGGCTCAGGTCGCGGGCAACCGGCCGCAGTTCATGGAAGACCGGCTGAGCATCTTGCGCAAACGTCTTCAGCCGGTTGAGGGTCAGGCGGCTCTCGTTCTCGAAGGTGGGGAAGATCTTGAAGGTGTCGGAGAGCGCGCGGCTCTGGGACGCGAGCGCGCCGAACGTCCTGTTGGATCCGACGATCGCGCCGGCCAGGGCCTGGTCGTGGTCGGTGAGGGCCGCGAAGACGTCACCGGTGTCGTGCACCAGGGTGCGCAGCGACTGCTCCTGGCTGCGCAGGGTGCCGAGCACGTCGCTCGCGTCGGAGGCGAACGGGCCGAGGTTGCCGAAGGCGTCGTTCAGGTCGAGGCCGCGGCCGTTGATCGCAAGGCCGGCGTTCTGCATCCAGGACTGGAACGCTTCGCGGGTGGGCTTGTCGAAGCCCTGGAAGATCTCGTCGATCTGCGTCTGGGTCTGGATCTGGGTCTGGGCCAGATGGCCGCCCTCGGGAATCGGATGCGGGGCGTCTCCGCCGGAGATCTGGCCGACGTCGATTGAGCTCGACTGAGCTTGGACGTCGCCGGTGTCGGCTCCCGGCTGCACCTGGCTGCCGGGGGTGAGCTCGACGTAGGTCTCGCCGAGCAGCGTCTTCGAGCGCAGAATCGCCCTGGTGTCCGAGGAGATCGGCGCGTACTGGGGCTGGATCTCGATCGTCGCCTGGGTGGTGTTGCAGACGGTCGGGTCGGTGTGACATTCGCTCTCGGGCGCCAGGCCGATCTCCTTGACCTTGCCGACCGAGACGCCGCCGATTCGGACGTCGGCCTCCTTCGACAGCGTGATGGCCTCGGGGAAGTCGGCGGTGAACCGGTAGCTCTCAGGCTTGAACGGGATGGGGCCGCCGAAGGTCACCCAGAGGAAGAGCAGCAGGCCGAAGCAGGACAGCGTGAAGCCGATCGCCACCAGGAAACGCCCAATGGAGGGTGCCTGCTTCTGCACCTAGATCACCTCTCCGCCGGTTCGGGTCATGGTGGGCACACCGTCCCGAGCAGCTGTCCGAGCCCGGTGATCGCGGGGGCGATCGGGCTCGTCGCGAGGATTCCCTTGACCGTGTTGCAGGTCGCGACGACGTAGACGTGCCGGTAGACGCCGTGCGCATCCTGCGAGCTGAAGGTGCTGTTGCCGACGTGGCCGAGCCAGCCCAGCCAGTAGAGGTACCCCTCGTCGCGGCTGGGGGTGCCGGGGGACTCGGCACCGTTCGGGTTGTAGGCCGCCATGTTGAAGAGCTCGTTGAGCTTCGAGCCCACCGTGGTCAGGCGCGGGGTCGCGTTGACCAGGTTCTTCGCCGCCGGACGCAGAGCGCGGACCGGCGGGCGGGCGTTGACCACGAACGGACGGATCTCCTGCTTGACCGGGTCGAACGTGTTCTTGGCCAGGCTCCCGAGCGAGTCGTTGACCGGCTTCAGCTTGCGGGCGAAGGGCCGCAGGCTGTTGACCGCGGGGCCGAGCACGGTCGCAAGCTGGTCGGTCTTGGTGAGCGCGATGCGGGTCGTCCTCAGCGTCGGTCCGAGCAATCCGACCGAGCGCTCCACGTCCGGCGACTGGCTGGCGATCGCTCCGAGAGCCTGATTGGAAGCCGAGACGAGCTGCTCGATGCCCTGCCCGTCCTCACCGACGCGGCCCCAGAGGATGTTCATGTTGTGGATCAGGGTCGCGAGGTTCGCCTTGCGCTTCGCAACCTCGGTGTTGAGGCGGGCGAGCCCCCTGTTGATCGGGCCGAGGCTGCCGAGCAGCTTGCCCAGATCCTTGCCGCGTCCGTTGAGGCCCTCGCCGCCCTGGGTCAGCAGCAGCCGCAGGTACGCCCTGGTGTCACCATCGAGGGCGGAGAGGACCTGGTCGATGTTGGTGTCCGGCGCCGTGTTGGCGACCGGGATCTCATCGCCGTTCTGGTACTCGTCGTCATTCGAGTTGGGATCGGTGTCGGTGCCCGGATCGAGCTCGAGGAACATGTCCTTCAGGCCGGTCTTCGGCCGGAGCAGGATGGTCGCGTTCCTGTAGACGGGGAGGAACTTGCGGTCGATGGCCATGGTCACGACCGCGTGACCGTTCTCGTAGTCGACGGCGTCGATGTCGCCGACGCGAACCCCCGCCACGCGGACCGTCTGTCCCTGTCCGGGGGTGACCGCCTGGGCCGTGGACATGTCAGCCTTCAGCTCGAACGGCTTCTCCTCGAGCAAAGGGATCCGCAGTCGCTGGTTCTGCACGATGATGTAGGTCGCGAGCAGCCCGACGGCCAAGAGGCCGACGATGGCGAGGAAGTCGCGCAGATGTGCTCGGATCGCCGTGCGCATCAGGGGTTCGCCCCCTTCGCGAGCGATGGCTCCTTGATGCCGTTCGCGCGCTGGAACGCGGTCCAGTCCTTGGTCCATCCGGCGAACTGCTTGGTCAGCGTGTCGATCAGCTGCTGTGCCGCGTTGTCCTTGCCGGCGGCCTTGAGCTGCCTGATGTTCGTGAGCCCGTCGAGGATGTCCGCGTAGCGCGCGGCGAGCGCGTTCTCACGCGGGCTCGCCACGGTGGCGCTCTTGCCGCTCGCCTTCGATGCCGGCGCCGGACCGATCTCGCTGTGGAGGTCCGGCGGATCCTGGGTCTCGCACGGAACGTCGGGGCGGAAGGGGGTCTTGGCGGAGGACTGCTTGGCCGGCTGCGAGCCGAGGAAGCTGAACGGGGTGACGCCGGTGAGCGGCGAGGCGATGTCCGGGGTGTTGAACGGAGCGATCGTGTTGCTGCCTCCGCCGCCGAGCACGCGGAACTCCTGCCCGTTGGCGTCGCCGGAGCGGCTCTCTCCCGCGACGCCCGTGAACCCGTAGGCGGTCTCCTGGTAGACCTTTCCCGCCGCCGGATCGCTGTCGTTGTTGGGGATGTCGGTGTTGCTCCACGGAATGACGACGTTGTTGAAGCAGGAGGACAGGGCCCGCACCTGCTCGAGGAACGGCAGCGAGGCGCTGCTCAGGGCGGCGAGATCCGGAACGGTGGGCCGCAGGTCGTCGACCAGGCCGCGCAGCTCGGCCTGGGAGATCAGCTGGCGGAGCTGGCCGATCCACGGGTTCGCGTAATCCAGCGCCTGGTTGGCGGCCTTCACACCGGGCAGGGCCTCGCGCGCGAAAGCGCGGAGAGCCGGGAAGTCGCGGTTGAGCTTGAAGAGCGCCGGCCGGCCGACGGCGAGCGCCTTCGGCAGCTCGACGATCGCGTCGCGCAGCGATGCCTGGTGAGCGGCGAAGTCGCCGCTGACCGTGTTGAAGTTGGTGATCAGGCCCTGCAGGTCGTTGCTGTTCGCGTTCAGCTCCCTGGCGACGACGTCGAGGTTCGAGACGAACCCGGCCAGGTCGCCCGGCTGGGTTCCGAGCAGCGCCTGATTCACCTGCGACGTGTACTCGAAGGCCGCCGGCGAGGTCCGGAGGGACTCCTGGAAGCCCTTGGCGCCGCCGTACTTGTCGAGGGCGCCGCCGAACTCCTTGAGGAAGATCTGCAGGTCCTGGCGCACGGGCGCCTGCAGGGTGGTGAGGACCTCGTCGAACTGGACGGAGCTCGAGGTCTGGGTCTCGGGAATCACCGAGCCGCTGTGGAGCTCAGGAGCGCTCGGGCTGCCCGGATGGAGGTCGACGAACAGGTTGCCCTCGAGGAACAGCCGCGGCCGCAGCTGGAGCGTCGCGTCCTGGCGAACCGGCAGCGCCGAGTCCTTGAGGTCCATGGTGACGATGGCGGCGTCCTCGCCCTTCCCGTTCGCGTCCGTCACATGCTGGACGTCGCTGACCTCGCCGACGTCCACACCCGAGATGCGAACCGGGCTCTTGACGCGGATGTTCTGCGCATCCGCGACGACAGCCTTGAGCTGGTAGCCGTGGCCGGCGAACGGGATCGACTTGGTGAAGGCGAGGTAGAAGCCGACGAAGGTCAGCACGATCGCGATCAGGCCGATCTGGACGTTGGAGAGCCGCTTCTTCCCGTTGCGCCTCATGTCAGTCGCCCGCCCAGAAGTCGCGCTTGCCGTCCTGCTCGAGGAACAGATCGGTCTTGCCCAGCGGCGGCACGCCCGCCGCCTTGGTGACGTTCTGAACCCCGAACGTCGGGTTGTCATTGGTCTGGCCCGGGATCAGGGCCTCGCCAAGCGCGTAGCCGGTCTGGCCCGCCTGGCAGTTCGCCTGCCCGTCGGTGACGGCCGGGCCGTAGGGGTTGCCGTGGAGGATCGGGATGCCGTTGCTCTGCCCGGGGGTGTTCAGCGGGCTGAACAGCCCATCGTTGCCGCCGGCGGCGACCGGGTTGCTGGTGAAGCGCCCGTCGCCCTGGCCGCCGGAGTAGTTGTCCATCGGGTTCCGCGGCTGGGTGTTGGGAGATGTCGTGCCGGCGATCGTCGGCGGGATGACCCGCTCCGCGTAGCCGAACGGGGTCGGCAGCTCGAAGTGGCTGGTCAGGTAGGTCATCCAGTAGTTCCAGTAGTTGCAGACCGTCTGGGCGGGGACGATCTTCTGACCGGCGTCCTGAACGAGGTTGAACGTGTCGCCGAGGCGGGTGAGGCTGGCCAGCGTCGACGGGTCCGCGACCAACTCGTTCAGGTTGGACATGACGTCCTTGAGGTCCGTGTTCATCTGGACGGTGCGCGGCAGCACCTTCGACCCGAGGAGGACGGTCTGATTGAGCTCGGGCAGCGCGGCCCGCAGGTCGCGGACGCCGGGGCGCAGCAGGCGCGAGAACTCGGCGAAGTCCGCCAGGAACGGGCGCTGGACGGGCAGCGACCGGATACCCGCCTCGAGGGCGGGCGGGCCGCCGGAGATCGTGTCCCTGAGCGCCTCCGGGTCGGAGGAGATGGCGCCGAACGCGATGGCGCCGTTGGTGAACTGCTCGGCGTTGTCCAGCGCCACCGGCGCGACGATCCGGGCGGCGTCGGCGAGCTCGGGGAAGAAGCGGACGAGCTGGGTGGCCGGATCCGCGAGGGCCGTGGAGACGGGCTTCAGGTTCGCGAACAGCGGGTTGAGTGCGCCGATCGCCTGGTTCAGCGATGCGCCCCGCGCGGTGAACGCGTCGCCGAAGCCCTGCAGCACGCGCTGGCTGTTGGCGCGCGTGGCCGTGTCGAAGGTGTTGTAGACGTCGTCGAACTCGACCTGCTGGCTCGACTGGGCGAGCGGCAGCGTGGCCCCTGCCGGCATTCCCGTCTCGCTCGTGCCGCGGTCGATCTCGAGGTACTTGAGCCCGAACGACGACCGGTAGCGGACTCGGATGGTGGAGTCGGCGGGCAGCGGGTCGGCGCTCTTGTCCAGCTTCAGGTTGAGCTTCGCGACCGTGGAGGCGCTCGAGCCGGCGGCGGTCTCGCAGCCGCTGTTCGGCGGCGCCTGGACGGTGTCGATCGACTCGACGACGCCGACGCGGTTTCCTCCGATGCGCACCTCGTTGTTGGGGCCGAGCCTGGCGGCGTCGCAGATCTCCGCCGAGACCTTGTAGGTCGGCACGAACGGCAGCCCGTTGTTCGCGTTGTACGCGAGGAAGACCGCGACGATCACGATCAGCGTCGTGATGGCACCGACCATCGTCGGCGAGGCGGCCAGCGATCCGACGCGTGCCCGGCCGTTCACCACGGCACCTCCGTATATGTAGAGGAGGTCATGGTCATTGGCCGAGGAGGAAGTTGAGGAGGTCCTGGGTGGTGGTGCCGCTGGGGGCGCCCCCGTTCAGGCCGAGCCCCTGTCCCAGCTGGGGCAGCTGGGGCAGCTGAGGCAGCTGCGGCAGCTGGGGCAAGGGAACCCCGGGCAGCAGGTCCTTGAGCTTCTTCTTGACGTCGTCCGGGATCTTGTTCGGGTCGACGCCCTTGAGGATCTTGTCGATCTGCTTCTGCTGTTCGGGTGTCGGCGCCGGCGCCTGCTGCCGCGGGCCGACCGGGGCAGTGGGGGCGATGGTCGCCGAGTTGAGCCCGGCTGAGGTGTGAGGCGTGTCGGCGGGGTTGCAGATGGAGAGCTGGTTGCTGCCGTCCGGGCAGACGCTCGGGTCGTAGCGGCCCAGGTTCCCGAACAGCCCCGAGGGGTTGGTGCCGTAGTTGATGCCGGGCTGCTTGTCGCCCAGGATCCCCGCGCACTCGGCGAAGTCCCTCGGGTTCGTCGTCTGACCGCCGCCCTCGGCCGGGACGGTGGGGCCCGTCTGGTATCCGCAGGTCGGGCTGGTGCCCGGCGCGGCGACCAGGGTGATCCCCAGAGCGTGGCCCAGCTGGTCGAAGAGGTTCAGCGAGTTCGTCTGGACGTAGGCGTAGTTGAGGAGGCCCTCCATCCCGTTGTAGCCGGGGTTGCCGCCGCTGGGGTTGGAGCCGGAGGGGGCGCCGTCGCCCCATTTGCAGTTGACGGTCTGGTCGCCGTGGAGAGTGGTGCCGAGCTTCTGGTCGAGCTGCTGGACGCGCTGGTCCGCCTGCCCCGGCTGCTCGCGGAGGTCGTAGCGGGCGCAGGCATCCTCCTCCACCGCGTTCTTCGGGTCGGAGATGCTCTCGAGGAACTGAGCGACCTGGTCAGCGGCGGGGTAGGCCTTCGTGCTGGCCTGGGTGAGCGCTGCGATCTCCTCGTTGCTGTTGGCGAGGGCGGTCTTGCCGATATGTGCCGCCCCGCCGAGCGAAGTGAGGGACTGCTCGGTGCCGCTGTTGAACGCGGGCAGGTTGGTGGCCAGCTTGTTGAGGCCCGGCGCCGCCGCGTGCAGGTCGGTGAGCAGCGGCGTCTGCTGCTCGGCCAGCTTGCCGAGCTGGGACGCCGTCGGCTTCAGCTGGGTGAGGAAGTCGTCAAGCAGGTGGAAGTTCTGTGCCAGGTCGCTGGAGCGCTCGGCCGAGATCGCCGCCGTCCGCCCGGCGTTGTCGATGAAGTGGACGACGTCCTCCTTGCGGTTGGCGAGCTGCTGGAAGATCGCGTCCGCGTTCGTGTTGAGCTCGGCGATCGTCGTGTTCTGCTGGCCGAGGATGTTCAGCACCTGCTTGAGCTGCTGGAGGGCCGGGGCACCGGCGCGGATCGCGGCGTTGAGGTTCTCGGCGTTGCCGTCGAGAGCCGTTCCGAACTCGTTGATCAGCAGCGTGAGCCGATCCTTGAACGGCTCGCGCAGGGTGTTCTGGGCCAGGTCAGGCTGGACGATGGTCTTGTTGCGGGCCGCGGGAATCGGCCCGTTGAGGGGCTGGGTCGAGGTGCCGGGCTGACAATCCAGGAAGTACTCGGCGATCAGCGACTGCGGCTCCGAGGAACAGCTGGCATCCGCCTTGAACTCGGGGAAGCCCGAGTCGACCTCGAAGGTGACCAGCGCGGTCTTCTGCGGGGTGATGTCGAGGTCGGTGATCGCTCCCGCCTTGGCGCCGGCGACGCGAAGCTCCGACCCCTTGACGAGACCGAAGGCGTTGAAGAGCTCGGCCTGGTAGGTGTGGCTCCCGGACGCGCCCGCGCCGGCGACGAGGTAGGCCGGGACCACCGCGATCAGAGCACCTATGAGCAGGAGCCGCTTCATGGTCCGAGCGGGGTCTCGGTGGGATCGCAGTCGACGGTCCCGCCCTGGGTGAGCTGGTCGCTGGTCAGGCCGCGCTCGTTGGAGCCGGGACAGCGCTGGAGGTCCTTGATGCCGAGGTTCTGGGTGAGCTCGGTCGGGTTGAGGGTTTGACAGATGCTGGGGTTGCCGAGCTGGAGGTTGAGGATCTCGACGACGTCGTTGCAGGGCACGCCGGCTGAGGGCGCGCCGAGGCTGAAGGTGTTGAGGGTGGTCGAGATGCGGCCGATGCCGCCGAAGGCATCCGGGAACCCGGAGTGCCCGAAGTCATCGAACCACCCCGTGAGCTCTGGGCTGTATGCCCGCAGGGTGGAGAGCTGGGTGAGGGAGTCCTTGAGCGAGTCGGCGGACGCCGGCAGCGCCCCGGGGCGCGAGGCGCCGTTTCGATCGATCGGCCCCACCCCGATCTGGGCGAGCGGGTCCTGCAGACGGGTGAGCTCGATCAGGTCGTTTGACGGGCCGGGCCGGTTGATGATCTCGTTCAGGCCCTGGACGGTGGGGACGGCGTCGTGGGCGAAGCCCCGCAGCCGCTTGGCGAAGGGGTGGAGCTTGCGGGCGACCGGGCGGGTGGCGTCGACCAGGGGCTGGACGTCGTCGAGGGCGGCGCGCAGGTTGACCGCGGTGGTGTTGAACTGGCGCATGAAGTCGGGCAGCTGGCCGACCGCGGAGGCGAGCGAGGCCTGCTCGGATCCGATCGTGCCGAGCATCCCGTTCAGGTTCGAGACCAGGGAGGAGATCTCCGGCGACTTGGCGTCGAGGGTGTCCATCAGCGAGGCGCCGTCCACCACCAGGCCATCGAGGTTCGCCTGGTCCGAGTTGAGCTCCGCGAACACCCGCCGGGAGGTGGAGAGGAAGGGATTCAGGTAGTAGAAGCCGCGGTTGGCCTTGGCCCCGACTCCGTCGTATCCGCGGGCGAACCCCCGGATCACCTCCTGGAGGTGGGCGACGGTGGGCCGATCGAGGGTGTTGAAGAGCTGGTCGAGGTCGACCTCGGAGGTGGTGTCGGCCTGGGTGATCTCGCCGCCGGAGGAGATGTTCTTCCCGTCCGGCTGGGTGGGCAGGGCGAGGTCGACGTAGCGGTTGGCGATCCCCGAGAGCGACTGGGAGCGGACCGTGGCGTGGGTGCCCTCGGGCAGCGGTGTGTAGGCCGAATCGGAGATCTCCATCTTGACCAGGGCCTGGCCGTCGTCTGAGAGGGAGATCTGCTTGACCGAGCCGACGGGGACGCCGGCGACGTTGACGTTGTTGCCTGTGACCAGCTGGGAGGCGTTCTCGAACTCGGCGGTGACGGTGTAGCTGGAGCCGCCGCCGAGCACGAGGAGCAGGACCACGACGACGGCGCCGACCAGCGCGGCAACCGCGGCGATCCGCCCTACGGCACTCGTTGTCGGCACTGGATCCTCTACCTACCCGTTGAACTCAACCCCCGCGCCCGAGATACCCCGTCCCAGGCACGGCCCGTCTACCTAATACTTTCAGGGGGCTTCGGCGGCTGTCAAAGGGGAACCGTCGCCCGGAGGCTCGAATTCCGCATTGGCAAGCCGTTTTGCCGGCCCGCGCTCGTTGAGTTGACGTTAAGAGAGCCGGGGCGAGAGCTGACCCGCCGGGATCACGCCCGGATAGAGCGCAGCCACCCAGACCGGCATCAGTGCCTGCACCACCTGCTGGGGCGTTCGCTCGCCCCTGCCGAGGTACATGTAGCAACACCGCTCGGCCATCCAGAACAGCGCCTCGGCGGTCGAGCGGGGATCGAGCGTCCGGGGGATCAGGCCGACCTCCTGCTCGGATCGGATGTGGTCCGCGGTGGCCTCGATGAAGCGCCCGGCGATGTCGAGCCAGAGGGCCCGAACCTCGTCGTCGTAGGTCGCGACCTCGGCTGCGATCCGCAGCAGCCGGGCCTCGCCGGCGTACACCGAGACGACTCCCTCGATGGCCTGGCGGACGCGTTGGGCCGGCGGGCCCACTCCGTGCCACCAGCGATCGGCCATCTCAGAGAGCTGCTCCGAGACCTCCCCGACGGCCACCAGGAGGAGCTCCTCCTTGTCCGAGAAATGGGTGTAGAAGGCGGGCCGCGAGACGTCCGCGGAGCGGGCGATCTCGTCGATGGTCAGGTCCCTGAACGACCCCTTGTCGGCGAGCTTCAGAGCGCTCGAGACGATCCTCCGGCGAGCCCTCTGCCGACGCTCTCGGGGGGTGCCACCGGTAGTCTTCGGTCGCGTGGATTTGGAGCGAGTCCTCGCCGGCATTCCGCCGATTCTACTGTTGCTGACATAGTGTCCGACACCGTGTCTGACACAGCGTCAGGAACATTCGATTTCGACTGGATCGTCATCGGCTCCGGCTTCGGCGGATCCGTCTCGGCCCTGCGGCTGGCGGAGAAGGGCTTCCGGGTCGGGATCCTCGAATGTGGCCGCCGCTACCGCGACGAGGACTTCGCCGAGTCGGCCTGGAACCTGCGGCGCTACTTCTGGATGCCGAAGCTCGGGCTCCGCGGCATCTTCCGGATGACGGCCTTCAAGGACGTCTTCATCGTCTCCGGCTCCGGCGTCGGCGGCGGGAGCCTCGGGTACGCGAACACCCTCTACCGCGCGCGGCCGGCGTTCTTCGAGGACGTGCAGTGGAGCGGCCTCGCCGACTGGGAGCGCGAGCTCTCCCCCCACTACGAGACCGCCGAGAGGATGCTCGGCGTCGCGACATATGAGGGGATGGGGCCGGCCGACGAGCTGCTCCGCGAGTACGGCGACGAGCTCGGCGTCGGCGAGACCTTCAAGCCGACGCGGGTCGGCGCGTTCTTCGGGAAGCCCGGAGTCGAGGTCGACGATCCGTACTTCGGAGGTGAGGGCCCAAGCCGCAGCGGCTGCATCCGCTGCGGGAGCTGCATGATCGGCTGCCGCCATGGCGCCAAGAACACCCTCGTCAAGAACTACCTCTGGTTCGCGGAGAAGCTCGGGGTCGAGGTGATTCCCGAGCGGATGGTGACGCGACCTCCGCCCCGTCGGCGCCGCGGACGGCAGCGACGGCTACGAGGTCGAGAGCAGGCGGTCGGGCGCCTGGCTCAGCCGCCGCCGGCCCGAGATGCTTACGGCCCGGGGCGTCGTGCTGGCTGCGGGGCCTTTGGGAACCAACAAGCTCCTCGCCGATTGCCGGCACCGCGGGACCCTCCCACGCCTGAGCGACCGGGTCGGGCACGTGGTGAGAACCAACTCCGAGTCCATTCAGGCTGTCACGGCGCCGGACGACGACCGAGACTTCGCGAAGTCGGTGGCGATCACCTCGAGTATCTACCCCGACCCCGACACGCACATCGAGGTGGTGACCTACGGCCATGGGGGCGACCTCATGAGCAGACTGTTCACGCCGATGACGGGCCCAGGCTCTCGCGTGACCCGTCCCATCAAGTGGGTCGGCGCGATGCTGCGCCATCCACTCAGGACGCTGCGGCTGCTCTGGCCCTTCGGCTGGTCCCGGCGCACGGTGATCCTCCTGGTCATGCAGACGACCGACGCGGCGATGAGGCTGGTCGCCAAGCGGCGGCTGTTCGGTCGCGGCGTACGGCTCCAGACCCAGCAGGACCCCGAGCGGCCGAACCCGACCTACCTCCCCGCGGCGGCCAGGGCGACGGAGTGGTTCGCGAAGCGAATGGGCGGGGCGGCGCAATCCGGCATCACCGAGTCGAGCCTCAACATCCCGACGACCGCGCACATCCTCGGTGGCGCCGTGATCGGCGTCGATCGGGAGCACGGAGTCGTCGACGCGGGCAACCGCGTCTTCGGCTACGAGAACCTGATGGTCTGCGACGGCGCCGCGATCCCAGCCAATCCGGGCGTCAACCCGAGCCTGACGATCACCGCCCTAGCGGAACACGCAATGGCGCAGGTGCCACCTAAGCCAGAAATCTCACAGGAAGCACTGCCGCAGCTCCCGGAGGCCGCGCAACCGGCCCTCGCGCGGGTGGCGCCATAGGAGGGGCCCACGGGCGCGATTACTGAGCGCCCGTGGGAGGTCAGCATGAAACAGGTTGTCCCGCGGCTATGCCGCGGGACACCCTCGCATCACAGGACCCGCGCGCCTAGCCGCTTGTGGGGTTCACCCGTTTGCGCTGGAGAAGTGCTCTCCGGCCTTGCTCCAGTTGACCACGTTCCACCACGCATCGATGTAGTCGGGCCGCTTGTTCTGGTACTTCAGGTAGTAGGCGTGCTCCCAGACGTCGCAGCCGATGATCGGGGTCTGTCCGGCTGAGATCGGGGAGTCCTGGTTCGCCGTTGAGATGACCGCGAGGCCCGAGCCGTCGTGGACGAGCCAGGCCCAGCCCGAGCCGAACTGGCCGACTCCGGCGTTCTTGAAGTCCTCCTTGAAGGAGTCGAGGTTCCCGAACTTGTCGTTGATCGCGGAGGCGAGATCGCCATCCGGCTCGCCGCCTCCGTCGGGGCTCATGATCTCCCAGAAGAACGTGTGATTCGAATGCCCGCCCGCGTTGTTGCGAACGGCGGTCTCCTTGTCTCCCAGGCTGGAGAGGTTCTGAAGAACCTCGTTCACGTCCTTGTCGGCCCACTCCGTGCCCTCGAGGGCGGCGTTGGCCTTGTCGACGTAAGCCTGGTGATGCTTGTCGTGATGCACGCGCATCGTCTGTTCGTCGATGTGCGGCTCGAGCGCGTTGTAGTCGTACGGAAGATCCGGCACCTCAAACGCCATCTGCCCTCCTTAGGGGTCGGTGGCCTGCTGCTTCTAATCTAACGATCGTGCACCGCGGGCCGCCCGGCGGAGGAACCTGGACCGGCGTCGCCGTGACGGTGGCGGGGATCCTGATCGGCATCGGTATTGCCTTGGCGGTCCCGTCCCTGCGCGGCGCGATGAGCGACGCGTTCCACGGCGACACCGCCGCCGTGCGACAGGACCTGAACGGGAACGCCGCGGGCGCCCTGCTCGTGATCTGGCTCGCCCTGGTGCACGTGATCGTCTGGTACCCGGCGGAGATCCTGGACGCGGCAGTCGGCTACGTGTTCGGCTTCGGCGTCGGCTTCCCGCTGGTGCTCGGCGCTTGGGCCCTCTCCGGGCTCGCCTCATACGCGGTCGGAAAGCACGCGGCCCGGCCCCTGCTCTACCGGCTCGCAGGGGAGGAACGCTTCCAGCGGATGGAGCGGATCGTTCACCGCGGCGGGGTGCTCGTGCTGCTGGCCGTGCGGCTGATCCCGATCATGCCCTTCAGCCTGACGGGCTATGTGTGCGGAGCGGCGCGGATCCCCAGGTGGCGCTTCCTGTGGACGACGGTGGTCGGCTATGCGCCGATCACGGCCTACTTCACGTACGTCGGCAGCAAGCTCGAGGGCTTTTCGGCCGAGGACCCGGTCCTCTGGATCGGCGGCGCCGCGCTCATCCTCTGCATCTTCGCCATCCGGTTCCTCCTGCCGCATCTGGCGGCCGATTCCCCGGGCGGAGAGGGCTAGCCCTCTCCGCGGAACTGGGCGAGATCTCCGCGAGCGCGACGGCGGACCAGCAGATTCATCGGAGGGAGCCCCAGAACCAGTCCCGCGGGCCCGAGTGCCTGCCGCGCCCAGTGGGAGAAGGAGAACGAATCGTCGTGCTCGACGATCTTCCCGTCCCGGAAGCGGAACCTGGCGTGGATGTCGTTGACCACCGGCCGCCCTGTGCTGAAGGTGTAGGTGGCGATCCAGTGGGCGGTGCCCTGGTCGCCGTTCGCCTCATGCTCGGCCAGCTCGACCTTCAGGTCGGTGGCGCGGCCGGTGAGCATTCGCCACATATCCCCCGCCTCTGCGCCGGAGAGCTCTCCGAAGGCCGGGTCGTGGAAACGGCCGTCGGGGGCGTAGAGCTTCGCCATCGCCTCCCCGTCGTGGCGGTTCATCGCGTCGTAGAGGCCCTCGATCAGCTTGGCGTTGTCGGCCATGCGGCAACGCTATCCGCTGGCGCGCCTCGTCGTGTGCCCCTCTCTATCCTTCTGCCCCTCGGGGCGTGGCGCAGCCTGGTAGCGCGCACCGTTCGGGTCGGTGAGGTCCCCGGTTCAAATCCGGGCGCCCCGATTACTTCGTCTGCTTCTTCAGCTTCACCGACACCAGCCGGGAGCTGAGATCACCGCCGGTGGGGGTAAAGGCAAGCGCGACGCTCAGCTTCACCTTGCCGGTCTTGTTCAGGGTCCTGCGCTTTCTCCCCTTCGCCTTGATCAGGACCTGCACGTCCCCGGCCTGGACGGACTTGGTGGTCACTCCGGAGGCCGACGCGCCGCCGGCGGAGACACCCAGCTCGCCTGGGTTGGGAAGGCTCAGACTGAGCGTCGCCGTCCCCTTCTTCTTGTGCCGCGTGGTCTTGCCCACGGTGAACGTGTTGGCCGGGTTCAGCACAGCTGAGACGTTGACGCGGCTGCCCGTGCCGGTGGTGAAGTCATCGGAGACGCCATCCGCCAGGTTGCTCATTCGAAAGGCCTCTTCCCCCGGTCCGGTGAACTGGCACCCGATGTTGACGGCTCCGCCGGCGCCGGTGATCCCGAGCACGTCACCCGCCTTCACCGGAACGCTTGCGGAGAAGCTCATCGTCGTGTTTGCCGGAATCGGATGAGGACCGTCATGTCCGACGACCTGATACCTCGCCGGATCTCCGATCTTGCGGTAGATCTTCAGGGTCGGTGTCTGCCCGTTGCCGGCCTGGCTCCGATGCGTCCACGAGGTGAGCGTCCCCGTGGCGGGCATCGCGTAGCTGTTGTCAGGAGTCGAGACCTGCAGGAACTCGAAGTTGTTGGAACAGGACGTGATTGCACCCGGTGCCACCTGCCCGACCGTCACCGAGCCAGCGGCCGGGGCGACCAAGGCCGCCAGCGCAAGCGCGACGAGGCCGACAACGGCCGTCGGTCGCACCGCCGCCATCGCTAGCTGATCACCTTGAATTTCTTGACGGCCGGTGCGGTGTCGGCGACGCCGGTCGGGCCGATCGCCCTGACCTTCAGCACGTGCTTGCCGAGCCCGAGCTTGCGCGACGGCACGAACGGCGATGTACAGGGCGCGAACTGACCCTTGTCGAGCTTGCACTGGAAGGTCGAGCCCTCCTGGCTGGAGGAGAACTTGAACTTCGGGCGGCGCTTGGTGGTCTTCTTCTTCGGGCCCTTGGTGATCGCCGTTTCCGGGGGCGCCGGGGGCTGTGGGACCTGAACGGTGAACGAACGCGTGGCGGTCGCCGAGTTGCCGGCGGCGTCGGTGGCCTGAACCCTGAAGGTGTGCGACCCCGCCCCCAAGGGGCTCGTCGGGGTGTCGCTGTTGCCCGGCCCGGAGCAGGCGCCGAAGCTCGCCGTGCCGGTGTCGATCGAACACTGGAAGATGATCGGGCCGACCGCATCGGTCGCGCTGAAGGTGAAGGTCGGCGACGTGTCTGTGGTCGTTCCGGTCGGCCCGCCGTCGACGGTCACGGCCGGCGGAATCGAGTCCTCAACGTAGGTGGTGGAGGTCGAGGAGCAGGGAGAGGTGTTGTTCGACACATCGGTTGCGGTCGCGAAGAAGGTCGTCGATGAGTTGGGCCCGACGCTCACCGGGATCCCGGGTGAGGCGAACGCGACCGCGGTGCCCGTCGCAGCCGAGGTCGAGCAGGTGTCGTCGGTGTACAGATTGACCGTGGAGCCGCACTCCGCGTTCGAGCCGAAGACCTTGGGGTTGGTGTCATTTCCCGGTGAGCTCGGCGTGGTCCCCTGCGGATTGGGCGCGGTTGGCGCATCCGTGTCAGTCCCGATGACGAGTGGCGTGCAGCTGCTCGTCTGACCGTCCGGGTTGGTGACCGTCACCGACTGCGCGCCCGTGGAGGCCCCGGTCGTGTCGAGGTCGAGCGTGATGTGCGTCGGATCCGTGTAGGTGACGTCGTTGACGACCACTCCGCCGCTCACCGAAGCCCCGATGTGGTTCGAGAAGCCCGGCCCACCGGTGTCCGGGCCGGGATCGAAGAAGCCGGAGCCGTTCGTGGATGTGCCCGTGATCGTCACGGCGACCGACGCTTGACCGGGGAGGATCGTGTCGGGCGTCGCCGACGCCGGCGTCGCCGGCGGCGGAGCCTTCAGCTGGATGACCCGGACTGCCCAAACGTTGTTGGCGCTGGCGTATTCCTGGAAGGTCCAGAAGGTCTGATCGTCGGTCGGGTCGACGGTCGTCTGCGAGTAGTCGCCCCAGCGTCGTGGGGACTCGGACCCGAGGTTGTAGCTGCTCGAGCTCGACTGGGTGAGCTGGAACGGCTGCGTCGTCCCGCTCGGATCACTCGCCAGCCGTCCCGATGAAGCGACCTCCGGCGACCGGCCCGCTCCGGCGGTGCTCATGTTGAGCGACGCGTGCCCCTGGCCGTTCATCGCGATCGAGGGCATCCAGAAGAACCTCGGGTTGGAGCCGCCCGTGTCGAACATCGTGCCCGA
This sequence comes from uncultured Solirubrobacterales bacterium, assembly GCA_963728875.1. Lineage (GTDB taxonomy): Bacteria > Actinomycetota > Thermoleophilia > Solirubrobacterales > 70-9 > DASUPK01. The sequence continues at coordinate 498,793 of CAVSLJ010000001.1, forward strand.
CTGGATCAGGCTCGGAGTGGTGCCCAGGTTGCCCACCTGATACCAGCGCGAACCGTCCCGATCGCCGCCGGAGGTGCCGACGCCGCTCGAGTTGACCCGGATGTTGTGCGCGGTCCAGAGCGAATCGCTGCCGTCGGGCGCCCGCGCGACCATGGCCTCGAAGAAGCGGTCATCGAGCGCATCGATTCCGCCGGTGGCGCCGAGCGCGGGAACGGGCAGGGGCTGAGCCGTCGACGGGAGCGCCACCGAGAGGCCGGTAGTGATGGTGGGGGTGGCGGTGCCCGGGTTGTTGACCCTGACCACGTCCATTTTGTTGAGGACCTGGTTGTCGGGCCCGACCACGTATCCGCTGGCGACGCTGGGATCCATGTCGGTGGCGGGCTGGGGGCTGTCCGGCCCAGCCCCCGCCGCGCTGCCCAGGGTCCTGAAGCCGTTGACGACCATCGGGCCCGCGCCGATGACGCTGGATTTCTGGATCACGTAGAGGTTGGTGGCCGCGAAGGACCCCGAGCTGGAGGTGAACTCGTTGACCCCGATGTAGATCGCATTGGCGTCGACCCCGAGCTGCGGGTAGTCGGCGAAGCGCTGTGGGTTGGGCGGCGGCAGCGGGGCCGACTCCGGGAACGAGAAGAAGGTGAAACTCGTCTCGTCGGTGATCGTGGCGCTGTCGCTGACAGCGAGCATGACCCTGTTGTCATGGGCCTCGATGTCGATGGCGGAGACGATCCAGCGTCCGGACAACCGGTCGAACTCGACGCCAGGATCGGTCGGCTCCACACCGGGGGGAAGCTCCGAGTCCCAGAACGTCGAGTCCGAGACGTCCAGCTCACCCGGGTTCTGGTTGCCTGACTTGTCGAAGACACGAAGGCGGCCGTTGACGTCGACGAGTACCTGGGTCGGGCCGACCGCGCCCATCGAGTCCGGCGGGACGAACCCGGAGTCGCCGAAGTCCGCGCCCAGGAACGAGACTCCGGACGAGAGCGACGACCGCGGTCCGATCGCCGAGCGGCCCAGGCGCTGCAGCGGCGGAGCGGGGCCCGCCGTCTTCGGCGGCAGGCTCTCCTCGCCGGGCTCGGGCTTCTCCTTCACCCTCTGGCCTCCGACCTTCTCGGCACCCGCCCGCTGCGGCTCGCCGGCCTGCTCATCCTCTTCGGAGGGCTCGGTGCCGCTTTCGGCCTCGGGCGGCGCTTCGGCCTCGCCCTCCTCGCTCGCCTCGCCCTCGCCGGCGGGTGCAACGCCCTCGGCCGCGGCAATCTCGGCGGCGCTGGGCAGAACGGAGGGATGGCGGTCCACGAACTGCTGGCGCGCAGCGATCCTGGTGACGCTCCGGGTCACACCGGGGGAACCCGTGAAGGGCTTCCCCTTGATGATCTCGGCGTCCTGCCGATTGGTGCCTCCACATCCCACCACCACCAGAGCCACCAGCGCAAGCGCGAAGAGCACCGCAGCGATTACGCGACGCTTCATCGAGAGCCGAGTCTAGTGGCGGAAATGGCGTTCAGATGGACGCCGGCCGCCGGGTCCGTTTCAGCTTCAGGTTGATCGACTGAGTCGCGGCGTCGCCTCCGGTGGGGAAGAACGTCACCCTCACGGGCAGCAGGATCCTGCCCTTGCGATCGAGCTTGTGCTTCGCCTTGCCGACGGCCGCGATCGGGAAGGTGACCGGACCGGCGACGGCCAGGTTCTTCGGCTTCCGCTTCTTCATCCCCTTCCCGGCAATCGTGACGAGTCCGGGGTTGGAAGTGGTCGCGGTGATGGTCGCCGTGCCCCGCTTGCGATCCCTGGTGATGCCGCCCAGGGTGAAGCCGTTGTCCGGCACGAGCACCGCCGAGAGGTTCAGCCGGACGTCGTTCTGCGGCGCGAAGGTCCCGGAGTCGCCGTCGGCGAGGTTGCCGGCGCGGTTGAGGACGTTGTCGAACAGCTGCGTGAAGGCACACGAGTTGGCGGGGCCGCTCTCGTGATAACCGAGCATGTCGCCGGACTTGACCGCCAGGCTGACCGGAACGGTGTTGACGCCGGTGGTCAGGACATGCGGCTGCGAGTGGGCGACGACCTGGAACGACTCGGGGTCGGTGGTGCGGCGAAAGACCTTGAGTACGTAGGTTGCCCCCGCGCCGGACGAGTTCGTGCTCCACGAGGTGATCGTCCCCGCCTGTCTGGCCACGTAGAGGGTGCCGCCCGTGACGCTCGGCTGCAGGTAGTCGAGACCGGAGATCGTGCAGTTCGCCGTGGGCGTCCCGGAGGCGAGCTGCCCGATCGTGACCGACGCCGCGGCAGGGGACGCCACCGCCAGCGCGCAACCGCACGAGATGCAGAGCGCGGCGAGGCGCAGCCAGACACGGCTTCGGTTGAGATGACCCTCCATGCGAATCAGACCCTCCCCGGTCTCGAAGAGAAGGGTAACCGCGTCATTGCACCTGTGCGATCGCCGCCTGAACCTGTGCCAGCGACGGCGACTCCTCCAGCTGGCGCGTGCCGTTGGGACCACCGACCACCACGGCCGGCCCGACCGGCAATCTCCGCTCCGCGGTGATCTTCTCGTCGTCCTCGAGCGTCGTGGTGATGTCGCTGTCGTTCATGTCGCGCTGCCACTGCTCGACGTTGAAGTTGACGACCCCCACCCCGCGCGCGATGGCGTCGAGGAAATCCTGATCGGCGCCACGCTTCTCGGCCTCGTCCTGGTTGGCGAAGAAGAGCTCCACGAACTGCCACTCGTAGTCCTGCTTGGCGGCCGCCGCGGCGCCGTAGGCGCCGAGGAAGAACCCGGACTCGGTCATCGGGAAGTTGTGGTAGATGAGCTGCAGATCGCCGTCGCGAACGGGGCCGCTGATCAGCGGGACGACCACGTCGCGGTTCCAGTCCGAGCACGGATCGCACTGGAGGTCGTTGAACACCTGCACGGTCACCGAGGCGTCAGGGGAGCCGATCCGCGCGCCGTCCTGTTGGATCCCGCCGAGCAGGCTCTGCACCTCGCCCGCGCCGGTGATCTGTATGTCTCCGTCATCCTCGGACCCGGTGCCGACCGAAATGCTGACGATCGCGAAGCCCAGCAGCCCGACGATGAGCGCCAGCACGATCAGCCCGATCGGTCTCGGGCGCCTCCGCGGAACTTCCTCGCTCACCCGGCGACGGCCTTGTAGTAGCGAACCGCGAGACCGGTGAGGAGCGTGCGGAAGCACTCCTCGACCGGTGTCTCGGTCTCGGCGGCCCAGCTCTCCAGACCGCGGCTCTCGATCGCCTCGCTGCGCTCCACGACCTCGTCGACGAGCTGCGGGTGCTGGTCGCAGAAATAGGCGCCGATCGAATAGAGATCGGTCTCCATCAGGGACTGGATGAACGGATCCGTCCCGGGCGCGACCGATGCCCTCTCGGGGTTCATGGCGGCATGGTAGTTACGCTGGATAAGTGGCAGCTCTCGGCGAGATTCTTGGCTTCTGCGACGATCTGCTGGACGTCGGCTCCTTCGAGGACTACGGGCCGAACGGGCTGCAGGTCCCCGGCGGGAACGAGGTGAGCAAGGTCGCGACGGGCGTCTCGGCGAACCTGGAGCTCCTCCGGGCCGCCGTCGACTCGGGCGCCCAGCTGGTGCTCACCCATCACGGGCTGCTGTGGGGAGACGAGCTCGCCGCGCTGTCGGTGCCGATGGCGGCCAGGCTGCGGTCTCTGCTCTGCTCCGACGTGTCGCTCGCCGCCTATCACCTGCCTCTCGACGCACATCCGGAGATCGGCAACAACGCGCTGCTCCGCGATGCCCTGGGCCTGGAGCCCGATGACCGGCCATTCGGTGAGGCCAGGGGATCGTCCGTCGGTGTGATCGGCCGCGCCGCGGTGCCGATCGACATCGGGGAGCTGCGGCACAGGGTCACGGACGCCGTCGGCCAGGAGCCCCTCGTCTTCGATGCGGGGCCGGAGCGGATCTCCAGCGTGGGAATCGTCACCGGCGGAGGCGGGTTCGCGATCCACGAAGCCGGCCCGCTCGGCCTCGATGCCCTCGTGACCGGCGAGCCGAGCGAGCCCGTCATGGGAGAGGCGCGCGAGTATGGGGTTCACTTCCTCGCCGGCGGCCACTACGCGACCGAGACCTTCGGCATCCGGCGGCTCGGCGAGCTGGTCGCCGAGCACTTCTCCGTCGAACAGGAGTTCATCGACGTGCCGAACCCCGTATAGGAGGCCAATACCCCCGCAAACTGCGAGAAATTGATTGACACGTCGCCCTGAGGCGATATATATGCACTCCGGCTTTTTCAGGCGTTCACGAGGAGAGGAGTGGCCTATATGTCCGTTCACCTGACGCCCACGGAGCTTGCCGACGAGATGCACATGAAGCGGCGCGATGTGCTCTCGAAGTGCATCGAGATGAACGTCCCGATCCTCAAGGGTCGGATCGACAAGACTCTCTTCGCATCCTCGCTGCGGGCGTTCCAGGCGCAGAACAAGCAGGCCACCGCTTAGCTCCGCTCTCGTTCTGGCCAGGTAGCCAGGACCAATAGACTCTCCGCTATGGAGAGCGCGACGATCGCGGCCGCAGGCAGCGCCGCCGAGTCGAGTACCAACAGCAGGACCTGCGCTGATCTGATGCCGCTCGCCGCCGAGCGGCACGGCGACCTGGCCGCGGTCACCTACAAGGACGAGTCCGGCAAGTGGGTCTCGAAGACGTACCGCGAGGTCGGCGAGATCGTCCGGCAACTCGCTCTCGGCCTGCTCGAGCTCGGCATCGAGAAGGGCGACAAGGTCTCGATCCTCGCCAACACCCGCCCCGAGTGGACTTACTTCGACTTCGCCGCCCTGAGCGTGGGCGCCACCGTCGTTCCGATCTACCAGACGAACTCGCCCGAGGAATGCCAGTACGTCATCGAGAACTCCGACGCGAAGGCGGTGATCGTCGAGGACGAAGAGCAGCTCGCCAAGATCGACGAGATCCGCGACCGGGTCCCCAAGCTCGAGCGCGTGATCCGGATGGAGGGCTCGGGCGGCAACGCGATCTCGAGGGACGAGCTGATCGAGGCCGGCGCGGCCCGGTCGGACTCCGAGTGGGAGCAGCGCTGGCAGTCGGTCACCCCCGACGACATCTGCACGTTCATCTACACGTCGGGAACGACCGGGCCTCCGAAGGGCTGCGTCATCTCCCACGGCAACTACCGCTCGATGGTCACGATGGCGCTCGACGAGAGCGTCCTGGACAGCGAGACGACCACCTACCTCTTCCTGCCGCTCGCGCACTCCTTCGCCCTGCTCATCCAGTTCCTGAGCTTCGACCTCGGCGGCAACATCGCCTACTGGGAGCGCGACCCGCTCAAGATCATCCAGAACCTCGCCGAGGTGAAACCCGAGTACTTCCCGTCGGTGCCGCGAATCTTCGAGAAGATCTACACGGCCGCCACCGGCGAGGTCGAGAAGTCAGGCGGCATCAAGAAGCTCGTCTTCAACTGGGCGATCGGCGTCGGCAAGAAGGTGCGACAGAAGGAACGCGCCGGGGAGCCGATCGGCTGGCTGCTGCGCAAGCAGTACGAGGTGGCCGACAAGCAGGTGCTTTCCAAGATCCGCGCCCTGTTCGGCGGCCGGATCAAGAACTGCGTGACCGGCGCGGCTCCGATCAACCCCGAGATCCTGCGCTTCTTCGACGCGGCCGGGGTGCTCATCCTCGAGGGCTGGGGCATGACCGAGACGTCGACCGCGGCGACCGTCGCCAGGCCCGATGCCTTCAAGTTCGGCAAGGTGGGGCGCGCCTTCCACGGCTGCGAGATCAAGATCGCCGAGGACGGCGAGATCCTCGTCCGCGGGCCCAACATCTTCCAGGGCTACTACAAGAACCCGGAGGCCACCAAGGAGACGCTCGAGGGCGGCTGGCTCCACACGGGCGACATCGGCGAGCTCGACGAGGACGGCTATCTCTCGATCACCGGCCGCAAGAAGGACATCATCATCACTGCGGGCGGCAAGAACATCACGCCGGCGAACCTCGAGGCCGAGATCAAGCAGAACCAGTACGTCTCCCAGTGCGTGGTGATCGGAGATCGCAGGCCGTACCTGGTCGCGCTGATCACCTTGGACATGGAGGAGTGCGCCAAGCTCTGCAAGGAGAAGGGCTGGCCCGCCGACCCGGCCGAGCTGCGCAGGAACGAGGGGATGCGGGCGATCCTGCAAAAGCATCTGGACGAGATCAACGAGAAGTTCGCCCGGGTCGAACAGGTGAAGAAGTTCGAGATCCTGCCGCATGACCTCTCCCAGGAGACCGGGGAGCTGACGCCGACGATGAAGGTGAAGCGGAACGTCGTCGCGGACAAGTTCGAGAAGGACGTCGACCAGCTCTACGCCTAGTTTGGCGACCTTCCTGGTCGCACCTGATTCGTTCAAGGGAACGTTCAGCGCACAGCAGGTCGCCGAGGCGATCGGCCGTGGCGTCGAGAGCGCGGGTGCGGTCGCCGACCTCTGTCCGGCCGCCGACGGCGGCGAGGGCACAGCCGAGGTGCTGCTGGGCGCGATGGGCGGCGAATGGCGGACCGCTCCCGCCCACGACCCGCTGGGCCGGCCGATCGAGGGGAAATTCGCACTGGTCCGAGACGGGTCCGTTGCGGTCGTCGAAGCCGCATCCGCATCGGGCCTCGACCTGCTCGCCGAGGACGAGCGCGACCCGGAGAAGGCGAGCAGCGGCGGCACCGGCGAGCTGATCGCAGCGGCCATCGAGGCCGGTGCGCGGCGCATCCTGATCGCCGCGGGCGGCACGGCAACGATGGACGGCGGCCATGGCGCGATCGAGGCGCTCGAGTCGGCGGGAGGGGTCCGCAGCGCCAAGCTGGAGGTCCTCTCCGACACCTCCGTGCCGTTCGAGCGAGCGGCCGAGGTCTTCGCCGCTCAGAAGGGAGCGTCGGCCGGCCAGGTCGAACGACTGACCGCGCGACTGATCGCCGAGGCCGGCGCCCTGCCGCGTGACCCCCGCGGCCGGTCGATGACCGGGGCTGCCGGCGGCCTCTCCGGCGGACTCTGGGCTTCCTTCGGAGCCCACCTGGTTCCGGGGGCGGCTTTCGTGCTCGGCGTCCTCGGCTTCGACGGCCGCTTGGAGGACGCGGATGCCGTGGTCACGGGCGAGGGCCGCCTCGACCCGCCGAGCCGGGAGGGCAAGCTCACCGGCGAGGTGGCGCGACGCTGTCGGGCGGCGCGGATCCCCCTGTACGCGATCGTCGGCCAGATCGCGCTGGAGCCGGGTGATCGCGCGGGCTTCGCCTCGGTCGCCGAGGCCGGCACCCTCGACGCCATTGAGGCGGCTGCCGAGGGGATCGCCTCCCGCGCCGGATAACGTCCCGGCGTGAGCTCGAATGGCAGGACAGCGGTGGTCACCGGGGCCAGCAGCGGCATCGGCGAGGCGACGGTACGCGCCCTGGCCGCGGAGGGCTTCGAGGTCGTCGCCGCTGCCCGGCGCGTCGAGCGCTGCGAGGAGGTCGCGCGCGAGGTCGGCGGGCGGGCGCTGCGGCTCGACGTCGCCGATCCGGAATCCGTGGTCGAGCTGGCCCAGAGCGTCCCGGAGGTCTCCGTGCTCGTCAACAACGCGGGCGGAGCGCTCGGGCTCGAGCCGGTCGCCGAGGCGAACGAGGAGAACTGGCGCCAGATGTACGAGACCAACGTGTTGGGCGTGATGCGAGTGACCAAGGCCCTCCTCCCCGCGCTCGAGCGCAGCGGCGATGGGTTCGTGGTCGTGGTCGGCTCGGTGGCCGGCGTCGAGATCTATCCCGGCGGAGGCGGCTACACCGCCGCCAAGCACGCGGCCAACGCCGTCACGCGCACGCTCAGGCTCGAGCTGCTCGGGAAGCCGATCCGGGTCAGCGAGGTGGCTCCAGGCATGGCCGAGACCGAGTTCTCACTCGTTCGCTTCGAGGGAGATCAGGAAAGGGCGGGAAAGGTCTACGAGGGCACGACGCCGCTGAGCGCTGCGGACGTCGCGGACGCAATCGCCTACGTCGTGACCCGGCCGCTGCACGTCGACGTCGACTACGTATCGATCAAACCCACGGCTCAGGCGACCGCACGCGACGTCCATCGGCGCTGACCGCGCCCGTCGCGGAGGCCTAGCGCGACCCGCCCGTATCTCCGGAGGCGGCTTCCTCCGCCTCGCCGGACTGGCGCAGCAACGCGCCGGTGGTCTGCTCCAGCACCCGCCGCCACGCGGACATCCCCTTCTCCTCCTCCTCGACCGTCTCGATCACCCGCTGCACACGGCGCGCGGAGATCTCGATCCCGTGGCGTGCCGCTATCTCCTTGTAGCGCTGGTAGTCGCGTGCCAGCCGGACCGTCACCGACTCGAAGCCGTGCTTGGCGATCTCGAGGCGAGCCGAGTAGTCGAGGATCGAGGTCCCGAACATCAGCTCATCGTTGAACTCGGGCTCGATCAGGATGATGTCGACGTCCGGAAAGCGCTCGTTCCAGGACTGGACCGCCAGATGGAGGCGAGCATGCGCCATCAGGCGGAACGCCTGGTTGCCGATGGCCGGCATGCCCATGTCGGAGACGCGGCGAACGCGGGAGCCGAAGACGGTCGGGATCTTCGTCTCGAAGTCATTCACATACGGGACGAGGGGGTTGACCACCACGATGAACTTGGCGCCCGCCTCGACCGCTACGTCGACGTTCGTCGTTGAGACGATCCCGCCGTCGACCAGCTGCCTGCCGCGGAGCTCGTACGGCTCGTAGACGATCGGCAGCGCCCCAGAGGCGGCGACGGCGCGGGAGATCGGCACGTTCTCCCACTCCCCCTCGCCGAAGACGATTCGCTCGCAGGTGTCGAGGTCAGTCGCGGTGATGCGCAGGTCGGAGTCGAGCTCGCGGAAGTCGTTGGTCCGGTCGGGGTCCTCGAGCACGTTGCGGATGTACTGCTCGATGCCGCGGTTGTGGTAGATCCCGGTCGGCAGGCCCTCGGCGAGGCCCATGACGACGTCGACCATGGAGATCTCGCCGATGTTGCCGGCAAGCTGGCGGACGATCGCGGCCGCCCGCAGGGGCAGCAGCGCCAGGCGGCTGGCGAAGCCCTTGTAGTTCGGGCGCAACAGCGTGCGCAGCGACGCGTTCTCGATCGGCGAGGGCAGAGCCTTGTCGAGGACGCGGAACATCTCCTCAGGCGTGACGCCGTTCGCGACCATGCTCGCCACGAAGGCGCCGGCGCTGGTGCCGACGTAGATGTCGAACTCGTTGACGGTGCGATTGACGGCCAGCAGGTCGAAGGCGCGCAGCGCGCCCATCTCGTAGACACCGCCGGTGAACCCACCGCCGCCGAGCACCAAGGCAGTCTTGTCGCCCCGACCTCGGCGCCTCCTCCCGGTGGAACTGCCTGCGCGCCTTCCGTCGGGACCGTCGAACTTGACGACTTTCCCCATCGGATCGGAAATTATGGCAGCGAGACGGGCTGGTCAGCCAACCAAAGCGGCCACCAGGCCGCTCCACCTCGGAGCGGAGGGCGAAGCCCGGAGCGACTTATGTGGGGCGGCCGCTCGTGGCCTCGACTTCATGGCGAAGCCGTCCACCGCAACCTCCACCGTTAACCCCTGTTTCATGGAGTTCATGCGCAGGCACAGAGGGGCGATTGTGGTTGCACTGCTCGCGGCGGCGCTCGTCCTGCCCGCCGTGGCTCAGGCGCGGCCGCAGGGCCCGGACAGGGCGTTCAGGACGCCGATCGCGCACGGGGCGGCCGCCGCCCACACCTCGGTTTCGCGCTCCAAGCTCGCCAAGGGGCTCGCCAAGCTCTTCCGCAAGGTCGGCAAGAGCGGTGCGTTCGTCTTCGACCCGGGCAGCCATCAGGTGCTCTTTGCACGCAAGGGCGGCCGCATGCGGATCCTGGCCTCGAACTCGAAGCTCTTCACGGCCTCCACGGCGCTCTCGCGCTTCGGGCCCACCGGCCGGCTGCAGACCACGGCGTGGTCCAGCGACCCGATCAGCGACGGGATCAGCCAGGGTCTCTATCTGCGCGGCGGCGGGGACCCGACCCTGAGCACCGCCGGCCTCAGCAAGCTCGCCGATCGCGTCCGCGCGGCCGGGGTGACCACGGTGCAGGGCTCGCTCCGCTACGACGCCTCCTTCCTTGACAGCCAGACCGGGGTCCCCGAACACGGGATCACGTTCGAGAGCGTCGGCCGTCTCTCCGGCCTGCAGATCGACAATGGCTCACCCAGCGACCCCGCGAAGATCGCTGCCCAGCGCTTTGAGGACGCGCTGCGCAAGGACGGCGTCTCGATCGGAAACAGCGTCACCCCCGCGGTCGTGTCCCCTGCGGCACTGCAGATCGCCAGCTTCACCTCCCCGACCATGGCCGAGATCGTTCAGGACACCCTCGTTCCCTCCAACAACTACCTCGCCGAGATGCTGCTCAAGGACGTCGGTTCCCAATTCGGCGGGATCGGGTCCACCCCCGGCGGCATTGCGATCGTCAGGCAGTTCGCCGCCGACCAGGGCGCAAAGTTCAAGGGCGAGAACGGCTCGGGGCTGACGAGGCTCAACAAGGCCTCGCCCGCGTCGGTCGTGAAGCTACTCGACGCGATGATCGAGATCGACCAGAAGAAGTCACCCGACGAGCAGCTCGCTCAGGAACGTCTGCGCGACGCCTGGATCGACTCCCTGGCGGTGGCGGGTCGCACCGGCACGGTCGCCAACCGGATGAGGAGGACCGCCGCCGCCGGCAACTGCCACCTGAAGACGGGAACCCTCACCCGAGTCAGCGCCCTCTCGGGCTACTGCTTCCGAGGCGGCGACGACGCCGACCACGCGGTGATCTTCTCCCTGCTCATGAACAACGCGGACGTGAACCGCGCCCACGTCGTCCAGGATCGCATGGCGGCCCTGATCGCCCGTTTTTCCCGCTAGACCCGGCCCTTCGGGGGCGTGCTCTTGGCGGGCGCGCCATCCTCGCCGACCAGCTTCTGCAGACCGCCCTCATCGATCACGTCGATGCCGATCTCCTCGGCCTTGGCGAGCTTCGAGCCGGGGCTGTCCCCGGCGATCACGAAGTCGGTCTTCTTCGAAACCGAGTTGACGACCTTGCCGCCGGCGAGGCGGATCAGGCGGGTGGCCTGCTCGCGGCTCAGGTTGGGAAGCGTGCCGGTGAGCACCAGGGTCTTGCCGTCGAGCGGGCCGCCCTGCTTGCGACGCTCCGACGGGTCGAGCTCCATGCGCAGGCCGGCCTGCCGGAGCCGCTCGATCAGCTTCCGGGTCCGGTCCTCGGAGAGCTCCTCGTAGATCTGCTCGGCCAGCACCGGGCCGATCCCCTCCGCCTTCACGATCTCCTCGGGGTCCGCTCCGAGCAGCGCGTCCATCGTGCCGAAGTGCTCCGCGAGGGACTCGGCGTTGACGAAGCCGATGCCCGGGATGCCGAGCGCGTAGAGCACGCGGGAGAAGGGCATCTTCTTCGCATTCTCGATCTCCTCGATCAGGTTCTCGGCGGAGATCTGACCGAAGCCCTCGAGCTCGGCGATCCGCTCGGCGGTCAGGTCGAAGATGTCGGCGGCGTCCGAGATCACCCCCTCCTGCAGGAAGCGGTAGGCGTTCTTCTCGCCCAGGCCCTCGATCTCGAGCGCGCCGCGGAAGTGCTTGACGTGCTGGAACTGCTGGCCGGGACAGCCCGTCCGGTTTGAGCAGATGGTGAAGACACCGTCCTCCGGCTTCACGGTCGGGGTGCCGCAGAGGGGGCACTTCTTCGGCGGCTTCGGCTTCCGTGTGCCCTTCCTGCGACGCTGGATGATCGGCGAGACGACCTGCGGAATCACGTCGCCGGCGCGCATCACCACGACCTCGTCGCCCTCGCGGACGTCCTTTCGCTCCAGGTCCTCCTCGTTGTGCAGGGTCGCTGTGCTCACCGTGACCCCGCTGACGTGGACCGGCTCGAGCATCGCGAAGGGCAGCAGGTGCCCAGTGCGCCCGACGTTCCAGACGATCTTGTTGAGCTTGGTGGTGGCCGTCGTCGGAGGGAACTTCCAGGCGACGGCCCAGCGCGGCTCACGGCCGGCGACGCCGAGCTCGCGCTGCAGGCCGCGGTCGTCCACCTTGACGACCACGCCGTCGATCTCGAAGTCGAGCGCGTCGCGGCGGTTCTCCCACCAGCGGCAGCGCTCGGCGACCTCGTCGACGCCGTGCAGGATCGAGATGTCGTCGTTGACCTTGAAGCCGCGCTCCCGCAGCCACTCGAGCGACTCGGAGTGGCTGGCGGGCTCCCAGCCCTGGAGCGCGGCCACGCCGTAGCACCAGATGGAGAGCGGCCTGGTGGCGGTGATCGAGGAGTCGAGCTGGCGCAGCGACCCGGCCGCCGCGTTGCGCGGGTTGGCGAACGTCGCCTCGCCGTCCTGGGCACGCTGCTCGTTCACCCTGGCGAAGCCGGCGATCGGCAGGTAGATCTCGCCGCGAACCTCGACCAGCTCCGGCGCGTCCTCGATCTTCAGCGGGATCGCCTTGATCGTGCGCAGGTTCTGGGTTACGTCCTCGCCGATTCGCCCGTCGCCGCGCGTCGCGCCCCGGGTGAAGACGCCGTTCTCGTAGGTCAGCGAGATCGCCAGGCCGTCCACCTTGGGCTCGGTGACGTACCGGATCTCACGCCCTGAGATGTCGAGCCGCTCGAGCTGGCGCTCCACCCGCTTCGCCCAAGCGCGCAGCTCGTCCTCGTTGCGGGCGTTTCCCAGGGAGAGCATCGGCTCGTGGTGCTCGACCTGCTTGAACTTGCCGAGCGGCTTTCCGCCGACACGCTGCGTCGGCGAGTCCGGCGTGACCAGCTCAGGGTTGGCCTCCTCGATCTCGCGCAGCTCCCGCAGCAGGTCGTCGTACTCGGGATCCGAGACGACGGGGTCATCGAGCACGTAGTAGCGGTGATCGTGCTTGGCGATCTCCTTGCGCAGCTCCCCCGCCCTGCTCGCGGCGCCGCCCTTCGGGCGGCCTGCCCGCTTCTTTGCCCCCTTCGCAGGACTCACCGCTGGGAGGGCGCCTCGGTGTCTTCGATGGCCGCCTGGGCCCTGGAGAGCATGCCCGCGAAGTCCCACTGCTTGAGCCGGTCCAGGCTGGGACGGTCGGTGAGATCGAAATGGACCGGCGTTACCGAGACGCGTTCTCGCGCGATTGCGGAGAGGTCGGAGCCCTTCTCGTCCTCGAAGGACGGCTCGAAGCCGTAGATCCGGTATCTGAGGCGACCGCTGTCCGGATCCTCGTCGACGAGCTGCATCTCGTCGTTGTAGAGCCGCTTGCCCAGATGCGTGACCTCGACACCGCTCGGCTCGCCGGGGGGAAAGTTGACGTTGAGCAGGGTGTCGGCGGGTAGGGGGTCCTGCGCGACCCGGCGCACCAGCTCGGCGGAGAAGGCGGCCGACGCGGAGAAGTCATAGTCCCGCCTGGCGTAGTAGTCCAGCCCGCCCGGAGCCGACTGCTGGGAGAGCGCGATCGCGGGAATGCCCAGCACGATCCCCTCCAGCGCGGCGGCCACGGTGCCCGAGTAGGTGATGTCGTCGCCGAGGTTTGATCCGTGGTTGATCCCCGAGACGATCAGCTCGGGGCGCTCGCCGACCAGTCCGAGCTCGGCGAAGCGCACGCAGTCGACTGGCGTCCCGTCGGTCGCGTAGCCACTCGAGCCATCATCGAAGACGATCTCCTCGACCCAGAGCGGCGAGCGGGTGGTGATGCTCCGCGCCGTCGCGCTCCGGTTCGAATCGGGTGCGATCACGTGAACCTGTAGCTCCGGGATCTTGCGCAGCTCTGTACGCAGTGCGTTCAGCCCCGTGGCCTGGATCCCATCGTCGTTGGTGATCAGGACTCTCACCACCGACGATTCTAGGTTGACGGCTTCGCCGCAGCTGATCACGCAAGTAGAGCCAGGCGAGGCTACAGCTGGTGACGACGAAGGTGCCGAACACGTTGCTTCCTACGCCCAAATCCCGCGACCCGATCAATACCGGACGCTCGCCAGGTGGAGGCCGTGCGCTCGGGCGGTATCCCCCGCCCGATCGCGGGGTGCACCCTCCAGCAGGGAGCGGAAATCGTCGAGCGTTCGCCTCCCGCCCGCCACCTCGAGCATCGTCCCGACCAGCGCCCGAACCATGTTGCGCATGAAGGCGTCGGCCTCGATCCATAGCTCGAGCACGCTGCCCTCCCCCAGCACCGCGGGCTTCTCGTGCCAGTCGGCGCGGAGGATGTTCCGCTCGAAGCGGACGTGCTCGGTCTGGGTGGGCGTGAAGGCGGTGAAGTCGTGCGCGCCGCGAAGCGCATCACCGCAGCTCGCCAGTGCGCCGCGATCGACCCGGTGTGGCCAGAAGAGGGAGACGGCCGCCTCGAATGGGTTCGGCGTCCGCTCCGAGAGCACGCGGTAGCAGTAGGTGCGAGAGCGGGCATCGCGGCGCGCATCGAAGCCGTCGGCCGCCCGCTCGACGCTCAGCACCGCCAGATCCGGGCCGGTGAGCGAATTGAGCGCCCTGCCCAGCTCCTCGGGAGGATCGCGGTCGAGCTGGAAGCTGGCCACCTGCCCCCAGGCGTGGACGCCCGCGTCCGTCCGGCCGGCGACCGTGAGCGAGGGGCGGCGTTCTCGAGGATCCGCTCCAGGGCGGCCTCGAGCTCCCCCTGGACGGTCCTGCGGCCCGGCTGAGCCGCCCAGCCGTCGAAGCGGGCGCCGTGGTAGGCGAGATTCATGCGCACCGCGGCCATTGGATGCGCGACACTACTCAGCGATGGCCCTGCCCGGCTCGGACGAACCAGCCTCGATCTCCCAGGACGAGGCTCGCCAGGAGCTCTTCGGGCGCGGCCCGAGCAAGGTGGGGATGGAGGTCTACGAGGTGATCGCGATCGTGCTCGGCATCGTCGGCGCCGCGATCGCCTTCGAGACGATCGACAGCTGGGCACAGTGGGTCGTGCTCGCCGGAATCCTGGTGACGGTGATCGGCTTCATGATCGCGGTCAGCCCCAACCGGCGCGGCGACTAGTCCGCTCTGTGAGGCGACTCACTGCCTGACCGCGCCGCCATGCGCGTAAGGTGTTTCCGACTCAGCGTCGAAGAGGGAGAGATATGGCAAATACGGACATCACCCAGCGCTCCCAGTACGAGCGGAGCGACCTGCTCGCCGGCGGAGAGGGGATCCGCCGAGGCTCGGAGAAGGGTTCCGCGATCTACAGCGTGATCGCTCTGATCGTCGGGATCGTGCTCTGCGTCGTTGCGCTCTCGACCATCGAGAACTGGGCGCAGTGGGTCGTGCTCGGCGTGATCGTGGTCTTCACGTTCGCGCTGATGTTCGCGCTCGGCCCGAACCGCAAGGGCTCAGGTTCGAGCTTCAAGACCGGGCGCTAGCGGCCACAAGGCCGCTGTGGCCGCGACTTGATGGCGAAGCCGACCCTAGACGAGCTCTAGAAACACCATCTCGGCCGAGTCGCTGCGGCGCGGGCCGAGCTTGACGATGCGCGTGTAGCCGCCAGGCCGCTGCGCGTAGCGGGGCGCGATCTCCTCGAAGAGCTTGTGCACGGCGAACTTGTCGTTGTGCAGCTCAGAGAGCGCCTGCCGGCGCGCGTGGAGGTCGCCTCGCTTGGCGAGCGTGATCAGCTTCTCGAACTCGGGCTTGAGGGCCTTCGCCTTCGGCTGGGTCGTCCGGATGCGCTCGTGCTCGATCAGCTGCTTCGACATGGTGCGAAGCATCGAGTTGCGGTGAGCCGCATCCCGGCTCAGCTTTGCCCTTTTGCGCTGGTGCCTCATCGCCGTCGCTCCGGCCGGAACTCTAGGGGACCTAGTCGGCTCGCAGCGAGAGGCCGCGGGCACGCAGGGTCTCCTGGACCTCTTCGATCGACTTGCGACCGAAGTTCGGGATCGCGTTGAGCTCCGACTCCGACTTCCGCACGAGCTCACCGACGGTCTGGATGCCGGCGCGCTTCAGGCAGTTGTAGGAGCGGACGCCCAGCTCGAGCTCCTCGATCAGGATCTCGTCGAGCCCGTCCGCGCCGGGGACCGCGGCGGCCTCGCCGCCGCCTCCCCCGCCGTCGACCGCGGCGATCGCACCCTCGCCCCGCAGCTCATCGACGCGGTCGGCGGTGGTGAAGATCGCCAGGCTCTTGATCAGGATCTCGGCGGCCTCGCGGAGCGCGGCGCCCGGCTCGATCGAGCCGTCGGTCTCGACCTCGAGCGTGAGCTTGTCGAAGTCGGTCCGCTGCCCGACTCGGGCGGAGTCGACCGAATAGGCGGCGCGGCGGATCGGCGAGAAGATCGCGTCGATCGGGACCACGCCGATGGGCTTCTCGTCGGACTTGTTCTCGTCCGCCGGCGAGTAGCCGCGGCCGCGCCCGATCGTCAGGTACATCTCGAGCTTGGTCTTCTTCTCGAGCGTGGCGATCGGCGCCTCGGGGTTGAGGATCTCGACGCCCGCGGGCAGGTCGATGTCCTTGGCCTTGACCTCGCCGGGGCCGGTGGCGACCAGCGGCGTCTCGACCTCATCGGCGTCGGTGTGCATGCGCACGACGACGTCCTTGAGGTTGAGGACCAGGTCGGTGACGTCCTCCTTCAGGCCCGGGATGGTCGAGAACTCGTGAGCCACGCCCTCGATGCGAACGCTGGTGATCGCGGCGCCGCCGAGGGAGGAGAGCAGCACGCGGCGGAGGCTGTTGCCGAACGTGTAGCCGAAGCCCTTGTCGAGCGGCTCGATGGTGAAGGTGCCCTTGTTCTCCTCGGCATCCTCGCCCGCGATCTTGGGCACTTGGAAATCTGGCAGGGTGGTCATGGCTTCCATCAGTTATCTACTTCCTTCTCTGGGGGGTTACTTCGAGTACAGCTCGACGATGAGCTGTTCCTCGACCGGGGCTGAGATCTCGCTCCGCTCAGGGAGCCTCAGCACCTTGGCGTTAAGTGAGTCGTGGTCGGCCTGCAGCCAGGCCGGGACTCCCGAGGTGAGCTCGGTCGCGTTCCGAACGACGTCCGTGCCGGCGCTGTTCGGCTTGATCGTGATCACGTCGTCGGGCTTCACCTGGTAGCTGGGGATGTCGACACGGCGGCCGTTCACGGTCCAATGGCCGTGGCTGACCAGCTGGCGGGCCTGGCGGCGCGAGGCGGCGAAGCCGAGGCGCACCAGGACGTTGTCCAGGCGGCACTCGAGCAGGCGCAAGCAGGTTCTCGCCGGTGACGCCCTCCTGGCGGCTCGCCTTGTCGTAATAGCTCGCGAACTGCTTCTCGAGCACCTGGTAGTAGCGCTTGGCCTTCTGCTTCTCGCGCAGCTGCGCGCGGTACTCGGACTGCCGCATGCGGCCTCGGCCGTGCTCGCCCGGCGGATAGGAGCGGCGCTCGACGCCGCACTTGTCGGTGAAGCAGCGAGAGCCCTTGAGGAAGAGCTTCTGCCCCTCGCGGCGGCACTGCTTGCACTGTGCTCCGGTGTCGCGGGCCATCAGACGCGCCTCCGCTTGCGGGGGCGGCAGCCGTTATGGGCCTGCGGCGTCACGTCCTTCACCGTCGTCACGTCGAGGCCGGCTGCCTGCAGGGACCGAATCGCGGTCTCGCGGCCGGAGCCGGCGCCCTTGGCGAAGACCTCGACCTTCTCGAGGCCGTGCTCCATCCCCTTCTTGGCGGCTGCGTCGGCGGTCACCTGGGCGGCGAACGGAGTCGACTTGCGGGAACCCTTGAAGCCGGCTGAGCCGGCGGACTCCCAGGCGAGCACGTTGCCCTCGGGGTCGGTGAGGGTGACGATGGTGTTGTTGAACGAAGTCTTGATGTGAGCCTGGCCGTAGGTGACGTTCTTGCGGACCTTGCGGCGGGAGCGACCCTTCTTCGGAGCTGCCATCTAGCTGATCCCTCCCCGGCTCACTTCGGCTGCGGGGCCTTCTTGCGGCCCGCAACGCTCATCCGGCGCGGGCCCTTGCGGCCACGCGCGTTGGTCTTGGTGCGCTGACCGCGCACGGGGAGCCCGCGGCGGTGGCGCAGGCCCCGATAGGAGCCGATCTCCTGAAGGCGCTTGACGTTCTGGGAGCGGTCCCGGCGCAGATCGCCCTCGACCTCCCGGTTCTCGACCGCGTCGCGAAGCTTGATGATCTCGTCCTCGGTCAGGTCCTTGACCTGGGTGTTCGGGTCGACCCCGGTCTCCTTGAGGATCTCGTTGGCCGTCGAGCGGCCGATGCCGAAGACGTAGGTGAGGCCGATCTCGGCCCGCTTGTTGAGGGGGAGGTTGACTCCCGCGATCCGCGCCACCTAGCCCTGCCTCTGCTTGTGACGGGGATTCGGGCAGATCACGAGGACCGCGCCGCCGCGGCGGATCACCTTGCACTTCTCACACATCGGCTTTACAGACGCTCGGACCTTCATTCCCCTTCTCTCAATGGGGTCGTATCTTGCTGGGAGTAAGCCCGCCGGCCCCAGGAGTCGGGCCTACAGGCGTGAAAAACGCCGGCCACGCAGGCGTGAACCGACTCGTGCAAGGATAGCAGCGTGCGTGCCTGGGCCGTGCCTGAGCGCCCCGGCAGTCCAAGAGATGGTAGAAGCGCCGCGTGGAGACCGAAACCAAGGAGATTGGCGCCGGGCACGCCGGCGAGGAACGGGTCACGCCTCTCGAGCTCTTCTTCGACCTCGTCTTTGTCCTCTCGTTCACTCAGGTGACGATCAAGATGGCGCACCACCCCAGCTGGGCCGGACTTGGCGAGGGGCTCCTGATCCTGGCGGCCGTCTGGTGGGCATGGTGCGCCTACGGCTGGCTCACCAACACGATTGAGCCGGACGAAAACGTCAACCGGATCTGCATGTTCGCGGCGATGGGAGGAATGCTGATCGTCTCGCTCAGCATTCCGGAGGCCTTCGGCGACCGCGGACTCCTCTTCGGCTGCGCCTATTTCCTTGTCCGTGCGATGCAGCTGATCCTCTACGTCCGGAACACTCGGAACGCCGACGACGAGGGTGATTTGCAGGCAATTCTCAAGCTCGCCCCCGGACTCCTGATCGGGTCCGCCCTGCTGATCGTCGCCGGCCTGCTGGACGGCGGCGCCCGCACCTCGGTCTGGATCCTCGCGATCCTGATCGACTGGTCGACGCCGTTGCTCTTCGGGACCGAGGAGTTCCACCTCGACCCTGGCCACTTCGCGGAGCGCCACGGCCTGATCGTGCTGATCGCACTCGGGGAATCGGTGCTCGCGATCGGCGCCGCGTCCGGCTTCACGCTTGATACGGGCGAGGTCATCGCAGCGATCTGCGGGATCGTCGCCATCGCCTCCCTCTGGTGGGCCTATTTCGACATCGTCGCCATCGTCGCGGAGCGCCGCCTGACCGAGGCCCCACCGGGCGAGCAGGCCCCAATGGCGAGGGATGTCTACAGCTACCTCCATTTCCCTCTGATCGCCGGAATCGTCCTGCTTGCGTTGGGCCTGAAGGAGACGCTCCTGGGGACGGGGGATGAACTCGAGACAATCCCGGCGATCGCGCTCTGCTGCGGGCCCGCCCTTTACCTGCTTGGGCAGATCGCGATTCGGTTCCGCGTTCTCGGGACGTTCAGCCCCCACCGCGCGCTGGCGACCATCGCCCTTCTCGCACTCGTCCCCCTTGCGCTCGGCGCTGACGCCCTTGGCGCGCTGGTGGCGGTCTCTGCCGTTCTGGCAGCCCTGATCGCCTACGAGGCGGTCCGCTTCCGCGAGCTCCGCACTCGGGTCAGGTCAAATCCGTCAGCGACGCTGGCGGAAATGCGCGGAGTCAGCTGAGGTGAGCGAGAACGTTGACTATCGTGCCGCCAGGATCTTCGACGAAGAACCGGCGGACGCCCCAAGGTTCGTCGGTTAGCGGATACACCACGCGGAGGCCACGCCGCAACACCTCGGAGTGCACAGCGTCGACGGACGTCGGATCACCGACGTCGATGCCGAAACTCGGTTGGGGTTCCTCCATCCCCTTCGGCGACACGATGACCTGGCCAGCAGGATTCGAGGGGGACCGGAGCCCCAGCACCGGATCCTCCATGGCGACCTCGAGCCCGAAAAGCTCGGTATAGAAGGCGCGCGAGCGGGCGAGATCGTCTCCCACCGCATACGGGTGGATGCGCTTGATCTCCACTCAGGTGTCTACTCCAGGTGCCAGGGGGTGAGGACGCGCGGGCCGTCCTCGGTGATGGCGACCGTGAACTCGAAATGCGCGGCCAGCGAGTCGTCAGCGGAGTAAACGGCCCAGCCGTCTGAGCCCATGCGGATGTCCGCGGCGCCGGCGTTCACCATCGGCTCGATC
The DNA here is from genome assembly GCA_963728875.1 of uncultured Solirubrobacterales bacterium. Lineage (GTDB taxonomy): Bacteria > Actinomycetota > Thermoleophilia > Solirubrobacterales > 70-9 > DASUPK01. The sequence continues at coordinate 518,957 of CAVSLJ010000001.1, forward strand.
GCCAGCACCATTCCGATCTCGAGCTCCGGCCCCTTGCCCGGATCGCCGAAGTTCGGGATCTGTGGGTCCTCGTGCATGTCGCGGCCGACCCCGTGGCCGACGAGCGTGCGGATGACCGAGAGGTTGTCGCGCTCCACCCGCTGCTGGACGGCGTGCGAGATGTCGCTGAGGTGGTTGCCCTTCACCGCCTGGGCGATGCCCTCGAAGAGCGCGTCCTTGGTGGCTGTGAGCAGCGGCTGAGCGCCCTCCGGCTCCTCGCCGATCGGCACGGTGATCGCCGCGTCGGCGACCCAGCCCTCGTAGGTGACTCCCACGTCGATCGAGAGGATGTCGCCGCGGCGGAGCTCGTAGGGCCCCGGGATGCCGTGGACGACCATCGAGTTCGGCGAGGTGCAGATCGAGCCTGGGAAGCCCCGGTAGCCCTTGAAGGAGGGAACGGCGCCCTGCGAGCGGATGAACTTCTCGGCGGCCTCGTCGAGCTCCTTGGTGGTCGCTCCTGGGCGGGCCTTCGAGCGAAGCATGCGCAGGCAGCGGGCCTGGATCCTGCCGGCCTCGGCCATCGCGTCGATCTGCTCGGAAGTCTTGCGGATGATCATGCCGCGATACATGTCGGTCTCACATCCCCTCCTCTTCCTCGCGACGAAGCGTCGCGAGGATGCCGTGGATGCCCTCCTCGACCACGTCCTGGGATTCCGCGCCGTTCACATGGTTGAGGATGCCATGCTCCTCGTAGTAGTCGATCAGCGGCTTTGTCTTCTCCTCGTACTGGTTGAGGCGATTCTTGATCACGTCGGGCTTGTCGTCGTCGCGGACGATCAGCTTGCCCTCGTCGATGTCGCAGACGCCCTCCTGCTCCGGAGGATCGAACTCGACGTGGTAGATGTGGCTCGGGTTCTTCTCGCAGGTGCGCCGCCCACCCAGCCGGCGCACGACCTCGTCCTCTGAGACGTCGATCAGGATCGCCGCGGTGAGCTCACGCCCGAGCTCCTTCATCTTCTGGTCGAGCGCCTCGGCTTGCGGGACGGTGCGCGGGAATCCGTCGAGGATGAAACCGTCCTCCGCCTCCTCCTGCTGGAGGCGCTCGGCGATCACCCCGATGATCACCTCGTCCGGCACCAGGTCCCCGCGGTCCATGAACTCCTTGGCCTGCTTGCCGACCTCGGTTCCCTCCTTGACGGCGGCGCGCAGGATGTCCCCCGTCGCGTAGTACGGGAGCCGGAAGTCCTCCTGGAGGCGTTCCCCCTGAGTCCCCTTCCCGCTGCCGGGCGGGCCGAGGAGGATGAGGTTCAGCTCGGACAAGCCCGGCATCCGGTCGCGCGCGTCACTTCAGGAAGCCCTCGTAGTTCCGCATCATCAGCTGGGCCTCCAGCTGCTTCACCGTGTCGAGGGCCACGCCCACGACGATCAGGATCGAGGTCCCGCCGAAGAAGAAGTTGGCCGACGTCTGGCTGATCAGGATGGTCGGCAGCGCAGCGACCGCGCCCAGATAGAGGGCGCCGGGGAAGGTGAGCCTGGACAGGATGCGGTCCAGGTATTCGGCGGTAGGTCGCCCCGGTCTGACGCCGGGAATGAAGCCGCCGTATTTCTTCAGGTTGTCGGCCTGGTCGACCGGGTTGAATGTGACCGCCGTGTAGAAGTAGGTGAAGATGATGATGAAGAAGACCTCGCCGACCACGTAGTGCCAACTGTTCGGGCTGAAGAACGCGGCGAAGTCGAGCGCCGCCGGGGTGTTGATCATCTGCCCGATGGTCGGGGGGAAGGCCATGATCGAGGCCGCGAAGATCACCGGGATCACGCCGGCCATGTTCACGCGCAGCGGTAAGTAGGTCGATCCGCCCGACGTCATCCGGCGGCCCACCACGCGTTTCGCGTATTGCACGGGAATCCGCCGCTGGCCCTCCTGGACGTAGACGATCGCGACGATCACGGCCAGCGCGATGAAGGGCATCATCACGACGAAGACCTGATCGGGGTTGTTCCACCACTTCGTGATGCCCTCGGGGATCCTCGAGACGATCGAGGCGAAGATCATCAGCGAGATCCCGTTGCCGATCCCCCTCTGGGTGATCAGCTCGCCCATCCACATGAGCACGGTGCACCCGGCGGTCAGCGTGACCACGATCAGGAAGACCTTCGGGAAGGTGCGCTCGCCGATGATGCTCTGGCTGGAGAAGCTGCCGGAGGTGAACAGAAAGACGTAGCCCAGCGACTGCGCGAAGGCGAGAACGACCGTGAGGTAGCGCGTGTACTGCGTGATCTTCTGCTGGCCCACCTCGCCCTCCTTCTGGAGGCGCTCCAGCGAGGGGACGACCACGGTCAGGAGCTGCAGGATGATCGAGGCCGTGATGTAGGGCATGATCCCCAGCGCGAACAGGGAGAGCCGCGACAGGCTTCCGCCCGAGAAGAGGTTGAGGAAGCCGAGGATGTTCGAGCCCCCGACGTTGTTGACGCCGTCCTGGATCGCCTGGGCGTCGACTCCGGGGGAAGGGATGTAGGCGCCCAGCCGGTACAGCGCGAGGATCCCGGCCGTGAAGATCAGCTTCTTCCGGATCTCCTGGACCGTGAAGGCGTTGAGGATGGTCTGGACCATCTAGATAACTTCGCAGGTCCCGCCTGCGGCTTCGATCTTCTCCTTGGCCTGAGCACTGAAGGCGTGGGCCTTGACGGTCAGCTTCTTCGAGATCTCACCCCGCGCGAGGATCTTGACCGGGTGCCGTCGCTTGGCCAAGCCGGCCTCGCGCAGGGACTCCGGCGTCACCTCGTCGTTGGCCTTGAAGCGGGAATCGAGGTCGGAGAGGTTGACCGGCTGCGTCCGGGTGCGGAACTTCTCGAACGGCATCGACATCTTCTTGTGCGGCCCGCGCAGCTTGCGCATCCGCATGTGGATCGGGTTCTGGCCTCCCTCGTAGGCCGTCTTGCGCTTGTTGCCCGAACGGGCCCCTGCGCCCTTGTGGCCGCGGCCGGAGGTCTTGCCATGCCCGGTGCCGGGTCCGCGCCCGAGTCGCTTGCGCGGCCGGCGCGAGCCGGGGGCGGGCTTCAGCGAGTGCAGGCCGACCTGATCCTTGCGCTCGTCAGCCATCGTCGACCTCCACCAGGTGACTGACGGTGCGGATCATGCCGCGGAGCTGCGGCGTGTCGGCGTGCTTCGCCTCCTTGCCGATCCGGCCGAGCTTGAGCGAGCGCAGCGTCGAGCGTTGGACGCCGGAGGCGCCGTTCGAAGAGCGGACTTGCTTCAAGGCGACGTCGGGCACTAGGACGGTCCCTCCTGAGTGGCCGGAGCCTCGGCTTCGCCATCAGAAGCCGCGTCCTCGCCGCCGCCGGCCTCGCCACCAGGACCTTCGGAATCGGCGGCGGCTGCGGGCGCGGCAACCTCCTTGGGCGCTTCCTCCTTCGGCGTTTCCTCCTTGGAAGCGCCGTTGCCGACGCCGAGCACCTCGCGCACGGAGATGCCGCGCAGCTTCGCGACGTCCTCCGGCCTGCGCAGGCTCTCGAGGCCCGACATCGTCGCCTTGACCAGGTTGATCGGGTTCTGGGTGCCGATGCTCTTGGTGAGCACGTCGCGGATCCCGCCGAGCTCGAGCACGGCGCGCACGCCGCCTCCGGCGATGACGCCGGTACCGGGACTCGCTGGGCGCAGGACGACGTGCCCGGCGCCGAAGCGGCCGATCACGCGATGGGTGAGGGTCTGGCCATACTTGGGAACGCGGATCAGGTTCTTGCGGGCGTCCTCGACCGCCTTCTGGATCGCCAGCGGGACCTCGCGGGCCTTGCCGTAGCCGATCCCGACCACCGAGTCCTCGTCGCCGACCGCCACCAGGGCGGTGAACGAGAAGCGCCGGCCGCCCTTGACGACCTTCGCGACGCGGTTGATCTCGATCACCCGCTCCTGCAGGTCGAGACCCTTTGGACTGACGCTCTCTACAGCCATGAGATCGACGAAGGTAGCGGGTTTGCCTGGGCGGCCATCAGAACTTCAGGCCCCCCTCGCGAGCGCCCTCCGCGATCGCGGCGACCCGGCCGTGGAAGCGGTATCCACCGCGGTCGAAGACGCAGGTCTCGACTCCGGCGGCCTTCCCGCGCTCGGCCAGCAGCTCCCCGACGCGCTTGGCCTGCTCCATCGAGCCGAGCTTGCGGAGCTCGTCCTCCGTCCAGGAGACGGACGCCAGCGTGCGGCCGGCATCGTCGTCGATGAGCTGGGCGAAGACGCCGCGGTTGGACCGGTAAACGGACAGGCGCGGCCGCTCGGCGCTGCCGCGAATGCGGGCGCGAACCCGGCGGCGCCGGCGAAGTCTCTTCTGTGGCTTCGTGAGGACGGCCATCAGGCCCTCTTCCCGACCTTCCGAGCCACATGCTCGCCGGCGTAGCGCACGCCCTTGCCCTTGTAGGGCTCGGGCGGCCGCGTCTTGCGGATGCGCGCGGCGGTCTCGCCGACCAGCTGCTTGTCGATCCCGCGGACGATGACCTCGGTCGGCTGCGGGACCTCGAACTCGATGCCATCGGGGGCCTCGATCGTCACCGGATGCGAGTAGCCGAGCGCCATCTCGAGGGCCTTGCCCTTCAGGTTCGCCCGGTAGCCGACGCCCTGGATCTCCAGGCGCTTCTCGAAGCCGTCGGTGACTCCCTCGACCATGTTTGCGATCAGGCTCCTGGTGAGCCCGTGCAGCGCACGGTGCTCGCCGCGGTCGGTGGGCCGCTCGACGGTCAGGGTGCCGTCGTCGATCGCAACCTTCATGTCGTTGTCGACGTGCTGGTTGAGCTCGCCCTTCGGGCCCTTGACGGCGACAGCGCCGGGCCTGACGTCGATCTCGACGCCCTCTGGGATCTCGATTGGCTTTCTTCCGATTCGGCTCATCAGTTGCTCACCAGACGTGTGCGACGACCTCTCCGCCGACGCCCCTCTGCCTGGCCTCGTGGCCGGTCATGACGCCGCGCGACGTCGACATGATCGTGGTGCCCATGCCTCCGAAGACACGCGGGACCTCGTCCTTGGGAACGTAGCGGCGCCGGCCCGGGCGGGAGACGCGGTCCATGCCGCTGATCACCGGGTCGCGGTTCTCCGTGTAGCGGAGGCGGACTTTGATCACCTCTCCGACCCGGCCGGGCTCGACGTTGAAGTCCGTGATGTAGCCCTGCTCCTTGAGGATCCGGGTCATCTCCCGCTTCAGCCGCGAGGCGGGGATCTCCACCTCCTCGTGATCGGCGAGCAGCGCGTTGCGGATTCGGTTCAGGTAATCGGTGATCGGGTCGGTCAGCATCTACCAGCTCGACTTGGTCATTCCGGGCACGTAGCCGTTGTGCGCGGCCTCGCGCAGGCAGATCCGGCAGAGACCGAACTTGCGGAAGTACGCGCGCGGCCGGCCGCAGCGGCGGCATCGGTGATACCCGCGGGTCTTGAACTTGGGGTCCCGGCGCTGCCGGACCCGTTGTGACGTCTTCGCCATCTACTCCTCTTCCTTGTCGCTCGAAGTCTTCTGTTCCTCGCCACCCTCGGCCTCGGCCTCGGGCTTGGCTTCCCCACCTTCGCCACCCTCACCCTCCTCGCCCTCCTCGGGCCTCTCGGGCTTGGCGTAGGCCTCGGGGTTCTCCTCCTTGAGCTGCTCGAGCGCGGCGGCCTCGGCCTCGGCACGCTCGCGAGCCTCCTCCTTGCGGCGCTCCTCCTCCGCCTCGGCCTCGGCGTCCTCCTGGCCGGGGCGGCCCTCCTGGGCGAAGGGCATGCCGAGCCCGTCGAGCAGCGCGAACGCCTCCTCGTCGGTCTTGGCCGTGGTCGTGATCGTCACGTCGAGGCCACGGACCTCGTCGATCGAGTCGTAGTCGATCTCGGGAAAGATGAGCTGTTCGCGGATCCCCATCGAGTAGTTGCCCCGCCCGTCGAAGGAGCGCGGACTGAGCCCGCGGAAGTCGCGGATCCGTGGCACCGCAATGGAGTTGAGGCGATCCAGGAACTCCCACATCCGCGCGCGGCGGAGCGTGACGGCGACGCCCACGGGCATGCCCTCCCGGACCTTGAAGTTGGCGACCGACTTCTTCGCCCGCCGCACGCTCGGCGCCTGGCCGGCGATCGTCGCGAGCTGCTCCGCGGCGGCCTCGAGCATCTGGGTGTTCTGCTTCGCCTCGCCCAGACCCATGTTCAGGGTGATCTTCTCCAGAGTCGGCACCGCCATCGGGGTCGAGTAGCCGAAGCGCTGGGTCAGGGCGGGCTTCACCTCCTGCTCGTAGGTCTCGCGCAGCCGGGGCGGCGGCGCGGCCTGCTTCTGCTGATCGGTTGCGGCTTCCACTAGTCCAGATCCCTTCCGGTCCTCGCGGCGACGCGCTTGCGCTTGCCGCCCGAGCGTTCGACCCTCACCCGGGTGGGCTTGTTGTCCTCCTTGTCGAGCAGCATCACGTTGGAGACGTGGATCGGGCCCTCCCTCTCGATGATCCCGCCGACCTCGCCGCCCTTCTGCGCGTCCTTGACGGAGCGCGGGCGCTGGTGGCGCTTGATCATGTTGAGGTGCTCGATGAAGACGTAGCCCTTCTTCGGGTCGGTCCGGATCACGCGGCCTCGCTTGCCGCGGTCCTTGCCGCCGATCACGATCACATCGTCGTCGGTGCGGACGCGCATCTTCGCCATCAGCGGTGGCTCCTTTCGCGGCAGTGCGACTCAGCCGCGCGAAAACCGCGCTGGTCGAGGACGCAGGGCGCAGCCTTTGCTGGAGGCAAAGGCAAGCCCGAGGACGAAGATCCAGCAGCGGTTTGCAGCCGGCTGAGGCGTGCTGTCGTGGAAGGAGACACCGCTACAGAACCTCCGGGGCGAGGGAGACGATTCGCATGAAGTTCCTGTCGCGCAGCTCGCGGGCCACGGGTCCGAAGATGCGGGTGCCGCGCGGGGCACCGTTGTCGTCGATCAGCACCGCGGCGTTCTCGTCGAAGGAGATGTAGGTGCCGTCCCCGCGCCCGAGCTGCTTGCGGGTGCGGACCACCACCGCCTGGACGACCTCGCCCTTGCGGACGCCGCCGCGCGGAGTGGCCTGCTTCACCGTCGCGGTGATCGTGTCGCCGATGCGCGCGTAGCGGCGATCCGATCCGCCCTTGACGCGGATGCAGAGGATCTCGCGCGCACCGGAGTTGTCGGCCACCCTCAATCTTGACTCCTGCTGAATCACGTTATTTCGCCTTCTCCAGGATCTCGACCAGGCGCCAGCGCTTCGTGCGCGACATCGGCCTCGTCTCGATGATCCGCACCAGGTCGCCCTCGCCGGCCTCGTTCTGCGCGTCATGAGCGTGCAGGGTGCGGGAGCGGCGCACGATCTTCTCGTACTGCGGATGCCGCCTGGCGACCTCGATCGCGACGGTGATCGTCTTATCGGGCTTGCTGGAGACGACGCGGCCCTGGCGGGTCTTGCGGCCTGCGGACTCGCGGTCGGCGACCGGCGTGCCGGTGCCGGCCTCGTGCTTGGTACGGCGCTTGGTGCGGTAGGACGAACGCTTCGTGGCGGCCCGCTTGCGCGCCTCGGCGCGGGCGGCGGCGCGCTCCTCGGGGCTCTGCTCCGGGCGCGCCTCGGCGGACTGACGCGAGCGCTCCAGGCGGCGGCGGGCCTTCCAGTCGAGGCCCACGAGCTCGTCCGACCCGGCTTCGCCGTCAGAAGACGCCTCGTCAGAAGAAGCCTCCTCGGCTCCATCAGAAGAAGCCTCCTCGGCTTCGGCGGTCTCCTCATCAGAACCATCGGAGTCCGCCTCGCCTGCGGGCGCTTCATCCTCCTTCGGCGCCTCATCTTCGGCAGGGGCCTCCTCGGCCGGAGTCTCCTCGGCCTTCGGCTCCTCCGCCGGAGTCTCCTCGGGAGTCTCCTCGGGCGCTTGTTCTTCGTTCTGCTCGTTCTTCTCTTCGTCTGCCATCAGACGCTCAGCTCCTGGTCGAGATCGATCCCGCGCTCCTTGGCCACGGTCAGCAGCCGTGCGACGTCCTTACGCACCGCCGTGATCCGCGAGGTGTTCTCCAGCTCGCCCGTGGCGTGCTGGAGGCGCAGGGCGAACTGCTCCTCGCGCGTCTGGCGGATGCGCTCCACCAGCTCGTCGTCCTTGAGGTTGTGCGCCTCGGAAGCCTTCATGACTGCTGCTCCGCGCCCTCGCGGCGGACGAACTTGGTCTTGATCGGAAGCTTGTGCCCGGCGAGCCGCATCGCGTCCTTCGCCAGGTCCTCCGGGACGCCGGCCAGCTCGAACATGACCTTGCCCGGCTTGACGACGGCGACCCAGCCCTCGGGGTTGCCCTTGCCCGAGCCCATGCGGGTCTCGAGGGGCTTCTTGGTGATCGGCTTGTCCGGGAAGACGTTGATCCAGACCTTCCCGCCTCGCTTGATCTTGCGGGTCATGGCGACACGGGCGGCCTCGATCTGGCGGTTGGTGATCCAGCCGCGATCGAGGGCCTTCAGCCCGTACTCGCCGAAGGCGACCGTGGTGCCTCCCTTGGAGTAGCCGCGACGCCGGCCACGCATCTGCTTGCGGTAGCGAACGCGCTTCGGCATCAACATCAGCGACCACCCCCGTCCTCGTCGGACTTGTCGGAGCGGAAGCCCTCGGGCATGACCTCGCCCTTGTTGATCCAGCACTTGACGCCGATGCGGCCGGTGGTCGTCTTGGCCTCGATGAAGCCGTAGTCGATGTCGGCGCGCAGGGTGTGCAGCGGCACGCGGCCGTCCGAGTAGCCCTCGGTGCGCGCCATCTCGGCCCCGCCCAGCCGGCCGGAGACCTGGACCTTCACGCCCTTGGCGCCGGAGCGCATGGCGGAGGTCAGCGCGCGCTTCATCGCGCGGCGGAACGCGACGCGGTTCTGGAGCTGCTCGGCGATCGACTGCGCCACCAGCTTCGCGTCGAGCTCCGGTCGCTTGATCTCCTTGATGTTGACCTTGACCGGCTTGCCGGTGAGCTTGTGGAGCTCGCGGCGCAGCGCGTCGACCTCCGTGCCGGACTTGCCGATCACGATGCCGGGACGCGCCGTCGAGATGTCTACCTCGACCTCTCCGGAGCCCTTCTTGATCGTGATCTTCGACAGCCCCGCATGCGAGAGCTTGTTCTCGATGTGCGAGCGGATCACCAGGTCCTCGTTCAGGTAGTCCGCGAATTCCTTCTCGTTGAACCAGTTGGACTTCCAGTCATGGATGTAGCCGACCCGGAAGCCCTCTGGGTGGATCTTCTGTCCCATGTGGTCCTCTAATCCTCCGGCGTCAGCGCCACGGCGATGTGGCTGGTTCGCTTGTTGATCCGCGTCGCGCGTCCCAGCGCCCGCGGCCGGTAGCGGCGCAGCGTGGGTCCCTCGTCGACGTGGATGTCCTTGATCAGCAGGTCGTCGGCGACGAGATCGTGGTTCGTCTCGGCGTTGGCGGCGGCCGACTCGAGCAGCTTGCGGATGTCCTGGGCGGCGCTGCGCGTCGAGAAGCGGAGCAGGGGCAGCGCGTCCTCCAGCGGCAGGCCGCGGACCTGGTCGGCGACCAGGCGCGCCTTGCGGGGTGCGACGCGCACGAAGCGAGCACGGGCGTTGACGACGGGACGCTCGGCAGGCTCCTTCGGCTTCGGCGCTGCCTTCGGCTTCGCCTTCGTTTCGCTCTTGGCGGCCGGCTTCTTGGCTGCCGGCTTCTTGGCGGCAGGCTTCTTGGCAGCGGGCTTCTTCGGAGCGGTCTCCTTGGCAGCCGTCTTCGCGGCCGGCTTCTTGGCAGCGGGCTTCGCAGCCGGCTTCTTGGCCGCCGGCTTCTTCGCAGCCGGCTTCTTGGCCGCCGGCTTCTTCGCCGGCGCCTTGCTCTTCTGCTCGGTGTCCTTCTTCTCCTCAGCCATCACTCTCGCTCCGAGGCGCTACCGGCGCCCGAGTGGGCGCGGAAGGTCCGGGTAGGGGCGAACTCACCCAGCTTGTGCCCCACCATCGACTCCGAGATGTAGACGGGCACGTGCTTGCGGCCGTCGTGGACGGCGATGGTGTGACCGACCATCTCGGGGAAGATCGTCGAGTGGCGTGACCAGGTCTTCAGCATCTGCTTCTGGCCCGATTCGTTCATCGCGTTGACGCGCTTCATCAGGCGCTCCTCCGCCCACGGGCCCTTCTTCGTCGAGCGTCCCATCTACTTCCTCTTTCCTCGGCGGCGCCCTCGGACGATCAGGGCGTCCGAGCGCTTGCCCTTCTTGCGTGTCCTGTAGCCCAGCGTCGGCTTGCCCCACGGAGTGACCGGGTGGCCTCCCGGGGTGTGGTGCGCCTCGCCGCCGCCGTGCGGGTGATCGACCGGGTTCATCGCCACTCCTCGGCTCTGAGGCCGCTTGCCCTTGTGGCGGTTGCGGCCGGCCTTGCCGATCTTCACGTTCTGGTGCTCGGCGTTCGAGATCGTGCCGACCGTCGCGCGGCACTCCCCGCGGACCATCCGGACCTCGGAGGACGGCAGCCGCAGGCTGACCATCGGGCCCTCCTTCGCGACCACCTGGATCGCGGTTCCCGCTGAGCGACCGAGCTTGCCGCCCTGACCCGGGATCAGCTCCACGTTGTGCACGATGGTCCCAGTCGGGATTCGAGCGAGCGAGAGGCAATTCCCCGGAGCGATGTCCGCACCCTCACCCGAGACGACCTCGGCGCCCACCCGGAGGCCCTGTGGGGCGAGGATGTAGCGCTTCTCGCCGTCGGTGTAGTTGAGCAGCGCGATGCTCGCCGAGCGGTTGGGGTCGTACTCGATGGTCGCCACCTTGGCGGGAATGCCGTCCTTGGTGCGCTTGAAGTCGATCTTCCGGTAGCGGCGCTTGGCGCCACCGCCGCGATGGCGCGCGGTGACGCGGCCCTTGGAGTTGCGGCCGCCGGACGAGGTCTTGCCCTTGGTGAGGCTCTTCGCCGGTTCCGCGCCGGTGAGCTCCTCGCGCATCGGGTAGGTGCCGAAACGCCTCCCCGGACTCGTGGGTCGGGTCTTGCGATTCGCCATGGCTAGCCTTCCACCGCCGCGCCCTCGAACAGCTCAATCCGCTCGCCCGGCGAGAGCTGGACGATGGCCTTCTTCCAGGAGCGGGAGCGCCCGGAGTGCAGCCCGCGCCGCTTCGGCTTGGACTTCACCTTCGAGGTGCGAACCGCCTTCACGTGGACTCCGAAGATCTCCTCGACCGCGTGCGCGATCTGGAGCTTGTGGGCCCGCTCGTGGACGCGGAACGTGTACTTGCCCTCCGCCATCAGCGCGTAGCTCTTCTCCGAGACGACAGGACGAATGATCACCTGACGCGGGTCCATCAGAGGGCCCTCCCCTTGAGCTCCTCGAGCGCCGCCTCGGTGATCACCAGCGAGGAGGCGCCGAGCACATCGGCGACTCCGGCGGCGGTCGCCTGCGCGACCGTGATGCCCTCGATGTTGCGGAAGCTCTTGGCCACGGCCTGCTCCTCGGCGCCGACCACGATCAAAGTCGGCGCGTCGGCGCCCCACTTCTTCAGTGCATCGGACGCCTGCTTGGTGGCGGGATCCTTGAAGGTGGAGCCGTCGAGGACGGCGACGGTCCCGCGCTCGGCGTGCACCGTGAGGGCGGCGCGCAGCGCCTTGCGCCGCGCCTTGCGGTTGACCTTGACCGTGTAGTGGCGCGGCTTCGGGCCGAAGGCGGCACCGCCGCCGTAGCGGTGGGGCACGCTCAGGGCGCCGGCGCGGGCGCGGCCGGTGCCCTTCTGGCGCCAGGCCTTCGCCGTGGTCATCGCCACCTCGCCGCGAGTCAGGCTCGAGTGAGTGCCGCGACGCCGCGCGTTCAGGTCGGCCCGGGCGGCCTCGTGGACGAGCGCCTCGTGGAAAGGCTCGCTGAAGATCTCCTTCGGCAGGTCGGCCTTGGCCTGCTTGCCGAGCTGAGCGGCCTTGGGTCCGGCGGCGGTCTTCGTGGCCGCCGTTCTCGTGGAGGACTCAGCCATCGCTGCGTACCTCCACGGTGGCGTTCTTTCCTCCCGGCACGGAGCCGCGGATCAGGAGCAGGTTGCGCTCCGCGTCCACCTCGACCACGCTGGCACCCTGCTGGGTGACACGTCGAGAACCCATCTGGCCGGGCATGCGCATGCCCTTGAAGACCCGGGCGGGATCAGCGCTCGCGCCGATCGAGCCGGGCGCACGAACGTTGTGGGAGCCGTGGGTCTCGGGACCGCGACCGAAGTTGTGGCGCTTGATGGTGCCCTGGAAGCCCTTGCCGACCGAGACCGCAGAAACCTTCACCTGCTGGCCGGGCTCGAAGCTGGAGACGGTGACGTCGTCGCCGATCTTCGGGCCGGCTTCGCCATCAGAGGAAGCGTCCTCGGCGGCGTCGCCTGCATCCTCAGAGGCCTGTTCGGCGTCGCCGCCTGCGGGCGCTTCAACATCCTTGGGCGTTCCGCCGCCAACCTCGACGCCCCTGAACTCGACCAGGGTCTTCATGCCGGTGGCGCCCGCCTTCTTCAGATGGCCCGCCTCCGGCTTCCTGATCCGGTCCTCGGCGATCGGGATACCGGCGAGCTGGACCGCGTCGTAGCCGTCGCGGTCGGCCCTGCGGATCGCCGTGACCTTGTTCGGCGCGGCCTCGATCACGGTCACGGGGACCGCCGTGCCGTCCTCGAGGAAGACGCGCGTCATGCCCAGCTTCTTGCCGACGATCGCAGCCATCCCCTACAGCCGGATCTCGACGTCGACGCCTGCGGGCAGGGTCTCCATCCGCTGCAGCTCGTCGACGGTCTTCGGGGTGGGCTGGTGGATGTCGATCAGCCGCTTGTGGGTGCGGATCTCGAAGTGCTCGCGCGAGTCCTTGTCCTTGAACGGGGAGCGGATCACGCAGTAGACGTGCTTGTCGGTCGGCAGCGGGATCGGCCCAGCGACGGTCGCGCCGGTCCGCTCCGCGGTTCCGACGATCTCCTGGGCGGCCCGGTCTATGGCGTCGTGGTCGTACGCCTTGAGCCGGATCCTGATCTTTCCTGATGTCAGTGAAGCCATTTCGTGCGTGGTCTCGTTAGTGGTCTTTCGCGCAGATAGGGCGCCGCCCCAATGAATAAGGGCCGCGCCCTGGTCGTATGTCTTGCAGTTGTCTTGGCCCTTTGCCCTGGTGGGAGGGCCTCACCAAAAGCGGGCCCCAGAGGGGGCCCGCTTCACAGCTATTCGACTACCTCGGTCACGACACCCGAGCCGACGGTTCGCCCGCCCTCTCGAATGGCAAAGCGGAGGCCCTGGTCCATGGCGATCGGCTGAATCAGCTCGACCTCCATCTCGGCGTTCTCGCCCGGCGCGACGAACTCCCGCCCCTCGGGGAGCTTGACGACGCCGGTGACGTCGGTCGTGCGGAAGTAGAACTGCGGCCGATAACCGGAGACGAACGGAGTGTGACGACCGCCCTCCTCCTTCTTCAGGCAGTAGACCTCCGCCTTGTATTTGGTGTGAGGCGTGATCGAGCCGGGCTTGCAGAGCACCTGGCCACGCTCGATCTCCTCGCGCTTGGTCCCTCGCAGAAGGGCGCCGATGTTGTCGCCGGCGCGGCCCTCGTCGAGGATCTTGCGGAACATCTCGACACCCGTGACGACCGTCTTCGTCGTGTCCTTGATGCCCACGATCTCGACCTCGTCGCCGGTGTTGACGACGCCCTGCTCGACGCGGCCGGTCGCGACGGTGCCGCGGCCGGTGATCGAGAAGACGTCCTCGACCGGCATCAGGAAGGGCTTGTCGAGGTCACGCTCGGGCTCGGGGATGTACTCGTCGAGCGCAGCGGCCAGGTCCATGATGGACTGCTTGGCCTCCTCGTCGCCCTCGAGCGCCTTCAGCGCCGATCCCTTGATGATGGGCACGTCGGCTCCGGGGAACTCGTACTCGGTGAGCAGGTCCCGGACCTCCTCCTCGACGAGCTCGAGCAGCTCCTCGTCGTCGACCATGTCGACCTTGTTCAGGTAGACGACCACGTACGGCACGTTCACCTGGCGCGCCAGCAGGATGTGCTCGCGCGTCTGGGGCATCGGGCCGTCCGGCGCCGAGACCACCAGAATCGCGCCGTCCATCTGGGCGGCGCCGGTGATCATGTTCTTGACGTAGTCGGCGTGGCCGGGGCAGTCGACGTGGGCGTAGTGCCGGTTGTCGGTCTCGTACTCGACGTGCGAGGTGGCGATCGTGATCCCGCGCTCCTTCTCCTCGGGCGCGTTGTCGATCTCCTCGAACGTCTTCACGTCGGTGCCGCCCTTGTCGGCGAGTGTCTTGGTGATCGCGGCTGTCAGCGTGGTCTTGCCGTGATCGACATGGCCGATTGTGCCGACGTTCACGTGCGGCTTATCGCGATCGAACTTCTCCTTGGACATCTCGCTCCTTTGGGGGTCTAGTTGGTGTCTTTAAGAGGGTTTTGCGGAAATTGGTTCGGCTGTTGACCAACCTGGGGAATATAGCTACGCACCGGCTCCCACGGGCTCTCCCGAGCGGTGCTCGACGATCTCGTCCTCGATGTTCTTCGGGACTTCCTCGTAGCGCTCGAACTGCATCGTGTAGCTCGCGCGCCCCTGAGTCGATGACCGCACGTCCGTGGCGTACCCGAACATCTCTCCGAGGGGCACGAAGGCGTGTACAGCGAGCGCGTTTCCGCGCTGCTCCTGGCCCTGGACCTTGCCGCGACGGCGGGAGAGGTCGCCGATCACGTCGCCGAGGAACTCCTCGGGGGTGACCACCTCGACCGACATGACGGGCTCGAGCAGGACCGGCTTCGCCTTGCGGGCGGCCTCCTGGACGGCCATGGAGCCGGCGATCTTGAAGGCCATCTCGGAGGAGTCGACGTCGTGGTAGGAGCCGTCGACCAGCTCGACCTTGACGTCGACCATCGGATAGCCGGCCTTGACGCCTGACTGCAACGCCTCCTCGATCCCCGCCTCGACGGAGGGGATGAACTCGGAGGGGATGGTGCCGCCCTTGATGGAGTTGATGAAGTCGAATCCCTCGCCGGGAGCCGGCTCGACGTTGATCACCGCGTGGCCGTACTGGCCGCGGCCGCCGGTCTGGCGAACGAAGCGGCCCTCGACCTTGTTGACGGCCTCGCGAATCGTCTCGCGGTAGGCGACCTGCGGCCTGCCGACGTTGGCGTCGACGGAGAACTCGCGCAGCAGGCGATCGACGATGACCTCGAGGTGGAGCTCGCCCATGCCGTGGATCAGGGTCTGGCCGGTCTCCTCGTCGGATTCGACCTGGAAGGTCGGGTCCTCCTCCGCGAGCCGGGCCAGGCTGGAGGAGAGCTTCTCCTGGTCGGCCTTGGTCTTCGGCTCGATCGCGACGGCGATCACGGGCTCGGGGAACTCGATGTGCTCGAGCTCGATCGGCGAGTCGGGCGCGCAGAGCGTGTCGCCCGTGGAGGTCTGCTTGAGGCCGACGCCCGCGACGATGTCGCCCGCGAAGCACTCCTCGATCTCCTCGCGATCGTTGGCGTGCATCATCAGCAGGCGGCCGATTCGCTCGGTCCGGCCAGTCGAGGCGTTGAGGACCCGGCCACCGGCGCTGAGCTTCCCGGAGTAGACGCGGAAGTAGGTCAGCTTGCCGACGTAGGGATCGGCCATCACCTTGAAGGCGAGCGCGGCGAAGGGGGCGTTTTCGTCCGCGGGGCGCTCGGCCTCCTTCTGTTCGCCGTTCTCACCCTTCTTGGCCGGCTCGAGCCCGGTGACCGCGGGCACCTCGATCGGGGAGGGAAGGAGCTCGACGATCGCGTCGAGCAGCGGCTGGACGCCCTTGTTCTTGAAGGAGGAGCCGCAGAGGACGGGGGTGACCTTGATGTCGAGTGTCGCCCGGTGAAGCGACTTCGCGATCCGCTCGTGCGGGATCTCCTCGTCGTTGAGATAGGCCTCCATGAGCTCGTCGTCGTAGTCCGCGCAGGCCTCGATCAGGTGCGTTCGATGCTCATGGGCGAGGTCCGTCAGGTCGTCCGGGATGTCCGTGTACTCGAACTCCGTGCCCAGCTCGTCCTTCCAGACGAGGGCCTTGTTCTCGATCAGGTCGACGACGCCGGAGAAATCGGCCTCCTGGCCGATCGGGATCTGGATCGGGAGGGGATTGGCCCCCAGCCGCTCGCGCATGGTCACGACCGCCTTGAAGAAGTCGGCGCCGGTGCGGTCCATCTTGTTGACGTAGGCGATCCGCGGCACGTGGTACTTGTCGGCCTGGCGCCAGACGGTCTCGGACTGGGGCTCCACCCCGGCAACGGAGTCGAAGAGCGCGATCGCGCCATCGAGCACACGAAGGTTGCGCTCGACCTCGACGGTGAAGTCGACGTGGCCAGGCGTGTCCAGGATGTTGATCCGGTGGCCGTTCCACTCGCAGGCGGTCGCGGCCGACGTGATCGTGATCCCGCGCTCCTGCTCCTGCTCCATCCAGTCCATGACGGCAGCGCCCTCGTGGACCTCGCCCATCTTGTGGGTGCGGCCCGTGTAGTAGAGGATGCGCTCGGTGGTCGTCGTTTTGCCGGCATCGATGTGCGCGATGATGCCGATGTTCCTGGTCTTTTCGAGGGGAAAGCTGCGGGGCATGATCCTGTCTTCTCGTACTGGCGTGAGGCGGAGGCGGAACGGCTAGTCTCAGTTCGGTATTCGCGCAGAAAAAAGGCCCTTACGGGCCCGAGCGCAAAGCGTCTCTTCGACCCGAACTTCTCCTATGTCGCGCCGTTCTCCATTGAAACGGTTAATGCTCGCCGGGGCCTCTCTGGGCACCCCCGAGCGACGGACGATGATAGCAGCGGCCCCATGGCTTTCAGGCAGGGATCACGCATGAGCCCCGCCCGTCGCAGGAGGCCTTCCAGCCGCACCGAGGAGCTCACCGAGCGCACCCGGCGCGAGGGCCGTGAGCTGTCGCGCAGGCGCCGCGCCGAGACGCGCAACCTGCGGCCCGTCGTCGCCCCCGTGCGGGGGTTCGTGGCCTGGATCGCTCCCCGCATAACGGGATTCCTGATGTTCGTCATCAAGCTGCTCGCCGCCCTGCTCGCGCTGCTCGCCGAGCTGGGTGCCGTCGCGAGCAGCTGGCTCGCCGGGCGGACAAGGGCACTTGCCGGCGCCACGGTGCGGTGGACGGTGCGCAACGTGACCCCGCTCTCGACGGTCGCCTTCGTGGGCATCGCGGCCGCGGTCGGCCTGGGCGTCTCGCAGTTCTTCGACTACCACGGCGTCGCCGTTGACGCTCCCAATTACGCCGGGGAGATCGGCTCCACGGCGCCAGCGCCCATCGTCGGCACCCAGGCCGCCGGCAGCGCCCACCTCTGGGTGCTGATCCCGGTGGCGGTCGCCGCCGTAGTACTGAACATCGGCGCATATCGCGGAGATAGGCGACTGGCTGGAGGCGTTGCGATCTGCGGCCTGCTCGGCCTGGCGGTCGCGCTCGCGATCGATCTTCCGCAGGGTCTCGACGCCGGCCGCGCGGGCCTCGCGTTCAGCGGCTCCGAGGCACAGCTCCTGCAGGGGTTCTGGGCCGAGGTGGCGTGCTCCGCGGTCCTGGTGCTCTGCGGCGGGCTGCTCCCCCTCTACTCTCGCGGAGTGGCCGTGGAAAGGAGAGGCGGTTGGCGAGCCGGCCCGCGCAGGCGAGTGAGGCGCGAGGACGGTGGGATCTCACCCGGCCTGCAGACCGAGTCATGAAACGTCGCCCGCGCACGGAGACACTCCTCGTGCTGGCCTGCGCCGCGGCGGCGGCGATGCTCGGCGTCTCGCAGTTCACCGACATCTTCCATCTCACGCCACCGGGCGGCGAGGCCCTGAAGGCGATCCAGGCGTCCGACCAGCACGGCTACGCGACCCTGGTGCTTGCGATCTTCGCGCTGATCCTGCTCGTCATCGCGATGGCCGCCCGCGGCGAGCAGCTGGGGCAGGTGGCCGCCGTCGCGATCGCGGTCTGCGGCGTGGTCGCGCTGCTGATCTTCCTGATCGGCGACCTGCCGAAGGTGAACAACGTCGGCACACTCGACGACCCGCGTCAGTCCTTCATCGACGCGGAGGCGAAGCCCGTCGCGGGCTTCTGGCTGGAGCTGGTCGGCGCCCTGGTACTCACCGTCTGCGGAGCGGCGCTGGCGACGATGCGCCCCGATCGCACCGAGACGGCCGAGGTGCACGGCCGCCGCACTCACGAGAGCACCGTCGCCGAGACGGCGACCACCCACCTGGAACGCACCCACGGCGACTAGCCGGTCCCATCGGCGGCGGATGGCGTGTTAGGGTCGCTGCGAAGGGGGCGGCAGCATCGAATAGGGGATTTAGGAGAAAGCCATGGGAGCAGATGGAAACGTGGCGATCATGCAGCGCGCTTACGACGCTTTCAACGCGGCTGACATCGACACCCTGACCGAGCTCTTCGACGAGGACATCGTCTGGCACTTGCCGGGGAGCAGCTCGATGGCCGAGGACTACCAGGGCCGCGACGCGACTCTCGCCTACTTCGGCCAGATCGGTGAGAGGACCGGGGGCACCTTCCAGGCCGAGCTACAGCAATTGTTCGCGGGCGATGACGGCCGTGTGATCGGCCTCCAGCGCAGCACCGCGGAGCGAGACGGGAAGCGCCTGGATGTCGGCAATTGCATCGTCTTCGAGCTCAGGGACGGCAAGGTCGTCGATGGCCGAGAGCACTTCAACGACCTGTACGCCTGGGACGAGTTCTGGTCCTAAGCCCGAAGGGGACGGCGTCTCAGGGGGATGCGAGCAGCGCTACCAGCGGTAATGCGCGAAGGCCTTGTTGGCCTGCGCCATGCGGTAGATGTCGTCCTTGCGCTTCCAGGCGTTGCCCTGCTGCTTCGCCGCGTCCTGGATCTCGTTCGCCAGGCGCTCTGCCATCGACTTCTCCCCCCTGGCCCTGGCGAACTCGACCAGCCAGCGGACCGCGAGGGTGCGGGCACGGCGAGCCGGCACCTCGACCGGCACCTGGTAGGTCGCCCCGCCGACTCGGCGGGAGCGAACCTCGAGCACGGGCGTGAGCTGCTTGATCGCGCCCTCCAGCTCCTCGACCGGGTTGTTGCCGGTGCGCTCGCCGACCAAGGCAAGGGCGTCGTAGGTGATCTGCTCGGCGACCGACTTCTTGCCGTCGGTCATCACCTTGTTGATCACCTGCTGGACGATGCGGCTGCGGTAGACCGAGTCGGGCTCGAGCAGCCGGATGGTGGCCTGATTGCGTCGCGGCATCTATGAAGCCTTGACGCCGTACAGCGAACGGCCCTGCTTGCGGTCGGAGACGCCGGCGGCGTCGAGAGCGCCGCGGACGACCTTGTAGCGGACGCCCGGCAGGTCCTTGACCCGGCCGCCTCGGACGAGGACGACGGAGTGCTCCTGAAGGTTGTGTCCCTCGCCCGGGATGTAGCTCGTCACCTCGAGCCCGTTCGTGAGGCGGACCCTGGCGATCTTCCGAAGCGCCGAGTTCGGCTTCTTCGGGGTGACGGTGGCGACGCGGGTGCAGACGCCACGCCGTTGCGGAGCCGCGACGCGCTTCTTGCGACCCTGGCCCGACTTCAGGCCCGGCGTCGACATCTTCTTCTTCTTGTGGGTTCGTCCCTTGCGGACGAGCTGATTGGTGTTGGGCATCGGCGCGGGATGGTAGCCAACTACGCTTCCCGCCGATGCCCATCCGCAAGAAGAAGGGAAAGAGCGATGAGCCGCTCCTCGCCGTCGACATCGACGGCGTGATCAGCCTCTTCGGCTTCGACCAGGCGGACCCCGACCATGGCCGCTTCGACAACGCTCCCGGGGAGTTCCACCTGATCGACGGCATGCTCCACTGCATCTCGCTCGAGACGGGCCCGCGGCTGACCCGCCTGGGCGAGATCTTCGAGCTGGTCTGGGCCAGTGGCTGGGAGGACCGTGCCAACGACCATCTGCCGGGCATCCTCGGCGTGCCCGAGCTCCCCTACCTGACCTTCGACGGCCGCGCCCGGTTCGGAACCGCCCACTGGAAGCTCGAGGCGCTCGAGGAGTACGCGGGGTCCCGCCCGCTCGCCTGGATCGATGACAGCCTGGACGGCAGCTGCTACGAGTGGGCGGGGGAGCGCTCGGCGCCCACGCTGCTCGTCCCGACCGAGTCCGACGTCGGCCTGCTCGACCTCCACGTCGACACGATCGAGTCCTGGGTCGAGGACGGCTTTCGGCCGGTCTGATCGGGAGTAGACTCGCCCGGATGGGAGAGGTTGTGCCGATCATCTTCTTGGCCGTGATCCTGAAGATCCCGGTCCTCTACGGCATGTGGCTGATCTATTGGGCAGTCAAGGCCGAGCCCGAGCTCGAGGACCTGCCGGGCGAAGCCGACGATCACAGCTTCCGCCGCTTCCGCCGCAGCCCGACGAAGCCGAAGGGCCCCCGCCGAGGCCCCCACGGCGGCGCCGCCCAGGCGAAGCCCGACTGCCCACCGGGCGGCCGAGCGAGGACGCCGGTGATCGAACCGAGGCTCGCCCCCGGAATGGCCGCTCACGAGCGGCGCGAGCACACCCCCGCCGGCAGCTAGCACCGAGAACAACGACAAACAGGAGGGAACCGACATGGGTCAACCCGTGGTGCATTTCGAGGTGGTCGGCAAGGACTTCGAGAAGCTGAAGAGCTTCTACTCCGAGGTCGCCGGCTGGAGCTATGCGGAGGCGCCCGCGGCGGGCCAGGAGGGTGTTCCGCCGTACGCCATGGTGCCCCAGGAGGACAACACCAACCCCGACGGAATCGGCATCGGCGGTGGCATCGGGGTGGGCCCCGAGGGCTACGAGGGTCACGTCACCTTCTACATCGAGGTCCCGGACGTGGGCGCCTCCCTCGACCAGGTGGAGAAGCTCGGTGGCACGAGAGTGATGGGCCCGGAGACGATGACGGAGGACCTGACGATCGGCCTCTTCAACGACCCCGAAGGCCACCTGGTCGGCCTGGTCCAGTCACAAAGCTAATCCCGCCAGCACCGAGATCCAGTCCCGCCGACACGGCACCCGAACCGGAACGTCAGGCGTTGCGATAGTCGGCGGGTGGCGGCATAGGAGGGGCCCACGGGCGCGATTGCTGAGCGCCCGTGGGAGGTTCCTGTGGCGACAGGACCCGCCGCCCTAGAGCTAAGTCCCTAGGAGCTTTCCGACTCGGACTTCTCAGCCTCGGCCGGAGCCTCAGGCGTCTCGATCTCGGAAGCGAGCTCCTCGAGCTCCTCCGCGAACGAGGGCCCGAACCCCTCCATCGGAGAGCCGCCACCCTCGCCGTCGCCGGCGAGGTCGAGCTCCTTGGCGAGCTCCTCCTCGGAGAACTCCTCCACCGGGGGCTGTGCGGGCTCCACCGGCTCGATCTGCAGCGAGCGGTAGTGCTTGAGCCCGGTCGCCGCCGGAATCAGCTTCCCGATGATCACGTTCTCCTTCAGGCCCATGAGGCGGTCCCGCTTGCCCTCGAGGGCCGCATCCGTGAGCACCTTGGTCGTCTCCTGGAAGGAGGCCGCCGAGAGGAATGACTCGGTGGCGAGCGACGCCTTGGTGATCCCGAGGATGACCTCCTCGGCCTTCGCCGGCGTCTTCGTCTTCTTGCCCTTGAACTTCTCGTTGATCGCGTTGAAGACCAGGCGGTCCTCCAGCTGACCGGGCAGCAGCTCGGTCGAGCCCTTCGACTCCACCCGCACCTTCTTCAGCATCTGGCGGACGATCAGCTCGATGTGCTTGTCGTTGATGTCGACGCCCTGGGTCCGGTAGACGCGCTGCACCTCGGCCACGATGTAGACCTCGGTATCGGTGCGACCATTGATCGCGAGGATCTCGGCCGGATAGAGCGAGCCCTCGTTGAGCTGGTCGCCCCTCGAGACGCGCTTGCCCTTCTCGACCAGCACGTTCGTCCGCGGCGGGAACGATTCCGCGTACTCCTCGCCCTTGTCGTCGGTGATCGTCAGCTTCACCGCCTTGTCGGTCTCCTCGAGATCCGTGACCTTGCCGTCGACCTCCGCGATCTTCGCGAGGCCCTTCGGCTTGCGAGCCTCGAAGAGCTCGACGACGCGCGGCAGACCCTGGGTGATGTCGAGCCCCGCGACGCCTCCCGTATGGAAGGTCCGCATGGTGAGCTGGGTGCCCGGCTCTCCGATCGACTGCGCGGCGATGATCCCGACGGCGTCCCCGATCTCCACGAGGAAGCCGGTCGCCGGCATGACGCCGTAGCACTGGCGGCAAACCCCGGACTCGGCCTCGCACTTGAGCACTGAGCGAACCGGAACGGTCACGTCATCGTCTTCCTTGAAGCCCTCGGCGATGTCGTGGACCTCGGGCCAGTCGATCACCTGGTTCCGCTTGAGGAGGTCACGACCGCGCTTGGTCGTGAACTTCTTCGCGGCCACGCGGCCGACCAGATTCGGGTTCAGCTCCGCGCCGCCGTCGCGGTAGAGCGGCATCTCGATGTGGTCCTTGGTCTTGCAGTCGTCCATCCGGACGATGACGTCCTGGGAGACGTCGACCAGGCGCCGGGTCAGATAGCCCGAGTCCGCGGTGCGGAGCGCCGTGTCGGCGAGTCCCTTCCGGGCGCCGTGCGTCGAGATGAAGTACTCGAGGACGGAGAGGCCCTCCATGAAGTTGGCCTTGATCGGCCGCTCGATGATCTCGCCCTTCGGATTGGCCATCAGGCCTCGCATCCCGGCCAGCTGGCGGATCTGCTTGAACGAGCCACGGGCTCCCGAGTTGGCCATCATGAAAATGGGGTTGAGCTCGTCGAGGTTGTCCTCCATCGCCTGCCCGACCTCCTCGGTCGCTGAGTCCCAGCGGGAGGTCACGGCCTCCTTGCGCTCCTCGGCGGTGATGTAGCCCTCGTCGTACTGGCCCATGATCTCCTCGGTCTCCGACTCGTAGCGCTCGAGGATCTCCTCCTTGTCGGGAGGAGCGACCACGTCGTTCTTGGAGATCGTGATTCCCGCCTCGCTGGCGAAATGGAAGCCCAGCTCCTTGAACGAGTCGAGCACCAGTGAGACCGCCGGGGCCCCGTAGTGCTCGACCAGGTCGCTGACGATCTCGTTCACGTCGCGCTTCTTCAGCGAGCGGTTGACGAACTGGTACTTCTCGGGGTCGTACTCGTCCCCGAGCGCCTCCGCGATCGCCCGCTCGACGCGGTCGTTGTAGATGATCCGGCCGACGGTGGTCAGGAAGTGCTCGTGACCGTGGCGACGGTACTCCGCCCAGTCGTGCAGCTGGACGATGCCGTTCTCGTAGGCGAGCTCGGCCTCCTGCGCGGTCCTGAACGGGTGCGGCTTTTGATCCAGGTTGGCGGCATCGAGCTCCTCGACGTCCTCACCGGCATAGGTGAGGTAGTAGAGACCGAGGACCATGTCCTGGGTCGGCGTGGCCAGCGGAGCGCCGTGCGCCGGGGAGAGGATGTTGTTCGCGGAGAGCATCAGGATGCGGGCCTCCGCCTGCGCCTCCGCGGAGAGGGGCAGGTGCACCGCCATCTGGTCGCCGTCGAAGTCCGCGTTGAAGGCGTGGCAGACCAGCGGGTGGATCTGGATCGCCTTGCCCTCGACCAGCACCGGCTCGAATGCCTGGATGCCCAGGCGGTGGAGCGTCGGCGCGCGGTTGAGGAGCACGGGATGCTCGTGGATGACCTCCTCGAGGACATCCCAGACCTCCGGGATCATCGAGTCCACCATCTTCTTGGCGGCCTTGATGTTCTGGACCTGCTTGCGCTCGACGAGGCGGGCCATGATGAACGGCTTGAACAGCTCCAGGGCCATCAGCTTCGGGATCCCGCACTGGTGCAGCCGCAGGCTCGGGCCCGAGACGATCACCGACCGTCCCGAGTAGTCGACCCGCTTACCGAGCAGGTTCTGCCGGAAGCGGCCCTGCTTGCCCTTGAGCATGTCCGAGAGCGACTTCAGCGGCCGGTTGCCCGGGCCGGTGACGGGACGGCCACGGCGCCCGTTGTCGAACAGGGCGTCGACGGCCTCCTGCAGCATCCGCTTCTCGTTGTTGACGATGATCTCGGGGGCGCCGAGGTCGAGCAGCCTCTTCAGCCGGTTGTTCCGGTTGATCACGCGCCGGTAGAGGTCGTTGAGGTCGGAGGTCGCGAAGCGGCCACCGTCCAGCTGGACCATGGGGCGCAGCTCCGGCGGGATCACCGGGACGACGTCGAGGACCATCCACTCGGGCTTGTTGGCCGACTTCAGGAAGGCGTCGACGACCTTGAGGCGCTTGACCGCGCGGGCCTGCTTCTGGCCCTTCGAGGTGTTGATGGTCTCCTCGAGCAGCTCGGCCTCGTCCTCGAGCTCGACCTGGTCGAGCAGGTCGCGAATCGACTCGGCGCCCATGCCGCCGCGGAAGTACTCGCCCCATCCGAACGGGGAACCGAAGCGGTCCTTGAGCTCGCGGAACGTGGTCTCGTCGTTGATCACGTCCTTCGGCTTCATCTCCGAGAAGATCTTGAAGACCTCGCGCAGCCGCTCGGCGGCCTCGTCGAGATAGGCCTCGGTGTCCGAGATCTCGGCCTCGAAGGTCTTGCGGAGCTCCTTGGCCATCTTGTCGCGGTCCTCGGCCTTCATCCGCTTCACGTTGGTGACGCTGTCGGCCCAGAGCTCGTCGTCGTCGTTGAAGCCGTCGGTGGTGCCGGCCGGAGGCGCCTCCTCATCCTTCTCGGCGGCGACGCCGAGGTAGGCGAGACGACGGACCAGTGACTCGCTGAGCTCCTGGGTGCGCTGCTCGCGCTCGCGCTCGTACTCGCCGGCCTGCTTCTCGACTTCCTTCTCGAGCTTGCCGAGGTCCTTCGAGCGGGCCTCCTCGTCCACCCAGGTGATCACCGAGGCGGCGAAGTAGAGGACCTTCTCGAGCTCCTTCGGAGCCATGTCGATCAGGTAGCCGATTCGGCTCGGGACACCCTTGAAGAACCAGATGTGGGAGACGGGCGCGGCCAGGTCGATGTGACCCATGCGCTCGCGGCGAACCTTGGAGCGGGTCACCTCGACGCCGCAGCGCTCACAGACGATGCCCTTGTACCGAACCCTCTTGTACTTGCCGCAGTAGCACTCCCAGTCCTTGGTCGGGCCGAAGATGCGCTCGCAGAAGAGGCCGTCCTTCTCCGGCTTCAGCGTTCTGTAGTTGATGGTCTCGGGCTTGGTGACCTCACCGGAGCTCCAGCCCCGGATCTTCTTGCCAGAGGCAAGCCCGATCTCGATCGCGTCGAAGTTATTGATGTCGATCACTTGCTCGCAGCCTCCTCGGCGTCCTCGGTCCCGCCGTCACCCTCGGCGACGACCTGCTCTTCCTTCTCGTCAGCGGCCTCTTTGCCGTTGCCGCCGCCGTCCGCGCGCACTCCGGACAGCTCGATGCCGAGTTCCTCGGCGGCGCGGAGGAGGTCGTCCTCCTCCTCGCCCATCTCCACTCCGTCGCCCTCCTCGGAGACCACGTTGGCGTCGAGCGCCAGCGACTGGATCTCCTTGAGCAGGACCTTGAACGACTCCGGAATCGAGGGTTCGGGGATGTTCTCGCCCTTGACGATCGACTCGTAGGCCTTGACGCGGCCGACGGTGTCGTCGGACTTCACAGTGAGCATCTCCTGCAGGGTGTAGGCGGCGCCGTACGCCTCGAGTGCCCACACCTCCATCTCGCCGAAACGCTGGCCGCCGAACTGCGCCTTGCCGCCCAGCGGCTGCTGGGTGACCAGGGAGTAGGGGCCGGTCGACCGTGCGTGGATCTTGTCGTCGACCAGGTGCAGCAGCTTCAGGATGTACATGTAGCCGATCGTCACCTTGCCCTTGTAGGGCTCACCGGTGCGGCCGTTGTAGAGCTGGACCTTGCCCTCGGCGCGGTTGCCGGGACGCTCGGACTTGTCGATCCCGAGGTCGACGCCGCGCTCCGAGTTCTCGTCCTGCCACTGGACCAGGGCGTTGTCGACGTCCTCGACGGTCGCGCCGTCGAAGACGGGAGTCGCCACGTTGACACGGCCGCCGTTTGCTCCTGGACCGGCGTTTGCGGCCAGTGAGCGAGCCTCCTTGTAGGAAGCCGAGCCGTCGTCGTACCAGCCGTTGGCCGCGACCCAGCCCAGATGCGTCTCGAGGATCTGGCCGATGTTCATTCGGCTCGGCACCCCGAGCGGGTTGAGGATCACGTCGACGGGAGTGCCGTCCTCCATGAACGGCATGTCCTCCTCGGGCACGATCTTGGAGATCACGCCCTTGTTGCCGTGGCGGCCGGCGAGCTTGTCGCCCTCGGCGATCTTGCGCTTGATGGCGACGTAGACGCGCACCAGGTCGTTGACGCCCGGCGGCAGGTCGTCGCCCGCCTCCCGGCTGAAGGTGAGGACGTCGATGACGACGCCGCCCTCGCCGTGGGGAACCTTCAGGGAGGTATCGCGGACCTCGCGCGCCTTCTCCTTGAAGATGGCGCGGATCAGCTTCTCCTCGGCCGTCAGCTCGGTCTCGCCCTTCGGCGTGACCTTGCCGACCAGCAGGTCGCCGGCCGCGACCTCGGCGCCGATCCGGACGATCCCGCGCTCGTCGAGGTTCCTGAGGCTCTCCTCGGAGCGGTTCGGGATGTCGCGGGTGATCTCCTCGTCGCCGAGCTTGGTCGTGCGAGCGTCGATCTCGTACTCCTCGATGTGGATCGAGGTGAGCTCGTCCTCCTTCACGAGGCGCTCGGAGATGATGATCGCGTCCTCGAAGTTGTAGCCCTCCCAGGACATGAAGGCGACCAGGCAGTTCTTGCCCAGCGCGATCTCGCCGCCGGAGGTCGAGGAGCCATCGCAGAGAACGTCGCCCTCCTTCACCTTGTCGCCGACCGAGACGATCGGGCGCTGGTGGATGATCGTTCCCTGGTTCGACCGCATGAACTTGTGCAGGGGGTACTCGTCCCGCTTCGAGCCGTGGGTGACGACGATCTGCTCGGCGTCGACCGTGGTGACCTCGCCGTCGTTCTCGGCGATCACGACGTCGCCGGTGTCGATCGCGGCGCGGCGCTCCATCCCGGTGCCGATCAGCGGCGGCTCGGGCTTGAGCAGCGGCACGGCCTGGCGCTGCATGTTCGAGCCCATCAGGGCGCGGTTCGCGTCGTCGTGCTCGAGGAACGGGATCAGGGCTGTCGCCACCGACCAGATCTGCGTCGGCGAGACGTCCATCAGGGTGACCTGCTTCGGCGGCACGGCCACGGCCTCGTCGTCGCGGCGACGGCAGATCACGTACTGGCCCCGCAGGCGGCCGCTGTCGGGATCGACCTCGGCGTTCGCCTGGGCGATCGTCTCGTCCTCCTCCTGCGTGGCGTCCAGGTGGACGACCTGGTTCGTGACGACCCCGTCCTTGACCACGCGATAGGGCGTGGTGACGAAGCCGTGCTCCGAGACCTGGGCGTAGGACGACAGTGAACCCATCAGGCCGATGTTCGGGCCCTCAGGCGTCTCGATCGGGCACATGCGTCCGTAGTGGGTGGCATGCACGTCGCGCACCTCGATGGGGGCGCGCTCGCGCGTCAGGCCGCCGGCGCCCAGCGCCGAGAGGCGGCGCCTGTGAGTCAGGCCCGACAGCGAGTTGGTCTGGTCCATGAACTGGGAGAGCTGCGAGGAGCCGAAGAACTCCTTGAGCGCCGCGACGACGGGACGGATGTTGATGATGGTCTGAGGGGTGATCGCGTCGGCGTCCTCGGTGGTGAGGCGCTCGCGGACCACACGCTCCATCCGGTAGAGCCCGATCCGGAATGCCTCCTGGATCAGCTCACCGACCGTGCGGAGGCGGCGGTTGCCGAAGTGCTCGTACTCGTCGAGGTGATCGTGGATCGGCTCGCGGGGGTAGGTGATCGCCTCCGCGGCGTAGTCCTTGATCGGGTTCTCCTCGTCGATCTCCTCCGGGACCCCGAGGATCTTCGGGATGGAGACGAGCTCCTTGACCAGGGCGATGATGTCGTCGTGGGTCAGGACCCGGGTGTCGAGGTCGATGTCCAGGTCCAGGCGCGCGTTCAGCTTGTAGCGGCCCACCCGCGTGAGGTCGTAGCGCTTGGGATCGAAGAAGAGCTGCTCGAGCAGGGCCCGTGCGGCGTCCACCGACGGCGGCTCGCCCGGGCGCTGCTTCTTGAAGAGCTCGATCAGCGCGCCCTCTTCGTCCTTGGTCGCGTCGGTGTCCGACGCGATCGTGTGACGGATGTAGACGGAGTCGTCGAACATCTCCAGGAGCTTCTTGTCGTCGACGTAGCCCATCGCGCGCAGCAGGACGGTGACCGGCAGCTTGCGCTTCCGGTCGATGCGCACGTAGACGCGGCCCTTCTTGTCGATCTCGAGCTCGAGCCAGGAGCCGCGGGCCGGCATCAGGTTGGCGATGAAGACCTGCTTCTCGCGGTCCTTGGGCTCCATCACGTAGGCGCCCGGCGAACGGACCAGCTGCGTGACGACCACGCGCTCGGTGCCGTTGATGATGAACGTGCCTCGATCCGTCATCCATGGGAAATCGCCCATGAAGACGGTCTGCTCACGGATCTCGCCCGTCTCGCGGTTCTGGAACGCGACCTTGACGTTGAGGGGACGCGAGTAGGTCATGTCCTTCTCGCGGCACTCATCCACCGTGTTGGGTGGATCGTCGAACTCGAACTCCCCGAAGACGATCGCCAGGTTCCCCGTGTAGTCCTCAGTCGGGGAGATGTCGTCGATCGTCGCTCTCAGCAGACCTTCCTTCGGGTCAACCAGCTGCGCGAAGGACTTCCGCTGGATATCGATCAGGTGTGGGACTTCGAGTGGGTTCTTAAGGCGAGAAAAGCTCCTACGGGTTGCGGCGACAGCGTTGGTTCCGGCCAACTCGGCGACTCCTCAAAGTATTAGAAGGCTTGTGAGACCGCGCAAGAATCGGGCAGCAGGGCTCACCGGGCGCGCGAACCGTGCATAGTAACGCACGGCAACCATTTGGTCAAGGGTTGCTAACACGCCCCGAAAGGGCACGCGCCAGGATCTTACTCCCAATTTGAGCGGTTTGGAGCAGTTTCGGTTTCGTCTGGCTACTTGATCTCGGCAGTGCCGCCGGCCTCTTCGATCTCCTTGAGCAGGCCCTCGGCCTCCTCACGCTCGACCCCCTCCTTGACGGGCTTGGGAGCCTCGTCAACGAGAGCCTTGGCCTCCTTGAGGCCGAGTCCGGTGGCGGCGCGCACGACCTTGATCACGCCGATCTTCTTGTCTCCGGAGCCCGTCAGGACGAGGTCGACCGTCCCTGCCTCTTCCTCGCCCGCTCCATCACCGGCCGGCCCACCTGCTGCGGGGGCCGCGGCGGCGACGGCGGTCGCGGAGACGCCGAACTCCTCCTCGAGCGCCTTGATGCGCTCGGAGAGCTCCAGAACCGAGATGCCCTTGAGCTCCTCGATCCAGTCTTGTGTGCTGGTTGCCATCTACTCGCTGTCCTCCTTGTTCTCGTCAGAGTCTTCTGAAGCTTCATCATCCGTGGACGGGTCCGGCTCCTCGCCGATGTCCTGGTCTCCCTCACCCGTCTCTGCGGGCTCGCCCTGGCCGGCGTCCTCGCCCTCCGGAGCCTCCTCCTCCGAGGTTTCCTCAGGGGACTCCGTCGGTTCCGGGTCCACCGGGGTCTCCTCTGCCGCCGGTGCCTCTTCCTCGGCCGGTGGTGCCTCGTCGGCCGGGGGTGCCTCGCCGCTGACCAGGCCCTGCTCGGCGATCTGGCCGAGTTGCAGCGCCAGGCCCTGGATCATCGAGCCCAGGCCGCGGACCAGGCCGGTCAGCGGGCTGGCGACGACGCCGGCGAGCTGGGCGTTGAGTGCCTCCCGGCCGGGCAGGCGCGCGATCGCCTTGAAGGAGTCGGGGTCGAGCTCCTCCCCGTCCATCAACCCGCCCTTGTAGTCGAGGAGCTCCCACTCGGATCCGAGGCGGTTGAGCGTCTTGGCCGCGAGGGCCGCGTCGCCCTTGACCAGGGCGAGGGCCGTCGGCCCGCTCAGGTGGGTCTTGATGCTGTCGGTCCCCGCCTCGTCCGCCGCCCGCAGGGTGAGGCGGTTCTTGACGATCCGGAAGCGGGTGTCGGCGTCGCGCAGGCCCGCGCGCAACTCGGCGGCCTGCGGCACGCTGATGCCGCGGTAGTCCACCGCGAAAATCGCCGTCGCGTCCTTGAGCTCCGTCGCGAGCTCTTCGACCACTGCTGTCTTCTGCTCTCTGTCCATTTCGCTTTCGTCTGTCCGCTCCGCCAACAAGAAGACCCGCACGCAGGCGGGCCAGAGCGGGCGGTCATTCGACCGGGTGACTCTCGCTCACCTGCGCCGGACTTCTGGACCTGGGTCCCGCCGACGGTCTTGGGCGGCTATCGGAAGCGAGCAGTGTAGGGGATCGGCGGCCGCCTCCAAGGGCGACGGCCAGCTTGACTTGGTGACGCGGGCGCTACAGACCGGAGCACCTTGGCGACGATGCCGCTGAATCTCCGAGGCGCTGCATGGGGGCCGCCCGATCACCCCTGACCGGGCGGCCTCAGCTTCCAGTTCGTCGGACGGTGCTAGGTCGTGAGCTTGCGCCTGCCGGAGCCGCTTGCGGTGGGCCCGTCGGTGCTCCGGGCCTTGAGGTTCCACTTCAGCTTGCCCTTGCCCGCATCCTGGATTGCGCTCCTCGCGCTCTCCTTGAGCTTCACCTTCACGGTGACGCTCTGTCCCGGCGCCATCGTGCCGATGGGCTTGAACTTGGCCTTGAAGACCTGCCTCTTGACCTTGATCTGGGCCGAGCTGGTGGTGACGGAGCAGGTGCCGGGGCTGCCGCAGATGATGGTCGCCACCGGAACCTTCTTCTTCAACTTCGTTTTCCCGGTGATGGGAAAGATCCCCCCGGTTCCGGACGCACCGAGGACGCCGCCCTCACCGTAGGTCTGGGCCCCGGCGGCGGGGACAAAACGTCTTCCTCACATTTCCCTTCTCCCTTCCGGGGTCTGGACGGAATCGCCCGTCTGCCAAACAGATACGCGGGGAATGGCCCAGCGCTGACAACTCTCGTCATCGCTGGAACCACGAGAGGCTGCAGCTCAGCGCTTGCCCTGGTGCCAGACCAAGCTGGTCTCGGCCCCCAGCACTGCCCTGAACGATCCTCCCCGCCTGGCTGCCAGCCTGGTGGTGAACACCTCACCAGGCACGACCTTGATGGTCTTGATCGTTCGCCAGCCGCTTCGGCGACGCTGGATCTGGATGGCTCCGCCCGCCGGAGCCTTGCCCCATGCCCGCAGCACACCCTTGCGGTTCCGCTCGGTGACGAACGGGAACCGGAAGGCTTGGAACGCCGGCTTGGCCCGCCCATCGGCGAAGAAGATCCCCGACTGGCCCCCGGCCCGTGCGCCCAGCGGCCCGGTCGTCGCATCGCGAATCTCCAGGTTGAGAACGACGCTGGCGCCCGCCTTCCAGAGCAGATAGAGGGCCTGCTCGATCCAGCGCGCGTGGCGCCCGAGAGGAGCGCCGGCGGAGTTCGGCGGCTTGCTGTCCCACCACAACTCCGTCGCCCAGATCGGGTGCCGTCCCGGCAGCACGGTCCCGGCACGCTCGGCGGCGCGCAGCACACGCACGATTCGGCTCAGGTCGGGTGTGGAGGCGTCGTTCGGGTTGATGGCGGATCGCCGTGGCCCCCCCGAGGTGTCGATCGGGTGATGTGCGAGAACGTCGAAGCTCGTCCGGGCGGCGCAACCCCCCGCCTTGATGAACCTTCGCTTCGAGGCGCCCTTCTTCTTCGCCGGACTCACGCAGAGCAACTTCCGCCAGAACTTCACGGGCCGAACCCGATCCCCACCGGGGGGATCCCCATAAGGCGCTGTTCCGGCGGTAACCACGAGCATTGCCGGGTCGACGGCCTTCACGGCTGCGTAGGACACGTTGAGCATCTCCCTGTACTGGCCGGGGCTGACCGCCGTCGCACCCTGATACTGCGGCGCGAGGTACTGAGAGAGGTTGGGCTCGTTCCAGATCTGCAGTGCCTGCACCGCCGGGAGCGGCGGCGCCAGGCCGGGCCCGTCGGGGTCGAAGCCACCCGAGTAGCGGGCCGCGACCGCCCGCATGAAGTCGGCGAGATCGGAGGGCCTCGGCTTCCAGGTGCCCGGGAGCGCTGATGGCGCCCGGCCTGGCGCCTCCGCCCAGGCCGGAGCACCCGAGATGGTCAGCAGCACGGCGAGGCCGCGGACCTCGGCGTCGCGCACCGCCGCGTCGATCGCCGAGAAGTCGTAGGAGGCGCTGCCCGGGTTCGTGGGATCGGGAGGTCCCTGAGATCCTGCGACGGTCGCCCAGGACAGACCGAGGCGCACGATTCCAGCCCTCGAGTCCACCGTCCGGTCCAGCCAGGTAGCACGTTCGGCCGAATCGCCGGACGCGTAAAGCTCGGTATCGACGAATCCCGTCAGGAGGCCGTGCTTCGCGGGCGCGGCCGCCGGATGGGCGAACACGGCGAACAGACCGCAGACCGCGAGTACGGCGACCCTGCCTACCCTACCGCCCGCCATTACCCGACGCGGCCCCTCACGCGGAAACGCGGGCGCCATCGGTTGCATCAGCCTCCCCGGCGCCGAGCATGATCTCGCCGCGGCGGGTGCGCGATGAGTCGACGCGGATCCCCGGGCCCATCGTGGCGGTGACCGTGATGGAGAGGATGTAGCGGCCCTTGGCGGCGGCCGGCTTGGCGCGGATGATCTCCTCGATCACAGCCGCGTAGTTCTCCAGCAGGTCCTGCTCGGAGAAGCTGGTCTTGCCGATCGCGAGGTGGACGATCGCCTGCCGGTCGGTCCGATATTCGACCTTGCCGGCCTTGGCCTCGTCGACCGCCTTGGCGATGTCATCGGTGACGGTCCCGACCTTCGGGTTCGGCATCTTGCCCTGGGGGCCGAGAACGCGCCCGAGCTTGCCGACCTTCGGCATTTGCGAGGGGTGCGCGATCGCGACGTCGAAGTCGGTCCAGCCGCCCTCGACCCGCTCGGCGAGGTCGTCGGAGCCGACGAAGTCGGCGCCGGCATCGGTGGCCTGACGAGCCGCATCGCCCTCGGCGAAGACGGCGATGGTGACGTTCTTGCCCAGGCCCTTCGGCAGGGCCAGGGTGCCGCGGAGCTGCTCCTCGGCGTGACGGACGTTGACCCCGAGCCGGATATGGAGCTCGACCGTCTCGTCGAACTTGGCGCCCGCCGTCTCCTTGATCAGGTGGATCGCCTCCGCAGGCGGGTAGGCCTGCGTGCGGTCGAGCTTCTCGTAGGCCTCTCGGTATCTCTTGCCGCGAGCCATCAGCTCAACCCCTCCACGGTGACGCCCATCGAGCGGGCGGTGCCGGCGATGATCTTGGTGGCGGCGTCGATGTCGTTGGCGTTCAGGTCGGGCATCTTGCGCTCGGCGATCTGGCGGGCCTGGTCCACGGTGATCGATCCGACCTTCTCCGAGTGCGGCTCTCCGGACCCCTTCTCGATCCCGGCCGCTTCCTTGATGAGGACGGCGGCCGGCGGGGTCTTGGTGATGAAGTCGAAGGAGCGGTCCTCGTAGACCGTGATCTCGACCGGGATGATGGTGCCGGCGTCCTGCTGGGTCTGCGCGTTGAACGCCTTGCAGAACTCCATGATGTTGACGCCGTGCTGTCCCAGGGCAGGGCCGACAGGGGGCGCGGGGTTGGCGGCGCCGGCCGGGATCTGCAGCTTGATCTGGGTGAGGACCTTCTTGGCCATTGGTGGGAAGTTAGATCTTCTTGACCTGGTCGTAGTTGACCTCGACGGGCGTCTCGCGCCCGAAGATCGAGACCAGGACCTTGAGCTTGGCGGCGTCCTCGTTGATCTCGGCGATCTCGCCGGAGAAGTCGGCGAGGGGGCCGGAGATCACCTTGACGGACTCGCCGATCGAGAACTGCGCGCGGGTCCTCGGACGCTCGGCCGTCTCGCGGTGTAGCAGGCGGTCGACCTCGACCTTGGAGAGCGGGATCGGCTTGTTGCGCGAGCCGACGAAGCCCGTGACGCCGGGGGTGTTCTTGACCAGCCCCCAGGCCTCATCTGTCATCTCCATGTTGACCAGCACGTAGCCGGGCATCGTCCGCTTCTCGGACTGCACCTTCTGGCCGTCCTTCATCTCGGAGATCTGCTCCGTCGGGACGACGACCTGGCGCACGTTGCGCTCCTGGCCCATCGTGTGGACCCGGTGCTCGAGATTGGACTTGACCTTGTTCTCGTGCCCGGAGTAGGTGTTGATCACGTACCAGCGAAACATTCAGTCGTTCTCCTCAGGGCTCGCGTTTAAAGGAGCTGCTTGACGAACCAGTTGAAGGCGGCGTCGAGGGCGCCCAGATAGGCGGCCATGACCGCCACGAAGATGAAGGTCACGGCCGAGGCCTGGACCAGGGTGTCGCGGTCCGGCCACTGGACGCGCTTGAGCTCGGCCCAGCAGGAAAGCAGGAAACCGAGGACGGGGCCGCGTCGCTTCTCGGCCTTCTCGGCCTGGCCCTTCTGAAGCTCCTTGGCGCGAGCCTTGCGGCGCTCCTCCTTCTCGCGCTCGCGGCGCTCGCGCCGGCTCTCCTTCGGCTCAGCCTCGGGAGCCTCGGTCGGGGCTCCGACGTCCGCGCGCGATGGCGCGGGCGCCTCGGGCTCGGTCTCCGGCTGCACCGGAGCGGGGACGACGCCGGGGACCGGGGAGCCGCCGCCGGCGACCTCGCGCCGCTGCTCAACCGTCTCGCCGTAGTCCTCGGTGCGGGCGCCGGTCTCGATGACGGCCTCGGCCTCGGCGACCTCTCCGGAGACTCCCTCGCGGGTTGCCTCCTGCGCGCGGGACTCCTCCTCGCGCTCTGCATCGCTGCGGCCGGGCTGCTGGCCGCGCTGCTCGGCCTGCTGGCGCCGGCGGCGCTCTGCCTTCCGCTGTGCTCGCGTCTTCGCCATCAGGAGCCCTACCGGGTCTCCTTATGTGGGGTGTGCCGGCCGCACCAACGACAGTACTTCCGGATCTCGATCCGGTCCGGCGTGTTCCGCCGTGACTTGTTCGTCTCGTAGTTGCGGCGCTTGCACTCCTCACAGGCGAGCGTTACGCCGATTCGAACATCAGAGGCCATGTCTCCTCAACTCTTCATCCACGGCGGCCACAAACTTCGCCGCCGAATAACGGCCGGACAGAAAAAAACCCCCGGCCCCAGGCCCGAGGTAGCTTGAAAAGAATAGCGACCGATCGGCCCATGGGCCTGCTACTGGTGATGGCCTGCAAAGGCGGCGGCGCGCTCGTAGAGCTTGTACAGCTTGAAGGCGCGGGCGAAGGGCTCCTTGCAGTAGTTGTTGAAGAGGTCATAGGCCTGCTTGTCGTCGAGCACGGCCCCGGTCCCGGACGGAGAGCCGGCGTTGTTGCCGACGACCGGGCCGCCGGCGAAGTCCTTGATCTGATGGATCGTGCCGAGTCGCTGCTCCGTGTTCGCCTGGTTCCAGTCGTTGCAGTCGGCGAGGGCGATCGGCTGGCCGACGTTGGGGCCGACGTCCACCTGCGGCTGGTTGCCGGACCCGCCTCCGCAACCGGCGATCAGCGCCGCCGCGACCACGGGGAAGGCGATCGTGACCGCGGAGCGGCGTCGAAGCCAGGCGGTGAACGTGACTATGGCTTGGCGGGAGTTGTGAACCACGGGCAGCTCGGATCCCCTTGCGGCAGGGTGCTGCACGTTAGAAGCTCGGTGGCCTGAGCGGGCCCGCCCGGCAGCGGGCTGTTGTTGCAGTCCGCGGGCAGGGCGCCGGGCGGATCGGTCGTCACGCTGCCGGGGGCTCCGTCCTTGCCCGTGTTGCTGTACCAGCAGTCGCCGCTGTTGTTCGCGCTGATCACGACGCCCCCCTGGTCCCACCAGAAGTCGACGCCGTTCGGCTGGGAGCTCCCATCGGGCGCCTGACCCATCTTGTTGTCGTGGAACTGGTTGCGGTAGGACGTCGCCGAGGCCCCGGGCGTGACCGGATCGCAGCCGGGCACCTGGTAATTCGAGTTCCCGCAGGCGAAGGCGTCGGGCACGGAGAAAAGCATGGTCCCGCGCCGCCAGTTGTCCCAGAAGCGGTTGTTGCGAATGATGTTGGCATTGCCTCCCGCGATCCAGAGCCCATTCCCAACCGGCACCGGCACCGTCGGCACGACGTCGGAGCAGTTCCCGCCAGGTGAGCTCGGCGACTGACCAGGGACCGCCGGTCCGGGCTTCTGGCCGGGGCCGCAGGGCGGGAGATAGGTGTTGAAGTTGTTGCCGTAGAAGTTGTTGTTCTCGATCAGGTCGGAGTCCTGGGGGAAGCCCGGGTGCCCCGGCGCCGTGAAGACATCCGTCGAGAATCCCTCGGTGTTGTCGTAGAAGTCGTTGTTGTGGACCCAGACGGAGTTGCCGTCGGTCCCCGAATAGCCGAGCGCACTGTGGTGCATGTCGCAGTTGCGGAGCTCGGTGCCGTAGCGGCGCTGGTTCGGCGGGACCGCCTCGCCGAGATCGGCGCTGGCGCCGGGATAGAGCGCCGAGTCACCTGCTCCCCAGCCGTCGCAGTTCTCGATCAGGGAGTGGTCCGCGACGAAGGTGAGCAGGCCGTACTCGCCCGCGTAGGGCACCTTGAACCGGTTGAGGTGCGA
Organism: uncultured Solirubrobacterales bacterium; assembly: GCA_963728875.1. GTDB lineage: Bacteria > Actinomycetota > Thermoleophilia > Solirubrobacterales > 70-9 > DASUPK01. The sequence continues at coordinate 555,336 of CAVSLJ010000001.1, forward strand.
GCCGTCGGTCTCGATCACGTAGATGTCGTGCTCCGTGGCGTGACGCACCTTGAGGTTGTCCACCACGAAGCCGTCGGCGCGGTCGGCGCGAATGCCGACGTCCTTGACGGCCCCGATCGGAGCGCCGTCGCCCGAGGCCACGTTGCCGGCGTCGATGGTGACCGCGTCCGGCGAGGCGCCGGTTCCCTGGATCTGCAGGTTGCAGCGGATGCATTTGCCCGCATCCGGGATGTTGTGGCGGTCCACCAGCGGCGGCTGCGGCACCGGGGTGCTCGTCAGCGACCTACCGAGGACGGCGATCAGGTTCTGGTCGTTCGGGCAGTGCCACTGGTAGGCGTAGGAAACCGCGCCCGTCTGGCTCTTGTCGTTGGTGATCTTGTACTGGGCGCACTTCGGATCGTTCGTCGGCTGGGCGCGGGACTTGGGCTCGGTGTAGAGGCCCGGCATGATCTCGACCCGGTCGTTGTTGTGCGACGCGGTGACGGCCGCCTGGATCGACGTGTACTTGCACTGCCGGAGCAGCTTGATGTTGAACTTCCGGAGCTTCTTGGCCTTCTTCTTGCTGATCCTGGTCGCGGGCTGCGACGCGCGGAGCGTGAAGCCCTGCTTCTTGGCCGCCTTAAGGTCCTTGTTCAGCGCCTTGATCGACTTGTTCTTGGAGAGCTGCTTGGTGGTGCCGTGCTTCCGCAGCTTCTTGCTCGGCTTCCCCTGACAGACGACCCGGGTGGTGCCGGGCTTCTTCTTGTTGAGCGCGCTGTAGATCTTGCGGATGGCTGGAACCGATCCTCCCGCCGCCGGCTTCACCGAGGTGTCCGCCGCCGGGTTCGGCCAGTAGGAGGCGCGCTCGATGTGGGCGAAGGCCAGGGTCGGGACGAGCACGGCGACGGCGGCGATCGCGATCGCAATCACCATGGTCCCGCGACGATGTCTTGCCCTCCTGGCTCCCATCATCTCTCCTCCGGCGGCATCTAATCAAATGTTGCCAAGCGGTGAAACTCGGCCGGGGCCGCAGAGTTGCGGTGTTTCAGAGGCCCGGCGCCTCGGCGACGATGCCGCTGCTAGGCGATCTTCTCTGGGCTCCTCGCGCCCAACGGGACGCGGAACTTGGCGAGCGGCCCATAGGCGCCGCGGTCCCGCGTGTCGGTCTGCACCCGGCGCAGCTCGCAGGTGAGCTCCGTCGCGCTGACGTTGACGATGCCGAAGCCGCGATGGACGAAGTCGGTGAACTGGAAATGGGGGTTGAGCGCCGCCACGTTCGTGAAGACGGTCGGGTCGACGCCTGACTCCTCCGGGAGACCGGGTGAGGTCGCGGAGCCTCCGACGAACTCCGGCACCGCCGGCCGGCCGGTGGTCGTGTCGCCGGTCGTGCCGGCCGTTCCCGCGAAGAACGTGTGGATGTCGCCCGTCAGGGCGACGACGTTCTGGATGTTCGCGTCGAGGATGAAGTCGAGGAGCTCCTTGCGCTCCTTCTGGTAGCCGTCCCAGCCGTCGTTGATGATGCCGTGGTTCGGGCCGGGCGCGCTGCCGAGCCCCATCAGCATCACCTCGGAGCCCCAGAGCTTCCAGGTCGCGCGGGAGCTCTGCAGGGCGGACTTGAACCAGGCCTTCTGGTTGGCACCCAGCATCGACCGGTCCCCGTCCTCGTCGGGGCAGGGATTGATGATCTTGTCGTTGCAGGGCTGCGCGTCGCGGTACTGGCGCTGGTCGGTGATCAGCAGGTTGACGAGCGCCCCCATCTGCAACGAGTCGTAGATCCGGTTGCGGTCGCCCTCGAAGCGGAGCACGGGCATGTAGTTGAAGCGCGCCTGGTAGCCGTTCTGCTCCCGCTCCGGGAAGGGGACGCGGCGCGGGTAGTCGTCATTGGTCTTTCCCGCCTGCGCGTGCGGGCTCGGGCCGCCGTCGGCGTAGTTGTCCTCGACCTCGTGGTCGTCCCAGATGCTGAGGAAGTTGTGGGCCGCGTGCATCCTCTTCAGGTCCGGGTCGGCCTTGTAGAGACGGTACTTCTGCCAGTACTCGGGGAGCGTCTCGACGTGGCCGTCGTGATTGATGCCGGTGCTGTCGGTGCGGACGCCCTTCGTATAGCCGGACTCGTAGATGTAGTCGCCGAGACAGAGGACCAGATCGACGTCCTTCTCGTTCGCGATCGCGGCCTGCGCGTTGTAGAAGCCGGGCTGGTACTCCTGGCAGGAGTAGTAGGCGATCTTCAGCGGCCGCTTCGAATCGAGCGGCGGGCCGGTACGGAAGCGGCCGACCTCGGAGTGCGAATGCTCGGTGAAGAAGCGGTAGAAGTACTCGTGGTCGGGTCGCAGCCCGTTCACCCTGGTCCGGGCGGTGAAGTCGCGATCGCTGCGGGCGGTCACGGTCTTCTCGAGGACGGTGTTCTTGAAGTGCCGGTCCTTGGCGACCGCGAGCCGCAGGCGGGCGCTCTTCTTGAGCCCCCCGGCCCGGGTCCAGAGGATCGTGCCGCGCGGATACGGGAAGCCGGATGCGATTCCCTGCGGGAACTTGACGTGCTTGGCGAGCGGGAGCCGCTTGCTGCGCGCGAGCGCCGCGTAGTTCATGGGCGCCGACAGGGCGGCGCCGGTCGCGAGCCCGCCAATCAGAAAGGCGCGCCTGCCGAGTCCCGGCGAGCTCTCCAACTCGTCGAGGTCGAGTCGCGCATCATCGATTGAGTCTCGGTCCATCGATCTCTCCTCCTCCGTCCCTGGCGATCTGCCGGGCGTACTAAATCACCGCTGAGGCCCGCATGCCTACCAACTTCACCGCTGCCGTCCCTGGAACGCGAACTCGGCGGGTTTCTACGGTTGGTTACAACTCGCCGGGCCACCTAGGGTTTCGGTCTGGGGCGGGCGAAGGAGGAAGTCTTGAAATGCCGCATCGAGCGACCATGGCTATGATCGGCTCGCCGGCCGGGGCGAGAGGCGCCGGCGGGAAGGAGGGACACGATGGCCAGGTTGGTCGTCGGAGAGGAAGCGCAGGAATCGCTAATCAGAACTTGGTCAATCGCAGCGAAGCGCGCGACCATGGCCACGGACGCGGGTTGTCTGTGGTGACAAACCGGGCCTTCGGGCCCATGCGGGCAATGAAGCCCGGTAATGCAAGGAGAGGACATGACAAGGAGCAGGAAGGTTGGCTCGCGCGGACGGCGTGTCGCCCTCGCTGGCGCATTCGCCGCAGTCGCGGCGATGTCGTTCGGGGCGGCGTCCGCCAGCGCGGCGCCCAAGAGTCTCACCGTGCCCTTCGATGACGCGGCGCTGACGCTGCCGATCGTGGGCACCTCGGACATATTGGATCCGCCGGCCGCAGCGAGCATCACCGGCACGGTTGATGACCCGACCGGCGCCATCACGGCCGGAGATCTAACGTTCCCGGGATTCACGGGCACGGCCAGCGGCGTGCCGGTGCACGTCGACTTCGACAACACCGCCCCGATCACCGGCAATCTGAATCTGGGCAGTGGCCTGTTGACGACGACCGCGAGCACCTACAAGGCCGTCGTGCAGCTCAGTCCTCCAAGCGGGACTGTCTGCACTTACGACCCGATTACGCTCACGTTCAGCACCAGCGGTGGCTCACCAATCGCCGGTGCCAATTTCACGGTGGCGAACGGCGCATCGGTGTCGACCAGTCACGGCGTCCTGACCGCCAACTGGAACAACGCAACGTTCCCACCCGCGACTCCGACGCCGCCGACTGGTGACTGCTCTCTGGTCGATTCCATCGTTCACGGCGGCAACGGCCAGCTGGCACTGGGTAACGGGTTCGATCTGACCCCGGCGACTGCGGCTCCGCCTGCGGGCGGTGGCGGCACCGTCGCTCCTCCGCCGAAGAAGAAGTGCAAGAAGGCGAAGAAGAAGAAGAAGAAGAGCGGCGCACAGACCGCGAAGAAGAAGGGCTGCAAGAAAAAGAAGAAGAAGAAGTAGGACCCTTCTTCTGAATCGTTGCGACGACGCGCCCCGGTCTCCTCAGGAGGCCGGGGCGCTCGTCGTTTCAGTGGTGCTCAGTCAGAGGCCGAGGGTCTTGGCGATGATGCCGCGCTGGATCTCGGAGGTGCCGCCGTAGATGGTTGAGACCAGGGTGGCGCGGACCAGGCGCTCCATGTCGTACTCGGAGGAGTAGCCGTAGCCGCCCATCATCTGCATTCCCTCGAGCGCGACGCGCTGGGCCGTCTCGGTGACGAAGAGCTTCACCATCGAGGCCTCCTTGGGGAGCATGCGGTCGGGGTCCTCGTCGTTCAGGGAGGCGACCCACCAGGTCATCAGGCGGGCGGCCTCGAGGTCGGTGGCGAGGTCGGCGAAGCGGTGCTGGAGGGCCTGGAAGGATCCGATCGGGCGCCCGAACTGCTTGCGTTCCTTGGCGTAGGCGAGGGCGTCGTCGAAGGCGCGCTGGCCGATGCCGAGCATGGTCGCGGCGAGGATGAGGCGCTCGGTGTTGAGGCCGGCCATCAGCTGGGTCCAGCCCTGGTCCTGGGCGCCGAGGAGCTGCTCGGCGGGGACCTCGCAGTCGTTGAAGTAGACGGTGTTGGTCTCGCGGCCGCCCATCGTGTCGATCGGCTGCATCTCCATGCCGGGGGTGTCCTTGGGGACGAAGATCATCGAGAGGCCCTCGTGCTTCGACTCGCCCTTGGTGGTGCGGCAGACGACCAGGACGTGGTCGGAGATGTGGGCGTTGGAGATGAAGACCTTCTGCCCGTTGATGACGTAGCCGCCGTTGGAGCGGGCGGCCTCCGTGGAGAGGGAGCCGACGTCGGATCCGGACTCGGGCTCGGTCATGGCGATGGCCTCGACGGACCCGTTCGAGATGCCGCCGAGGACCCTCTGCTTCTGCTCGTCGGTGCCGAAGCGCCTGGTGGCGCCGGCGACGATCAGGGTGGTGGCGTAGCCGCCGATCGGGGCCATGCCGCGGGAGGTCTCCTCCATGAAGAGGCAGGCGTCGAGCATGGTGCCGCCGGAGCCGCCGTACTCCTCGGGGATGGTGACGCCGAGCCAGCCGAGCTCGGCCATCTGGTCGAAGAGGCCCTGGTTGTGGTGGACCGTGTGGTTCTCGGTGAGCTGCTCGCGCTTCTCCTGGGTGCCGCACTCGCGGTCGCAGAAGTCGCGGATGGCGGAGACGAAGTCGAGCTGCTCGTCGGTCAGCTTGAAGTCCATGAAGAGCCCGGAGCCGGACTTGAACCGGCGACCCCTTCCTTACCATGGAAGTGCTCTACCAACTGAGCTATCCGGGCGGGCGCCTCACTGTACCGAGGGGACTCAGGGATGGAGGGAGAGGCGCTGGCCGTTCATGCGGCGGGCCGCGTCGGAGCAGAGGAAGGCGATGGCGTCGGCCAGGTCCTCGGCGGGAGTGAAGTTGGGGCGCTCGGTCTCGGGTGACTCTTCGCGCATGGCGGGGGTCTCGATGGCGTTGACGACGATGATGTTGGCGGTGGCGGGGGTGTCGTCGAAGGAGTCGGCGAGGGCGAGGGTCCAGGCCTCGGCGGCGGCCTTCGCGGAGGCGTAGGCGGCGTTGGTGTTCTCGGGGTTCTGGGCCGCGGCGGCGGAGACGAGGACGAAGCGGCCGTGGGAGCTCCTGGTCAGGGCCGGGTGGAAGGCGCGGGTGGCGAGTTGGAGGGTGCGGACCAGGAGGTCGTGGAGGAACTCGTAGTCGGCGAGGTCGAAGGTGTGGATGGGGTCACCGCCGCGGTAGCCGCCGACGAGGTGGATGAGGCCGTCGATCCGGCCGAAGCGCTGCTCGATCGAGGCGGCCCAGTCGCTGGCGGCGGATTCGTCGAGGAGGTCCACCGCCTGCGGGTCGACGCGGTCGTCGGGGAGGCCCGTGTCCCGGGCGACGGAGTCGGCGATCTCCTGGCTGCGATCGGCAAGGGAGAGGGAGGCGCCGGCCCCGGCGAGGCGGCTGGCGACGATGGGGCCGAGGCCGCCGCCGGCTCCGGCGATGGCGATGACCCTTCCGTCGAGGTCGGTCATGGCGAGGACGCTATCCGGCGGCGCATGAGTCTGCTGACTCTTCCGACACAGATTTGTTTCAGTCAGCGCGCCCTTCGCGAATTGGGCAGCCCTAGGTTCCTGCCATGACGAAGTTGAAACCACGAGAGCAGGGGGGACATCGGGGAGCTATCGGCGATGGAGTGGCTTGCCAGCAAGGAAGCACACATCTACGTTCCGGTCGGGCACAGTCCAGACATAGACGTGATCGCAGAGATCGAGGGAGTTGTTCTGCGAATTGAGGTGAAGACCGCCACGCACACCAAGTCCATGGGCAAGTGGCAGGTCCACCTATCGACCCGCGGCGGCAATCAAAGCTGGAGCGGTCGTCAAGCACTTCGAGTGAGACAGGTGTGACTTTCTCTTTGCCCACGTGGGCGATGGGCGGAGGTGGTTCATTCCATCGGGCGCCATCGATGGCCGCACAGCTTTGGTTCTAGGGGGCGAGAAGCACGCCGAATACGAGGTGGAGAGCGGGCGACCGTTGACGGACGCTGTCAAATCGGCGCTACTAAACTCAACGCCGCCGGGGGAGTATCCAAGCGGACAACGGATCGCGGCTGTAAACCGCGCGGCTTACGCCTTCAGAGGTTCGAATCCTCTCTCCCCCATCTCCTCGTCGCGCCGAGTCAAGCCGACAAACCGCGAGCGAAAGCCCAGCCAACACGGTTACGCCCTGATCAACCAGAAACGTCGGGTCACAATTCCGCAGCGACCGTTCTTCGAGGCCGGCTTCGAGAACGCCGGCAGAGTCAGGGTGCGCGCAGTCGGTCCCGGCCGCATCCTGATCGAGCAGATTGAGTTGCCGAACTGGGCTGAAGGCGCGGACGGTTCGTAGCGAGGAGCCCACAGCCGGCGGGCCGGACGCCTCTCCCCCGGACCCGAGGGTTGGTCTTCTCACCCGAGGCAGGAACCGCGCAAGCGGTGAAAGCTGCCGGGGTCCGGCCCAACCGGCTATCGCGATTGCAGCCCCTTTCTAGCCGCGCACGGTCGCGGACAAACACGTCAAGCCGTCCGCCGCCTCAGCGTGACCGCCCCGAGAACCAGCGCGATCAGTGTCGCGCCGATCACCACCCCGATGTCGAGAACCAGCCGTCCCTCGAACGCGTCGCCGGCCGCCACCCGCGAAAGCGCGTCATACGCGTAGGTGAAGGGCAGCACCCCGGCGAGCGTGTCCAGCCAATCCGACATCTCGCTGCGCGGGACCAGCAGGCCACAGAGCAGGATCTGGGGCAGGATGAACGCCGGCATGAACTGCACCGCCTGGAATTCGGTCCGCGCGAACGCGCTGGTGAACAGCCCCAGCGACATTCCCAGCACCGCGTTCGCGATCGCCAGCATCGCCACCCAGAACCCAGACCCCGCCGTCGTCAGGTCGAGCACCGAATAGGCGAACGTGGTCGTCACCGCCGCCTGCAGGGCGGCGAGCAGCGCGAACGCGATCCCGTATCCCACCAGCAGGTCGAGCTTGGAGAGCGGCATCGTCATCAGCCGCTCCAGCGTCCCCGTCGTCCGTTCCCGCAACATCGTGATCGACGTGATCAGGAACATCATGATCAGCGGGAACAGCCCCAGCATCGGCGGCCCGATCCGCTCGAACGTCCCCGGCTGGCCCTCGAACATGTACTTGACCAGGGTCATCAGCACGCACGGCACCACCAGCACCATCGCGATCGTCCGCGGGTCCCGCCGCAGCTGTCGCAGAACGCGTCCCGCGACGGCCAGCGTGCACCGCGGGCTCACGCCGGCTCCTCCTCCCTGATCAGCCGCAGGAACGCCTCGGTCAAGTCGTCCGCACCGGTCCGCTTCAGGATCTCGTCGGGTGCCGCGACCGCCAGCAGCCGCCCCTCCCTCATCAGCGCCAACCGCTCGCAGTTGACCGCCTCGTCCATCACGTGGCTCGAGACCAGCAACGTCTTCCCCTCCCGGGCCAGCGAGTAGAAGGTCTCCCAGAGGTCATGGCGCAGGAGGGGATCCAGCCCCACCGTCGGCTCGTCCAGGACGAGCACATCCGGATCCCCGAGCAGCGCCGTGGCCAGCGACACCCTCGCCCGCTCCCCGCCGGAGAGGTCCCTCACCACCCTGTCCTCGAACTCGCCCAGGCTCACCGTCGAAATCGCCCCGTCGACCCGCTCCCTCGACGCCCGCAGCACCCGCGCGAAGAAGCCCAGGTTCTCCCGCACGGTCAGATCGGAGTAGACCGACGGCGCCTGCGTGACGTACGCGACCCGCGAGCGGAGCGCCGGCGATCCCGCGACCTCGCCCAGGACCCGCACCTGCCCTCCCTCGACGATCTGCACCCCGACGATCGACCGCATCAGCGTCGTCTTGCCGCAGCCGCTCGGGCCCAGCAGCGCCGTGACGGACCCAGCCTCGATCTCGAGCGAGACGCCGGGAAGCACCAGCTTGTCACCGCGCCGAACGCGCAGCTCGGAGATCTCGATTGCGGCTATGCCGCGCAGACTATGAGGCTCAGCCCAGGCCGCGCAGGCACTGCGACTCCGGCATCGCCTTGAGCCGCTTCAGCGTGTTGTTCTCGATCTGCCGGATCCGCTCGCGCGTCACGCCGAACGCGTCCCCGACCTCCTCGAGCGTCATCGGGTGTCGGCCGTTCAGTCCGTAGCGCAGCTCGAGCACCTCGCGGTCCCGGCTCGGCAGCGCGGCCAGCGCCCGCTGCACGTCCTCCCGCTGCAGGTTGTCCGAGGCCGTCTCGAAAGGCGTCTCGGTCTGCTCATCCGCCACGAAGTCACCCAGCTCCGAATCGTCCTCGTCCCCCACCGGCTTCTCCAGCGAGACCGGCATCTGGCTGACCCGCAGCACCTCGCGGACGTCCCGCGCGGTCCAGCCCAGCTCGGCCCCGATCTCATGCGGCTCCGGCTCCCGCCCAAGCCGCTGCACCAGGCCTCGCTCCACGTGCACCACCCGGTTCAGCTTCTCCACCATGTGAACCGGGATCCGAATCGTCCTCGACTTGTCCGCCAGCGCCCGCGTCACCGCCTGCCGGATCCACCACGTGGCGTAGGTCGAGAACTTGTACCCGCGCCGGTAGTCGAACTTCTCGACGGCGCGAATCAGGCCGAGCGACCCCTCCTGAATCAGATCGAGGAAGCTCAGGCCGCGCCCGAGATAGGACTTCGCGATCGAAACGACCAGGCGCAGGTTCGCCTCCACCATGTGCCGCTTCGCCGCCATGTCGCCCCGCTCGATCCTCTTCGCGAGCTCGACCTCCTCCTGCGCCGTGAGCAGATCGACGCTCCCGATCGAGCGCAGATAGAGCCGCAGGCAATCCAGGCTCGGCTCCACGGTGAGATCCAGCTCCTGGCTCTTGCCGTTCCCGTTGGACGACCCCTCGCCCTTGCTCTCCTTGTACGCGGTGACGCCGTCCGCGGCGATCACGTCCACGCCCTGCTCGACGAGATGACTGTGCAGCTCGGAGACCTGCTCCTTGGTCACCTCGACCTCCTCCAGCGTCGAGGCGATCTCCTCGAAGGTCAGATAGCCCCGCTCCGTCCCGGTTGCGATCAGCCCGCGCAGCTCGTCGCTGCCCTCAAAGGGCCGATCCTCGGCCACCACGGCCTGGCGAATGGACGCCATATTCCCTCTCCTTCTCCCGGCATCTCCCGGACTGCCCGCTCTTCTCCCCTAAAAGAAGACCGAACCCAAAAAGCGAGCGGGAGTATAGGCGCGCTTCGGGCGATTGTTTGACTCACTTTTCGGGCATTTTGCGAACCCCCGCGACACCGGCCCGGCATACTTGATCAATGGCCGACTCGATCCAGACCATCAGCCCAGCGACCCGCGACGCCCAGGCCGAGATGCCGGCCACGAGGGTCAGCCTCTCCCGCGTCGGCGTCGTCGGCGTCGAGAAGATCATCCGCGTCTGCGGAACCCAGAACGGCGGTGATGCGAGTGACGAATCCCTCTACCACGCCGACCTCGAGTGCTTCGTCGACCTCAACCCCGAGCAGGCGGGCGTCCACATGTCCCGCTTCGAGGAGGTCGTCAACGAGGCCATCGACACCGTCGTGCTCGGCGAGGCCCTCCGGGCCGAGGGCCTGGCCGCGCACATCGCCGAGCAGGTCCGCGAGCGCCAGGGCGGCATCCGCGCCGAGGTGAAGATCGCCGCCCGCTATCCCGAGACCGTCCCGGCCCCCGTCTCCGGCCTTCCCACCCAGGAGCTCTACACCCTCTTCGGCACGGCCGTCTCCTCCGACCGCGGCACCCGCACCCTGATCGGCGTCGAGGCACAGGGCATGACGGCCTGCCCCTGCGCCCAGGGCCTGGTCGAGGACGGCGCGCGCGAGCGCCTGGTGGACGAGGGCTTCAGCCCCGAGGACATCGACCGCATCGTCGACGCGGTCCCCCTCGCCACCCACAACCAGCGCGGCATCGGGACCCTCTACATCGGCACCCCCGAGGACTCCGGCGTGGACATCGACGCCCGCCGCCTGCTCCGCATCGTCGAGACCTCGATGTCGAGCGAGATCTACGAGCTGATGAAGCGAGCGGACGAGCGAGCCGTCGTGGAGAAGGCGCACGCCAACCCCCGGTTCGTCGAGGACTGCGTGCGCGAGATGATCCGCCAGGTGACCGAGGCATTCCCCGAGCTCCGGGACGGCGCCTTCGTCCACGCGCGCCAGGAGAACCTGGAGACGATCCACCGCCACAACGTGGTCGCCGAGCGCTACGGACTGCTCTCCGAGATCGTCAGCGAGCTGGAGAGCGGCACCCACTCCCGCCACCACGTCACGATGCGGGAGTGGCTGGAGGCCCCGGCTAGCGGCCACCAGGCCGCTCCACTTCCGGAGCGGAGCGCGTAGCGCGCAGCGACTTGTGTGGGGCGGCCGCTCGTGGCCGCGACCTTATGGCGAAGCCGTCTTTCGAGACGATCTGGACTCCAACATCCTCTTGAAGCCGAAGAAGTAGTCGACCCCGCTGATCACGGTGGCCGCGACGGCCGCGTACACCAGCAGATCCACCCCGAGCGGCGCCGGGTCGAAGGCGATCAGGCAGATGATCGCCGCCACCTGAAGGATCGTCTTCACCTTCCCCATCCAGCTCGCCTGGATCACCACCCCCTGCTCCGCGGCGACCATCCGCAGTCCCGTGACCGCGAACTCCCGCGCGATGATCACCATCGCGATCCAGGCCGCCAGCCGATCGAGTGAGACGAGCGCGATCAGCGAAGCCGCGATGAGTAGCTTGTCGGCGATCGGGTCCATCAGCTTTCCGAAGGTCGTGATCGCGTTCCGTTGGCGCGCGATGTAGCCGTCGAGCGTGTCGGTCAGCGCCGCCAGCGCGAACACCCCGGCCGCGATCGCGTCGCCGTTCGGGGTCTCGTCCAGCAGCGCCACGACGACCACCGGCACCAGCAGGATCCGGATCAGCGTCAGCGCGTTGGGCAGGTTGAGCTGGAACACGCGCCAAGTATCGCTGCCTCAGCCGGCCGCGAGCTCCTTGGCGCGCGCGAACACGGAGTCGAGCATCGGCTCGGTCAGCCTGCCCGTGAAGGTGTTCTGCTGGGAGGGGTGAAAGCAGCCGACCATGGCCCACTCCCCGATCCGCGCCTCCGCCCCGTGGCCGAAGCGCGGCCGCGGCCGCGGCACCTCGGCCCCGAGCTCGGCCAGCGCCAGCAGCGATCCGGCCCAGCCGTACGCCCCGAGCGCCACGATCACCCGAGCGGACCGCAGCAGCCGCAGCTCGCGGACCAGATACGGCAGACAGTTGTCTCGCTCCTCGGTGGTCGGCCTGTTCTGCGGCGGCGGGCAGCGATTGACCGCCGTCACGTACGCGCCCTTCAGGCGCAACCCGTCGTCACGGCTCACCGAGCTCGGCTGGTTGGCGAGCCCCGCCCTGTACAGAGACGCGTAGAGCCAATCGCCCGAGCGGTCGCCGGTGAAGACCCGCCCGGTCCGGTTCCCGCCGTGCGCCGCCGGCGCCAACCCGACCACCGCGATCCGGGCCCGCGCATCCCCGAACCCGGGCAACGGCCGCGCCCAGTAGCGCTCACCGCGATAGCGGCGGGGTGGCTCGGCGGCGACGCGCTCCCGCCACTCGACCAGACGCGGGCAGCGAGTGCACGAGGTGATCTCAGACGCGAGGCCGCGCAGCGTCTCCGTCAAGCGGAGGAGCCGGCCGTCGCCAGATCGGCGGCGCGAAAGGACTCGATCGTCCGCTTCAGCCCCTCGGTCAGCGGCGTCTCCGCCTCGAAGCCGACCAGCTCCTTCGCGCGAGTCGTGTCGAGGTAGCGCTTCGGCTGACCATCGGGCCGCGAGTCATCCCAAACGGTCTTCCCCTCGAAGCCCGCGAGCTCCGAGATCGTCTCCGCCAACTCGCGGATGCTCGTCTCCCTTCCGGTCCCGATGTTGACCGGATCCGAGACGCCCAGCTTCTCGGCGCAGAGGATCAGCGCCCGGGCGGCGTCGTCCACGTAGAGGAACTCGCGCGACGGCTTCCCGGTCCCCCAGAGGACCACCTCGGCATCGCCCCGCTCGGCGGCGAGCACGAACTTGTGGACCATCGCCGCGATCACGTGCGAATCCTCGAGGTCGAAGTTGTCGCCGGGCCCGTACAGGTTCGCCATCACCGGGACGCAGGAATCCAGGCCGTACTGGCGGCGATACGAGTCGCTGAGGACCAGCAGCATCTTCTTCGCCAGTCCGTAGGGCGCGTTCGACTCCTCGGGATAGCCGTCCCAGATGTCGTCCTCGGAGAACGGCACGGGTGTGAACTTGGGATAGGCGCAGACCGACCCGGCGGCGACCAGCTTCTCGACCTCCAACTCCCGGCACGCCTCGAACATGTTCAGGCCCATCGCGAGGTTGTCGTGGGCGAGAGGCCCCGGATTGCGGCGGTTGTAGCCGATGCCTCCCACGTTGGCGGCGAGATGAACGACCACCTGGGCGCCCGTCACCGCTTCGAGGCACGCGGCGCGGTCGCGCAGGTCGTAGTCGGCCGAGCGGATCGTCCGCACCTCGGCGCCGAGGCCCTCGAGCATCGCGACCGTGGGCCGGCCGAGAAAGCCGCCCCCGCCGGTGACCACAACTGTTCTCCCAGCCCAGAGGGCGGGGTCCGGAGACGCCGACGTCATGCCCAAGAGGCTACCCGGGGGCGCGCCGGTACCGTGGGCGCGTCTTAGCTCGTCACCGGCCGCGGGCGCTGCTGCCTCGCAACCTGCCGGCGCCTTAGCCTGGAGGCACCGAGGACGACGAGCGCCACCCCGGCGGCCAGGAGCAGGACGATCAGCGCCGCCGCGGGCCCACCGCCGTCCGAGCCGCCCTTTCCGAACGCGGCCTGCTTCCAGACCAGGCTCTGGCTGGCACCGACGGTGGCCCGAAGCCGCTGCTTGCCGCTCAGCTTGAGTTTCGCGAGGAAGGTGCCGCCCTTGCTCACCGAGAGTTTCCTCACGGTCACCCACCGCGATCCCTGCCGCCGCTGGATCTTCAGCTTCCCGGCCTCCGGGGACTTGCCCCAGGCTTTCAGCGTGCCCTTGTTGACCCGCTCGGTGACGAAGGGGAAGCTGAAGGCGGTGAGGGACGGCTTCGGCCGGCCGTCGCTGAAGTAGACCCCGGCCTGGTAACCGGCGTGTACGTCGGGCCGGGTGGTCGAGTCCTCGATCTGGAAGTTGATCGCGGTGCTCGCACCGGCCTTCCAGAACAGATAGAGCGACTGCTCGATCCAGCGAGCCTGCGTCTGCAGCGGCGCCCCCACCGGGTTCGGCGGCTTGCTGTCCCACCAGAACTCGGTCACCCACACCGGGTGATGTCCCGAGACCGTCTTCGCCTTCTCGGCGCCTCGCAGGACCTGAACGATCTTGCCGAGATCTGGGGTGGAGGCATCGCCCGCCATGGGCCCGGAGCGCAGCGGGCCGGAGCCGGTGTTGTCAATCGGATGGTGCGAGAGCACGTCAAAGGACGGCGCGGTGCAGCCGTTCGTTCGTATGAACTTCTTCGTCGCCTTCTTCCCCTTCTTGGCCTTGACCTTCTTCGGGTGCACGCAGAGGAGCTGCTGCCAGAACAGGACCGGCTGGATGCGGGCGCCGCCGGGCTTGTCGCCGTACGGCTCCGTGCCCCCCGCCAGGACGAGCAGCTTGGGGTTGACCGACTTGATGGAGTTGTAGGACGCGTTCAGCATGGCCCGGTAGCGCTCCGGCCCAACCGCATTCTTGCCCTCGTACTGCGGCGTGATCCAGTCCGAGCTGTTCACCTCGTTCCAGACCTCGATCGCCTGGGCGGCCGGCAGCGGCGGCTCGGCGCTGGCCCCATCGGGATCGAAGCTGCCCGAATAGCGGGCGGCGACCGCCTGCATGAAGTCCGCGACGTCGGAGGGGATCGGCTTCCAGCTGAACGTCTGGACGTTCGACGGCCGGCCGGGCTCCTCGGCGTAATCGGGCGCGCCGTTGACGCTGAGCAGCACCTTCAGGCCGCGAGCCTCGGCGTCGCGCACCGCCCCGTCGACGGAGGAGAAGTCGTATGCGGTGCTGCCGGGGTTGGTCGGATCGGCCGGCCGCGTGGGGTCGGCGGATATCGCGGGCCAGATCACGGCGAGGCGCACGACCCCGGCTCCAGCGTCCGCGGCGCGGCCGAGCCACAGGGTCCGGTCCGCGGACACCGAGGACTGGAACTGATCGCCATCCTCGAAGCCGGTCACCAGGCCGCGCGTCGCCGAGGCGCCCGGGGGCAGCGCGAGCGCCATCAGCAGGGCGCCCGCGATCGCGGCGGAGAGCCACCGGACCAGGCCGGCTGATCTGCGTCTTCTGTCGCTGCTCATCGGTCTCTCGTTGCCTCGCACCCTGCTGAACACGCCGTACCCGGCTGCGGATCGCTGGCGACTCGGTTGTGCAGCGGAACGAGCGCGCTGAACAGTAACGGGGCCATCCCGGGAAGGTCGAGCTAGGAGCCGATCATGCGCCGCAGGCGCCGCGCGAGCCGATGCCAGACCGGCGGCGCCGGGCGCCTGAAGAAGCGAGAGGCGAGCGCGTCCGCGGCCTCGTCGCGGCTGACCACGGCGGGGTGCTGGAGCGGGAAGTCGACGCCCTCGAGCGGACGGCCGGCGATCTCAAGCGGGTCGGCGGTCGCGTTGGTGGCGTCGGAGCTGAAGCCGATGTTCGAGATCAGGTTGCGGTTCGGATTGACGCTGAGCAGGCTGCGGCTCAGGCCGACGTAGCTCCACTGGGCGTCCCAGTTGTCGATCTCCGCCGAATGGTCCCAGACCCAGCCCCAGTAGCGCCGCTCGTCCTCCTCCTCGAACATGGCGCGCAGCCGGCTCTTCCGCTCGGCGGGGGCATCGGAGTGCCAATCCGCCAGATCCACGTCGTAGAGATCCCAGGCGCGCCGCCAGCTTGCCCATCCCCAGACGTGGGGATAGCGAGAGAAGTGGTAGCTCGCCCCGGCCGGCGGGCTCTGCAGGAGCTGGCTGCCCGTGATGTGCACGATCCGCTCGTCGTCGCGGTAGCGCGCGAGCAGCTCCTCGCAATATGGGAAGAAGCTCGGATCGGGCAGGCAGTCGTCCTCGAGGATGATCGCCTCCCCGGCCTCCGAGAAGACCCGGTCGAGACCGCTCGGGATGCGCCTCTTCAGCCCGAGGTTCTCATCCGCGAAGTCACGGACCACCTCGCAGTCCCAATCGACCCGCTCGACGACGGCCCGCGCCTCCTCGCAGCCGCGGCGGTCCTCCTCGTTGCCCGGGCGCGGCCCGTCGGCGATCAGGAAGAGCCTGCGGGGCTCTGCCCCACGGATTCGGTCGAAGACCCGCGCGGTCTCCTCCGGGCGCCGGAAGAGCAGGAGGGCGACTGCCGTGTCCATCAGAGCAGCCGTCCCAGCCGGCTCGGGAACGGATACTCGGTGCGCAACTGCGCCGCGAAGTCAGCGGCGCTGACCACCCGGCCCCGCTGCACCCTTCGCCTCTTGCGCAGTGTGGCCGGGATCATCCGCACGAACGAGGCGTAGGCCTGCAGCACCCTCCGGGCATATCCCTCCCGCCGCGCGGCGCTGAGCTGACCCCAGTGATACAGCGCGATCTTCGGCAGTGACCGGATCAGCACCGAGGCCGGCATGTCCTTGAGCAGCGTGATCAGCGCGTTCCGGACCAGGAAGAAGCGGGGCAGCTCCGTGGCCGCCCCGACCGTCCCGCCGCGCACGTGAAACGCCGCCGGCTCGGGGACGTACAGGCCGCGATATCCGAGCAGCAGCATCCGCAGGCAGACGTCCCCGTCCTCGCAGTAGAGGAAGTAGTCCTCGTCGAAGGCGCCCGCCTCCTCCAGCGCCCGCCGCCGGTAGAGCGCGGCAGCCGCGGTGACGATCGCGGTCGGCGCGCGTTGGTCGTACTGTCCCTCATCGCGCTCGTCCAGCCCGCGGGGCTCGAACCGGCCGCACGTATAGAAGTCATGCCCCACCTGCTCGATCAGACCCCGATCGTCGTGCCGCATGATCTTGCCGGTGGCGAACCCGAGCCGCGGATCCCGGTCGAGCTCGGCGACCAGCAGCTCCAGCCAATCCGGTGAGAGCTCTATGTCCGTGTTGAGCAGGGCGACGTACGGGCCCCGGCCCGCGGCGGCGCCGCGGTTGACCGCCGCGGAGAATCCCCGGTTCTCCCCCAGCTCGACGACCCTCACGTCGGGCCACCTCTCGCGCAGGTGCGCGACCGAGCCGTCGGTCGAGCCGTTGTCGGCGACGATCACCTCGAAGTCCCGGAAGCTCTGCTCCGCGAGCGTGCCCATCACCAGGTCCAGATACGTGAGCCCGTCGCGCGGCGTGGCGCCGTCCCGGTTCGGGATCACAATCGAGACCTTGGGCTCGGAGGCAGCCATGTCGTCGGCGTGTATAGCGGGGCGCGGATGAGCGCGCTGCGAGTCTGCATCGACGCGCGGCTCGGCAGCGGCCAGTTCGGCGGCGTGCAGCAGGTCGTGATCGGCGTGGCGGCCGGGCTGTCGAGGCTCGGCGACGGCGATGAGGACTACCTCTTTCTCACCCACCCGGAGCACGAGGACTGGCTGCTGCCGTATCTCGGCGGACCCTGCCGGGTGCTCCATCCCCGCGTCGCGTACACGCGGCGCCGAGCGCGGGCGATCGGTCGCGGACTCGCCGAGCGGATCCCGGCTGTCGGCACTCGGTTCTCGGTGCGCAGGTCGGACGGGACGATCGAAGAGGCCGGCGCCGACGTCGTCCATTTCCCCTTCCAGGATGCCTTCACCACCGCGGTGCCAAGCATCTACCAGCCGCATGATCTCCAGCACCTGCACCTGCCCGAGCTCTTCTCGCCTTGGATCCAGAAACGGCGGGAGGCCATCTATCGCACGCACTGCGAGCGAGCCGCTGCGGTGGTGACGATGAGCTCCTGGGGCCGCCGCGACTTCATCGAGCGCTACGGCCTCCCTGAGGAGAAGGTCTGGGTCGTGCCGGGCGCCTCGGTGCTGCCCGAGTACCCGGCTCCCGACCGCTCGGACCTGGAGGAGATTCAAGCGCGGCTGTCGCTGCCGGACTCATTCCACTTCTATCCGGCGCAACCCTGGCCGCACAAGAACCACGAGTTGCTGCTCGAGGCACTCGCGCTGGTTCGCGAGCGGACCGGGACCACGATCCCCCTGGTCTGCTCCGGAGCCTCCGCGGGGCACTTCCATCAGGTCCGCGACCGCGCGATCGAGCTCGGCTTCGAAAAGACCGTTGTCTTCCCGGGGTTCGTCAGCCCGAAGGAGCTCCGCGCCCTCTACGAGCTCGGCACCGCCCTGGTCTTCCCGAGCCGCTTCGAGGGCTGGGGGCTGCCGGTCTGCGAGGCGTTCTCCGCGGGCCTGCCGGTCGCCTCGTCGACCTCCACGGGCCTGCCCGATCTGGTGGGCGACGCGGGCCTGACCTTCGATCCCAAGAGCACCGAGCAGATCGCAGACGCGGCCGAGCGGCTCTGGACCGACGAGGGGCTCCGCCGCGACCTGGCCGAGCGCGGGAGGAAGCGCAGCGAGCTCTTCAGCTGGGACCGCACCGCCCGCCTGTTCCGCGCCCACTACCGCCGGATCGGCGGGCAGAGCCTTGCAGAGGAAGACCGTATCCTTCTGGCGGCTCAGCCTCCCGCCTGAACGCAGGCCTTTTCGCCGACGTGGACACCGGATCCGACAAGGGCGCAGTCTCGGCGCTGCAGCGCGCGATCGTCGGCGTGCTCGCCGCGATCCGGAGGGCCCTCAGCACCGTCAACCAGATCGTCTTCCGCGACCGGCTCAAGCACATTGACCAGCAGACCGAGCGGCTCGGCTCCGCGTCCGTCGAGGCCGTCACCCACCTGGGCGGCGAGGTCCGGGCCCTCGATCAGCGGCTCGCCGCGATCGAGCGGGAGCTCGCCTCCCTGCGCGAGCTCCTGGAGCGCCGGGAGGGCTCCTCGCAGGAGGACGACGAGCCGCTCGAGGCCCGGCCTCACGCCGGTTAGTTGAAGATGGGGCTCGATCCGGGGTCCGTCTGGCTCGATGCCCGGGGGACCCAGAGCGTCGGCCATGCCGAGCGGGGGATCGCGCGCTACGTCACCGAGCACGCCCTCGCCCTCCTGGAGCTGTCGGGAGAGACGATCGGCGGGGTCGGGCTGAGCCCCGACTTCCCGGTCCCGCCCATCGCCGAGCCGCTCCGCGAATCCGAGAAGTCCGCCTGGCAGACCAGGGAGCGCGAGCCCGCCGGCGGAGTCCCGCCGATCTACCACGTCATGTCGCCCTTCGAGGCCGAGCTCGACCTGGAGGAGATCTGGCCGACCTGGAGCCGCGGCTCGAGGCTGGTAATCACCCTCTACGACCTGATCCCGCTGATCATGCGAGAGCGCTACAACGCGGACTGGGGCTACATGGCGACGGCCTGGATCGCACGCCTCGGGCTGCTCGGATCCGCCCAGCAGATCCTCACGATCTCCCAGCGGACCGCCGACGACGCGATGGAGCACCTGAACGTGCCGGAGGAGCGGATCACCGTGATCGACTCGGGGGTCTCCGACCGCTTCTCCTCCCTGGTGGGGTCCCGAGATCAGGCCGACTCGATCCTGCGCTCCGCGCTGCCCAAGGTCCGGCCCGGCTACCTGCTCTATGTGGGAGGCGTGGACTACCGCAAGAACCTGGAGGGCGCGATCCGCGGCTACGCGGAGCTGCCCGCCCCGATGCGGGACGCGCACCAGCTCGTCATCGCCTGCAACCTCGCCCCCCATCTCCGCTTCAGCCTGCGGATCTTCGCCCGGCGCCTCGGCATCGAGTCGCGAAACCTGCTGCTCACGGGCTTCGTCTCGGACCGGGACCTGGCCGCGCTCTACCGGAGCTGCGAGCTGTTCGTCTTTCCCTCCCTGTACGAGGGCGCGGGCCTACCGATCCTGGAGGCGATGACCTGCGGCGCTCCGGTCGCGTCCAGCAACACGTCGGCGATGCCGGAGCTGCTCGGCGACCTCGAGGCGACCTTCGACCCCGCCGACCCGGCGGACATCGCACGCTGCATCCGCGATGTCCTCGAGACCCCCGGGAAGCTCGACTCCCTCCGCGAGCGATCCAGCCGGCGGGTGGAGCTCTACACCTGGGAGCGCGTGGCGCGCCGGACCCTGGAGGGCTACGAGCGAGCCCTCGAGATCCCCTTCGACCGGGTGGAGCCGGCGCTGCCGTGAAGCGGGCCCTGATCACAGGCATCAGCGGACAGGACGGCAGCTATCTCAGCGAGCTCCTGCTCGACAAGGGCTACGAGGTCCACGGCCTGGTCCATGGCTCCACCGACCGGCCCTTCGAGCGGCTCGAGCAGATCAAGGACCGGATCACCCTCTACCCGGGGGACCTGCTCGACGAGGGCTCGCTGGTCGACGTGCTTCGCCAGTCCGCCCCCGACGAGGTCTACAACCTGGCCGCCATGTCCTCGGTGGCGGAGTCATGGCGCCTGGCGGTCGCCACGGCGGAGTACACAGCGGTCGGGGTGACGCGCCTGCTCGAGGGAATCCGCGAGGCCTGTCCCGAGGCGCGCTTCTACCAGGCCTCATCCTCGGAGATGTTCGGGCGGGCGCGCGAGACGCCCCAGAGCGAGCGCACGCCCTTCTACCCGCGCAGCCCCTACGGGGTGGCCAAGGCCTACGGACACTTCATCACCGTCAACTACCGCGAGAGCTTCGGCCTGCATGCCTGCTCGGGGATCCTCTTCAACCACGAGTCGCCCCGGCGAGGGGCCGCCTTCGTGACCCGGCGAATCAGCCAGGGCGTGGCGAAGATCAAGCTCGGCGTCGCCGACGAGCTCGTGCTCGGCAACCTGGAGGCCCGCCGCGACTGGGGCTACGCCAAGGAGTACGTCGAGGCGATGTGGATGATGCTCCAGCGCGACGACCCCGACGACTTCGTGATCGGGACCGGCGTCGCCCACTCGGTGGACGACTTCGTCGACGCCGCCTTCGCCTGCGTCGACCTGAAGCGCGAGGAGCACGTGCGGATCGACCCGGATCTCGTTCGCCCGGCCGACATCGAGGAGGTCGTCGCGGACCCGGCGAAGGCCAGGGAGGAGCTCGGCTGGGAGGCGCAGGTCGGCTTCGAGGAGCTGGTCGCCATGATGGTCCGCGCGGACCTGGACACGCTCGGCTCAGCCTGAGTCGCGGCCCAGCTTCCGCCGTCCCCAGGCCACCGCGGGATAGGCGCGCCTCTTCATCCTCTCCGTGGCCGAGACGGTGGGGGGCATCTCCGGAGCCCGCCGGCGCCACTCCTCCGATGTCAGGCCGGATTTGATCAGCGCGACGTGGACGCTGGTCCAGAGGAATTGCTCGTGACGGAGGACCAGGTGCGGGTATCGGCTCCAGCCGCGCCGGCCCGACTGCTGATCCGCGATCGCCTCGCTCATCTCGACCGCGGTGACACGGGTCTCGTCCGAGATCTGAAGCTCCATAGGCGTCGCCGGGTCCCACCAGAGTCCATCGAGGAGCAGAGCCCGGAGCTCGGGCTCGTCGAAGCGGAGCAGGCCGGGGTAGCCGATCTCGTCACCCTCGATCCGGAACTCGGTCGCCAGCGCGAGCACACCGCCGGGGCGCAGCACGCGGAACATCTCCTCGACGCTGCGGCGCACGTCGGGGAAGTCGCCGAAGTGCTCGATCGAGCTGGAGGAGAAGATCGCGTCGAAGGAATCGTCCTCGAAGTCGAGCCGCTTGGCGTCCATGTGCCGGACGGTCAGCCGGTCCGGGTTCCAGTCGGCCTCCCAGTAGCGGCCGGGGTCGGTGAGCATGTCGGCGCTCGAGTCCGAGTCCGACCAGTCGTCCTCCGTGCGGTAGAGGTCGGTGGCGACGACCTCGCCGACGTGGCGCGTGAGCCAGTAAATGGTGGCCTCCCGGCCCGCCCCGACACCGAGGACGCGGGCGTCATCGCGCAGGACGCCGAGCGAGCGGAACGCCCGGAGCGTCATCGCCACCTCCCAGTACTTGCGGTACTCATGGCCCGCCGGGAAGTCAGGATCGCCGAAGTACTCGAGATCCGAGGCGTAGACGTCGCGAATCAGCCCCGCGAGCTCGGGATCGGCGAAGTCGCTGAGCTCGCAGAGCTTGCAATGGCCCAGTCGGCCCTGTCGGCCCTCCGGCATCCCGGCCTAGACTATTGCCCTCCTGATGACCCCGAGCCCCTCACAGGCCGCGGCCGTCTCATCCCAAGACGCGTCCGCCCAGGCGAGCCTGGTCGACGAGACCATGCGCGTGACCCAGCCGGTGCGCCGGCGCGTCCGCCTGCGCGACATCTGGACGAGCCTGCCCGTCGGCTGGATGCTCGGCCGGCGCGACGTCAAGATCAAGTACAAGCAGTCCGCGCTCGGCCCGCTCTGGCTGGTGTTGCAGCCGCTCGGCATGCTGCTCGCGATCACCCTCGCCTTCTCGAAGGTGACCAGCGTGCCCACCGGCGATGTGCCCTACGTCGTCTTTGCCCTGGTGGGGCTGGCGGTCTGGACGTACGTGCAGATGACGATCACCGTCTCGCCGCAGGTCCTGCAAGCCAACCAGCAGGTGGTCCGCCGCAGCCCATGTCCCCGCCTCGCCTTCGTCACCGGAACCCTGATCTCCGTGCTTCCGCCGCTCGCCGTGGTGTTCGTCGCGGCCGTCGCCGCGGCGGCGATCAGCGGCCATCTCGGGATCGAGGCGCTCGCGATGCCGATTCTGGTCGTCTGGCTGGTCTTCCTGATGTGGGGGTTCACGCTGCTGGTCACCGCCATCGGCGCCCGCTTCCGCGACGCGGTCGCACTGGCACCTGTGGTGGTGCAGGCCGGGATCTTCCTGACGCCGGTGGGCTACCCGCTCAGCGCCGTTCCCGGCTCCTTCGCCAAGGTGCTCGCCCTGAACCCGGTGTCAGGGGTGATCGAGGCCTGGCGCTGGTCGCTGCTCGGGATCGCGCCGGACGGCTTCGCGGTCGCGGTCGCGCTCGCCGAGACCCTGGTCGTGACGCTGCTGGGCTGGTACGTGTTCGGGCGGATGGAGACCCGCTTCTCGGACTATGTCTGAGAACGGCGCCTCCCCCCGAACCGACCTGGCGGTCCGCTGCGACGGGTTGGGCAAGAGCTACGGACTCGGCGAGGAGCTCAGCCTGCAGCACACGCTCAGCACCCTCGTACGGCGCGGCACCGAGCAGGACCGGTTCTGGGCCCTCTCGGACGTCAGCTTCGAGGTGCACCGCGGGGAGTTCTTCGGCATCGTCGGAACCAACGGTTCGGGAAAGTCCACCCTCACCCAGGTGATCTCCGGGATCGCGATGCAGGACGCCGGGCAGGTCGAGGTCTGGGGGCGCCTCATCCCGCTGCTGGAGGTGGGCGCCGGGTTCCACCCGGAGCTGACCGGCCGGGAGAACGTCGAGCTGCTGGGAACCATTCTCGGGCTCAGCGGCCGGGCGATCCGAGACGAGATGGACCGGATCGCCGAGTTCGCCGGGGTCGAGCGCCACCTCGACACGCCGATCAAGCGCTACTCGACCGGCATGCAGGCCAGGCTCTCGTTCGCGACCGCCGTCTGCTTCCCGGCCGACACCTACGTCTTCGACGAGGTCCTGTCGGTCGTCGACGACACCTTCCGCGACAAGTGCGCGGAGGAGCTCGGCCGTCTCAACGCGAACGGCCGGACGATCATCTTCATGAGCCACGATCTCGACCTCGTCAAGAGCGTCTGCTCGACCGGGATGTGGCTCGAGCGCGGACGGGTTCGAATGCGCGGCAGCATCGACGAGGTCGCGGCCGCGTACGAGGACGTCTGAACGGCTCCGACGCCGGGGTTAAGGTCGCTCTCGAAGCGTCCGGCCTTGACGCGTAGACTTGGCCGTTGAGGAGGCGGATGGCGCCTAGACTGACGCGCCGAGGGACTTGATGAGGACCACGACGGCACCACCGGTCGCCGCTCCCGCGGCGGCTGAACCAGCGGCAGTGGCCGTGTCCGTAGTGATTCCGTGTCTGAACGAGGCGGAGTCCATCGGGGCGTGCGTGACCGCGGCTCGAAGCGCGCTCAACGAGGGCAGCTACACGGGCGAGATCATCGTGGTCGACAACGGCTCCACCGACGGCAGCGGCGAGTTGGCGGCGGCCGCCGGCGCCACCCTGATTAGCGAGCCCAGGCGTGGGTACGGAAACGCCTACCTCGCCGGGCTCTCCGCGGCCCGCGGCACCTACATCGTGATGCTTGACGCCGACCTCACCTACGACGCCGCCGAGCTTCCCAAGTTCATCGACGAGCTCGAGGCCGGTGGCGACATGGTCCTCGGCGACCGAATGAAGGGGATCCAGCCGGGCGCGATGCCCTGGCTCCACCAGCACGTCGGCAACCCGGTGCTGACGGGCCTGCTCAACCGCCTGTTCGGAACCGACGTGCGCGACGCCCACTGCGGGATGCGGGCGGTCCGCCGCGACGTGCTTCCCCGGCTCGACCTGCGCACAACCGGAATGGAGCTGGCGTCCGAGATGGTGATCCGCGCGGCCAAGGCCGGGCTCGACATCCGTCAGTTCCCGATCGAGTATCACCGCCGAGAGGGCGAGTCGAAGCTCTCGACCTGGGGCGACGGCTGGCGGCATTTGCGCTTCCTGCTGATCCACAGCCCGAGGCACCTCTTCCTGTTTCCGGGCATGGTGATGGCCGCGCTCGGCTCGCTGATCATGGTCATCACGCTCAGCCAGATCACCCTCTTCGGCCGCCAGTGGGGCATCCACGCGGAGATCGGCGGATCGCTGCTGCTCGTGCTGGGCGTCCAGGTGCTGGCTCTCGGGCTCTGCGCGCGCGCGTACGGCGTCTACTTCATGGGCGAGCGGGACGACTGGTTCGGGAAGATGCGGAAGCGCATCAAGCTCGAGCACGGGCTGCTGGTGGGAGGGGCCATCGCAGCCGCCGGCCTGGTCTTCGGCGGGGTCATGCTCGGAATCTGGATCGATCGCGGCTTCGGCAGCCTCGCGGAGGGGCAGCTCGCGGTTCTTTCGGCCACGCTGGTCACGGTCGGCGCCGAGGTCTTCTTCACCTCCTTCCTGCTCAGCATCCTGGGCTTGCGGCGTCCCCAGTAGGGATGACGAGGCGACTCGCCGCGGCGATCGCGGGAGGGGCGCTGATCCTCGGGGCGGTTGCGGTCCACGCCCTGGGCAAGTACCCGATGGTTGCCGGCACGAACAGCGTCGCGCCGCTCTACGCCGCCGCGGTGGTGCCGAAGAACGAGCCGCGCTGTCAGTTGCTCGTCCGCGTCCCGGCCAAGGCGAACCGGGTTCGGTTGATAGCCACCGGCGTTCATGACCCCCCTGGAACGCTCCGGGTGAAGATCGGGGACCAAAGCGGCCCGTTTGACAAGGGCGTCAAGAAGCAGGTGTATCCCGGCACCCTTGTAATCGGGCTCAATCGGCTTACGCGATCGGCACATCGAGCCCAGATCTGCTTCGTCAACCGGGGACGGGGGCGCATCGTCCTGGCCGGAGAGAGAAAGCGAATCACGCACGACGCCAGTGCGGCGGTGAAGACTCGACGTATGGCGAGCGTCGTCTTCATCAGGCCCCACAAGACAACCTGGCTTGCGCGCAGGGACCTGATCGCCGACCGGTTCGCCAACTCCCAGTCGGGTGGATTCGGCGAATGGTCGTTGTGGCTCGCGCTCGGCCTGGCGGCCGTCGCGACCGGGCTCGCCCTCTGGTGGCTGATCTTCCGCCTGGAGGATCCCTCCCAATGAGCACCACGGCCCCGCTTCGACGGCCGGCCCCCGAACGCTCCCGTGCTCGCGGCGAGGCCCGCGCGCTGACGCGGAAGCGGCTCAGGCAGATCCCGACTGCAGCGTGGATCTGCTCTCTCGTCGGGCTGCTCACAGCCGTCGCGTGGTCGCTGATCGTTCCCCTCTTCCAGGTTCCCGACGAACCTGCCCACGTCGCCTATGCCCAGTACCTCGCCGAGACGGGCAGTCCCCCCAGCGGGCACAACGAGGACCGGTCGTTCTCCCAGCAGGAACGGCGGCTGCTGGATGCGGTCCAGTGGAAGGTGGTGATTCACCGCCCCCAGAACGAGCCCCCGGCGACAGCGACCGCTCACCAGCTCTTCGACCGCCTCGCCCAGCATCAGGGCGACCCGGTCGGCCAGGGGGGCTTCACCAGCGCCACCAACAACCCGCCCCTCTATTACGCCGCCGAGGCGGTCGTTTACCACCTCACGCCGTCTTCCTCCCTCCCGGATCGGATCCACGCGATGCGCCTGCTCTCGGCGCTGCTCGCGGCGGTGACCGTCCTGTTCGTCTTCCTCTTCCTCCGCGAGCTGATCCCCGCCACGCCGTGGGCCTGGACCGTCGGGGCATTGGTGGTCGCCTTTCAGCCGATGTTCGGGTTCATGTCGGGCGGCGTGAACAGCGACGGCCTCCTGCTCGCCGCCTCGGCCGGAGTCTTCTGGGCGCTGGCGGCGTCCTTTCGGCGTGGCCTGACCATTGAGCGCGGCGCCCTGATCGGGGCGTTCGCCGCTGCCGGACTGGTCGGGAAGATCAACATGCTGGGCCTTCTCCCCGGCATCGCCATCGGCCTATTCGTGCTCGTGGGGAGGTCGGGGGTGGCGGGTCGTCGTGAGGCGATCCGGGGCGCGACCCTCGCCACCGGGATCGTCGCCGGGGTCGCAGTCGTCTATATGGCGCTCAACTCGATCGTCTGGGACCGGGGGCTCTTCTTCGGCGCCGGCGGACATCCGCTTGGGTCCGCCGTCGGACCGGCGGAAAGGGTGGATATCGCGCACACGCCTGCCCGCACGATCGGCGACGCACTCAGCTACGGCTGGCAGTTCTACCTACCGCGCCTGCCATCCATGCATTCGTTCTTCTTCGAGTTTCCTCTGAGGCACATCTGGTTCGACGGGTTCATCGGCAACTTCGGCTGGCTCGACTACCGGCTCCCCGCCGCGACTTACAACGTCGCCCTGGCGATCGCGGCCGTCATCGCCGTGCTGGCCGGGCGCGAGCTCTATTTGCGCCGTCAGGTGCTCCGGGGGAGGGTCGGCGAGCTGGCCACCTACGTCGCAATGATGGTCGGACTGCTGATCCTGGTGAACGGCAACGGCTTCGCCGTGCGAGCCGATGGGAACATCGGCTTCGAGCAGGCCCGCTACCTCTTCCCGCTGCTGGCCCTCTACGCAGCCATCGTGGCCCTGGCGGCACGGGGGGCCGGACGCCGCTACGGGCCGGCGGCCGGTGTGCTGCTCGTGACGCTCGCCATCGCCCACACTGCACTGGCGATGGCCGTCACCCTGACTCGCTACTACGGCTGACGGCGCCGGTGGAGGCCGGGATCTGCTGGCTGAAGCCGACGGCGCGGTCGACCAAGTACAGGGGCCGGTCCTTGCCCTGCGCGTAGATGCGGCCGACGTAGAGCCCGATGGTCCCGAGCACGATCAGCTGGACGCCGCTGAAGAAGCTCAGGACGACGATCAGCGAGGCCCAGCCCGGCGTCTCAAAAGCCCCGACGAGCTTGAGGACGGCCGCGGCGATCCCGGCGGCGAAGGCCAGGCCGGCGATCGCGAATCCACTCGCCAGCGTGACCCGGAGGGGGATGGTGGAGAATGAGAGCAGCCCGTCGGCCGCGAAGCGCAGCATCCCCATGAGCGAGTACTTGCTCTCCCCGGCGGCTCGTGCCGCGCGTTCGTACGACACCGAGGTCTGCTTGAAGCCGACCCAGGCGAACAGGCCGCGGAGGTAGCGGTCGGGCTCACGCATGTTGGACACGATCCCGGCGACACGGCGGTCGACCAGCCGAAAGTCGCCTGCGTCCACCGGCATCTTCACGTTGGTCAGCCTCGCGATCAACCGGTAGAAGAGGTTCGCGGTGCCGCGCTTGAAGCGGGTCTCGCCGGGGCGCGCCGAGCGCACCGCGTAGACCACGTCGTAGCCATCGCGCCAGCGCTGTGCCATCTCGCCGACGAGCTCCGGCGGGTCCTGGAGGTCGCCGTCCATGATCACGACCGCGTCGCCGACTGCGAAGTCGAGGCCGGCGGTGATGGCGAGCTGGTGGCCGAAGTTGCGGGACAGGACGAGCAGCTTCACCCGCTCGTCATCCGCCCGCAGGCCCTCGATCAGCTCGCGAGTCCGATCCGTGCTGCCGTCGTCGACGAAGATGAACTCCGCGGGCCCGTCCAGCGACTCGGCGGTGGCGGCGAGACGCTTGTAGAGCTCTCCGAGCACGCCCTCCTCGTTGAAGAGCGGGATGACGATGGAGTAGGTCGGCTCAGGCATCTCGACTGCTCGCAACGTAGTACTGCGCGCCCAGCGGCAGCCAGCCGAGGCGACGCTCCAGGCGGGAGCGGAGATCCCCATCGCGCGGGAAGAAGATGATGAATGGTGCCTCGACCTCGGCCAGCCCCGCGTCCGCCAGCCGGCGCCTGACCTCGCTCCTCGAGAGCAGGACGGCGTCCTCGTCGAACGGGCAGTCGCGGACGGCCTTCCGGGTCAGCGGATTGAGGGGGTTGTGCTCGAAGATCGCCACCAGTCCCCCGGGGCGGGTCACCCGACTCATCTCCTGCACGAACGCCGGCCGCTCCGCCGGAGCCACGTGGTGGAGGACGCAGATCGCGAAGCTCAGGTCGAATGACGCCTCGTCATAGGGCAGCGGCTCCCCCGGCCCGTAGGAGGAGTAGCTCGCCCACGGGTTCCGCCTCGCCGCCCGCTCGGCCATCCCGCCGCTGAGGTCGACGCCGCTGAGCGAGCCGAAGCTTCCCTCGAGGAAGGCGTCGGTCTCGCCGGGGCCGCAGCCGACATCAAGCGCGCGCAACTCGTTCGGGGCGTCGATCCGGCGGCCGGCGAGCTCGACGAGCATCCGGGCCTTCGCCCCGACGTAGCGTGCCGCGTCGCCGCCGGCGAAGCCGATCGACTCCTCGACGGCGTCCCGGTAGGAGTCCACGTGCTGGTCGAAGCTCATGGGGCGCGAGGGTACGCTGCCGCCGGTGGAATCGCGCAGCATGGGCACCGCAGCCCCCAGCGTGCCAGGCAGGGTGGGGGCGAGTCGCTGGGTTCCGGCTCTCGTCCGGACCGAGCCGCTCCTGTTCGCGCTCGCGTTCGTGGCCGCAGTCGCCTACTCGCTCTACGCGATCTGGGAGCACAACCACTTCCAGACCGACTTCGACCTGGCCATCGCCGATCAGGCGGTCTGGCACTACGCGCACCTCCAGTCTCCCGAGATCACCACGATCAACCCGCCGGTGAGCATGCTCGGCGACCACTTCTCCCCGATCCTGATCGGCGCCACCCCGCTCTACTGGCTCTGGCAGGACCCGCGCATGCTGCTGATCGTCCAGGCAGCGGTCATCGCTGCCTCCGTCGTGCCGGTCTTTCTCTTCGCGGAGCCGCGGCTGGGGCGGCCGGGGGCCTACCTGCTCGCCCTGGCCTACTCCCTCTTCTGGGGGATCAGCGCGGCGGTTGGCTACCAGTTCCACGAGCTCGCCTTCGCGCCGCTGCTGATCGCGCTCTGCATCCTGTTCGCCGACCGGCGCCACTGGACCGCCTACTTCATCTCCCTGGGCGCCCTGCTGCTCGTCAAGGAGAACATGGCCGTGCTCGCCGTCTTCATCGGGCTCTGGCTGATCAGTGGGCGGGAGGTGCGGCGAGGGGCGATCACGATCGGGGTCGGCCTGGTCTGGTACTTCCTCGCCGTCAACGTGCTGCTGCCGGCGTTCGCGGGCCACTCCTACACCCACTGGACCTACGACGCTCTCGGGCCCGACGCGCCGGGAGCCCTGAAGGGCGTCATCACCCACCCCGACCTGCCCTTCCGCCTCCTCCTCGACAACGACACCAAGCAGGAGACCCTGCTGCTGCTGGTGGTCCCGTTCTGCGGGCTGATCTTCGGGTCACGGCTGATCATCCTCTGCATCCCGCTGGTCGCGCAGCAGCTCTTCTCGAGCTATCCCGCCCAATGGGGAACCGACTTCCACTACTGGCTGCCGATCGCTCCCGTGCTGGCGATGGGAGCGGCGGACGGCCTTCACAACCTGCTTCGCTGGTGGAAGCGGGAGCATTGGCTGCCCGTCGTGGGAACGGCGGCCGCGGCGGTGATGCTGGCAGTGAACATCGGCCTCGCCCACCGCTTCCCCCTCTGGAGGCTCGTCCAGCCGGGGTTCTCACTCGCGGCCACCTCGACCGACAGGGCAGCGGAGCGAGCGATCGAGCAGGTACCGGGCGACGCCTCGGCGACCGTCCCCGCCTCGCAGGCGCCTCACATGAGCGAACGTTCGGAGATCCACCTGCTCGGCTACCCCTCGCCCAAGGTCGACTACGTCGTGTTCGCGCCGGCGGCGATCGGCTGGCCCGACCCGGTTTTCGCTCGCCAATGGCTTCATCAGAACCGCCCGGCCTACCGGCAGGTCTACAGCCGCGATGGCTGGGTCGTCTGGGAGCGAAGGGACCTCGCCGGATGAGCCGGGGTCCTCTGATCACCCGGCTCGGCCAGCTCGCCGCGAGCGGGGAGTGGCGGATGAAGCGGGAGGAGCTCCTCGCCGGAGACATACGCAACGGTCCCCACCACTCCGTCCTCGACCTCGGATCCGGCCGTTCACCACTTCTCGGCCAGATCAGCCCGCAGCGCTACATCGGCCTCGACCTTCACCCCGCTGATCTCGACTACGCGCGTCGCCGCTATGAGAGGCCGGGCTACGAGTTCGTCGAGACCAACTTCATGGAGTGGCCGCTCGAGCAGTGGCGCGGCATGGACGTGGTCACAGCCTCCGCGGTCTTCCATCATCTGACCGACGAGCAGGTCGTGGCGCTCGTCGGCCGGGTTCAGGACCAGGTGGAGCCGGCGAGAATGGTCTTCACCGACGGCGTCACCCGCGGTCCGCTCGCCGGAGTGCTCACCCGGCTCGACGAGGGCGAGCCGAGTAGGCAGCGGGACGCGCTGTATGAGCTCTTTCGCCCCCGCTTCGAGGTTACCCAGACCTGGTCGTACGTGGTCCCGTTGCGGACCTACCTCTACTTCGGGTTCGAGCTCGTTCCGGCAGCCTCCGGCAGCCCCCGCCCCAACGATTAGTTTGTGTCCGCCGTGACACGCAGAGTGCTGCTGCTGACGTACTACTGGCCGCCGTCACCGGGCAGCGGGGCCAGCCGCTGGACGTCGCTTGCGGACCACCTGCGCAGATCCGGTCACGAGGTCACGGTCCTCACCACCTCCGCATTCGCCCACACGGCCTCTGACGGCGAGGAGATCGTGCGGGTCGGCGACCTGGCCTCGGCCTCGCTTTTGCGGCGGCTGCTCCGCCGCCCTCAGCTCGACGCCGTCTCGCTCGCTGCCCCCGCCCCCGAGTCACCTCCAGGCCTGCTCACAAAGATGCTCGTACCCGATCCCCAGGTCGTCAGCTGGGCGCCGTTCGCGACCCGCGCCGCCCGCCGGCTTCTTCGTCGGCGCCCGGTCGACTGCGTGATCACCAGCTCCCCGCCCGAGTCGGTCCATCTGGCGGGCCTGGCTCTCGGTCGTCGGCGCCCCGCCTGGGTCGCCGATCTCAGGGACGGCTGGACGTTCGAGCCACTGCGCCCGCTGTTCCCCACCCGGCCGCAGCGCTGGCTGGACCGGCGCCTGGAGCGCGCGGTAATGAGCGGGGCGGATTCGGTGATGGCCGCGACCGAGCCGATCGCGCGCGACCTCAGCGAGCGCTACGCGATCCCCTCGACCACGATCCGCAACGCCTGGGATCCTGCTCTCGAGACCGAGGTCGCGGCGGCGCAGCCTCCGCCACTCGAGCCCGACCGGGTCAACCTCGTGTACACCGGGAGCCTCGGCGGGGTGAGGGGGCACGATGACCAGGCGCTGCTCGCGGCCCTGCGGGAGATCGTCAGGGACGACCCGGGACTGGCCGCCCGACTCCGCCTCGTGATCGCAGGCTGGCTGACGGAGTCCGAGCAACGGTTGCTGTCGGCGCCGGATCTCGCCCCGGTCGTGCGCCTGGTCGGGGCTCTGCCGCGACCCGAGGCGCTCGCCCTCCAGCGTGAAGCCGAGGCCCTGCTCCTGGTCACCTCGAACGACACGTCGATCTCGACCACGAAGCTCTACGAGTACCTGGCGGCGGGCCGGCCGATCCTCGCCCTGGCCGGCCACAACGAGGCTGCCAGGATCGTGGCCGAGACGAGGACCGGCCTGACCGTCGCACCGGACGACGCGCCTGCCATCCGCCGGGCCCTTGGCGGGATCGTGGCCGGCGAGCTCGACGGGCGCTACGAGCCACGCGACCTCGACTCCTACCGGTACCCGGCGCCAGCCGAGGCCCTCGCAGAGGCGATCGAGCGGGCGGTGGACCATCACCGCCGCCGCGGCGGCTGAGCCGCTTTATCCTCGCCCGCATGTGCGGGATCGCCGGGAGCGCCGGAGCGAGGCCGGACGCGGCTCTGCTCGCGCGGATGGCGGAGGCGATGCGAACCAGAGGCCCCGATGGGGATGGCCTCTGGACTGACGAGGAAGCGGGGTTCGCCTTCCGGCGACTCAGCATCATCGACCTCCACCAGCGATCCAACCAGCCGATGCACCTGGCGGGGCGCCATCTCGTCTTCAACGGGGAGATCTACAACTACCTCGAGCTCCGCGAGGAGCTCATCTCCCTCGGACATCGATTCGAGACCGAGGGAGACGCCGAGGTTCTCCTCCACGCGTGGGTGGAATGGGGCGAGGGAGCGCTCGAGCGCCTCAACGGGATGTTCGCCTTCGCAATCTGGGACGACGACGAGAAGTCGCTCACCCTCGCATCCGATCCATTCGGCGAGAAGCCCGTGTACTGGAGTGAGGCTGGCGGGCGGATCGCCTTTGCCTCCGAGCTGAAGGCGCTGATCCTGGCTCCCTGGGTCGAGACAGAGCCCGATCTGGAGCTGCTCGGCAACTTCATCGCCCGCGAATCCGTCATGCCCGACCCCGGGCAGAGCTTCCTGCGCGGCGTCAAGCGCCTACCGGGGGCGCACCTGCTTCGCTGGCGCCGGGGCAGGACCGAGACCGTCCGCTACTGGACGCCACAGCCGGTCGAGGTTCCCGTCATCTACGAGGACGCCGTGGCGCAACTACGCGAGCTTCTGCTCGACTCGATCAATCTTCGGCTGCGCAGCGACGTGCCAGTCGGAACCTCGCTGAGCGGCGGCGTCGACTCATCGGCGATCGTGGCGCTCTCTGCAAAGCTCGCGGGTGACCATCGTCGCCACGCGTTCACCGCCACCTACCCGGGCTTCGAGCGAGACGAGTGGCATTACGCCCACGAGGTTGCCGAGGCAGCCGGTGTCGCCCAGCACCATGCCGTCGAGCCAACCGGAGCCGAGCTCCTGGCCGATCTTGAGGCCCTCGTGGACGCACACGAAGAGCCCGTCGGCAGCTCCAGCGTCTACGCGCAGTGGCGGGTGATGCAAGCGGCGAAGGAGGCGGGCGTGACTGTGCTTCTCGACGGCCAGGGCGGGGACGAGCTCCTCGGGGGCTACGAGGGAACGTCGGGGTGGACGCTCCGCTCGCAGGGACCGATGGCGACTCTGCGGGGTGTCGCCGCCGATCGCCACGAGCGGGCAGCCGTGACGCGTTCGCTGGCCGCGGACTGGCTCCCCCGCTTCGCCGTGCGCGCCTACCGGCGCCGTATGGCTACGCCCTACACCCCGGCGGAGCAAGCCAGGGCCGCCGCTCGGGTCGAGCCCGAGCGTATGGATTGGGTTATGGGCCAATCACCGGTCGGGCGACAACTCCGGCTCGAGCTCTTCGACACCAGCCTGCCTTCCCTGCTGCGCTATGCGGATCGAAGCAGCATGGCCCACAGTCGCGAAGTACGGCTTCCCTTACTCGATCGCCGAGTCGCCGAGCTGGCGCTCTCCCTCCCGCCGGATTTCCTCTACCGGAACCGAGTGACGAAGAGTCCCCTCCGCGACGCCGTCCGCGATCTCGTGCCGGCGTCGGTACTCGCGCGTCGCGACAAGACTGGCTTCGTCACACCACAGACCCAGTGGCTCTCCGAGCCGGCGATGCGGGAGCGAATCGCCGACCTGCTGCTCAGCCCGGAGGGAAAGGGACGGGGACTGTATGCGACGGACGCCGTCGAGGCCGACCTGCGCGAGGGACGATGGCGCGACCCTCATGGGATCTGGCGGGCTGCTTTCGCGGAGATGTGGCTGCGCCGGCTCTCCGCCTGGAGGTCCAGGACCGGGGCGGGAGCGGACCGCATCGGCGCGAGTGTCGGCTAGGTCCCGACCTCGCTAACTTGGCTCGATGAGCGGACTTGTCGTAGTTGACTACGAAGCCGGCAACCTCGGGGCCATCCCGAACATGCTGCGCCGCCTCGGCTCGGACGCGATCCTGTCCTCGGACCCGGAGGTGGTCGCAGACGCGGACAGGCTCATCCTTCCCGGGGTGGGCGCCTTCGACCACGGGATGTCGCAACTCGAGGCGCTGGAGTTGAGCCCGGCGCTTCGGCGGGCGGTGGAGCAGCGGGGGGTGCCGATCACAGGTGTGTGCCTCGGGATGCAGCTGATGACCCAGCGCAGCGATGAGGGCGAGAAGGCCGGCCTCGGCTGGGTCGACGCCGAGACGGTCCACTTCGGCGCCGGGCTGTCGAACGGCGATCGCCTGCGCCTGCCGCACATCGGCTGGAACTACGCCTATCCGGTGCAAGAGCATCCGCTCAACGCCGGGCTGCCGAACCCCTCGAGCTTCTACTTCGTGCACACCTACCGAGTCGTCTGCCGTCGAGATGCCGATCTCCTCTTCGGAACGCGCTACTCGGGCGTCAGCTTCTGCTCCGGCTTCGTCCATGACAATGTCTGTGCCGTGCAGTTCCACCCCGAGAAGAGCCACAAGTTCGGGCTCGAGTTCCTACGCCACTTCGTCGAGTGGAACCCGTGAGCGCCGAGCACTCCCAGAACCGACAGTTCCCGATCGAAATCCCCGAGCGGCCGCACCGGCCGCGGATCATCCCTGTCCTACTGCTTCACAAGAACCAGCTGTACAAGACGGTCGAGTTCGGCCAACCGAAGTACGTCGGCGACCCTCGCAACGCGGTGCGGATCTTCAACGACCTCGGGGCCGATGAGCTCGTGCTGTTGGACATCGACGCGTCGCGGGAGAAGAAGCCCCCGAACTTCGTGCTGATCGAGGAGATCGTCTCCGAGGCGTTCATGCCGGTCGGCTATGGAGGCGGCATCGCGGACTTCGAGACGGCGCGCCGGATCCTGCGAATCGGGGTCGAGAAGATCGTCCTCTGCACCGCCGCCGCGGAGAACCCAGAGCTGATTCAGGAGTCATCCAAGGCCTTTGGTGCCCAGAGCGTGGTGGGGTGCATCGATACGAAAAGGCAGCGATTCCGCGGACACCAGTGCTTCATTCGGAGCGGCGGCCAACGCCTGTCCAAAGCGCCCGCCGAGCTGGCGGCGAGCTTCGTCGAGTGCGGCGCCGGTGAGATCCTCGTCAACTCGATCGATCGCGATGGCACCTTCGGCGGCTATGACGTCGATCTCGTCAAGGAGATCGCCAAGCGCGTGAGCGTACCCGTGGTCGCCTGCGGGGGCGCCGAGTCATACGAGGACCTGGCGCGGGTCGTGCATAATGCGGGGGCCTCTGCGGCGGCTGCGGGCAGCCTGTTCGTCTTCCAGCGCCCACATCGGGCGGTCCTGATCACGTTCCCCTCCGAGGCCGAACGCGCAGAGCTCTTCCCCGAGACCGACCTTCAGACCGCATGAGCAACGTAGCCACGAAGGAACGCACGACGGTCACCGAGGGCGAGTTGCCGCCCGTGCTCGAGCCCGCCGTGCGCCGCCGCGCCGAGCACGTCTTCGCCGACGGCCGCCCCTACCAGGTGTGCACCCGCTGCATCATGGACACGAGCGACTCGGAGATCGTCTTCGACGAGCACGGGGTCTGCCACCACTGCCACGACTACGAACGCCGGGTCGCGGCGGAGGTGTTCCCGCCGCCGGAGGGCCACCAGTTGCTGGCGGCCACCGTCGCCCAGATCAAGCGGGAGGGACGCCGGCGGCGCTACGACTGCATCCTCGGGCTCAGCGGTGGGGTGGACAGCACCTACGTCGCCTACCTGACCAAGCAGCTCGGGCTGCGGCCGCTGGCGCTCCACCTCGACAACGGCTGGGACTCGGACGTCGCCGTCCGCAACATCCACAACATCGTCCGCAAGCTCGATATCGACCTCGAGACCCACGTGCTCGACTGGGAGGAGTTCCGCAGCCTGCAGCTCGCCTTCCTCCGGGCCTCTACCCCGGACTCCGAGATCCCCTCCGACCACGCGATCGTCGCATCGCTCTACGAGGCCGCCCGCAAGCACAAGGTGCGCTGGATCATGGACGGCTCAAACGTCGTCACCGAGATCATGGTCCCGGCGACCTGGTCACACGGCCACAGCGACTGGGGCTACATCAAGGGGCTGAACGACGCCTTTGGGACACGGCCGCTCAAGACCTTTCCCCACTACGGCTTCCTCAAGCTCCACCTCTCCTACTGGAGGCGCCACAAGATCGAGCGGTTCCCGTTGCTCAACTACGTCGATTACGACAAGCCGCGCGCGATCGAGATCCTGAAGAGCGAACTCGACTGGGAGCCCTACGGCGCGAAGCACTACGAGTCCGTCTACACGAAGTTCTACCAGGGGTACATCCTTCCCCAGAAGTTCGGCTTCGACAAGCGGCGCCCTCATCTCTCCTGCTTGATCAACGATGGCAAGATCGCCCGGGCCGAAGCCCTCGAGGAGATCGAGCACCCCGCGATCGAGCCGGAGGAGCTGCGCCGGGACCGCGTCTTTGTCGCCAAGAAGCTCGGCATCACCGAGGCAGAGTTCGACGAGGTCATGGCGCTGCCGCGCAAGACCTTCTGGGATTACCCATCCGACGAGCGGGACCTGTCGGGCACCTGGCGCTCCCGCCTGCACCACCTCCTACGCTTGCTGGAAATGCAATTCGGGGGGTTGAAGGCACGTGCGCGCCGCCTTCTCAACCGCCTCCTCGGGCGTGGGAGCGAATGAGCCCCGCAACCGCCGCACCCGAAGCCCCGGCGGCCCTCGACCCCGTCGAACGGCGTCGAGCCGAGCACCTTTTTGCGGACGGCCGCCCGTACCGGATCTGCGCCCGCTGCGTCATGGACACCAGCGACTCGGAGATCAGCTTCGACGCCGGGGGCGTCTGCAATCACTGCCACGACTATGAGCGCGGCATCGCCGATCGAGTGTTCCCGCCCCCGGAGGGCGAGCGGATGCTGGAGGGGGTGGTGGCCCGGATCAAGCACGACGGACGGCGCCGGCGCTACGACTGCATCCTCGGGCTCAGCGGCGGCGTCGATAGCACCTACGTCGCCTACCTGACCAAGCAGCTGGGTCTCCGCCCGCTCGCCCTGCATCTGGACAACGGCTGGGACTCCGACGTGGCGGTGCGGAACATCCACAACATCGTCCGCAAGCTCGAGATCGACCTCGAGACCCACGTGCTCGACTGGGAGGAGTTCCGCAGCCTGCAGCTCGCCTTCCTGCGCGCCTCGACGCCGGACTCGGAGATCCCGACCGATCACGCGATCGTCGCCTCGCTGTTCGAGGCGGCCGCGAAGCACCGGCTCCGCTGGATCATGAACGGGGCGAACGTGGTGACCGAGCTGATGGTCCCGGAGACTTGGTCACACGGCCACTACGACTGGGGCTACATCAAGGCCGTCAACGACCGGTTCGGGACGCGACCGCTGAAGACCTTTCCCCACTTCGGCGTCCTGCAGCAGCACCACTGGCAGCAATTCCGCCGAATCCAGGACTTCTTCATCCTCAACTACGTCCACTACGACAAGTCGCGGGCGATGGAGATCCTGAAGCAGGAGCTCGACTGGGAGCCCTATGGAGCGAAGCACTACGAGAACGTCTATACGAAGTTCTTCCAGGGATACATCCTCCCCGAGAAATTCGGGTTCGACAAGCGGCGCCCCCACCTCTCCTGCCTGGTCGTCAGCGGCAAGATGTCCCGCGACGAGGCGATGGCGGAGGTGGAGCGGCCGGCGATCGAACCGGAGGAGCTGCGGCGCGACCGGGTCTTCGCGATCAAGAAGCTCGGCCTGAGCGAAGCGGAGTTCGACGAGATCATGGCGTTGCCGCGCAAGACGTTCTGGGACTACCCCTCCTACGAGCGAGACCTGTTCGGCAGCAGGCGCTACCGGTTGGCCCAAGGCGCGTGGCGGTCGTTCGCGGGACTTCGCTCGCGGGGTTGAGCGCCGAGCTCTACCAGGACGGGGGATCCGGGCGGCACGCCCTGATCATCTCGCTCACCCCGGTCACCGATGAGCCCCGGGTGCGCCGTCAGGCCCAGGCCCTCGACGACGCGGGCTGGCGCGTCTCGGTCGCCGGCCTTCGCGGCCGCCAGGCGGCGCCAGATTTCTGGCGGCGGATCGAGATCGCCCACGTCGGCCTCGGCCTCGGCCTCCGCGACTCCGCCTGGAGCTCGGCGAACAAGTACATGAGTCGCCTCTCCAAGGCAGCGGCGCTGCGGGCTTACTGGAGCGCCGTGAACTACGAAGGGATGTACCAGCACCTCGCCTACGTCGACCCAGGGGACTACGACCTCATCCTCTGCCACGACTGGTTCACCGCCCCGATCGCCGAGCGCCTCGGCCGCAAACTCGGAGTCCCATTCTCAGTGGACGTCCACGAATACGCGCAGGGCCAATACATGAAGCACGGCCCGCACCGCTGGCGCGAGCGCCCCTGGGCCCATTCGTTGCAGAAGCAGTTCCTGCCTCAGGCGGGCGACGTGACCACGATCTGCGACGGCATCGCCGACCTCCTGATGGAGGACTATCACCTCGCGGAACGCCCGACAGTGGTCCGCAGCTTCGCCCGCCGGCAGGAGCTTCCGTTTCGCCCCACGGGGGAGTCGATCACCGTCCTCTATCACGGCTTCCTCGCACAGACGCGCGGGCTCGAGCAGGCGATCGCGAGTGTGCCGCTCTGGCGCCCGGAGTTTCGCCTCGTCATCCGAGGAGGTGGCTCGGAGGACTACGTGGCGCGGCTCCGGGAGCTGGCCGAACAGCCGGACGCGCGCGGCCGCGTCACCGTCGAGGGCCCGGTGCCCGCGTCGGAGATGATCGAGCGGGCGAACGCGGATGCGGACGTCGGTTTCTTCGTGCAGCCGGACCTCTCGCCCCAGAAGAGATTCACCCTGCCCAACAAGTTCTTCGAGTACGTCGCGGCTGGTCTCGCCCTCTGCGTCGCGGACCTTCCCGAGATGGCCCGCTTCGTCAACGAGCACCAGCTCGGGGTACTGGTTCCGGGCGCACAGCCGGAGGTGATCGCGAAGGCGGTCAACTCCATGGATCGCGAGGCGATTGACCGCTACAAGCGGAATTCGCTCGAGGCCGCCCGGATCCTGGACTGGGACCGGGAGAAGGATGTGATGCTCGGGCTCTACAACCGCGTGGTGGCAGACGGGGCACCCGCGGCCGCCGGGCTCAGCGCCTGAGCCACCGCGTCGAGCACGACTTGCCGGTTGTGCGCCGCGGAGAGCTCGCCGGCGGCTCGATCGGCGTTGCGCTTCAGCTCGGCCAGCCGCTCCCGTGAGGTGCCGCTGATCGCCGCGGCGAGCGCCTCGGGCGTGTAGTCGGCGGCGACGATCCCGCAGTCCCACTCGCCGAGGATCCTCGCCATCTCGGGCGAGGG
This sequence comes from uncultured Solirubrobacterales bacterium, assembly GCA_963728875.1. Taxonomy (GTDB): domain Bacteria; phylum Actinomycetota; class Thermoleophilia; order Solirubrobacterales; family 70-9; genus DASUPK01. The sequence goes on from CAVSLJ010000001.1 coordinate 594,365, forward strand.
ACCAATCGCCGGAACGATCCTCGCCTGGATGTATTCGAAGAACTTGTTCGGTAGCGCAAATTTCTGGTTGAAGGTGGCCGGGGGGAGCAGGTGGACCCCAATGTCGTAGCCGTTCGCGAAGCGCGGCAGTTCCCTCATCGGGACCGGATCGAGGAAGCGAATTCGAGGATCGCCGGCAGCCAGCCGCTGCAACTCTCCCAGCTCGCCCCGCAGTGATTCGGGGGTGATCAGAAGGAGGTCGAGCGAGTAGGCGCCGTCCAGCAGGCCCATCGCCTCGATCGTGTCCCCCAGCCGCCGCATCGGGTCGGGCCAGCCGAAGTGGACGAGCCGGATCGTGTCGCCGACCTCGCTCGGGGCCAGCTTCTCGAAGCGCGGGGCGTTCGTCACGATGGTCGCGGAGACGCCGCTGTCCGCCTCGTAACGGGAGCCGATCTCAGGGCTGACGGCGGTGATGCGCGCTACCCGCGGCAGGTAGGCGCGGCAGATCCAGCGGACATGGGGGCGCATTGACATCCGCCAGGCGCGGGAGGTCTCCCACTCGACGGGCGCGTACTCGTGCGCGTCGAAGACGACCGGCTTGGCGGCGGCCACCGAGAGGACCAGCGGCAGGGCGATCGCGTCATTGACCATCAGCGCGTCCGCCTCCACGCCGGCCAGCAACCGCCGCTGGCGGCGGAGCTCGGGGTCGAGCCAGTAGGCGGCCCGGTGAACCCGGAGGATCCGCAGGGCGCGGGCGAGCGCGCCCCTCAGCCGGTCAGCCGCGCCCGGGCGCCGATCACTGGCCAGCGGCACGTACTCGACGTCCTGGTGGGCCGGCGGGCCGAGCCCCGCCGCAATCACCCGGTGCTCCCCGCGGAGGAAGTCGATCTGCCGGTCGACCCGCGGATCCTTCCCCAGGTCGCTGAGGGAGATGACGAGAACGGTGGCCAAGAAGTGCGGGAGGCGCGGCCTCGGGCCTCAGTCGAGAGGCCGGCCCGCGACGTCGCCCGCGGGCGTCTCCGCGGCGGCCGCGTCGAGCTGGCGCGGCTCGCTCCAGGTCGAGGTTGGACGCACGTAGCCCCTCACCTCCGGCCACGGCCAGATCTCATGTCCCTCTACGGGCGCGTTGCGAGCGACGAACCGGAACGCGCAGTAGACGAAGTCCGAGATCTCGCCCGGGCCGTGGTAGACGCCGATGTCGAGTATGTACTCGCCGGGAAGCAGGCTGGTCTCGACCTCGACCTCGATCTCGTTCAAGCCCGCCCGCAACGTGGTCGACTCGCCGGGGCGATCGATGTTCGTCACGGTCGCCACCCGATGGCGGTCCGTTGTAGAGATGCCGAGCTCGATCGCCGCATCCTCCATCTCGCGCCGCGCCTCGATCTGAAGCGTTATCCGAAACGGCTCGCCCAGCTTGACGCTGTTGATCTCGCGCCCGTCACGGTCGCTCATCGCGACCCGTCGCAGCTGCGCGTCGTCCGTGCCGGTATACCGCTCCGCGTCGTTGGGGATGACCGCAACCCCACCTCCCTGCTCCGGCGCCGCCCGGCTCATGTACTCGGCCACGGCGTGAGCCGGCGCCCCCTCGGCGACGACGCCGCCTCTGTCAATCACGTAGGCCCGGGTGCAGAGCCTCTGCACGGACTCCATGTTGTGGCTGACGAATACGACCGTGCGCCCGCGGTCGGAGACCTCGTGCATCTTGCCGAGGCACTTGCGCTGAAACTCGGCGTCTCCGACGGCGAGCACCTCGTCGACGATCAGGATCTCGGGATCCAGGTGCGCGGCCACGGCAAAGGCGAGGCGAACGTACATCCCGCTCGAGTAGCGCTTGACGGGGGTATCGATGAAGCGCTCGACGCCTGAGAACTCAACGATCTCGTCGAAGCGCTTCTCGATCTCGCGGCGGCGCATGCCGAGCAGAGCGCCGTTGATGAAGATGTTCTCTCGCCCGGTGAGCTCGGGATGGAAACCGGTTCCGACCTCGAGCAGGGTGGCTGTTCGCCCCCAGAGCTTGATCCGCCCCTCCGTCGGGGGGGTGATGCCCGAGAGGAGCTTCAGCAGGGTGCTCTTCCCGGCGCCATTGGGGCCGATCAGCCCGACGATCTCGCCCTGCTCGATCTCGAGCGAGACGTCGCGGAGGGCCCACAGCTCGCTGCCATGGTGCTCCGGTGTGAGGTGCGAGGGCGCCCCCCGCCGGCGCAGGCTCCGGAACGGGGCGCCGAGGGCATGCTGGAAGCGCTCGGCGAGCCGGTTCGCGCCGCCGTCCCCGGCCGTACCCAGCCGGTAGCGCTTGCCAACCTGCTCCACGCGAATCGCCGGAGTGGTCACGGCCGCACCTAAATGACGTCCGCGAAGGTCCGCTCCGCCCGATGGAAGTAGGCGGCGCCGATCAGGAAGGTCGCCGCGCTGACCGCGAAGCCGATTAGGGTCACCACGGCTGAGACTGGGGTGCCGAACAGCATCCACCGATAGAGCTCAAGCAAGCCGACCACCGGGTTGAGCGCGTAGAGCGGCTGCAGGTGATCCGGGACAAGATCGGGCGGATAGGTGACCGGGCTGACGAACAGGCCCAGCAGGATCAGGAAAGGCACCACCTGATGGACGTCCCGGTACCTGACGTTGAGCGCCGAGAGCAGCAGCGCGGCCCCCAGCACGGTGAGGAACGCAAGGGCCAGCAGGAAGGGCATCAGCAGGATCTGCACCTGTAGCCCGACGCCGTAGACGAGCATCGTCCCGATCACGATCAGGAAGGCGAAGACGAAGTCCACCGTGGCCGGGCAGACATAGGCCAAGGGGATGATCGACCGCGGGAAGTAGACCTTCGAGATCAACTGCTCGTTCACCACCGTGCTGAAGGAGGCGCTCTGCAGCGCGCCCGCAATGAACAGCCACATGACCATCGCTGAGACGATGAAGACCGGCTGCGGGACACCCTTCAGGGAGGGCACCCCGGCCAGCAGGCCGAGGAAGACGCTGAACACCGTCGCCAGCAGCAGCGGCTGCAGTACCGCCCAGAAGACTCCCACCACCGACTGCCTGTAGCGCCCGGAGACCTCGCGGCGGGCGAGCAGGTAGGCGAGATCGCGCTGCCGCCAGATCTCCTTCGGGTCCGGGAAGAGCCCGCCGCCGGCGGGCTCGAAGACTCGCGGTGTTGATGCGTAGGAGGCTTCCATCGTTCGAGACTCTAGAGCTAGCGCTGAGGGTGGGTCCGGGTGCCGAGGCCCCCCAAATCGGCCTCTGCGGCGCTGATCGCACCCGCCAGGGTGTCGGGCTCCTGGGCGGGGGCCAGCGGCGGCTTCCCCGCCATCCTTCGAAGGGAGCGGCGCAACCGCGGCATCCGCAGCAGCAGGCGGTAGGGAAGCTCACGAAGGGCGACCCGGGTCGCCGCCGCCTGCCGCCTTGCGCCCAGCATCGCGCGCCCCGCCTGGATGCCGAGCATCGACCTGCCCACCCGTCGCTCTGCGGCGCGGAGCAGACGGTATTGCTCGCGGCGCACCGCCTCATCGGGCCACCGCTCCACCTCGTCGAGGTCCTCGCGCGCGCGTGCCGCCAGGTTGTGACGATCCAGCTCGGCTACCCCCAGCTTCTCGGCGATGAGGAAATCGTGAGCGATGACGTTGTGCAGGGAGGCGTACAGCCCGGGGATCGGCAGCCGGTCCACTCGACCGGGATCGACCTCCTCGAGAAAGCGTCTCGTGTAATCCAGATCCTTTTCGGACTGTCGCAGGTTCGAGGTCTCGCTCGAGTATGAGAGCTGAAGGGGCACGCCCGCATCGACGAAGGAGGTCCCCGTCAGAAGGGCCCCGACGCGAGATGTGTGATCGGGAGAGACCGGCGGGAACACGCGGCCGAGCCGGTCGCGGATCCCGTCCACGACGTCCCGCCGGTAGAGGCCGAAGCAGATGTTTCCGCGACATTCGGCCGGTCCCTCGGTGCCGCGGCGGACGCTGAAGCTCATCGCCTTCGCCAGCTCCTCCCGGCCGGAGAACGATCTCGGGCCCGTGAGCGCGTGGGGGTATGGGTAGTAGTGCCCGATCGTCAGGTCAGACTGCTCATCGAGCGCCTCGAAGCTGCAGTACCACCACGAGATCACGTCCGCCGCGGACTCCTCCAAGAGAGCGAGCGCGCATGAGGCTGTCGAGGGCAGCCAGACCATCCTGTCGGTCATCAACCCGACGTGCTCGCCGTTCGCTGCGGCGAACCCGGCCTCCCAGTTGTCATGCATGGAAAGCGGTCGGTCGGCGCGCAGGTAGCGAAAGCGGTCGTCCCCGAATTCCTCGACCACGGACTCCGACGGCGTGGTCATGGGATTGTCGGCGACGATCACCTCAAAGTCCGAAAAGTCCTGAGCGACGAGGCTTCTCAGCGCCTGCCGGAGGAACAAGGGGCGGTCGCGCGTCGGAACGACCACGGAGATGGTCGGCATCTTGGGTCGTCTCTCAGTCGACGCGCTTCAGGAAGGCTCGAGGCCAGTAGGTGACGCGCTCGGTGACGGTGCCCTCATTGAAGGCGAAGGGGGGCTCCTCCTGCTTGAAGCGCGAATCCTCGTCCAGGAACTCCACGATCGCATTCACCGGGTTGTTCCAGCTCCAGTCGGGCTCCGTGCGAGGCGCGCCCACCAGCTTCTCCATGATCCCGTCCATGACAACGAAGTAAGAACCCGAGGAGACCAAGTCAGCGTAGGCTCGAAGCTCGGCGAGCACGTGACCCTTGAGGTGGTTCGCGTCGAGCAGGATCATGGTGGTCTCGCCGGGGCTGATCCGCTCCCTGACCTCCTCGATCGTCGCGGACGCGGTGGAATCCCCCTCGATCAGCTCGATCAGATCGAACAGTGGGTGCTCCTCGATCGCCTGCTTGTTGTGCGGGCGAATTTCGATGTCGACTCCGATCACCCGGCCCCTGCCGAATGCCTTACAGAGCGTTGCGTAGAAGACCAGCGAGCCTCCGTGGGCAATCCCGGTCTCAACGATCACGTCAGGGCGAACCGCGACGATCACCTCCTGCAGGCGAAGCAGGTCTTCTGGCAGCTGGATCACGGGCCGGCCGAGCCAGGTGAAGCTGTAGACGTACTTCTGGTCCCAGCCGACACGCAACCAGGCATCCGAGACCAGTTGGAACGCCTCCGATGAGTCGAAGGGATAGGTCCGGGTGCCCTCACCGTCCTCGACGGTCACGCTCGCGGTTGCCGGATCGATGGTCACCTTCGGGTGCTCAGTCGCCAAGGTCCTCGAGCTCCAGGTAGACGAGCGACACGTTGCCATCGGCGAGGTCAGGGTCCTCCACCCATTCCACCCCCTGAGCGTTCCGCTCGCGTCGCAATGGCACGCGGCGCCGCTCGCGGAATCCCGCCTTCTTGTAGAAGCCAATCGCTGGATTGTCCGAGCGGACCCGCACTCCAAGCATCGAGAGCCCTAGGGCGTCGTGCCCCCACCGCCACATCGCCTCCAGCGACTGTGCGATCAGGCCGCGCGGCCCATCCACACCCCTGACGATCGCGTCCGCCTCAGCTTCCCCCGTCTCCCAGTCGATAAAAGCGAGCCCGACGTAGCCGATCGTGCGCTCCTCGGCGTCGTCGATCATGAACAGGATGCGGGTGTCGTCCGGACCAACCGAGTCGGCCAGCCAGCGCTCGGTCCGCTCCTCGGTGGCGACGAACTCGGTCAGGAATGACTCCACGAAACGGTTGCGCCATTCGGTCAGGACCCGGACGTCCTCGCGGGGGATCGTCCCGGGCCGGGTGGCGACGGGCCGCAACGAGGCGACCGAGGGCCTCCCCACGGGCAGGCGCTCGGCCCGGTCGGCGCTCGAGGCGGACTCCTTCGTCGCTCTCAGCAGCTCCTTCCCGGTCTTCGCCACCGCGATCACTGCTCGACGAAGTATGAGCGAACCCCGCTCACGACCCGGTCCACCGTGTCGGCTGCCGGCTCCGAGTGCAGGGGAAGGGTCAGGATCTCCTCCCCGACCCGCTCGGTGACACCCAGCTCCCCGCGACGGCAGTCGCGCAGCAGCGTGAACCAGTGTCCCGGCTGCCAGTGGATGCCAGTGTCTATGCCGAGGTCCGAGAGGTGGTCGCGCAGCCCCGTCCTAGCCTTGCCGGGAACTCGGATGTAGTACAGGAATGGGACCAGATGGTCGGGGAAGTCCGTGCTCGGCGTGCGGACCTGCTCGAGTTCGGCTAACGCATCGTTGTATAGACGGCACATATCCCGCCTCGCGGCGGCAATGCGGGGGAGCTTCGCAAGCTGCGCCACCCCGATAGCGGCGTGGAGATTGGCCAAGTGGTAGCGGAAGCCCAGCGTCTTGACGTCATAAGTCCAGGCCCGGCGGTTGCGATACATCTCAGTCGCAGACTGGCCCATGCCGATCAGCCGCAGCTCGTGCAGGCGCTCCAACTCCTCCTCCGTTCGGACCACCAGCGCGCCGCCGTCGATCGAGGTCACGGTCTTGATCGGGTCAAAGCTGAACATCGTCATGTCGGAGAAGCTGCCTACTGGTCTTCCCCGGTCGCGTGATCCGATCGAGTGGGCGGCGTCGTGGATGAGGCGCAGGCCGTGGCTGTCCGCGAGCTCGGCGAGGGCTTGGTGATCGCAGAGCATGCACCCGTAGTCCGTTGCAATGATCGCCTTGGTCGCTGGGCTGACGAGCTCAGTCGCACTCGGGACATCGATGCAGAGGGTGCAGTCCTCGACGTCGCAGAGCACCGGTTGAGCCCCGGTCGCGAGGATTGCCTGAAAGTCGGCGATGTTGTTGAAGGACGGGGTGATCACCTCGTCGCCAGGGCCCACCTTCGCCAGCATCAGGGAAAGATGGAGCGCCGCATGGCCGGTGCTGACGGTGGCGACGTGGCGGTCGGGAGCCTCGATCAGCCGCGAAAGGTCGCGCTCGAACTCCTCCACATAGCTGCCCATCCCGAGCCAGCCGAGCTCAAGCGCCGCACGAGCGGCTTCGAACTCCTCAGTCTCCAGCAGTGGTTTGAAGACCGGGATCTGCTCGCGTTCCTGCTTGGGATCCAACGAATGGGCAGCGCTGGCGTTCACGGGTGCAAGGTTATGCGCACCCGGGTACCGCTAGTCTCCCGACGCATTCCGCGATGGCTGATGATCGCGCCACTTCCAACGGCTCGCCGAGCCGCTGCCTCTTCTGCGGTACCCCGCTCGAGGTGGTCTTCGTCGATCTCGGCCTCTCTCCGCTTGCCAACTCGTTCGTCCGACCCGACCAGTTGACCACGATGGAGCCGTTCTTCCCCCTGCGGGTGTTCGTCTGCGGGTCCTGTCTGCTCGTTCAGAGCGAGCCGCATGCGGCGCCTGAAACGATCTTTGTCGACTACGCCTACTTCTCCTCGTACTCGAAGACCTGGCTCGAGCACTGCGAGCGCTACGCAGCGCACATGGCCGAAAAGTATGGGATCGATGGCGACAGCCACGTGATCGAGGTGGCCAGCAACGACGGCGCCCTGCTCCAGTATTTCGCCGCGCGCGGCGTGCCCGTGCTCGGCGTCGAACCGGCCGCCAACGTTGCCAAGGTCGCGAACCAGAGGGGAATCCCCACCATCGTCGAGTTTTTCGGCGAAGCACTTGGCGCGGAGCTCGCCGCGAGGACGCCAGCGGACCTGCTGATCGGCAACAACGTCTTCGCCCACGTGCCGCACATCAACGGGTTTGTCGAGGGCTTGAAGCTGGCCCTCGCTCCCGGCGGACTGATCACGATCGAGTTTCCCCATCTCCTTAACCTGCTCCAGCTGAACCAGTTCGACACGATCTACCACGAGCATTGCTTCTACCTCTCCCTCGGCGTGGCGCAGACCGTGTTCGGAGAGCACGGGCTAAGAATCTTTGAGGTCGAGCAGATCCCTACGCACGGGGGATCTCTGCGGATCTACGGCTGTCATGGCGACGACGGGCGCCCAGATGGCGAGGGTCTCGCCGCCGTGGCCGAGATGGAGCGTCAGGCTGGGCTCGACCAAGTCGACACCTACCGCGACTTCGGGCTGAAGGCGGTCGAGGAGAAGAGGCGGATCCTGAAGCTGCTGGTGGAGCTGAAGGACGAGGGCAAGTCGATCGCCGGGTATGGCGCGGCGGCGAAGGGGACCACGCTCCTGAACTACTGCGGGGTCAGCACGGACTTCATCGACTACACGGCAGACCTCAACCCAGAGAAGCAGGGGAACTTCCTCCCCGGCGTCCGAATCCCGATCACCAGCCCCGACGAGATCAAGAAGACGAAGCCGGACTTCGTCTTCATCCTGCCCTGGAACCTCCGTGAGGAGGTTATGGAGCAGCTCTCCTTCGTCCGGGAATGGGGCGGGAAGTTCATCGCCCGTGCACCCGAGATCCAGATCTTCGACTGAACTTCCAGGAGACACCTCTGCCGGGCGCCTTCCTCGTCGAGCGCGAGCCTAGCTCCGACGAGCGCGGCAGCTTCGCTCGCGTCTTCGACGCCGAGATCTTCGCGGAGCGCGGCCTCATGGACCTGATCGCGCAGTCGAGCGTGTCGACAAATGCGCGCGCCGGAACGCTGCGCGGGCTCCACTTCCAAGCTGCGCCCCATGCGGAGCGGAAGCTTGTTCGTTGCACCAAGGGCACCGTGTTCGACGTCGTCGCCGACCTCCGCCCGGACTCGCCGACCTACGCCCGCTGGTACGGGGCCGAGCTGACCCCGGAGAACGGCCGCATGCTGTACGTGCCCGAGGGCTGCGCCCACGGCTTTCAGACCCTCGAGGACGACACCCATGTCGGCTACGACATCTCGGTTCCCTTCGTCCCCGAGGCCAGCGACGGGGTGCATTGGAACGACCCCGCGCTGGGGATCGACTGGCCTGAGCCGCCGACGGACGGACGGATCATCTCGCCCCGCGACGCCGCTCTGCCGCTCCTCAGCGACCGCGGTGCGCCCTAGGGAAGCCGCCGCGCCGAAGCGTTGAGCACGTCCCCGCCACCGCCGAGCTGATCGGCAAGGCGGGCTATAGGCCACGCCACGGTCGTGAGCGCGACCGCGACGCGAAGCGGCAGACCCGATGGAAAGAGGCAGCGGCCGGCGACCGCGTACTGGATCGTCGCCGGCAGCCCGACCGGGGAGGTCGACGTGCTCAGCTCCGGGGACTCGAACCCGGCTGTCTCGACAGCGACCCGGAGGGCCTGCCGGCTGAAGTGCACTCGGTGGCGCGGCAGGTCGAGGTGATACCAGCGGCTCTCGAAGATGCGCGCCTGCCAGGAACCGAAGTTAGGCACCGAGATCAGAAGATGGCCACCGGGTCGCAGCGCCTGGTGCGCGCGCCGGAGAGCGGTGACGGGATCGGTGAGGTGCTCGAGCGAGTGCCGAAAGATCGCGGCGTCATAGGCGTCCACCTCGAGCTCGACATCCTCGATCGTACCCTGCCGCGCATCGACGCCGCGCGCCCTGGCGGCCGCGGAGGCATTGGCTGAAGGCTCGATCCCGGTGACCCGCCAGCCGTCCTCGACCAGGGAAGCGCCGAGATCGCCCCGTCCACATCCCACGTCCACAACCCGGCCCGGATCACGGTCTGCCAAGACCCGCAGCGGCTGAGTCCGCAATGCGTGGCGCGCCTGCCGGCGGCGGATCAGTGCGGAGATCCGCGCCTGCACTCGCGCATCGGCGGGTTCGTAGGGAGCGTATGTCTCGGGGTAGAACGCGGCAAGCTCTGTCGTCCCGAGGGGGGGCAGGGTGATCCCCGCCCCGCAACTCGCGCAGACGGCGACCTCGAACCTGCCTTCCCTGCGATGCAGCCGATCGGGCCCGCTGATCACGGGCGCCGGTTCCACCGACGCCCCACAGCAGGGGCAGGTGAGTCGGTCTCTCAAGCCGCCGTGGCGTGCTCAGGCTCGGCGGTCACCTCGACGCCGGCGCCGTCAACGCGCTGGCCGGTCAAGCCAACGCCGAAGGGAGGGTCATCGAAGAGGGCCCGGTAGGCGGAGGGGGACTGAACATCGACGATCCGGAACCCAGCGGACTCGAACCACTCGATCACCTCGTTGAATCCGTGGCGATGCGCATAGCGGGGCGAGAGCCAGTCGCGAAGCGTGTGCTCGGTGTTCTCCCTGGACCATTGCCCGCCGTGACCCTCCTTCTCCCCGAACGCGAGACCCCGACGCCTGCGCGCGTGCGAGATGGCGACCAACACCTTGAAGATCCCGTTTCGCACCCTGCGCGGGGCGCGCGAGATCAGCGGCCGCAATATCCGCTCGAGCACGTGGTCGAGCTTCCGGCGGTGCGGGTCGGCCGTGAGATGGTCATCGAGTCCGTAGACCCACACGAAGAGGTGGCCGCCACGGCGCACGTGTGGGGCGATTGCCTCGAAAGCCTCTGGGGTCGAATAGGTGTGGTGGATCACTCCCTCGCTGTAGACGAGGTCGAACGACTCGGCCTCGAACGGAAGATCGAAGAGCGAGGCGATCACGAACTGCACGTCAGGCTGCTGCCGGAACTCCGCCCGCCGAGACAGCAGAGCGAAGTTGAGATCGATTCCGAAGAGCTGCTCGGCGCCGGTGGCCTCTCTCAGGGCCATCGTCTCCATTCCCACCCCGCATCCGACATCGAGGAGGCTCGTGGGCCTCTGCTCGGGCGGCAGCTTCGCGATCGAGCGGAGCCAGACGTTCTTGTTCAGCTCGACAAGCTCGTCGAGCGTGAAGACGAAAGAGAGCTCATCGTCCCGAGTCAGGCTCCACTCGTCGGTGAACGTCTCCTGCACGGAGAGCTCCCCCGGACGGGCCTCGCCGCTGGGTAGCGAGTAGTCCGTGAATCGCCGAAGGCGATCAGCGTGACTTGAGGCGAACCAGTCGTGAAAGCCCGTCCTGAAGCGCAGCATCACCGGGGTGCCCGACTCGATCGGATATGAGATACGGCAGCTCTCGCAGAGCACGAGCCCGGTCTCGACATATGTGTGGCCGTCGAGCTTCTCATCGCCGAAACGCTCGAGCGCGAGCGGACCGAGGCAAGTGGGGCAACGAAGCTTGTCGTAGGCCGTCAGCTCCATGGTGGCGGGGCAATGTAGCAACGGACACACGCTGCGCCAGGATCGAGCAGACAGCCGTGGGGCGCCCGATGCGCGAGTCTTCCGCGCGTGAAGGTCCTCACCGTCGTCGGAAACCGCCCCCAGTTCGTCAAGGCCGCCGCGGTCTCGCGCGCTCTGCGAGAGCGGGCGGACGAGATCGTGGTTCACACCGGTCAGCACTACGAACGCGAGCTCTCGGAGATCTTCTTCGAGGAGCTGGGACTGTCGCCGCCCGACCGGCAGCTCGGCGTGGGGTCGGGAAGCCACGCGGCGCAGACCGCAGCGGCCATGATGGGCCTCGAGCCTCTGGTCGAGGAGCTCGGCCCGGACTGCGTCCTCGTCTACGGCGACACGAACTCCACGCTCGCCGGGGCGCTCGTGGCCGCCAAGGCGAGGATCCCGCTCGTCCACGTCGAGGCCGGCATGCGCTCGTTCAACCGGGCGATGCCGGAGGAGGTGAACAGGGTGGTGGCCGACTCGGTCTCGGACCTGCTCCTCTGTTCCACTCAGGTGGCCGTGGACAACCTTGTCGCGGAGGGCCTCGGGGACAACGCGACCTTGGTCGGTGACGTGATGGCCGACGTGGCGCTCACGTTCGGACCGATCGCGGACCGCCGGTCCGGCGCGCTGGAGCACCTGGGGGTCGAGCCGCGCGGCTACTGCGTCGCGACCGCCCATCGGGCCGGCAACGTGGACGACCCTGGGCGCCTCAGCTTGGTGATCGACGTCCTGGCCCGGGCGGCGGAGGTCGCGCCGGTGATCTTCCCGGTCCACCCGCGTACCCGGGAAAGGCTCGAGGCCGTGAATTCGCTGGAGTCCCTCGAGGAACGAGGGATCAGGCCTATCGACCCGGTGGGCTACCTCGACATCACCCGGCTGGTCCGTGCGTCCCGAGCGGTGATCACCGATTCCGGTGGGCTGCAGAAGGAAGCGTTCCTCGCCTCTGTCCCCTGCATCACGATGCGCGAGGAAACCGAGTGGGTGGAGACGGTCGAGACGGGGTGGAACGCTCTCGTCGGATTGGACCCGGACGCGGCGGCCGCGGCTCTCGATGAGCTCCCCCGTCCCGGGGATCGGACCTCCCCCGCCGCCGAGCTGTATGGGGGAGGCGAGGCAGGTGTGCGGGTTGCCTCCGCGATCGCCGAGCGGTACGCATGAAAAACAGCAGCCATCGCCCACCGGGGGACGGACTCAGCCCTACACTTCGCGCCGCATGTCAGCCCGCGTAGGAATCGTCGGCCTCGGCTACTGGGGCCCCAACCTGGCCCGGAATCTGAGCTCGCTCGAGGACTGCGAGCTCGCTTGGTGCTGCGACGCCGACGAGGAGAGCAGAGCCCGGTGGCAGCCGGCGCATCCCGACGCGCGCTTCACGGCGGACTTCGACGAGCTGCTCGCCGATCCGGACCTCGATGCCATTGCGATCACCACCCCGGTTTCCACCCACGCCGCGCTCGCCGAGCGCGCCTTGGAGGCGGGGAAGCATTGCTTCGTCGAGAAGCCGCTCTCTCAGAACGCCGCCGCCGCGGAGGGCCTCACCCGTCTCGCCGACGAGCGTGGGCTGGTCCTGATGGTCGGGCACCTGCTCTGTTACCACCCGGGCGTTCGCCAACTCGCCGACCTCATCGAGGGCGGGGAGCTCGGAGAGGTCTATTACCTCTACTCGCAGCGGGTCAACCTCGGCAAGCTGCGCGCCGACGAGAACGCGCTCTGGAGCCTCGGCGCGCATGACGTCTCCGTCCTGCTCGAGCTGGCCGACGGCAACCCGAGCGAGGTCTCGGCCCGCGGCGAGGCGTATGTTCGCGACGGCGTGGAGGACGTCGTCTTCGCGTACGTCCGTTTCGACACCGGCCTCGCCGCCCACCTCCACCTCTCCTGGCTCGACCCCCACAAGATGCGAAAGCTCACCGTGGTCGGCTCGGAGCGGATGGCGACCCTCGACGACATGGCCCTGGAGCGAAAGCTGACGATCTGGGACAAGGGCTTCGACCCCTCGGCCGAGACCTACGGCGAGTACATCACCCGCTCTGGCGCGGTCTGGAGCCCGGCGGTTTCGAATCAGGAGCCACTTCGCCTCGAGTGCGAACACTTCGTCGATTGCATCCAGAACGGGCGAACCCCGCGCACGGACGGCCCCGCCGGCGTCCAGGTGGTGCGAGTCCTGGAGGCACTGCAAGTGTCCCTCGACGCTGGCGGCGCACCGCAGGCGGTCGCCGCCCCGGTGGGCAGTGGCGCCGGGGCGTGAGCGGGCTGCTACTCCCGTCAGACCTCGCTCCCGGGCTACTGGTCGGTGACGACGTCCAGATCGGAGTCGATGCAGAGCTTGGAGGGAACGTGGTGATCCACTCAGGCACGCGGATCGGCACCGGCTGCGTGATCCAGGACGGTGCAGTGCTCGGCAAGCCCCCGAAACTGTCCGACCGCTCGACCGCCTCCGCCGAAGTGCCGCCGCCCGCCACCCTGGCTGACGGCGCCGCGGTCTGCGCAGGAGCCGTGGTTCTCGCTGGCGCCGAGATCGGCGCCGGCACCGTGATCGGCGACCAGGCGCAGGTCCGCGAGCGTGCCCGGATCGGGGCCGGGTCAGTTGTCGGTCGCGGCACCGCCGTGGACAACGACGTGACGATCGGCGAGCGCGTCAAGGTGCAGACCAACTGCTACGTGACGGCCGGGACGATCGTCGAGGACGACGTCTTCATCGGCCCGGGAGTCACGCTGACCAACGACAACACCATGGGCCGCCATCCACCTGGAGACGGACCCGACGCCCCGATCCTTCGCAGGGCCTGCCGGATCGGTGGGGGATCGATGATCTGCCCCGGTGTCGAGATCGGCGAGGAGGCGTTCGTGGGCGCAGGAGCCGTCGTGATCGAGGAGGTGCCGGCTCGAACCGTCGTGGTCGGCGTTCCGGCTCGCAAGCTGCGCGAGGTGCCGGACGAGGACCTGCTGGAGCGCTGGCGAGACTAGGCTTGCGGGACGCCGCTCTCGCGGACTGCCGAGACGACCTGCCCGGCTGCTCCCTCGGGGAGGGCTGGACCCATCGGCAGCGCGAGTACCTCCGAGCAGATCCGCTCGGTCTCGGGAAGCGGCTGCGGGGGAGCCCAGCGTTCGAGCGCCGGCTGGCGGTAAAGCGGCACCTCGTAGTACGGGCGGGCCCCGATGCCGGCGGCACTGAGAGCGCCGGCGAGCCCGTCCCGGTTGGACGCAGCTACCGCGAAGAGATGCCAGCAGGAGCGCCCGTCCTCAGGCTCGCGCTGGAGCGCGACCAGGTCGCCGAGCCCTGCCTCCGCATAGCTGGCGGCGACGGCCCGCCTCGACTCGGTCCATTCAGCGAGGTGGGGCAACAGCACACGGAGGCCGGCTGCCTGGAGCTCGTCGAGGCGCGAGTTGAAGCCCACCTCGGTGAACACCTTCTTGTCCTCGGAGCCGTGAAAGCGCAGCCGCCTGACCAGCGCGGCGACCTCCGGATCGCCCGTCGTGACAGCCCCGCCGTCGCCGAAGCCGCCAAGGTTCTTGGCGGGGAAGAAGCTCCAGGTAGCGGCATGTCCCAGGGTCCCGACGAAGCGTCCGTCGAGGGACGCACCGTGGGCCTGGGCGGCGTCCTCCAAAACCTTTATCCCCCGCGATTCCGCGAGCTCCATCAACTCCGGGACGGGAGCGGGGTTGCCGAAGATGTGAACGGGGACGATCGCCCTCGTCCGCTCGGTCAACGCCGGCTCGGCCGTCGCTGCGGTCATGCACCAGGTCTCCGCATCGACGTCGCAGAACACCGGGGTCGCGCCGATCGCGGCCACCGCCTCGGCCGTCGCGTAGAAGGTAAAGGCCGGGACGACGACCTCGTCGCCGGGCCCGACCCCCAGCGCCCGGAGGCCGATCGCCAGGGCGTCGGTGCCGTTTGCCACTCCGACGCAATGGTCGACCTCGAGGTAATCGCCGAACTCGGACTCGAACGCCTCGACCTCGGGGCCGAGGATGTAGCGGCCGCTTTCGAGCACCGCCCGCTGGCGCTCGGCGACCTCCGGCAGGAGCGGCTCCAGGACTGGGCGGTGTGCGAACAGTGGAAGGTCCAACGGACGGGGAGCGTAGCCAGTCGCTGCTCCTGGCAGGGCTAGGATCGCCGGATGCCGGAGCGAAGCGCGGGAGAACCGCGAATAAGCGTTCTGATCGGCTGTTGGAACAACGCGGACACGCTCCCCCAGGCGATCGAGTCGATCCTCTCCCAGACCGTCGAGGACCTGGAGCTGATCGTCGTGGACGACGGCTCGACGGATTCGACGGCCGAGATCGTCGGGAAGATCACCGACTCGCGGCTGCGCTATCTGCCGCTCGAGCACATGGGCATCTCCGGGAGCCTCAACCGGGGAATCGAAGAGGCGGCGGCGCCCGTCGTGGCGGTGCAGGACGCCGACGACTGGTCCCTCCCCGAGCGCCTCGAGCGGGAGCTGGAGGTGCTCGACGGGCGGCCCGAGGTAGGGGTGGTCGGGGCGCGGATGCGCGAGGTGGACGGCGCCGGAAGAGAGCTGCGGCCCCGCACCGCCTTCGCCGCCGGCGAGGTGAACGAGGCGCTGATGCGCTTCAACCCGATCCCCAACTCGTGCGCCGCCTTCCGGCGGGATGTCGCGCTCGGCGTCGGGGGATACGACGAGCGGCTCCGCTATGCGATGGACCACGACCTCTGGCTTCGCATCGCGGACACCCATGCCGTCCTCGCCCTCGATGAGGTCCTCGCCGTGAGGCGGATGACCGGGTCGAACGTCGCCGCCCGAGCCGAGCGCGCCCAGATCCGCGAGACGCTCGCGATTCGGGCCGACGCCCTGCGCCGGCGGCGGACGCTCGCGGGCGCCACGGGGCTGCTTCTCCCCGCGATCTCCTACCTGACCCCGCTTCCCCTGAAGCGGGCGCGGCGGCGGCGCCTCGGGCAGGCGCCCTAGCCGGGCGGGCCCTCCGCATCGTAGGAGCCCTGGACGACTGCGAGCGAGCCCTCGATCGAGAGCTCGCCGCGGTGGCGCTCGTACCAGTCGAGCGTGCTCTCGCGCAGGGCTGCGCCGCCGCTGACGGCGGACGCGATGCCCCTCGCCAGGCTCTCGGGGCCGGCATCGGCGACGACGAAGCCGTTCACTCCCTCCTCGACCAGCTCGGTCGCGGCGTTGTCCGGCCCGCTCACGAGAACCGCAGGGGTGCCGAGCGACGCGGCCTCGACCACCACCAGGCCGTACCCCTCGCGCATCGAGGGGTGAACCAGGCACGCCGCCTGGGAGAGGGCCCGCATGACCTCCGCGTGGTCCACCCGGCCACGAAGCTCAACCCGCCCCTCCAGCCCGAGGTCTCGCACCGCCGCGCGGGTCGCCTCCGCCTCGGGGCCGTCTCCGAGGATGACGCAGCGGAGATCGGCCAGCCCCCGCCCCGCTTCGGCGATCGCGGAGGGAATCGATGGCACCCGCTTCTCCGGGATCTGGCGCCCGGCCGCCAGGGCCGTCGGCGAGTCGCCCCCGGGCCTTTCGCCTGCGAGGAGGGCCCGGCGCTCCTCCTCGTTCTCCGCGTACTCACCGGTCAGCCTGGTGATCGGAGCTCGGTGCCCCAGCTCGCGAGCACGTGCCTCGGCGAGCCGGGAGAACGTGAAGCTGCGATCCGGAAGCCTCAGGCAGAGCGCCTGGATCCAGTAGGCGATCCGGCCGCCGACCCGGCCCAGGTAGCTCTGCCAGTAGGAGAGGCTCCAGATCTCATGCCAGTCGACGATCAGCCGAGCGTGCGAGCGGTTCAGGCGAAGGGCGAGCCAGGCGCCGAGCAGCGAGAAGTATGGAAACGACGCCGTGTGGATCGCGTCGTAGCGGCGGCCGCGTCGAAGCAGGTGCCAGAAGACGCCGATCCCGAAACGCACCGGCGGCCAGATCCGGCGGCGACCGGAGGCGGTGTAGAGCTCGCTTCGAGGCGAGACCGCGATGGTCGGGAACGGGGTCTCGGGCCCCTCGTCGCCCCACTGGCGGCGCGTCAGGTAGACGACGTGATGCTCGCCGTCGAGGCGCTCGGCCAGGTTCCGGTACCAGCGCTCAGCGCCCCCAACCGTGTTGGGAAAGAGGCAGTCGTAGAGGATCGCGATCCTCAAGTGGACCTCCCGCTCAGCGCCCGCTCGTACACCTCGGCCGTCGCGTCGATCATCCCGGTGAGTGAGAACCGCTCCCTGGCCCGCGCCGCCGCAGCCTCTCCGAGCGAGCGGGCCAGCTCCGGTTCGCGGGCCAGCCGGGCGAGCGAGGATGCCAGCGCCCCGACGTCGCCGGCCGGAAAGACCAGGCCGGCGTCACCCGCCGCGTCCGGGTTGCCCGGGCCATCGGAGACGACGACGGCACGCCCGAGCGACATCGCCTCGAGCAGGGCGTAGGAGAGGCCCTCCCAGAGGGAGGGGAGCACGAAGGCGTCGGCGGCCGCCAGCAGGGCGGTGACGTCGCGCCGCTCGCCCAGAACCCTGAGCCCGTCGCCCGCCAGCGGCTCCAGGCGCCCTCGCAGAGGCCCGTCGCCCGCGAGGGCCCCGACGATCCGGGGCTGCTCGACCCGGGCTCTCGCGACCGCCTCGGCGAACTGAACGGGCTGCTTGCGCTCGCTGAGCTCGCCCACGAACAGCGCGACGCGCGAATCGGGCTCAACCCCGAGGGCCTCCCGCGTCGATTGGCGCTCGGCGTCCGTCACCTGGGCCGCGTCCGCGACGCCGTTGTGAACCAGCGTGATCCGCTCGGCGGCCGCCGGAGCAATCGACCGTGCGAACGCGAGCTCGGACTCCGACACGGCGATCACCGCCGCCGCGCGTGCGAAGGCACGCCTGCTCCCCTCCCGGACGAGGCGCCCGCGCGTCCCGGTGCTTCGGCGCAACAGATGCGACCCGTGGAGCGTGATCACCGTCGGGCGCATCCCTAGCGCGGGCAGGCAGGCGAGCGCCGCCGCATCCCCGTGGACGTGTACGAGGTCATGACTCCGAGCGGCCTGGATCACCCGCGCCAACCCGACCGGGAGCTCCAGCGGATTGCGACGGCGGGTGAGCTCGACGCGATCGAACTCGAACCCCTTCATCGACGCCAGCTGCTCGACGTACGTCTGACCTCCACCTCCGCGGTGCGGGAGGACGTGGAGGACCCGGGCCTCACTCATGTGAGGAGAACTACGCCCCCTCGTGGCTGTAGCGGGTCACCTTGCCCGCCATCTGGTCCTCGAGATCGGCGACGTCGGCGTCGACCATCAGCTCGACCAGCTCCTTGAACCGGACCTTGGGCTCCCAGCCGAGTGCCTCCTTCGCCTTACTGGCGTCCCCGAGCAATGCGTCGACCTCCGACGGCCGGTAGTACTTCGGGTCGATCTCGACGTGGTCGTCGGCGTCGAGGCCGGCCCGAGCGAAGGCGATCTCGACTGCATCGCGGACGCTGTTCGTCTCGCCGGTGGCGATGACGAAGTCGTCGGGCTCGTCGGCCTGGAGCATCAGCCACATCGCCTCGACGTACTCCTTCGCGTATCCCCAGTCGCGCTGGGCCTCCAGGTTGCCGAGGTAGAGCTTCTCCTGCAGGCCTGCGGCGATCCTGGCGACACCGCGGGTGATCTTGCGGGTGACGAAGGTCTCGCCGCGGCGCGGAGACTCGTGGTTGAAGAGGATCCCGTTGACGGCGAACAGGTCGTACGCCTCGCGGTAGTTGACGGTCGCCCAGTACGACGCGACCTTGGCCACGCCGTAGGGGCTGCGCGGGTGAAACGGGGTCTGCTCGTTCTGCGGCGGAGGCGCCGCGCCGAACATCTCGGAGGAGGACGCCTGGTAGAAGCGCGGGTTGACCTTGGCCTCGCGAACCGCCTCCAGCAGTCGCACGGTGCCGGTCCCGGTGACGTCGAAGGTGTACTCCGGGATATCGAACGAGACGCGGACGTGGCTCTGCGCGCCCAGGTGGTAGATCTCGTCGGGCTGCAGCTCGTAGAGCAGCTTGATCAGCGCGGTCGAATCGGTCAGATCGCCGTAGTGGGTGAAGAGCCGGACGCCCTGCTCGTGGGGGTCGTGGTAGAGGTGGTCGATCCGGTGCGTGTTGAAGCTCGAGGAGCGGCGGACGATGCCGTGGACCTCGTAGCCCTTCTCGAGCAGGAGCTCGGCGAGATATGAGCCGTCCTGGCCCGAGATGCCCGTGATCAGGGCGCGCTTGCTTGATTGGTCGTTCACTTCGCCTGCAGGCTAGACGTCATACGAGAACGGGAGCCCGTCCTCGACGTCCGCCAGCAACGGAGCGCCCGCGTCGCGCTCGGACGGGATCAGGTCGATCTCCGGCCACTCGATGCCGATCGCGGAGTCCTTGTAGGAGATCCCGCTCTCAGTCGCCGGGTCGTAGTAGGAGGAGCATTTGTAGATAACGTCCGCGATCTCGCTGGTGACGCAGAAACCATGAGCGAAGCCGTCCGGGCAGTAGAGCTGCCGCAGGTTCTCGTCGTTGAGCGTGAATGCCTCCCATTGACCGAAGGTCGGCGAACCCCGTCTCAGATCGACCAGGGCGTCGAAGATCTCCCCGCGCGGGCAGCGAATCAGCTTCGCCATGCCCGGCTGGAAGTGCATGCCGCGCACGATGCCCTTCGCCGATCGCGAATGATTGTCCTGGACGAACTCGTCGTCGATGCCGACCTCGCCGAAGGAGGAACGCCGGTATGTCTCCAGGAAGAAGCCCCGCTGATCTCGGAAGATCTTCGGCTGCAGCAGGATCGGGCCCTTGAGACGGGTCGGCAGCACCTCCATCCGGGCGGGAATAATGCCCGATTTCACATGCTCTCCGTGATCACGCCCACGCGCAACATGGCGCGCTACCTGCCACACACGCTCGACAGCGTGGCGGCGCTGCGCACCCCCCATGAGCACATCGTCGTCGACGGCAACTCCGACGACGGGACGGTCGAGCTCCTGGAGGGGCGCGAGGACCCGCACCTCACCTGGATCTCCGAGCCCGACAGCGGGCAGACGGAGGCGGTCAACAAGGGGCTCCGGATGGCGCACGGGGACCTGCTCGCCTGGGTCAACGCCGACGACGCCTACATCCCCGGCGCCATCGACCGGGCACTCGACCATTTCGAGCACAACCCCGAGGTCGGAGCGATCTTCGGAGGGGTCAACTACGTGGACGAGCACGGCGAGGTCTTCCGGACCCTGGTGCCGCCGAAGTTCAGCTGGCGACGCTACCTCTACTTCGGGCGTTTCTTGACGACCCCAACGATCATCTGGCGGCGCGAGCTGCTCGAGCAGGCGCCGTCCCTCAACCAGGCCTACGTGGACGCCGCCGACTACGACTTCTACCTGCGCCTGCTGCGCGGCGCGCGAGTCGATCTGATCGAGGAGCCCGTCCTCAACTTCCGCTACCACCCCGAAAGCAAGACGACCACGGACGTCTGGGTCCAGCTCAACGAGGCGAAGGCGATCCGCCTGGGATGGGCCCGCAACCCGCTGCAGCGGGGGATCATGCGCTCCTACGAGGGCGCACGGCGAGCGATCCTCCCCCGGATCTCTTCCTGGCCGCACCCGGAGCCCCGCGGGGTCGTGAAGCTGCTGCGGCGGATCGGCGCGCGGGGCTGACGTGGACAGGCGATTCCTCCGCTTCGCGTTGGTTGGCGGCTCGAACGGAGCAGTCACGATCGCGACCTATTCCTTGCTGCTGGCAATCGGGGTCGCGTATCCGATCGCCGCGGTGGCGGGGTATCTGCCGGGATAATGAACGGATACACGTGGAACCGGCTCTGGGCCTTCGAGACGGGCCGTTTCACCTCCCGGAGTTCTCCCGCTACCTCGCGGTCCAGGGACTTCGGCTCGTTCTCAATCTGGCCCTGCTCTACGCGCTCATCGAGGGCCTGGAGACACCCAAGGCCGTAGCAGAGATCATCAGTGTCGTCCCGATCGTCCTGATCACCTTCATCCTCAATCGCCGATGGACCTTTCATCCAAAGACAAGATCGGGGACGACGTAGCCCCGCCGGAGAGCGCCGAACCCGTCTTCGACCGGACGAACGCTCCGCCTCCGCCTCGCAGTGTGGCTCGCGACGGCGATCGAGTGGGTCCTGCGCCACCACATGCTGGCGCGGGGGCTCTATGCCGCGGCCGACGCCAACGGCCGGCTCAGCGCCCGGCTGCTGCGCGGCGAGGGCCGCGAGTGCCCCTGCTGCGGCGGGCGCTTTGCGCGGATGTCCCGGCGCCGGATCGCGGGCTTCGGTGGCATCTGCCCGCGCTGCCGCTCGCATCCCCGCCATCGCGCAATCGCCCTGCTCCTCGCCCGCGGTGACCTCCCCGGCCGCCGGCTCCTCCACTTCGCCCCCGAGCCGCTCTTCGACCCCGTCTTCGAGCGGCTGCCCGAAATCGAGCGAACCACCGCCGACCTGTACGCGCCCGCCGACCTGAGGCTCGACATCATGAACATGGATCTCCCGGACGGTTCCTTCGACCTGATCCTCTGCAGCCACGTCCTCGAGCATGTCCCGGACGATCGCGCGGCGATGTCCGAGCTGCGCCGCGTTCTGGCGGCCGGCGGCCTCGCGCTCGTGCTGACGCCCTACCGCTCAGACGTCCCCACATACGAGGACCCCTCGGTCACCTCTCCACTGGACCGGATGGTCGCCTTCGGCCAGCACGACCACGTCCGCATCTACGGCATGGACCTGGCGGACCGGCTCCGCGGGGCCGGCTTCGAGGTCGAGGATCGGACCCCGACCGAGCTATTCGACGATTCAGTGGTGGACCGGTGTGAACTCGACCCGGCTGAGCACCTCTTCCTCTGCCGGGCTCCGGCGTAGCGCCTTGCGGCGCCCGCCAATGCTGCGAACGAGCCGCACCGGCAGGTAGATCAGGCCGGCGATCAGGGCCAGCGGGATCAGCGGCACCAACAGGGGGATCAGCGCAACGGCGGTCAGGACGAGGATCGGTATCGCCAGCGGAGCCAGCGCGACCACCAGGATCCCCGCGCCGACACCCCACTTCGAGACCTCCTGGATGACCTCGGCCCTGTCGCGGGCCCTGGATTCGCTGTTCATGACGGCTCCCTTCGTCGCTCTTACAAGGGGGACGAGACAGGGCCGCCATCTGTGACTACTGGGCCGCGGTTCGCCTCCGGAAGACGACGTTGCGGTACAGCGCCTTCTCGAGCTTCGCGGGGAGGGGTCGCCAGGCGAAGTAGGTCCGGTAGACGAGCCGCTGCATCGGCCCGAGGGGCGTCTCGCGGGCGAATTCGGGGCGGCGCGCGAACAGCTCCGCGTGCTTGGCGCGCAGCTGGCGGTAGATGTGCCGGTACTGGCGGCGATGCCCCTCCTCGCCCGAGCGCTCGTGCTTGCGGTACTCGTGGGTGACCCGGTCGATCTGCAGGCCGCGCCAGCCCTGCTCCAGAGCGCTCAGGCAGAAGTCCCAGTCCTCGTAGCCGTCGATGGCGGGGTCGAAGCCCCCCGCGTCCTCCCAGCACCGGCGGCGCACCAGCCCCAGCTGGGCACCGGCGATCGAGCGGTGCAGGAGGATGTACGGGTCGAAGTCGGGGAAGCGGAGGACGCCCGACCAGGCGCCGATCAGCTTCATCAGGCCATAGCAGTAGCCCACGCCGGGATTGGCCTCGAGCGGTGGCCGCAGCACATCGAGGGCGTCGAGGGTGAGCCGGTCGTCGGCATCGACCATCAGCAGCAGCTCGGAGTCCGAGTTCTCGAAGCCCGCGTTGCGGGCCGCGGCCACCCCGGAGTTCCGCTGGCGGATCAGCTCGACCCCGGCCGGCAGCGCATCGAGAGCGCTCTCGGTCTCGGCGTCGGTCGACCCGTCGTCGACCACGATCACCTGCGGCGGCCCGCCGTTCTGGCCGAGCGCGCGCTCGACCGACTCGAGCACGAACCGCCCGTGGTTGAAGCAGGGGATCACCACCGTGATGTCGCCGTGGCGGGACACCGGCCGGAATGTAGCGGCGACCCCCTGCTTCGCCGCTTTACCGCTGAACCGTCACCCGCAGGAAGGTCGCCGGGATCGAGGTGCCGTCGTCGCTGGTGTTCTGCTCGTTGAACAGCGCCTCGAGCTCGGACTGCAGGTCAGCCTCGCGCCCGTCCGCCCTGGCGGCCTCGAATGCGTTCATGGTCGGCCCGTAGTAGTCGCGGAACCTGGCCACGACCTCCGACGGCTGATCCGAGTGATTGAAGGTGAAGGTGTCCCGCTCGAACGAGATCTGCTCCTTGGGGACGCCGGCCGCGGTGAACCGCTCGACCACGTCGTCCTCCACTCCCCACTTCACCGGGCTGATGAAGCCCTCTGGGGGAGGCGGCGAGTAGGAGGCGCTGATCTTCAGGATCTGGGCCACCACGGTCGGGTCGTTCGGAATCCAGTTCCCCATCACGATTCGGCCACCCGGCTTGGTCACCCGGACCATCTCCTTGGCCACGTCGAACGGCTTGGGGGCGAACATCGCCCCGAAAATGCTGACGACGAGATCGAAGCTCTCGTCGTCGAGCTCGCTCAGGTCGGTCGCATCGCCCTCCTGGAACTTGAGATTCGTGAGGCCGAGCTCCTCCGCGCGAGCGTTGCCGGCGGCGACCAGGTTGCTGGCGATGTCGACGCCGAGCACGTCGGCGCCGAGCTGGGCCTCCGGCACCGCGGTGGTTCCGTCGCCGCAGCCGAGATCCAGCACCTTCGTACCTTCGGTGATCCCCAACTTTCCGACGAGTTCCTCACCGCTCTCGCGCATGGTCGCTGCGATCTGCGTGAAGTCGCCTTTCTCCCAGAGCGCCTTGTTCGGATTGGTCGTGGCAGTCATCGTCCTCTTCCTCTCGTTGGTCTTCCGTGACTCGTTCTAACTTGGCCTATACGCAGAGGGTGCCGAATAGGATCGCGCCGATGTCGGAGAAGGATCACACTGACGCCGCGCCACGCACGGTCGCGGGCTCGGAGTCCGAGCTGATTCGCTGGATGAGCGTCCAGGACGCGAACTCCGCCGGGTTCATCCACGGCGGGGTCGTGATGCGGATGTGCGACGAGGTCGCGGGCATCGCGGCGATCCGCCACAGCGGTTGCAGGGTGGTGACCGCCGGAATGGACCGGATGACCTTCGCCATGCCGCTCTACGTCGGCGAGCTCCTGCGCTGCATCGCGAGCGTCAACGCCGCCTGGCGGACCTCGATGGAGGTCGGAGTGCGCGTCGAGGCCGAAAACCCCGCCACCCGCGAGGTTCGCCACACCAGCACCGCCTACCTGACCATGGTCGCCGTCGACGAGCACGGCAAGCCCGTGCCCGTGCCGCCGCTCGCGGTGAAGGGAGCCACGGAGGAGCGCCGCCAGCGCGAGGCCGAGACCCGGAGGCGCAACCGCCTGACCGAGCGCGAGGAGATCCTCAGCGCGCGCCAGGCAGCGGATGGGCAGACGGGCTGACCCGCCCGCCAGTTGGTGCGAGGGTGCTCCGTAGGCGAAAGCCGAGGAGCAACCCGTTTTGTGTGGGTACCTATGCTTCCGATCCCCATGGCGGTAACCGCTTCGAAGAGGGCGGGCGACGAGGGCGCCCCGAGCGCCGACGTCATCCGCACCACCGTGTTACTCCCCGCGTACAACGAGGGCGCGGCGCTGCCGCACGTCCTCGACGAGCTCGGGCAGTACCTGGACCAGAGCTACGAGGTCCTGGTGGTGGACGACGGCTCGAACGACGACACCGCCGACGTCGCCGAGCGCTATCCGGTCCGCCTGATCAAGCACGAGACCAACCGCGGCAAGGGCGTGGCGATCCGCACCGGCATCGCCGAGGCCCAGGGCGAGAACGTCGTGATCATGGATGCGGACGCGACCTACCCGGTGCCGGCGATCAAGGAGATGGTCGAGCTGCTCGACGAGAACGACCTGGTCCGCGGGATCCGGGAGTCGGAGCCCCAGAGCATGCCGGTCGTCAACCGCTTCGGGAACTGGCTCTTCAACAAGCTGCTCGCGATCAGCCACGGCCTCGAGGGAGCCGACCAGCTCACCGGGCTTTACGCGATTCGCCGGTCCGAGGCGGTCCGGCTCGGCACCGAGGCCCGCGGCTTCGACATCGAGACCGAGATCGGCATCAAGGCCAAGGCTCGCGGCCTGCGCGAGGCCGAGATCCCGATCTCCTATCTCCCGCGGGTCGGCGAGAAGAAGCTCAGCCCCTGGAAGGATGGCCTGCGGATCCTCGGCCGGGTGATCGTGCTGCTGCTGATCTACAACCCGACGCTCACCTTCATCGTGCCGGGGCTCGTCCTGATGACCGTCGCCGTCACCGGGGCGATCGTGCTGTCGAACGGCCCGGTCGAGGGATTCTTCCTCGGGCTCGACAAGAACAGCTTCATCGTCGCCGCGCTCGGGATTCTCGCCGCCTTCCAGCTGACCATCTTCGGCGTCGCCGCCGCCCTCTACGGCGTCGAGGCCGGCAAGCGCCCACCCTGGTGGTTGCTCCGCGTGATCTCCACGCGCTTCCGGACGGTCGTCGGCCTGCTCGGCCTGCTGCTGATGACGGGGGCGCTCGCCAAGCTGATTCAGCTGACGGCCCAATGGGCGGGGAACAATCCCTTCACCGATACCCGGGCCCTGGTCCTCTCGACCAGCTTCCTGGTGCTCGGCCTGCAGATGCTCTCGGCTGTGCTCTTCATCTCGATCTTCAGCGGCCGGATCAGCCGACTCGCCGAAGAGGGCTCTTCCAACTGGTCTCGGTAGTAGTCGTCAACTACAACGGAGCGGGGGCGCTCGAGGGCTGCCTGCGCGCGCTGTTGGAGGACACCGGCGAGACGGACGTCGAGATCCTCGTCGTGGACAACGCCTCCTCGGACGACAGCGCGCAGATCGCGGAGCGCCTGGCCTCGGAGCACGACTCGGTCAGGCTGATCCGCTCGCCCACCAACCGCGGCTACGCCGGAGCCGTCAACGTCGCCCTCCCCGAGGCGCGCGGCGACCACGTGGCGGTGCTCAACATGGACGTCGTCGTCAGCCCGGGCTGGCTCGATCCGCTCGTCTCGCTGCTGGAGGACAAGCCCGAGGCCGCCGTCGCCTGCCCGCTGATCCTGCTCGAGTCGGATCCGGGCATGATCAACGCGGCGGGGCAGAACCTCAACAAGTCAGGGCTCGGGTTCAACCGCTGGCTCGGCAAAGCCCGCGACGTCGCCGGCGACGACCCGTTCTCCGTCACCGGGCTGCACGGCGCTGCGTTCATGATCCGCAAGCCGCTGCTCGAGCAGCTGGGCGGCTGGGACGAGAGCGGCTTCCTCTACTTCGAGGACGTCGAGCTCTCCTGGCTCTTGCGGATCGCCGGCAGCGAGATCTGGTGCGTGCCGGCCTCCACCGTGGCGCACGACTACCACCTGTCGATGTTTCCCCACAAGCTCTTCCTGCTGGAGCGGAATCGCTGGAAGATGCTGGTTGCCGACCTCCGCGGCCGTACCCGGCTGGCGATCTCGCCGCTGCTCGCCCTGACCGAGCTGATGATTTGGGGCTACTGCCTGATCCGCGGGCCCAAGTTCCTGCGCGCCAAGGGCCGCAGCTACGGCTGGGTGCGGGCGAACCGGTCGCAGATCCGGGCTCGGCGGGAGCAGGTGGACGCGGTTCGGCGGCGCTCGGATTGGCAGGTGCTGCGCGGCCTGCGCTGGGGCTATCCGCTCGACCAGTTCCTCACCCTGGGCCGTGAGCGGGGCGAATCGCAGCGGGACCGGATCGGCGCCTAAGTCCATATCCTTTCCGCCTCCGTGGGCGCCTTCGCTGGAACCTATGTCTCAGCAGGAATAATCCTGCTCGCGTCGCTCCTGGTCGGGCGCGCGATCCTGCTCGCGCTCGGACGTAGCCACGCATCGTTCCTCGAGGGCGCAGTTGGCTTCGCCACGCTGGTCCTGGTTTGCACGGTCGCTATTCGGCTTCCTGGCGATCAGGCGACTTCGATCGCCTGCTGCGCCATCCTGCTCGCCGCATCGATCGTCTTCCTGTTGGTGCGGTCAGAATCGATGCTCGGACCGGCCGTCGGCATCGCCATCCCGGTCGCGCTGGTCTGCCTCCTGCTGGCCTCCTTCCCCTTCATCGCGAGCGGCCACATCGGCATCCCGGGGGTGGGCCTCAACAACGACATGGCGATGCACCTGGTCGACGTCGACTACCTGGTCGACCAGAGCCGGCCCACACCGCAGAGCGTCATCAACGGCTACCCGCTCGGTCCGCACAGCCTGGTCGCGACGGTGGTCAGCGTCCTCGGGACGCAGCCACTCTGGGGCTGGCTCGGGTTGCTGCTGGCGGTGCCCGTGCTGACCGGGATCACCACGCTCGGAGGGCTGCGCGAGCTGCCTGGCGGCCGCCGCCTGCTCACGGCCGTGCTCGTAGCGTTCGCCTACCTCTCGGCCTCGGTGCTCGGCATCGCCGGCTTCAAGGAGCTGATCGCCGGGATGTTCCTGATCGCCTTCGCCCTCGGCTTACGCGAGATAGAGCGGGAGTCCGAGGGGCGCATCGCGATCCTGATCGGCCTCGCCCTGATCACTGCCGCGATGGTGCCCGTCTACAGCCTGCCCGGTGTGGCGTGGCTGGTGGGGATTGCGGGGCTCTGGCTGGTGGCCCAGCTCATCCGCCTCGACCGGGAGGGCGGGATGGACGAGGTCAAGGCCGGTATCCGCAACTCGCTTCACATCCTGATCCCCGCAGCGATCGTCCTCGTGTTGGTGGGACTGACGCAGCTACCGAAGGTGCTCGACTTCATCCACTCGGGCTCGATCCACAACGTCCTCGACACCAACAGCAAGCTCCGCTACGTCGTCTCGCCGCTCGAGACCCTCGGGATCTGGCCGAGCGGGAGCTGGCTGCTTGGGACGCATGACGTCAACCACTACTGGCTGTTCGGAGCGATCGGCCTGGCCGGGGTCCTTTTCGGCCTCGGCTGGTGGATCGCGCGGCGGGACTACGCGGTGCCGGCTGCGGTGGGCTCCGGCCTGGTCATCTGGCTCGCCACCAAGTACATCGAGGATGGCGGCCTCTACATCCTGGCCAAGGCGGTCGTGGTGCCTGCTTCGGTGGTCATGCTGCTCGTCCTCACGGCGCTGCTCACACCGGGTGGCGGCTGGCCGAAACGGATCTTCGCCGTCATCTTCATCGCGCTGGCGGGCTACTCGAGCTTCCTTGCGCTGCGGGATACGGTCGTGGCGCCACACGACCGCCTGCAGGAGCTGACCGCGTTCCAGGACATGGTCAACCGCCAGAGGGTGCTGGCGCTGACCAGCGATCGCTTCACCGACTATGGACTGCGGACGGCCCAGGTCTCGAGCCCGGGCTTCAACGCCGAGATCCGGGTCCCGTCGGCGGTCACCAAGAGCCAGCGCTTGCCCATCGACTTCGACTCGGTTCCGACGAAGGTGCTGAACGACTTCCCCTACGCGGTCACCACCAGCGCGATCTACCAGAGCCAGGCCCCGCCGGGATGGACGCTGGTCGACTCAACCGACTCGTACCGGCTCTGGAAGCGCACCGGCACCACGCCGCCGATGGCGAACCTCTACGAGGAGGCGCGGCCCGGGCGCGTGCTGCGCTGCAACCGGCCGAAGCTGGCGCCGTTCGCGCGGGCGGGCGGCGAAGCTCTCACCTGGCAGCCCCGAAGCGTGATCGCGAAGCGCCTTTATTGGAAGGCAGGCGGTCACGCCGGCGCCCTCGGCGAGGGCGGCGTGGCGGCCGAGAAGAGCGCCCCAATCGACAACCAGCTCTCACCCGGCCAGACGGCCAGTCAGACCATCATCCTGCCGCCCGGAAAATGGGAGCTCTCGTTGCAGTACGTCAGCCCGGTGACCGGGGTGACCGTCAATGCCCCCGGCCTCGACGTCCATCTGCCCGCCGGCGTCGACGCCGCCATCCCGTACCGCCCCGACCAGGGGCCGTACTGGCCGGTCGGCGAGGTGACCAGTCCGGGTGGACCGGTCACCGTCAGCGTCACAGCCGACGACGTCAACTGGTTCCAGTCACTGATCGGCGTGGACGCCCCGGCGGTGGTCGGCAACCTGACCGCCGTGAATCCCGACGGCTTCAAGCTGGTGCCGACGGCCGCCGCCTGCAGGCTGTTCGTCGACCACCTGATCGGCGTCAACCAGCTCACCCAGACGAAGCAGAAGAGCCAGGCCGAGTCACAGCACGGCCAGGAACCGCAGGGCAAGAAGAAGTCCAGCGCCAAGTAGCCCCGCCCCTAAACTGGCCCACATGAGAGTCGGAGTCGTCGGGCTCGGTTACGTCGGGCTGCCGCTGGCCGTGGCATTCGCCGAGGAGGGCCACGAGGTGGTGGGCCTGGATGCCGATCCCCGCAAGATCGATGCCCTCGCCGAGGGCCGCAGCTACATCGAGGACGTGTCCTCGGAGCGCCTGGCCGCGCT
This sequence comes from uncultured Solirubrobacterales bacterium, assembly GCA_963728875.1. Taxonomy (GTDB): domain Bacteria; phylum Actinomycetota; class Thermoleophilia; order Solirubrobacterales; family 70-9; genus DASUPK01. Next base: position 623,679 of record CAVSLJ010000001.1, read on the forward strand.
CGCCGACCGGCTGACGGCGACCAGCCGCTACCCCGACCTGAGCGCCTGCGACGCGGTGATCATTTGCGTCCCGACCCCGCTCACCAACTCGCGCGAGCCGGATCTGAGCTACATGGTGGATGCGGCGACCTCGCTCGCGGCCGTGCTCCAGAAGGGCCAGCTGATCGTGCTCGAGTCGACCACCTACCCGGGCACGACCCGCGAGCGGCTGCGCCCGATCCTCGAGGAGTCGGGACTCGCCGGCGGCAAGGACTTCCATCTCGCCTTCTCCCCGGAACGCATCGACCCGGGCCGGACGGACTTCACGATCCGCACGACCCCGAAGGTGGTGGGCGGGATCAACGAGGAGTCGACGAAGCGCGCGGTCGAGCTTTACTCGCTCGTCTGCGACGAGGTGATCGAGGTGAGCACCCCGGACGCGGCGGAGCTCGCCAAGCTGCTCGAGAACATCTTCCGCTCGGTCAACATCGCGCTCGTCAACGAGATCGCGATGCTCTGTGAGCGGCTGGGCATCGACGTCTGGGAGGTCATCGATGCCGCTGCCTCGAAGCCATTCGGCTTCATGCGCTTCGACCCGGGCCCCGGCATGGGCGGCCACTGCCTCCCGGTCGACCCCTTCTACCTCTCCTACAAGGCCCGCGAGCACGACTTCTACACCGAGTTCATCGAGCTGGCCGGGAAGATCAACCAGAACCAGCCGCACTGGTGCGTGCGCCGGATCGAGCGTGCGCTGAACGGCACGGGCAAGGCGACCAAGGACGCGAAGGTCGTCCTGCTGGGGGTCTCCTACAAGGCCGGCGTCGGCGACATCCGCGAGTCACCGGCGCTGAAGATCATCCGCCTGCTCGGGGACCTCGGGGCGGACGTCTCGTACCACGACCCCCACGTGGCGGAGCTCCCCGACCTCGAGCTTGCCTCCGCCGACCTCGACGAGTCCCTCTCCTCGGCCGACCTGGTCTGCATCGTCACGGCGCACCCGGCGATCGACTACCAGCGCGTCGTCGACGACTCGGCGCTCGTCCTCGACTTCCGCGGCGTCACCCGCGGGATCGAGGCCAAGAACCTGGTCCGGCTCTAGCTTCGCGTGACGGCCCTGCCGCTGGCCCTCAGCACGTACCAGTAGCCGCCGAACTCGTTGACCGCCTGGCAGAGCACTTCGCCGGGCTCGTCGTCGCCCTCGTAGAAGTAGACGGGATGGCCGGCGTAGGTCGCCTGGAGCCGGCCGTCGCTGCGCCGGGTGGTTCCGACCTTGCCGGACTTGGCGCCCGGACCCGCCACCGGCTTCGACTTGACGATGTACGGCGGCCAGGCCGTGGCGCAGTCGCCGGAGCAATTGCTCGCCTTCCCCTGATCGGCGGTGAACAGATAGAGGGCCCGCCCGCGCCCGCTGGCGAGGATCTTCCCGTAGTCGCTGTCGGTGATCTTCAGCTTCGGGCCCGTGGCGAGCGCGGTGCTCCCGGCGGACGCCGAGGCCGCCGCCACCTCTGGGGCGGGATCATCGTTCGCGCTGGAGCTGGACGATCCGCACGCGGCGACGGCGGCGGCCGTGATCGCAGCGACGGGGACGAGCCTGACTTGCTTCGCTTGGATTCGCATGGGCGAGGAGTCCCACCAGACAACGAGGCGTTACAGGAGGAGAGTCATGGACGAGACGACGAAGAGCATCAGCGCCCTGCTTCACGAGGCGGGCGAAACCCATCACACCGTCTACCGGATCACCGACGGTGAGGACCCCGATTGGGCCTCGTGGTACGCGGACTGGCTGCTCGACCATTCCGAGCTGCCCGACCTGCTCGGCGGCGCGCCGGTTCGCAGCCACCTGGTGGCCGAGCTGGTCGCGCTCGAAGCGGAGTTCGGTGCGGGTGCGGGCTGGGAGGACAGCTACGCGGTGCGCCTCCTCGAGCGCTTTAGGGTTCACGCCTGATGGCGAATCCGAGGGCCGAGGCCGAGGACAAGCTGGGCGGGGACTACGAGGCGCGGGTGCTGGAACCGTCGCCGCCGGCGGTGACCTACCCGCCGTTTGCCGACGACCCCGTCTTCCCGGGTGAGGTGCCGGAAGGCCGCGATCTGGTCTCGCCGGTGCACAATCGCGGCGACCTCACCTGGGACGACATCGCTCGCGAGGAGCCGGGGCTCGCGCCCTGGTGCGCCGATCGCTGGCTGGGCGCCTGGAAGCAGCTCGAGCCGCTGCCCGCCTCGTTCGGCGAGACGCGGGTCGCGCTCCACCATGTGGCCGAGGCGGTGGTCGCCCCCGCCCGCATGCCGGCCAACGAGATCGCCCTGCGATACACGCGCGGCGGCTTCGGCACTCCCTTCTTCGAGCGGGACGGCGCGGACTGCCAGGTCCGGGTGGAACATGGGGAGCTCGTTCGCCAGCGCGGCCACGAGGAGACCCGCGAGCCGCTTCCGGGAGTCGACATCGCCGCCGCCACTGCGCTTGGGGACTTCTACGGCCTCGCCTGCTCCGTGCTCGAGCAGCTCCGGGCCGACGAGTTCGAGGGCGATCCGTCGCTCGTTCAGCTCTGGCCGGAGCACTTCGACATCGCCGTCGAGCTCGGCTCCGAGTCGGCTGGACGACGAGCCAATTTCGGCGCATCTCCCGGTGACGACGACCATGGGGAGCCATACCTCTACGTGGGTCCGTGGACAGTGAAGGTGTCCGGCGAGCTCTGGAACGCGACCGGCTTCAACGGCGCGGAGCTCAACTACTCCGAGCTGATCGCCGCCGATGACCATCGCCGCGCCGCACTCGACTTCATGCGGGAGCGCTATCGAGCGCTGGCGGCCACCAGGCCGCCCTCTGATGAGCGAAGGGCGAAGCCCTGAGCGGTTATGAAGGGCGGCCGCTTGTGGCCGCGATCTGATGGCGAAGCCGTTGAACACCCTCGCTCTCTTCGCCCTCTGTGCCGTCATCTTGGTGCCGGCATCAACCGCCTCGGGATCCACCCCGCGGATCGTCGGCGGCGGCAAGGCCGACGCCGCGGGCTGGCAGTTCGCGGTCGCGCTCACCCAGAAGCGCCGCTTCATCTGCAGCGGGTCGCTGATCGCGCCGACCAAGGTGCTGACCGCCGCTCACTGCGTCAAGACGGGCAAGCGCAGGCAGCTCTCGGTGCTGGCCGGCAGCCCGTGGATCACGCCTCAGCGGCGCCGTCCGCGGATCAAGGTCGCCGCCGTCGCCATCGACCCGGCCTTCAACGGGAGCAAGGACGCCCACGACTTCTCCGTGCTGACACTGGCGAGCGCGCCGGAGGCGCAGCCGATCGTCCTAGCCACCCGAGCCGAGTCCAAGGTCGCCACCCGGCCGGGGCGAATGGTCCGGTCGGCCGGCTGGGGGACCCGCAGCGCCCGGGGCTTCAACGTGGCACGGCGGCTGAAGACGACCAAGGAGCGCGTCTACCCGGCCCGGAAGTGCGACCGCGAATACGGCAAGTCGCGCGGGTTCCTGCAGGCCACGATGATCTGCGCCCTCGGCAAGCGGATCGGCCGGATCCACAGCCGCCTCCCGTATCGGACGACCTCCTGCGAGGGCGACAGCGGGGGTCCGCTGGTCGCCGACACGCCGAACGGCCCGCGGCTGATCGGAGCGGTCAGCTCCGGCGTCTTCCCGTGCGGCCTGGGCGGGGCCAGCATCTACGCGCGGGTGGCCGCCCGGCTCGGGTTCATCAAGCGGGCTATGGCCGCTCCCTAAGCGGGGGGCGTCTCTTTCGCTTCGTAGCCTTATTGAGCAGAGATGTCCCTAGGCGAATCGCGGCGTTGCGGTCGCTGCAAACAGGAACTCCCACCGACGGCCTTTGCTCGTTATGGGCGCGGCTACCAGTCCTACTGTCGTGACTGCCAACGCGAGTACGACGCTGCTTGGTATCGCGCGAATAAGGCGCGGCGACGGGCGAAAGTGCGCACCGATCGTGAGGCTCACGTTGCCTGGCTCGATTCGCTGAAGGAAAGCAAGCCTTGTGCCGACTGCGGGCGGACATATCCGCCTTACGTCATGGAGTGGGATCACCTACCCGGAGCCGAGAAGACTCTCGTGCTGGCCGACACGCGAAGGGCCGCGCACTCGAAGAAGCGCATCCTGGCCGAGCTAGCGAACTGCGAATTGGTTTGCGCGAACTGTCACCGCGAGCGCACATTCGGGAAGCGAGCTGCCCAGACCGCCGACTAGCGATGCAAGCGAAGGTGCTCCGCGCCGGCCGGATCTGCATCGAAGCCCAGGGCCGGGCTCGAACCGGCGACCTCATCTTTACGAGAGATGTGCTCTACCAACTGAGCTACCTGGGCGCTCCTACTGACCGGCGATTGTAAGGTCCCGCCCCATGAACGAGCAGCCACTCCTCACCGAGCGCCGCGACCGGGTCCTGCTGATCACCCTGAACCGCCCGGACGCCCGGAACGCGGTCAATCTGGCGATGGCGGAGGGGATGGCCGCCGCCCTCGACGAGCTCGACTCGACCGACGAGCTCAGCGTCGGCGTGATCGCCGGCGAGGGCAAGGGCTTCAGCTCCGGCATGGACCTGAAGGCGTTCGCCACCGGTGAACGGCCCTGGGCCAGGGACCGCGGATTCGCGGGAATCGTCCAGAAGCCCGCCGAGAAGCCGTTGATCGCCGCGATCGAGGGCTTCGCCGTCGCGGGCGGCCTGGAGATCGCGCTGGCCTGCGACCTGATCGTCGCCGCGAAGGGCGCAAAGCTCGGCATTCCGGAGGCGAAGCGCGGCCTGGTCGCCGCGGGTGGCGCTCTGCGGCAGCTCCCCCGCCGCCTCCCCGCCGCGATCGCGATGGAGCTCGCCCTGACGGGCGAGACGATCACCGCCGAGCGCGGCGCGGAGCTCGGCCTCATCAACCGGGTCGCCGACCCCGGCAAGGCGCTGGACGTCGCGATGGAGCTCGCGGCGGAGGTGGCGGCCAACGCGCCGCTCGCCACGGCCGCATCGAAGACGATCCTGAACAGGCAGGGCTCCTGGGACGACGAGACCTTCTGGGCCAAGCAGGGCGAGATCGTCGCCCCGGTGTTCACCTCCGAGGACGCGATCGAGGGCGCGACGGCGTTCAGCGAGAAGCGAGCGCCAGACTGGAAGGGGCGCTAGCCCCGTTCTGACCCGCGACGGCGTGCGCGCCGCCGTCGACGTGAATCACCTCGCCGCTGATCGCCCCGCGACCAGTCCGAGAGCAGGAAGAGAACGGCGCGCGCCACTGCCGTCGGATCCTCAGTGTCCCAGCCCAGCGGAGCGGCTTCGGGCCACCCGGACGCGAGCGCGTCGAAGCCATCGATGCCACTCGCCGCGGGTGAGGAGATCGGCCCGGCCGAGATCAGGTTCGCCCGGATTCCACGCGGTCCGAGCTCTCGAGCCAGGTATCGGTTGACCGACTCCAGCGCGGCCTTCGCCACTCCCATCCAGTCGTACGACGGCCAGGCCACGGATGCGTCGAAGTCGAGGCCGACCACGCTGCCTCCTCCATCCATCAGGGGAGCGAGGTGGCGGGCGAGCGCCTGGTAGGAGTAGGCGCTCGTCCGGAACGCCTCCAGGGCGCTCTCCGGCGGCGTCTCCATGAACCGCCCGCCGATCGCGTCAGCGGGGGCGAAGGCGATCGCGTGCAGGGCGCCGTCGAGGCCGCCCCAGCGCCGGTCGACCTCCCCGGCGAGGCCGGCCAGGTCGTCCTCGGAGTTGATGTCCAGCTCGAGGACATCTGACGGCTCGGGGAGGCGGGCGGCGGCCCGCTCCGTCATCCGCCGCGTGCGACCGAAGCCGGTCAGCAGGACCTCGGCGCCGGCGAGTTGCGCCTCGCGGGCGACCGCGAAGGCGATGCTCTTCCGGGTCAGGACGCCCGTGATCAGGAATTTCTTGCCGGCCAGCATCAGCCGAGCAGCCTGCCGTCCTGGAGGGGGGAGAGCTCGTCCTCGGACGAGGAGGTTGCCTGCTCGCGCTCCGGCTCGCGGCGCCAGAGGACGACGATCTCCATGCGAGCCACCAGCTCGTCCGCGTGGTTCACGATGCGGACGGCGAGCGTGACCAGCCCGGTCTCGTCGCCGAGCTCGCGCTTGTCGGCGAGGCGGGCGCGGACGCGGATCGTGTCGCCGAGCCCGACCGGCCGCTTCAGCACCGCCCCGTCGATCGAGCGCAGCGCGAGCACCACCCGCGGGTCGATCGGAAGCAGCCCCAGGGCGTAGGAGAGGACGAGCATGCCGTGCGCGATCCGGCGGCCGAAGGCGCTCTCGGCGGCCCAGGCGGCGTCGGCGTGCTGCGGGTGCCAGTCGCCGGTCAGTGCCGCGAACGAGACCACGTCGTACTCGGTCACCGTGCGGCCCGAGGACTCCATCGAGTCGCCGATCTCCAGGTCGTCGAAGTAGGGCGGGGCCTCCCGCCACAGGGTTCCCTCGCGGATCGCCTCGATGGTCTCGGTCGTCATGCAGATCTCCTTCGTCCGTTTGCTCCGCCGAGCGCGGAGAGCGCCCAGATCAGGCGTCCCCTCGTCTCGGCCGGCTCGATCACTTCGTCCACGTCGCCGGCCCCGGCGGCGACCTCGGCCCTCAGATGCTCCTCCGCGTACTCGTCGGCGAGCCGGGCGTGCTCGGCTTCCGGATCCGGGGATCCCGCGATCGACCGCCGGTGGATGATCCCCACGGCCTGTCGCGCGCCCAGCACGCCGATCTCAGCACCGGGCCAGGCGAGGACGAGGTCCGCGCCGAGCTGCCGCGAGTTCATCGTGATGAACCCACCGCCGTACGCCTTGCGGAGCACGACTGTCACCTTCGGGACCCGAGCGGCGGAGAAGGCGTGCAGCAGGCCGGCGCCGTGCCGGATCACGCCCATCCCCTCCTGCTTGGTCCCCGGGAGGAAGCCGGGGGTGTCGACGAGCACCACCAGCGGCAGCCCGAAGGCATCGCAACGTCGGATGAATTCCGCCGCCTTCTCCGAAGCCGCCGAATCGATCACGCCGCCGAGGTGATGCGGCTGGTTGGCGACCACGCCCACCGGGTGGCCGTTCAGCCTGATCAGCGCCGTGACCATGTTGCGGGCCCAGCGCGGCGAGAGCTCGAGCATCGAGCTCGAATCGCCGATGCAGCGGATCACCGAGCGGACGTCATAGACCTTGCGCGGGCTGGCGGGAACCACGGTGCCGGGATCCGCGCCGAGCGGCTCCTGCGGCAGGACCGGGTCGGGTGCGGACGCCGAGCTCTGCGGCAGGTGGCCGAGCAGGTCGCGGACCAGCTCGGCGGCGGCCCGGTCGCCGGGAGCGACCAGATCGCACACCCCGTTTCGGGAATGGACCCGGGCGCCGCCGAGCTCGTCCATCGTCACGCTCTCGCCCATCACCTCCTCCACCACGCCGGGGCCGGTCAGGAAGAGCCGCGCCTCCTCCGTCATCACCACGAAATCGGTCAGGGCGGGCGAGTACGCGCCGCCCCCGGCCGAGGTCCCCGTGATCACGCTGATCTGGGGGACGCGCCCGGAGAGGGCGACGTGCTGGCGGAAGATCGCGCCGTAGCCGCCGAGCGCCCCGGCGCCCTCGTCGATGCGAGCGCCACCGGAGGCGACGAAGCCGACGACCGGAGCGGATGCCCGGCCGGCCAGGTCAAGGACCCGCACGATCGTCTCGGCCTGAGCGGTTCCAAGCGAGCCGCCGGCGAAGCTCTGGTCCTGCGCGTAGCAGTAGACCGCACGGCCGCCGACGCTCCCCGCACCCGCGACGACCCCGTCGCCGGGCGCGGAGCGAGCGGAGCGAGAGGCGACCCGCGTGCGGACCAGCTCGAGCGAGCCGGGATCGCAGAGCGCCTCGAGCTGCTCGAGCGGGGCAAGCCGCTCGCGCTGCGTCGCTTCCTTCTCGGCGAGCATGAGGTTCATGCGGCAGCCTCGATGCAGAGCACGACGTTGTGGCCTCCGAAGCCGAACGAGTTGCTGATCCCGATCGCCGGATGGCCGTTCAGCGGCAACGCCTTCGCCTCGCCGGGGACGTAGTCGAGGTCGAGGCCCTCGTCCGGTTCCTCGTGGTTCAGGGTGGGCGGCGCTTGCTTGGCGCGCAGCGCCTGCAGCGTCGCGATCGCCTCGACGGCTCCCGCCGCGCCGAGCAGGTGCCCGATCGCCGACTTGGTTGACGAGGTCGGGATCCTGAAGGCCTGGTCGCCGAGCGCCGTCTTCAGGGCCTCGGTCTCCGAGCGGTCGTTGAGCGGGGTCGAGGTTCCATGGGCGTTGACGTACGCGACGGCGCCGGGCTCGATCTCCGCATCGGCAAGCGCCTTGCGGATCGCACGGGCGGCGCCCTCGCCGCTCGGCTCGGGTGCCGTCATGTGGTGCGCGTCGGCCGTGGCCCCGTAGCCGGTGACATAGCCGAGGATCGGCGCGCCGCGCAGCTCGGCCGTCTCGGCGTCCTCGAGCACCATCGCTCCAGCCCCCTCGCCCATCACGAAGCCATCGCGGCGGCGGTCGAACGGGCGGGAGATCCCAGACTCCGAGGTCGCGCCCATCTCGGCGAAGGCGGCCGTCGCCAGCGGGGTCATGGCGGATTCCGAGCCTCCCGTGACGCAGGCGACGGCGTCGCCGTAGGAGATCATCCTGGCGGCCGTGCCCACGGCATGGGCGCCCGCCGCGCAGGCGGAGACGGTCCCGAAGCACTGGCCGCGCAGGTCGTGCTCGATCGCCAGGGCGCCGGAGGCGGAGTTGGCCATCATCTGCGGGACGCAGTGGGGCGAAACCTTGCCCTGGCCCTGGTCGCGCAGCCTGATGTGCTCGGATTCGATCGTGCTGAGTCCGCCGATCCCGGTGCCGATCACGCTGCCGATCTCGGCGCGGTCATAGGGCGCCCCGTCCAGCCCGGCCTGGGAGATCGCCTCAGCCGCCGCCACCAGCGCCAGCTGGGTGAAGCGGTCGGTGCGGCGCACCTGGCGCCTGGTCAGGTGATCGGTCGCCTCGAATTCAGAGCAGCGCCCGAGACCGTCCTCGATCCCCGACTCGCCGGCCGACCAGCGCTCGTGCAGGGCCGGCGCGCCGACGCCGAGGGGCGTGACCGCGCCGATGCCAGTGATCGCAACGCGGCGCATCAGGACTGGCGCTCTGCCACGAAGTCGACGACGTCCTGGACGGTGGCGATCTTGTCCATGTCCGCGTCGGTCACCTCGATCTTGTATTCGTCCTCGATCACCTGGGCGAGCTCGACGAGGTCGAGCGAGTCGATGTCCAGGTCCTCGAAGCGCGACTCGGGCTTGACGTTCTCCGGCTCCTCGCCGAACTCGACAAGCGCCGAAATCACCCTCTCCTGCACCTGGTCCTTGGTCGCGGTCGTCATCTGCGCTCCTTTCTGTCGTTGGTCAGCGTTCAGGCGGACATGCCGCCATCGACGGGCAGCACCGCGCCCGTCACATATGAGGCCTCTGCAGAGGCGAGAAAGCGGATACAGGCGGCGACGTCCTCCGGCGATCCGGTCCGCCGGGCAGGGATCGCGTCGAGCAGGGCCGTCGATCCGTTCGAGCCCTCGCCATCGGGCGTGAACTCGCGGGTCAGCCGGGTCTCGATCAAACCCGGCGCCACCGCGTTCACGGTCACGCCCCGGCGGGCGACCTCCACCGCCACCGTCCGGGTGAAGGCGATCAACCCCGCCTTGGAGGCCGCGTAGTTGGCCTGGCCGGGGTTGGCGCGCAGGCCGACGACCGACGAGACGTTGATCACCCGGCCGAAGCGCCGGCGCATCATCGGGCCGATCGCGGCGCGGGTCAGGCGAAAGGCGGCCGTCAGGTTGACGTCCAGCACGCGGCTCCAGTCCTCGTCGCTGAGCCTCATCGAGAGGTTGTCGGCGGTCATCCCGGCGTTGTTGACGAGCACCAGGACGGGACCGAGCCGCTCGGCGACCTGGGAGAGCATCTCCTCCGTCGCCTCTGGATCGGCGACGTCCGCTCCGACGGCGAGAGCGGACCCACCGTCGTCCGCGATCGCCCCCGCGATGGACTCCGCGCCGTCGCGGTCGCGGTTGTAGTTGACGGCGACGGACCAGCCGTCGCCCGCAAGCATCCTCGCGGTCGCTGCGCCGATCCCGCGCGACGCGCCCGTCACCAGAGCACAACCCGTGCCCTGCTTCGCGGCGATCCCCACAGCCTTGGCCGCGGTCTCCGTCGCGTTCACGCCGTCCCCTCCCACTCGACGATCCCGGCGCCCCAGGTGAGGCCGGCGCCGAAGGCGGAGAGCAGCACGCGCGATCCCTTGCGGAGCAGGCCGGTCGAGGCCGCCTCGGAGAGCGCGATCGGGATGCTCGCCGCGGAGGTGTTGCCGTAATCGGCGAGGCAGTCGATCACCCGGTCGGGAGGCAGGACCAGTCGCTCCCCGACCGCGGCGATGATCCGCGAGTTGGCCTGGTGGTAGACGAAGAGGTCGATCTCCTCGAGCGCAAGTCCGGCCTCGGAGACGACCTGCTGCGTCGCGGCGCTCATCGCCGCGACCGCTGCGCGGAAGGTTGCTCGGCCGTCCATCCTCACCAGACGTTCCTCATTCGAGACCTGGATCAGATCCCCGCGCGCGCCGTCCGAGCGGAGGGCGATCGGGCCGATCAGACCGGGGCCGCCCAGGGTGAGCAGCGCGGCCCCGGCCCCATCACCGAACAGGCCCGCCGTTCGCCGGTCCGAGTAGTCGGTCACCCCGCTGAGCACCTCGGCGCCCACGACGAGCACCGCTCGAGCCCGCCCGGACTCGAGCTGCGCCGTCGCGAGAGAGAGGGCCGAGAGGAAACCGGTGCAGGCCGCGCCGACGTCGAGCGCTCCTGCCGACGTGGCTCCCATCCGGCTGGCGACCAGCGGTGCCGCGTTCGGCAGCTGCCGGTCCGGGGTGCAGGTCGCGACCAGGACGAGGTCGAGGTCCGCGGAGTCGAAGCCGGCCAGCGCGAGCGCTCGGGTCCCCGCCTCGGCGGCGAGGTCGACCAGGGTCTCGCCATCGACGCGGCGCCGGCGATGGATCCCGGTCCGCGAGGAGATCCACTCCGAGTCGACTCCCAGCGGACCGGCGAGCTCCTCGTTCTCGACCACGCGCTCGGGCAGCGCCGCGGCCACGGCCGCGATGCCCGGGCCCGTGGCGCGCTGGGCGCCGTTGGTCGCCGCGCCCGTGGCGCGCGCGACCAGACCGTCGGGATCGACGAGGGAGGAGTCGACCTCCCACTGCTGTCCGGGAGAGAGGTCAGGCAAGGGCCGACTCCCGGGTCGAGAGGGTCTCCACCTCGGCATCGTCGATCGTGCGGCGAACGAGGCCGGCGAGCACCTTGCCGGGGCCGACATCGAGGTACCGCCTCACGCCCAGCTCCCTGAGCTTGGCGAGCACTGCGGTCCAGCGGATCGGGTTGACCAGGGAGGCGGCCAGGGCGTCGCGTACGTCTTCGCCGAAGAGGTCGGCGGTGGTCGAGGAGACGACCGGTGCCCCGGCTGAGCGGAACTCGATCTCGTCGAGCTCGGCGCGGAACGCCGCCACGACCGAGGACATCGCATCGGTGTGGAAGGCACCGGCGACGGCGAGCTTCTTCGCCCGGACGCCGGTGCCCTTTGCGGCGGCCTCGGCCTCCTCGATTCGCGCCAGAGGCCCGGAGAGGACGAACTGCTGCGGCGAGTTCTCGTTCGCCAGGGTCAGGCCGTGCTCGTCGGCCAGCGCCTCGGCGCCGTCCCGATCCGAGCCGACGGCCAGCATCCCGCCCGGCTCACCGGCACGGGCGGCGTCGTCCATGACCCGCCCGCGGGCGACGACGATCCGCAGCCCGTCGGCGTCGTCGATCGCACCGGCCGCTGCGAGGGCGCCGATCTCACCGAGCGAATGTCCCGCGAAGTACTCGCCGCCGGGACGGTCGAGTCGCTCATAGCCGGCGATCGAGGCGCAGTAGACGGCGGGCTGCGCGTAGGCCGTGCCCTCGGCCATCCGCTCGAAGGGGTCCTCGCCCACCAGCTCGGTGACGAGGCCGAGGAGGTCCGGGCGGAGATCCGCCACCGCCTCGCGGCTCGACGGATCCCCGACCCCCTGACCCGGAAACAGGATCGCTGAAGCTGAATTGGCGTCCATGCCCTAATCACTAACCGCGAGGCCCGGATGGGTGAAGGAATTCGCGGCCATGCCCCCCGTTCGGGGGGGTTCAGGGGGACGGCCGGGGGATCAAGTCGAACCCAGCCGCTCCGGCGACACCCCGGCGGCTGTCCAGGGCGGCAGCTCGATCGTCACGCAAGTTCAGAAGTCCGAGGGCGCTGCGCCGCGAGTCAGGCCGAGCTGCTGCGCCTTCCGTGTCGCCTCCGCCCGGTTGCGCACGCCGAGCTTTCGGTACAGCGCCGTGGTGTGGTCCTTGATCGTGTGCGGCGAGAGGAAGAGCCGCTCGGCGATCTCGCGATTGGTCGCGCCGGCCCCGATCAGCTCGAGGACCTCGCGCTCACGTGGGGAGAGCGGCGTCGCCGGTCCCTCGGCCTGGCGCGCGTAGACCGTCATGCCACGGCCCACCATGCGCACGGCGTTCGCGACCTCGTCAGCGCTCCAATCCTTGGAGATGAATCCGGCCGCGCCGGCGGCCTTGGCGGCCTCGGGCGAGATCCAGCCGGCGCCGGAGATCAACAGGACCCGCGTCTTCGGGGACGCCTCGTGAAGCGCCTCGCAGAGCTCGGCGCCGGAGCGCTCCCCGAGGAAGAGATCGACCAGCGCGACGTCCGGCCGGCCACGCCGGGCGAGCTCCGCGGCCTCCTCCGGAGTCGAGGCGACCACGCAGTCGGCGACCCACGGCTGTCGCCCGAGCAGCAGCCGGAACCCCCATTGCACGACGGCGTGGTCGTCGACGACGAGCACGCGCAGCTTCTCGCCTCCGTTCAGCTGCTCGGCAACACCAGGCGCACTCGCCATCGGTCCTCCTCCCGGCCGTATTCGAGCATTCCCCCTCGCTGCAGCGCCTCATAGGACGCCAGCCGGAGCCCCATCCGCGAACCGCGCGCCCCGCTGCCACCGGCCGGCTCCAGGCCGTCGTTTCGCACCTCGAGGGCGAACGCGCCGTCACGCTCGTAGATCGTCACCCGGACCTCGGCCGGGCTGGCGTGCTTCTCGGCGTTGCGCAGCGCCTCGTTCAGGACCGACACGGCGAGCGGCTCGAGGCTCTCCGGCACGTCGACGTCCTCACGCCAGTCGACCACGAGCGGGAGGTGCTTGTACTGGCGGCCCAGCCGCTCGAGCTCGGCGCGCAGGCCGCCCTGCTGCAGCTCCATCAGCGAGCTGCCGGCGGAGCCGATCAGCGCGTCGCGCAGATCGCCGAGGGCCGCCTCGATCTCGGCGACGCAGCGCTCGCGATCGTCGTCGGCGAGGGGCCGGTCCGAGCCGAGCGCCAGTGAGACGCCGAAGAGCCGCTGGGTGACCCGCTCGTGGACCTCGCGGGCGAGATCGATCCGCTCCGAGAGCCGCTGGCTGCGATCGAGCTGCCGGGTCACCTCCCGGACGTGGCTGGCGAGGGCCGCGGTGCGTCCCAGGGCGTGCATGGTCGAGCGCTCGCCGTCGGTGAGCTCGAAATGCTCGCCGTCACGGTCGGCGAAGATCACGCCCAGCCAGCGCCCGGCGGCGGCGACCGGGGTGCAGGTGAGCTTCGTGATTCCGGGCAGGTTGCGGTAGCGGGCCGGCACATCCGAGGCAAAGTCGCTGGTCTCGACCACCTGGTCCTCGGCCAGCGCCCGCTGCGCGATCGGGGTCTCCTCGAGGCTGCCGTAGCCGTGGGCGATCAGCTCGCGGTACACACCGTGGCTGCCTGCCGGCAGCACCAGCCGGCGTTCGGCGTCGTAGAGGAAGATGACCGCGCGCTCCATCGACGTCTGCAGGCAGACGGCCTCGCAGAGGCGGTCGTAGAAATCGTCCTGCTCTCGCTTCTCGTCCAGCTCGAAGAGCAGCCGGACGACGACGTCCAGGGCCTCGGAGCGGAGCGAGTCTTCCTTGATGCTCACGTCCATTGGGCTACCCCTGCATCCTCGCACCGGTTACGCCTCGGGACCGGCGCGAATACCCCCCAAATGGGGGGTCATCCCCAGATAAGGTTCGCGCCGTGAAGACGGTGCTGGTCGTATCGGCTGCAATTCTCGCCCTCGGTGTCGGAGCCGCCCAGGCCAGCGCAAAGCGCCCGCTGCTGATCAGCAACTGCGTGAAGGCGAAGTTCAAGCCCATCAACGTGATCATCGCCTGCGGCGACGCCAGCCTCGGTGCTCGCGAGATCACCTGGTCGAAGTGGAAGCACAAGACGGCGCTGGGCACCGGCACGGGGCAGGTCAACGACTGCGACCCCGACTGCGTGCACGGCACGACGAAGACGGCGCCGATGCAGCTGCTGCTCAGCCATCCGCGCACCTGCGACAACGGCCGGCGCCTCTTCACCAAGCTCCGCTACACCTGGACCTCCGGATCGCCCGTCGGCCCGGCCAGTGGCTCGGTGCCGGTGGGCTGCAAGCTGGCCGATCTCTAGTCCGGGTCCACTACCTAGTCAGGTCGAGGGGTTTCCCCCGACGCTTCCGTTCAAGGATTCCGAGAAGGTGGCCGATGCAAGGCGGCGAAGAGGGAATACCGGAAATGCCACCGAACTCGACTCAGAACCTGAACGCCAAGCTCTCCCTGACGCAGAGCCAGCAGGAGCGCTCCGGTGGCACCGTCGTCCACCTCGCGCCTCCCGCGATCCAGAACTACTCGCCCCCGAATCAGATCGTCGGCGGCCCCGCCAGCTACCGCGGCGGCTACCACCTCAGCTTCTAGCCTGCCTCGCTGCCTGCGCGATCGCCGCACCAGCGGCTCACGCCTCGCCGTCGGGAACGCACGCCTACCCGCTACTCCTCGGCGAGCCTGGTGAAGGCGATGCTGCTCGTCGCCTACCTGGAGCGCCGCGACGTCCGGCACCGGCGGCTGCGAAGCGCCGATCGGCGCCTGCTCGGACCGATGATCCGCGTCTCGGACAACGACGCCGCGAGCGCCGTCTACGGGCGGGTCGGGCCGGCGGGACTGCGCGGGGTCGCCCGGCGGGCCGGGATGCGCCGGTTCATCCCGAACCCGGTCTGGGGCGGCTGCCAGGTGACCGCGCGCGACCAGGCGCGCTTCTTCTCCCGCATCCGCCACCTGATCCCGGAGCGGCACCGCCGGTACGCGCTCGACCTGCTCAGGCGGATCGTCTCCTACGAGCGCTGGGGAATCCCCCGCGGCCGTCCGCCCGGCTGGCGCGTCTACTTCAAGGGCGGCTGGTTCCCGGATGACGACGGTTGGCGGGTCCATCAGGGCGCCCTGCTCGAGCTGGCCGGCCGGCACATCTCCATCGCGGTGCTCACCCGCGGCAGCCCAAGCCTGGGCTACGGGCGATCTCGGGCGCAGGCGATCCCGGACGCGGCCGCGACGATCGCCGGGATCACGCAGCGGCTGCTGCGCGGCTACCGCTAGCGGTTACGAAGCGTCCTCGGCGAAGCGATAGCCGACCCGGCGCACCGTCAGCACCAGCTCGGGGTTCTGAGGGTCGCGCTCGACCTTCTGGCGGAGGTTGGAGATGTGGACGTCGCAGGCGCGGACGTCCCCGCGGAACTCGGTCTGCCAGAGCTCCTCCATGATCTCCTTCCGCGAGAAGACCTGGCCCGGGTTCTCGGCCAGCAGCCGGAGGACCTGGAACTCCGAGCGGGTCAGGTTGATCGGCTCCCCGCGCACGGTGACCAGGTGGCGGGCCAGGTCGATGGAGACCGGCCCGGCCTCGATCGCCGTGCCCTCCGTGCCGTCAGAGCGGTCGAGCTCACGACGCCGCAGCTGCGCCCGCACGCGGCCGAGGAGCTCGCGGACCGAGAACGGCTTGGTGACGTAGTCGTCGGCGCCGACCTCGAGGCCCACCACCTTGTCGACCTCGGCGTCCTTGGCGGTCAGCAGGATGATCGGCACCGGGCTGTGCGCCCGGACCTCGCGGCAGATGTCCAGGCCGCTCTTGCCGGGCATCATGATGTCCAGGATCAGCAGGTCGAACTGGTCGTCGGAGATCTGGCCCTCGGCCTCCTCGCCGTTCGCGGCGAGCGTGACGTCGAAGCCCTCCTGCTCGAGCGCGTAGCCGACCGACTCGCGGACGGAGTCCTCGTCGTCGACGACCAGGATGCGGCTGTTGACGGGGGGCGGCGGGCTCATGCGACCGGTGTCGGGGTCGGCTTGGCGGCTCGCAGCCGCACCCAGAAGGTGCTGCCCTCGCCGGGCGCGGATCGCAGCCCGATCTCGCCGCCCATCACGTCGACCATCCGCCTCGCGATCGAGAGGCCGAGGCCGAAGCCCTCCGTCTCATGGGTGGCGGATCCCCTGTAGAAGCGCTCGAAGACGCGATCCTGCTCCTCGAGCGGGATGCCCTTTCCGGTGTCCTCGACTTCGATCGTCACGATCCTCTCCTCCCCCTGCGAGGCGCGAAGGGTAACCGTGCCTGGAGCAGGGGTGTGGGCACAGGCGTTGGCGAGCAGCCCGATCATGACCTGGCGCAGCAGCACCGGATCGCCCGCCGCCACCAGGTCCGGCTCGAGCTCGGTGCGCAGCTCCACGCCCTCCGGCGGTGCGACGGCCTCGGCCGCCTCCCCAGCCGCAAGCGAGACGTCGACCACCTGGGCCTCGTCTCGCTCGCCCTCGGCCTCGACGCGCGCCAGGGTGAGGAGTGACTGGGTGAGGCGGGTCATCCGATCGGCGTCAACGGCCAGCCTGCTGAGGAAGCGATCCCTGGCGTCCGGATCGTCCTTGGCGCCGCCGCGCAGCACCTCGATCCCGCTCATGATCCCGGCGAGCGGATTGCGCAGCTCGTGGGCCGCGTTGGAGACGAACTCGCGCTCGGCCTCCTCGCGCTTGAGCTCGTCGGTCCGGTCGCGGACGACGAGCAGCACGGCGTGCTCGGCGGGGACGCGGCGCGCCTGCACGCCGTAGACGCGGCCGTCCACGGAGAGAACGGGAACCTCGGCGGAGCCCCGCTCCGCCGCGCGCCGCAGCGAGGGGATCAGCGCGGTCGCCGGCTGCCCGTCGCGAACCAGCTGCTCGGCCGCCGGGTTCGTGAACCGGACCGCGCCGTCCTCGCCGACCACGATCACGGCTTCCTTCAGCCCGTCGAAGATCGCCGAGAGGCGATCGCGCTCCGTGGCGAGCAGGGTGAACGTCTTGCGGAGCTCCTCCCGCATCGAATCCAGGGAGCGAGTCAGGTCCCCGATCTCGTCGCTGCCGCCGCGGCGCAGCTGGACGTCGAAGTTGCCCGACGCCATCTCCTCGGCGGCGCCGGCCAGCCGTCGGACTCGGGTCGCGATCAGCGACGAGACCAGGAACCCGACGAGCACCCCGATCGCGATCGCGATCAGAAGCGCCTGCAGGCGGTCCCCGCGCAGCTGGTCGAATGCCCTGGTCAGGGCCGGCGGCGGCTCTGCGCGAACGACCACGGCGCCCCTGACCCTGCTGGCGCCGAAGATCGGCGCCGCCGCGACCGTGACGTTGCCGGGCAGGCTCGCCCGGTAGCGCCGGTTGCCGAGCGCGACCCGAACGGCCTCCCCCTTCTGCTGCACAGCCGCCAGCGCCGCGAGGTCCTGGCCGGGCGCGAGCGCGTTCCCGCGCCGGTTGACCGCCCAGGCCTCGAAGTTCCCCGTGTTCGCGAGGGCGAGGACGTTCGCGGCGTGCAGCTTGTCGACCTTGGCCAGGTCGTCCGCGAGGCTCGCCGTCCTGCCGACCGCGAGATCGGCGGACTGGCTCTGCAGCGTCCGCCCGGACGAGTCGTCGACGAAGACGTAGACCGACGCCGCCGTGATCAGCGTGACGAGCGCGAAGGCAGCGCCGAGCCACAACCGCATCGGGACCCGGCGGCCTCTCCCCCCGCCCCTCGTGCCCCTAGGGGTGGACATGGTCATCAGATTGTTACGGGTTGCTCACACTTCTGGTGCAAGCAGGGAGGCGAGGCGGAGCCAGAGCGCCTCGAGGGCGAGCTCCTCGGAGACGTTCACACGCAGGCGGCGGCGCGTGTCGAGCACCCACTCGACCGCCTCCCTCGCCCTGGCCGGATCGAGTCCCTGCGCGTCCTCCGCCAGCTCGGCGCGCCGGTCGGCGTTCAGGACCACGTCGTCCGCACCCGACGCGACCGCCGCCAGGTCCCGGAACCAGGCGCAGCAGATCGCCAGCCCGAGATCCAGGGCCTGTGTGCGGGCCCGGCGCTCGGTGCGCCTCACCTGCTCGGTGGCGTCTCGCGTGAGCTTGCCCTTGCGGCCGCGCTTGGCCATCGCCTCGGCCTCCTCCAGCAGGCGCTTCTCCTCCGCCGCGCCGGCCTCCTGCCCGGCCTCGCTCGCCGCGTCGAGCAGACCGCGCCACGGTTCCTGCGCCGAGCTCTGGGCGCGCGCCGCCCGGGCGGCGGCCTCGGCGGTGGCCCGCAGCGCCGTTCCGCCGTCGCCGAGCAGCAGCCTCGCCAGCTCGACGTCTCCCCCGCTGAGGCGCGCCGCGGCCGCGGCCTCCTCGCCGGCCCCGAGCGCCTCCAACACGGCGTCGGGCGCGAGCGGTCCGAACTCGACCGGCGTGCAACGGGAGAGGATCGTCTCGGCGAGCTGCTCCGGTTCCGAGCAGATCAGGATCAGGTGGGCGAAGGGCGCGGGCTCCTCGAGGGTCTTGAGCAGCGCGTTCTGACTCTCGTCACGCAGATCCTCGGCCTCCTCGATGACGAATACCCGGCGCCGCCCCTCCGCCGGACTCAGGCTCGAGGCCCGGATCACCGACTCGCGGACATCCTCGACCAGGTGCTGCGCGCCGGGCGGCCGGAGCCAGGCGAGGTCGGGATGCGGCGATGGATCGAGCAGGGCTCGGCGCCGGGCGTCGTCGGGGTCAGGTGCTCCCTCGGTGAGCAGCTCGGCGGCGAAGGCGCGAGCGGCCGCGCCTTTGCCCGCCCCCCGCGGGCCGCGGAAGATGTAGGCGTGGCCTGGGGAGGCGAGTGCCGCCGCCAGCGCGGCGCGCGCCCGGGGCTGGTGCTTGGTGGCCTCCTCCATCGTGAAACGGGTCGCGCTCACGCGCGCCCTCGCACAAGAACCGCCTGGACCTCGGCGAGCACCGCGCCGTGCACGGCATCGCGACCGCCCTCCGCGTTCACCACTCGCACCCGCTCGGGGTGGCGCCGGGCCAGCTCGTCGTATCCATCCGCGACCCGTCGCTGCAGCTCGATCCCCTCCTCCTCGAAGCGGTCTGCCTTGCGGCGCCCGATCCGCTTCGCCGCCCGATCCGGGTCCATGCGCAGCAGGATCGTCAGGTCGGGCCAGACACCGCCGGTCGCGAGGTCGCAGATCTCCTCCACCCGCTCGGCCCCGAGGCCGCGAGCCACCCCCTGGTAGGCCACGCTCGAATCGCTGAAGCGGTCGCAGACCACGTCCCGGCCCGCTTCGCGCGCGGGTGCGACGACCTGGGCGACCAGCTCGGCCCGCGCCGCACAGAAGAGGAGCAGCTCCGCGAGAGGGTCGAGCTCGAGGCTCGGGTCCTTCAGCACCTGCCGGATCCGCTCCCCTGTCTCGGTGCCCCCGGGCTCGCGCACGAGAACGACGTCGCCGAGCGCCTTGGCCAGCAGCTTGGCCTGGGTGGTCTTGCCTGAGCCGTCGATTCCCTCGAGGGAGATGAACATCGCGGATCCAGGCTAACCGCCGGCGGTGCCCGGGTCGCTGTCCAGCCATCTAACTACCTGCTACCCGCGGGTTTTTCCCGCGCCCCGTGCGGGTAGCGCGGGGATACCCGAGAGGAGAGGAGGAGCGATGTTGGAGACACCGGAGACACCCGCACCCGATGTGGAGGAAGGCGGCGGCGCCCCCGAGGAGGGCGGCGGCGATGACGGTGGCCAGGAGGGCGGCGGGGACGAGGGTGGAGGCGAGGAGAGCGCCTAACCCGAGCGACTGAGCGACGCTCAGCGGGGCGGCCTCCGGGCCGCCCTTTCGCTTGCAGGCGAGAGAGAACCGGCGCCCGGTCGCAGGGGCTTCTCAATAATGCGCGGCCGTGGCGGCCCCGAAAAAGCCCAGCAATCGTCCGAAGTCGGGGTCGAAGGCCGAGGCCAGGGCCGCAGCGGCCGCGATCCCCGAGATCGAGGGTGACGCCAAGACCGCGGCAGCCGCCAAGGCCGAGGCGACCAAGCCGAGCCTGCGCCCCGGCCGCAGTCGTTCCTATGCCCGGTGGGCGGCGATCGGCGCCCTGGTCGCGGCGGCGGTGGTCGCGTCCGTGCTGATCTCCTCAGGGGGCGATGACGACAACGCCTCGGTCGCCGACACCATCCCGGCGACCACGCCCGAGACGCCGACCGCGACCGTCGCATCCCCCGCTTTGACCACGCCGTCCGCCGCGGCCCCGGTGGCGAAGCCGGTCGTCCGCACCGAGAATTGCGACCCGATCATCGGCAGCGGCACGGCGAACGGCGGCAGGACCTACCCCGTGACCTCCTCCGCCAAGGACGGTGATCCCGCCGGCTGCGGCCAGGCGCACGACGTCCTGCTCTCGGCCCTCCAAGGGTCAGGGACGACGATCGGCGACTGGGCCTGCAAGACCGATCCGAGCGGGGACCCGGTCGCCAGCTGCACCTCGACCGGCGGCCGGTGGATCCAGGCGAGCGGCTAGCTCTTCGCCCGGGGCTTGGCCTTTGAGCCGTTCCCGGACTTCGCGCCGCTCTTCTTCGCGCCGTTCTTCGCCTTCGCGCCGTTGCCGCGCGCTCGCTTGACCTTCGTGGCCGAGGCCTGACCGGCGATCTTCTCGGCCTCCTTGACCGCGTCCCCGCCCTTCGCATCGGAGTCGGCGGCCTTGCCGTCCTTCTCCGCGGCCTCGGCGGCCTCCTTCGCGGCCTTGGCGGCCTCGCGCTCCGCGCGGCGGCGCTTCATCTCGGCCATCGATGGGCACTCGTCGTTCAGGCAGAGCTTCCAGGGACGGCCGCGCCAGGGAACCACCTGCAGGCGCGGGGTGCGGCCGCAGACGGAGCAAAGCTCCTCGATCTTGTAGAGGCCGCGGACACGCTGCGGCAGGGGGAAGGTCGTGTCGCAGGAGTCGGGTGAGTCGGGGTTGTCGGCGTCCCAGCCGGAACAGCCGACGAACCGCTTGCCCGACTTGCGCGCCTTGATGATCCGCAGCATGTGGGGGGAGCCGTCCTCCTGCTTTCGGCCCGCCTCCTCGCAGACGATGCAGGGGCCGAGGATCCGGTCCTGGTCCATGCCCGCCCAGACCTCGCGGGCGAACTTGCGCCACTTGGCGTCCTCGTCCTCGGTCTTGACGTCGTCGCCCATCTCGTCGAAGGCCGAGCGAAGCATGTCGCGGCTGTCCTTGAGGACGTCGTCCTTGGTCATCTCGCCGGCGGCGATCTGGTCCATCTCCGCCTCCATCTCGGCGGTCATGTCCGGCGTCGCCATGCGCGGCACGTAGTTCTCGAACGCCTTCGACATCGCGATCCCCGTCTCCGAGGGCTCCGGCGGGTTGTTGAAGACGTAGCCCCGGTCGTAGAGCTTCTGGATGATGTCGGCGCGCGTCGCCTTGGTGCCGAGGCCGGCCTCCTCCATCATCTCGATCAGCTTGCCCTGGCTGATCCGGGGCGGCGGCGGTGTCTCCTTGCTCTCCAGGTCGACGCTCTCGATGGTGAGCTCCTGCCCCTCCTCGAGCTTCGGGATCTCGGTGTCCGCCGAGCGGGCGTAGGTATAGATGGCGGCGAAGCCCGGATCCACGACGACCGAGCCGCGAACGAAGAACGTCTCACCTGATTCCGCCGAGTCCGTCCCCTTCGCGGTCTCGATGTTGGCGCGGGTCCCCTCGCTGATCATCGGCGGCGAGAAGGTGGCGAGGAAGCGGCGGGCGATCAGCTCGTAGACCTTCCGGTGGGCCTCCGAGCGCGCCTCGAGCCGCACCGGATTGACGGCCTGGGTCGGGTAGATCGGCGGGTGGTCCGTGGTCTCCTTCTTGCCGCGGGTCGCCTCGAGCTCGCGGCCATCGAGCAGGAACTCGGCGGCCTTGAAGTCGTCTACGGCGACCAGCTGCTTGACGAGCTCCTTCGTGTCGAGGGACTTCGGATAGACGGTGTTGTCCGTCCGCGGGTAGGAGACGTAGCCGTCCATGTAGAGGTCCTCGGCGATCCGCATCGCGCGAGAGGGCGTGATGCCGAGACGGCTGGAGGCGTCGGTGGTGAAGGCGGTGGTGTTGAGCGGAGTCGGCGGCTTGCGGGTGTTCTTGCGGGCCGTGATCTCTTTCACCGTGCCGGGGGTCTTGGAGTTGGCGACGGCCTCCTTGGCCTCCTTCTCCTCCCAGAACTTGTCGGTCGTGTGCTCCGCGACGAAGTTGCCGTCGGCGTGCGCGAAGGTCGCCGTGACCTCCCAGAAGGGGACGGGCTCGTGGGCGCGGCGCTCGAGCTCCCGCTGCACGATCAGGCCGAGGGTGGGGCTCTGCACCCGGCCGACGGAGAGGAAGTTGGAGCCGAAGCGCCGGGTGGCCATCGAGACCGAGCGCGTCAGGGTCGCGCCCCAGATCAGGTCCATGTCCTGGCGAGCGGCGCCGGCGTTGGCCAGCGGCATCGAGAGCTCGTCGAGGTCGCCGAAGGCGCGCTCGATCTCGTCCTTGGTGAGGGCGGAGTAGCGGGCGCGCTTCACGGGCGTGCCGTCCTCGTGCACACCCTCGGCGGTGGCGAGCTCGGGGTTGGCGGCGACCACCTCCTGCAACGCCTCCAGGCCGATCAGCTCGCCCTCGCGGTCGTAGTCGGTCGCGATCACGAGGTCGTCGGCGTCGGCGGCCACCTTCTTCAGGGCCCGGACCACGTTCTTGTCCGTGGGCTCCTTGATCAGATCGGCGTCGATCAGGTCGCGTGGATTGGTCTCCTGCCAGTTGTTGTAAGACTCGGGGAACGCGGGCTTGAGGACGTGACCCTTGAGGCCGATCGTCATCTGGTCGACGCCGTTCTCGTCGGTCCACTCGTAGTAGGGCGTCTTGTAGGAGGCGCCCTCCTTGGCGGATCCGCCGCTCAGGATCTCGGCGATCTTCTTCGCGCTGTTGTTCTTCTCGGTGACTATCAGTCGCATATGTGGCCCCTCACGGTAGCCGCGACGCTAGACGCCCCCTACATACATATAGGCCGAATGAGGTCGGCGAGAGTAGCAGGGGGCCTCGGGCCGCTCCAAGCGCTGAGGGGGCTTGACCTGTTCAAATGACAGGCCAGGCGATGTCACGAGAATTCATGATTCCTGCCGCAGACACTCGGCTCTACGCCGTCGACGACCCGGGCGGCGCGCCTGCCCTGCTCTTCCTCAGCGGCGGCTTCGGCACCGTGCAGAACTGGAGCCGCGTCATCCGCCGTCTCGACGGGAGATACCGCGCGGTGCGGTTCGACGCGCGGGCGCGCGGGAAGTCGGGCAGATCGGCCGACTACTCCGTGGAGGCGGCCGTCGACGACATCGGGCGGGTCATCGACGCGACCGGCATCGAACGCCCGATCCTCGTCGGGTGGTCCTACGGCGCCACGATCGCGGTGCGATACGCGGCTCAGCACCCCGCGGGGGTCGGCGGACTGGTGCTCATAGACGGCGCGTACCCGATCGCCATGCTGGACGAGGCCGGAAAGGAGAAGGTCCGCAGCCAGTTCCGCCGGCTGGGATGGATCATGCGCATCCTGGCAGCGCTCGGCCGCTCGGCCCGGATGTCTCCCGCCGAGTCCGCAAACGTCGTGATCGAGATGGACGCGGTCAACGGCGAACTCGGACCCGACTTCGCGGCGCTGGAATGCCCGACCGTGTTCGTGGTGGGCACCGGAGGCCACTCGGGCGCCACCGAGGACGAGATGCGCACGGTGCGCGCTGCTGTCGCCGACGCCGAGGAGATCAGCAAGCGCGTGTCCGTATTCGCGACGACACCGCACAAGCACACGCAGATCCTCAGCAAGGCCCCCGACACCGTGGTCGCCGCAATCGAGGACGTCGCGGGCCCATAGGCTCTCTCCCGTGAAATCCGTGGTGACAGGCGGCGCGGGGTTCATCGGCTCGCATCTGGTCGATGCTCTGGCCGCGCGTGGAGACGAGGTCCTCGTGCTCGACGACTTCTCCAGCGGCAAGCGCGAGAACCTGGCGGGCGCGCTGGAGGCGGGTGTGCGCGTCACCGAGCTCGACGTCGCAGACGCTCAGGCGGTGCTCGAGGCGATCGATGGATTCAAGCCGGAGAGCGCCTTTCACCTGTCCGCCCAGATCGACGTCCGGCGCTCGATGGCCGACCCGGGCTTCGACGCACGCCTCAATGTGGTGGGCACGGTGAACGTGCTGGAGGCGGCCGCCCGCGCCGGCGCCTCGAGGCTGGTCTTCACCTCCACCGGGGGCGCCATCTATGGAGAGGGAGAGGAACGGCCGGACGAGCTTCCCTTCGCCGAGACCGCCCGCTGCGAGCCCTTCTCCGTCTACGGGCAGAGCAAGCTGGCGGCCGAGGGATACGTGGGCCTCTACTCGCGCACGCGGGACCTCTCGGGCGGGACCGTGCGCCTCGGAAACGTGTACGGACCGAGGCAGGATCCGGCCACGGAGGCCGGCGTGGTCGCGATCTTCTGCGACCTGGCGCAGGACGGCGGCCGGCCCACCGTGTTCGGCACCGGCGAGCAGACGCGCGACTACATCCATGTCGCAGACGTCATCGAGGCGCTCCTGGCGATGGAGGAAAGCGAGGAGGGAGGCCCGCTCAATGTCGGCACGGGCATCGAGACGACCGTGCTCGAGTTGGTCGAGCAGGTCGGAGACCTCTCCGGCCGCGACGACTTCGAGCCCGAGTTGGCCCCGGCACGCACGGGGGAGGTCGAGCGCACCGTGCTCGACACGAGGCTCGCCACCGAGCGGCTCGGCTGGAGCGCCCAGCGCACGATCGCTTCCGGCCTGGAGGAGACGCTCGCGGCCGATGCCTGATCACCTCTAACCTCTCGGCTATGCCGGCTGCGGCCTTCGAGGGCAAGGAGTGCGTCTGCCAGTTCAAGCGCGGGATCTGCGACCAGACCTGCGTGCGGGACATGCTGGAGACGCCCTTCTACATGGCGTGCCTGAAGCTCAAGGGCCGCCGCTGCCTGGTGGTCGGCGGAGGCGACGTCGCGCTCGAAAAGGTGGATGGGCTGCTGCTCTGCGGGGGCGACGTCCACGTCGTCGCGCCCGAGGTCATCCCGGAGCTCGCCGAGTACGCCGCGGAGGGCTCGATCACCTGGGACGAGCGCACCTTCGTGGACGGCGACCTCGAGGGCGCCTTCCTCGCAATCGCGGCGACCAACGACACGGACGTCAACATCTCGGTCTCGGAGGGCGCCGAGCGCCGGGCGATGCTGGTCAACGTCGTCGACGTGCCGCCGCTCTGCAACTTCATCCTGCCGGCGATCGTGCGCAGCGGGCCGCTGGCGATCGCCATCTCGACCGCCGGCGCGTCGCCCGCGCTCGCCAAGCGCATGAAGCGGGAGATCGCCGACTCCTTCGGCGAGGCCTACGCCCGCCTGGCGGTGATCCTCAACGACCACCGCGGCTGGGCGAAGGGCACGCTCCCCACCTATCAGGACCGCAAGGAGTTCTTCGAGGGCATCGTCAACGGCGAACCCGACCCGATCGAGCTGATCAAGCAGGGCCGCGAGGACGAGGTCCAGCGGCTGATCGAGGCGGCGAAGGACGAATTCGCGGGACGGCTTCAAGAATCAACGGCGGCCACAAACACCGCCGCCGGATATACGGCCACAAGCGGCCGCCCCACCTAAGTCGCTCCGGGCTTCGCCCTCCGCTCCAAAGTGGAGCGGCCTGGTGGCCGCTAGCTTTTCGTCCCCTTGATCAGCAGGTACTCGTTCGAGGAGCTCCAGCCCTCTTCGGCCTCGTTGCTGTCCCTGAACTGGTTCAGCAGCTCGTCGCGCAGGGCCTCGTACTTGCCCTCCGGTTCGAGCAGCTCCCTCGAGGCCACGATCGGCGGAAGATCACGCTCCATCTCCTCGAAGTAGTCATCCGCTGAGTTGCCCTTGAACTCGACGGTCGTGCGCTCGATGTCGAGGTCCACTCCCGTGCCCTCGAAGAGCTGGCCCACGTGATCCTCGTCGCCCCAGAGGATCGGCGGCTGGAAGCCCTCGGGGGGCGGTGGCCGGTGCTTGGCGGTGGTGATGAACATCTGCCCGATGTTCCCCGCGGGGGTCCAGGCGCAGACGGCCATGCGCCCGCCCGGCTTCAGCACCCGGGCGATCTCCTGGGCCTCGGTGCGCTGGTCCGGAACGAACATGCAACCGAAGACCGACGTGACGACGTCGAAGCTCGCGTCGTCGAAGGGCAGCTTCTGGGCATCGCCCTCGATCCACTCGATCTCGACGCCGGCCTCCTTGGCGGCGGCCTTGCCCGCTTCGAGCAGCGACGGGGTCAGGTCGATGCCCGTCACGCTCGCGCCGGTCTTCGCGGCCGGAATGGTCGCGTTGCCGCTGCCGCAGGCGACGTCCAAAACCACATCGTCGCCGGTCACGCCGGCGGCCTCGACCGCCCGCGGCCCCACGCCCGCGATGTGGAACATCGCCGACGCGTAGTCGCCCGAGGACCAGAGCTTCCGCGCCTGCTCCTGTTGCTCAGTCAGCTCAGCCATTTTTCCCCTCCTCGGTTTGGGTTCGGCTAGGCCGACACTATTCGACGTCCCGCGAGACCAGCAGCGCGGCCCCCGACCCGAAGAGCGCGCCGATCCAGACGAGCATCACGCCCAGAGCGGGGACGGCGGCGAGGAAGTCGACCTTCTCCATGCCGACGTCGTCCGGGCTGATCCCCTGGATCGCGCTCGGCAGGGCGCCGGTCGGGCTGAACACCTCGGCCTTGGGTGCAAACTGGCCGAGGAGCGGATCGACGACGAACGCAGCGATCAGGATCCCGACGATCGCAACCGGCTGGTTGCGCACCAGCGAGCCGACTCCCACCCCGAAGGCGCCGAGCAGCGCCGCCACCCCGGCGTTGCGGGCGATCAACTCGAGCAGGTCATCCAGGTGCGGAGTGGGCAGATCCCGCGCGCCGAGGATCGCGAAGCCGGCGATCGAGACCGAGATCGAGATGGCCAGCGAGAGCAGGGTCCCGGCGGCGGCGAACGCAAGCGTCTTGGCGGCGAGAAAGCGGATGCGGTTGGGCGCGGCCAGCAGAGAGCTGGTGATCGTGCGGTGGCGCCACTCGCCGGTGATGCCCACGATCGCGAGGATCATGATGAAGAGGGTGCTGGCGTCGTTCTGGAAGACGTCGGTGAGGACGCTGTCCTGCGTCGGCTCCTCGGTTGAGGCGATGAGGATCGTGATCAGCAGCGAGATCCCGATCGCGACGCCCGCCAGGGCGTAGAACGTGCGCGTGGTCCGCAGCTTGATCAGCTCCGCGCGGAGCAGCCGCTTCACTCCGTCTCTCCCTCGGTCAGATCGAAGAACGCCTCCTCCAGGGACCTCGAGACCGGCACCAGCTCGATCAGGGCGATTCGCTCCTCGTTCGCGACCCGGCCGACGGCCTCGGTTGCGACGCCGGTGACGGTGAGCTCCCCGGACGCTCCGCGGGCGACCGACATCCCCTGCCGCTCGAGGGCGGCGGCGAGCGCAGGCGTCGTCCGCCGAGCGGACTCGCGTCACCGGCCCCTCGGAGGACCCGAGGACGCTCTCGAGGGTGCCGCTCGCCCGGAGAGTTCCGTGCGAGATCACGACGACGTCGTCGACGCTCTGGGCCACCTCGGAGAGGAGGTGGCTCGAGACCAGGACGGCGCGTCCGCGCTCAGCCTGCTCGCGCAACAGGCCGCGGATCCAGCGGATGCCGGGCGGGTCGAGTCCGTTCGCCGGCTCGTCGAGGATCAGGACGTCCGGGTCGCCGAGCAGGGCCGCGGCGATGGCGAGCCGCTGGCGCATCCCCATCGAGTAGCCGCGGACGCGGCGATTGGCCGCATCGCGGAGCCCGACCTCCTCCAGGACCCGATCGACCCGCGGCGCCGGATGGCCACCGGCCGCGGCGAGAATGCGCAGGTGGTTGCGCCCGCTGCGCCCTGGGTGAAAGCTCGCGTCCTCGAGCACGGCACCCACCTCGGCGCTCGGGTCCTCGAGCTCGCCGTAGCGGCGGCCGCCGAAGGTGGCCGTCCCGCCGTCCGCGTGCACCAGGCCGAGGAGCATCCGGAGCGTCGTGCTCTTGCCCGCGCCGTTGGGGCCGAGAAATCCGGTGACCCTCCCGGCGGAGACCTCGAAGGAGAGTCCGGAGACGGCCTGGACGGAGCCGAAGCGCTTGCTGATCTCGCTGATCTCGACGGCGGCCAAAACGAGCCGCGCACTCTAACCACAGTCCTACGGCACGACGGCCGAGTCGCTTAGAGTTCGAACCGTGCGGCTGATCCACACCTGTTACCGCATCACCGACCCGATCGATCGGTCGCCTTCTACGAGGCTCTGGGGCTCGAAAAGCGCCGCGAGATGCCGATCCGCGAAGAGGCGATCAACATCTTCATGGGCGTGCCGGGTGAGGAGCTGCCCGAGCTCGAGCTGACCCACAACTTCGGCGTCGAGAGCTACGAGCTGGGCACCGCCTATGGTCATGTCGCTCTCACGGTCGACGACATGGACGTCACGCTCGAGCACCTCAGGGAGATGGGGATCGAGCCGGAGAAGCCCCCCTACCGGATCCACGAGGAAGGCTCGCGTCTCTGCTTCGTCCGGGACCCCGACGGGTACAGGGTCGAGCTGCTCGAAACCGGGGGCTAGCCGGAGGGCAGCGCGTAGACCGCCACGGCGACGTACTGAACGGCGGCGGCGGCGATCACGAGCACGTGGAAGATCTCGTGGTAGCCGAAGACCTGCGGCCGCGGGTCCGGCTTGCGCTTCGCGTAGACCACGGCGCCGGCCGAGTAGAGGACGCCACCGAGCGCGATCAGACCCGACCCCGAACGGCCCGATCTCGTTCCAGAGCTGCGGCAGGCTGACGATCGCGACCCAGCCGGTGCTCAGGTAGATCACCGTGGTGACCCAGTAGGGGGCGGTGATCCAGACGAGGTTGAGGACGAGGCCACCGGCGGCCGTGGCCCAGACGACGATCAGGACGACGTTCGCCAGCGTCCCGTGCATGACGAGCAGAGCGAACGGCGTGTAGGTGCCGGCGATGAAGACGAAGATCATGGTGTGGTCGAGACGGCGCATCCACTGCCTCACCTCCGGCGTCCAGGTGACCCGGTGATAGAGCGCGCTGGTGCCGAGCATCGCCGACAGCGAGAAGGCGTAGACGGACATCGCGATCACGGCGGTGGTGCCGCTGGCGGCGAGGATCAGTGCGGCGCCGGCGCCGAGCGAGACGAAGAACGCCCACTGGTGGGAGACGCCGCGCAGTCGTGGCTTCTGCGAGAGCTTGTGGGCCGCCGCGTGCGCAGCCAGGGCGGCGGTCTCGCGCGCGGCCGCTACCTGCTTGCCCGCGGCGTCGCGAGCCGCGCCGAGCCGTTCGCCGGCAGCACCGGCTGCATCGCGAGCGGCCCCAAGCGGATCGGGGCCGGACTGCGTTTCATCGGACGCCATTCTCGGTCCAACCATAGCCACGTGGAGCTCCCGCTGGCGCTAGTCTCGCCGACGCGTGGCGCTCTTTGGGAACAAGGAGGAGAAGGCCGCTCGGCAACAGGCGGCGGAGGCCGAGGCTGAGCGGTTGCAGTCGCTGCCCGTCGCGGAGCTGGCGGAGGCCGTCATGCCCGCGTTCGGCCCCGAGGGTGCCCGTCCGGGCAACCAACACGGGAGGCCATCCAGGCGCTCGAAAACGCCGGCCTCGTCATTCAGATGGGTCCGGGGGGACCGGGTGCTCGCCTGAAGGCCACCAGCCTGGGTGAAACCGCCCTCGCCGAGGGGACCGTGGCGAAGTACCTGAAGGGCTAGGCGCCCTCGCTCGCCGGCATCCCCGCCGGCGCTCGCTCGGTGGCGGTCCGGCGCGCCCGCGAGACCAGCACGGCGGCCGTCAGGGCGAATGCCGCCTGGACCGCCATGGCGACGGTGAAGGCGTCGCCGAACGAGCCCGCGCTCGTCCCGGAGCCGAGCTCGGAGAAGAAGACGGTCCCGACGATCGCCACGCCCAGCGCGTTGCCGATCTGCTGGGCGGTGACCAGCGTCCCGGAGGCCGCCCCGGCATCCGAAGTGGGGACGGCCCGCAGGACCAGGTGGATGAGCGGCGGAATCGCGGTGCCCATCCCGGCGCCGAACGGCACCATCGCCAGGAGCAGCCAGGCCGACACCGAGCCGTTCCCGGTCGCCTGGACCGCGAGGATCGTCGTGATCAGGCCGAGGGCCGCGAGGGTCGCGCCGATCTGAGGCAGATACTCGCGAACGCCTTCGGCGAGGCGCGGGCCGGTCAGCGACGCGGTGACGAAGGCGACCGCGATCGGCGTGAAGGCGAGGCCGGACTCGAGCGGGCTCAGCCCGAGCCCCTCCTGCAGGTAGATCCCGAGCAGGAAGAAGAACGAGATCGCGAAGTAGAGGCTGGTCGCCGAGACGAGGCCGATCCGGAAGCCGCGCGTCTCGAACAGGCGGAGCTCCACCAGCGGGGAGCCGCCGCGGGCCGTGATCCGCCGCTCGGCGGCGACGAAGAGCGCGGCGGCGAGCGGCGCGGCCGCGAAGCAGGCGAACGTCCAGGCCGGCCAGCCGAGCTCCCGGCCCTCGACGGCCGGGATCATCACCAGGCTGAGCGTGACCGTGGCGAGTGCGACCCCGAGCAGGTCGAGCCTGCGGGCGGTCTCCGAGCGGGACTCGGGGATCAGCCTGTCGGCGGAGAGCAGGGCGATCAGCCCGACGGGGATGTTGATCAGGAAGACCGAGCGCCACCCCAGCCCGAGCAGGTCGAGCGCGATCAGCCCGCCGCCGACGATCTGCCCGGAGATGGCGGCCAGCCCCTGCACCAGGCCCTGGAAGCCGAGGGCCCTGGGCCGCTCGGCGGGAGAGAACTCGACCTGGATGATGGAGAGCACCTGGGGCCACATCGCGGCGCCGCCGAAGCCCTGCAGCAGCCGGGCGACGATCAGGGCGCTCGGGCTCGGCGCTGCCGCGCAGAGCGCCGAGGCGATCGTGAAACCGGCGATCCCGAACTTGAACATCCGGCGGCGGCCGAGGATGTCGCCGAGTCGCCCGCCGGTGATCAGCGAGAGCGCGTAGGTGAGCAGGTAGGCGGCGACGACCCACTGGAGGTCGGAGTCGCTGGCCCCGAGGTCGGCGCGCAGCGACGGCGCCGTCACGTTCACGATGAAGACGTCCAGGAGGACCATGAACACCGGTGCGAACAGCACCGGCAGCAGCCAGGGGCTGCGATGAGCGGGCTCGGGTGCGGTCGTCTGATCCATCTGTGAGTTCAACGGGGACCCCCTGTGGTCCGTGAGATCGGTTTGGGCGGTTTCGCTTGCCATCTGACGGACAGTGTGCGACGATGTTGATCCAGGTACAAGAGAGGGGTTTATCCTGGTATCAAAAGCACCACCCAAGCAGACGGCAAAGGCGAATGGCGACGGGGCCCCGCGCCGCGCCGAGCTCGCCGACTTCCTCCGCAACCGCCGCGAGGCCCTCCGCCCCGAGGATGTCGGCTTGCCGGGCGGCGGCCGGCGCCGGACCCCCGGCCTGCGCCGCGAGGAGGTCTCCCAGCTCGCCGGCGTGGGAACCACCTGGTACACCTGGCTCGAGCAGGGCCGCGACGTCCGCGCCTCCGCTTCGGTCCTCGAGGCGATCTCGAGCGCCCTCGAGATGACCCCGGCCGAGCACGCCCACCTGATGCTGCTCGGGCGCGGCGAGGAGGTGGTGCCAGGTCGGGCTCCCAAGGAGACCGTCGACCCGACGATCAGGCGGCTGGTGCAGAACCTGGACCCGAATCCGGCCTGCATCACCGGGCGGCGCTTCGACATCCTGGCCTGGAACCGGGCTCACGCGGTGGTCTTCGGCGACCCGGCCGAAATGCCGGAGGGACGACGCAACCTGCTCTGGCGCCTCTTCACCGACCCCGCCAGCCGCAAGCTCCATCCGGACTGGGAGGAGGGCGCTCGCCGGATCGTCGCGCGCTTTCGCGGCGAGGCCGCCCGCTACGTCGGCGACCCCGACTTCGAGGACCTGATCTCGGCCCTGCGGGAGCGCAGCCCGGAGTTCCGCGAATGGTGGGACCTGCACGAGGTCGCGACCAGCGGGGTCGGCCGCAAGGTGCTCAACCACCCGACGGCCGGCAAGCTCTACTTCGAGCACGCCCCCTTCCGCCCGAACGAGAACCCCGAGCAGCGCCTCGTCCTCTACTCGGCCGTGGACAAGGCGAAGACGCCGGAGAAGCTCGCGAAGCTGCTGGCGGAGAACTAGCCCCGCGAGCCGGAGGCGCGCAGCCAAACCGACCAGGGGCGGATCGACTCGATCGTCAGCAGCTCCTCCGGCCACGGGTCCTCGGCGAGGCGGGCGCGGATGGCCGCTTCGTCCTCGGCGTCGATGACGAGCAGGGTGTTCTCACCGTCGCCCTCGCCGATCGGCCCGCCCAGGACGATGAAGCCGTCCTCGGCGAGTCCATCCATGAAGGCGGCGTGTTCGTCCCAGCCCTCCTGCTCGCGGCGCCCGCGGGCGTGATCCCAGGACGGACCCTTGCCGCGCTCCACCAAGAAGTACTCCGCCACCCCCTGAAGAGTAGGAACACCGGGAAGGGTCGGAACAGCGGGAAGGGTCGGAACAGCGGCAATGAAGGTGGCCCACCGGGGCCGCCCCGGCGATTGGTCACTTATGCACGCTATAGCGGTGCTAATTGGCCAAAAGCCGATCCTGGCTCGTTGGAAGCACTAGATCTAGTGGCTTCTTCATTGCTGGTGTTTGTCGAACACTAGCCTTCGATACACTCAACCGAGTGAACTGTCCCCGCTGCGATTCTCCGACCAAGATCCTCGAGACGCGCCGTGTCCCCGACGGCGCCCTCCGCCGTCGCCGCGAGTGCTCGTCCTGCGGCCATCGCTTCACCACCTACGAGCGCGCGGTGCCGGAAACGCTCAAGGTGATCAAGCGCGACGGCCGCCGCCAACCGTTCGATCGACAGAAGCTGCTGAGCAGCCTCGCCGGTGCCACCCACAAGCGCGACGTCGATCCTCGTCGCCTCTCCCTCATTGCCGATGTCGTGGAGAAGGAGGTCCGCGACAGCGGTGGCGAGCTTTCGGCTGGGCGGATCGGCGAGATCTGTCTCGACGGACTGGAGAAGATCGACCGCGGGGCCTATCTGCAGTTTGCGGGAACTCTGCCGGACGCCGCTCGGAGCGCCTCGTGAAAATCCCCGCAAATAACGAATTAGCGAGACCTCGGTTCCGTCCGGACGGCGGAGGATGCTGCGGTGCTCACCCCAATAGCCGAGCGAGAGGAGAAAACTGATGCCGAGGGCCACTTCCAAGGCGCCGATCACCACCGAGAAGGGCCTCGTCATCGAACGCCGGTTCACCTCGCCCGGAGTGCATCCCTACGACGAGCTCGAGTGGGAGACGCGGGACGCGATCATCGGCGACCCCCAAGCTGAAGGGGGGCCGGCCTTCGAGCAGCGCGGGGTCGAGTTCCCGAAGACCTGGTCGCAGAACGCGACCAACATCGTCGCTCAGAAGTACTTCCGCGGCCAGCCGGGCTCCCCCGAGCGAGAGACTTCCGTCAAGCAGATGGTGAGCCGCGTCGCCGACCGGATCGCCGAGGTGGGACGCGAGCAGGGCTACTTCGCCACGGATGAGGACGCCGACGCCTTCGACGCCGAGCTCACCTCGATCCTGGTCAACCAGAAGGCCGCCTTCAACAGCCCGGTCTGGTTCAACGTCGGCTGGAAGGAGCCGGGGCAGGAGCAGGCATCGGCCTGCTTCATCCTCTCCGTCGAGGACGACATGGACTCCATCCTCTCCTGGAACACCAAGGAGGGGATCATCTTCAAGGGCGGCTCGGGCTCCGGCATCAACCTCTCCAAGATCCGCGGCTCGATGGAGCACCTCTCCAAGGGCGGGATCGCCTCGGGCCCGGTCAGCTTCATGCGCGGCGCCGACTCCTGGGCCGGCGCGATCAAGTCCGGCGGCGGCACCCGGCGCGCGGCCAAGATGGTCGTGCTCGACGTCGACCACCCCGACATCGAGAAGTTCATCTGGTGCAAGGCCGACGAGGAGAAGAAGGCCGCGGCGCTGAAGGCCGCCGACTTCGACATGCGGCTCGACTCCGACGCCTTCGCCTCGGTCCAGTTCCAGAACGCCAACAACTCGGTCCGGGTCACGGACGAGTTCATGCAGGCGGTCGAGAACGACGAGGACTGGGACCTGGTCGGCCGCGTCGACGGCAAGCCGATCAAGACCGTCAGGGCGCGCGAGCTGATGGACCAGATCGCCGACGCCGCCTGGCAGTGCGCGGACCCGGGCATCCAGTACGACACGACGATCAACCGCTGGCACACGGACCCGAACACCGGTCCGATCACGGCGTCGAACCCATGCTCCGAGTACATGTCGATCGACGACTCGGCCTGCAACCTCGCCTCGCTGAACCTCATGAAGTTCCGGAATGAGGACGGGACCTTCGACGTCGACGACTTCACCCACGCGGTGGACATCGTCTTCCTGGCGCAGGAGATCCTGGTCGGCTTCTCCAGCTACCCGACCGAGCAGATCACCGAGAACGCCAGGGCGTTCCGCCAGCTCGGACTCGGCTACGCCAACCTCGGCGCGCTGCTGATGGCCAACGGCCTCGCCTACGACTCGGACGAGGGCCGCGCCCTCGCCGGCTCGATCACCGCGCTGATGACGGGGCGCGGCTACAAGATGTCCGCTGAGATCGCCGGGAGCATGGGCCCGTACGACGGCTACGAGGTGAACCGCGAGCCGCACAACGAGGTGATGCGGATGCACCAGTCCGCCGCCTACGAGATCTCGGACGAGCTGGTCGAGGAGCCGCTGCTCCATGCCGCCCGCGAGTCATGGGACGAGGCGGTCGCGCTCGGCGAGCAGCACGGGTACCGCAACGCCCAGGCGACAGTCCTCGCTCCGACGGGGACGATCAGCTTCCTGATGGACTGCGACACGACCGGCATCGAGCCGGACTTCTCGCTGGTCAAGTTCAAGGAGCTGGTCGGTGGCGGCCAGATGAAGATCGTCAACGGCTGCGTGAATCTGGCGCTCGAGACGCTCGGCTACTCCGAGACGGAGATCGAGCAGATCGACGCCTACATCAACGAGCACAACACGATCATCGGCGCGCCCGGCTTCAGAGAGGAGCACCTCGAGGTCTTCGACGTGGCGGTCGGCGAGCGCTCGATCTCGCACACCGGCCACATCGACATGATGGCCGCGGCCCAGCCGTTCCTCTCGGGCGCGATCTCGAAGACGGTCAACCTGCCGGAGACGGCGTCGATCTCCGACATCGCCGACGCCTACTCGGATGGCTGGCGCAAGGGCCTCAAGGCTCTGGCGATCTACCGCGACGGCTCGAAGACCGCCCAGGCGCTGAAGACCGACGCCGGGGAGAAGAAGTCCGAGCCGGCCGCAGAGGTGGCGCCCCAGCGCCACAAGATGCCGCGCGAGCGGGAGTCGATCACCCACAAGTTCCGGATCGGGATGCAGGAGGGCTACATCACCGCCGGCAAGTACCCCGACGGCTCCGTCGGCGAGATCTTCCTCACCGACATCGGCAAGGAGGGCTCGACGATCAAGGGCCTGATGAACGCCTTCGCCACGGCGATCTCGATCGGCCTCCAGTACGGGGTGCCGCTCGAGGACTACGTCAGGAAGTTCAGCTACATGCGCTTCGAGCCGGAGGGCATCACGACCAACCCGGAGATCCCCTTCGCCAAGTCGATGCCGGACTACATCATGCGCTGGCTCGCGAGCCGCTTCATCGAGGACACCGACTACCTCGAGAACCTCGGCATCCTCACCGACGACGTCCGGGCCAAGAAGGAGGCCCAGCAGGCCTTCCCGATGGATGACACCGGTTCGCCGGCCAACGGCGAGAACGGCCACTCGAACGGCGAGGGCAACGGCAACGGGGCTGCCAACGGGGAGTCGAAGCCCGCGACGGCGGCGCTCACCGACACCCCGCCTGTGATCCCGGCGAAGATCGGAGCCGACCTCGAGCTGGGCCCGGCCTGCGACCAGTGCGGAGGCATGATGCAGCGCACGGGCTCCTGTTACACATGCTCGAGCTGCGGCAACAACACCGGCTGCGGCTAGTCGCCGACCAATCCTTCGGTAGTCCCCTCTCGTAGTACCGCCTCGGAAGGGGCATTGGGGACGATCGAAGGAAGGCAGCAATGAGTTTCAAACGTGGTTCGTTTCTGACCCTGATCGCAGTGCCCGTGCTCGCCATCGGCCTGGCGGCGTGCGGCGGGAGCAGCAGCAGCTCAGACAACGGCTCCTCGAACGCCGCGAGCACATTGCCGGCGCAGGCCGGCTCCGGCTCGGAAACGGTTTCGACGAAGTCGATCGGCGGCGTCGGGACCGTGCTCGTCGACTCGACGGGCAACGCGCTCTACACCAACGACCAGGACACGGCCTCGAAGATCGCATGCACCGGCCAGTGCCTCAGCTTCTGGATTCCGCTGAAGGCGTCCTCCGGCGGCCAGCCCGCCTCTTCGGACTCCTCCGTGCAGGCGAAGCTCGGCGTCATGCAGGGACAGGTGACCCTCGGCGGCAAGCCGCTCTACACGTTCGTGCAGGACAGCCCCGGCAAGGTGACCGGGAACGGCTTCATGGACAGCTTCGGCGGCACCACCTTCACCTGGACGGCCGCGACGACCGGCGGCGCGGCCGCAAATTCCGGCTCCGGTGGCTCCGCCGCGACGAGCACGAGCTCGAGCTCGTCCGGCGGATCGTCAGCGGGCTACAGCTACTAGCCGGCCGCGAGCAATTCGGTCGCGCTCGTCACCTCGGCATAGCCGTCGGCGAGCGCGGCCATGAACGCGGCGTGGACCGCGGCCCCCGGAACCTTGACGCCGTTGAACTCGAGGTCGGGGGCCGCGCACGCGTCGTGAACGACCGTCGGCGAGAAGCCCAGGTCCGCAGCGGCGCGCACGGTGGCGTCGACGCACATCGAGCTCATCATCCCGGCGACGACCAGGTCCTCCGCCCCGCGCTTGCGAAGCTCCTGCTCGAGTCCGGTGTCCAGAAAGGAGTTCGGGTTCTCCTTGTCGAGCACCGGCTCGCCCTCCTCCGGCGCCACCGCAGGATGAATCTCGATCCCCTCCGTCCCGGGCCGCATGAACTCGGCGTCCGGAGCGTCCCAGACGTGCTTCATGTGGATGACCGGGTCGCCGGCGTTGCGGAACTCCGCGAGCACCCGGCGCGCTGCCTCGGCCGCGGCCTCCGGATCCACCAGCGGATACGCCCCGCCGGGGAAGTAGTCGCGCTGGATGTCGATGATGAGGAGCGTCTTGGAACTCGCCATGTACGCCCGACGGTACCCAGAAAGGGCCTTGTTCTGACCCCCGGTACCGGGGTACCTTCGCGCGCGTGCTGCGCAGCAAAGGGCAGAGGGCGCTGCAGGACCTGAGCGACGCGGGGCTACACGTCACCCGGGGCCGTCCCTTCGACGGCGAGGGCGTGTGGTTGCGCTGCGTACCGTGGCTGGGAGCGGGCCTGCTCGCCTGCCTCTTCCTGCCGCTCCTCCCGGACTGGCCGAGCACGGGCGACGTGCTGGCCCTGGCCCTGATTCCGGTGATCGTGGGAGGTGCCCTGCTCCTGCCGTGGGAGCGGCTGCCGACCTGGACCCAGGCGATCCCGCCGCTGCTGACGTTCGTGATGGTCGCCCTCGTCCGCAGCTCGCACGACAGCGTCACCGCCACCTACACGCCGGTGGTCCTGCTCCCCGTCCTCTGGTTCGCCTTCTACGGGACGCGCGGACAGCTGCTGGTCTCCGTGTTCGGCCTCGGCCTCACGCTCGCGATCCCGGCGCCGTCATTCGACGGCTATCCGGCGCTCGAGCCGCTCGCGGCCGCCTTCTGGATGGGCGTGGCGGGGATCGCCGGGTTCGCGATCAACGAGCTCGTACGCCAGCGCGAGCGGCTCCAGTCCCAGCTGGGAGCGATGGCGCGGACCGACGCCCTCACTGGTCTGCCCAACAGGCGGGCCTGGGACGAGGCCCTCCAACGCGAGCTGGCGATGGCGGGGCGCACGGGCGCACCGGTCTGCGTCGCCCTACTCGACCTCGATCACTTCAAGGAGTTCAACGACCTGAACGGGCACCCGGCGGGTGACACGCACCTGAAGGATGCCGCCATTCTGTGGCGGGCCCGCCTGCGCTCGACCGACCTGATCGCCCGCTACGGCGGCGAGGAGTTCGCGGTCCTGCTGACAGCCACCGATGCGCAGGATGCGCACCGGGTCATGGAGAGCCTCAGAGCCTGCGTGCCGAGCGGGGAGACGGTCTCGGCCGGCATCGCCCAGTGGGATGGCGTGGAGTCAGGAGCCGAGCTCCTGGTTCGAACCGACCGGGCGCTCTACGAGGCCAAGCGGAAGGGCCGCAACCGGACCATCGCGATCCACGCCCCCCACTTCGCCTCCGAGCCGCTCCAGCCCGACCCGGCCTAGACCCCGCTCCTCGTCTTGCCGTTGTCCAGCTTCGCCGCCGTCAGGGCCAGCCCGGTCCTCTCGACGAGCTCGGCGGGTGACATGCCGTCCTCCAGCTCGACCGCGGCGAATCGAAGCCGGATCGGCGAGTCGTCCGGCCGCCTGCAGTTGCGGTCGCGCCCAGGCGGACTAGCTGCGTGCGGCTCGCTTGCTCCAGTAGCGGTCGAGGCCCCACCACTGCTGCTCGGGCGGCACCGCCTGCAACAGCGCCTCGGCGGTCTCCCCGTCGGCCGCCTCGCCCACCTGCTCGCGGATTCGCTCCTCGAATTGCTCCGAGGAGAGTTGACGCGCCAACTCCCCCTGCTCGTGCAGCCGCTCGCGAACCAGCTCGAAATGCGGCTCCGGATCATCGACCGCGTCGAAGTGGGTCAGCCCCAGGCTGTCGGGCCGCCAATCGAGGATCCGCTCGATCGAGTCCTCCCAGAGCTCCAGGTCGATGTCGGGGGGCGGGGTCGGCGGCATCACGAAACCGCTCGGGGGAATTCGAACCGCGGCCATGTCCCCCACGAAGGCGCGGCCGCTCGGGGGGTGGAAGTAGCTGACGTGGTGAGACGCGTGCCCCGGCGTGTAGGAGACCTTGAAGCCGAGCACCTCCTCACCGCCGCTCAACGGCTTGAGGTTCTCCTGCGGAACCGGAGCGACCTCGCCCCAGAGCCGCCCCATCCGATCGCCGTAGAGACGCTCGGCGCTCGCCAGCAGCTTGGACGGGTCCGCGAGATGCCGGGCGCCCTTCTCGTGGACATAGACCGGCAGCTCGGGCCAGCGCCTGACGAGGTTGCCCGAGGCCCCGGCGTGATCGAGATGAATGTGGGTGAGCAGCAGCGCTCGTGGCTCCTCGCCGCCGATCGCCTCGATCAGGTTCTCGACCGAGCTCGTCGGCCCCGGGTCGATCAGCACGCCGTCGAGCTCCCAGCAGCCGATCACCCGCTCGCGGCCGAGGTGCCGGACGTCGATCAGCCTCATCCGGGAACTGCGCGCGAGGCCTCGGCGGCGCGGGCCCCGGCCGCCGTCCCCAGAGCCGAGCCCTCGGTGCGCATGACCTCCGCGGCGGCCCGCTTCCCGGACTGCACGGCGCCGTCGAAGTAGCCCATCCAGCGGATGGCCGTCTCGGTCCCCGCCCAGTGGATCCGGTCGATCGGCTCGCGTAGCCAGGTGCCGTAGGTGGTCCAGGCGCCCGGGCCGAGGACCCCGGCGTAGCAGCCGCGCGAGTAGGGCTCGGCGCTCCAGTCCTTCTCGACGTAGCCGCTCGGCTTCGCCGCCCGCGGCCCGAAGATCCGCTCCAGGCCGCCGACCACCGCGTCGCGGCGCTCCGCCTCGGCGACCCGGCCGAGCGCGCGGGCGTCGCGGCCCTCGAGGAAGCCGAGCACCACGCCCGGCGAGCCGTTGGCGGGGGTGTTGTCGAAGATCACCTGCGCAGGTCCGGGCAGGCTGATGGCCGATCCGGAGAGGCCGTCCTCGCGCCAGAACGGCTCGTCGTAGATGGTCATGGTCTTGATCACCGACCCCATCGGCATCCGCTGGGTGAGCTGGTCGCGCGGCGCCGGCAGCGGCGGGTCGTACTCGATCCGCCCGGCGAGGGTCGGCGGCACGGCGACGATCGCGCGCCTGGCCCGCAGCTCGCCGACGACGACGCCGTCCGGCTCCACGCGGATCGCCCGGACGGGGGCCGAGAGCCGAACGCGGTCGCCGAGCTCCTCCGCCATCCGCAGCGAGATCAGCTGCGACCCGCCGACTATCCGATCCTGCTGGGCGCCGCCATCGGTGTCGAGCAGGTCGTCCCACCCTCCCGACGAGGCCGCGTAGAAGAGCACGTGCAGCAGGGAGACCTCGGCCGGTTCGACCGCGAAGACGGCGCGGCACGCGACCGCTATCGCCTCGCGCGCGGTGCGGGTGCGGGCGGCGCCCCTGATCCAGGTGGCGAAGGTCTGCTCGTCGAGCTCCTCCGCCTTGGGCGCCTCCCAGGGGGCCTCGGCCGAGACCTTCTTGATCAGGCGCTTCAGCCGGAGATCGGCGCGGCCGTAGTCGGCCATCACCAGCGGGCCGAGCATCGGGATCGTGCCGCTGTAGCGCTTGACCTTGCCGAGGTCCACCTCGAAGAGGTTCCTGCCGTCGGTATAGGTGGGGTAGGTCGCGAGGCCCAGCTCCTCGGCGAGCGCCATCACCTCGTGCTGCGTCGGTCCCACCCACTGCCCGCCGAGCTCGACGACGTCCTCGGGGCGCTCTCCGACAGAGTGGTTCAGCGTGCGCCCGCCGACCCGGTCGCGCGCCTCGAGCACCTGGACGTCGAGACCCGCTCCGGCCAGCTCTCGCGCGGCCGTCAATCCGGCGAGGCCCGCGCCAACCACCACGACGTCGCAATCGTGCATCGCCGGGAGTATCGCGCCTCAGCTTGCGACGAGGAGCTCGCAGGCCTCGGCGAAGCCCTCGGTGTGACGATCGACGTCCTCCGCCGTGGTCGCCGGGGACATCAGGGCCATGTTGTGAAACGGCGTGATCAGGACGCCGCGGTTCAGCAGGAAGAGATGGAGGTACTCCTCGAGCTCGGGATCCGAGCCGGCCGCCGCCTGGCCTCCGCTGACCGGTGGCTCCGGGAGGAACCCGTATTCCGCCCGGGCGCCGAGCTGGACCACATGCCAGGGGAGCTCCTTCGCATCGATCACCTGCCGAACGCCTTCGGTGAAACGCCCGGCCAGCTCGATCATCCGCTCAAAGGCCGCGGCCGTCAGGACCTCGTCGAGCGTGGCGCGGATCGCGGCCGCCGTCAGGGCGTTGCCCGCCAGGGTGCCGCCGACCCCGCCCGTGTCCTCGTAGTCGGCGTCGAGCTGTCCGCCGATGCGCTCCGCAACCTCTTCGCTCATGCCGAACGCCCCGGCGGGCACCCCGCCGGCGATCGCCTTGCCGATGGTGAGCAGGTCGGGCTCCAGGCCGTATGCCTCCGTGTAGCCACCCGGTCCCGCGCTGAAGGTGTGCGTCTCGTCGATCAGGAGCAGGGTTCCGGTGGCCCTGGTCAGCTCGCGCAGCGCGTCGTGGAACCCCGGCTCGGGCAGGACGATCCCGATGTTGGTGAGCGCCGGCTCGGTCATCACGCAGGCGATCTCCTCCTCGCCGAGGACCCGCTCGAGGGTCTCGGCGTCGTTGAACTCGACCACCGAGGTGGTCTCCGTCGGATCGACCGGAGGGCCGACGTTGCCGTCTCTCGAGACCGGGCGGCCGTCCGGTCCGACGACGATGAAGCTCTCGTCGACCGTGCCGTGGTAGCAGTAGCTGAACACCAGGATCCGGCTGCGGCTGGTGATCTGGCGTGCCATCCGGATCGCGAAGCGGTTGGCGTCCGTCGCGGAGAGGGTGAGCTGCCACTTGGGCAGGCCGAAGCGGCGGGCGAGCTCGGCGGCGGCCCAGGTCGAGTCCTCGGTGGGGAGCATCAGGGTCGCGCCCTCCGCGTAGCGCTTGGCGACCGCCGCCGACGTGGCGGCCGGGGCATGGCCGGCCATCGCGCCCGTGTCGCCGAGGCAGAGGTCGACGTAGGTGATCCCGTCCGCATCGGTGATCCGCGCACCCGCTGCCTCCACCGCGAAGATCGGATGGCCGCCGGGCCAGCGCGACATCCAACTCATCGGGACTCCGTCCAGCAGGTTGACCCGGGCCTCCTCGAAGAGCGCTCTGAGATCTCGGGTGCCCCGAGGCGAAGCGCTCGCGCTCCTCCTTGATGAGCGAGGTGAGGCGGTCCCGGTCCATCAGGACCCCAACCGTACGGCCTCCCAGACGATCGCGAGGGTGACGAGGAAGACAGCCGCCTGGAGCAGGTGGGCGCGGGAGTAGCGCAGGTGCACCCCGACGAGGATCAGCGCCACAGCCACCAGGCTGAGCTTGACGTGCAGCGTGCCGTCGCTCCAGAGGTCGAGATGGCTCGCCATCGCCGCCCCAGTGGCGATCAGGACGCCGAGTGCGACCAGCGATCCCCAGCCGAAGCGCCGGGCGACGGCGCGGAGCTGATCGCGGTTCTGCTCACCGCGCAGGGCGGGCACGACGGCGGCGGCGAGCAGAAGCTGGCCGCCGAGGAAGAACGCCATCGCGACCAGGTGCAGGAAGAGGACGGCCTGCCAGAGAGTCGAATCCACCCCGCTAAGATTAATCCTTACGTGAACGTAAGAATGACCGAGGGGGC
This sequence comes from uncultured Solirubrobacterales bacterium, assembly GCA_963728875.1. Lineage (GTDB taxonomy): Bacteria > Actinomycetota > Thermoleophilia > Solirubrobacterales > 70-9 > DASUPK01. The sequence continues at coordinate 666,321 of CAVSLJ010000001.1, forward strand.
GGAGCGCAGCAGGTTCAGGCCGGGTGTCTCTGCCGAACACCACAACTACAAGTGGTGGGCCCTGAGCTGCACCAGCCTCGGGATGCTGCTGGCGACGATCAACTCGGGAACGCTGATCATCGCCCTGCCCGACCTGGAGCGCTCCCTCGGGACCAGCCTGCTGGAGCTCGTCTGGGTGATCCTCGCCTACATGATCAGCTCGACGGTGCTGGTCCTCACCGCCGGGCGCCTCTCCGATCTGTTCGGCCGCAAGAAGGCCTACGTCGGCGGCTTCGTCCTGTTCACGCTGGCCTCCCTCGGCGCCGGGTTCTCGGGCAGCGGCACCGAGCTGATCCTGTGGCGAATCGTCCAGGGCGTCGGCGCTGCATTCCTGTTCGCGAACGCCGCAGCGCTCGTCACCGACGCGTTCCCCAAGGAGCAGCTCGGCCTGGCGATGGGGACGAACACGATGGTCGCCGCGGTCGGCCTGGTGATCGGGCCCGTCCTGGGAGGCGCCCTGGTGGCGATCTCCTGGCACTGGGTCTTCTGGTTCAACATCCCGCTCGGCGTGGCCGGCGCTGTCTGGGGCGGGCTGATCCTGCACGAGCTGGCGAAACCCGACAGCCAGCGGGGGCTCGACCTGCTCGGCACCGTCGTCTTCCTCACCGGCCTGACCGGTCTCGTCTACGGCGTCTCGAAGGGCGGCATCTCAGGATGGAGCGAGCCGATCGTGATCGTCTCGCTCGCCGTCGCCGTCGTGCTGCTGCCGGCCTTCGTGCTGATCGAAAGCCGAACGACCGCGCCGATGCTCGACCTCTCCATCTTCAAGAACCGGATGTTCTCCGCCGCCACCGGTGCCGCGTTCATCAACGGCCTCTCCCGCTTCGCCCTCCTCTTCATCTTCGTCTTCTACTTCCAGGGAGTCGAGGGAGACGATCCGATCACGGCCGGCATCAAGCTCTCGCCGATGGCGATCGGGATGCTGATCGCCTCGCCGCTCGCCGGCATCTGGGCCGACCGCCGCGGCTCTCGCGCCCTCGCCGCGATGGGGATGCTCGTCTCGGCAGTCGCGCTGGCGGCGATGACGACGCTCGAGCAGGGCAGCCCCTATTGGGAGACCGCGCTCTGGCTCGGGCTCGTCGGCGTCGGCTCGGGAATGTTCAACTCCCCGAACACCGCGGCGATGATGGGTACGGTGCCGCCGCACCGACGGGGGATCGCCGCGGGCGCGAGGATGATGCTGCAGAACACCGGCGCTGTCCTCTCGATCGCCTTCGTGATCGCCGTCGTGACCGCCGGCGTCCCGAAGGAGGTCCTCTTCAAGATCTTCTCCGGTCTCGCATCCGGGCTGCCCGCCCACCAGCTCGAGGCGTTCATCTCGAACATGCACACCGCCCTCTGGGTGCTCGCGGCCACCTCGCTGATCGGCGCGGGCGTCTCGCTGCTTCGGCCGCGCCACGCCACCGAGCCCAAGCCGGCCGCCGTGCCTGCCGGCGAGAGGGTGGCGGCATGAGCGAGGAGCGCCGCTATCGGATCGGCGACCTGGCCACGCTCACCGAGACCACGCCGAGGACCATTCGCTACTACGAGGAGATCGGCCTGCTCGCGCCAGGCGAGGCGAGGGAGCCCGGGGCGCACCGGACCTACGGCGAGGAGGATCTCGAGCACCTGCACGAGCTGATCAGGTTGCGGGAGCTGCTCGGTGTCTCCCTCGAGGAGCTCCGGGAGCTGGTCACGGCCGAGAACGCCCGCGCCACGCTGCGGCGAGAGTGGCGGGCCGGCATCGAGGACCCGGTCCGGCAGCGAGAGGTGCTCGAGCAGTCGTCCGAGCACATCGACAATCAGCTCTCCCTGCTTCGCAAGCGGCGCAGGGAGATCGATCAGCTGATCGATCAGCTCGACGCGAAGAGGCGGCGGGTCCGCGACAGGCTGCGCGGGCTGCGGCGGGGCCGCAGCGGCGCTAAGGCAGGCTGACCTCTCCGTCGATCACGGGGATGACGCCACCGGAGACCCGGGGGCGGCCATCGGCCATCTCGACCTCGAGCACGCTGGGCCTGCCCATCTCCTCACCCTGGCGAATCAGCAGGCGCTCGGTCCCCAGGCGCCGGTGGAAGTACGCGCCCAGCGGTCCCGCCGCGGAACCGGTGGCCGGGTCCTCCCCCATCTGCGCCGTTCGCGTGAAGGAGCGAGCCCGGACGGTCTGGCCGTCGGCGTCCGGCCAGGCCAGGTAGATGACCATCGAGCCGTACGGCTCGGAGAGCTCGTAGATCGTCGAGTAGTCAGGCAACGCGCGCGCGAGCGCGTCGTGCTCGGCGACGGGCGCCATCACATGCTTCATCCCGGTCGAGACGACCTGTGGGGCGAGCTCGGGATGGGCGTCCTCGGCGTGCAGGCCGACGGCCGTCATCACCGCGTCGCGGTCGAGCTCCGGGCCGAACTCCGCCTCGTTCTGAAGCATCGACGCCCGCCAGCTCCGATCCTCCCTCCGGACCTCGATCGGCTGCAGCCCGGCGCGCGTCTCCTGCACGAAGCTCGCCTCGTCGAGCCCCCGCCAGCGAGCCACCGCCACGGCGGTGCCGAGCGACGGGTGCCCGGCGAAGGGCAGCTCCTCGTGGGGGTCCCAGATCCGGTTGCGGTAGTCGGCGCCGTCCGCGCCGGGCGACTGCACGAAGGTCGTCTCCGAGAGCCGCATCTCCTGCGCGAGGGCGAGCATGTTCTCGTCGCTTACCCCGTCGGCGTCGGCGACCACGGCCAGGCCGTTGCCGGCCAGGGGCCGCTCGGCGAAGACGTCAAGCCAGCTGATTCGGTGAGCCATGCCCAGATGATGGCGATCGCGCGGGGCGGTCCGACGCCCGGCGTACGGTTTTCGCGGGACGGAAATCCAGACCAAGGGAGCGATACATGGATGAGAGCTATCCCCTGACCTACTCAGTCGACTATCCGGACCGGGATCTCGACCGGCTGTCGAGCTTCTTCCGGATCTTCACGGTGATCCCCATCGTGATCGTGCTCGCCACGGTCAACCACTACGTGTTCGGCGGCTACGGCGACCGGGCGACGACCTACGCGGGAGCGGGCGGCGTCCTGTTCCTCGGACCGCTGCTGATGATCCTTTTCCGCCAGAAGTACCCGCGCTGGTGGTTCGACTGGAACCGGGAGCTGGTCCGCTTCGCGGCCCGCGTCCACACCTATTTCGTGCTGATGAGCGACACCTACCCCTCCACGGATGAGCAGCAGTGGGTGAAGCTCGAGATCGAGTACCCGAACGCCGAGACCGACCTCTCCCGCGGCATGCCGCTCGTGAAGTGGTTCCTCGCGATCCCGCACTACATAGTGCTGTTCTTCCTCGGAATCGGGGCGTTCTTCGCGGTGATCATCGCCTGGTTCGCGATCCTCTTCACCGGGCGTTACCCCCAGGGGGTGTTCAACTACGTGGTGGGAGTGCAGCGCTGGGGCCTGCGGGTCGCGGCGTACGCGTTCCTGCTGGTCACCGATAAGTACCCGCCCTTCTCGCTCGAGTAATAAGAATCCGCCCTGCGGGTAACCGCGACTTAGGCGCCTCGGAGCGCCGGGCCCGTCCCGGTTCGGGTCCGGCGCTCGGGGGCGCCATTAACGTGCGCGCCGGGCGCGATACAGCGCGAGCGTCCCGAAGACGGTGCGGAGCTCGCCGGTGCGCTCGGCCCCCTCCAGCCCCGCGTCCTCGAAGATGCGCGGGAGCTCACCGCGCAGGTTGTCCGCGGTGTTCTCGAAGCCGTCGAGCAGCCGGATGCCGAGGAACGCCGCGGCCATCGCCGGGTCGGACGGCTTGCCCCAGTCGGCGACGTGCAGCTCCCCGCCCTTGCGAAGGACGCGGGCGATCTCCCGCGCGGTCAGGCGCTTCGGCTCCGGGTCCAGGTGGTGGAAGAACAGGGTGGAGAGAACCCGGTCGAAGCTTCGGCCCTCGAAGGGCAGCACGGTGGAGAAGCCCTCCCGCAGCGCCAGCTCGACGCCGGCCCGCTCGGCCTTCTCGCGCGCCTGGCTCAGCATGGCGGGGTCGGCGTCGAGCCCGACCAGCTCCGCTCCGGGCATGCGCTGCTTCACCTGGATCGCCAGCGTGCCGGTGCCGCAGCCGAGGTCGAGAATGCGCTGTCCGGGTGCCGGCGCCGCCTGCTGGATCAGCAGCTCCTTGAAGCGCCGCTCTCGGGTCGTCAGGCCGACGACCGGGTCATAGATCCGGGTGAGCGCCGGGAAGCGAAGAGCCGGCAGGTAACCGCGCGGCTCAGTGGGCATGGTGCTGATGGACGACTGCGTGGCCGCGGCCACGGGCGATCAGGTGGCGGTTGGCGAGGAAGGCGAACGGATAGGCGACGGCGAACCCGAGCGCGATGCTGCCGTAGAAGAGGGGATCGCCAAGTCCGGCGGCGAGAGCGCTCGGGATCAGGATCACCGTGAGGTTGTCGATCAGCTCCATGATCGTGATCGAGACCGTGTCGGCGGCCAGGGCCGTCGTGACGATCGTTCGTGGCGCCAGACGGGCACGGATCAGCGGCAACGAGGTGAGCAGGAAGCCGAAGAAGTAGGCGAGCCCGACGGCCACCGCGATCTGCGCGACGTTGCCCCAGCCGAAGGCCGTCGCGATCGCCATGCCGGCGACCTCCCCGATGGCGCAGCCGGTCAGGCAGTGCGTCGTCGCCGCGACTGCAAGCCCGTTCAGGTCCGAGCGATCAGGTGACTGGATCCGGCTGGAGGCTTCCATCCGCCTTCCGTGTGTACGCATCGGGGTCGGCCTGGAACTGCGAGCGGCAGTGCTCGGAGCAGAAGTAGAAGGTCCGTCCGGCGTGCTCGGCCGTCAGAGCCTTGGAGCGGTCCACCTTCATCCCGCAGACCGGGTCGGTCACTCCGCGGCGGGCGGTCAGATAGAAGAGCGCCGCGAAGATCACCAGTCCGAGGATGTTGAGGACGAGCTTGTAGTCGAGCTCGATCGAGCTGAAGATCTCGTCGCGCGTCGGGCGGGTATCGGGGATCAGGCCGAGCAGGCTGAACAGGCCGTCGACGAGGAGCGCTGACAAGACGATGACCACGAACATCAGCGCCGTGATCCGGAGCGCGAACGCCCGCCCGTAGTACTTGATGTAGGCGGCCACGATCGGCAGCACGATCAGGTCGGCGAAGATGAACGCGATCACGCCGGCGAAACCGATCCCGCCGGACCAGAGCACGGCCGCCAGCGGCGCGTTGCCGACGGAGCAGACGAAGCTGAGCACGGCGATGATCGGGCCTGCGATCACGTTCTCGAGCAGCTTCAGGCCGGCCGGTGCGTCCTCGATGAAGAGCGCGTTGAAGAAGTCGTCACCGAGCAGCCCGATGAACCCGGCGAGCAGGAAGCCGATCGAGATCTCCTTCCAGAGCATCTTCCAGTCCCCCCGGAAGTTGTGGGCGACGTCCGACCAGGCCTGGACCGAGGTGAACCGCTCGCGCCAGCCCATCTGCTCGCCGGCCGCAACGTGCTGATGCTTCACCTGGGCGTGCACCGCATGCTCCCTGGCCTCCTCCTCGAGCTTCGGCGAGACGAACCTGCGCAGGAGGATCGCCATCAGGACGATCAGCACGATCCCGCCCACGAACTCGGCCAGGGTGAACTGCCAGCCGAGCAGGATCCAGATCACCAGGCCCAGCTCCCAGACCAGGTTCGTCGAGGCGAACTGGAAGGCCAGCGCGGTCGCGGCCGATGCGCCCTTCTGGAAGAGCGACTTGGCGATCGCGATCGCCGCGTAGGAGCAGGAAGACGAGGCGGCCCCGAGCCCGGTCGCCTTGGCGAGTGGGGTGAAGCCGCTGCCCGATAGCGCCGACTCGACCTTCTCCCGCGGCACCCAGGCCTGGACGATCGCCGAGATCGCGAAGCCCAGCACCAGGGCCCACCAGACCTCGTAGGCCATCAGGAAGGACTGCTTGAGGCCCTCGCCAATCGTGGAGATGACGTCCGCCATTGGTTGACGACTATACCCCATGGGGGTATACTTCGCACATGACCAAAACGAAGACACCCGGCTACAAGTCATCGAAGGACCAGCTCATGAACCGCCTCGCCCGCGTCGAGGGACAGGTCGGCGGCGTCAAGCGGATGATCGAGGAGGACCGCTACTGCATCGACGTCCTCACCCAGATCGAAGCCGCCCAGGCGGCCCTCAACAAGATCGCGCTGGGACTCGTGGACGACCACGTCCGCAACTGCATGCGCGGAGGCAAGGGCGCGAGCGAGGAGCAGGTGCAGGAGCTGATGGGCGCGGTCGGCCGGCTCGTCGCCAGTTGAGGCCGCGTTTACACCGCGGCGTTCGGGTAGAAAACCGTGGATGCAGCGGGCCAAGATCCGGCGCTGGCTTCTGATCGTCTTCGTGGTGCTGGCGGCGGCTTCGATGTTCCCTTCGCTCGGCGGCCCTTCACACCGCTCGGTGCCGCCAGCCCACCACGCGACGCTGATCGCCAAGCATCAGGGAGCCACGGCGAGCGGCGCAGCCGATCACCGTAGGCCCGTCCGTGACAGGCCGTAGCGGGCCGGCCGCCTGTTCCCGGTCCACAAAACTCATCAGGCAGCAGACGGCCCACGCATGGCACGTCCAGATTGGCCGTTGTGCAGCTATGCACCACTCGTCCAATTGGACGAGTCGGCTGGACCGCTGTCCGATAGATGGAACATATGGAGGCCCACACGATCGGGAGCTCCCCGACGACATCGCGAACCCTCAGATCGCATGGCCGCGCGCCCTCGCGCCTGCGCCGCCTGTGGAGGCGGATCCGGGCGTTCGAGCGTGAGTGGTCGGTTTCGGGCCCTGCGGTCTTCGTGGTCATCGCGGCCGGCCTGCTGGTCTACAACCACGTCCAGCAGAAGGTGCCCGATCTCGTCTTCTGGCTCGGCCTGGCGCTGATCGGGGCGGTCTTCGCGTGGTTGCTCCAGGACAACCATCGCCGCGCCGTGGTGGATTCGCTGACCGGTCTCGCCAACCGGCTGCAGCTCCGTCGCGACCTGCGCGACCTGCTCTCCTCCCGTGAGCAGGAGACCCTCGTCCTGCTCGAGCTCGAGGGCGTCACCGACTATCGCGACAGCCAGGGCTTCCAGGCGAGCGACGACTTGCTCCACGGCTTCTCCCGCAGCCTCGCCGACGTCGTCGGCAATCTCGGCGGCAAGGCCTACCGCGTCGACGGCGATCAGTTCTGCGCGCTGGTCCCCGACGCGGATCGCGACGCCGGCGAGATCGCGATGGCGCTCTTCGTCTCGGGCGCCAAGGACGGCGAGGCGGTGCTCGGCCGAGCCCACGGCGTCGTGTCGCTGCCCGACGACGCCGACGATGCAGACCGGGCGCTGCAGCTAGCGGGCCAGCGCCTCGCCGCCGACAAGCGCCTCCAGCATCAATCGGCGAAGCACCAGGCCCATGACGCGCTGATGGCGATCCTGAACGCCCGCCGCCCCGAGATGGGCCCGCACCTGCGCGCCGTCGCCTACCACGCGATCTCCCTCGGCCGAGAGCTCGGCCTCGGCCGCGAGCAGCTCGACGACCTCGTCTTCGCCGCCCGCCTCCAGAACATCGGCATGCTCTCCGTTCCCGACGCGGTGATCGAGAGCCAGAGCCATCTCCCGGCCGCGGAATCCATCGTGATTCGCAACCTCCCGGGCGCCGGCGCCGAGATCATCGCCTCCGCCCCGGCGCTCGCCTCGGTCGCGACCCTCGTCCGCTCGAGCCACGAGAACTACGACGGCAGCGGCTACCCGGACGGCCTGGCCGGCGACCAGATCCCGCTCGGCTCCCGCATCCTCGCCGTCTGCGTGGCGTACGTCGTACTGACGGCGAAGCGTGAGGACCAGCGCGCCCTGAGTCAAGAACGTGCGCTGGCGGAATTGCGTCGCTCCACCGGCACCCAGTTCGATCCGCGGGTGGTCGAGGCGCTCGCGGAGGACCTGACGGACTAGCCGAGGCGAAGCGGCCGGCCCGCTCAGTCGTAGAGCGTGAACGCCGCCAGCACCACGTAGATCGCGATCAGCGCGAGGCCCTCGAAGAGCTGGGCCTCTCCGTCGCCGGTGATCTGCCAGACCGCGATCGCGGTCAGGAAGAGCGCCCCTATATATACGGGCGCGAGCGCGAAGGTCAGGTGCGTGGTGAAGAGCAGCGAGGTGAGCACCAGCGCCGGGAAGAGGAAGGCGGCGATCTGGGCGACCGAGTTCTTCACCACCGAGATCGCGAGGTCCGACTTGCCCTTGGCGGCGAGAAAGATCCCGGTGAAGTTCTCGACCGCGTTGCCGGCGACCGCGACGATCACCAGGCCGGCGAACGCCTTGGAGATCCCGAGGGACTCGACCGCCGGGTCGAGGGCGTGGATGAACCAGTCCGAGACGAAAGCGGCCCCGGTTCCGGCGATGGCTAGAAGGAAGACGGCGACGCCGAATGGGAACCGCGGCTTGGTCTCCTCAACCCCGGACTCAGCGGTCGCCGTTTCGGATCGCAGATAACCCCAGGCCCAGGCGCCGTAGACCACCAGCAGGCAGATCGCCCCGACGTTCGAGAGCCCCTCGATGTGGTGGCTCGCCTTGTCCGAGGAGGCGATCGAGAGCCCGATGATCACGATCACGAAGATCGAGACGAACAGCAGGGTCGCCGTGTCCTGCGGCAGCCGTCGGCCGAAGCGCATGCAGCTGTCGTCGGCTCGGATCGATCCCGCGACGATCACCAGCCCGAGCACGAGCAGGGCATTGGCGAAGATCGAGCCGATCAGGGAGGTCTGGGCGACCACCACCTCGCCGGAGCTCAACGCGAACACAACGATGAAGAACTCGGGCAGGTTGCCGAGGGTCGACTGCATGAAACCGGTGACCGCCGGCCCGAAGCGCATGCCGACCTGCTCCGTGGCGAGGGCGACCACCCAGGCGAGGCCGGCGAGGGCGAGCGTCGCTGCAGCGAAGGCGATCACGGCGCTCGCGTCCGAGTAGCGGAGCACTCCGGCGATCGCCGTGATCGCAGCCGTCGCCGCGAGAAACGCTTGCTCCCTCCTAATCACCGCCGGGAGACTTTCAGGTTTGGACCGACCGATAGGGTCAGCAACAACGACGCCCGAGGCGGGTTCAAAGAAGCACAGGAGGGAGGACCATGCATCGGCTCAGAAGTCATCTCACATACGCGAACGTGGCAGCCACCCTCGCCCTCGTCATCGCAATCGGGGGCGGGACGGCGATCGCCGTTAAGGGGACGGCGCCGAAAAACTCGGTCGATTAGCTAAGAGCATCCGGCCGTACAACGTGACGGCGCGCGATCTGACGCGCTTGATCGAGGTTCGGGCTCAGACGAACTTTAACGACCCCGCGCCGGCCGACGGCACGTTCACGGGCAACATCCACGGCGGCGTGTCCGAGATGGGACGCGGGTAATCACGGGCGGCGGATACGGTCGACAATGACCGTGCGGCGCTGATTGGCTCGCAGCCGACGAGCGAGGCTTGGATCGTCAGCGCAAAGGGCGACGGCACCAATGAGGCCAGGATCACTGCGATCGCGTGGTGCCTCTCCAAGCGAGCCGAGAAGCCGACGCCCTAGCCCCGGACGACCAGTTTGCGCTTTCGCGAGGCTCCTGGTTCGTAGGGATATCCGCTCTGACTCTTGACCAGCGCGCGGAAGAGGTAGCGCACGCGCCCGACTGTCTGGGTGAACCGATAACGACCGCGGAACCGGCCGTCTGGGTCGGTTCGAAGTTGCTTGAAGGTCCGCCACTTCCGGCCCACGCGCGCTTGCAAGGCCACCGCGCGCCCATCGGCGTTCGGTCCCGGCAGATGGCCGAGGAAGGTCGCTGCCTGACCATTCGTCAAGCGCTTCTTCGGAAGGTCCAGCGTGGGCACCACAGTTGAGTCGAGCTCGATTCGGTCGCTGAGCTTCTTGGTGTTGAAGCGATAGACCAAGTCGAGGGTCCGAGATGGTCCGGCACCGAGTCTGGTGGCGAAGCGGCCATTCGCCTGAGTGGTGACGGTGGTGGCGAGCTCACGGCCGGCATCGGGAAGCTCGATCGTCTGATACACGCAGACGGTTGCTCCCGGAACCGGATTGCCGGCCCCATCCCTCAGCGTTCCCCGGACCACCGGATCGTCGTTCGAGGTGAGCGATACACGTCGGTGCAATTGACCGCCGACGTCAGCCCCAGCGTCGAGCGATGTCGCGGTGATCCCTCCGGACGCGGCGCAGGAGTTATCGGCTTGGACCGTTCGGCGAAGACAGGGCGACTGATTGCCGCCCACGTCGTAACCGCAGACCTGGACATCGTTTGCTCCGTTCACCCAGCCCGGATCGTGCTCAGTGTCGAGCTGCAACGCACGCGGGCCCGATGAGTCCGGACAGGGCTTGAGATGCGAGTAATACGCGCCGACGTCAGGACCGCAGAAGTCAGTCGAGGCGGAGGGAACACCGTTGACGAAGATCACGATCGATCGCGCCCCTCCCCCCGAATCAGTGACGGTGCCATTGACCGTTTGGATTCCGCTCGACTACGCCGCCGTCCAGAAGCTCACCCGCGGCGCTCAGTGACGGAGCGGCCAGGTCCTGTACGTCGGCGTAGAAGTTGGTGATGTAGGCAAACGCGGCGGTGCTCGAGCAGGGGTTGGCGAAGCACTGCTCGTAGATGGCGTAGAAGCTGGTGTTGTTCTGGACTGGGACGACCCACTGATCTCCAGGCCCGCCCACGGCCGAGTACCCCGGCGAGCCGCTGCCACTGCTCATCGGGCCATAGCCGCCATTGCGCGTAGTAATGGAGTGTTGACTGAGCCGTCTTGAAGACGGTGTTCGGGGCGGCCGTCCATTGCCAGACGACGTAGGTGTTGTTGGTGCTCTGTCCGTTGGCCTCCATGCGAAGACCCCATGCCAAGGCACGTATCCGTCTGGCTGACCTTCGTCGCCCCACCAAACGGCCGGATCATCGCGGCGTCGACGTTGCCCACATTCGAGTTGCACTGCTGCACGGCGTAGTTGGCCCGTGCGGCTGCGGGAGCGAGTGCAGTCAACGCAGTCGCTGTCATCACGGCCAGCAGGAACCGAACGGCCGGACTCGTCCGCCTTCCGGCCGATCTGCCCTGGATCCTCTTTCCCCTCAACAGGCGCATCTCCCACCTGAGTCGTATCGCGGTCAATCTCTTCCCCCGACCCTTACTCGATCCCGAAGCCTCCACCCGAGCCGCCGCCTCCGCTCGAGCTCCCGCCTCCGCCGCCAGACGGCCCACCGAACTCGCCGCCACTACTGCTTGGCGACGAACTCGCGCCGGTGGCCTCGATCCCCAGCTGCCGACTCCTCTGCTGCGTCGGAGTGGGCGTCTGGCTCTGCGGTTTCAGGCGTCTCGTCCCCCGAAGGTCCGGGGTCGGTCGGGGGCTGCGTCTGGCTGCGCGTCAGGGACCGTGGCGGGGCTCGGCTCTGCCGGCCTCTCAAGCGTCGGCTTGCTGTCGTCATGACCACCGGCAATTGCGCCGGGATCCACCACGCCCGTCGCCACGCAGGTTGCGCCGCCGGCAGCCGTCGCGCCGCAGATCGCAAGGACCTTTGCGATGGCCGCCATTCCCGCACCTCGCGATCCACCGGCCGCTGCGACCGAGGCCGCATTCCCACCCCCACCGCCGCCGCGCGAGAGCACCGAGTAGCCGGCCTCACGCACCTTGTCCACGATGGCTCCGGCGCGCTCGGCGATCCATTCGTGCGGGCGGCCGCCCATCGACTGGTCGAGCATCGGGCCAGCGGGCATGAGCTCGAAGATTTTGTCCGGGATCGTGAGGTACGCGCGCAGCTTGGCTCGGCAGGCGGCGCAGCTCCTCAGGTGAAACTCGAGCGCCTCGCTGGATCCGTTGGCGCCCTCGCCATCGGCCATCTCGGAAAGCGCGACTGCGAGCTCCTCACACCGACGTCCCTGCTCGATGTCGGCGAAGACCTGCAGAAACCGCTTCCTGCCCTCCGCCATGCACCGATTGATTTTTGTATACGACCATCCCGTGATTTCGCCAATCTCGGCATACGAATACCCCTGCGCCTTCAAGGTGAGCGCCCGAACCTCCTGCGGCTTCAGGGCATTGAGTGCCTCTCCGCTCCGGACCACTCGCTCGCGCCGGGCGAGGCGATCGTCAGGTTCCGGACTCCCGGACGCAATCGAGTCGAGGGGGTCCCGGTCGTCTTCCTCGTCGGGCCGTGACAGACGGGGCGAGCCGAGGAGGCGCTCTCGCTGACGGCGCACGGCCAGCGCCTCGCGCTTGGTGACGGTCTGCATCCACCGGACCAGGTTGTCGCCCTCGATCGGCGGGGCCTTGGTCAGCAGGATCTCGAGCGAGCGCTGATACGCGTCCTCGGCGTCGTCGGCGCATATCGAGTAGCGGCGGGCGGTCCGGCGAAAGACAGCGTCGTGCGTCTCCACAAGAGCGCTCGCCGCGCGGCGGCGCGACTCGGGGGAGGCGACTGCCTCTCCGGCCTCATTAGTGGATCGAGCTTCGGCCCCCGCTCGACCAGTTGCTCCCAACAAACCCAGACGCCTCACCTCCGACACATCCAGGTGAGGCGAAACCTGCCACTACTCGCCCCATTTCACCAGCGGTCGCGTTCGCAATTTGCGCACCTGCCTTCGCAAAATCACCGCAATTTGCGGGACCGGCATACGCACAACTGAGGACTTGCCCGCGCTTGCCGTGTCCGCCGTGTCCTGCGAGACTCACCGCGTGTCCGCGGGGAGGGGATCCCACAAAGCTGCCGTCGCAATCGCCGCCTCGGCGATTGCTCTCACCGTGCCCGCCGCCGAGGCCACCGCGACGATGCCGGTCACCCCGCTCTCGAAGGGCAAGCACAAGACCAAGTTCGTCTTCCTGAAGGCCCGCGTCGGCTCCGACGGGGTCGTCACCCCCGGCCAGCTCGAGACCATCTCGATCTCGCGGATGGCGCCCAAGGCGCGAATCGCCGTCTTCCTGGAGGCCCCGCCGACCACGATTCAGTGCGGCGAGCTCTACTTCTGCGATCCGGCGCCGGCCGCGCCCGCGCCGGGGTCCCCGCCCTTCGTGGCCAACAAGAAGGGCCGCGCGGTGCTCACCTTCGTCATGCCGGACAGCTACTACCTGGAGACGGATCCGTTCAACCCGAAGATCCGCCAGCCGGTGAGCTTCGCCGACCAGCAGAGGATCCACATCGACGTCGAGGGCTCCTCGAGGACCAAGCACGTGAAGCGCGAGAGCTTCGGGTTCGCGCGGGCGGTCGTGCACCGGCCCTCCTCGTAGCCGAGCTCCGAGGCGTTGGCGAGTTACCGACCGAAAGGGGTCGGAAAGTCGCCAACTCCCCCCGCTGAGACCCATCTGCCGCCGCCTCGCGGATCCGCAGCTATATTCGCCGACCGATGAGCACCTGCGTCGTCACCGGAGGAGCCGGATTCCTGGGGTCCCATCTCTGCGAGCACCTGCTCGCCAAGGGGCACCGCGTGATCTGCATCGACAACCTGGACACCGGGTCGCTCGAGAACATCGACCACATCCGGGACGAGAGCCTCGTCTTCTGGAACCACGACATCACCGAGCGGGTCGACATCGAGGAGCCGGTCGACTTCGTCTACCACCTCGCCTCGCCGGCCAGCCCGATCGACTACGCGCGGCTGCCGCTGCACACGCTCAAGGTCGGCTCCTACGGCACCCACCACATGCTGGGCGTGGCGAAGTTCAAGCGGGCCCGGATCCTGGTCGCCTCCACCTCCGAGGTCTACGGCGACCCCGAGATCCACCCGCAGCCCGAGGACTACTGGGGCAACGTCAACCCGATCGGCCCGCGCGGCGTCTACGACGAGGCCAAGCGCTACGCCGAGGCGATGACGATGGCCTACCACCGCCAGCAGGGAGTGAACACCTGCATCTCGCGGACTTTCAACACCTACGGCTCGCGCATGCGCGCGCACGACGGCCGCGCCATCCCCACCTTCCTCCGCCAGGCCCTCCAGGACAAGCCGCTCACCGTCTTCGGCGACGGCAGCCAGACGCGCAGCTTCTGTTACGTCGACGACCAGATCCGCGGCCTGGTCGCGCTCGCGGAGTCCGACGTCCACCTGCCGGTCAACATCGGCAACCAGGACGAGTACACGCTGCTCCAGCTCGCCGAGACCGTGATCGAGGTGACCGGCTCGCGCTCGGAGATCATCTTCGAGCCGCTGCCCGTCGACGACCCGAAGATCCGCCAGCCCGACATCACCCGCGCCAAGGACCTGCTCGGCTGGGAGCCCACGGTCGGGCTGCAGGAGGGCCTGAAGAAGACGATCGACGAGGCCGGGGTCGAGCGGCTCGTCGGCCAGCCCGGCTAGCCGAAAGTTCTCACGGCCTTCTGGACGCGGGCCGATGCCGCGCGTACACTCGCGCTTCGTGCCGTACGCACCAGGGGATAGGGGACGGAAGCCCGCTCTTGCGCTGGCGATTGCGCTCGTATTCGCGGCAGGGCAGGCAACCATCGGAGTCGCCCACGGCTCCACCACCGTCAACGTCAATCCCGCCGGCCCCAACTCCGATCCCAACGAGTTCCCATTCGGCAGAGCCGATGTCTGGCCTCAGATGGGCTTCGTCTACAAGGACATTCCCGCCTTCGATCTGAAGACGGGGGACACGATCGCCTTCGATCTTGGGGCGCAGAACAACGTCGACATCCAGCTTCAGATCAGCATGGCGCCCACGACCGCCAATGGCGGAGACGTCCCCGGCGCCTACACCACGGTTGTCAACAACACCCAGGTCCCGGTGAACCCGAGGGGCAACACCGTGATGGGGGACTACGAGCTTCAGTTCACGGCGCAGGCGCCGTTCAGCTTTCCCGGAGGCGGCTTGATCATCAGGTTCTCCAGCCCGGGTGGTGCCTTCGCGGCGGACCTTCAGGAGGACGCGACCCTCATCAACGACGCCGACGGCACCGACTCATCCGGCTTCTTCGTGAAGCGCTTCTACGGCGATGCCGACGGGCTCCCCCCGTACAGCAACCAAGACACGCAGGGCCTCGCGGGCTTTCGGCTCACTCTCCTGGACGTCCCGCCGGCGACGCCCTCCACGCCGAATGCACCGGGCGCGACGGCGGCCAAGAAGAAGTGCAGAAGAAGAAGAAGAAGCACAAGCGCTCCGCGGCCGTCGCCAAGAAGTGCAAGAAGAAGCGGCGCTAGCAACCGCTTCCACCCGCAGAGCTACGGCAGCGGCCGGCCGGGGTAGTCGACCTGCTGGACGCTCCACTTGTTCCCGTCGGGATCGCTGAAGAAGACGAAACGGCCCCACGGCATGTCGGTCACGTCGCTGACCTCGACGCCCCGCTCCGCGAGCTCGTCATGGGCGGCGTGGGCGTCCTCGACGACGAGCTGCAGGCCGTCCAGGCTCCCGGGCTCCATCTCGTGGGCAGCGGTGGTGAAGGAGATGGAGCAACCCGATCCCCGGGGCGTGAGCTGGACGAACCGGATCTCGTCGCTGAACTGGTGGTCGTGATCGTCGTTGAAGCCGACCTTGTTGACGTAGAAGTCCTTGGCCCGGTCGATGTCCGAGACCGGGATCTGAATCAGCTCGAGCTTCATGTCGATAGCCATCTGCATCTCCTTGTAGACTGAGTTACTTAGTTGCTAAATATCTTAGTACCTAAGAGATTATCACAATGGCCCGAAAGAGCAGGAAGAGCGAGCAGATCGGGGAGCTGATCCGAGAGTTCCGGGCCAGCGGCAACCTCGACGACGCCTTCGACAACCTGGCGGCGCAGAGGCTCGGGGTGAGCGAGACCGACCTGCACTGCCTGAACATCATCGAGAACGCCGGTGGCGTGACGGCGGGGGAGCTGGCCGCCGAGTCCGGCCTGACGACGGGCGCGGTGACCGGGGTGATCGACCGCCTGGAGAAGAGGGGGTTCGCGCAGCGTGTGCCGGACCCCTCCGATCGCCGGCGCGTGAAGGTCGAGGTGACAAAGACCTTCTACGGCCGCGCCGAGAGGATCTGGGGCCCGGTCGCCGCGGACTGGGCCTCCGCCCTCGAGCGCTTCAGCGGCGAGCAGCTCGAGAGCTTCGATCGGATCCTGCGCACCACGAACGAGGTCACCCGCCGTCATCTGGACCGCTTGCGCGAAATGCGATGATCGTCGAGTGGCGACACAGCAGCAGAAGGGCGAGGCGTTCCGCGCTCTCCATCAGGGCGATCCCTTCGTAATCCCCAATCCGTGGGACGCGGGGACCGCCAAGGTCCTGGCGGGACTGGGCTTCAAGGCGCTCGCCACGACCAGCAGCGGCTTCGCCTTCACCCTCGGGCGCGCCGACGGGCGCGTGACTCTCGAGGGGAAGGCCGAGCACATCAAGGCGCTCGCCGAGGCGGCCGACCTACCGGTCTCCGCCGACCTCGAGAACGGCTACGGGCCGGCCCCTGAGGATGCCGCCCGCGCCATCTCCACCGCGGGCGACGCCGGCGCCGTCGGCGGGTCGATAGAGGACTACGACCGTGACGAGAAGCGGCTCTACGATCAGTCTGAGGCGACGGAGCGCATCGCCGCCGCCGCCGAGGCCGCCCGGTCCCTCGACGCGCCCTTCGTGCTCACCGCCCGGGCGGAGAACCACCTGCGCGGCAACCCCGACCTCGACGACACGATCACCCGGCTGCGGGCATACGCCGACGCGGGCGCAGAGGCGCTCTACGCGCCGGGGCTGGTCAGCGCCGAGGAGATCAGGACCGTCTGCGACGCGGTTCAGCAGCCCGTCAACGTCCTCGCCTTCAGCCGCCTCGGCTTGAACTTCGCCGAGATCGCCGAAGCCGGCGCCCAGCGGGTCAGCGTGGGCGGCGGACTCGCCTGGGCGGCGACTGACGCGCTGATCGAAGCCGCCGAGCGGATCATCGACGACGGCGACTTCTCCGGCACGTCGACGCCGGGCCGAGTCAAGGAGTGGCTCTAGTCAGCTCGCCTCTGCCGGCTCCGGATCGGGTCGGATGATCACCGTGTCGGCGACCTCGAGCACCTCGTCCGCCGGCATGTCCACGCGTTTGGCGTGGGCGCGCACCGCGTCGATGTCGGTCGCCTCATAGATGCAGACGGTGCCCAGGGTGCCGCCGTCCTCCTTGATCACGTAGCTGCGGATCCAGCGAATGTCGTCGGGGAAGTCGTCCTCGGCAACCTGCTTCGAGCGCTCGGCGGTCGCCTCGAGCTCTTCGGGTGATTGCCACGCCTTCTCCCGGCGGATCACATACATGTTCATTTCCTTCTCCTCTCGTAGAACCGACTTTGCAGTCTTACGCGACAGTCAGCACCAAAGATGTACCAGGATGCGCCCGGCAGCTACTTCGCCGGCACGTCGGTCGGCATCTTCACCTGGCGGCTGATCAGCTTTGTGAAGGTGCGGTCCGG
Organism: uncultured Solirubrobacterales bacterium; assembly: GCA_963728875.1. Lineage (GTDB taxonomy): Bacteria > Actinomycetota > Thermoleophilia > Solirubrobacterales > 70-9 > DASUPK01. Next base: position 683,648 of record CAVSLJ010000001.1, read on the forward strand.
GAGCGTGCCCTTGAGGCGGGCGGCGATCTTGGCGTCCCTGCCGACCAGGTAGCGATGCTTCGGGTTATCGGTGCTGATCGCGGTGTGAATCACCTTCGCGACCTTGTCCGGCGAAATGCCGCGGCTTGCGGTCTCGGTCAGGACCTCATCCATTCGCCGCAGCTGCTTGGAGTAGAGGCGCTTGGCGGCGGGTGTCAGCTTCGCCATCTGCTCATCGATGGTCTGGGCGCCCTTCTCCCAGATCGGCGTATCGATGCTGCCGGGCTCGATCACGACGACGTCGATGGCCCACGGCGCCAGCTCCTGGCGGAGCGACTCGCCGAGCGCCTCGATCGCGAACTTCGAGGTGTTGTACGGCGACATGAACGGGCTCGCGATCCGGCCGCCGATCGACGCGATGAAGACGATCGTCCCCGGCGCCTTGCGAATCTGGGGCAGGAACGCCTGGGTGACGGCGACCTGGCCGACGAGGTTCACCTCGAGCACGTTGCGCAGGACGTCGAGGTCCATGGTCTCCACGGGACCGCCGTCGCCGACGCCCGCGTTGTTGACCAGCCCGACCAGGCCGTCCTTGCCGACCGCGCGCTGGACCTTGTCCTTGGCCGCCTTGATCGAGCGATCCTTGGTCACGTCGATGGTGATCGGAGTGAGCCGGTCCGAGCCCGCCTCGGTCAGCGACTTCGCGTCCGCCTGCTTGCGGACGCCCGCGAACACCCGGAAGCCCTTCTTGTCGAGGAGGAACGCGGTCGCGCGTCCGATCCCGGTCGATGTCCCTGTGACGACCACAGCGCCACTTTCGTTGCCGGCCATCGCATCGGACACTACCGAAGCCGATCCAGCCCGATAGCTTGCCCCGCTGTGAATGCCTCGGTGCTCGCCGTCGTGGGCGCACGGCCCAACTTCGTCAAGTCGGCTCCGGTGATCGCCGCCCTGGAGCGGTCCCCGGACGTCTCCGTCCGCCTCCTGCACACCGGCCAGCACTACGACCGCGCCCTCTCGGGAGGCTTCATCGAGCGACTCGGGATGCGCGAGCCGGACGCCAACCTCGGCGTCGGCTCCGGGACCCACGCCGCGCAGACCGCCGCCGCGCTGACCGGCATCGAGGCGGACCTGCTCGAGCACCCCGCCGACCTGGTCGTCGTCGCCGGCGACGTCAACTCGACCCTGGCGGCCGCGCTCGCCGCCACCAAGCTCCACGTCGGGGTCGCCCACATCGAGTCCGGGCTGCGCTCGGGCGACTGGCAGATGCCTGAGGAGGTGAACCGGGTGCTCACCGACCGGGTCTCCGACGTGCTGCTCTGCACGTCCCCGGACGCGGTCGAGAACCTCGCCGGCGAGGGGATCGTGGGCGATGGCGTCCAGCTCGTCGGCAACACGATGATCGACAGCCTCCTGCGGCTCATGGAGGACGTGAACCGGCCGGCGGTGCTCGGCCGGAACGCCGTGAAGAGTCGCGACTTCGTGCTGGTGACCCTGCACCGCCCCGCGCTGGTGGACGACCCAGAGAAGCTCGGTCCGACCATGGACGTGCTCGCCGGGCTGGCCGACTCGATCCCCGTGATCTTTCCCGTCCACCCCCGGACGCGAGAGCGCCTCGCGGGGTCCGGTTCGGGCTGGGGCAAGGTGATCCTCACCCCGCCGATGGACTACGACGACTTCATCGGCCTCGAGGCCGAGGCGCGCCTGGTGATCACGGACTCGGGCGGCGTCCAGGAGGAGACGACGGTGCTCGGCACCCCGTGCCTGACCTACCGCACCACCACCGAGCGCCCGATCACCATCGAGCTGGGCACCAACGAGCTGATCGGGGTCGATCCCGCCGCGCTGCGCGAGGCCGCCGAGCGGTCGTTGGCGGCGGAGGTGCCCGCCAAGCCGCCCGAGATCCCGCTCTGGGACGGGCAGGCTGGGCCGCGAGCGGCGGCCGCGATCGAGGCGTTCCTCGCGTAAGGCGAGGGCGCGCCGCCGGGCGCGACCCGTTCCGGGGCGGGCGGAATCGCCCAATCTGGATAAGTGTGCAGGAGCCGTCAGCGCTCGCGCGAATGCCCGCACCATGAAGACCGCAAGCCGCACCCTGGTCAAGTCGCCGCCCGAGGTCTGGGAGCAGCTCGACCATCCCGGACGCATGCAGGGCCTGATGTGCGCCCTGGTCGGGCACGCGACCGACGTCACCGTCTACGAGCGCGAGGAGGAGTACAAGCTCGCCTGGAGGGCGTCGGACGACGCCTGGATCGAGGTCGAGCTGGCCGAGAAGGGCTGGGGCACGAACGTCAGCGTCACCGCCGAGAACGGCTCCGAGCCGACCATGCTCGAGGGCTGGCTCGACGCGGTGATCGACGAGCTGGCCACCCCGACCAAGCGACCCTTCGAGGGTATGGGCGAGGCGCAGCAGCCCGAGGTGCCAACGCTGGCGCCGGAGCCCGACCCGGAGCCGGAGCCCGAACCGGAGCCCGAACCGGAACCGGAACCGGAGCCCGAGCCCGAGACCCCCGAACCGGTGGTCGCGGCCGTCGAGGAAGCTCCGCCCGAGCCGAAGAAGAAGAAAAAGCTTTTCGGCTTCCTTGGCCTCTGAGAAGCGCGTCTATGTGATCGAGCTGGACCGTGCCGTGGGACGCAGGCGCGATCCACGCATCCCATGGGTGTATGTGGGGTCAAGCGCGCGCAGCCCGGCGGAGCGCTTCGCCCAGCACCTGCGCGGCTACAAGTCCGCGCGGCTGGTGAAGCGCCACGCGCTGCGGCTGCGACCGGACCTCTATGAGGACCTGGGGAGCTTCAGGGGATCGAAGGTGGCGTGTCGTGCCGAGACCAAGCGAGCCCGGGAGCTGGCCGATTGCGGCTTCGTCGCCCACTGCGATGGCACCTCGTACGGCCTGCGGGAAGGGGACTGGTCGGAGTGGGACGCCGAGCGCCTCGAGCCGGTTCGCTCGCACGTCGAGGCTGCGATCGCCGAGCTGCACGAGTCGTCCTTCCAGCCGCTGTCCGCCGAGCGCTGCGTGCAGCTACTCCGAGGAGAGCTCGGCTTCTGGGTGGCGGACTACATCGATCAGCTCGATCCGCCGCCGTCCTACGGGCTCTTCGCGCACGTGCGGATCGAGGCCCTCGTGGACCTCGTCGAGTCCCAGGAGCAATACTTGCGGTCAACTTGCGGGGCTGATCTCGCCGGAAGCAGCGGGCGCCTGCGGCGCTTCGCCGCAGGCGCCCAGTGAATGTCGCTACCTCTACTTAGTTGGCGCTAGGGCACCATCACCCCGAAGCCCACGGTGTTGCTGTCCGTTCCAGGGGGCGACTGGGTGACGACCTCGAACTGGCCGGCTGGGCAGTCGGCCCCACTCTGGCGGGCTTCCGCCACGCTGTTCCCAGTCACGGAGTTGCCGAAGTCCACGTCGGCCACGGCAATCGTCGTATTCGGGTCGATGCCCGCCACGGGGACGAGGCAGTACCTGCCAGTCGCCGGGCGAGTGATGTCGGTGAATCCCTTCACCTTGCCGGACACGAACGCGCCAGTGTTGAGGACCGAGGCGTACGCCCGGGCGCTGCCTGCGGCCCCGGCCGGCCCTGCGGGTCCCTGCGGCCCCGGTACCGCCTTCTTCTTCTTCTTCTTCTTGGCACCGTGCGCCACCTGCTTGGCGCGATCCAGGCTGTCCTGGGTCTTTGACGATGGCCCGCCGAGCGCCGGCGAAACGACCACCACAGCCGCGATCGCCCCAACGACGATCACGAGCTGCTTCCAGCTGGGTCCTCTTCTCATCGAAAATTCCCTTTCTTCGAGGCTTGCCCCCTGGTGCTCCCACCCTATTCGCCGTCTCGGGCAGAGGCAATCCCTGAGGGATCGCTGGGTCGGCCCCTCCTATCTATCCTCCTGTCATGGCTACGCGGCCCAAGGACGAGGCGGGGGCGTCTTCCAACGGCGCGCCCGAGGCCGAGCAGAAGGCGGCGGTCGACGAGGACCTCCATCGCTACATCGCCCCCGTGCTCCCCGAGGAGGAGCGCGAGGACCACGAGATCACCGACTCCGGGATCGAGATCAAGCGCCTCTATGAGGAGGACGACGTCAAGCCCGGGCTTCAGGAGCGCCTCGGCGAACCCGGCGAGTACCCGTTCACCCGCGGCATTCACAAGGGCATGTACCGCGACCGGCTCTGGACGATGCGCCAGTACGCCGGCTTCGCCAGCCCCGAGGACACGAACGAGCGCTACCGCTACCTGACCGAGCACGGCTCGACCGGCCTCTCTATGGCCTTCGACCTGCCCACCCAGCTCGGCCGCGACTCCGATGACCCGCTCTGCCAGGGCGAGGTCGGCCGCACCGGCGTCCCGATCGACACGATCGAGGACATGCGGATCTGCTTCGACCAGATCTCGCTGGCCGACGTCTCGACCTCGATGACGATCAACGCCCCAGCCGCGATCCTGCTGCTGCTCTACGAGCTGGTCGGCGAGGAGCAGGGCGTGGACTCCAAGGAGCTGCGCGGAACCGTCCAGAACGACGTGCTGAAGGAGTACATCTCGCGCGGCAACTACATCTACCCGCCCGAGCCGACGATGCGGCTCACCACCGACATCTTCGCCTACTGCAACGAGAACGTCCCGAAGTGGAACACGATCTCGATCTCCGGGTACCACATGCGCGAGAAGGGCTGCTCGGCGGTCCAGGAGGTCGCCTTCACCCTGGCCAACGCGATCGCCTACGTGGAGGGAGGGATCGCCGCCGGGCTCGACGTCAACAAGTTCGGCCAGCGGCTTGCCTTCTTCTTCAACGGCCACAACAACGTCTTCCAGGAGATCGCCAAGTTCAGGGCGGTCCGCCGGATGTGGGCCCGCATCATGAAGGAGAGATTCGGCGCGACCGACGAGAAGGCGCAGATGATCCGCTTTCACACCCAGACCGGCGGCGTCACCCTTCAGGCCCAGCAGCCGGAGGTCAACATCATCCGGGTCGCATTGCAGGGCTTCGCCGCGGTCGCCGGCGGGACGCAGTCCCTACACACCAACGGCTTCGACGAGGCGCTGGCCCTGCCTACGGAGCGCTCCGCTCGGATCGCCCTCCGCACCCAGCAGGTCCTCGCCCACGAGTCCGGCGTCGCGGACACGGTCGACCCCTTCGCCGGCTCCTACTTCATCGAGTCGCTCACCGACGAGGTCGAGGAGCGCTCCTGGGACCTGATGCAGAAGGTCGAGGACCTGGGTGGCTCGGTCAACGCGCTCGAGTTCATGCAACGGGAGATCGAGGAATCGGCGATCTCCTACCAGGAGCGCTACCGGAGCGGCCAGGACATCATCGTCGGCGTCAACAGGTACGTCACCGACGTGGTGGACGACGTCGACATCCTCAAGGTCGACCCGGAGTCCGAGAAGCGCCAGCTCGCGCGCCTCGCGAAGTTCAAGGAGGCCCGCGACCAGAAGGCCCTCGACGAGCGCCTCCAGTCCCTGCGCGACGTCGCCCAGGGCGAGGGCAACCTGCTGCCGCCGATCAAGGAGGCGCTGCGGGCCGGCGGCTCGATCGGAGACGTCTGCAACGCGATGCGCGACGTCTTCGGCGAGTACCGCGGCGGGGCGTTCTTCTAGGCCCTCTTCCCCTACGGCTTCTTGCCGACGATGATCGTGACCTCGGTCCCCGGCTGGTCGGTGACGCCCGCCAGCGTCAGCTGCCGCAGGACCCTGCCGCGCTTTCGCCTCTTCTTCCTCGGCTTCCTCACGATCTTGGCTCCGCAATCGTGGGAGGCCAGCGATTGCAGGGCCTGCGCCGTCCGCTGGTGGCTGACGTCCGGTACGGCGCTAGAGAGCACCATCGTCGTTCGACCGAACCGACCAGCTCGTGACGCGACCGCCGACCGGTGAGGTCAAGGGCAGGAACTCGGTTCCGGTGGCGACGGCCCGCTGCACGCCGACACAGCCCTCGTTCGCGCAGAACGCGTAGATGTCCTGGGCACGCTGGAGGCTGGTTCCGATCTTCACCGAGTCCGCCGCCGCGGCCGCCGGCAGAGTCAATGCGACGGTGAGCAGAGCAAACAGCGTCCTTACAAATGCTCCCCTGAACATCGCGCCGATCGTACCGCGCCTAGAATCGCCTCCGCCATGAGAGAGAAGAACCCGATCACCCACGAGGAGAAGCTCGCCTACCTGCGGGAGCTGCGCGACGAGGCGATCCACGCCGGCTCCGAGGAGGCGGTCGAGAAGCAGCACGCCAAGGGCAAGCTCACCGCTCGCGAACGGATCGAGAAGCTGCTCGACCCCGGCTCCTTCGAGGAGCTCGACACCTTCGTCCGCCACCGCACCCACGAGTTCGAGATGGACAAGCGCCGTCCCTACGGCGACGCAGTGGTGACCGGCTACGGGACGATCGACGGCCGCACGGTCTTCGTCTTCTCCCAGGACTTCACCGTCTTCGGCGGCTCGCTGGGCGAGGTGATGGCCGAGAAGATTGTCAAGGTCATGGACCTGGCCGCCAAGGTCGGGGCGCCGGTGATCGGGATCAACGACTCGGGCGGCGCGCGGATCCAGGAGGGCGTCGTCTCGCTCGGCGCCTACGGCGACGTCTTCGTGCGCAACGTCCAGTGCTCCGGCGTGATCCCCCAGATCAGCCTGATCATGGGGCCGTGCGCCGGCGGCGCCGTCTACTCACCCGCCATGACCGACTTCATCTTCATGGTCAAGGAGACCTCGCACATGTTCATCACGGGCCCCGAGGTGATCAAGACCGTCACAGGCGAGGAGGTCGAGTTCGAGGAGCTCGGCGGCGCGATGAGCCACAACTCGAAGTCGGGGGTGGCCCACTTCGCCGCCGATGACGAGGAGCAGTGCCTCGAGGACGTCCGCTACCTGATGAGCTTCCTGCCGCTCAACAACCTGGAGCTGCCCCCACGGGTGGAGCCCACGGACGATCCCGACCGCGAGGACCCCGAGCTCGACACGATCGTCCCGGATGATCCGCAGAAGCCCTACGACATGCGCGAGGTGATCTCCCGGATCGTCGACGACGGCGATTTCTTCGAGGTCCACGAGCACTTCGCCAAGAACATCGTCTGCGGCTTCTCGCGCCTGGACGGCCATCCGGTCGGCGTGGTCGGCAACCAGCCGGCCTTCCTCGCCGGCGTGCTCGACATCGAGTCCTCGGAGAAGGCCGCCCGCTTCGTCCGCACCTGCGACGCCTTCAACGTCCCGCTGCTCACCTTCACCGACGTCCCCGGCTTCCTGCCCGGCACCTCGCAGGAATGGGGCGGGATCATCCGGCACGGCGCGAAGCTGCTCTACGCCTTCACCGAGGCGACCGTGCCCAAGCTCACCGTCGTCACCCGCAAGGCCTACGGCGGCGCCTACGACGTCATGAACTCGAAGCACATGCTCGCCGACTTCAACTTCGCCTGGCCTACGGCGGAGGTCGCCGTGATGGGCCCGGAGGGCGCGGTCAACATCATCTACCGCCGCGACCTGGCGAAGTCACCAACACCTGACGAGCGGCGCGCCAAGCTGATCGACGACTACAAGGCCCATTTCGCCAACCCCTACTCGGCGGCCGAGCGCGGCTACATCGACGATGTGATCGAGCCGCACCAGACCCGCCCGAAGCTGATCCGCGCGCTCCGCACCCTGCAGACCAAGCGGGTCGAGGGGCCGAAGCGCAAGCACGGCAACATCCCGCTCTAGCGGCGCTTGACACCGCGCACTGTTCGCGAAAGGCTGCGGTGGAAGACCGGAATCGCCCACTAGGGAGAGACAAGGGGATGCAAGGACGCACGCGCCTGGTGGCGCTGGTCGGAATGCTGATCGCCACCGTCTCGCCGGCGGCCGCCTCCGCGGCGCCGGGCGACGTGACGGCCTCACGGGTCGCCGACATCAGGCTCGGCGGCACGAGCTCGAACCCCAACGACCTGTTCGCGGCGAGCGGCTTCCTGCTGTTCAGCGCAAACGACGGCCTCAACGGAACGGAGCTCTGGAGGAGCAACGGCGCGCCGCTCGGGCCTGGAGGGACCGAGATGGCCGTGAACCTCGAGAGCGGCTCCGGGGGCTCGACTCCCAGTGAGTTCACGGCGATCGGCAGCACCGTCTTCTTCACGGCCAATACCTCGGCAACGGGCACGGAGGTGTGGAGGAGCGATCCGCCGTACACGAGCCCGACTCCGATCGAGGACATAGGGCCGACCACGACGGGATCGAGCCCGAGCGGGCTGGTCGCCGCGGGCAACACACTCCTCTTCCAGGCGGATGACGGCACCACCGCCGGCGCGGAGCTGTGGAAGAGCGAACCGCCTTACGACGCCGCCTCGACCCAGTTGGTCAAGAACATCAACACGGCCGCGAGTACGGGCTCGTTCCCCAATGGCCTGACAAGCATCGACGGCACGCTGTTCTTCGACGCCGAAGACGGGACCGGCGACGAGCTCTGGCAGAGCGTGCCGCCGTTCGACTCGGGCTCCACGACCAAGATCGACGTCAACCCGAGCGGCGCGTCCTTCCCCGGGCCGTTCGCCGAAGCGAGCGGCAACGTTCTCTTCGGCGCAGACGGCGGCACCGACGGATTCGAGCCCTGGAGATGCTCGGTGCCGTGCACCAGCCCGGCACAGATCGAGGACATCAACACCGATCCAGGGGCTGACTCGGACCCGAGTCACCTGACCAGCGCCGGCGGCACCGTCTTCTTCGAGGCGAACGACGCGGCCGGGGACTTCGAGCTGTGGAAGAGCTCGCCCCCCTACGACGCCGGCTCGACCTCGAAGATCGACGTCAACCCGGGAGGCTCCTCGGACCCGGCTCAGTTCTCGAGCATCGGGGGGCTGGTCTACTTCAACGCCGGCGACGGGGTTCACGGCACCGAGCTCTGGAGGAGCGATGGCGGTGCGGTCGGGGCGGGCACCGAGTTGGTGGCTGACGTCAATCCGACCGGCAGCTCCGTTCCGGCCGAGATGACGCCGGTCGCCGGCCAGATCTTCTTCAGGGCGGAGGAGCCCACCTTCGGTCAGGAGATCTGGAAGACGACCGGGTCGGGCGCCACGCGGGTGTCGGACATCTTCCCCGGCAACGGCGGCTCCGCTCCCAACGAGTTCACCGACGTCGGCGGCACGCTGTTCTTCGAGGCAAACGACGGCACGACCGGACAGGAGCTCTGGAGGGGGACGATCGAGCCGGCGCCTCCTCCGCCGCCGTCGCCCACCGCGGCCCCCGTGCAGGCCACCAAGAAGAAGTGCAAGAAGAAGCACAAGAAGCGGGCGGCGGCCGCCAAGAAGAAATGCAAGAAGAAGCGAAAGTAGGCGCGGCCTAGACTGCACCAGTGGCGCGCAACGGCAAGCAGAACCCTCCGAGGCCGAAGATCGAGATCCAGAGCGCGGCCGCTCGGCCCGATGAGGCCGCTGCGATCGCGGCGGCGCTCGAGCGATTCCTCTGGGAGACGGCTCCGACCCCCCGCCCGGCGGAGGCGAGCCGCTGGCAGCAGGCGGCGCTCCGGGAGGGCATCTCGCCGCGATCCGGGCTCGGCGGCGGCTGGGGAATCGCGCCCGGCGCCTGAGCCGGGCTTGTACGACGGGCGCAAGTGCAATAGAACACTTGCCGCAAACCCATCGCGCTCGAAAGAGGAGGGCTCGTGGCCGTCGTAAAGATCATTGAGCTGGTCGGAAGCTCCAAGAAGTCTTCGGATGACGCCGCACAGCAGGCGCTGAAGCAGGCGCAGGGCTCGCTTCGGAACATCCGCGCGATCGACGTCGTCTCCACCGGGCTGCGCGGGGAGAACCTCGACGAGTGGCGCGCCCATGTCCGGGTCGCGTTCCTGGTCGAAGGCTCAGACGTCGACTGAGCTCTGGGAGGAGGGGTGGCGGCGGGTGCCGGCAGGGCGGCTCCCGCCGCCACTTGATCCCGCCCGGTGGACGGACGCGCATCTTGAATCGGTCCCCGTCCCGGCCTAACCTGGTCTGACAAGAGTCAGGGGATTGAACATGTGCGGAAGGACCCGCGCGGTGGGACAGGTCAGGATGATCGGCGTTTTCGTGCTGCTGGTGACGGCGGCGGTCCTGGCGATGGCTGGGACCGCGAGCGCCACATCGCTCAACTACAACTTCACCGGGGGCAATCAGGGCTGGCAGCAGGCCCAGAACCCGGCAAACGGACCCGAAGGGCCGGCGGGATTCCTGGCCAGCGGCGGAAATCCAGGTGGCCGGCTGTCGACGAAGGACTCCGGCCCGGAAACCGGGTGCCACCTGATGCCCCCCGAGGATCCGTGTCAGCTCCTCACTTTCTACAGCCCCTTCGTTCCCACCTTGGGGGCGAACTACGGGGGCACGGCCTCCTTCGACCTGCGGTCCAGCGTCAATCCGGACTTCGCCGCCGAATTCCTCCTCCTCGCAGAGGGCTCGGACTACCTGGACGGGTTGATCCCCGAGAGCAGCGGGACCGGCTATCACCGCCTCTCCATCCAGCTGAACGAGACGGACCGCTGGGCCGTCTGTCCGTATGCGGGTGGTGCCTGCACCCCCCCGAGCCAGGCCCAGTTCATCGGCCTGATCGCAGCGACCGACGCAGTGGCGGCGATCGCGGACGTCGGCCCGGACGGGACCGGCGAGACCTATGACCTCGACAACGTCAGCCTGACCGACGGCGGCCCGCTGCCACCGCCACCTCCGCCCGGGAGCAACCCACCGCCCACGACGAAGAAGCACAAGAAGTGCAAGAAGAACAAGAAGAAGCACAAGAAGTGCAAGAAGAAGCACAAGCGGCGCACCACTGCCTCAGCGATCAAAGACTGACGACCGGAGCTTCGACCTTGCCCTCTCGCCAGCGCTCGTAGACCGCCTGGCAGATCGCGAGATCCTGGATCGCGAGACCGGTCGAGTCGAACAGGGTGATCTCCCCGTCCGACCGGGTCCAGGTCGAGTCCCCGGTGAGCACGTCCCCGAGCTGCGTGACGTCGTCACGAGAGACGATTCCCGCCTCCACTCCGTTGGCGAGCTCACCGCCGGCGCTCGCCTGCTCCCACTCGTCGCAGAAGAGGCGGCAGCGCTCGATCGCCTCGAGCTCGACCTCCTGCTTGCCGTGGGCGTCGGCGCCGAGCACGGCGATGTGCTGGCCCGGGCAGAGCTCGCTCGCGAGGATCACCGGCTTCGAACCGGGCGTCACCGTCACCACCACGTCCTGGGCGGCAGCCTCAGCCCGATCGCCCACCCTCCAGCCGAGCTCCTCGGCCAGGGCGCGAGCGCCCTCCGGGCGCACGTCGGCGCAGACGCCCTCCTCATACCCGGCCGCCGCGAGACAGCGCGCGGACCAGGCGCCGTTCACCCCGCAACCGACGATCCCGACCGAGCTCGCTTCATCCAGCGCCAGCACCTGAGCCGACACCGCGGCAGCCGCGCCCGTCCGCAGCGAGGTCACCGACGAGCACTCGATCACCGCCAGCGCCTCCCCGGTCTCGGCATCGGAGAGGAGCACCTCGCCGCGTACCACGGGCAGCCCCCTGGCGCTGTTGCCGGGGAACGAGGTCACCCACTTGAGCAGGGCGAGCCCGTCGCCACGCGCGGGCATCGCCCTGAAGTCGCCATGTGGCGGGCTGTCGAGATAGACCTTCGCGGGCATCTCCCAATCGCCGTGCCCATAGCGCTCGAAGGCGTGCCGCGTGCGCTCCATGGCGGTCTGCGGATCGATCGCGTCGAGCACGGCCCGTCCGGAGATCACAGGAATCTCGGTCACGGCGATGAGTCTCGCAGTCCGTCCCCGTCTCAATGGGTGAACTCAAAGAGAGGAGACAGCCATGCTCGAGAGCAGCAGGGCATACAGCGGATTCGCCGTCGACGACCTGGACAAGGCAGAGGAGTTCTACGGCGAGACACTCGGGCTGAAGACGTCCGTCCTGCAGGAGGGAATCCTGCTCCAGATCGACCTGGCTGGTGATCGGCCCACGCTCATCTACCTGAAGCCGGACTTCGAGCCCGCCACCTACACGGTCCTCAACTTCCCGGTCGATGACGTCGAGGCGGCAGTCGATGAGCTGACCGCCAAGGGAGTGAGCTTCGAGCGCTACGACGGGTTCGAGCAGGACGAGCGAGGCATCGACCGGAGCGGCCCGAACGGCGGCATCGCCTGGTTCAAGGACCCCGCCGGCAACATCCTGGCGGTGCACGGAGCGCTCGAGGTCTAGCTCCGCCCGCCCGCCCGGCTAATCACCTTAAACTCGATCAGGTTTGCTAGATTGAACGGGCGGTAACCGCCCGGGCAAGGCTACGTCGACGAAAGGAAAGCCGGTTCCATGGAGCCCGTCTCTACGCCTGCGAAGAAGGGCGCTGAAGCGACCAATGGCAAGCCAGCGCCCGCCAAGAAGCTCGCCGACCCCTCCACCCTGAAGCAGGACCCGAGCAAGAAGCAGCACGGCAAGGGCAAGATCGGGTCGCTGGAGAACCCGGAGGTCTACGACAACGTCCCCGGGCACGTGATCCCGCTCCTGGAGCGGGAGTTCGACGACTTCGACACCGAGGCCGCCACCTTCCTTCGCGGCGAGCAGACCGAGGAGCAGTTCATCGGCTTCCGCCTCAAGCAGGGCGTCTATGGCCAGCGCCAGCCCGACGTGCAGATGATCCGCGTGAAGCTTCCCTACGGCGGCGTCAGCCCCGAGCAGATGGAGGCCTTCGCGGACGCGATCGAGGAGCTCGCGCCGCTCAACAAGGGCCACATCACGACGCGCCAGAACATCCAGATCCACCACATCCCACTGGCGGACGCCGCAGAGTTCATCCGGCAGATCAGCCAGGCCGGTCTCTCCTCGCGAGAGGGCTGCGGCAACACGATCCGCAACGTCACCGGCGATCCCTGGGCCGGCGTCGCGGACGACGAGCCGTTCGACGTCACCCCGTACGCAGCCGCCTACGCGCGCTACTTCGTGCGCCATCCGACCACCCAGCTGATGCCCCGCAAGGTGAAGACGGCCTTCAGCGCCAGCGACGCGGACCGGGCGATCACCGAGATCCACGACGTCGGCTTCATCCCCAAGGTCAAGGAGGTCGACGGCAAGGAGGTCCGCGGCGTCGAGGTCAAGATCGGCGGCGGCACCTCGATTCAGCCGCGTGTCGCCCCCACCCTCTACGAGTTCGTCGAGCTCGACAACGGCGACTACCTGAAGGTCACCGAGGCCGCCCTGCGGATCTTCGACCGCCAGGAGTGGCTGCGCGAGAACCGCATGCGCGCCCGGATCAAGGTCCTGGTGGACAAGATCGGCATGGACGCCTTCCGCGAGCTCGTCGACGAGGAGCTCAATGGCGACTGGGTCAACGAGCGCGACTTCTCCATCGATCACCTGCTCTTCATCCACGACGAGGAGGCGAACGCCCCCGCCATCCCCGAGAGCTACGGCTCGCCGAACGGCGATGGGAGCGAGTTCGACGCCTGGGTGGAGGCCAACACCGGCCCCCAGCGCCAGGAGGGATTCGTCACCGCCACGATCAAGGTGACGCGCGGCGACCTCAGCCCGGAGCAGTTCCGGGGCCTCGCCCAGGTCATGCGCGATTTCACCGGCGGCTATGCCCGGACGACCGTCCAGCAGAACCTCGTTCTGCGCTGGATCCGGCGCGAGTCCCTCTATGACGTCTGGACGCGCCTCAAGGACCTCGGCCTGGCAGAAGCCGGCGCGTTCAGCGTCACGGACGTGGTCAGCTGCCCCGGAACCGACAGCTGCAAGCTCGGCATCACCGCCTCGATGGGTCTGAACGCAGAGCTCCAGAAGCGGCTCGAGGAGATGGAGATCACCGATCCGCTCACCAAGCAGATCCACATCAAGATGAGCGGCTGCCCCAATGGGTGCTCACAGCACCACATCGCCACGATCGGCTTCTATGGGGCCTCCATCAAGGTCGGCGAGCACACCATTCCCGCATACATCCCGCACATCGCAGGCAACTTCGAGGGCGGCGACGTCGTCTTCGGCCACCGGCTCAAGGCGCGGCTCCCCGCGAAGCGCGTTCCCGAGGCCGTGGAGCGCTGGATCCGCAACTACGAGGAGAAGCGCGAGGACGGTGAGGACTTCAACTCCTTCGTCGACCGCACCGGCTTCGACCAGTTCGAGGAGCTGATCTCGGACCTGAAGCTGCCGGTCGAGTTCAACGCCGACAACCTGATGTTCTTCATCGACTGGAACCGCTCCGAGCCCTACAAGGTGGAGCGCGGCGAAGGGGAGTGCGCGGTCTAGATGGCGGTGCCCGCCACCGAACACGCCGCGGTGCCCGCCGCGGAGCTCGACGAACTCGGCTTCGACCCGGAGGCGGTCGCCGCCGACCTCGAGGGCGAGAGCGCCGAGGAGGGGCTCCGCTGGGCGCTCGACACCTTCAGCCCGCGGATGTACATCGCCTGCTCATTCCAGAAGACGAGCTCGGTGACCGTCCACATGGCGCACTCGATCAATCCCGAGGCGCGGTTCTTCTACCTGGACACCGACGTGCTCTTCCCGGAGACCTACGAGACCAAGGACCGCCTCGAGCAGCGCTACGGCATCAACTTCCACCGCTACAGCTCGATCACGCTCGAGCAGCAGAAGGGCCTCTACGGGCACGAGCTCTGGAGCCGCGACCCGGACGCCTGCTGCGGGATCCGCAAGGTCGAGCCGATGCGCTCGGCGCTCGCCGCCGTCGACGTCTGGGTCTCGGGCATCCGCCGCTCGGACTCCCAGACGCGCGCCGGCGCGCCGAAGTTCGGCTGGGACAAGCGCTTCGGCCTCTGGAAGCTGAATCCGCTCGCGGACTGGTCCGAGAAGCAGGTCTGGTCCTACATCCTCGAGCACGACATCCCCTACAACCCGCTGCACGATCAGGGTTATCCCTCGATCGGCTGCACGCACTGCACCAAGAAGCCCGGAGCCGGCGAGGACGACCGCGCCGGACGCTGGGCCGGCCTCGAAAAGACCGAGTGCGGGCTTCACGGGTAGGGATCGCAAGGCCGCTGACTATTGGAGCGAAGGGCGAAGCCCGTAGCGACTTATGTCGGGCGGCCGCAGACGATCCCGCCTGATGGCGAAGCCGCTACCCTACCCCGCCTCGTGAGACCTTCCTGACTGAACCGATCACCTTTATCCACTCAAGGACGCCATGACACAGACTGCCCTCAAGCTTCAGCTCACCGACCGCCAGACCGCCGACTTCGAGATGATCGGAAACGGCGGCTTCGCCCCGCTCACCGGCCCGCAGGGCTCGGAGGATTGGAAGAGCGTCGTGGAGAACATGACGCTCGCGAGCGGCGAGTACTGGCCGATCCCGATCACCCTCGCGACGGACCTCGATGTCTCCGAGGGCGACACCGTGGAGGTCTCCTCCGACGAGGGCAAGCCCCTCGGCCGGCTCAACGTGACCGAGGTCTTCGAGCGCGACCTGGACGCCGAGGCGGAGAACGTCTACGGCACCGGCGACAAGGAGCATCCCGGCGTCGCCGCCATCTTCGACGAGGGCGCTCGCTCCATCGCCGGCACCTACGAGGTGGACGAGCTGCCGGACCACGAGGAGGCCTTCACCAAGCGCCAGCTGAGCCCCGCCGAGTCCAAGCAGGCCTTCGCGGACCGCGGCTGGAAGCGGATCGTCGCCTTTCAGACCCGCAACCCGATCCACCGCGCCCACGAGCACGTCACCAAGACGGCGCTGGAGATCACCGACGGGCTGATGATCCACCCGCTGATCGGCAAGACCAAGGCCGGTGACATCCCCGCCGAGACGCGGATGCGCTGCTACGAGGTCCTGATGGAGGACTACTACCCCAACGACCGGGTGATCCTCAACGTCTTCCCGTCGAAGATGCACTACGCGGGACCGCGCGAGGCGGTCCTGCACGCGATCGCGCGCCGGAACTACGGCTGCACCCACTTCATCGTGGGGCGCGACCACGCGGGCGTCGGCGACTACTACGGCACGTACGACGCGCAGAAGATCTTCGACGAGCTCGACATCGACAAGCTCGGCATCCAGCCCCTCTTCTTCGAGCACACCTTCTGGTGCAACAAGTGCGAGGGCATGGCATCGGGCAAGACCTGCCCGCACGGGCAGGAGGACCACGTCTTCCTGAGCGGCACGAAGGTGCGCGAGATGCTCGGCAACGGCGAAAAGCCGCCGCAGGAGTTCAGCCGCCCCGAGGTGGCTCAGATCTTGATCGACGAATACGCAAAGGAGCAGCAGTCAAATGCCTGACGAGAAGGGCTTCACCCTCTGGTTCACCGGGCTTTCGGGCGCCGGCAAGACGACGATCTCCCACATCGTGGAGCGCGAGCTGCGCGACCGCGGTTCGCGGGTCGAGGTGCTCGACGGCGACGTGGTCCGCGAGAACCTCTCCAAGGGCCTCGGCTTCTCCAAGGAGGACCGCGACACGAATATCCGGCGGATCGCTTTCGTGGCCGACCTGCTCTCCCGCAACGGCGTGCCGGTCATCACCGCCGCCATCTCCCCCTACCGCGAGATCCGCGACGAGGCGCGTGAGCTGATGGGCGATCGCTTCATCGAGGTATTCGTCAAGGCCTCGGTCGAGGTCTGCGCCGAGCGAGACGTGAAGGGCCTCTACGAGAAGGCCTTCAAGGGCGAGATCAAGGAGTTCACGGGCGTCTCGGATCCGTACGAGCCGCCTCTGAGCCCGGAGCTGACCCTCGACACGGAGCACGACTCCGCCGAAGAGGACGCCGCAAAGATCCTCACGCTGCTCGAGGAGCGGCAGCTGATCCCCGCAGCGCAGCCCGCTTAGGCGGAGCTGCGCCGGGGAGGGAGCTCGGGTTCACCGAGCTCGTAAGTCGGATAGCTCAAGAAGGAGTCGAACATCTTGTGGGAGGGGCCGTGAAAGTCAGAGGAAGCGGTCGCCGCAAGCCCTCGATCCCTGCAGACGTCCAGCAGGAATTTCGTCTGCGCCCGATCATGGGCCGGGTAGAAGACCTCGACGCCGGCAATGTCGAGGTCGTCGATCAGAGCAGCCACCTCATTGGGGTCGTCCATGTCCCAGAAGGGATGGGCGAGGACGGCGGACCCGCCAGCGCTGTGGATGATCCTGGTGGCCTCAGCGGCATCCGGCCAGCGGCGGGGGACGAATGCCTTCGCACCCGGGATGAGCCACTCCTCGAAGAAGGCGCTCATGCCCTCGGGCTTCACGCCGGCCGCCTTCGCGATGTGCGGGCGACCGACGGACGACGCATCGCCGGCCTGGGCGATCGCGTCCTCGAAGGTGACCGGCACGCCCTGAGCGTCGAGCCGCTCGACGATCTCCCGGGCACGGGTCACCCGCTCGCGCTGGGCGCGCTCCATCGAAGGCGCGATTGCGGTCGTGTCCACCCAGTAGCCCAGCATGTGCATGTCATCGATGCTGCCGTGCACACACGAGATCTCGGTGGCGGGGATCAGCACGATGCCGGCCGCGCTCGCCGCCTCTCCCGCCTCCGCCACACCGTCGACCCCGTCGTGGTCGGTGAGCG
The DNA here is from genome assembly GCA_963728875.1 of uncultured Solirubrobacterales bacterium. GTDB lineage: Bacteria > Actinomycetota > Thermoleophilia > Solirubrobacterales > 70-9 > DASUPK01. Next base: position 701,037 of record CAVSLJ010000001.1, read on the forward strand.
CAAGGGTCGTGACGCCGGCCTCGACTGCGGCCGCCACCACATCCGCAGGGGGCAGCTCTCCGTCGGAATACGTCGAATGGCTCTGAAGGTCCATCATCGGCGGCGGAGCATATGAGGATCTCCGCGAAAGCTGATTACGCCGTGCGCGCCGCGGTCGAGATGGCCGCCGCCGGCGACGAGCCGGTGAAGGGCGAGAGGCTCGCCGAGGCGCAGGACATTCCCCTTCAGTTCCTCGAGCACATCCTGCTCGAGCTCAAGCACGCCAGGCTGGTGAGGGCGCGCCGCGGGGCTCGCGGCGGCTACTGGCTGGCCCAGCCGCCGGAGGAGATCACGCTCGCCCGCGTGATCCGGGCGGTGGAGGGGCCCCTCGCCAACATCCAGGACCAGGCGCCCGAGCAGACCAAGTACCCGGGCAACGCCGAGCAGCTCAGCGAGGTCTGGATCGCGGTCCGCGCGTCGCTGCGGCGAGTCCTCGAGAACGTCACGATCGCCGACCTTCGCGACGGCAAGATCCCCGCTGACGTCCTGGAGCTCACCCGGGACGAGGGCGCGCGAATCACCCGCTAGCGGCATTCCGCACTAGGAAACCCCAGCTATTAGGGGGAAAGGGCAGGCTTCGCTATGGTGCGCGCTTCCTTTTAGGACTCTTTCGGTCATAAAAGGAGACAAGGTGGACAAGCGGCCTTTGTCCAATCGGCCGCGCCCCTCCCCCACACTCCAAATGGATCCAGCAATCATCTTCTTCGGCCTCGGCGTGGGCTTCCTGGTCGGCATGACCGGCATGGGCGGCGGCTCCCTGATGACGCCCCTGCTCGTCCTGGTCTTCGGGATCAAGCCGACGACCGCGATCGGCACCGACATCTTCTACGCGGCGGTCACCAAGTCCGCCGGCAGCTGGCGGCACCTGAAGCTGAAGACGGTGAACATGCCGCTCGTCTACTGGATGGCGGCGGGCAGCGTGCCGTCCGCGATCGCCGGCGTCTGGTTCCTCGACTACCTGAAGCGCCGGCTCGGCGACAACCTCGACGAGACCGTGTTCGCGATCCTCGCAGGCTGCCTGCTGGTGGTCGGCGCCGCAACCCTCCTCCGCGGATTCTTCCTCGCCGACAAGATCCAGGAGCGCGAGGACTTCGAGATGCACACCCGCCACAAGGTCGCCGCCGTCGGCATCGGCGCGACCACCGGCTTCGTCATCGGGCTGAGCTCCGCCGGCAGTGGCACGCTGATCGGGATCATGCTGATCGCCGTCTACCGGCTCACCCCAAGGAAGGTGGTCGGCACCGACGTCGTCCATGCTGCCCTCCTGCTCTGGGCGGCGTCCATCGCGCACATCTTCAGCGGCAACGTGGACTTCGGGCTCGCCGCCAACATCATGGTCGGTTCCGTTCCCGGCGTGATCCTGGGATCGAACCTCTCCGTCAACGTGCCCCAGGGTGCTCTGCGCTACGTCCTCGGCCTCGTCCTGATCGGCGCCGGCGTCACGATCATGAACAAGGCGAACACGGACGTCCTCCCATGGGTGGTCGGCGCCGCCACCCTGGCGGTTGCCGCCCTCTTTGCAGTCCAGCTCGCCCTGCGCAAGGAGGTCGAGCACGACCCAGAGGAGCAGGCCGAGCTGGAGCGGAATGCCAGAATCGAGCGCGAGTTGGCGGCCCGAGCCCGAGCTCGGCGCGAGCCGGCGACCGCCGGCGTCAAGGACTAAGCAACCCGCTTCGCCATCAAGTCGCGGCCACAAGCGGCCGCCCCACGTAAGTCGCTACGGGCTTCGCCCTTCGCTCCAGAGTGGAGCGGCCTGGTGGCCGCTTACCCGCAATACTCCCCGGCCGTGTTCGAGAAAGTCCTGATCGCAAACCGCGGCGAGATCTCCATCCGCGTGGCCCGTGCCCTGAAGGAGATGGGGATCGGATCGATCGCCGTCTACTCGGAGCTGGACCGCGACGCGCCCCACGTGCGTGAGGCCGACGAGGCGTTCCTGATCGGTCCGGCCACGCCCGCGGAGAGCTACCTGAACATCGACAAGATCCTCGAGGTCGCCAAGAGCGCTGGGGCCGAGGGAATCCACCCCGGCTACGGCTTCCTCGCCGAGAACGCCGAGTTCGCCGCCGCCTGCGAGAAGGCGAAGATCACCTGGATCGGCCCACCTCCCAAGGCGATCGAGGCGATGGGGTCCAAGACCCGCTCCCGCGAGCTGATGCAGAAGGCGGGCGTGCCGATCGTCCCCGGAGCGACCTCGCCCGTGAAGGACGTCGAGGCGGCCAAGAAGCAGGCCCGCGAGATCGGATACCCGATCGCCTGCAAGGCCGCGGGTGGCGGTGGGGGCAAGGGGTTCCGCGTGGCCGTCGATGAGGAGAACCTCGCCGACGCCTTCGAGGGCGCAGCTCGCGAGGGAGAGAAGTTCTTCAGCGACCCGACGGTCTACCTCGAGCGCTACATGGAGGACCCCCGCCATGTCGAGGTCCAGGTCCTCGCTGACTCCAAGGGGAACGTGATCCATCTCGGCGAGCGCGACTGCTCGATCCAGCGTCGCCACCAGAAGCTGATCGAGGAGGCACCTGGCCCGAAGGTCGACGACGAGATGCGCGAGCGAATCGGGAAGATCGCGACCGAGGCGGCGGCCGCCGTGGGCTACCGCTCCGCCGGGACGGTCGAGGGACTCCAGGTCGGCGACGACTACTACTTCCTCGAGATGAACACCCGGGTGCAGGTCGAGCACTGCGTGACTGAGCTGGTCACCGGAATCGACATCGTCCGCGAGCAGATCAGGATCGCCTCGGGCGAACAGCTCTCTATCTCCCAGGAGGACGTCGAACTCCGCGGCCATGCGATCGAGTGCCGGATCAACGCCGAGGCCGCCCACAAGAACTTCGCGCCCGCGCCGGGCAGGATCACGAGCTACCGCGAGCCGGCCGGTCCCGGAGTCCGCGTCGACTCAGGGGTCGAGGCCGGCTCGGAGATCACCCCTATGTACGACCCGATGGTCGCGAAGTTGATCGTCTGGGACGTCGACCGCGAGCACGCCACCAGGCGGATGATCCGAGCGCTCGAGGAGTACGAGGTGGGCGGCGTGACCACGCTGATCCCCTTCCACAAGGCGCTGCTCGCCACCACGCAGTGGGCCGATGGCGAGACCTGCCGCGACCTCGTCGGCGACCGCGACTGGCTCAAGCAGCTGGCCGCTGAGGAGACGGCCGAGAAGGCCCTCCACGCCGAGGACGACGGCGAGCAGGTCACCCGCGACTACAAGGTCGAGGTCGCCGGCAAGCTCTTCGACGTCAAGGTGATCGGGGACGCCGTTGCGGCCCCCGCCGCTGCGGGCGGAGGAGGCGGGGCGGCGCTGAAGCGCCCGCCGAAGCGGGAGCGCTCGGGCGGAGGCGGCGGCTCGGCCTCCGGCGACGACCTGGTCTCACCGCTTCAGGGCAACGTGTTCAAGGTCCCGGTCGAGCAGGGCCAGGAGGTCTCCGAGGGCGATCTGGTCTGCGTGATCGAGGCGATGAAGATGGAGAACGAGATCACGGCCCACAAGTCCGGCAAGATCACCCAGCTCGCCGCCAAGGAGGGCGCGGCCGTCAATTCGGGCGACCTTCTGGCGAAGATTGAATGACGCGGGTCGCGCTCACGCGCGCCTACTTCGCGCCGAGCTTCGCCGCGGCTTCGCGGATGTTCTTGACCGTGGCGTCGGGAGCCTTGCGGCCCTCGAGCTTCTCGCCGTGGCGGTTCACCCAGATGGTGGGAACGTTCAGCTTCAGCGCCGGGCCGACGTCGGTCTCGTAGCCCGAGGCGATGTGGACCCAGCCCTTCTTCCCGCCGATCCGGCGGGCGCACTCGCGCAGGTGAGTGTTATCGGGCTTGTAGCTGCGCACCTGCTGGGCCGTGACGACGAGGTCGAGCTCGGTGCGCAGGTGCCGCCGCGAGATGCCGAGCAGCTTGTCGTCCACGTTGGAGATGATCCCGATGTCGTATCGCTCCTTGAGCCGGTCCATCGCGGCGTTGGCCTCGCGAAAAGGGGGCCATGACCCCACGCTGTCGGGCAGGAACTGGGCGCGAGAGGGCTCGATCGTCCAGTCGATCTCCTCGGCGGCCTGCACGGCGGCCCTGCGCAGGACCTCCGCGTAGAGCTCGTAGGAGCCGGACATGATCTGGGCCTGCTTCTCGAAGAAGCTCTCCAGGAAGGACTTGTCGTCGAGGGTGAGGCCATCGCGGTCCGCCTCGCGGTTGAAGGCGTCCATGATGCCCTTCTCCCAATCGATCAGGGTGCCGTAGCAGTCCGTGGTCACCCACTTGATGTCTTTCAGCTTCGGAAGGGCCATGAGAGCCGCGGGATTATGGCAATTTGCCCTTTTTCGCCGCTGCTGACCCCCTGAGCGCGCCTGATCGGCCCTCGTGTACCCTCTCGCGGCCTTGGACCTGCTCGAGTATCAGGGAAAGCAGCTCTTCGCCGGACATGGGGTTCCCGTGCCCGATGGCCGGGTCGCCGACACCGTCGAAGCCGCCGTCGAGGCGGCCGAGGAGATCGGCTATCCGTGTGTGATCAAGGCCCAGGTGCAGATCGGCGGGCGGGGCAAGGCCGGCGGCATCAAGGTCGGCGGGGACAGGGCTGAGGCCGAGGAGCACGCCGGCGCGATCCTCGGCATGGACATCCGCGGACCACGCGGGGAGGGCCCGTTCACCGTCCATCAGGTGTGGGTCGAGCGGGCCTCCGACATCGAGGCCGAGTACTACGCCTCGATCATCCTCGACCGCTCCGCCAAAAAGCTGCTGGCGATGCTCTCGACGATGGGCGGGATGAACGTCGAGGAGATCGCCGAGAAGGACCCCGACGCCCTGGTGCGCCACCACGTCGAGCCCCATGAGGGATTCGGCGACGCACAGGCCGGCGCGCTGGCCGCCGCCGCCGGCGTCGCGGAGGACGCCCGGGAGAAGACCACCGAGATGATGGTCAAGCTCTTCGGCGCATTCAACGAGAGCGACGCCACCCTGATCGAGGTCAACCCGATGGTCGTGACGAAGGACCACGATGTGATCGCACTCGACGCAAAGGTGACGATCGACAACTCCGCGCTCTTCCGCCACGAGGACCTCGCTGACCTCGAGGAGGGTTTCATCGAGGACGAGCAGGAGCGGATGGCGAAGGAGAAGGGGCTCACCTACGTGAAGCTCGACGGTGACATCGGCATCCTCGGCAACGGCGCCGGACTCTGCATGTCGACTCTCGACGTCGTCGCGCAGGCCGGCGGCAGCCCCGCCAACTTCCTGGACGCCGGCGGCGGCTCCAAGGCGGAGGCGATCATCGACGCGCTCGAGGTGATCACCTCCGACGAGAAGGTGGTCGCGATCCTCTTCAACATCTTCGGCGGCATCACCCGCTGCGACGAGATCGCCAAGGGCATCATCGAGGCCTCCCAGAAGATCGACATCGGCGTGCCGCTGGTGGTCAGGCTCGACGGCACCAACTCCGAGGAGGGGCTGGGGCTCCTCGCCGACGCCGACCTTCCGAACCTGCACGTCGAGAAGACGATGCTCGGCGCCGCCGAGAAGATCGTGGAGCTCGCCAAGGCGGAGTCCTCGTGAGCATCATCGTCGGCGACGACACGAAGCTCGTCATCTCCGGCCTGACCGGACGCGAGGGGACCTTCCACGGGCTGCGCAACCGGGACTACGGCACCGACGTCGTCGCCGGGGTCACTCCGAAGAAGGGCGGGCAGGACGTGGAGGGAATCCCGATCTTCGACACGATCGAGGAAGCCGTCGACGAGAGGGGGGCGAACACCTCAATGATCTTCGTCCCGGCACGCTTCGCGGCCGCCGCGATCAACGAGGCCATCGACGCCGGCATCGGCACGGTGATCGCGATCACCGAGCACATCCCCGTGCACGACATGCTCGCCACCTACTGGAAGGCCCGCGACTCGGGCGTGCGCCTGATCGGCCCGAACTGCCCCGGGGTCCTCAGCCCCGGGAAGGCCAACGTCGGGATCATCCCCGCCCAGTTCTTCGAGCAGGGCTCGATCGGCGTGGTCTCCAAGTCGGGGACGCTCACCTACCAGATCGGCAACGAGCTCAAGCAGGCCGGCCTCGGCAACTCATCCATCGTCGGCATCGGCGGCGACCCGATCGTCGGCTCCGACTTCATCGACATCCTCACACTCTTCGAGGAGGACGACGAGACCGAGCTGATCGTGATGGTCGGCGAGATCGGCGGGGATGCCGAGGAGCGCGCGGCCGAGTTCATCGCGGAGAACGTGACCAAGCCGGTGGTCGCCTATATCGCGGGCTTCACCGCGCCGCCCGGGAAGCAGATGGGTCACGCCGGCGCGATCATCTCCGGGTCCTCGGGCACCGCCGAGGCGAAGAAGCAGGCCCTCGAGGCGCAGGGCATCCGGGTCGGCAAGAGCCCGACCGAGACGGCCCAGCTCGCCGCCGAGACGATCGGCGCGAAGGCCTAGCGGCTAGGCGGTCTGCTGCGAGGCGCGGCGCCGGAGCTTCGCGCGGGCGCGAGCGGCGCGCTTCTGCTCCTCGCTCTTGGTCAGCGCCTTCTTCCGAGGGCGCTCAGCGGCTGACTCATCGACTGCTGCCGGCTCCGGAACATGCGACGCCTCGGTGGGCGTCGGGACCGCCGCGGGCCCGGTCGTCCGCTTGATCTGGTCCTGCTCCAGACGCCCGCCCAGGAGCTCCTTGGCGGCGCGGACGGCCTCCTTGGGAGTCAGGTAGGTGACCCAGGAGGCGATCTTCCCCTCATTCACGACCCAGAGCCCTCCGAAGCGCCGGTCCACTGCCACGCCCTCCTTCGGCTCGCCGCGCTCCCGGCAGATGGCGACGACCTTGCCCGGCCCGACCTCGGCGATGTCCTCGACGTCGAAGCGATAGGTCTCCCAGCCGTCGAGGTAGCGGCGCATCGCTCGCTGTACGTCCTCGTGCTTCCAGACCAAGTCGCCGTCCGGGCGGGATGCCCGCTCGTCCCAGCGAATCAACGGGTCGGCGAGAGCGAGGGCGATCTCGCAGTCGCCGTTGCCATAGGCCTGCAGCGCGATCTTGACCAACTCGAGCGACGCCGGCATCGGCCAACAGTATTGCGCCAGCGTCGGGCGAAACCGGATGACCCTCCCCCAGTCTGGAGGTCATCCGTCGCTCGTGAGGTGCGCACCTCCCGGATGTGCGGCCTTCATCCCCCGCGGGGCGGAGTATCGCACCGTTCGTATACTCGATGCGCCAGTGGCCGAACGAACGATCAGCTTCGCTCGCGGCGCGCCCAGCGCCGACATCCTTCCGCACGACGCGGTGCGCGAGGCGGCCGCGCACGCCCTCGAGTCCGACTGGGAGAAGGCGCTCAGCTACGGAACGGGGCGCGGCCATCCCGGGCTCTGCGAGTGGATCGCCGAGCTTCACGGCGTCCAGCCCGAGCAGGTCATGGTCACCAACGGCTCCATGGAGGCCGCGGCTCTTCTCTTCCGGCACCTCGTCTCGCATGGGGACCGCGTCGTCATCGAGCAGCCCACCTACGACCGCACGCTGCTGCTGCTCCAGCAGGCCGGTGCCGACCTGGTGGGCGCCTCGCTCGAGGCGGACGGCATCGCCCCTTCGGAGGTCGAGTCGGCCTGCGCCCAGGGCGAGGTGATGCTCGCGCACGTCATCCCCAACTTCCACAACCCGGCCGGCTGCACGCTCTCGCTCGAGAAGCGGAGCGCGCTCGTGCAGCTCGCGGCGAAGCACGGGTTCACGCTGTTCGAGGACGACCCCTACCGCCTGATCAGCTTCGACGAGGCAGGTGCGGAGACGATGCTCGACATGGACAGCGCGGACCGGGTCATCCACGCGTCGTCGTTCTCGAAGTCGGTCAGCCCCGGCGTGCGGGTCGGCTATCTGGTCGGGCCGACCGAGCAGATAGCGACGCTCGCCAGGAAGGCGAACGAGACGTACATCTCGCCGAACATGCTCGCCGAGTCGATCGTCTTCGAGCTCTGCCGGTCGGGTGGGCTCGACGAGAATCTCCAGGTCGTGAACGCCGCGCTGCGGGAGCGGCGCGACGCGCTGGTCGAGGCGCTGCACGAGCACATACCCGAGGCCCAGTTCGTCGTCCCGGCGGGCGGCTACTTCCTCTGGCTGGATCTGAACGACGACATCGACACCAAGGTCCTGCTCACCGGGGCGAAGGAGGAGGGCGTCACCTTCGTGGCCGGGCCCGACTTCATGCTCGAGGGCGGGGCCAACAGCCTGCGTCTCTCGTTCGCTCCGGTGCCCACCGGCGATGTCGCCGAGGGTGTGGAACGGCTCGCGCGGGCCCTGGAGAAGGCCCGCGAGGGTGCGCCCGTCTAGACGCGGTCCCCGAGAATCTCCTGAGCGCGCCGGTAGAGGTTGAGGTCCTCGGCCCGGGTCGGATAGGGCTTGCGGCGCTGCTCGACGCGGTGAGCTTCGATCGCCCTGGCGATCGAGACGAGCCTGCGCTCGGCGACATTGCGGTCCGTTATCAACCTTCGGGTGTTCGCTTCCATCTCTTTCCCCTGTTTGTTGAGTGACTTACTCGACTATGCTCTGTTGAGCGTGGCAAGAAGTCTGCGACCCGTTCCTGAAGCGCGAGATAACGATTGGTAAAGACCACGGATCGGTGGACACCACGGAGGCAGACGCGAACCTCGGCTGGCACGCTCTGTGGAGCGGTTTCGAGTGTTCGGGGCGGACGAGGGACTGATGAGACGTCTACTGATTACCGTTCTTGGCTCGCTGCTCGGCGTGGTGCTGATCGCGCCGGCGGCCCAGGGAGCGACTGAGGTCCGGTCCCTGACGCTGGAGGGGAAGTTTGCCGGTGGCGGGGTGCACCCCCCGCAGATGCAGATGAAGATCGACTACCTGGTCGAGCACAGGAACGGACACGAGGGGCTCGTCCCCGACCGGGTCACCTACTTCCAGTACGTGTTTCCCGGGCTGCTGAGCTGCGACCAGGGGGAGCACGGTCCCATCTGGGGTGATTCCGGGTTCCTCCCTGGAATCAACATCAAGATCAAGAAGAAGCGCTTCTCCTCCACGTACACGACTGTGGGCCCGGCCACACAGAGCACGGTGAAACTGGTCGGCCAGAAGATGTGGCAGGGCACGACGAAATGGAGGAGTCCGAGCAAGAAGCCGAAGCCCGCGGGCCGGAAATTCTTCTGGAAGAGAGCCTCGGGAACGCTCAGCATCATCGACTACGACTGGCCAGGCGGGGGGTTCACGAACTGCCACAACACCGGCCGCCCGGCGTCCTGGTCGGCACACCAGTGCCGCAACCTGAACACCACCGACCCCGTACCCGTCTACCTCCCCGTGTGTACGGCCTATGGAAGCAACCGGTGATCTCAAAGTGGGGCGCTAGCGGCCGTAGCGGTCTGAGCTGATCACCAGCTGGTCCGGCAGCGGCGGCCGGGGTGGCGGCGCGGGGTCGGCCCGGACGGAGACCGTCTCGGCGACGCTCTTCGAGACCGCGTGCTTGCCGTCACCGGATGCGACGACGACCTCATCGTCGTCCGTGCTCTCGAGCGTCCCTCCCAGGCCGGGATAAAGGCCGGTCCGCTTCAGGTAGTGGAGGATCTCCTCCGCCTCGTTCTCAAAGCGCAGGATGACGACGTCGGCCCCGGGCTCGACGTCCGCGAGCAGCACGCCCTCCTCGCGGACGCCCTCGACGATCGGGTGGCCGTGCGGGCAGGTCTTCGCGTCCCCGATCGCCGCGAGCATTCGCTCCTCGAGGACCGGCGACATCGCGTGCTCGAGGCGCTCGGCCTCCTCGTGGACCTCGTCCCACGGGATCCCGAGCACGTCGGTGAGGAACCGCTCGATCAGCCGGTGGCGGCGGACAATCGCCTGGGCCTCACCCCGGCCGCGCTCCGTGAACGTCAGTGACTTGTCGTCGGCCCGCTCGACGTAGCCGTCTCCCTCGAGCCGGCCGATCATCTCGTGGACCGTGGGAGGTGACAGCTGCATCGCGCGCGCGATGTTCGCGCCGTTGATCTGCAGACCGGCCTCCTCGAGCCAGAACATCGTCTGCAGGTACTCCTCCTCGGCGACCGTGGCCTGTGCCATGGCCGCAGCCTAGCGGGAGCGGCTTCCCCGCTTCTCGAGCGACCGGCGCAGCGCCTCGAGACGGTCGTCCCACTCGGCGCTCACCATCTGGATCCAGTGGGCCGCCTCGTCGAGCGGCTGGGGGCGAAGCTTGTAGTGGGTCTCGCGGCCCATGCGCGAGGCGCTGACCAGCTCGGCGCCGTGCAGCGCGGCGAGGTGCTTGGCGACGGCCTGTCGGGTGATCGGGAGCTGGTTCGCCAGGCCGCTCGCGGTCACGGTGCCGCCGCGCGCCAGGGTCTCGACCACTCGCCGCCTGGTCGGATCGGCCAGTGCGTCGAAGACCGCGTCGACGTGTCGATGCGCGGGAGCTCTCAAGCGACCAGTGCGAATCTCGTCGCGTGGCTCAAGCGAGCCAGGCGCGAGCCCCAGCCTCCGGCAGCCAGAGCGCTGGACGCGGCGGCCGTGTTCGTGGCCGCCGAATCTATGGGGGTCTCGACCACGGTCACGCGGCTGCCGCCGGGCAACGCCTCGATCGTGAACTCGACGAAGCTCTCGCCCTCGCCGGGACGCGACCAGGTGAAGGCGAAGCGCTCGCTCTCCTCGACCGTCTCGACCGTACCGGCACGCTCATCGTCCCCGTCCCGAACGGCGATCTCGCCCCCCTCGACCGGATCCAGCTCGACGTCCGGAGCCAGCCACTCCTCGAGGCGGTCCTCGTCGGTGAGCGCCTCCCAGACCTCCTCGGGACTGGCCTCGACGAGAGTGTCCCTCTCAACCCACGGTGCTTTCTCATCTCGCAACTTCACGGTTGCCTATGCTACCGTAGTTCACGCAACCCAAAGGTTGCGTTACAGCCGAGGAGGTCTCCAGATGCCGATGGTCCCGATGGTGGTCGAGCAGAGTGCCCGTGGCGAGCGCTCCTTCGACATCTACTCCCGGCTGCTCAGCGACCGGGTGATCTTCCTCGGCTCGGCGATCGACGACCAGGTGGCGAACCTCATCGTCGCCCAGATCATCCACCTCGAGTCGGAGGATCCGGACAAGGAGATCTCCCTCTACATCAACTCGCCCGGAGGGGTCGTCTACTCGGGAATGGCGATCTACGACGCGATGCAGTTCGTCAAGCCGGACGTTCGAACCATCTGTTACGGCATCGCGATGTCGATGGGCGCCCTGCTGTTGGCCGGCGGCGCGAAGGGCAAGCGGATGGCCCTGCCGAACTCGCGGATCCTGATCCACCAGCCCAGTGGCGGCTTCGAGGGCGTCGCGTCCGACATCGAGATCCACGCCCGCGAGACGCTCGACCTCCGTGACCGCCTGGACAGCATCTACGCGAAGCACACGGGCAAGTCGAAGAAGCAGGTCCACGAGGACATGGACCGCGACCGCTTCTTCAAGGCGAATGAGGCGGCGGAGTACGGACTGATCGACCGGGTGATCGAGCAGCGAGAGCTGGAGCAGCGCCGCACGGGATTCGGCTCGCAGAACGGGAACTAGCTGTGGGCGGCGAGCATCCGCTCCACGTCCTCGAGCACCCGCCGGAAGCCGCGGGCGAGGACCCGCTGCCAGACGAGCTCCTGAGCGCCGCCCACCACGGGAATCGGGACGCTGAAGGTGGAACGCCAGTCGACGCGGGTCGTCGGGCCCTCGGGGGTCAGGGTGATGGAGCCGCCGTCGTGCTTGAGGGGGACGTTGAGCTTGACGATCAGGTAGTCGAGTCGCGTCGGGCGCTCGTAGGCCGTGATCTCCTCCTCGAAGACGAGCGGCCGGACCTTGATGCGGCGCAGGGCGCCGACGCCGTTGGGCGCCGGGTCGCCCTCCCTGACCAGCTCGGAATCGTGGATCGGGCGGAAGCGGTCGTAGTTCGCGTGGTCGGCCAGCCGATCGAAGATCTCCTCGGGCGGCGCGGGGATCGCGCGGGTGACGTGGACCGAGCGCATCAGGCGCCCGCCAGCGTAGAGACAACCGCCTCGTAGACGCCGTCGCCCATGCGGCCCTCCGTGACCGTCACGTTGGGGCGGCCCGCGATCGCCTCGCGCAGCGCGGGATCCCGCTCCGGGCCGTTGGCCGGGACGAAGAAGCGGCCGACCACTTCGGCGACGGCGAGATCCTCGACCGAGTCGCCGATCGCGATGCACTCCTCCGGCGCGTAGCCGCGGGCGCGCTGATGGAAGACCACCGCGTTGGCCTTGCTCGCCGCCTCCGGGAGCAGGTGGTAGGCGTGGGCCGGGCCTTCGATCCCATCCATCTCGGCAAAGATCGCTCCGTTGTCGATCATCTTCAGGCCGGTGTATCCGCGATCGGCGAGCAGGCGGTTGGCCTCATCGACGTCGATCTTGCCCTTGAAGAGCAGCGAGAGCTCGCGCTGCTTGTGCCACGGGCTGTGCCAGTCCAGCCGACCCGAGAAGTGGTCGAAGAGCTCGTCGGGGATGCCGCGATCGACCATGGTCTCGGCGAGGGTCTTGCCCTCCTCCACCTGGGCGTCGCCGATCAACAGGGTCTTCTCGCCGTCGATCACGACCAGGCAGCCGACCTCGGCGATGTAGGACCGGGACCCGATCAGCTTGGCGTCCTCCACGACCGAGCCCTCGCGGCGTCCCGACTTGATCACCACCTCGACGCCGGCGCGGTGGCAGGCTTCGAGCGCGCGAGCCTGGAGCATCGAGAACTCTCCCTCGGAGTCGCGAAAGAGGGATCCCCAGCGGCCGAGCAGGGTCCCGTCGAGGTCGGTGTAGACGCAGCGGAGGGCCAAGGCCGGGCAACCGTAATGGGGTTTACCGTTGACGTGTGGCCTGGCAGCTGAGGGACCGGAGGCTCGCGCTGGAATCGCCCCTCGGCGTCGGGATCGTCAACGTCACCGACGACTCGATGTTCGAGGGCGCCCGCAGCGGGACGCCAAAGCGGGCGGTCGAGGACGGCGTCGCGCTGGCGGACGCGGGGTTCGAGATGCTCGACGTCGGCGCCGTGGCCGCGCGCAGCGGTCCACCCGTCCCTCCGAGGGAGGAGGCGGCAAGGCTGGTCCCGGCGATCGAGGGCCTCGCGAGCCGAACCGAGCTTCCTCTCTCCGCCGACACGTTCTCGCCGGAGGTGGCTCGCGCCGCTCTCGGGGCCGGAGCCGTCGCGGTCAACGACATCGGGGGCGGCTCTGAGGAGATGTTCGCCGTGGCGGCGGAATCCGGCTGTGGCCTGGTGGTCATGCACATCGAGGGGCCTCCCCGCGAGGACCGGCCGGTTCCGCGCTACGACGATCCGATCGATCATCTGCGCGCCTGGTTCACGGCGCGGGTCGAGGCCGCGCTGGCGGAGGGGGTGTCGGAGGAGCAGATCGCGCTCGACCCCGGCCTGGACTTCGACCTGTCGGTCGCCGACGATCTGGAGATCATCCGCAGGCTTGCGGAGCTCAAGGAGCTTGGACGCCCGCTGTACGTGTCGCTGTCGCGCAAGGACTTTCTCGGCGCGGTGCTGGCTGGGTCGTGGGAGCAGCGGGCGCCGGCCGCCGATCGCGAATGGGCCACCGCCGCCGCGACCACGCTCGCGGTCGTCGCCGGAGCGGATCTGCTGCGGCTGCACGACGCGAGCGCGCTGCAGGCGATGCGGGTCGCCGGAGCGATCGACGCTCCGCGGGAGGCACCGGTTGGCTAGCGGCACCGCTGTCGCGGGCGGGGCGTGGGAGCCGGCGCTTGGCCCGGCGAGGGATGACGGGCGGGTCGTTGCCGAGTCCGCCGAGCCCGCGACGATGGCGAAGCTGACCGGGCTTCCGGACTCGCTCGACCCGGCCTTGGCGGAGGCGCTCTCAGGGGCCGGGATCGAGTCCCTCTACTCCCACCAGGCGGAGGCATATGAGACGGCCCGCCGCTCCAACCTGATCCTGACCAGCGGCACCGCCTCTGGGAAGTCCCTCTCCTTCAACCTGCCGGTGCTCGACGGGATCGCGCGCGAGCCCCTGCGCCGAGCGTTCTACCTCTACCCGACGAAGGCGCTGGCGCAGGACCAGGCTCGGAAGCTAGGTGAGCTGCGGCCGCCCGGGCTGCGCGAGGCGATCTACGACGGGGACACCCCGCGCGAGGACCGGCCGGGCATCCGCCGCCGCGCCAACCTGGTGCTGACGAATCCCGACATGCTCAACGTCGGCGTCCTCCCTCATCACAAGCGCTGGGGCGACTTCCTGGCCAACCTCGGCTGGGTCGTGGTGGACGAGGCGCACACCTACCGCGGTGTCTTCGGCTCGCACGTCGCGAACGTCCTGCGGCGGCTGCGCCGGGTGGCGAAGATCTACGGCGCGGATCCGCGATTCGTGATGGCGTCGGCCACGATCGCCAACCCCGGCGAGCTCGCCGAGCGGCTCACGGGTCTGCCGTTCGAGTTGCTGGACGACGACGGAGCACCGAGAGCCGGACGCGAGATCGCGATGTGGAACCCGCCGGTGATCGAAAAGCACACGATGACCCGGCGCTCGCCCGTCTCCGAGGCGGCCGACCTGCTGGTCGAGCTGGTCTCGCGCGGGGTGCGGACGATCTGCTTCATGCGCAGCCGGCGCGGGATCGAGCTGATCAACCGCTTCGCCTCCGACGAGCTGGCCAGGCGGGGGCAGGGAGCGCTCGCCGACCGCATCGCGCCGTACCGCGCCGGCTACACCCCACAGCAGCGCCGGGAGATCGAGGCCCAGCTCTCCTCGGGCGATCTTCTCGCGGTCGCGGCGACCGACGCGCTGGAGCTGGGAATCGACGTCGGGGAGCTCGACGCGGCGATCTGCGTGAACTTCCCCGGCACGGTCGCCAGCCTGCGCCAGATGTGGGGCCGGGCGGGCCGTCGCCGCCGCGGCCTCGCCGTCTACGTCGCGGGCGAGGACGCACTCGACCAGTTCTTCTGCCGCCACCCCGATGAGTTCCTGGAGCGCCCGGTGGAGGCCGCGATCCTCGACCACCGCTCCGAGCAGATCCAGCTGCAGCATCTGCTCGCCGCCGCCTACGAGGCGCCGCTGGGACCCGATGACGACGAGATCTTCGGGGAGGGCTGGCAGGAGCGAGCCGAGCGCCTGGTGACCGCCGGCGAGCTGCGGCGCGGGCGCGGAGAGCGCTACCTGACTCGCACCGGTGACTTCGTCGCCGGGCGGATCGCCCTGCGGTCGGCCTCCGCCGACAGCGTCGCGGTGGTCGACTCGACCTCCGGCGAGATGCTCGGCAACGTCGAGGCCGAACGCGCCTTCTCCACCGTGCACCCGGGCGCGATCTATCTCCACCTCGGGCGCTCCTACGAGGTCGCCGAGCTGGACATCGGCTCGCGGCGTGCGCTGGTCAAGCCCTTCGAGGGCGACTACTACACGCAGGTGAAGAAGGAGACCGAGGTGTACGTCGAGGGGATCGAGACCCAGCGCCGGGCGCTCGGAGTGGAGCTCAGCTTCGGCACGGTCTCGGTCTCGGAGCAGGTGATCGCCTATCAGCGCAAGCGGCTGGGCGACAACAAGGTGATCGACATCGTCTCGCTCGACCTGCCCGAGCAGGACTTCGTCACCCAGGCGCTCTGGTACGTGATCGGCGACCGCATGGCCGCGGCGCTGCCGAGCGAGGTCCTGCTCGGTGCCCTGCATGCCTCAGAGCACGGACAGATCGCCGTGCTGCCCCTGATCTCGATGTGCGACCGCTGGGACATCGGCGGCCTCTCGACCAACATCCACCACCAGACCGGCTCGCCGACGATCTTCATCTACGACGGGCACCCGGGCGGCGTCGGGATCACCAGGCGCGGCTATGAGCAGTTCGAGCGGCTCGTCGGAGATGCCGATCGGCTCATCCGAGAGTGCCCGTGCGACGACGGCTGCCCGTCCTGCGTGCAGAGTCCCAAGTGCGGCAACCTGAACGAGCACCTCCACAAGTTGGGCGCGCTCGAGCTGATGGGGCGGATGCTGCGGGAGGGCAAGCCGCCCGCGATCGCGGCTCAGAACTGACTCGTCACGTGGCTCAGCGCGTTCAAATCTCCGTGATCGGCCCGGGCACCGCAGCGGAGGAGATCCTCGGAGACGCCGAGGCGGTCGGGCGCGAAATCGCCGAGGCCGGCGCGGTGCTCGTCTGCGGCGGCCTGGGCGGCGTGATGGAGGCCGCCTCCCGCGGCGCGTCTGAAGCCGGCGGCACGGTGCTCGGCGTCCTCCCCACCCTCTCGCGCTCGGACGCGAACAAATACGTCAGCCACGCGGTCGCCACTGGAATCGGAGAGGCCAGGAACCTCGCGGTGGTCGCCTCCGGGGACGCGGTGATCGCCGTCGGGGGCGAATGGGGAACGCTCTCCGAGATCGCCTACGCCCGCAAGCTGGGGCGCCCGGTCATCGCGATGCGGAGCTGGAGCCTGCACAACCGGGCCGGGACGGAGCTCGGGATCGTCGAGGTCGAGCAGGCTGAGGACGCGGTCAGCGCCGCCCTGGCGGCCGTTCAGGGATAGCGAGCCCGCAGCGCGAGGATCGCGAACGCGTGGGACCAGCCCAGCGGTGTGGTCGAGGTCGGGCCTCCCGACTCGGCGTTCACGCGCTCGGGCAGGGTGCCCTGCGGCGTCTCCGCTCGATGGAGCTCGGCGAGCAGACGATCCGCCGCCCGCGTCTCACCCAGCTCGACGAGCGCCCAGGCCGACCAGGCCGTCGGCGCGGTCCAGACCTCGCCCGGGGTCCAACCTTCGATCGGCGGGATGCCGTAGGGCGTCGACTCGCGGGCGAGGCTGAGGAGCGTTTCTCTTGCTGCTCCGCGTAAACCCCGGCTGGGGAAGACGGTGACCGCCCACGCCGCGGCGGAGTCCAGATCGTCGGATCCCTCTTCGCGCACGAGGCCTCGCGGGGTCACGAAGTCGCTTCGGATCTCCGCCGCCGGGGCGCCCGCGGCGATCGCGTTGCCGAGCAGATCCCCAGTGACGTTCTCCCCGTAGTCCTGCCGATCGCGCCAGTCGAGGGGTCCGTGTGAGTCTGCCGTTGTCTCGATCCAACCCTCTCCATCCCCGGCCGCAGTTCGTCCTGGAACCCGGTCTCCGTCGGGATAGAAGCGAGCCGCTGCGTCGACGTCGAGACCTGCCAGAAAGCCCGCGACTCGGCGTGCCTCCGGCCGGAGCCCCGCCGCCTCGAGCGCCAGCGCCCCGGCGCCGGCGTCTCGCGGCCAGACGTAGTTCCAGCCGTCGCGCTCGCCCGCGATCATCGCTCCGCTGTGCGGGTCGGTGAGGGCGACGAGCACGTGGATCGATCGCCGATAGAGGCGTCGCGCCCAGGGCGGCGCACCGGGTCCCAGGGGCTGACTCTCGCTGCGAACGCTCGCCGGCGAGAAGGGTCCCGATGAGGTCGTCCCGAAGTGCGGCGCTGGAAGAGCGGTCTTGATCGGCGCGGGGGGCTGCTCGCGGGCGCCCGAAACCGAGGCGGCGACGAGTACCGCTGCGCCGGCGGCGACGATGCTCCTGATCACACGCCGGACGCTATTCGGTCGTCTAGCCTTTGCGGCCGCCCGGCGAGGTAGCTCAGTTGGTAGAGCACACGACTGAAAATCGTGGTGTCGCCAGTTCGATTCTGGCCCTCGCCATATCGCTGGTGGACATCGGCAACGTGCAGGTCGTTCGTCCCTGATCTGCCGTCTGCTCTTCAGCTGGGTTTGTTAGCTTCCCGGGCAGCGCTCTGGACGAGCGCGCCGAGAGGAGAGAGGAAGATGCGCGGGACAGGCTTGTGGATCGCGATTGCAGCGATGGCGTCGGCAATCCTGACGTTCGTCCCTGTCGCTTCAGCCCAGACGGCGGCTGACCCGACCATCATCGCCAGGAACATCCTCCCCTCCGGCCAGTACGGGCTGCCCGGGCCGGGCGCCGACACGCAGGCGCAGCTCTACAACGCGCTGACGCCGCTCTTCGACAACGTCCAGCCGAACGACCTCTTCACCGACTTCAAGTCCGAGAAGCTCGACGTGGACACCGACGGCCCGGCCACGCAGGAGGTGGTCCCCTTCCCAGGCGTCACCCTTCTGCGCGACCGCTTCAACATCCCCCACGTCTACGCGACCACTCGCGACGCCAGCGTCGAGACCGCCGGCTGGATCGCGGCCGAGGACCGCGGCCTGCTGTTGCAGCTCGCGCGAAACGACGCTCGGGTGGCGGTGATCGACGCTCCGGGCCTCACCGCAGTCGGCCTGATCTCGCAGGGAGCGACCTTCAGGCCGAGCCCGCAGACCGAGGCGGCGGTCTCGCAGGAGACGAACGTGCTGATGCGCGCAGGGCGGGAGGGGCGCGCGGTACTGCGTGACATCGACCTCTTCATCCTCGGCATCAACACCTATCTGCAGACCACGGGCTCGACGAACGCTCCCTGGACCCGCAATGACGTCTATGCCGTGAATGCCCTCAAGGGTCAGTTCCTCGGGCAGGGCGGCGGCGACGAGGCGAATCGGTCCGCCTTCCTGAACGGACTAGAGCATCAGCTCGGACGCGGCCGCGGTTTCGCTGCCTTCAACGACCTCCGCCAGTTCAAGAACCCCCGCAGCGTGACGAGCGTCGACGGCAACTTCCCGTACGGACACATCCCGCAGCGCCACCCCGGCAGCGTCGTGATCGACAACGGCAGCTTCCAGGCGACCCCGTCCGCCAAGTCCCTCTCCGCCAAGTTCGCGAAGGGGAACATCAACGCCAGCAACGAGCTGATGGTCTCCGGCAGGCGTTCCACGACCGGGCATCCGATCCTCGTCGGCGGCCCCCAGATCAGTTACTTCATGCCGGGCTTCGTCTATGAGATCGACATGCACGCGCCGCACAACACCTGGCGCGGCGCCACCTCAGTCCCCTTCCCGGGCTATCTGCTGATCGGGCGCACCCAGCGCTTCTCGAACACCCTGACGTCGGCCAGCGCGGACATCATCGATCAGTACGCGGAGACGCTCTGCGGCGGAAGCCCGACGATGTACAGGTACAAGGGCCGATGCCGGCCGATGGTGCACTTCGATGCCGGGACGATCAACCCGGGCACCCCCACGGCGAAGACGGTGAGCTTCGAGACCACCGTGCACGGGCCAGTGGTCGGCTACGCGACCGTCCACGGCCGCCAGGTCGCCATCTCCTCGAAGCGCTCGAGCAGGGGCCGTGACGTGCTCGACCAGCTCTTCTTCCGCCGTCTCTCGAACGGGGCCGTGAAGAGCCCGAAGACGTTCTTCAAGGCGGCATCGCTTACGCCGCAGACGTTCAACTCCTTCTACATCGACCGCCGGCACTTCGCGGAGTACACGAGCGGCAGACTGCCGATTCGCCCTTCGAACGTCGACCCGGGCCTGCTCACCAAGGGCACGGGCAAATTCGAGTGGCGCGGCTACCTGAAGGCGATGCAGCATCCACATGGCCAGGACAACAAGCATGGCTTCATGACCAACTGGAACAACAACGTTGCCCGCGGCTTCGGCGCCGCCGACAACGAGTGGGGCCGCAACGGCTCGGTGGGACGAGTCAACCTCCTCACCTTCAACCTGAAGAGGCTCGCGCGCCGTGGGAAATGGTCGCCCGCCTCGGTCACCTCGGCGATGAACGCCGCCGCGACCCAGGACGTGCGCGCCGTCGTCATGGTGCCGTTGCTGAACCGCCTGCTGAGAGGCACCGGGGCACCCTCCCCGCTGGCCAAGCAGATGCTCGATCTGCTCGTCAGCTGGCGCCAGAACGGCGGCAACCGCCTCGACCTCAACAACGACGGCCTGATCGACAACCCGGGCGCAGCGATCATGGATGCCGCGTACAACGGCATCGTGAACAACGAGATGGCCGGCCGACTCGGCAGTCTCACCACCCAGCTCAACACGCTCTACACCCGCTTCGACAAGCCGCCGGGAGGCCAGTACTCCGGCTGGTACATGTACTTCGACCGGGACATCCGGTCGCTGCTCTCGAAGAAGCGGCTCCCGGACCGGTTCCAGCTCAGCTACTGCGGCGGAGGCCGGCTGGCTGTCTGCCGCAACTCGATCTGGGCGGCGATACAGGCGGCCGGTGACCAGCTGAGCGCCCAACAGGGCACCTCGAACCCGGCGGCGTGGCGCGCGAGCGCAATCCCGGAGCAGATCCACTTCAGCCCGCTGCAGCTGATCACGATGGCCTACACGAACCGCCCCAGCGGCATCCAGCAGGTCATCTCCTTCAAGTAAGAATCCGCGTCCGTGGCGGCGCGTAAGAAGAGGACGATGGTCGGCGCACACGTCGCGCCCGAGAAGCCGCTCGCGGAGGCGAAGAGGATCGGCGCCGACTGCGTGCAGATCTTTCTCTCTGACCCACAGGGCTGGAAGAAGCCTCCGTCTCGCAAGGACGCGGATGAGCTGCGCAGGTCCAAGGTCCCGCTGTACGTACACGCGCCCTACCTGATCAACGTCTGCTCGCCGCGTAACAACGTCCGCTACGGCTCGCGGAAGATCCTGCAGCAGACCTGTGACGCCGCCGCAGAGGTCGGCGCCGCCGCCGTGATCGTCCACGGCGGGCATGCCGACGACGACATCTCCGAGGGCGTCGGCCGATGGATCCGGACCCTGGAGATCCTGACCTCGCAGGTCCCCGTCTACCTCGAGAACACCGCGGGAGGCAAGAACGCGGTCGCCCGGAGGTTCGACGCACTGGCCCGGCTCTGGGATGGGGTCTCGAAGTCGAAGACGGACGTCGAGATCGGCTTCTGCTTCGACACCTGCCACGCGCACGCCGCCGGCGAGGAGCTCTCGACCGCGGTGGAGCGGGTGCTCAAGATCGTCGGCAAGATCGACCTGCTGCACGCCAACGACTCGCGGGACCCTGCCGGGACCGGGGCCGACCGGCACGCGAACCTGGGCAAGGGCGAGATCGGCGCCGACGTGCTCCGGAAGATGATCAAGGCCGCCGGACCTCCGGTGGTCGTGGAAACACCGGGCGGCGCCAGGGAGATGCGCGCGGACATCGAGTTCGTGCGCGAGGCGCTGGGCTAGGCCGGCCGGATCGCGGCCGCTTCCGCGGACGCGCCCTCGAGAGCGAGGCAGATCCCGACCCCGCCCGCCAGGGCTCCGAGCTGGGCCAGCGCGGAGACCTCGGTGCCCAGCGGGATGGTCGCCAGGGCGAGGAGGGCCGCCAGCGCGCGCCACGGGCGCCAGGGCAGCTTGAGGGTTCGCCGGAAGAACGCGTGACCGATGAGGAAGAGCGCCGTCCCGCCCCCGAGCGCAAGCGCACGCGCGAAGTCGAGGGAGTCGAATGGATGGCCGATCGCGCGCTCCAGGGCCGCGGCGTCGCAGATGATTCCCAGCAGGAGCAGCAGGTGGGCCCAGTAGTAGGCCACGTTCGCCGCGTAGAACTCACGCCTCGTCGGGGTCATGCGGCGCAGAGCGCCCTCGGCCTCGACGTCGTCCCCGCCGAAGTACACCCACCACAGCTCCGCGCTGACAACGAGGCCGAGCACCGCGACGGCAAGCATCTCGCCGGTGATCGCGATTCCCGACGCGCCGATCCCGACCGCGACCACGGACTCCCCGAGCGCGACCATCACCACCAGGCCGTGCCGCTCCACGAAGTGCGAGGGCTGGATCCAGCCGGCCTCCTCGGGCACCAGCCAGGGAGTGATCACGAAGGTCGATACCGCCAGCGCCCAGAGCACGTACTCCCAGGTCCCGCCGATGATCGTTGCAGCGAGGATCAACGCCGCCGCGACCAGGTTCATCCGGGCGAAGCTCCACACCCCGGTGACCGTCCAGCGCGCCGACTGCATGTAGAGGACGGTGTGGATCGCGATCACCGCGATGTAGGCGCAGGCGAAGACGACGCCGTCACCGTCGAACGCGGTCGGGATCGTCAGCGAGATCACGAAGAAGGCGGCCATTCCGGCCATCAGCGGCAGCCGCAGGGAGGTCCGGACCGGTGGAACCGCGTTGGTCAGCCAGGCGAATGCCGCGTACATCCACCAGATCGAGGTCAGCATGAGGACGATCTGGCCGAGGCTCTCGCCGTCCGGCCTGTGGGCGAGGACGGCGGTCAGCTGGGTGATCGTGAAGACGAAGACGAGATCGAAGAAGAGCTCGATCGGTGAGACTCGGACCTCGTCATCCCCAACGCGCCCCGCGGCGGCGGCGTCTGCCATCCCCCTATTAAACGGGTTGCTCCTCGCGTCTAAACCGCGGCGCCGCTGGTTCCCTCGACGCCCAGGTCGAGCAGCCGCTCCCAGGCGATCTCGGCTCCCGCCGCCGTCTCCGCCTCGAAGGACTCGTCACCCAGCTGATCACGCAGGCTCTCGAGGAACTCCTCCTTGAACGGGGCGAGCAGCGCCCAGACCGGCGTCGAGATCACATCCCGGATCGCCTGCGCTCCGCCGGCCAGCCGGGCTGCCAGCTCGGCTTGCCCCTGAGCGAGCGCGACGCCCGCGAAGCCCTCCAGGCAGTACGTGGTCGCCTCGCGGTTCCCCACTCGCTCCAGTCGCCGGCAGCACGCGGCGCTCTCGACCAGATACTCCCGCGCGATCTCGACCTCGCCCGGCTCGCGCTCGGCCTCGACGCTCTTGGGTTCCGCAGCGTCAGCCATCGGTGGCATTCTTGTGACCAAGTCGGTCATTTCGCAGATCTGCTCTGTCCGTGGCGCTCTCTAATTTCAGTGATGGCATGACAGAGAGCCTCTTCGAGAACGGCAACGCCCCCGAGCCGCCCGAGGCGGGCCCGACGCGCCTGCTCCGGGAGATGTCCGATGGCGACCAGGTCACGGGCGCCTTCGTCGTCCGCGAGCGCGAGCGCCGGCAGAAGCGCAACGGCGAGGACTTCCTCCGCGTGGTCCTCGCGGACAAGACGGGCACCGTGCCGGCGATCGCCTGGGACGGAGTCGCCGAGTGCTTCGAGATCTGCGATCCGGGCTCGATCGTGATGGTCCGCGGCAGCTTCGCGATCCACTCCCAATTCGGCAGGCAGATCAAGCTGGCCGCCGTTCGGCCCGCCGGCCCCGGCGAGTACGACGCCGAGCAGCTGGCGGAGGGACCGCTCCGCTCGGTCGAGCTGCTCGAGGCCGACCTCCGGGCGCTGGTCGACACGGTCCAGAACCAGTCACTGCGGGAGCTGCTCGACCGCTTCTTCGGGGCCGCGACCGAGTCCTGGAGCCGCTTCCGCGAAGCGCCGGCCGCCAAGCACTACCACCAGGCCTATGCGGGCGGACTGCTCGAGCACAGCCTCTCGGTTGCCCAGGCCGTCAGCGCGGCCGCCAACTTCTTCCCTGGAATCGACCGCGAGATCGCCGTGACCGGGGCGATGCTCCATGACATCGGCAAGACCGAGGCCTACAACGACGACCCGCTTGCCATCGAGCTGACGGATGCCGGCCGCCTCGAGGGTGAGATCCCGCGCGGCTACTACAGGGTCCGCCGCGAGATCGAGACCATCGACGGCTTCGACCCCGACCTCGCCCAGG
Organism: uncultured Solirubrobacterales bacterium; assembly: GCA_963728875.1. Lineage (GTDB taxonomy): Bacteria > Actinomycetota > Thermoleophilia > Solirubrobacterales > 70-9 > DASUPK01. The sequence goes on from CAVSLJ010000001.1 coordinate 724,437, forward strand.
CGATCCTCCACATCATCCTGTCCCACCATGGCCAGCTCGAGCACGGCTCGCCGGTCGTCCCCGCAACGCGCGAGGCGACTCTCGTACACACGATGGACAACCTCGGCGGCAAGCTCGGCAGCTTCGACCGGCTCGAGAAGGAGCTCGCCGATGGCGAGAGCTGGTCACGCTTCGATCGTGGCATCGACGGCTCGGCCTTCTTCGGCTCCCGGGCCGCGTAGCCAGCGCGGCTCAGGTGTTGCCGGAGATCAGGTCCCAGGCTCTGTGAAGCTTCCGCTGTAGCCCACCCTCGCTGTCCTCCACCCCGTGGTTTTCCATCACCTCGGGATTGGGCTTGGGCTCGGGCAGTTTTTCCACATCGGCAGCGGGAACGGCGATCAACACGGCGCGCTCGTGGCAGCTGGAGACATCAGGAGCGTCGACGAACCGATGCCCGCCGGGACCCGTCTTCATGTCGATCACGATCCCGTCGAAGACGTCCTCGTCCTCGTCAGCCAGGACATGCTCGACGGCACCCACGTCTTGGCCGTCCGAGCTGATCACGTCGGCGCCGGCCTTGAGCGCCGAGTAAGCGATTGGCTCCCCGTACTCCACGGAGCCAACAATAGCCTCGCTACGGTCCACCCGGCTTGAGCAGGAGCTGGCAGAAGGCGAAGTGCACCGGCGCATCGAGCGAGGCGTCGATTGCTGAGGATTCCTCGGCCTGCGTCTGCTCATGCCCACTGGGCGAAACCGCCCTCGCATCCGTATCGGCCTTCGCCGCGGGCGGCGGCGGGCCGCTGGGATCGGGCCAGGCACCGTTGTCGAGGCGGAGCGCGTAGAAGCCGGAGGTCGCGTCGGTGTACCAGACCTCGTGCCGGGAAGGGTCGAACGCGGGCTGGGACAGGGCGAAGTCTCCGGCGCCGACCCCGCCGATCGTCCCTTGCTTGGGCGGCGAGATGAAGTAGGCGACCTCCTTCGGGTGCAGCGGGTCCTCGATGTTGAACACGCGCAGCCCCGAGTTGATGAAGGAGCAGGCGACGATGCCGGGATCGTCCTCACGGGGGACGGCGCAGTAGTGGGCCGAGTAGGTGAAGGCCGAGTTGGGCAGGGGCGAGGGATCGCCGTCCGCCGCCTGGTGGGCGTCCCGCTGGTTGACCTCGAGACGGATGTTCGACACGACCCGAGGGTGCGACGGATCGGCGTTGTCGATGATCCGCGCGGCTCCCACCTGGTCGTCGAGGGTCACCGGATTGAAGCGGAACCCGAACTCGTCGAACTCGAGCAGATAGGGGTGGCCGCCGATCCGAATCGGAATCGAGTTCTGCGGCACCGAGACCGTGCCCCAGGTGAGGCTGCTGATCTCCTTCACCTGCGGATGCGGCACCCGGTCCTGGATCTGGCTGACGTCGAGCTGGGTCAGCTTGCCGTCGATCGGATCGGAGTCATAGAGGGTCTTGCCGTCGTCCGAGACATTGAGACCGTGGGCGAAGACGTTGCCGTCCCAGAGCGTGTGGGGATGACGCGGGTCGCTGACGTCCACGGCAGCGATCCCCTCGCCACCGCTGATCCAAAACGTGTTGCCGTCGGGTGCGAACCCGCTCTCGTGGCCGAACCTCGCAGCCTGCATCGTGGAATCGAGGATGGGATGCCGGCAGTCGCGGCTGACGTCGTAGATCGCCATCAAGCCCGGCAGCGTCGCGCCGTTGCCGAGCTCCGCGGCGAGCAGGCCTCGCTTCGAGTTCAGGTTGAGCGATTCGTGCGGGGCCAGCATCGGCAGGGAGGTCAGGGTGTCCGTCTGCACCGGATGGGCGGGATCGGACATGTCGAGGACGGCGACGCCCAGCGATGGCCCGGCGGCGACCCTGACCACGTTCAGAGGTGAGACCAGGGAGGTGTCGTAGAACGCGCAGGTGTGACCGGCCGGATCGACGTAGCGCCAGACACGGAATCCTCCTGGGGTGTCGAAGTGGCCGACCTCGGTCGCATTGCAGGTCCAGCCATCGGCGGCTTGGGGCGAATCGATCGCGGCGGCGCTCACCCGGCCCTGCTCTCCGTCCAACGGGCGGGATCCTGAGCCGCACTCCGCCCGTGGCACGGACTGGAGGGGCGGCTCCGGGTTCTGCTGCACGGGTACGGGCGCCGGCGTCGGATAGCCCGTCAGCGAGAGCAGATTCTGCAGATCGTTCGTGGGCAGCGCCGGCAGGGTGACGGCCTGACCGGCCGCAGGCAGAGCGAGCAGCGCGACGAGCGCCGCGGCGAACACCGCCCTCGCCTCCCGTAAAGGCATCGGACCCACAGCGTATATAGCTTTGCCCGGTGGAGATCCAGACCGGCAAGCAGCTGCGCCGGACGATCACGAGCCCGATCGCATTGATCGCGCTCCTGGTCGTTGCCGGGGGCGCGGCCGTCGCAGGAGGAATCGCCGCAGGTGGGACCGTCGCCGCCATCGCGGCCGCGGCCGGCGCGCTCTTCTGGTTCCTGACCGTGCTCGGGGTCTCCATGAAGCGGGCCCACAACGCCTTCTACGCGGCGTACGCCGAGCAGCGCGGCCTGAGCTGGCAACGCCATTCCACGGCGCCCCCGGCGACCCCGCTGCTTCGCCGAGGGGACACCCGCCGCGTGGACGAGAGCTTTTCGGGGACCCTGCCGGGCGGGCTCGACGGCGAGCTGGCGTTCTACGCCTACGAGGAGCGAAGCGGCGGCGGCTCGGGCGGACAGGCCAAGGAGCTCCATCACTTCACGATCGTGCTCAGCGACCTGCCGGGCCTCGAGGGCAGGCTGCCGGGGCTCTTCGTCCAGCGCCGCTCGGGGTTCAGGTTCCTGGACGGCGCCGAGGACGTATTTCGCTCCAACGAGCGGATCACGCTGGAGAGTGAGGTGCTCGACCGGAAATGCGAGATCTTCGCCGACCGGCGCTGCGACGCGAGCTGGCTGCGCCAGCTCTTCGAGCCGAGCTTCGTCGACTTCCTCGCGGAGGGAGCGCCCGAGGGCTTCGCGTTCGAGGTCGAGAACGGGACGTTGTGCGTCAACGTCAACCGCTATCGCGGCAAGGCGAGCGAGCTCGACGAACTCTGCACCGCGGCGGCGGCCGTCGCAAAGAGGATCAACGAGGAGGCGGCCGAGTAGCCGGGCCTAGGGCCCGAAGCGCTCGGCGCAGCGCTGCAGCCGGTTCACGTTCTGGTGGGCCTTCTGGACGCAGCGCTGGAGCTTGTCGAGCTGGTTCAGGTCGGATTGCGAGCCGGGGCCGCCGGACTTGGCTCCCTGCTGAAGCTGCTGCTGGGCCGCTGCCGCCTGCTCCTCCGCCTGCTTGAGGGGCTCCGAGAACGAGTCGATCGCATTGTTGGCCGTATCGGTCGCAGGGCGGATGACGAAGAAGTAGGCAGCCGCCAGGATTCCCACCGTGACCAGCAGGCCGACCAGACGCAGCCCGATGTTGCCCAGGAAGTCGATCGCGGGACCCTATCCGCTGCCGATATGGCGGCGCAAATTGCGCAAATCGATTTCCGATCCGTATTCGCCGCGGATTGGGCGGCACGAAGGCGGGTCTATGCTGCTCCGCGATGGCCAAGGACACCGAGAAGCTGATCCGCCAGCTCTCGCTGATCTCCTACCTGATGGCCCAGGGCAGGCCGACCTCGGCGCTCGAGATCAAGCGCGAGGTGGAGGGGTACAGCGACATGAACGACGACGCCTTCGCGCGGCGCTTCTACGCCGACCGCGCGGAGCTCGAGAGCCTCGGGATCACTCTGCAGGTCGAGAAGCCCGGCGAGAGCCTGCAGGGCTACGAGTCCGAGCTCTACTCCCTGCCCCCCGAGAACTACTACCTGCCCGAGATCGAGTTCGGCGACGACGAGCTGGCCGCGCTGCAGACCGCGCTGCAGCTGCTGGACGGCGAGTTTGCCTACGCGGAGCCGCTGCGGCTCGCGCTGCAGCAGGTCTCCTGGGGCCGCCCGAGCCCGCTGACCGCTCCCGAACAGTCCTCGGTCGAGGTCCGGATGACGGCCAAGGCAGACGGCGCCGAGGTCTCCCAGCGGCTTTCGAAGATCGAGACCGCGATCTCACGCCGCAAGACGATCGAGTTCACCTACTACACGATCGAACGCGACTCGCAGGAGAAGCGCAAGGTCGACCCGTACCACCTGGTCTACCGGGGCGGGCAGTTCTATTTGATCGGCCGGTCGCACGAGCGGGACGCGATCCGCGTCTTCCGCCTCTCCCGGATCCGCGGCAAGGTCTCCTACGCCTCGAAGGCCGAGCACGACTTCTCGCCTCCGGAGGACTTCGAGCGCCGCGACTACGCCCGGAAGGCCGAGTGGCAGCTCGGTGAGATCCAGGGGACGGCCAAGATCTTCCTCAAGGACCGGATCGCCTGGCTGGTCGAGCGCGACTTCGGCGCCTACGGCGACTTCCGCAACCCGGGCCGCGGCGACGGCTCCCCCGGCAAGGGGCGGATCTTCGAGACCGAGTACGCGTCGAGCCGCCAGATGGTCGCCTGGGTGCTGCACTGGCGCCAGAACGCGACCGTGCTCGATCCGCCCGAGCTCGCGGAGGAGGTGGCCGAGCGGCTCGACCAGCTCTCGGAGCGACACAGCGACGACTTCGAGCCCGCCCGGTCCGTGCGGACCGTTCCGCCGCCCCCCCGTTCGGCCCGCTCGAATGGCCGCTCGGATTCGTCGATTCGGCCGGAGCGCTTCGCGCGCCTGGTGACGCTCGCAGGGATGCTGATCGAATCCGCCAAGGGCGAGGCCCGTCTGCCGGTCGCCGACGTGAAGGAGCGCCTGCACGTCAGCGAGGAGGAGCTCAGCGAGGACATCGACCTGCTCAACGTCGTCAACTTCGGCGGTGGCACCTACGTCCTCTACGCCGAGCTGCAGGGCGACGAGATCGAGGTCGACGCCGAGCCCTACGGCGACAACTTCGCGAAGCCGGCCCGGCTGCTGCCGCTCGAGGCGAAGGCGCTGGTCGCAGCGATCGACCTGTTCGGCGACCACCTGCCGCAGAGCGGCCTGCAGAGCGCGCGGAAGAAGATCGTCACGGCGCTCGGCCACGATCCCTCCGAGGAGGGCCTCGAGATCGCTCCGTCGGCCGGGGATGACTCCGACGTCGCCCGGAAGGTGAACAAGGCGATCGAGGGACAGCGGGTTCTCTCCATCCACTACTACAAGGAGAACGAGGACGAATTCACCAAGCGCGAGATCGAGCCCTACCGGCTCGCCAACGGCCCGGAGGGCTGGTACGTCGCCTCCTATGACCGCCGCCGCGAGGACGTCCGCCATTTCCGCCTCGACCGGATCAAGGAGGCTGAGGTCTCCAAGGAGAAGTTCGAGCCGCGGCCAGAGGTCGAAGACATCGCCGCGCTCGAGGGCGGCTGGCTCTCCGGCGAGCACGTCCCGGCCGCCGACGTGGCGCGCGTCTGGGTCTCACCCGAGCGAGCCCGCTGGGCCCGCGAGGAGCACACCGTGATCGAGGAGCTGGCCGACGACGCCGTGGTGATCGAGGTCCCCTACGGAAGCACCGACTGGCTGCTCCGCGAGATCCTCAAGGGAGCCGGCGAGTTCGTAGTCCTGGAGCCAGAGGCGGCGCGCGAGGCGATCGCCCACGAGCTCCGGGTGGATGCGGGCGCCACGCTCAAGGCGGCGTAGCGGCCACCAGGCCGCCCGTCGTTGAGCGAGGGGCGAACGCCCCGAGCGGTTTCGTGGTGCGGCCGCTTGTGGCCGCGATCTGATGGCGAAGCCGTCCGACGCTAGGCTCGCCCACCATGTGCTTCGACTTCGACTCGCGGCCGCCGGACCTTCCCCGCGACCTGGTGGGTCCGCCGATCGCAGGCGGCGCAGGAGCGGAGGTGTTCACCCTGACCTCCGCCGACGGCACGCAGTTCTCGGCCGCCTTCGCTCAGGGGCCGGAGGGCGGCGAGCCGGCGGTCGTGATCCTGCCCGACGTTCGCGGCCTCTATCCGTTCTACATCGAGCTCGCCGAGCGCTTCGCGCAGGCCGGTCATCATGCCATCGCCCTCGACTACTACGGGCGTACGGCCGGGCTCGGGCCCCGCGACGACGACTTCGACTACCCGCCACACCGCGAGCAGGTGCAGCTCGAGCAGGCGACGGAGGACATCCGGGCGGCCATCGCAGAGCTGCGCGAGCGAACCGGGGCCGGGTCGGTGGCCACGGTGGGCTTCTGCTTCGGCGGCAGCCTCTCCTTCGTCAGCGCCTCGAATCCCGATCTGGGCCTCGATCGCGCGGTCGGCCTGTACGGCATTCTCGATGCATCCCGCTTCGACGGCAGGGGTCCCCTCGCCCAGGCACGCGAGACCAGGGTTCCGGTGCTCGGCCTCTTCGGCGGCGCCGACCAGGCGATCCCGGTCGATCAGGTCGAGGAATACGACTCCCTCCTGGACGAGGCCGGCGTCGAGCACGAGATCCACGTCTACCCGGGTGCGCCTCACTCCTTCTTCGACAAGAAGCAGGACGAGTTCGCCGAGGAGTCCGAGGACGCCTGGCGGCGAACTCTCGGGTTCCTCTAGGTGCTGCCGGCGCTCTCGACCGCGGCGTCCATCGCCTCCTGTGGCGCAGCACCCTCGGCGTAACGGTGGTGGATCGCCAGCGCGTTGCCATCGGGGTCCTGGAAGATCGCCTGCTTGCAGACTCCGCTGTCGATCACGTCGGTGACGAACTCGACGCCGCGAGACTCGAGCTCGGCCTTGGCGACATCGAAGTCGTCGACGTGGAACTCGAGCGGGGTGCTGCTGGGGCTGAACTCGATGTTGAAGGCGTCGACCTGCATCAGCGCGATGGTCACGGCGCCGGTCTCGAACTCGTAGGCGGGCATCTCGCCCCACTGCTTCCCAAACGGAAGACCGAGGGTCTCGCTGTAGAACTTCTTCGCGGCCTCGGCGTCCTTGGTCGGGAAGGCGATGAAGTCGACGCCGTTGATCAGTTGTCCGGTGGTTGCCATGTCCTCACCTTCTCAGATTTCTAGGGGCGGCCGGCGTGCGGCTTCGGCGCGTCATGGGTCAGCACCTGTCCCGTCCGGGGTCCCTCGCCGATCTGATCGGGACCGTTCCATTCCGCGACGTTCATGAAGAGCGTCGTGCCGTCCTCGCCGCCGAGCATGCAGGCGAAGCAGAACCGGTCGAGCTCGATCTCGTCCAGGACCTCGCCTCCCTCCGCGACGCGAACGCAGGCCTCGAACTTCGGGGTCCAGACGGCGCCGTCGGCATCCATGCAGATGCCGTCGCCGCCGTCGCCGAGGTCAGCCCAGACTCTCCGATTCGACAGTCCCCCGTCCTCCTCGATGTCGAACGCGGTCAGCCTCCCCTCATAGGACTCGGCGACGATCAGCGTCGTGTCGTCGGGCGTCACCACCATTCCGTTGGGAAACGCGAGCCCGCCCGCCACCTTCCGGGCCTCGCCATCCGGCGTCACCACGCCGATGATCCCGGGCTTCGGGTCCTCACCGCCCATCATGTCGAAGTCGATGTTGTTGACGTAGGCGTTGCCGCGGCCATCGACCACGATCTCGTTCCAACCATGCTCGGAGAGCTCGCTGAGGTCGACGTGGGTGACCAGGGAGCCGTCGGCCTCCATACGAAGGAGCTGCCGGCCACTGGTGATCAGCAGCGGCCCATCGGGCAGCCAGTCGATCGAGAACGGCAGGGAGCGGACGTTCGCGACCACCTCGCTCCTCCCTCCCGGGTCCAGCGCGATCAGCTCCTGCGCGACCCAGTCCGCGAACCACAGCCTGCCGTCATGCCAGCGCGGTGATTCCCCCAGGCCGATGCCCTCCATGAGGACGGCCGGGACAGGCGCTCCCTCCATCACTGCTCCTCCCCAGTCGCCCGCGCGGCTCGATAGGTCGCAATCACGACCCCGGTGGTCGTGACGACGCTGTCGGCGAGCTCGAGCGGAACGTATGCGCCCTGCTCGAAGAGCCGCTGCCCCGATCCGAGAACGAGCGGGTGGATCAACAGCAGGAACTCGTCGATCAGCCCGCGGAACATCAGCGACCGGACGAGCTCCCCGCTGCCGAGGATTCCGAGTTCTTCGCCGGCCGCCTTGAGCTTCTCCACGGCGTCGCCCGCATCGCCCTCGAGCACGCTCGAGTTCTGCCAGGAAAGGGGCTCCTTCAACGTCCTCGAGGCGACGTACTTCTGGGTCCGGTCGAGCTTCTCGGAATATGGATTGCCCTTCTGATTGGGCCAGACCTCGGCGAAGTGCTCGTAGGTCCGGCGTCCGAGCACGAGCGACCCCTCCCGGGCCATTCGCTCGCCCATCGCCCGGCCCATGACCTCGTCCGTGTAGGCAGTGGCCCAGCTTCCGCGGGTGAACCCACCTCGGGTGTCCTCGTCGGCCCGAGCCGGTGCCTGCATCACGCCGTCGAGCGTGATGTTCTCGACAACCGTCAGCGAGCCCACGTCAGCGCGCCTCCGAGTAGCGCAGCGAGCCCGGCGTGTCGAGCAGCTCCCCGGTCTCGAGCAGCGTCTTCAGCCCGGAGAGAATCATCGGCCAGCCTCCGTAGAGCTCACCGCTGGCGTCGACGGGGAGCTGATCGTGGATCACGGTCAGCTGGCAGGAGTCGGCGACCTTCCTGATCTCCCAGGTGATCCTCGAGGGGCCGACTGCGTTCACCTCGTCGCTCCAGAGCGCGGTGAAGCTCTGCACCAGGCGGTTTGGAGGGTCGACCTCCAGGTTCTCGCCCTCGGCGATGTCGATCACCCCCGGGACGCCGGAGTTGTAGCTGGAGCCCTCCGTCCAGTCGGACGTGGTGCTCACCCCGAAGCTGTACTTCGCCCGCATCTCGGGATCGGTGATCGCCTCCCAGAGGCGCTCGGGCGTCGTCTTGATGTAGATCTCGAACACCGCCGTCCCGGTGGACCCGTCCGGGTCAGGGACAAGGGCAAGCCGATGGGGAACATCGAATTCCTCAGGCAACGTCTTCCTCCTCGAGTTCTCGTTTGAGGGCCGTGAGTCCCGAGACCCAGGGCTCCGCGTACTTGCCGACCCAGCGCTCATAGACGAGCCGGATCGGGACGGGGTTCAGGAAGTGGAGCTTCTCGCGGCCCCGCCTGCGCGTGACCACCAGGTTCGCCTCCTCCAGCACCCGGAGGTGCTTCATCACGCCGAAGCGCGACATGGGCAGGCCCTCCTCCAGCGCGCTCAGGGACTGACCGTCCTCCTTGAAGAGCCGGTCGAGCAGAGCTCGCCGGGTCGGGTCGCTGAGCGCCTTGAACACCTCATCCATTGCCTGAGTATATGTGACTAATTAGTCACATGTCAAGAATCAGCATCGAACGGATCGCTGCTTTCGGAGTCCCCCTCGCATAATCCCCGCAATGGCCGTCGACCTCGAGCGCCTCACCGCCCCCAACCCCAGCCCGATGACGCTGGAGGGCACCAACACCTACGTCATCGGCCGCGACCCCGCGGTGGTGATCGACCCCGGCCCCGACGACGCCGGGCACATCGACGCGATCCGCGAAGCCGCCGGGCGACGCGGCGGCATCGGAACGGTCCTGCTCACCCACGATGATGCCGACCACCTCGCCGGCGTCGAACCGCTGGGGATTGAGCCGGTGAGGCCCGCCGACGGCGAGACCGTCGCCGGGCTGACCGCCCTGGCCACGCCGGGGCACGCGGCGGAGCACCTCTGCTTCCTCACCCCGGACGGCGACGGGCTCGCCTGCTTCTGCGGGGACCTGATCCTCGGTCAGGGATCGACAATCGTCGGACCACGCGAGTTCGGGGGCTCACTCGCCGACTACATGGACTCGCTGCGCAGGCTCGAGAGACTCAATCTGACTGTGCTCTATCCGGGGCACGGGCCCGAGGTCCGCAATCCGAAGGCGAAGATCGCCGAGTACATCGCGCACCGGCAGGAGCGGGAAGACCGGCTCGTCGCCGCCCTCGAGCGAGGGGTTCGCTCGCGTACCGCGCTGCTCGCCGAGGTCTGGGACGACGTGCCCGCAGAGCTGCGGATGCCTGCCGGGATCGCCATGCAGGCCCACCTCGAGAAGCTCCAGGACGAGGGGCGCCTTCCCGCCGATCTGCGCGACTGATCGAATCGGTCATCTCAACCCGGCCCCTGGTATGAACCTCTGATGGGCATCGATCCAGGCCGCGTGCTCCGCACCGGCGCAAAGGGAATGGGAATCGGAAGCGCGCTGTTCGGCGCGGCGGCGGCCGGCCTCTGGTGGCGCCTCTTCCGGCAGCCGCTGCCCCGCACCACGGGGACCGTGAAGGTGAGGGGCATCGAGGGCCGGGTGGAGATCGCGCGAGACCGCTGGGGAATGCCCACCGTGCGGGCGGGATCGGCCGCCGACCTCTGGTTCGGGCAGGGCTTCTGCCACGGCCAGGACCGGCTCTGGCAGATGGACATCCAGCGCCGGATCTGCTCGGGCAGGGTCTCTGAGATCGCCGGCCCGGCAGGGCTGCCGGTGGACCGCCTGATGCGCACCCTCGGCCTGCGCCGAACCGCCCGGCGGGAGGAAGCGGAGCTCGACGGCGACCTGCGACCGCTCCTCGACGCGTACTGCGCCGGCGTCAACGAGGCGGTCCGCACCGCGTCCGCGCCCCCGCCCGAGCTCCAGCTCCTGCGCCTCGAGTTCGAGCCATGGCGACCCGCCGACATGCTCGCCGGCGGCAAGCTCCTCTCCTTCGGGCTCTCGACCAACTGGGAGCGGGAGCTGCTGCGGGCCGATCTGGTGCGCGAGCTCGGCGAGGAGCGTGCGGCGAAGATCGACCCGACCTACCCGAAGGGCAATCCGGTCGTGCTGCGGCCCGGACACGGCTTCGAGGGAGACGGCCTGGGCCTGGCCAAGCAGATCGGGCGCGTCCGCGACCAGATCGGCCTGGCGGCGGCCGCCAGCGGCTCCAACAACTGGGCGGTGGGCCCGAGCCGCTCGGCGACGGGCGGCGCGCTGCTCGCGGGCGACCCGCACCTGCCGAGCGGCATGCCCGGCGTCTGGTACGAGATCGGCCTGGAGCTCGATGGGCGCTGGTGTCGCGGGGCCTCGATCCCGGGGCTGCCGGGCATCTCGCTCGGCCAGAACAACGACGTCGCCTTCGCCTTCACCAACGTGATGGCGGACGTCGAGGACCTCTTCGTCGAGCGGATCGAGGACCAGAGCTACGAGTTCCAGGGCGAGCAACGGCCGCTCGAGATCATCGAGGAGCTGATCTCGGTGCGCGGCCAGGACCAGGCCGAGCGCCACGAGGTCCGCCTCACCCACCACGGCCCGATCGTCAACCAGGCCCTCGGCGCGGACGACGAGCAGCCCCTCGCCCTGCGCTGGGCGGCGCTGGATGAGCCATCCATCTCCTACGCCCATGTCGGGGTTCTGGAGCCGACCAGCGGGCCGGAGCTGGTCGAGATGCTTCGCAGCGTGACGATGCCGGTCTCCAACCTGGTCTGGGCCGACCGGCACGGATCGATCGGCTACAAGCTGATGGGCCGGGTCCCGAAGCGGAAGGGGGACTGCCCCGACCTGCCCAAGCCCGGCTGGACCGGGGAGTTCGAGTGGGACGGCTGGATCCCGTACGACGAGCTCCCGGAGCTGGTCGACCCCGAGGAGGGGTTCATCGTCACCGCCAACAACCGTGTGGTGGACGACTCCTATCCGCACCACATCACCAGCGACTGGCTCGATGGCTACCGGGCCGCGCGGATCGAGCAGCTGCTCAAGGAGACCGAGGAACACGACCTCGAGAGCTTCCGGCGGATGCAGACGGACCTCTACTCGATCCCCGGCGACGAGGTCGTCCACCGGCTCGCCCGCCTGCAGCCGGCCAGCCAGCGAGAGGTGCGTGCGATCGAACGACTGAAGAGCTGGGACCGCACGCTGAGCCGCCGGACGGTGGCCGGCACGATCTACCAGGCCTTCCTGCTGCGCCTCGCGCGGGAGTTCACACGGGCGGCGATCGGTGACCGGGACCTCGCGGATCGCTACCTCGATCGCGCCGACAACGGCTTCATCGCGCACGTCACCTCGCCGTGGCGCTGGCACTCCCACCTGCTGGCCCTCTGGGAGGAGGGCGACGACGAGCTGATCGGCGGATCCTGGGACGACCTGGTCCTGGACGCCCTGCGCGGCGCGCTCGACGACCTCACCGACCGCTTCGGCCCGGACCCGGAGGGGTGGCAATGGGGTCACGTCCACGCGCTGCATTTCCCGCACGCGCTCGGTGGGGCGCACCCGGTCGCCGAGCGGGTCTTCAACCGCACCCTCCACCCGGGCGGCGGGCAGGAGACGGTCGCCCAGATCGCCTACGACCCGAACGATCCCTACCAGGCGATCTGGGCCCCGAGCTGGCGGATGCTCGCCGACCCCGCCGCGCCGGAGCGGTCGCAGTGGCAGGCGTTCACCGGGCAGTCGGGGCACGCCTGGAGCGCTCACTACGACGATCTGCAGCCGCGCTGGGAGGTGGGCGCCACCCAGGCGATGGCGGGCGAGGGGCCCTTTGAGACCCTTGTCCTGACCCCCTGATGCCGTCCCGGCGCGACCAGATCAAGCTCACCGATGAGGAGCTGGCTGATCTGCTCGAGAACGAGCGCGTCGTGGTCGTCTCATCGAACGGGCCGCGAGGCTGGCCACACTCGATGCCCCTCTGGTACGTGCCGCGCGGCGGCGAGATCTGGATCTGGACATATGCCAAGTCCCAGAAGGTGAGGAACCTGGAGCGTGACCCCCGGGCGACCCTGCTGATCGAGACCGGGGTCGAGTACGGCGAGCTCCGCGGCGTGCAGATCGAGGCCGAGGCCGAGCTGATCCGCGAAGTCGACGGGATCGTCGACTTCGCCAAGGACCTCACGGTCCGCTACAGCGAGGGCATCGAATCTGTGGAGGGAGACGCGGCGGCGGCTCTGCAGGCCCAGGCTCCGAAGCGCGTGGCGATCCACTTCCACCCGAAGCGCGTAGCGACCTGGGACCACCGCAAGCTCGGCGGGATCTACTAAGCTCCTCAGAATTGGGTGGCGTCTTGCACCACCCAGTTTCGATGACGTTTCCACCTGGAAAGTGACAGAATCCCCGCCGTCTGGATGACCACTAAGAGGGGGATTCGATGCGACGGATCGCAATTGGCTTGACGACGCTCGTAGCGCTGCTGCTCGGAGCGACCGGCGCGCACGCCTCGGTTGTGACCAGCTCCGGCGGAATCGTCTACTACATCGCCGATCAAGGTGAGAAAAACGACGTCACCGTGAGCAGCGACGCGCTCTTCAGCGGCACGGTCCCCGTCTACACGTTCAAGGACAACGACGCCATCCCGATCTCGATCGGCGGCGGTCCGTGCGAGCTCGCGGCCGACGGCTCCGTCATGTGCCGGCAGGAGTTCGTCGGCAGCCTCGTGATCGACCTGCGCGACCGCGACGACACGGCGCAGATCTCAACCGGCGGCACGAGCACCATCGGCCCGCCGAGGATCGGCGCGCTGATCATCGGCGGCCGCGGAGTCGACGTCGAGATGGGTGGCCTGGGCAACGACATCCTGAAGGGAAACGACGGTCGCGACTCCCTGCGTGGGCGCGAGGGAGCGGACACCTACAAGGGTGGCCGCGGACGCGACACCCTGCAGACCCTTGACGGGATCAGGGACACGTTCATCTCCTGCGGCGACGGCAATGACGATTTCCTGCGTAAGGACGCGATCGATCCTCGCGGGCGCCACTGCGAGCACAGCAACCACAAGAACCCGTCGAAGCCCTAGCGGTCACCAGGCCGCTCCACCTTGGAGCGAAGGGCGAAGCCCGTAGCGACTTATGTGGGGCGGCCGCTTGTGACCGCGATCTGATGGGTGACCGCGATCTGATGGGTGACCGCGATCTGATGGCGAAGCCGTAGCACGCCCCGTTAGCCTCCCTCGCGCATGGAAGAGCTGAAGGGGTTGATCCTGTCGGGGGGCGCCGGCACGCGCCTGCGCCCGATCACCCATACATCGGCGAAGCAGCTCGTTCCGGTGGCCAACAAGCCCGTGCTCTTCTACGGGATCGAGGCCCTGGTCGAGGCCGGGATCACCGAGATCGGGATCATCATCGCGCCCGAGACCGGTGAGGAGATCAGGCAGGCGGCAGGTGACGGGTCCGCATTCGGCGCCTCGATCACCTATCTCGAGCAGGAGGCACCCCTCGGCCTCGCCCACGCCCTGCTCACCGCCGAGGACTTCCTCGGCCAGAGCCCCTTCGTCATGTACCTGGGCGACAACCTGCTCCGGAACGGGATCGTCGAGCTGGCGGAGGTCTTCCGCAGCTCCGAGCCCGACGCCCTGATCCTGCTCACCCAGGTGGACGACCCCTCCTCCTACGGGGTGGCCGAGCTCGACGGAGACCGCGTCGTTCGCCTGGTCGAGAAGCCTGAGAACCCGCCGAGCGACCTCGCGCTCGTCGGCGTCTACATGTTCGGCCCCTCGATCTTCGAGGCCGCGCATGCGATCGAGCCCTCCGCCCGTGGGGAGCTCGAGATCACGGACGCGATCGACAGGCTGATCGAGTCCGGCCGCAGGGTCGAGCCGCACATCGTCAAGGGCTGGTGGAAGGACACCGGGAAGCTCGAGGACATGCTCGAGGCCAACCGGCTCGTCCTTGAGGACATCGAGCCGCGCATCGACGGCGATCTCGACGACGCCTCGCGCGTCGAGGGGCGAGTGACGATCGAGGAGGGAGCGAAGCTGGAGCGGACGGTGGTCCGCGGGCCCGCGATCATCGGGGCGGGCGCCCAGATCTCGGACTCCTACATCGGGCCGTACACCGCGATCGACCGCGATGTGGTGATCACCGGCTCGGAGGTCGAGCACTCCATCGTCCTGGCCGGGTCGAGCATCCGGGACCTGCACGCGCGCATGGAGGCCAGCCTGCTCGGCAAGAACGTGAGCCTGAGCCGCAGCGAGGGGATGCCCAAGACGCTGCGCTTCCTGGTCGGCGACAACGCGGACATCTCGATTCCATGAAGGTGCTGGTCACCGGAGCCGGAGGGATGCTCGGCCAGGACGTCGCACGGGTGGCGGCGGACATGCGCCACCAGGTGGTCGCGCTTACCCACGACGACCTCGACGTCACCGATCCGGCTCGGGTGGAGCGGTTGATCACCCGCGAGCGGCCCGGCGCCGTGATCAACTGCGCCGCCTGGACCAACGTCGACGGCGCCGAGGAATCCGAGCACGACGCCTCGGTGATCAACGGCCAGGGCGCCGGATTCGTCGCCGACGCCGCAGCCAAGGTCGACGCCCAGGTCATCTACCCGTCGACCGATTACGTCTTCAACGGAGAGGGCGGGCCCTATGGCGAGTCCGACGACCCCGAACCGATCAACGCGTACGGCCGCACGAAGCTCTCCGGCGAGCGCGCCACCGCCCTGGTCAACGGGCGCAGCTTCATCGTCCGCACCTCATGGCTGTTCGGGCCGCACGGCGGCAACTTCGTGGAGACGATGCTCCGGCTCGGACAGGGTGGTGGCCCGGTGGTGGTGGTCCACGACCAGGTCGGCTGTCCCACCTACACCGGCCACCTCGCGGTCGGCCTGCTCCGGCTGATCGATACGGGTGCCTACGGCATCCACCACATGGCCGGCAAGGGCAGCTGCTCCTGGTACGAGTTCGCGATGGAGATCTTCCGTCAGGCGGAGGTTGTGACCCGCGTGATGGCGACGACCACGGACATGATGGAGCGGCCCGCGAAGCGCCCGGCGAACTCCGTTCTGATCAGCCGCCGAACGACCCCGATCGAGCTGCCGCCATGGCAGCGCGGTCTCTCCGACTACCTCGCGCGGCGCGGCCACATCGAGGAGGAGGAAGCGCCGAGGAAGCAGCGCTCGAGCTCCTCGCGTCGCCAGCCCATGCTCGACTGGACCCGGCGCGAGCGCGAGGAGCGCGAGGCCGATGGCGAGGAGATCACCGGGGAGAGCGAGCTGCCGCTCGAGGACGTGAGCTGGGAGGACGGGTCCGATGGACCGGACGGAGCCGACCAGGGAGCGGACGCCGCGTGAAACTCCTGGTCGCCGGCGGCGCCGGATTCATCGGCTCGAACTACGTGCGGCTGCGCCTCGCTGGTCAGCCCGAGGACTCGGTTCGTGTCCTCGACAAGCTCACATACGCCGGCCGCCGGGAGAACCTCGCGGGGCTTCCCGAGGACCGCTTCGAGCTGGTCGAGGCCGATATCGCCGACCGCGAGGCGGCACGCGCCGCGGTCGAGGGCTGTGACGCGGTGGTCAACTTCGCCGCCGAGACACACGTCGACCGCTCGATCGAGGCTCCCGGTGAGTTCATCACCACTGACGTCTTCGGCACCTTCGTCCTGCTCGAGGCGGCCCGGGACGCCGGCATCCGCTACCTGCAGTTCTCGACCGACGAGGTCTACGGCGACTTCGAGATGGGCTCGGCGACGGAGGAGTCGCCGCTCGCCCCCTCCTCTCCCTACTCGGCCTCCAAGGCGGGTGGCGACCTGATGGTCTGGGCCTTCGCCAGGACCTACGGAGCCGAGGCGCTGATCATGCGCGCCTCGAACAACTACGGCCCCTACCAGTACCCGGAGAAGCTGATCCCGCTCTGCATCCTGAACGCCTTGGCCGGCGATCCGCTGCCCGTCTACGGCGACGGCAAGCAGATCCGCAACTGGCTCTACGTCGATGATTGCTGCTCCGCGGTCGACGCCGTGCTCGAGAGCGGTGAGCCCGGCAACGTCTACAACGTCGGGGGCCCCGACGAGCTCCCCAACATCGACGTCATCCGGCGCATCCTCGCCCTGACCGACCGCGACGAGTCGCTGATCGAGTACGTGAAGGACCGACCGGGCCACGACCGCCGCTACTCCCTCTCCGCGGCCCGCCTCGAGGCGCTCGGCTGGAAGGCGGCCGTCGGCTTCGACGAGGGCATCGAGCGGACCGTCCACTGGTACCGCGAGAACGAGTCATGGTGGGCCCCGATTCGCTCCGGCGACTACCGCTCCTATTACGAGCGGCAATACGGTAAGGCACTGAAGTAAGAGCACGTTTGGAGAAGCCGCCGACCCTCGCGGCTTGCTAGAACGAGTTCGGATGACGCGTCACCTAACTCGTCTCGCTGACATCGCCTATCGCCGCCGCGGCCGCATGGTCCTCGGCTGGATCGTCGCGATGATCGTGATCATCGGCGTGGGCTCCTCGCTCAAGGGCGAGTTCAACGCCGACTACAACACTCCGGGCTCGGAGTCGAAGTCGGCGAGCGATATCACCCAGCAGCGCTTCGGCGGGTATTCCGGACAGGAGATCTATGTCGTCTGGAAGGACCCGGCGGGAGTCCGCAGCCCCGCGGCCCAGCAGCGCATGAACGCGTTCTTCGTCCAGGCCGAGAAGGTCAACCACATCTCGGCCCACACGCCGATCCGCTTCTCCCAGAACGGGCAGTTCGGCACGACGACGCTGCCGCTGACCGTTCCGGGCTGGGACGTGACCAAGGACCAGGGCACACAGCTGATCGACGCCGCGCAGGCCAATGACGGCAACGGGCTGGAGATCAAGCTGGGCGGCGATCCGATTCAGCGGGCGGAGTCGCAGGCGAGCCCGGAGGGCATCGGGTTCCTGGGCGCCGCGATCGTCCTGCTCATCGCGTTCGGCTCGGTGGTGGCCGCCGGACTGCCGCTTGGGATCGCCCTCGCGGGCCTCGGCATCTCATCGGCGGGCCTGATTCCCCTGATCGCAAACGTCATCGACGTCCCCGACTGGACCACCGCGGTCTCGGGCCTGATCGGGATCGGCGTCGGCATCGACTACTCCCTGCTCGTCCTGACCCGGTTCCGCTCGGCGATGCGGGACGGGAAGGACCGCCACGACGCCGTCGTGGAGGCGGTCACCACGGCCGGGCGCAGCGTGATCATCGCGGGCTGCACCGTGGTGATCGCGGTCCTCGGCCTGTTCCTCACCGGTCTCTCCTACATGTACGGCGTCGCGCTCTCGGCCGCAATCGCCGTGCTCGTGGTGATGCTCGCCGCGATCACGCTGTTACCCGCGCTGCTCTCCTACCTCGGCCCGAGGGTGGACCGCCTGCGCATCCCATTCCTCGGCCGGGGCCTGCGGGCGGACGCCGACACCGGCAAGGAGTCGCCCGCCGCTCGCTGGAGCCACATGGTGCAGCGGCGCCCCTGGACAGCGGCGATCACCGCCACTGCGATTCTGCTGGCCCTGGCCGCGCCGGCCCTCGGCATGCGGCTCGGATTTCCGGACGCCGGCAACGACCCGCCGGACTCGATGACCCGGGAGGCCTACGACCTGATCACCGATGGCTTCGGCCCCGGTACCAACGGCCCGGTGATCATCGCCGCCGAGCTGCCCAGCGCCTCTGACAAGGGGACCATGGACGCCCTGGCGACAGAGGTCCGCTCGGATCCGGACGTTGCATTCGTTGGGCCGACCAGGGTCAACGCCGCGGGCGATGCCGCGCTGATCCCGGTGATCCCGAAGAGCTCGCCCCAGGACAGCGAGACGACGGACCTCGTTCACCGGCTGCGAGACGACATCGTCCCGAGCGCGGTGGGCAGCTCCGGGATCGACGTGAAGGTCGGAGGCGTCACCGCCGCGCTCGAGGATCAGAGCGCCTTCATCAAGAACCGCATGCCGATCTTCATCATCGGCGTGGTCGGGCTCTCGTTCCTGCTGCTGCTGGTCGCCTTCCACTCGCCGTTCATCTCGCTCAAGGCCGCCGTGATGAACCTGCTTTCCGTCAGCGCCGCCTACGGCGTGATGACGCTGGCATCCAACGGGGGCGGATTCAGCAAGCTGATCGGCATCGATCATGAACTGCCGGTGGCGCCCTTCATGCCGGTGATGATGTTCGCGATCCTCTTCGGCCTCTCGATGGACTACGAGGTCTTCCTGATCTCGCGGATCCGCGAGGAGTACCTGCGTGACGGGGACACGCGGCGCGCGGTGGCGGACGGACTGGCGAAGACCGCACGGGTGATCACGGCTGCGGCGGCCATCATGGTCGTGGTCTTCCTGGCCTTCCTGGCGTCGCCGGATGCCTTCCTCAAGCAGTTCGGGATCGGGTTGGCGGCGGCGATCTTCCTGGACGCCACCATCGTGCGGATGGTGCTCGTCCCGGCCGTCATGCAGCTGCTCGGCAAGCGGAACTGGTGGATTCCGGAGTGGCTCGAACGGACCTTGCCGCGACTCGATGTGGAGCACGTCGCGACCGCGGGGGAACGCTCCTAGCTCGAGGTTCCAAGCCGGTGCCTGAGCGAAGCTCGGGCGCGCTGAAGGCTGCTGTTGACCGAAGCGACCGTGGTGTCCCGAACGTCCGCGGTCTCCCTGGCCGACAGTCCGAAGACGTCCCGCAACACGAATACCTCCTGCTGCCCGCGCGTCAGACGTCCGACCGCCGCCATCAGGCGATCGGCCGATTCACGCCTCTCGAAGAGATCGTGGGGCTCATCGTCGCCGGCGGGTTCGGTGGCGATCACCGGCTCACCTCGGCGTCGCATCTGGTCGATCGAGGCGTTGGTCGCGATCCGGTAGAGCCAGGAGCGCAGCGACCCGCGTCCCTCGAACTGGGGCAGCGATCGCCAGGCTCGGAGCAGCGCCTCCTGCAGGGCATCCTCCGCATCGTGTGGCGAGCGGAGGATGCGCGTGCAGTGGGCTCGGAGCTCCTCACGGTGGAGCTCGACCAGCTCGGCGTAGTGCTCACGCCGTTCGGCCTGGGACATCACAGCTCCGCGACCTCCCCCTCGCTGACCGCCGTGCGCGGCAGCGCCAGCGCGAGCAGGCCGGAGGCGAGAAACAGGCCGATCACCACCAGCGCGCTGCGCTTGAACGCGTCGGTGAACGGGTGGCTCTCCAGCTGCGTGAAGAACACCGTGCCGACGAGGGCGACCCCGAGGGCGCCGCCGAGCTGCTGGGCCGTGCTGAACATCCCACCCGCGCCGCCGGCGACCTCATGCGGGACGGCGGCCAGCACCACGTTGACCAACGGGATGATCATCAGCGAGAGACCGGCGCCGGCGATCACCAGCCCGGGGACGACCGGCCACGGATCGGACCCGGTGCCGACATGCCTCGAGCCGAGCAGCACCGCGAGGACCCCGACAGCCATCAGGAAGCCGCCCAGGCTGAGGATCCGGCGGCCGTGCTTCTGCGCCAGGGGGACGGCAACCGGCGCCAGCACGAAGCTGCCGATGCTGAACGCCAGGAGAGTGAGCCCCGCTCCCAGCGGCGAGAAGCCCCTGCCGCCCTGGAGCCAGACCACGAACATCACCGAGAAGCCCTGCAGCCCTCCGGAGAATGCCGCCTGGACGAGGAGCCCGGCGGAGAAGGCCGGGATCCTGAGCAGACGAGTCCGCAGGAGAGGAGCCACGCCAGCTCGCGGACGCCGCTCGATCACGGTTGCCAGGGCGACGAGCGCCCCGACCCCCGCGGCGAGCATCACCCAGATCCAGGCCGGCCAGCCCAGGCTGCGCCCCTCGAGCAGCGGGTACGCGATCGCGACGATCGATGCCGCGAGCACGCCCGCGCCGATCAGATCCGGCCGTCCGGCATCTGGGTCGCTGCTCTCGGGGACAAACCGGATCGTGGCCAGCAGGGACACGATCGCCACAGGGACGTTGACGAAGAACACCGTCCTCCAGCCCCAGCCGAACAGGTCGGCCTGAGTCAGCACGCCGCCCAGGACGAGCCCGATCGCGGACGCGAAGCCGAGGGTCGCCCCGTAGGCACCGAACACCTTGCCGCGCTCTTCGCTGTTGAAGATCGTGCGAAAGGTCCCCAGCAGCTGCGGGATCATCGCGGCGGCCGCGATGCCCTGCACCACCCTGGCGGCGATCAACTGCTCCGGACTCCCTGAGAGCCCGGCCGCCAGGCTGCCGAGCCCGAAGGCCGCGATCCCCCCGACGAACATGCGCTTCCGCCCGAGCAGGTCGCCGAAGCTCCCCGAGATGATCAGGGCGGCCGCGAAGGCCAGCATGTAGGCCGAGATGACCCACTCGAGCTGGGTACCGCTCGCCCCGAGGTCCGTCCGGATCGTCGGGAGGGCGACGTTGACGATCGTCAGATCGATCAGGTCCATCGTCGCTGCCCCGATCATCACCGCGGCCGCCAGCCACCGCCGTGGATAGGCCTGGGCCCGGCTCCCCATCGCTGTCGCCATTGCCTCCATCCGTTTCCTCCTTGCTTGAACGTCTATCGTTAGACGAACACTGTTTGAGATCGAACGGTGTTCTATCAGAAGGGATGCGATTGTGCAACGTCGTTCGGGATTAGTACGGTGTTCGAGATGAGCGAGGAGAAAGAGAGCCCGATCCCGCCCCCGCCCTGGCAGCGGGTCCCGGAGCGCGGTCAGCGCAAGCGGCGCGACCCCCTCACCCAGGAGGCGATCGTCGAGGCCGCGATCAGGGTGCTCGACGCGGAGGGCCTCGCCGGCTTCAGCATGCGCCGCGTCGCCGACGAGCTCGACACCGGCGCGGCCAGCCTCTACTGGCACGTGGGCTCGAAGGACGGCCTCTTCGACCTGATCTTCGAGGAGATCATCGGCGAGCAGGTCGGGGACGTCCCGGATCCGGACCCCGAGCGTTGGCAGGAGCAGCTCAAGGAGGTCGCCCGGACGATGCGCCGGGCGATCCTGCGCCACCACGACATCGTCCAGCTATCGGTGGGCCGGATCCCGATGGGGCCCAACGCGCTGCGCATGTCGGAGCGGGTGCTGGCGATCCTGCGCGCAGGCAAGGTTCCCGACGAGCTCGCCGTGCAGGGCTATCTGCTGCTGATCTCAGTGGTGAACGGCTTCACCCTGGACGAGGCCGGCTATGAGGATGCGGCTCCCGAGGGGGCGCCGGCCGCGGAGGAAGCGGCGCAGATGGTCAGGACCTACTTCGAGTCGCTGCCCGACGAGCAGTTCTCGCACCTGAAGGAGGTCGCGGAGCACTTCGCGATGACCGACCAGGACGCCCGCTTCGATCTCCTCATCGACCTGTTCGTGGACGGGATTGCCGCGCGAGCCGCCTCGACCTCCTAGGCCGAGCCGAGCCGATCGGTAAGGTCGGTAGGTTCGGCATGAGTACGTCCGCGACCCCAAAGTCACCCCTGGAGCTCTTCTCCGAGCCCGTCAGGAAGTGGTTCCAGGCGTCATTCGAGGCCGCCACGCCTGCCCAGGCGGCGGGGTGGCCCGCGATCGCCTCCGGCAGGCACACGCTGATCTGCGCTCCAACGGGCTCGGGGAAGACCCTGGCATCGTTCCTCTGGGGGATCGACCGTCTCGCCCGCGAGCCGGACCGGCTCGGCTCAGGAGTGCGGATCGTGTACGTGTCGCCCCTCAAGGCCCTCTCCTACGACATCGAGCGAAACCTGCGGGCCCCGCTGCAGGGGATCGGGGCACCGATCTCGGTCGCGCTGCGGACGGGCGACACGCCGCAGACCGAGCGGCGGAGGATGCGCCGCGAGCCGCCGGACATCCTGATCACCACGCCCGAGTCGCTGTATCTGATGATCAGCTCGGGGGCCCGCGAGATCCTCGGCGGAGTCGAGGCGGTGATCGTCGACGAGATCCACGCCGTGGCGCCGTCCAAGCGCGGATCCCACCTGGCGCTGACCTTGGAGCGACTCGACCACCTCGGCGACCAGCCTGTCCAGCGAATCGGCCTCTCCGCGACCCAGCGGCCGCTGGAGCGGATCGGCGACTTCCTGGTCGGCACGGGCCGCGAGTGCGAGATCGTCGACGCCTCGGAGCCCAAGCAGCTCGACCTGGAGATCGTCGTCCCGGTCGAGGACATGGTCGAGCCCAGCCCGCTCTCCAACAAGCGGCGCGACGGAGCCGAGACCGGCAAGACCCCACCAGCATCAGACGGGTCACGCTCACGCGCGCCCTCGCACTTAAAGCATTCGCCTGAGCGGATCGACCCCGGCCCGATCGAAGCCTCCCTCGACCCCGCGACCAACACGCGCTCGATCTGGCCCGCGATCTATCCCGAGCTGCTCCGGCTGGTGCGCGAGCACAGCTCGACGATCGTCTTCGTCAACAACCGCAGGGCCGCGGAACGGATCGCGAAGCGCCTCAACGAGATGCACAACGACGAGCTGGAGGAGGAGCTGCCGGCGACCGAGCACGCCGGCAACTCGAAGAACGGGGAGAAGGCACCGCCCGAGATCGCCCGTGCCCACCATGGATCCCTCTCGCACGAGGAGCGAGCCCTGGTGGAGGAGCTCCTGAAGTCCGGCGAGCTGCCCTGCCTGGTCGCAACCTCGTCCCTCGAGTTGGGCATCGACATGGGCGCGGTGGACCTCGTCATCCAGGTCGAGTCGCCGAAGTCCGTCACCCGCGGCCTGCAGCGAGTCGGCCGCGCGGGCCACACCCTCGGCGAGGTCTCCAAGGGCCGGATCTTCCCCAAGTTCAGGGCCGACCTCCTCGAGTGCGCCGTCGTCGCTCGCCGCATGCGCACCGGCGAGATCGAGGAGACCGTCATCCCCCAGAACCCCATCGACGTGCTCGCCCAGCATCTCGTTTCGATGGCGGCGTGGACGAGTGGAAGATCGATGAGGTCGAGCAGCTCGTCCGCTCGGCTCAGCCCTTCTCTGAGCTCTCCCGCGAACAGCTCGAGAACGTGCTCGACATGCTCGACGGGCGCTACCCGTCCGAGCGCTTCGCCGAGCTGCGGCCGCGGATCGTCTGGGACCGCACCAAGGGCACGATGCGCGGCAGGCCCGGCGCGCGGCAGCTCGCGGTCGCGAATGCGGGAACGATCCCCGACCGCGGCCTCTATGGCGTCCATCTCCCGGATGGCCGCCGCGTGGGCGAGCTCGATGAGGAGATGGTCTACGAGGCGCGTCCCGGTCAGACCTTCCTGCTGGGGGCGAGCACCTGGCGGATCGAGGAGATCACCCGCGACCGCGTCATCGTCACCCCGGCGCCCGGCACCCCGGGCGCGGTGCCCTTCTGGCGGGGCGACGGCATCGGCCGTCCCGCCGAGCTCGGCAGGGCGATCGGCGCTTTCGCCAGGGAGGCGGTCAACGCCGATCCCAAGAAGCTCGCCAAGGAGAACGACTTGGATCAGTACGCCGCGGGGAATCTCGTCAACTACCTGACCGAGCAGCAGGCCGCCACCCGCGTCGTTCCCTCCGACGAGGCGATCGTGATCGAGCGCTTCCGCGACGAGATCGGCGACTGGCGGCTGTGCGTGCTCTCGCCGTTCGGCGGCCGGGTGCACGCCGCCTGGGGCCTGGCCCTGTCGGCGAAGATCCGCGACGACCAGGACCTCGAGGCCGACGCGATCTGGTCGGACGACGGGATCGTCATCCACCTGCCCGACGCCGACGAGCCGCCGCCCGGCGACCTGGTGATGATCGAGCCCGACGAGCTGGAGGACCTGGTGATTCGCGAGCTCTCGGGTTCGGCTCTGTTCGGCGCCCGCTTCCGTGAGAACGCCGCCCGGTCGCTGCTGATTCCACGGGCCTGGCCGGGCAAGCGGACGCCGCTCTGGCAGCAGCGGCTCAAGTCCCAGAGCCTGCTCGAGGTCGCCCGCGACTTCCCGCGCTTCCCGGTCATCCTCGAGACCTACCGGGAGGTGATGCGGGACGTCCTTGATCTGCCTGCACTCAAGGAGCTGCTCCGCGACCTCCACTCCCGCAAGATCACGATGGTCGAGGTCGAGACCCCGACCGCCTCCCCCTTCGCCTCGTCGCTGCTCTTCGACTACGTCGCGACGTACATGTACGAGGGCGACACGCCGAACGCCGAACGCCGCGCGGCAGCCCTCGCTCTCGATCGTGATCTCCTCGCCGAGCTGCTCGGCCAGGAGGAGCTGCGAGAGCTGATCGACCCTGAGGCGCTGGAGGAGGTCGCCGCCCAGCTCCAGCACCTGACCGAGGCCGGCCTGGCCAAGGATCGCGACGGCCTCCAGCAGATCCTCCGCCGGCTCGGCGACCTGACCGCCGAGGAGTGTGAGCAGCGCACCGAGGAGGGCTACTCGGCCGCATCGATGCTCGAGAAGCTGGTCAAGGAGCGCCGGGCGGCCCTGGTCCGAATCGCCGGAGAGGAGCGCTACATCGCCGCCGAGGACTCCGGCCTCTACCGGGATGCGCTGGGAGTGCCGGAGCCACCCGGATTGCCGGAGAGCTTCCTCGAGCCG
This sequence comes from uncultured Solirubrobacterales bacterium, assembly GCA_963728875.1. GTDB lineage: Bacteria > Actinomycetota > Thermoleophilia > Solirubrobacterales > 70-9 > DASUPK01. The sequence continues at coordinate 749,487 of CAVSLJ010000001.1, forward strand.
GTCGAGGACGCGCTCACCTCCCTGGTGCGGCGCTACGCCGCCACCCACATACCGTTCCCGACCAGGCAGCTGGCCGATCGCTACGGCGTCGATCCGAGCTCGGCGCTGAAGGAGCTGGAGCGATCCGGCGACGTCGTCCGCGGCGAGCTGCTCCCGGGCGGAACCTCCCGCGAGTGGTGTGAGTCGGACGTCCTTCGGCGGCTGCGCCGTGCCAGCCTCGCCCGGCTGCGTCAGGAGGTCGAGGCCACCGACCAGAGGGAGCTGGCCCGCTTCCTGCCGAGCTGGCAGAACGTCGACGCCCACGGACGCTCCGGCGCCGGAGCGGATCGCCTGCGCGAGGCGCTCATTTCCCTGCAGGGGGTCGCGCTGACGCCGAAGACGTGGGAGCGGGACGTCCTCCCCAGGCGCCTCGGGTCGTACAGCCCCACCTGGCTCGACGAGCTCTGCACCAGCGGCGAGCTCGTCTGGGTCGGCGCCGGGTCACTGGGGCGCAACGACGGCAAGGTCGCTCTCTATTTCCGCGAGGACGTTCGACTCGCCGGTCCGCCCCCCGGCAACGCCAAGCTGGACAGACCCGAGGGCGAGATCCACGACGCCATCCGCGAACGGCTGTCGCAGGGCCCCTGCTTCTGGCTCGACCTGCTCGAGCTCGAGGGCTCGCCCGAGGAGCTCCACGAGGCTCTCTGGGATCTGGCCTGGTCGGGAGAGGTGACCAACGATGCGTTCGCGCCCCTGCGAGCCCCGCGGTTGCGGGCCGCCCAGCGCTCGGAGCGGGGCGGCCGCCGGTTCGCGCGGCGGCGCGCCGCCGCCGCAGGAACCGTGATCGGTCGCTGGTCGCTCAGCGCTCCGCTGTTCGAGGGCGCTCCATCGGCCGGTCCGCGGATGCGCGCCCTGGCGGAGTTGCTCCTGGAGCGCCACGGGATAGTCACCCGCGAGACGGCGATCGCCGAGAGCATTCCCGGCGGCTTCGCCTCGATCTACGGCGAGCTGCAGAACCTCGAGCTCCTCGGGACCGCGCGGCGCGGCTACTTCGTGGAGGGCCTCGGCGGGGCGCAGTTCGCGCTGCCCGGGGCTGTCGAGCGGCTCCGCAGCCTGCCGCGAACCGAGGGCGAGCTCCAGGTGCTCGCGGCGACCGATCCGGCGAATCCGTACGGCGCCACCCTCTCCTGGCCCAAGCTCGAGGGGCAGCGCAGGCCCGCCCGCACGGCCGGGGCCTACGTGATGCTCCGGGACGGCGAGCCGCTGCTCTACGTCGAGCGCGGCGGCAAGGGGATCCTGCGGCTGCAGGGGCTCGCCGACGGGGAGTTCATCGAGGCGCTGGGCGCCCTCGCCGAGGCCGCGCAGGCCGGTCAGATCGAGAAGCTGGCGGTTGAGCGCGTGGACGGTGAGCCGGTGATCGGCTCGGGCCTGGAGGCCGCGCTGATCGAGGCCGGCTTCCGCCGGCAGCCGCGCAAACTCGTCGCGTAGAGAGATGGCCGAGGGAGACTCGATCCTCCGGATCGCGCGCCGGCTCGGCGAGCGACTCGGCGGCCAGGCCCTCTCCGTCCGCACTCCCGGCCAGCGGCGCCCTGACGGACTGCCCGCGTCCGAGCTCGACGGGCGCAGGCTCGAACGCTCGGAGAGCCGCGGCAAGCACCTGATCCTCCACTTCGACGGCGCGCTGGTCCTGCACAGCCACCTCGGCATGCGGGGGAGCTGGCAGCTCTACGAGGGCGGCGAGCGCTGGCGGCGGCCCTCGCGCGACGCCTGGATCGCGCTCGCGGGGAGCGGAGCGGAGGCGGTCAACTTCGGCGGCTCCAAGCTGCGGATAGTCCCGGAGGCGCAGCTGGCGCGCGACCCACGCCTGGCGCGGCTCGGCCCCGATGTGCTCGCCGACGACTTCGATCCGCGGATCGCGGCCGCGCGCATCCGATCAGCCGGGCCGGACCTGAAGCTCGGGGACGCGCTGCTCGGCCAGAGACTGGTCGCCGGCATCGGCAACATCTTCAGGTCGGAGGGGTGCTATGCGGCCGGAATCGACCCGCGCACACCCAGCGGTGCGGTGAGCGACGATGAGCTTGTGGCCGTCCTGGACGCGACGCGCGCCCTCATGCTCGTGGCGGTCGAGACCGGGCGCCAACCGCAGCAGGTCTACCGCCGCGACGGCATGCCGTGCCCGAGATGCGGGAGCAGGATCCTCTCCCAGGCCCAGGGCGAGAACGCGCGGACGACCTACTGGTGTCCGAGCTGCCAGCCTCCGGCTCCATCACCTCGCCCGAGGGCCTGACCAGGGATAATCCGCCTGGGATGGAGAATGGAGCAAGACAAGGGATCGTCGAGCTCTTGGGCCGCGTACCCCTGTTCTCGGAGCTCTCGCCCGAGGAGCTCGATCGAGTGGCCCAGGTGGCCATTCCGCGGAGCTACCCGGCGGATACGCGTGTCTTCCATGAGGGCGACCCGGGAGACGCGTGCTACATCGTCAACCGGGGCAGCTGCCGGGTGATCCGGCAGCACTCGGACGGGCGAGTGATCACGCTGGCGACGCTCGGGCCGGGCGCGATCTTCGGAGAGCTCGCGATGCTCGATGGCGAGCGCCGCTCCGCCAGCGTCGAGGCGGCCGAGAACACCGAGCTGCTCGCCCTGCCGGCGACGGACATGCGCACCCTCATCCGCGAGCACCCCGAGATGGCGGAGAAGCTGATCGTGGCGCTGACGCGGCGGCTCCGCGAGGCGAACGAGCGGATCGCCCGCCAGTCCTTCCAGACCGTGCCGAGCCGGGTCGCCGGAGTGCTGAACCAGCTGCTCGCCGAGGGGGCGGTCACGCCCCTCGTCCGGGATGGCGTGACGATCCGGCTGCGCCAATCCGATCTCGCCCAGATGGCGGGCACCTCACGCGAGAGCGTCAGCAGGTTTCTGGCCACGCTCGAACGGGCCGGCGTCGTGCAGGTCGGGCGGGGCCGGGTGACCGTGATCGAGCCGGAACGCCTCGATGCCTACATTTTCTAGGCATCGGCCACTCGTCTGACTACCAGGAGCAACGCGCCGGCATGGTGGAGCGCCAGCTGCGCCGTCGCGGGATCGACGACGAGCGGGTCCTCGCCGCGATGGGTGCGGTGCCGCGCGAGCAGTTCGTGCCCGAGCGGGTTCGGCGCAGCGCCTACAACGACTCGGCCCTGCCGATCGGATACGAGCAGACCATCTCGCAGCCGTGGGTGGTTGCCGCGATCTGCCAAGCCCTCGCATTACGGGGGGACGAGGTGGTGCTCGAGATCGGCACGGGATCCGGCTACTCGGCGGCGGTCCTGGCGAGGCTGTCAAGGCGGGTGATCAGCATCGAGCGCGTCCCCGAGCTCGGCGAGACCGCGCGGCAAGAGCTCGAGGAGCTCGGGATCGACAACGTGAAGGTGGTCGTCGCGGACGGCAGCCGGGGCTATCCGGAGGAGGCCCCCTACGACGCGATCGCCGTGCACGCCGCGACCCCTGAAGCTCCCCACAGCCTGCTCGCGGAGCTCGCGAGCGATGGCCGGCTGGTGGTCCCGATCGCCACCGGCTCCGCCGACCTCCTGGTGGCCTTCGTGCGCGAGAACGGCAACCTCCGCCAGGAGACGATCGGCCCGTGCCGCTTTGTTCCCCTGATCGGCGCCGAGGGCTTCAACCCACCTGACGAGGGTTAGTAAGTAGGCTCGGGCGGTGAACTCCGCTCTCTACGTCCTCAACTTCTATTCGCCGATCTTCGTGGACCAGCTGCGCAGCGGCCGGAAGACGGCGACGATCCGCCTCGGCGACAAGTCGCGCAAGTACAAGCGCGGACAGGTCGTCTGGGTCACGATCGGCTATCGCCACCAGGCACGGGAGAAGATCTTCGCGGCCGTGATCGACGACGTCGAGGTGAAGAAGGTCGCAGAGCTCTCCCCCCGCGACATCGAGCATGACAACCCCGAGTTCCGGCGGCGCGAGGAGACCCTGGGCTTCCTCGAGAAGATCTACACGCGGCCCGTCGGGGACGACGACACGATCACGGTGATCCGCTTCTCGCAGATCGTCGAAAGGCCAAGCACTCAGTTCGGCAACGGCGAAACGCCGTCCCGGAACTGACCGAGCGTGGCTGAATACCGCTTCCTGACAACCTGGCTGCTCGAGGCCGACCGCGACCGCGTCTGGGACGCCATCTACGAGTCGGAGCGCTGGCCTGGGTGGTGGCACGGGGTTCTCGAGGCCGAGAAACTCGAGGAGGGAGACGTCGAGGGCCTCGGACAGTACGGCCGCTACGTCTGGAAGTCGAAGCTCCCCTACAGGCTGGAGTTCTTCGTCAGGACGACCAAGGTCGAGAAGCCCCATCTGCTCGAGGGCGACGCCTCCGGCGAGCTCGCCGGCGTCGGACGCTGGCGGCTCTTCGAGCAGGGCGGGGTGACGGCGGCGCTCTATGAGTGGAACGTGCGCACGACGCGGGCCTGGATGAACCTGCTGTCCCCGATCGCGCGGCCGATCTTCGCCGTCAACCACGACTACGTGATGCGGAACGGCGGACACGGCCTGGCCAAGCTGCTGGGCGTCCCACTGCTCGCCATTGACTAGCCGATAACCGGGTGCCGGCCGCGTCTGGCTACAATCAGGCGGCTGGCTGGCACTCTCCTATCGAGAGTGCCAAAACCCGACTTTGGCTAGGAGGAACGCCGATGAAGTTGAAGCCGCTAGGCGACCGCCTGATCGTTCAGGCAGTCGAGGAGGAGGAGACGACCGCAAGCGGGATCGTCCTCCCCGATACAGCGAAGGAGAAGCCGCAGAAGGGCAAGGTGCTCGCTGTCGGCGACGGAGAGGTCAAGGAGGACGGCTCACGCCGCCCCCTCGACGTAAGCGAGGGCGACGAGGTCCTCTACTCCAAGTACGGAGGCACCGAAATCACTGTCGACGGCGACGAGCTGCTCGTCCTGCGCGAGTCGGACGTGCTCGCCAAGGTCGGCTAGTCCGAGGACTTAGGAAGGAGGAAGCACACATATGGCTCACAAGGAGCTGTTGTACGACGAGGATGCACGTGGTGCCCTGCAGGACGGGGTGGACGCCGTGGCCAATGCGGTCAAGGTGACGCTCGGTCCGAAGGGTCGCTACGTCGTCCTCGACAAGAAGTTCGGAGCGCCCACCATCACCAACGACGGCGTCACCATCGCTCGAGAGATCGAGGTCGAGGACGTCTTCCAGAACCAGGGCGCCCAGCTGGTCCGTGAGGTGGCGACCGCCACCAACGACGTGGCCGGCGACGGAACCACCACGGCGACCCTGCTCGCCCAGACGATCGTCCGGCACGGCCTCAAGAACGTGGCCGCCGGCGCCAATCCCCTGGGACTGCGCCGCGGCATCGAGATGGCCGTGGATCAGGTGGTCGAGAACCTCCGCGAGAAGCAGTCGAAGGAGATCTCCGGCAAGGAGCAGATCGCCCGAGTCGCGGCCATCTCCGCCGCCGACGACGAGATCGGCAACATCATCGCCGACGCCATCGACAAGGTGGGCAAGGACGGCGTGGTGAACGTCGAGGAGGGCCAGACCTTCGGTATGGAGCTGGAGTTCACCGAGGGCATGCAGTTCGACAAGGGCTACATCTCGCCCTACATGGTCACCGACCAGGACCGCATGGAGGCCGTGCTCGATGACGCCTACATCCTGATCGCCAACCAGAAGATCGGCTCGGTGCGCGACATCCTGCCGGTCCTGGAGCAGGTGATGCAGGGCGGCAAGTCGCTGCTGATCATCGCCGAGGATGTCGAGGGCGAGACCCTCGCGACCCTGGTGGTGAACAAGCTCCGCGGCACCTTCACCGGCGTGGCCGTCAAGGCGCCCGGGTTCGGTGACCGCCGCAAGCGGATGCTCGAGGACATCGGCATCCTCACCGGCGGCGAGGTGATCACCGAGGAGATGGGCCTGAAGCTGGAGAACACCCAGCTCGACCAGCTCGGCAAGGCGCGTCGCGTCGTGGTGGGCAAGGACAACACCACGATCATCGACGGCGCCGGCGACTCCGAGCAGATCAAGGGCCGCATCAAGCAGATCAAGTCCGAGGTCGAGAACACCGACTCCGACTTCGACCGCGAGAAGCTGCAGGAGCGGCTGGCCAAGCTGGCCGGCGGCGTCGCGGTCGTCAAGGTCGGCGCGGCCACCGAGACCGAGATGAAGGAGAAGAAGCATCGCGTCGAGGACGCCCTGCAGGCGACCCGCGCGGCGCTCGAGGAGGGCATCGTCCCGGGCGGCGGCGTCGCGCTGCTGAACGCGCAGGACGCGATCTCCCTCGACTCCTACAAGGACGACGACGAGCGGACTGGCGCTTCGATCATCCAGCGCTCGCTCGAGGCACCGATCCGGCAGATCGCCGAGAACTCGGGCTTCGAGGCCTCCGTCGTGGTCGAGAAGGTCCGCGGCCTGAAGGCGGGCGAGGGCCTGAACGCGGCCGATGGCGAGTACGGCGACCTGGTCGCCGCCGGCGTCATCGACCCGACCATGGTCACCCGCTCGGCGCTCCAGAACGCCGCGTCGATCGCGAAGAACATCCTGACCACCGAGGCGATCGTGGCCGAGCCCCCTGAGAAGGACGGCGCCGGCGCAATGCCCGGTGGCGGCATGCCCGACATGGGCGGGATGATGTAGCGAGTACGCTCAGCCATAACAGGCGAGTGTTTCCAGAGGCCCGGCTCACGCCGGGCCTCTTGCTTTTCTGGGCCGGTGACCAAGCTGCGCATGGCGGGCCTGCTGCTGATCGCCGGCTCGGCCATCACCTTCGCCCTGCACTTCCTGGAGGCACCGGAAGAGCTCTACCGGTGGCTCTATCACCACCTGCTCTCGGGACTCGACGTCCCCGCGAACCCCTCGGAGGGAACCGTGAACGCCGTGCGCTACACGTCTCTGATCGGCGGGATCCTCGAGCTCGTCGTCGGCATCGGGCTGCTGCTGGTCGACTGGGCGCGAACCCGCTAGCCCCCGGTCCCGAGCACGGCGCCCATCGGTCGGGGCTCCACGCCGAGCGCCTCGGGGTCGGCCGTCCCGCGCTCCGTCGTCATCGGGACCTCCATCAGCTCGGCCTCCTCCCAGGTCGCGAACACCGACGGACCGGCCAGCAGCCCGAGGGCTCGAAGCCCCGTCCGCACCAGGGGCGTCGGCAAGTGAACCAGCGGCCGGTTCCGCCCGGTCGCTTCCACCACACACTCGACGATGTCGTCGTAGGAGAGAACCTCCGGACCGGCAAGCTCGTACCGGCCATCGGACGGCCTGTCCGATCCGTTGATCGCGGATGCCACGCATCTGGCCACGTCCCGTGCCCAGATCGGCTGGTACAGCGCGCGACCCTCGCCGCTGACCGGCACCGCCGGCAACAACGAGAGTCGCTGCAGAAGCGTGATCCAGGGGTCTCCCGGCCGGTAGACGATCGATGGTGCGAAGACGGTCGTCGTCATCGGCGACTCGCGCACGGCGTGCTCCGCGAGCGCCTTCGAGCGGAAGAAGCGGGTCCGCTGGAAGCCCGTCGCGCCCATCGCTGAGAAGAAGACGAAACGAGATACCCCGGCCCTCTCCGCCAGCCGGAGCAGGCGGATGGTGGCGAGGCCGTTGATCTCCTCGATCGTCCCTCCCGGCTGATCGCGGATCGTGGCCGCCAGATGGATGACGGTGTCGACGCCGCGCATCGCATGACGGATGGAGAGGGGATCGCGCAGGTCGCCGAGGGTGATCTGGACATCGACCCGGTGCTCACCGAGCCTCTTGGGATCGCGGACCAGGACCCGGACCTGATGTCCCTCGCCGAGCAGCTCGGGCAGCAACTCGCCCCCGACGACGCCGGTTGCTCCCGTTAGCAGGATCACGCGGGCCACTGTAGCCACCGTCGCCCTTCGCTCATGACGGCGCGGCCTGGCGGCCACTAAACTGTCGCGTTCCGCGGCGCCCGATGGGCGCCGCAATCGCAACCACGACTTGGGAAAGGACTAGGCCCCTTGGCATACGTCATCGCGGAGCCCTGTATCGGCGAGAAGGACAACTCCTGCGTAGAGGTCTGCCCCGTCGACTGCATCCATCCGACGCCCGACGAGCCGGATTACGAGGCGTCCGAGCAGCTCTTCATCGATCCGGACGAGTGCATCGACTGCGACGCGTGCGTGGAGGCCTGCCCCGTGGACGCCTGCTTCGCGGAGGACCAGCTCCCCGAGGAGTGGTCGAAGTACACCCAGATCAACCTCGACTACTACAAGTCGAAGGCCTAACTTCCCTCACCGTTCGCGGCTGATCTACCCAGTAACGGTACGTTCGTCCAACCGCCGAATATTGCTTAGTCTGAGGCCTCCCGCGACCGATACGGCGGGTGATGGGAAATTGGACGCGCACCCTCCTCCTAGCCGGCCTCGCCGCCCTCGCGCTCGCCCTACCGGCCGCCGCCAGCGCCTCTGATCCCTACGCCGGGCTGCTCGCCCCGGAGTCGGCCTGCCCGGGACAGACCGACCTGGGCCTGTCCACCGCCGCCAAGGAACAGGCGATGGTCTGCATGCATCGGTATGCCCGCTCACACGCCGGCGCCGGCGGCATCCACCCCGTCAGGTCGCTGCGCTCCTCCTCGGCGCACAAGGCGCGGGACATCCGGCGCTGCGGGCAGTTCAGCCACTACGCCTGCGGACGTGACGCCTTCTACTGGTTCCAGCGCGTCGGCTTCTTCCGGGGCACCTACGGCGGCGGCGAGAACCTCGCTTTGACCTATGGCTCGGACTCAACCGTCCGCGAGGCGATGGACCTGTGGCTGAACTCCGACGAGCACCGCCATGTGCTGCTCACCCGGAACTACGACGACATCGGCGTCAGCGTCGTCAGTGGCAGCTTCGATGGCCACGGTGACGCGACGATCTGGGTCGCGCACTTCGGCTATCACCACTAGGCGGCTGCCGTGCCGAGCGCCGGGTGACGAGCGTCGGCCACTTCCCCCTCGAGAACCGGCCGGCAGACCAGCCACAGGTAGAAGAGCAGCATCAGGTTCCTGGCGGCCAGGGGCCAGACGAACGCCCCGCTGAGCGTGTCCACACCGTCGTAGTTCTGCAGCACGACCTGAGTCAGGACGACAGCGACCAGAAGGACGACGTTCTCCTTGCCGAGGCCGTAGGCGCAGGCGGAGACGGGCAGGATCCAGAGCAGGAATTGAGGCGAGAGGACCGGCGCGAAGACGACCATCACGGTGAGCAGCGCGGTCACCAGCTCGAGGTTCGTCGCCCTCGAGCGCCAGCCGGAGACGACGAGCCAGAGATAGGCGAGCGCCCCGAGCACCACCGAGACCCAACGAGCCGCGGTCGCTCCCGACGCGTGGATCTCGAAGCCGCCGTGGCCGGTGCCGGTGGCGATGCCGGCCGAGCCCAGCACGTGGGCGACCTCGAAGGGGCTGGCGGCAAGGCTCTCGACCTGTAGCGCGCGTTGGGTGTGGTAGGTGATCGCGGAACCGAACTCGTCCCCCATCACCAGCACCGCCGCTGCGCAGATCAGGAGTGGAACGGCGCCGGCGACGATCACCCGCCGTAGATCCCTCTCGCCCCGGACGAGCGCCGGGTAGAGGAACAGGGGAAACGCCTTGATGGCCGCGCCGACGGAGAGCAGGCCCGACCAGGTCGCGGAGCGACCGCGATCCCTGGCGAGCACCGCCGCCAGCACGAACAGAGCCGGCACCAGATCGAATCGCTGCAGCGCCAGCGGTCCGGTGTCGATCAGCGACGGGCTGAGGATGACGCCGGAGAGGATCACCACTCCGGCCGTGTAGATCCCAACCGCCGAGAGCACCCGCTTCGAATCGCCGGGAAGGGCCAGCGCGATCAGGACCACCACACCGAGGTCGAAGGCGAGCATCTCCCACATGAAGCCGTCGACGAAGTCCTGCGTGCTGTCGCCGGCATAGATCGGCGCAATCAGGACGGGGACCGAGAGCGGCGGGTACTCGATGTCCTGGTCCCGGTAGGGAAGGTCGCCCCCCTTGATCGCCTGCGCCTGAGGCGCGAAGTCGTTGATCAGGATCGACGACCAGTCCCCGATGGTCGGGACGAAGACGGCGATGTGCAGCGCGCAGACGAGGGCCGCGGCGGTCGCCCGCCAGCGGACGGCCACTCCGCGCTACTGGACCATCGGCAGCTCTGTGCCGCTGATCCCGCCGCCATTCGGCGCGGCTGCGGGTGCCGCTTCCGCGCCCTGAAGCAGGGGGAGCTCGACGGGCGTGGCGGCGACGATGCCGCGGGCTGCCTCACGAATCATCTGGGACGCCGGCGCATCCGGATCCTCGATCACGAGCGGCTTGCCGTTGTCGGCGTGCTCGCGAAGCTCGCTCGAGAGCGGGACCTTGGCCAGCAGCGGCACGTCAAGCTCGTCGGCGAGCAGCTGGCCGCCGCCCTCTCCGAAGATCGCCACGCGCTCGCCGTCGGGTCCGGTGAATGCCGACATGTTCTCGATCACGCCGAGAACCTCCAGATCGACCTTGGCGGCCATCTCGGCGGCCCGGCGGGCGACGCTCTGTGCGGCGGGCTGCGGTGTGGTGACGATCGCGATTTTCGCCTGGGGAAGCAGCTGCGCCAGTGTCATGGAGACGTCGCCGGTGCCCGGGGGGAGGTCGAGCAGCAGGTAGTCGAGCTCGTCCCAGGCCACGTCCTCGAGGAATTGCTGAATGGCCTTGTGGAGCATCGGCCCGCGCCAGACGACGGCCGCGTTCTCCTCGACGAAGAAGCCGATGGACATCACGGTGGCCCCGGACGGCGAGACGGGCGGGATGATCTTGCGCTCCGGCGAGACGTCCGGCTTCCGGTTGATCCCCAGCATTCGCGGGATCGAGTAGCCATAGACGTCGCAGTCGAGCGCTCCGGCCTTGTGTCCCTCGGCGACCAGCGCGGCAGCGAGGTTGGCGGTCATCGTGGACTTGCCGACGCCGCCCTTGCCGGAGGCGACGCAGATCACGTTCTTCACCTGGGCCAGCGCGCCCTCGGGCAGCTTGGGCCGGCCTAGCTTCTGCTGGAGATCGGACTTCTCGCCCTCGGAGAGGACGTCAAAGCCGACGCCGACGGAGTTGACGCCCTCGAGCTCGGAGACGTGCTGCACCACCGCGTTCTGGAAGTGCGAGCGGATCGGGCAGCCCGGAGTGGTCAGCGAGACGACCACGTCGACCCGCCCGTCATCCTGGATGTCGATCGAGCGCACCATCCCGAGCTCGACGATCGAACGTCGCAACTCGGGGTCGATGACCTGGGTCAGCTTCTCGGTGATCTGGTCCTTGGTCGGCACGGTGGCCCATTGTAGGCGGGGCCAGACCGCGGCTCCGGCCCGGAACGTGAAAACCGGGCCACTCGGGCCCGGTTTTCGAGGGAGGAGAGGTGCTGCTTCCCGCTCGCGAAAGGGCGAGCAGGTCTCTCCGGGCCCGCCACCTCTCCAGGGCGGCCCGGGCTAAGCGACTAGATGCGCTCGCGCACCTTCTTCACGGCCGGCTCGACGCGGTCCCGGTAGATGGGCTCCACGCGCTCCTTGACGACCGGCTCGACGCGCTCGCGATACACGGGCTCGACCCGCTCCTTGACGACGGGCTCAACCCGGTCGCGGTAGACGGGCTCGACGCGCTCGCGCGCCTTGCGGGCCTGGCCGATCAGCTGATCGGTGACCTGACGCCGGACGTCGCCGCCCTTGGTCTCGGCCTTCTGGAGCTCAGTGCTGAGGCGCTCGCGGAGCGACTCGAGCTCGGTTGTCCTGGCCTTGGGGTCGCGGAGGTTCTGGACGCGCTTCTGCAGCGTCTCGATCTCCTGCGAGCGGGTCTCCGAGTTCGTCCATGTCTCGGCGGTGGTGCGAGCGGTCTCGGCCACCGTAGGTACGGCGCCGACGGCCACGTCGACGGCCTGCAAGGCCTGCTCGGACGGCTTGCGGCCGTTGCTGGTGACCTCGGTCTGCTCTTCAGTCTTGGTCTTGGTCTTGGTCTTGCTGGCCATTTCGGCTCTCAATCCCTTCAGCTTGCTTTCGTCGGTCTTATTACTTCTAAGGATGTTCGGAGCTTAGCACCGAACACACGTTTTGGCGAACACACGTTTGTAACCCCCTCGGCAGGGCGAGTTACACCTTCTTCCAGGTGCTTGGTCAGCGAAACAGCGAGAGAAACCGGTGCTCGCGCGCCGCACCGACGCGGTCGACCCATTCGGCCGGGCTGTCCAGCTCGTCCGGCCGGGGCAGGGCGTCGGGCCCGCTCCAGGCGCGATTGAGCGTCCTGATGCCGTGCGAGCGGACCACCTCATCGGCGAAGGCCTTGCCGCGGCGGTACTGCGCGAGCTTCATCTCCAGGCCGAGCACCTTGGAGACGATCGAGTCGAGCAGGCCGCGGCGGTCGCGATCGCGGTCGAGTGCGCGCCGCAGGTCGGTGTAGCCGGGATCGAGCTGGTCGCCGACCGCATCCATGACGTGCTCCGCATAGCCCTCCACGAGCGTCATCGTCGCGGTCAGCTTCTCCACCAGGAGGCGCTGCGGCTCGGGCCAGAGCAGCGTTGCGAGCTCGCCATTCGTCGCCGAGCGGATCAGCTCGCGCGGGTTGGTGCGGGCCAGCTTGCCGAGGAACTCGCCGGGCTTGACCTCGATCGCCGCCTTCTCGAAGAGCTCCTCGGCGATCCCACCGATGTGGTCGCGCAGCCAGGGGACGGCGGCGAAGTGCACGGCATGGGTCGTCTCGTGGAGGGCGATCCAGCGCAGGAAGAGGTCGCGGTCGACCTCGAGCCGCGAGCGCGCCGCGGAGAGGTTGGGGCCGACGAAGAGCAGCCTCGGAGCGCGCGCCGGGCCGATCAGGGCGACGTCGTACTGACCGATCACCCGCTGGGACAGATAGCCGACGGCCAGACCGATCTCGGCGCCGGTGGCCGCGCCGACGATCGTGCGCTGCAGGCCGCTTTTCCCGTTCGAGTCCTTGACCCGTTCCTCGAGATGTGCCTCGACCCTGGTCGAGAGCTCCCGGAAGGTCTCCAGGTTGACCTGCGCCCACTCGGCTCGGTCAACCAGCTCGGCGGGCGGCACTCCGCCCCTCGGCTTGAGGCCCGTGTAGCGCCGCACCAGCTCGGCGGCGCGATCGGACTCGGAGCGGAGCTCCTCTTCCGTGCCGTCCCACCTCGGGCCGCTGCCCGAGAGCGCGCGGGCGACCCGCTCCGCCATGTTCCAATCGACGAGGCCCTCAGGCATGAACAGCCTCCTGGGCCTCTCGCAGGACGGTCAGATCGGCCTGCGTCCGCGCCGCGGCCACGTCATAGCGGGCGCTCAGGTCGAGCGGCGCATCCTCGAGGCCTCCGTTGCCGAACGTGAGGGTCGCGCCGGCGCTCCTCGCGATCAGCTGCCCGGCAGCCGCATCGACCGAGCGGCAGGGCCGCGTGGTGATCATGCCGTCGTATCGGCCGCAGGCCACGTAGCACAGGCCCACCGCGATCGATCCGGGAGATCGAATTCGGTAGGCGCGGTCCTGGAGCGACTCCGTTGCCTTCATCACCCTCTCCGGCTTCGACGCCTCGAGCGCGACCAGCTCCAGTCCGTCGCCCTCCGGCGCCCTGATCGCACGGCCGTCGAGCTCCGCGCGGCCATCTCGGGTCGCCACGAACTCCTCGCCCGCGCCGAACTCGTATACGTAGCCGAAGTTCACGTCCTCCATCGAATCACCCTCGGCGACGGCGATGCTGACGCTGTGCAGGGGGATCGTGCGGCGCGCGTTGAGGGACCCGTCGATCGGGTCGATCACGACCTTCACCGCCGAGGCGCCGTTCCCGAAGCTGACGGACCCGCGCTCCTCGGAGACCGCCGTGAACTCGTGGCCCTCCCGATGAAGCGCATCCAGCTCGGCGAAGACCGCGTCCTCGCAGAGCTTGTCGATGACGAGCGTGTTGTCGCCGCCCTCGCCGACGCCCTCGTACTGCGTGCGGGACTCGATCCCGCGATGCTCTGAGAAGACCTGCTTCTGCACCTCGACGGCCCGACGACAGGCAGCAATCCACTCGTCAGCGCTCGGGCCTGCCACGCGGGCCAGGTTAGCGATGCATTCCACGCGGCCAGCGGGAACGACGCTGGAGGTGGCGGATGCGTGGGTTAGCCTGAAATCGATGGCTGAGGAGAGCGAACGCGGGCAGATCGGGCTGACCGAGCAGCAGGAGGCCGTGGTCGACCACCGGCAGGGCGCTCTGCTCGTCCTGGGGGCCGCCGGGAGCGGCCGCACGGAGGCGCTGGCGCGCCGGCTGAGCCGTCTGGTTGCCGAGGACCGAAAGCCGCTCGTCCTGACGCGCTCGGCCGCAGCGGCAAACCGCATCCGTGCCCGGGCGGAGGAGACGATCGAAACAGCGTATGAAGAGCTGGTCGTCCACACTCATCCGGCCGCGGCGGCCCGGATCCTGCGCGAGCACGCGACCGAGGCGGAGCTGGATCCCTTCTTCGAGTCGCTGAGCCCTGCCGAGCGCCTCGCGATGCTGCTCGACCGGATCGACGAGCTGCCCCTGCGGCGCCACGAGATCCGCGGGAATCCGGCGGGCCTGCTGGCCCGCATCGTCGACCGGATCGACGCTCTGAAGTCCGCGGGCGTGACGGCCGAGCGGTTCAACCGCTGGTCCGAGGAGCAGGCCGGGGGGTCGGTGTCCGAGCGGGACTCCGCCGCGAGGGAGCGCGAGTTCGCCGAGCTCTACGAGCTGCACGACTCGATGCTGCGCGCCGCGGGCGCGATGGACGACATCGACGCCGTCATCGAGCTGACCAGGCTGCTCGAGGAGCGACCGGCTCTCGCCGAGGCCGTCTCGGCGCGCTTTCCCGACCTGATCCTCGACGAGGCCGAGGACGCCTGCCCGGCCGAACGGTCGCTGATCGATGCGTTGGCGCGCCGGGCGGAGAGCGCGGTCATCTCCTGTGACGACGAGCAGTCGCGTGCACCCTGCAGCCCCGCGTCCGCGTGGGCGCGCCAGGCGTTCTCACCGCAGGAGGTGACGCTGGAGCCGAGCTGGCGCTACGGCGGGGATCTGCTCGACGCCGCACATGCCGTGGTCGCCCCGTCCGAACGGGAAGTCGAGGTCGATCGCCGCGCCGCCGGGCCCTCGACCAGGGTGCGCTTCTGGTGCGGGACCAACGAACGGGCCGAGGCCCAGGCGGTCGCCCGCGACATCGAGGCGGCGCTGGCGGCGGGCGACGTGAAGATGGAGGGGGTGTGCGTGGCGGTGCCGAGCGGTGGCGGCAGGGCTCGGGGCATCGCCGCCGCGCTGGAGGAACGCCGTGTCCCCTACCGGGTCAGCGGTCCCGGTGCCTTCTTCCAGCGGTCCGAGGTGCGTGACGTGATCGCCTGGCTGCGCCTGCTCGCGGATCCGACCGATGCGGCCGCCGCGATCCGCGCCCTGAGTAGGCCGCCGGTGGAGCTCAGGTCGGTCGACCTGGCGCGCTGCACGACGATCGCCCGGCGCCGCAAGCTCGACATGGTCTCGGCGCTCGAGGCGTCGCTGGAGAGCCCGCAGATCCCGCCCGAGGCCCGCGACCGGATCCGCGAGTTCCTGCAGCTGCACCGCGCGGCCGCCCGGGCGATGGGCGAGATGCGCGCCGACGTCTTCGTTCGCAGGCTGATCGAGCGGATCGGCTTCCGTCGGCACCGGCTGTTCGCCGCCCATCCGGAGGCGGCCGAGCGGCTTCGGAACCTTTCCCGGCTGGGCGAGCTGGCCGCCGCCTGGACCCGCCGCGAGCCGACCGGGTCAAACCGGGACTTCGTCCGCTACCTGGTCGCGGTCTCGGAAGCCGGCGTGCCACCGGTCGACGAGCCCAGCGAGCCGACGGCGGACGCGGTCAGGGTGATGCCGCTGGAGCGAACCAAGGGCCTCGAGTTCTCCCGGGTCTACGTCGTCGGGCTGCACGCGGGGGCGGTCCCTGGCGCGGAGCCCGCCGGGCCCCCCGTGGTCCCGGCCGGCGTTGGGGCGGGTGGCCCGGCGCATGAGGACGAGCAGCGGCGCCTGCTCTACGTGGCGATGACACGCGCCCGCGACGAGCTGGTGCTGTCGCGGCCGGCCGCGACGGAGGCGGGCAACGTGCGACCGTCGCCGTTCTACGAGGACGCTCGCGCGGTGCTGGACGCCGGCGAGCAGGAACAGGGCGAGGAGCTGTTCGGGCCCGCCGAGGGCCTGCAGGCCACCTATCGGATGATCCAGGACGAGGTGCTCGAGGAGG
Source organism: uncultured Solirubrobacterales bacterium (assembly GCA_963728875.1). Taxonomy (GTDB): domain Bacteria; phylum Actinomycetota; class Thermoleophilia; order Solirubrobacterales; family 70-9; genus DASUPK01. The sequence goes on from CAVSLJ010000001.1 coordinate 765,645, forward strand.
CCTGGCGTGCGGGTGGCAAGCTCCGCGAGCCCCGCCTCGACACCTACGTCGACGTCACCCGGGCGGTCGCGCGGTTCCTGGAGCTGGTCAAGCTCGCCGGCCTGATCCAGGGATCCAGCGAGGAGCCCGCCGCCGACGCGCTGGCCGCGATCAACGACCTGCTCGACCACGCGATCTCACCGGAGCAGCGGACCGCGCTCCACGATTCCGGCCTCGACGCCTACCTGCTCGACGAGGAGGGCGCCGCCAAGCGCCGTCGCGAGCTGATCGAGCAGCGCGACGAGCCGTCGCTGGAGGCCTTCCTGCCGCGCCGCGGCGAGGGGCTGGCTCTCTCCGCGACCGACATCACCCTCTACCGGACCTGCCCGCTCAAGTACAAGTTCGCGCGGGTCTTCGGGATCCCGCAGGAGACGACGATCAACCAGCGCTTCGGGATCGTCATCCACCAGGTCCTGGAGCGGTTCCATGGCCAGCAGGCCCCGGGTACCGAAGAGCAGGCCGAGGCCGGCAGCCTCGAGCGCCTGATGTCGCTGTTCGCCGCCGCCTGGCGGCGCTCAGGATTCGGCGAGTCGGACGACGAGCTGCAGTTCCGCGAGAAGGCGATCGAGGCGCTGCACCGCTACCACGCCCGCGAGGTGGCGAGCGGCTCCCACCCGCGCTGGGTGGAGCGCAAGTTCGACTTCCGGATCGGCCCCCATCACCTTCGCGGGCGGGTCGACCGCGTCGACCAGCTTCCCAGCGGCGGGTACGAGCTGATCGACTACAAGACCGGCGACCCCAAGGCAGCTCGAGAGCTCGAGTCCGACGTTCAGCTCGCGATCTACCGGCTTGCCGCACGCGAGGCCTGGCGGCTGGAGGGCGCCGCGGGCAGCTACTGGTACGTCCTCGCCGACGAGAAGGTCGCCGTCGGGGGCTCGCCCGATGACCTGGAGCGCGTCGAGAGCGTGGTCCTCGAGGTCGGCGAGGGCATCCTCGGGCAGGACTTCGAGCCGCGCCCGTCGCCCGAGATCTGCTCCTGGTGCGACTTCCGCCTGATCTGCCCGGCCTCAGAAGCGTGACCGAAGTCACGCGTACATTTGTACAACTTTGTGGTACATTTGTACACAGCCATGTTGGCCTGGATCTATCTATCAGTGGCAATTGCGACCGAGGTGGTCGGCACCGTCTTCCTCCGCTACACCGACGGCTTCACCCGGCCCGCTCCGTCGATCCTCGTGATCGTCATGTACGTGCTGTCGCTCTGGCTCACCGCTCTGGCCCTGAAGGGGCTGGAGATCAGCCTGGCCTACGCGGTCTGGGCGGGGGTGGGCACCGCAGCGATCGCGATCATCGGCATGGCGGCGATGGGCGAGACAGTCAACGCGCTCAAGCTGGCGAGCATCGTGCTGGTGATCAGCGGAGTCGTCGGCCTGAACCTCTCGGGAGCGAATTAGCCTGAGATGGCGACCGCGGAGCCGGCGACCAAGGGCCGCCGCGAGCAGATTCTGGAAGCGGCGCTGCGCGTCATCGGGCGGGACGGCCGCGAGGCCGTGACACATCGGGCCGTGGCCGAGGAAGCGGGCGTTCCCCTCGGCTCGACGACCTACTACTTCGACTCGCGAGACGACCTGCTCGGCCAGGCGCTGGAGCACGTCGCCGCCCAGGAGGTCGAGCGCTACGCGCGGCTCGGCGAGGACCTTCGCAACGTCAAATCGGGTCGCGCGCTTGCGGACCGGCTGATCTCAGAGCTGGTGGCCGCCGCGGAGGACCGGGTCGCATACATCGCCGAATACGAGCTCTGGCTCGAGGCGGGCCGGCGTCCGGACCTTCGCGAGGCGGCTCAGGGCTGGTGCAACGCCGAGCAGTACGCGGTGGCCGCGGCGATGGAGAACCTGGGGTCGAGCGATCCGCGTGCCGACGCGAGCCTGGTCGTCGCCACCCTCGACGGCCTTGGGGAGCGGGTGCTGGCGCGCGAAGAGGATCCCGCCGCGGCCGCACTGGAGCTGAAGCCCGAGCTGCGGCGGCTGATCGAGCGCCTGCTGGGCCAGGGCTAGGCCTCGGGGCTGCCGCCCTGCTGGCGGAGGTAGCGCTCGAAATCCCTCGCCAGGGACTCGCCCGAGGGGACATCGCCCTCGACGTCGAGTTGGTCCGCCTGCTCGGCCTCCAGGCGCTGGACCAGCTCCTCGATCTCCGGGTTCGCCGCGACGGCGCGGCTGACCTGGCTCTCATAGGACTCTGACTCCTCCTCCAGGCCGGTCGCCTCCACCGCCACTCCGACGAGGCCCTCGAGCCTGCGCAGCAGCGCCAGCGCCGCCTTCGGGTTGGGGACGGCGGCGACGTAGTGGGGAACGGCGGCCCAGAGGCTTGCCGATGGGATCCCACGCCGGCGGCAGGAGTCGTGGAGAACGCCGACGACGCCGGTGGGGCCTTCGTAGTTCGAGCGCGCCAGGTCGAGGCGCTCCACGAGCTCCTCGTCCGAGGCGAGACCGGTGATCGGCACCGGCAGGGTGTGCGCGACGTCTGCGATCAGGGCGCCGAGCGTGACCACCATCTCCACGCCCAGCATCTCGGCCGCGTCCGCGATCCCGTCCGCGAAGGTCCGCCAGCGGAGGTTGGGCTCGGTGCCGGCGAGCAGCACGAGGTCCCTCTCGGCGCCGGCGGGCGTGGCGGTGAGCAGGACGTTGCCGGGCCACTCGATCTCGCGGCTCTGGCCCTCGGTCAGCCGGATCGTCGGCCGGTTGGCCTGGAAGTCGAAGAACTCCTCCGGATCGATCTGCGCGATCACCTCCGCATCGAGTGACTCCGCGGCGGTGGTCAGTGCTGTCGTGGCCGAGCCCGCCGCATCGTTCCAGCCCGCGAAAGCACATACCAGGACCGGAGATCGAAGCTGCGGGGGCTCGGCCTCCCAGGCGAGCGCGTCCATGGGGCGAGACTAGCGAGTTGCCGCGTCGGGACACCCCGGTCGTGCCTCTCCTGTCCGGTGGAGTTTGCAGACTCAGGGAGTGGAAGCCACGGCCGCATCCCCCCAGATCGCCGAGCTGCGGCCCGGGCAGCGCTTTCGAGGCACGTACGCGTGCGCACGCAAGGACAGGCTCTCCGCCCGCAACGGCTCCATCTATCTCTCGCTGGAGCTGCGCGACCGCAGCGGATCGATCCCCGCTCGCGTGTTCCGGGAGGTCGATCGCCTCGCCGGGCGCTTCGAGCGCGGAGATGCAATCCGTGTCTCGGGCAAGGTCGAGCGCTTCAGGGGCGAGCTGGTCGCCGAGGTCGACGACATCCAGCCGCTGGCCGACGGCGAGCTCGATCCGTCCGAGTTCCTGCCCGCCGCGTACCGAAACGCCGAGGAGCTGGAGGGCTTTCTCGAGCACCTCACGCGCGAGGTTCACGACGAGCCGCTCCGCCAGGTGGTTCAGCGGGTGCTGTTCACCGAGCCCGTCGCCGCCGAGTTCCGGCGTGCGCCCTGCACCAGGGCGGGTCACCACTCCTACGTCGGCGGGCTGATCGAGCACACCGTCGCGGTCGGCACCCTCGTCGGCGAGGTCTGCCAGCTCCACCCCCGCCTCGACTCCGACCTGCTGATGGCGGCGGCCCTGCTTCACGACGTCGGCAAGACGCGCGAGTTCAGCTACGGCGCGGAGTTCGGGATCACGGAGGAGGGCCGCCTGATCGGCCATCTCGCGCTCGGAGCCGAGATCGTGGGCTCCGCGGCCGGTGGTCTGCCGCCCGAGCGCCGGGCGGCCCTGCTCCACTGCGTGCTCTCGCACCATGGGGCCGACGGGAACCGCTCCGGCTCAGGGGGGCGGGGATTCGGAACCCCGGAGGCGCTGGCTCTCTATCGGTTGAACGCCCTGGACGCCGGGGTCAAGGGCGCGCTGGAGCACGGCCTCTCCTAGCCCGATTCCTGCGAGGGCCGAAGGGCCCGCATGACGAGCTGCGCCGCGATCAGCAGCGCCAGGCCGGCGAAGGTCAGCTCCAGGGCCCGCTGGGGGATCGTGTTGGAGGTGACCACCCCGATCGCCACTCCGATGGGCGAGAGCGCGCCGATCACCAGACCCTCCCGCACCCGGACGTTCCCATAGCCCCGCTGGCGCCAGACGGCCACCAGAGCGACCGGAACGATCGCGAGGAGCGAGGTGGCCTCCGCGCGGACCTGCGTCTCGTCCATGAAGATCGCCAGCGCCGGCACGAAGAGAACGCCGCCACCCACCCCGAGCAGGCCGCCGACCATCCCGCCCGCGAAGCCCATGATTGCGGCTGCGATCGAGCTCACGAGAGGATCAGCTTCGCGGCGATGACGACGAGGAGGCCGGCGAACAGGAGGGAGATCGCCCGCTCGGGAATCCGCTGCTGGAGAGCCGTTCCGGCGATCGCACCCCCGATGGCGGGGACGCCGACCAGGGCGGCGTTGGGCGGATCGACGTTGCCGTAGAACGCCTGCAGCGTCACGGCCACGGCCGCGATCACCACGATGGCCATCAGGCTGGTCCCGGTGGCCTCCCTGGCGCCGTAACCCAGCCAGACGATCAGCAGAGGGACGATCACGCTGCCTCCTCCCACGCCGAGCAGCCCGCTGAACGCGCCGCCCGCAGTGCCGATCGCCGCCAGCTTCAGGGTTCGCGACTCCAGCATGGCGGGCGATACTACGGCGATGGGACCCACGGAGGCTGACGACGGCGGGACTCGAGGGCCTGCTCACTCCGCTCAGACAGGACCCGAGCCGCTCGGCGATCCTCACGGACGTCGACGGGACGATCGCGCCGATCACGCTGAATCCGGCCGACGCCGCCGTGCCGGAGCACACCCGGGACCTTCTGCGCGCCCTGGCCGAGCGCTACGCGCTGGTGGGATGCCTCAGCGGCCGGCGGGCGCTGGACGCCCGCCGCATCGTGGGACTGGACGAGCTGGCGTACTCAGGCAACCACGGCTTCGAGCTGCTGCTGCCCGGCGAGGAGGAGGTGCGTCCCGATCCCTCGCTCGACGGACACGAGGGCGACGCACCGGGATTCGTCGAGGAGCTCGACCGCTCCGAGCTCGCTCGTGTCGGGATCAGGACCGAGGACAAGGGTGCGATCGTCGGCCTGCATTGGCGCGGCGCCGAGAACGAGGGGGCGGCCGAGTCGCTTGCTCACGAGATCGCCAGCGAGGCCGAGTGGCAGGGCCTGGTCCCGCATCACGGCCGCAAGGTGCTGGAGATCCGGCCGAACGTCCCGATCAACAAGGGGATCGCCGTGGCGGCCCTGCTCGCGTCGCGAGACCTCGGTGCCGCCCTGTACGGCGGTGACGACCGCACCGACGTCGACGCCTTCACCGCCCTGCGCACGCTGCGGGAGGACGGCCGGCTGAGCGCGACGGCCTGTATCGGGGTCGCCTCGGATGAATCGCCGCCGGAAGTCTCAAGCGAGGCGGACCTGACCGTCGACGGACCGGAGGGATTCGTCCGGGTGCTCGAGGCTCTCCTCTAGATGGCCTTCTGCGACCTGCTGCGGACGACGGTCCTGCTGGCCGCCGGCGCGGCCACCGCCCTCGCCGCGATCACCGTCGTCACCGTGAGCGCGGCGGACGACACGCTGACGATCTACGTTGCGGCCGTCTGGTGGATCGTCGCCCTGGCGGGCGGGATCATTCTCGGGAGCCCTGCACGCGCCGCCGAGGCGATGCGTCCCGCGCTCACCGAGGCGCGGATGGCCACGGCGCTGCCCGACCTCGGTAACCCGACACGGGCGGCGCTCGCCCGGCTCTGGCCACTGGCGGCCTTCGCCGCGATCGCGGGCGGCCTCGGCCTGGTCTATTCGGGAGTCGCGGCGATCGGTACGGGCTTCGCGATCGGCGCGGCGCTGTCACTTCGCTCGCGGGAGAGCGCCGTGGCGGCGATCGAGGAGCGGGACGGCGTTCGCTTCTACGTCGAGCCCGGCTCAGCGCTGCAGCCGGTCAAGCTGGTGCGCACGCCGGGCCTGCGGCGCGACAGGCCCCCGCCGGGGAGCCCGCCGCCACCGCCGCCCGCCGCCGCCTAAGCGGCTGCAGGTGCTTCTGCTCGGGAGACGTCGGCCTTCGACATCTCGACGTGCGCCTTGCTGTCGCGGGTCCGGATCAGGACCAGCGTGGCGACGAAGCCCAGGGCCGCGATCACCGCGCCGCCCAGGAACGCGCTCTGGAACCCCTCGGTCAGGCCGTTTGCGAGGGTCGAGTGACCGGTCGCCATCACGTCATCCGTACGCGAGGTGGCGATGGTCGACAGGACCGCGAGCCCGAGGGCCCCGCCGATCTGCTGCGAGGTATTGATCAGGCCGCTGGCCAGACCCTGCTCGCGGTCCTCGACTCCGGAGACGGCCGCGATCGTCGACGTGACGAAGCCGAACCCGAGGCCGATCGCCGCCAGCAGCGACGCGCCGAGGATGTCGGTCAGGAAGCCACCGCCGACCGAGACCTGGCTGAACCACAGCAGCCCGGCGGAGACCGAGAGCATCCCAGCCGCCAGGATCGGCTTGAAGCCGAACCGGGTGACGAGCTGGCCGCCGATGCCGGCCGCGACGATGATCGTCACGGCGAGCGGCAGGTAGGACAGCCCGGCGTGGATCGGGCTGTAGCCCAGCACCTGCTGCATGTAGAGCGAGATGAAATAGAACATCGAGAACAGCGATGCGCCGAGCAGGATGCCGACGACGTTCGCGCCCGTCAGGGTCCTGAGCCGGAAGATCCGGAAGGGAACCAGAGGCGACTTGGAGCGCTGCTCGATCAGGACGAAGGCCACGATCAGCGCCACCGAGAGTGCCAGCAGGCTGACGATCTTGGTCGAGCCCCAGCCGGAGCTGCTCGCGTCGAGCAGGGCGTAGGCCAGAACCGAGAGGCCGGCGGTGATGCTCACCGCGCCGGCAGTGTCGAAGTGCCGCGTTGCGGACTCGGAGCGGCTCTCACCGATCAGGCCGGGCGTGAACGCAAGCGCGATCGCCGCAACCGGGACGTTCACCCACAGGACCCACTCCCAGCCCAGTCCGTCGGTGAGGATCCCGCCGAGCAGCACGCCCGCGGCGCCGGCGGAGCCGGCGACGGCGCCCCAGGCCCCGAGGGCCTTGTTGCGCTCAGCGCCGTCCTTGAAGAGGCTGGTGACGATCGAGAGCGCCGCCGGCGAGACGATCGCCGCGCCCAGGCCCTGAGCGGCACGAGCCGCGATCAGCTGGCCCTGGGTGGCCGCGAATCCCGCGGCGAGCGAGGCGATGCCCACCACGGCCAGGCCGGTCATGAAGACGCGCCGTCTGCCCAGCAGGTCAGCCGCCCTGCCTCCGAGCAGAAGGAAGCCACCGAAGGCGATCACGTAGGCGTTGACGACCCAGGGGAGGTTCTCCTCGGAGAAGTCGAGCCCCTTGCCGATGCTCGGCAGTGCCACGTTGACGATGGACGCATCGAGAACGACGATGAACTGCGCGACGCAGAGCAGGATCAACGCGGTCCAGCGACGCTCTATGTATTCCTGGGCTGTAGTCATCCCCCTGACTCCTTTCGCAACTCGGGGTGTAGGTGCTCTTTCACTCTTACGACGAACGGGATTGGTTCAGATGGACACCTGGGTTATGCTTATTCGGAACCTGAGTTCCGGTTTCGCTTAGGACTATACGGAATTCAGATTCCGTTTGCGTGCAGGTCGTCACACAACCGCGATTTCGGCTTCACTCGCATTAGGCTCGATCCCATGGCCGCCACCAAGACAAAGCCCGAGTCGGTACCCGCGCAGAGGGCGGACGCCCGGCGCAACCGCGAGGCGATCAAGAAGGCGGCCCGTGCCGGCTTCGCCGAGCAGGGCTTCGACTGCCAGATGGAGGACATCGCCCGCACTGCCGGGGTTGGCGTCGGCACCGTCTACCGCCACTTCCCCAACAAGGAGGCGCTGCTCGACGCCCTGGTCGCGGACCGTTTCGAGCGGCTCGCGGAGGAGACCGCGAAGGCCCTCGAGAAGGACGATCCGTGGGAGGCCTTCTGTGAGCTGATGCGCTGGTCGGCCGAGTACCAGGCCGAGGACCGAGGCCTCTCGCGAGGTGCTCGGCTCCCGTCCGCTGGTCGGGGAGGCGGCAGCCGTGAAGTCGGGACTCGTCGAGCTCAGCGGCAAGCTGATGCGGAAGGCCCAGCGCGCGGGGAAGATGCGCAAGGACCTCCTCGTCGAGGACATCCCGACGATGGTCTGCGGCCTGAGCGCCGTGACCGGCTCGGCTCAGGGCAGCATGCCGGCGATGAACTGGGAGCGCTTCCTCGAGGTGATGCTCGACGGCATGCGGGCACCGGGCAACGCCAAGCTGCCGGCGCCCAGGGCTCGGCTCAACCAGCCGCGCTAGCCGGGCCGTTTCGCGCCGCTTGCGCAGCGGCGCGAACGAGCGCCAGGGCCGCGTGTTCGCGATCTGCTTCGCGATAGCCAGGCCCGGCGAGCGGTGGCGACCGAGTACTTCATGTTCGACAGCGTGTCCGTACCGTGGGCGTCGGTGTTGCAGACGATCCACGCCCCATCCTCCGCCGCCAGCTTGGCATGGCCTTCGTTCAGGTCGCGTCGGTTCGGGTTGCCGTTGATCTCCAGCATCGTCCCCGTGCGGACGGCCGCCTCCGCGATCCTCTCGATGTCGACGCCGTAGGGCTCGCGCCGCAGCAGGAGGCGGCCGGTGAGGTGGCCGATGCAGTCGACCAGCGGGTGCTCCATGGCGGCGATCACGCGCTCCGTCATCGCCTTCGTCGAGATGTTGAACGAGGTGTGGACGCTGCAGATCACCCAGTCGAGCTCGGCCAGGAGCTCGTCGGGGTAGTCGGGCTCCCCCTTGGTGCCGATGTTGACCTCGGAGCCGGCGAGCAGCCGAAAGCCGCGGGGCGCCTTCTCGTTCCAGGCGCGAATCTCCTCGATCCGCTTGGCGAGCTGCCTGGGGGTGACGTCGTTGCCGAAGCCGTGGCTCGCGGAGTGGTCGGTGACCGCCAGGTAGGCGTAGCCGCGCTTGCGGGCTGCCTCCGCCATCTCCTCCAGGGATTGGCGACCATCCGAGAGGGTCGTGTGGCAGTGCAGATCGCCGCGGATGTCCTCGATCGTGACGAGCTCAGGCAGCTCCCCGGTATCCCCTGCCTCGATCTCTCCGCGGCCCTCGCGGAGCTCGGGCTCGATGTACGGCAGGCCGAGCAGCTCGTAGACACCCGCCTCATCGGCGAACTTGTGGACCTTCTTGCCCTCGACCTCGGCGACGCCGTATTCGCTGACCGAGAGCCCGCGCGCCTGGGCGCGCTCCCGCAGTTGCACGTTGTGGGCGGCCGACCCGGTGAAGTGCTGGAGCAGATCGCCGAATTCGTCCTCCGAGCCGATCCGCAGGTCGACCTTGAGCCCCGAATGGGTGAGGACGCTGGCCGCAGCGTCGCCGCCGCGCCTCGTCTCCGCCGAGAGACCGTGGGTCGCGAGCGCGTCGGCGAGAGCCGCCGAGTCGTCGGTGGTCGCGATCAGGTCGAGGTCCTTGCAGGTCTCCGCCCAGCGGCGGGCCGAGCCGGCGATCTCGATCCTGTTCGCCACACCGATCTCGAGGAGGTCGCGGCGGATCTCGTCACCGATCGGCAGGACCTGTGAGAGAAGCAGCCGCTCCCCGATGCCGTCCTCGGTCACTCCCTCGAGCGAGGCCAGGATGTTCTCCTCGGTCTTCGGCCCCAGCCCCCGGATGCCGGCGATCTTCCCGCGCTCGGCGGCCTCCTTGAGCTGCGTCAGGCTCTCGACGCCGATCTCGTCGTAGATCCGCTTCGCGGTCTTCGCTCCCAGGCCCGGAACCCGGGTCACCTCGACGAGCGTCGCCGGGAACTTGGCCTTGAGCTTGTCGGCCGAGGGGATGCTGCCGATCTCGATCAGCGTCTCGATCTTCTCCGCCAGGGTCTTGCCGACGTTGGGGAGCTCCGTGAGGCGGCCCTCGTCCGCCAGCTGCTCGATCGAGACCGGGCTGTCCGCGATGGTCCTAGCGGCCTCCCTGTAGGCGAGCACTCGAAAGCGGTCGGCGCCGTCCAGCTCATAGAGGATCCCGAGCTCCCTCAGGGCCGCGGCTATCTCAGCGTTGCGCATGCCTCAAAGCTAGTGGGGACGGCTATCTTGCCGCCGTGCCCGCCGCCCCTCCCCAGGCGCCGGAGGTCTGGGTCATCCTGCCGACCTACAACGAGGCCGAGAACCTCGAGCGGATCGTCGGCGCCGTCTTGGAGCACCTGCCGGAGTCGCGCCGGGTCCTGATCGTCGACGACAACTCCCCTGACGGAACGGGCGAGATCGCCGATCGGCTGGCGGAGGGGGACGAGTCCATCGCGGTGCTCCACCGGGACCGCAAGGAGGGCCTCGGTCCGGCGTACCTGGCGGGGTTCCGGGTCGCGCTCGACGGCGGCGCCGACCGGATCATCGAGATGGACGCCGACTTCTCCCACGACCCGAGCTATCTCCCCCGATTGATCGAGGCGACCGAGCGGGCCGATCTCGCCATCGGCAGCCGGTACGTGCCCGGCGGCGGGATCACCGACTGGGGCCCGATGCGGCGATTCATCAGCCGCGGCGGCAGCGCCTATGCGCGGGCGGCGCTCGGCGTGCCCATCAGGGACCTGACCGGCGGCTTCAAGTGCTTCCGCCGGATCGTGCTCGAGACGATCGACCTGGGCACGATCGAGGCACGCGGCTATGCGTTCCAGGTCGAGACGACCTATCGCGCGATCAAGGCGGGATTCCGGGTGGTGGAGGTCCCGATCGTGTTCAGGGACCGCACCGATGGGACATCGAAGATGAGCAGGGCGATCGTCGCCGAGGCGATGTGGCGGGTGCCCGTGATGCGCTTCCGGCGCTGATGGATCGCTTCACTTTGTATAGTAACGCTGGACCGCCGGGCTAGACTGAACAACGATCCCTTCAACCTCTACCTAGGAGACCACCGTGCCGGGCAAGCTCAATGATGTGACCGACGCCACTTTCCAGTCCGACGTGCTCGATGCCGAGGGCGCGGTGCTCGTCGACTTCTGGGCTCCGTGGTGCGGTCCGTGCCGAGTGGTCCATCCCGTCCTCGAGGAGATCGATTCCGAGCGCGAGGACCTCAAGATCGTCAGCCTCAACACGGACGAGAACCCGCAGACCGCGGCCAAGTACGAGGTCCTCTCCATTCCGACGATGATCGTCTTCAAGGACGGCGAGGTCGCCACCCGCCTGGTCGGCGCCAGGCCGAAGGCGCGGCTCGAGTCCGAGCTCGAGCCGGTGCTCGCTTAACTGATCTTCTTCTCGTAACCGTCGAAGAGGATCTTCAAGCCGCGCTCGAAGCGCCGGTCGTTCGCCTCGCCTGAGAAGTTCTCCATCACCCGCTCCATGGCGGCCAGCAGGTCTCCTCGGAAGAGCTTGCTGGCATTCGGATACTCGCCGGTCGCCAGGGCGGACTCGAAGAAAGCGATGCCCGACTCCGCCATATTCGGATCGCCCTCCGCGTCATACCTCTCCTGCAGCACCTCCCGCACCGCAAACCCGAAGACGTAGTCGTCCACCAGGGCGACCAGCTCGAGCCGGTCACGAGGCGGTACCCGCAGCTTGCGGACGGCCGCCAGGGACTGCTCGAAGTGTTTGAGGCCGTTCGGCCCCGATTGCGCCGGCTCGCCCATCGCCTCGACGACCCACGGGTGCCGCTTGAAGGCATTCCGAGTTGCACGAGCGAGCCTGGTCAGCGCCTTGCGCCAGTTTTCCGAGAGCTCTTCGTCGGGAATGATGAGCTCTGCCCCCACTGCGTTCCACATCAAGGCGAGCAGCTCGTCCTTGTTGCGGACGTAGTGGTAGAGCGTCATCGTGCCGGCTCCGAGCTCCCGAGCGAGTCGCCGCATCGAAACCGCTTCGAACCCGTCGGCATCGGCGATCTTCACCGCCGTCTCTCCGATCTGCTTCCGGGAGAGGCCGGCTCTCCTGGCTCCGGGCTCTTCTCGCATCCAGATGACCTCCTCCGCCTGCTGCCTGTTGGCGCGAGATCGGCGGTCGGTCCGAGGGCGAACCTGCCTGTTGCGGGAGCTTTGTGGACGAGACGACATATCGTACAGCGTACTGCTACAGTGCTCGTACGCTGTACGACCACAACGTACGAGGTACGAAATGAGTGAACAAAACGCAATCGTCGCCGAGGGCCTGAGCAAGCGATACGACGAGCTCTGGGCCCTCCGCGACGTCGACTTCGCAGTTCCCGTCGGTTCGGTGCTCGGCCTGCTCGGCCACAACGGCGCCGGCAAGACCACAGCGATCCGCATCCTCACCACGCTGGCGGAGCCGACCTCGGGCGAAGCCCGTGTGGCCGGCTTCGATGTGGCGAGCGAGGGCGCGCGGGTGCGAGAGCGCATCGGCGTGGCCGGGCAGTCCGCAACGGTCGACGACCTGCTGACCGCGAGGGCGAACCTCGAGATGGTCGGCCGCCTCTATCACCTCCCGAAGGCGGAGGTGCGGAGCCGGGCGGACGAGCTGCTCGAACGGCTCGGCCTCGCCGACGTGGGTGACCGGCTGGTGAAGACGTTTTCGGGCGGGATGCGGCGCCGCCTCGACCTGGCTGCAAGTCTGGTCGCGGATCCGCCGGTCCTCTTCCTCGATGAGCCGACGACCGGGCTCGATCCGGAGGCCCGGGTCGACCTCTGGGGCCTGCTCCGCGAGCTGGTGGGCGGCGGGACGACGCTGCTGCTCACCACGCAGTACCTGGATGAGGCGGATCAGCTGGCGGATTCCATCGTCGTCCTCGATCGAGGGCGCGTCATCGAGGAGGGATCGCCGGCGGAGCTCAAGTCCAGAGTCGGCGGGGAGCGAGTGGTGATCAACGTCTCCGGGACGCAGGAGATCCCGCCCGCGTCGAACGCGCTGGCTCGTTTCGCCGACGGACGCATCGACAGCGACCCTGACGAGCTGCTGGTCACCGCACCGGTGCAGCGCGGAACTCGTCTGATCGAGGTGGTCCGAGCCCTGGATCAGGAGGGGATCGACGCGGCGGACGTCCACCGGCGTGAGCCGACGCTCGACGACGTCTTCCTCACCCTGACCGGCACAAAGCGGGTCGAGCCGACCCCAACCGATGAGCACGAGCTCGAGGAGGTGGCAGCCTGATGGGCGAGACAACGATCACAGTCGATTCCGGAATTCATACGCGCCTGCGCTGGTTCCTCTCGGACACGCTGGCCGTCGCCAGGCGCAGCGCGGCGCACATCCGGCAGACGCCGGAGAAGCTGCTCGACGTCACCATGCAGCCGCTGATGTTCGTGCTGCTGTTCTCCTTCGTATTCGGAGGCGCGATCCATATCGCCGGCGGCAGCTATCGGGAGTACATCATCGGCGGGATCCTGGTCCAGACCATCTTCTTCGGAATGGTGGGACCCGCGATCTCGATCGCGACCGACCTCAAGGAGGGCGTCCTCGAGCGGTTCCGCTCGCTGCCGATGGCCCGTTCCGCCTACCTGTTCGGACTCATGACGGCGGAGTTCTCGGCGATGCTTCTGGCGATCGTGATCATGAGCGTGAGCGGCCTCGTCGTCGGCTGGGGCATCAGCGCGAGCATCGCCAGCGCGATCGCGGGCTTCGGACTGCTCCTGCTGCTCGCCGCCCTGGCGATCTGGGTCGGCACCCTGCTGGGTATCGCAGTGCGCTCGCCTGATGCGGTGATGGGACTGGCGTTCATCGTCATCTTCCCTCTCACCTTCATCTCGAGCGCCTTCGTCGGCACCGGGACGCTTCCCGACGGGCTGCGGCAGGTCGCCGAGTGGAACCCGATCAGTGCGGTGGCGGCCGCCGTGCGGACGCTGTTCGGCAACCCGACAGCGGTGCCGAGCGACGGCGTCTGGCCGCTCGCGCATCCGGTGCTGGCATCGGTCATCTGGACCGTCGCCGCCCTGGCGGTGGTGATTCCGCTGACGCTGCGCCTCTACCGGCGCAAGACCACCGGTTGAATCGGTCCGGCCACGCCTGCCAGGATGCGGGCATGGCCGGTCAGCGTCAGCGCGTCGAGTCCGAGTCGCCTTTCGAGGCGACCGTCGGCTTCTCGCGGGCGGTGCGTATCGGGGACCGCGTGGTCGTTTCCGGCACGGCGCCGATCTGGCCCGATGGGTCCTGTGACCCAGACCCCGAGGTTCAGGCCGCTCAGTGTCTCGAAATCATCGGCGAGGGACTGCGGGAGGCCGGAGCCGGGATGGAGGACGTGGTCCGAACGCGGATGTTCATCACCGCCGGCACGCACGCCGAGGCGGTGGGCCGGGCGCACGCCGCCACCTTCGCCGAGATCAGGCCCGCCGCCACGATGGTCGTGGTCGCCGGCCTCCTCGACCCGCGCTGGAAGGTCGAGATCGAGGCCGAGGCGATCGTGGGCTAGAGGATCTGCTCGCTGACGAACCCGGCGAGCAGCACGCCGAAGCCGCCGATCTCGACCACGATCAGCGCCCACATGAACGGATGCTGCCCCGGCAGCTCATCGCCATCCCGGAATCGGTTGTCGGTGTCGCGCGTGATTCCGTTGTAGACGTAGCCCGAGATCGCTCCGACGAAGAAGGCGATCACGGCGAAGGCGGCGATCAGGTTGACGGCGGTGCTCCAGCCGGAGAGCTCCACGAACACCGCGATCAGGAGGGTGGCGAACGAGTAGAGAAGCGCCGCGCGGTGGGCGACGTCGACATAGGGATGCGCCAGCCCTTCGGGGTTCGCCGCCATCTGGCGGTACTTCCAGACGCCGAGGAGGAGCGCGCCCAGGAAGATCAAACCGGCAGCGAGGAGGACGGCTTTCGTGTCGCCCCCGAGTTCCATGCGCGGACTCTATTCAGCGGCCTTGGCGAGTTCCCGACCCCCGTCGGTCGGAAACTCACCAACCGCGCCGTTAACGGAGCCGGCGCACCGTCTCGGGCGTGACTTCGGTGAGTGATCTGACCGTCACGTCCGCCAACCCGAGGGCGTCCGATTCCGGCGGGAAGTCCTGGTTCGGGACGGCGATCACGGACATGCCGGCGGCGTGCGCCGAGCGGATTCCGTTGGTCGAATCCTCGATCGCCACGCAGGCGGGCGCCTCTTTCCCCAGCCGTTTTGCCGTCTCCAGATAGACGTCCGGCGCGGGTTTGCCCGCTCCGACCTCCTCCGAGGACACCGTCGCCTGAAAGTCATCCGCGATCTTCGCCAGCTCCAGAACCAGATCGATCACGTGCCTGTTGGATGACGAGGCGAGCCCGAGCGGCCACTCCGCCGCCAGCGACCTGACCGCCTCCACCGCGCCCGGCAGCAGCGGCAGCTTCTCCCGGTAGACGTCGGCGACGCGGTCCGCGACCTCCCGCGAGATCTCCTCCGGATCCATCTCGACGCCGAGCCGGTCCCGCACGTATCGGGACCACTCCACGGAGCTCATTCCCATCATGTCCCGCTGGGCGCCGTCGTGCCAGCGGCCACCCTCTTCCTCGACGAAGCGCTTCCGGACGTCGTCCCAGACGGCCTCCGAGTCGACCAGGACGCCATCCATGTCGAAGATCACCGCCGCGGGCACTCAGGCCTTGCTGACGGCGATTCGGAGCTCGCGGCCCTCGATCGTCGCCTTTTCGCCCGCGCCGTCCGCGCTGTAGTCGACCGAGTCGGCGAGGGTCTCGCCGGCGATGTAGGCCTCGTGTTCGCGGGCGGCGGCGAGCAGCTCCTCGTCGCCACCGAGCGCGAGCGCGATGCGGTCCGAGACCTCGAGGCCGGCCTGCTTGCGGGCCTCCTGGACGGCGCGAACGACCTCGCGGGCCAGGCCCTCGCGGCGAAGCTCGTCGTCGAGGTCGAGCTCCAGAGCGACGGCATGGCCGGCCTCGGCCTCCACCTGGTAGC
The DNA here is from genome assembly GCA_963728875.1 of uncultured Solirubrobacterales bacterium. Taxonomy (GTDB): domain Bacteria; phylum Actinomycetota; class Thermoleophilia; order Solirubrobacterales; family 70-9; genus DASUPK01. The sequence continues at coordinate 781,429 of CAVSLJ010000001.1, forward strand.
CCTCAAGCGGCTCCATGACGAGGCTGATGTCATCGGCGGCCAGCGTGTGGTCCTTCCCGTCCACCTGAATACCGACCTCCTCTCCGCGCTCGAGCGCATCGGCGACCGCCGACGCATCGAGCGCCTCCACCGCGGCTGCCACCTGAGGCATGACCTTGCCGAACCGAGGACCGAGCGAGCGGTAGTTGGGCCTGACCCGGTAGGAGACGAGCTCGGCCTCGGTCTGCACGAAGTCGAGCTGCTTGACGTTGAGCTCCGAGGCCACGACCTCGTCGAGGCGCTCGATCGCGGCGCGCTCGGCGTCGGAGGCGACCACGACCGCCTTGCGCAGTGGCTGGCGGAGCTTGACCTTCGCCTGCGCGCGCGCCGCTCGCCCCAGCTCGACCGTGCGGCGAACAGCCTCCATTCCGGCCTCGAGCTGCTGATCGATCAGGTCCTCATCAACCTCCGGGTAGTCACAGAGGTGTACCGAGTCAGGGCAGTCCCCAAAGCCCTCCTCGTCGTTCCCGACCGCGAGGTTCGTGTAGATCTCATCGGCGAGGAACGGGGTGAACGGGGCCAGGAGCGTGACCAGCGTCATCAGGCAGTGCCGTAGCGTGGCGAAGGCGGTCTCGTCCCCATCCCAGAAGCGGCGGCGGCTGAGCCGCACGTACCAGTTGGACAGCTCCTCGCTGAACTCGGCGATCGCGCGGGCAGCGTGCGTGCAGTCGAAGCTCTCCATCTGCTCGCGCACCTCGGCGACCGTGCGCTGCAGGCGGGACAGCGCCCAGCGGTCGAGCTCGCCCGCGGAGCCCTCGCCGCGCTTTCCGGAGCTCCAGACGGTCGCGAGCGCCTCCGGCGCGAAGCCCTCCGCGTTCGCGTAGAGGATCCAGAACGAATAGGTGTTCCAGAGCGTCAGCAGGAAATGGCGCACCGCGTCGCCGACCGTGTCAAGCGAGAAGCGGTAGCCCTCCCAGGGCTCCTTGGAGGCGAAGTAGTACCAGCGGAAGGCGTCGGCGCCGTGCTGCTCGATCACGTCCCACGGCTCGACCACGTTGCCGCGGCTCTTCGACATCTTCTGGCCCTCGGGGTCGAGGATCAGGCCGAGGCAGACGACATTGCGGTAGCTCGAGGTGTCGAAGAGGAGCACGGACTCGGCGAGCAGCGTGTAGAACCAGCCGCGGGTCTGGTCGATCGCCTCGCAGATGAAGTCGGCCGGAAAGCGCTCCTTGAATAGATCCTCGTTCTCGAACGGGTAGTGGTACTGCGCCCAGGGCATCGAGCCGGAGTCGAACCAGGTGTCGATCACCGAGGCGACTCGGCGCATCGTTCCGCCGCAATCCTCCCGCTCGCAAGCGTAGGAGGCGTCGTCGATGTACGGGCGGTGGAGATCGTCGGGAACCTCCGCGCCCTTCTCCCGCAGCTCGGCGATCGACCCGGCGCAGAAGCGCTCATCACACTCGCTCTGATCGCACTCCCAGATCGGCAACGGCGTGCCCCAGTAGCGATCGCGCGACAGCGCCCAGTCGACGTTTCCCTCCAGCCACTTGCCGAAGCGCCCGTGCTTGATGTGCTCGGGGTGCCAGCCGATCTCCTCGTTGGCGGCCAGCATCCGGTCCCGAACCTCGGTGGTCTTCACGTACCAGCTCGCCTTGGCGTAGTAGAGGAGCGGCGTGTCACAGCGCCAGCAGTGCGGATATGAGTGCAGGTAGGCCTCGGCGCGCAGGAGCTTGCCCTTCTTCTCGAGCGCCTCGACGATCCCCGGGTCGGCGTCCTTCACGAACTGGCCCTGGAAGTCCGTGATCCGCTCGTCGAAGCGGCCGCGCAGGTCGACCGGGTTCTGCAGGGTGATCCCGTACTGCTCGCCGAGCTTGAAGTCGTCCTCGCCGAAGGCGATCGCGGTGTGGACCAGTCCGGTGCCCTCGTCGGTCGTGACGAAATCGGCGAGCAGGACCGTGTGTCCGCGGGGGCCGTAGTCGGTGATGTAGTCGAAGGGGGGCTCGTACGCCGTCCCCGCGATCGCCTCGCCGGGGAAGTGGGCGAGGACCTCCGCCTCGTCGCCGAGGACATGTTCCACCCGCGCCCGAGCGAGGACGAAGACCTCGCCGTCGAGGCGGGCCCGTACATATTCGACGTCGGGGCCCGCGGCCACCGCGGCGTTCGTGATCAGCGTCCAGGGGGTCGTGGTCCAGACGAGGAGCTTGTCGCCGGGCTCGAGCGGGGACTCCGGGATCGAGTCGGTCGGGGCCGGCTCCTTGATCGGCAGCTTCACGTAGACGGCCGGGTCCTCGACGTCCCTGTAGCCGAGGGCGACCTCGTGCGAGGAGAGGGCGGTCCCGTCCCGCGGGCAGTAGGGCACGACCTTGTAGTCCTCGTAGAGGCGGCCGTCGTCCCACATCCGGCCCAGGGCCCACCAGACCGACTCGATGTACTCGTTGGTCATCGTCACGTAGGGGTCGTCGAGGTCGAGCCAGAAGCCGATGCGCTGGGTCAGGCGGTTCCAGTCCTCGACGTAGCGGAAGACCGACTCGCGGCAGCGGGCGTTGAACTCGGCGATCCCGAACTCCTCGATCTCCTCCTTTGAGGTGATTCCGAGCTCGCGCTCCACTTCCAGCTCGACGGGGAGCCCGTGGCAGTCCCAGCCCGCCTTGCGGGGCACCTGATGGCCGGTCATCGTCTTGAAGCGCGGGTAGATGTCCTTGAAGACCCGGGCGAGGACGTGATGCGACCCCGGTCGGCCGTTGGCCGTCGGCGGGCCCTCGTAGAAGCTCCACATGGGGGCTCCCTCACGCCCGGAGAAGGAGCGGCGGAAGACGTCGCGCTCGCGCCAGCGCTCGAGGATCCGCTCCTCGAGCGCCGGGAAGGACTGCTTGGGGTCGACTGGTCGGAATCCGGCCACGAGGGGCGGATTCTCGCAGTCAGTCCTTCGGCAGCGTCACCGACCCGTCCTTCTCGATCGTCCAACTCGGGTTGTGGGCCACCTCCTACGGGTAGCCGTCGGGGTCGAGGAAGACCGCCGAGTAGCCGCCCCAGAACGTCTCGCCGGGCTCGCGGCCGATCGTGGCGCCCGCCGCGCGGGCCTCCTCGATCACGTCGTCGACCTCCTTGGGGGAGCGGGCGTTGTAGGCGAGCGTGATGCCCCCCCACCCGCTCCCCACCGTGACCGCGCTGTCCTCGGCGAGCCTCTCACGGCCCCAGAGCGCCACGATCATCCCGCCGGCCTGGAAGAAGACGACGTCGTCGCCCGGCGCTGCGCCGGACTTCCAGCCGAGGGCCTCGTAGAAGCGCTTGGCGCGGTCGAGGTCCGAGATTCCGAGTGTGATCAGGCTGAGGCGCTGGTCCATGGCGTCCTTTCGATTGCTTGGCGGCGACGCTATCCGCCGCTCTCTCGCGTGCCTTGAACATTTCGGACGTTCTCTAAGTTGGAGACATGACGCCGTACCGCGAGCTCGCTCCGTCGGGTGACGTGTACTCGCTGATCGCCTGCCGGTGGATGCGGGAGACCACGGGTGAGGGGTCGAGCGATTCGGTCCTGGTTCTGCCGGATGGATGTGTGGATCTCCTCTGGCGCGAGGGTGAATTGGTCGTCGCCGGACTCGACCGAACCGCCCGGTCCAGTCCCGTCGCGCCCGGTGAGCGGATCCTGGGGCTGAGGCTGCGCCCGGGGATCGCCGGAGCCGTGCTGGGGATGCCCGCCAGCGAGGTGCTCGATGTCCACGTCAAGCTGGAAGAACTGCTCGGGTCCCCGGCGTCGGAGCTCGCTGAGCGCCTCGCGGAGAGCGACGGTGACGACGAGGCGTTCAAGCTGCTCGAGAGGTCGGTCGGCGCGCGGATCGGGGATGCCGGCCCCGATCCACTGGTGCTCGCGGCCACCAGGCGGCTCGGCTTTCCAGGCAGCAGGGTCGACCGGCTGGCCGAATCGCTCGGGATCAGCGAGCGCCAGCTCCGGCGTCGCTTTCGCGACTCCGTCGGGTACGGGCCGAAGACCCTTGACCGGGTGTTGCGCTTCCGCCGCCTGGTGGAGCAGACCGCTGCGGTGGCAGCCGGCGAGAGTGACCTCGCGCGAGTGGCCGCGGATCTCGGCTACGCGGACCAGGGGCACATGAATCGCGACTGCCTTCGGCTCTCCGGCCTGACACCGACGGCGCTCGCCGCCCTCTGGCAGGCTGACCCGACCGGTGTTTGGCCGGACAGCCAGTCGGGTAGCCGGTGCCAGATCACGGTGTGGCACGCTCGTTCGGGTCCGGCAGCGAGCATCGACAGGGGGCAACAGTGGGCTTAGCAATCGACTACGTACCACCCAGCAGGGACCCTGACGGGCCCCGTGCAGTTCCGATCCAGGAAAGAGTCCGCAGGCTGCAGGAGGCGATGGTGCTGCTGACCGGCTACTACGCGAGCCGCGTACCGCCGCTTATGGAACTGCTTCGTCGCTTGGACTAGGCAGCCCGGTCCAGCTTGCGGCAGAGATCCGCGAGCTGGCGCTTCTCGGTCTCGTCGAGTACCCCGAACGCCTCCCGCACACGCTCCGCGTGCCCGGGGAAGGCGTGGGTGACGAGGTTGTAGCCGGCCTCGGTCAGGCCGACGCTGACCGCGCGGCGATCGCTCTCCAGCCTGCTGCGGGTGACGAACCCGCGGTTCTCGAGCGTGTCGAGGACCTCCGTCGCGGTCGCCTTCGAGGCCCCGAGGCGGCGACGCATCGTGCGCAGCTCGAGGCGGCCTCCAGCGCTGGTCAGCAGCACGAGCATCGTGAAGCCGGTCGCCGAGACACCGATCCTCTCCAGGTCCGCCGCCAGTCGGCGGGTCAGGTTCGCCTGCGCCCGCACCAGCGCCTCCAGAGCTCGGTGCGCGAGCGGATCGATGGGGCGAAGGGGCGTCGCCTCGTCGGTCACGAGTGATCAAGTTATGGGCCGCGGCGGACGTAGGATCAGCGAATGCTCCGCCGAACGTCGATCGGGCTCCTCGCCGTCGCCTTGGTGCTCGCCGCCGGGTGCGGGGCGAAGCAGAACGACCTCGCGCCCGCTGCCTGCCTGGTCAGCAACGAGGGCTATCTGCGAGCGCTGGAGCGCGCCCCGGCGGAGGTGCGCCTTGCGGGCACCACACCGATTTCGGACTGCCTCGTCCCGGAGCAGGACGCGGGGCAGCTGGCGAACATCGGCCGCGAGATGATCGTCGCCGCGACCAAGCTGAACGCGGAGGCCCGCCAGGGCTCAGACGCCGCCACGCTCCAGCTCGGCTATCTGATCGGCGCGGTCTCCAAGGGCGCCGACACTATCCACACGGACCTGGTCAGGCGGCTCAACTCCGCCGCCCAGTTCAGCGAGACCGGCGGCGCGCTCCCCGCAAGCTTCCAGCGCGCCTTCGGCCGTGGCTATGCCGCCGGGCACACCTCGGGCTAGGTAGCCTCCGGGTGATGGAAGCCAAGACCGCCGCAGAGCTCTGGGGAGGCGAAACCACGAAAGCCGTCGAGAACTTCAAGATCTCCGGGCAGCCGATTCCGGCCCCCGTGGTCCACTGGCTGGGGCGGCTGAAGGCGGCCGCGGCGCGCGCCAATGCGGAGCTCGGCAAGTTGGATGGGGATCTCGCCGAGCGCATCGCGAAGGCCGGCGACGAGGTGGCCAACGGCGAGCACGACGACCAGTTCCCGATCGACGTCTTCCAGACCGGATCGGGCACCTCCTCGAACATGAACGCGAACGAGGTGATCGCTGAGCTCGCGGGCGACGAGGCCCATCCGAATGACCACGTCAACATGGGCCAGTCCTCGAACGACGTCTTCCCCTCCGCCGTCCACCTGGCGGCGCTGGGCGAGGTTCACTCGGATCTTCTGCCCGCGTTGGACGAGCTCCGCGCCGCCCTCGAGCGCAAGGCCGATGAGTTCGCTGACCTGGTCAAGACCGGCCGGACCCACCTGATGGATGCCGTGCCCGTGACGCTCGGCCAGGAGTTCACGGGCTATGCCGCGCAGATCAGGCTCGGGGCCGAGCGCGTTCGCTCGACGCTCGGCCGCGTGGGGCAGATCCCGCTGGGCGGCACGGCGACCGGCACCGGCCTCAACACCCATCCCGAGTTCGCCGCCAAGGTGCGGGAGCAGCTCAGCGCCGACACGGGTCTGGACATCTCCGAGCCCGCCGATCCCTTCGAGGCCCAGGCCAACCGCGACGCCCTGGTGGAGCTGTCGGGCGCGCTCAAGACCGTCGCGGTCTCGATGATCAAGATCGCCAACGACCTGGCGCTGATGGGCTCGGGCCCGCGCGCCGGCCTCGCGGAGCTGCGACTGCCGGAGCTCCAGAAGGGGTCTTCGATCATGCCGGGCAAGGTCAACCCGGTGATTCCCGAGGTCGTGATCCAGGTCGCGGACCAGGTGATCGGAAACGACGCCGCGATCGCGATCGCCGGGAGCCAGGGCCAGTTCGAGCTCAACGTCCGGGTGCCGCTGATCGCGCGCAACCTGCTCGACTCGATCAAGCTGCTGGCCGCGGCCGCACGACACCTCGATGAGAAGTGCGTGGGCGGGATCGAGGCAAACGAGGAGATGCTCGAGCGCCACCGCGAGGCCAACCTGATCGTCGCGACCGCCCTCAACCCGCACATCGGCTACGACAAGGCTGGCGAGATCGTCAAGGAGGCGGCCGCGTCGAATCGCTCGATTCGCGAGGTGGCGAAGGAGATGGGGGTCGACGAAAAGATCCTCGACGAGGCGCTCGACCATCGCAAGATGGCCCGCCCGCACGACTAGCGCTGCGGAGCGATCGCACACTCTCCCGACCCGCCTTCGGCGTAAGGTCGGGTGTGGTGGAGAAGCACGACGCAGTCATCGTCGGGGCGCGCTGCGCCGGGTCCACGCTGGCGACCGCGCTGGCCCAGCGCGACTGGGACGTCGCGCTGATCGACCGGGACACGTTCCCGAGCACCACGGTCTCGACGCACCTGATCTACCCCAACACCCTCGCGCGGCTTGAACGGCTCGGCGTGCTGGACACGCTGCGCTCACAACACGAGCTCGCCTTCGCCTCACACCGCCTGCTCGCCTTGGGGCACGAGATCGCCGGGCGCTACACGCCGATCGAGGGCTTCGACCTCGGGCTGGCGCCCAGGCGGATCGCGTTGGACGAGGCCGGCGTCGACACTGCTCTCGCCGCCGGAGTGACGGGAGTCTTCGGCACGAGGGTGGTCGATCTGGTCGGCACCGGCACGGACGAGGACCCTGTGCGCGGCGTCAGGCTGGTGGACGGGCGCGAGATCGAAGCCGACTGGGTGTTCGGTGCCGACGGGCGTGGCTCGATGGTCGCCGGCAAGCTCGGCCTCGAAAAGGAGCGCACCCAGCGCGGCGAGCTCGCCTTCTCCTATTCCTACTGGAGCGGGATCCCCTTCGATGAGCCGGTCTCGACCCTGCAGATCAACCTCGACGAGATGCTCTACCACGGGCCGGTCGAGGACGGGCTCTACCTGGTGATCGCCAATGGCGTCCCGGATCTCGCGCAGGGCACCAAGGCTGAGAGGGAGCGGAAGTACATGGAGGCGATCCGCCGGTTCCCCGAAACCCTCGATCCGAAGCTGCTCGACGGGGCCGAGATGGTGACCGAGGTGACCGTGGCCCCGGAGACGCTGATGCGCGGCTTCTACCGGCGGCCGACCGGGCCTGGCTGGGCCCTGGTCGGAGACGCCTGCTACTTCAAGCACCCGGGGACGGCGCAGGGGATCGGAGACGCGGTCGAAGCGGCGCTCTACGTGGCCGACTCCCTCTCGGGCTCAACCCCGAGCCTGGACGAATACGAGGAATGGCGCGATGCCAAGTCGGCGGAGCACTACGACTGGTCGTTCGCCTGGGGGCGCTTCCCGAAGCCCGAAAGCGCCGAGCCGCTCTTCCGCGGCTGGGCCGCGGACCCCGAGGCCGGCCAGGACCTGCGTGATTGCCTCGCCCGGACGGTTGAGCCCTCCCAGCTGATGAGCGCAGAGCGGCTAGAGCGCTGGTTCGCGCCCGTCTAGCGGCGCTTCTTCTTGCACTTCTTCTTCGCCACGGCGGCGCGGTGCTTCTTCTTCTTCTTCTTCTTGCACTTCTTCCTCGTGCCCGGCGGAGTGGATGGGCCGGATGCAGCCCCCGGCTGGGTCACCTGGAGCACATCGGTGTCCTGGCTCGAGTCGTGGGTCGAATCCCCCGGATAGACCGCGGTGATGGTGTGGGTACCCACGGCGGCCGGGGTGTAGGGCGCCGTGCAGGTCCCCTCGGTCGGAGTGGCCATGAAGAGCGTCTCGCAGTTGGCCACGAACGACCCGGGCATGTCGGAGAGGAGGCGGACCCCGGAGAGGAAGGTGACCGGGGGTGGACTCGTCGTGTCGCTGACTGAGACGGAACACTGCGCAGGGCCTGACCCGAACACAAGCGGGTTGGGCGTGCAGGAGACGACAGTGGTAGTGGGGGAAGCGTGCTCGTCGGCGCCGATGTCGGGCACCGTGCCTATCGTGCGGGCCTGACCCTCGATGTCCTTGGACCCGCTGTTCCCGTCCGTGGCGCCGACATCGATCGTCGGCGAACCGGCCAGCTCGTGATAGCCATCGGCCGCGAGCAGGGGCGCATCGGTGACGTTGAAGTTCGGCGCGCCCGTGCCCGGCGGGGTGACCGACGCAACTCCCATCGTGAAGACCTGCGTCGTCGCGGTGTCGTAGTTCGAGTGGTCGAGGTTCATGGTCACGCTGGTGCCCTGATTGGAGGCCCTGACGAGGACGTCCTGTGAGGTTCCCTGGGCGATCAGGCTCTTCGCGGAGATCGTGTAGGTCGGGCCCGGCGGACTGAAGGTGCCATAGAAGTAGTTCACTCCGAACGAACTCGATCCTGTGGCGATTGCGGTCACGTTGCGGACGTTGTCCGTGTAAGTCCCTGCGATGGCGTTACTTGCACCAAGCCCGATCCCCCCGCTGCCGCTGCTGAGACAGACCGCGTCGCGGATCGTCCCCTGGCTTTGATTGCAGGTGATCGCGTTGTCGCGGGTGGACCGGGCGATCACCCGCTGAACGATGCTGTTGGACGATCCGAACCCAAAGGTGACCGCGCTGGACGCCATGGCGCCGGCGTTGATCTCGACGTCCGAAAGGGTCGTTGCCGACATCAGGAAGGCGCCGTAGGGGTTGGGGAACATAGAGTCGAGCCCGTTGACGGTGATCACCGGCATCGGTTCCCCCGAGGCGCCGTGGACGCTTCCGGCTGTGGGCTGCACAACGCCGTCGGTCGGATTGGCGGCGTCACCGTTGAGGTCTCCCGATGAGTCCGAGTAGTTCCCGGGGAGAATCACCGCCTCGTCAGCGGCAAGGACATCCGGTCCCCCGGCGGCGGTTCCGATGGTGCACTTCGGTGCGTCGGGGGTCACGCAGACGGTGTCGTCGGCGGTTCCGCCGGGAGCGGCGTAGCGGGTCGTCGCAGTGGCCGCGGCTGGAAGAGCCAGCAGCGCTCCGATCGCCAACAACGCAGGGGAGATCCTTCTCCCCGCTGTCAGGCCCCCTGACATCTCCCCGAAAACTACGGCAAACGGGCGCGGTGAGAGTGAGCGTTGGCCGAGTGTCTAGCCCTGGAAGGTGACCAGGCGCTCCTCGGTCAGCTCGCGGACGGCGTAGTGCGGGCCCTCACGCGTGTTGCCCGAGTCCTTGACGCCGCCGTAGGGCATCTGGTCGGTGCGGAAGGTCGGGACCTCGTTGATCAGGACGCCGCCGAACTCGAGGGTCTGTGCCGCCTTGATCCCATTGCCCACGTCCCGCGTGAAGACGCCGGCCTGCAGCCCGTAGCGCGAGTCGTTGGCCATCTCCAGGCCGTCCTCGAATCTCTTGAACGTGTGGATGGTGGCGACCGGCCCGAAGATCTCGTCCTTCCAGGTGTGGCACTCACGGGGGTCGTCCCTGATCACCGTGGGGGCGATGCAGCGGTCCTCGTCGACGAGCTCGCCGCCGGTGAGGATCTGCGCGCCCTTCGCCGCCGCCTCGTCGATCCACTCCTTGATGCGGTCCTTGTCACCAGGGGAGATCACCGGGCCGACATCGGTCTTCTCGTCCATCGGATCGCCGGTGACCAGTGACTCGACGTTCTTGGTGAAGCGCTCGGTGAAGCCCTCGGCGATCGATTCGTGGAGCAGGATGCGCTGGACCGAGATGCAGCTCTGGCCGGCGTGCGAAAAGGCGTGAATCTGGGCCTTGTCGGCCGCGGTCTCCCAGTCACCGTCCTCGTTGACGATCAGTGGCGCGTTCGAGCCGAGCTCGAGGTTGACCTTCTTGTGGGGGACCGCGGAGCGAATACCCCAGCCGACCGGGGCCGAACCGGTGAAGGTGATCGCGTGGGTCCTCTGGCTTTCGACGATTGCGTTGCCGACATCCGAGCCCGGGCCGCAGACGACCTGCAGCCAGTTCTCGGGCAGGCCGGCGTCGTAGAAGACCTCGGCCAGCTTGATCGCGGAGATCGGGGTCTGGCCCGCGGGCTTCAGGACCACGGCGTTGCCCGCTGCGATCGCGGGCCCGAGCTTGTGGGCGACGAGGTTGAGTGGGAAGTTGAACGGGCTGATCGCCCCGACCACGCCATAGGGCACGCGCATCACGATGCCCAGCTTGCCCTCGCCGGCCACCCCCGCGTCCATCGGGACCGTGTGGCCGGTCAGGCTGCGGGCCTCGACGGCGGCGAACTCGAGCGTGCCGACGCAGCGCTGCGCCTCGACGCGGGCGGTCTTGACCGGCTTCCCGGCCTCGGCGGCGATCGTCATCGTCAGGTCGTCCTCCCGCTCGGCGACGAGCTCCGCGGCCCGGTCGAGGACCGCCGCACGCTTGTGAGCCGGGAATTCGTCCGCCAGGAACGCCTCCGCGGCCTCATCGGTCGCCCGGTCCACCAGGGCGGCGTCACCCTTGGGCACCCGGCCGACCACGGTGCCGTCGTACGGGGCCTTCACCTCCGACCACTCGCCGGTCTCGATCCACCCACCGGCGACGTAGAGCTTGTGATCGGTTGCCTCGATGGTCTCGGTCGCCATGTCCGCTCCTTCTTCGTCCTCTCCGCTTCCTCTACCCAAGCCTAGCTCTCGCACTCGGGCGGTCCCTGGGCCGTTCTGGCCAGAGTCCACGGAGAACTGCTCCAAACCGCAACTTCCCGCCGCCATACCCGTTATTCAGGGGCAATGCTCCGGGGGACCCGACTCCTGTTCTGCGCGCTCGCCTGCTTCCTCGCCCTCCCGGCGATGGCTTCGGCGAAGGTCTGGATCGTGAACGGCGCGGGCTTCGGCCACGGCGTCGGCATGAGCCAGTACGGCGCGTATGGGTACGCCAAGCACGGCTTCAAGTACGACCAGATCCTCACCCACTACTACACGGGCACCACGATCGGGGCGGCGGCGGACACGTCGGTTCGCGTGCTCCTGCGCGACTCGGTCGGCAGCGTCACCTTCCATGGCGCGAGCTCGGCCTGCGGTGTGGGCATCAAGGCCGGAAAGACCTACGTGGCGAAGCGCAAGGGCAGCGGCGTCGCGCTGCGCTCCAAGAAGGGGAAACGAATCGCTCGTTGCGGCGCCGTGATGACCGCCACGGGCGCGCCGGCGGTGGTCGTGCCGGGCAAGGGCACCTACAGGGGCTCGCTCGAGGTGAGGGCGGTGACCGGCGGGCTCGATGCGATCAACGTCCTCGACGTCGAGGACTACGTCCGCGGTGTGGTCGCCAAGGAATCGCCATCGTCCTGGCCGATCGAGGCGCTCAAGGCTCAGGCCGTCGCGGCTCGCTCCTACGTCCTCTCGAGCGGTGGGCATGGCACCTTCGATGTCTTCGACGACACCCGTAGCCAGGCCTACGGAGGCGTCGGCGCGGAGACCGCGAAGACCGACCAGGCCGTGAGCGCCACGAATCTCCAGGTCGTCCTCTACGGGGGCAAGGTCGCCCAGACGTTCTTCTTCTCCACCTCCGGCGGCCACACCGAGAACAACGAGTTCTCCTCCCTCGGCTTCGGACAGCCGGCCGTCCCCTACCTGCGGGGGGTCGACGACCCCTACGAAGCCGACGCCGGCTCACCGTACGAGCGCTGGAAGCGCAAGTACTCGCTCGGGAGGATGAGCTCCGCGCTCAAGGGCCTGGGGCTGAAGGGCAAGCTCCGCAACATCGTCGTCACGCAGCGCGGCACGTCGCCGCGGATCGTGCACGCCAATCTGGTCGGGAGCGGCGGCACCACGACCGTCAACGGCCCGCAGCTGGCAGGCGCGCTTGGGCTGCCGGACACCTGGGCCTTCTTCAGGAAGAAGTAGAAGTCACGCATGAAGGTCGCGGGCAAGGAGGTCGCGCGGATCGGGCTCGGGACCAACCGGCTCACCTCGACGCCGGAGAACCACGCCTTCCTGCGGGAGGCGGTGGAGGCCGGCCTGGGCCTGATCGACACAGCACACGTCTACACGGGCGGGGACAGTGAGCGGGCGCTCGGCGAGGCGCTCTCGCCGCAGCCGGAGGGACTCGTCATCGCCACCAAGGGCGGCTATTCGGGGAGTGGCGACCCCGCGGCGCTGCGGGCCCAGATCGAGCAGAGCCTCGACAGCCTGCGCACGGACGCGATCGATCTCTACTACCTGCACCGGGTCGATCCCGAGACGCCCCTGGCCGACAGCCTCAGCAGGATCGCCGAGTACCGCGACGCGGGGAAGATCAACGAGATCGGGATCTCGGCCGTCACCGTCGAGCAGATCGAGGCCGCCAGGGAGGTCGTTCCGATCGCCGCGGTGCAGAACCACTACAACGTCGGCGAGCGCGGCCACGACGATGTCGTCGAGTACTGCGAGGAGAACGGGATCACGTTCGTCCCCTACTACCCCGTGAAGGGAGACGCCCCGCCCGCGCTCGCTGAGATCGCGCGGAGCCACGACGCCTCACCCGAACAGATCGCCCTCGCCTGGCTGCTCCACCGCTCTCCGGCAATACTGCCGATCCCGGGCACGCTCTCGATCGACCATCTGCGGGAGAACCTCGCCGCGCTCGAGGTCGAGCTTGCGGACGAGGAGTACGACGCCCTCGCCTAGCGCGTCGGGCTAGCCGTCCGGGTAGGGCTGCACGGGAATGCCGTGGTCGGTGTCCCGCGTGCCGAACTCGTACGCGGCGGCCCCCCTCACCGTCAGGCGCTCGGCGGGGCCGCCGTCGAGCTCCACGTCGAGCTCCAGGTCGGAGACCGAGCAGTTGAGCGTGTTGTGCTCGGGACCGACGGGGTCGGCGTAGATCCAGGCAACGAAGTCCTTGGGCGCGGCGCGGACGTTGCCCGTGACCTTGACCCCCTTGCCCTTGAGCTGGAAGCGCGCCCCGGTCGGCGACTCCTCCACCTCGGTGCTGGGGACGTGGCCGAAGCCGCCGAGGCGGTGCGGCCTGCCGTCGAGCATCAGCATCGCGTTGCCGACCCAGGGCGTCGTCCGGCCCGCCACCCTGATCCGGCCGACGGCCATGTCGAAGTAGTCCTCCGGTGAGCGGCCCTCGAAACCCGAACCCTGGATCCAGACCCAGCGCTCGGCGTGCTCGGCGCCCCAGTTGTGGCCGATCATTCCGCGCCAGTCCTTCACCTCGACGCGCTCGCCGCCGACATCGAGCTCTCCGTTGAAGACCGCGTCCGGATAGGGGCTGAGGAACTTCGTCTTCGGCAGCTTCGCGCGGTAGAGGAACTCGCGCGGCAGGTGGTGAAAGGGCTCGTGGCTGTCGGCGAAGCTCAGGTCCCACCTCGCCTCGAGGGCGGGGGTCTCGACTCGGCCGATGGCGCGCCCGTCGGTGAGCGACGCGTCGGCGATCCGGATGTAGGTGTCCGGTGCGCCGCCGAGCTCGCCGACGCCGAACTGGCGCTTCGTCGCCCGCGGACCCACAGCGGAAGAGTCGAAGAGCACGAACCAGATCGCGCAGGTGGCCTCCTCGTTGGGCCGCTTGTGGACGGTGTGGCGGATCCACGCCGCCCTGCCTCCGCCGGGCTGGACGAGCTTCAGGTAGAAGCTCTCGTAGTGACCGGCCTTCTCGGGGACGTCGGGGAAGCGAGCCTCGGTTCTCACCGGCGAGACGCTATAGGCCGGTGAGCCTTCGGGCCCGCGCGCGCACCTCCGCCAGGATCTCGTCGGCGCCGGCGACCTGCCGGTCGCGCATCAGGACCTCGCCCGCGACGACCGTCGTGTCGACGACCGAGCCCCCCGCTGAGTAGACGAGATCGGCCTCCAGGTCCCCGGCGGAGAGCTCGGGGTCCGAGGCCCGCAGCAACAGGAAGTCGGCGGGCTCTCCGACGGCGAGCGGGGCACCGGCAAGGAGCGACGAGCCCCGGCCACGCGCGATTTCGAGCGCATCCCCCGCCGGCAGCGTCGATGGGTCGCCGCTCGCGTGCTTCTGGCTCAGGGCGAACAGCTTCACCTCCTCGAACATGTCCAGGTTGGAGTTCGAGGAGACCCCATCGGTGCCGAGCCCGAGCGCGGCGCCCGCGGCGGCGGCCGCCGGGTAGGGCAGCAATCCTCCGACGGCCAGCTTCATATTGGCCGCGGGGTTGGCGACCACGGTCGCCCCGCGCTCCGCGATCAGGTCCAGCTCATGCCGATCGAGCCAGACGCCATGGGCGAGCACCGTCCGCGGGCCGAGGGCGCCAAGCTCGTCGAGATAGCCGGCGGGCCGCTTGCCCCGCGCGTCCAGGCAGTCCTCCACCTCACGCTCGGTCTCGGAGAGATGAATATGGAGAGGAACGTCCCGCTCGGCGGCGAGCTCCGCGACCCAGCCGAGCGTCTCGGGGCTGACCGTGTAGATCGCATGGGGACCGAGACCCGGCTGGACGCGGGGACCGGCCTCCGAGAGTCCCTCGAGCACCTCGGTGACCTGGGGCTTCAGGGCCTCGCCCTTGGCCGGATCGAGCTCGTCGATGATCACGCTGCTGACGACCGCGCGCAGGCCCCCGTCCCGGACGGCGCGGGCGACCTCGGGCCCGTGCCAGTACATGTCGACGAACTTCGTCGTGCCCGAGCGAATCATCTCCACGCAGGCGAGCCGGGTCCCCCAGTAGACGTCCTCCGGCTCCAGCTTCGCCTCGGCCGGCCAGATCCTGGTCTTGAGCCACTTCATCAGCGGCATGTCGTCGCCGAAGCCGCGAAAGAGTGTCATCGCGGCGTGGGTGTGGCCGTTGATCATCGGCGGGCAGAGGAGCAGGCCGGCGGCGTCCACCAACTCGTCGTCCCGCCGCGGCTCGACGGTCGGGCCGAGCTCCAAGATCAAGCCGTCCTCGGCACGCAGCCCGACGACCGCCCCATCCAGCGTCGCACCGGTGACGGCGAGGCTCAACTCCCCGGAATCCCCTTCGAGAGCGCGGGCAGCACGTAGGAGAGATCCTCGGCGAGCATTCGGGCGTTCTTCTTGCGGTTACGCCGGTATTCGTCGACGGTCAGAGGCTTGTCCAGCACGCCGTTGGCGAGGTTGTCGATGGTGCAGACAGCCGCGTAGGCAAGCGCCGCCTCACCCGCCAGGACTGCCTCGGCGGCGATCGTCATCCCGACCATGTCCGCGTAGTTGGCCAAGGCCCTGACCTCCGCCGGGGTCTCGAAGCGTGGCCCGATGGTCTGCGCGTAGACGCCACCATCCTCGAGCTCGGTTCTGGTCAGCGAGCCCCAGGCGCTGAGCACGATGCGGCGCCATTCCGCGTCGAACCCGGGCACCGAGTGCCCCCGCGGGTCCCGGTGGAAGCTCGGCGCGGTCTCCGGCGCGTAGAAGTCCTCCGGGCAGATCAGGGTTCCCACCTTCAGGTCCTTGTCCAGGCTGCCGGCGGAGCCCAGCGCCAGAACCCGGTCGCAGCCGAGCTCGCAGGCGGCCCGGAGGTTGGCGCGGTGATCCACCAGGTGAGCGGGAATGGAGCGGTCGAAGCCGTGGCGCGGGATGCCGACGATGTCCCCGCCGTCGGTCGCCTCCACCGGGAGCGTGCCGCCGGCGTCGATCGTCACGCGGTCGCCCTCAACCGGGTCGGCGCCTTCGGGCAGGCTGTTGCCATGGATCAGGCAGAGCCGGCTTCCCTTCGGGCGGGGCGCGCTCATGCCCGGACTCTAACCCGCGCTATTTCACGCAGAGCGCCATCGCCAGGGCGGTGGTGTTGCCCGCACCTCCGCCGGCGTTGGTGAACTCGGCGTAGTACGCGCCGGGCGTATCGCCGGTGTTCGCGCTCGACGTATCGGCCTGCAACGGGCGCAGCCCGACGAACTGGATGTCGGTTCCGGTGGCCGCGGTATACCCGCCGCCGCCGACCGCCACTTCCCCCGGCTGACAGACAGCGGTCGGAAGCGCGTTGCTCCCATCGTTCAGGGGCTTGGAATCCAACGGGACAACGACACTCGGCGACTTCACGGCCCCGGGCGCGAGCTTCGAGGCGCTCACCGCTCCCGGCGCGAGCTTCGCCTCGGTCACCGCCCCGTTCTTGATGTTTCTCGTCTTAACCGCGTTCTTGCCGAGATGGATCGCGTAGGCGCTGCCGCCGAGGGCGGCGAACAGGGCGAGCAACGCGACCACGTTGGCGAACGTGAGCTTGCTTCGAATGAACCCCATCGTGACCTCCCCAGGTCGAGACATCTGCCGGGCCACCCTATTCGGCGGTCAGGTGCGGATGTGGATCACGTCGCCGTCCTGGACGACGTAGTCTCGCCCCTCGATCCGGAGCGTGCCGCGGTCGCGGGCAGGCGCGTAGCCGCCCGCGTCGACCAGCTCGTCCCAGGCGATCACCTCTGCACGAACGAAGGCCTTCTGGATGTCGCCGTGAACGCGGCCGGCGGCGTCATGGGCGCTTCCGCCTCGCGGCAGGGTGCGGGCCATCGCCTCCTTGTCCGTATCGGCGGTGAAGAAGGTGATCAGGTCGAGCAGCTCGAAGGCGGCGCGGATCAGTCGCTGGAGGCCGGAGCGCTCGATGCCGAGCTCGGAGCGCATCTCCTCGGCCTCCGCGGCGTCCAGCTCGCGGAGATCCGCCTCGATCCGGGCCGAGATCACCACCACCTTCGCCTCCATCCCCTCGGCGTGGGCGAGCAGCTCCGGCGGAGCCTCGGTCTCGCCCTCGTCCACGTTGACGACGTAGAGGATCGGCTTGGCCGTCAGCGAAGAGAGCTTCCGAAGGGCGTCCGGCGCTGCGTCTGGCACTGGGACCTCGCGCGCCGGACGCCCTGACTCGAGGGCCTCGACCACTCGCCGCAGCCACTCGTGCTCGGCGACCGCCTCGCCCTCACCCGACTTCGCCTGCTTGGAGACCCGCTCCAGCCGCCGCTCGGCCGATTCCAGATCCGCCGCGAGCAGCTCCGTCTCGATCAGCTCGGCATCGGCGACCGGGTCGACCCGGCCCTCCGGATGGGCGACCGCCCCGGAGCCGTGCGCCCGGATCACGTGGCAGATGGCGTCGGTCTCGCGGATCGAGGCGAGGAACCGGTTGCCGAGCCCCTCGCCCTCCGACGCGCCCCTGACCAGGCCCGCGATGTCGTGGAAGTCGATGGTCTCGTACAGGGTCCGCGAGGAGCGCAGCGTCTCGGCGACGCGATCGAGCCGGTCGTCCGGGACCTGCACCACGGCGACGTTCGGCTCGACGGTGGTGAAGGGGTAGTCGCCGGTCTCGGCCCCGGCGGCGGTCAGCGCGTTGAACAGCGTCGACTTGCCCGCGTTGGGCATCCCGACGATCCCGATCTTCATCAGAGGGGGACTACCAGGCCAAGAGCGATGCCGAGGATCGCTCCGGCGATCACGTCTGAGGGGTAGTGCATGCCGAGGTACGGCCGGCAGACGGCGATCGCTCCGGCGAGGACGAAGAGGAGAGCCGCCTCGGGGGCGATCCGGGTCATGGCGGTCGCGCAGGCGAAGGAGGAGGTGGCGTGGGCCGAGGGAAAGCTGAGCGAGCTCGGAGCCCCGCCGAGCGGCGGCAGCCCCTCGAGCACCGGTCTCGGCCTGCGAACCACCAGCTTGACCGCGTAGTTGAGCCCGATGGCAAGGGGGCCGAGCAGCCCGGCGACCACCCAATCCTCGCCGTTGTCCGGGTCGACGAATGCCAGCGCTATCCCGATCACGAGCCAGACGGCGCCGTACTCCCCGATCTTGCCGAGCGCCTTCCCCACCGTCTCCGCGGCCGGGCTGTGAAAGCGGGTGCGCATCGCGTAGAGCACGCGGCTGTCGAGGCGCTGGAGCACCGGCGCAGAATACGGTTCGGGGATGGCCTCGGACGCGGAGCGGCTGCAGCGCTATGAAGAGGACTTCCGCCAGGCCGGGCTCCCGCTCTTCAGCGAGGACATCTCCGCGGCCGAGGACATCTGGAACAAGGCGGCGCCGCTCCTGGGCCTGGTCTTCCTCGGCGAGATGCTCGGAGCGGGGAACCTCAACTGGAGCTGGTGGCAGAACGTGCTGGCCGTGGCCGGTGGCCTCGCGATCCTGCTCCTGGCCGTCGCCCTGCTCAACAAGGCGCGGGGGCGATCGTTCTCTGCGATCCCGCGGCGCCTCGGCAAGACCGAGCTCGCCGGCTTCGTCCTCGTCCCGGCGGTCCTGCCGCTGATCTTCGGCGGCCAGTTCCGCAGCGCGCTGGTCACCGCGGGCGCGAACCTGCTGCTCCTGGCATTGATCTACGCCGTCGTCGGCCTCGGTCTGGTCGCGATCCTGCGCTGGGTGATCTCGAGGATCGTCAGCCAGCTCCGCTCGGCGCTCACGCTGCTCGCCCGCGCGGTCCCGCTGCTGGCGATCTTCGTGCTGCTCTCCTTCCCCACCCAGGAGCTCTGGCAGATGTTCAGCAATCCGACCCAGGGGGTCTACGCGACGATCATCGTCCTGTTCGCCGTCCTCGGCGTGGGCTTTCTCGCGGTCCGCCTGCCGCGGGAGGCGGTACGGCTCGAGCACGAGGTCAGCGCCGACGCCCCTCCGCTGCGACGACGCCAGCTCTTCAACGTCGGCCTCGTCATGTTCGTCAGCCAGGCGGTGCAGGTGCTGCTGGTCAGCCTGATGATCGGCATCTTCCTGACGGTCTTCGGCGTGCTGGCGATCGACGACTCGATGCGGACCCAGTGGCTTGGCGACGCGGGCGACGTCCTCTTTCACTTCAACCTCTTCAGCGAGCGGCTCGAACTGACCAGCGAGTTGCTCCGCGTCGCGCTCGGCCTCGCGGCCTTCTCCGGCTTCTACTTCTCGATCGCGATCTTCACCGACTCGACCTACCGAGAGGAGTTCCTCGACGAGCTCACCTCCGAGATGCGCAAGAGCTTCGAGGAGCGCGCCCAGTACCTCAAGCTGCGCGAGAATCAAGCCCGTGGCTGAGACGGCGAACAGGGTGATGGTGCGCGGCTACCGGCACGTGCCGGGGAATCACTGCGGCTCGACCGCGCTGCGCAACCTGCTCGCCTTCCACGGCGTCGAGATCTCCGAGGAGATGGCGTTCGGCCTCGGCGCGGGCGCCTGCTTCTACTACGTCGTCCAGGACGGGAGCTCGCCGAGCCGGTTCACCAACGGGCGAGCGGCGCGCCTCGAGGAGAACTTCCTCGAGCTCACGGAGGTGGCGTTGCGGCTCCGGACCGACAAGGACCCGGACGCCGCCTGGGAGATGGCCAAGGCGGACGTCGACGCCGGGCGCCCGGCCCTGCTCCTCACCGACCTCTACTACCTGGACCACTACGGCCGCTCCGCTCACTTCCCGGGGCACGCCGTGGTGCTCGCCGGCTACGACGACGAGCTCGCCTGGCTCTCGGACACCGCCTTCGAGGACCTGCAGACCACCTCGCTCGAGAGCCTCAAGGAGGCCCGTCACTCACAGCAGCCGATCTTCCCCCTCGAAGGGCACATCGTCGACCTGGCCGAGGGCACGGAGCTCAGCCGGGACGACCTGCTCGCCCACGCGCCCAAGGCGATCGAGCGGGCGGCGAGCCAGATGCTCGAGCCGCCGCTCGGGGACTTCGAGGGCCTGCCCGCCCTGCGGAGGTTCGCGGCCGAGGTGGGCGACTGGCCCGAGGCCGCCGAGGACTGGCAGTGGTGCGCCCGCTTCCTCTACCAGGTGATCGAGCGCCGCGGGACCGGCGGCGGCAACTTCCGCAAGATGTACTCGGGCTTCCTGGAGGAGGCCGGCTACGAGGAGTCGGCGCTGGCCAGGGAGGCGTCGGACGACTGGAGCAGCCTCGCGATCGCGGCGCGCACTGCCAGTGAGCCCGACGCGGCGGACCCCGCCCACTGGACGGCACTCGCCTCGGAGGCAGCGCAAGTGCTGGACGCCGAGGAGCGCCTCTGGGCCGCGCTCGCCAAGCGCGACTGACCTAGCCGCCGAAGCCGATCTTCTGCGGCGTGGTGGCGCTGCGGATGAAGACGACCTGCTTCAGGTCGATCGAGACCATGCCCTCCTCCGCGTCGAGGTCGAGCCAGCCGTCCGCCTTCTCCAGCGCCTTGCGCAGGTCCTTGAGCCTGCCGTCGTCGATCCTCACCTCGACGACCTGTCCTCCCGAGAACCCGATCGAAACTCGCTCTGCAGATGTCATCAATGCTCCTT
This sequence comes from uncultured Solirubrobacterales bacterium, assembly GCA_963728875.1. Taxonomy (GTDB): domain Bacteria; phylum Actinomycetota; class Thermoleophilia; order Solirubrobacterales; family 70-9; genus DASUPK01. The sequence continues at coordinate 801,875 of CAVSLJ010000001.1, forward strand.
GGCCGGTTCGACGATCTCTGTCAGCACCCCGCCAGTCGAGCGCGGGTGCAAAAACGCAACGCGAGAGTTGCGGATCCCCACTCTAGCCTCTGAGTCGATCAGCTCGACCCCCGCCTCCTTGAGCCGGCCGAGCACGTCGTCGATGTCGTCCACCGCATACGCGACGTGGTGCAGGCCCGGCCCGCGCTTCTCCAGGTACTTGCCGACCGGAGTCTCGGGGCCGAGTGGCCGCAGCAGCTCGACGTGCCCGTCGCCGACGTCGAGCAGCGCCGCCTCGACGCCCTGGGACTCCACGGTCTCGCGGTGGGCCAGCGGCATGCCGAGCGTCTGCTCGTAGAGCGCAAGTGCGCCCTCGAGGTCGTCGGTGGCGACGCCGATGTGATCGATCCGGCCGAGCACGGGCGGTGCAGTCTACGTAGCGGGCAGCGGTTCCCCCGCCGTGCTCTCCCCCTCCACCTCCTGCTCGACGCGGAGGATCTCCCGCAGCGCCGCGACGCTGACGTCGAGCTGCTCGGGCGTCGGCTCCTTGGTCGCGATCAGGCGCTGAATCTCATGACCGGGCCGGTGGAAGGCGCGAGCCGCCACGCTCCCGGGGTTGCGCTCGCTCCAGGCGAACATCTCCGCGGCCACCGACGCGCTCGCGACGCCCACCGCCGCGCGCGCCACGGGGCCCGGATTCTCGATGGCCCGCTCGAGCAGCAGCTGCCCGGCCGCGGAGAGCACGAGCATCGGGGCGACCAGGTTGGAGCCGCATCGCTCATGTTCCTTGGTGGCGGACGCCGGATCATCGGAGCCGGCCTCGTACGCGCCGATCGCCTTGTGCTCGGCGCCGTGGTACGCGGCGAGGTTGCGATCGCTGAGCGCCACCATCGCGGGCGCCAGGCCCAGAGCGGCCTGGACGAGCTCACTGGCTGCGCTCGCCTTCTTGCGTCGCAACGCCCGGCTCGCGCTCGAGGCGATGAACATCGCGGCGATCACGCGTACGTCCTCGAAGGGCAGCCGCGCGGCGCGCAGCTTCATCCTCACGGTCGGGATCAGCAGAAAGGCCTCCGCGAGGCGCAGCGGGCCGCGCAGCAGCGGCACCCGCACCGCGAGATCGGGCGCGAGCGCCGGCTTGGGACCGGACGCGACCTGGATCTCTCCATTCTGGTCGCGCGCGGCGGCGGCCCAGGAGGTCGGGCCGTGGATCAGCAGGCCGTTGCGAAGCGCCATCCCCCCGAGGCGGAGGACATAGCGCTCCTCCTCGGTGGGCGCCGAGGCCCGGTTGCCGTTGGTCTCGCTCACCCGAGCATCCTCTGCGGCAGCTCGTGGAAGAAGCGCGACGAGAACTCGATGTCGGAGACCGGCACCCGCTCGTCCGCGCCGTGGATCAGCGGGGCCGAGCCGAGCAGGTCGATCTCGCGATGTGGGCAGAAGCCATAGACGACCGCGTCCGGGAACGCCGTGCGGAATGGGTTGCTGTCGCTGAATCCCGGCATGACCGTCGGCGCGATCTCAGCGTCCGGATCCGCGTCCGCGAGCCAGCCGCGGATCGCGTCGGCGAGCGGTGAATCCATCGGCGAGCTGTTGCCGACCACGGCCTCGCTGAACTCGACCTCGTAGTCGCCATCGCCGATCAATGCCTCGAGCTGCCGCAGCGCGTCGTCCTTACCCTGGCCTGGAGGCACCCGGCAGTCGATCAGCGCCTCGGCCTCCGACGGAATCACGTTCGCCTTCTTGCCGGCCTCGGCCTTCGTCGGGGTGAGGGTGACGCCGAGCATCGGCTCGACCAGGTAGTCGGCGAGCAGGGGCGCCTCCGCGCGGAGCCGCTCCAGCCCGGTGCGCACTCCCTCCTCGCCCGGGAAGGGCTCGCCGAAGAGGGCCGCGAGCAGCGCCTCGCCGACATCAGTGGGCTCCGGCTGCGGCTGCTCCGAGAGCGCCGACAGATACCCGGCGAGCTTGAGCAGGGCGTTGTCGCCGATCCGCGGCAGGGAGGCGTGGCCAGCCTCGCCCGACGTCCGCAGCTTCATCCGGAAGATCCCCTTCTCCCCGACGCTGAGCGTGTAGAGGCGACGGCCCCCGAACTCGAGCGCCTGACCTCCGCCCTCGTTGACGACGAAGTCGCTGCGAACGGCCTCGGCCTGCTCGGCGCAGAGCCACATCGCACCCAGGCCGCCACCGACCTCCTCGTCGGCGGTGATCACGAGCTTGAGCTCCCCGGATGACGGCCGCCAGCCGGATTCGGCCAGTGACGACGCAGCCGCGACCTCGGCGGCAACCTGGCCCTTCATGTCGAGGGCGCCGCGCCCTCGCACCCAACCGTCTGCGACGTCGCCGGCCCAGGGGTCGAAGGTCCACTCGTCGGGGTCGGCGCGGACCGTGTCGACGTGGCCGAGGAAGGTCAGCGTCGGCCCGTCGCCGGCGCCTCGGAGCCGCGCCACCAGGTTGGGGCGGCCGGGCTCGGCGGAGAGCTGCTCACACTCGAATCCGGCATCGGTCAGCGTCGCCTGCAGGAGGTCCTGGACCGGCGCCTCGTTGCCGGGCGGATTGACCGTGTCGGTCTGGATCAGCCGGCCGAGCAGCTCGACCGCGCGAGGGCCGAGGCCCTGCGGGACGGCGGCCGTTGCGGTGCCCTCCTCCATCGTTGCCAGCCTAGCGGCCACCAGGCGACCCCACTTCGGAGCGGCGGCGATGCCGCCGCGACTTGTGACGAGTCGCCGCTTGTGGCCGCATCTGATGGAAGCCGTCCTGCCTAGGGCAACGGCCCGCCGGCCAGCGCGATCACCACTCCGACGCCGCCGGAGGCGACCAGGGTCTCGACCACGCCCCGCCGCGCGACCAGCAGGGTGACCGCGGCGGCGGCGAGCACCGGGATCTGCCAGGTCTCGTCGATGCCGCGCGCGAGGGTGACGGCGGAGCCGAGGATCGCGCCGATCGCGGCCGGGCCCGCGCCGTCGAGGAAGGCGCGGGCGCGGTCGTTCCGGCGCAGGCGCTCGAAGCGGCCGCCGCCCAGCAGGATGAACGAGAAGCTCGGGCTGAAGGCGACCACGGCCGCGAGCACGGCGCCTCCGACGCCATGGGCCGCGTAGCCGACCGCCGCCACGGTCGCAACCACGGGTCCGGGCGTGACCTGCCCGAGAGCGACCGCGTTCAGGAACTGCGCGTCCGTCATCCAGTGGTAGACGTGGACCGCGTCCTGCTGCATCAGCGGGATGATCACGAAGCCCCCTCCGAACGAGAGGGCGCCGACCTTGAATGCCGTCCAGGCCAGCGCGCCGATCCCTCCCGAGGAGACCGCCGCCACCGGCAGAGGCCACCAGATCCCGGCCTCATGGGGGCGCCGGCGCCGAATGATCTCGAGCAGCCCGCAGGCGACCAGGACGAGGACGAGGTACGGGCCGATTGCGATCGCCGCCGCGACCCCCGCGAGCAGGTAGACGAGCCAGCGGACGCGGTGCCCGTGGCCCTCCATCGCATGGTGGTAGCTCGGATCCACCAGCTCGCTGCCCGCGCGCACCGCGACCGCGGCCACCGCCGCGCCCGCTCCGGCGCCCGCGCCGCGGACCCAATCCGGAGGCGCTGAGGACAGGAACAGAACAGACAGGGCGATCACCATCACAACCGCCGGGACGACGAAGCCCAGTCCCCCGACGATCGCCCCCAGCGGACCGCCGACGCGGTACGCACAGAAGATCGAGAGCTGCGTCGAGGAGGGACCAGGGAGGAGCGAGCAGGCGGCGTTGGCGTCCTCGAAGGCGCGGGCGTCCATCCAGCCGTTTTTGCGGACGACCAGCTCGCGCAGGAGCGTGACGTGCGCCGGAGGACCGCCGAAGCCGATCAACCCGATCCGCAGCCACTCCCTCGCGATCGTCCCGAGCGGCGCGGTGGGGCGGTTCATACTGCGGCAGCATGTCAAGCGCCAATGCGGAGTTCGTCGGGCGGATGCTGGCGGCCTACCTGGCCGGGGACGCGGAGACCCTGCGAGCCGCGATGGCGGCCGACGGCGAGATCTACGGCGCCCCCGGCCTCATCAACTCCGGGACCTACCACGGCTATGAGGGCTTTCGGCAGTGGATCGAACAGTGGGAGGAGGCTTGGGGCGGCGTCGACTACGAGCTGCTCGATCCGTTCGACTTCGGGGAGACCATCGTCGTCATCCCCGTGCGCATCACCGGTCGCGGAGCCGGCAGCGGGCTCGAGGTCGACTCGACCTTCGGCTGGCTCTGGCAGATCAGGGACGAGAAGATGATCCGGTTCCACGCCTACGCGGCGGTGGACGAAGCGCTCGAGGCCGCCGAGCGGCTGTCGGGGTCGGAGTGAACGACCAGCTCTTCGAGACCGGCGACGAGGCGCCCGGGGCGGGCGTGCCCTCGGCCGACGGGCCCCTCGCGGCCCGGATGCGCCCCCGCGACCTCGACGAGCTCGCCGGGCAGACGCACCTACTGGAACCCGGATCCGCGCTGCGGATGGCGATCGAGTCCGGAGAGCCCCACAGCGCCATCTTCTACGGGCCGCCCGGCAGCGGCAAGACGACCGTGGCGCGGATCATCGCCGCCCGCGCGAAGGGCGCCTTCGAGGAGCTCTCGGCCGTGAACGCCGGCCGTCCGGAGGTGCGCGAGGTGATCGCGCGGGCCCGCGAACGCCGCGCCGGCGGGCGCCCGACGATCTTCTTCCTCGACGAGATCCACCGCTTCAACAAGGCGCAGCAGGATGCACTGCTGCCCGCGGTCGAGGAGGGCCTGATCACGCTGATCGGGGCCACCACGGAAAACCCGTATTTCGAGGTCAACTCGGCGCTGCTCTCCCGCTCGCAGATCTACGAGTTCCGGCCGCTGAGCGCGGATGACATCGAGGAGCTCGTGCTCCGGGCCCTCGGCGACGACCGAGGCATCCCCGATCCGCCGGGCATCGCCCCGGACGCGCTCGAGATGCTCGCCGCCAGGGCAGGCGGCGACGGGCGGGTGGCGCTCGCCGCGCTCGAGCGAGCCGCCGAAGCAACGCGCGTCGCCGGGCGGAACGAGATCCGGATGGAGGAGGTCGAGGACGCGCTCCAGCGCAAGGCCCTCCTTTACGACCGAGAGGGAGACAGGCACTACGACTACATCTCGGCCTGGATCAAGGCGACGCGCGGATCGGACGTCGATGCGTCGATCTACTACCTCGCCGTGATGCTCGAGGGCGGCGAGGACCCGCGCTTCATCGCCCGCCGGATGGTGATCTTCGCCTCCGAGGACATCGGCAACGCGGATCCGCAGGCGCTCGTGGTCGCGACCGCAGCGGGCCAGGCCGTCGATCGGGTCGGGCTTCCCGAGTGCGCGCTCAACCTCGCCCAGGCGGCTGCGTACCTCGCCCTGGCTCCGAAGTCGAACGCCTCGACCAGGGCGATCTCGAATGCGAGCGCTCACATACGGGAGCACGGCGCGTCCGAACCGCCGCCACACCTTCAGGACGCCCACTACCCGGGCGCGAAGGAACTCGGCCGCGGCGAGGGCTACCGCTACCCGCACGACGAGCCGGGCGGGGTCACCGACCAGCCGCTGGCGCCCGAGCCGGTGCGGAACGAGCGCTTCTACGAGCCGACCGACCGTGGCTTCGAAGCCGAGTTGCACGAGCGACTGAAGCGATTGCGCAAGCGATTCTCGAAGGATTAGCGCGGCGTTAAGCCGAAACCGCGGCCATTCAGTCCGCAACCTTTTCGAGAAGTCCGTGTTTTGAGCCCTGTCTGACGCTCTGGCAGTCGTGCGGTTCGCCGGAGCCGGCGCGTAAAAAGCCGGGGAGTGGACAACGAAGGCCGGGAGCTCGGGGATTGCTCCCGGCCTTCAACTTTCATCAGACGACGTGCAGGGAAACTGGGAGGAGCGACCTCGGCGGGAGGTCGCTGCCTGGAAACGGGTCCTCGTGGCTCGCGCGTAGAATCGCCTTCGACCGAGCGCAAGCGACGAGAGGATGCAGTGATGGAGGCGAGCCGCACCCGCAAGACCGGCACCAGCCGGAAGTCGAGCTCCAACGGCAGCAAGGGCTCCAAGTCCTCCTCGAAGCGCTCCAAGGCGAAGGCGAAGCCCGCGCTCGAATCCTTCAACCCGGCGACCGGTGAGCTGGTCGGGACCGTCGAGACGATCACCCCGGCGAAGGTGCAGGGGATCGTCGACGACGTGGCCGAGGTGCAGCCCTTCTGGGCGGCGCTCTCGCTCGAGGACCGCGCCCGCTACATGCGCCGCGCCGTCGACGTCCTCCTCGCGGAGGTCGACGAGATCGCCGAGCTGCTCACCAACGAGCAGGGCAAGCCGCGGGTCGAGAGCTACACGATGGAGCTCCTCCCCACCGTCGACTCGCTGAAGTGGATCGCCGACAACGGCCCGCAGATCCTCTCCGACGAGAAGCTCTCGATGCCGATCATCCTCAAGTCGAAGAGCGCGAAGTTCACCTACGAGCCGATCGGCGTCGTCGGCGTGATCGCTCCCTGGAACTACCCGTGGTCGATCCCCTTCGGCGAGGTCGCCATCGCTCTCATGTGCGGCAACGGCGTGGTGCTCAAGCCCGCCAGCCTGACGCCGCTGATCGGCGAGCGGATCCGCCAGACGTTCGAGAAGGCCGGGCTGCCCGAGGGCCTGATCCGCACCGTCCACGGCGGCGGCCGGATCGGCGATGCGCTCGTCAAGTCCACCGCCGGGAAGATCTTCTTCACCGGTTCCGTCGAGGTCGGTCGCAAGGTCGGCGTCGAGTGCGCCAAGCGCATGAAGGGCTCGGTGCTCGAGTTGGGCGGCAAGGACCCGCAGATCGTCTGTGCGGACGCCGACCTCGCCAACGCGATCTCCGGCTCGGTCTGGGGCGGCTTCGCCAACGCGGGGCAGACCTGCTCCGGAATCGAGCGCGTCTATGTGATGGAAGAGGTGGCCGACCGGTTCCTGGAGGGCGTCGTCCGCGAGACCGAGCGCCTCACCGTCGGAGACCCGCGTGAGTGGACGACCGAGATCGGCCCGATGGTCTCGGACGAGCAGGCCGCGATCGTCACCGAACTGGTCGATGACGCGGTGAAGAGCGGTGCGAAGCAGCTCACCGGCGGCCCGGCCAAGGTGAAGGGCAGGAAGGGCAGCTTCATCGCCCCCGTCGTGCTGACCGACGTCACCCACGACATGCGGATCATGAACGAGGAGATCTTCGGCCCGGTGCTGCCGGTGATGAAGGTGGGTTCCGAGGAGGAGGCGATCAAGCTCGCCAACGACTCGCAGTTCGGGCTGGGCGCCAGCGTCTGGACCAAGGACCGCGCCAAGGGCGAGCGCATGTCGCACCAGATCGAGTCCGGGATGGTCTGGGTCAATGACCACTCCTTCTCCCACGGCGCCTGCCAGTGCGCGTGGGGCGGCATCAAGGACTCCGGCCTCGGCCGCTCGCACTCCAAGTTCGGCTTCTACGAGTGCGTCAACATCAAGCAGCTCGCTTGGGAGCCCGGCTGGACGAGGGACATGTGGTGGCAGCCCTACGACCGGAAGCTGGGCGACGCCATCCGCTCCTCGGCGCAGCTGCTCTACAGCCGGAACGGCAACCGCCTCAAGGCTCTGCGAGAGGGCTTCCGCCCGCTGGTCGAGGTCACGCGCCGCACCATGCGCAAGGGCGCATAGCGACGATTGACAATCCGCAGGGCGGTTAGCCGTTAGGGCGTGGCGGGAAGCCCCTACACGCACAGGGAACGTGATATTCGTACCGGCGTCATGCGCAGGGGGAGAGTCCGGAAGCGAGGGATCGCGATCGCCGTTGCGGCCCTGCTGACGGCGACGGCGATCGTCGCTGCCCTCGGACCGGCGCTCGCCCCGGCGAAGAAGAAAGATCCGGAGTCCCGGCAAGCTCGATCACCGCAACCCAGAGCTACCAGCTCGGCAACGTGGACGAGCGCACGCGGATGACGGTCGGCTGCCCCGGTGGGAAGGAACCATACGGCGGCGGGTTCCTGACGGACCCCGCACCCAGCGATGGTCAGGGGGTGTACCCGAACTCCTACGAGCGCCTCGGGCAGCAGAAGGGCTACCACATCACCGCGAACCTGATCAATCCGCTGCAGACGCAGGTCGTCCCCAGGAATCTGACGCTCCAGGTGGTCTGCGGGAAGAAGCTCGGCACAGCTCGCCGACCCCCATTCATTCGCAGATCTCGGCCCTGGCGACGGACCGAAGACGGGGATCGCCAAGTGCCCGAAGAAGCAGACCCTGATCGGCGGGGGCTATCAGCAGACGAACGGCGTGACCGACGGGCGGCGTGATCGCGACCGAGTCGCACCGCACCTCGGCACGGACCTGGCAGGTGGTCGCCTATGACCCGGGCGGTTTCGAGGGAACGGCGGTCTCGATCGGCTACTGCGCGCGCAGCAAGAAGTTGCTGATCACGGAGGTCTCCGGGACCGTGACGCTGGGTCAGCGGGAAACCGGGACGGCGACCACACCTCCCTGCCCCGCCGGACGCCAGCTGGTCTTCTCGGGGTTCAGCGCGCCCTCGGCCGGCAACATCCGCTTCCTCGGTGAGGGATTCAACCCCGACGGCAGCACCTCTGCGACCGGCTTCAACTCAGGCGCCCCGGCGGCGCTCACGGCCTACAGCTACTGCCTGCGGGTCTAGCCGGCATCTTCCCCGGCGAGTGGGCCACACCCCTTTACCGTGACTCTCGGGCTGCCGATGGGTTACCGGTAGAGATGGTCTCGACGCCCACAGGAGGAAGCGGAGGTTCGCGCGTGCGCCGCGCGTGGCACTGCTGCTCGCCTGCGGGGCGCTGCTCGCGCAGCTGATCTGCGCGGAGGGCGCGGCCGCCAAGTCCGTGACCTACGCCCAGAAGAGCTTCGGCATCAGCGGGCGCGAACGAGAAGCGGCGTCTGACCGTCGGCTGTCCCGGGCGCCTGGTCCCCCTGGGAGGCGGGCATGACCAGCACCCCGCTGCCCGAGCTCCGACGGCGAGGGCGCTATCCACACTCCTACGAGCGGCTGGGCGTTCAGCACGGGTTCCACTCGACCGTGGTGCTCTTCGATCCCTCTCCCGGGTTCCACGACGGCGCGCGACGTGACGCTGCAGGTGGCCTGCGCCCGCAAGCAGAAGCACGTCACGCCTCCCCATCGGACCGTCTTCGTCAGTCCCGGCCAGACCAAGACGGCCGTCGCCACCTGCCCGGGGAGAAGGCATCTGTTCGGGGGCGGGTTCCAGCGAACCGACTTCACCGCGCGCGGCGGCGATTACGTCACCGAGTCCCGGGCGATCTCGGCCAAGTCGTGGAGCGTCACCGGCCGCGCCTTCGGGGGCTTCGGCGGCGAGCTGACCGCGATCGCCTATTGCTGGCGGAGCAAGAAGCCACTGCTCACGGAGGTCTCGGGGTCCACCAGCGTCGGGACCGGCCACTTCGCGACGCGCGTCGACGCCCTCCTGCCCGACCGGTCACATCGTCTTCGGCGGCTTCAGCAGCTCGCCGGCCGGAGCCCTCCTCTTCACCAACGGCGCCTTCACGGAGACCGGAGGCTGGTCGGCCTCGGCGATGAACCATTTCGGCCCGACCGCAAGCTTCACGGCGTACGGCTACTGCCTGAAGCTCTAGATTCCCTCGCTATGGAGCGGACCGTGGCCGTTGAAAGCGGCCCCGCCACGGGCCTGAGCCGGCCCGCGATCGAGTTGCGCCGGCTGCGCCGGGATTTCGGCGATCGGCCGGCGCTCGCGGGGGTCAGTGCCCGGCTCGAGCCGGGCGAGAGCTTGGCGCGTGCTCGGGCCGAACGGATCGGGCAAGTCGACGCTGCTCCGGATCCTGGCCGGGCTGCTGCGGCCGAGCGGCGGAGAGGTCTCCGGTCCTGGGCTGCTCCCTGCCCAAGGAGACCCACCGGATCCGCGGCCGCATCGGCTATCTGGGCCACGCCCCGCTGCTCTATCGCGACCTCAGCCCGCGAGAGAACCTGGGCCTGGCGGCTGCCCTGCACGGGCTCGACCCGGCCGCCTCCGAATCGCGCATCGAGCGGCTGCTCGATGCCGTGCGAATGTCGGCGCGAGGCGACGACCGCGTCGCCGAGCTCTCGGCCGGGATGAAGCAGCGCGTGGACATCTGCCGGGCCGTCCTCCACGAGCCCGAGCTGCTGCTGCTCGACGAGCCCGACGCGCACCTCGACAGCGAGGCCCGGCAACGGGTCGAACCGCTGATCGGCCCCGGGAATGGCCCCAGCCGCGTGGTGGTGAGCCACGACCGGGAGGCCGCGACCGCGGGCGCCGACATCGTGCTGGAGCTCCGATGAGCCCATTCGGCGCGCTGCTGCGCAAGGACCTGCGCGTGGAGCTGCGGACGCTGCGCTCGCTGCCGGCGATGGCGCTCTTCGCCGTCAGCGCGTTCGTCATCTTTCGCTTCGGGCTCGACCGCACGACGCTCGACGGGGAGCTGGCGGCCGGCGTGCTGGTGCCGACGCTGCTCTTCGCGGCGCTGCTCGCGATCAACCGCCTGTTCGTCGCCGAGCGCGAGGAGGGCGGCTTCGACCTGATCCGCCTGGCGCCGATCGACCGCACCGTCCTCTTCGCGGCCAAGGCGAGCGCGCTGGTCATCTACCTGATCGTGCTGGAGCTGATCGCCGTGCCGATCTTCGCGCTCTTCTTCCTCGACTCGGCCTCCGGGCTCCTCCCCTTCGCCCTGATCCTGCTGCTCACCAACATGGGCCTGGCCGCGACGGGAACCGTGATCTCGACGATCGCGACGATGTCGAGCGCCCGGGACCTGCTCGCCCCGCTGATCCTGCTGCCGCTGCTCATCCCACTGGTGATCGCGGCCGCCGGCGCCGGCGAGCACCTGCTCGCCTCCGGCGGTCCCGACTATGGGCGCTTCGGGACATGGCTGGCATTGCTCGGCCTCTACGATCTGATCTTCCTCCTGGTGGGTTACGCGACCTTCGACTTCCTGCTCGAGGACTGAGACCATGAAAATGGCCAGGGCGCTGAGATCGATAACGCTTCGCCGCCTCGCCATCGCGACCGTCGCCGTGATGGGCGCGGGCTACGCGCTGGCGTTCCTCTACGCGCCCGAGGATGCGAACGAGGGCTTCGCGCAGAAGATCTTCTACCTGCACGTGCCGCTCGCGACCGTCTCGCTGGTCGGCTTCATCGTCGCGGCGATTCATGCGATCCGCCACCTGCGGACCGGCGATCCGAAGCACGATGCCCGCTCCTACGTCTCGATCCACATCTCGGTGATCTTCGGCCTCGCCGTGCTGCTCACCGGCGCGATCTGGGCGAAGAGCCAGTGGGGCGTCTGGTGGGAGTGGCGCGAGCCGACGCTGGTCAGCTTCCTGATCGTCTTCCTGCTCTACGCGACCTACTACCCGCTGCGCTACGCGATCGAGGATCGCGATCGCCAGGCCCGCTACGCGTCCGTCTTCGCGATCACCGCCGGTGCCTTCGTCCCCCTCAACTTCCTCGCGGTCCGGCTGGCCCAGCCCTACATCCATCCGCGGACCTTCTCGTCCTCCGGCGGGCTGCCCGGCGAGATGCTCTTCGCCTTCCTCGTCTGCCTGGTCGGCATGGCGCTGCTCTGGGCGACCCTGGTCTGGTTCGAGCTCGACGCCAAGGCCACCTCGGGGAACCTGAAGCGGATCCGGCGGGCGCTGGAGGCGACGACGTGATCCCGCTCGCGGTCGAGAACGGCGGCTACGTCGGGGCGGCCTACGTCGTCTTCCTGCTGCTGCTGCTGATCTACGTGGCGATCATGGCCGCGAAGCTCCAGCGCATCCAGCGCGAGGTCGACTCCCTCGCGGACCTCGCCGACCGCTCGCAGCGGACGGGGCACGGACCGCGGCGTCGGGCACGGTCCGCGGCCGCGAGGAGGAGATCGAGGCGGTGCGCCAAGGGAGGCTCGCGGATGAGCGGGCTGCTCGCCCTGGGCGTCTCTCACCGGACGGCGCCGCTGGCGCTGCGCGAGCAGCTGGCCCTCACCGAGGGCCGCGCGGCCGGCGTCCTCAACGCGCTGGTCTCCGAGGAGCCGATCAGCGAGGCGGTGGCGCTCTCGACCTGCAACCGCACCGAGCTCTACCTGGTCGCCACCGACTCGGTCGAGGCCGAGACCGCCGGCCTCGGGGTCCTGGCTCGGGAGGCGGGCATCCGGCCCACCGAGCTGCTCGGCCCGCTCTACTCGCTGCGCGGCTCGGAGGCCGCCCGGCACCTCTACCGGGTCACCGCCGGGCTCGAGTCGATGATCGTCGGCGAGGCCGAGATCCAGGGCCAGGTGAAGCGCGCGTACGAGCTGGCGCTCGTCGAGGGCGCACCCGGCCCGATCCTCAACCGGATGTTCCGCGGAGCGCTCGCGGCGGGCAAGCGCGCTCGCACCGAGACGGCGGTCGGCCAGAAGGGCGTCTCGATTCCGTCCGTCGCCGTCGAGCTCGCACAGCGCAACCTCGGCGACCTCTCCGAGCGCCGCGTCCTGCTGATCGGCGCCGGCGAGACCTCCGAGCTCACCGCCCGCGCCCTGGCCGCACGCGGCTCCGACGCGGTCTTCATCGCCAATCGCGGCTACAACCGCGCGATCTCGCTGGCCCAGCGCTTCGGCGGGAGGGCCGTCCGGATCGACGACCTGCCCGCGCAGCTGGCCGACGCCGACATCGTCGTCTCGGCGACCAACTCGCCGCACCACCTGATCGAGCGCTCGGAGCTCGCGCTGATCATGGGCGAGCGCGAGGGCAAGCCGCTGCTGCTGATCGACCTGGCCGTGCCCCGCGACATCGATCCCGAGTGCCGCGAGATCGAGGGCGTCAGCCTCTACGACGTCGACGAGGTCCAGGCGATCGTCGAGCAGAACGCCTCCGGGCCGCGAGGCCGAGGCCCGGCGGGCGAGCGGCATCCTCGACTCCGAGCTGACCCGCTTCGAGCGCTGGCTGGGAGCTCAGGAGGTGATGCCGACCGTCGCCGCCCTGCGCGAGCGCGCCGACTCCATCGTCGCCCAGGTCCTCGCCGAGAACGCGACTCGCTGGGAGAGCCTCTCCGCCACCGATCGCGAGCGGATCGAGCAGATGGCGCGCGCGATCGCCAATCGCCTGCTGCACGAGCCCACCGTGAGGATCAAGGGAATCGCCGACCGCGATGACGCCTACCTCCAGGTCAGCGCGCTCCGCGAGCTCTTCGGGCTCGACGCCGGCACCGAGCCGGAGGCCGCCGAGGGCGCCGACGTCGCCTCCCTCGACGAGAGGCGGCGCCGAAACGAACGCAGCTGAGGCAGCGGTGAAGGAGCCACCGCTTCGGCTCGGCACGCGCGGCAGCGCGCTGGCGCTCGCGCAGGCGAAGCTCGTCGCCAAGGCGAGTCGGCGACGCGGAGATCGTGACCATCAAGACGGCCGACGCCGACGTCGGCGACAAGGCGCGCTTCGTCAAGGAGATCGAGCGGGCGCTGCTGGACGGCGAGGTCGACCTCGGCAGTCCACTCCGCCAAGGACCTGCCCACGGACCTTCCCGACGGCCTCGAGATCGCCGGTGTCCTGGAGCGCGAGGACCCGCGAGACGCCTACATCGGCAGCGTCAGCTCGCTGGGCGAGGTCCCCGAAGGCGCTCGGATCGGCACCTCGAGCCTGCGGCGCAGGGCCCAGATCCTGGCGCGCAGGCCGGACCTCGACGTGGTCGAGGTGCGCGGCAACGTCGACACCCGGCTGGAGAAGCTGAGGGGCGGCGAGTTCGACGGCCTGGTCCTCGCCGCCGCCGGGCTTCACCGTCTGGGTCGCGCGACCGAGATCTCCTTCGCGCTCGACTACGACGAGATGCTGCCCGCGCCCGGGCAGGGCGTGGTCGCGATCGAGGCGAAGCACTCCGAGGACCGGCCGGTCACGGCCGCCGAGTCGATCACCGATCGCGGCGCCCTCGCGATGCTGAGCGCCGAGCGCGCCCTGACGGCTGCGCTGGACGCAAGCTGCAATACACCGCTCGGCGTCAACGCCACGCTCGAGAACGGCGGGCTGAATGCGGCTGCGAGCCTTCTGCGGCCTGCCGGACGGCAGCGAGTGGCTGCGCGACGAGATCGAGGACGACGCCTCCGAGCCCGAAGCCCTCGGGGACGCACTGGCCGAGCGGATGAGGTCCGCGGGCGCCGCCGACATCCTGGCGCGAGCAGAGGAGATGGCCGTCGTATGAGCAGCGAGCTCCGGGCATCGTCTACCTGGTCGGCGCCGGACCCGGGCGACCCGGGGCTGATGACAACGCGGTCGCTCGAGCTGATCGTCGCGGCCGACGTGATCGTCCACGACCGCCTCATCCCACGCGATGCGCTGGCAGTCGCCAGGCCCGGACGCCGAGCTGATCTACGTCGGCAAGGAGCCGGGCGCGGCCAGCGTGCCCGCAGGAGGGCATCGCCGAGCTGCTGATCGAGCAGGGCGCGCCAGGGCAAGCTCGTCGTCCGCCTGAAGGGCGGCGACCCGTTCGTCTTCGGCCGCGGCGGCGAGGAGGCCGAGGCGCTCGCCGACGCGGAGATCCCCTTCGAGGTCGTCCCCGGGATCACCGCCGGGATCGCGGCGCCCGCCTACGCGGGCATCCCGGTGACCCATCGCGACGACGCCTCCGCGGTCGCCTTCGTCACCGGGCACGAGGACCCGGGAAAGGAGGACTCCGCGCTCGACTACGAGGCGCTCGCGAGGTTCCCCGGGACGCTGGTCTTCTACATGGGCGTCAAGGCGCTGCCCGCGCATCGCCGAGGCCCTGATCGCGGCCGGACGTGAGGCCTCGGAGCCCGCGGCCGTGGTCGAGCGCGGCACCCTGCCCGGGCAGCGCACGGTCACGTCAACGCTGGAGGGAATCGCCGCAGCGGCCGAGGAGGCCGGCATCCGGCCGCCATCGGTGACCGTCGTCGGCCCGGTGGCCGCTCGACGCGAGCGCATCGCCTGGCTGGAGCGCCGCCCGCTGCACGGCAAGAAGGTCGTGGTCACCCGGGCCCGGGCGCAGGCGAGCGAGCTGGCGCGCCAACTGGACGCCCTCGGCGCCGAGCCGATCGAGCTGCCGGCGATCCGGATCGAGCCGCGGATCGACTCCAAGGAGGTCCGCGACGCGATCGAGAGCCTCCACACCTACGCGCTGGTCTGCGTCACGAGCCCCAACGGCGCGCGCCTGCTCTTCGAGGCGATGGCCGCCCAGGGCCGCGACTCTCGCGCCCTCGCCAACGCCAGCGTGGCCGCGATCGGCGCCGGGACCGAGGCCGCGCTGGCGGCCGGCGGCATCCTGGCCGACATCGTGCCCGAGCGCTTCGTCGCCGAGGAGCTGGTCGAGGAGCTCAACGAGCTCGAGCTCCGGGGCAAGCCGGTGCTGATCGCGCGGGCCGCTGAGGCCCGGGAGCTCCTGCCGGAGGCCCTGCGCAAGCGCGGCGCCGAGGTCGACGAGGTCGCGCTCTACGAGACCGTCGCCGAGACGCCCGACCCCGACGAGCTCGAGCGCGCCCGCGACGCCGACTTCATCACCTTCACCTCCTCCTCCACGGTCCGCAACTTCATGGCGGCGAGCGCGAACGGCATCCCCGAGGGCGCCAAGGTCATCTCGATCGGCCCGATCACCAGCGAGGCGGCGCGCGAGGCGGGGCTCACGGTCGACGTCGAGGCCGAGCGCCACGACATCGGCGGGCTGGTCGAGGCGCTGCTCCAGGCCGCCGGCGCCTGAGGCCGCATAGCATCCGGCCGGTGGCGACGCCTCGGCCGATCACGTTCCTGTCGGACTACGGCTACGAGGACGAGTTCGCCGGCGTCTGCCGTGCGGTGATCTCCCAGATCGCGCCCGGTGCGCCGCTGATCGACCTCACCCACGGAATCGCCCGCCAGGATGTTCGCCAGGGCGCCATCGCCCTCGCGAACGCGCTTCCCTCCTGCCCGCCCGGCGTGCACCTCGCCGTCGTCGATCCGGGCGTCGGATCGTCGCGCCGGCGCGCCGTCGCCGTCGCCGCCGCCGAGGGCCGCCTGCTCGTCGGTCCCGACAACGGGCTGCTCTCGCGAGCGCTCGACCGGCTGGGTGGAGCGCTCGATGCCGTCGAGCTCTCGCGCTCGCCCTTCCGGCTCGAACCGGTCTCGGCGACCTTCCACGGCCGCGACCTGTTCGCGCCGGTGGCCGCGCATCTCTCGCTCGGCGCCCGGCTCGACGAGGCCGGTGAGGCGATCGATCCGGCCTCCCTCACCACCCTGGACCTGCCCACGCCGCGGATCTCTGACGGCGAGGTCGTCGCCCACGCCATTCACCAGGACGGCTACGGCAACGTGACCCTCGACCTCGATGGCTCGATGCTGGCCGATGGGCCGATCCGTCCCGGCGACGCGCTCGAGATCCGTGCGCCCGACGGCCGGTTCGAGGGCTGTCTGGGCACGCACCTTCGCCGACGTGGGGCCCTCCGACATCCTGCTCTTCGAGGACTCCTCGGGCGCCCTCGCCCTGGCGGTCAGCGGCGGCAGCGCCGCCGGGCTGATGAATCTCGGCCGTCGACAGCGAGGTCACGCTGCGGCCCGGTCCGGGTAGCTGTGGAGATCGGGCAGCCCCGCACCGCCACTTCCGCCTCGTCGGACTCGACCAACGAGCGGGCCAAGGAGCTCGCGACTGGCCGGTGCGCCCGGCGGACTCGTGGTCACCGCCGACGAGCAGACGGCCGGCCGCGGGCGACGCGGGAACGCCTGGTTCGCGCCGCCCGGCTCCTGCCTGCTCTATTCGGCGCTGGTCAGGCCGTTCGCCGCCGAGGACTCAGCACCTGCTGCCGCTGGCCGTCCCGCTGGCGGTCTGCGAGGCGGCTGAGGCGGTCGCCCCGGTCCGCTGCCAGGTGAAGTGGCCGAACGACGTCTGGATCGACGAGCGCAAGGTCTCCGGCGTCCTCGTCGAGGCTCGCCCCGACGAGGGCTGGGCGGTGGTCGGGCGTCGGGTCTGAACGTGGCGATCACCGATGACGAGTTCCCGCCGGAGCTGCGCGAGACGGCCGATCTCGCTGCTGCCCGACCGAGGCCGAGGGCGGCCTGCCGCCCGGCGGCGCACCCGAGCGTCCGCCGCGCGCTCGCCGCGCTCAACGAGACGCTCGGCGCGCTGGCTCGAGGCGAGCGACGACGAGAGTCCTGAGCGCCTACCGGGCCCGCGACGCGCTCTGCGGCAGGCGAATCTCCTGGGAGGGCGGTCGAGGGCGTCGCCGAGGAGATCGACGAGCGCGGGCATCTGGTCGTCGAGAAGACCGGACGGGGAGCGTGTGGCGCTCGGCGCCGGCGAGGTCCACCTCGCCTTGGAGCGCTAGGTCACCGAGGGAGCAGCGGATCGCGGCGGTCGCCGTCGCCGTGGCGACCAGGTCGCCCTCCGAATCCCGCAGCTCGCCGGCGATGAAGGCGACATCGCGTCCGCGGCGCACGATCCGCGCCCGTGCCGCGCAGCTCGCCGGGCTTTGCCGGCTTCAGGAACTGAACGTGCAGGTCGGTCGTCGGCGCCCACTCGCCGTCGCCGAGGGTGGCGACGAGCGCCGGGCCCAGGGTGTCGTCGAGCATCGCCGCCAGGAAGCCGCCCTGCACGGTTCCGGCCGGGTTGAGGAACTGATCGGTTGCGGTGAAGGAGACCTCGATCGTCCCCTCCTCGGGATCGACCTCGACGAGCTTCCAGCCCGAGCAGCTCGGCGGCCGGCGGCGGGTCCGCCCGGCCCTCCATCACCTCCCAGAACGGCCCCTCGCCGAGCCATCGGCCTACGACTCGTCGGCGGCCTCGGCGGCCTCGAGCTCCGTCGGCCTCGTGAGCCGTTCTCGCCGTCGGCGACGTCGAGCTCCTCGATCGTCGTGCTCTTCCACCTGCTCGCCGTTGGCGTCGGCCGCCTGCGCCGTTCTTCTTGGCACCGCCGCCCTGCTGCGAGCCGCCCTTGCGCTTGCGGCGACGGCGGCGGCCGCCGGCCTTCGGGAAGTTGCGGAGCAGCTCCCGGGCGACGGCGGAGGGCTTGCGGGCGGCGCGCATCCTGGCGCCGCGAAGAACCTCCTCGCCCTCGGGCGTATGGGCCACGCCGGCGGCGAGCAGCGCGGCGGCGAGGCGGCGGTCCTGGTTGCGCGAGGCATGGACCAGTCGGCGAGCGTTGCGGCCGTGCGCGCGGCCGGATGAGTTGACGAGCAGGCCGAGCAGGCGCTTGGTCTCGGGCCAGCGCTGCACCGCGTACTCCTCGTGCAGGTCGCGGGTGTAGTCGGCGAGGCGCCAGACCCAGGCCTGAGCCTGGTCGCGGCGGCCGATCCGGCGCTCGGCGAGCGCCTCGAGCATGACCTTGGTCCCGGCGCGGCGGTCGTCGCGCGGCCAGGTGCCGATCGTGTCGATCGCGTCGTCGAAGGCATCGGCGTCGCGCAGGGCGGCGATCTCGACCAGGGCCTTGAGGCGGAGCTGCTGGTTGCGGTTGCGCTGCACGCAGGTGAGCAGGAAGCGGCGGCGGAGCTCCTTGGTCTGGTCGTTCTGGAGCATCGCCTTGGCGCGGCGCCAGCCGGACGGGTTGACCCGCGCGCCGGCGAGGGCGGCCCAGACGTGCTGCTCGGAGTGGTTCAGGTTCTCGACGGCGATCCGCCAGAGCTCCCGCTCGAGGACGCGCAGGCGGCGCTCGGACTTGTCGGAGACCGGAACGACGCGCTTCTCGACCCGAACCCGGCGGCCCGCGGCCGCGGCGGACGGGCCCGACGACGATCGCGCCGCCGCGGTAGACGTCGCGGTCGAGCAGGCTGTGCAGGGTGACGATGGTCTCGTCGTGAGTGGTGGCCGGGTGGACCAGGTCGATCACCAGGCCGGCCTCCTTGCCCGGGTTACGGCGCGTGACTCGGCCGACGCGCTGCTGGTAGACGCGGCGGGAGGCGGTGGGCGCCAGGTGCATGCAGATCGTCGCGCGAGGCGAGTTCCAGCCCTCGGCGAGCAGCATCGCGTTGCAGAGCACGTCGACGTCGCCTCGCTCGAAGCCGGCGAGGATCTCGGCGAGCTCGCGCTTCGGCGTCTCGCCGGAAACGGCGCGCGCGTTGATGCCGACGTCCTGGAAGGCCTTGGCGACGTTGTTGGCGTGCTTCACGCCCGCGGTGTAGACGACGCCGGGGACCCGCCGGAAACGCGAGCGGTAGAGGTCCGCGATCGCGACGTTGAACGGCGCCTGGTCGAGCAGCTTGGCCAGCTCCTCCTGGTCGAAGTCCTGGTCGACCTCGCCCTTGCGCAGCGGCACCTTGGCGATCGTCCTCACGCCCGGGCCCGGAGGGATCCGGACGCAGCGCAGCGGAGCGATCACGCCGCGGCGGGCGGCCTGGGCGAGGTCGAAGCGAGAGGTCTGGGTCGGGAAGAGGTCGGCGACGTGGCGGGCGATCAGGGCGCCGGTCGCGGTCATGCCGATGAAGACGGGGCCGACCCAGGCGCGGATGCAGCCGCTGGTCTTCTCGCCGAGGGCGGTGTGGGCCTCGTCGCAGATGACGATCGAGTACGCGTCCGAGATCCGGCCTGCGTTGCGGACGAACCACTGGTAGGTCTCGACGGTGACCGGGCCGTATGGGTGGTCCGCGCCGTCGAGCAGCGGAGGCGAGAGGCGATCGCCGTAGCCGCGGTCGGAGATCTCGCCGATGAACTGGTCGACCAGGTTGCGGCGGTGGGTGAGGATCAGAATGCCGCCCGTGCGGGACGCCTCGATGAAGCCGACGGCGGCGACGGTCTTGCCGGATCCGGTGGCGTGCTCGAACCAGAAGCGTCGGCTGGCGCCCGGATCCTCCGGGGCCTCCTCGACGACGTCCTCGTCCGCTTCCTCGACCCAGTCCTCGGCCTCCTCCTCCTCGGTGGCCTCCTCCTCCTCCTCCTCGATGGCCTCCTCAGCGGTGTCGGTGCCGGCGCCGTTCTCGGAGGGCGCCGCCTCCTTGGCGGCCGGGGCGCTGCCGTTGCCGTTGCCGGTCCAGGCGTGGCCGTTGAGGCGCTCCTGGACGTCTGCGATCAGAGCGGCGAGCGTTCCGGAGAGAGCGTCGACCTGATGGGGATCGAGCTCGGCGCCATCGGCGAGATGAGGGTGTTCCTCGGAGAGCAGGCGCTCGAGGCCGAGCATGAGGGAGAAGTCACGGCGCCATTCGATCGACGGGGCCTCGCGGCCCTCATCGATCTCGGCGAGCGCGGCATCCAGAGCGCGGCGGCGCGGCGTGCCGCTCGCCAGGTCCTTGGGCTTCTCGCCCTCGAGCAGGAACGGCTCGCGCGCGAACTCCCGTGCACGTTCGATGTCGGCGCTCGTAGGCGCCTTTGCCGCTTTGGCGGCCGGCTTGGTCTCGTCAGCCAATCTGAGGCTCTCTTGATCCGCCGCTCCCCGCCTATCGAAAGGATGGCGAGGCGCATGTGGCCTGATCACGGAAGACACCCGAGATACGGCTCTCCGCTCCGGGCACTCCCTGGGTCCAGGAACTTGATGGACCGATAGGAATTAAAGCACTCTTGATCGACAACCCGTATGCCATGAATGTGAAGCAACGAAAATCGACGCCCGGAATCCCGCTCGCGGCCCTCGCCGCCCTCCTGCTTGCGGGTCTCCTGCTGGCCGGCTGCGGCAGCAGCAGCGGCAATCCCGATTCCCGCCTCTCCCTGCAGCAGGCCACCCAGCCGCTCACCGGCGCCCCCCCGCAGCTCACCGAGATCCGGAGCCAGGCCAACCAGCTGCTCGATGGCGGCAAGGACGCGTTCGACCAGCGGATCGCGGCGCTGAGGGGCCTCCCGATCGTGGTCAACGACTGGGCGTCATGGTGCGGCCCCTGTCGCTTCGAATTCCCGTTCCTCCAGTCACAGGCGTCCAAGCACGCGAAGGACATCGCCTTCCTGGGGGTGGACTCCGACGACTCGAGTGGCTCGGCGAAGACCTTCCTCAGCGAGCTACCGCTGCCCTACCCTTCCTACAGCGACCCGGACAAGGCGATTCGCCAGGAGCTTCACGGGATCGGCTATCCCGCGACCATCTTCTACGACCGGGACGGGAACGCCGTCTACACCCACCAGGGCCAGTACCGGACCGAGGATGAATTCGCCGCCGATATCCAGAAGTACGCGATGATGGGCGGATAATGGAGTCATGACCGAGCTCGCCATCGCGCTGCTGGCCGTCGCTCTGCTTCTCTTCATCGCCGAGGCGCACGCGCCCACCACGATCGCCGGGCTGCTCGGCGTGGCGGCACTGGTCGGAGCGGGGTTCGCCTGGCGGGACGCCGGACACGATCTGCCGGTCGCCGCGATCATCATCGCCGGGGTGATCCTCGCGGGGTTCATCGTCTTCGCCAGCCGCAAGGCGATCGCCGCGCACCGCGACGAGCCGGTGCGGACGGGCTCGGAGGAGCTGATCGGCGCGACCGCCGAGGTGCGGGAGCCGCTCGATCCGGAGGGTCAGGTGTTCGTCTCCGGCGCGCTCTGGCGAGCGCGCGCAACCGGCGGGGGCCCGATAGACCTAGGCAATAGAGTGCGCATCAAGGCGGTGGACGGCCTGACGCTGGAGGTCGAGCCGGCCGCCGACCGAGACCCGGCAAGCGTCGAGAAAGGGACCTGACACATGGCGGTAGCGATCGGCGTCCTCGTTGTAGTCGTCTTCTTCATCCTGATCTTCCTCGGCTCCGCGGTCCGGGTCCTGCGCGAGTACGAGCGCGGCGTGATCTTCCGCCTCGGCCGGCTGATCGCGCAGAAGGGGCCCGGCCTGATCATCCTGATCCCGGTGATCGACCGGATGGTCCGGGTCGACCTGCGGACGGTCACGCTCAACATCCCTCCGCAGGAGGTGATCACGCGTGACAACGTGCCCGCTCGGGTCAACGCCGTGGCCTACTTCCGGGTGATCGACCCGAACAACGCGATCGTCGAGGTCGAGAACTTCCTGCTCGCCACCTCCCAGATCGCCCAGACCACGCTGCGCTCGGTGCTCGGCAAGGCCGACCTCGACCAGCTGCTCGCGGAGCGCGAGCGCCTCAACGAGGACCTGCAGAAGATCATCGACGAGCAGACCGAGCCCTGGGGCGTGAAGGTGAGCACGGTCGAGATCAAGGACGTCGAGATCCCCGAGCAGATGCAGCGGGCGATGGCGCGCCAGGCGGAGGCCGAGCGAGAGCGGCGCGCGAAGATCATCAACGCCGAGGGTGAGTACCAGGCCGCCGAGAAGCTGGCCCAGGCCGCGGACATCATCTCCAAGAACCCGGCGACTCTGCAGCTGCGCTACCTGCAGACGCTGCTCGAGATGGGCGTCAACCAGAACACCACGATCGTCTTCCCGCTGCCGATCGAGTTCATCGACGCCTTCTCCCAGATGGTCAAGCGCGCGGACACATGAGCGCCGCCGTTCAGACGCAGGCTTGAGCGCCGACTGTTGATCCGTCGGTGGTGTTTGTGACCGACGAAGATGAGGTGACCGTCCGGAAGGCGCGCGACGCCGCGGAGGTGCGCGCGGCAAGGGACCTGAGGATCCGCGTCTTCTGTGACGAGCAGGGCGTGGACCCCGAGCTGGAGGTGGATGGGCTCGACGACGAAGCGACACAGGTCGTCGCTCTGGACGAGTCCGGGATCGTCGCAACCTGCCGGTTGCGATATCCGGAGGCCGGCGTCTGCAAGCTCGAGCGGATGGTCGTCGATGCCCGCTACCGCAAGCTTGGGGTGGGCGGCCGGCTGCTGGACTGGTGCGAGGTGGAGGGGCACGACGCCGGCGCCACCACGATGGTCATCAATTCCCAGCTGCGCGCCCAGGACTTCTACGGCTCCCACGGCTATGAGCCCGAGGGAGAGACGTTCATGGACGCGGACATCGAGCACATCCGGATGACCAAGCCGATCAAGTGACCGAGCAGAGGCCCACGCCCGAGATCCGCCTCGACCAGCTCACCGGGCTGCGGACGATCCTCGCGCCGGCGCGGGCTGACCGCCCCTTCGACTTCGGCGGCTCGCCGGCCGAGGGGAACAGCGAGGCCCGAAAGAAGTGCCCGTTCTGCGAGGGCCGCGAGGACCGCACGCCGCCCGAGACCTGGGCCGACCGTCCAGGCGGCGGACCGCCGGACAGCCCCGGATGGAGGGTCCGGGCGGTCCCCAACCTCTATCCCGCTCTGGCCCAGACCGAGGAGGGAGGCGAAGTCGAGGATGAGGGCGTGACGCCGGCCGGCGACCCGCTGCGGGCCGCCTCGCGCGGGCGGGAGCCGGACCTCTTCAAGGCGACGGTCGCCACCGGCTTCCACGAGGTGGTCGTCAACTCACCGGAGCACCGCACCTCGCTCGGCCAGCTGGACGACTCGGAGCTCTCAGCCGCCGTGGCGGGCTGGCGGGAGCGAATGAGCGCCCACTCCGAGCGCGCCGCCTACGTGCAGCTGATCGTCAACGAGGGCAAGGAGGCGGGGGCCTCGCTCGAGCACAGCCACGCCCAGCTCTACGCGCTCGGCTTCGTCCCGGCCCAGGTGGCACGGGAGCGCGAGCGCTTCATCTCCTACAACCAGCACACGATGGGCGGCGACCTGCTCGCTGAGATCGCCTCCGAGGAGGTGCGCCGCCGCGAGCGGCTGGTCGCGATCGACGAAGACGCGGTGCTGATCTGTCCATGGGCCTCGCGCTCGCCGTTCGAGCTCCGGATCGTCCCGCGCCAGCCGGCGACGAGCTTCGAGCGCGACGGCGAGGTCGGTGTGGGCATGCTGCGCACTGCGCTGAGCGCGCTGGAGGCGCGCTTCGGCCAGGTCCCCCAGTTCAACGCCTGGACCCTCACGGCTCCCCGCGGCGCCGAGGAGTTCCACTGGCACCTGGACATCGCTCCGCGGATCGGGATCCGCGCGGGTTTCGAGATGTCGACAGGAGTCGAGCTCAACGTCTTCCCGCCCGAGCGGGCGGCGGCCGAACTGCGCGAGGCGCTGGGATAGGGTCCCGCATCCGTGCCACCTGTACGCCGCCCCATCCCCCGATTCATCGCGAACGCCAGCGTCGAGGGCCTGCCGTACGGCCGCTGGGGAGCGCGGCTGCGGGACGAGTTCGCCAAGGCCTGCGAGCCGCACATCTCAGAGGCGGGCGGTCCTCCCGGCGAGGTGACCTGGTTCCCCGAGCGGGGCTGGGGCGGGCGCGTCTACGTGCCCGGAGTCGCGCCCGTCGAGGGCGCCGAGACGCCGAGCGAGTACTTCGGCGTCGTCTCGTTCGCCCGGCCCGAGGGCGGCGAGGCGGGAAACTTCGAGGCGACCGCGGACTTCACCGACGTGACCGCCGATCAGAACCCCGACTGGATGATCGACCTGAACGAGGAGGTGATTGGCACCTGGCGCGGCGAGTCCGATCGCCGCGGCGACGTCACCGTCGTCTGGGGAACGCCGCTCCTGCGCGGCGCCAAGGCTGCGACGGCCGAGCTCGAGGCGGAGGTCATCGACCAGACTCCGGTCACCGACGAGCGCTTCACCCTGGTGGCGGTGGACGCCGTCAAGGGCTTCCCGGACGAGCTCTACCTCGAGATCAAGATCTGGAGCGAGCAGGGCCAGGCGCTCGCCGCCGAGAGCCTCTACGACGAGCCGGAGTAGATGCGGCGGCGGTGTTTGTGGCCGCCGATCATGGGTGTTCGGCGACGAAGCGCCGGATCCAGCGCACCGCCGGCGAGCGGTGCGGGTAGTAGAGATCCGAGACGTGCCCGCGGTTGGGGATGATGCCGACCTGGGATGAGGAATACTGGCGGGCCACCGCCCGGGCCTCGGTGACCGTGGTGATGTCGTCGAACTCGCCGGAGAGCACCAGGACCGGCAGCCCGGCCGGCTGCTTCGCGCCACTCGGTACCGGAGGCTCCATCGACGCCGTGGGCGGCGGCCAGGAGAGGCAACCGGTGAAGCCGGTGGAGGGGAGGGTCATCCACTGGGCCACCGTGAGCGGTGCGAACAGCCGGCGGCGGGGGAACGCGGCGATCGCCTGGTCAAGCTGCGCCGTGCGCCCGGCGAAGTCGGCGGTGTTGCGGTCCCACGCCACCGGGTAGTCGTTGCACTCGACCGCCGTTCCCATCCCGGTGGAGAAGTAGTGGAAGTCGCCGTCGCCGGGCCGCCGCTCGCGGGCGATGCGATCGAGGCGAGCGGGGTCACCCGCCAGGTACTCGGTGACCGCCCGGTTCAGCGCCAGGTATGAGTTCGGCGACCAGGTCCCGGCCTCGAGCAGGTACTCCAGCGTGCCGTTGAGCGGACCGCCCGTGCGCTGGACCCGGGCGAGCGCATGACGGAAGCGCTGCTCGCCGTCCCACGAGCATCTCAACCTCTTGCCGCCACAGAGCGACGCGGCCCTGGCGAGGCAGGATGCGCTTCGGGCGCAGCTGAGCTTCAGCGCCCGCATCGCCGCCGCGTAGATCGTCCGCCAGAACGGATCGTCCGCCGGGTAGGCCGAGGAGAGCATCATCGAGCGCAGGCTCGAGGGGTAGCGGACCGAGTACGCCTGCGCCAGCAGGGTTCCGTAGGAGTCTCCGTACAGGGTGATCGGCCCCAGGCCCAGCGCGGTGCGGACGGCCTCGATGTCCGCAGCGGACTCGGCCGAGGTGAACCCCTGATACCGCGCCCCGAGCTGGTTCGCGCAGGAGGCGGTCGCGACCGCCTCCGGCACCATCCCCCGCTGCAGCTGCGGGCAGTCCACGGCCTGCGAGTGTCCCGTGCCGCGCTGGTCGATCAACACCAGGTCGCGGCGACCCAGCAGCGGACCGAAGACCGCCCGGTAGGACTTCGCCGAGTCGAAGTTGGTGCTCGCATACCCCGGGCCGCCCTCCACCGCGACGATGGT
The DNA here is from genome assembly GCA_963728875.1 of uncultured Solirubrobacterales bacterium. Classification (GTDB taxonomy): domain Bacteria; phylum Actinomycetota; class Thermoleophilia; order Solirubrobacterales; family 70-9; genus DASUPK01. The sequence goes on from CAVSLJ010000001.1 coordinate 827,526, forward strand.
CCCGACCGGCGGCTTGGATCCACGCTCCCGCGGGAGGAACGCGAAGAAGATCGATTGCTTGCCCAGGCTCGGGTCCGCCCTGACCGCCGGGACGGTGATCCGGCCACAGCGAAAGCGGGGGCCGGCATTCAGATCGCAGGGGCTGAGGATCGGTGACTCACCTGCGGTGACCCCGCCGGAGCCGCCATCGCTTGCGAGGGCCGATCCAGACGTGCCCAGAACCAACGCCCCCAGCAACAGCGCAAGCGGCAGAGCGAATCGCAGTCGAGACACGCGACGAGCCTAGACCTACATGGCCATGATCGCCTCGGACGACTCGTCATCCGGGGTGGGCTTCCCGCCGCCGGCGCCCCTCAGCAGCCCGAGGCCGATCACGGGGAAGAGCAGCACCGAGAGGAGCCCGGCGCCGATCAGGGCCGCGCCCTCCGCCGCGTCGATCAAATCAAGGTCCTCACCGATCGCGACCGCCGCGACGATGAACGGCAGCGAGGTCGCCTGCATCAAGCCGGCGATCGCGGTCTTCCGGGCATCCAGCATGCGGCGGTACATCAGGGCCGGCAGGCCGCGGGCCGCGACCAGCGCGGCGAGGAAGATCGGGACCATCAGCACATTCGAGGCGCTCGAGAGCAGCGCATCGAGGTCGTAGTTGACACCGCTGGTGACGAAGAAGACCGGGATGAAGACTCCGAATCCGACCGCCTCGAGCTTGCGCCGGAACTCCGCGTGGGTCATCGCCTCGTCCTTGTCGAGCAGGGACAGGATCGCCCCGGCGGTGAAGGCGCCGAGGATCGACTCGAGGCCCAGCGAATCCGCGATCGCGGCGAACCCGACGAGCAGCACCACCGCACCGCGGACGCGGATCTGAGCGGTTGTGTCCTGCAGCCGGACGAGGTCCTGGCGCAGCAGGCTGGAGCGCTCCGCCGTCCTCACGGCAATGAACACGACGACTGCGAGCAGCACCAGGCTCCCGATCAGCAGGAGTGTGGAGCCGACGCCACCCTCACCCGAGAAGAAGATCGAGAGCAGGATCACCGCTCCGAAGTCGGCGATCGTTCCCGCAGCGACGATCAACTGGCCGAAGGTCGAGGAAATCTCGCCGGCGTCCTTCAGCACGGGGATCAGGACCCCGAGCGAGGTCGCGCAGAGGATGATCGCGATCAGCAGCGGTGTCTCGATCAGTCCGGTCGTCTTGAGCCCCAGCGCCACGAGAATCGCGATCCCGAACGAGACCACGAAGGCCATCGCGGTGACGCGCAGCACCGGGCCGCGCAGCCGGTTGAAGTCGATTTCGAGTCCGGCCAGGAAGAGCAGGAACGCCAGTCCGAGCAGCGCGATCACCGAGACCGCCTCGTCGACCTCGACGATCCCCAGCACCGACGGCCCGATCACGATCCCGGCGATGATCTCCAGCACCACCGACGGGAGCTTCACGCTCGGGAAGAAGCCGAGCACGAGCGGCGCGGCGAAAGCGACCGCAACCACGATCAGGAGGTCGTCGAAAGCAGGCATTTGCAGCAAGTCCGCCGGGAGAGAGACGTTACGTCACACTAGGGGCAGACCCCGACAGCTCACACAGGAGGAGCCGATGGCAGCGGACGAGCTGAAGAGCGCACTGCAGGACGCGAACGAGGTCGAGCTCACGGTCACCGGTCGCAAGTCCGGCGAGGAGAGCACCCGGCCGGTCTGGTTCGTGCTGGAGGACGACAAGGTCCTGCTGGTCCCCATCACGGGCACCGACAGCGGCTGGTACCGGAACATCGAGAAGACCCCGACGATCGGCCTGCGAGCCGATGGCGCCGAATACAGCGCCGACGCCAGGCCGACCGACGACCCCAACCTCGTGGAGCACGCCGCTGAGGTCTTCGGCGAGAAGTACGGCGCCGACAAGGTGAGGGACTACTACCCGAACCTCAACGCGGCGGTGGAGGTCCCGCTGACCTGACGCGGTGCTTCAATGGCGCCGAGCCCCGATAGCTCAGCTGGATAGAGCGACTCCCTCCTAAGGAGTAGGCCCCAGGTTCGAATCCTGGTCGGGGCGCTTTCGCTGGGACGCGTGGACTGATAGACCTAAGCCGTGGTTTCCACCGTCGCAGTGGGCATGGATGGCTCAGAGACGGCCGGCGAAGCGGTAAGACAGGCGGCTGAGTTCGCCCAGCGCTTCGACGCGAGGCTCGTGCTGCTCAGCGCGTTCAAGGAAGGTCCTCCACCGCCCGACGCGAACGAGGCGCAGTGGTCCTACCACCCCGCGGCACGGGTCCGGGAGATTCTCTCCCGGACGGAGGCCCAGATGAACGAGCAGGGGATCGAGTGCACGACTGCGGTCGACGAGGGCGATCCCGCGGACGTGCTGGTGCGCCTCGCCAACGAGTGCAGCGCCGACGTCCTGGTGATCGGGAACAAGGGCATGCAGCGAAAGGTGCTCGGCAGCGTTCCCAATTCGGTCACTCACAATGCCGATTGTTCGGTGCTCGTGGTGAAGACCACCTGACAGACCAGGTTCGAATCTTGATCTGATCCGTGCAAGTCGGCGGCCGCCCCTGGTCAAGCTGGATCGATGTTGCGACCATCTCTCGCGAGGTAGTTGGTGTCACCCAGCAGCAAGCGTTTGCCGTACATGCCCGGCCTGGATGGCCTGCGGGCCATCGCCGTGCTCGCCGTCTTCGTCTACCACTTCCACACCGGCGGGGGATGGCTTCCGGGCGGGTTCCTCGGGGTCGACGTCTTCTTCGTCATCAGCGGCTACCTGATCACCTCGCTGCTGCTCAGCGAGTTCCGCAAGGAGGGACGCGTCGATCTGGTCGCCTTCTGGCTGCGGCGGGCACGGCGGTTGCTGCCGGCGGTCGGGGTGCTGATCGCCGTGGTGATGGTCGCCGGGGCGTTCCTCGACATCGGCCAGATCTCCACGCTGCGCGGGCAGGCGCTGGCCTCGATGGCCTACGTGACGAACTGGGACCTGATCCTCAGCCACCAGTCCTACTTCGAGGAGTTCGCGCGGCCGTCCCTCTTCCGGCACCTCTGGTCGCTGGCGGTCGAGGAGCAGTTCTATCTGCTCTGGCCGATCGCCTTCGCGGCGTGCATGACTCGCTTCGGGCACAAGCGCCTGGTGATCGGGGTGATCGCCGGGGCGATCGCCTCCAGCCTGCTGATGGCGATCCTGTTCGACCCGGGCAACCCGAACCGGGTCTTCTATGGGACCGACACCCGCGCGACGCCGCTGCTGATCGGGGTGGCGCTGGCCTTCTTCTGGCACCCGGAGCGGCTCAAGCCGCAGACGGGAAACCTCGCGCCGGCGGCGCTGAACGCGGTCGGAGCCTTCGCGCTGGCGATGGTTGTGATCACCTTCATGACGGTCCACGATTACGACCTCGCGCTCTATCACGGCGGTTTCCTGCTGCTGTCTCTGTGGACGGGGCTGCTGATTGCGGCGCTGGCGCATCCGGCGGCCAGCATCGGCAGGGTCGTCGGCAACCCGGGGATGCGCTGGCTCGGGTTGCGCAGCTACAGCTTCTACCTCTGGCACTGGCCCGTGCTCGAGCTGACCAGGCCCGGGATCGACGTGCCGTTGCACGGGCCGATCCTGTTCGCGCTGCAGCTCGGCCTGACCCTCGCGCTGGCGGATCTCTCCTACCGCTACGTGGAGCAGCCCTTCCGCCGGTCGACGAGCTGGCAGCGGCCGGACTGGCTGCGCATCGGCCGTCTCGGGATCGCCGTCGGCGTCACCGCCGTCGTGCTCATCGTGGGCTGGAGCGGGATCGTGCCGCAGGGACACCACGGCCAGCTGCAGGTCGCCTCCGCGCAGATCACGCCGAAGGCGGTCTCGATCTCCCCTTCGGGCGGTGATCCGGTCAGGGTCCCCTCACCGCGGTCCGTCAAACAAAGCGGCAAGCGGCCGCTGCCGGTGCTCGCCCTCGGCGACTCGGTGATGGTGGACGCCCGCTCGGGCCTGGCGCGGCTGCTGGGCGGCGGACTCACCCTGAACGCCGCGGTCGGGCGCCAAACCGATGACATCGTCTCCCTGCTCCACGGCTACGCGGCGGCGGGCAAGGTCCCTGACTATGTCGTCCTGCAGCTCGGCAACAACGGGCCCGTCTACAGCGACGACCTGGTTAAGCTCCACGAGGCCCTGCGGGGCGTCCCGCACGTCTTCCTGATCAACGTCGAGGTGCCGCGCAGCTGGCAGGGGGAGGTCAACTCGACACTCGCCGACGCGGCGGATAACTGGGGGCAGGCCTCGCTGGTCGACTGGCACGCGGTCGCCTCCTCGCACGGCGGCATCACCACCGACGGGATCCACCTGACCGAGAAGGGGATCGACCTCTACTCGCGGCTGATCGCGTCCTCGGTGCGGACCGCGGCCAGCAGGGACTCGTAGGAGCGGACCAGGGCGAGGCGCTCATCGCCGATCAGCGGGCTGTCGGGATCGCAGCCGTCGGCCACCCAGCGATCCGAGTGGACCATGGCCCGGGCTCGCTCGCGCGCGGCCGTCTGAACCGAGGCCTCCGGGACCGAGTAGACGTAGGTGCAGAGCCGGGACAGCGCGGCGATCAGAGGGCGCGCATCGGCCTCGCCGTGGTCGTATTGGAGCTCGCGGTGAGCGCGCCACCATTCGACCTCGCGGCGTGCGGCCTCGGCCGGGTCGAAATCGTTTCCATCCGAGGCCACAACAAGCCGATAGAAGCGCTCCATGTAGCGGCGCGCGCCATCCGGGTCGTTGTCCGGGACCGGGGCCCAGAGCTGGTTCGCGCGCAGCACCCACCAGCCGCCGCGCAGCGTGTCCGGCCACGAGAGACCGAAGCTCTCGCGGGTGAGGCCGAACGCGGCTCGCAGGAACCGTCCCCACTGGCGCCGGTAGTAGGTCACCCAGGCGTCGCATTCGAGCTCGCCGACGCGCCGCGCATCGAACGAGCGCATTCCCCGCATCAGTCGCCCGGCATGACGCTGTCGGCCATCGGTACCTCCATCGAGAACCGGTTGACAGTAAGTCACCGCGACCCCCGGGCGCATCCGCAGAAATCGCGCACATTCGTCACTCAACGCGGCGGGGCCCGCGCAATGCCGGGCCCCGCTCAACCAAGTCCGCAAGTCGCGGAGAGATCTAGCTCAATCTGCGAAGCGCCCACCGTCCGCCGGTTAACGAGGTGGTCGCCCCGCGTATCAATCTTGTGAAGGAAAGACAGGTCAGTCCAGCTCGGCGGCCAACATGAATGCCTCCAGGCGCTCGTTGTAGGGGGCGCCGGCCGAGGGGACCGTGTGGCCGCGCCCCGAGATCACCTCGCGCTCAGCGTCGAGCAACCGTGCCAGTGAGTCGCAGACTGCCTCGAAGGCCGGCGAGTGGCCGCCGGAGAGGACGAGCACCGGGAAGCCGGCGGTCGCCAGATCCTCCAGCGGGATCTCCGCCTCCCACGAGGGCCTCTCCCGCTTGAGCAGCTCGACTCCATGCATGAGCTCGTCGGGCAGCTGCTCCGGGGTCCCGTATGCAGAGCCGGCACCCCCGCGGAACATCCGGAGGAAGTCCTCCGGCGGGATCTCCTCCGCGTGGGCGAAGAGGAGCTCCCCGTTGGCGATCATCTCATCGACCTCCGGGGTTCCGGCGGCGACCCGCAGGCAGCCGGGCTCCGAGACCGTGAGCGAGCGAACCGCATCCGGCCGCAGGGCGGCCACCAGCAGAGCGATCACCGCGCCGTAGGAGTGACCCACCAGGTGGGCTCCCTCCCCCAGCAGCTCGGCGAACATCGGCGCCTCGACCTCGAAGTCGTTGCGCTCCAGCGGCGGGCTCTCTCCGAATCCCGGGCGGCTGGGGATCATCAGGCTCCAGCGCTCGGCGAGCTCCCGCTGCTTCCGCCAGGTGAGCCCCGGGCCGACGATGTCGCCATGGATGAAGAGAACCGGTGGGCCTTCGCCCAGTCGCTCAACCTTGAGCATCACGTCCGAACAAACCCTACGATCACCGCGGTGAAGCTCGTCATCCAGATCCCCTGCCTGAACGAGGAGGAGTCGCTCCCGCAGGTGCTCGATGAGCTGCCGCGGCAGGTGGCCGGCTTCGACCAGGTCGAGTGGCTCGTCATCGATGACGGCTCGACCGACGACACGGTCGAGGTCGCTCGGCGCCACGGCGTCGATCACCTCGTTCGACTGGCCAGCCACCGCGGACTGGCCACGGCGTTCCAGGCCGGGCTCGATGCCGCCCTCAAGCTCGGCGCCGACGTGATCGTCAACACCGACGCCGACGGCCAGTACGGCTCCTCGGACATCCCGCGGCTGGTGGAGCCGATCGTCGCGCGCCGTGCCGACATGGTCGTCGGCGACCGCCAGGTGCAGAACGTCGAGCACTTCTCCCCGACCAAGAAGCTGCTGCAGAAGCTGGGGAGCTGGGTGGTCCGCCGAGCCTCGGGCACCCAGGTTCTGGACACCACCTCGGGCTTCCGCGCCTACAACCGCGAGGCCGCCCTCCAGCTGATCGTCGTCTCGCGCTACACGTACACGCTCGAGAGCCTGATCCAGGCGGGCAAGATGTCCGTCGCGATCGAGGACGTGCCGATCTCGTCGAACGAGACCGAGCGGGAGTCGCGCCTGGTCGGCTCGACGCCGGCCTACATCAGGCGGAACGCCTTCGCGATCTTTCGCGCCTACACGCTGTATGAGCCGCTGCGCGTCTTCATGCTGCTCACCGTCGTCTTCGGAGTGCTGGCGCTCGCCGCCTGGTCGCCCTGGCTCTTCGACTGGATCGTCAATGGCGACCGCAGCGGCCATATCCAGTCCCTGATCCTGGGCGCGGTGCTGATGCTGGCCGCGGTCCAGATGTTCGCGCTCGGGATCATCGGCGACGCGCTCGCCGGGCAGCGCGCGATCCAGCAGCGGGTCTATGAGCGGGTCCGGCGCCTCGAGCTCGAGGCGGGCGTCCCGCCCTCCAACTACGAGCGCGGCGATCGCGAGCGGCAGCGCCGCCTGACCGTGGAGACGATCGAGACCAGCGTCGCCTCCCCGTGAAACGGGTTGCTCCTCGCTCCGCTCGGAGCACCCTCGCATCAACCCGGGCCGCCGAGGCCGGCGGCAATGTCTACGACAAGTACGGCACCTCGAATCCGGTCGCGCGGCGGCTGATGGACGGCTTCATGGGGCAGCTCGACGAGCTGATCGGGCGGTCGGGGGCGAGCGAGGCTCATGAGGTGGGCTGCGGCGAGGGAGAGCTCGCCATCCGGCTGGCCCGCCGTGGCATCCGGATGCGCGGCACGGACGCCTTCCCGCAGGTGCTGGAGGAGGCACGCCGGCGCGCCGGCACCGCCGGCGTCGAGATCGACTTCGAGGCGACGCCGGTTGAAGATCTCGATCCCGCGCGGCACAGCGCCGAGCTGGTCGTCTGCTGCGAGGTGCTCGAGCACCTCGAGGATCCGGAGCGCGCGCTCGACGTGATCGCGGGCCTGGCGAGGCCCTGGCTGCTCGCGAGCGTCCCGCGCGAGCCACTCTGGCGGGCGCTCAACCTGGCGCGGCTCTCATACGTCGGCGAGCTCGGCAACACTCCGGGCCACCTGAATCACTGGTCGAAGCGTGAGTTCGTGCGGTTTCTCACGCGCCGTTTCGAGGTAGTCGAGGTCAGGAACCCCACCCCGTGGACCATGATCCTCTGCCGCGTACAATCGCCGCCTTCATGAGCCGCCTGCGACAGTCTCTGCAACCGCTTTTCTCACGCCCGGGCGTGGCCGCGATCGTGACCCTCGGGGTGGCCTGGGGGCTCGTCATGCACCAGATGGGCTGGGCCCAGATGGCGCACTACGACCAGGTCCAGGCCTTCGACAAAGGCCGGACCCAGATCGACCAGTGGCACTGGGACACCAACGACAAGGCCTGGGTCGACGGCCACTACTACTCCGTGAAGAGCCCGGGAATGGCGGCGTTCACCACGCCGCTCTATGCGGCGATCCAGGGGCTGGGGGGCGACAAGCTCGCCCGCGCGGCGGTCGACAACGCGCAGCAGACCGCGCATCCGAAGTGGACGCCGGACGACGTCATCTCCCTCGAGAACTACGGCTACGACGTCGAGCGCGGGATGCGGGTGCAGCGGATCGTCGAGCAGTCGACGCCGATCGTCTGGGCGCTCACCCTGCTCGCCGCGGTGATCCCCGCGATCCTCCTGCTGCTCGCCGTGCGCTGGGCGGCCGACCGCTTCGTGCCGGGCTACGGCACCGCCGCGGCGATCACCCTCGGCCTGGCGACCGTGGTGATGACCTTCGCCGCGGAGTTCTTCTCACACGTGATCTCGGCCGGATTCGCCTTCGCGGCGTTCTGCCTGCTGATGAAGGAGCGCGACGGGCCGCCGCGCCTCGGCGTGGTGGCCGGCGCCGGACTGCTCGCCGGCCTCGCGGTGACCTTCGAGTTCCAGACGGGACTGGTCGGCGTCGTGCTCTTCGGGTACGCGCTGTCCCGCAAGACCGACTACCTGCGCCGCGGCGCCGCATACGGGGCGGGCGCCGTGGCCGGCGCGCTACCGATGCTCGCATTCAACTACTGGGCTTTCGGCAACCCGCTCAAGCTCGCCTACGGCTACGCCGTCGCCTTCCCCGGAGCGAGCGGCCACGACGTGCTCGGCCTCAACAGCCACGGCTTCTTCGGGATCACCGCGCCGCGCTTCGACAGCGCGGTCAGCCTCCTGCTCGCGGGCCGCGGGGTGCTCGTCCTCACGCCGATCATCGTCATGGCCGTCATCGGAGTGTTCATGATGCGCCGCCGGCATCGCGCCGAGGCGAACACGATTCTCGCAATCGCCGCCGTCTACTTCATCTACAACAGCGGCTACTGGCTGCCCTTCGGGGGCGGCACGCCCGGCCCGCGCTTCCTGATCCCGGCCCTTCCCTTCGTCGCCATCGGCCTCGCCTATGCCTACAAGCGCCTGCCGGCGCTGACGCTGGGCCTCGCGATCCCGTCCACGCTGATGATGCTGGTGGGCAGCCTGACCTATCCGCTGCTCGGCAAGCAGGGTGTCGGCACCTGGGCCGACTGGCTGGTTCAGGGCCGCCTCGAGCACACCGTCCTGACCGCCTTCGGCGTCACCAACGCGTGGCTCGCCATCGCTCCGCTCGTGGCCGCGGTGCTCACCTCGATCGTCCTCGCCGTCAGGGCGACGCCGTCGACCTCGCTCGTCGGACTACCGCTACGCGGTGCCCGCTCTCCTCACCTGGGGCTGCGTCTCGGCGGTCGGACCGGGGATCGCCGGCGATGACATCAGCGTGCTCGACCCCGGCAACAGCTCCGCCCTCTGGCTGGTCGCCTCCGGAGTGCTTCTCTCAGCCGCGACGCTGAGCGTGATCCGGCTCCGCGAGCGGCGGGCTCAGTCCGACCCGGAGGTGGGGATGCGAGAGCCCTCCCTGGGCCCGGTGGCGGCGTTGGACGAGCCCACCTCGTAGAAGACCAGGCCCGGCCGGTCGGGCAGCCGGTAGCGCCTCAGCGGCAGGCCCGCGATCGGCTTGCGAGCGGCGCCCGCCTGGGGCGTCCGCTCGGTGAGACCCAGATGGATGATCACCGTGCGCACGCCGTACTCCTGCAGTTCCCTGACGGTGGCCGCGTCCGGGAAGGTCGCCATGTGCTTGACCAGGTCGAGCACGATCGCGGGATTGGTGCTGGCGCGCCCGTTGACGATGTCGGGGAAGCCACTGGTCGACTCCAGCTGGTAGGCGCGATTCTCCTTGGCGGTGAGCGCCGGCAGGTGGAGCTGGGGCTGGGGGATGTCGGCCGTCGATGCCAGGGTCGGCGGCACCTCGGGCTCCGCCTGGTCGTCGAAGGGATCGAACGGCAGGCTGCGGCCCTCGGTGACGATCGCCAGCGCGAGGACCCCGGTGACCGCGACCGCCGACCACGTGGGCCAGCGGTGCCGCCGGGCCGCTCGGATCGCGGCCTCCGCCCCGGCCGCCGCGAGCAGGGCGAGCGCCAGCGACGTGAAGGTCGTCATGCGGCCCGGGGTGCGGATTCCGTTCCACCCGGGAAGCGCTTCGTAGAGGACGCGATACGGCCAGAGCAGACCGCCCTGTTCGCGAAAGCCGAGCGAGAGCACCATGAACGTGACGGCGGCGATCCCGAGCCCGATGCGCCAGCGCTTGCTCAGGCTGCTCGACCAGAGCCCCAGAATCGCCAGCCCCAGGACCACCGCTCCCGGAAAGAGGGTCTTCTCCTGCCAGGTCGTGAGGGTGTCGCGGATGCCGGCGGTGGCGGCGCCCCAGACGAAGTTCTCCTCGGGCGCCGTGAGGAAGACCTTGAGCGGCCCCGAGAAGGCCGCGACCTCGTCCGGACTGCGCTTCGACGCCGGGAAGTGGTCTCCGATGTAGAGATAGGCGTGCGCGATCCAGTACGAGAACAGCGTGAAGACGACGGCGCCCGCCACCCCGGCGACGATCAGCCGCCGCGGGATCGGCGGCCGCCCGCGGACCAGCCAGGCGATCACCCCGATCAGGAGGGCCCCCGCGATCCCGTACGCGAACGGCAAACCTAGCGCCCAGCCGATCGAGAGCTGCCAGGCTGCCGCGATCCAGGCGCCGAAGATCCACCAGTGCTTCCGCAGGCGGATCCCGCGAACCGCGAAGGCCGTCGCCAGGGGGATCCCGCCGCTGGAGATCACCTGCAGGTGGCCGTCCTGTTCCAGCCGATACGGGGCATAGGCGAACGCCGCGCCGGCGATCACGGCTCCGACCGGGCCCAGGCCGAGCTCGCGGGCGAGCAGGTACGCGCCGAAGAAAGCGAGCGCGTAGGCGAAGATGAAGAGCAGGTCGTAGCGGACCATCGCCGCGTGCGGGCCCGTGCCGATCAGCCCGGCGGGTGCGTAGCCGATCAGCGCATCCCCGAAGGCAAGCGAGTACTTGGTCGGCCAGAACCGGTTGGCGTCGAAGAAGTGGAGCGGCTGGTGGAGCAGCGCGTGGCCGCCCCAGGCCGGCTGCCATGCCTCGGCGAGCGGGTCGCCGATGTCGCGCGGGACCGTCGACCCCAGATGCCAGATCAGGGGCCAGGTCATCACGATGGCGAGCAGGCAGGCCCCAAGCACGGCGAGCCCCACCTCCCGCCGACTCATCTCTCTCGGCGACATGTGAGCCGCGCATCCTCGCAATTCGGGATGTGTTCGTGCGCTCCCGTCCATATGCTGCCGCGATGGTCATCGCCCTGATCGCCCTCGGCGTGATCGCCTTCCTGGCGATCGACGCCTACATCATCTTCCGCGTCTTCAAGTCACGGGCGAGCGCCGACGACTACGGGATGTTCATGGTTCCGGGAGATACGACCGTGACGGTCCCAGCGGGAAAGCTGAAGATCTCGTACCAGGAGGAGTACAAGGCCGCAAGCGACGGGGACGACATCGACTTCGGCGTCCCCGGTCAGCTGGAGGTCGCGGTCACCAACGAGGTGACGGGGGAGCCGGTGGAGATCAAGGGGCCGGGCTTCCGGGGCATGGGCGAGTCGCTCAACACGGGCAGCGGCTGGAGTCGTGCCCTGGTCGGCACGATCCAGGTCACCGAGCCCGGCAGCTACACGGTGAAGGCCGAGCCCGCCATCGAGGGCGGCGTCGAGCCGAAGATCCTCATCGGTAAGTGATCAGCCCCCGTCCGGGCGGTCCGGATAGAGCTCGTCGATCGTGACGAGCGCCCGGTAGGGGGCTCCGCCCGAAGCCTCCTGGATCGCCTCGCCGCCGCCGGCCAGCCGGTCCACCACCGAGACGACGCCGGCGATCTCGTGCCCCTCCTCGAGGATCCGCTCGATCGCGCGAACCGTCGAGCCACCGGTGGTCACCACGTCCTCGACCACGAGGCACCGGGTGCCGGACTCCAGCACGGGCCCCTCGATCCAGCGCTGCAGCCCGTGCTCCTTCTTCTCCTTGCGGACGAAGAAGGCGATCAGGTCATCACCCGCCTCGGCCCCGATCGCGGCGCTGGCCAGCGGGTCCGCGCCCATCGTCATCCCGCCGACAGCGGTCGCGCCGCGCTCCGCCGCCTCCGCGGCGATCAGCTCACCTACGGCGCGAAAGGCGCGGGGCCGCAGGATCGCCCGCTTGGCGTCGACGTAGTACTGCGCCTTCTGGCCGCTGGAGAGGGTGACCTCACCGATGACGAGCGCGTGCTCCCGCAGCTCCGCTACGAGAAGGTCCTTCGAGCGCTCCAGGTCCGTCGGCATCGCAGCATCCTAGGATGCTGCGATGCGGACCGGCTACAGGCTCGCGGTCGGCGTCGGCATCATCACCGTGGTCGCCGCGATCGTCCTCTTCGTGGCCGAGCTGGCGGCCGGTGGCCGCGACGCGGACGCCTACGGACAGGTACCGGTGCCGGGCAGGGAGTCGGTCGATCTGCCGGCCGGCGACGTGATCATCTTCTACGGGGAGCGTGCGCCCGACGGTGGGCAGCTCTCGGTACCGCCGAACCTGCAGCTCCGCGTTCGAACCACCAGCGGCCAGCTGTTGCTCGGGTCAACCCCTTACGTCTTCGATCAGTTCGACGACGGCGATTACGCGCGGAAGCCGATCGCGAAGCTGCGGGTGCCGGAGGCCGGCGACTACGAGGCGGTCTCCCCGACCAGGGCGCCAGGTGCCGGCGGGCCCGTGATCAGCTTCGGGAGGAACGGGACGAGGGATTTCGGCTACGTGCTGTTCGTGCTCGCCGGCGGCGGGCTGCTCGCGGCGATTCTCGGAGTCGGCACGGCGATCGTGGCCGCCGGCACGAACGGCCGCCACAAGAACCGCGGCCGGATCTAGCCCAGTCCCTCCTTGAACCCCCGGCGCCAGCTCGAGTACTTCGGCTGCCAGCCGAGCTCTCGCTTCGCCTTCTCGTTGGAGGCGCCCTCGAGCCGCGTGGCCAGCCCGGCGGCCTGCCTTCCCGCGACCAGCTTCGCGAGCCAGACCGGGACGCGGCGCGGTGGCTTTGCCCCGATCGCCTCGGCGTAGGCGGGCAGCCACTCCGCCTGGGGAGCGGGGTCGTCGTCGCAGACGTTGTAGATCCCTGCGCCGCGGTCGACCGCCGCGATCGTCGCCGCCGCGGCGTCATCGGTGTGCACCAGCGAGAAGATCCCCGTTCCCTCGCCGACTATCGGAGCGCGGCGGCGCCGGACATCGTTCACCTCGAAACCGCCGGGCACCATCTCGACCTCGGGTCCGTAGAAGTACCCGTAGCGGAGGACGGCGCCCTCGAGGCCCGGGGTCTCCAGCGCCGATCGCTCCAGCGATTGAAGCGCCACCAGGCCCTGGCCCGCCGGAGCGTCGGGCGGGAGCTCGAGCAGGGGATCGTCCTCGCTGTGCGCCCGCCTCCCGGTCGAGGCGTAGAAGAAGCAGACGCTCTGGGCGATCAGCCGGCGCGCGCCGGCTTCGGCCGCCGCCCCGGCGAGCGCGGGACCGACCGTTCCCCGGAGCTCGTTGGTCGGCCCGAACGTCTCCTCCGCCCGGCGGAAGTTCATCTTGTTGGGCAGGCTGGTGAGCTGGTTGATCACCACCTCGGGCGACGCCTCGAGCACGGCGCCGCGGAGCGCGCTCGTGTCGCGGGCGTCGACGACCGCCGGCCTGACCCCGACCTCACGGAGGGTCTCAGCCCGCTCCGGTGAGCGGGTCGTCCCGGTCACCTCGTGACCTGCTTCGAGCAGGCGCCTGATGAGCGGCCTGCCGATCACCCCCGTCGCTCCGGCGACGAACACCCTCATACGGCTAAGGAAAGCAAAGCACGCTGAGGCCGCGAAAACCGAGACTGGCTAGGACGCAGGGAGGGCGGCGAAGCGAGCGCACTGAGATCGTGCGTGAGCGAGCCGCCCGACCGAGGACGCCGCCAGGCGAAGGTTTGCAGCGGCCTCAGAGGTACACGTGGATCGCGTCGCCGAGGTTGATCCAGTTATAGATGTACTGCGAGAACGGGATCGGATTCCTGACGCACCCGTGGCTCGCCGCCTCGTGCATCGGCACGGGGTTGTAGCCGTGGGTCGCGTAGCCCCGGATGAAGTAGACGGAGTAGTACATCCCCTCCGAGTTGTAGCCCGGGTCCTTGCGGTAGAAGTGGTAGGTCCCCCGCACCGTCGGCGTCGAGGGCTTGCCGGTCGAGACGTGGAAGGTCGAGACGACGTCGTCGCCGTTGACCAGCGCCATCACTTGGCGCGAGATATCGACCTCGACGTGATGACCCTCGTGATAGCGGGGCTTGAAGCCGCCCTTGCCCTGCAGCAGCTTCTCGAAGATGACCGGCTTGTACTGGTAGTTCCGGGCCATGTTGTTGACCTTGCGGAACGCCAGGGTCGCGAGCTGGGAGCCGTGATTGAACTTGCCGCTGACGTGGCCGCCCGCGTAGTAGCCCTCGTCGACCAGGGACTGGTTGTAGAGATGTGAGATCGCGCCCTTGCCCAGATGCTTCGGCACCTGGACGGTGAAGCGCCGCGGCTGAGAGCTCTGGCCGCCGCTGGTCGCGGTCACTGTGTAGTTGCAGCAGGAGTCGACGACGAAGGGGAAGGAGAAGTTCCCGTCCCCGCCGACGCTGAGCTGCTTCTTCTCGACGGTGTTGCCGCTGGCGTCCACCTGGACCGTGACGTTCTCTCCGGCCATGGCGCCGGTCACGTTGCCGGTCGCGGTCACCTTGTCGAGCAGGCCGGGGCTCTTGGGGCCATTCAGGTCCAGAGTGGGTGGACCGGTCGCCGCGCTCGCGGTTGCGGGCAGCGCAACGGCGGCGGCGCAGAGGACGATGGCTATGCCTCCCCGGCGAATCACGAACGCGGAATTGTGCACGATCCAGCGGCCGGATGCATTTGCTACGCCACGAGCTTCTTGCGCAGCGCCCGCACCGGGATCGTGAAGAGAAGTGCGCTCAGGATGGCGAGCCAGGCCGCGTTGCCGAGGATCGAGGTGAGCTCCGGGCCGGTCGCCAGACCGCGAGTGATCTCGACCAGGTGGTAGAGCGGCATGAACCAGGCGACGACGCTCACCCAGTCCGGCAGCTGGTTGAACGGGAAGAAGAGCCCCGAGAACAGGAACATCGGGGTGATGCCGAGGGTGAAGAAGTAGGAGTAGAGGTCGATCTTGGGGATCAGGGTGGTGAACGTGTAGCCGATCACCGAGAAGCAGATCCCGCCGAGGAAGACGAAGGGCGGGATCGCGAGGGCCCACCAGGAGGAGACCAGCCCGAAAGCGGAGATGACCGCGAGCACCACGCAGCCGTAGACGGTTGCCCTGCTGGCGCTCCAGGCCAGATCGCCGGCGACCACGTCCTGGACCTCGACCGGTGTCGAGAGGACGTTGTCGTACAGCCGGAGCTCGTTCATCCGGAAGTAGACGTTGTAGGTCGTCTCGAAGGCCGACGACCACATCGCCGCCGAGGCGATCAGGCCGGGCGCGATGAACTCCTTGTACGGAATGCCGTTGATGTGGGCGACGTACGTGCCGAGCCCGAAGCCCATCGCGAGCAGGTACAGGAACGGGTCGAGGAAGGTCGGCAGCAGGGCGCCCCGCCAGAGCTTGGAGAAGACCCTGGCGTTCCGCAGCCAGACCGCGCCCGCGAGCCGCGGCACCGGGACCATCTCGCGAAGCGGAACCCTGGGGCCGAGTCCAGCGAAGCCTGGTTCCTCGAGCATCGCCATTACTCCCGCAGGCTCCTTCCGGTGAGGCGCAGGAAGACGTCCTCGAGAGTGGCACGGCGCACCAGCGCGGACTCGGTCGGGAAGGCGTCGTGGTCCAGCTCCTCCAGCACCCTCTCCGCGTTGTCGGCGTAGAGCATCAGCGTCTGCTCATTCAGATCGTGGCCCTGAATGCGGCCGTTGAGCGAACCGAGCAGGCGCTCCGGGTCGCAGCCCTCGTCCAGCCGCAGCTCGAGCACCTCCCGCCCGACGTGATGGCGGACGAGGTCGGCGGGCTTGCCATCGGCGACGATTCGCCCCTCGTCCATGATCACGAGGCGGTCGCAGAGCCGCTCGGCCTCCTCCATGTAGTGCGTGGTCAGGAGCAGCGTGACGCCGCGGCGGCGCAGCCGGTCGAGCGCATTCCAGACCGCCAGCCGGGCCTGCGGGTCCAGCCCCGTGGTCGGCTCGTCGAGCACGACCAGCTCCGGATCGCCCATCAACGCCCGCGAGATCAGGAGGCGGCGCTTCATCCCGCCGGAGAGGCTGTGGATCCGCTCGTCGGCGCGATCGGCGAGCAGTGAGAACTCGAGCAGCTCCTCGGCGCGCTCGGTCGCCGTCGCGGCGTCGATTCCGAAGTAGCGCGCCTGCTGGAGCAGATTCTCGCGCACGGTCAGGTCCCCGTCGAGGTTGGTCTCCTGCGGGACGACGCCGATCCGGCTCTTGATCTGCCGCCGCTCGCGGTTCGCGTCGAGGCCGAGCACCTGCAGCTGGCCGCCGTCGACGGTCGCGAGGCCGTAGATCGTCTTCATCGTCGTCGTCTTGCCGGCCCCGTTCGGGCCGAGGAAGCCGAAGCAGATGCCCGGTTTCACCTCGAAGTCGATGCCGGCGACCGCCACTCGATCGCCGTATGACTTGGCGAGCCCGTGGGCGCTGACCGCTGCTGGAAGCTCCTCGCTCAGCACTGGCCGAGGACCACGCTGATCGCGATCGCGTTGTTCAGGAAGTGGGCGAGCATGCTCGGGTAAAGGGATCCCGTCTTGTTGTACAGCCAGGCCAGCCCGACCCCAAGGCCGGCGAGCGGGATGGCGGCGGTGGGCCCGGTCGGAGCGTGCACCAGCCCGAAGATCGCTCCGGAGAGCAACGCCGAGGGCCAGAGCGACCAGCGCTGTCGGAGGCCCGCGAAAAAGAAGCCGCGGAAGAAGATCTCCTCGGCGATGGGCGCGAGCACGATGATGGCCATCACCGCGAAGATCGCGATCCCGATCCCCGGGTTGCAGACGCCGAGCTCCTTGCCGATGTCCTCCTGCTTGGGCTGCAGGACGATCGCCGAGAACGCGATCGCGCCGACGTAGTACGTACCCAGCACGGCGAACATCCAGCCGAGCGCCGACGGCTGGAAGCGCCTCAGGCCGAGCCGCCCCAGGGCCTGCCTGAGGTTGAACCGCCAACCCGAGGCCATCCCGACGGCCACCGCGATCAGGAGGACGTCGAAGAGGGCCTGGGTGGCGAGGATCGCGGCGTCGCTCGCCTTGTCCGGGTCGCCGATGTTCGGGTCGAAGGGGAGGACGAGGAGCGGCGGGACGATCACCACCAGGAGCAACCCGCCGAGCAGCCCCCAGATCGAATCGCCGAAGCCCCAGGTGATCTCGGGCATGCTCGGCCTCTCCGCCCTCGGCTTCTCGGGCTTGGGCTTCTCGGCCGGCGCGGGGACGGGCGGGACCACCGGCTCGGCGCCGCCGGAGATCGGCCGCGTCTCCGCCGCGGACTCGGCGTTCGCGGCTCTGGTCAGCTTGAGCTTGCGCCGCAGCACCACCGTCTTCGCGGCCCGATCCCC
This sequence comes from uncultured Solirubrobacterales bacterium, assembly GCA_963728875.1. Lineage (GTDB taxonomy): Bacteria > Actinomycetota > Thermoleophilia > Solirubrobacterales > 70-9 > DASUPK01. The sequence continues at coordinate 844,906 of CAVSLJ010000001.1, forward strand.
GAGGCGCTGCTTGCTCGCAGACGCCGCGATCATCACCTCGCCGATCAGCCAGAAGTCGACGAGGCGGAGCAGATTCCGGATGCTCGCCTGCCCGTAGGTGAGCCGCTCGGCGCCGTCCAGCGAACGCACCTCGATCCCGGCGGCGTTCTTGCCGATGGTCTGGCCCCAGCGCCACTCGCAGAAGGCGAAGTAGTTGAACCAGAGGGAGACGATCACGATCAGCGCGATCCCGGCGGCCAGGCCGGAGACGTGGTCGGGGTTGATGGGGAGCCACCCCAGGATCATCAGGACCACGATCAGCCAGGTGGCGTTGTCGAGGAAGATCGCGAGCGCGCGCGACCAGAACCCGGCGTACTGGGATCCCTCCATCTCAGAGATGCTGATCGATCTCCTCGAGTGAGGCGATATCGCCACCTCCGCCGTCGCGGTCGATCAGCAGCGGGCGGATCCCCGCCGCTCGGGCCCCCGCCACGTCCTCCTCCGCCGTGTCCCCGACGTGGAGCGCCTCCTCGGGCTCGCACCCCGCCAGCTCCAGCGCCCGCTCGAAGATCGCCGGGGCGGGCTTGCGGGAGCCCGCCTCGGCCGAGGTGATCGTGCCGTCCAGCAGCTCCCCCAGGCCGCATCGCTCCAGCACCCGCGACAGCGAGCAGTCCCAGTTCGAGACGACGATGAGACGCAGGCCGCGGTCGCGGAGCGCTCCGAGCGCCGGGATCGCGTCCGGGTACGCGGAGAAGCGGATCGCCGCCACCAGCTCGTCGACCCCGACGTCCATGCCGAGCTTCCGCGAAACGAGGTCCGCGCAGCGCTCGCGGAGCTCGGCGAGCGAAGCCTCGTCCCGCCCCTCGTGGGCGTGCTCCTTGTAGTAGGCCATCTCGGCCTTGAGGGCTTCGACCAGCTGCTCGTCGCCAACCTCGGCCGGCACCATGTCGCGCAGCGAGATCCACGGCGGCTCCAGCTCCACGAGCGTGCCGAGGGCGTCCAGGAAGACAGCGCGGGTCATCCGGTGAATACTGCCCGACGGCATGGTTGCTGCTGCGGAGCAGACCTTCTGGCAGGCACACGGCGACGAGATCTCGGCGGCGATCACGATCGCGGTCGCGATTCTCGTCGCCATCATCGTCGACCGGCTGCTGATCGGGCGGGCCGTCAGAGCCGCGACGCGCCTCGACACCGGCGAGCTCTCCCGCGAGGCCCGAACCCGCCTGCGGCTGATCCGCCGGCTGCTCTTCCTGGCGATCATCCTGATCGGGGTCGCGCTGGCGCTCAGCCAGTTCGCCTCGATCAAGCGCTTCGCCACCGGGGTGCTGGCATCGACCGCGGTGCTGGGGATCATCATCGGCTTCGCGGCCCGCCAGGTGATCGCCAACCTGGTCGCCGGGGTCGTCGTCGCGTTCACGCAGCCGATCCGGATCGGCGACCTGGTCTCGATCGGCGATGAGGTCCACGGCCGCGTCGTCGACATCACCCTCACCTATACGAGCGTCGACTCGGGGGATGGCGGCCTGATCATGGTGCCCAACGAGAAGGTCACGACCGACTCCGTGGTGAATCACTCGGCCGGCAACAGCAGCGCGCCGATCACCGTCGACGTCTGGTTACGCCCGGACGCCGACCTGGAGGCCGCCCGCAGGGCCCTGGAGCACGGCGAGGTGACCTCCGCGCACCTGATGGAGCTCACGCCGGAGGGCGCCCGGCTCCAGGTGAAGGCCGCGAAGGACGCCGGAGCCGACCGCGAGGCGCACGAGACGGAGCTGCGCGAGCACGCGCAAGGCGTCCTGCGTGAGGCGGGATTACTTAAATCCCCCTGAACCCCCTCTGAGTACCCTTTTCGGACCATGAGTGCCCGCTCCCGCCGGCGGCTTCGCCGCACGAGCAGAAAGAAGAACCCGTTCCTCGTGACCGGGTTCGTCCTGGGGTCGATCCTCGGGCTGGGGGTGCTCGGATTCGGCCTCTGGCTGCTCAACGTCTACGACTCGGCGCCGTCGCTCGCAAGCCTGAGGCCGATCACGAAGGGGACGATCTCGAAGGTCTATGCCGCCGACGGCTCCCTCCTCGGGGTGATCCACTCCGACAAGATCCGTCAGCCGGTCGGCAGCGCGCGGATTCCACAGGACCTCAAGGACGCAACCGTCGCGATCGAGGACCGGAGGTTCTACAGCCACGGCGGCATCGACCCCTCGGCGATCATCCGCGCCGGCTGGGAGGACCTGACCGCCGGGGGCAAGCCGGTGGAGGGTGGCTCGACGATCACCCAGCAGCTCGTCCGCAACCTCTACATCCAGGACCCGCAGGACACGCTCAAGCGGAAGATCATCGAGGCGCACCTCGCCAACGAGGAGGAGGACCAGAACTCGAAGGACGAGATCCTGACCAAGTACCTCAACACCGCTCCTTACGGGACGAACGAGGGCGCCACCGCGATCGGGGTCGAGGCGGCGGCCGAGACCTACTACTCGAAGCACGCCCGGGATCTGACCCTGCCCGAGGCGGCGATGATCGCGGGCCTGCCGCAGGCGCCGTCCCAGTACAACCCCTTCCTCAACCCGCGGGCAGCGCTCGCCCGGCGCAACGAGGTGCTGCACGCGATGGAGCAGCAGGGCAAGATCACCTCGAGCGAGTACCAGGATGCGGTGAGCCAGGATCTGGGCCTCGACCCCGGCCAGAAGTACAACCGGATCCGCGATCCCTACATCTTCGACCTCGTCAAGCAGGAGCTCCAGGACCGCTACGGGGTCAACACCGTGCAGAACGGCGGACTCAAGGTCTACACGACGATCAAGCCGGAGCTCCAGGACGCCGCGCAGAGCGCGGTGGACTCCTGCTCGGTCTGCTACTCGGGGGGCGGGCCGGCATCGGCGCTCGCGTCCGTCGACCCGTCGAACGGCAAGATCGTCGCGCTGGCCTCGACCCAGCGCTATTCGTTGACGAGCCAGTTCAACTTCGCCGCGCATGCCCAGCGCCAGCCCGGGTCCTCATTCAAGGCCTACGACCTGACGGCTGCGATCAAGCAGGGCATCGACCCCGACACCACGTACTACGACGGCACCTCGCCGGCCACGCTGGAGACGGAGGGCGGCGCGCCCTGGACGGTCAACAACGCCGAGCCGGGCGGCGGCACGATGCCGCTGACGGAGGCGACCTGGGACTCGGTCAACGTGATCTTCGCGAAGCTCGGCCTCGATGTGGGTCCCGAGAACATCGCCAGGACAGCCTACGAGATGGGCATCACCTCACCGCTCGGGATCAAGGGGGCACGCGGCGTCCCCTGCAAGCTCGGCCCCAACTGCTTCATCCCCCCGGCGGACGCGATCGGCGGGCTCAGCGTAGGCGTCACTCCGCTCGAGCAGGCCGACGCCTACGCCACTCTCGCCAACGGCGGCGTCCACCACGACGCGACGGCGATCGACAGGGTCGTCTTCCCGGGCGGAAAAGTCGACGAGCCCGGTGCGGACGAGGGCAAGCGCGTACTCACCCCCGGGCAGGCCTATGAGGTCACCAAGGTGCTCGAGGGCGTGATCACCGGCGGCACGGGCGCGGGCTACACCTACATGGGCTGTTCCTCGGAGGCCGGCAAGACCGGCACTTCCGAAGACCTCTCCGACGCCTGGTTCGTCGGCTACACGCCGCTCTATTCGACCGCCGTCTGGACCGGGCACCCGGAATCGCGGGCCTCGACCGGGTACGGCGGCCCGACCTCCGGGCCGATCTGGCGCTCGTATATGGAGGCCGCCCAGGGCGGTGATTGCCCCGACTTCGAGGTTCCCTCGAGCCTGCCTTCGCTGACCTCGTATCACGGGGAACACACGTCGTCGTCCAGCTACAGCTCCTGCAGCAGCTCCAGCAGCTCCAGCAGCTCCTCGAGCTCCGATTCATGCTCGTCGTCGTATTCCCCGACCACCACGACCGACTCGAACAGCGACAGCGGCGGCGACAAGGGCGCCTACGCCCCGGGCGTGGGACAGAAGCCCGCACCCTCGCCCAAGCCGGCGCCCGCCCCGCCGGCGACGCCCGCGCCACCGCCCAGCAGCGGCGGCATCACCCCCTAGCTCGTCACGGCCGGCGCCGGGCCCTAGCCTTGGCCCATGCCGGCAAGCGAGTTCGACCTGATCGCCGCGATCAACGAGCGGCTGCCCACCGAGGGCGAGCGAGTTCGGATCCCGAGCGGGGACGACGCCGCGGTGGTCGAGGCAGACGGGGCGAACGCCGTCTCGGTCGATGCGGTCGTCGATGGCGTGCACTTCCGTCTCGAGGACTTCGGGCCGCAGGCCGTCGGCCGCAAGGCCCTGGCGGCCGGGCTCTCCGACCTGGCCGCGATGGGCGCGCTGCCGGGAGAGGCCTACGTGGTGGTCGGCGCGCCAGGCGATCTCCCCGACGATGTGCTGCTCGGCATCGCCGATGGCCTGGCCGAGGTGGCGCAGCGCCAGGGCGTCACGGTGGCCGGCGGGGACCTCGTGTCGTCGCCCGTTCTGATGGTCTCGGTCACTGCGGTCGGCTACGAGCCTGAGGGGTCGCGACTGGTGACGAGGGCGGGGGCTCGCGCCGGCGATTCGATCGCGGTGACGGGCAGGCTGGGCGGGGCGTCCGGCGCCCTTGCCCTGATGGACGGCCGCGGTGAAATCATCCCGCCGGAGCTGCGGGAGGCGATGCTGATGCGCCAGATCGATCCCGTCCCGCGGCTCAGGGAGGGGCTCGCCCTCGCCGCCGAGGGTGCCACTGCGATGATCGACGTCAGCGACGGGCTGGGCGCCGACGCGGGGCACGTGGCCGCCTCGAGCGGGTGCCGGCTCGAGATCGACCTCGATCGGATCCCCCTCGCGCCGGGGCTGGAGGAAGTGGCGGGAGGCATCGGGCCCGCGCTCGAGCTCGCCGCGTCCGGAGGAGAGGACTACGAGCTGCTCGTCGCGCTTCCGCCCGACCGGATGGCCGCCGCCTCGGAGGCGACGGCGAAGACCGGAACCGAGCTGACCGAGATCGGCTATGCCACGAACGGCCAGGGCATCGCCCTGCGCCTCCCTGGCGGCGGCGAGATCCATCCGCGCGGCTTCGACCACAGGCGCGGGTCCCTCTCCGGCTCGGGCTGAGCCGGCTCCCGCGCCCCGGGCTCGCCGGGCTCGGCCTCGCTCGGGGCCTCCTCCTCGGGCTCAGGTTCGGCGTCCCGCTGTGGGGCCCGGCGGCGCACCGAGATCTCTCCCTCGATCCCGACCTCGGGAGAGGACCGAGGCGGCCGGCCGCCGAGGGCCAGGATCGCCACTCCGGCTCCCGCGAACAGGCAGCCGAAGAGCGCCAGGGATGCCCCGATCTGGCCGTCGGCGAGCATCAGCAGGAGGTCGTGCCAGACCCCCAGGCCCGCGTCGAAGCGGCCGGCCAGGTTGCCGACGAGCGCTGACAGCGGCAACAGCCCGACCAGGATCAGTCCCGTGGCGGCGAGGCGGCCGGGCCGGGTCGCGGCGAACAGCCAGGCCTGCAGCCCGAGTGCGACGAGCAGCCCGAGGTAGGGATTGACCACCCAGATGCCGAGCGTCGCGGCGCAGGCGAGCAACACGGCGGCGGGCGGCGCGCTCGCCGCCGTCTGCGGCGGCGGTGGGCGCAGGGGCCGCGTGAAGAAGGCCGACGCGCAGTAGGCCAGGATCGCCACGACCACCGCGATCGTCCCCCCGAGCCCGAGAGACTCGGTCCGCGGGTCGAAGGGAAAGTCGGGACTCGGCATCAGCCCCACGAGGGTCGCGGCGAACAGGACCAGCAACGCGCCGAGGAAGGGGACGACCCGCAGCGAGGCCCAGAGGACGCCACGTGCCGCCTCGACCGGGCTGCGTGCCGCTCCAGCCAGGCCGGCGGCGGCGGCGAGTGTCACGGGCAGGAGCAGGGCCAGCGCGAGCATGGCGATCGTCCACCCCGGCAGCAGGTTGCCCGCCACGCCGATGTAGCCGCTCGGGCCGTGCCGCACGGCGCCCGAGGAGGCGTCCAGCGAGAGGATCAACTCGAGGGAGGCGCGGCCGAACCGGGCGAAGGTGTCGGTGTTGAAGTTGTCGGGCGTGTCCTGCCCGGGATCGAGGGGAAGCTCGCCGTCGGAGGAGAGGCGGACGGCTGGCAGGCCGGCCTCGACCAGCGGGCCCTGCTCCCCCAGCCCGGCCGGGAGCGCGAGCCTGAACAGATCCGACAGCGGGCCCTCGTCGCCGGCCGGGGTCGCCGCCTCCTTGGAGACGATCGTGTTGGCGGTGTCGTTGAGCTGGCTGGCGGTGCTCTGGGGCCCGGTGGACCAGGGGATCACCAGCGGCGCCGTCGGCTCCTGCACCGCCGGCTGGCTGAGAACGATGGCGGCGTCGAGCAGCCCGGCGTTCGTGTAGTCGCCGATGAACCGCTTGGCGCCCAGAGCCCCGATGCTGGATCCGTCCGTCGAGACGAAGACGAGAGTCTTGTGGTGGACCGAGCCCGAGAAGCCCTCGGCGATTTGCAGGAGGGCCGCTGTAGCGGCCGCCGTGGTCACGGCGCCGCTGCCCTGCGCGACGTCACGCGGGGCGATCAGGGCGATCTGGCGGTCGGACTCGCCGGGCAGCGTGGCGATCAGGTTGCGCAGATCGACGTCATGCCCGTGGAAGGAGCCGCCGAAGCGCTGCTCGGAGACGGTGGCGCCGTCGATCGAGGAGAACCGCTGCTTGACCTGCTCGGCAATCGCGTTGTCGGCGGCGGAGCCGGGCGTGGGATAGGCGCTGGACTCGGCGAGCTGCTTCGCCAATGGCGCGGCGGTCGCCGGATCGAAGGCGTCGGGGGGCACGCCGCCCGAAATGGAGGGCGGCACCGACTGCAGCGAGAACATCGCGATCACGGCCGCGAGCGGCACTGCGAGCAGCGCGTATCTGTAGAGGCGCAAGTCGATCATCAGCAGAGGGCGGGCCGCCTTCTAACCTTCATGCATGGCGCGAGGACAGGCGCGGATCCTGCTCGTGGACGATGAGCAGGCCGTGCAGACGCTGCTCACCTACCCGCTTCGCAAGGAAGGTTATGAGGTGGTGGGGGCATTGGACGGGCAAGAGGCCCTGGATCGCTTCGGAGAGGAGAGGTTCGATCTCGTGGTGCTCGACATCATGCTCCCGAAGCTGGATGGGATCGAGGTCTGCCGGCGCCTGCGCACCCGGAGCCAGGTGCCGATCATCATGCTGACCGCGAAGGGGGACGAGGTCGACAAGATCGCAGGGCTCGAGATGGGGGCCGACGACTACATCACCAAGCCCTTCTCGGTTCGTGAATTCCGCAGCCGGGTCAAGGCCGCCCTGCGGCGGGGCGGGATGGGCGGCCAGCCGCTCGCCGCGAATGAGCCGATCAAGGCCGGGAACCTGGAGATCGACTTCGAGCGCCGCTCGGTCAGCCTCAAGTCGAAGCCGGTCCAGCTGACCTACGTCGAGTTCGAGATCCTCGCCGCCCTGGCCGCCTCGCCCGGCCGGGTCTTCACCCGGGAGATGCTGCTCGAGCACATCTGGGGCGACTCGACCTATCGCGACCCCCGCACCGTCGACGTCCACATCAGGCACCTTCGCGAGAAGCTCGAGTCCGACGCCAAGGACCCTGACTATCTGTTCACCGTGCGCGGTGTCGGCTACCGCTTCCGCGACACGGACCGCGATTGAGGCTCAACACCCTCCGCAACCGGCTGGTGGCGCTGATCACGCTGATCACCGCGGCGGCGATCGCGTTCGTCTACCTCTACGTGGTCCCACAGCTCGAATCGAGCCTGACGGCGGAGAAGCTCCGTCGGCTGGAGCGGCTCGGGGTGGAGCAGGCGCCTCGCCTCGCGCGCGCCCTCGAGTCCGGCGCCTCGCAGCAGCAGGTGGAGGAGCTCGTGCGCACCACGGCGCAGTCCGCCGAGAGCCGGGTGACCCTGCTCGCGGTGCGGGACCAATCGGGGGGCCCGGTCCCCTCCTTCGTCGTGGCCGACTCGCAGGCCGAGGCCACCGCGATCCAGGGCCGCTACCTGACCGCCGACGCCGCGATCGCGGACGGTCACGTCGCCTCGGGCGTGGAGCATGTCGCCGGCAACCGGGTCGGGACCTCGGCCGTGCCGATCGACCTGGCGGGACAGACGCGCTGGGTCGAGGTCCTCTCGACCCCGCTCGCGGAGGTCAATGACGACGTCGCGCTGGTGCGCAAGCAGATCCTGATCGCCGGGCTGATCGCGCTGGTCGCGGCGTCGCTGATCGGATTCTGGGCTTCGGGCGCCGTGTCACGGCGCCTGCGCCGGATGCGCGTGGCCGCTGAAGCGGTCGCCGAGGGCAACTTCAACCAGCCGATACCGGTCGATTCCTCCGACGAGCTCGGCCAGCTCGCTCGCAGCTTCAACGACATGCAGCGCCGCCTGGCCCGGCTCGACAGCTCGCGCAAAGAGTTCATCGCCAATGCCTCTCACGAGCTGCGCACCCCGATCTTCTCCCTCGGCGGGTTCGTCGAGCTGCTCGAGACCGAGAAGCTCACCGCCGCCGAGCGCCGGGCCTTCGTCGCGGAGATGCGGGCGCAGATCGAGCGGCTGCAGAAGCTCACGATCGACCTGCTCGACCTCTCCCGCCTCGATGCCGACGTGGTCGAGATCCAGCGCGAGCCGGTGGACCTCAAGGAGGTCGCCCGGGAGGTCGCCGATGAGTTCCGCCCGGCGGCGAAGGCGCACGGGTCGAGCCTGCAGGTTCGCGGCCGAGGTGAGGTGGTCGCCCTCGCCGACCTAAATCGGGTCTCACAAATCATCCGTATTCTCATCGACAATGCCATCACCCATACGCCGCAGGGAACGAACGTGACGGTCACCGCTGTCCGCGGGAGCAACGCCGCGGAGCTGATCGTCGGCGACGACGCCAAGAAGGGCATCGACCCGCGGGCCATCGACAAGGTCTTCGACCGTTTCTACACGGGCGACGCGGCGACCGGCTCGGGCCTCGGGCTGGCGATCGCCGACGAGCTGGCTGCCCGCATGCACGGTGGGCTCGCGGTCGTCTCGCGCCGCGGCCACACCGCCTTCACCCTGAGCCTGCCCGTCTCCAAGCAGCGCCGGCGGCAACGCGAACCCGCCGGGGTCGCCGCGTGAAGCGGCTCAGTTCGGCAATCGCCGTCGCCCTGGCGGCTGCGCTGATCGCGGCCGGCTGCGGCGGCGGCGGGGATACCACGATCACGGAGGGGAGCTCGCCGACCGGCACGCAGTCGGTCGTGATCCAGTCGAGCGGCGGGAGCTTCAACCCGGCCCAGATCTACAGGGACGTCTCTCCCGGGGTGGTGACGATCATCTCCGTCTTCGACTCCAGCGGCAGCACGGTCCTCGGGAGCGGCAGCTCGGCGGGCCAGGGCTCGGGCTTCGTCGTCGACAAGGACGGCGACATCGTCACCAACGCCCACGTGGTCACCAGTGGCGGCCACCTGAACGGCGGCGGCACGCCGCAGGAGGCGAAGCAGGTCTTCGTCGAGTTCGGGGACCGCAACCGGGTGCCCGCCCAGATCGTCGGCTTCGACGCCGACGCGGACGTGGCGCTGATCAAGGTGGATCCCGACGGCCTCGACCTGCACCCGGTTCCCCTGTCCGGCCGCTCGACCTTTGCGGTCGGTGAGCCGGTGGCGGCGATCGGCAGCCCCTTCGGCGAGACGCAGTCGCTCTCGATCGGCGTGATCTCCGCGATCAACCGGACGGTCGAGGGCCTCACCAACTTCGGCATCGACAACGCGATCCAGACAGACGCCTCGATCAACCCAGGCAACTCGGGCGGACCGCTGCTCGACTCGAAGGGAGACGTGATCGGAATCAACGAGCAGATCGCCTCGGACTCGGGCGGCAACTCGGGCGTCGGCTTCGCCATCCCGGTGACCTCGGTTCGCTACTCGCTCGACCAGCTGCGCGGTGGCGGCAAGGTCGAATATGCCTTCCTGGGGGTCACCAGCGAGTCTCTCTACCCGCAGCTCGCCGACCACCTCGGCATCGACGCCAAGAACGGCGCCCTGATCACCGATGTCGTCAGCGGCAGCCCGGCCGACGACGCTGGCCTGAAGGGATCGACCGGCGACACCACCTTCCAGCTGCAGCACATCAAGACGGGGGGCGACGTGGTGATCGCGGTGGACGACAAGCCCGTCTTCCAGAACAACGACCTCTCGGAGCTGATCGCGCTCCACAAGCCGGGCGATACCGTCAAGCTCGACATCCTCCGGGGCAGCCAACACGCCACAGTCGACGTGACGCTGGGCTCGCGGCCCGCGGACGTCCAGCAGTAGCGCCGACACCAAGCAGCCGCGGCTATATGGCGAAGCCGTCGATCACAACCCTCGTCACCGACCTCACCTCGACCCTGCGCGAGGAGGTCCTCCCCCACCTCGGCGCGCACGCCGGGCGCGCCCACTCCGGCTCGGCCGAGGGCGGCGACGTCACCTTCCAGATCGACGAGCGCGCCGAGGCGCGGATGGAGTCCTTCCTGGCCGAGCGGGCGCCCGAGGTCTCCTTCTACTCCGAGGACCGCGGCCTGGTCTCTCCGGCCGGGGACCGGGCCGAATGGGTGCTGATCGTCGACCCGATCGACGGCACGCGCCCGGCCCTCGCCGGGCTCGAGTCGTGCTGCGTCTCGGTGGCCGCCGCCCGCCTGGATGGCGAGCCCACGATGGCCGACGTGCAGGTCGGCTGCGTGCTCGAGCTGAAGAGCGGGGCGAGCTTCGTCGCCGAGCGGGGCGCGGGCCTCGAGCCGGCGGGGCGCCTGTCAGAGAACCGCTCACTCGAGCGGATGTTCTGGGCCTACGGGTTCCGCGGGAGGCCCGCGCGGGCGCTTGTGGAGGTCCTGGCGGGACTGATCGATGCCTCATCGGTCGGCGGCGGCACCTTCGACCTCGGCTCGGCGACCTTCGACATGACGCGCGTGGTGACGGGACAGCTCGACGCGTATATCGAGCCGGGCCCGCGGATGATCGACGACGTCCCCGAGATCCAGTCGGAGTTCGAGCGCGTCGGCGGCGGCGCCGTCCTCAACAACTCGCCGTACGACCTGGCGGCGGCCACGATCTGCCTTCAGGAGGGCGGGGCGATCGTCACCGACGCATACGGCCAGTCGCTCGGCGACAAGCCCCTGCTGGGCTCGAGCCACGAGTTCCAGATGTCCTGCGTCGCCGCGGCAAACGCCGAGCTGCACGCTGCGATCTGCGCCGAGCTGGACGCAGGCATCGAGCGGCTGCGCGCAACGCTCTCCTGACGAGTACTTTTCCGCCCTTGCGCACTCAACCGTCCACCGTCGGCAGATGCTCCAAGAGGTAGCGCTGGGGTCGAAGTCCCTGGCCGACTACACGCACCTGGCCGGCCGCGGCCTGGTCGACGAGATCCGCGAGCTCTCGGAGAATCTGCAGGGCAAGCGCGTCCTGCACGTGAGCGCGACCGCCTTCGGCGGCGGCGTCTCGGAGATCCTCTACACACTCGTGCCGCTGATGCGGGACGTGGGGGTCGACACCCACTGGCAGGTCATCATGGGCCGCGAGGAGTTCTTCAACGCGACGAAGCTCCTTCACAACTCGCTGCAGGGCGACCCCAACACCCTCACCCCCAACCAGTGGGAGCTGTTCGACCACTACAACAAGATGAACGCGGACTCGCTCGAGGGCGAGTGGGACGTGATCATCGTCCACGACCCGCAGCCCATCGGGATGCGCCACGAGGCGACCGATCACGCGAAGAACTGGGTCTGGCGCTGCCACATCGACCTCTCGGAGCCGAACCCGGAGCCGATCAGCCGCCTGCTGCCGCTGATCTCGGAGTACGACATCACGGTCTGGCACATGGAGCAGTACGTCCCGAATGGCCTCGACGGCCACGGCGGCGTGCGCATCGTGCCGCCGGCGATCGATCCCCTCTCCCCCAAGAACATGGCGCTCTCCCCCGACGACGCCGCCTTCGTCTGCAACCAGTTCGGCATCGACGTCGATCGGCCGCTGATCACCCAGGTCTCCCGCTTCGACCCATGGAAGGACCCGATCGGCGTGATCGACGCCTACCGCCAGGTCACCAAGGAGATCCCGGAGATCCAGCTCGCCCTGGTCGGCTCGATGGCCACCGATGACCCCGAGGGTTGGGAGTTCTTCCACCGCACCTTCGAGTACGCGGGCTCGGATCCGGACATCAAGATCCTCAACAACCTGAACAACGTCGGAGCGATCGAGGTGAACGCCTTCCAGTCGCAGTCCGACGTGGTCATGCAGAAGTCGATCCGGGAGGGCTTCGGCCTGACGGTCGCGGAGTCGCTCTGGAAGGGCCGCCCGACGATCGGGGGCGACGTCGGCGGCATCCCGCTGCAGATCGTCGACGGCGAGGACGGCTACCTGGTCTCCTCGCCGGACGACGCGGCGAGGCGCGCCATCGAGGTCCTGCAGGACCCCGAGCTCGGGCGGAAGCTCGGGCGGGCCGGCAAGGAGCGCACGCGCGAGCGCTTCCTGACCCCTCGCCTGCTGCTCGACTGGCTGCGGATCTTCACGGATCTCGATTCGGGGTCTTCGACCTAGCCTGATACAAACGCAGGGTGCCTGAGCACCCGCTGACGATCGTCTCGAACCGCGGCCCCGCCGAGTTCGGCGTCGACGACCGCGGCAACCGCATCGTTCATCGCGGCGGCGGCGGGCTCGTCACCGCACTATCCGGGCTCGTCTCACATCGCAACGCCCTCTGGATCGCCTCGGCGATGACCGAGGAGGACGTCGTCGTGGCGAACGAGAGCGACGGGCCGGTCCCCATCGAGCTCGACGGGATCAACTACGACGTGCAGATGGTCGCCTCCAACCCCACGGCGTATGACCGCTTCTACAACGTGATCGCCAACCCGATCCTCTGGTTCATCCAGCACTACCTCTGGGATCTCTCCAACGCGCCTGACATCCGGCAGGCCGAGGTGGATGCCTGGGAGGAGGGCTACAAGGTCGTCAACGACGATATCGCCGACTGCGTGATCCGGGCGATCGAGGGCCAGGAGAACCCAGTCGTGATGCTCCACGACTACCACCTGTACACCTGCCCCGGCCTCATCCGCAAAGCGCGTCCCGACGCCTTCCTCCACTACTTCGTCCACATCCCCTGGTCCCAGCCGGACTCGTGGCGGATCCTCCCAAACCGCTGGCGGGAGGAGATCTACCTGAGCATGCTCTCCAACGACATCATCGGCTTCCACACCACCGCCTACTGTCGCAACTTCCTGCAGTGCTGCCGGGAGCTGATGGAGCTGGAGACTGATTACGACCGGATGGCGGTCACCTACGAGGGCCGCGAGATCTGGGTGCGCGCATATCCGCTCTCCATCGACACGCAGCGGCTCTACCGGGCCGCCGAGTCATCGGATGTGGCCTTCTACGAGAAGGAGCTGCTGCGCCGGCGGCGAGACAACCTGATCATCAGGGTCGACCGCGCCGATCTCTCCAAGAACGTGCTGCGCGGCTTCACCGCCTTCGACGTCTTCCTCGAGCAGCACCCGGAGTTCCGCGAGAAGGTCACCTTCATCGCCCACCTGCAGCCCTCGCGGCAGGACGTCCCGGAGTACGCCGAGTACCTGGAGCGGATCGAGGCTCTGGTCGCCGTCATCAACCACCGCCACGGCACCACCGACTGGATGCCGATCGACCTGCGGATCTACGAGAACTTCAACGAGGCGGTCGCCCGCTACAAGCACTTCGACCTGCTGATGGTCAACAGCCTCTTCGACGGGATGAACCTGGTCGCCAAGGAGGCGCCTGCGGTCAACACGCGGGACGGCGTGGTCATCCTCTCCGAGAACACGGGCGCGCATGAGGAGCTCGGCGACTGCACCCTCTCCGTCAACCCGTTCGACATCCAGGAGCAGGCGGACCAGATCCACCGCGCCCTCACGATGGAGCCGGAGGAGCGCGCGCTCCGGGCGCGGCGCCTGAAGGAGATCATCACCGAGCGCGACCCGGGCGACTGGGTGGACGAGCAGATGGACGACATCCGCGCGAAGCGGTCCCCGGCCGAGGTCGGCTAGCCCTCGAAGCCGAAGTGCTCCGCCGTGGGGGGCGGCGGCACGGCGTAGACGGGCGCCGGCGAGACAAGCGACGAATGGGTCCCCTGCGTGGTTTGACCGTGTTTCGACGGGCGGTGCTCCAGGTGCTGGCTCCTCGTGGCCGCCATCTTGGGTTTCTTCCGGATATGCCGGAGGAACTCGCCAGATCCGTGCGGGTTCGCCTTCGGTGCCGGGTTCGGAGGCGGGAACGCCGCGGGTGGGTCGAGGGATGCGGGTGCCGGCGTCAGGCCGACGTCGGGCGGGACGGGCGGCGGGGCGCCGCTCCCGAGCAGCGCCGGCAACGACGCGATGCCGGCGATCGCCGCCGCCACGATCGCCGCGACCCGGCCCACGCTCGCCCATCTGATCTGCCTGCTGCCCACGCTCGCTTGAGCGAACGCAGGCGGACGTTCTCCCCTATAGTCGCGCGTCGCTGTGAACCGCCACTACGAACTCGTATTGATGCTCGACCCCGAGGCGGCCGACGAGGCCCGCGAGAAGGTCGCCGGCGACGTGCGCCAGGCGATCGAGGGGGCCGGCACGCTCGACCGCGCGGACGTCTGGGGCATGCGCAAGCTCGCCTATGAGATCAAGCAGCGGAACGAGGCCGACTACCGCTTCTACCGCTTCCAGGGCGAGCCGCCGCTGCTCGAGCGCCTCGATCACAGCCTGAAGATCACCGACGGCGTGCTGCGCTTCCGGATCTTCAAGGTCGATCCAGAGTCGCCGGCGAACCCGCCGCCCTCGGTCGAGCGCCCGATGTCGGTCGGCGACGGCCGCCCGGATCGCGACGATCGCCCGCGGCGCCCGCGGCGCGACGAGTAGCTCCGCGCAGTTTCCGGCCTTTCTTCCCCCCGGGGGGGAGAACCGACCGTGCGGCAACCTAAGATCGACGTTCGGAATCGAAAGGAAGAGGAGCTGATCAAGTTGGCAGCGAGCAACATCAATGTGGTCGCCATCACCGGGAACCTCACCAAGGACCCCGAGCTGCGCTCGACCCCCAACGGGACTTCCGTCTGCAAGCTTCGAGTGGCCGTCAACAGCCGCCGCAAGGACGGCCAGAGCGGTGAGTGGGTCGACAAGCCGAACTACTTCGACGTCACCGTCTGGGGCGCGCAGGGCGAGAACTGCGCCAATTACCTCTCCAAGGGCCGCCCGGTCGCCGTCGAGGGACGGCTCGACTGGCGCGAGTGGGAGGCGCAGGACGGCTCCAAGCGCCAGGCGGTCGAGATCATCGCCAACAGCGTCCAGTTCCTCGGCTCGCGCTCGGACAACGCGGGCGGCGGCGACAACGGGACGTTCCAGCCGAGCTCCGACGTGCCGGCCGACACCTCGGACTTCGAGGGCGCCACGGTCAGCTCCGGCGGCGGCTCGGACGACGATATTCCCTTCTAAGCGGCCACCAGTCCGCTCCACCTCGGAGCGGAGGGCGAAGCCCGAAGCGACTTATGTGTGGCGGCCGCTCGTAGCCGCGATCTGATGGCGAAGCGGATTGACCGCTACCATGCCGCGGTCGAATGGCGAGACAGCAACGACAGCAGACGCCAACCGGCGGCCGCAGGCGCCGCGGTCTGTCCGATCGCGGCCGTCCGCGGAAGTACACGCGGATCAACGTCGAGGAGATCGATTACAAGGACCTGAACCTGCTGCGGCGGTTCATCTCCGACCGCGGCAAGACCCGCTCCCGCCGCGTCACCGGCCTCTCCCGGAAGCACCAGCAGCAGCTCGCGCTGTCCGTGAAGCGCGCTCGTGAGCTGGCCCTGCTGCCCTACGTCGGCGAGCGCTAGGCCGATGGCGCAGGCTGTTCTGCTCAAGGACGTCGAGGGGCTCGGCGAGGCCGGCACGGCGATCGACGTCTCGCCCGGGTATCTGAGGAACTATCTCGTGCCCCGCAAGCTGGCCCAGCCCGCCACCAAGGGAGCCCTCGAGGAGGCCCAGCGCAAGCGCGAGCGCGCCGAGGAGGCCGAGAAGCAGGCCGCCGAGCGCGCCGGCGAGACCTCCGCGCTGCTCGGCAAGACCGTGCTGACGATCAACCACCGCGCCGGCGAGGACGGCAAGCTCTTCGGCTCCGTCACCTCCGCCGAGATCGCCGAGGCGATCCAGGCCGCCCGCGGCATCAAGGTGGACCGCAAGAAGATCCGCCTCGAGGAGCCGATCCGCGAGACCGGCACCTTCATGGTCGACGTCGAGGTCGGCGGCGGAGTCACGGCGTCGGTCAAGACGATCGTCGCCGAGTCGAAGGAGTAGGGCGCAAACAGCGCCCTTCTGGTCCAGGCACGATTCGTGCCTGGAACAAGCGAGCCGCAAATAGCCCGAACTTGTCTGCGGGCACCGGCCGCGTGTGATTTTCTAGCCGGGCTCGCGCGGATCAAGTTGCACTCGGGGCACATGGGAATCCGCCGGGCCCGTATCCAGACTTGAGAGTGACTTGGCCGACCGGTCGAGCGATCCCCTGCGCAAACCGAGGAGCAGTTGGCGACCAACGGAACACCGACCATCGTCCCGCCCCAGAACCTGGAGGCCGAGGAGTCCGTTCTCGGGGCGATGCTGGTCTCGGAGTCGACGATCGAGCCCGTGCTGCTCGATGTCCGCCTCCATGCCGAGGACTTCTATCGCGACCGCCACCGGACGATCTACGAGGCGATCATCCACCTCAACGAGGACGCGAACCCCGTCGACGTCCTCACCGTCTCCGAGGCGCTCGCCAAGCACGGACAGCTCGAGGAGATCGGCGGCCGCGACGTGGTCGCCAGCCTGGCCGCCAAGGTCCCCGCCCCGGGCAGCGCCAAGCACTACGCCCAGATCGTCAAGCAGAACTCGCTCATGCGCCGCCTCGACATGGCGGCGAAGCGCATCCAGCAGTCGGTCGCCGAGCGCGACGGAGAGCCCTCGGAGCTGGTCGAGCAGGCCGAGCGCCTCCTCTTCCAGGTCGCTCACGAGGAGCGGGCGGTCGACTTCCGCGACATCGCGACGATCCTCCACGAGGAGATCGACAAGCTCGAGGCGCTCGCCAGCGGGACGTCGGACATCACCGGCACTCCCTCCGGCTTCCGCGACCTCGACGACAAGACCGGCGGCTTCCAGCCCGGCAACCTGATCGTGATCGCGGCGAGGCCGGCGATGGGCAAGTCGACGCTGGTCTGCGACTTCGCCCAGAACGTGGCCATGAAGCACCAGAAGCCCGTCGCCCTCTTCTCCCTCGAGATGTCCGAGATGGAGCTCGCCCACCGCTTCATCGGCTCCCAGTCGCGCATCTCCAGCGACCGGCTGCGCAAGGGCAAGGTCTCGAGCAAGGACTGGCCGAAGGTGGTCAAGGCCTGCAACCAGCTCGAATCCGCGCCCCTCTGGATCGACGACTCCTCCGACCTCGGGCTGCTGGAGCTGCGCGCCAAAGCGCGGCGCCTGCACGCCCAGGAGAAGGGCCGCGGCCATGACGGGCTCGGCATGGTGATCGTCGACTACATGCAGCTGATGCGATCCGACGATGCGCGAGCCAACCGCGTCGAGCAGGTCTCGCAGTTCAGCCGCGGGCTCAAGATCCTCGCCCGCGAGCTCGCCGTCCCGGTGATCGGCATCTCCCAGCTCTCCCGCGCCCCGGAGCAACGGCCCGACAAGCGGCCGATCCTCTCGGACCTGCGCGAGTCCGGCGCGATCGAGCAGGACGCCGACGTGGTCGGCTTCCTCTACCGCGACGACTACTACAACCAGGATTCCGAGGATCCCGGTGGAGCCGAGCTGATCCTCGCCAAGCACCGCAACGGGCCGGTCGGGACGGTCCGCCTGGTCTTCCTCGAGCACTATCCGAAGTTCGCGGACCGCGCGCGCGAGGATCGTTCGCCGGTCGAGCAGCCGGCGGGTGAGAGCCCGCCCGTCGAGGGCATCGGCAGCGAGGGCGAGCAGTTCGCCGACGCCGACCCGTTTGCCGAGGAGGCCTGAGGTGGCGATTCACTCGCCGTCCAGCGATCGGCGGCCCTGCCGCCTCGGCATCTGCGACGGATCGGGCTGGATCCTCGGTCCCGAGGACGTCGCGCGCCCCTGCGACTGCCGCTCGCGCATGGTCGCCAAGGCGCGGCTCCGCGGAATCGACTGCGTGATCCCGGCCAAGTACCGCGGCGTCTCCTTCGACCGCCCGCCGGTGACGCAGATGAACGAGATCGTGGTGCGCCGGGTGCGGGACTACTGCGGCTCGATCGAGGAAAACATCGAGGCGGGCCGCGGCCTCTGGCTCTACGGCAGCTCCGGCACGGGCAAGACCACCCTCGCGATGCTGGTCTCGCGGATTGCGCTCGAGTCGGGCCGCTCGGTCGCGATCTACTCCCTCCCCAAGCTGCTGGCCCGGATCCGCCGGACCTTCGACGCCGAGACCGGGGAGCAGTCCTACTCGGACCTGTTCGAGCGCCTCTCGACCGTCGACCTGCTCCACATCGACGACCTCGGCGCCGAGAACCGCACCGAGTGGGTCCTGGAGCAGCTCTACGCCCTGGTCAACGAGCGCTACGAGTCCCAGCGCTCGTTGGTGGTCACCACCAACCTCGAGGAGCACGAGCTCGAGGACCAGATCGGCGCGCGCGTGGTCTCGCGCCTGGTGGAGATGTGCGGCGACCCGCTGCCCCTCTTCGATGACGATCGCCGCATGCGCGTCTCTGCGGACGTCGCCACCTCTATCGGCGAGGGCGGCGGCTCCGCCCTCGGCCCGCTCGACCACTAGCCCGACCACGGGCTAACCCGGCCACCGCAGGCCCCATAATTCCCTGGTCATGCCCGGTCTCGTCATAGTCGGCGCCCAGTGGGGCGACGAAGGAAAGGGAAAGGTCACCGACCTGCTCGCCGAGCAGGCGGACGTCGTGATCCGCTTTCAGGGCGGCAACAACGCCGGTCACACGATCATCCGCGACGGTGAGACCTTCAAGTTCCACCTGATCCCCTCCGGGATCCTCTACCCGGGCAAGATCTGCGCGATCGGCAACGGGGTGGTGATCGATCCGGGAGTGCTGACCGGCGAGATCGAGGGCCTGCGCCACCGTGGCATCGACGTCGGCGGCCTGCGCATCTCGGCCAACGCCCACGTGATCATGCCCTACCACGTGAAGCTCGACACGGCCGGGGAGCTGAAGCTCGGCAAGCTCGAGATCGGCACGACGAGACGCGGGATCGGGCCCGCCTACGCGGACAAGGCCTCGCGCCTCGGCATCCGCGTCCAGGACCTGCTCGACGCGAAGATCCTCCGCAAGAAGATCATGACCGCGATGGACCCGAAGCAGCAGATGCTCCGGCCGTTCGCCAAGGATCCCGAGCTCGACCTGCACACGATGGTCGAGGCCTACCTCACCTACGGCCACCGGCTCGAGTCGCACATCGCGGACACCGCGAGGCTCTGCTGGGAAGCGCTCGACGCCGAGCGCACCGTCCTCTTCGAGGGCGCTCAGGGGATCATGCTCGACCTCGATCACGGCACCTATCCCTTCGTCACGTCGTCGAACCCAGTCGCGGGCGCGGCCTGCATCGGCGCCGGAGTCGGCCCGCGCGACATCGACGAGATCTGGGGCATAGCCAAGGCCTACGCGACCCGCGTCGGCGCTGGCCCGTTCCCCACGGAGCTAGAGGACGACCTCGGTGACCTGCTGCGGGAGCGCGGAGGCGAGATGGGGACGACGACCGGCCGGCCGAGGCGCTGCGGCTGGCTCGACCTGGTCGCCCTGCGCTACGCGGTCCGCCTGAACAGCATGACCGCGCTCGCCGTCACCAAGCTGGACGTGCTCTCCGGAATCGACCCGCTGCGGATCTGCGTCCGCTACCGCCATCCCGACGGCGCGGTCTTCGACGAGTTCCCCTACCACCAGTCGATCATCCACAGCGTCGAGCCCGAGTACGAGGAGCTGCCCGGCTTCGAGGGCGACATCGGAGAGTGCCGCCGCGAGGAGGACCTCCCGGCCGAGGCCCGCGAGTACCTGGCCGCGGTCTCCGACCACCTCGGAGTTCCGATTCGGCTGGTCGGCGTCGGCCCCGGCCGCGACCAGGTGATCTGGATGGGCAAGGAGGCCGAACCGCGCCTCCGAGCCGCTGCCTAGCTAGGCGAGCGCTCCCGTCGATCGCATCCCGTGCTCCCCGAGAGTCGGGATGAGCCCCTCCTCGACGCCCTTCTCCTCGCCGCGGCGGAGCATCCGCATGGCGAGGATCGTCGCCGCCAGCGTCGCCGTCACGCCCAGGCTGACCTGGACGCTCAACAGCCCCTGGCGCGTCCAGTAGACGTCCTGCAGGTCGAGGAGCAGCGCCGCCTCGTCCATCGTCAGGCCCATGCCGGCGCCGAAGGGGACCGCCAGCGCAGACTCCACGCCCTCGTCGCGGGTCGTCAGGGCCGCAACCCCGGAGCCGAAGGCGAGGACGATGCCCGGCACGAAGTGATGGATGTGGCGTCCGCTGACGTGGATGTCCCCCGACGGCCACCAGGACTGGCGGATTCCCCAGGTCGCGAGCCGGGCGAACGCGAAAGCTCCCAGGAAGCCCTGCAGGATGTTGAAGAGCACCGTCTCGTGGTGCGGCGTGGCGATGATCCCGCGGCGCGCCACGGCGAGGGTGTCGCGGGTCGCCTGTCCGGCCACCTCGGCGATGGTTTCCGGCGTCTCCGCCTCCCTGCTGTCGCGACGCCTGCGTGCCATGCGGAGGAGCTCGCCGGCGATCAGCGTCCCGGCGGAGCCCGCCGCGAACACCGCCAGCCCGACCGTCACCCGCTCCGCCCGGTGCGCGGTGAGACGGCGCCTCCGCTTCGGATTCCGCAGCTTCATGGGTTGGGCATGCTAGCCGCGCGAGTTTGACCTACCGCAAAAGGGCAGGAAATCCGCCTGTGAAGCCAAATCAGTGGCTACTACTGAGCCGAGGATCCGCGCGGCCCAATACAGTTCGGGGCATGCGCAGGTTGCTCTCCCCCGTGAACGTCAGCGTCAGCGCCGCTCGTCACGTCCTCTGGTATCTGAGCTACCACGCCGCCCCGCGGCAGCGCTAGATGGGCATCATCGCCTGGATCATCCTGGGTCTCTTCGCCGGCACGATCGCCCGCGCGGTGATCCCCGGCCGCACCGAGCCGGGTGGCTGCATCGGCACCACGGCGATCGGCATCCTGGGCGCTCTGATCGGCGGCTTCATCGCGAGTGCTCTGGACGTCGGCGAGATCGACGACTTCTTCGACCTCGGGACCTGGCTGATCGCGATCGGCGGCTCGGTCATCCTGCTGTTGATCATCCGCGCGATCGCGCGCTGACCGCTGAGCGGCGGCGCGATCGATAGTGGGCCGTACAGGGATCGAACCTGTGACCTTGAGATTAAGAGTCTCCTGCTCTACCAGCTGAGCTAACGGCCCTGGTGGAGGGCGGCATTATAGGAAGCGAGCGAAGGAGCTAGAGGCCGCCGGTGCCGAGGCCGTTGAGCGGATTGGCGCCGCCGGCGCCGCCCGTTGCGCCGCCGCCGGTCGCGCCCTGGCTCTGCTGCTGCTTGTTGAGCTGCTTAATCGCAGTCTGGAGCTGCTGGCCGAGCTGCTGGAACTGCTGGAGCTGCTTGTCGATCGTCACCGGATCCGACGCCCCCTTCGCGGTCTTGGCTTGGGCTGCGGCCTGGTCACCGCCCTTGGTGTCGCCGGCGAGATAGAGGTACTGGGCGAGCGTGGCGTAGGAGTTGGAGTTGACAACCTTCGGCAGCTTCTCGATCCGCACCTGCTGCGCCTGGGCGGCGCTTTTCCAGTCCGCCACCGCGGCGTTCACGTCGGTGAGCGCATCGGTCGTGCTCGTGTCGGTTCGAGCTTTGGAGAAGTCGATCCTGGCCAGGAAGTCAAAAACGTTGAGCGCGTAGGCGGCCGTGTTGGGGTTGAGGTCTCCCTTGCTCGCCTTGACGTACTTGTTCCAGGCGTCGGCGGCCTCTCGCAGGTGGTCCTCGGCGTCGCTGGTCGGAGCCCCGCTGGGGTCGATGTTGGAGTTGGCGGCCGAATACTGAAGCTGGACAAGTGTGGCCAGCGTGGCCGTGTCGTTTGGATTCGTCGCCAGCTTCGCCTGAGCCGCCTCGATGTCGCTGTCGAAGGCCGTTGAGCTGTTGCTGCTACCCCCGCCAAACAGGTCGCTGAAGCTGAATCCCCCACCGCCGGTGCCGACGCCGAGGAAGACGAAGCTGATCGCGAAGATCAGCGCGAGGCCGCCGAACACGACACGGACCACGCGGCGACGACGGGGTGACTGCAGGTCGAAGAGCACGGCGGAAGCCTAGATGAACGTGCTGCTGCGCCTACGCCGCCCCGCTGGGCGGCGGCTCCGAGACGGTGATGTCGCGATCGACGGCGCCCTCCGGGGGTCTGCCGACGACCCTGGCGAGCAGCACGCTGAGCTCGTAGAGGAGGAGCAGCGGCACCGCCTCGATCAGCATGGTGACCGGGTCGGTTCCCGGCAGCAGCATCGCGACGATGAGGAGGATCACGTAGGCGTAGCGGCGATTCTTCGAAAGCTGCTCCGGGGTGACGATGCCGAGCCGGGTGATCGCGAGGATCCCGATCGGCAGCTGGAAGATCAGCCCCATCACGGCGAGCGTCAGGGTGAAGAAGCTGTAGTAGTCCTTCGCCCGGATCTGAATGTTGAACTGCTGGTCGTTGAAGTTGAGGAGGAACTTGGTGGCTGCCGGCAGGACGACGAAGTAGCCGAAGACCACGCCGGCGACGAACAGGAGTGGGACCCCCATCAGGAAGGGCACGACCACCCGCTTCTCCCGTGTCGTCAACGCCGGCAGGACGAACGCGTAGGCCTGGTAGAGGATCACCGGGAGGGAGATGACGATCGCCGCGTAGGCGGAGATGGTCACGGTGGTGGTGAACGGCTCGGCCACCCCGAAGGTGATCGGGGTCTTGTCGCCCGGCAGGGGCGCATTGGCGATGTCGAGCAGATGGCTGTTCTGCCAGAAGCAGAGACCGAAGGCGACCGCGAATGCGACGACCGAAATGATGATGCGCGTACGAAGCTCGTCGAGATGTTCGACGAGCGTGAGCCGGTCCTCGAAGTCGACCGGCCCTAGCCGGGCCATTGACTAGGCCTTGTTCTCGGAGACGACCTCGCCCTCGACGGGCTCCGCCGGGCTCTCAGCAGCCGCCTGGGGCGGCTGTGGCTGGCTCGCCTGCACCTGCTGGCTCGCCTGCAACTCGCGCTGCTTCTCCTCGGGGGAATCCTTGTCGGAGTCCCCTGAGATGGAGTCCTTGAACTCGCGGATGCCATGTCCCAGCGACTTGCCGAGCTCCGGAAGGCGCTTCGGCCCGAAGATGATCAGGACGATGACGAGAACGACGGCTATCTCCAGCGGTCCCACGTTGGGCATCGCGGCGGATGTTAGCGGCAGGCGGGGGTTGCGCCGCCAGGACTTACCCGACCCTTACTTGCGGACCCGCTCCCGGAAGTTGAGGTAGAAGCGGCTCGCGGTGGGCTCCGCCTGCCCCTGGTACTTGCTGCCGGCCTCCTGCGCGCCGTAGGCGTGCTCGACCGGGCCGTCCATGCGCATGAAGGAGATCTGCCCGATCGGCATGCCGTGGTAGATCGTGATCGGCAGGGTGGCGAGGTTGGAGAGCTCCAGGGTGAGATTGCCCTCGAATCCCGGGTCGACGAAGCCGGCCGTGGAGTGGATCACCAGGCCCAGGCGGCCGAGCGAGCTCTTGCCCTCGAGGCGGGCGACCAGGTCGTCGGGAAGCCGCACGCGCTCGAGGGTCTGTCCCAGCACGAACTCGCCGGGGTGCAGCACGAACGGCTCGTCGTCCTCGACGGTGACCAGCTCGGTCAGGTTCTCCATCGGCTCCCGCACGTCTATGTAGGGGTAGCGGGAGTTGTTGAACACGCGGAAGCTGCGGTCGACCCGCATGTCGACGCTGGAGGGCTGCACGAGCGTCTCGTCATACGGGTCGAAGACGAGGCGGCCGGCGGCCACCTCCTCCTTGATCGTGCGGTCGCTCAGAACCATGAATCCAGTCTATTCCGGGCATGGGCGGCCCAGGCAGGGCGCAGGCGAGGGCGCGCGGTGGCGGGAGCCGGTTCGTGGAATTTGCGGGTTATCCGCAGG
This sequence comes from uncultured Solirubrobacterales bacterium, assembly GCA_963728875.1. Classification (GTDB taxonomy): domain Bacteria; phylum Actinomycetota; class Thermoleophilia; order Solirubrobacterales; family 70-9; genus DASUPK01. Next base: position 868,974 of record CAVSLJ010000001.1, read on the forward strand.
CGCGGAAAAGACTCACTTTTGGGCCTAAAGGTGGGGCATGCGACACCCGATAGATCCCCCACGATGGCAGTTCCAAAGCGAACCAACACCGAGGACAAGGTCCAGACCGGGCAGCGCTCCCCCGAGGGAATGCACGCCTGCCCCAGCTGCTCCTCGATCCTCGTTCAGCCGGTCACCTGGCACGAGCAGGGTGACGGAGCCTGGAACGTCGAGCTCCGCTGCCCCGAGTGTGAGTGGTGGGGCCGCGATACCTACAGCCAGTCCGACGTCGACATTTACGACGAGGAGCTGGATCGAGGCGGCCAGGAACTGATCGAGGACCTCCGCTCCCTCACCCGGGCCAACATGGAGGAAGAGGCAGATCGGCTCGCCTTGGCGCTGGCGAACGACAGCATCCTCCCCGAAGACTTCTAGCGAGTCACCAACCAAGTACCACTCCGAAAACGAGTCACCTCCCTGCAGAAGAGCGGCCCTCCGGGGCCGCTCTTCGTTTAGGCGTACCGCTCGACGACGCCGTCGGCGATCAGGCCGAGAAGCTCGCGCTCCTCGGCGGTGAAGTCCGGCGAGTCGAGGATCCGCTTCGCCCGGGCGATGCCGCCCTTGGCCCGATCACGGACCTCGTCGAGGGCCGACGTGGCAGCGATCCGGTCGCAGAGCGCCTCCGCGGCGTCCTGATCGAGGCCGCGGAGCTCGGCCGACTCGAGGCTCGGATCGAGGCGGCGCGCCAGGATCAGGGGAAGCGTCACGGTGCCGTCCAGCAGGTCGGTGCCACGGGCCTTGCCGGTTCGCTCCGGCGGGCCGGTGACGTCGAGCACGTCGTCGAGCAGCTGGAAGGCGAGGCCGATCTCCCGGCCGAACGAGGCGAGCTCGTCGGCGCCGGGCCTCCCGGAGGAGATGCGGCCGAGGCGGCAGGCCGACTCGAAGAGCCTCGCCGTCTTCAGAGCGCACCGCCGCAGGTACCGCTCCTCGGTGACCGAGGTGTCGAAGGCATCGCGTCGCTGGGCCAGCTCCCCCAGGACCAGCGCCACGGACGCCGAGCTCAATTCCGCCACCTCGGCCTCACTCCCGTCTACCGCCAGCTCCGCGAACGCGCGCGAGAAGAGCAGGTCCCCGACCCCCACGGCGCGGTCCCGGCCCGAGCGCGCCACCACCGTGGGACGGCCGCGGCGCACCGGGGCTCCGTCGAGCACGTCGTCGTGGACCAGGGTCGCCATGTGGACCATCTCCACGGCTGTGGCGACCCGCACGGCTCGATCGCCGGCACCCTCGCCCGCGGCCATCAGGACGAGCAGGGGCCGCATCCGCTTCCCACCCGCGGTCAGGGTGGCCTCGGCCTCTTCTCCGAGCCGCGGGCCGTAGCCCGCTGACACCTCGGCGAGACGGGACTCGACCTCCGACATACGGACGGGCAACCAGGCGCTCGCGGCGTCCATCACGGCGGTCACCGGCGGCGGTACGGAGGAGCGGGTCATTTGGCCTTGGTCGCGCTGTGGATGGCGATGATCCCGCCGGCCAGCAGCAGCCAGCGGATCTCGGTGAAGCCCGCGGAATCGATCATCGCGGCGAGGCGCTCCGGCTCGGGGAAGATGCGAACCGAGTTCGGCAGGTAGCTGTAGGCGTCCGGGTCACCGGCGAGGGACCCGATCACCGGGACGAGCCGGTCGAACCAGAGCGAGTAGAAGCTCGACAGCGGCTCGCGCTGCGGCCGGGTGATCTCGAGGATCACGAGCCTGCCGCCCGGGCGCAGCACACGCGCCATCTCCGAGAGACCCTTGTCGAGGTCGGCGAGATTGCGAGCCCCGAAGCCGATCGTCACCGCGTCGAAGCTGGCGTCCCCGTAGGGAAGCTCGAGGGCGTCCGCCCAGCCGAACTCCACCGGCAGCCCCTCCTCGCCGCTCTTCCGGCGCGCCAGCTCGAGCATCGGCTCGGAGAAGTCGCTGCCGACCACGCGCCCGTCGGGGCCGATCCTCCTGCGCAGCTCCAGCGCGAGATCTCCGGTTCCGCAGCAGATGTCGAGGGCGTCGGAGCCCGGCCCCACCTCCGCCCGGTCGACGGCCCGCTGGCGCCACTGATGGTGGAGCCCGGCCGTCATCGCCGAGTTCATCAGGTCGTAGACGCCCGCGATCCGGTCGAACATCCCCCGGACCTCGGTGGCGAACTCCTCGGAGTCCCGGCTCGGCGCGGACGAGACACTCATACGCGCGAGATTAGGCGATCAGTTCAGTGACGCGAGATACGCCGTCAGCGCCTGGAACTTGGCCGGCGGGAGGCTCGAGTAGGAGGGCATGATGCTCGGCCCGACCTCGAGGGAACGGGCGATCGCGTTGCGCGGGATTCGGGCCCCGATCTCGGTCAGCTCGGGCCCCGGGCCGTCGTTGCCGTTGTCGCCCAGCTTGTGGCAGGCGAGGCAGCCCGATTGGGCGACGACCTCCTTGCCCGGCTCGAGTGCGGCGGACGTCTTCAGGTCGATCTCGCTCGGCGGGCCGGCGGTGGCGCCGAGGTAGGTCAGGTAGGCCATGCCGATGATCGTCAGGATGCCCGCCGTGGTCGCTATGGGCCTGCGTTCCGGCCGTCTCTCCGCGTTGCGGTCGTAGAACGGCAGTAACAGCAGCAGGACCATGAAGAGCGTCGGCAGGCCGATGGTCGCGATCGGCACCGCCCACGGCGGCTTGATCACCCTCAGCAGCTCGAAGAGGAAGAAGAAGTACCACTCGGGTCGCGGCGTGTAGGTGGTGGTGGTCGGGTCGACCTTCGGCCCCTGCTCCGCGCCGAGGAGGATCGACAGCCCCACGATCACGAGGGCGACGATCAGCATCATCATCGTGTCCTTCATCACCGCATACGGGAAGAAGGGCTTGCCCTTCTTCTTCAGGACCTCGTAGTCGCGGAGGTACGCCTCCTTCTCGCGCCGGTTCACCCGACCTCCTCCTTGCGCAGCGACTTGGGCCGATCGGCCTTCATCCAGGGCGGAGCCGTCGTGCCGAGCTTGACGACGAGGTAGAGGTGCGCCCCGATCAGGGCGATGATCAACCCGGGCACTAAGAGCATGTGGATCGCGTAGAAGCGCGACAGGGTGGTGGCGCCGATCTCAGGGCCCGCGCGGAGGAAGTCGGCGAGGTACGGCCCGAGGACCGGGCCGGTTCCGGTGATGTTGTTGGCGACGATCGTCGCCCAGTAGGAGCGCTGGTCGAAGGGGAGCAGATAGCCGGTCAGCCCCATCACCAGCGTGAGGATGATCAGCACCACTCCGATCACCCAGTTGAGCTCCCGCGGGTACTTGTACGCGCCGAAGAAGAAGGTGCGCCCCATGTGCAGGAAGATGCAGACGATCATCACCGAGGCGCCCCACTTGTGCATGCCGCGGACGAACTCGCCCATCCAGACGTCGTTGGTCAGGTGGGTGATCGAGCCGTAGGCCTGCGTCGGCGACGGCGTGTAGTACATCGCCAGGAAGACGCCCGTCAGCGCCTGGAAGGTGAAGGCGAACAGCGTCGCCGAACCGAGCGTGTAGAACCAGTTGGTGCCCTTCGGCACCTTGCGATAGAGCATCCCGGTGAGGAAGCCCGAGCCGCCGGTGCGCTCGTCGACCCAGCCGAGGGTGCCCTTCCCGGCCTCCTTGGTGAGCTCCGCGGGACCGGCGCCGTTTCCGTTCGCGCCGTTGCTCCGCTCTCCCGGCCTTGCCGGGCGGCTCAGCGGACCTGGCTTTGGAAGCTTCGGCACCCGACTCGCTCCTACGGCGGCGGCGGCACCGAGGGCCGCGGCGGGTAGAGGTACTCCCAGACGCCGCCGGTGAACTCACCGGGGTCGCGGGCGCGCACGGGATCGAGGCTGTTGGTGACGCTGTAGCGGTTGCCGACCTCGACCTGCCCGTTGGTGACCCGGGTCTGGAAGCGGTCGAGCGGGCGGACCGGAGGCCCGCCGATGCGCTCGCCCAGGAAGCCGTAGACGCCGCCGTGGCACGGGCAGATGAAGTTGCCGGCGGCCTGGACGAAGCGAACGGGACAGCCGAGGTGGGCGCAGCGGGTGGAGATCGCGATGTACTCGCTCGAGGTCTCCTGCGGATACTTGGTCTGGCCCTCGGTGATCGTGGGGTTGCCCTGGCGCACGTAGGCGGTGGTCTTGCCCGTCTCGCCGATGTCCTCGACGGCGGTGATCACCACCGGGCGGTAGGTGTCGGGCGTGAAGTCGGAGGTGGAGCCGACCGCCTGCCAGGGCTGGTCCTCCTGCTCGAAGAGCGGCGCGGCGGCGAAGCCGATGGCGGGAAGCACGATCGCCGCCCCGGCCAGGCCCCCGACCGCCTGGACCGCGACCGTGAGGGCGTTCCGGCGTGTCATGGACTCGCCCTCGAAGTAGCCTGCGGGGTCGGGGCTGGGAAGGCCCTTCGGTGCCCCCTGCTTGTCGTTTCCCTCTTCAGCCACGATCTGGGACGTCGTCTGAGGCGAAGCCTATCGAGTCGGCTGCGAGCGCCAGCGCATCGCTCATGCCCGCCTGACGGGCGATTTTGGTAGCGGTCCCGATCAACTGCTCGGCGGCGTGCGGGTGGGCGCGGCGCAGAGCCTCCTTGGCACGCTCGTGCTCCGGAGTGGCCCCGGCGCCCACCGCGACCGTCGCCGCGAGCCAGAGCGCGTCGGTGAGACGACGCGGTGGCGAGTCGCCGTTCTCGGCGTGGACCTGCGCCGAGAGGCTGATCAGGTCGGCCAGCTCCTGGACGGCGTCGAGGTCGCCCCGAGCCGCGAGCTTCTCGAGGCCCAGGGCGTACAGGTAGTCGCCGGCGAGGAGCCGCAGGTCACCGTCGGCGCCCACGACCAGCCGCGGCGTCTCGTAGTGGAGGAGGTAGCCCTCCCTGATCGCCTCGACCAGGACCGTGTACTCCTCCGGGGCGTCCGCCGAGCGCGGGCCGGACGCGGCCAGGGCGCCGAACGCGGACTCCTCGTCGGTGTCGCGGACGTACGGCGTGATCACGTTCTCGCCGTCGCGGAGGAGCGCCGAGAGGGCACCGAGGGAGGTTGACGTCGAGGCCATGCGTCTGCCCGAGATTAGACCGGGCCGTCAGGCGATGGCGAGCTCAAACGCCTCCCCGGCGGCCTCGATGGTCCAATCGATCGAATCTTCGTCGTGCGCCAGCGAGGGGAACCAGGCCTCGAACTGTGAGGGAGGCGGGAAGATCCCGCGATCGAGCAGCGCCCGGCAGAAGCGGCCGTAGGCCACTGCGTCGCAGGCCTGGGCGCCGGCGAAGTCCTGCACCGGCTCCGCGCTGAAGAAGACCGTGACCAGACCCGGCACGCTCGCCACCTGGACTGGACGGTCGCCCGCCGCCCGCCGCAGGCCGGTCGCGAGCCGGGTGGTGGCGGAGTCGAGACCGACGTAGGCCGCGCCGTCGAGCCTGCGCAGTGTGGCGAGTCCGGCGGCGACGGCGAGGGGGTTTCCCGACAGGGTTCCGGCCTGGTAGACGTCACCGGCCGGGGCCACACGCTCCATCAGCTCGCGCCGCCCTCCGTAGGCGGCGGCGGGGAGCCCGCCGCCGATCACCTTGCCCATCACGGTCAGGTCCGCCTCGACTCCGAGCAGTTCCTGCGCGCCTCCCCGTGCGACGCGGAAGCCGCTGATCACCTCGTCGAGGATGAGCAGCGAGCCGGCCTCGGCGGCGGTGTCCCTGATCGCCTCGAGAAATCCCGGGACCGGCGGGACCACGCCCATGTTCGCCGGGATGGGCTCCGCGATCACCGCCGCCGGGCGCCCCCTGGAGATCGCCTCCACCACGGCCTCCTCATCGTTCCACGGGACGATCACCGTGTCCGAAGCCTGCGCCTCGGTGACCCCCGGGCTCGCCGGGACCCCGGCGGTGGCCAGACCCGAACCCCCCTCGGCAAGCAGGCCGTCGGCGTGGCCGTGGTAGGCGCCGGCGAACTTCATGATCGTCGTGCGCCCGGTGGCGGCCCGCGCCAGCCGCAGCGCCGACATCGTCGCCTCGGTGCCCGAGCTCGTCATGCGGATCATCTCGACGCTCGCGAAGCGATCGGCCACCTCCGCCGCCAGGTCGACCTCGCCCGCGGTCGGTGCCCCGTAGCTGGTGCCGCGCCCCGCGGCCCTGCGCACCGCCTCGACCACGACCGGATCGGCATGGCCGAAGATCAGCGGTCCCCAGGAGGAGACCCAGTCGACGTAGCGGTTCCCGTCGACGTCCCAGATGTACGGGCCCTCGCCGTGGTCGATGAAGATCGGGTCCCGCCCGATCGAGCGCATCGCCCGCACGGGGGAGTTGACCCCTCCGGGCATCACCTCGAGAGCCCGCCGGTACAGCTCCTCCGACCGGCTTATGAGTGCTCAGCCTCCCAGCGCGCGTAGTCGTCGGTGAAGTAGTGGAGGCGGATCTTCTTGAACTCGGTCGAGGAGTAGAGGACCGCGCGATCGTCGCCGTGCAGGTCGTGCTCATCGGCGATCCCATCGAGGATCGCATCGCACTCCTCCTTCGAGCGGCCGTGGGCCATCGTGAAGACGCTGTAGGGCCAGTCCGCGTAGGTGGGGCGCTGGTAGCAGTGGGAGATGCCGCGGACTGCCGCCATGCGCGCGCCTACCTCCATGATCCCCTGCTCGGGAACCTTCCAGACGCCCATCCCGTTCGCCGAGAAGCCGGCGCGGCGGTGGAAGAGGATCGCCGCGACGCGGCGCAGGATCTTGCGGTCGACCATGCCCCGCAGGTGGTCGAGGAAGTCGTGGGTGCTCATGCCGGCCTCGGCGGCGGCCGCGTCATAGGGGCGGTCGGTGACCTCCATCGGCCCCTGGAGCGCGCGGATCACGGCGACGTCGACCTCGTCGTAGGGCTGCCGCTCGAGCTCGCGGGGCGGAGCCGCCTCGACGGCCGCCGAGAGCTCCTCCGTCCCACCCTCCATCTCCAGGTTCATGTTGATCTTGAAGAGCTGGAGGGTCGGCAGCTGGCGGATCGACTCCGCGCCGGTCAGTCGCTGCAGGACGTCGAGGGTGCCCTGCAACCCGAGCTCGGAGTCGGGCGGGGTGGCGATCGTGAACCAGAGGTTGAACTCGTGGGTTCGGAGGTAGTTGTGCGAGACGCCCGGATGGGAGTTGATGATCCCCGCGGCCCGATGCGGGTTCTCGGAATCGACCTTGGCGGCGACCAGCATCGAGCTGTACCCCAGCGCCCGCGTGTCGAAGATCGGGGTGATCTCGCGGATGATTCGCTCGTCGAGCAGGCGCTGGGTGCGGGACTTGACCTCATCCGGCTCGAGCTCGGCCTCCGCCGCGACCAGCTCGAAGGGCTCCGGCGCGAGCGGATAGCTCGACTGGAGCAGGTTCATCAGGTGCTTGTCGGTCTCGTCGAGCGGGACCGCGGCGCCGCCCTTTCGCGAGCGCAGCTTCGGCGTCGCGGTCGCCGTGGTGATCCCGTCGGGAGACCGATTCACCGGCCTACCGCTCCCGCTGCGAGCCAGGCGGCGGCGTCCTTGGCGAAGTAGGTGATGATCATGTCGGCGCCGGCGCGGCGGATGGCGGTCAGGGACTCCATCGCGGCGGCGCGCTCGTCGATCCAGCCGTTGGCGGCCGCCGCCTTCAGCATCGAGTACTCGCCGCCCACGTGGTACGCGGCGAGGGGAGCCCCGGTCGCGTCCTTGACCCGGCGGACGACGTCCAGGTAGGGCAGCGCGGGCTTGACCATGACGACGTCGGCGCCCTCCTCGAGATCGAGCTTCGCCTCGCGAACGGCCTCATCGGCGTTGGCGGGATTCATCTGGTATCCGCGCCGGTCGCCGAACTCGGGGGTGGAGCCCGCGGCCTCGCGGAAGGGGCCGTAGAAGGCGGACGCGTACTTCGCGCTGTAGGCGATGATCGGCACGTCGGAGTGACCCTCCTCGTCGAGCTGCGAGCGGATCGCCCCGATGCGCCCGTCCATCATGTCGCTCGGAGCGACCGCGTCGGCGCCGGCCTCGGCATGCGAGATCGCGGTCTTGGCTAAGAGCTCGACGGTCAGGTCATTGTCAATCACCACCTCATCTCCTCCGCTTCGCGTCCGGGGATGAGCGCCCTCGCGGACGATCCCGCAGTGGCCGTGCGAGGTGTACTCGCAGAGGCAGACGTCGGTGATCACGACGATTTCGGGGTGTGCCTCCTTCAGGGCCCGGACCGCCATCTGAACGACGCCCTCGTCGTCGTAGGCCTCGCTGCCGACCTCGTCCTTGCTGGCGGGGATCCCGAAGAGCAGGACGGCGCGGACGCCCGCGGCGGCGATCTCCGTGACCTCGGCGACGGCCTCCGAGATGGAGAGCCGCTCCATGCCGGGCATCGTTTCGATCGGCTCGCGCACTGACTCGCCTGCCGTGACGAAGAGCGGCTGGACGAGGTGGTCAGCCGTCAGGTCCGTCTCGCGAACCAGGTCGCGAAGCGGCTCCGTTCGGCGCAGGCGCCGAAGGCGTGTCGCCGGAAAGCTCATGGGAGTGATTCTAGGGCCGGGGTTAAGCAAACCTTCGCAAGGCCAGTCGCGCCAGCACGAGATAGCCCACGGTCAGCAGGGCCAGGTGAAGCAGCGGCAGGCCCAGATCCGGGCCGGACGCGGACAGGGCACCGGAGAGGGCGTCCACCGCCGGGCGGAACGGGAAGGCGCCGGCGATCACGTGGATCACGTCGAGCAGGCCCTTGCTGACCGTGCCCGACGGCACCAGTGAGACGAAGGCGACCGGAAGGGCGAGCGCGAACGCGAGCAGGGCGCTGGCGCGGACCTCTCGAGCGGCCGCCCCGATCGCGAGGCCGAGCGCCGAGGAGGCCGCTCCCGCCAGCAGGATCGCCGGAACGATCAGGTAGATGCGGCCCCACGAGATCGATTCGAAGGGCGTGATCGCCAACAGCATGAGCAGCGTCACCACGAGCGCCGCGCCGGTGCCCAGGGTGGCCTTCTCGACCAGCAGGCCGGTCCGGCTGACCAGTCCGCGGGTGAGGCGGGTGAAGGTGTTCTCCTCCCTCTCCAGGGCGAGGGAGCCGGAGACGAGCAGGACGGTGACGAACAGCAGTGTGATCGCGGCGGCGACCGCGACCGCGAACGTGTCGAGGGGCGGCACGCTGCCCGCGATCACGTCCTTGTTCACGGCGATCGGCTGGCGGACCGAGGCGAGCAGGCTGTTGGCGAGCGCGAGGTTCTGGCGGGCGAGGCGAGCGAAGTTGCTGACCTCCGTGACCTGCGCTCGCTGGGCCGGGGGCAGGCTGCCCTCGACCTGAATGAGGATCTCCTCGGCCTTCTGCAACCCGAGGATGTGGACGGTCTGGTTGATGAAGGGGATCTCGAACGATCCGCCGTTGGCGAGAATCCGCTCGTAGTCCCCCGCCACGTTGCTGATCTTCTCGGAGAGCAGCAGGTTGGCCTGGGTGAGCAGCGAGCGGATCCGGTCGTCCACCACCTGGGCCTTGAGCGGATCGTCGTTGTTGACGATCACGTCGACCGTCGCGGGCTCGCTCGAGTTGGTGCTGAGCTCTCCCTGCAGCTTGCTGATGAAGTCCGCGGGAAGGATCAGGCCGCCGAGGACGTCGCCGTCCTTCACCTTCTGCTCGACCTCCTCGCGGCTGGAGACGTCGACGCACTCGATCTTGGCGCAGAGCTGGCGGCGAGCCTCGTCCTGGCTGAACCCGCCGTCGCCGAGCTGGAGCCCGGCGCCGGCCGGGATTTCGTTGAGAAACGCGACGCGCGGCTTCTCGGGACTCCGCGAGATCGCCAGGCCGATCAGGACGGCGAGCACGATCGGATAGACGATCAACAGCCCGGTGATCAGCGGCGAGCGGCGCAGCAGCTGAAGGTCCTTGACGAGCAGCCAGCGCATCAGTGGCCCTGCTTCCTCAGGAAGCGGACGAAGTCGCTCTCCGGGTCGGGGTTCTGGCCCTTCGGCCGGGGCCCGGCGGCGCGGCGCATCTGCGTGAAGCTGCCGTCGAAGATCGTCTCGCCATCGGCCAACACGACCAGACGGTCGCCGTAGTGGCTCGCCTCCTCGATCTGGTGGGTCGAGTAGATCACCGCTGTCCCGCCGCTGGACAGGCCCGCGACGAACTCCCAAAGCCGGATCCGCTGGCTGGGGTCGAGGCCCGTGCTCGGCTCGTCGAGCAGGAGCACCGAGGGATCGCCGAGGAGGCCGATCGCGATATTGATCCGCTGCTGGTTGCCCCCCGACAGCGAGGAGACCTGATCGTGGCGCCGCTCCCCGAGCCCGGTCTGCTCGAGCATCCGCTCGATCGTCCCCTCGACGTCCTCGGCCTCCTCCATCCGGGCGAAGAGCCGCAGGTTCTCCTCCACCGTGAGCCGGTGGTAGAGGCCGGCCTGCTGCGGGACCCAGCCGACCTCGCCGTTGGAGCGATCGATCCGGCCGGAGTCGGCCTTGGCGATCCCAGCGAGGATCGAGAGGAGCGTGGTCTTGCCGGCCCCATTGGGGCCGAGCACGGCGAGCAGCTCCCCGCGACCGACATCGAAGCTCACCTCCCGGAGGGCGGCGCGCTCGCCGAACGACTTGGAGAGGCCCTCCACCTCGAGCACGGGGGTGGCCTGGCTCATCGCGCGAAAGCTAGCGGGATGGTCGAAGGGGCACGTCGTCTACGCTCCGGCGCCTGATGCGGCTCCTGTTCATAGGGGACGTCGTCGGCAAACCCGGAAGGGATGGCCTGGCGTCGGCGATGCCCGAGCTGCGGGCCGAGCACATGCCCGACCTCGTGGTCGCGAACGGCGAGAACGCGGCGGGCGGCGTCGGGATCACCGAGGAGACGGCGAAGCCGATCTTCGAGGCCGGCGTCGACGTGATCACGCTCGGCAACCACGCCTACCGCCACAAGGACGTCTACGGCTATCTCGACTCCGAGCAGCGGATCATCCGGCCGGCCAACTTCCACGCGCAGAACCCGGGCCGGGGTCACACGGTTGTCGAGGCCGCCGGGATGCGGGTCGCGGTGATCAACCTGAGCGGCCAGATGCACCTGCGGGTCGAGCGCAATCCGTTCCCGGCGATCGACGACCTGCTCGAATCGCTTGCCGGCGCGGCCGACGCGTTCATCGTCGACTTCCACGCCGAGCTCACCAGCGAGAAGGTGGCGATGGGGTGGCACCTCGACGGCCGCGTGGCCGCGGTGCTCGGGACGCACACCCACGTCCCGACCGCCGACCTCCGGGTCCTCCCCGGCGGGACCGCTCACATCGCCGACGTCGGCATGACCGGCTCGCGCGCTGGGGTGATCGGCGTGAGGCGCGAGCAGGCGCTACGCGCCTTCCAGACGCAGATGCCGGTCCGCTTCGATGGGGCGAACGAGGACGTCTGGATCATGGGCGTCGCGGTCGAGATCGGGGACGACGGGCTCGCTCGGGGGATCGATCAGATCCTCCTCCCCGTCTCCTAGCGACCGCCAGCCGCTCCACTTGGGAGCGGCGGCTCCGCCGCCGCGACTAGTTCTTGCGGCGCCTGCGGCCGCGACATGTTGAGCGGGACGATGCCGGTCGCCAGCAGGGCGACCAGGAGGAAGGGCAGGAACCAGGGGATGTAGAGGTAGAACCAGTGGTCGACGGTGAGCTGCATGCCGATCATCACCGCGGCCCCGAGCGCGGCGACCGTGACGTGATCGCGGCGGCGAGGCCGGAAGGCCACCAGCAGCGCCAGCCCGACGACCGCCGCCTTGACCATCGCCTGCAGCCAACCCAGGGAGTGGTCCTGGCCCCAGACGCTGAAGGGGGAGTCCCGGCCGCCCTGCTCGGCGATCGTGCGGTGCCAGAAGGTCGAGAGGCCGGGGTCCTCGAGGGCCTGGAAGCAGACCACCGCGATCGTGACCGCGAAGGCGATCGTGAACGGGATGATCACCTTCGCGTACCGCCGCAGGGATCTCCCCGCTGTTGCCCCGTACGTCGCGAACAGTGGCCCCAGGGCCAGGGGCGCAAATTTCGTCATCGATGAGAGACCCAGCGTCACTCCCCGAGCCACCGGCGAGGTCAGGCAGAGGAGGGCCGCCGCGATGCCGAGGGAGACGAGCGCGTCGTTCGTGTTCGACTCGAGGACGTAGGCGGTGTACGGACACGCGGCCCAGGCGAAGCAGAGCATGATGCCGAGCTCGGTCCCCAGTCGTCCCCGGCGCAATCGCCTGCCGATCAGGAAGAGGACTGTCATCGTCGCCAGGTCGAAGAAGATCGAGGCTGCGTGGGCCGCGGGCAGGTCGTCCCAGGTCCCGCTCCAGGGCAGCGCCTGCTCGAACGGTACGTAGGCGTAATACGCCACCGGCCCGTAGGTGTCACCGGACTGATCGTCGTCGGGGAAGTTGTCGTAGACCGGCTCGCGGTCCGCAATCCGATCGGCGCCGATCACCCCGGAGTAGCCGACGTCGATCACGTTCGAGTCGACCACGTTCAGCGTGATGCGGCCGGCGAGGAGGACGACCGTCATCACGGCGAGCACGGCGATCGGCAGCGAGGGCCGCAGGCCGGAGCCCTGCACCCGTCTGAAGCCGAGCCAGAGCGCCCTGGCCAGCAGGTAGATCAGAGGCGGGTAGGCGAGCGGGACAGAGAGCCCGATGTTGCCCCTGTTGAAGAGGTACTGGGAGAGCCCGAAGCCGGCGACGATCACCAGCAGGTCGAGGTGGGCGAGCCGGAAGGGGCGCCGCCAATCGAGCAGGCCCAGCACGAAGATCGCGCAGAGCGGCAGCCAGACGTAGGGCGCGTTCACCATCCGGCCGAACGCGCCCGGGTAGCCGCGCGCCATTCGCCAGGCGACCTGGTAGCCGGTCCAGGACTCGATCGTGTTGCCGGTCACCGGGTCGATCACGACCTGGACGAGCTCGTCGTCGCCGCTGAAGAAGCCCACCTCCCAGAGGCCCGTGGAGTCGTTCTTGCTCGCCGAGGGCGACAGGTTGGGGTGCTCGCGCAAGGCGGCGACCGCCTTCGGGTCCTGCTTGGCGATCTCGACCGCCTCGGTCTGCGTGACCTTCTGGGGGGTTTGGTCGGCCTGTGCCGGGGGGGCGAGGAGGAGGGTCGATGCGACGACCAACAAAGCAAGGACAACTAGACCCGGCTTCGCCAGCACAACGAGACCTGGCTTCGCCAGCACAACGAGACCTGGCTTCGCCATCAGGCGGGAGCGCATGCGGCCGCCCCACATAAGTCGCTACGGGCTTCGCCCTCCGCTCCGAAGTGGTGCGGCCTTGCGCTCCCTAGTCGTCGAAGGTCCACAGCTTGTTGCCGATGAAGTTGAACGGCATCGCGATCGCGACGGAGATTGCCTGAGCGGGCAGCTCGCTCATCCCTCCGCCCACGAGGAGTTTGAGCGCGATCAGGTTGATCACCAGCGCGAGCACGCTGACGGTGAAGAAGCGGGCGGCCTGAAAGCCGGCGTGACCGTGCTTCGCGTCGAAGGTCCAGTGGCGGTTCCACCAGAAGTTGCTGGTGACGGCGACGCAGAAGGCGACAATCGCCGCAGCTATGTAGTGGATGCCGAGGCCGCTGTTCACGACGGCGAAGACGGCCAGGTTGATCAGATAGCCGGAGGCACCGACGACCCCGAACTGGAAGAGCTGGAGCCAGTTGCCGGGCTTCAGCGTGCCGCGGCCGATGCGCTTCGCCGTGTCCACGGGCGGGGTCAACCTTGAGGCCTTCCGCCGTTCACGCCGAAGTGCTCGAGGATCACCGGTGCGAGGTCGCGCAGTGCCCACTGCGGCCGCTTGCCCGGGCGCTTCGGCCCGCAACCGACGAAGACGGCCGGGCCGAGCGAGTCGCCGCGCCCGAGTGAGCCGTGACTGCCTCCGCCGGCGTGGCTGATGCCGCCCCAGTCGACGCACTCGTGGCCCTCCGTGGCCGAGATCAGGATGTCGCCGGCGTGCGGCGAGACCAGAGCCGACCAGAGGCGGGCCAGGGCGTCCGGATACTCCTCGGACTCGAAGCGGCCTCGGGTGATGTCCGCCTCGAGCGCCTCCGGCTCGCCGCTCACACTCCACTTGTTCCCGCGCAGGTCGCGCAGCTGGCCGCCGGGGCGGAAGCGAAACTCGCGCCCACCTCGCTCGACCACGGCCTCGACGCCACCGGGATCATCCAGCCCGACACTGGTGCGCAGGACGGGAGCTCCGTCATCCCGGGCCAGCCAGGTGACCAGATCGACTCCAGCGAGGTCTCGCAGGCGAAGGCGCGCGCGCTCATGGGTGCCGGGGTGGCGGCGGCCGGTATCGAGGATGTAGACAGCGCCGGCGCGGGACGTGGGGCTGACCGCGATCTCGGCCTCCTCCGGGCGATCGGTGTTCGGCTGAAGCACCGCCCAGTCCTCGGCGAGCTCTTCGGCGAGCGGGAGGGCATGCTCGACTGCGGTCTGGGCGTGGTCGGCGGTGAGCACAACGGCGTGCTCGGAGAGGAACGCGTCCAGCCCTCCCCCTGCCTCGACGATCCGCGCGAACATCTGGTCGGCCTTGGCGATCGAGTCCACCTGCGCCTCGGGGCCGTGGCGGTGGGAATGGAAGTCGTTGTCGGGGAGACTGAAGAGGAGGAAGTCGTAGGCGCCCTCGGTGACCAGGTTCTCGGCGACGCAGGCCGAGTACTCGTCACGTGTGCCGGGCCGGGTGAAGCTCGGCCCACAGCCGGTGGGCCGGCTCGCATAGAGGTCGCCGTAGAAGAACTCGTCGGGGCCCCAGACCGCGTGACGGAAGTTGGCCGCCGCGGCGGCTCGCTTGACGAGGCCCTCGAGGCCAAGCTGATGCCGCTGGCGGCCGCGATAGATCAGGAACGGGGTCGCGGCGGTCCGGATCCCGGCGTCGCCCAGCCGCTCGAACACCGTCTGTGCCTGCCAGCTCAGGTGGTCGAGATTCATGTTGTAGACAAGGTCGTACATCGCCCGGAAGAGGCCGAACGTCCGCGTCGCCTCGAAGGAGGAGCCGTACTCGATGTAGCGCCGCTCGAGGCGGTGGTACCAGTTCATCCCCATCACCCAGTGTCCCGCCGGACCCAGGCCGGTCATCATCTCCGAGCTCGCGACCGGGGTGACCGACGGAAAGCTGGAGACCACGTCGTCGACCATCTGCCCCCGCTCGACCAGGGCGCCGAAGGTGGGCGCGACGTCCTCGTCGATCGCGCGCAGGAGCATTTCGGGGTGCATCGCGTCGACGACCACCAGAACGAGCTTGCGGGGCATGACTAGCGGAGGACCCGCAGACCCTCGTGCTTGCGCTCGGCCTGCCGGCGGCGGGAGGCCCACAGCCAGATCAGGGCAACCAGGACGAGCAGCGAGAACGGCTTGACGACGAGGCTGACTCCGGCGACGACGACCGCCGCGAGCACGACGATGGCGGTCACCCCGCTCGGAGTTTGCGCCTGAGTCTGGGCCGCGAGGTCGCCCTGCTGGCGCCGCGCCGCGCCGGAGGCGACGTCGCGGGCCACGATCGCGGCGAGGCCGGCGCCGATCACCCCGACGGGCAGGGCCGGCCAGAGCGCTTCGTCCGCCCCGTTCAGGGCGGCTCCGGCGGCGAGCACGCCGAGTGGCGCGGCGCCGGCCACGGCCCCCCAGGCGGGCATGATCGGAGGAACGACCACTCCGATGATCAGTCCGACTGCGATGGCCAGGCCCAATCCCTGACAGATGGCAAGCAGCATTCGGGGCGGGAGGCTACCGGTGCGAGGGCGCGCGACAGCGCGACCCGTTTTGTGAAGGCTTGATTGTCGCTTACGGCACGCAGCTTCCGCCACACTGTTCCGATGACCGAGCGGAAGGGGCAACCCAAGCCTCCGCAGGAAGCGCCGCGGCGCCGGCGCGCCCACACGACCTCGCGCGACCTGGAGCGCTACGCGGGTCTCTTCGCCCGGCGCACCCAGGTGATGCGCTCCTCGGCGATGCGCGACCTGATGGCGATCACCGCGCGGCCGGAGGTGATCTCGCTCGCGGGTGGCCTGCCCGACACGTCCACCTTCCCGGCCAAGAGCTTCGCCGCCCAGATGACCCGAATCGCGCGCGAGTCCTCCGCGGAGGCGCTGCAGTACGGCCCCACCGAGGGATTCGAGGAGACCAAGTCCTGCATCCTCGAGGTGATGGGCGCCGAGGGGATGGCCCCGGACTCCGACGACCTGATCGTCACGACGGGCGGCCAGCAGGCGATCGACCTGATCACGAAAACCCTCGTCAACCCCGGCGACCCGGTGATCTGCGAGGCCCCCACCTACCCCGGCGCGGTACCGACCTTCTGCAGCTATGAGGCCGACGTCCATCAGGTGAGCACCGACGACGAGGGCATGCGCATCGACGAGCTCGAGGAGCTGCTCGGCGCGCTCGCCACCTCCGGACGCCGTCCCAAGTTCATCTACTCCGTGCCCAGCTTTCAGAATCCCGCGGGCGTCACCCTCTCGGAGGAGCGGCGGCGGCGGTTGGTCGAGCTCGCGCGCGAGCACGAGGTGCTGATCGTCGAGGACAACCCCTACGGCCTCCTGCGCTTCGAGGGCGATCCCGAGCCCACCCTCTACAACCTGGACGGCGGCGACTACGTCCTCTATCTGGGCACCCTCTCGAAGATCCTCTCCCCCGGGATCCGGATCGGCTGGGTCGCGGCGCCACCGCCAGTGCTCGAGAAGATCGGCCTCGGCAAGCAGGCCGCTGATCTCTGTACCTCGACCCTGAGCCAGTACTTCGTTCGCGAGTACTTCGAAGAGGGCCGCTGGCGCGACTACATCTCGGACCTGGTCGAGATCTACCGGACCCGGCGCGACGCGATGCTCGACGCCCTCGAGAACCACTTCCCCGGGCAGGCGGACTGGACCCGGCCCGAGGGCGGCCTCTTCCTCTGGGCGACGCTGCCGGACTACATCGACACCACTGACCTGCTTGCGAAGGCCTTGCGCGAGAACGTCGCCTTCGTCCCCGGCCGCGCGGCCTACGTCGACGGGCGCGGTGCGTCGTCCATGCGGCTCAACTTCTCCGCCTCGGACGAGGATGTCCTGCGCGAGGGGATCCGCCGCATCGGCGCCGTCGTCAACGAGCAGGTCGCGCTGTACGAGACCATCACCCATCAAACGCCCGGCTCCTCCGCTTCGCGTCCGGGGCCGGGCGACGATGACCCGGAACCTGAGGGCGAGGTCGTTCCGCTCCCGAAGCGATGAGGGTCGCCGTCCTCAAGGGAGGCAGCTCTCTGGAGCGCGGGGTCTCGCTCCGCTCGGCGGCGCGTGTCGAGGACGCGGTCGGAGAGCTGGGCCATGAAGCGCTGGGCATCGACGTCGGCAACGACCTCGTGGACCGGCTGCGCTCGGAGCGGCCGGACGTCGTCTTCATCGCGCTGCACGGGCCGGGTGGCGAGGACGGCACAGTGCAGGAGCTCCTCGAGATCCTCGACCTCCCCTACACCGGCCCCGGCGTCGCGGCCTGCGCCCTCTGCATGGACAAGGTCGCCGCCAAGCACGAGATGCGAGCCGCCGGCCTCCCGACCCCGGATTGGGCCGCGTTCAATGCGACCGCCTTTCGCGAGCTGGGAGCCGCCGACACGCTGGAGGAGATCGAGGAGCGGCTCGGCTTCCCGCTTGTAGTCAAGCCCGCGAGCCAGGGCTCGTCGCTCGGCGTCGAGTTCGCCTCCTCCCGCGACGAGGTGCCGCAGGCGCTGGTCGCCGCCTTCAGCTACGACGACCGGGTGCTGCTCGAGCGCTACGTGCAGGGCCGCGAGCTGGCGGTCAGCGTGCTCGCGGGCGAGGCCCTGCCGGTGGTCGAGGCGATCCCGCGCGAGGAGGACTTCTTCAACTTCGAGGCCCGCTACGAGATCGGGCGCACCGAGTACGTCTGCCCCGCCGACCTGGGTGACGAGCGGACTCGGCAGGTCCAGGAGCTGGCGAGGGCGACCTACGAGACGCTCGGCTGCAGCGGCTTCGCGCGGGTCGACCTGATCCTCGGCGATTCAGGGCCGGAGGTTCTCGAGGTCAACGCGATCCCGGGCCTCACCGACACCAGCCTCTTCCCGATGGCCGCCGAGGCGGCCGGCATCGACTTCACGCAGCTCGTCGAGCAAATTCTGAATTCAGCACGGCTTCGAGCACATTCGGCGGCCACAAACACCGCCGCCGGACCTACGGCCACGAGCGGCCGCCCAACATAAGTCGCTTCGGGCTTCGCCCTTCGCTCCAAAGTGGAGCGACCTGGTGGCCGCTTAGGGCTCCCCGCCCTCGGCGAAATCCTCGGGCGTGACGTTGTCGAGGAAATCCTTGAACTTCTCGACCACCTGCTCCTGGTCCTCGACCTCCTCGCCCTCGAACTCGATCGCGGACTCCTCGATCACGTCGTCGGCGGCGAAGATGGGCGCGGAGGTGCGGACGGCGAGGGCCAGCGCGTCGGAGGGGCGGGAGTCGATCTCCATCTCGGAGCCGTTCATGGAGATCGTGATCGAGGCGAAGAAGGTGTTGTCCCGCAGCTCGGTCACCGAGACCTTCTCGCACTTGGCCTCCATCTGATCGAGGACGTCGGAGAGCAGGTCGTGGGTCATCGGGCGGGGCGTGGAGGCGCCCTGCAGCTTCATCAGGATCGCGGCCGCCTCGGGGTGGCCGATCCAGATCGGGAGGAACTTGTTGCCATCGACCGTCTTCAGCAAGACGATCGGCTGTTTGCCGACCATGTCGAAGCTGACTCCGTAGATGGTCATTCTCTGCACGCAGGTCTCCTCACGCGTCCGCACGGATTATAGGAGCGGCCCCGAGTGGTCCAGATGCCGGAGGCCGTCGTACCATCGGGTAGTGTCGACCAACTGCCGGCAGCAGGCCTTCATCGACGCGCCTCTCGACGTCGTCTGGGGGCTGGCCTCCGACCCGGATCGCCAGACCGAGTGGTGGCCCGACACGATCAGCTTCGAGTGCATCGACGGGAACTTCGAGCAGGGCTGCCACATCCGAAACGTCCAATCCCGGCCCTGGCCGATGTCTGATCTCGAGACGACGCTGGAGGTCGACAGCATGATCCCCGGCAAGGAGCTCACGATCCGCTGCATGGACACCGGGACCTACACGCGGGCCGTCCTCACCGAGGGCCAGGGCGGCACGTTCATGGAGATGGAGGCGGGCAGCGATCCCAAGAGCATGAGCGTTCGCGTGCAGGTCGCGATGGCCGGCGAGCGGATGTTCCGCCGCTGGGTCGAGCACGCGCTGGAGAGGCTTCGCACTGCCGCGGAATCTGACGAAATCAAACAATGACGGCGCGGCATTCCCAGGCGTTCTCCGGGGGCGGGAATCCATTTGGTGTGTGTTGCTCGCGGAGGCGGGTAGAGTGAACCGCCAGCGCCGAGCAGCGGGGCGTATCGTCGATGGCGACCGCCGAGCTTCCAGAGAAAATCGAAGTCCTCAGGGAGAGGGACATCATCGCCGGGCTTCTTCCCGGTTGGGCTCGCCTTGCCGCACGATCCGCGAAGACCGTGACCCAGGACGCAATCTGGTCGGTTGCCTGCGCCGAGACTGTTGACGCCGGCCTCCCGCTTGCGGTGGTGGTGGTCGGCAGCGTCGAGGAGCCGCGAGCAATTGCCCCGCTTGTGCGTCGCGGGGCCCAATTCGAGTTGCTCGGTGCCGCGGCGGTGTATGAGCCCTCCGAGCTACTGGCCGAGGACGACGATGCGCTTCGCGAGCTGGCAGACGGCATCGCCGGCCTGAGAACGACGGTGCTCCTCCACCGGTTGCCCGCGGCCTCGCCGTCTGTCCGCGCTCTGAAACAGGCCTTTCGCCCATTCGGGTTCGTCGTCTCGCGCGATTCCTACGGGCACGGCGCCATCCGGCTGGATGAGGAGTGGACGCGGCCCGAGGGCCGCCTCAGCAAGCGGCGGGCGGGCGACCTGCGGCGCGCGCGACGGCGTGCCACCGCCGAGGGAGAGGTCGACGTCGAGCTGCTGGCCCCAGAGGTGACAGCGGTGGATGAGCTGCTCGACGAGGCCTTTGCCATCGAGGCGCGCAGCTGGAAGGGCCGCGAAGGGACCGCTCTGGCGGTCGACACCGAGCGGGGCGCCTTCTATCGCGATTACTCCCACGCAGCGGCCGAGCGCGGAGAGCTGCGGATCGCGTTCCTGCGATTGGGTGGCCGCCGCGTCGCCATGCAGCTGGCCGTGGAATGGAGCTCCCAGTTGTGGCTGCTCAAGATCGGCCACGACGATGCCGTCAAGCGCTGCTCGCCGGGCATGCTCCTGTTGTTGGAGGTGGTGCGCGCCGCCGCAGCGAAGGGCCTCGAGGCCGTTCAGCTGCTGGGTGGGATCGAGCCCTGGACCTCGATGTGGACCGAGGACGTGGACGAGTGCGTGACGGTGGCCGCCTATCCTCCTGGCCCGCGTTCGCTCTCCACCGCCGTGGGACACATCCGGGCCGCGGCTCATTCCCGCCGCGAGGCGCGCCGCAGCCCTTGAAGATCGTCACCGCCGTCCAGCGAAGGGCAGCGCGACGCTATATGGCTGGGCCTGGCCTGACGGATGCCCTGAAGCGCGAGGAAGAGCTTCGTGACCGCGGACTGACGACGGTCGTCGGGTACTGGAACGCGGAGGGTGAGGACCCGGATACGGTCAATCAGGCGTACGGCGAGGTCCTCGATGCGCTGGCCGGTCGTCCCGGCGTACAGGTCGCCTGCAAGCCGCCGGCGGTGATGCTCGATGCTGGGCGACTCGACGCCCTGGCAAAGCGCGGCCGTCGAGCCGGCGTGCCGTTGCATTTCGATTCCGTGGGCCCCGAGGTCGCGACTGCCGTGCTGGAGGCGGCAATCACCGCCGGAGCAGGGGCCACGCTGCCCGGAGGCTGGTCACGGAGTCCGGCAGACGCCGACTGGCTGGCATCGACGGAGCTGCCCGTGCGGGTGGTCAAGGGCCAGTGGCCGGACCCCGGAGCGCCGGACCTCGATCCTCGAGAGGGTTTCCTGGCCGTGGTCGAGCGACTGGCGGGCCGAGCCGCCCCAGTCGCCGTTGCCACTCACGACGGCCGGCTGGCAGCGGAAGCGCTCCGGCGCCTGCGGGACGGCGGCACTCCGTGTGAGCTGCAGCTGCTACTCGGGTTGCCTGCCAAACCGTCCCTTGCCGCGGCGCGCGATGCCGGCGTTGGCGTGCGAATCTACGTCTCCTACGGGACTCCCTACCTCCCGTACGCACTGCGCTCGGCGCGTCGACACCCGATCGTCGCCTTCCGCCTCGCCGTGGATCTGCTCCGCAGCTCCAGGCGAGAAGCGTTCTAGACAGCGAGGAGGGCCGATGGGCGATCCTGGACTCGAACCAGGGACCTCGTCCTTATCAGAGACGCGCTCTAACCAACTGAGCTAATCGCCCGGGGTCGCCGATTCTAGTCACGCTTGCGAAGCCGGCGGGCGAGTGATTCCAACTGGGAGAGGTCCTCGAAGTTGAGCTCGGCCCTGACGCCGTTGCCGGCACGCCGGACCTTGACGTCCTGTCCGAGCGCCGAGCCGAGCAGATCCTCGGCGTCGGCCATCGCCGCGCGCTCCTCGGTGGAGATCCGCCCGCCCGCCGGAGCCTTCTTCCGGCGGGGGCCGTGGCCGGCGTGGCGCTCGGTCTCGCGCACGGACCAACCCTCCGAGGCCGCCTGCTTGGCGATCCGGGTTCGCTTGTCCTGGTCTGAGATCTGCAGGATCGCGCGGCCGTGGCCCTCGGTGAGCTCCTCGCGCTCGAGCAGGGACAACACCGGGTCGGGGAGATCGAGCAGCCGGATCAGGTTGGAGATCGCGGCGCGGCTGCGGCCGACGCGACGGGCGAGCTCCTCCTTCGAGATCCCGAGGTCGTCGACGAGGGAGGCGCAGGCCCTGGCCTCCTCGACCGGGTTGAGGTCCTCACGGACCATGTTCTCGATCAGGGCGGCCTGCAGCCGCTCGTCCTCGGGGGAAGTCCGGACGACGGCCGGCACCCGGTCGATGCCGGCCTTCTGGGCCGCGCGCCAGCGGCGCTCCCCCGCGACGAGCTCGTAGCGCCCATCCTCGAGCGGACGGACGATCAGGGGTTGGAGCAATCCGACCGAGCCGATCGACCCGGCCAGCGCGTCGAGCGCGCCGGCGTCGAACTTCACCCGCGGCTGATCCGGGTTCGGCTCGATCTGGGTGACGTCGAGCTCGCGAAGCTCGGGGCCGCCCTGCGAGCTCTCGGGCAGGATCGCCGCCAGACCCCTCCCCATCCCGCGCTTGCGCTCAGCCATCGACGGCTCCGAGGGAGAGCACCTCGTCGGCCAGGGCGCGGTAGGCCCTGGAGCCGGTGGACTTCGGGTCATGCTCCGAGACCGGGATGCCATAGCTGGGCGCCTCCGCAACCCGGACGCTGCGGGGCACGACCGTCTTGAAGACCCTGGCCGGCAGGTGCTCGCGCAGCTCCCGCTCGACGTCCTGTGAGAGACGGGTGCGGTCGTCGTGCATGGTGATCAGCACGCCGGCGATCTCCAGGTCCGGATTGAGCTCACGGCGGACCAGCTTGAGGGTGTCGAGGAACTGCACCAGCCCCTCGAGCGCCAGGTACTCGGCCTGAACCGGGACGATCACCTTGTCGGCGGCGACCAGGGCGTTGACGGCGACCGGTCCGAGCGACGGGGGGCAGTCGAGCAGCGTGTAGGCGAACCGCGACCGGACGGGACCGAGCCCGTCGCGCAGCCGGGTCTCGTAGCCGCTGAAGCGCGGCAACTCGACCGCCGCCCCCGCCAGGTTCACGTGCGCCGGAACCACCCACAGGTTGTCGGGCCCAGCCGGGCGAGCGGCCTCGGCCACCGAGACCTCGCCGGTGAGGCAGTCGTAGGACGAGGGCGAGGAGTCCTTGGGCAGACCAAGCGCAACCGTGGCGTTGCACTGGGCGTCGAGGTCGACGATCAGGGTCTGCTGGCCGTCGGCGGCCACGCACGCCCCCATGTTGACGGCGGTGGTCGTCTTGCCGACGCCGCCCTTCTGGTTCGCGATCGCGTAAACGGTTCCCATTCGAATGGTTCGGGTCAGTGCTGTTCGGAGCCGAACGGCCGCTTTGCCGCCATCCCGGGCCGGCGGGGCAATCCGTTCGGAGTCGGTCCATTCTTGCGGAGCAGGTGGATGTGTCTCTCGCGACTGCCGGGGTAAGGCCGCACGCTGCGGATCTCGATCGGCTTCATCGCGAGCCGCGGCGCCCCCTGAGCCAGCTCGGACTCCTCGGCGCCGAAGCGCGCCCCCTTCCAGGCGACCAGGACGCCGCCCTCGCGAAGCAGTGGCGAGGCGAGCTCGGCCAGCGTCACGAGCGACCCGACGGCGCGGACCGTCACCGCGTCGTAGGCCTCGCGGCCCTGGGAGGAGGCCCAGTCCTCGGAGCGCTCGCAAACGACGGCCGCGTTCTCCAGCCCCATCCGATCGGCCGTCTCCTGGAGGAAATCGCATTTTCGGCCCAGCGACTCGATCAGGTCGAAACGGGCATCGGGAAGACAGGCCGCGAGCACCAGGCCGGGCAGGCCGGCGCCGCTGCCGAGGTCGGCGGTCCGGCGGGCGGAGGTGAGTGGATCGATCTCGAGTCCGCTCAGGGAGTCGGCGATGTGGACATCGCGAGCCCGGCCGACGGTGGACGCGGAGACGGGCGCGCGCGGGTCGGCCAGCATCTCCAGGAGCGCTGCGAGGGCCGGCTCGGCGGCGCTCGGGGCGGAGCTCAATCGGAGACGAGGGGCGCAACGACCACGTAGCGGTTGGGCTCGTCGCCCTCGCTGTAGGTCTCGATCTCGGGACGGTCACGGAGGTGCTCGTGCACGACCCGCCGCTCGTTCGACCCCATCGGGTCCATCTCGACGGCCTCGCCGTGGGTGAGAGCGTCCTCGGCCGCCATGTCGGCGCGGCGCCGCAGCGACTCGCCCTGGCGGCGCCGGTACCCCGCCGCGTCCACCGTCACCCGCTTGCGGTCCTGACGCCCCCGGAAAGCGGCCTGGTAGGAGAGGAGCTGGATCGCGTCGATCGTCTGCCCGTGGCGCCCGATCAGGAGGCCGACGTCCTCGCCCTCGATGTCAGCGTGGATCTCCTCGTCGCCCTCCTCGACGGCGACGGAGGCCTCCAGGCCGAGTTCCTCGAGGATCCGCTCGAGCATCACCCTCACCCGCTCGGCGGGCTCCTCCGGCAGCACCGTCGGCTGCGACTCGACTCCTCCTTCTCCTCCTCCTTCCATCGGCGCAGTCTTACACGGCTTCGCCATCAGGTCGCGGCCACAAGCGGCCACCCAACCCAAGTCGCTACGGGCTTCGCCATTCGCTCCGGTGGCGAGCGGCCTGGTGGCCGCTTACTTGCGCCGCTTCCGCTTGCGCGGCGGAGGGGGCGGCGGCTTCGCCGCCCGGACCTCTTCCGGCGTCGGCACCGCCGGGAGCGGCCAGACGAAGTGGATGGTGGTCTGCTGCATGACCTGCCAGACACCGCTGGCGATGAAGTAGACCGCGATGCCGGCGGGCGCGTTCGGAATCAGGAAGACGGTCACCAGGGAGAAGATCCCGGCCATCAGATAGCGCTGGGAGGCACCGCCGGTGGTCGGGGCGGGGTTGAAGAAGAGCAGGGCGAACGTGCCGGCGACAGCGAGGATCACGAGGACGACAGCCTCCGCCCCGGTCGGGTGGGTGGTCAGGTCGGAGACGAAGAGCCAGCCCGCGTTCCCGACCTCGTCCTTGAACTCGCTGCTGCGGAGCAGGGCATAGAGGGCGATGAACACCGGGAACTGGAAGACCAGCGGCAGGCAGGCCGAGAGCGGGTTGACGCCGTGCTCCTGGAAGAGCGCCATCTGCTCGCGCTGCATCCGCTGGCGGTCGTCCTTGTATTTCTCCTGGAGCTCCTTGATATACGGCTGCAGGGCCTGCATCTCCCGCATGCCGTGCATCGACTTGAGGGTGAAGGGCAGGACAACGAGGCGGGAGAGCCAGGTGATCAGGACGATTCCGAGGCCCCAGGCGACGCCGTTGTCGTGAAGCCAGACGAGGACGTCGTTGAAGACATCGATGATCGGCTGCAGGATGTGGGCCTCGAGGAACATTGCGATGGAGTTCTACGTCAGATCGGCTTTGTTGGACGACGCGGCCGCGATTTTTGTGGCGGCAGTTGATGCAGATAGGGCGGACGTGCTCGCACGCTCCGACTGCGTGTGGGCGTCCCGAAAGAGCCTGCGATCGGAGACCTCGTCGATGCCGCCGCGGCTGAACGGGTTGCAGCGCAGCAGGCGCCAGCCGGCCAGGATCGAGCCGCGAATGGGCCCGAGCTCGCGAATCGACTGCACCGCGTACTCCGAGCAGGTCGGGTAGTAGCGGCAGCGCGGCGCGAACGCCGGCGAGATGAAGCGCTGGTAGAGGCGAATCGGGGCGATCAGGATGACGGCGAGCAACCGTTTCACGACAAACGCTCCTCGCCGGGATCCTCGACCAGCTCCGCGAGCGAGGAGCGCAGCCCATCCTGGCCCTCACGCTCCAGCAGGCCCTCGACGCCCGGGCGGGCGACGATCACGTAGTCATGACCGTCCTCGAGGCCGTCCGAGAGCTCCCAGAACGCCTCACGAACCGCTCGCTTCACCTTGTTCCGGGTCACGGCCTTGCCGATCTTCCGGCCGACCGACAGGCCGAGCCGAGCGCCGTCGCTCGATTCATCGTCGCGGCGCGCGAAGGAGTAGAGGACCAGGAAGCGGTTGCCCCGCGAATTGCCCTCCCGGTAGACGCGATCGAAGTCGCCGCTCCGGGAGAGACGGCGCCGACGAGCGTCCGGACGGCCCTCGGAGGCCAACGTCAGGGCGTGAGCCGCTTGCGGCCCTTCTGACGCCGGCGCCGCAGGATCGCGCGGCCGGAGCGGGTGCCGCTCCGCGCCCGGAAACCATGGGTCCGGGCTCGCTTGCGCTTCTTCGGCTGATAGGTCCGCTTCATCAGGGAGAGCCCCAGACGGAGGGGCGAGGGGCACGGCAGTATAGGCGTTGCTCTGCGCCGGGAAATCCCCTTCCCGGTTTTCGCCGCGTTTTGCACGGAGGTCCGCCGGCACCCCCTTTCGGGCGAGCAGGGCCGAGCCTATGATCGCCGCTCGTCCACACACGGCTCGAGCGAGAGGAGGACCAGGTTCCGGGGCAGGTTCGCGACGTTCGCCAGGATCTCGAGGATCCCTGGCGCGAGATCCAGCGAGAGCTGGCCGCCTCGGTTCACGAGGACACCTACCGCCTCTGGTTCTCTCCCCTCACCCCGGTCTCGCGCCGGGGCGCCACCCTCTATCTGACCGGGCCCCAGCGCGTGGTGCGCTGGGTGAGACGCCGCTACATGGACCTCCTGCGCGCCGCCGCGGACCGCGCAGTCGATGGCCTTCGTGAGATCGAGCTCGTCTCGCCAGATGACGCGGTCGCCGCCTCCCCGGCCTCCTTTGAAGCCGCGTCCCAGGTCGCCCTCAACCCCGACTACACCTTCGAGCGCTTCGTCATCGGCCCCGGCAACCAGCTCGCGCACGCCGCGGCGCTGGCGATCGCCGAGGCTCCGGGCGAGTCCTACAACCCGCTCTTCCTGCACGGTCCCCCAGGACTCGGAAAGACGCATCTCCTCGGTGCGATCGCCAACTACCTGCACCGACACAGCCCCCAGCTCACCGTCCGCTACACGACCGCCGAGTCCTTCACCAACGAATTCGTCTCCTCCCTGCACGGCGCCGGCATCGAGGGCTTCAAGGAGCGCTATCGCCGCGCCGACGTCCTGCTGATCGACGACGTCCAGTTCCTCGAGGGCAAGGCCCGAACCGCCGACGAGTTCTTCCACACTTTCAACGCCCTCTACGAGGGCGGGGCGCAGCTCGTGATCACCGCCGATCGCGTCCCCGCCGAGCTCTCCGCCCTCGCCGACCGGCTCCGCGACCGCTTCGAGTGGGGCCTGACCGTGCCCGTCGAGCCGCCAGACCTCGCCACCCGGCTCGTCTTCCTCGGGAACCTCGCGCGCGAGCAGACCGAGCAGCTGCCTCCCGACGCGCTGCGCGCTCTCGCCTCCAAAGCCTCGGCGAACCTACGGGTCCTGAAGGGCGCGCTCACCCGCGTGGTCGCGCTCTCCTCACTGACCGCCTCGGCCGTGACTCCCGATTCAGTCGACCGGGCCGTGCCCAGCGGCGAGATCACGCCGCCGCCGCCCGAACACCCCGATCCCCGCCAGGTCCAGGAGGCGGTTGCCGCTCGCCTCAGCCTCAGCGTCGACGAGATCCTCTCCCCCACTCGCAGCGCCCCGGTCGCACGGGCACGCCAACTCGCCATGTACCTCACCCGCGAGCTCACCGACCTCTCCCTCCCGCAGATCGCCCAGGCCTTCAACCGCCGTGATCACACCACCGTCATGCACGCCATCCGCAAGGTCGAGAGCGGCGCCCTCGAGGACGCCAGCCTCTCGCGCGCCGTCGAGGAGCTCACCGCCGAGCTTCGATCCGGAGGCGCAATGGATCGTGACCGAACCGATTGAAAGAATCGTCAGAGGAGGCTGTCCACATATCCACGTCATCCACAACCCTTACTACTCCTAGGGAAGACAAAGACCAACAGGCCATGAAGATCAACACCACAAGGCAATCGCTCCTTGATGCGCTGCTCGTCGTCTCCCGGGCCGTCTCGGCCCGGGCGGCGCTCCAGGCGCTCTCCGGGATCCTGATCACGACGAACGGGGGAGCGCGCCTACGCGCCACGGACATGGAGCTCGGTCTCGAGGTGGGCCTCGAGGGTGAGATCGAGGGCGCCGGCTCGGTGGTCCTCCCGGGGCGTCTGCTCGTCGAGGTGGCCCGCTCGCTCCCCGATGGCCCGGTGACCCTCGCGCTGCGCGAGGCCGAACGGGACGTCGAGCTGAGTGCCGGCTCCTCTCGCTTCCACCTCCGCACCCTGCCGGCCGACGACTTCCCGCGCTTCCCCGAGACGGAGGGTGATCCCGTGGAGCTGCCCGCCGCACCGCTGCGGGACACCATCAACCGCGTCGCCCGCGCCGCCTCGCGTGATGAGGCCAGGCCGGTCCTGACCGGCGTCTTGGTGACGGTGGAGGGCGAGGAGATGACGATGGTCGCCACGGACTCGTACCGGCTCGCGGTGAAGAAGACCAAGCTCGAGACCTCGGTGCCCGAGCGGCTGGAGGCGAACGTGCCGGCGCGCGCCCTGCGCGAGCTGGCCCGCCTGATCGAGGCCGCCGGCGAGGACGCGCTGAGCGTCTGGCTCACCCGCAACCAGGCGATCTTCCGCGTTGGGCAGACGTCGCTGAGCTCGAGGCTGATCGATGGTCAGTTCCCGAACCATTCCCAGCTGCTGCCCGAGTCCTACGAGCACGAGGTCAAGCTGCCGCGGACCGACCTGCTCGAGGTGACCCGGCGCGTCTCGCAGCTGGCGCAGCGCAATGCCGCCCTGCGGCTCTCCTTCTCGGATGGCGAGCTGGTGGTCTCCGCCGAGACGCCCGACCTGGGGGATGCCCGTGAGGCACTGCCGGCGCCCTATCAGGGCGAGTTGCTGGAGATCGGCTTCAACCCCGAGTTCGTCCGCGACGGGCTGGAGAGCATCGAGTCCGAGGAGGTGGTGCTCAAGCTGATCTCACCGCTGCGGCCGGGGCTCCTGGAGCCGTCGGCGGACGACGACTTCAGCTATCTGGTGATGCCGATTCGCCTGAACGTGTGATGAGAGGGGGCCCCGTTCATCCGAGGGGGCTCCGAAGGAGCCACCCGTCATATGAGTGAGGAGCCACCCGATTCATGCCGGTCCTCGGCGCAGTCGAGTGCCGCGCGTTCCGCAACCTCGTAGATGCGCGAACCGAGATCGGTGCGAGCGTCGTGATGGTCCACGGGCCGAACGGCGCCGGCAAGACCAACCTGCTCGAGGCGATCTACTTCGGGCTCACCGGCCGCTCGTTCCGGACGGGGAACGACCGCGACCTGATCCGCTACGGGGAGGAGGGCGCCAGGGTGGAGCTCGAGCTGGCGGACGGCGGGTCGCTGCTCGCCGCGATCGATCGATCCGGAGAGCGCCGGCACCTGCTCTCCGGCAGGCCGCTGGCGGGCGAGGTCGGCGAGCGGCCGCTGGTCAGCGTCTTCCATCCCGACCGCCTGCAGCTGGTCAAGGGCGCGCCGGCGCATCGCCGGGCTCACCTCGACCGCCTCTGCGGGGCCGTCTGGCCCGCCCGGGCCGATCTGCGCCGCCGCTTCGGGCGCACGCTGGCGCAGCGGAACGCGCTGGTGGCCAGGATCCGCGCCGGCCTCGGCGGCGTCGAGTCGCTGCCCTCCTGGGACGAGCGACTGGCCGCCGACGCCGAGCCGCTGATCGAGGCGCGGGCGGCGGCGGTCGAGGCGCTGACCGCCCCGTTCGCCGACCTGGCCGGCAAGCTCGGACTGGCGGGAGCGGAGGTCTCCTATCGGCCGCGGGCCGCCGCCGGCGGGGAGGAGCTCGCGGCCGAGCTCGCCCGGCGCCGCGATCAGGATCTGGGCCGCGCCTACACCTCCTACGGGCCGCAGCTCGATGAGGTGGAGATCCGGGTCGCGGATCGGTCCCTGCGGCGCTTCGCCTCGCAGGGACAGCAGCGGCTCGCCCTGCTCGCCCTGCTGTTCGCGGAGCGGGCGGCCCTGCTGGAGGCGGGCCGGAGGGCACCCCTGATGCTGCTCGACGACGTGATGAGCGAGCTCGACGCCGCACACCGGGAACTCCTGGTCTCCCTGCTGGAGGGCGATGGCCAGTCCGTGATCAGCGCGACCGAGACCGACCATGTTCCCTCGTCGCACGCCTTGCGCATCGAGGTGACCGATGGGGCGCCGGCGACGGGGCCGGCACTGAGGGCGGCCTGATGGGCCGGCGCACACCCCGCCCGATCGGCGCTGCTCTCGAGAGCCTGGTTCAGGGAGCTGAGCCGGCGACGCTGCTGGCGGCGGTGCAGAGCGCCTGGCCGGGCGCGGTGGGGGAGGCGGTCGCGCGAGAGGCCAGCCCGGTCTCCGAGCGGGACGGAGTGGTCACGGTCGCCTGCCGGTCGGCGACCTGGGCCCAGGAGCTCGACCTGCTCGGCGCCCAGATCCTCGATCAGGTGAGGGCGAATCTGCCCGAATGGGCGGCGCTCGAGGCTATTCGCTTCACGGCGTCCGGAGACCCCGACTAAGTTTCTTTTTATGCGTATTTGCAGGTGTTTTGTGTGGCTTTGGCGCAATTTCCGGTGCTTTCGACTGGTAGACTTATGTCTACTTGTGTGAGGCCCCGACCCCCTTGTCCGCGAGGACTCTCCGAGCCGGGTCACGAAGGTCGAGGCATCCCCTGATGGAACTGAAAGGAAGCTGAGTGGCGAAGACCTCCCAGCGCGGAGGAGCGAACAAGAAAGCCCCCTCCCGCACGAATGGCGCCCGAAAGAGCGCCGCAAGCAAGACGAAGAGCACGGCGAAGGCCCCCTCGAAAGGCTCCTCCTATGGCGCCAAGGACATCACCGTCCTAGAGGGCCTCGAGGCCGTTCGCAAGCGCCCCGGCATGTACATCGGCTCGACCGGCCCCCGCGGGCTGCACCACCTCGTCTACGAGGTCGTGGACAACTCCGTGGACGAGGCGATCGCCGGCCATGCCAAGCGGGTCACCGTAACCCTGCATCCCGACAACAGCTGCACGGTCACCGACGACGGCCGGGGCATCCCGGTCGACAAGATGAAGAAGGCCAAGAACAAGCCGGCCGCCGAGGTCGTGCTGACGACGCTCCACGCCGGCGGCAAGTTCGGCGACGGCGGGGGATACAAGGTCTCGGGCGGCCTGCACGGCGTCGGCATCTCCGTCGTCAACGCCCTCTCCGAGAAGCTCGACCTCGAGGTCTGGCGGCAGGGGGCCGTCTGGACCCAGACCTACTCGCGAGGCAAGCCGACCACCAAGTTCAAGAAGGGCCGCGCGGTGAAGAGCACCGGGACGACGATCACCTTCTGGCCGGATCCCGAGATCTTCGAGGAGGTCGATTTCGACTTCGACATCCTCTCCGAGCGCCTGCGCGAGACCGCGTTCCTCACCCGTGGGCTGAAGGTCGAGCTGATCGACGAGCGCGGTGAGGGTCGCAAGATCGAGTTCCTCTACAAGGGCGGCATCGCGGACTTCGTCAAGCACCTGAACGAGTCCAAGGACCCGCTCCACCGCAAGATCATCTACTTCGAGGGCGAGACGAAGGACGGCCAGGTCGAGGTGGCGCTGCAGTGGAACTCCTCCTACCAGGAGTCCACGTTCAGCTTCGCCAACAACATCAACACCCACGAGGGCGGCACCCATCTCTCCGGGTTCCGCTCGGCCCTGACCAGGACGCTGAACGCGATCGCGCGCAAGCGCAACCTGATCAAGGAGAAGGACGACAACCTCTCCGGCGAGGACGTCCGCGAGGGCCTGACGGCCGTGGTCTCGGTGAAGCTCGCCGATCCTCAGTTCGAGGGCCAGACCAAGGGCAAGCTCGGCAACCCGCCGATCGAGGGACTCGTCAAGGAGGTCGTCAACCGGCAGCTCGGCGATTTCCTCGAGGAGCACCCGGCCGACGCCCGCCGGATCCTGACCAAGGCGGTCGACGCGGCGCGGGCACGCGACGCGGCTCGCAAGGCGCGGGATCTGACCCGGCGCAAGTCGGCGCTGGAGAACTCGATGCTCCCCGGCAAGCTCGCCGACTGCTCGGTCAAGGACCCGGCCCTCGCCGAGCTCTTCATCGTCGAGGGTGACTCGGCGGGCGGCTCGGCGAAGCAGGGCCGGGACCGCAACACCCAGGCGGTGCTGCCGCTCCGCGGCAAGATCATCAACGTCGAGAAGAGCCGGATCGACAAGGTTCTCTCCAACAACGAGATCCAGGCGCTGATCACGGCGATCGGCACCGGGGTCCAGGACGAGTTCAAGGTCGAGGACCTCCGGTACCACAAGATCGTGCTGATGACGGACGCGGACGTCGACGGCGCCCACATCCGGACCCTGGTGCTCACCTTCCTCTATCGCCAGATGAAGGAGCTGATCGACGGCGGCTTCGTCTATATCGCGAAGCCGCCGCTCTACAAGGTGAAGAACGGCTCCAGCGAGATCTACGTCGAGCGCGAGGGCGAGCTCGAGGAGCTGCTCCTGGCCGACAAGATCGAGGAGTTCGAGATCAAGGACTCCAAGACCGCGAACGCCAAGCCCAGGAAGCTGAGCAAGCGCCGCTGGCAGGACTTCAACCGACACTTCAAGGCGGTCGAGGGCTGGTCGTCGACGTTGCGCGCCGAGTTCGGCCACGAGACGATCGACTTCGTCTCGGATGCCCAGCTGGTCGGCTCCGGCGCCAAGACGATGGCCGCGGCCGCAAAGCTGTTCCGGGCGAGAGACCCCAAGGACGCCCCATACGAGACGAAGCTGATCGACCAGAAGACGACCGGCCTCGTCGTCAAGGGGACACACCGCCGCAGCGGCCTGGCGCGGGAGCACAAGCTCCCCAAGGCCCTGTTCGAGTCCCAGCCCTACAAGGAGCTGGTCGACGCCTACTCCAAGGTCGTCAGCGTGATGGGCCAGCCGCCATTCACCATCACCCTCGGCGAGCGGGAGGCCGAGGCGGAGAGCTTCTCGGAGCTCCGCCGCGAGGTCCTTGAGCTCGCTCGCCACGGAGTCACGCTGTCCCGCTTCAAGGGCCTCGGCGAGATGAACGCCGAGCAGCTCCGCGAGACGACGATGGATCCCGAGAGCAGGACGCTGCAGCAGGTCCAGATCGATGAGGCGGCGGCCAGCGGCCTGGAGCAGACCTTCTCCGACCTGATGGGAGACAAGGTCGAGCCCCGCAAGGAGTTCATCGAACGCCACGCACGAGACGTGAGGTTTTTGGATGTGTAGACACAGCGCTCTGACCGCGGGTCCTGTCGCCGCAGGAACCTCCCTCGGGGAGGTGAGCGCTAGTGGCTGACGGAGATCAGAACACGTTGGACGCGGCTCTGCACGGCAAGATCGAGGAGCGCGAGCTCGAGAAGGAGATGCGCTCCTCGTATCTCGACTATGCGATGAGCGTGATCGTCGGGCGCGCGCTGCCCGATGTTCGCGACGGGCTCAAGCCGGTGCACCGGCGCGTGCTCTACGCGATGCACGACCTCGGCTTGCAGCCGAACCGGGCGTACAGGAAGTGCGCGTTCATCGTCGGCGAGGTGATGGGCAAGTACCACCCGCACGGCGACTCCGCGATCTACGAGACGCTGGTGCGGATGGCGCAGGACTTCGCCCTGCGCTACCCACTGGTCGACGGACAGGGCAACTTCGGCTCGATCGACGACGACCCGCCGGCGGCGATGCGGTACACGGAGGCGCGCCTCGGGCCGCTGGCCACGGAGATGCTCCGAGACATCGATGCGGACACCGTCGACTTCGGCCCCAACTACGACGAGTCGACGCGCGAGCCGGTCCTGCTGCCGGCGCGCTTCCCGAACCTGCTCGTCAACGGCGCCACCGGCATCGCGGTCGGCATGGCGACCAACATCCCGCCCCACAACCTTCGCGAGGTGATCGGCGCGGTCAACGCCTACATCGACGACCCCGAGATCGACATGAAGGGCCTGATGAAGCACGTCAAGGGCCCCGATTTCCCGGGCGGCGGCACGATCATGGGGAGGCAGGGCATCCGCGACGCGTATCGCTCCGGCCGCGGATCGGTCCGGGTCCGCGCCAAGGCCCACGTCGAGCCGATGAAGGGCGGCAAGGAGGCGATCGTGGTCACCGAGCTCCCCTTCATGGTGAAGAAGGGAGGGGAGGGCGGCCTGATCGCCAAGATCGCCGACCTCGTTCGGGACAAGAAGGTGACCGGCGTCTCCGATCTGCGTGACGAGTCCGACCGGACCGGGATGCGCCTGGTGATCGAGCTGAAGCGGGGCGGCGACCCCGCTCAGGTGGTGCTCAACCAGCTCTACAAGCGCACCGCGATGCAGCAGGCCTTCGGCATCAACATGGTCGCGCTCGTCGACGGGGTGCCGAAGACCCTCAGCCTCCGCGAGCTGGTCGAGCAGTACGTCGGCCACCAGAAGGAGGTCATCACCCGGCGGACGCAGCACCAGTTGGCCCGGGCCGAGGCTCGCGCGCACATCCTCGAGGGACTGCTGATCGCCCTCAAGAACCTGGATGCGGTCATCAAGCTGATCCGCGGCTCCAAGGACCCCGACACGGCGCGCGACGCCCTGATCAAGAGGTTCAAGCTCAGCCGCGCCCAGGCGCAGGCGATCCTGGACATGCGCCTGCAGCGCCTCACCGCGCTCGAGGCCGGCAAGATCAGGGAAGAGCACAAGGAGCTCACCAAGCTGATCAAGGAGCTCAGGGCGATCCTGGCCGATGAGAAGAGGGTCCTCGCCCTGGTCAAGACCGAGCTCAAGGAGGTCGGCGAGCGCTACGGCGACGAGCGGCGCACCGAGATCACCGCCTCCGAGGGAGATCTCGACATCGAGGACGTGATCGCCGACCAGCAGATGGTCGTCTCGATCACCGCCTCCGGCTACGCGAAGCGGACGCCGCTGACTACCTACCGCCAGCAGCGCCGGGGCGGTCGCGGCGTGATGGGGATGAACATGAAGGAGGGCGACTACATCGAGCACCTGCACGTCTGCTCGACGCACGACTACCTCCTCTTCTTCACCAACCAGGGGAAGGTCTACCGGACGAAGGTCTACGAGCTGCCGGAGGGCAGCCGCGCCTCGCGCGGCCGGGCCCTGGCGAACTTCCTGCCGCTGAAGGACAAGGAGAAGGTGATGGCGGTGATCCCGACCCGCGACTTCTCCGAGGGCAAGTTCCTGATCTTCGGCACCAAGCAGGGGATGGTCAAGAAGACTCCCTTCAAGGACTACGACACCCCGATCCGCGCGGACGGGATCATCGCGATCAAGGTCCGCAAGGGCGACGAGCTGGTCCGCGTCCGGATGACCTCAGGCAAGGACGACATCATCCTGGTCTCCAAGTCGGGCCATGCGACCCGCTTCAAGGAGGCCCAGGCGCGGCCGATGGGCCGAGGCACCGCCGGCGTCAAGGGGATGAACGTCTCGGACAAGGGCAACGAGGTGCTCTCGCTCGACGTGGTCAGCGCCCAGGACAAGAAGGGAGAGCTGCTGGTCGTCACCGAGAACGGCTACGGCAAGCGCACCAGCCTCTCCGAGTACCCGGTCAAGGGCCGGGGCGCGAAGGGCGTGCTGACCGCCAAGCTGACCGCGAAGAAGGGCGGCCTCGCCGGCGCCCGGGTCGTACGCGAGGGTCAGGAGCTGATCTTCATCTCGCAGAGCGGCATGGTCCAGCGCAACGCGGTCGAGGGAATCTCCCGCATGGGCCGCCCGACTCAGGGTGTGAGGCTGATGAACCTGAAGAAGGCCGACCGCGTCAGTGCCGTCGCGCTGGTGGTGGAGTCCGAGGCCAACGGCAACGGCAACGGCGCCGCTGCGGCCGACGCTCCGGTCGAGGCAGACGCCCCGACCTCTGAGACCGTCGCCGAGGAGGCCGCTGCGGCCGAGGCTTCCGGCAACGGCGAGGCGCGGGTGACCAAGAGCTCCGGTTCGAGCGCGACCGCTCCGAAGGCCAAGCCGAAGCCGAAGCCGAAGCCGAAGCCAGCCGCCAAGCCGAAGGCAAGACCGGCTCCGAAGAAGCGGAGCTCGTCGGGCAGCGCGTCGGCCGCAAAGCCGAAAGCGGCGAGGGCCAAGGTGAAGCCGAAGCACACGGCGACCGCCAAGCAGCGCGCGGAATCGGATCGAAAGAAGAAACGGAAGTAGTTGGCGAGAAGGTGGCGCTATGCGCCGCCAAGTCGCCAATTACGCCTCACGCGGTCAGTAAGTACGGCTCCCACGCTTCAGGTGTCCGCGGCGCGGCGATCCGGATGAAGACCGTCGGGCCCGGTGGGCGTGGGTGGCGCTTCGGGTGCATCCGGATCTCGTGAGGGAGGCGGTTCCCCTTCTTGCGGTTGCAGGGGGCGCAGGAGGCGACGATGTTCTCCCAGACCGATTCGCCGCCCCGGCTCCGCGGGATGACGTGGTCGACGGTCAGGGTCGGCTTGTCCGAGCCGCAGTACTGGCAGGTCCACCCGTCGCGGGCGAGGACGGCCTTGCGGGTGATGCGCCGCCGGTGGATGTCACGCGGAACGCGGACGAAGCTGATCAGGCGGATCACCTCCGGCCGGTCGAGGCGCATGGTCTCGGAGCGCAGGACGTCGTCGCCGTGCTCTAGGACCTCCGCCTTCTCCTTGAGGAGAAGGACGAGTGCCCGCCGCACCGTGCAGACGTTGAGCGGCTCGTAGCTCGCGTTGAGGACCAGCACCCGCCCGCGCGTCAGCCGCCGGGCGGCGGCTACCGCTACCTCGGCGTCCGCATCTCCATCCTGGGCGGGGTCGTGGCCGTTCTGATGGGCGGCCTCATGGCCGTTGACCGCAACCCTCTCGGCGGTGGCCCCGTTGCCCATATCCCGCGCGATTGTAGTGCAGCGCCTACCCGGCCCCTGGAACTCCGGGCGGCGACGCGATCGGCCAGCTGCCGAGCACACGCACGGATTCGGCCTTGGATCTGAGCGCCTCGATCGCCCCGGAGAACGGCTCCTCGCCGGAGGCGCCCTCGATGTCGATGAAGAACTGGTACCGCCCCAGGCCGCGCCGCAGCGGCCGTGACTCGATCCGGGTCAGGTTGATGTCCCTGTCCGAGAAGACCTGAAGGGCGTCCACCAGGGCGCCCGGATGATCCTCGCCGAGCTCCGAGAAGACCAGCGACGTCCGCCAGGGGCCGGGGCCGGAGGGAACCGTTCCATCCGGCGCCACCCAGACGAAGCGCGTGATGTTGTCCGGCTCGTCCTCGACGCCCTGGCGGAGCACGGCCGCGCCGTAGAGCTCCGCCGCTGATTCGGCGCCGAGCGCCGCCCAGGGCTGATCCGATTCGGCGACCTTCCGAACCGCCTCGGCGGTGCTGTGCGCCGCCCTGACCTCGGCCTGGGGCAGGTTCTCGCGGATGAAGCGGGCGCACTGCGCGCTCGGCTGGGGGTGGGACAGGACGACCTCGATTCGCTCCAGCGGCATCTCCTCCCTCGCGATCAGGCAGTGGCGGATCGGCAGGTCGTACTCGCCGACGAGGGTGAGGCCGTCGGCGTCGAAGGCGAGGGTGTCGAGTGTCGCCGTCACGGCTCCCTCGATCGAGTTCTCGAACGGCACCAGCGCGCGGTCGGCCTCGCCCCTGCGGACAGCGAGGATCGCGTCGTAGACCGAGGCCGCGGGAGCGGTCTCGACGTCCTCATCGCCGACGGCTGCGTGCAGCGCGTCCTCGCTGAAGGTGCCCCTCGGGCCGAGGTACGCGATTCGCATGCTGTGGACGGGCTCCCCGGCGACGGTCAGCTGCTGAAGATGACCGTGTAGGTGGAGGTGTTGTTGTCCGTCAGCGTCTCGCCGCGCACCGGGTTGACCACCACCTGAACCTGGGTGTCCGTCCCGGGGGTCGGCTTGCTGGTCAGCGGGATCTTGACCGTGTCGGACGCCCCGGCGCTGAGCGACTGAAGCTGGCCGGTGAGAGTGCTGGCGCCGATCGTCACGTCGACGCTGATGCCGGTCTCGTCGCTGTCGCCGGAGTTGGTGATGCCGATGTCGATCTCCGTGGCGTCGCTCGGCACGGTCGTGGTCTGGTCGGGCGACAGTTGGGCGCTGCCGATCGTGGTCGAGTCGAGCTGCAGCCCGTGCGTCCCGCCCGTGGTGGCTGTCGCCGACCCGGTGATCGCGCCCAGCTTGGTGATCAGCGTCGCCTGGTCGAGGTAGTCGGTGGCGTTGGCGGGCATGAAGTTGCCCGGCGGCAGCGGCTGGCCCTCCACTCCCTCGTCCTTGAGGACCTTCTGGATCTCGGGCATGCCCAGCTGGGTCCAGAGGATGTCGCTGGCATATAGCGAGCCCATCGCGTTCCCGATCGTCGTGATCGCGTCGGCGGTCTGGGTTCGCGCGGCCGCCTGCGTGACGTTGGCGGCGATCGCGGTGAGCGCATTGCGGCGGAGCGTCAGGGACTGCTCCACGGCCGCCTGCGCGTCGTGCATCTGACCGGGGGTGTCGAGGCTCTCCGCGCGGTCGAGAAGCGAGGTCGAAGCGTCCCGCTGGGCGAGCACCTGGTTCTGCACGTCGACGGAGCTGGAGCCGCCGCTCGGGGTGCTCAGCACCTGGAAGAAGTCCTTCCCGCTCTGCTCTGACTGCTGCATGATCGTCGCGACGCTCGAGTCGTAGTTGCGGAGGGCGCGATCCGAGCGGGCCTCGAGGCAGCCGCGGATCCCGATCACGATCAGGATCAGGAATGCGAGGCCCACCCCGACGCCGATCAGGCGTCGGACCAGGTATTGCTGGCGTCGCCGCTGGGGCCCCCCGGCCCTGCGCCTCGGGCGCTCCGGTTCATCGGCGACGACCAGGTCGTCTTGTTCCTCATCGAGGAATGCCAAACCGGCCAGAGTATGAACAGGGGGCGCGACGCATGTTCTTCAGCTCGAAGAGTCCCTGCAGGCAGCGCCCCTGGACACGCAGGAAGGGGGGATTCGGGGGCGAACTTGGAGAAGCCATGGTGGGTGAGCGAATCCTGGGCAGATTCCGGATCGAGGACCGGATCGGAAGCGGTGGCTTCGGCACCGTCTATCGCGCCTGGGACGAACGGCTGCAGCGCCCCGTCGCGGTCAAGGTCATCGACCGGGAGCACGGCGCGCCCAGGGTGACCCGGGAGGCGCAGGCCGTCGCGCGCCTCGCGCACCGGAACATCGCCACCCTCTACGAGCTCGCCAGCGACGGCGAGCGAGCCTTCCTCGTCTCCGAGCTGATCGAGGGCGAAACCCTCCGGGTGATGGGACGCCGCGGTCAGCTCAACGACCGTCTCGTCGCCCGCGTCGGCGCCGACTCCGCCGCCGCGCTGATGCACGCCCACCGCGCGGGCGTCGTTCATCGAGACGTGAAGCCGGAGAACATCCTGGTCGGAGCCGGCGACGAGGCGAAGCTGGTCGACTTCGGGATCGCCAGGATCGCGGGTGAGCGGACTCTGACCGCGACCGGAGCGGTGGTGGGGACCTTGGCCTACATGGCCCCCGAGCAGGCGGACGGCCTGCGACCGGGCCCATCCGCCGACGTCTACTCGCTCGCACTGACGCTGTACGAATGCTTCTGCGGTGAGCATCCGCTGATCAGGGAGGGACCGGCCGCGACGGCGCGCGCCATCGGCGAGCCCATCGCTCCCCTCTCGGAGGTTCGCCCCGAGCTGCCCGACGCGATGACCGATGCGATCGACGCGGCGCTCGAATCCGATCCGGAGGTCCGCCCGCTCGCCTCGGAGCTGGAGGCTGCACTCGCGGCGCACCTCAATGAGCTGGACGGTGACCCGCTGCCGGCGGTGGAGGGATTCGAGGGCGTCGAGGACGCCGCCCTCGGACGCCGGCCGCTCCCCGGAATCACCCGTTTCCTGCCCGGGGCGGGGATCGCCGCTCTCGGCCTCGCCGCACTGATCGCGACCGGGGCGCCGGCGCCGATCGCCCTCGCGGCCCTGGTTCCCGGTGTGCTCGCCCTCGGGCGTCCGCGGCCGGCGTACGCATTGCAGCTCGTCCTCGTCCTGCTCTGGACGCTGATTGGCGCGGGGGAACCGGGGGTGGCGGCCCTGATCGCCGTGTTGGGCGCGCCGCTGCTCCTGCCGGCGATCGATCCCGACGCGATCGCCCTCCCCGGTGCGGCACCGATCCTCGGCCTGATCGGCCTCGGGCCGGTCTATCCGGCGCTGGCCGGTCTCACCCGCGGAGCCGCCGGTCGCGCCCTGCTCGGCGGCATCGGCTACCTCTGGATCGCCGCCTGGGAGGAGCTCGCCCACCGCACGCTGCTGCTGGGGCCGGTCGCCGATCCTCCCGCTCACTGGAAGGGGTCGGCGAGCACCGCGATCAGCGACGTGCTCATGCCCCTGGTCGACGGGTCGGTGTTGGCGGCCGCCGGCATCTTTGCCGCCGCTGCTCTGGTCCTGCCGGTCCTCGTGCGCGGCCGCACACCCCTCCTCGATGCCCTCGGTGCCCTGATCTGGGCGGCTGGGCTGATCACCACCCTGAAGCTGGTTGCAGGGAGCACCAGCCCGCCCGGGCTGCTGTTCGGTGCGCTGCTGGCAGGAGCCGTCGCTGCGGTTCTGTCTCGCAGGCTGGGCCCACCCGACCCGTACACCAAGGGCACGCTCGACGAGCCGCGGTCCGATGCTCTTGCGTAGCGTGGGCCACTAGCATTTCCCCCCGGCTCAGCCGAGCCGCGGCCACCCACGGATCCTAGGAGTCAGCCATCAGCGTTCTGCGCAACCTTGAAGCTCGCATCGAGGGCCTCGTCGAGGGCGTGTTCAGCCGCGCCTTCAGCTCCGGCGTACAGCCGGTGGAGATCGCGCGCAAGCTCGCCAAGGAGATGGACGCGCACAAGACGGCGTCGGTCCAGCGGGTCTACGTGCCGAACGAGTACACGGTTTGGCTCTGCCCCGACGACTACGAGCGGTTCAAGGACTACGAGTCCTCGCTGGCGCAGGAGCTGAGCGGCCACCTGCTCGAGCACGCTCGTCACCACGACTACGACCTGCTGACGAGGCCGGTCGTGAACCTGGACCAGGACGAGCGCCTGCGCCTGGGTGAGTTCGGGATCCAGACCCGGCTCGTCCGCCCGCCGCAGCGACAGGGCGCCGACCCGACGCAGGGCGAGCACGGTCACACGATGGTCTACTCGGCGACGCAGGCGGAGAAGGCGAAGTCGAAGCGACGCCCGGACGCCGCCTACTCCGAGACTCGCGCGATCGTCACCGTCGATGACCGGCGCTACGTCCTCGACGGGCCGACGGCGACGCTCGGGCGCTCGAAGGAAGCGGACTGCATCATCGATGACCCGAACATCTCGCGACGCCACGCCGAGCTGCGCCGGTCGAGCGTCGGGGATTGGCAGATCGTCGACCTCAACTCCACCAACGGGGTCAAGGTCAACGGGCGCCGCGTCGCCAACGCCCGCCTGTCCCCGGGCGATGAGATCACCCTAGGGACCAAGGTCTTCGGTTTCGACATCGAGCAGTGAACGACCTCGAGCCGCTAGCCGTGGCGCTCAAGTTCGGCTTCCTTGCCGTCCTCTATCTGTTTCTGCTCTGGGTCACGAGGATGGCCGTGCGTGACCTGCGCGGCACCGCCTCGCCCGGATACGAGACCGGCTATCACGAGGTGCAGGGGGGCGAGCCCGAGAGAACCGATGCCTTCCTCGTCGTCGAGGAGGGAGGCGGTCTCAACAAGGGCGATCACTTCGACCTCTTCGGGGGCGTCTCGCTCGGCCGCTCGGCGGACGCCGACATCAGGCTGGACGACCGTTACGCCTCCGGATTCCACGCCCGTGTGTTCAGCAGGGGCAGTGGGTATTTCGTCGAGGATCTGAATTCGACCAACGGCACTCTCCTCAACTCGCAGGAGCTGCACGGCGAGGCGGAGCTCCGGCCGGGTGACGCGATTCGGATCGGGGACACTGAGTTCCGCTTCGAGGTCTCCTGATGCTGACCGTCGCCGAAGAAGCTCACAGGACAGACACGGGCCGCCAGCGCCACGCGAATGAGGACTCCTACTTCGCGCGCGCCCCCCTGTTCGCCGTCGCGGACGGGATGGGTGGGGCGCAGGCTGGCGAGGTCGCTTCCCGGATCGCTGCGGGCGCATTCGAGAAGCGCGGTCAGGTGAGCGCTGAAGAGCCGGCCGAGGGCCAGCTGGAGGCGATCGCGCAGTCGGCGAATCGCGAGATCCATCAACTCGCCCAGGAGGACTCCTCCCGCGCGGGAATGGGAACCACCCTGACGTCGGCCCTGGTCCGGGGCGACGAGGTGGCCCTGGGTCACGTCGGCGACAGCCGCGCCTACGTTCTTCGCGACGGGCAGCTCAAGCGTCTCACCAAGGACCACTCCCTGGTCGAAGAGCTCCGCCGCCAGGGCCGCCTGACCGAGGAGCAGGCTGAGGAGCACCCGCAGCGATCGATCATCACCCGCGCGCTCGGTCCGGAGCCGAGCGTGAACGTCGACACCATGACCTTCCCGGCGAAGGACGGCGACGTCTTCCTGCTCTGCAGCGACGGCCTCACCACGATGGTCTCCGACGACGAGATCCGGCAGATCCTGGTGGAGGCGCGGGGCCTGCGCAGCGCGGTCAACAAGCTCGTGGACGCGGCCAACCGCGGCGGCGGACGCGACAACATCACCGCAGTTGCCTTCCGGGTGGCGGATGCCGAGGCGAGGGAGGGCGAGGAGAGCGCGACGCTGATCTCGCGCACCGCCGAGCAGGCCGGCCTGACGGGCGAGCGCATGCGTGCCGCGGGTGATCGCCTCCGAGGCCGAGGGCCGATGCCCCCGCCGCCGAGGCGCCGGCGGTTCCTGGGCTGGGCCGTGGCCATCCTGGCGGTGATCGTGATCGTCGGCGGCGGCCTCCTCGCGGCGCGCTCCGTCTACTTCCTCGGCACGGACGACCAGGGCGACGTCGCGGTCTACAGGGGGCTGCCCTACACGCTTCCCCTCGGCATCAGCCTCTACTCGAAGCAGTACTCGATCCCCGTGCAGGTGGGGACGCTGTCCGAGGACCGCCAACGTGCGGTCACGGGCCACACGCTGCGGGGGAAGGGGGACGCGACCGACCTAGCCGACGACATCAAGCTGAGGCCCACGGAGGGGCTCCCGCCGCCGCCCGCACCGACGCCGGCGAAGAAGAAGTCTGGGGCCAACTCGAAGGCCCAACAGGCGAAGAAGAGTTGAGCGCCCGCACCCGCGAGCTCTTTGCACTGATCCCGGTCGCGCTCCTGGTCACGGCCGGGTTCACGGCAGTCCTGGTCACCAACTCGGACCAGCTCAACGCGAGCGTATTCTACGGCGCGTACTTCCTCGCCGTCTGCGTCGCCACCCACATCGTCATCCGCATCCGGCTGCCCGACGCCGACCCCTTTCTCTTTCCCCTGGTCGCGCTGCTGGCCGCGTTCGGCCTGGTGATGCTCTACCGCCTCGACGAGGGCCTGGCGCGCGACCAGGCCAACTGGTTCGTGCTCGGCCTCGTTCTCTTCTCGGCGACGATCATCTTCCTGCGCGACTACGAGGCCCTCGAGCGCTACCGGTACCTGATCGCGCTCGCCGGGATCGTCCTGCTGATCCTGCCGCGGTTTCTCGGCCACGCCACGAACGACGCCTTCCTGGCCATCGACCTCGGTCCGATCACCTTCCAGCCGACCGAGCTGGCGAAGATCTGCATCGTCATCTTTCTAGCCAGCTACCTGAACGAGCGCCGCGAGGTGCTGGTGATCGGCGCGCGAAGGTTCATCGGCCTGGTGCTGCCCCCGCTGAAGCATCTCGGGCCCCTGCTCGTCGTCTGGGGCGCGGCGATGGTCCTGCTGGTCTTCATCCGCGACCTCGGCAGCTCGGTGATGTTCTTCGGAGCCTTCCTGGCCCTGATCTACGTCGCCACCGGCCGGCTCTCCTTCGTGATCATCGGGCTGCTGATGTTCGTGGTGGGGGCCTGGTTCTTCGCCCACACCGCGGCGCACATCCAGCAGCGCTTCGACATCTGGCTCGACCCGTTCGGTGACTCGAGCGGCAGCGGCTATCAGCTCTCCCAGTCGATCTTCGCCCAGGCTGACGGGGGCCTGTTCGGGCGCGGCCTCGGCGACTCCCTGGTGCAGCTGCCTGCCTGTCACGGGGACTTCCCGGATCGTTGCGCGATCCTGCCCGCGCCCCACACCGACTTCATCTACGCCGTGATCGTGGACGAGCTCGGCCTGTTCGGCGGCGCGGCGGTGGTCCTGATCTACGCGCTGATCGCCGAGCGCGGGTTCAAGACGGCGATCCTGGCCGAGGACGGGTTCTCGAAGCTCCTCGCCACCGGGCTGACGACGATCCTCGCCCTGCAGGCCTTCGTGATCATCGGTGGCGTCACCAGGGTGATCCCGCTGACCGGCGTCACGCTGCCGTTCATCAGCTACGGCGGCAGCTCGATCGTCGCCAACTTCATCCTCTTGGCCCTGCTGCTGATGGTCTCCGACAAGTCCCGGCGGCGGGTCCGGCTGCAGAACCAGGGGGCGGGGGAGTGAACCGGCAGATCGTCAAGCTCTTCGGCCTCATCCTGCTGCTCTACGCGCTGCTCTTCGGCTTCACGTCGTACTGGTCGGTCTTCGACTCCGACTCGCTGAAGGCG
The DNA here is from genome assembly GCA_963728875.1 of uncultured Solirubrobacterales bacterium. Classification (GTDB taxonomy): domain Bacteria; phylum Actinomycetota; class Thermoleophilia; order Solirubrobacterales; family 70-9; genus DASUPK01. The sequence continues at coordinate 912,969 of CAVSLJ010000001.1, forward strand.
AACACTGCGAACCGCAGGCCGCTGCTCGAGGAGCAGACGATCAAGCGCGGCGAGATCCTCGCAGACGATGGCAGCGTGATCGCCCGGTCGAGGCCGGTCGGCAAGGGCAACAACAGGATCTACGTCCGCCACTACCCGCTGGGCCCGCTGTTCGGCAACCCGATCGGCTACAGCTTCGTCGACCGGGGCAGGGTCGGCTTCGAGCTCTCGCACAACGACGAGCTGGTCGGCAACAAGACCGAGTTCCTCTCCGTCCTCGACGAGCTGCAGGGACACGCGCAGGAGGGGGACAACGTGCAGTCCGCCCTCAATGCGAACGCCCAGCGCGCGGCCGTCGGCGGCCTCGCCGGCCGCCGGGGCTCCGTGGTGGCCATGGTCCCCTCGACGGGGGAGATCAAGGCGATGGTGAGCATTCCCGAGTACGACCCGAACTCGGTGGAGAACTCGAACACCTTCAAGCGGCTGAACGCCGAGACCAGCGCGCCCCTGTTCAACCGCGCGACGCAGGCCGGCTACCCGCCCGGGTCGACGATGAAGGTGGTGACCGCCACCGCGGCGCTCGACAGCGGTGACTTCACGACGGACTCCGTCCTCAGCGGCCGTTCGCCGATCGAGATCGAGGGCGTGCCTCTCTCGAACTCGGGCGGCGAGCAGTTCGGCGAGATCCCGATGACCACCGCCCTGACCAACTCCGTCAACACCTGGTGGGCCCAGGCGGGGGAGAAGATCGGCAAGGACACGATGTTCAAGTACATGGAGCGCTACGGGTTCAACGCCAAGCCCAGGCTCGACTATCCGAACTTCCAGCTCGCGGCGAGCGGGGTCTACGACGGGAACAAGCTGCTCGGCCCCAACGACGCGATCGACATCGGCCGCGTCGCGATCGGCCAGGAGCGGCTCAGGGTGACCCCGCTGCAGATGGCGGAGGTGGCCGCGACCGTCGCCAACAAGGGAGAGCTGATGGAGCCGCGGCTGTGGTCGAAGGTGATCGACCCGGACGGGCGGGAGACCAAGCTCGATCCCGCCCACCAGAGCCGGGTGATGAGCGAGGACACCGCCTCCGAGCTCAACGACATGATGCAGGACGTGGTCTCGGAGGGAACCGGAACGGCGGCGGCTGTCTCGGGCATCGACGTGGCGGGCAAGACCGGCACGGCGGAGATCTCGCCCGGCGTCAACGATGCCTGGTTCATCGGCTTCGCGCCGGCCGACGATCCGAAGATCGCGATCTCGTGCATCGTCGAGCACACCAGCGGCTTCGGCGGGCCGACCTGCGGGCCCATCTTCAAGTCGGTCGCCGAGAGCCTGCTCGGGAGCGGCGCCTGATGGCGACTGCGCGGAAGGGCACCATGGTCGACGAGCGCTACCGGCTCGATCACAAGATCGGCTCGGGCGGGATGGCGGACGTCTGGCTCGCCGAGGACACCGAGCTCGACCGCAACGTCGCGATCAAGATCCTCCACGACCGATTCGCGCAGGACGGGGAATTCGTTCAGCGCTTCCAGCGCGAGGCGCAGTCGGCCGCCGGGCTCCAGCACCCCAACGTGGTCGGCATCTTCGACCGTGGCTCGTTCCGCGACACGTACTTCATCGCCATGGAGTACGTCGACGGCCCCTCGCTCAAGGACCTGGTCAAGGGCGGCATGGGGACGAAGGACGCGATCGACTTCACGCGACAGATCCTGAAGGCGGCGCGCTTCGCGCATCGCAAGGGGATCATCCACCGCGACCTGAAGCCGCAGAACGTCCTGATCGACGATGAGGGACGAGCCCGGGTCGCCGACTTCGGGATCGCGCGCGGCGGCGAGAACTCGGACATCACCGCCACCGGCTCGGTGATGGGCACCGCGCAGTACCTCTCGCCGGAGCAGGCACAGGGCAAGCCGACGACGCCGCGCTCGGACATCTACTCGATCGGAGTGATCCTCTACGAGGCGCTGACCGGCCGGGTTCCCTTCGAGGGCGACAGCGCCGTGGCGGTCGCGCTCAAGCAGGTCTCGGAGACGCCGCGCCGCCCGAGCGCGATCAAGCCGGACATCCCACCTGCCCTGGACGCGGTCGTCATGCGCGCCCTGGCCAAGGACCCGGAGGCGCGATTCACGGACGCGGATGCGTTCCTGAAGGCCCTGGATGCCGCGGAGAAGGCGCCGGATACCCCGAGGCCGCAGGACACCGCCGCCTACGCAGCGGTCTCTCCCGAGGGCGAGACCGATCTCCCCGGGGAGGAGGACTACGACGAGCGCGAGCCGGACCGGCGCCGTCGCTGGCGCTGGTTCGTCGTCGCCCTGCTCGCCTGTGGCGTCGCCGCGCTGGTCGCCTATGCGCTCACCCGGCCCTCACATGTCGCGATCCCGGACGTGATCGGCAAGAGCTCCGACCAGGCGAGCCAGATCCTCGACGACAAGGGCTTCAAGGTGGCCATTAAGGCCGTCCCCAGCGCGGCCCCGCGGGACCAGGTCGTCGAGCAGGATCCGATTCCGACCGATCGCGGAGGCGGCAAGGCCGAGGAGGGCTCGACAGTCACCCTCAGCGTCAGCTCCGGCCCTGCGATCGTCGCGGTTCCCTCGGTCGTGGGTCTGGACGAGGCCGAGGCCACCAAGCGTCTGGAGAACGTCGGGTTCAAGGTGAACGTTCAGGAGGAGTTCTCGAAGACCGTTCCCAAGGGCGCCGTGATCGGCACCTCGCCGTCCGCCGGCACGCAGCTCTCGACGCTTCAGCCCGTGACGCTGCTGGTCTCGCGCGGCGCCAACACCGTTCTCGTCCCGAACGTCGTCGGCCTCAACGACCAGGCGGCGCTGGCCGCCCTCTCCAACGCCGGGCTCTCGGGTACCGAGGTCCAGAAGGACTCCACGGAGCCCGCCGGCAAGGTGCTGAGCCAGAGCCCGGGCGCGGGCAAGCGCGTCGGGCGCGGCTCACAGGTGACGATCTTCGCCTCGACCGGGGCGATCACCGTCCCCGACGTCACCGGCCAGCTTCGGAAGGACGCCGTCAACGCGCTGAAGAAGGCGGGCTTCACCGCCGCCGTGACCGAGCAGCCGACCACCGACCCCGCCCAGGTGGGCGTTGTGATCTCCGAGTTCCCGCCGGCGGGCTCCCGCGGCCAGCGAGGCGACACCGTGACGATCTCCGTGGGCATCACCGCGCCCACCGTGACGACCCCATGAAGGTTGCGGTTCTAGGCGGCGGGATCTCGTCAGAGCATGAGGTGTCGCTGCGCTCCGCGGCGTCGGTCGCCGCCGGCCTCCGGGAGGCGGGCCATGAGACCGTCGAGGTGACGATCGACCGTGACGGACGGTGGACGGCGGGCGGCGAGACCGTCGGCTTCGCCCCTGCCGGAGGCCTGCTCGGCTGCGACGTCGCCTTCCCGGTCCTGCACGGCCCCGGGGGGGAGGACGGCAGCGTGCAGGGCCTGCTGGAGGTTCTCGGCGTGCCCTACGCGGGCTCCGACGTGGAGGCCTCGGCGATCTGCATGGACAAGCTCGTCTTCAAGGACCTGCTCGCGCGGCATGGGATTCCGCAGGTCGACTACTGCCGGGCCGGGGAGCATGACTGGAAGACGATCGCCTCCGGCTTCGGCCGGCCGGTCTGGGTGAAGCCCGCCCGGCTCGGGTCCAGCGTGGGCATCTCCCCGGCCTCGGGCGAGGAGGAGCTCGACCGGGCCGTCGAGGCCGCCGGGCGCCACGACCCGCGCGTGATCGTGGAGGCGCCCGCCCCCGGCAAGGAGGTCGAGTGCTCGCTGCTCGGGAACGAGGACCCGATCGCCTCGCCCCCGGGCGAGATCGACACCAAGGGTCACGATTGGTACGACTACGAGGCCAAGTACGCCGAGGGCGGCATGGAGCTGGTGGTCCCCGCCCGGATCTCGGAGGATGCGGCGGAGCGGCTGCGCGGGCTGGCGCGCCAGGTGTTCACCCTCTGCGGTTGCAGCGGCCTGGCCCGCTGCGATTTCTTCGTCGATGGCGACCAGGTGCTCGTCAACGAGCTCAACACGATTCCCGGCTTCACCGAGACCAGCGTCTACGGCAAGCTCTTCGAGGCGGACGGGATCTCGTATCCTGATCTCTGCGACCGGCTGGTGAGGCTGGCGATCGAGCGCCACGAGCAGGCGCGGAGCTACGAGCTCTGACTCGATCCGAGCAGGCGAACGTCCGAGATCTCCATCTGGTACCGCCCGGGGTCGTCCTCCGCCGGAGGCGCCTTGGTGATCCAGATCAGGAACGACTGCGCCGCCTTGCCGGGTAGGGGCACCGTCTCGCTCTCTCCACCGTCGGAGACGTTCGCGACGGGCTGTCCCCACCCTGAGAGCTCGCTCGGCGGCGAGCCGCTGACCTCATAGATCTGGGCGTCGTAGCCGGGCGTCAGCGTCCTGATCACGATCGACCTGGCCGTCACGCTCTTGCCCGCGTCGATGGCAAGGCCGACGCCGTCCTTGAGGCCTCCGAAGTCCGAGGTGTCGTAGTGCTCGCTCGACCACGCGGTTCCAGTCGGATTCGAGTCGACCGCCTGGCGCTCGGTGCCGGTTTCGCGCTGATCGCCCTCGGGATCGAATTCGCTGGCCGCGTCCGAGGGGAGCCGGATCTCACTGCTCCCACCGGGAGGCGAGCTCTTCCCGCCCAGATCGAGATGCTCGCCACCGAAGATGACGGCCGCCACGATCAGCGCGATCCCGATGACCCCCATCACGATCCCGATCCAGGACCGCCGCCGGCCGCCGAGCCGCCGCCGGGCCTTGGGGACCGAATCGAGCACGCTGGTCGCCTCGCCGCTGGTGCCTCCGCGCCGGGCGGCCTCGACCTCGAGCGTCTGCTCCAGGTCACGGACCATCTCCGCGACGGTGTGGTAGCGGTCGCGCGGGTCCTTGGTCGTCGCCCGATCCACGACCGACGCGACCACGGCTGAGACCTCGGGCCGCTTCGCCTGCACGTCGGGCATCGGCTCGTTGACGTGCTTCATCGCCACCCCGACCTGGGTCTCGGCCTGGAAGGGGACGTCCCCGGTGAGCATCTCGTAGAGCACGACTCCCAGCGAGTACACGTCTGAGCGCTCGTCGACGTCCTCGCCCATCGCCTGCTCGGGGGAGACGTAGTCGGTTGTGCCCAGCACCCGCCCGGTCGCGGTCATCCCCTTCTGCTCCAGCGACCGCGCGATGCCGAAGTCGGTCACCTTCGCCCGCCCGTCGGGATCGATCAGCACGTTCTGGGGCTTGACGTCGCGGTGGACGAGCTTGCGGGCGTGCGCGGCCGTGAGGCCGCGGCCGATCTCGATCGCATAGGCAACGGCCTCATCTACCGGCAGGGGGCCCTCCTCCTGGAGCCGGCGCTTGAGGGTGCGGCCGTCGATGTACTCGAAGACGATGTAGGGGCGGCCGTCGTCCTCGCCGGCGTCGATGACGCCGACCAGGTTGGGATGTGACAACCTCGCCGCCGCCCGGGCCTCACGCCGGAAGCGCTCGAGCTGGTCGGCTTCCTCGGAGATCTCGCGATGCAGCAGCTTGACCGCCACCGGGCGGTCGAGGACCTCGTCGAGCGCCAGATAGACGGTCGACATGCCGCCTGAGCCCAGCTTCGACTCGAGCCGGTACCGGCCCGAGAGTACGGTGGAGCTCAAGCGTTCCAACTGATTTGCCTTTGCATCGCGCTCATTTTCGCCCTCCGCCGCCCCTGCCGCTGAGAGCCAGCGCCCGAACGAATGATGACGCTAAGAGGTGTGGACGGCCTGCGGCCCATCGACCGCCCGCCCGATGCGCCGCGCGCCGGGGTAGTGAGCCCGCAACGCGCCGAGCGCCGCTTCCTCACTGTCGGCGGCGACAACGACGCAAAAGCCGCACCCCATGTTGAAGACCTCGTGCATCTCCTCGTCCGAGACCGCGCCCAGCTCCTTGATCAGCTCGAAGACCGGGGGGACGGGCAGTGGATCGTCGATCTCGTAGCCCACGTCGGCTTCGAGCCGGAGGAGATTGCTGAGGCCACTCGAGGTGATGTGGGCGAGGCCGCGGACCTCCACGTCCGAGCGCAGCAGCTCGACGATCGGCTTGACGTAGATCTCGGTCGGCTCCAGGAGCGCGTCTGCAAGCGGACGGCCGAGACGATCGTCGTCGAGCGGAATGTCGGCCAGGGCCGAGCGGGCGAGCGTGTAGCCGTTCGAATGGAGCCCTGACGAGGGCAGGCCGATCACCGGGTCGCCGGGCTCGATCGCCGCGCCGGTCACCATCGAGTCGAGGGCCACCACCCCGAAGCAGGCGCCGGCGAGGTCGAGGCCCCTGATCAGCTCCCCGAGCTGCGCCAGCTCGCCGCCGACGATCTCGATCCCCGCCAGCTCGGCTCCCCGCGCGAGACCGACGCCGATCGCGCCCGCGACCTGGGGATCCGCCCGGTCGACGGCGAGGTAGTCGACCATCGCCAGCGGCTCGGCGCCGACGCAGACGACGTCATTGACGTTCATCGCCACGCAATCGATCCCGACGGTGTCCCAGCGTCCGAGCTGCTCCGCCAGGATGAGCTTCGTCCCGACGCCGTCGGTGCTCAGAGCGATGCCCGTGCGGTCGTCGAGGCACACCACGTTGGCGTAGTGGCCGCTGGCGAGGACCTGGCGGCTCTCCGCCGGAGCGGAGGAGGCGAGCGCCGAGACGAGCGATGCAACGGCGGCGTCGGCATCTCCCTGACTGACACCCGCCTTGGCGTAAGCGTCCTCGCTCACGCCGGGATGCCCTCCTTGCTGGCGGTGGGGGAGTAGTCCGCGGGCCGGCCGTTGCCGGAGACGAAGCGGCCGCGCTGGGCGCGCCGCCTGCGCCAGAGGCCGGCGAGCACCGTGGCGGCCAGTCCCGCCCGGTAGGCGGCATATGGCCACAGCGCGCTGTCGCGCTCCACGACCCGTATGAGCTCCTGGGAGGCGAGGGTGGAGCCGAACGAGGTCGCCGTGCCCGCCGCGAAGCCCGCGCGCGCCTCGCGCGGCAGGCCGCGGCGGCGCAGGCGGATGCCCTTGAGGACGGCGGCGCCCACGATCACGGGCAGGGCCACGGTCCGGGAGAGCATGTTGGAGTGCTGTCGGGTGAATCCGCGCCAGCGGGCGGCGGTGAGGGTCGCTCCATTCCGCGAGATCCCCGGCGCGAGGGCGGCCGCCTGGGCCAGCCCGAGCGCGAGGCCGTCCATCGCCGTGGCGCGCCCACGGTCGCGGACCTGCGGCTTGCGGTCGGCGATCACCATCGCCGCTGCGCCGGCGAGCAGCCCGATCGCGGTCGGGAGCGGACCGCCGAGGTACCGCTCGATCGGCCGCTCGAGGGCAACCCCGGCGGCCACCGGGGGAAGGAATGAGAGGGCGAGCACCGTCGCCTTACGCCGGTCGAAGGTACCGAGCTCTTCGGCGATCACCCGCCGCTGGCCGACCAGCAGCGCGGCAGCGGCGCCCGCGTGCAGGGCGACCTCGAAAGTCTTCTGCAGCTCGGGGTCGCGACCGTCCTCGTCCCAGCCGGCAAGCCAGGGGATCAGGGTGAGGTGGGCTGAGCTCGAGACCGGGAGAAGCTCGGTCGGCCCCTGCACGGCGCCGAGGACGATTGCCCTCGACCGCCGCATCATGAAGCCGGCTGCTCCTCGGCGTCACCCGTGGGCTCTCCGGGCCCGCGGCGGCGCTTGATCAGCAGGTAGACGATGCCCGCGATCGCCGCGGCGACCACGACGTAGTCGAGGAAGGCGAGCTTCTGATGCAGGTCGTCCCAGTTGTCGCCGACCGCCCGGCCGAGCAGCGTCAGGCCCGAGAGCCAGATCACCGAGCCGGCCAGCGTGAGCGGAATGAAGCGGCGCAGCGGCATCTCCGCGACGCCCGCGGGGAGGGAGATGAAGGCGCGTACGAGCGGAAGCAGCCTGCCGACGAAGACGGTGATGTCACCTCGCCGCTGGAACCAGGCGTCCACCCAGTCGAGCCGCTTGCGGTCGATGTGAATCAGCTTGTTGCGCTCGAGCAGGTCGATGCGCCCGTAGTAGCCGGCCGCGTAGGCGATCAGGCAGCCGATCAGCTCGCCGGTGACCCCGGCGGCGATCACGCCGAGCAGGGTGAGGTCGCCGTCGCTCACCTTGAAGCCGGCGAACAGCATCGTCGCCTCGCTCGGGATCGGTATGCAGGCACTGCCCAGCATCGTCAGCACGAAGACGCCGGCATAGCCGACGCTCCCGATGAAATCGGTGCAGAGGTTGACGAGCGGATCGAGGAGGGCAGCGATAGGCATGGAATTCGGCGTGGCTGGACGGCCTGCCCCGCGCGGCGCCACATGGTAAGCGGTTGCAGGTCCCCTCGCGGGGAACCCCATCTTTCCCCGGATCTCCCCGGCCACCACTAGACTCGCTGATCGCGTGGAGCGGCTCAAGCACCCCGTCTACAGGCATCGCCTGATCCAGCTCGCCGCAGACGCAGTCCTCATCGCGGCCGCCTACTACCTGGCCTTCAGGTTGCGATTCCTCGATGCCCCGGGCGGGATTCCCGACCGCTACGACCACATGCTGGGCCACACGATCGGCTTCGTCGTCGCCGGGCAGCTGATCGTCTTCTACGCCTTCGGCCTCTACGAGAAGTGGTGGCGCTACTTCCGCCTCCCGGACATGATCGCCGTGCTGCGGGCCTGCGCGGTCTCCACGGCGATCCTGGCGATCACCTTCCTGTTGCTGAAGCCCTTCGACGACCAGATTCCGCGCTCGGTCGTCGTCAGCTACTTCCTGCTCACGGTGTTCCTGGTCGGCGGCGCCAGGCTTCTGGCCCGCATGCTGCTCGTCGAGCGCATGGCGCGGCGCGAGGTGCGCGGCGCCCGCCGCGTCCTCGTGGTGGGTGCCGGCTCGGGCGGCCAGATGGTGGTGCGCGAGATGCAGCTCAACCCCAACCTCGGCTCCCGGGCGATCGGCTTCCTGGACGACGATCCGCGCAAGCGCGGCATGCGCCTGCACGGCGTCAACGTCCTCGGCACGACCGAGGAGGTCGGCGACGTCCTCGACGAGTTCCACCCGAACGAGGTGATCATCGCGATCCCGTCCGCGCCGGGCGTGCTTCGCGGCCGCGTCGTGACCGCGTGCCGCGAGCGCGACCTTCCCGTGCGGACGCTGCCCACGGTCTTCGAGCTGCTCCGCGGCGGAGTCCAGCTCACCAGGCAGCTGCGAGAGGTCCAGGTGGAGGACGTGCTCGGCCGCGACCCGGTCAAGATGGAGCTCGACCGCGTCGGGGCCTACATCCAGGACAAGGTCGTCCTGGTCACGGGCGCCGGCGGCTCGATCGGCTCCGAGCTGGTCCGCCAGATCGCGCGCGTCCGGCCGAAGCTCCTGGTCATCCTCGACCACGCCGAGGACAACCTCTTCCGCATCGACCGCGAGATGATCGAGGAGAGGCACTTCACCCGGGTCGAGTCGGTGCTCGCCGACTGCAAGGAGGGCGACCGGATGCTCGAGGTGATGCAGCGCTTCAAGCCCGAGGTCGTGTTCCACGCCGCCGCCTACAAGCACGTGCCGCTGATGGAGGCGAACCCCCTGGAGGCGATCCGGAACAACGCGATGGCGACCAAGGTCACCGCGGAGACCGCCGTCGCGTCGGGATGCGAGCGCTTCGTGCTGGTCTCGACCGACAAGGCGGTCAACCCGCATACCGTGATGGGCGCCTCGAAGGCGATGGCCGAGTGGATCGTCGAGGCGGCCGGGCGCAAGCACCCGCAGACACGCTTCGTCACGGTCCGCTTCGGCAACGTCCTCGCATCCTCCGGCAGCGTGGTGCCGATCTTCCGCAGCCAGATCGAGCGCGGCGGACCCGTCACGGTCACGGACCCCGAGATGACGCGCTACTTCATGACCATCCCCGAGGCGGTCCAGCTCGTAATCCGCTCGGGGGATCTCGGGGGCGCAAGCGGAGAGGTCTTCGTCCTCGAGATGGGGGAGCCGGTCAAGATCGTCGATCTTGCCCACAACATGATCCGGCTGGCCGGATATGAGCCCGAGGTCGACATCCCCGTCCAGTTCGTCGGTGCCCGGCCCGGGGAGAAGCTGCACGAGGAGCTCTTCAACTCCGATGAGCGGCCTCAGCCCACCGCGTCGGACAGGATCGTCCGGGCTGTGCGAAGCGCGCCGCTCGACCCGGAGTGGGTCAACGGCACGCTGGGTCGCCTCGAGGGCCTGATCAGGGAGGGCGACGAGGCGCATCTGGCCGAGCAGACGGTCGCGCTGGTCTCGGCCCGCCGGGGGACCGAGATTCCCGTTGATGCAGTTGATGATCTGACCGCTTGAGCCAATCGGGTCGCGCTGTCGCGCGCCCTCGCATTCGGAAGCTCCCTAACATCCCGCGCCGCGGCCATGAGCAGTCTCCTGAAGGAAGTCGGAGCAGTCGCGGGCCTCGCCTCGTTCCTGGGGCTGGCCCTTCTTGCCTTGCTCTATTTCGCCCAGGCCCGGGACATCCGCCGGCTCCGGGACCAGGCGAGCTTCCTCGTCGAGGGCGGCTCTGAGGATGGCGAGTCGGTCGCCCCCGCCGAGCGTACGGCCAGCGCTGTCGCCTCCACCACCAAGGAGCCCGAGAAGGCCGCCGCCGCGGCCGCCGCGACGGCGCCCAATGAGGCCGAGGCCTTCAGGAGGGCGGAGCTGGCCCGGCAGGCGGCGGAGCGACGCCAGAGATTCGAGAAGCGACGCCGGCAGCCCGACGGCGAGCGTGAGCGGCCCTCCTGGCTATCCGAGCCCCTCTCCCTGGCCGTGATCGTGATCGGCGCGATCCTCCTGGTCGCCGGCGGCGTGTTCGGCGTCACGCAGCTGACCGGTGGGTCGTCAGATTCCACGACCGCTGGGGCGGGCAAGAAGGGCAAGGGCCCGTGCCCGCCCAGCACCACCAAGGTTGCGGTCCTCAACGGAACCGCGACCCCTGGCCTTGCGGCTGAGTCCGCCGCGCCTCTGAAGCAGCACAACTACAAGGTCGGCCCGGTCGGCAACACCACGACGCCGTTCAGCACCAGCGTCGTCATGTTCGACCCCACCGACGGCACGCAGTGCGCGCCGGTCATCGGCCAGATCGTCGGCATCGAGAAGACCCAGCCGATGAACAACGAGGTGCGAACGGCGTCGGAGGGGAACCCGGTGGCGGTCGTCGTGGGGGATGACAAGGCCGAGGGTTCGAGCACCACCGGGGTCAGCGACACGACCGGCTCGGGAATCTGAGCCAACGCAGCTAGCCCGGTCGCCCTGTGAGCGAGCGCAGCCGATCGGTCGTCCTGATCTCCTCGCTGGTGGTTGCGCTGCTGCTGGCCGCCACTGCGGGAGCCATCGTCTTCACCCAGCACCTCCGCAAGGAGGGGCCCGTGGTGAGCAACATCTTCTTCAAGCGCCCTGTCGGTCGCTACCGGGCCTGCTTCAGCCTCACCCGGGACGACACCGTGCAGGTCGAGCTGGTGAACGCCTCCGACCAGGTGGTGCGGGTCCTCGCGCGCGCCCAGCCCCTGAACGGCGGCACTGAGAAGGCCGACGCCCACTGCTTCGACTGGGACGGCACCGACGACGCGGGCCAGCCGGTGCCGCCGGGGCCGTATCGTCTCAGATTCGAGCTGCGGGAGGCGGACCGCGTAGCTACCTCGGGAGAGCATCTGGTCATCCACCCGGCTGGAGGGCCGTCATGACCGAGGCCCTCGAGGTCGCCGGCTGCCTGGGCGCCGCCGGGGCTCTGACGGTGTCCTTCCTGGCGTCCGACGCCCGCCTGCGGGTGGCCGGCCTGGTGCTTGCGGGTGCGCTCGCCCTGGCCCTGATCGCCGGCCAGGGGTGGGACGATATCCGGAACGTTCGCGAGCACCACCTCGAGTTCGCCGTGCTGATCGTGGCGGGGATCGCGGTCCTGGTCGCCGGCGCGGCGGCGATGCTCCGCTGGCCGGTGCTGCTGCCGCTGCTCGTGATCGCCACGCTGCCCTTCCGAGTGCGGCTGCACGTGGCGGGCGGGGAGGGCGTCAATCTCCTGGTGCCGCTCTACGTCGTCATCGGCTCGGGCGTGCTCGCGACCGTGGCGGCGACGGTCCGCGGGCAGACCAGGCTGAGAAGGCTGCCCCAGCCGCTGGTTCTGGCGCTGGTCCTGGTGGTCTGTCTGTACGCGCTTCAGACGATCTACTCGGAGGATGTCGCCTTCGCCGCCCGGAACATCGGCTTCTTCCTGATCCCCTTCGCGATCCTCTTCTCGCTGTTGGCCGAGGCGACCTGGGACCGCCGGCTGCTGAAGCTGGCGCTCGCGGTGGTGCTCGCCGAGGGTGTGATCCTGGCGCTGATCGGGATCGGCCAGTTCGCCGACCAGCACATCTTCTGGAACGGGAAGCTCGAGGCTTCCAACGACTTCCATTTCTACTTCCGCGTGAACTCGCTCTTCTGGGACCCGAACATCTACGGCCGCTATCTCATCCTCGGCATCCTGACGGCGACCACAGCACTGCTCTGGGTGATGAATCGGGGCATGGCGTTCGTCCTCACCGGCGCGGTGGCGATCGTCTTCGCCGGCCTGGTCTTCGCCTTCTCCCAGACCAGCTTCATCGCGCTCTTCTTCGGGCTGGTGCTCCTGGCCGGGCTGCGCTGGAGTGTCCGCTGGGCCATCGTGGCCACCCCGGTGGCCCTGGCGGCGATCGCGGTCGGGGTGCTCTTCCTCGCCGGCGGCTCGAACGAGTCCACCAGGACCGTCACAGAAGGGCACAGCAGCCTGGTCTCGGGCGGCCTCAAGCTCGCCAAGCACCGGCCCCTCTACGGCTACGGCTCGGCCTCGTTCTCGAAGGCCTTCGCGGAGGAGGAGGACGTCAATGCGGGTGAGACGACCATCTCGCACACCGAGCCGGTCACGGTGGCGGCGGAGCAGGGTGCGATCGGCCTGATCGGCTATGCGGTTCTGCTGGCGGCCGCCCTCTGGACCATGTTCTCGGGGATGCGATCGATCGCTCCAGGGCTCGGGGCGCCCTTCCGGCCGCTCGGGGACGAGGACCGGGTCGAGCTCGCTCCGGCCAGGATCGCGGTCGCGGCCGCAGTCTGCGCGCTGCTCATTCACACGATCGGATACGCCGCCTATCTCACCGACCCGCTCACCTGGGCGCTGCTCGCGATCGGGGGCGTGCTGGCGGCCGAGGTCGGGGCCGGCGAATGGCCCAGCATCAGCGGCGGCTCCTCCGCTTCGCGTCCGGGGCCGCCTTGATCTTCCCTTTGGGCTGATGACCGGATATCTCCGCCGCCTGGCGACCACGGGGGCCGCTTACACGGCCTCCAGCGTGATCTCGAAGCTGATCGCGGTCGCCCTGCTGCCGCTCTACACGCGGTACCTGACGCCGGCCGACTACGGCGCTGCGGAGGTGCTGGTCACCGGGGTGATCGCGGCCAGCATCGTCATCCGGCTCGGGATCATCGAGGCGCTGCTCCGCTTCTACTACCAGGCGGACGAGGTACCGGAACAGGTGGTGAAGACGGCCTTCGCGTCCCTGCTCTGGACGACGACGATCGGCCTGGCGATCGCGCTTCCACTCGCCGAGCCGCTGTCGCGCCTCCTGCTCGACCACTCCGACCCGGACCTGATGAGGATCGCGATCTTCGGGCTCTGGGTCTTCACGATGTTCGAGTTCCTCACCGCCCTATTCCGACTCGATGAGCGCGCCAAGGCGTACTTCTTCTTCACCGTCTCGAACGTCCTCGTCACCATCCCGGTCACCGTCTGGCTCGTGGTGGGGGAGGACAAGGGCGCCAGCGGGCTGCTCTGGGGCCAGTACGGGACCGGGGCGCTCTTCCTCGCAGGCCTGATCGTCGCGCAGCGAAAGCGACTGGCTCTGGTCCCGGACCTTGCGCTCTGGCGCCGGATGCTCCGCTGGGGGCTGCCGACGATGCCGGCAGAGCTCTCGCTCTACTCACTCAACTTCATCGACCGCGTGCTGATCGTGCGGCTGGTCGGCCTCGGCGACGCCGGCCTCTACAGCCTCTCCGTCAAGTTCGCCCAGGCCGTCAACGTCCTCGTCAAGGGCTTCCAGCTCGCCTGGCCGCCGCTCGCGTATTCGATCCAGGACGACGACGAGGCCCGGCGGGCCTACGCCGTGATCGTCACCTGGTTCGTCTCGGTGACCACCTTCTTCGTCGCCGGCATGTGGCTGCTTTCGCGCTGGATCGTGCGCGTCCTCGCGGCGCCCGAATTCTTCGACTCCTACAAGACGATCGGCCTGATCTCGACCGGAGTGATGCTCTACGCACTCTACCTCGTCCTCGTGATCATCCTCGGCCGAACCGGCCGGACGGAGTTCAACTTCCCGGCGACGGGCGCGGGGACCGTCGTCAACATCGCGCTCAACCTGATCCTGCTGCCGTCGATGGGGATCGTCGGCGCCGGTATCTCGCTGGTGGCGTCCTACGCGGTGGTGCTGGTCCTGATGTACGTGTTCACGCAGCGGCTCTTCAGGGTCCCCTACGAATGGGCGCGGCTGGCGCAGGCAGCCGGGCTGGCGATCGTGCTCGTCCTCGCCGGAGAGCTGCTCCTTCCGACCAGCGGCTTCTGGGGGCTGGCCGGCAGGACCGCCCTCTGGCTGGCCTATCCGCTGCTGCTCGGGGGCACGGGCTTCCTCAATGACGAGGAGCGCGAGGCCGCCGGCCGGGTGCTGAGCCCCGCGTACGTGAGGGCGGCGCTGAGCAACTTGCGTGAGGCGCCCGCCGAGGGCTCCCCTGTCGAGCCGGATCCTGCCGGCCGAGGCCCGCGTCTGACGCGCGAGACCCTTGAGGCGGAGCAGCGCGACGAGGACGCGATCCGCTAGTCGGCGGCGCGTTCCAGGATCGCCGCCATCCGAGCGGCCTGCCGCTTCACGTCGTGCTCGGCCGCCGCTTCTCGCGCCGCGCGGTTCGGCGACGGCATCGCCGCGGCAGCCTCGAGCGCGGACGCGAGCCCGCCGGTGTCCTCCGGGTCGACGAGGACGCCGGCCTCCGGGGTGACGAACTCCGGCGGGCCACCGACCTTGGTCGCGACCACGCTGCGCTCCATCGCCATCGCCTCCAGGGTCGCCTGGCCGAACGGCTCGGTCAGCGAGGGCTGACAGAGAACGTCGCAGGCAGCGACCCACCGAGGAACGTCCGCCTGCGGGATCCGGCCCGTCAGGGTCACTTCGTTGCGACCCTTCAGGGCGGCTCCGATCGGGCCGTCCCCGACGAACGCGAGCCGTCCACGGCCGAGGGAGGCGAACGCGTCGGCGAGCCGCACGACGTTCTTGCGCTCGATCAGGGAGCCGACGCAGAGGAAGGCCGGGCCGTCCCCGTCCCAGCCGAGCGCCGCTCTCGCCTCGGCCGCCCCTCGCGGGGAGAAGGCATCCAGGTCGACGCCGCAATCGGCGATCTCGATCTTCGGCTCGGCGGAGGGGATCCGCTCGGTGAGCCGATCGGCGAGCCAGCGCGAGTTGGCGATCACCGCCGAGGAACGGCCCAGCACCCAACGCGTCGCGGCCTGAACGCCGGGCATCCGGCCCAGGTTGGCGACGTCCTGGCCATGGGCCATGACGACGAGTGGGCCCCTGGCCGCGCGGGCCGCGAGCGCGCCCGCCGCTCCGGAGGGGAAGAGGAAGTGGGCGAAGACGACATCGGGCCGGAACCGGCGTGCCGCGGCGCGCGACTCCCTGACCAGCCGCGCGTATTTCAACCGCGAGCCGCCTCGCTGGCTGATCGAGGCGACCTCGACCTCGTGACCGAGTGCCTCGATCTCCCGCGTCAGCGGTACCAGGAAGCTGCCCAGGTCGGGCTGCTCGGGGCTCGGCCACATCTGGGTCACCTCGAGGATGCGCACTGCTACGACCCTAAGGCCCGGTTGTGCGCCTCGGCCGCCTCGCGGATGCCCTCGCCGCTGCTCGGCAGGAGGGCCTGGCGAGCGTGGAGCCAGTAGCGCCGCGGGGAGTGCCCTGGGAGGAAGAGCGCCGCGGCGGCGCGCACGAGATACGGCCAGGCGAGCAGCGGCCGCATCAGGAACGCCTCGACGCGTCCGTGATGCTTGCGCAGGTACCGGTTCTGGTTTCGGTGGTACTCGACGGTTCGCCGCTCGGCCCCGGCCGCATCCTGGGCCATCTGGTCGTGGTGGACAGCCCGGGCCGCCGGGACGTAGAGGATCTTCCAGCCGGCGTCCCAGAGCCGCTTGCAGAAATCGGTCTCGTCGGAGTAGACGAAGAACTCCGGGTCGAGCCAGCCGACGTGCTCAGCCGCCTCGCGTCGCACCATCATCGCGCTCGATTGCACCCAGCCGACCGGGCGGGTGCCGGTGCCGCCGCTCTCGACCGTGTAGCGGCGGTGCACGAAGAACGCTCCGGCAAGAGCGGTCTCCGCGCCGGGAAGCCGCCACGCGCAGGGAACCTCGCGGCCGCCCGGCGCCAGCAGCTGCGCGCCCGCCGCCGCGGCGTCCCGGTCGGACCGCAGGGCGCCGACCAGTGCCGCCACCGCTCCCGGCTGCAGCTCCGAGTCCTCGTTGAGCAACAGGCAGAACTCACCGCGAGCCTCCCGGAGCAGCCGGCTGTCGTTTGCGGCCTTGCCTTCCCGCTGGTCGAGCGCGATCAGCCGGATGTCTCCGTCCAACGACCGCACCGCGTCCGCCGAGCCGTCGTTGGAGGCGTTGTCGAGCACGAGGACCTCGTGCTCGAGATCCGACGGCGTCGTCCGCCCGATCGCCTCGAGGCAGGCGAGCAGAAGCTCGCGTCCGTTGGTGTTCACCACGCAATAGGAGACCAGCACGGCGACAATGCTCGCCCATGCGCGTTCAAATCGTCGATCCGGCGGCCTACACGCCACCGTACGACCACGCCCTCTCGGGAGCGCTCGCCCGTGCCGGGGCCGAGGTGGAGCTGATCACCGCGCGCTTCCCCTACGGCCCGGTGCCCGTTGAGCACGGCTACGAGGTGCGAGAGCTGTTCTATCGCCGCGGCTCGCGAGCCGGGATCGGGCCGAGGCGTCGCCGCCTTCTCCGCGCCCTCGAGCACATCCCGGACATGCGCCGCTATCGCCGCGTGGCGGAGGCAGCCGACGTCGTCCATTACCAATGGCTGCCGATCCCTGGCCTCGACCGCCACCTGCTACCGCCGAAGCGACCGCGGGTCTACACGATGCACTGGCGCCTCCCGGAGGCGGGTTCGCGAATCGGGCGCTCGCTGACCAAGCTGCTCGCCAGGATGGACGCCGTGGTCGTGCACTCCGAGCACGGCTCGGCGCGGCTCCAGGCAGATTTCGGCGTGCCGGCCGGCCGCTTGCGGGTCATCCCGCACGGTGCATTCGACTATCTGACCCGGCAGGAGGATGAGGTGCCACTTCCCCCCGAGCTCGGTGCGGTGGAGGGCCCTGTGATCCTCGCGTTCGGCCTGATCCGTCCCTACAAGGGGACCGACGTGCTGCTCGAGGCGTTCTCGCGGATCGATCGGGGGGAGCTCTGGGTCGTCGGCATGCCTCGCATGCCCATGGACGAGCTGTACTGCCTGGCGGACGAGGCCCCCGGCAGGGTCCGGTTCATCGATCGATTCATCCCGGACCGGGAGATTCCAGCGTTCATGCGCCGCGCCGACGTCGTCGTCCTGCCCTACCGGAACATCGAGCAGTCCGGCGTCCTCTACACCGCGCTCGCGTTCGGGCGGCCGCTCGTACTCAGCTCGGTGGGCGGGTTCACCGAGATCGGCGAGCGCGGTGCGGCCCGCCTGGTCCCGCCCGGGGACCCGGACGCGCTGGCCGAAGCGGTGAAGGAGCTCATCGCCGACCGCGACACGGCCGCCGCCCTTGCGGCCGGGGCCGAACGCGAGGCATCCGGTATCTCCTCATGGGAGCGGATCGCGGAGTCGACGATGGCCCTCTATCGAGAGCTCCTCTAGCCGATAATCCCCGCTCATGGCGCTCGAGATCGTCTTCTGGGCCGCGGCCGGCCTGATCGTCTATGCCCACCTGGGCTATCCGCTGCTGCTCTGGCTGCTGACCAAGTTCTTCGGGGAGGGCGCTGCGCCCTCGGAGTCCGGCGGGGTGCTGCCCACCATCACCCTGATCATCCCGGCCTACGACGAGGCGGACGTGATCGAGCGCAAGATCGCCAACGCGCGGGCGCTCGACTACCCGGCCGATCGTCTCGAGATCGTGGTCGCCTCGGATGGCTCGAGCGACCGGACCGCCGAGCTCGCGCGCGGGGCCGGCGCCGACCGGGTGCTGGAGCTGCCGCGCGGCGGCAAGGTCGCCGCCCTCAATCAGGCGGTGAGACAGGCCACCGGCACGATGCTCGCCTTCTCCGACGCGAACAGCTACTGGCGACCGGACGCGCTGCGCCGCCTGATCGCCCGCTTCACCGACTCGCGCGTCGGCTACGCCTGCGGCCAGGTTCGCTTCGACGGTGGCGAAGGGGGCAACCAGGAGGGCGTCTACTGGCGCTACGAGATGGCGGTGCGCTCCATGGAGACCCGGCTCGCCGGCATCACCGCCGGCAACGGGGCGATCTACGCGGTCCGCCGGGAGGCCTACATCGAGCTCGACCCGAGTCGCGGCCAGGACATCGGCTTTCCCTTCGAGCTCACCAAGCGAGGCTGGCGGGCGGTGTACGAGCCCTCCGCGGTCGCCGAGGAGAAGATGGCGCCGACGGTCGAGGGCGAGTTTCGCCGCAAGCGCCGGATGATGTGGGGTCTCTGGGACGTGATGCTCAGGTGGGGCATGCTCGACCCGCGCGGCTACGGCCCCGGATACGCGCTCGAGATCTACTCACACCGGCTGCTCCGCTACCTGACGCCCTGGCTTCACCTGATCGCCCTCGGGACCAACTTCGCGCTGCTCGGCCACGGCACCCTGTACGCCGTGACGCTGGCGCTGCAGCTGGCGCTCCTGCTCGGTGCGCTGCTCGGGCGCTTCGTCCCCGCCCTGCCGCTCAGGATCGCCTACTACTACGTCACCGTGACCGCCTCCATCGCAGTGGGACTCTGGGACCGCCTCCGCGCCGGATCGGTGCCGATCGGCTGGGAGAAGGTCGAGGGCACGCGATGAGCGGCGTCAACGGCCCTGTGCCCGACGCGAGGCAGCAGGGCCTCGATGTGCCGCCACCCGCCACCCGCCCGAAGCAGGGGCTGCCGCGCTGGGCGGACCTCGCGATCGCGCTGGTCTCCCTGGTCCTGCTCTCCCCGGTCCTGCTGGCCGCGGCGATCGCCATCAGGCTCACCTCGCGCGGGCCGGCGATCTACCGGCAGCGGCGCGTTGGACGCGACGGCGCGATCTTCGAGATGTTCAAGCTGCGGACCATGCGGCAGGGCGCCGATCCGGTCGGCGTCGGCACCGCCGTCACCGCCGAGGATCCGCGGGTGACGCGCGTCGGTCGGCTCCTTCGCCGGTTCTCGCTCGACGAGCTGCCGAACCTCTTCAACGTCCTGCGCGGCGACATGCGCATCGTGGGCCCGCGCGCCACCCTGCCCGCCCAGGTCGAGCTCTACACGCCGCGCCAGCTGCGCCGCCTGGACCTGCGGCCGGGCGTCACCGGCTGGGCCCAGATCCACGGCCGTGCCGGGATCCCCTGGGAGGAGCGGATCGAGCTGGACGTCTGGTACGTGGAACACCGTTCGCCGCGCCTCGACCTGAAGATCCTGGCCCGTACTCCCGGCGCGCTGCTGGGCGGGGCCGGCAACGTCGCAGTCGACCAGTACGCGGGCTCCGCCCAGGACTCGCCGCTGAGGAAGGCCGCCGAGCGAGAGCAGGCCGGAGAGCGCTGATGGCCCGCGGCATCTCGCTCAGGGGCTTCCGGCCCGAGGACGCCGCGGCCGTCCACCGCTGGTTCAACTCGCCCGCCGCGACGGCCAACCTGCTCGAGCACCGCGAGGGGGAGTTCACCGAGGAGGACGCGGAGCGCTGGGTGGAGCGTGCCATCGACCAGTCGAAGGACCCGAAGGCGGAGGACCGCAAGTGGGCGGTCGAGGTCGAAGGCATCGAGGACGCCGTCGGCTTCACGGCGCTCTATGGCCTGAAGCGACAGACCGCACCGGAGCTGGGGGCGATCATGGGCGATGAGCGGATTCGCGGCCGCGGCGTCGGGCGCGAGGCCGAGCGACTCACCAACCTGAAGGCCTTCGAGGAGTTCGGCGCGCACAAGGTGTACGGCCGGATCCCCGCCACCAACGAGGCGGCCAAGAAGGCGGTCATCTACAACGGCTGGAGGCGGGAGGGCGTGCTGCGAAAGCAGGTTCGCCACGGCGAGGAGCTGATCGACGTCGAGCTCTGGGGCGGCTTTCGCGAGGACCTGCCCGAGCCGCCCGAAGAGTGAAGGCGAGGCTGACCGCGGATGGCGGCGCCGCCGCCTCCGAGGACGACAACTTCTTCCGCTCGTCCCCGTTCCTGGAGGCTGAGGCGGCGACCCATACGATCGAGATCGACGACACCCTGCGGCTGCCGGTGATCGTCCGTCCGATCGATGGGACGGACCGGACGGACGCGATCTCGCCCTACGGGTATCCGGGTGCGTCCGGCTCCTACGGTGAGCCGATCGATCCCGGGGAGATCGACTGGTCCGAGACGAGGCTGGTCAGCGTCTTCGTGCGAGACCGGATCGGCGACCCCTGTCTGGCCGGCGGGACCCTCCGCAACCACGTCCACGTCGCCGAGGGCGACTCGGGCATGCGCAAGCGGCTGCGCGAGCAGATCAGGCGCAACGGGCGGCGCGGCTGGGAGGCTGAGGTGATCGGCGGACCCGAGGCGGATGAGGCCGCGAGGTCGGCTTTCGAGCGCGCCTACGCCGAGACCATGGCCCGAACAGCTGCGGCGGAGCGATATCTCTACCCGGGCGAGTACTTCGAGCGCCTGCTGCGCAGCGACCGGAGCTGGCTGGTGCTGGGCGCCCGAGAGGGAGACCGGCTGGCCGGCGCGATCGCGGTGGCCAGCGACGGCCACCTCCACTACTACCTCGGCGGCACCGCCGACGAGGCACTCGCCGATTCGCCGATGAAGAACCTGTTCGCGGCGATGATTGCGCTGGGCACCGACCTCGGCCTGCCGCTCAGCCTGGGCGGCGGCCTCACACCCGGCGACTCGCTCGACGACTTCAAGCGTGGCTTTGCGAACGGTGAGGCGCCCTTCTACACCCACGAGCTGGTCTGCGACAGGACCTCCTATGAGGAGCTCGCCGCGAGGACCGGCCCGGCGCGTGAGGGCTTCTTCCCGGCCTATCGCTCCTAGGCGCCGGTGCCGCCGGCGCCCTTGCGGTGGCGCCCCTTCTTCTTGTGGCGCCGCTTGTTGAAGTGCTTGATCCGCTTCTGCACTGCCGCCTGCATCTGGGGGACCAGCGGGATCATCGCGCCGCCGGGGCAGACGGTCAGGCCGAGGATGGTGTGGCCGAGGACTCGCGGCACCGTGATCACGCTCCCGGCCGAGTAGCGGCTCTCCGAGCCGCCGGCGGAGGTGAGCTGGACGCTCCCGGTGGCCGGCGTGGCGCGGTTCACGCCCAGCTTCCAGGCGAGGAACCGGATGATCGAGCGCTGCGCCTGCGGCGTCGGGGCCTCGGTGGAGTGGTCGCCGATCGACGCGATCGAGGTCGTCTGCGAGTTGAAGCCCTGCGCCTGCGCGCCGACGACCGGGCGCTTGAGGCCGCCGGCATGTCCCTCGTAGAGCGTGCCGTAGCGGTCGACGAGCGCGTTGTAGCCGATGTCGTTCCAGCCGTTTCCGAAGACGTGGAAGCGGCAGATGCCGAGGACGATCGAGGGCGCCTCCTCGGGCGTGTAGTCGTTGGCGTTGACCGTGTGGTGGATCACGGCGGCCTGCACCGTCCCGTACTCGGGCGGGCCCCGCGGCGGGCAGCCGCCGTCGGTGAGGTCGGCGCCCCAGGCGGCGCGGCTCACCACCTGGGGCTTGGGCGCGAGGGCCTGTGCGATCGGCGTCGAGGCGACCGAGATGAAGGCTGTGTTGATGGCGTGGCGCGCGGAGTCGACGAGCCGATCCGCGAAGCTCCCCGCCGATCCGGAGACGTTCACGAAGTGCAGCCGGCCGCGCGGCCGGAACGGCGCGCGGACCTGGGCGACATCGGCGCCGTCGACGTAGATCGGAGCCCCGTCCTCCTGATCGACCCAGCCGCTCCAGCGACCGCCGTCGTCGCGAACGCGGATCTCCACGGGGCGCAGCTCGCGCGCGATGCCGACCAGGTCGAAGCGGTGGGGCGCCTCGATCGGGGGCGAGATCCAGCGCGGAGCCGCCTCGCGGGGGTGGGCTGAGCGGGCGGATGCGATCGCGGCGGGCGCCATCCGCTTCGCCGCCGGGATCCCGTGCTCGAAATCCACCGCCCCGGTGATGTATGGGCGCAGGGACAGGGCCGGCGCCGCGACCCAGGCGAGGGCCGTGATCAGCGCCAGGCCAACCCCCATCAGCAGGCGTTTGCGCATCCTGACTCGAAAACACATCATCGGTGACTTCGATTCGTCACCCCGGCGGTTCGAACCAGGTGGTCATCGCTTCGGCGAGACCATCCCCCTTCGGGTCTCCGGTCCAGGCCACGTATCCGTCGGGACGGATCAGCACGGCGCCGGGCGCAGGAACCTCCCCGAGCGCCGGAAGCTCCCACGGACCAGAGTATTCGGCGTCGATCAACTGAACGCGATCAGCCCGTGGTGCGATGTCGAAGCCCCCGGGCTCGCCGAGGTTGAGCAGCAGCGGCCGGGCCCCGTGCAGGAGCGTGAAGACGCGCACCTGGCCATCGGCGGTGATCAGTTCGAGGTCGGGCATGCGCCGCCCGACCAGCGGATGGCCCTCGCCGAGGTCGTAGCGAATGTCCAGGCCGGACATCGTCGCGGCGAGTCGCCTGCGCGGCTCATCACAGGCGAGGAGCTCTGAGACAGTCTCGCCCAGGGCCTCGATGCGGTCGTCCGGACGCTGGAGCGCGACCAGGGCCATCGTCTTGCGCAGCACACGTGCTCCGACCGGGTGGCGCTCGGCGTGGTAGGTGTCCAGGAGGCTCTCTGGCGATCTCTCGTTGACGACCTGGCCGAGCTTCCACCCCAGGTTGACCGCATCCTGAATGCCGGTGTTGAGGCCCTGTCCGCCCGCCGGAGAATGCACGTGTGCGGCGTCGCCGGCCAGCAGGACCCGGCCTTTGCGATAGGTCGCGGCCTGCCGGGTCGTATCAGTGAACCTGGAGATCAAGGTGGGGTTGTGGACCCCGTAGTCGGTCCCGTAGACAGCGACGAGTGCCTCACGGAGATCGCGCAGCGTGGGTTCACCCGCGGTCCCTGGGTGCTCTTCGGTCAACATGATCCCCACCGGTCCCTCATCCGCGTAGACGACCTCGCCGTCGCGGATCTCGTATTCGGCCCTGCCGATGGCGTGCATGCCACGGGCGTCGCGGTGGATGCCCAACTCCGGTTCCACAGCCATCTCGGCCTCGGCAATCAGGGCGCTGACCGTCGGATCCCACCCGGGAAACTCGATGCCGGCTTGCTTGCGGACCAGACTGCGCCCTCCGTCGCACCCGACGAGGTACTTCGCCCGCAACGGCTGACCGTCGGACAGCTCGACCTCGACGCCGGTGTCGTCCTGCTCGAAGCCGGTCACTTCAGTTCCGCGATAGATCCGCACCGGCAGCTCGTCGACCCAGCCGGCGAGTATGCGCTCGATGTGCTTCTGCCACAGCCCGAGCCCGTATGGGTGCCTGGTGGGAAAATCGCTGATGTCCAACCGGACCCCGGCGAACTGCCCGATCTGGGCCACCTGCCCCTCGGACAGAAACCGGTCAGCGATGCCGCGCTGGTCGAGCACCTCGATGGTCCGTGAGAGCAGACCTCCCGCGCGCGAGCCTGGGAGGTCCTGGTTAGGGCGCCTCTCAACGATGGCGACGTCGACCCCTGCCAAGGCAAGCTCGCCCGCCAGCATCAGGCCCGTCGGACCCCCACCGGCGACTACCACCGGGTGCTCGGTACGCATCGGCGCCTCTTGCTGATTGCTCACGGCCACAAAGCTAGCCGGAGGCCGGGGTCGACGAGCCCCTTTCCCGCTGGGCCTTGGGGCAGCCGCTAGCCCAGGTTGATCGGGATCTGCTGCTCCGGCCCGTTGCCGCGGTACTTGTCGCGGAAGTTCCGGATCACGTCGAGGACGACCGGGTTGTAGTTCGGGCAGACGACCTCATTGGTCCAGGCGGTGACGGCGACGTCGTACGGCATGTCAGGGTCCGGGTAGAGGAGCACGCCGTCGGGATCCGCGTCGAAGACGCCCTTCAGCGCAAGCTGCTGCTCCTCGGGCAGGCTCGGCTTGTAGTGGATCTCGATCCGCCCGTGCTCCATCGCGTGGACCTCGTTGCGGATGTTGGTGTCCTTGTCGGTGTCGCTGGTGATCGGGGTCGTGTAGGCGCCATCCGAGATCGGGACGGGGTTGTGGTTGCCCGAGGTCGGAGGCACGGTCCCGTAGTGGACCGGCGTCGAGTTCGGCACGTGAGTGTTGCCCTCGTCCGCCAGGTTCTCCTTGAGTTGGCAACCGGCCTTCTGGGCGGAGACGGCCAGGTCGCCGAACTGAGTCGGGACGACGGACTCGCTCGTCCCCTGCCGGCAATCGGGTGTGAGGCCCTTGAAGCTGCCCGTGTTCTGGATATGGGCGTTCGAGCAGGCGTCCGCGGCGGCGCTGCCACCGCCACCGCCGCTCGCGATCACGGCGACCAGCCCCGCAATCACGGCGACGGTGAGGATCCCGGCGACGACGTAACCGGCCATCAGGCGGCGACGCCCGCCGGACTGCGACGCCCGCTCGGCGGCGAGCCGCTGCGCGCGGAGTCGCTCCTTCTCTTCCTTGCGGCTGGCCATCGGAGGGCGGAGAGGCTAGCGGAGGCGGTTCAAGCCTCGCTTAGCGCCGCCTCAGGCGTGCGCGTGACTCCCCAGACGTCGTCCAGGAACTCGGCGAGCTCAGCGTCGAGGCGCTCCGGTGAGAGCCGCCACTCGAGGATGGAGTTGGCCTCGATCAGCCGCGAGTTGGGCAGCTCCTCGGCCAGCATCCCCGAGTCCGAGAACGGATGGAGCGGGTCGGCGCGGTGGCCGATCACGAGGGTCGGCTGGGTCATCTGGACCCGGAACTGGTGGTGCGGCGCCGAGGAGCCCAGGAACAGCCCCTCGAGCACGGCCGAGGACGGCGCCGGGTCCTGTCTGAGGAGGTCGATGCCCACGTCGAGCAGCGGGTTGGTCCGGGGAATCCTGCGGGCGCCCGCCGCCAGCCGCCTGAGGAGCGGCTCCCCGAGCCGCAGCCCGACCATGATCGGGGTGAAGATCAGTGCCGCCGCCAGCAGCGCGTTGTCGAGCACCGGCATCTCGATCATCATCGCCTTCACCCGCTCAGGCGTCTGGTGGTTGAGCTCGAGCGTCGTGTTCGCCCCCAGCGAGGTCCCACCGACCACCGCCTGGTCGATTCCGAGATGGTCCATCAGATCCTCGACCTGCCGGGCGAAGAAGGTCATGGAGTAGTTCGACATCTCCGCCGGCCGATCCGAGAGGCCGTGGCCGAGGAGGTCGATGGCGATCACCCGGTTGCCGAGCGCGGCCATCTCGGCGCCGAGGCGGTCAAACATTCGGCGGCTCAACAGCAGGCCGTGGATCAGGATCAATGGACGGTCGCCCTCCCCGTACTCGTCGTAGGAGATCGCGTGGCCGTTGTGGTCGAACTCGGGCATCGCGGCGCAGTCTAGGCGGAAGCTCAGGCGGCCCCGGCGGCGGCGGGGGCGCGGTCCTCCCAGGGCCTGGAGGCGTGCAGAGCGCCGAGGATCGCCCTGGCGGCCGGCCAGCGATTGAGTGCGTACAGGTGGATGCCGGGCGCCCCCCGGCGCAGGAGGTCGGCGGACTGCTGCGTCGCGTAGGCCACGCCGAGCTCGAACTCGGCGCGCTCGTCGCCCTCCAGCGCCTGCATGGCGGAGGAGAGCGGGTCCGGGATCGTCGCCTCGCAGAGCTCGGAGATCCGGCCGATCTGCCTGAAGCCGGTCATTGGCATGATGCCCGGGATGATCGGCACCTCGATGCCCGCCGCCCGGGCCTTGGGCACGAAGTCGAAGTAGAGCTGGTTGTCGAAGAAGAGCTGGGTGATCAGGAAGCTGACGCCGTTGTCGATCTTGGTCTTCAGGTACGCGAGATCGGCTTCGAGGCTCGGCGCCTCGGGATGGACCTCCGGGAAGCAGGCTCCTCCCAGTGCGATCTCGGGGTGTGTCTCGTGAATCAGCGCCGCGAGATCGGAGGCGCTTCCCAGGCCGCCCTCCGGCTGTTCGAAGTCCTGCTGCCCGCGCGGCGGATCGCCGCGCAGGGCGAGGATGTTCTCGATCCCCGCGTCCGCGATCCGATCGATGATCTCTCGCAGGCTCTCGGCCGTCTCGCCCACGCAGCTCAGGTGGGCCATCGCCTCGGAGTCGTATTGGTCGCGGATCGCCCTGGTGGTGTCGAGGGTGCCTTCGCGCGTGGCGCCGCCCGCCCCGTAGGTCACGGAGAAGAAGTGCGGGTCGAGCCTGCGGAGCACCTCCACGGTCTCGAACAGCGTCTGGCGCCCCTCCTCGGTCTTGGGAGGGAAGAACTCGACCGAGAAGACCGGCTGGGCCGAATTGAGCATTTCGTCGATTCGCATGCCAGCAAGGGTATTGACAGGCACGTAGGATCGAGGCAGGTGGCCTTTCATGTGGAGATCAAGGACGGCTTTCACCGCGCCAGGGAGTTCAACCTGGACGCCGGGAAGCTCCGCGCCACGATTCTCGAGCCCTGGGTTCGCGGTCGCGTGATCGAGCTGGGTGACCACGACTGGGAACCTCGCAGCTCGTCGCTGCAGATCCTGGAGGGACCGGAGCTCGTCAACGTCGACCTCTCGATGGGTCGGGGCTGGTCGACCGCGGAGAAGACGGGCGAAAACGTCACCCGCCGGCTGGTCGATGAGGCGGCGACACCGTCCAAGCCGATCGTGGCGATACTCGCGGAAGACGAGACCGCTCGAGTCCAGGTCGCCGGCATGCTCGAGCGGCTCGACCTGGAGACGACGCCCTGGGCGGAGTTGCGCGCACTGATTCTGAGCCCGCCGGCGGAGCGCTCCGGACCGGGTTATGCGGCCGTGCTCGCCACCGGCCGCGGCGACCCGACGGCCTCCTGGCTGTTCGATTCGGGCCTGGCGCGCGGGGCGCTGGGTCAGCGCGCAGTGGTTGCTCAGCTGGACGACGCCGCGATTCCCGCACAGCTCGCGGGCGTGGACGTCATCCGTCTTGTGCCGGACGATGAGGCGTCGATTCGGGCTCTCGGCGACCGCCTGGCGGGCTAGAACGAGACGTGGCGCCCGCAGGCGCCCCGTCCCTGCTCGGTGTCTGCCGTCGGCGGTTGGTCAGACCTTGGCGGCGACCCGCTTGACGATGCCGGGCTTCGAGAACTTGACCTCGGTGCCGCGGGCGACCGCAATCACCGGAGCGTTGGAGGTCTCGATCGCGTAGCCGGCCCGGGCGCTCAGGTTCACGTGGCCCTTGGGCGACGCCGGGGAGGAGCCAACGACGATCAGGCCGGCCTCGGTGTGGCGCTCGACGACGTCGCCGCCGAGCGCGCCGGCGAGGCTCTTCGCGGTCTCGATCGCGCTCCGATCCCCGTCGTCCTCGACCAGCACGCCGACGCTCTTGATCTCGTGGTCAGCGTTCCGGTAGCCGGCCGGTGCGATCGCCACGGCGGCGGGGCCACCGGTCAGCATCCGCTGTGCGGAGGTGCCGGGCATCACCGCGCCCTCGGCGGTCCGGTAGTCGGAGCCGAAGACGATCAGGTCGGCCTTCTCGCTCTCGGCAAGCTCCCAGAGGCCGGCGCCGGTCGACGCATGAACGACCACGTGCTGCGGGATCTTCTCGTCACCGAGCGCCTCGGCGCCGGCGGCCAGCAGGCCGTTGGCCTCCTTCTCCTCCAAGGCCTCACGGGCCTGGTCGGGCTGCTGCGTGTGACGCACGTAGGCGAGCGAAACCTCGCCACCGAGCTCGGCCAGTTGGCCGCCCAGGACGAGCGCATCGCGGTCATTGTCGGTGCCGTCGTAGGAAACGATGATCTTGGCCATTTCAGTTCTCCTAGGTTCGAAGATTGCGGTTGCGACTCGAAGTTTCAACGTCATCCTGCCCGCGTCCTGCCATTAGTACAAGTACTGTTGGTTATCTCTAGAATCAGCAGTACTAATGCTGAACGTGCAGCGGCTCAAGGTGCTCCGGGAGGTCCTCGCGCAGGGCTCGTTCTCGGAAGCGGCGAGCACGCTCAACTACACGCAGTCGGCCGTATCCCAGGCGATCGCCACGCTGGAGGCGGAGGCCGGAATCTCATTGATCGAGCGGGACCGCCGCGGGCTGCGCCCGACCGCCGCTGGAGAGCGGCTCAACGAGCACGGCGTCCGGATCGTCACCCAACTCGACGCGGCGGAGGCCGAACTCGGAGCGATCGCGGGGATCAAGGGAGGCGAACTGCGTATGGCCTCCTTCCCGACGGCGGGCGCGACGCTGATGCCACTGGCGATCGCCGCGTTCCGGTCGGCGCATCCCGACGTCACCCTCAGCCTCGTGGAGGGCGAGCCCGAGGAGCTCACGCCACGGCTGCGGGAGGGCGAGTTCGACCTCGGGCTGATCTTCGAGTTCGAGGGAACCGGTGAGCTCGGACCTGGCCTGACGAGCATGCCGCTGTTCGAGGATCCGATGAAGCTCGCCTTGCCGAAGGGCCACCGGCTGGCCGGGAAGGAGCGAGTCGCCCTCAATGATCTGGCAGATGAAGCCTGGGTCCAGACATCGGAGGCAAGCGCCTGCGCCCGCCACGTGGTGAGCATCTGCCGAGCCGCGGGCTTCGAGCCTCGCGTTTCCTTCGAGAGCGACGACTATCTGACGGTGCAGGGCCTCGTGGCGGCCGGCGTCGGGGTGGCACTGATCCCGCAGCTGGCGTTGTCGCAGTCGGTCAGCTACGACATTGCGGTGACGGAGCTCGATCCGGCTCCCGTGCGCCACGTCGTCGCAGCGACGCGCGGCGCCGCCGTCTCATTGCCCGCTGCGGGTTCGATGCTGGACTTGCTCCAGGACACCGCTCGCCGCTACATGTGACGGGTTGCTCCTCGGCTGCGCCTCTGGAGCACCCTCGCATCAGAAAAGACGTCGCCCCCGCCTTGCGGCGAGGGCGACGTTTGTTGCATCGCGTTGCTGCCGTCTCGGCTAGCTGGCTGCCCCGGAGGGGTACGCAAGCGAGGGCACGTCCGAGGGATAGACCTCGTGGCCGTGTACGGCCAGGTCGCCCTCCTCCATGTCCTCCTCGCTCATGCGGAGCGAGACGACCAGACCGATGACCTTGAGGATGATGTAGGTCCCGATCGCGGTGAACACGATCACCCAGAGCGCCGTCAGAGCCTGCCACTTGAGCAAGTCCCAGGAGCCCGAGATGATGCCCGGAGCGGAGCCCATCGCCTCGTTGGCGAAGACTCCCGTCAGGAGACCGCCCGCTAGCCCGGCGAACCCGTGCGTGTAGATCACGCCGAGGGTGTCGTCGACGTTGCGAAACGGAGCCGCTCGGCTCAGGTAGTTGAGCGCGAAGTAGGCGATCAGACCCGCAATCAGCCCGATCGCGAGCGCGCCCCAGCCGTTCACGAAACCGGCGGCGGGCGTGATCGCCACGAGCCCGGTGATCATCCCGTTGACGCTGGAGATCAGGCTCGGCTTGTGACCGGTCAGATAGTCACATCCGACCCAGACCAGGAAAGCGACCGCCGCGCAGAGGTTCGTGTTCAGAATCGCCGCGCCGGCGACGTCGTTCGCCAGGTAGGGGTCACCGCCATTGAACCCGTTCCAACCGAGCCACAGCAGCCCCGCGCCCGTCGCAACCATCAGCAGGTTGTTGGGCGCGTCAATCTCGCGATCGCGCTGCAGCCGGGGCCCGATCACCGCCGCGAAGACGAAGCCGGAGACACCAGCCGCCAGGTGGATGACGTAGCCGCCGGAGAAGTCCAGCGCGCCGTGCTGCGCGAAATATCCACCGCCCCAGATCAGGAAGGCGTTGACCGTGTAGATCACGCTCGTCCAGATGATCACGTAGGGGATCCAGGCGCGGAAATTGACCCGGCCCAGGACCGATCCGAGTGCCAGGATCGGCGTGATCGCAGCGAACACGATCTGGAAGTAGGCAAGCGTCGACTGCGGGAAGACCTGGTCGCCGACCAGCGGGATGTTCCCCTGGCGGAGCAGGGCGTCGCTGCTCAGGATCGAGCCCGGCCGCCCCCACATGTTCCCGAAGAAGCCGCTGTCGGCGCCGAAGATGTGAATCGGATCCCCGAAGCCCATCTTGAAGCCGTATAGCACCCAAACGACCAGCACCAGCGCGAACGCGATGAAGGCCATCATCATCGAGTTCACGGACCAGCGCTTCTGCATCACGCCGCCATATAGGACGACGAGTCCGGGCACGCTCATCAGACCGACCAGCGTTGCTGCGGTCATCTGCCAAGCGTTGTCGCCAGGACTCAACCAGTTGAGATCCATAGCCTGGTGTTTTCCTTTCTGATCAAGGGCGGAGTCGGACGTTCCAACACGAAACGCCCCTCCTAGAGGGACCCGCCCAGTGGCACACGGAAGCGTGCCGGGACCGCGGCGGCCTCACCACCGACCGAAGTACAAAGATTGGTGAGAACGGTTCGCCACACTGTCGGAACCACGCCCAACCACGCCCGCTAACCTGGCCCGCTCGATGCCGCTGCAGGGACACTGGAACCGGGTCAACACGCCGCTGCGCAAGCTCACCAGGCGGGAGCGGAACGTGGCGATCGGGGCTGTGGTGGTCAGCGTGGTCGCGATCCTCGCGGTCGTCCTGGCCACAGCCGGCAACAGCGAGCCGAAGGCGGGCCCGGGCTGTATCTACGCGATCATCCCCGGGGTCATGGGGGCAGAGCCTGTGGATGCCTGCGGGCGGCAGGCGGAGTTCGTCTGCGCCAAGCACGCGACCGCCGACCGGCCGGGTTCCGAGACCATCAGGGAGGCGTGCAGGAAGGCCAAGATCGTGGTCTCGCCCGAGGTCGCCAAGCAGGTCGAGACCGCGCCCGGCTTCCCGCACAGAAGCACGGCGACGGGCCTGTAGCCGACCTCGGGGCCTGACGCGTGGGCGCTCCGGACCGGACCCTCAAGGAGCTCGATTTGAACCGGGCCTTGCTCGCCCGCCAGCTGCTGCTCGAGCGCTCGAAGAGCTCGATCCCCAAGGTCCTCGAGCGGATGGGGACGCTCCAGGCCCAGTACGCGCCGTCGCTGTACATCGGGCTCTTCTCGCGGATGGAGGGATTCGAGCGCGAGCAGCTCGACCGGGCTCTCGAGAGGCGCGCCGTCGCCCAGGGGACGCTGATGCGAGCGACCATCCACCTGGTCCCCAAGGCCGACTACTGGCCCGCGGCGATAGGGGTTCGCCGGGGCCGTCGGGAGGCCTGGCTCAATGCCTCGTATCGGAAGGACTACAGCGCCAAGCAGATGTCGGCCGCCGCCTCGAAGCTCCGCAGGCACCTCGGGGACGGCACGATGACCCGCAAGGAGATCCATGAGCTGCTCGGCTCCGACAGCGTCGTCACCAATGGCGTGAACATGTGGCTCGACCTGGTCAGGGTGCCGCCCTCGGGCACCTGGGAGCGGCGGCGGGCCGACGTCTATGCGGCGGCTGAGCATTGGCTCGGCAAGCCGCCCAATCAGCTCGACGAGCGGGCTGGCATCGAGCTGCTCGTCCGCCGCTATCTGACCGGGTTCGGCCCGGCGCCGGCGGCCGACATCGCGAACTGGGCGGGCCTGCATCCGAAGCGGCTCCCGCCCGTGATGGATTCGATGAAGCTGCGCGCGTTCCGGGGGGAGTCTGGCGAGGAGCTGCTGGACCTGCCGCGGGCGCCGCTCCCCGATCCGGAGACGCCCGCGCCTCCGCGGTTCATCGGCACCTGGGACGCGATGCTCCTCACCCATGCCCGCCGGACGGGCGTCCTGCCCGAGGAGCACCGGCCGAAGGTCTTCAACACGCGGACGCCCCAGTCCATGCGGACCTTCACGGTCGACGGTCGCGTCGCCGGCAGCTGGAAGTACGAGAAGGGCAAGGTGAATCTCGAGCCGTTCGAGAGGCTGGACGCGAAAGCGAAGCGCGAGCTCCGCGCGGAGGCCGATCGCCTGGCGGACCTGCACGCCTAGAGGTCGAGGCCCGAGAGCCAGGATTCGACCGCTGCAGCGATGCCCTCCGGATCGGACTTGAGGCCGTGATCGCCGCGCACCGCGACCACCTGGCGGTTGGAGCCCTCCGGGGGCATGCCGAAACGGTCGCTTTCACCCTGGACGACCAGGACCGGGAGGGCGACCGCCTCCAGCTCCGGCAGCCTGCTCTGCGGCGGCCGCTCGCCCCGTCGGGGAGGCACCAGGGGAAACGCGAGGCAGAGCACCGCTGCGGCCTCGGTCTCCGTGACGGTCCGGCACGCCACCCGTGCGCCCAGCGAGCGGCCTCCCACCACCAGTGGCAGGCCGGACAGCTCGTCCGCGCGCAGCTGCTCCACCACCGCGATCCACGCCTCGTCCAGGCGCTTGGCGGGCGCCGGGGCGCGCTTCCCGGCGACCCTGTACGGCTGCTCGACGAGGGCGACCGAGAATCCGGCGCCAACGGCAGCTTCCGTAACAGCCAGCAGATCGGGCCCATCGATCCCGGCCCCCGCCCCATGGCCGAGCACGAGCGCTCCGCGGGGCTGCTCAGCGGGATGCAGGTGCGCCCGCGCGGGACCGGACGGAGTGTCGATCTGCACGGGCGGCAATGGAGCTAGCCGGACTCGAACCGGCGACCTCCTGGGTGCGATCCAGGCGCTCTCCCAACTGAGCTATAGCCCCGAGCGGGTGGACATAATTTAGGCCCGCCGCCGACTGCGAGGCGAACCGGGGACCAAGGATACGCTGTCGCAGATGACTTTCGGACGGCGCCTGGCGCTCTTTTTCGTCTTGATCGCGATCGTGCCTGCTGCGGCGCTGGTCAGCATCCTGCTGCTGATCGGGAACGATTCGCAGCAGGGGAAGGCAGACGCCCGCCTCGCCGCGGGCCTGCGGACGGCCGTCTCGATCTACAACGAGCGCGCCGCCGCCGCGACCCCCCAGGCCCGCCATCTCGCCGGCAGCCCGGAGCTGGCGGCGGCGCTCAGGTCGGGCGACGCGGCCGCCCTGCGGGCGGTTGCAGCGGGTACCGTCGACGAGCCCGGAGTGGTGAGTGTCGAGATCCTGGACAACGCCGGGCGCGAGCTGGCATCGGCCGGGCCGGCCGATGCGGTCGCGTTCGCCGGGGTCGGGTTGACCGAGCTGGCGCGGCCGGTTGGAACGCTGCGCCTCTCCACCACGTCCGCCGGGCAGTACGCCGCGGCTGTACGTCGCCTGACCGGTCAGCAGGTCCTGCTGCGCCGAGGGGGCGCGACCGTGGCATCCACGGTGTCGCCCCCGTCCACCACCCTCGAGCCGGACCAGACCGCCGACGTGACCGCCGGCAGCGCCAGCTACCGGGCCCACGCGACCACCCTCGACACGAGCGATGGGCTCACCCTGACGCTGCTCGGCCCGCCGAAATCCGGTGGTTTCCTCGGGATCGGCGCTCCCGCCCTCGCGATCGTCGTGGGGTTCCTTTTGCTCGCGGTCGGTCTCGCCTGGAGCCTGGCGCGAACGCTAACCCGGTTGCACATGCGCGTCGAGCAGCAGGCGGTGACCGACCCGCTGACCGGTTTGTGGAACCGCCGCCACATGTCGGAGGCGCTCGAGCGGGAGGTGGACCGCGCACTCCGCTTCGGGCACCCGATCTCGCTGATCATCCTCGACGTCGACGACTTCAAGCAGATCAACGACCGGGAGGGGCACCCGCAGGGCGACCTCGTGCTCGAGAGCGTGGCCGACGTGGTTCGCGAGGGCACGCGGTTGATCGATGTGGCCGCCCGCTACGGAGGGGACGAGCTCGCGGTGGTCCTCGTCGAGACCGACCGCGAGGGGGCCCTGATCCTGGGAGAGCGGCTGGCCGACCGGATGCGGGCGACCAAGGTTCCGAGGCGTGAAGGCGGATCGATGGGAGTCACGATCAGCCTGGGCGTGGCGACGATTCCAGACTCGGCTGCGGACCTCGATTCCCTGGTTGATGCCGCCGACCGCGCCCTGCTGAGAGCGAAGCGCGCGGGCAAGAATCAGATCCGCGCCGCGCCCGCAACGAGGCTCGCTGGAGGACCCGGCGAGGGCCCGCTGGAGCGCGGCAGGCGTCGTTTCGTGCCCGAGCGACGCGCGGAACGCAAAGGGCCGTAAATTGGTCGCTCCAGTGCAGGGTCCAGGCGACGATCCAGCTATCACATGTGCCCTGCAGCGCCTAAGCTTTGACCCCTCGAGGCGGTCAGACCGCGCATCATGGGAATACTCGACGACGCGATTCGCGAACACCTCGATCTGAAGCGCAAGCACGGCGCCCACGACGCCGACCTGCGAGAGATCGAGGACGAGGCGTTCGGATCTACCGACCGTCCCGATCCGTTTGCCGCGAACGAGCTCTTCAACGAGGTTTCTGCCGCGGGCACGGCCGAGGCGGAGGCCCCCGGCGAGCCCGACGTCGGAGGAGAGGAGCCCACCCGGCTCGTCGAGCCCGAGGCGCTTCGCCCCTCCGAGCCGCCGAGCGTGGATGAACCGAGCGTGGAGGAACTGAGCGAGCCGATCAGCCCGCCCGAGGGCGTCAGCCAGATTCCCGGCCAGGTCGAGCTGCCCGGGCAGGATGAGATTCCCGGGCAGGAGCGGCTCGAGGATCCACTCGAGGGCTACCAGCGCTCGATCGAGCCGGAGCCGGAGAGGGAGCCGGAGCCGGAGAGGGAGGCCGAGCCGTTCGATGCGCCGGAGCCGTCCGAGTCGCTCGAGGACCTGATCGCCGAGGAGGAGCCGTTCCCGGAGGACACCGCCGCGCCGCACGCCGCGCCGCACGAGGACACCCTGGAGCCTCCGGCGACACCCGAGCCTCCGGCGACACCCGAGCCTCCGGTGGCGCCCGAGCCCCCGGCGGCGGCTGAGCCCGAGCAGCCAGAGGAGCCGGCTTCCGAGCCGGAGAACTTCGTTCCCGATCCCCCGCCGCCACCGCCGGACACCGGTCCGGAGCCACCGGGCAGGGCCCGCGGCCGGGTCGACGTCCCGACCCAGGAGCACCCGCCGCCGGGCGATACCGGTGGCCTGCCGCCGCTGCCGTCCGAGGAGCCCGGGCTCGAGCCGCCGTCCGGCGAGGAGCCTCTCCCCGAGCCGGAGCCCTTCGCCGAGGAGCCTTCCGATGAGTCAGGCGGTCCCGCGCTCTACGACTTCGAGACCGACGAGGAGCCCCTGACGCCATCGTCCGCGCCTGCGGACGATGACGACGACTTCGAGGCGCTCGGGCCCGCCGAGGAGGAGGCGCCCTATCTCGACGAGGAGGAGCCCTACGCCGAGGAGCCGGTCTCCGGCTCCGAGCCGCCGCCCGATGAGCCGAGGACCGAGGTCAAGCCGGCGCTCGAGGACGAGGAGGTCTACGAGGGCGGCTCGCCCGACCCCGAGGAGACCTACGAGGAGGACGAGGGAGAGGGCCTGTGGTTCGAGAAGGGCCCTCCAAAGGACTTCGACTTCGACGAATGAAACGGGTCGCGCCAAAGGCGCGCCCTCGCATCAAACGTAGCCGCGCGTGCGGCTCGCCTCGACCACTCTCTCGATTCCAAGCAGATAGGCGCCCTCGCGGAGCGAGAGGCGCTCCTCCTTGGCCCGTGCCGAGACGTCGCGGTAGGCGCGCCGCATCACGCCGCCGAGCTTGTCGTTGACCTCACGCTCGGACCAGCGGAAGTGCTGGAGGTTCTGGACCCACTCGAAGTAGGAGCAGACGACGCCGCCGGCATTGGCCATCACGTCCGGGATGACGTGGACGCCCTTCTCATGGAGGATCTGGTCGGCCGCCGGCGTGGTGGGGCTGTTGGCGCCCTCGATGATCATCTTGGTGTTGATCCGGTCGGCGTTGTGCTCGTGGATCATTCCGCCGAGGGCCGCCGGGATCAGGACGTCGCACTCGATCGCGAGCAGATCGTCGGGGCTGATCACCTCGGTGCCGCGGAACTCGGTGAGCTTGCCGCCCTCTCGGATGTGCTTGGCGAGGTCGTCGGCGTCGATGCCCTCCTCGCTGTGGATCGCACCGGTTGCGTCGGAGGTCCCGATCATCCTGGCGCCCAGCTGCTGGAGGATGCGGGCGGCCCAGGAGCCGACGTTCCCGTACCCCTGCACGACGAAGGTGCAGTCCGCGGGAGTGAGGCCGATCTGGGGCGCCGCCTCCCGGAACATGTAGATGCAGCCCCTGCCGGTGGCCTGCTCACGTCCGTATGAGCCCTCCAGCGCGATCGGCTTGCCGGTGCAGATCGCCGGCGTGTGGCCGTGGAGCTTGCCGTACTCGTCCATCATCCACGCCATCGTCTGGGCGTTGGTGTTGACGTCCGGGGCGGGGATGTCGCGGGTCGGGCCGAGGACCTTCTGGATCTTGTCCATGAAGGAGCGCGTGATCGCCTGCAGCTCGGAGCGGTCGAGCTCCGTGGCGGGGCAGTTGATGCCGCCCTTCGCGCCGCCGAACGGGACGTTGGCGACGGCGGTCTTCCAGGTCATCAGCGACGCCAGGGCGCGGATCTCGTTGACGTCGACCTCCGGGTGGTACCGGATGCCGCCCTTGTACGGTCCGCGCGCGCCGTTGTGCTGGATCCGGTAGCCGGAAAAGGTGTGGACCCTGCCGTCGGAGAGCTTCACCGGGATCTGGACGGTGACCTCGCGGTAGGGAGTCCAGAAGACGGTGCGGATGTCGTCGGGAAGCTCTAGGCGCTCGACCGCGCGGTCGAAGTAGAAGCGGACGATGTCGAGGTTGGAGACCTCCGCACGCTGGGCGGGCTTGGCCTCGCCCGCGGCCGCCTTCTGCTCCTTGTGCTCGTCCACGGCGGTCGGGGACTTGTCGGTCTCCTCCCGGTGGCCGCCCGTCTGCGGGTCTTTGGCCTTGGTTGCCATCAGTCTTCCTGCGGCGATGGACGCCGGCCCGGCCAGTCTCTCACAGGGGCATTCACGAAGTTGCGCCTGCCCGTCCTACAATCGGTCTCCCACGGGGCCATAGCTCAGTTGGGAGAGCGCTTCGCTTGCACCGAAGAGGGCGCCGGTTCGAGTCCGGCTGGCTCCATCGAAGGCCTCTGGATCTCAGGGTCCAGATAATCAGCGGCGTAACGGATCCCGATCCGCTGGCAGTTGAGGGGTTCGGCTAGCCGGAGGCGGACGCTCGCCCGACCCGATCCCAATTCTTCCGCCGGCAGGTAGTAGCAACGTTCCGTGTTCCTGTCGCAGACCGCGATCCAATCAACGGTTGATGCCGTGTAGTACTTCGTTCGTTTGACTTTCCCGTTCGTCAGTGAGTGGGATCGAGTTCGAACGATGATGAAAATGCCGTTGGACTCGGTGTATTTGACCTGCACGCGCTCGAGCTTGTCGCCGCGGCAGAGGATCAGATCGAAGTCGTTGTCCTCGCCGAACGGGATCGCGACGCGATATCCGCGCTCAATGAGGTCTGCGGCGACCTTGAGCTCTGCCAGATCTCCCTTTGTCTTCAGCGATGCCATCGCTAGGTCCAGCAGGGACCCTGAACGACGAAACGTGACGCTTGGGCATCGAAGGTGCCTCGCGTGTGACGAGGGGCTAGCGGGTTGGACCCGCCTGCGGGCCGGCGGCCGGCGGACCGGTTCCACCGCCGTCGGAGATATCCCTCATCACCTTGCGCTCGATCTCCTCGAGCTCGATGTCGAGTTGGCGGTCGGCGAGCATGCCGCGGAGTGCCCCGGTGATCGTCCGGGCCCACATCCGGCGGGCCACCGCGACATCCGTGTGCCCGGCTGAATCGGATTCGTACTCCGTCCACTCGACGCAGACCTTCCTCTCGCCCGGGGCATCGTCGGGCAGCGGAGCGCCGTCCCCGTAGAGCACGATGCGCGCGGCCCAGCCGTCCGGGCAGAGCTCCTGCATCGCCTGGCGCGCCTGGCGCTCACGAAGCACCATGCTCTCCCGGCGGCGCTTGTACTTGCCGAGCAACAGCACCGTCGCGGTCAACAGGACGCAGGCCAGCACCGTCGCGCCGACGATCTCGACCGACACCCCCAGGCCCCCGCCGCCCTCGTCCTGCGGGCCGGTCTGCACGGCGAGGGTGTGAAGCACACCGAACATCGATGCAATTCATATACCCCTGCAGCCGAATCGCAAAGTCGTTGGAGGCCCCCTCAGGAGAACGCACAGGTGCTGACCAGCACGAGCAGGAGCGCAATCGGGCATCCGACCAGGCTGATCAGGGCCGCGATCCACCTCCGCAGGATCAGGGCGCCGATGCCCGCGGCCATCCCGGCGATCGCCGCCACGGCCGTCACCGCGTCGATCGGATCGGTCCAGTGGGGCGGCCCTCCGCTCCCGCTGCAGCCCGGCTGGGCCAGGACGAAGCTGAGCGCGAGCGCGCAGGTGACAGCCGTGAGGGCAAGCGCCGTGGTTGCCAGCCACTGGGCCAGCTCCTCCATCCGCGAGCGCTTCGCCTGTCCTGCCGTGCCGATGTGAATCACCAGCTTGCCGACCTGCAGCACCCGTTCCCTGATCTCGTCGGACTGGCTCTGCACCGCCCAGCCCTCGGAGCGCCCGATCAGCGTGCCGGCAGCGGCCGCGACCAGCAGGACCACCGGCAGCATCAGCAGAGGCGCAGCCGTGGGCGACACGGCCATCCCGTCGGTGGAGACCAGAACCACAATCACCCCGATGCCGAACCAGACGCCGATCACCCCCAGGTTCGTGAAGATCCGCAGCCACTCGGTTCGCGGGTTGGTGCGCATGCTCCAGGCCGTCGCCACCGCCGCGATCGCGAGGATCGCGGACGCGTACAGCCAGGCGCGCGAGTCGTACTCGCGCTGCAGCGGCTCGGCCGCCCGCTCCCGAGCCACCCCCTCGCTCAGCTCGGCGTTGAAGCAGGCCGCCTGATCCGTCTCGCAGACCCGAGCGTGGAAATCGGGCACCCGCGACTCGGTGTGCGCGAGGTCGGTCCCGGCGACGATCACGATGAAGGCGCAGATCGCCACGCATCCGAACAGCGGTCTGCTTGACGAGCGCCACCGCATCCTGCGCCTAGCCGTCCGGCGGCGCCTTCGCACCGGGCGGAGCCGGCGCCGGTGCGGCCACTCCCTCCTCCTCGAACCCGGCCCGCAGCAGCGCCGGCACCTGGGTGATCGGGTCGGGCGAGTGGATCAGCACGACGCCGAGCTGGTGGCCGCCGAGCCGCGCCGTGGTCACGTAGCAACGGCCCGCCGGGTCCGTGAAGCCCGTCTTCAGCCCGGTCACCTGCGCCTGGGGGAGACCGGGCAGCCCGCGCTGGAGGAAGTAATGGTTGTTGGAGAGGTAGAGATGCTTGCCCTTGATGGGGAAGTGCGGCTTGGCGTATCGCGTCTGCGCGATCTCGGCGATTCGCCGGTTGGCCAGGTCCGCGCGCGCCAGCTCGGCGAGATCCACCGGGCAGGAGTAGTTGTTGCGGTCGCGCAGCCCGTTCGGTGTCGAGTAGTGAGTGCACCGGAGCCCCATCTCCTCCGCCTGCCGGTTCATCCCCTTGACGAACCGGGGCACCGTCCCGCCGTCGTGCTCGGCGAGCGCCACCGCCGCGTCGTTCGCGGAGATCATGATCAGCGCCTGAAGCAACGGCTCGAGCGGCACCTTCTGACCGCGCGGCAGCAGCCCCGTGGCCGAGCCCGGGGTCTGCGCCGCCTTCCGGGTCACCAGCACGTGCTCCGAGGGCCTGTCCTGGTTCGCCACGATCAGCGCGGTCATCATCTTGGTCAGGCTGGCGATCGGGTGCTCGAGGCGCGGGTTCCTCTGCCAGAGGACCGCACCGCTCTTCAGGTCGAACAGGATCCCGGCGGCCGGCGGGTGCTTGAATCGGTAGTGGACGGGCAGGGGGCCGGTCACCGGCAGCAGGGCGAAGCGAGAGATCGTGATCGTCCGGGTGATGTCGGGCGGCACGGTCACCGTGGGCCGCTGCCGCGAGTTTCCCTGGGCGGGATCGACTCCGCCTTTCGAGACGGCGCCGCCGGTGCGGGCGGCCGTCGAGGCTGGTTCCTCGTCGCTGGTCCGTTCGGGCCAGATTGCGATCGCCACCACCGCGGTCGCCCCGAGGGCGAGCAGCACTCCGACGATGACGACGATCCGCTTAATCATCGGGAGGATTCCGCAGGGCGCCGATGAGTCCGGCGGCGATCATCCCGACGATCCCCAGCGACACCGCATAGAGGGCGATCGCCCCGATGTCGCCGTAGGTCCGCAGGCGAAGCCCGGTGTCCACGATCACGTAGACCGTGACCGCGGCGAAGAACCCGCAGAAGATCAGGCCGAGCAGCAGAAGAGCGTTCCGGAGATCGGGATTCAATTTGGCTCAGTAGACGGGTAAGCGTGGTTCGGGCTGGCGTCTTCGCATCACGGCGAGCATCGCCCCCGCCACGGCCAGGCCGAAGACGAACCCGCCCACGTGCGCGAAGTAGGCGACCCCCTGGTCGCCTCCCGAGCCGACCGCGACCTGCCCCAGGGCTGGGACGAATTGGAGGATGAACCAGAGTGCGAGCAGGATCAACGCCGGTATCTCCACCAGCGTGACGAAGAAGATGATGAAGATCAGGGTCAGCACCCTCGCTCGTGGGAAGAGCAGGGCGTACGCACCCAGCACCCCCGCGATCGCGCCGCTGGCGCCGATCGTCGGCGCGGTGGAGCTCGGATCGATCAGAGCCTGCGTGTAGACGGCGATCAGCCCCGCGAGCACGTAGAAGAGCAGGAACTTCAGCCGTCCCATCCGATCCTCGATGTTGTTGCCGAAGACCCAGAGGAAGAGCATGTTCCCGATGATGTGCAGCCAGCCGCCGTGCATGAACATCGAGGTGAAGAGGGTCTCCCACCATGGCTTCTGGTCGATCTGGAACGGCCCCAGTTCCGCTCCGGGGTTGGCCTGGCTGCGCGCCACGGCCTCCTCGTAGTCCCTGGTGCCCGGGCAGACGACCCCGGCCTCGAATTGACCCGGAGCGAACTCGCCGACCGCCCCGATGTCGCACTTCCCGACGCTGGTGTGGGTGATTCGGTACGGAATCGCGCCGTATTCGAGCGAACTCTGATCGACGTGACCGAATCCGGCGTCGCTCAAGCGCTGGTTTGTGGGGAAGTTGAGCTGCCAGATGAAGACGGCGATGCAGACCACGATCAGCCCGACCGTCACGACGGGGAACCGCGAGGTCGGGTTGTTGTCCTTCAGCGGCAGCACCGAGCCTGGCGAACACTAGTCGCGGGTGGAGAGGCGTCCTGCCGCAACTGGGCGGTTGCCATCATGGGTAGATGACGGAGATGCGAACCGCGGACCCCTGGCACGACACCGATGTGATCGACGAGCGCGCGCCCCGCTTCAACCAGGGGGTGGTCGGGATCGTGGCTTTGCTCGGTGTGATCTTCGGTTGGCCCCTTGCCTGGGCCCTGATGGGACTGCAGCTCCTCATCGGCCTGACCCTGGGCCGGCGCTTCTGCGTGACCTGCCTCGCGTACTTCGCGCTGGTGCAACCCCGGTACGGCGAAGGGCCGCTCGAGGATTCCAGGCCCCCTCGGCTGGCGAACATGATGGGAACGGTGTTCCTCGGTGGCGCCGCGCTCGCCTGGTGGGCGGGGGCTCCCGCGGCCGGGACGGTCCTCGGCGCTCTGGTCGCCGCCCTGGCGCTGCTGGCCGCGACGACCGGCTTCTGCACGGGCTGCGAGATCTACAGGCTCAGCGCCCGGATTCGCGGAATCTCCCCGCGCCACCACTCACACATCGATCTCGCCGATCTCGATGGCGCGGGAGGCACCACCGCCTACGTCGAGTTCACCCACCCGCTCTGCTCGGACTGCCACGACTGGGAGCGCCGTCTGGGTTCGGAGCCCGAACCGCTGCTC
This sequence comes from uncultured Solirubrobacterales bacterium, assembly GCA_963728875.1. Taxonomy (GTDB): domain Bacteria; phylum Actinomycetota; class Thermoleophilia; order Solirubrobacterales; family 70-9; genus DASUPK01. The sequence continues at coordinate 954,855 of CAVSLJ010000001.1, forward strand.
CAGCTCGACGTGAGGGACCGCCCGGACCTCGCCCGGAAATACGGCGTGGCCGTCGTCCCAACCGTGCTCAGGGTCACCCCCGACGGCGCCGTCCTGGAGCGGCTGGCGCCGTAGCTATCGAGCGGCGCGTTCGCTGGGCGGCGAGATCTCGTTCCGCACCGCCGGCAGCTTGGCCGACTTCGGTGGCGGCAGGACCCGGCGGCCCGGCGCCTTCGCCGGGACGGCGCCCCTGCCGCTCACCCAGCGAACCGGAAGCGGCTTGTTCTCCAGCAGCGGCCCCCAGGTCGGCACGTCGAGGTTGCCGGTCTGCGGCAGCCCGTGGTCGCGCTGGAATGAGAACACCGCCGCCTGGGTCGAGGCCTGGTAGTAGCCGCTGACCGGAACGGTGTACCCGCCGCCCGCCAGCAGCTGCTGGGCCCAGGCCACGAAGTCGCCCTTCGATCCGAGGCGCAGGAAGGGATAGCTCGGATACGGCGCCGCCGAGGCCGGCGAGACGGGCTGCCCGACCGCCTTCCACTGCCGCTTGCCCGCCGACTGCCAGGACCACCAGCTGACGCCGTCGAAGCCGTGCGACATCGCCAGAGCGCGGAATCGCTTGATCTGACCTGCCTTCGGATGGTTGTACACCTGCCCGAGCGGATCGATCGGCCGCTGGTAGATCCGGTTCCACACCCAGGTGTGGATATAGCCGGTGTCGACCGTGGTCCCGATGTCCTTCCAGTAGAGCTGGGGGATGTTGTACTGAGCCCCACCGGGGCCGAGGAAGACCGAGAACGGCAGGGCCGGGTGGTAGTCGACGTAGGGGAAGCTGGCGAGCCCGATCGGATAGTCCGGGCCCACGAGCGAGCGCAGGCTCGACATGAAGTACGAGGCCTGCGGGTACTTCCCCTCGTACTGGCCCTCGACGTCGAGCACCAGGCAGTCGGCCCCCCTGGCCACCGCGGCGGCGCCCACCTTCGCCTCCTTGCCCGGCTTGTCGCCGTAGATGAACTGCCAGGCGCAGACGTCGAGGCCGCGGGCGTGGAGCCCGTTGACCACCGACGATGAGAACTGGTTCCAATACGTCGTCCCGTCCCCGGACTTGACCAGGACCGTGTCGATGCCGTGAGCGTGCGCCTTCTTGGCGATCGACCCGAGCTTGCCGTGCGAGGAGTGGCGCAGGTACCAGATCCACATCCCGTTTCCGGCCAGAGGGCTCTTCTTGGCGTCGGTGCCGCTCGTCTGAGACGAGGCCCCGCCGGCGAACGGCCCGGCCGCGACCCCCAGCAGCGCCGCTGCCGCGATCAGCGCAAGAGTCGTTGTGCGTAGGCGGGCACGCATGATTCGAGGCTACGGACCCCGAAACACCCGGCCGCAAGGAAGGATGCGGTCGCGTTAGGCGGTGGCCGCCGCGGGGAGCTGTTCGTCGGCGTGGTAGCTCGAGCGCACGAGCGGTCCCGATGCCACCGATGCGAAGCCCAGCCCGTAGGCGGCCTGCTCGAGCGCCGCGAACTCGTCGGGGTGCCAGTAGCGGTCGACGGGCAGGTGCTTCTCCGTCGGCCGCAGGTACTGCCCCACGGTGAGCACCTGGACGCCGTGGTCGCGCAGAATCGCAAAGGCCTCGACCATCTCGTCGAACTCCTCGCCCAACCCGACCATCAGCCCCGACTTGGTGACCACCTCGTCGCCGCCCATCTCCTTGGCCATCCGCAGCACGCGGGCGGAGCGCAGGAAGTCTGAGCCGCGGCGCGCCATCGGGTAGAGGCGCGGCACGGTCTCGACGTTGTGGTTGAAGACGTCCGGCCGCTCGGCGATCACCTTGGCGAGCGGCATCTCCTGGCCGCGGAAGTCGGGCGTCAGCACCTCGACCTTGCAACCGGGGGCCATCCGCCGGATCGAGCGGATCACGCCGACGAAAGCGCCGGCGCCGTAGTCGGGCAGATCGTCGCGGTCGACCGAGGTGATCACCGCGTGGCGCAGGCCCATCCGCTTGACCTGGTTGGCGACCCTGAGCGGCTCGAGCGGGTCGTGCCAGGTCGGCTTGCCCGTCTGCACGTTGCAGAAGCCGCAGCGGCGGGTGCAGACGTCGCCCAGGATCATGAAGGTGGCGGTGCCGCGCTCCCAGCACTCCCCGACGTTCGGGCAGTTCGCCTCCTCGCAGACGGTGTGGAGGTTGTCCTCCTCGATCGAGCGCTTCAGCCGGCGGTAGGTGGGTCCACCGGGCGCCGGCACCTTCAGCCAGGACGGCTTGCGGGAGCGGAAGGGAACCTTGCCCTCGTCGTCAGCGGCGCCGCCTCCCGGGTTGGCCCTCGAGCGGGTGACGTGGATGCGGTCGGCGATCGATTCGGTCATCTGTTCCTACCGTACCGGTGCGGGTTCGCCGAGCAGCTCGGTCAGCGCCTCCGGCGACGCGGCCACGGGGTCGCGTCCGTAGATCTCCCCGAAACGCTCGGACACGACGTCCATGCAGGCGTCCATGTCGACCTCCGAGCCGAACTCGCGGCAGAGCGAGGTCATGCGCACGCCCTCGATGCCGCAGGGAACGACCCACTCGAACGGCTGCAGGTCGTTGTTGACGTTAACCGCGAACCCGTGCGTGGTGACGCCGCGGCTGACGTGCACCCCGATCGACCCGATCTTGCGTCCCTCCGGCGGCCCGCCGCCGACCCAGACGCCGGTGAGCCCGTCGATCACCTCGGCGTCCACTCCGTACGCCCCGAGACAGCCGATCATCAGCTCCTCGAGGCGCCTGACGTATTCGCGGATGTTGTTCCCGTAGGGCTTCAGCGAGACGATCGGATAGCCGACGAGCTGGCCGGGACCGTGATACGTGACGGCACCCCCGCGATCCGTCTCGCAGACCTCGATGCCCTGCATGCGGTACCAGTCCTCGCCCATCGCTAGCTCTCCCGGCTGGGTGCGGCGGCCCTTCGTGTAGACGGGGTGGTGCTCGAGGAGGAGCAGGACGTCGGGTACCTCGTCGGCCTGGCGGGCCGCCTCGATGCGCTTCTGCAGTCCGAGAGCCTCCTCATAGGGAAGGAGCCCGCAGCGCACGGTCATCACCTCGTCCACAGCCCAATTGTCACACGGCTCGGGCACCGGCTGCCGGGGCTCCTTCCTGGTCGAGCGGCCAGAAGGGCCACTCCTCGAAATGCGAGCAGAGGCCGGTGTCGCTCAGCCTCACGATCCAGAGGTCCCGGTACTCCTTCTCCTGGCGGTGAAGTCGTCTCTCCTTGTCCGTCGCCTCCCCGTACTCGACGGTCACCCGCGCGATACCGGTGTCGCCTTCGACGGCGACGACCTCACTGGTCATCTCGAACGCCTCGTCCGGTCCGAACCGCTCCGCCTCCCACATCTCCGCGATGGCCTCGAGACCGCGGTGCGGATCCTCATATGGCGCCGTGGAGTAGGAGGCGTCCGGCGTGAACAGCTCCGCCAGGACGCCGGTTCCCGCGGTGCGCCACGCTCGCTCATAGCGGTCGATCCAGTCCGTCAACTGCGCTCGATCCATCTGCGGCGCAGCCTAGAGCGTGGCCGCGGCGGCCTTGGACGCGGCGTCGAGCCGCTCGTCGGCGATCTCTCGTGCCGCCTCGAGCGGGGTCACCCGGCGCGCCTCCGCTGTCTCGAGAATCCGCGCGAGAGCCTCGCCGGCCCCGTCGACGAGCGCGTCCACCTGATCGCCATCCAGGTCCCGAAGCTCCCCGTAGACGTTGATCAGCCCGCCGGCATTCGCGATGAAGTCCGGCGCGCAGAGGATGCCTCGCTTATCGAGCATCGCCGCGAGCGAGTCGTCGGACAGCACGTTGTTCGCGGACCCGCAGACGATCTCGCAGCGCAGCTGCTCGATGGACTCGGGGTTGATCGCGCCGCCGAGGGCGCATGGTGCGAACACGTCGCATTCGACCCCGGCCGCGCCGCCGAGGTCGACCCAGAGCGCCCCGAGCCGCTCGGCCGCCTCGCGCTTGCCGTCATCGATGTCGGAGACGCGAAGCTCGCAGCCCGCCGCCGCGAGGCGCTCCGCGAGCGCCAGGCCGACGTGCCCGAGCCCGACGATCGTGACGACCCTTCCGCCGAGGTCACCCGACCCATGGCGGTGCTCGCAGCAGGCGCGGATGGCCGCCTCGACCCCGCGGGCGGTGACCGGGCTCGGATCGCCAGAGCCCCCAGCGTCGGCGGGCCGCCCGACGACGTGGCGTGTGCGCTCTCCGATCACCGCCATGTCCTCGATGCCGACCCCGACGTCCTCGGCGGTGACGTAGCGGCCCTCCAGGGATTCGACCGCGTCGCCCAGGTCGAGCATGAGATCGCGCCGCTCCTCGGGGGAGAGCTCGCGGTCGGGCGGGGCACAGATCACCGCCTTGCCGCCGCCCAGCTCGAGGCCGGCCGCCGCCGCCTTGTAGGTCATCGCCTCGGAGAGGCGAAGCGCGTCGGCGATTGCGTCGCCGAGCGCGCGGTAGCGCCACAGCCGTGCTCCGCCCAGCGCCGGGCCCAAGGCGGTGGAGTGAATGGCGATGACCAGCTGAACGTCGCTGCGCTCGCCACGGTGGACCAGGAGCTCCTCGTGCTCGAGCAGGTTCATGGCCCACTCCAGTCCTCGAGGCGGGTCTTGACGTCGCCGAGGAAGCGCGCCGCCTCGGCGCCGTCCAGCGCCCGGTGATCCCACGACATGCACAGGTTCGTCATCGGCCGGATCGCGATCGACTCCTCTCCGTCCTCGCCGATCACCACGGGCCGCTTCACCACCGCCTCCAGATCCAGGATCGCGACCTGGGGCTGGTTGATGATCGGGGTGGCGAGCACAGCCCCGAACTGGCCGGGGTTCGTGATCGTGAAGGTGCCGCCGGTGACGTCATCGGGCGCCAGCTCTCCGGAGCGGGCGCGGCCGGCCAGCGTGGATATCTCTCCGGCCAGGCCCTCCAGGCTGAGCCGCTGCGCCTGCCGGATCACCGGGACGATCAGGCCCTGTTCCAGCACCACGGCGATTCCGAGGTTGACCCCGTCGTGGTAGACGAGCTCCTCGCCTTCGACCGAGGCATTGAGGATCGGGTGCCGATCCAGCTCCGCCACGGTGGCCGTCGCCACGAAGGCCAGGTAGGTCAACGGGGTGCCGCGTCGCTTCATCGCCTCTCTGAGCTCACGGCGCGCCGCCACCACCCGACTCAGGTCGACCTCCACGACTGTCGTGCAGTGAGCCGCCGTGCGCCGGCTGTTCGTCATGTGCTCCGCGATCAGCCTGCGCATCGGTGACATCGACTCACGGCGGCCGTCGGGCAGCACCTCGCCGTTCCCCTCGGCCACCGGCTCCGGGGTCTCCGGCTCCGGCCGGTACGGGGACTCGGTGTGGAGGGGCCGATCGCTCTCGATCAGTGCGGTCAGATCGCGCTTGCGGATCCGCCCGCCCATGCCGGTGCCGTTGACCTGTGAGAGGTCGATGCCATGCTGCTCGGCCATTCTCTTCACCACCGGGGAGTGGAAGCCGGAGCGGTCGGTCTCCTCGTCGGCTGGCGCCGCCGGCTCGACGGCCGCAGGCGCCGAGCGATGTTCCTCGGGATGCGCCTCACCTGGCTTTGCATGGACATCGAGCTCAGCCAGCGGCGTGCCCACGTCGACGGTGTCGCCCTGTTCGACGAGGACGCCGGACAGCCGGCCCGCCGCGGGGGAGGGGATCTCCACGTCGATCTTGTCGGTGGTCACGATGCAGACCGTCTCGTCGCGCTCGACCCAGTCGCCGGGGCGCTTGGCCCACTCGACGATCGTCCCCTCCGCGACGGAGACGCCCATCTGGGGCATCACCACCTGGACCTTGGTTTCAGTAGGCGATGAGCTCACGGCAGGCCTCCTTCATGTCGTCGAGCTGGGGCAGGACCGCCTGTTCCAGCGGCGGGCTGAACGGGATCGGCACGTCTGGTGCGGTCAGCCTCCGCACCGGCGCGTCCAGTGACTCGAAGGCCCGCTCCGAGATCAGGCTGGCGACCTCGGCACCCACCCCGCAGGAGCGCGTCGCCTCGTGGGCGATCAGGACCTTGCCGGTCTTCTCGACGCTCGCCAGGATCGCCTCGGCGTCAAGCGGGTTGAGGCTGCGCAGGTCGAGGACCTCGATGTCCTCGTCCAGCTCCTCCGCCGCCTGCAGCGCGAGGGGGACCGACGAGCCGTAGGCGATCACGGTGAGCTCGCCGCCCTCGCGCGCGATCTGCGCCTCGCCGAGCGCCACGGTGTGCTCGCCCTCGGGGACCTCGCCCTTGACATGCCGGTAGAGGCCCTTGTGCTCGAGGAAGCAGACGGGGTTCGGATCGCGGATCGCGCTGACCAGCAGCCCCTTGGCGTCCGATGCCGTCGCCGGGGCCACCACCTTCAGGCCGGGTGCCTGCATGAACCATGCCTCCGGGTTCTGCGAGTGGAATGGCCCACCCGAGAACCCCCCGCCGGAGGGCAGCCGCACCACCATGGGGACCGAGACTCCTTGGCGGAAGTGGAGCTTGCCGGCGACGTTGACGAGCTGATCGAAGCCGCATGCGATGAAGTCCGCGAACTGCATCTCGCAGACCGGCCTCATGCCCTCGATCGCGGCGCCGATCGACGCTCCGACGATCATGTTCTCGGCGAGCGGGGTGTCCAGGACCCGATCGGCTCCGAACTCCTCCATGAAGCCATCGGTGACCTTGAAGGCGCCGCCGAAGGCGCCGATGTCCTCTCCGAGACAGAAGACCGATTCATCCCGGCGCATCTCCTCGCGCAGGCCGTCGCTGATCGCCTGCAGGTAGGTCATCTCGGTCATCAGGCTGCCCTCCCGTGCTCGAGCTGCGGCCGGCCGTTTCCGTTGTCCTGGGCGCTCCAGCGCGACCAGGGCGCCTGCCCGTCTCCCAGCGGCTCCCAGCTCTCGGCGAACACCCCCTCGGACGCGATCGAGGGGTCGGGCATCGGAGAGGCGAGTGCGACCTCGGCGCACTCATCCACCCTGGCCTCCACCGATGCGCGAATCCCCTCGACCTCGTCCGGGGAGAACCCGTGCACTTCGGTGAGCCGCTTCGAGAACAGATCGATCGGGTCACGCCGAGCCCATTCTTCGAGGAGCTCGTCCGGGACGTAGCTCATGTCGTCGTGCGCCCCGTGCCCGTGCATCCGCATCGTGTGGCACTCGATCAGCGTCGGGCCGTCACCCTCGCGGGCGCGATCGGCTGCGACGCGCGCGACCTCGAACACCGCCTCGACGTCGTTGCCATCGACGCTGACGCCGGGGAAGCCGTAGCTCTTGGCGCGGCGGACGGGATCGACTGCGAACTCGAGCTCGGTCGGCGTCGAGTACGCGAACTGGTTGTTCTCGAGCACGAAGACGACCGGGAGGCGGTGGATGCCGGCGAAGTTCATGGCCTCGTGCCACTGCCCGTTCGCCGTGGAGCCCTCGCCGAAGAACGTCATCGCCACCCTGGGCTCGGAGCGCATCTTGAACGCCAGGGCAATGCCCGTTGCGACCTGGGCCATGTCCGGGAGCATGCTGACCATCCCGACGCAGCCGAGCTCACGGTCGCCGAAGTGCATGTTGCCGTCGCGGCCGCCGGTGACACCGCCGACCCGTCCCATGTAATTGGCGAGATAGCGGTCGGGGGTCACCCCCCGAACGAAATGAGCCCCGAGGTCGCGGTGCAGGATGCACATGCGGTCTCGGGGCCCGAGGGCGAAGGCGGCGCCGACGCAGACGCCTTCCTGTCCGCGTCCGTCGTAGAAGGATCCGGGCACCTTGCCCTGCTTGTAGAGGGTCAGCGCGCGCTCCTCGGAGACCCGCTGCAGCAACATGTAGCGGAGGAGCAGGGCGCGGTCGTCACGCGTCAGGGCATCGGTACCCACGCGTTCAGGCGAGCGGCTCGGGCTCGCGGCTTCGAGCTTCATCTCGGTCCGCCTTTCGTCTTGCCCGCCTTCGGGATCGCCTCCGGCGGACTGTCTGCTGCGGCTCCGGGATCAACCGGGCGGCCGCATTCACGGACAACGGGCGGAGAGGGATCCACCTCTCCTCCCTATGTGGTGAGCCGATCATACCCCGGCCCCGGGGCAGAAAACAGGGGTCAGAGGGCCAAGCCGAGAGGCGATTCGAGCAGCTCGCGAACGCGCGCCAGGAACTGGGCGCCGTCGGCGCCGTAGAGAATCCGGTGGTCGCAGGCCAGGGTGACGCCCATCAGCTGGCGTGCCTCGATCTCGCCGGAGTCCGTCACGACCGGCTTGGGCTTGAGCTCGCCGACCGCGAGGATGCCGGCCTGCGGCGTGTTGATCACGGCGCTGAAGTTGGAGATTCCGTACATCCCGAGGTTGGAGACGGTGAACGTGCCGCCGGAGAGCTCGGGGGGAGTGATCGACCCGTCCCTGACCCGCGAGGCCAGCGCTCGAGACTCGGTCGAGATCTGACGAAGCCCCTTGAGATCGGCGTCGAAGACGGTGGGCACGACGAGCGCGTTCTGCGCCGCGACGGCGACGCCGACGTTGACTCGCGAATACAGCTCGATCTTCCCGTCGCGGTAGGCGCCGTTCGCCCGCGGGAACTCCCGGAGGGCAAGCGCACAGGCCTTGACGACCATGTCGTTGAAGGTGGGAACGGACTCGCCCTCCCTGGCCTGCGACTTGAGAGTCGTGCGCCCATCGACGGCAGCCGTCATGTCGATCTCGGCCTGCAGATAGAAGTGAGGAGCGGTGGCCTTGGACTCGGCCATCCGCCGGGCGACGGTCTGCTGCAGCTTGGTGAGCTCGACGACCTCGACCGCTCCCTTGGCTGTCTCCGGCTTCTCGGCGACGCCGGGAGTGGGCCCGGCGGGAGCGGCGGAGGAAGTGGGAGGAGCCGGAGCAGCGGGCGCGGCGGAAGTGGCGACGCCGGCCTCGAGCGCCCGCTCGACGTCGGCCTTGACGATCCGCCCACCAGGGCCAGATCCGGAGAGCGCATGCAGATCAAGCCCCCGGTCCCGAGCGATCCGCTTGGCGATGGGAGAGGCCTTGACGCGCCCGTCGCCCCCAGCTGCGGCTGGGGGTGGCGGCGCCGCGGTTGCGGCCGGCGCGGGTGCTTCGGCCGGCGCCGGCTCAGGAGCCTGCTCGGCCGGCTCCTCTCTGGGCGCCCCGCCGTTGCCTCCCGACACGACTTCGGAGGCGTCTCCGACTCGAGCGATTGGGTCTCCGACCGGCAGCGTGTCGCCCTCCTGGGCGAGGATCTCGACTAGGCTCCCAGCCGTATCGGCCTCGTAGACCATGTTGGCCTTGTCGGTCTCGATCTCAACCAGTTCCTCGCCGACCTCGACCGAGTCCCCGATCCCCTTCAGCCACCGCAGCACCGTCCCCTCCTCCATGGAGTCCGACAGGCGTGGCATGACGATGTCGACCATCACCGGCTCCCCTCGAGCGTCTGCAGCACCGCGCTCACCACGTTCTCCGCGTGCGGGATCGCCGCCTGCTCCATTCGCTTCGAGTAGGGCATGTGCACGTCGGCGCCGGTGACGCGCTCGATCGGTGCGTCCAGATCGTCGAACGCCTGCCCCTGGATCAGGGCAGCGAGGTTGGCGCCGACGCCGCCGTGAGGCCAGCCCTCCTCGACGATCACGATCCGATTCGTCTTCTCCACGGACTTCAGGATCGTGTCGAGGTCGAGTGGGCGCAGGGTCCGGGGATCGATCACCTCCGCCTCGACGCCGTGCTCCTCGGAGAGGGTGCGCGCAGCCTGCATGGCGACCTCGGCCATCCGCAGGATGCCGACGATCGTCACGTCGGATCCCTCCCGGCGGATGGCGGCCTCGCCGAAGTCGACCACCTCGTCGCCGTTCTCCGGCACCTCGCCACGGATTCCATAGAGCGTCTCGTGCTCGATGAAGATCACGGGGTTGTCATCGCGGATCGCGGCCTTGAGCAGCCCCTTCCCATCGGCCGGGGTGGATGGACAGGCGACGAGCAGGCCCGGGATCTGCAGGAACATCGCCTCGAAACTGTGGGAGTGCGTCGGGCCGAGCTGGTGTCCGCCGCCGCCGGGCATCCTGATCACCAGCGGCACCCGAACCTGGCCGCCGAACATGTAGGGGATCGCGGCGGCGTGGTTGACGATCTGGTCCATCGCCAGCAGGGCGAAATTGACGGTCATGATCTCGACGACCGGGCGAATGCCTCCCATCGCGGCGCCGACTCCCATTCCCACGATCGAGTTCTCGGAGATCGGCGTGTCGCGGACCCTCTTCTCTCCGAACTCGTCGAGCAGTCCCTCGGTCACCTTGAAGGAGCCCTGGAACACGGCCACGTCCTCGCCCATCACGAACACGTCCTCGTCGCGGCGCATCTCCTCCGCCATGGCGTCGCGCAGCGCCTCGCGCATCCGCAGCGTCGCCATCAGTGCACGTCCTCGGGCCGAGTGTCGGGCTGGTCACCTTCGGCCTCCCGCAGCTCCTCGTCCTCGGCGTACTCCGCGCCGCGCTCGGCGAGCTGCCGAGCCCGCTCACTCGCGTCGCGCTCCTCCTCGGCTGCGTGCGAGTCGGGTGAGCGCTCGTCGACCCCGTACCAGCCCGGCACCTGATCGCCGAGCACATAGAGGTGGTCATAGAGCGAGTCGAGCGGCGGCTCGGGCGAGTTGTCGGCGAACTCGACAGCCTCCATGACGGTCTTGTCCGCCTCGTCGCGGATCGCCTGCACCGCATCCTCGTCGAGGACCTTCTCCTTGATCAGGCGGGCTGCAAAGGACTCGATCGGGTCCTTGCGCTCCCATTCCTCGACCTCCTCCTTCTCCCGGTAGACCTCGGGATCGGCCGCAGAGTGGCCGCGGTAGCGGTAGGTGAACGCTTCGATCAGGGTCGGCTTGTGGTCCTCACGGGCCAGCCGGATGTGCTCTGAAACCGTCTCGCGGACCTCCAGTACATCCATCCCGTCCACGCGCACTCCTGGGACGCCCAGGCCCTCCGCCTTGTGAGAGAGGTCGGGGACGGCCGAATGGCGCTCGAGCGCGGTGCCCATCCCGTAGAGGTTGTTCTCGACCAGGAAGACGACGGGCAGGCTCCAGAGCGCCGCCAGGTTCATCGTCTCGCCGAAGTTGCCCGTGTTGGAGGCGCCGTCGCCGAACATGCAGACGGCCACTTCGTCGGTGCCGCGATAGTCGGACGCGAGCGCGAGCCCCGCCGCCAGCGGCAGGTTGCCGCCGACGATCCCGTAGCCGCCCATGAAGCGGTGTTCGAGGTCGAAGATGTGCATCGAGCCGCCGCGCCCGCCCGAGGTGCCGTCGACCCGGCCGAAGAGCTCGGCCATCACGCGCTTGGGATCGGTGCCGCGGGCGATCGCGTGGCCGTGGGTCCGGTAGGTACCGATCAGGTAGTCGTCAGGGCGCATCACCGAGGTGGTCCCGACGATCGTCGCCTCCTCGCCGATCGCCAGATGGAGGAAGCCACCGGCCTTGGCGCGCTGGTACTGGCGCCCGGCTTCCTCCTCGAAACGGCGGATCAGCGCCATCTCGCGGAGCAGCTCGCGGCAGGTCGCCTCGTCAGGGAGCTTCGGCTTTGCCGCAGTCTTGCCCCGGCCGTCGGACGATCCGGTCGTCCGGCGCCGCGACTTGGTCTTGCTCTGGGCCACTGGGCTCAGCCTACTCCCGCCGTAAAGCCGCCACCGCCTGTTCGAGCTTGTCGTCGCCCCAGAACAGCTCATCACCGACGGCGACCGTCGGGATCCCCTCCAAGCCGCGCTCAATGGCCTCGTCGGTTGCCGCCCGCAGCTTGTCCTTGACCGATTTCGTCTCGATTCCCTTCAGTACCGCGTTTGGATGGAGTTCACACGCCGCTGCCGCGACCAGCACGTTGTCGATGTCGCTCATGTCACGGCCGGCGGCGAACACCTGGCGGAAGCACGCGAGCGTGAAGGAGACGACTCGCCCCGATTCCTTGGCGTAGATCGCCGCGCGCGCCGGATCGAGGCTGTAGTTCTCGATCGGCCAGCCCTCGGGGTAGAGCACCTCGGGGAGTCCCCGCTCGTCGGCCCGCCGCTGGATCTCGGCGAAGTCGGCGCTCCGGTCCTCCTCGAACGACCACGGCCGGCGGCCGGTGGTCTTCAGCACGTGGCCGAAGGAGATCGGCTGCCACTTGGGCTGCTCGAGCTCGGCCTCGGCGAACAGGCCGCTGATCCGCTCCGCCGCGAGATAGGAGTAGGGCGAGTTGAAGTCGTAGTAGAAGGTCGCCCGTTGGGTCACGCACGCCTCACAGGTCAGGACTCCGCATTCCCGCGACCATGTAGTACGCGGCGACCGCGCCGATGATGATCAGCACCACGGCCGGGCTGATGAAGGCCATGCCGACCGCGATCGCATAGAAGGGGCTCCCGATCATGAACCCGACGGAAATACGGCGAACCTCCTCTTCGGGTATCTCGACCCCGAGCTCGCGACGACGCTTGACGACGTAGGCCCAGAACAGGCTGAAGGCGACGCCCATCGCGAGGAAGGCCAGTGCGTACACGATGGCGGCAACCTTCTCGTCTGCGCCGGACTTGAGGTGGTCCGCCATCAAGGCGGTCGAGAACGGGATGAAGACCACCGTCATCAGCACCAGCAGGTTGATGTAGAGCACCGGTCGATCGGTGCGCTTGAGGTGGTCGAGCAGGCCGTGGTGGTTCACCCAGATGATCCCGATCACCCAGAAGCTGACGAAGAACGAGGCGAACTGTGGCCACTCCTCCCTGAGCTGGTGCCACAGGTCTTCCCCGCCAGGGACGTTGAGATCCAGCACCAGCAGCGTGATCGCCACGGCGAAGACGCCGTCCGAGAATGCCTCGAGGCGGCTGGTCTTCATTGCACGCTCTAGGCGTGGATCGCCCAGCCGTCGACGGCCCGGGCGCCGTCGAGGATCGCCTCCGACATCGTCGGATGCGGGTGGATGATGCGCTGCAGCTCCGGATAGCCGCCCTCGAGCGCCATCACGTTGCAGATCTCGCTGATCATGTCGCAGGCGATGTTGCCGACGATGTGGGCGCCGAGGATCTCGCCGTACTCGGGATCGCCGACGATCTTCACCAAGCCGGCGCGGTCGTCGTAGACGACGGAGGCGCCGGCGCCGCCGAGCTTGAACTTGCCGACCTTGATCTGACGGCCCGCCTCCTTCGCCTGCTCCTCGGTCATCCCGACGCTCGCCACCTGGGGGTGGGTGAAGGTGGCGCCGGGGACAAGGTCGATGTTGACCGGCTCGGTGGGAGCGCCGGCGGCGGTCTCGACGGCGACGACGCCCTCCTCCTCGGCCTTGTGGGCGAGGGCGGGTCCTCGCACCAGGTCGCCGATGGCGAAGATCCCGTCGGCGGATGTGCGCTGGTAGTCGTCGACCTCGATCTGCCCGCGGTCGTTGGTCTTGACACCGGCGGCGTCCAGGTTGAGGGGATCGGTGTCGGGCCGGCGCCCTCCGGCGATCACCAGGTAGTCGGCCTTGATCTCCTGGCCACCGGCCTTCACCTTGACGCCGGTCTTCTGCTCCTCGACGCTCTCGACCTTGGTCCCGGTCAGCACCTCCATGTCGTCCTTCTTGAACTGGCGCTCGACGACGCGAGCCATGTCCTTGTCCTCGAGGGGCAAGATCTGGTCGAGCATCTCGATCAGCGTCACCTGGACGCCCATGCGCGAGTAGGCGGAGGCGATCTCCGAACCCGATGCGCCGGCCCCGGCGATGACCAGCGACTTCGGCATCGAGTCGAGGGAGTAGGCGCCCCAGGTGTCGATCACGCGGTCCGAGAAGTCGACCCCCGGAATCGGCATCGCCACGGAGCCGGTGGCCAGCACGATCGCCTTGGCCTGGTGCTCGTCGTCCCCGACCTTCACCTTCCCGCCGCCAACTAGCGACGCCTCACCGTGCAGGAACTCGGCCTTGTTCTTGTTCCAGAGGAACTGGACGCCGTCCTCGAGGGTCTTCGAGACCTTCGTCCGGCGCTCCTGGAGTGCCTTCCAGTCGATCTCTGCCTTGCCGGCCTTGATGCCGAGCTCGCCGCCGTCCGCGCTCACCGTGTGGAAGATCTCGGCGGTGTGAAGCACGGTCTTCGCCGGGATGCAGGCGTAGTTGAGGCAGCGCCCGCCGGCCTTGTCGCGCTCGACGACAGCGGTCTTCTGCCCGAGCTGGGCTGCCCGAATCGCGGCCACGTAGCCGCCGGGGCCGCCTCCGATCACGATCACGTCGTACTCGGCCATCGCCATTCGACTCTATAGGAGCAGGCTTTTCGGCCTGGCTGGGGCTAAATGTCCCCGGGCGGCGACGGCATCTGGATGCGAGCCATCGCGCGGATCATGAAGTAGAAGAGCGTGCCCGACCCGGCGAGGAGCAGCGTCGTTCCCACCGCCTGCAGCACCGAATTGACGACGACGAGGCCGAAGGCGCTGGCGAGCATCACCAGCAGGAGCACGGTCTGAAAGCCCAGGACGGCCCAATAGCGCGCTCGCCACATGCCGAGGGTCATCGCCCAGAGCACCGCGCCGAAGACGATGATCGGGAGCGGCTTGATCTCCCGCCCGCCGGCCTCGACCCCGGCGACCGCGAGGACCGCGGAGACCGTGAACACGATCGCCAACACGGCCGAGGCGATGGCGCCGACGGTGACCGCGGCCGGGCGTTCACCCTCCTCGAGGGGCTCGAGCTTGGCCCGGGCCTCCTCGTTGCGCTCCTCGTAGCGGCGCGACATCTTCTCCTGAAAGGTCTCGGACGCCGGGCCCCCGTTCGACCCGGCCTGCATCTCGCTCGCCTCGACGGGCGCTTCGACCGAGGCGGGCCGCTCGGTAGACCGGCGCTTGCGCTTCTGGCGCTCGGCTCGCTTGCGGTCCCTCGCTCCCGCCATCAGCTCGACCTCTCCGCCCGGGCCGCAGGATCGACGGCGCCGAAGATCGTGGTGGCGGCGGTACGCGGATCGGCTGCATCGCGTATCGCCCTGACGACGCAGAGCCGCTCGGCGCCCGCCGACGCCACCTCGTTCGCGTTCTCGGCGTCGATCCCACCGATCGCGAACCACGGCCTCTCGGCGATCTGCGCCGCCTCGCGGATCAGCTCCAGCCCAGTGGCGGGGCGCCCCTCCTTGGTCGGGGTCTCCCAGATCGGGCCGACGCTGATGTAGTCGACGGGCTCCTTCGCGGCGGCCTCGATCTGCTCGCGGCTGTGGGTCGAGAGGCCGATGATGGCGTCGGGGCCCATGATGCTGCGCGCCTGCGCCGGTTCCATGTCGTCCTGGCCGACGTGGACCCCATCGGCCCGCAGCTCCAGAGCAAGGTGAGGATCGTCGTTGACGATGAAGAGGGCGCCGTAGGTGTTGGCGAGCCGGCGAAAGGTGTGTCCCGAGCGCTCCACGACATTGCGGGGATGTTCTCGGTCGCGCAGCTCGATCATCCCGGCGCCGCCGCTCATCGCCGCGTTCAGCAGGGCCTCCGGCTCCTTGGAGCGGGGCCGGGCGTCGCAGACGAAGTAGAGGCGCGCCCATTGCAACCGCTGGCGCCGCAACCCGCCGATCGCCTCGGGGGGCGCCAGATGAGTCGGGCCGGGCTCGTCGTCGGTCACTGCACGAGCAAGGGTACGATGCTTGTGTAACGGGAGCCCACCAAAGGGCTGAGAGGGCGGCTGAAGCGCCGCCGACCGTCCGAACCTGATCCGGGTAATGCCGGCGCAGGGAGGTTGGAGCGCCTCGGCCGCATCAATGCGGTGACAGAAGAGACCAACAACGGATACGACGCGGTCTTCGTCGGAGGCGGCGTCATCGGCCTCGCGTCGGCTTGGCGCGCCGCGGCGAGCGGTGCTCGTGTCCTCGTGCTCGAGGCCGAGCGGCCGGCCGCTGGAGCCACCGGCGTCGCGGCGGGCATGCTCGCCCCGGCGGGTGAGGCGTCCTGGGGCGAGGAGGCACTGCTCGCGCTCAACCTGGAGTCGCTGCGCCGCTGGCCCACCTTCGCGGAGGAGCTGGAGCGAGCGTCCGAGACCGAGATTGGCTTCGCGCAGCCAGGCGCCCTGCACGTGGCGCTCGATCGCGACGAGGCCGAGAGCCTGCGCCGACGCCATGACCTCCACCGGCAATTCGGCCTGGACTCCGAATGGCTGGCCGGCGGGGCGTGCCGGAAGCTCGAGCCCGGGCTCGCCACCGGCGTCCGCGGCGGCGCGCACGTCCCCGGAGAGGCGAGCGTCGACCCGCGCCGCGTGGTGGCCGCCCTGCTGGGAGCCCTCGAGCGGGATTCGATTCCGGTTGAAGCGGGAGCTCGCGTGACCTCGGCTCGGCGGACGCCCGGCTCCTGGGAACTGGAGACGGATGACGGCAGGACCTTCTCCGGCACGGCCGTCGTGGTGACGGCCGGCTGCTGGTCCGGCCGGCTGGACTGGATCCCGGCCGAGATGAGGCCGCCGGTGCGCCCGGTCAAGGGCGAGATCGTCACCTTGCGCGGCCCGGCGGATCAGCCCGTCTGCGAGGGGATCGTCGCGGGCGATCGCGTGTACATGGTTCCAAGGGCGGATGGACGGCTGATCGTCGGGGCGACGGTCGAGGAGAAGGGCTTCGACTCCACCGTCACGGCGGGCGGCGTCCACGAGCTGCTGCGCGAGGGCTACAGGCTGATTCCGGAGATCGCCGAGCTCGAGCTGGCCGAGACCGCCGCAGGTCTGCGGCCGGGCACGCCCGACAACGCGCCGCTGATCGGCTCCAGCGCAATCAATGGGCTGCTGGTCGCAACCGGCCATTTCCGCAACGGGGTGCTGCAGGCCCCGCTCACGGCGGACTGCGTCACCGCCCTGCTGGCCGGGGAGGAGCCGCCCATCGACCTGACGCCGTTCTCGCCCGAGCGTTTCGCGGGAAGCCGCGCGGAGGCCCCGGTGGAGGTCGCATGAACGTCAAGCTGAACGGCGAGGTCGTCTCCCTGCCCGACGGCGCCACGGTCGCCACGGCGATCGAGACATCGGGTGCGCCCAGTCAGCGCGGGGTGGCCGTCGCACTCGACGGCGACGTGGTGCCGCGCAGCGAATGGGAGGCGACTCCGCTCGCCGACGGCCAGAAGATCGAGGTGCTGGCCGCGATTCAGGGCGGTGCCGATGACGGCTTCGAGCTCGGTGGCCGGAGCTGGGGGTCGCGCCTGATCGTCGGTACCGGCGGTTTCCGCTCGCTGGAGCAGATGGAGGAGGCCCTGATCGCCTCGGGCACCGAGATCGTGACTGTGGCGCTGCGCCGCGTCGATCCGGCGGCCCAGGGATCGGTGCTCGATGTGATCCGCCGGCTCGGGCTGTTCGCGCTTCCCAACACGGCCGGCTGCTACACGGCCCGGGACGCTGTCCGGACGGCGAAGCTCGCGCGGGAGGCCTTCGAGACGGACTGGGTGAAGCTCGAGGTGATCGGCGACGACCGGACCCTGTTCCCGGACGCGGTCGAGCTGATCGATGCCGCCGAGACCCTGGTCGACGACGGCTTCACGGTTCTCCCCTACACCAACGACGATCCGATCCTCGCCCGCCGGCTGGAGGACGCCGGCTGTGCCGCGGTGATGCCGCTCGGCTCGCCGATCGGCTCAGGGATGGGGATCCGGAATCCCTACAACGTGCGGATCATCGCCGAGCGCGCCGGGGTTCCGGTGATCCTCGACGCGGGGATCGGGACGGCGTCCGATGCCGCCCTGGCGATGGAGCTCGGCTGCGACGGAGTGCTGCTTGCCAGTTCCGTCTCCCGGGCCGAGGACCCGGCCGGAATGGCCGCCGCGATGCGCTCGGCCGTGGAGGCCGGTTGGGCCGCCCGGCAGGCCGGCCGCATTCCGCGGCAGCTGCACGCCGAGGCGTCGACGCCGCTCGAGGGAACCCCGGACCTCGGCTAGCGGCGACGCAGCCGGCCCGCGATCTGGTCGACGCCCTCACCGAAAGCGCCGAACGTCCAGCCCACACCGTGGGCGGCCCTGTTGAGAACGGTGTCGGCGACCGGTGCGGCTGCGCGATCGGGATCCGTGCCGAGCTCGACCGCCGCCTCACGAACGGCGTCCAGGTGCGGCTCGAAGCGCACCGCCCAGTCCTCGCAGAACCCGGCCATGTCTTGGTCCTGGCGGGCGCGCGCCAGCTCGGCGAGCTGCCGGAGCAGCGTCGTCAGGTGCTCGCCGTCGAGGACCGAGAACCGCGCCACCATTCCAGCGTCGCCGCCGCGGTCCGCGATCCCCGTCCGCAGGTCGGCGAGCCTTGCGCCGACGTTCTGGGCCATCGGGCTGCCGTAGAGGCCATACGCCTCCGTGCGGGGCCGCAGCTCCTCGAGCAGGCGCTTCGCCTCGGCGGCCCCGCGCTGGAGCCGATCGCCGACCGGTGTGTCCTCGAGCAGCGTCCCGACGCGGGCCCAGCGATGGGTCAGGTGGCGCGCCGACGCGTACAGCTCACGGTAGGCGCGGTGCTCGGCGGGGTGGAGTGTCGGTTCTTGGTCCGTCATCGCGATCGGCCGTCAGGATCACAGAACCCTAGCCACGGGCGTTGAATGGGCGTAAGCGGAACCGACCGGTGTGCGAACATACGTTCGATGCGTTGGGATTCACAGAGAGTGGAACGCGAGGAGGGAAGGAGCCTTCCCGGCCTGGACGTCGAGCGCGTCCGCACCTTCGACGCTCCGGAGGCCCTCGGCATCAACTTCCATGAGGTGCGAGCGAAGTCCGCCCTCAACAAGGTGCCCGGTGACTACCTGCCGTTCAACTGGACCGTCAACGCCTTCAGGGGCTGCACCCATGCGTGCGTCTACTGCTTCGCCCGGAACACCCACACCTATCTGGATATGGATGCCGGCCGCGACTTCGAGCGTGAGATCGTCGTCAAGGTCAACGTTCCCGAGCTGCTGCGGGCTGAGCTCAACAAGCCGAGCTGGAAACAGGAGCTCGTCGCCTTCGGGACCAACACCGACCCGTACCAGTGGGCCGAGGGCCGCTACGAGCTCATGCCGCCGATGATCGAGGCGCTCCGGCAGACGGAGACGCCGACGTCCATCCTCACCAAGTCGTCGCTCGTCACTCGCGATCTCGATCTCTACCTCGAGCTCGCCGAGGTCGCCGACGTCTCGGTCAACTTCTCGGTCCCGACCCTCGACGAGAAGATCTGGCGCCAGACCGAGCCCCACACCCCGCATCCGCGCAAGCGCCTCGAGGCGGTGGCGGCCTTCAACGAAGCCGGGATCCGCTCGGGCGTCCTGATCGCCCCGCTGATGCCCGGGATCAACGATTCGCCCGAGCTGGTGGATGAGATCGTCTCGATCGCCGAGGAGGCCGGCGCCACCTTCGTCAACGGGATCGCCCTCCACCTGCGGCCGGGGGTGAAGGAGGTCTTCATGTCCTGGCTCTCCGCCGCTCGCCCAGATCTGGTGCAGCGATACGACGGGCTCTACCAGGACCGTGCCTACGCGCCGAACGCGGAGCGCAAGCGGATCGGCTCCCTGGTTCGGGCGCCGAATCTCTCCCGCGACCCTCGGTACAGCCGGCGGGCGCGGCTGGAGGCGAGGCGCAGGGCGCGCGCTGCGGCCGCCGCGGAACCTGAGGTCGTGCAGACGAAGCTCTTCTAGCGGCGAGGGCGGCTAGCCCTCGATGCCTGTGGCGTTGTGGGGTGTGCCCACCGGCTTCGACTCCGGCGATCCCCGCTGGCGGAGAAAGACGGTGATTGCGACGAAGGATCCGACCGCCAGGAACTCGGACTGCCAGTTCTCCAGGGTCGCCTCCCAGAAGTCCGCCGAGCCGACGTAGCCGAGCCACGAGACGACCTTCTCGTGATGGTCGGTCTGCTGGGCGTTGAACTCCGTCCAGCCGGTCACCGACTGCGCGAACCAGGAGCCGAAGAAGATGATCGACATCACGATCAGCAGGGAGTTGGAGTAGACGTAGGTCTTGATTCCCTTCGGCTTGGCCCAGTCGGGGGAATCCCGGCGGGCATGCTCTCCGACGGACTGATCCTTGTCGGACTCCGTTCCGGCCTTGCCGAGTGGCTTGGACTCCGGCGAGCCGCGCTCGACCAGCCAGACAGTGGCGAGCATGAAGAGCATGAACTGCAGGTACTCCGACTGCCAGTTCTCCATCACCGCGTTGCCGAAGTCCGAGGAGACGATGTACCGCCAGAACGTCATCGTCGTGCCGTGGTGGGCCATCGCGTCCTCGTTGTGGAGGACATGGCCGGCGATCGCCTGGCCGACGAGCGCCGCAAGGAACAGTCCCAGGAAGAAGAGGGACAGCGAGTGCTCGCGAACGAATCGGCGGACCCGCGACATCAGTTGTGGGTCAGGCCGATGGCTGTGTAGAACGCAATCCCGGTCGCGATCAGGACCAGCCAGGTGACGAACATCACGCGCATTGCGCACCACTCCTTCCCGCTGGCTGCTCACCTAATCCGCACGCCTGCGAACTGCGTGTATCCCATTCAGTCACCTCGTCCGTCCACGCTCGACCGGGTCTTCACCGCGGACGGAACCGGATCGAAGGTCACGACGGAGCCGGAGCCGCCATTGGGCGACGGCTAGCGCTGACTCCAGGCCTCCGCCGGCTCGCTCAGCTCACGGACCTCCGACGGCAGTTTGCCGCCGACCACGTCGGCGAGCGAGGTGTCCTCCATCACCTCGCGGATGTTGGCGCGCAATGCGATCCAGACCTTCTGGAGCGGCTCGGCCTCTCCCTTGTACTTGAGCATCTCGGGGCCCTGGCCGCGGACGGTCGCCAGTGGACCCTCCACCGCCCGGACGATGTCGGCGAGGCTGACCTCGCCGGCGTCCTTGGCGAGCCAGTAGCCGCCCTGGGCGCCGCGGCGGCTGGCGACGATGCCGGTGTGCTTGAGCTCGCCGAGGATGTTCTCGAGGAACTTGAGCGGGATGTCCTGAGCGTCGGCGATCGCCTCGCCCTTGATCGCCTCACCTCCGGCGGCGGCCAAGCTCGAGCGAAGCGCGAACTGCGTAGTCGACCTTGGCCGAAATCCTCATCCACCTCGGACTCTAATGGCGGACGAAGCGCCGCCTAGACTTCCTCCGCCCCCTTAACTCAACTGGTAAGAGTGCCGGTCTTTTAAATCGGTGGTCCGGGTTCGAGTCCCGGAGGGGGCATCCCCCTAGTGCCGGAAGTGGCGGCGCTTCGTGAAGACCATCGCCACGCCGGCGGCGTCGCACGCCTCGATCACCTCGGCGTCGCGCTTCGAGCCGCCCGGTTGGATGACGGCAGTGGCACCGGCGTCGAGGGCCGCCTGGGGCCCGTCGGCGAACGGGAAGAACGCATCGGAGGCGACCACGGAGCCGGCGAGCAGCGTCTCGGCGTCCGGGCCCCGAGCCTCCTTCGCCTTCTCGATCGAGAGGCGCACGGAGTCGACCCGGCTCATCTGACCGGCGCCGATCCCGAGCGTCGCCCGGTCGCGCGCCAGCACGATCGCGTTGGAGCGCACGTGGCGGCACACCCGCCAGGCGAACAGCAGATCCGCCCATTGCTCCTCCGACGGCTGCGTCTTGGTGACGACCTCCATCAGCTCGCGCGGCTCGGGTGACCCGTCAGGATCCTGGACGAGGATCCCGCCGCGAACTCGCTTGATGTCGGGCTCGATCTGATGTGTCCGTCGCTCCTTGTCCTCGAGGATCCGGATCGACTCCTTCTGCTGCAGGACTCCCAATCCATCCTCGTCGTACTCCGGCGCGATCAGGACCTCGATGAACTGTTCGTTCAGCCGTTCGGCGAGCGTCTTGTCCACCGGCCGGTTGAGCGCGATCACACCGCCGAACGCCGACATCGGGTCGCATGCGAACGCCTTCTCGTACGCGAGCCCGACCTCGTCGGCCTCGGCCACCCCGCAAGGGTTGTTGTGCTTGACGATCACGCAGCCGGGCCCTTCGAGGTCGCCGAGCAGCGTCCGGGCCGAGTTCAGGTCCAGCACGTTGTTGAACGACAGCGGCTTCCCGTGGAGCTTCGCCACCATGGAGAGCACGTGCGAGCGCGCCCGCGGCTCGACGTAGAGCGCCGCGCGCTGGTGCGGGTTCTCGCCATAGGAGAGGTCGATCTCCTTCTCCCAGGGCGTCACCCAGTAGGTTGGCAGCTGCTCGTAGCGCCGCCCGAACCAGCGGCTGATCGCCGCGTCGTAGCGCGCGGTGTAGGCGAAGGCCTCATTGGCGAGCCAGTGCCGTGTCGCGGCGGACAGCTCACCGGTCTCCTCGAGCTCGTCGAGCACCGCGTCGTAGCTCTCCGGCCGAACGACTACCGCGACGAAGCGATGGTTCTTCGCCGCAGCGCGAATCATCGTCGGCCCGCCCACGTCGATGTTCTCGATCGCCTCCTCCTCGGGCACGTCGCGACGGGCCACGGTGCGCTCGAACGGATAGAGGTTGACGCAGACCAGGTCGATCGTCTCGATCTCGCGGTCCTTGAGCGTCTCGGCGTGCTCCGGGTTGTCCCGCACCGCGAGCAGCGCCGCGTGCAGGTGCGGATGGAGCGTCTTCACCCGCCCGTCGAGGATCTCCGGGAACCCGGTCAGGTCCTCGACCGGCCTGGCGTCCACGCCGGCCTCGCGCAGCACCGAGAGGGTCCCACCCGTCGAGATCACCTCGACCCCCTGCTTGGCCAGCCCGCCGGCGAACTCCGCGACCCCGGTCTTGTCGGCGACGGAGATCAGCGCCCGCCGCACGGGCAGCGACTCGCCGGCGGGCTCTGGAGCGATCTCGGAGGAGGGAGTCGACACGAAATCGAGTCTATTCAGGATCGATATGGACCAGGCGAGGGTTCTGCTCGTCGATCCGGACCCGGCCGGCGGCGAGCATCCGGATCGTCTCCGGCAGCAGCGCGTGCTCGGTGGCGTGGATCGCCGCCTCGGTCTCGTCCCAATCACGGCTCAGCGCGATCGGCACGGGCCGCTGCATGATGATCGGCCCCGAGTCGACGCCCTCGTCGACGAAGTGGACGGTCACGCCCGTGATCTTCGAGCCGTGATCGATCGCCTGCCGGACCGCGTCGATTCCCGGGAAGGCGGGCAGCAGCGCCGGATGCACGTTGATCACGCGGTTGCGGAACCTCGCCACGAACTCGGGCGAGAGCAGTTGCATGTACCCGGCGAGGACGACCAGGTCCGGCCCGAGCCCCTCGATCCAGTCACCCAGCGCGCGGTCTCGTGCCCCCCGGCCCTCGTAGTCGTCCGAGGGGAACACCCCCGTCTCGACCCCCGCGCCCGCGGCGCGCTCCAGCGCCGTCGCCCCGGGCTTGTCGGAGCCGACGCCCACGACCTCTATCCCCTCCTCCCCGCCGTGCAGCTGGTCGAGGATGGCCTGCAGGTTCGTGCCTCCGCCGGAGGCCAGCACCACGATGCGAAACGAGCTCACGTAGCGGTTTCTTACCTGCTCGCCGGGACGACTGCGATGTCCTCGAGCGCGAACTTGCCGTTCGCGCTCTCGTGATCGCCGAGCGGATACTCACCGGTGAAACAGGCATCGCAGTGCTTCTCGCGGGGTGTTCCGACGGCTTCGTAGACGGCGTCCATCGACAGGTAGGCCAGCGAGTCGGCGCCGAGCTCCTCGGCGATCTCCTCGACCGTGCGGTCGTGGGCCACCATCTCCTCGCGCGTCGACATGTCGATCCCGTAGTGGCAGGGATGGCGGATCGGCGGCGCCGAGATCCGCAGGTGCACCTCCTTCGCCCCCGCGTCCTTCAGCATCGCGACGATCTGGCGGGTCGTGTTGCCGCGAACGATCGAGTCGTCCACGACCACCACCCGCTTGCCGGCGACGATCTCGGGAAGCGGGTTGAACTTCATCCGCAACCCGTGCTTGCGCAGCTCCTGTCCCGGCTGGATGAAGGTGCGCGCGACGTAGCGGTTCTTGATGAGCCCGTCGTCCTTGGGCAGGCCGGCGGCCCGGGCGAACCCATTGGCCATCGGATTCCCGGAGTCCGGGACCGAGATGACGAGGTCGGCGTCCACCGGAGCCTCCTCGGCCAGCAGCTCGCCCATCCGCCCGCGCACCTCCTGCAGCACGCGGTTCTCCAGCCTCGAGTCCGGCCGCGAGAAGTAGATGTGCTCGAACACGCACTGGGCGGGGCGCTCGCCGGTGATCACCGGCTTCAGCTCCAGGCCCTTGGCCGACAGCGAGACCATCTCCCCCGGCTGGACCTCGCGAATCATCTGCGCGCCGATGATGTCGAAGGCGCAGCTCTCCGAGGCGACCACGAAGCACTCGGGGGAGCCGTCGCTCGGCTTCATCTTGCCCAACGCCAGCGGGCGCACCCCGTGCGGATCCCGGAACGCGACAACTGCGTGCTTGGTCATCACGACGGTCGAGTAGGCGCCCTCGAGCCGCGGCATCACCTGGGCCGCCGCGTCCTCGATCCACTCATCACCCTCGCCCGCAGTGCGGGAGAGGAGGGCGGCCATGATCTCGGAGTCCGAGGTGCCGCGCAGCTGCAGCCCCGCCTCGGTCAACTCGTTGTAGAGCTCGACGGCGTTGGTCAGGTTGCCGTTGTGGGCGAGGGCGAGCTCACGACCGTCGTCGCGCCAGACGGGCTGGGCGTTGTCCCAGGCGCCGCCGCCGGTGGTCGAATACCGGACGTGCCCGATCGCCATGTCACCGGCGAGCGCGCGGAGCTTCTCCTCGTCGAAGACCTGAGAGACCAGGCCGAGCTCCCGAAGCGTGGTGATGTGACCGCCCTCGCAGGTGGCGATTCCCGCCGACTCCTGGCCGCGGTGCTGGAGCGCGTAGAGGCCGAAATAGGCGAGACGGGCGACGTCGCGCCCGGGCGCGTACACGCCGAAGACACCGCACTCATCGCGCGGTCCATCGCGATCGGGAACGTCGAAGCGCGCGTCGGTCACGTCTTGTGGAGGTGTCTCAACCTCTGGAGATCGAAGTAGCGGACAGGCGAACAGCCCGCACCCGGAGGGTAGCAGCGGCCACGGAGCGGTCAGCACCGTCAATCCGCCGCAAAATCGCCGGTTTCGCGTCCAGTAGTGGGTCGCTTACTTCTTCTTGCGCTGCCTGACCAAGCTGACGGTGACCGGCTTCGTGTTCGCCACTCCCGCGACGCCGGCGGGCACGAAGTGGATAAAGACCTTCGCCTTGACCTTCGCCTTGCTCTTCTTCTTGAGCTGCTTCTTCAGCTTCTTCGCGGTCTTCCCGACAGGCTTCACCGCCACCTTGAACGAGGAGGCCTGCGGAATCGTCAATCCGACCTGCTTGACGGCAGCCGCGGTCGCGTTTACATCCGGCGGTGTACTCACCTGGTTCAGCGTCACCTGACCAGGTCCTGGCACCATGGCGTTGATCGTCGCGGTGCCCTTCCTTTTCTTCTTGGTGACCGAGTTGACGGTGATCTTGTTGGAGGGGGCGGCTGCGAGCTGGCAGGGATTGGTTGGACCCGGAATCAGCGCTGGGTTGGGCGCGCCGCCGTTGACGTTCGAGCGCCCGATCGTCTTGGCGTCCTGGTTGCCCCAGAACAGATACTGGGAGTTGACCGCGACACCGCACGGGCCGCCGGACGTGGTGCCGGCGGGGACGAAGCTCGGAGTCGGCGTTCCGCCGCCAACCGGCACGCGGCCCACCGTGTTCGGGGTGCCCGTGCTCCAGTACAGAAAGCTCGGATCGACGGCCAGGCCGCAGAAGCGCTCGGGGATCGGGATGAAATTGGGGTCTACCCCGGTGCCGTCGAGGGTCGCGCGGCCGATGTGAACGCCGCCGCTGCCGAAGAAATAGACGAAGCTCGAGTCTGCGGTCAGCCCGCACGATCCGACGGGGGTGTTGATGAAGTCAGGGACGGGATTGCTGCCGTCGAGGTTCGCGTGGCCGATGGTGGCGGCGCCCATGCCCACCGTGTTCGTCCAGTAGATGCCGGTGGGGGTCACAGCGACGGAGCCCGGGGAGGTCACGTTGGCGGTGATGAACTGGTTGTTCACGCCCGAGCCGTCGAGGTTGGCGCGGCCGATGGTGCTCACCCCGCCGTCGAGGGTCGTCCAGTAGATGAACTTGGAGTCAATGGCGACGCCGTGCACCCCATTGACACCGGTGATGAAGTTGTTGTTGGCGCCGGACCCGTTGATCTTCGCCCGCCCGATGCTCGTCTGATTGTCGTTGGCCCAGTAGACGAAGTTGCCATGGGCGTGCGGCGGGGTGATCAGCAGGACGAGGGCGGCGAGCACGCCGGAGGCGAGAATCGTGAGCAGCACCCTCCTTCGCAGGGGGCGCGCACCCGGATGTTGTGAGTGACCGGCGTGCGAGAGACGTCGCTCGAGCACTCTTCGGCCTACTTCTTCTTCTTGGCCTGCTTGACCAGCGTGACGTCCACCTGCTGGGTGTTCGGCACGCCCGCGACGCCGGCCGGCACGAAGTGGATGAACACACTGACCTTCGCCGTGGCCTTCGCCTTGCGCTTCTTCCGGAGCTGCTTCTTGATCTGCTTGTTGAGCTTCTTCGCCGTCTTCCCGACGGGCTTCACCGCCAGGTTGAACGACGACGCCTCCGAGATCGTCAGCCCGACCTGCTTGACGGCGGCGGCGGTCGCGTTGACGTCCGGCGGGGTATTCGTCTGGTTCAGCGTCACCTGACCCGGCCCCGACACCTTGGCGCTGATGGTCGCGGTGCCCTTCTTCTTCTTTTTCGCAATCGAGTTGACCGTGATCTTGTTCGAGGGCGCCGCCGCGGGCAGACATGGGTCCACCGAGCCGGCGATCAGATTCGGATTCGGCGAGCCGCCGTTCGTGTTGGCCCGGCCGATGAAGTCGCTCGGGCCCGAGTTGCCCCAGAAGACGTACTGCGAGTTGACCGCGACACCGCAGACCGCAGCGCCGGCGGGCGCGGCATTCGGAATGAAGTCGTTGTTCGGGCTGCCCCCACTGATCGGCGCGCGGCCGACGGACCTGCTGCTTGACCCCCAGTAGATGAAGCTGGGGTCGACCGCGACGCCGCAGCTGGCGCTGGCGCCGGGAACGAAGTTGAAGGTGGGAGCCGAGCCGTCGGGACCCGCCCGGCCAACGCTCTGTCCCAACCCGCTGTCGAGCCAGTAGACGAAGTTGGGATCGGCTGCACCGCCGCAGAGGGGATCACCACCTGGGTTGACTATCGGGCTGGTGGGACTACTGCCATCGATGTTCGCGCGGCCGACCGTGGTGGAGTTGATCCAGTAGATCGCCGACCCGCTCACGGCGATTGCGGCTTGTGGCGCGGCAGGTGCGAAATTCAGGGCGCCGGAGTTCGGGATGAAGGTGGGGTTCGGGCTGCTGCCATCCAGGTTGGCACGCCCGATCGTGCTCGTCGCCCCGCTCCCCTGCGTCCAGTAGATGAATTTGGAGTCCACGGTGACCCCATGAACGTTGTTGAGGCCGCCGATGAACGCATTGTTCAACCCGGTGCCATTGATCTTCGCCCGGCCGATCGAGTTGCCGCCCCCCGTGTTCGCCCAATAGACGAAGTTGGCATTCGCCAGAGGCGGCAGCGCGAGCAGCGCGATCGCGGCCAACAGAACCGTCGCCGCGAGAGCGGTTCCTCTCCTCTGTGGACGAGCGCCCGGCATCTCTACCCGGCCAAACACGTGATCAGCCTACCCGTCGCGGTGTTGGCGAATCAAATGCGCCCGTCGAGAGAACGCCAGGCACGCTCGGCCTCCGCGAGCGCCACCGAGACATCCCGCTCGGCGGCCGCGATCGAAATCCGATCGCCCGTGACCGCACCGAGCTCGACGGCTGCGACGCCGGCCTCCTCGGCCCGCGCGATCAGTGCATTCGCGCGCCCGGTGTCGGCCGCGAGCACGATTCCACCGGGGCCCTCGCCGAACAGGTTGGTCTCGCCCGAGCCGCCGCGAAGCTCGACCAGGGGATCGAGGTCAATCTTCATCCCCACCTGCGCCGCGATCGCCATCTCCGCCAGGGCGCAGGCCAGGCCGCCGTCACTCACGTCGTGCGCGGCCGTGGCGATTCCTTGTCGGACCAGTTCCCTGACCAGCCCGAGCGCCGCACCGACCTCGCTGAGCGGCACCTGCGGCAATCCTTGGGAGAGCTCTCCGCGTTGCTTGGCGAGCTCCGAGCCCGCCAGCGAGGGCGCGAACGGCCCGATCAGCACCAGACGATCCCCGTCGCCCGGCGCCAGGCCCGGCACCGCGGCGGCGTCGGGCAGCTCGCCGACCATCCCCACCACCGGCGTCGGGTAGATCGGACCATGCTCGGTCTCGTTGTAGAGGGAGACGTTGCCGCCGACGACCGGCACCTTCAGAGCCAGGCAGGCTTCGGCCAGGCCGAGCACCGCGCGATCGAGCTGCCAGGCGACGTTGGGTTTCTCGGGGTTGCCGAAGTTGAGGCAGTTGGTCAGGCCGAGCGGATCGGCGCCGACGCAGGCGAGGTTCTGGGCGCACTCGAGAACCGCCTCGATCGCCCCGGCGTACGGATCGCAGGCGACCCGGCGCCCGTTGCCGTCGATCGCCACCGCGATCGCCCGATCCGATTCGGGGATCATCAGCACGGCCGCGTCCGCCGATTCCGGACGGCGAGCGGTCCGGGAGCCGACCACCGAGTCGTACTGCTCGAACGCCCAGCGCTTCGACGCGACGTTCGGTGCGCCGAGGAGGGCGCTGAGGATCGCCGAGGGATCGCCGGGATCGGCCGAGCGCCCCGCGCTGAGCGCGACCTGCTCACCCAGCGTTTCGGCGTTTCCGTACATCCAGCCGCCCGGCTCCTCGGGCTCGAGGTCATACAGCGGGCACTCGTCGACCAGAGCCGAGACCGGGACGTCTCCGACCTCGACCCCGTCGTCCAGTACCCGCAGCCGCCCGCTGTCGGTGATCTCGCCGATCGCGGCGGAGCCGGTCTGCCAGCGCTCGCAGGTGGCCACCACCTCCTCGAGCCGCGAGGGCTCGACCACCGCGAGCATCCGCTCCTGCGACTCGGAGACCATCACCTCGAAGGGCTCGAGGTCCGGCTCGCGAAGCGGCACCTTGGCGACGTCGATGTCGATCCCCACGCCACCCTTCGATGCCATCTCCCCGGCCGAGGAGGTCAGCCCTGCCGCGCCGAGGTCCTGGAGCGAGACGAGCAGGCCACGATCGAGAAGCTCCAGGCAGCACTCGAGCAGCTTCGACTCCTCGAAGGGATCGCCGATCTGGACGCTCGGGCGCTTGCTGTCATCCCCCGCCTCGAGCTCGGCGGAGGCGAGCACCGAGGCGCCGCCGATCCCGTCGCGCCCCGTCGACGCGCCCATGATCAGCAGCAGGTTCCCGGGGCCCGCGGCTGCGGAGCGGATCATGGCGTCGGTCCTCGCGAGCCCGACGCACATCGCGTTCACCAGGCAGTTGTGCTCGTAGGACGCCTCGAAGTAGACCTCGCCGCCGACGGTGGGAACGCCGATCGAGTTGCCGTAGTGGCCGATCCCCGCGACAGCGCCCTCGAACAGATACCGCGAGCGCTCGTCAGTCGGCTCCCCGAACCGGAGCGAGTCGAGCACCGCGATCGGGCGTGCCCCGATCGCGAAGACATCGCGAAGGATCCCGCCGACTCCGGTGGCGGCACCCTGGAACGGCTCCACGGCGCTCGGGTGGTTGTGCGACTCGACCTTGAACGCGACCGAGTGCCCGTTGCCGACGTCGACGGCGCCCGCGTTCTCGCCGGGTCCCATCACGACCCGCTCGCCCTCCGTCGGCAGCCGTCCCAGCAGCTTGCGCGAGTGCTTGTAGGCGCAGTGCTCCGACCAGAGCAGCGAGAACATCGCCAGCTCGACCCCATTCGGGTCGCGCCCGAGCAACTCGACGATCCGCTCGTATTCGGAGTCGGTGAGCCCGAGCTCGCGGTGCGGGCTCTCGGAGACCCCGGCGCTCACGCCACGGCGGTCTGCTGGGCGCCGGCCAGGGCGCGGAACAGGGCGAGCCCGTCGTCGGAACCGGTCAGCGGATCGACTGCGTGCTCCGGATGCGGCATCAGCCCGAGGACGTTCCCGGCCTCGTTCGTGACCCCCGCGATGTCGCGGACACTGCCGTTCGGGTTCTCGCCCGGCGCGTAGCGGAAGGCGATCCGTCCCCCGGCCTCGAGGCGATCGAGATCGGCGTCCGGCGCGAAGTAGCGGCCGCTCATGTGCTTGATCGGGATCGAGAGTCGATCGCCCGCCCCGATCAGGGAGCCGAACGGCCCAGCGAAGTCCTCGGCCACGAGCCCGACCTGTCTGCAGATGAAGCGCAGTCCCTCGTTGGGCAGGAGAGCACCGGGCAGCAGTCCCGCCTCACAGAGGACCTGGAAGCCGTTGCAGATGCCGAGCACCGGACCACCTTCGGCCGCGAAGCGGGCGACCGCCTCCATCGCGGGCGAAAAACGGGCAATCGCCCCCGCGCGCAGGTAGTCGCCGTAGGAGAACCCGCCCGGGACGATGACGCCGTCAAGCCCGGAGAGCTCCGTCTCCTCATGCCAGACAAGCCTTCCCTCGCCGACACGTTCGACGGCTGACAGGGCATCGCGCTCGTCGCAGGACCCCGGGAACTGGATGACGCCGATCACTTCTCGAGCTCCACCTCGAAATCCTCGATCAGCGGGTTGGCGAGCAGCTTCTCGCAGAGGTCGTCGAGCTTGCTCGGATCGTCGGTTTCGAGCTCCACCAGGCGTCCGACGCGAACGTCATGGACCCCGTCGAAGCCGAGGGCCGGCAGCGCCCTCTCGACCGCCTTCCCCTGTGGGTCGAGGATGCCCTCCTTCGGCCGGATCAGCACCTTGGCCTTCACTCACTCAGCCTAGCGGTGAGCTCAGAGGGTTCGGCCGGTGATCTTCTCGTAGGCCTCGACGTACTTGGCCCGGGTGTTCTGCACGACCTCGTCGGGCAGCTCCGGCCCCGGCTCGGTGTGATCCCATCCCACCGAGTCGGAGTAGTCGCGCACGTACTGCTTGTCGAAGGAGGGTTGGGGACCGCCGGGTTCGTAGCTGTCCGCCGGCCAGAACCGAGAGGAGTCAGGAGTCAGGACCTCGTCGCCGAGGACGATCTCGGCGCCCGGCGACGATCCGAACTCGAACTTGGTGTCGGCCAGGAGGATGCCCTGATCGGCAGCGTGGTCGGCGCCGCGTTGATAGATCTCGATCGAAACGCGCCTGAGCTCCTCCATCAGCGGCCGGTTCCCGATCGCCTCGGCGGCCGTGTCGAAGTCGATGTTCTCGTCGTGCTCGCCGAGCTCCGCCTTGGTGGCCGGCGTGAAGATCGGCTCGGGCAGCTTGTCGGACTCGCGCAGCCCATCGGGAAGATCGATCCCACAGACGGCGCCCGACTCGCGGTACTCCTTCCACCCCGAGCCCGAGAGGTAGCCGCGAACCACGCACTCGACCGGATACATGTCGAGCTTCTTCACCCGCATGCCCCGCCCCGCGGCCTCCGGAGGCACGTCCTCCGAGATGAAGTGGTTCGGGACGATGTCGCCGGTCAGCTCGAACCAGAACAGGGACATCTGGGTGAGCACCTTGCCCTTGTCGGGGATCTGGGTGGGCAGGATCACGTCGTAGACCGAGATCCGGTCGGAGGCGACCATGATCAGCTCGTCGCCGTCCTCGTAGATCTCCCGGACCTTGCCGGAGCCCGCCAGGCGCAGGTCGGAGAGCGAAGTCGTCATCCGCCACCCACCTCGGGCTGGACCGCCGGATGCGCCTTGGCCCACTCGGCGATCGTGCCGGAGTCGCCGATCGCCTTGCCCTCGTCAAGGAGCAGGACGGGAAGGTTCACGCTGCCGGTCAGCGCCTTCACCTCCTGGCGCCCCTTGCGGCGCTGGCTCCAGGTCCAGGGAACGAGGCGGTAGCCGGGCAGGATGCGGATCTCGTACTCGTAACCGGCCTCGTCGAGCGCCTTCGCCGCGCGGCCGCAGGGATGCCCGATGCTGGCGTGGTTCTTCTCCTGGCCGCAGGTGTAGAGGATCACGGCCCAAGCCTATCCAGGCGCGCCATCACTTCGGGGACATGCTTCAGATACGCCCTGTAGTCGAACACCGCATCGAGGTCGAGCTGCGGAGCGGCGGCCGCGATCAGCTCGCGGAAGCTCGTGCCCTCGTCCCAGGCCCGCTGGGCGTTCTCCTGGACGATCCGATAGGCGTCGTCGCGCGTCATCCCGGACTCGACGAGTGCCGTCAGCGCCCGCTGGCTGAACAGTGCTCCGTGGGTGAGGTCGATGTTCTCCTGCATCCGGTCGGCGTGGACGGTCATCCCCTCGACGATCCGAGTGGCGAGGTGCTGCATGTAGTCGAGCGCGATCGTGGCGTCGGGCAGCACGACGCGCTCGGCGCCGGAGTGCGAGATGTCCCTCTCGTGCCAGAGGGCGACGTTCTCGATCCCGACCTGCGAGTAGCCGCGCAACACCCGCGCGAGCCCGCAGATCCGCTCGGCGAGGATCGGGTTGCGCTTATGGGGCATCGCGGAGGACCCCTTCTGCCCGGACCCGAACGGCTCCTCGACCTCGCGGACCTCGGTGCGCTGCAGGTTCCGGATCTCCTGGCCGAACCGCTCCAGGCCGGCGCCGGCGATCGCGATCCGGGCCAGGACGACCGCGTGGCGGTCGCGAGGGACGACCTGGGTGGAGATGTCCTCCCGCGCCAGGCCGAGCGCCTCCATCACCCGCGCCTCGACCGAAGGTGGGATCGACGCGTAGGTGCCGACGGCCCCGGAGAGCTTGCCCACCGCCACCTGCTCGAACGCGTCGGTCAGGCGCTGGAGGTTGCGGTCGGCTTCGAAGGCGAACCCCGCCAGGCGCAGGCCGAAGGTCGTGGGCTCCGCGTGGACGCCGTGAGTGCGGCCCACACAGAGCGTCTCCGCGAACTCCCTGGCCCGCGTCACCAGCGCGTCCCGGTAGGCCCGGGCCCCACGGAGGACGATCTCGCCGGCATCGGCGAGTTGCAGCGCCAGCGCGGTGTCGAGAACGTCCGAGGACGTGAGCCCGTAGTGCAGCCAGCGCCCCTCCTCACCGATCGAGCTGGAGACGACGTCGACGAACGCCGCGACGTCGTGCCCGGTGGTCCGCTCGCGCTCCTCGACGGCGTCCACGGTGAAGCCGGCCTTGTCGCGACAGGCCTCGGCAGCCTCCTCGGGAACCACGCCCTCGGCCGCCCAGGCGCCGGTGGCGGCCAGCTCGACCTTCAGCCAGGTATCCATGCGACGCTGCTGCGTCCAGACGGCGCCGATCTCCTCGCGCGTGTACCTCGGAATCACGCCGCCAGCTCAACCCAGGGCGGCCTGAGCGCCTTGGTCAGCAATTCGGTGTCGCAGTACTCGGTCAGCTCCCTCACCTTGCCGCCCTCGAGCCGGCAGACATAGCAGTAGGTGTTCCGATACGGCCGGCCTGACTTGGTGGTGACATCGCCGCGGCATTCGATCACAACGCAATCGTCCTCGGCGATCAGCCGGATCGCCCTGTTCCGATACGGCGTCGCGAACTGCGCGAACAGCGGATCGAGCAGCCCCCTCCGGACGGCGTCCTTGCCTTCCCAGGTGCCGGACCACTCGGTTGTCCCGATGATCCGCCAGCGGATGTCATCACCGAGAAGGTCGACGAACGGCCTGCCATTCCCCTTGGCCAGCTCCGCGTAGGCGGCCTGCATGATCTCCTTGTTCTCCGTCGCATCCATCGTCAGTGCCTCCTTCGAATTGGATTGCGACTCAAGTTAGGGCTGCCAGAGCAATGACACAAACGAGTATCTGTCAGGGCTACCATGCGAAATACGCATGGCTGAGCTCAGCCTGACAGGTCTGAGAGTCCTCCGCGAGGTCGCCGCGCGAGGATCGTTCACCGCGGCCGCCGAATCCCTCGGGTACACGCAGTCGGCCGTCTCTCGCCAGGTGGCGGCGCTGGAGAGCGCAGCCGGAACGGCGCTGTTCGAGCGTGCGGCACGGGGCGTTCGGTTGACGGATGCCGGTGAGACCCTTCTCCAGCGCGCCGGGACGGTCCTCGACCAGCTCGACGCAGCCCAACAGGAGCTCGCCGGAATGGTGGATCCTGGCACGGGCCGGCTGCGGGTCGGCGCCTTTCCCACCGCCGTCGCCGCCTTGGTCCCCAGAGCGATAGCCGAGTTCCGGCGGCGCCAGCCGGGCGTCCGAACCTCCCTGCGAGAGGGCGGCACGCCCAGTCAGCTCAAGCGTCTCTTCTCCGGATCCGTGGACGTGGCCGTGATCGGCTTCCTTCCCGGAGGCCACGTAACCCGCGACCGGCGCATCTCCCTCGAGCATCTGATCGACGACCCTCTTCTTCTCGCCGTCGGACCGGAGCATCCGCTGGCGCGCCGCAGGACGGTCGACCTGGACAGCCTTGCCGGCGAGAGCTGGATCGCGGCCAGCGCCGATGCGAGCGACGCCATGATCGGTGCCTGGCAATGGGCGGACTGGCAACCGCAGGTGGACCTGATCGCCAGGGAGTGGACGGCGAAGCTCGGCCTGGTGGCCGCCGGTCTCGGCGTGACCCTGGTGCCGGGCTTGGCGGCCGCCGCGGTGCGGCCCGACGTGGCGCTGGTCCGCATCCGGAGCGAGCGAGCGAGCCGGCAGGTCCTCGTCGCGACGCGCTCGGGTCGCGAGCGGTCGGCCTCCGCCACGCTTTTCAGTGAGCTGCTGCAGGACAGCGCCGCGCAACTCAACACAAAGTTGCGTGAGCGGCTGACGGCTAGGCGTTGATGATCCGCACGGCGAGCAGCCCGGCGTTCTTCGCCCCGTCGATCGCGACACAGCCGACCGGCACCCCCGGCGGCATCTGAACCGCCGAGAGCAGGGCGTCGAGTCCGCCCAGGTTCTTGCCCGAGATCGGCACGCCGATCACCGGCAGATCCGTCTTCGATGCGGCGAAGCCCGGCAGAGCGGCTGACATTCCGGCCCCCGCGATGATCACCTTGAGACCACGCATCCTGGCGTTGGTGCAGTACTCGCTCGTCGCCTCAGGATCGCGATGCGCGCTCAGAACCCGCACCTCGTAGCGAATGCCGTGATCCTGGAGGGCCTCGCCGGCGGGCTGCAGCTTAGGCTTGTCGTTCTTCGAGCCCATGATGATCCCGACGAGCGGGGCATCGACCTCGATCTCCTCGAACGCCTCCTCGACTTGGGGCATCGTCTCGACTTCGCCCTCGGGCATCAGCTCCTCCATTCGGTCGTTTACGCGGCCGCGGCCCGGTCCACCGCTCGCGACGCGATGTCGGTTCGCATTTGCCGTCCCTCGAAGCGGATCAATTCTGCGGCATCGTAGGCTCGGCGCCGGGCCTCTGCGGCCGTCGGCGCGATCCCGGTCACGTTGAGCACGCGGCCGCCGGCCGTCACCACGTCGCCGTTGCTGCGAGCTGTTCCGGCGTGCGTGATCTCGACGCCCTCGATCGCCGCCGCCTCCTCGAGTCCGGAGATCACGTCGCCCTTCGAAGACGAGGCCGGATATCCGGCCGAGGCGAGCACCACGGTCACCGCCCAGTCGTCCCCGAACTCGGCCTCGGTGCCGCCGAGGCCTCCCGGCTCGCGCGAGGCCAGACACAACGCGAGCAGGTCGGAGCGCAGTCTCGGCAGAACGGCCTGGGTCTCGGGGTCGCCGAAGCGGCAGTTGAACTCGAGCACCCTCGGCCCGTCCGCGGTCAGCATCAGCCCGGCGTAGAGGACGCCGTGGAACGGGGTCCCGCGCCGCTTCATCGCCTCCACCACCGGGCGGTGCACCAGGTCGGCGATCCGTTCGGTCTCCGCCGGATCGAATCCCGGCACCGGCGAGTAGCTCCCCATCCCACCGGTGTTCGGCCCCTCGTCGCCGTCGTGGATCCGCTTGTAGTCCTGTGCCGGCGCTAGGGGGAGCACGTTCTCCCCGTCGCAGAGCGCGAGCAGGGAGAGCTCCTCGCCCTCGAGGAACTCCTCGATCACGACCTCGGTGTCGCCGAAGCGCTGCTCCTCGAAGAAGACCCCCACCGCCTCGCGGGCCTCGTCCTCGGTGGCGCAGATGATCACTCCCTTCCCCGCCGCCAGGCCGTCGGCCTTCAGCACAGCCGGATAGTCGGCACGGGCGATCTCCTCGAGCGCCTCATCCCGCGAGCGGAGCACCGTGTGCGCCGCGGTCGGGACGCCCGCCTCGCCCATCAGCTCCTTGGCGTGGAGCTTTGAGCCCTCCAGCCGCGCCGCCTCCGCGCTGGGGCCGAATGCAGCGATCCCCTCGCCCTCGAGCGAATCGACCAGCCCGGCGACCAGAGGCGCCTCGGGGCCGACGATGACGAGGTCGGCCGCTTCCTCCCGGGCGGCGCCCACGACAGCGCCGACGTCGTCCGCCCCCACATCGAGACAGCGCGCCTCCTCGGCGATCCCGGCGTTGCCGGGTGCGCAGAGCAGCTCGGGCTTCTGCGGCGAGCGTGCGAGCCCGCGGACGATCGCGTGCTCGCGACCCCCGCCGCCTACGACCAGAACCCTCAAAGGGCGCTCGCGAAGTCCTCGGCCGGGATCGCGGCCAGCGTCTGGCTGCTCATCGTGCCGCGGGA
Organism: uncultured Solirubrobacterales bacterium; assembly: GCA_963728875.1. Classification (GTDB taxonomy): domain Bacteria; phylum Actinomycetota; class Thermoleophilia; order Solirubrobacterales; family 70-9; genus DASUPK01. The sequence goes on from CAVSLJ010000001.1 coordinate 991,168, forward strand.
ACCGAGCTCGACCGAGACCTTCGCCATCGTCTTCTCATCGGGTGCCTCGACGATCGTGATGAAGTCGTACTGCCCGAGCGTGGCCCACTGCTCCTTGACCTTGACCCCGAGCTGCTCGACCTCCTTGTTGACCTCCTGGACCCGCGCCGGGTTGTTCTTCAGCGTCTGGACGCCCTCGGCGGTCAGGTTTGTGAGCATTACGAATGTCGGCATCGCGTTCTCCTCTCCTGTGACTTCCCTCGGTGAACCCCCTTTCTTTCACTTTCGGCGTCGTCATGCAATGCGGCGCGCGCGTCCGGATCAGGGGAGATGATCTGGAGCATGAGTGAGCATCCGATCTTCGCTCGCTTCTATGACCGGATGACGGCCGGCACCGAGCGCGCCGGGCTGGGCGAGATGCGCCGGGAGCTGCTCGCGACTGCGAGCGGCAGGGTGCTCGAGCTGGGCGCCGGGACGGGCCATAACTTCGAGCACTACACGGATGCGGTCACCGAGCTGGTCATGACCGAGCCCGACCCGCACATGGCGCGCCGTCTGCGGGCGCGCATGTCCGAGGAGCCGGGGGCCGCCGGAAGCCCCAGTGTCGTCGAGGCCTCGGCCGAGGACCTGCCCTTCGACGACGGCAGCTTCGACACCGTGGTGGCGACGCTGGTGCTCTGCACGGTCGGCGAGCCGCAGCGTGCACTGGCCGAGGCCCGCCGGGTCCTGGTCGAGGCCGGCAGGCTGCTCTTCATCGAGCACGTGCGCAGCAGCCGCCCCGGGCTCGCCCGCTGGCAGGACCGGTTCGAGCGCCCCTGGGGCTTCTTCGCCGCCGGGTGTCACCCGAATCGCCCCACGGGCCAGCTGCTCGCCGATGCCGGCTTCTGGATCGACAGCCTGGAGCAGGGCAAGCTGCCCAAGGCGCCGCCCATCGTCCGCCCCCTGATCCGCGGGGTCGCGCAGCGCCCCTCGGGTGTTCGGGACTAATCCGCCATTCCGTCCTGCCAGGGTCGCAGTGCCTCGGCGGTCGCCCACGGCGAGGCTCCCTCGGTTTCCACCTCGGCTGCCATGGCGGCCATCTTCTTCTGCGACGAGTCCGTTGCAGAGGCGACCATGAACCACTTCCGCTCGACGCCGAGCCCTTCCGCGAGCGGCAGCGATCCTCCCTCGTAGACGGCGCGCTTCAGCGAGCGAATCGCCTCCGGTGAGCGCCGAGCCAGCCGCTCCCCCATATGCACGGCCGCCTCCTTCACCTGGTCCGGCGGCACGACCGCGCCAACGAGGCCGTGGTCGAGCGCCTCGCGCGGACTCAGCGTGCGCCCCTCGAGCATCATCTGCAGTGCCCGCCCGACGCCGACCAACCGCGGCAGCCGCTGCGTCCCACCGGCCCCGGGGTTGAAGTCGACCGTCATCTCCGGCAGGCCGATCGCGATCTCCTTGTCCGCCATCAGCCGGACGTCACACGCGAGCGAGAGCTCGCAGCCGCCCCCCGTCGCCGGCCCGTTGATCGCCGCGATGAACACCTTGTCGGAGCGGTTCATCTCCACGAAGACGTCGTGGATCCGGTAGAGCTCGAACACGGCGGCTAGTGGGGATCGCTCGGCCAGGTCCCGCAGTCCGGGCACCTTCCGCACGGCGCCGGCGATCCTCAGCACGATCGCCGTCAGCCATGGCGGCGCCGCGATCCCCGCGCGCCGGACGCTCGCCAGGATCTCGGCGATGTCGTAGTGGGTGATGTAGAGGTCGTCCGGCTTCCCCGTGAACACCACGGCGCCGACCGAGCGGTCTCCGCGGAGCGAGTGGAGGAGGCGCTCGAGCTCCCGCACCATCTCCGAGTTCATGAAGTTGTGTGGAGGGTGGTCGATGCGGGCGACCAGGACCCGCCCACGGCGCTCGACGTCAAGCAGCGGCATAGGCCTGAACCCTATGCCTCCGTCGGCCAGCGACTACGCGTCAAATCCGACGTGCACGTGGTCGCAGTGGTCAGCCTGCGCGAAGCCGTTCGGGTTCGCGGGGCCGTCCGGGTCCCAGCAGTAGATGAGCTCGGTCGGCTCCTGGCCGGGGGGAAGGGCGCCGAGCTGGCGGGCGATCGTGCCGCAGGGCCCGTCGGGTGAGACGTCGGTGCAGGGCACTCCGTCGATCGCCGCGATGTCCATGGCGCGGCCGTAGTAGTGGTTGGAGACGTTGCCGCTGGAGGCGAGCTTTGAGTGATCGGAGCGGAGCGCCGAGATCTGGATCGTGTGCTGCTGGCTGATCGCGCCGAGGATGTTGAGGATCCGGGGGTCGATCGCCCCGGACTGGATGTCCACCATCTCGAGCTGGTTGGAGAGCTCGACGTTCGCCCAGTTGATCGGCGCGTTCGTCGGGCCGGGCAGCGCGACCGAGTAGGCGACCGTCTTCACCTGGCAGCTGCCCGCCATCGACTCGGCGTCCTTGAGCACCGCCTCGACGTACCACTCCGCGTGGTTGTGCTGGAAGAGCCCAGCGCGCAGATCTCCGGCGGCCCAGATCATCCGGGCCAGGGTCGCGGCGGAGTCCGCCGGACTCTGCCGCTTGACCTTGCCGTCGCCGTCGCCGTCCACCGCGTACTGCTTCCAGTGGTCGTCGGTGATGCCGAGCGGGCCGACCGAGGAGAGCTGTTCAGGGCTCATGCCCTTGCCGAAGTTCGACTCGACCCGGGCGACCGCGGCAAGCGCCCAGACGCCGCTCTGGCCAAGGTCATACCGGCCGGCCGCGTCCTGGAATGCCTTCATGTAATCGTCCGGGATCGACTCCCGCGACCCGTCGGCGGGCGAGCAGACGAGCTGCTGGCGCTTCGGGATCAGGGAGAGGCCTCCCAGCGCGCCGTTGCCGATCCCACTGAAGCACGCGGCCCTGGCCATGACCTCGGCGACGTACCAGTCGGCGTGGTTGTAGGCGAAGACGGCGCCCTCGGGGTCCTCCGGCATCCCGGCGGCGCGCAGGTACCGGGCGGCGGCGAAGATCGCGTCGTTCGGGTTGTTCGGGTCCTTGGTGCCGTCGTTGTCGGCGTCGACGCCGTACTCGGCCCAGGTGGAGGGCATGAACTGCATCCAGCCCTCGGCACCCGCGGACGAGGGTCCCAGGTTCTGGCCGAAGCCGCTTTCGATCTCGTTGATCGCGGCGAGGATTGAGGGGCCGGCGGGGCCGAGGTCGTAAGCCTGAGCGGCGGCCTGGTAGATCGGGCCGAGGTAAGCGGGAATCGCGACGGGGCCGCAGGCGGTGGGGACCAGCGGCGCGGGCGGCGGAGGCGCGGTGCCGCCGACCTTCGCCGTGCCCTTCTCCTTCTCGCTTCCCTTGGGCCCCTTGGTGCCGCCCTTGGTGGGCGGCTTGGGCGCGGGCTTCTGCGGCTTCGCCTGGTGCTTGGGGATCGGCTTGGGTGGCAGGAGAACCGCGACCGGTGGCTGCGGCTGGCTGGGAGGCTCAGGCGGTTCCGGGGTCGTCGTCGTGGTCCCCGGGTCGGTTGTGGTGGTCTGCGCGCCGGCGACCGGGGCGGCAATTGCCGCACCAACGACCGTCGCCGCGAATGCCGCCTTGATCCGTCCCATCAGCCGAGAACCTGGGCGACGCGCCACTCGTCGTCGGTCTTCGTCAGGGTCAGGCGCACCTCGCTGATCGCCCGCAGACGCACGAGCGAGACGCTGGCCGTGACCTGCTCCTTGCCGGCGGCTCCGAGGACGACGTTGAGGACCCGCGCCTGGGGAACCTTGCCGTTCGAGGGAAGGCGCGGTGGGTCAGCCGCGAGCGACTTGACCAGTGGCTTGGTGGCGGTGGTGGCGAAAGCCGCGCCGGTCTTCTTGCTCGACTTGCCGACCTCGTAGCCGACGAAGGCCTGCGCGAACTGCCAGGCGACCTGGGCGGGAGGCGCCGAGGCCTTGGTCGGCGGCTCCGCCGGCGCAGGCGCCGCGTGGCCGGCCTGGATGGTGGGGGTGACCCCCTGAAGGGCGGTGAGGCTCGTCTCGTGCGGTTCGGGGGTGACCGACGCGGCAACCTGTGGGGCGGCCGGCGTCGCGGCGTGATCCGCGGCGCTCATCGCGCCCCCGGCGGCGGCCGCCAGCGCGAGTGTCGCGGCACCGGCGGCGATGGCCCTGCGGGTGCGACGGCTGCGATGGGCAAGCGCATCCTCCACCGGCCAGATCAGCCTGGTCTGGATCAGCCGCTGGAGCGGCAGCATGCGGCGGCTCGCGCGCGCCAGGGCGTCACGGGTGGCATCGCTGCCACGCCAGAGAACGTTCTCCTCCAGGCCCCAGGCGGCCTCGCGAACGGACCAGCCCGCGTCTTCGGATGACGCACGAAAGTTCATCACTCACCTATTCGTCTAGGCGAGGGGTGAGCCACATACCGAGAACTGAGTCAGTTACGCCCGCGCCACGCGTGGTGCAGACTCAGGCGGGGGTCTTCTCGGCCTGTTTCTTCGCCTTCGCCGTCTTCGCCTTCGCGAAGATCAGCTCGCCGTTGGCGGCGTCGACCTTGACGGTGTCCCCCTCGGCGAACTCGCCCTCGAGCAGCCGCAGCGCGAGCACGTCGATCAGTCTTTTTTGAATCAGGCGCTTCAGCGGCCGGGCGCCGTAGGTCGGGTCGAAGCCGAGGTTGCCGAGCAGCTCCCGTGCCCTGTCCGTGAGCTCGATCTCGAGGCCCTTCTCGCGGACCCGGTCGGAGAGCTGGGCGACCTGGATCTCGACGATCTTGCCGAGGTCCTCCTTGGTGAGACGGTGGAAGATGACGACGTCGTCGATCCGGTTGAGGAACTCGGGCGGGAAGGTCTGTGTGAGTGCCTCCTCGACCTGCTGGCGGGCGTTCTCCTCGACCGCCTCGGCCGCGATGAACTGCGAGCCGACGTTCGAGGTCATGATCAGCACGGTGTTCTTGAAGTCCACGGTGCGCCCCTGGCCGTCGGTGAGGCGGCCGTCGTCCATGATCTGAAGCAGGACGTTGAAGACGTCCGGGTGCGCCTTCTCGATCTCGTCGAGCAGGATCACCGAGTAGGGCCGGCGGCGGACGGCCTCGGTGAGCTGGCCGCCCTCCTCGTAGCCGACGTATCCGGGCGGGGCCCCGATCAGCCGGGCGACGGCGTGCTTCTCCATGTACTCGGACATGTCGATGCGGACCATCGCCTGCTCGGAGTCGAACATGAACTCGGCGAGAGCCCGGGCCAGCTCGGTCTTGCCGACGCCTGTGGGGCCGAGGAAGAGGAAGCTGCCGATCGGACGGTCAGGGTCGGAGAGCCCGGCGCGCGAGCGGCGCAGTGCGCCGGAGACGGCCTCGACCGCCTCGTCCTGTCCGATCACCCGCTCGTGGAGCCGCTCCTCCATGTGGATCAGCTTCTCGGTCTCGCCCTCCATCAGGCGGGAGACGGGGATGCCGGTCCACTTGGCGACGACCTCGGCGATGTCCTCCTCGGTGACCTCCTCGGTCAGCATCGAGCCGCCGTCGCGGTGGAGCTCGGCCAGCTTCGCCTCGCCGTCCTGGATCTGCTTCTCGAGCTCGGGGATGCGCCCGTAGCGCAGCTCGGCGGCGCGCTCCAGATCGGCGTCGCGCTCGGCGCGCTCCGCGTCGCGCTGGACCTCCTCGAGCTCGGTCTTGGCTGTCTTGATCTCGTCGATGGCGCCCTTCTCGTTCTGCCAGCGCGCCTTCATCTCCGAGGAGCGCTCGCGCAGGTCCGCGAGCTCGGCCTCGATCGCGTCCAGGCGGTCCTTCGAGACCTCATCCTTCTCCTTCTTCAAGGCCTCGCGCTCGATCTCGAGCTGCTGGATCCGCCGCTCGACCTCGTCGATCTCGGTCGGCATCGAGTCGATCTCGATCTTCAGCCGCGAGGCCGCCTCGTCGATCAGGTCGATCGCCTTGTCGGGCAGGAAGCGGTCGGCGATATAGCGGGTTGAGAGGGTGGCCGCCGCGATGATCGCGGAGTCGGTGATGCGGACGCCGTGATGCACCTCGTAACGCTCCTTGAGCCCGCGAAGGATCGCGATCGTGTCCTCGGGACTCGGCTCGCCGACGAAGATCGGCTGGAAGCGCCGCTCGAGCGCCGCGTCCTTCTCGATGTGCTTGCGGTACTCGTCAAGTGTGGTGGCGCCGACCGCGCGCAGCTCGCCGCGCGCGAGCATCGGCTTCAAGAGATTGGAGGCGTCGACGGCGCCCTCGGCGGCGCCGGCACCGACGATGGTGTGGAGCTCGTCCATGAAGAGGACGATCTGGCCCTCGGCGGCCTGGATCTCCTTGAGGACGGCCTTGAGGCGCTCCTCGAACTCGCCGCGGTACTTGGATCCGGCGAGCAGAGCGCCGATGTCGAGCGCGATCACCCGGCGGTCGCGCAGAGACTCGGGAATATCACCGGAGACGATCCGCTGGGCGAGGCCCTCGACGATGGCCGTCTTGCCCACGCCGGGATCGCCGATCAGGACGGGGTTGTTCTTGGTGCGCCGGGAGAGGACCTGGATGACGCGACGAATCTCCTCATCGCGGCCGATCACGGGGTCGAGCTTGCCGCTCTCCGCCTCGGCCGTCAGGTCGCGCCCGTACTTCTCGAGGGCCCCGAATGTGTCCTCGGGATTGGGCGAGGTAACCCGATGCGGGCCGCGGACCTCCGAGATCGCCTGAACGAGCTCCTTGCGATCCGGGAGCAGCTCGGAGACGCCGGACTTAGGCTCGGCCAGCGCAAGCAGGATGTGCTCGGTCGAGATGTACTCGTCGCCGAGGCCGGTCGACTCCTTCTCGGCCTGTTGCAGGACCCAGACGAATTCGCTCGAGGGGCGGACGTCGGGGACGGTGTTGCCGCTCAGCTGGGGCAGCTTGCCGATTGCCTCCCGGGCCCGGGCTCGCGCATCCTGCGCATCGACGCCGAGCCGCTGCAGAACCGGCACGACGACACCCTCGTCCTGTTCGAGCAGGGCGAGGAGGAGGTGGGGCGGGGCCACCTCGGGGTTCGACCCCTCGGACGCAAGCCGCTGCGCCGCCGCGACGGCCTCCTGGGACTTGACTGTGAATCGATCAGGCTGCATCTCGCCAGATGTTACCGACTTTAGTCGGAAAAGTAAAGAAATCTATGTGTATCGCACTTAGATCTATGCGGACCCGACGAATGGCCGAATCTGGGGTTTACATCGGCCGGACGCGCGGCATAGGATCCTCTGCAGGACCGCTTCGGTCAAGGACGGCTATGGCGAGCAACATCGAGACCTACCAGCGCATTCTCGAGACCTTCAACCGCGAGGGCGTGGAGGGCGTCATGCCCTACTTCACCCACGACGTGGAGGTCTATGACCCCGACCTGCCCGAGGGGCCCTATCGAGGTCCCGAAGCCGCACGACACGTCGTCGATCTCCTCACTAGCGGGTTCGAGGACGTCGAGATCAGGGACTTCCGGCTGCTGCCCGCCGGCGACCGCGTCGTCGCCCTCCTGCACACCCGCGCCAAGGGCGGGCGGGGCGATCTCGAGGTCGAGACGCGCGACGCCCACACGATCACCTTCCGCCGCGGGAAGATCGCCTATTGGCGGCTCTATCTCGATCAGATCGAGGCGCTCACGGACGCGGGCCTGGACCCGGAGCTCGCCAGCCCGAAGAGCCGGACACCCACTTAGCCTGGGCTTACGCTTCGGGGGTGGGGAGCGCCGGAACGAGGTGGGTCGCGACGTTTGCGCTGATGCTCGTGTTGGCCCTGGGGGGCGACGCGCACTCGCTGGCCGATCAGGCCGGCGGCCGGCCAGAGGGCGGGAAGGTCTGGCCGAGGGATCGCTATCCCTCTTCCCGGGCGATCCGCCGCGCCCAGGAGTTCGCCGCGTCCAGGGCGGATGTCTCGTTCGCCGTCATCGATGGCTCGATCGGCCTGCGCGGCTACGACCCCGATCGACAGTTCAGCTCGGCCAGTGTGAGCAAGGCGCTGCTGCTGGCAGCCGAGCTTCGCCGGCTGCGGAGTGACGGCCTGCCACTGAACGAAGAGACGAAGGCTCTGCTCGACCCGATGATCACCTACTCGGACAACCGAGCGGCCGACGCCGTCTACGCCCAGGTCGGCGACGAGGGCCTCGAGGAGGTCGCTCGCCGCGCCAGGATGACGAACTTCGAGGCAACGCCGGGCTTCTGGGGAGGCGATCAGGTCACGGCCGCTGACCTGGCGCGCTTCTTCTTTCGCCTCGAGGCGAACCTTTACGGGCCGCACCGGGCCTACGCGAAGGGGCTGCTGGCCCAGATCACCCCGGTGGAGCGCTGGGGGATCCCGCAGGCGATCGGCCACGGCTGGTCGGTGTGGTTCAAGGGCGGCTGGCGCCCGGCGGGTGAGGAGGACACGAGCGGTGCGGTGACTCATCAGGCCGCCTTGCTCGTTCACCGCGGGGGCGAGCGGCTGGCACTGGCGGTGCTCACCGACGAGACGCCGCGGGATGCGACCGGCTTTGGGGCGATCGAGGGCGTCACCGAGCGGCTGCTCGCGAAGCCGCCCCCGAACCGAAGGGGTTGGATTGCGCCTTAGTTGGTCCGGCGCCGGATCGGGATCCGCGTGGATCGGGGTCGGCCACCCATGCCGGGCGGCTCGTAGGCGCCATAGGGAACGAGCTCACCGCCGATCGACTTGCGCAGCCGCTCGAGTTCCTTGGTCATGCGGCCCTCCATCTCGGCGGCCCGCTTCCTCATCCGTGCGATCTCCCCGCGCATGCGCTCGAGCCGGCGTTCCAGCTCCAGCACCGTCTCCACGCCCGCGAGGTTGAGGCCCTTCTCATTGGTCATCTGCTGGATCCTCCTCAGGCGCTCGACGTCCGCCTGCGAATAGAGGCGGGTGTTCTTGGGCGAGCGCTTGGGCGTGATCAGGCCCCGCGCCTCGTACATCCGCAGTGTTTGGGGATGCATCTCGGCGAGCTCGGCGGCCACGGAGATCATGAAGACGCCGCGCTCCTGATCGATGCGCTGCTCCGCCTCCCGCCTGCGCTTGCTTCCGCCGTCAGCCATCTGCCTTCACTCTCCCTTCCGCCCCGGATGATCCGGCCTGGCCGAGCAGCGACGCCCGCGGGTTCTGCCCGTTGAGCGCCTCGGCCAGCTTCGCGACCGCCTCGCGCTGCTCGTCGGAAAGCTCCTTGGGGACATCAATGCGGATTCGGTAGTAGATGTCGCCGCGCCCCGTGTCGTTGGTCTTGGGCGGTCCTTCGCCCCGCAGGCGCTGGACCGAGCCGTGCTGGGTCCCCGGAGGAATGCGGATCGTCTTCGAGCCGCTCAGGGTCGGGACCTCGATCTCGGCGCCCTGGATCGCCTCCGCGACGGTCACCGGCAGATCCACCTCGAGGTTGCCGTCGGGGCGCTGCTTGAAGACGGGTGACGGGGCCACTCGCGTGGTCACGTAGAGATCGCCCCGGGGTCCGCCGCGGTAGCCGGCCTCGCCCTTGCCGGCGAGCCTGATCCGGCTCCCGTCGTGTACCCCGGCGGGGATGTTGACGCGATAGCGCTTGGTCTCCTGCGTGATGCCCTGGCCGCCGCAGGTCGGGCACGGGTCGTCGATGATCTCGCCCTGGCCGCCGCACTCGGGGCAGGGCTGCGAGATCGAGAAGAGGCCCTGGCTCTGCGCGTCGATCCCGGTTCCCTCGCAGCGGGGACAGGTGCGCGGCGAGGTGCCCGGCTTTGCGCCGTTGCCGTGGCAGGTCGGGCACTCGCCGGTGGTCGGGACCGAGACGGCGATCTGGGTGCCGTGCATCGCCTGGTCGAAGGAGAGCCGGACCTCGGTCTCGAGGTCGCGGCCCCGCTGCTCGCGCGGCCCCTGCTGGCCGCGGCCCCGGAAGAAGGTGGAGAAGATGTCGCCCAGATCCGAGGCGAAGCCGCCACCGGGGAAGCCTCCGCCACCGCCCGGGAAGCCGGCCGCTCCGAAGCCGCCGAGGCGCGCGCCGGCGTCGTACTGCTTGCGCTTCTCCGGGTCGGAGAGAGCGTCATAGGCCTGCTGGATCTCCTTGAAGCGCTCCTCGGCCCCTTCGTCGTCCGGATTGCGATCGGGATGCCACTTGCGCGCCAGCTCCCGGTAAGCCTTCTTGATCTCGTCCTGCGAGGCGGACTTGGAGACGCCCAGCACCTCGTAGAAGTCACGCGGGGCAGTCGCCATTACTTGCTCACCACCACCTTGGCCGGCCGCAGGACCTGGCCGTCGAGCCGGTAGCCCTTCTCCAGCGTCTCCACGACGATGCCGGCCTCTGTGCCCTCTGCCGGCTGCGTCGAGAGCGCCTCATGCAGCTGCGGATCGAACTTCTCGCCCTTCGGGTCGAACGCCTCGACCCCGGCGTTGCCGAGCTTGCCGCGGAGCTCGTCGAGCACCAGCCCAACACCCTTGACCAGCGCCTCATGCGCGCCGGGATCTGAGCCGGATGCGAGAGCCCGCTCGAGATTGTCGATCACGGGCAGCAGCTCCCGAGCGAGCTCCGCCTTGCCGCGAGCGAGCGCCTCGGAGGTCTCCTTGGCCACCCGCTTGCGGTAGTTCTCGAAGTCGGCCCGCGTGCGCTGCGCCAGCTCGAGGTACTCGTCGCGCTCGCGCTTCGTCTCACCGAGCTCGTCGAGGTCTCGCTCGACCCGATCCGCGGCGCCGTCGCCGTTCTCAGCCTCAGTGGTGGACGGGTCGGTCCCGTCCACCACCTCCGCGTCGACGACCTCTTCGTCGCTGTGACGCTCCTCGTCGATCATCCGGCCCCCTTTACGAGGTCTTCTCGTCGTCGACGACCTCGGCGTCCACGACCTCCTCGTCGCCGGCGCCGTTCTGCGAGGCGCCGTCCTGCGAGGTCGCGGCCTGCTCCTCGGCCGCCTGCGAGTAGATCTGCTCGGAGACCTTCTGGAAGGCCGCCTGCAGTGCATCGGACTTCGACTTGATCTCGTCAGCGTTCTCCGACGTGAGCGAGTCCCGCACGTCCTTGATCGCCGTCTCGATCTCCTCCTTGTTGGAGGAGTCGACCTTGTCGCCAAGCTCGCCGAGCTGCTTCTCCGCCTGGTAGGCGGCGTTCTCGGCGACGTTGCGGGCCTCGGCCAGCTCGCGCTGGCGACGGTCCTCGTCGGCGTGCGACTCGGCGTCCTTGATCATCTGCTCGACCTCGGTGTCATCGAGGCCGGAGCCGCCCTTGATCTCGATCTTCTGCTCCTTGCCGGTGCCGAGATCCTTGGCGGAGACATTGAGGATGCCGTTCGCGTCGATGTCGAAGGTCACCTCGATCTGAGGCATGCCCCTCGGAGCGGGCGGGATGCCGGTGAGCTGGAACTTGCCCAGGCTCTTGTTGCCGGTCGCCATCTCGCGCTCGCCCTGGAGGACGTGCACCTCGACCGAGGGCTGGTTGTCCTCAGCGGTCGAGAAGATCTCCGACTTCTTCGTCGGGATCGTCGTGTTGCGCTCGATCAGCTTCGTCATCACGCCGCCCTTGGTCTCGATGCCGAGGGTGAGCGGGGTGACGTCGAGCAGCAGCACGTCCTTGACCTCGCCGCCCAGCACGCCCGCCTGGATCGCGGCGCCGATCGCGACGACCTCGTCCGGGTTGACGCCCTGATGCGGGTCCTTGCCGGTCAGCTCCTTGACCTTCTCCTGCACGGCCGGCATGCGGGTCATGCCGCCGACCAGCACGACGTGGTCCACGTCGGTGCCGGCGTCGGACAGCGCCCGCTTCACGGGTTCGACCACACGCTCGAGCAGGTCCGAGGTCAGCTCGGAGAGCTTCGCCCGGGTCAGCTTGATGTCGAGGTGCTTCGGTCCCGCGTCGGTCGCGGTGATGAAGGGCAGGTTGATCTGCGTCTCCTGAGTGGTGGAGAGCTCGATCTTCGCCTTCTCCGCGGCCTCGTAGAGGCGCTGCAGGGAGTTCTTGTCCGCGGACAGGTCGACGCCCTGGTCGCGCTTGAACTCGGCGACCAGCCACTCGACGATCGCCTTGTCCCAGTTGTCGCCACCGAGGTGGTTGTCACCCGAGGTGGCCTTCACCTCGAAGACGCCGTCGCCGATCTCCAGCACGGAGACGTCGAAGGTGCCGCCGCCCAGGTCGAAGACCAGGATGGTCTGGTCGGACTCCTCCTTGTCGAGCCCGTACGCCAGCGCGGCCGCGGTCGGCTCGTTGATGATCCGCTTGACGTCGAGACCGGCGATCTTGCCGGCGTCCTTGGTCGCCTGGCGCTGATCGTCGTTGAAGTAGGCCGGGACGGTGATCACGACCGAGTCGACGGGCTCGCCGAGCTTGGCCTCGGCGTCAGCCTTGAGCTTCTGCAGGATCATCGCCGAGATCTCGGGGGGCGAGTACTGCTTGCCCTCCACCTCGATGCGGACGTCGCCGTTCGGACCGGGGACGACCTTGTAGGGAACGATCGTCTCCTCCTCCTTGACCTCGGCCTCCTTGCGGCCCATGAAGCGCTTGATCGAGAAGATGGTGTTCTCGGGGTTCATCACCGACTGGCGCTTGGCGACTGTGCCAACCAGCCGCTCACCCGAGTCGGTGAAGGCGACGACGGACGGGGTGGTGCGGCCGCCCTCTGCGTTCTCGAGAACGGTCGGCTCACCGCCCTCCATCACCGCCACGCACGAATTGGTCGTGCCCAGGTCGATGCCTATTGTCTTTGCCACTGTCATTCCTCCAAAGCTTGTATTAAGAAATCTGAGTAGTAGTGTAGTAGATGTGTGCGTGATGTCAAGGCAGGGAGCGATTCCCGGCTTCGCTATCAAGTCGCGGCCACGTGCGGCCGCCCCACACAAGTCGCTACGGGCTTCGCCCTCCGCTCCAATGTGGAGCGGCCTGGTGGTCGCTAAGGGCCCTGCCCGGCGACCTGCGAGACGAAGGTGGCAACCTCGTCGGCCTGCTGCCCGCTCAATACTCCCTTCGGCATCCGGCCGGCCACCCCGTTGTTGATCGCGCTGAGCACGCGAGGCTTGATCGTGGCGGGATCCGGGGCGCTGGCGCTGGGCGGGGCCAGCAGCTCGTCGAGGTTCGGGCCGATGACACCGTCGGTGCCCGCCTTGGCGAGCGTGTGGCAGGCGCCGCAGTTGGTCACGAAGAGGTCCTTGCCCTCCTGCAGGCTCGCGGGGACCTCCTCCGGGGAGGCGCTCTCGGAGCCTTCGTGAGTGATCGCCCAGGCGGGGACACCCACTCCGAGGAGCAACACGACCAGCCCGAACATGACGAAGGTGCTCCGCTTCATTTGGCGCGGGGCAGCATATAAGGGCTGCGAGGACGGTCCCTTCGGATCATTTGGACCCGGCGGGTAGCGGCCCTGCCTGATTCCTGTTGGTCCGGTACCACGGGCACATCCGGCGCAGGCCGCATTCCCGGCAGCGCGGTTTCGGACGGCAGATCGCCCGTCCGTGGTGGATCAGGTTGATGTGGAGCTCGTAGGCGTCCTCCGGCGGCGTGATGGCGAGCATCTCGTCGTGGGCCTCCTCGAACGGGGCGCCCAAACGGAACAACCCGAGCCGGCCTCCGACCCGGTGAACGTGTGTGTCGACGGGGATCTCGGGACGGCCGAACGCGAAGATCATCACGCAGGCCGCGGTCTTGCGGCCCACGCCCGGCAGGTCGTCGAGGTAGGAGAGCGCTTCCTCGCGAGGCGCTTCGGCGAGCCAGTCGAGATCGGGATGGTCGCCGAGTCGCCCGAGGATCTCCTGGATCCGCGGCGCCTTGGTCACGCTCAGCCCACCGGGCTTGATCGCCTCCTCGACCTCCTCGGTCGGCGCATCGCGGACCTCCTCCCAGGTCGGAAACCGCTCGCGCAGCCGGCCGTAGGCGACGTCGCGATTGCGGTCGTTGGTGTTCTGGGAAAGGACGGTGCGGACGAGCTCGGCGATCGGGTGTCCGTGCGGCTCGTTGATCGGCCGGCCGTACAGCTCGCGGAGCCGGTCGCGGATCGCGAGGACGCGGCGCCTCGAGGGTCGCCGCCACTCGGGATCGCGCTTGGGGACCCTGGGCGGCTTGCCGGGTGGGAGCGTCGCTGTGCTCCCGTCGGCGAGCACGACTTTGCCGGGTAGCGGCACGGCCTCATTAAACGGGTTGCCCACATCGAACGGGTTGCTCCTTGCGGAGCACCCTCGCGTTACACCCTCTCACTAGTGTCCGCCCCCACCGTGGCCCAGATCGAGACCGGCACCGTGATGGTCGACGGCGTCTCGACCTTCTTCCGGAGGGTCGATGGCGACGGGCCGCCGGCCGTGTTCCTGCATGGCGTTCCGACCCACTCGGAGGACTGGCAGCCGTTCCTCGAACGGATCACGAGGCCTGCGCTTGCCTTCGACCTTCCCGGCTTCGGGCGCTCGGCGCGCCCCTCGCCGGCCGAGTTCGACTACTCGATGGATGGGCTGGCGAAGTTCACCACCCGCTTCCTGCAGCGAATGGCGGTCGAGGACCATTCGCTGGTCGTGCACGACTGGGGGTCTGTGGCGCTGATCGGAGCACAGGAGGAGCCGGAGAGGATCAGGCGCCTGGTGATCGTGAACGGGGTAGTCCTGTTGCCGGGCTATCGCTGGCACCGGACCGCCCGGGTGTGGCGCACGCGGGGGCTTGGGGAACTCTCGACCCGGATCCGATCACGCCGGCTCCTCGACTACGGCCTCCGCGAGTCGCGCGGCGATTGGAGCCGGCATGACCCCGCCTTCGTCGACATGATCTTCGACCACCTCGACAGGGGCACGTTCGAGGCGATCCTGAGGCTCTACCGCTCCGCCCCGCCCGACCGGTTGGCCGCCGCGGGTGAGCGCCTGGGCGGGATCAGGGCGCCCGCACTGATCGTCTGGGGAGGCCGAGACCGTTACCTCCCCGCCCGGTTCGGGCCCGAATATGCGGCTCGCCTGCCCAATTCGGAGCTGCTCGAGCTCCCCGACGCCGGTCACTGGCCCTGGATCGACGCCCCCGAGGTCGTGGACCGCGTGATCCGTTTCCTCCAAACCGACGAAGAGTTCCGCAATTCCTGACGAAGGTGTTATCCCCTAGTAACCAGACGCCGCCTGGTGACTAGAATCTTCCGGTCATGCGCGCCCTGATCGACAAAATCGGCAATTGGCTACCGCACGGGTATGGGGACGCGGCGCGGCAGCTCAGCCTGTTCGTGGTCGCGGAGCTCTGCTACGAGGCCGTGCGCGGAGTCGCGGACGGACAGCGTGCGACGGCCATCGTCAACGGCCAGAACGTGATCGATTTCGAGAAGGGCACCCACACCTTCTTCGAGCCTCACCTCCAGTCGGTGTTCATCGATCACCGCTGGATCATCGACTTCGCCAACTTCATGTACATGAACAGCCACTTCGTGGTGACCACGGCGTTCCTGGTCTGGCTGTACCTGTTCAGGAACCAGAATTTTTACTTCGTGCGGAACATGTTCATGGTTGCTATGGGACTGGCGGTCGTGGGCTATGCGCTGCTGCCGACCGCGCCCCCGCGGCTCTACCCGAGCGAGCACCTCATCGACACGATCACCTCCTACGCCCAGGTCAACCACGACTCCGGCCTCGTGAAGCTCTTCATCAACCCCTACGCGGCGATCCCCAGCATGCACGTCGCGTTCTCCACGATGATCGGAGTGAGCGGAGTGCTGATCTCGAGGCACACGATCACCAAGGTCCTCTGGGCCGCCTACCCCTTCCTGGTCTTCTGGGTGGTGGTCGTGACGGCCAACCACTTCTGGGTTGACGGAGCGTTCGGCCTGCTGGTCGCCTCCCTGTCAGCCGTCACCGCTGCGCAGATCCTGGCCCGCGTCCGGCCGGCCGTCTGGTCCTGGCGGCCAGCGACGGCTTGAGCGCGCGAGAGGCGCTCCGCCGCTACGGCGAGCCGGGGTTGGTCGCGGCTGCCCTGGGCGCCGCCTATCTGATCATCCAGCCGGACAGCGCGGACCATGCCGCACAGGTGTTTCGCTCGGGCCTGTTCGAACACGAGGGCATCGTCACCTGGGACAACTTCTGGTTCGGCGGCCACCACCTTCCCGGCTACGGGGTTCTCCTGCCGATCCTGAGCTCGTTCATCGGACCACGGCTGGTGGGCGTGCTGGCGACGATCGCCGCCGCCCTGCTGTTCTCCGCGATCGCCTATGGCCGGTTCGGCGAACGGGCGCGGCTCGGCGTGGTCTGGTTCGCCACCGCGACGGCGATCAGCCTGTTCACCGGCCGGCTCACCTTCGCGCTGGGCGTCGCCGTCGCGCTCTGCGCCGTGCTCGCGGCGCAGCGCGGCCATCGCATCCTGGCGATCGCGTTCGCGGCCCTGACGCCCTTCGCGAGCCCCGTCGCGGCGCTGTTCCTGGCCTGCGGCGTGATCGCCTATGCGATCGCGGAGCGCAGCCGAAGGGGGCTGGAGCTCGCGGTGGTCACGGTGGGGGTGGCGCTGCTGATCTCGGCCGCCTTCCCGGAGGGTGGCACCGAGCCATTCGACTTCTCCAGCTTCGAGCCGGCGATTCTGGTCGCAATCGCGGTCTTCGTCGCGCTGCCACCGGAGGAGCGCCTGCTCCGTTATGGAGTCGCCGTCTACGGCGCGGCGCTCGCCGGCGCGTTTCTGATTCAGAGCCCGATGGGTGGCAACGCGACGAGGATGGGGTCGTTGCTGCTCGGCCCGATTCTGGCTTTCGGCCTCTGGCGGCGCCAGCGCTTCGCGCTGATCCTGCTGGTGCCGGTCCTGGTCTACTGGCAGTGGTCGCCGGTGGTCAGGGACCTCGAGGAGGTGAACGCGCAACCCTCGGTCAGCGCGGGCTACTACGCGCCGCTCATCGACTTCCTCCGCGGTCAGCCTCATCGCGACTCGCAGCGCGTCGAGGTGCTCCCCGAGGCACATCACTGGGAGTCCGCCTACGTGCCCCAGGGGATCTACATCGCCCGCGGCTGGGAGCGCCAGCTCGACCGCAAGCTCAACCCACTCTTCTACCAATCGGCCCCGATCACCGGGTCCGAGTTCCGGAGCTGGCTCGATGACCTGGGTGTCGGCTACGTCGCCGTACCGCGTGCCCCCCTTGACTACGCCGCCCAGGGCGAGAAGCGCATGCTCAAGAAGGGTCCGCCCAGATACCTGAGGAAGGTGTTCCACAGCAAGAACTGGACGGTCTACGCGGTCCAGGACCCCTCTCCGCTCGCAATCGGCGGAGAGATGGTCAAGCTCACGCCGCAGGGCTTCGTGATTGATGCGAGCGCGCAGGGCACGGTGCTCGTTCGGGTTCACTGGACGCCCTACTGGTCGATCGAGCAGGGGACCGGCTGCGTCGAGCAGGGCCCGGGCGGCTACACGATGCTCGACATCACGACCCCCGGGCGCTTCCGGGTCGGCATCGACTTCTCGCCGGTGCGCGCGGTCAGCTCAGGGCCTCGCTGCCACCAGGAGCCGGTGATCCAGTACGGGACCGCCCAGTCCTCTGCCGGTCGCGCGGCGCGGATCGCCCGCATGGGCGGCAACCCATGAGCGCAACCTTCCGCCGATTCCTCCCCCGGGGCCCGCTCGACCTCCTGCTGCAGTTCGTCCTGCTCGCCGCCGCCTACTGGGCCTGGCGCCACGCTCGCGGCGCCGTCGACGCCAGCATGGGGCTCTCCTTCTCGCACGCGCGCGACCTGGTCAGCGCCGAGCGCTCCGTCGGGCTGTTGATCGAACCGAGCGTCCAGCACTGGGCGGTCAGCGCCGGGTGGCCGGCCGAGGTCGCCCGCTGGGGCTACGCGAATCTTCACTTCAAGGGCAGCTGCCTGATGCTGGCGATCCTCTACTTCCGCTACCGGGGGAGCTTCGGCTTCGTCCGCAACGCGGTCTTCGCCGCCATGGCGATCTCGGTGATCGGCTACGCGCTCTTCCCGACCGCTCCGCCCCGGTTCCTCCCCGAGCTGGGGCTCGATCCGTCCAGCACGGTCACGGGCAACAGCCCCCTCCTCTCGCATCCGGGTGACGCCCTCTTCAATCCATTTGCCGCCGTCCCGTCGATGCACGTCGGCCTCTCGCTGATCCTGGCGTGGTCGCTGGCCATGCTCGTCCGGACCCCGGTGCTGCGTGGTCTGCTCTTCGCCTATCCACTGCTGATGACCTTCGTCGTCGTGGCCAGCGGCAACCACTTCTGGCTCGACGCGGTCCTCGGCCTGCTGACCGCCGCCCTCGCGGCCGGCGTGGCGCTGTTGCTCGCGCGGCTCAACCCGGATTGGTCCTTCCGCCCGCAGCAGCGGCGTGCGACGGCGGGAGAGCTGGAGCCCCAGCCCGAAGCCGCGCCAGCGTAGGCTGTTGCATCCCGGATGAGCGTCGAGCAACAGGACCGGCCCGGAAACGGGTCGCCGGCCGCTGGGACGCGTCCCACGACAGCTGCGGAGCTCTCGGCGGCCGTCCGCGACCGCCTGATCGAGTCCCGGCTCACCCCGAACGCGATCTCGATGGTCGGCCTGGTCGGCAACCTGGCGGCGGCGGTCCTGATCTGGCAGGGCCTCTACTTCCTGGGCGGCGTCGCCTTCATCATCGGATCGGTCATGGACACGCTCGACGGGCGCTACGCGCGGGTGTCGGGCAAGGGGACGCTCTTCGGGGCCTTCCTCGACTCCACCCTCGACAGGGCCGAGGAGGGCATCGTGCTGACCGCGGTCGCGTACCGGTTCGCACTCACCGGCGACGAGTTCGCCGCCGCGATGTGCGTGGTGGTGGTCCTGGGCTCCCTGATGGTGAGCTACACCCGGGCGCGGGCCGAGGCGCTCGGCGTCGAGTGCAAGGTGGGCTTGGCCACACGTCCCGTGCGAGTGGTCATACTCTCCATCGGCCTCGTCTTCGCGAAGGGCGCCGGAGTATTCGATGCAGATCTTCTGGCCCCGGCGATCTACGCTATGGCGGCGCTGACGGCTTTCACCGTGGTACAGCGCGTCTGGCATGTGAGGAACGCGCTCAAAGCGGTTGGCGCGGATGGGCAACAGGCGCCCACAGCTCCCGCGGTTCCAGCCGACGACGTGTAACCACCCCTGAGCGCAAGTGTCGTTTGTGGGCTGACTTTCTTATCTAGGAGGATTTTCCAAAGATGAGCACTGTGAATGGAAGAGCGAATGGCGCCCGGCGCAACGGCGCTCGCGACGACAAGGTTCGCGTCGCGATAGTCGGTGTCGGCAACTGCGCGAGCTCTTTCGTGCAGGGCGTCCAGTACTACAAGGATGCTGACCCGGCGGAGCGCGTACCGGGCCTGATGCACGTGGACCTCGGCGGCTACCACGTGCGCGACATCGAATTCACCGCCGCCTTCGACATCGACGCGGACAAGGTCGGCAAGGACCTGTCCGAGGCGATCTGGTCGGGTCAGAACAACACGTACAAGTTCTCCGACGTGCCGAACCTCGGGGTCAAGGTCCATCGCGGCATGACCCACGACGGCCTCGGCAAGTACCTGAAGGAGAAGATCACCAAGGCCCCGGGCCAGACCGCGGACATCGTCGGGATCCTGCAGGACACCCAGACGGACATGCTGGTCTGCTACCTGCCGGTCGGCTCCGAGCAGGCGACCAAGTGGTACGTCGAGCAGGCCCTGGCGGCCGGCGTCGGCTTCGTCAACTGCCTGCCGGTCTTCATCGCCCGCGAGGACTACTGGGACAAGCGCTTCGAGGAGGCGGGACTGCCGATCATCGGCGACGACATCAAGTCTCAGGTCGGCGCGACGATCGTCCACCGGCAGCTGGCGAGGCTGTTCGCCGATCGCGGCGTGAGCATGGAGCGCACCAGCCAGCTCAACGTCGGAGGCAACATGGACTTCTACAACATGCTCGAGCGCGAGCGGCTGGAGTCCAAGAAGATCTCGAAGACCAACGCCGTCACCTCGATCATGGACCACGAGCTGCCGCCCGAGGACGTCCACGTCGGTCCCTCGGACTACGTGCCGTGGCTGACCGACCGGAAGTGGGCGCACATCCGGGTCGAGGGCAAGGCGTTCGGAGACGTGCCCCTCAACGTCGAGCTCAAGCTCGAGGTCTGGGACTCGCCGAACTCCGCCGGCATCGTCATCGACGCCACCAGGATCGTGAAGCTGGCTCTCAACCACGGCATCTCCGGCCAGCTGGACGGTCCCTCGAGCTACCTGATGAAGTCGCCGCACACGCAGCGACCGGATTCGGAGGCTCGCGAGAGGACCGAGGAGTTCATCGCCAAGTACGCGCGTGAGCGCGGCCTTCCAGCCGGTAAGGAAAAGAAGGCGAAGAGGGGCAAGAAGGCCAAGGCGAAGGCCAAGTGACGAAGCTCCGATAGACGCTTGAAGAAACGGGCCCCTCGGGGCCCGTTTCTCGTATCTATGCTGCGGCGGTGGGCGCCGACCCCCTTTCGATTGCGCAGGTGAGCCCCCATCCATGGGGCTCGCGGCACGAGATCAATGAATTCGTCCGGCGGACCTCGGAGGAGCTCGCCGAACGTGGGCATCGGGTCCTGATCGTCGCCCCATCCGATTCGCGGGCGGCGATCCGAGAGAGCAGGCGGCTGATCCGCGAGACCGGAGACAACCCGCGCGCCCTCCTTACGGGCGAGAACCCGAGAGTGCTCGCCGTCGGCCAGAGCATCCCCCTGCCCAGCGGGCCTCGGCGCAGGCCGGCGCCGCTTCCGCTCGACATCAGCGGCGCGCTCGAGCGCCTGCTCGGAGCCGTGCCCCTCGACCTCCTGCACGTTCACGAGCCCTTCGCTCCCAGTACCGGCTCAGCCGCGCTGCGCCACTCGCAGTCGCTCAACGTGGCCACCTTCCACGAGCCCGTCGAGCGTGTCCTCTCCACGCAGGTGGCGCGGATGCTGGTCGAGGTCTTCTTCGGTCGGATCGACGAGCGCACCGCCAGCAATGAGGCAACCGGGGAGCTGCTCCAGCGCTTCTTCCCCGGCAACTACCAGCTGATCAGGCCCGGTGCCGACAAGGCCGAGCCGGCTCTCGAGCCGGCGCCCGCGGGGCGGGTCCGGATCGTGCACTGCGCCGAGGAGGAGCGCGGGGCGCTTCGGCTGCTCCTGCGGGCCCTGCGAAAGCTACCGGACGATCTCGACTGGGAGGGCGTGATCTGGTTCGACGGGCCCACGGACCCGCTCGCCCGTGTCAGCAGGCGGCTGCGGGAGAGGCTCAGGGTCGTTCGGCCGCGCAACGGCGAGCCGGCCGAGTTCCTGGCGGGCGCGGACATCGTCAGCCTTGCATCGGGTGGGGTGCGGGCCGCACCCGGTCTGATCCGCAAGGCGTTCGCGGCGGGGGCGGTGCCGATCGTCTCGGACCTGGAGCTCTATCGCGAGCTGGTCGGCGAGGGCGAGCGCGGGCTGCTGTTCCCGCTCGGGGACGTCCTCACGCTTGCGGCGCAGCTCGAGCGACTCTGCCGCGACGGCTCCCTTCGAGATCAGCTGCGTGCGGCGGCCCACGATTCCGGGGAAGCGAGGCCTTGGGCCGAGGTGACCGACGACATGGAGGCCGTCTACCGGCGACTTGCGGAGCGCCGCCACGATCCGGAGGGCAACCCCGAGATTCGCCGGCGCCTGCGGGACCGCGACTACGTCCACGTCGACCTGCACATGCACACCGACCACTCTCCGGATTGCGCCACGCCGGCCGCGCTGCTGCTCGAGACCGCCAAGGAGCGGGGGCTCGGCGCAATCGCCATCACCGACCACAACGAGATCTCCGGCGCCCTCGAGGCACAGGAGATCGCGCGGCGGATGGGCGGGATCAAGGTGATCCTCGCGGAGGAGGTCAAGACCGCGCACGAGGGAGAGGTGATCGGCCTCTTCCTCAGCGAGAGGATCGAGCGGGGCATGTCGATGGCCGAGACGATCGCCGAGATCCGCCGTCAGGGGGGCCTCGTCTACGTCCCGCATCCGTTTGACCGCCTCCACTCCGTGCCCGACTACGAGCACCTGCTCGAGATCGTCGACCAGATCGACATCCTCGAGGTCTTCAACCCGCGCGTGGCGCTTTCCGCCTTCAACGAGGAGGCGGTGCGCTTCGCCCGCAAGTACTCGATCGTCCCCGGGGCCGGATCCGACAGCCATGTCGCGCAGGGCCTCGGCAGCGTGAAGATCCGCCTGCGGGACTTCGACGGGCCGCAGGAGTTCCTCGAGTCGATGCGGGAGGCGGACATCGTCCGCAAGCACAAGAACCTGGTCTACGTCCAGGCGCTCAAGTTCCTCCAGACCAGCGGCGGACGGGGAGGGCGATCGCTGGCGGAACGCGACGGGAGGAAGACGCGGGCCCGCCGTCGCAGCGCGAGCAAGAGTTGATGCACCCGCAAGGGGCCGAGCCCGGCCCGAAGAAGAGGCAAGGCGCCGTGTCATCCATAACCGACGACGAGATCCGCGAGAAATACCTCGAGCGCGCGATCCGGGAGCTGAACGACCTCGGCAGGGAGCTTGCCGCCTGCGAGGACTGCCCCCGGGGCAACGTGATGCCGGTGCAGGGATCGGGGCATCCCCAGGCCGACATCATGATGTTGAAGCGCTCGGCGACCGCCTCCGAGATCGAGGAGGGCGTCGCCTTCTACGGCCGGGCGGGCAACGCGCTGATGAAGAGCTTCAAGCGGCTGGCGATCGATCCGATCGTCGTCTTCGGGACCCTCTGCGTGAAGTGCCCGCTGACCGATCCGACCCACGCGTCGGAGGTCTGCATCGCCCGGGTCGCCGAGGAGATCGCGATCGTGCAGCCGCGGATCATCGTGGTGATGGGCGACGAGGCGCTCGACACGCTCAACGACCTGGAGCTGCCCCTCTCGAACGCGATCGAGCCGGTCGAGGGCGAGGTCCAGCGGCTCACCTCGACGATGGACGCGCTCTACGTCCCGGACATCGACGACTCACTCGACACCGAGGACGCCAAGCAGCGCTTCTGGTCGGCGTTCAGGGTGATCGGCGACTGGTACGACCGGTTGCCGCCCTACTAGCCCGCGGACTAGACTCGTTTCGATGGAGCTCGAGGAACGAACGATCGAGCAGCTGCCCGACCGCTGCCAGAACTGCGGCGCGACGCTCACGGACACGGAGAAGGAGACGGCGCTGACGGATGGGCCGCCCAGCGGCCTGGTCCTGTGCGCGACCTGCGCGTCCGAGGTCGTCCCGGTCGACGAGGCCGAGGACGACGAGGCCGAGGCCTAGCGGCGCCGCTTCTTCCGCTTTGGGGTCACCCTGCAGTCGCCACGACTGCGGCCCCGTGACGGCTCGACGGTGATGCTCACGTTGGCCTTGCCCGGACAGGCGATCACCCGCAGCAGCGCCGCGTTGCGCTTCGAGGCGATGCCGGCCCCCTTGACGACGGCCGAGTAACCGTTCGGATAGTGATCCGCCGGGAGGAAAACCTGCGTCTGGCGGAACTTCGCCCTCGAGCGCTTGCCCTTCCCCTTGCGCTTGGCGCGGCGGGCGAAGCTCTTGCCGGTTGGCCCCTTGGTCGAGTAGGCGAGCGTGAACCGTCGCGTCGCCGGATCGAACCCGTAGCTCGTCGGCGTGCCCGCCACCACCTGTGGATACGGCTCAGCCAGGACGTCGAGCTTCGCCTGCTTGACGTTCGTCCCGGTCGGCGGCTGGTTCGGGTCGATGACGATCGCCTGGGTGCCTGAGCCGGAGGTCGTCGGATCGAGGCACTCGCAGTAGTGCCAGTACTCCCAGCCGACCATGTGCTGGTCCGCCTGCTGCACGTTCTCCCGGATCGTGGCCAGGTCGTCGGTGGCGCCGAACTCGCTGAGGAGCAGCGCGTCTCCGGTGGCCTGGGCGTGCGCGTCGGCGTTATCGAAGACGTGGTTGTTGAGATCGGTGCAGCTCCGGCCGATGTAATCCGGGATCTGGAGGCCCCCGGGCGCGCAGTAGTCGTGGAAGCTGAATCCCGCCTCGCCGTCCCCGAGCCCCGTGACGCTCGAGGCGGCCCCGAAGTTGAAGAGTACGTTCGGCTCGTACCAGATCAGCTTCCGGGGATCGACCCCGCGAATCGCCGCGATCACGAGCTTGTAGAACGGGACCATCGAGCCGGCATCGAACCCAGGACAGCCGTTGGGCGTGAAGCAGCCGATGAAGGCGTTCCCGGGCCACGGCTCGTTCATCAGGTCGAAGCCGAGGGTGTGCTGCGCGGCCGCGAAACGGGCCGCGACGTGCGCCCAGGCCGCGGCGTAGCGGTCCTCCAGGCCGACCCCGCCAGGCCCCGTGCGGTTCGCCCAGAAGTTGTCGAAGGCTTGCTTGAGCGCGCTGTTCAGGAAGTAGTTGCTCGGAAAGCCGGCCTGGGGCAGATTGGGCACTCCGTCGTCGATGACGGCCCAGTCGGGCCAGCCCTCCCCCTGGTATTTCTCGTTGTACATGTCCTGATGGAAGTCGAGCTGGCTGAAGACGCCGTGTCGCGCCAGCTCGGCCTCGGTGCCCGCGATGGCGTTGAGGTAGGCGTCGTCATAGGCGCCGGGCGTCGGCTCGACCGCCTTGTAGATCAGCCCGAGGCGGACGGTGTTGAAGCCGTAGCGCTGCAGGAAGGCGGCGTCGTCATCGCCGAAGCCCTGCGCCGAGGGCGCGTACGGAGCCACCTTGGTGACCATGTTGACGCCGTGCAGGATCGCGACGCGCCCCTTGGCGTCAGTGATCCAACGTCCGGAATGGCCGAGCGGCGCCGTGGGTCGGGCCTGCGCCGCCGTCGCGAACAGAATTACTCCGAGGGCGGCGAGCGCGGCCGTCGCGGTGGCTCTCCTCACCCAGCGCACAGCCGCAGTATCGCTGAGCGGGGCGTTACGCGGTTTCGCCGAGCGTCTCCGCGAGCACGGAGACGTGGGTGAGGTGCGCCTCGGCCTGCGCCTTGCGGCCGGCGTCAGTGACGCAAGCGAAGACGCCGCGGCGGTCGTGGTCGCAGACGTTCCGGCAGACGAAGCCATCGTCCTCGAGGCGCTGGACGAGCCGGGAGAGGGCGCTCTGGCTCAGATGAATCTCCTCGGCGAGCTCCTGAATGCGCCGGTGCCCTTCGGGCGATTCGGCCAGGCGGCGCAGAACCTCGTATTCGGTGAGGGAGAGACGGTGCTCTCGCTGGAGGCGGTGCTCGAGGGCCTCGCGAACGCGGGCGTGCTCGGCTTCGAGCTCGTTCCACCTGTCTAGAAGCGGGTCTCTTTCAGCTGTCTTGGCGGGCATCTCGCCTCACTCCTCCTACCCCTGTGGCCGGGCATTATAGCAAAAGTTGCTTGTACATAACTTGTTGACACATTGCATGCGTATGCATATACTACCCGCCTCACACGATCCGTCTGCAACCCGTTTGGGAGGAACAGAATGGAAGCGACACAAACTTCACCGGCAACTCGATTCGATTCGGGCCTCTGGGGACTGCTGCTGCTCCTCTGCGGCGTCCTCTTCCTGGACGGGATGGACGTCTCGATGGTCGCGGTCGCGCTACCCAACATCGGCCACGAGCTCGGCCTCGAGCCCAGCTCGCTGCAGTGGATCGTCAGCGGCTACGTGCTCGGCTATGGCGGGCTGCTGCTGCTCGGCGGCCGCGCGGCTGATCTGATCGGCCGCCGCAAGGTGCTGCTCGGCGGCCTGGCGGTGTTCGTGGTCGCGTCGTTCATCGGCGGCATCGCCAACGACGGCACGACGCTGATCGCCACCCGGTTCATCAAGGGCGCGTCGGCGGCCTTCACGGCGCCGGCGGGACTGTCGATCATCACGACCAAGTTCGCCGAGGGCCCGGCGCGGAACAAGGCGCTGAGCGTCTACACGGCGACCGGCGCGAGCGGCTGGTCGGCCGGCCTGATCTTCGGCGGTCTGCTCACCGAGCTCGGCTGGCGGTGGACGTTCTTCATGCCGGTGCCGATCGCGGCGGGCATCCTGTTCCTGCTGCCGCGCTACCTGGATCGCGATGAGGGGGCGGGCTTCTCGCTCCGGAAGCTCGACTTCGGGGGCACGGCGACGCTGGCGGCGACGATGCTGGGGCTCGTCTACACCGTGGTCGAGGCTCCGGAGGTCGGCTGGGGCTCGGCGCGCACGTTGCTCTCCTTCGTGGGAGTCACCGCGCTGCTCAGCGCGTTCGTCCTGATCGAGCAGCACAGCCCGAACCCCCTGGTTCGCCTCGGCATCCTGCGCTCGCCGCAGCTCCGGCGAGCCAACTTCGGCGCCATGGCGCTGCTGGGGAGCTGGTTCGGCTTCCAGTTCATGGGCACCCTGTACATGCAGGATCTGAGGGATTGGTCGGCGGTCGAGATGGCCCTGGCCTTCCTGCCCACCGGACTAATCGTGGCGACGGGATCGCCGAACATCGGCCGGCTGGTCAACCGGGTGGGGACGACCGTGCCGATCGCCCTCGGCCTCACCAGCCTGGCGGCCTCGTACGTGCTCTTCCTCAACATCGGGGCGAACACCGATTACCTGACCGGGATGCTGCCGACGTTCATCCTGGCCGGGATCGGCTTCATGCTCACCTTCGGCCCGCTGAACATGGCCGCTACCGGTGGCGTGGCGCCCGAGGAGCAGGGATTGGCCTCCGGGCTCGTCTACACCTCATTCCAGGTCGGCGGGGCGATCGGACTCGCCATTGCCACGGCGGTGATCGACGCCGGCACCGCCGCGTCCAGCTCGCCCGCCGGGAGTGCCGCGGCGCTGCTCGACGGATTCCATCCGGCGATCCTGACCTCGCTGGCCATCGCCGTCATCGGCATCGGCATCACCGTTGTGCCTCTGCTGCGCGGGCGGCTCCAGCCGAGGCTGGCGCACGCTGCGGCCGGCGAGCAGGAGTAGCTCTCCCCAGGGCCGATTCCCACGGACGGGGCGTCTTTCCCGGGCGCCCCGTCCGAGCCCTGCCCCCCTGTCCGAAAGCTTCAAGCCGCCGGCGCCACCGTCACGTACGGTGGGCGGCATGAACATCCTCTTCATCGCGGGCTTCGCCGTGGTCGCCCCCGACCCGCCAGTGAGCCGCGAGCTCTACGTCGAGGCCCTCGGCCTCCCGCTCGCGGCCGGAAAGGACGGGGAGTACTGGCACAGCGAGGAGATCGCTGGCAGCAAGCACTTCGGCGTCTGGCCGCTATCCCAGGCTGCGGAGGCGTGCTTCGGCACACCGGCGTGGCCCGCGGAGCTGACCGTTCCGCAGGCGAGCGTCGAGTTTGAGGTCGAGGACGCCGACGCGGTGGCAGCGGGTGGCGAGGAGCTCAAACGCGCTGGCTTCGAGCTCCTCCACCCTGCGCGCCGGGAGCCGTGGGGCCAGACCGTGGTTCGGCTTCTGTCGAGCGAGGGATTGATCGTGGGCGTTTCCCACGCGCCGTCGCTCCACGACTGATCGTCGAACATCACCAGCGCCCGCGCAAGCCAGGTGGCCGCTAGTCCCCTGGAGCCGCCGCCTCCGCCACGGCGCTCATGTTCTCGATCTTCGCGCTGGCGAGAGCCCGGACCACCACGACATCGAGGGCCGTATAGCGGCTGAGCCCGGCCTGGACGACGCTCTCGTTCTCGCCAGCGACGCCCACGGTGCCCTCGGGCGCCCCCTGGCGGTCGAAATGGTTCCGGTAGCCCGGATGGAGGTCCCGGTAGAAGGCCTCCTCCTTCGCCAGACGCCCCTCGGCGTCGGCACCGACCGCCGTTCGCACGTAGCCGAAGATCGTCGGGGGCTCGCGGCCGCTCTCGCTTGCGCCCTGCTCCACCCATCCTCGGGCCTTGACGGCGAACTCCGGGGTGACCCAGTTCAAGAAGACGGCGTCCCACTCGGCTCCTCCGAGGGCGCACATCTTCGGGCCCATCGCGGCCAGGGCCAGGTGGACGCCCGGCAGCGCCTCTCGCAGCCCCGGCAGAGCCTCGCGCATCGTCGTGAGCGGCTTCTCGGTTGTGCCGGCGCCGATGGCGAGCCAGAGGCGGCCCCTGTCGACGCCGAAGCGGTCGATGTCCGCGGCCATCTCCTCGGGCGAGTGGCGGTCGAGCGCGATCGTGACCCCCAGCTCGATCCGGTCGGCGCCTTTCGCAAACTCGCCGAGGGTCTCGAGCCCCTTCGCGCCGGGGTGATCGTTGGACCACATCGAGTCGTAGCCGAGTTCCTCGCAGCGGCCAGCGAGGGGACTCGCGATCTCGGGGTCCAAGCCTCCTGCGACTCCGAAGCCTCTCCTCACGCGGCTCGCTCCAGCAGCGCCACGCACTCGATGTGGGGCGTCTGCGGAAACATGTCGACCGGCTTCACGCGGCGGAGCCTATAGCCGGCCTCCGCCAGTTGGGCGGCATTAGGCGCGAGGGTCGTCGGGTTGCAGGAGATGTAGACGATTCGCGGTGCCTCGCACTCGATCAGGCGGCGGACGATCTTCTTCGAGAGCCCGGCGCGTGGCGGGTCGACCACCACGAGGTCGGGGCGGCCGGCCTCCTCGAGGAGGAGACGGATCTCCTTGCGGGCGTCACCCGTCCGGAAGCGCGTGTTCTCGATCCCATTGAGCATGGCGTTCTCCTCGGCGTCGACGATGGCCTCGGGGACGATCTCGACTCCCCAGACCTCGCCGACTCGCCCGGCCATCGTCAGTCCCAGCGTGCCGATTCCGCAGAACAGGTCGAAGACCCTTTCCGACCCGGTCAGCCCGGCCAGCTCGATGGCAAATCCATAGAGGCGCTCCGCCATCTCCGTATTGGTCTGGAAGAAGGCGCGGTGCGAGATCCGGAAGCGCAGGCCGCAGAGCTCCTCCTCGAGGTACTCGGCGCCGACGGCTCCGGTCGGCCCGTCCGTGCTGCTTCCCGGGCCTTCGACGATCGTGTGCAGATCCACCGGTGGCCGCGGGATCTCCGCGGGGGAGGTGACCAGGCGGCTCTGCAGCTGGCCCGTGCGGCGGCCCTCCCTGATCACCAGGTTCCGCAGCACGCCTTGCTGGGAGCGCTTGTCGTACGCGGGCAGGCCCGCCGAGCGGGCCCAGTCGCGCAGCTCGTTGCGGCGGGCGTTGTTGCGCTCCGAGGCGAGCTGGCAGTCCTCGGCGTCCACGATCAGGTCCCAGCGGCCGCGCGCGTGGAACCCCAGGACGAGCTCACCCTCGCGCTCGCCGAAGGAGTACTCGAGCTTGTTGCGGTAGCGCCAGCGCTCGACGGCCGACTCGATCGGCTCGAGCTCGAAGCCGTCGAGACCACCCAGGCGCACCAGCGAATCCTCCACCTGAGCCTGCTTGTGGCGGAGCTGCTCCTCGTAGGCGAGCCCCTGCCAGGGAGCACCGGGGCAGGGCTCGCCGCCGTGATCGCACCGGGGCGGCACCCGGTCCGATGAGGGGCGCAGGATCTCCTTGGCCTGCGCCTCCGCGTAGCCGCGTTTCGCCTTGGTCACCTCGGCCGATACGCGGTCCCCGGGCAGGGCCCCCGCGACGAAGACCACGTAGCCGTTGCGGCGTGCCACTCCCTTGCCGCCGTAGGCGAGGGACTCGACGTCGAGCTCCAGCAGCTCGCCGCGGGCGGGGCGTTCCCGGGTGGCGGTCCCGTCGGACATCGTGCGCCTATCGTTGCAGCCGCCTTGGCCTGGGATCTCGACCGATACCGGCGCGACGCCGAGCGTTTCCTCGAGGAGATCGGCCGTGAGTACTACCTGCAGGGGGCCGGTCACAAGCCCGACCTCGTGATCGAGCCGATCTATGAGCGCCACGAGTCGCTCTTCGAGCGCGATGCCGTCGGCAGGGTCGGCGAGGCGAGGAGGGCGGCGACGGGCGAGGCTGTGACCCGGCTTCGCTACCTGCACCAGTTCGCGCTGGACGGATACCTCGGATCGATCACCAGGGAGCTCCAGACGCGGGTGGCCGAACTCGAGGCGACGCTCGAGGTGGAGGTGGGTGACGAGAGCATCGCCTACCGGATGGCGCCGGTGATCCAGGCGAACGAGGAGGACGTCGATCGCCGGGCCGAGATCGAAGCAGCGCGGAACGCGGTCCTGGTCGAGCGGCTCAATCCTCTTCACCTCGAGGAGCTGGAGAGCGCGCATGCGGCCTGCGAGGAGCTCGGATGGCCGTCCTATCTCGACGCGTACTCGGACGTGCGTGCTATGGATCTCCGTGCGCTCGCGCGGCAGCTGGAGTCGTTCGCCGAATCCACCGAGCCGGGTTATGCGCGGATCGTCGATCCCGAGCTCGAGCGCACGGTCGGGCACTCGCTCGCCGAGTTGCGGCGCTCGGACCTCCCCCGCTTCTTCCGGGCGGCTCAGCTCGACGAGCTCTTCCCGGGCGAGCGGATGGTGCCGGCGCTGCGACGGACCCTGTCGGAGCTCGGGATCGACCTGGATGCGCAGGACAACGTCACGCTCGACACGGAATCGCGGGAGACCAAGAGCCCGCGGGCCTTCTGTTCGACCCCGCGCGTGCCAGAGGAGGTGTACCTGGTGCTGCCGCCGATCGGCGGCAGGGAGGACTACGCCGCCCTCTTCCACGAGGCGGGGCACGCCGAGCACTACGGCTGCACGGACGCCGGCCTCGCCTTCGAGTTCCGGCACCTCGGCGACAACTCCGTCACCGAGTCGTTCGCCTTTCTGCTGGAGGGCCTGACCGCAAGCCCGGCCTGGCTGGCGGCGATCCTCGGCGAGAACGATGCCGAGGCCGCGATCGAGCACGCCCGAGCCGCTCGCCTGGTCATGCTGCGGCGCTACTCGGCGAAGATCGCCTACGAGGTCGAGCTGCACGGCCCGGACGTCGACCTGGACGCGATGCCGGAGCGCTACTCGACGCTCCTCGCGGACAGGATCGGCGTTCCGTGGCCGCGGGAAACCTGGCTCTCCGATGTCGATCCGAGCTTCTACGTCGCCTGCTATCTGCGCGCCTGGGCGCTCGAGGTCGACTGGCGGGAGGCCCTCCGCGGCCGGTTCGGCGACGCCTGGTTCCAGGACTCAGGGGCGGGCGCGTGGCTACGCGACCTCTGGGCACGAGGGCAGCGCCTGGATGCGGACCGCCTGCTCGCCGATGCGACGGATGGATCGCTCGATTTCGGGCGGCTCGCTCTCGAGCTGACCGCCGTATAGGCTTTCCCGGAGTTTGCGGGATACCACGAGATGGAGGTCCAAGGTGGAATCAAGCGAGAGCAGTGGCGTCAAGGATCAGGTCCAGAAGGCGATCGACGATCTGCGCGCGGCCGGCGAGAAGGCGACGGGCGACGTTCGCTCGAGCATCGACTCGGCGGTGTCGCGGTTGCGCGACGTCTCCGGCGATGCGACCGGAAAGGCTCAGGATCAGGTTTCGAACTGGCGCGACACGCTGGACAAGGCGACGGAGGACGTCCGCAAGGAGCTCGGCAAGCTCGCCGTCCGGGCCCAGAGCTCGATGGAGGCACTCGACGAGATCGCCAAGGAGCTCGATGAGCGCCGCAAGGCGCTCAAGTAGTCAGTCCTGCAGCTTGCGATCGAGCGCCCGCAGCAGGCCCTTGCGGCCCTTGTTCTTGCGCTCGTAGTCGCGGACCTTCCGCAGCTGCTGTCTGCTGAGCTCCTGTAGCCGGCGGTCGATCTGGCGGATCGAGAGCTGGTCGTATGCAGTGATGGGGAAGCCCGGCACCCGCGCGGCGCGACGGACGCGATCGGCGCTCGCGAGTGGCTTGTCGACGGCGGCGACGGTTCGCTTTCGTGCGACCTCTGCCCGCTCACCGACTTCGTGACGCGCCCGGTCCGGCACCTCTCGGGCCTGAGAGAGGACGGAGTCGAGCTGGGTGAGCAGCTCCTCCGCCTGCTCGCGCCCTCTCGTGGCCAGCCGGCCGACCATCTCCTCCGCGTCGGCGCGCGTCATGCGCCCGCGCTTCACGGCGTCGTCGACCACCTCCTGCAGCCGCTCCCGCGAGATCGTGATGCTCTTCTCGAGCGCATCACGGAACGCCTGGACGCTCTGCTCGGCGCGGGAGCTCTCCTCCTCCGTGGGCGCGGTTGCCATCGATCGCACTATCCCACAGACGCATACTTTCCAATCACGGGGTTGTGGTCGGAGAGGCGGATCTTCTTCCCCGTCTTGGGATCGATCCGGTCTCGCGCGTCGGGCGGCCACGCGGTGGGCTGCTCCACGACGTCCAGGCCGCGCACGAGCAGGTGGCTGAGACGGTCCGGCGCCGTGCGGGGAGCGAGGCCGAAGCGCTGCTCGAGCTGGTCGAACACACCGCTCGCCTTCGGCCTGACGTTGAAGTCGCCCCCGAAGATCAGGGGGTCCGAGCCGGCGAAGGCGAGCGCGCGCTCGGCCGCGTCGAGCAACTCCCGCTCGGCCGAGGACGGCTTGGTGCTGACGTGGAGGTTCGCGACGCACGGGCCGGCCTCGAGCCTGGTCAGGGCCATGACCCGGAGCTCCGGACGCCAGGCGAGCACCTCTCGGCGGCGCTCGGCGATGCCCCCGGCCGCACGGCGCGCGAGAGTGGTGTTCGAGCCGCCCTCCCAGGCCCCCAGCAGGTCCGGCCGCCAGCGACCGATCAGCGAGGTGATCGGCTGCAGCCAGTTGCGGCCGCTGAACGCGCGGTGGGCCTGAGCGCCGCACGCCTCCGCCAGGCGGCTCCTCCAGGCAGGGGGGAACTCCTGGAACAGGGCGACATCCCAGTCGACCGAGCCGATCAGCGAGGCGAACTCGTCGAAGAGATCCCAGTTGGTCTGCTCGTATTCCCTGCCCTCGCGCGGGCCGCGGCGGAAGTTGCCCTTGTGGGCGCGCACCTGGAGCTCCGGCTCGGGCGGCCAGTCGCGGCCGTGGAACAAGTTCCATGTCATTGCGGTGAGTTGCACGCGCGTAGTATCGATGGGCAATGGCTTCGCAGACCGCATCCCGCCCGGCCAGTCACTTTCTCACCGGCGAGGAGCTCGATCGAGACGAGCTGCTCGGCCTGCTCGAGCGCGCCGAGGAGCTGAAGCGCGGCCGGGACGCGCGCGAGGGTCGTGACGCCCTGCCGGGCCGCTCGATCGCGCTGATCTTCGAGAAGCCGTCGACCCGGACGCGAGTTTCCTTCGAGGTCGGCGTCGCGGAGCTGGGCGCCACGCCGATCGTCCTGCGTGCGGACGAGCTGCAGCTCAGCCGCGGGGAGTCGATCGCCGACACCGCCCGGATCCTGTCCGGTTTCCTGAACGGCATCGTCATCCGGTCGGGCTCCGACGAGCGGGTGCGCGAGCTCGCCAGCGGCTCCAGAGTCCCCGTCGTGAACGGCCTGACGCCCGAACATCACCCGTGTCAGGCGCTCGCCGACCTGCTCACCCTGAAGGAGCGCTTCGGGGAGCTGGATGGTGTGCGCCTCGCCTACGTCGGCGACGGCAACAACGTGGCCCGTTCCCTGGCGATTCTCGGGCGGATCGCGGGCGTCGAGGTCGTCATCTCGAGCCCCGAGGGCTACCGGATGGAGGACGGACTGGCGGAGCTCGTGGAGGACCCGAGGGCCGCGGTCGC
Organism: uncultured Solirubrobacterales bacterium; assembly: GCA_963728875.1. Taxonomy (GTDB): domain Bacteria; phylum Actinomycetota; class Thermoleophilia; order Solirubrobacterales; family 70-9; genus DASUPK01. The sequence goes on from CAVSLJ010000001.1 coordinate 1,024,324, forward strand.
CGGCGCCGACGCGATCTACGCCGACGTCTGGGTGAGCATGGGCGACGAGGAGACGGCCGACCAGCGCCGCGCGGACCTGGCTCCCTATCAGCTGAACGACGAGCTCCTCTCGGCCGCTTCCGATCGGGCCGTCGCGCTGCACTGCCTGCCGGCCCACCCCGGCGAGGAGATCAGCGCGGAGGTTCTCTACGGGGAGCGCTCGGCCGTCTGGGACCAGGCGGAGAACCGCCTGCATGCCCAGAAGGCGCTGCTCGAACGCCTGCTTTCGCCCGCCTCCTAAGATCAGCTGCGCGGCCCCGTGGTGTAACGGTTAGCACGCGAGGTTTTCAACCTCGTAGCGCGGGTTCGACTCCCGCCGGGGCTACTGCGTCAGAGATCGCCGGCAGCGCCGCACCTGCTTCGCGATGGCGCGGGCACGGGCCATGTATCCGGTCGCATCGGGGTGGACTCCGTCATCGCCGAACCAGCCGCGGTTGTGCGCCGTCATCGCCGTCCAGTTGACGACGCGGAGCTGATCGTCACGCTTCGCGATCCGGTCCAGCACGTTGTTGTAGCCGGCGTAGGTCGTGCCACCCACGGCCGGCCTGACGATGTTCGGCCAGACGATGCAGCCATGCCCCCCGGCCGCTCGCAGCGCCTTGCGAACCGCTGCCTCGAAGCTGCCGGTCGCGTGTGGGTCATCGTTGGTGCCGAGGCTCGCCATGACTACGGGAGGGAGCGAGTGGCCGCGGCGCGCCAGCTCCGCGGCGCCCTCGGGAGCGTGCTTCGAGATCGATACGGAGCTTCGAATCCGCCAGCCGTGCAGGAAGCGGGGGAGGTAGGGCCTCGTCCCCACCGCGAGCGAGTCGCCGATGACGAACAGCCGCTTGCCGACGGCATGGGGCCTGGCTGACGCCGTCGCTGCGGGCGCCAGGGCCAGCACGGTCAGGGCGAGGGCGGCGAGTCGCCTAGTCACCGGGCACCCCGGTCGTCCCTCCGTAGGCCTGCACCCCGCCGCAGCTCGCAATCGCCGAGGCGATCGCCTGCGCCCGGACCGCGTATCCCTCCGAGGTCGCATGCACTCCGTCCGAGCCGAGCAGTCCCGCCCGCGCTTGCGTGATCCCGGCCCAGTCGATCACCGTGAGATTCGGCCGGGTGTAGGAGAGGCTCTCGAGCACCTTGTTGTAGCCGGCGTAGCTCACCCCGCCATATGGCGGCCGGGCGATGTTCGCCCAGAGCACGCAGCGCGACGGTCCCGCCACGTCGAGCACCTGCTGGACCTCGGCCCCGAAGCTCGTGGTCGCGCTCGGATGGTCGTTCGTCCCGAGGCTGACGAAGATCACGTCGGGCAGGTTCGACCGGGAGGTGATCTCCGCCACCCCGTCGCCGGTGTGCCGGCCCGTGAACGCTGACGTCTCGATCTGCCACCCGGGAAGCAGCGACGCCAGCGGCGCCTCGGTCGCCTCCGCGAGGGAGTCTCCGACCACGAGCAGGCGCCCCGGGGTGAGCGCGGCGACAGATCGCGGCGGCGCCTCGCTCTCCGCCTGCGCCCTCGGATGGGGCCCCCGGGCCGGTTCCGGCGCCCCGGCGAGAGTCCCGTAGAGCGCGAGCAGGACCAGCAGCAGGGTCTCCATCTCGCGAACTTAATCCAATCTCGGTGGAAAACCCGTAGCTCCGCTCTGCGCTGGGGACCGATGCGAAGCCGTCCGCAGGCCGTGAAGCTTCCGCGTATGGAGGAAAGCACGACCCGAAACGGCGCTCCCGGTCCCGGCGGGCCGGCGAAAGCGCGTGTGCTGGTGCTCGGAGGCGGCTTCGGCGGGCTCGAGACCGCTTTCGACCTGCGTCTGCTCGCCGGCGATCGGGCCGACATCACGCTGGTCTCCGACCAGGAACACTTCCTCTTCAAGCCGAACTCCATCTACGTGCCCTTCGGGCTCGACCCGGACCGACTCAAGGTCGGATTGGCGAAGCCGGCCGCGAAGCGCGGGATCGAGCTCGTCCAGGGGCGCGCCGACGAGATAGACCCGGACGCCAGGCAGGTCAGGGTCGGAGAGGAAAGCCTCCCCTATGACCAGCTGGTGGTCGCCACCGGCTCCGGGATGCAACCGAGTGAGATCCCAGGTCTCGCCGAGCACGCAATCAGCATGTGGACGCCCCAGGAAATGCTCCAGCTTCGGGATGGATTCGAACGCGTGCTCGCCGCGGCCAAGGGCGGCAGCCATCAGCGCGTGACCTTCCTGATCCCGCCGAACAACAAGTGCGCCGGCCCCCTCTACGAGATCGTCCTCATGTTCGAGACCTGCCTGCGGCGCAAGGGCGGCCGCGACTCGACGTCGATCACCTGGGCCACCTACGAGCAGGGCTACATCCAGGCGTTCGGCCCCCGCCTCCACGAGCTCGTGACCGGGGAGTTCGAGCGGCGCGGAATCGAGGGACACATCGATTGGGTCGTCGACAGTGTCGATGCCAAGGGAGTCGAGTTCCATAATGGGGAGCGCATCGAGCATGACCTCCTGGTCGCCTTCCCGCCGTACATCGCCTCGACCCCGTTCCCCGGCCTGGATGCCGACGACCGCGGCTTCCTCGCAACGGACCTCGCGACGCGCCGGCTGAAGCGCCACCCCGAGATATACGCGGTCGGTGACGCCGGCGATTTCCCCGTCAAGCAGGCGTTCCTGGCCTTCCTGCAGGCGGACGCGGCGGCATCGCAGATCGCCTCGGTGATCCTGGGCACCGAGCCGGAGCTCAGCTTCGACCCGGTCAGCATGTGCATCATGGAGCAGTTCGACAAGGCGACCTTCGCCAAGGTCCCGTTGCGACTCACCGGCGACCCGGCGCATCCGATCGAGGTTCGCCCCGACGCGAACGGGGCCTACCGCGTCGGCTCCTCGCGCATCTGGCGGGTGGGCAAGAAGATGCTCGGCACCTCGGTGCCGTGGCGCTTCCGGCATGGCAAGCCGTTCCACGGTGGCGCGTTCTGGAGCGGCATGGATGTCGGCCTGAAGGCGATGTCCGGAGCCTTTTCCGACTGAGCACGGGGCGATCAGCGGCCTGGACTAGCCTCTCGTCCGGTGCTTCCCGAGATCCACCTCGGCCCACTCACGCTCCAGACCTTCGGGATCTGCTTCGCCGCTGCCTTCATCGCGGCCGGCGCGGTCGTCTGGCGCCGCTTCGAGGAGCTCGGCAAGCCCGTCGACTGGGCCTACGAGATGGGCTTCGCGGCGCTCCTCGGGGGGCTCGTCGGGTCCCGCCTCGACTTCATCATCGAGAACTACAGCGACGTCAAGGGCGACCTGCTCGGCAACATCTTCTCGGGGTCCGGGCTGGTCTGGTACGGGGGCGCGATCGGCGGGACCATCGCGGTCCTGCTCTGGGCGTGGTGGCGCGGCTTCCTTAACCTCACCCTGCTGGACGTGGCGGCTCCGGCGCTCGCGCTCGGCTACGCGATCGGCCGCTGCGGCTGCCAGCTCTCCGGTGACGGTGACTACGGCAAGGCGTGGGACGGCCCGTGGGCGATGGCATATCCGGACGGAACCAAGCCGACCGACCAGACCGTTCACCCGACCCCGGTCTACGAGACCCTGGCGATGGGACTGGTGGCTTTGGTGCTCTGGCGTCTCCGCGATCGGTTCACGAACGGAACACTCTTCGCCCTGTACCTCGTGCTGGCCGGCGGGGAGCGCTTCCTGGTCGAGTTCATCCGCCGCAACGACGACGTCGCCCTCGGTCTGACCCAGGCCCAGCTGCTCAGCGTGGCGATGATGATCGCCGGCGGCGTCTGGCTGCTGGTGGCCTTCCGGCGGACGCCAAGGCCGGCGACCGCCTGAGCGTCACAGCGCCTTCACAAGCGGCCGTGAGCCCTCCGGTATCACCGGGGGGCAAGCAGTCAAAGTGCGAAAGGAGGGCGTATGACCGACGAGGTCCAGGAGGTTCAGGACATCGACGAGGAGCAGGCCCCAGAGGCCGAGGCCGCCACGGAGACCGCGACCGACGAGATCGGCGAGCAGCCGGCCGCCGAGTCCGCGGAGATCACCGAGTCCGATGAACCCGTTTCGGAGGTTGACTCCTCCGAGGAGGGCGAGGCGGATGAGTCCGAGGATGCCGCCGAGGAGCCGGAGCAGCTCTGAGCTAGACCGATCGGAGTAGGCCGCCGTCGAGCGGGATCACAGCTCCCGTGAGATAGGCGGCTCGCTCCGAGCACAGGAACGCGACCAGGTCGCCGTACTCCTCCGGCCGGCCCAGTCGCTTGGCCGGGACGCGCTGCTTGGCGGCCTCCTCGGCCCCCTTCAGCGAGCCCTCCGGGTCCGCCAGGCGCTCTGTGGCGAACATCCCGGTGGCGACGGTGTTGATCGTGATGCCATCCGCCGCGACCTCGTCCGCGAGGGTCTCGAGGAGCCCGAGCGCCGCCATCCGGTTGGCGTTCGACAGGGTCAGGTACGGGATGGGCTCGCGGATCGACACGGAGGAGACGTTGACGATCCGGCCCCAGCCGCGTTCCCTCATGCCGGGCACCACGCCCTCGAGCAGGACCCTGGGGGCGAGGACGAGCGAACGGAACGCCTCCTCCCACTCCTCCAGCGAGTTGTCGAGCGCGGCGCCGGTCGGCGGTCCGCCCGTGTTTGCCACCAGGATGTCGACGGGTCCGACCGCCTCGCCGACCTCACCCGGCAGCAGCCGTAGCCGGTCCAAGTCCCCGGTATCCGCCGGAAAGACGTGCACCTCCCCCTCGATCTCGTCCGCGGCGGCTTGCAGCGATTCCTCGGATCGGCTGGAGATCGCGACCCCGGCGCCCTCGCGCGCCAGGGCGCCGGCGATCCCCTTGCCGATGCCCTTGCTGGCGCCCATCACCAGCGCGGTGCGGCCCTCGATGCCTAGGTCCACAGCGCTCCTCCGGGCCGTTGCGACAGCCAGGCGCACCACACGGCGAATGCGGCGACCGCGATCGCCACGCCGAGCCAGTGCACGCCGGCGATCACCGCGATCGCGCTCGGGATGCCGGCCAGGATCGCCCCCAGCAGGACGCCAGGCGTGTTCAGGTGAAGCGCCCAGGCCACGAGCGCCGCGCAGCCGAGCCAGGCGACGGGCCCGGTCAGCCAGCCCCAGTCGTCGAAGAAGGAGTGCGGCAGCGCCACCGCGAGGATCAGTGAGACCGCGGCGACCGCCACGACCTGCGCGACGGCCGCGCGCCAGAGAATCGATCGGTCCATCAGCCGGTCAGCTTGGCGAGGTACGCCGCGTCATCGGGGGGCAGTCCCGGGATCGACTGTCCGTCCCAGGTGATCCCGTCCGACATCGCGACGAAGAGCTGCTCTCGGTCGCGGAGGCTGAGCTTCTCGAAGCGGGCCAGGGCGAGGAAGGAGTAGAGCTTGGGCATCGCGTCTCGCCAGCCGTGGTCGGTGCCGTGGATCTTGGCCAGGTCGTGGATCGTCTGCGGCGCCTCCTTGAGAGGCTCCTTGAAGATCTGGGCGAAGACGGCGAAGTCGAGCTGCGCCGTGCGCCCCTCCGGCACCTGCAGCGTCTCGTCCTCGGGCGCGAGCAGGCCGCGCTCGAGCTCCTCGGCGGTCATCAGCAGGACGCCGTCGGTCGGCCGCGGGTTGCACTCGATCATCACCAGGCCGTCGTCGGTCTCGATGAAGTCGAGCGACATCTGTCCGTCCCAGGAGAGGTCCTTGCCGAGCTTCTCCACCGTGGGCAGCGTGTCGGAGGGGTCGACCGAGAGGAACTGGATGCCCGTCGAGTGCTCCCACTGCCGGGGCGCCCGGTAGGACATGTGCGTGGCGACGCCCCCCGTATGAAGGCAGGAGTAGGTGCAGTGCATCGGCCCATCGACGAACTCCTGGACGAGCCAGGGATTCGCCTCGGTCGGCTGGCAGGCGTCGAGCGCCAGATGACCCGCGAGCGGCCCCGTGTTGGTGAGCAGACCGACCCCGCCGCGCGAGAAGGCGGCGCGGGCGAAGTAGCGCGGATAGCTCTCCACGGCCTTCCGCAGCTCCTCGGGGCTGTGGGCGAGCGTCGTGTGGGGCGTCCGGATCTCGAGGCGGTCGCAGAGCTCCTGAAAAGTGCCCTTGTCGTGGACCTGGGCTAGCGTCTGGAACGGCGGCGCATAGAGCTTCGTCACCTTCGAGAGCCGCTCGTGCTGCGCCGCGAGGTAGAAGACCTCCTCGAACATCGGGATCACGATCTCGATCTCGTTGATGTCGGCGATCCGCTCGACATCGGCGGCGAACTGCGCCGGGTCCTCGGTGGCCGAGGCCGTGGTGAAGTGACCCGCCAGGTACTTGGAGTGGCTGCCGGGGGAGGCCTCATAGCTGTCGCAGGCGAACACCTCGTGACCGCGCTCGCCGAGCTTCCGGATCACGTCGAGCGCGAACGGCATCCGCGAGCTGGTGACCAGCACCCGCACGCTCAGGACGCTCCCGAGAGGCCGACTGCTTCGAGCGCGGACTCCTGGTCCGGGAAGGTGCGCCAGCGCACCAGCTTGCCTTCCCGCAGGGTGAAGACCTGCGCGTATGGAGGCAGGTCGGTCCAGATCCCCGTGCTCCGGCCTCGCTGCCGCTGGTTGCGAATCAAGACCGCCACGTCGTCGCCATTGTCGCGGACGTCCTCAATCTCGAATTGCAGGTCATCCCAGGCGTCGAACCAGCGGCGCCAGTAGGTCAGCACCCCATCGTGGCCGTGGTAGACCTCGGCGAGATCCGGGATCAGCTCGCCGATGCGCGAGGCGTCCCATTCGATCTCAGGATCGACCCAGCTGAAGTCGAGCTCGCCGTCGGCGAGCTGCGCCATCAACTCGGGGTTCCGATACGCCTCCATGACCCCACGCACGAATGCGGCGTTCTCGCTCGACATCGGCGCGAGTATCCCGCATCCATGGCCGCAGCTAGCGGTGCTTGCGCTTGTGGCGCTTCTTGCGGTGCTTCGCCACGGCGCCCGGGCTGGCCGTGACGGGATCGCCGAGAGGCATCGTCACGTCGATGCCGTTGAAGGTGACGGCCCCGGTCGAGCGCTGGATGTCGTAGAGCGAGGACGAGGCCGTGAGCTGCAGCGTGTAGCCGCCGCCGGCCGGCGCCCGCCCCGCGACCATCTCGAGATTGCGCGAGATCGAATGCGTCTGACCGTCGAGCGTCACCGGGATCGGCGTCGCCATGTTGCCGAGCACCGTGCCGTTCCGTGGATTGGCGAACTGGGCGTAGATCCAGGTCTTCTGCGGGACGGCGGTGCCCTGGTAGGTCAGATTGAGGTGAGGGGCCCCGACCACGTTCGCATCGGCAGCGGGCCCGGCGACGGGGAGGTTGACGGCGTTGGCGGCCTGCGAGGCGAAGATCAGTGCTCCGCTGCCCTGTCCCGGGACGATCGGCAACGTGCCGGAGCCCGAAGCCGAGAGCTGGCCGGCGGGCTTCAGCGGGTAGGCATCGCTGGTGCGGAGCTGGGCGTCGTCGGCGATCCAGGCGAACGTCGGGCCGGTGTCCGTGTCCTGCCTGCCGCGCAGGTATCGGTCGAACCAGGCAACCTGGCGCTGATCGAGGTAGCTGGAGCCGGGCCCTGCACCGGTCAGGCAGACGCCGTGCCCGCCGCAGAACCAGATCATCTTCACCGGCACGTCCTGGACGGCGGAGGCGGAGCCCCTTCGCCTCTTCCGCTTCTTCGCCTTCGCCTTGATCGCCGCAGTCCTCAGCGTGTTGTCGCCGATGTCATCGAAGTTGGTGACGCCCTCGTCCAGCGGGAAGAGCGTGTCGACGGTCCCCTGCATCAGCAGCGTCGGGACGTGGATCTTCTCCACCAGGTCCGCCGGGCCGTGCGCGGCCATCCAGCTCAGGTCGTTCTGCGTCGTGGTCCCGGTGGCCAGCCCGTTGGCGAGGATGGAATAGAAGTGCGGGTCCTGCCTTCCCGCGGCGGTGGCGGGTGAGCTGAGGCCGCCCGGCAGGGTCCCCTCGACGCCGAGGGCGATCAGCAGCGAGCCCCAGCCGAACTTGATGTTGCCGTCCTGGAAGAGGCTGGTGAGGAGCGAGTGCCAGGCGATCGTCGGCTCGATCGCGTCGATCCGCTTGTCGAGGGCCGCCGAGACCAGCTGGATGCCGCCGCCATAACTCGCTCCGGCCATTCCGATCGTCGGGTCGTCCGGGCTGGTCGCGCAGGTGATGCGGCTCTTGGAGCGGCGCTTGCGGTGCTTCGCGCGTCGCTTGGCTTTGGCCCTCGTCGCAGAGCAGCTCTGGTCGAGCTGCGCCTCCGGCTGCTTCGCGACCCAGTCGATCAGCGCCTGGACGTCGCGTCCCTCGTATTGCGGGTCGTCGATCTCAACGGTCCCGCCGGAGTCGCCGAAGCCACGCGGATCCCAGGTGAGCACGTTGTAGCCGTGGCTGACGAAGGTGCTGATGCCGGGTACCCCGAAGATCGCCCCAACGCCGGGCCCGCCAGTGCTGTCCGTGTCCCCGGGCTGGCTCCAGCCAGGCCCCTCGAGGATCGTCGGCGCCGCGGCGCCGGGATCAACGCCCTTGCCCACGAACCAGTGCGCGGCGATCTTGGTGCCGTCGAAGGAGGTGATGGTCACGTCCTTCGCACTGGCGACCGGCGCGCAGGCGAGCGCCGCCGCGATCACCGCAGCGGTGGTCAGCCCCCCAGGCACTCGCCTCCACATGGCGCGCGACGGTACCAGCGCGCCCCCGGTGGCGCGCTGGTTAGCCGTACGCGTATCGGGCCTGATCCGGCGAGTGTGCTTCAGCCGGCAGGAGTCGCACGTGCACTGTGAGCAGGTCGGCCCCAAACACCCGGACATTGATGGCGTTGAGCGCCCGTAGCGGGTGCCAGCGGATGATCCGACGCTGGCGAGCGAGTGCGTCGTCATCGGGCACGATCTCCGCGACGCCGGGCACCCACCGGTAACGCAAGCCGACACGCAACCGGACCCGTACTCGTGGGTCGCGCTGGATGTTGCGCACATAGCCAGCACGCGTGCCGTGCTCGGCGATGATCCAGAAGTCATCACCCTTCCTGCCGTTGCCGACGGGAGTGCGCCGCGGCTCGCCCGACCGTCGTCCCCGGGTCTCCAGAATCGCCAGCCCGAGCGGATTGACGCCGACCGCCAAGAACATCCGCATCAGCGGATTGACCGTGAAGCGCTGGAAGGTACGCACGAGCAGGACCTTGACGCGGCGGCTCCTCGCGGTGAGCACGATCAGAGCCAGGTACACGGCGCTCTGCCCGAGCGGTAGGGCAATGCCCGGCCAGGCATCAGGGTTGAGGGCGAAGATGCCCCAGGTAAGGGCGACCGCGGCTGCGGTCCCGAAAAGCAGACCGCGAGGCAAATTCAGTTGTCTAATACGAGTGTATGGGTTCATACGGTCGTATGATATCCGGGATGAGCGAGTTGTCAACCCCGAATCCGAGGAAGGCTGCCCTGACCGAGGCGCTCCTTCGCATCGTCGCCGAGCGAGGACTCGATCAGGTCAGCGTGCGGGAGGTCGCCTCCGCCGCGGGCGTCTCAATCGGGACCGTGCAGCACTACTTCCCGACCAAGGACGAGATGCTGGCCGCAGCATTCGCCGAGGTGGTGCGGCAAGTTCGCTCGCGGCTGGCTGCGGTCGAGCACGGTGACGACATACGCCGCAACCTGTCAAACGTGCTGCAAGAGTTTCTGCCGCTCGACGCCCGGCGATCGGAGGAGGCGCACATCATGTTGGCCTTCGCGACGCGGGCCGCGACCTCTCCCGCATTGGCGGGGGTTCAGCGGAGCGTCCTGGGGGAGATCGTTGAGGCGCTCCGCGAGGCATTTGACCGCGCAGCGGGCAACCGTGTCGACGCGGAAGAGACGAAACGTGCCGCTCACATCGCCCTCGCCGCCGCCGACGGGCTCGCCCTTCATGCCGTGAGTGCTCCCGGCTGGATATCACGATCCCAGCTAGCCGCTTCACTTGAGTTGCTCCTGGACCGGCTCGTGCCCGAGCAGACCAACCCGAACGGACGGTCGTGAGATCTGAGCCATAATCGACTGCCCAGGGCGGTTAGCTCAGCTGGGAGAGCATCTCGTTTACACCGAGAAGGTCGCCGGTTCGAGCCCGGCACCGCCCATCGCTGCACCCTCCGCGGTCGACTCGGATTGGGCCGCCCAAGTACGGGTATACCCGCGCCGAGCAGTCAGGCCAAGGAAGGAGGGAACGCTCATGTTGTGGCTAATCGCAGGTGTTGTCCTACTGATCATCGCCATCGCGGGCGGGGCCATCGTCCACCCCGTTCTGTTTGCGCTGGCAATCGTTGCGCTGCTGATTTTCTTCATGGGACGCGGCAGCACTCGCACCGTCTGAACAATCAGCACCTCGTAGTTGAACCGGGTTCCGCGTACGGGCTCGCTGCCCTGCAGTCACGCATGGCAGCGGGCCAGTGCGCGGGGCCTTTCTACTCGGAGGTCTTCTCCGGCTCGTCCGGCTGGGTGTGATGCGGCATCAGGGCGCCAGTGGAGCCCTCGCGATCACCGGCGATCAGCTTCCGCACCTCGGACTGCTCATCCTCGGGCAGGAAGGTGCGCCGCAGGTCGTGTGCGTCGAAGATCTCGTCGAGGTCCTCGCGGGTCAGCGTCTCGCGCTCGAGCGCGTTGCTGGCGAGGTCCTCGAGGCAGCGGCGGTTCACCTTCATCAGCTGCCGGGCCCGCGCGTAGGCCATGTGAGCCAGCTCCTGGGCATTGGCGTCGACGTCTTGGCGGGTGCGATCCGACATCGAGTAGTCGCCGGTCGGCTGTGCCAGCGGCGCGCTGTCGGGCGGGCCATGTGAGACCGTCATCCCGAACTCGGTGACCATCTGGACGCAGATCTGCTGTACCCGGGCCAGGTCGTCGGCGGCCCCCGAATATGCCTCGTCGAAGACCTCCTCCTCGGCCGCCCGGCCGCCCAGCAGGATCACGATCTCGTCCATCAGCTGCTTGCGGGAGCGCAGGTAGCGGTCCTCTTGGGGCGAGTGGCCGACGAAGCCGAGAGCGGGCCCGCGAGGGACGATGCTGAGGATCTCCGGTGGGTCGAGGCCGCAGAGCCGGCGGCAGAGGGCGTGGCCGGCCTCGTGGTACGCGACGATCCTGCGTTCGCCCTCCGTCAAGCGGCGCGACTGCTGGGAGCCGACCGACTGGCGCAGCAGCGCCTCGTCGAGGTCCTCGCGAGCGATCGCACCGCGACCGGCGCGGCCGGCGATGATCGCGGCCTCGTTCAGGGCGTTGGCGAGCTGCGCTCCGGTCAGCCCGGTGGTCTTTCGCGCGACGTCGACCAGGTCGATCGTGTCGGAGAGGGTCTTGTGCTTCGCGTGGGAGCGGAGGATGGCCTCCCGCCCGTCGCGATCGGGGGGAGACACGAGAACCTGGCGGTCGAAGCGGCCGGGGCGCAGCAGCGCCTTGTCGAGCTTCTCGATCTGGTTCGACGCGGCGAGCACGATCACGGTGCCCGGGTCGCGCTCGAAGCCGTCGAGCTCCACCAGCAGTTGGTTGAGGGCCTGCTCGCGCTCCGAGGTCCCGCCGTCTCCGGCGCCCGAGCCGCGATGGCCGCCCACCGCGTCGAGCTCGTCGATGAAGATCACCGCGCGGCCCGAGCTACGGGCCTCCTTGAAGAGGCGCCGGATTCGCGCGGCGCCGCGCCCGACGAACATCTCGACGAAGCTAGATCCGGAGGCGGCGAAGAAGTCGACGCCGGCGTGTGCGGCGACGGCGCGGGCCAGCATCGTCTTGCCCGTGCCGGGCGGTCCGTAGAGGAGCACGCCGCGCGGCGCCCGGGCGCCGAGGATCTCGAATCGCTTCGGGTCCTTGAGCCATTCCGCGACATCGACCAGCTCCTCCTTCGCGGCATCCACGCCCTGTACCTCGTCCCAGAGCACGGGTGCCGTCTTGCTCGCCTTGATCGTCTCCGGGCGAGTTGACCCCATCGTGCTCCGCAGCAGGATCACGAAGACGATCAGGATCCCGGCAGAGAAGGCAACTCCGAAGACCGGGTACCAGGTGAAGAAGAAGTCTGGAATCGATCCGAGCAGGGGCATATACGGCGTCCTTACAACGTATCGGCAGGCAAGTCCCGCGCCTGCAGCTAATTTTGGGTCTTACGGGCGAAGATTCAGGGCTTCGCCCTCGGGCCGGCGAGCGCTACGCCTCGCCGTACAGCATCACCTTGTTGGTGTCGTCCGGGTCGGCCTTGATCTGGAACTTCTTGCCCGGCTGGTAGGCGTTGACGGCGTCCTGGGTCAGGTACTGGTGGACGATGGTGTCGTAGCTCTGGCCGTTCTCGAGCTCGACGCCGACCGCGATGTCGTAGGCCTTGTTGACGGGGTCCGATCCCTCACCGGACTCCGTGATCGAGTTGATCGTCGCGGTGCCGGGCAGGCCGTTCTGGTTCAGCTTCATCGCCAGGTTGGCGTACTCGACGTCCCCCGCGGAAGGGCTCATCTGACCCGCCCCACCCTGCTGAGCCGCCTGCTGGGCCATCTCCTGAGCCTTCTTGATGTTGTCCATCAAACCCATGAACTCTCCTCTCCCCTTCATCCGTGTTGGACGTCGCACTCTAACCCAGGTTCTTTCGGATACGGTCGTGACATGGACGCAAGTCAGCTGAAGCGAATCCCCCTCTTCTCGGACGCCTCGGACGAGGAGCTCAAGCAGGTCGCCGCCTTCGCGCAGTCGAAGGAGGTCGCCGAGGGCGAGGTGGTCCTCGAGGAGGGCGGCTTCTCGCGCGAGCTGCTCGCGATCGAGGAGGGCACCGCCGAGGTGACCCGGGAGGGCGAGAAGATCGCGGACCTCGGACCCGGCGACGTCTTCGGCGAGGGCGGGATGCTCGACGACTCGATGCGCAGCGCCACCGTGACCGCCACCTCGCGAATGCGGCTGATCAGCCTCGGGCACTTCGAGGTGAAGCGGCTGAAGAAGGACGCCCCCGGCGTCTACGGCAGCATCGAAGCGCTCGTCGAGGAACGCAGCTCCTAGCTAGGAGATCTGGGTGCGCAGCTCGCCGAGGGCGGGCGAGCGGATCACCATCTCGTCGCCCGACTTGAGCCAGACTCGCGGGTCCCGCACGCTGCCCACGCCGGATGGCGTTCCGGTGGAGACGATGTCCCCCGGCTCGAGCGTCATCCAGCGCGAGAGGCGCGACACCAGCTCGGGGATGGAGAAGATCAGGTCCGCGGTGGAGGCGTCCTGCATGCGCTCTCCGTTGAGGTCGAGGGTGAAGGAGATGGAGTCGGGCGCGCCCGCCTCATCCGGGGTGACGATCGCGGGCCCGCAGGGAGCCGACCCGTCGAAGACCTTGCCGGGCATCCACTGCGGCGTCGCGAACTGCAGGTCGCGGGCCGAGAGGTCGTTCAGAAGCATGTAGCCGGCGATCGAGTCCAGGGCCTCGTCCGTGTCGACATCCGTGCAGCGCCGTCCGACGACGAAGGCCACCTCGGCCTCGTAGTCGACCTTCTCGCTTGCCGCCGGGAGCTTCACGGTCGAGCCGGGGGGAGCGAGGGCGTTGCGGAACTTGGCGAAGAAGGTGGGATGCTCCGGCGGGTCGATCCCCGCCTCAGCCGCGTGGGAGCGGTAGTTGAGCCCGATGCAGACGATCTTGTCCGGGTCGGGCAGCGGCGGCAGCAGCTCCGCGCCGGCCACCGGATCGACCTCCGCGCCTGCGGCTCGCTCGCCGAGCTCGCCGAGTCGCCCGTCGGCGATCAGCTCCCTGACGGTGGCGTCGGTCCCGAGCACCTCCGCCGCGTCCAGCACCCCATCGTCGGTTTGCACTCCCGCCCGCGGTCCGCCGTCGGCGCGGTAGGTCACCAGCTTCATGAGGCCAATCTATTCCGTCAAGGCGCCATCGAGCGGGCGCGTTCGTTAGGTTCTCGCGCCATTGGAGGGGGTCAGTCCCCGGAAAACGAGCGATGTGCGCGAGGAGGCATGAATGGCAGAAGGGACCGTCAAGTGGTTCAGCAACGAGAAGGGATACGGCTTCATCACGCCCGATGACGGCGGGAAGGACCTCTTCGTCCACTTCTCGAGCATCGACGGAGACGGCTACAAGTCTCTCGACGACGGCGCGAAGGTCAGCTACGAATCCGAAGAAGGCCCCAAGGGTCCCGTCGCCACGAACGTTTCCGTGGTTAGCGGCTAGCCTGCATGTCGCCCTCGGGGGCGTAGCTCAGTTGGTTAGAGCGCCGGCCTGTCACGCCGGAGGCCGCGGGTTCGAGTCCCGTCGCTCCCGTTCTCCGAAACCTGCTGCTAGCTCGCGGGTTTCGGGCGTCCTCCGGAGGGTCTTCCGGGCCTTCCCGTTGTGTCGGATTTTGGCCCTTAGCGGGGTTGGTGCCCAATGGTGCCCAATCAGATTCGGACAGGAGGCCGCCGAGCCGGGTCCGCGGCCTCATGTTCGTGACGTCGGTGTAGACGCGCAGGGTCATCCGCGGATCGCGGTGACCCATCTGCGCGGCGGTGATCGCCGGGTGCTCGCCGAGCTCGGCGCGAAGCGCGGCGTAGGTCCGGCGCAGCGCGTGGAAGGTGATCCCCTCGGGGATCGGCGGCCTGCCCTCGGCGATCAGCTGCTCGTTCGCCCGCTCGACCGTCGAGTAGAGGACGCGCTTGCGGAGGCTGTTCCGCTCCCGCGGCTTGTCCCGGTACTTGCCGGAGAAGACGAAGTCGTCCGGCTGGCTCCAGCGCGAGGCGAGCTTGTGCTCGCGGAGCAGCTGGACCAGCTCGGGCTCGAGGACGACCGCGCGCACGCCGGCCGCGGTCTTCGAGGTCTCGACTGTCAGCTCGCCGTTGCCGAGGTCGAGGTCGCGCCAGCGCAGGTTGGCCAGCTCGGAGATCCGCAGACCGCCGGCCATGATCGCCGTCGCCAGGAGCGCCCGGTTCCGCCCGGCGACCTGGAGCAGGACCTGGACCTGCTCGCCGCTCAGCCGCAGGCGCTTCGGCTCCTCCTCCTTCAGCTTCTCGACCTTGGTCTTCACCGGGTTGTGCCCGATCAGGTCGTAGCGGACGGCGACGTCGAGGATCTGCCCGAGCCGGGTGAGCGTCTTGTTGATCGTCCGGTTCGAGAGCGGGCGCGGGACGAGGCCCTGGTCGCGCTCGCGGACCTTCGCCGCCTTGTAGCGGTCGACCTCCCGCGCCGTGATCTCCGAGAGCCGGTGCTCGGCGAAGAAGGGCAGCAGGTGGTGGGTGAGGGCGAGCTTGTAGTCCTCGATCGTCCGCGTGCCGAACTCGCCCTTTCGGTTCTCGATCCACTCCGAGGCGAACTGGTGGAAGGTCGGCTCCTCTTCCGGCGCCGCCACCCGCTTGGCGGTCGGCGGCTTCCAGATCCCGCGACGCACGTCGGCGAGCACGTTCGCCAGCTCCTCCTCGGCCTTCTCGTAGGTCCAGCCGTCGGCGGCGTGGCCCAGCGTCAGGTAGTGGCGCTTGCCGTATGCCCGGAAGCGGAGCGCGAAGATCCGCCCGCCTCCCCTGTTGCGGACCACGACCTCACCTGTGGGTCTCGGTGCCATGGTGCTGGCGCTCGATGCTATCCACGCCGTTGAGGGCCCGGCCGGCGTCGGTTCGCCCCCACCGGAGCGGGTCCGCGGATCGGCAGCAGCTCAACGCGACCATCGTGCGACGACTTCCTCGGACGCCGACGGGCCCGGCGCGGCGGATCATCGGTCGCGGGCTGCTTGGTCGATCCGGGCGCCGGGAGCCTGCTTGGATCGAAGCGCAGCCTCGGCTTCTTCCCGTTGCCCAGCCTGACCGCCCCGAGCTCGTCCGCCTTGGCATAGACGGTGGCGCGGCTCACTCCCAAGAGCCGCGCCACCGTCGCCGCGTCGACAAGCTTTCCTGGCTGCCTCGACTCCACTGCCTGGTGTTCGAGCAGCTCGGCGACCCGCTGCGCCACCGCTTCGATGTCAGCCGGATCAAGCTGCATCGCCATCCCAATCTACGCCGATCAGCTCCCTGTCTAGACGGCGTACCTCGATCAATTCCTCGGAGCAGGTGCGCTCGATCGCGAGGCTGACCGCTCGGAAGGCTCGCTCGCTGCAGAGGTAGCGGACGCCGCCCAGTCGATCCTCGCCGATCGCCGAGCGCCATCCCCGCAGGATCGAGTCGAGGCGCCAGCTCGCCTTCTGGGTCAGCTCCACCTCGACCCCGATCCGCTCCCTCGACCAGGACGAGGTCGGGCCGGTGGTAGCGGCCCTCGTAAAGCTCGGCCGAGTAGAGCCGGCGCCCCTCCCGGCTCTCGATCGCCATGATCTCCAGCTCGCTCAGCACCCGCTCGCCCCGCCGCTCGAGCTCCGCCGCCACCCACGCCACGGTGACGGCATGCCGGACCCCGCCGACGGAGACGCGAGCGGGGCGGAGGCCCTCCTGGCCGACCGCCCGCAGCCCCTCGCGGGTGCAGGTGAGCAGCCGCCCCGAACCGGCGACCGAGGGGAGTACCCGGACCAGGCCGTGCTCCCGCCATCGCGCCTCTCGCCGGTAGGTCACCGAGCGGGAGGTCCCCGCCCAGCCGCGCCGCGGCGGAGCCGGGCACCAGCCCGAACCGCGCCACGAACTCGAGCACCTCAAGGTCGCGCGGGGTGATCCTGCGGCGGGCTAGCGCAGCCGGACGTCATCCCTGGCGGGCCCGATCGCCGGCTTCGTGAGCCTCGATGGCGAGCGCGATGGCTCCCTCGTGATGTTCCGCCGCCCAGATAGCCGCGTCGTCGCAAAGGGCATCCTTCCGCTCATCCATCACGTACCGGCATAGCGCTTCGGTCGCGTACGGGATATGCGACGGCCCGTGACCGTACGTGGAAAAGGCTGTACGCCGGTGGCCGCTCCCGATCGAGGTAGTAGGTGACGAGCAGCGCCGTGGTGCGGAGCAGGTGCTCCAACTGCCATTCCCTGAGTCTCATCCTCGTTCCTTTCCGTTTCGGTGGTTTCTCTCGCCCAGCTCGGAACGACCCGGGCGACTGCGACTCGGTCTTTCCCTCCTTTGTCGAGTCGCACGACCGCGCACTCGCCCCAGCCGAGGTGCTGCAGGACCGACGGGTGGACCCGAAGGCGGTATCCGCGGGTCCTGGTCCCGACCGCATCCGGGATCCCAAGGGGACCGCGAGTGCGGTTGGTGCTCTTCCACTCGCCGACCTGGCCGGCGAGCCGAGCGACGGCGTCGGCGTCATCGGGGCCAACGCGAAAGCAGACGACGCTGTCGATCGTTGCCTTCACCCGATCCTCGACGGCCTCCCCGGCCGCTCGCAGATCGGCGAGCGTGTGGGTAGCGACGGCGACGCTGAAGCCGGCGCCCCGAGCGCGGGCATAGAGCCCATCGATCTGCTCGCTCTCGATCGCCCCGTACTCGTCGATCCCGATGAAGGTGGGGATCGGCTGGCGCTGGAGCTCGCTGGCGATCGCTCCGAGCTCGATAGCGATCGAGGCGCCGACCTTCTCGGCGACGACGCCGAGGCGCTCCGAGTCGAGCCGGAAGTAGACGGTCGCCCGCCTTCGGATCGCCTCGCTCAGATCGAGCACCGGGCCGGCTCCCGAGTTCGGATCGAGCCAACGGCGCCCGTAGTCCGACTCCGCCAGGACGGCGAGCCGGCTGCGAATGCCGGCGACGTCGGAGCGCTCCTGCGCCGTCAGGCTCTTGACGAAGTCCTCGACCTGGCGAGCGAGCTCGGGCGACCCATGCTTGCTGGCATGTGCGGCGAGGCGATCGGGCGCGCAGAGGCGCAGGATCTCGGGCAGCGTCATCGCCGTGCCGCAGCCCTGCATGGCCCGAACGACCCAGCGGAGCAGCCGAACGGCCTCGCTCTTGAAGTGGGGCTCCGTGTAGACCTCGCAGGCAAGGAGCTTCGCGACGGTCTCGTCGACGCCACCGGTGGCGAGGATGTCCCAGACGACCGGGTCCGTCGGGGCTCACCAGGATGAACGGTCCGCCCGCGGCGGCCGCCGCCCGGCGCGCCTCGGCCTCCAGGTCCAGGTCGGTCTTGGCCTCGACCAGGACGACGCCGTGACCGCTTCGCGCGTACTCGCTCGCCATCAGGGAGAGCACGGTCGTCTTCCCGGCGCCGGTCGCGCCGAGGATCAGCGAGTGCGAGCCGGACTCCCCGCCGCGCTTGATCGTGGCGATCCGACCGCGCCGGGTGACCCCGATCGCCAGCTCGTCGCTTCGGACCCGGTCGAGTCGGCTTGGGAGCGGCTCGGCGGAGCAGGAGGTGTGTGGGGCCCGATCCGTTCGCCGGCGTCGTGGGCCCGGTCGTCTCCGGCTCGCCGGTCTGACTGATGGGTGAGGATGCCGGTGACCAGGTGCCCGCCGAAGGCGCAGGTCAGGATCGCGATCGAGCCGATCGCCGCGTCCCCTGCCAAGACGCCAGCCCAGACGAGCAGGATCGCGACGGCCAGAGGCGCCAGCCAGAGAACGGCCCAGTCGAAGCGAGCGCGCAGCTGCCGAGCGGAGAGGAAGCCGATCGCCATTCCGATCAAGGCCCCGGCGGTTCCGGTCCAGCCGACGAGGCCGACGATGTGGAGCGGCGTGGTTGAGGTGCTCGAGCGGCTTGTCGGACGCGCCGTCTGGCCCGTGCCGGCCGGCCTTGCCGCTGAGCGCTGCGAGGGTTGGGATCAGGTGCATCAGCTTCACCTCTCGTTCGTCGTGGCCACTACCTGGCATGACGCGAGAGCCACGATCTGTCCCACGGATTGCTCATCACCCACAAGACGAGTCCACCGGCCGGTTTCGATACCCATCGGCATCAGTCGCTCTACCGGCAAGACGTTCGCCAGCCCAAAAAGGGGCCACTGCCTCTCCATCTCGCCCCAGACTCCGAGCCCTCCCCCGCGCACCCACCGAACGCTTCTGCGCCCGACCGCCGCTGACCCCGGGAACCCACATCGTGGGGGCGCGGGGTCAGCGGCGGGAAGGGCGCCCGCCACGCACGAAAGTGCGCGCCAGGTGGGGACGCCGATTCCCCACCTCTGTCCCCCCGTCAGCTCGTCAGGTGGCCCCGGGAACTGACCAAGCCGACCTGGTCGATTGTTGCGCCGCCTTGCCGGCGGCCGTCAACCCCTTCGGGGTCCGGCGCTGCGCGCCTTGACTGCCGCCGCGGCGGCGCTTAGTCGCTCGCAGGTCGGGCACGGAGAGCAGTCAGACGTTGGGCCTGCGGTTGGCGGAGTGGTGTCTCCCCCCGGGCCAAGTTGCTCTAGCTCCCGCTCCACTATCTGAGTTACGCCCTCCTCGTCGGTTGGCTCATCTCCGGGCACTGAAGAGTCGATGCCCTGGCGCTCCAAGATGAACACGAAGTTCGCTCGCGCTAATAGAGCCGTTGGGCCGAGTTCTTCTCGGGCTGTTTTCCAGGCCCCAGATCCCTCCTCTTCTTGCGCCCGCTTCTCCAGAGACAAATTGCGGCGTAGGTCCTCGCAAACGCTTCTACTTGGTCGCGACGGCCAACGATGCCAACCCAGTCATAGTTAGCGTATGCCCAGCCCCAGTCTTGGCTTCGAACCCTTTTGTCGCCCCGCTTCATCAGCTTCTTGCGGACCCGTTGGAAACGCCACTCGTAGAAGCGAGCTCGAAACCAGTGGCCGGCTCGATGGTGCCCATCGACCGCGTTCGCATACAAGATTGGGGCTGGCGGCCACCGCCTAACGGCGATGAAGGGCCAGTGCGGTCCGATGAAGCGAAGCTGAACCCGGGGCCGCGCTCGGATGGCGCGGCCGTACCATCTCCCGGCCTCGGCCCCGGCCGCTGTGACCGCTTGTTCATCCCCTTCAGCCCAGGCTCGCTCGAGCTTGCGCCAAGCTCGAAGCCCGGCGGCGCGGCGTACATACCACTGTCGGTGGTACTGGGAGGTCGATGCCAGCAGGTGATCAAGCAGCCGATCGGCTTCCTCGCGTTCCGCCGCGCTCCCTGAATCCGGATCCAAGATCGCGAAGAGGTTGTACGTCGTCATGTCGCGTTGCGGATCCCGCTCGTATTTCGAGGGCCTTTCGAAGAAGCGCAATGGCCTCATCTCGCTGGCGCTGCCCCGCCTCCCCCAAGTCCCAGGCTTTGTAGAGCAGGAGCCGAGAGGACGTTCTCAGTAGGTGCGGTGAGGGATCATCTCCCTCGGCGCGTTCGCGAAGAAATGCGATCGCTTCATCGAGCCGGCCGAGGTTCGCCGTTGCGAGAGCGCGGCTGGCACGGAGGGCATCGATCTGGTGATTGGCGCTGTTCCTTGCGACATTCAGGGCCTCATCGAGCAGTTCGATCGCCTGGTCGCTCTCCCCGACCATCTCGGCGAGCAGACCAGCCATCCCTCGGATTAGCGCCTCAAGGTCGCGACAGAAGTCGAGAGGAAACTCCTCGTCACGGACTCCACGTTGAGGTGGAAGCTGAGAAACGAAGGGCCCGAAACGGGGATTGGCAGGGGTCTGGTCGCGCGTGAACCAATCCTGATGAGTAACGCTGTCCTCGGCAAGAGTCAGGAGTCGAGGAAAGACCGACCAGCCTCCCTCCGCGCGGGCAGCCACCCGCCCGTGGAGCACAAACGTGGCGCGAAGACGCTTGCGGACCTGCTCAGCCCATGCAGCTTCATCAGCGCCGATGACCACCGGTATCGGCTGGACGAGCGCCTGAAACAGAGTTGGAAGGTGGCTCCGGAGATCATCGACCACGATCCGTTGCGCCTCCTCCGCATGGCCTTTCGCCGCGCCACCTTCAAAGAATCTGGGAACCAGAAGCGCCGCCCGACAGCGGCGTCGTGTGCGCTGCCAGCGCGCGATCCCAAGCACGGCCATGGCCGCGAGGAAGATTCCGAGGATCAGCAGCTCCGTGGTTAGGGGCACGAATATGAGGACGAGAACCAGGGCGGCCAGTCCCAACCAGTAGGCCGGTTCGGGGATCCGGTAGTGGTCGTCCCATATCCCGTTCACCGATCCTTAGGAGTGCCCCGAGCACCATGCGACCGTAGTCCGAACAGCCTGAGGCGATCTGGCGGGACATCCCCTCCGATGCACCCGGCTCATGAGGCCGTTCGGTCGGCGAGTGCCGATCGACCCTCGCTGAGGCATCGGTTCACCTTCGTGTAGGTCCAGCCAGTGACCTGACATATCTCCGCATAGCTGAGGCCCAAGCCGAGCAGCCAGAGTGCTTTGCGCTCGTCGCGGCTTTAAGGAGCAAGTGCTCGACGCTGTTCGGCGATTAGCTCGCTGCGCTCGACCGCCTCCGCTGGCCCGGGCGCGCCGGTCGGCAGAGCGAACGCGAGATCGAAGTCACCGTTACGGGTGTCTGGCTGCGGAGTTGAAGCTGCGTTCGTGCTGACGCGATCCGCGGCGGCGAATGGCCCAGGCCTCTCGTTTGACCGTCGTGTAGAGCCAGGCGAGAGGCTCGCCCAGACCGTTGTAGCGCTCGAGGAACAACACGTAGGCGGACTGCAGGGCATCTTCAACGTCGTCCGGCAGCTCCGAATGACGCCGGGCTTGGCGGCGAAGCCGGTGTTCGTCGCGTCGGAGAACTTCGTTCAGCAATCGCGCATTTCGCTCGCGCTCGCGTGGTCCTGGTCGTGAGTCCGGCTGGTCGGCCATGAGGACGGCCAACCGCACGGCTCTGCCGTGCCAACATTTGGCCGTCCGCCGCCCAGCCGGACACGGACCAGTCGCAGGTGCAAGGACCTAATTGCACGGGATGAGGCCGGGTCGACGGGGCGGATCGCTGAATTCAGCGGAGTCGCTCGGGTCGATTACCGTGAGACCTCGTGGAGGAGGAACGGCTGCACCCCGAGCAGAGAGCCCGCGTTGAGATTGACCGCATGCTTGCCGAGGCTGGCTGGCTCGTCCAGGACTACAAGAGCATCGACCTGACAGCAGGCCGCGGAATCGCAGCTCCGCGAAGTCCCGACCAAGACGGGACCGGTCGACTACCTCCTCTTCGCCGACGAGAAGGCCCTCGGCACGATCGAGGCCAAGAAAGAAGGCGACACCCTGCGTGGCGTCGAGTGGCAGACCGAGCGCTACACCCAAGGCTTCAGCCAGCTGATCGAGGAGCGGCCGATCGCCCACTGGGAGCTGCCGCTGCCGTTCCACTATCAGTCAACCGGGGCTGAGACCCTCTTCACGAACCTTCGCGATCCGATCGCACGCCCCCGCGACGTCTTCCACTTCCACCGACCCGAGACGCTCGCCCAATGGGCCCAGCAGGAGTTCTCGTTGCTCGGTCGCCTGCGGCGGATGCCGGCACTCGACGGCGAGGGCCTGCGGAAGGCCCAGATCGCCGCGATCGAGGGACTGGAGGAGTCGCTGCGAAACGCCAAACCCAAGGCCCTGATCAACATGACGATGGGCTCAGGGAAGACCTACGTGGCGGTGGCAGAGGCCTACCGCCTGCTCCGCTATGGCGAGGCGGAGCGGATCCTCTTCCTCGTCGATCGCATCAACCTCGGCCGCCAGGCCCACACCGAGTTCGCGAACTACGTCACCCCGGATGACAGGCGCAAGTTCACCGAGCTCTACAACGTCCAGGTCCTTCGCTCCAATCGCATCGATCCCGCCGCGAAGGTCGTGATCACCACGATCCAGCGGCTCTACTCGATCCTCCGAGGCCAGTCCGACGAGGAGTTCGACCCCGAGGCCGAGGAGCACTCGACCTTCGAGATCGAGCCGGAGAAGGCCGACGAGGTCCTGCCCGTCGCCTATCGGCCCGACGTGCCGATCGAGACCTTCGACAACGCCTTCGTCGACGAGTGCCACCGCTCGATCTACGGGCGCTGGGGCCAGGTGCTCGACTACTTCGACATGTCGCTGGCGGGACTGACCGCGACCGCCGAGCACACCACCCGGGTCTACTTCGACCAGAACGTCGTCACCGAGTACAAGCACGAGCAGGCGGTGGCCGACCAGGTCAACGTCCCCTACACGACCTACCGGATCAAGACCGAGGTCTCCGAGGGCGGCGGGGAGATCGCCGCCGGCTCCTGGGTGGACGTCCGCGACCTCGGCACCCGCCGGCGCCAGCGCGAGCAGCTGGAGGACGAGGTCACCTACGACAGGGCGACGCTCGATCGCGCTGTTGTCAGCCCCGACCAGATCCGCACCGTCGTCCGGACCTTCAAGGAGAAGGTCTGCACCGAGATCTTCCCCGGCCGGCCCGAGGTGCCGAAGACGGTCTTCTTCTGCAAGACCGACAACCACGCCGAGGACGTGCTGCGGATCGTCCGCGAGGAGTTCAACCGCGGCTCGGAGTTCGCCCGCAAGATCACCTACAAGGTCCGCGGCGACTCCGACCAGCACATCCAGGACTTCCGCACCAGCCAAGCCTTCCGGATCGCGGTCTCGGTCGACCAGATCGCGACGGGCACGGACATCCGCCCCCTCGAGTGCCTCGTCTTCATGCGGATGGTCGGCTCGCGCACCCTGTTCGAGCAGATGAAGGGCCGCGGCGTTCGCACGATCGACCCGACCGATCTGCAGTCGGTCACCGAGGGCGCCAAGTCGAAGGACCGCTTCGTGATCGTCGACTGCGTCGGCCTCACCGACGAGGCGAAGGCCTGGGTGGACACCAGGCCGCTGGAGCGCAAGCCGAGCGTCGCGCTGGAGCGCCTGCTCCAGGACGTGGCGATGGGGATCAAGGACGAGCAGACGGTGTCGAGCATCGGCGCCCGCCTCGCTCGCCTGCACAACAACCTCGACGCCAAGCGCCGACGAGGAGTTCGCCGAAGCCGCCGACGGCATGGGTCTCGACCAGGTGGCGGAGAACCTGATCACCGCCGCCGACCCCGAGCGGTGGGCGGCCGTCGCGGCCGAGGAAGCGCAAGCGGCAGAGGCCGAGGAGTTCGAACCGAGCGAAGAAGAGCTGGCCAGGGCCAAGGACGAGGTTCTCGGCGACGCGGTCCGCCCGCTGATGAAGGCCGAGGTCCGTCAGCGCATCCTCTCGCTCCGTGAACAGGCCTCACAGCTGATCGACATGACGACCGAGGACAAGCTCCTTTCCGCCGGCTGGACCGATGGCGACCAGGCGCAAGACGCCGTCGAGGAGTTCCAGACATTCGTCAAGGAGCACCACGACGAGTACCTGGCCCTGCAGGCCTACTACGAGCGGCCCTATCGCCTGCGCCCGAGCTATGACGATCTGAAGGAACTGTCCGCCGCGATTCAGAAGCCGCCGCTGGAGCTGACGGCGGAGAAGCTGTGGGCCGCTTACGAGGCCGTCGATCCCGAAAAGGTGAAAGGCGCCGGCATGCGACGCACCCTTACGGACCTGGTGCAGCTGATCCGCTTCGCCATGGACCACGAGGACGAGCTGCTGCCGCGCAAGGAGGTCGTGATGCTCCGCTTCGACCTCTGGCTGACCGAGCAGCAGTCCGCCGGCCGCGAGTTCACCGACGAGCAGCTCCAGTGGCTTCGTTGGATGGCCGAGCACATCGCGACCTCGATGACGCTGGAGCGCGAGGACTTCGACTCGAGCCCTTTGCTCAGGAGGGCGGGCTGCTCGGAGCTCACGAGGCTTTCGGTGATGCGCTCGAAGAGCTGCTCGCAGAGCTGAACGAGGAGTTGGCGGCGGCGTGATGCGCAGCACCAGCAATCTGCCACCTGGCTGGGTCGAGTGCAGAGCCGGCGAACTCGCTCGACCTTCCGATATGGAGACAGGGGACTTCCGGCGAGCAAGCGCCAATCTGCGATAGCGCTCGGGGTCTACGGCTCTGCGGGACGCGTGGGCGAGCACGACGAGGCACTGACAGACCGTTCGGTAATCGTTATCGGCCGCAAGGGACTCCGCGGGGGGGGTGCACCTTACGGACGGACCGTCGTGGACCATTGACACGGCTTATGACGTCGAGCCACCCGAGGGAATCAACCTGCGCTTTCCTCGTCTTTCAGCTTGAGCTGGCACAGCTCAATGCACTCGACCAATCGACGAGCCATCCCAAGCCTGTCGCGCCATCGATCTGAACGCTTTAACGATTCGGCTCGCACCTGTGGAGGAGCAGGAACGCATCGTCTCGGCGCTCGATTCTCCTGATGAGTGGATCTGGACTCCGCCGGCGCCGACCTGAGCGCCGCAAGAGACCTTCTCAAGGCCCTTCGCCGATCCGTCCTCGATCGCTTAGCCAAATCCGAATTGCCCTTCGAGCCCATCGAGCCGTTGGGGATGTCCATGTCGGCGCCACACCCAAGCGCAGCGACGCTCGGAACTGGGGCGGGCGATTCCATGGGTGTCCAGCGGGGAGGTGGCGTTCTGCCACATCCGAGGTACGCGTGAGCACCTAACTGAGGAAGGATTGGGGAACCGCGAGACTCGTCTGCACCCCCCAGGAACGGTCCTCCTTGCGATGTACGGCGAGGGTCGAACGCGAGGGCAAGTAGCACTACTTGATGTCGAGGCCGCCACAAACCAGGCAGTGGCGGCAATTCGACCGACCGGTCGAAGATTCTGCCCGAGTTCATTTACTACGCGCTGATGGCGAGGTACGAGGAGATTCGCCAGATCGGACAGGGCGGGCAGCAGATCAATCTGAACAAGGAACTTGTGAAATCGATCGAGATTCCATGCCCCTCTGGAGGAGCAGGAGAGAGCCTTGGCACAGATCCGCATACGCCTGAACGAGATCGAGGCTGTCGACAGACTGATCGAGGACAAGACGAGACGATGATGGGTTGGGGCGGGCAATCCTGCAGAGTGCGTTCACGGCAAGTTGACGGCGCGAGCACTCAATGACCAAAGCCGACAGCGACACTCGGAGCAGCTCGTCGCCAAGCTCTGGCACTACTGCAACCTCCTGCGCGATGACGGCCTGTCCTACGGCGACTACATCGAGCAGCTCACCTACCTGCTGTTCCTGAAGATGGCGCACGAGCGGACGCAGGCGCCGTTGAACGAGGAGCCCAAGATCCCGGCCGGTTATGACTGGCCGTCCTTGCTCGGGAAGGACGGTCCCGAGCTCGAGGCTCACTACACCGTGCTGCTGAACGAGCTTGGCAAGCAGCCAGGCCTTCTCGGTCTGATCTTCCGGAAGTCCCAGAACCGGATCCAGGACCCGGCGAAGCTCAAGCGGCTGATCGTCGATCTGATCGACGCGGAGACTTGGACCGGCGTCGACGCGGATGTCAAGGGCGACGCGTACGAGGGGTTGCTGGAGAAGAACGCCGAGGACACGAAGTCCGGTGCAGGCCAGTACTTCACACCGCGGGCCCTGATCAGGGCGATGG
The DNA here is from genome assembly GCA_963728875.1 of uncultured Solirubrobacterales bacterium. Taxonomy (GTDB): domain Bacteria; phylum Actinomycetota; class Thermoleophilia; order Solirubrobacterales; family 70-9; genus DASUPK01. The sequence goes on from CAVSLJ010000001.1 coordinate 1,050,407, forward strand.
TCGATTGCGCGCAACCCGAGCCCGGCGAGAAGATCGCCGATCCGGCGTGCGGGACGGGCGGCTTCCTGCTCGCCGCCCACGAGTACATCTCCGACCACTACGACGATCTTGACCGCGATGAGAAGCGAGCCCTCCGCGAGGAGACTTTCGCGGGTACCGAGATCGTCGACAACACCGCCCGACTCTGCGCGATGAACCTCTTCCTTCACGGGATCGGCGCCACCGCCCCGGATGCCGAGCCCCCGATCGAGGTGCGCGACACGCTGCTCGCCGAGCCAGCTGAGAAGGTCGACCTGGTGCTCGCGAACCCACCTTTCGGCCGCAAGTCCTCTGTGACCATCGCCGGCGAGGACGGGCGAGAGAGCCGCGAGGCGCAGACGGTGGCGCGTCAGGACTTCTGGGCGACGACGGCCAACAAGCAGCTCAACTTCGTCCAGCACATCCGCTCGATGCTCAAGATCGGTGGCAGGGCCGCGATGGTCGTCCCTGACAACGTCCTCTTCGAGGGCGGGGCTGGCGAGACGATCCGACGGCGACTGCTCGAGGACTGCAACACCCACACCCTGCTGCGCCTACCCACCGGGATCTTCTACAAGCCGGGCGTCAAGACGAACGTCCTCTTCTTTGAGCGCAGGGCGGCCTCGTCCGAGCCCGCCACCAAAGAGCTTTGGGTCTACGACTTCCGCACGAACCAACACTTCACGCTGAAGACAAAGCAGATGACCCGCGAGGATCTCCAGCCCTTCGTCAAGGCATACAAGCCCGGCGAGCCGCTCGGCGCTCGGGAGGAGACTGAGCAGTTCAAGCGTTGGAGCTACGAGGAGCTGGCGGAACGCGACGGCTTCAACCTCGATATCTGGGCAGACGTCAAGGACGAATCCCTGACCGATGCCGACAGCCTGCCTGCGCCGGAGGTGATCGCCGAGGAGATCGTCGAGCACCTCTCTTCTGCGTTAGAGCAGTTCGAGGCTGTGGCGAGCGAGTTGCGCGGCGAGGAACAGGACGGTGCGGGTGAGGTTTCCGCTGAGGTCGCGGCTAAGGAGCTGCTCCCGGGCGATTGAGCCGCGCGCCGAGGCGCTGAGCCCCTGGCAACCCGGGGTAGGGGCGGAACATACGGGCCGGCGCCTCAACACACCGTGGCCCCGATTAGCCGGAAAGCCGCTGCGAATCACGTCGTGTTCTCTTCCGCGCGAATCGCTGCTGACGTGGACGGGCACCGAGTTCCCCGTGGCGAGGACCTGTTCCTTCTGTCAGCTGCCCTGGTCGATAGCGCGCGTCGACGGGACGCTCACGCAATCGAACTCGGGCTTGAGAGCGCTGCAGCTTTACTTGAAAGCCTGCCTTCGGGTGCGCTTGGAACGATTGCCGCGGCTACCTACGGTCGACGATGGAGTTCGCCTGGCTGCTACTGCGTCGGGGAACCTGGGCGCCGTAATGCCATCTCTCGCGCCAGGACAAGCCCGTGCAAAGAGTTTGAGAGAGCGGCGAAGCCCATTCGCGAGTCCGGTCGCTTTCGCGCACGGGGGTTCGGTTCCTCCTTTGCGACACTCGGGAGGGTGGCGACTGCGGACGAGACAAATCTGACCGTGGAGGCCGAGCTCCAAGCATGTCGCAGCGTAGGCACCTTCTTGGACGACAAGACGTTCATCACCGATGACCACCTCAATCAGATCGCGGTGGGGACCTTCTCCAGGGCACGCGACACGCCTTCCTCGATCTCGGGACTGGTTGAGAACGGGCACCCGAGGCAGGCCGCGATGCTCTGCCGCCCGCTGTTCGAGGACATGGTTGTCGCCCACTGGCTTGTGCTCAACCAGCCGGACCCGGACTTCCTGATTGCTCGGTTCTTTGACCACGTCGACGCCATGCGGCTCAACCAGCACGAAACGCAGACGCGTCACCAGTGGGATGAGCCGATGGATGTGTCCGACCTAGCTGGACGCGAGCAAGAGCTGAAGGATAAGTTCGGGAGACACGCCCAGTACGACTGGTGGGGAATCAAACCCGATGGGTCGCGGCTCTCGCTTCCGGAGCTGCTGGACATCCTCGCCGAGTCGGATCGGTTCAAACCTCGGTTCCGAGGCGATACGCCGGTGCTCCATGAGACCTACGCGACGGTCCACAAGTGGACGACCTGGCAGCTTCACCATACGGCGGTCGGGCTCCCGCTTGTGCTCGATCGCGAGGGTGGTGTCCCGGCCGAGGTGCCCGATCCTCCGGCGCGGACCGTTCTTTGGCACTCGTACTGGATGCTCGCCCAGCTGGGCTATCTGATGCACGACTTGCAGGACTGGAACTACGACGATTTCGAGAACGTCTTCCTGCACGGGCTGTTCAAGGTTTTCGGGGCGGGGGTCTTCCCGCCGCAAGCGTGGCAGGGTCCGCCGCCTCGCCGATACTCCCTGAACTAGCGGGTAGTCCTCCGCGACACGCCCCGCGGTTGAATCAGCTCACCGTCGACGCCGCTGGTCGTGATGCGCGACCGGATCGGCCAGCAGCTGAGGCTGCCACTACTTCCGCTTGACGCGCACCGCTTCGCCGATCTCCTTCAGGTCGGGCACTGCACGGGCCGTCTGCCCGATCCAGTCGAAGAGATCCCAGGTCTCGGCCACGGCCTTGTAGGCCTCGGTCAGGGTCGGGAGGTAGCCCTCGTGGACCGTCCTGATGCGGATGTCATAGTCCTCGCTCCACCACGTCGTATGGGCCTGTCGCCCTGCCCACGTGGGACGCCGAGCACATCCAGGAGAGTCTTGTTGTAGACGTCCGTCCACCGGTCGCGCGAGAGTGCCTCTAGGTCGGCCCGGGTGCTCCCTCGGACCTGCATCGCTGACCTGATCAGCTCATAGACGAAGGACTCGACCGCCGTCCCCATGTCGGTCACCGCCTGGCGGCGTCGTCCCGCCCGCGCCGACGCCTGCGCCTGGAACAGCAGCGTGTACGCAGTGAAGAACGGGACCCCTTCGGCTCGTGTCGCCATGATCGTCGCCGCCTCCCTTCCGGCTGGCATATCTCCCGTCGCCGGGAGGAGCGCCGGATAGTGGTCGTGCACGCGAAGGTTCCCGCGGTGCTGGGTGCCCGGGTCGTCCGGGTCCCGTTTGAGGTCGATGAACCACGGGATCGACGCTGGGAGGTCGTGCAAGGTGAGTGCCCCTACGTTGAGCTCCCCCGAGATCAGTCCATAGGCCTGTAGGAACAGGTCGAGGTCGTCCAGTAGCCGGAAGAAGTCGCGCCGGTAGGCGGAGTCGGCGGGCGGATCGCGGAAGTCGGGCGGCGGATCGGGGATCTGGTCGCCGACGTACCACTTTGTCAGTTGACACACGGTCTTCCATTCCTTCGCCCCGCTGCGCACGGTCCGCCAGAGGTTGAAGCGGTAGCGCGCCCTTCCAAGACCCTTGAGTCGCCGCAGGTCCCCGAAGGTTCGGTCCACGGCTTCTGTGGGCATCCCGATTCCGACGTATGCGCGTCTGAATCGGAGACGCCGGTCTGGCCACTCGTCGTACCCCATCGGGGCCCAGGCCGGGATCTTGTCGCGGTCGTGCTCCCAGCCCGGCGCCGCGGAAGCCGTCTGTACCACGGCGGCGGGAGTGTTCTCCTCAAGGCCCAGGTCGCGTGGGAGCTCGATGAGCAAGGAGATCGCGGCGACGGGTATCCCGAGCGAGGTCATGCTCCCCATTCTCCAAATCCAGCGGGTCGCCCGACTCGCGCTCGTCCCGCGTCGGCAACAACATGATCAAAAGCTGAACGCAAGCGGAAGCGCTGCTGAGCGATCAGCTGGCAATCAAGATCCGACCCGCCGATGCTGCCCGTCCGCCGCAAGAGGTGGCTAACCTCCCGCACGAGTTCGGGGGTGGACCTCCGCCGGTGCGAGATATCGTGACTATCAAACCGCCGGTCTGACCGGCGTTACGTTAGCTAGACTGTCGTCGTGGCTGCCGCCGGTATCTCGAGCGACAACAGAGCGTTCATCGCTCAGCTGAGCCGATCGCTCGACGGTCCGTTCACGCCTGCTGAAGCCGCGGCTGCCACCGGAGAAACGCACGAGAGAGCGGCGCGGCTGCTTCGCCACCTTGCCGAGCAGGGCTGGGTCGCACGCTCCGCCGCGGTCTCTACGTCGCAGTGCCGCTGGAGGCGGAGGATCCGCAGCGATGGAGCGCCGATCCCTGGGCAGTTGCAGCGGCGCCTTCGCGCCTGGCTACGTGGGCGGCTGGACCGCGCTTCATCACTGGGATCTGACTGACCAGATCTTCTCGACGACAGTCTTCATCACTGCCCGGCCCGTTCCTCGGCGCCGGCGAGAGATCGGAGGGCGCCGCTTCGAGCTACGGCACCGCTCTGAATCGGCGCTATTCGGGACTCGCCGGGTATGGCGAGAGCGGGTGCCGGTGGATGTCTCGGACCGCGAGCGGACTCTGGTCGATTGCCTCGATGACCCGTCGCTCGGCGGCGGCGTTGAGCCACACCGCCGAGGCGCTTTCGGCCTACGCGGAGGGACCCGAGTGTCATGGGACCGATTGATCGAGTACGCGGACCGGCTCGGCAACCGCACCATCTTCAAGCGGCTGGGCTTTCTTGCCGAGATAGCTCGAGCTCGGCGATCGCAAGCTGGTCGAGGCCTGCCTGACCGAGTCAGCGCCGGGGTGGGTCGCCTCGACCCGGCGCAGCCCGATGCCGGGCCGAATCGATCGCTCGCTGGGGACTGCGGATCAACGCCAGGATCGACCGATGATCCCCCGTGCCTCCGTTCAGGCCCGGGCCGCGGAGTGGGGGCTGACCGAGGAGATCGTCGAGAAGGACTACGTCCTCGGTTGGCTGCTCTGGGGGATCGGGAGCCACCCGACCCTGCGGACCAGTGGGTCTTCAAGGGGGGCACTTGCCTGAAGAAGTGCTTCGTCGAGACCTACCGCTTCTCCGAGGATCTCGACTTCACGGTGCAGGAGGGCGGGCCGCTTGCCCCGGACGATCTCGTGCCCGTGCTCGAGGAGATGCTGGACCAGGTCGAACAGGAGAACGGGCATCACCCTGTCCAGCCGGGCGCCGGTCGTGCAAGCTCCGTCCCGACGGACGCTCCGCGGAGGGGCGGGTCTACTACCGCGGACCGCGGGGCACGCCCGGTGAGGCGCGAGTGAAGCTCGATCTCACCTACGACGAAACAGTGGTCGATCCGACGGCCCGCCGGGCGATCGCCCACGCATACGACGATGAGCTTCCGGGAGACGGCGCTGTCGAGTGCTACTCGTTCGTCGAGGTCTTCGCCGAGAAGCTCCGCGCCCTTGGGCAGCGCACTCGGCCGCGCGACCTCTACGACGTCGTCAACCTCTACCGCCACGCCGAGCTGCGCTCCGATCGCGACCTGGTGTTCGGCGTCCTCGAGCGGAAGTGCGCATACAAAGAGGTGCCGGTGCCGACCCTGGAAGCCGTCACCGCGGTCGAGCAGGAAGCGGAGCTGCGAGCCGACTGGGCGGCGATGCTCGCCCATCAGCTCCCGACGCTGCCGCCGGTCGAGGAGTTCCTGAGCGAGCTCGCCGAGGTGTTCGGGTGGTTGGTCGGCGAGGCGGTCGCGGTCCTCGAATCCGTGCCGGCCGGCCGGGAGCAGATCGAGCCCACCTGGGTCGCCCCGCCGACGATCACCAGATGGCCCGGCGGCGCACCGCTGGAGCAGATCCGCTTCGCCGGCGCCAACCATCTGCTCGTCGAGCTGCGCTACCAGGGCTCCTCCCGGCTGATCGAGCCGTAGCGCTTCGCCAGTCGAAGGCCGGGAACCTGCTCGTGTACGCAATCAAGGCGGAGACCGGGAGAGGTGCGCGCCTACCGGGTCGATCGAATCGAGGGGGTAAGGATCACGGACACGCCCTTCATCCCTCGCTACGCGATCGAGCTGTCGGTGCCAATCCCGGTCAGAACCGGTCGTCGCGGGCCGCGCCCCGGCGCGCGACGTCGGCGTCCAACCCGACGCCGACGCTGATAGGAGGGCCGAAAAGTGGTGCCCAAATCGCCGATATCCGTCCGC
>CAVSLJ010000002.1:0-754304 GCA_963728875.1 uncultured Solirubrobacterales bacterium
CGCGGCGACCTCGGCGAAGCCGCGAGCGACGCGCGCTCCGCGACTGCGCTCGAGCCCTGGGCGGCGAAGCCCAGGCTGCAGCTCGCCCTCGTTCAGGAGTCGGCCGGCGACCTGCGCCGCGGCGGCGAACAGCGCCGCCGAGGCGAGCGACCGGGCCAAGGACGACTGGACAGATCTGGCTGGTCAGGCGCGCATCGCCACCCGTCAGGGCAGCGTCCCGGCGGACGAGTACCTGGCCGAGGCGCGGCGGCTGAACCCGCGGGCGCCGATCTTGTTTCCGTGTCGGGCCCACTGCAGCCTCCCGCCTCGCGTTCGGGCAGTGCGGCGGCCCCGGGGACGCGGGCTGCCGGGTCGGGGATGAGCCTGCCCCCTGCCCGGCCTGCGGGAGCCCGGCACTCGGCCGTGGCGGCCCGCCAGCGAGGTGGTCCACGGGCGGCCGAGGAGAGGGCGCTGGATCCTGTTGCGATGCGCCGCCTGCGGGGCGCGACGCTCGACGGCCCGGAGCACGACGGGGGGGGACCAGGGCTCTACGAGGGAGGTCAGTACGGGGCCTCTGCCGGGGTCAGGGATCTACCGCTTCGGCCGCTGCGGGCGTTCGCCGACCGCGAGCGGATGCGGCTGCTCGGTCCGCTTCCGCCCGGCGGCCGGGTGATCGAGGTGGGCGCCGGCAGGGGCCGGCTGGTCGCGGCGCTCCGGGTGCGCGGTCACGACGCGGTGGGGATCGAGCCCACGCCGGCGCGGCGCGGGCGGCGGCGTCCGCGGCCTGCCGGTGGAGCGAGGTGGAGCTGGAGGAGGCGGACTTCCCCGCCGGGCGAGGCGGACCTGGTGGTCTTCTGGCACGTGCTCGAGCACCTCGACGACCCCCACGAGGCCCTGCGGCGGGTCGAGGCCGTGGCTGCAGGCCGGGGGCGCGCTGTGGTGGCGGCGCCGAACCTGGCCAGCCTGCAGGCGCGGATCGGCGGCGACCGCTGGTTTCACCAGGACGTGCCCAGGCACCGCACCCTGTTCACGCCTGCGGGGCTGTGAGCTGCTATGCGGCGGAGCGGCTTCGCGCCGGCGCGGGCCAGGCATCTGGTGATGGAGCAGAATTGGCTCGGCATGTGGCTCACCCTGCTCAACAGCTGACGGTCGACCGTGACGTCCCCTTCCGCTTCGCGAAGCGGGATCTCGACTATCGGAGCCGGCGCGAGGCCGCCCGGGACGCGCTTCGTCTCGGTGGCTCGCCGGGATCCCGCTGATCCCGATCGGGGTGTCTGCTCGAGCTGCTCGCCGGGCTCGCCCGGCGGGGCGGCACCGTGGTCGTGCGCGCCTCGCCCGCCTGAGATGGCCTCCGCGGCCGCAACCGCCACCGTGATCGTCCCGACCCACCGGGGCGCGGAGCGGATCGCGGCGCTGCTCGACTCGCTCGCCGCGCAGACGGCCGCCTGCGAGGTGCTGGTGGTCGACAACGGCTCCACGGACGGGACCGCGGAGCGTGCTCGCCCGCTACCCGGACGTCGAGGTGATCCGGCTCGAGCGAGAACGCCGGCTTCGGCCGGGCGGTCAACCTGGCGGCGCGCCGCGCCGCCGGGGACGCGCTGGTGCTGGTCAACGACGACTGCGTCCTCGACCCCGGCTTCGTCGAGGCGATCGCCCGGCCGATCGCGGACGGGCGCCGTGATGGCGGCCGGCGTGCTGCGCGACCGCGCCGACGAGGGGCTGATCGACACCGCCGGGATGGAGCTGTCGCGGACGCTGAACGTCTTCGACTACCTGCACGGGCGGCCGCTCGCCGCGCTCGACGCCGCCCCGGACCCGATCGGTCCCTCCGGCGCGGCGGCGGCGTTCGACCGCGACGTCTTCCTCGAGGCCGGCGGCTTCGACGAGGCGCTGTTCGCCTACTGGGAGGACGTCGACCTGGTGCTGCGCCTGCGGCTGGAGGGCGCCCGCTGCGTGCTCGCGCGCGGACGCCCGCGGCATCCACGCGCACTCGGCGACGCTCGGGCCGGGCTCGGCCGAGAAGAACCGGCTGATCGGCTTCGGCCGCGGCTACGTGCTGCGCAAGTGGTCGGTGCTTCGGCGGCTCCCGCGCGCTCCGGATGCTGGCCGAGGACGGCGCGATCTGCGCGGGCCAGGCGGTGTTCGACGGCAACCTCGCCGGGCTCACCGGCCGGGTCCGAGGCGCGCGCGCCGCCCGCCGCGCGTATCCCTACCCGGGCGAGCTGCTGCGAGGGCGCACGGCCGCCCGGGATGCTCGCCGACCTCGGCCGGCGCCTGCGGCGGAGGCGCCGGCTGATCCGCCTCAGCGAGGAGTCCCCGCGCGAGGGGCTCGAGCGCCAGCTCGACGGGACAGCGGCCTGGCGCGCGCCGGCACGGCGACTTCGCGGCCGAGCTGAGCGCGCCGCCGCGCTGACCCGATCGGGGTCGGCGGGGGGAACGTCGCGTTCCTCGGCGGCAGGCTCGACTTCGGGGCGTCTCCCGCCGCCGGCGTGGAGCTGCTCGTCGACGGGGCGCCCTCCGGCGAGCCGGTCGCGGTCGCGAACCCGGGCGGCGGCCGGCCCGCCTTCTGGTGGACGATGCTCGAGCTCGCCGCCGGTGAGCGCGCCGCGCCGGGTCGAGCTCGCGCTGCGGAGCCGGAACGGGAGCGCGGGGCCGGTCGGCGGAGCTCGGCGCCGTCGAGGCCGGCCCCGGAGCGCGCCGGCCGGCGAGGCCGAGGTGGAGGGTCTCCGCCGGGTCTACGCCGCGCTCGGCAAGCCGTCGGTGGCGATCTGCATGGCGACCCACGAGCCGCCGATCGACCTCTTCGAGGCGCAGGTGGAGTCGATCAGGGCCCAGACCCACCGGGACTGGATCTGCCTGATCGGCGACGACGGCTCGAGCGCCGAGCGCCTCGCCGAGATGCGCCGGGTGATCGGCGACGATCCCCGCTTCGTGCTGGTCGAGCACGAGCGCCGGCTGGGCTTCTACCGGAACTACGAGCGCGTCCTCGGCATGGTGCCGCCCGAGGCGGATCTGGTCGCGCTCGCGGACCAGGACGACCGCTGGTATCCGGAGAAGCTCGAGGCCCTGATCGCCGGGCTCGGCGACCGCGACCTCGTCTACGGGGACATGCGGGTGGTCGGCGAGGACGGCTCGCTGATCTCGGACACCTACTGGAGCCGGCGCCGCAACAACTACACGGACCTCGCCTCGCTGCTGGTCGGGAACACGGTCACCGGCGCCGCCTCGCTGTTCCGGGCCGACCTGCTCGAGCGCGCCCTGCCGTTCCCGCCGAGGCGCAGCGACGGCTACCACGACCACTGGATCGCGCTGGTGGCGATGACCGGGCGGGGGCTCGCCTACGTCGACCGCCCGCTCCAGGACTACGTCCAGCACGGCGGGGCCGCGCAGGGCCACGAGCAGGCGAACGCGGGGGCCTCCTACCTGCAGCTGCGCCTGCTCGCCGTCCTCGCCTGGCAGGGCCTCTGGGTGCTGATCGGGCGCCACGGCGCCAAGGGCTGGGCGAGCCGCTACTTCGGCATGTACGTCCGCACGGTGATCTGGGCGCGGGTGCTGCTGATGCGCTCGCGCCGACACGCTCGACGCCCCGGCAGGCGCGGATCCTGCGGCGCGTCGCCCGCGCCGACCGCTCGCCGCTCGCCCTGCTCTGGCTCTTCGGCCGCTCGCTGCGGCCGCTCTGGGGCCGGAACGAGGCGTTCGGGCGCGAGCTGATCGTGCTCAGCTCGGCGCTCTGGGGCCGGGCGCTCGAGCTTCGCTCCGGGCCGCGACGGATGAGGGTCGCATGCCCGATCCGGTCTGAGGCGCGGGAGGTCTTCCTCTCGAACGACGGGCTTCTGCCCCGTCTGCGACGCCCCGTCGCGATTCACCGCCCGGGACCCCTGGCTGCGCGACCACTACCGCTGCGAGCGCTGCGGCTCGATCCCGCGCGAGCGGGCCCTGCTCACCGTGCTCGAGCGCCAGTTCCCGAACTGGCGAGAGCTCGCGATCCACGAGTCCTCGCCGGGGCTGCCCTCCTCCGAGCGGCTGCGCGCGCCTTTGCCCCTCCTACGTGCGCGACCCACTACTTCCCCGGCGTCGCGCCCGGGATCGACGGAGCGGGGCATCCGGAGCGAGGACCTCTCGCGGCAGACCTTCCCGGACGAGAGCTTCGACCTGGTGATCACGCAGGACGTGATGGAGCACGTGCTCGATCCCGAGGCGCGCCTTCGCGCGAGATCGCCCGGACGCTGAGGCCCGGCGGGGCGCACGTCTTCACCACGCCGATCTACCCGGGCCTGGCCGTCTCGGAGCGCCGGGCCCGCGAGCCGGGACGGGGCGATCGAGTACCTCGCCGAGCCCGAGTACCACGGCAACCCGATCGACGAGGCCGGCTCGCTGGTGACCGATGCACTGGGGCCAGGACATCGGCGCGATCATCGCCCGCTCGAGCGGGCTGCTCACCACCGTCTACGTGCTGGTCGACCGGGAGCTGGGGATCGACGGGGAGTTCCTCGAGGTCCTGGTGAGCAGGAAGTGATCCGGATCGGCACTAAGTGCGCCGTATACTCGCTGCCTGGTGGCCGGCAACGAAGGATCCGAACAGGCTCGCGGCCGGACGCTGACGGCGCCGCTGCCGCCACCCAAGGAGGTGCTGGCCGCCGGGTCCGGCGACCGGCCACAGCTGAGCCGTGCTGCCATGCGGGATCTCAAGATCATGGGGTTCCTCCAGCGCACCTACCACGCGCTGTCAATGCCGCTCACCGCCCTGTTCCTGCTCTACAACCCCCGGTTTCACCCGAGCTACGGGATGACGTGGCGACGGAAGCTTGCGCTGGCGTTCAAGATGCGACGAGCGACGCGCAAGGTCCTGACCGGTACCTCGTACAAGGCGCACCTCGCAATGGCGGCCAAGCTCCTGGAGATCCCGCCCGAGGTGAAGGGTGCAGTGGTGGAGTGCGGCTGCTGGCTGGGCGGCTCCACCGCTTGCCTGTCGCTCGTCTGCGACATCGTCGGGCGGGATCTGATCGTCTATGACTCCTTCGAGGGTCTCCCGCCGGCCGAGCCAGGCGACAAGTACGCCAGCCCCTCGGCGAGGGCGTCCTGCGCGGCGAGATCGACACGGTGAAGGAGAACGTCGGCCGTTTTGGGGCGGTCGAGTGCTGCTCGTTTCGCAAGGGCTGGTTCCGGGACACGCTGCCGGTACACACGGAGCCGGTCGTCCTTGCATTCCTCGACGTGGACTACGAGGCCAGCATGTACGACTGCGTCGTCAACCTCTGGCCGCGCCTCACCGCGCAGGGTTACATGTTCATGGACGAGTACCGGCGCATCGACTACTGTGCGATCTTCTTCTCGGAGCGCTTCTGGCGTGAGCACTTCGATGCACCGCCTCCCGGTCTGATGGGCACCGGGACCGGCGTCGGCGTCGGTCAGTACTACCTCGGACCGGAGCCGCGGGTCTGGATCCAGGCGCCGACGAGCGTGGCGTACACGCGCAAGGACTTCTACGGCCGCTGGGACTACGTGCGCGAAGGCGAGGAGTCCCCACTCGAGGGCAGTCCCTGACGGTCGCCGTCAGATCGGGCGGCCGATGATGTAGTGCTGGATGTAGCCCTTCGGGTGAGCTGGGTGGATGCCGGCGATCTCCCAGCCGGTTCCCTCGAAGAGCTCGATTGCGTAGTCCTCCGTGTATCGCGCAACCTGCAACGGCTTCCCGGGGATCTCGTCGACGAACCTAGGATCGTAGCCGGCGGCCGCTGACTGCCGTCGCGCGCGCTCCGCCTGCTGCGCCTGGTTGAGCTTCGCCAGCGCCCTGACCTCGGGGTCGTCGCTTTCGAGCTGCACCCTTACGGCGACGGCGTGAGAAGCGGGAGCAAGCTTGGGATCGGCGAGGTGGAGGGAGAAGAGCAGGGTCCCATCCGGCTTCACGTGACGCCGCAGCAGATGGAGCATCGCCACGTAGTCACCCGGGGCCAGGTGTGTAAAGACCGAGAAGAGCGAGATCAGGTCGAAGCGGCGGTCACCCACCGGCAGCAGATCGAAGTCCGCGAGCTGCGTGCCGTCGGGGTTGTACATCGAGTTGTGAGCGTCGAGACGGTGGAAATCGAACCTGGGATCCGAGACGTTGGCTTCGAGCCACCCGATCACCTCGGGAGAGACATCGACTCCCGTGTAGTGCCCGATCGGCAGGGAGTTTCCGAGCAGCGTCTGCACGAGCAGGGTGCCGCAACCGACGTCGAGCAGGTCGACGTCGGAAAGGTCCTCCCGGCGTGTCTCCCGGCATAACAGGTCGACGAGAAGCGCCCGGCCCTCTGCCACTCCTCCGCTGGCAGGGAACCCCTCCCTGGGCCCACGCCATGTCCTTGGCTTCCACGCCGCGCTGAGAGGCTTCGGAGGAGGGCATCGTGCGATCCTACCTGGCGTCTCGATCAGATCGGGCGGCAGACGACGAGGTGCCGGAGGTGGCGCTCCGGCGGATGGATGGCGTCGATCGCCCAGCCCGCGCCGTCGATGAGCTCGATCGCGTAGTCCCTCGTGTAGCGGGCCTGAGCGAGGGGACGGTCGGGATCCGCGTCCACGAACCGGGGGTCGTGGCCGGCGCCCGCGGCCTGCCGGAGGGCCCTGTCGAGGCTGGCTTCGGTCTCGGCCCTGATCGCCGGATCATTGCTGTTGAGGCGCCTTCGGATCGCCTCTGCCAGGGCCGGGGGATGCTCGGAGTCGATCAGGAAGAGACAGAGGGCCAGCCTCCCGTCCGGTTTGACATGGCGACGGAGCAGCCGCAGCATCGTCGCGTGAGGTCGTCCGGGGGGCAGGTGGGTGAAAGCCTGCGAACAGCGGAGATCAGGCTGAATTCGCGCTCGCCCGAGCGGAAGCTGGTCGAAGCTCGCCAGCGGTCTGCCTCCGGGATTGCAGAGCGCGTTCTGGGCATCCATCGCGTGGAACTCGAACCTGGGATCCGAGACATTGGCCCGTAGCCAGGCGGCCAGGTCCTGCGGAGACGTCGATCCCGGCGTAGCGCCCCAGCGGTAGCCCGTTGTCGAGGAGGGTCTTGACGAGCAGGGTGCCGCAGCCGACGTCGAGCAGGTCCACGCCGGAGAGGTCCCGCCGGCCGGTCGTCCGGCAGAGCAGATCCACCAGGAAGCGACCCGACTCGAGCCACTCCTCGGCGCGACTTGTACCCCCGACGCTGGAGGTGGGTCGGGACCGCGAGCTCGGCGGCGGGCGTCAATACGAGGTCAGGCCGAATTGCTCCTCGAGCTTCGCCTCGTAGCTCTCCATGCGGGCACGGTCGTCCTCGTCCGCCGGCAGCCAGTCGCTGAGTCTGCATGGACACGGCGCACCTCCTCGAGGTGGAGCTCCTTGTCGAGCGAGTCCGGTCACACCGTTCGCGTGGCGCCGGTGGATGTTCAGCGGGTCGGAGACATAGGCGACGCGCTTGCCGCCGAGCGCGGTGGCCGCGTACAGGTGCCAGTCGCCGGCGAGCTGGTAGTCGAGCAGCTCGTCGAGGCAGCGGTCCAGCGTCTCCCTCAGGCAGCTCAGGTTCCAGACCACGGCGCTGACGTTGAGGACCAGGTTGCGCTCGACCAGGCAGCGGCGGACGAACTCGATCGCCGTCGAGCACGAAGTCGCGCTTGCATCATGCCGTTGGCGGACTGCCGGTAGTAGTCCTGGTAGCTGTCGTCGAGCAGCTGCGCCGCTCTCGTCGATCTGCGCGGAGTCGGAGAAGGCGAAGGCGACGCCCTCGTCCATCTCCCGCATCAGCCGCGCGAGGAAGTCCGGCTTGCAGCGGTCGTCCGCCTCGGCGATCCAGAGGTAGTCGCCCCGTGCGAGCTCGCAGGCCATGGCCCATTGCCTGAAGACCGAACCCGAGTTCTCCTCGTTCGCGACGACGCGGAACCGGCGGCCCCGTCCGCTCCCGGATCTCCTCGAGCCGCTCGAGGCTTCCGTCGGTCGAGGCGTCGTCGAGGACGATCAGCTCGAAGATCGGATAGGTCTGGTCGAAGATGCTGTCGAGGCGCTCGGCCAGGTGGTCGGCGTAGTTGTAGTTCGGCACGACCACCGAGACCTTCTTCAGGTCCGCCGTCCAGCAGGCGCAGGAGGTCGAAGGCCCAGGCGTCGTACTGGTAGCTGGTCGCGGACCACCCGCCGCCTCGCCTCGGCGGCCGCCGGGTCGTCCTCGGCCGCGCACCGGCGCAGCGCTCGCACGGCCGCCGGGACGTCCTCGGCGGCGACCAGCGCTCCGTGCTCCTCGGCGAGCGGCTCGCTGCCGCCCGAGCCGCGGAAGGCGACGACGGGAAGCCCGGCGTCCAGCGCCTCGAGCACCGACGGAGGGGAACGGGATCCTCCCGGGAGCTGAGGAAGAAGACGTCGGCCAGCGCGAGATAGGGCGATACGTCCTCGGTGAAGTCCGCGAAGTGGACGTTCTCCGCGCCCGAGCGCTCCGCCTCGGCGCGCAGCTCCAGGGCCTCGGCGTTGAGGTTGCCGAGCCAGACGAAGTGCAGGTCCGGCGCCTCGGCGGCCGCCTGCGCCGCCGCCTCCAGGAAGAGGTCGATCCCCTTGCTGCGGTCCGCGTAGCCGACGTTGAGCACGACGCGGGCCTCGCTCCGGGATGCCGAGCTCGCTCCTCAGGCTCGTCACGGCGCGGAGGCGGCGGCGTCCGTCTCTCCCTGAATAGGCCCTGGGGCCGGATCGCGGTCCGCTCGGGCGGCACCTGCGCGAACTCCGCGAACGACTCGGCGACCGCCGTCGCCGGGAAGACGACCGTGTTGCTGTGCCGCGGCGACGGTCTCGGCCGCGTCGCTCGAGCCCCTGCTCGCGGATCATCCCCGGGAGCTCCTGGACGAAGGAGAGCGACGCGGAACCCGGCCTCCTTCAGCGGCGGCGAGCGGCGCTCGGCGGCCGCGAGCGTGTTGACGATGGCGTGCGCGTAGCCCCGCTTGCGCAGCTGCCGCGCGATCGGGCCGATGCAGCTCGGGATCGCTCGCAGACGTGGACCTCGCCGTGCTGTCGGTAGTCGGCCGTCAGCGGGCCCGCCCTCGAGCAGCAGGTAGGCGACCTCGCAGCCGAACTGGTGCGCGCAGCCGCTCGCCGAGCCCTCTCAGGTTCATCTGGGCGCCGTGCGGGTGCGCGTCGTGGCCGACCAGCAGGACCTTCGTCTTCTCCGCGGCGAGCTCGCCGGGCAGCTGGCGGCGGCGACTGGTGGCCGGTCGCGGCAGACCGCGCGGGCGGTCGCGTTCAGGTAGGCGCCGCCGAAGTGGACGTCGGGCTCGAGGTAGGCGCCCTCGGCCCACTCGTTCCAGGCGTTGATGAAGACGAGCGGCTCGCCGAGCGACCGGGTGCTCGCGGCGCGGCGTCGACGAGCGTCGGCAGCCAGCGCTCGTACAGCTCGGGCGTGGAGCCGTGGAGGACCGTGCCCGCGCCCTGCCGGCGGGCGTCGTTGTCCCAGGACGGGGTGACCCCGCGGGCCCACGGATACGGCAGGCGCCTGCCGCTGCAGCGCGGCATTCAGCACCGACTCGTAGTCGATGACGTAGCCCGCGAACTGGGGGTCGAAGAAGTGCAGGCTCGCTGCCGATCGTGTTGTCCCAGCGGGCCATGCGCTGGGGCGGGAACTCGACCGCCCCGTCGGCGCCGTAGGGCCGGGGGTCGTCCTCGAACGACTGGACGAGGAGGATCAGCGGGTCCTCGTCGTGGCGCTCCCGCCACAGCTCGCGCCAGCGGGCGACCGTCTCGCGCGCGTCCGCCAGCACGTCGAACCGGTAGACGAGGAAGAGCGGGCGCCCCTCGATCCGGATGTACCGCGGGTCCTCGAAATGCCGCTGCAGGTCGTCGACCAGGCCCTCGTCGTCGTCGGGGTCGTGCTCCTGGCGGATCAGGGTCTCCTCGTCGAGGCCGTCCCAGCGCCGGGTCCAGTTCTCGTTCGCCCAGGTGACGCAGAACGGGAAGTCGATGCGAGGGGTCGGCGAGGAACTGCCTCGAGCGGGCGCTCCAGCAGCCGCTTGCCGCTGAACGAGTAGTAGTAGAAGGAGAAGCCGTGCAGGCCCGCCGCGCGGGCGAGCTCGACCTGGCGCCGGATCACCTCCGGGTCGCTGAGGTCGTAGATAGCCGAGGTCGCGCGGGATGCGCGGCTGGTAGTGGCCGGCGAACCGCGGGATGCCGCGGGCCACGTTGCGCCAGTCGGTGAAGCCCTCGCCCCACCAGGCGTCGTTCTCGGGGATCGAGTGGAACTGCGGCAGGTAGAACGCGATCAGCTTCGCGCTGCCGCTCGCGACCGGCGGCGATCTCGGGTCGAACTCCTCGAAGCGCCGCGTCGGGGCCGGTCGAGGTCGCGGATCTGGGTCACCACCTCGTCCGCGTCGCCCCGGACGAGGGGCTCCGTCGCGGCCGGGGGCGGCCTCGGCAGCCGGGCGCGTGCGGGCCCGCGCCGCGAGTCCCGGCCGGCGCTGCCTGGGGTCCGCGGCCGCGGCTGCCGCTCGCGCCCGGACCCGGCGCGAGCGCCGGCCGGCCGCGGCTGCCGCGCCCGGCGGGCCGCGCTGGAGACCGCGGGCGGCTCGGGCTGGCTTCACCGGCTGCCGCGCAGCCGCCTGGCGAGGGCACCGAGCGTCGCGCAGCGGCCGGGTGATCCGCCAGCTGCGCGAGCTCTCGAGGTGCTGGATCCAGGCGACCAGCTGCTCCCGCCGACAGCCTGGGCGATGGTGTCCGGCCTGCCGCGGCACCGGGTGGCCGGAGGGCGCCGGGCCGGGCTGGGGGACGGGCGCGGGCCGGCGCGCCGCCGCCGAGACGGCCGGCGGCTCGGGCTGGCTCACCGGGCGGCGCAGGAGCCGCCTGACGAGGGCGCCGAGGTCGCGCAGCGGGCCGGGTGATCCGCCAGCTGCGCGACCCCTCCAGATGCTGGATCCAGGCGATCAGGCTCTGCCCGCGAGGTCCGGGCCGTCGGAGCCGGCGCGGCGCGGCTCGGCCGGCGCCGCGGATCCCGGCGGCCTCGGGCGCTGCCGGAGGGCGACGGAGCACTGCTCGCGGCCGGGTTGCCGCGGCGGCTCCGCCGCTCGGCGCCGCCGCTGGGTCCGGCGACGGCGGCCGGGCGGGCGCCGGCTGGCTCAGTGGGCCGGCGCAGCAGCCGCCTCGCGGCGGCGCCGAGGCTGCGCAGGCGGCCGGCGTGATGCGCCAGCTCCGCGAGGCTCTCCAGCTGCGTGGACCCTGATCCGCGAGACCCGCTCGGCGAGTCTCTCGGCCGCTCGGCTCCTGGATCGTGCTCGCCGAGCCGCCTCGGTCTCACCGAGGCCTCGCTCGAGCTCCGGCTCGCCTGGGCCGTCGAGCTCGGCCTCGGCCAGGATCGGGCCGAAGGCGAGGTCGGCCTCCTCGAGCTGCGCGCGGATCTCGTCGAGCCCCTCCCGGTCGGGCTCGGATCCCGGATTCGGCCGCCTGCTCGAGGATCGAGTAGGTCGACTTCACCCAGTCCGACGACCTCGGCCCTCGCCTCGAGGTCCTCTCCGGTGGCGACGTGGTGGCGCTGCTTGGGCGAGAGGAAGCGCTCGACCTCGACCGTCGTCCGGTGCGTGAGGCTCGGCCAGGTGATGTCCAGCCCCTCGGAGATCCGCTCGGCGACCGACCTCCAGTCCGACAGGGTCTGCTCGAAGGAGACGAAGACGCGGGGCGCGCCGCGGGTCTCGAGCTCGACCGCGAGCATGTCCCGGAGGAAGAGCAGCAGGCCGCGGGCGGGGGTCATCCCGTCGCGCGCCTTCAGCGAGCTCGCGACCTCCATCGGGTGCCGGACCACGATCACGTATGAGGGCTCGGCGCCGTACTCCGCGAAGGCCGCTGCGCCAGAGCGGGAGCGTCCGGCACATGCGCGGGTCCTTGACCACGAACAGGGGGGAGTCGCCGTAGTCCTCGCGCAGCATCTCCACCGCCCGGCGCTCGAACTCGCGGGCCGCCGCGGACTCGAACCAGGACGGCGGCAGGTGCGAGATGTCGTCCCACCAGATGGACAGCGACCGGAAGATCTCGTCGTGGAGCGTGATCATCTCGAGCGGCTCCCAGTGGCCCGGTCTCGTTGCTCGAGTCGGGCGGCATCAGGCGCTTCGGGCGCGTCTGCGCCGAGCAGCATCAGCAGCCGCGCAACGGCGGAGGTGCCGCTGCGATGCATGCCCAGGACGACGAGCGCGCGACGCGTCGGACTCTTCTCCCGGCGTTGACGCCATCAAGCTCAGTCTCGCCTCGGTTCCTTCCGGTGTCAACAGGACTCAAACTATCATTGCCAATTCCGCTGACACAGGGTGCGGATGATGCCAGCTAACCGAGACGACAGGGCCGTTGCGATCGAGGTCCGAGGGCTCTGCAAGAGCTTTCGGGTCGCCACGGGCCAGCCGGACACCCTCAAGGAGCGGTTCGTCCACCCCTTCAGGGCGACCGAGTACCGGGAGCTCGAGGTGCTCCGGGACATCTCGTTCGACGTGCACCGGGGCGAGTTCTTCGGCATCGTCGGGCGCAACGGGTCCGGCAAGAGCACCCTGCTGAAGCTGCTCGCGAGCATCTACCGCGCCGACCGCGGCCGGATCAGGGTCGCGGGGACGATCTCGCCGATCATCGAGCTGGGGGTCGGCTTCCATCCCGAGATGTCGGCCCGGGACAACGTGATCACCAACGGGCTGATGCTCGGGCTGACCCCGGCGGAGGCCCGCCGGCGATTCGACGCGGTGATCGAGTTCGCCGAGCTCGAGGACTTCGTCGACATGAAGCTGAAGAACTACTCGTCGGGGATGCGGGCCCGGCTCGCGTTCGCGATCGCGATCCAGATCGATCCCGAGATCCTCCTGCTCGACGAGGTGCTGGCGGTCGGGCGACCCGCCGTTCGCCCGGCGCTGCCACGAGACCTTCGAGGAGCTGAAGCGGCGCGGCCGGAGCACGGTGGTGCTCGTCACGCCACTCGGTGCCCAACCTCGAGCGTCACTGCGACCGGGCAATGATGCTCGAGGGGGGGCGGATCGACTGCCAGGGCGACCCCGCGCGAGGTCGGCGCCCGCTACACGAGCCTGCGAGCCGCCCCGCACGCCGCAGCTCGAGAAGCGCGCCCCGGTGCGGGTCGTGGGGATGGGCGCGGTCGATTCGCGAGGGCGGCTGGACCGAGACGGTCGAGCTGCGGATCGGCAAGCCGCTGCCGCTGCGCCTGATCCTGGACGCCGACGAGCCGCTCGAGTCGGCGCAGGCTGCGGCTCTGGCTCACGACCAGCACCGGGGCGAAGGTCTTCGCCCCGCCGCCGATCCCGCTCGAGGGACGACGCCGAGCGGCTCGGCCGCGGCGAGCAGCGTCTACGTCTCGGTCAAGATCGAGAACCGGCTCGCGCCCGGGCCGCTACAACGCCCACGCCGCTGGTCGATCAGCGGCGAGGGCGACCTCGCACGCAGATCCAGCGAGATGGCCAGCTCGCCTTCTCCATCGCGGCGGCAACGGGCGGGCCGGCAGGCCGGGGTCGTGTCGCTCGGCTACGAGGTCGAGACGCAGGTCGCCGAGCCCGCAGGAGAGCCGACGCGACGCGGAGCCGTGAACGCGACCGCCGGCAGCCGCAGCCCGCGACCGAGCTTCGCGAGATCCGCGGCCCCTCGGCGCTGACCGGGGACCCGAGGCGCTTCTGGCGCCTGCTCTGGTACATGGCGAAGACCGACTTCAAGCTCAAGTACCAGGGCTCGGTCTTCGGCTACCTCTGGTCGCTGATGTCCCCGTTGCTGCTCTTCGGGATCCTCTACCTGGTCTTCACCAGGGTGGTCCGCTTCGGCAGCGTCCACAACTACGCGGCGATGCTGATCATCAACATCATGCTCTTCCAGTTCTTCGGGGAGGCGACCACCCGGGCGATGACCTCGATCGTCGGGCGGGAGGCGCTGGTGCGCAAGATGGAGTTCCCCCGCCTGGTGATCCCGCTCTCGATCGTGCTGGCCTCGACCTTCACGCTCGGGCTCGACCTGGTCGTCGTCTTCGCCTTCCTGGTCTTCGTCACCGGCGTGCCGGTGCTGACCACCTGGCTGCTGCTCCCGGTCCTGATCCTCTGGCTGTACGCCTTCACGGTCGGCACGGCGCTGCGTGCTGGCGACCGTCTACGTGCGCTTCCGCGACATCGCGCAGATCTGGACGGTGATCTCGCGGGTGCTGTTCTACGGCTCGCCCGTCCTCTTCCCGATCGAGCTCTTCCCGCCGGGCTGGAAGGCGCTCCTGGTGCTCAACCCGCTCGCCCCGCTGTTCGCCCAGACGCGCGTCTGGATGGTCGACCCGAGCGCGCCCACCTTCTCCGAGGCGCTGGGCGGGGCGGTCTACTGGATCTATCCCGATGCTCGTGCTGGTCACGCGTGCTCATGCTGGGGGCCTGGCTGTTCGACCGCGAGGCCCCGCGGGTCGCCGAGCAGCTCTGAGGTGCGCTGCAGCGACTCGGGTTAGTCTTCTGCAGCCTTCGGGTCTAAGGGAGAGGATCTCATTGTTCCCGCTTCTGGGACATAGCCATCGCCCCGGTGATCCGCGCCGCCGACGCCAAGCGGGTGGTCGAGATCGGCGCGCTGAGGGGCGACACCACGATCCGGCTGCTCGACCTGCTCGGCCCGGACACCCAGCGTCGACGTGATCGACCCCGAGCCGGAGTTCAACCCGGCCGAGCACGAGCGGCGCTTCCCGGGCCGCTACGTCTTTCACCGGGACATCAGCCACAACGTCCTGCCGCGCCTCGAGCCGGCGGACGTCGCGCTGATCGACGGAGACCACAACTGGTACACGGTCCACGGGGAGCTCGAGATGCTGAGCGCGACGGCGCGCGAGGCGGGCGCGATGCTCCCGGTGCTCATCCTGCACGACGTCGGCTGGCCCTACGGCCGCCGCGATCTCTACTACGAGCCCGAGCCGCATCCCGGAGGAGTTCCGCCAGCCTCACCGACGCGCGGGGATGCGTCCCGGGGCACGAGGCGCTGCTGCCCGAGGGGCGGCGTCAACTACGTCTTCGACAACGCGCTCGATCGAGGGCGGTCCGCGCAACGGCGTGATGACCGCCCTCGACGACTTCATCGCCGAGCACGACCGCCCGCTGCGGCGGGTCGTCCTGCCGATCTACTTCGGGCTGGCGGTCGTCGCCGAGGAGGAGCGCCTCGCCGCGCAGCCGGAGCTCGCCGCGGCGTTCGACTGGCTGGAGAGCGCCGAGTGCCGCTACTGAGCTGCTCGAGCTGAGCGAGTCGCTCCGCATCCAGCTGATCGTCGAGAAGCGCGACCTGATGGCCCGCTTCGACGTGGAGAGCGCGGACGCGAGCCGCCGAGCGCTACCTGGCGATGCTGAAGGGGGCGCTGCTCAACGAGCACAACCTCGAGAACGAGGCGCGCCTCGAGTACCTGGTCTCCTGCCAGGGGAAGCGGCGTGCGCACCCGACTGGGCTCGCCTTCGCGACCCGGCCTGGCACCTCCGCGGGCGGGCTTCGCCAGCTCGAGCAGGCGAGGCGCGCCGGCTCGCGCCCGGACGGCATGTCCGACCCGCTGTCCTTCCCGTACGCGGCGATGGGCGATATCCGGCTCGACCACCTCGAGCGCTGCCTGGAGACGATCCGCGGGGCCTCGGTCGAGGGGGACCTGGTCGAGTGCGGCGTCGGCCGCGGCGGCGGCGCGATCTTCATGCGCGGCTACCTCGAGGCCCACGAGATGCGCGACCGGCGGGTCTGGGCCGCCGACCGGTTCAACAGCCCCGCTGAGCTCGGCGCCGGACGCGAACGGCGTCGCCAACCAGGTCGCCGACCTGAACATGGTGCGGGCGGGCTTCGCGCGGTTCGGCCTGCTCGACGAGCAGGTCCGCTTCCTCCAGGGCCCGGTCGCGGAGACCCTGGCGGACGCGCCGATCGAGAAGGTCGCGCTGCTGCGGATCGACGCCGCGCTCGTCGGACTCGCCGGCGGGGGTCCTGGACGCCCTCTACGACAAGGTCAGCATCGGCGGCTTCGTGGTGGTCGACGGATGTGACTCGCAGGGCTGCCGCGAGGCGGTCGAGGCCTTCCGCGAGCGCCGGGGGATCGAGGAGCCGATCGAGCGGATCGACGACCGACGCCGTCTACTGGCGCAAGGCGCAGCCGGCGCCGAGCGCTGGGCCGCCGTCGCCGGCGGAGCCGGCTCGCGGCCACGCCCCGCTCGCCCCGCCGCTCCCGGACTCGCCCGTGCGAGCTCTCCGTCGTCGTCGTCGTCCACAACATGCGGCGCGAGGCCGAGCGCACTCTGCACTCGCTCTCGCGCGCCTATCAGCGCGAGATCGACGACCTCGACTACGAGGTCGTCGTGGTCGAGAACGGGTCCGCCGAGGACCAGAAGCTGGGCGAGCGAGTGCGTCCGGAGCTTCGGCCCGCAGTTCCGCTACCTGGATCTCGGGCGAGGAGGCGCACGCCCTCGCCGGCGCCGGCGCTCAACCGGGGCATCGAGGTCGCCGCGGGGAGAGGTGATCGCGCTGATGGTCGACGGCGCTCACGTGCTCACCCCGCGCGTCCTCCACTACGGGATGATGGGGATCCGCAGCCACGAGCCCGCCGATCGTCGCCACCCAGCAGTGGTACATCGGGCCCGGGCAGCAGGCGATGACTGATCCACGAGGGCTACGACCGCGAATACGAGGACGCTCTCTTCGAGCAGATCGACTGGCCGCTCGACGGCTACCGGCTGTTCGAGATCGGCCACTTCATCGGCGAGCGCGACTGGTTCGACGGGATGTGGGAGAGCAACTGCCTGTTCGTGCCGCGGCGGCTGCTCGAGCAGGCCGGCGGCATGGACGAGGGCTTCTCGATGCCCGGCGGCGGGTTCACCAACCTCGACCTCTACGAGCGGCTCGGCGCGACGCCGGGCGTCAACGTCGTCACCGATCCTCGGGGAGGGCAGCTTCCACCAGGTCCACGGCGGCACCACCACCAACCAGGCCGACGCCGAGAGCCTCGCCGAGCTGATCCCGTCCTACCGGGAGCACTACGCCGAGCTGCGCCACCGCCCGTACCGCTGGATCGGAAAGCCGCTCCACTACGTCGGCAGCATGACCGAGGCCGCCCTGCGCACCCGCCCGCGCCGCACGGGCGCGGTCGGCTTCGTCCACACGCCCTACGCGCTCGAGGCGGACGGCCGCCCGAGACAGGCCGGTGCCGCTGCCGGAGGAGCTGCTGGCCGAGTTCACCGACGCCTACTGGCGCAGCTTCCGCTGGCAGCGGACGAACTGGCTCGGCCATCCGGTGGCGAAGTCGCCGACGGACCTGCTCGCCTACCAGGAGCTGATCGTCGACGCCCGGCCCGACTGGGTGATCGAGACCCCGAGCGACGGCGGAGGCCGCGCCCTGTTCCTCGCCTCGATCTGCGAGCTGGTCGGGCACGGCCAGGTGCTCTCGATCGGCGAGCGTCCCGCCGACGAGCTGCCGCGGCACCCGCGGCTCACCTACCTCACCGGCGACCCGCTCGACGACGAGACCGTCGCAGCAGGTGCGAGAGACGGTCGGGCGAGCCGCCGAACGCGCTCGTCGTCTTCGGCCTCGCCAGGCGCGACTGGCTGCTGCAGCGCCTTCGACCTCTACTCGCCGCTGGTGCCCGCCGGGTCGGGCGTCGTCTTCGAGGACACCATCACGGGGCTCCCGGTCTGGCCCGCGATGGGGCCGGGCCCGGCCGAGGCGGTGAGGGAGATCCTGCGAGACCACAGCGCTTCGCCCGCGACCCGCGGATGGGGCAGCTCGCCCCGACGTTCAACGCCGGCGGCTATCTGCGCCGGGTCCCGCAGAAATCGGCCAGCCTCGACTAGGATTCCGGCGTGCACGTCGCCTCAAGGCGGGGGAGACATCGAGCGGCGCTAGCGATCGCTGCGGTGCTCGCCAGCGCGCTTCTGGCCGGAGGCTGCGGGGGCGGGGGCGGGGGTGGGGACAACACCACCACCACGGCGGGGTCTCGCCAGGCGGCAAACGTGATTGCTGCTCCGCGGCGGACCGCATGCAGATCGGAGTCTCGAGGTGCTACTGGTCAAGCACGGAACGAAGACCTACCTCGCGCCCAATCAGTGGGTCCTACCCGGCGCCGGAATCGATCCGGGTGACGACAGCGACCAGGCGGCCCAGGCCGCCGGGGCCGAGGCGGTCTCGGATGCGGCCCGGATCGACGTGGATGCCTCCGCCCTGGTTCCGTACGCGGAGTGGATCGCGTCGCCCTTCGTCACCCACTTCTTCCTGGCGCCCGCTCCGCCCGACGCGCAGCCCAAGCCAGACGGCTCGCAGACCGTGGAAGCCGGCTGGTTCGATCCGCAGAAAGCACTCGACGCGCACGATGCCGGCGACATGCCGATGACGTACACGACGGCCAAGCAGCTCGAGTCGCTGACGGGCTTCTCGAGCGCCAACGACGCGCTCGAGACGGCACGCAACACGACGGTGGAGCCGGTTCACCTCCGTATCGTCGGCAAGGGGGACAACAGGCGGGCGGTGCTGCCGAAGGGGCAACCATCGGAGAGACGACGACCGCCCCCGGCGACGCGCAAGGCGTCCCCGACGTCGTCGCACCACCGCCGCACCATCCTCGCTTCCCGCTGATCGACGGGATGCGGGCGATCGCCGTCCTCGGAGTCGTCATGGTCCACTCCGCGGGCGCCGGCGACGCGGAGGGACCGTCTCTGGCGGGACGTCTCCTGGCGCACTTGAACATCGGGGTCACGCTCTTCTTCCTGATCTCCGGCTTCCTGCTGTACAGGCCATTCATCGCCCACCGCGCCGGAGGAGCGAGGGCGCCGGCGGTCGGCGATTACGCCAAGCGGCGCTTCCTGCGCATCTATCCCGCGTACTGGGTCGCGCTGACCGCGCTCATCCTCCTGCCGGGCGTGGCAGGTGTCGTCGACGGCCACTGGTGGCCGATGTACGCCCTTGTCCACACGCTGCCCGTCTACCACGGGCGCGGTTGTGTGCGACGCCCCGGCGGACTGCGGACTCGCTCAGACATGGAGCCTCGTCGCCGAGCTCACCTTCTACGCGCTGTTGCCGCTCTACGCGCTCGCCGTCGGCAGGCTCACGCGCGGCCTGGACCCGCGAGGCTGGATGTGGACCGAGCTGGTCACGCTCGCGGGCGTCGCCGGGCTGGCGCTGCTTCTTCGCTTCGTCGTCTGGGCCCCGCAGACCGTTCCCGGCCACTTCATTCCGCAGGCTCAGGTCCCGAGCTGGTTCGGGCACAGCGTCTTCGGATACGCCTTCTGGTTTGCCCTCGGGATGGGCATGGCGGTCGTCTCCGCTCGCTTCCATGGCCACAGCCGGCAACCGAGAGCCTTGCGCGCAGTGGCCTCCCATCCGGGGATCTTCTGGCTGGCGGCGATCGGCGGCTACGTCGTCCTCTGTCTCTGGCTGCCGCCACATATCTTCCTGTTCCTGCCCGAGCAGCAGGCCGTCGGGCACATCGCCTTCGGCCTGATCTCCGCCCTGCTGCTGGCGCCCGCCGTGTTCGGGCAGAGCTCGCTTGGGTTGCCGCGGCGGTTTCTCGCGCATCCTCTCGTCGCGTGGATCGGGCTGATCTCCTACGGGATCTTCCTGTGGCACTTCGTGGTGACGGTCAAGCTCGGCCCGTCGGGGGCGGCAGCCTCCTTTCCCGTGATCGTGGCCGCGACGCTCGGGATCTCAGTCGCGGTCGCCGCGGCCAGCTATTACCTGATCGAGCGGCCGATCCTGCGCCTCAAGTACCGGCGGCTGCGCGACCTCCTGGCCGTCTGGCGACGATCCAGCGCCCCCGGCGCCTCCGCCGAGGGCTGAGGCCCCGGACGCAACTCACGCGGAGGGTGGCCCGGCGGCGGCCGCGAGCTCGCGGATCTCGGCGGCCGTGAGGATGCGATCGAAGATCGCCGCCTCGTCGTAGGTGTTGTTCGCCCATTGGCTCGGCTCGGGAAGGCCGTTCACTCCGAAGTGGTTACCGATCATGAAACCGCCCAGCCTCGGGGTCCCAGCGAGTACTGCAGAAGCTCGGCATACGCTTTGCCGCCCTACATCGAGAGTCATGCGTCCCGGGCCGAGCCTACTGATGCGCCGTGTGCCAGCCGTCGCCTGGATCCGGTCCAATCGCCCTTGTGGCTGGGCGCCCCTCGCTGTTATGTTCCGCGCATCGCTGATCCGGCTACATCGGGGACGAAGATCGAGCCAGGAGGCGTCCCGGAGCAGATCAGCGCCCTCATGGAGGAGAACCGGAGAGCGCGCGACCCGGAGCTGGAGCGGCGACTGGTGAAGCTCAGGCAGGAGGCCGGTCTCGAGATGTGCCGCCGGACATCGGCGAAGCCCGGGGCCCCCGAGCCGGACTTAGACGCGCTGGATGGCTCTGGTCCGCTCCCGGAGATCACTCCCGACCAGCTGACGCCCGAGCTGGTCAGGGCAGCGATCCTCGGTCACGGGGCTCTGTTGATCCGCGGCCTCGTCGACGACGCGGAAGCGAGCCGCCTCAGCGAGGAGGTCGACCGCGCCTACCAGGCTCGCGCGGCCATCATCGACGGTGAGGAGCCGGAGGCCGGCTACTACGAGGAATTCACCCCCAACCCGGGCTCACCGCCTGTGACCGGCCGGGGTTTCGTGAAGGACGCGGGCGTCTTCGCCGGCGACTCGCCGCGGCTGATGTTCGAGATGCTCGACACCTTCGACCGGGTCGGGCTGCGCCGAATCGCACGCGAGTACCTGGGTGAGCCTCCCGCCGTCTCGCTTCAGAAGTGCACATTGCGCCGGGCGAAGCCGGACAGAGGACACCATGTCCCGGGCTGGCACCAGGACGGGGCCTTCCTGGGCGACGTCCGGGCGTTGAACGTCTGGCTCACGCTCTCGCATTGCGGGGACGACGCCCCGGGGATGGACCTGGTGCCGCGGCGATTGGACCACATCGTGGAAACCGGCACCGAGGGCGCGGTCTTCGACTGGGTGGTCTCGCCGGCGATGGCGAAGCAGGCCGCCGGCGACCTGGAGATCATCAGGCCCATCTTCGAGGCCGGTGATGTGATGCTCTTCGACGAGCTCTACCTGCACGCGACTGCGACGACCCCCGAAATGACCAAGATCCGCTACGCGATCGAGTGCTGGTTCTTCGGGCCATCGGCGTTCCCCCACGACGTTCACGGCCACGCCTACATTCCGCTGGCCGCCTGAGCGTCGGCTGCGGGCCCCTTCTCGACAGGGCGTGCCGGCACCCCGACAACTGTGGTTCCGGGCGGAACATCGGCGAGTACTACGGCGTTCGCGCCGATCCTCGCTCCGGCGCCGACCCGAATCGGCCCGATCAGCTTCGCCCCGGTGCCGATCGTGACGTTCGCGCCGATCGTGGGACCCTCGATGCTGGCCCGTAGCCCGATCGTCACGAAGGGAGCAATGGCGACGTCCTCACCGATCACCGTGACCCCGTCGATCACGATCTGACCGTGGAGGATCTGGAGCCCGGGAGCGATCATCGCGCTGTCGCCGATGGATACCTGGGCGATCATCATCGCCAGGTGATGCAGGATCCTGGGCAGCACCGGCACCCTGAGCTGCTGAAGGCGGGCCTTCGCCCGGTAGAGGGATTGAGCGAAGAAGGCGTCGCTGCTCCAGGCGAGCCTGATGGCCTCCAGCGTGGCCCGGGGTCTGGAGTCGCTCTTTAGGGGGGCCCGGCGCCCCTTGGCGGTGGCGCGAGCATCCGCCAGCAACGCTGCGCCGAAGTGCGGGTGCCGGGACCGGATCTGGGCCCGGAACTTCTTGTGTCGCGCCTTGTCGTCGGAGGCAGCCACGCGTTCCCTCGAATCTTGCCTTGCCACCCCGCTGCCCGCTGGTATGTTGCGATCATCGCGGAACAGGCCACACCAGGGATGGTGGACTCGAGCGGCGTCTTCGACAAGATCGAGGCCCTGACGGAGGAGAACCGGCGATCGCGCAGCCCCGAGCTGGAGCGCCGGCTCGTCGGCCTCCGGCATCAGGCCGGGCTGGAGCTCCGTCGGACGGGGGCGAACGGGGCCGAGGTGGTCGCCCCGGACCCCGAAGCATTACGCGACGACTCGCTGATCCCGGAGATGCGAGCGGATGAGCTGAACGCCGGCGCCGTAAGGGCGGCGATCCTCGGCCACGGCGCGGCGCTGATCCGCGGTCTGCTCAGCCCCGAGGACTCGGGCCGGCTGCGGGACGAAATCGAGCGCGCGTACCAGGCCCGCGAGGCGGCGGGCCAAGGCGCCGGCGGAGGCGAGGGCTACTACGAGGAATTCAACCCGGAGGGCGAGCAGCTGCCGCGGGGCTTCGTGAAGAACTCGGGGATCTGGGCCGCCGACTCGCCCCGGCTGATGTTCGAGATGTTCGAGGCCTTCGACCGGGTCGGCTTGCGGCAAGTCGCCCGCGAGTACCTGGGCGAGCCGCCGGCCGTGACGCTCCAGAAGTGCACGCTTCGCAAGGCGATGCCGGAGGAGTCTCAGCACGCGCGCTGGCATCAGGACGGTGCGTTCCTGGGCGAGCTCGGGCGCGTGCGGGCGCTGAACGTCTGGCTCGCGCTGTCCCACTGCGGAGACGATGCGCCCGGGATGGACCTCGTCCCCCGGCGGCTTGACCACATCGTCCCGGCGGGAACCGACGGAGTTCGCTACGAGTGGATCGTCTCGCCGCAGAAGGCCGAGGAGGCCGCCGCCGGCCTGCCGATCGTCAGGCCGATCTTCGAGGCGGGCGACGTGTTGCTCTTCGACGAGCTCTACCTTCATTCCACTGCGACGAACGCCTCCATGTCGAACCCGCGCTACGCGATCGAGTGCTGGTTCTTCGGTCCTTCCGCCTTCCCAGAGGGTCTGAACGGCCGCGACTACATCCCGTTCGCGGGCTGAGCAGGCACGGCTCTGACGGTCGGGTGAGATCTCGTCGCTCTGGAGCCTCCAGTACTCGAAGATCTCGTTGCACCCCGCCGGCCATCAACGCCTTGACCGCGGCGAGCCCCTGCTGCTGGAGCCCGCTGTCCTTCGCCATCGCGATCCCGTAGGGCGCGTTCTCGATCGACGGGCCAGTGAGCTTGAACTTGCTGTCCGACTCTTCACCGCGTACGGGGACACCGGAGTCATCCGCGAGCCTCGCGTATCCCCGGCCGCTCGAGAGCGCCAGGTTGACGTTCTGGTCCGGGAAGACGCTCACGCTGACGGGCGGCTTGCCGGAGTCGGTGCACTTCTTCGACTCAGCCGAGATCTGAACTCGAAGTGCTCTTGCCCGGGTCGCCATGTCGCTGTTATGTTCCGCCTATCGCCGAACCGGCCACATCAGGAACGACGGCCTCCTCGAACGGGGTGCGGGAGCAGATCGACTACCTCACGGAGGAGAACCGCCGCTCGCGCGACCCCGAGCTCGAGCGACGCCTGCTCCGGCTCCGCCACCAGGCGGGCGTCGAGCTCTGCCGCGAGGCCTCGGGCACCGCCGCCTACCCGACCCCCGACTTCGACGCGCTCGAGGGCTCCGGACTGCTGCCCGAGATCACCCCCGACCGGCTCACCCCCGAGCTGCTGCGGGCGGCGATCCTCGGCCACGGCGCCCTGCTGGTCCGCGGCCTGGTCGACCCCGAGACGACTGCGCCTTCCTGCGCGAGGAGATCGACCGCGCCTTCGCGGCGCGCGAGGCCCGCGCCAAGGTCGGAGCGCCGGCGACGGCTACTACGAGGAGTTCGATCCGGAGAGCTACGACCTGCAGGCCGGTGGGCAACAGAGGGAGCGAAGCCGGCGGTGGGGCGCTGGACTCACGCGAGCGCCGGCATCTGGGCCGCCGACTCGCCCCGGCTGATGTTCGACATGCTCGAGACCTTCGACGGACGGGGCTTCGGCGGCTCGCGCGCGACTACCTCGGCGAGCCGCCGGCCGTCTCGATGCAGAAGTGCACGCTGCGCAAGGCAGGCGCCCGGACGTGGGCCACGGCCATGCCCGGCTGGCACCAGGACGGCGCCTTCCTCGGCGACGTGCGTGCCCTGAACGTCTGGCTCTCGCTCTCGCATTGCGGCGACGACGCGCCCGGGCCTCGACCTGGTGCCGCGCCGCCTCGACCACATCGTGCCGACCGGCACCGAGGGCGCCGTTTTCGACTGGGTGGTCTCGCCGCAGATGGCCGAGGAGGTCGCCGCCGGCCTGCCGATCCTGCAGGCCGATCTTCGAGCCCGGCGACGTGATGCTCTTCGACGACCTCTATCTCCACGCGACTGCCGGACCGACCCGTCGATGTCGAAGGTCGCGCTACGCGATCGAGAGCTGGTTCTTCGGCCCCTCTGCCTTCCCCGAGAACATCTACGACCAGGGCCGCACCTACGTGCCGCTGGCCGCCTGAGCTGAGCGACGAGACCCGATGGCCGATCCGAGCCTGACCGTGATCGCGGTCTTCTTCGAGATGCGGCGCGAGGCCGCGCGCACGCTCTACACCCTCAGCCCCGAGTACCAGCGCGGGGTCGGCGCCGGGCGACTACGAGGTGGTCGCGATCGACAACGGCTCCTCCGATCCGCTCTCGGAGTCGGAGGTGACGCGGTTCGGCCCCAACTTCAGGCTGGTCCGCGAGCCGCCGGCGGCGATCCGTCGCCGGCGGCGGCGATCAACCGCGTCGCCGCCGAGGTCTCGACTCCCTGGGTGATGTGCCTGATCGACGGCGCCAGGATGCTCACCCCGGGGATCCTCGCGGGCGCGCTCACCGCCTCTGCGGGAGCACCCCGAGCCGTTCGTCTACACGATCGGCATGCACCTGGGGCCGGCCTCGCAGAACGAGCTGGTCGGGCAGCGGATACGGCCCAGCGCGAGGAGGACCGGCTTCTCGACAGCGTGGACTGGCGCCGGAACGGCTATGCGCTGTTCACGATCTCCACTCCCGCCGCCTCGGTGGGCGAGCGCGGGTTCTTCTCGGCGGTCAGGGAGAGCAACTGCTTCGCCCTCCGGCGGGAGACCTTCCTGGACGCGGGTGGATTCGACGAGCGCTTTCGATCCCCCGGCGGGGGCCTCGTCAACCTGGACCTCTTCAAGCGGCTGGTGGAGGATCCGAGGATGACGCCGATCTGCCTGCTGGGCGAGGCGACCTTTCACCAGTTCCACGGCGGGGTGGCCACCAACGTGCCGATGCGACGACGCATCCGTGGGAGACCTTCGCCGCCGAGTACGAGGCGATTCGCGGGCAGCCGTACGCGCCCCCGGCCGGGCCGCGAGCCGGTCTACCTGGGCGAGATCCCCGAGGAGGCTCGGGATCTCGCACAAGCGACTGACGTCCGCGACTCGAGGCGCGGACGCGCAGCGACGAGATGAGGCCAGCCGGACGGCGATCCCGGCGTAGACCGCGGCGTTCAGCGACCTTGGGCCGCTCGGCCGCGTAGTGCCTGCGGTAGAAGCGCCACATGCCCCGGTGGAAGGCCCAGGTCGAGGCGCAGGCTGCGCGCGGGTCCGCTGCTGCCGCCCTTCAGGTGCCCGGCGACGGCCGCCGGCTCGTACCAGGTGAGCCAGCCGGCCCGCCGGGCCCGGTAGCAGAGGTCGAGGTCCTCCATGTACATCCAGTAGCCCTCGTCGAAGGGGCCGATCTCGCTCGAGCATCGCCCGCCGGATCAGCATGAAGGCGCCGTTCACCGCGTCGACCGGCCCGCCGCTCGAGGGGTCCGCGGCGGCGTAGCCGCGCAGCGCCGACGGGGCGCCGCGCCGCCGCCCGATCCCGGTGAACCAGCCGAGGGAGTTGAGGGGAGTGGGAAAGCCGCGCTTCGCCGCATGATCCGGCCGGCCGTCCGGGCGGACCAGGGCCGGCCCGCAGATGCCGACCCGCGGCCGCTCCTCCATCACCTCGAGCAGGCGGTCGAGCGTCCCCTCGTGCAGCTCGCAGTCGGGGTTGAGCACGAGGACGAAGGGGGCCGAGCCCGCGGCAATCCCCTGGTTCGCAGCGGCGGCGAAGCCCGCGTTGCGCGGGTTGACGGTCAACTCGACCTCTCCGAATTCGCGCGCCACCATCTCCGCCGTCCCGTCTGTCGAGGCGTTGTCGATCACCCGGACCGTGACCGGACCAGAGGGCGGATGCGCTTGCAGCGAGGAGAGGCAGGCCCGGAGCAGGTCCTCGCAGCGATAGGAGACGATCACGACGTCGATCGCGTTCCCGGATCCTGAGCTCGATGAGGGCGCCAACGCCGAGCTAGTGCTCCAGAAGGAGGCCCAGTAAGCGCTTCGTGCGCTCGTGCTCGGGCTTGTCGATCACCTGCTTGGCGGGACCGTCCTCAACGATCACGCCGCCGTCCATGAAGACGGCGCGCTCGCCCACGTCGCGCGCGAAGCCGATCTCATGGGTGACCACGATCATCGTCTGAGGCGCCCTCGTTCAGGCCCAGTGCGAGCATCCCGGCGAAGAACGTACCGCACCCGCCTCGACGCCTCGAACATCATCGAGGACTGCGGTCTCGGCGTCGATCCTCGCCTTCGACGGCCAGATCTCGACCTTCGTCCCCGTCGAGCATCTAGGGGGTTTCTACGGAGGCAGGGCCATCCTCTGCGGCTATAGGGTAAGCAGAGGTCTTTTTGCGGCATGATGGTGTTGAACGCAAGAGAGAACTATTGCTCGAGGAAGGTGAGGGACAACCGTGAATGCACGTGAGCGTTGGACTCCGCCCGCACGGTTCGGTCGGGGATTTGGACTTGTTGCAGCGTTTTCCGCTGCGGCGATGCTGGTGGCGGCGAGCTCGGCGTTCGGCGCTGGCGACCCCCTCAAGGGCGGTACGACGACCCTCGGGCCCCTGAAGCTGCCGGGCAAGGTCAAGGTGAAGGTCAAGGGCGGCGCCAGCAAGAGCGGCAAGACGGTCACGCTGCCGATCACCGGCGGGACCCTCGACCCGACCAACGGCTCGGGGCCCGTCCAGAACGGCGGCACGATCGTGCTCAAGAGGGGCAAGAAGAAGGTCAAGCTGACGGGAATCGCCACCACCTTCGGGCCCGGCGGCCGGATCACCTCCTTTAGTCTCCCGTACGCGGAGGGCAAGAAGAAGTGCAAGAAGAAGCACCACAAGTGCAAGAAGTCGGCCAAGAGCAAGAAGCTCGCCAACATCCTGGGCGGCACGCCCGGCCGCGCCGGCTTCGGCGGCACGGTCACCGACGCCGTCGCGAAGCTGACCAAGAAGGGCGCCAAGTCGCTCAACAGGGCGCTCGGCATCCGCAAGCGCGGCTTCAAGGGCGGCAAGCTCGGCACGATCTCGACCTCGACGGTCCCGCGAACGGTCACGGTCACCTCGGCGGAATCCCTCACAACCGAGTACGCCGGCGACATCTTCCTGGACAACTGCGTTCCCACCGGCACCTGTTCCACGTACGCCGGCAAGCTCCAGGAGGACGGAGTCGACGCGACCCCGATCGCCCCAGCCACACTCCTACTCATATATGTCCAGTTCAGCCCGCAGACTGGCGGCAGCATCGCCCCGGACTGCACCGATGGCACCCTGACAGGCAGTCAGGGCGCCATCAAGTTGGAGAGGGGCGCGGCGTCGATCACCCAGGCGAACCCGAATGACCAATTCGGCAACAAGAGCGTCTCGTTCGAGGCCTCGACCCCCGACGCGTCGCTTGGGCGTGCCTCGGCTACGAATCTCATCGTGACGCCGGGCACCTGCATCGCCAACCCGGCGACCAAGACGATCACCGTGACGGCGATTCAGACCGTCAACGCGGTAGCCGCGACCATTGCGAATCAGGTGCTCGGCCTGGACGGCACCCCCTGCGGGCCTGGCGGCCCGCCCCAGGACTGCCCGCTCGCGGGTGGTGACCCGGTCGGGGAGACGTCGTACACGATCCACACGCAGTAGCGTCGATCGAGGAAAGCATGACCAGGCGGGGCGGCTGCGGCCGCCCCGCCTCATTTCCCGGCCGCGAAGCCTCAGTGCGCCAGCACCTGGCCGAGGAAGCGCTTGGTGCGCTCCTCCTTGGGCCGGTCGATCACCTGCTTGGCGGCGCCCTGCTCGACGATGACGCCTTGGTCCATGAAGATGACCTCGTTCGCCACCTCGCGCGCGAAGCCCATCTCATGGGTGACGACCAGCATCGTCATGCCCTCGTTCGCCAGCTCACGCATCACGTCGAGCACGTCCTGCACCAGCTCCGGATCCAGGGCACTCGTCACCTCGTCGAACAGCATCAGCTTGGGATCCATCGCCAGCGCTCGGGCGATGGCGACTCGCTGCTGCTGGCCGCCCGAAAGCCGCGCGGGATACTCGTCGACCTTGTCGGCCAGCCCCACACGGTCGAGTAGTTCCCTGGCCCGCCGACGGGCCTCCTCGGTCTTGCGGTCGAGGACGATCCGCTGTGCCAGCACGATGTTCTCCGTCGCGGTCATGTGCGGGAACAGGTTGAAGTGCTGGAAGACCATGCCGATCTTGGCCCGGGCGTCGACGATCTCGGAGTCCCGCAGCTCGTGGAGCTTCTCCCCGACCTGGCGGTAGCCGATCAGGTCGCCGTCCACCCAGATGCGACCCGCGTTGATCTTCTCGAGGTGGTTGATCGTGCGGAGGAGGGTCGACTTCCCCGAGCCCGATGGACCGATCAGGACGAACACCTCGCCCTGGTTCACCTCCATCGAGATCCCCTTCAGCACCTCGAGGCGTCCGAAGGACTTGTGGAGTCCCTCGACCTTGACGATCGGCTCGGCCATCAGCGCCCGCCTCCGCCGGATTCGTCGTCCCTGATCAGCTGATCCGGATCGGCGTGACGCGCCGCCCAGCCGGTGCGAATCTGCTCGAACAGCGTCATCGGCTCGTCCCGCGTCCGGCCGCGCCCGTAGTGGCGCTCCAGGAAGTACTGCCCGATCGAGAGCACCGAGGTCAGCGCCAGGTACCAGATCGAGACGACGATCAGGATTGGGATCTGCTGGAAGTTCTGGGCGTAGATCAGCTGCCCCGAATAGAGCAACTCGGGCAACGCGATCACGCTGGCCAGCGCGGAGTTCTTCAGCATCGAGATCGTCTCGTTTCCGGTCGGCGGGATGATCACCCGCATCGCCTGCGGCAGCACGATGTGCCGGAGCGTCTGCAATCGCGTCATGCCAAGCGCCTTGGCGGCGTCGCTCTGGCCCTCCTCGACGGAAATGATCCCCGCTCGAACGATCTCCGCCATGTAGGCGCCCTCATTCAGCGCGAGCGCGAGCGTGGCGGCGACAAAGAGGGTGATGTAGTCGTTCGCGTCCAGGTGAATGAACGAGGGGCCGAACGGGATGCCGAGGTCGATCGTCGGATAGAGGGCCGAAATGAACGCCCAGAACAGAAACTGCACGAGCAGCGGCGTTCCGCGGAACACCCAGACGTAGAACCAGCTGGTGCCGCGAATCAGGACGTTCGGCGACAGTCGCATGACCGCGAGCAGGACGCCGAGGATGATTCCGATGATCATCCCGAGGACGGTCAGCTCGACCGTCTTGACGACGCCGTCGAGGATCCGGTGGTCGAACAGATAGTTCCCGACGATGTCCCACTTGAAGTTGGGGTTGTCGATCGCCGACCGGATCAGCGACGCCGCGATCAGGGCGACGATCGCCGCCGCGATCCAGCGCCCCGGATGGCGGACCGGAACCGCCTGGATCTGCTCAGGCGGCTCCGGTCCTGCTACTGCTCCCGCTTCTGTGCCGGGGGTGGCTGCCACCGGCGTTCCTCCGGCTCCTTCCGGCTAGCTGGTCGCTCCGTTGATCTGCGGATTACTGATTGCAGCGTCCTTGAGCTGCCAGTAATCGAAGATCTTCTGCATGGTGCCGTCGTCGTAGAGCGCCTTGACCGCATCGAGGAGGGGCTGGGCCAGCGGGCTCCCCTTCTTCAGCGCGATCCCGTAGGGCGCAACTCCGTAGGCCTCGCCGAGCGTGAACTTCCCAGCGGACTGCTCGACGATGTAGGCCGCCACGGGGGAATCGGCCATGCCGAGCTCCGCGCGGCCGCTCGAGATCGCCAGGTTCGCCCCGTTCTGGTCGGGATAGACCTGGACGTCGACCTTGCACTTCCCGGCCTGGCCCTCGGCGTCCTCCTGCTGGGTTGTTCCCTTCTCCACCGCTACCGAGTGATCGCAGAGGTCGGCGAGGGTCTTCGGAGCGAGATTGGCGTCAGCCGACGAATAGAACGACGTTCCCGCCTGCGCGTAGGTGACGAAATCGTTGGTCTTCTGGCGATCCAGGGAGTCCGTGAACGACGAGATGCCGGTGTCGTACTTGCCGGCGGTCAGCCCCGGCAGGATGCTGTCGAAGGGTGTGTTCTCCACCTTCGGAATCAGCCCCATGACCTGCCCGAGGGCCTTCGAGATGTCGGCATCGGCGCCGATCACCGTCGTGTTGTCGCTCGGCCCGAAGAACTCCATGGGCGGATAGGTCGCGTCGGCCGCGACCGAGAGCTGGCCGCTCTGCGAAACGGCGCCGGCCGCCGCGCTGGCGATCGCGTCGTCCTTGGCTACGTCGATGCCGGGCGTGGCGGTCAGCTCGCCACCCGCCGCGGTCGTGCCGGTCGTCTCGTTGTCGTCGTTGCTGCTGCCGCAGCCCGCGGCCACCGTGACGGCGGCGAACGCGATCACCGCGATCAGCGCAGTAAGTCGGGATTTCATTTGGTCTCCTCCCCCTAAAGGGGTGGTCGGGTACGTCGCGCACCCTATCCAAGCGTCGTTAACCGGAGACTGTGCCTAATTACTTCACTTTCTGAAGTATGCTTCTGGCTGGATGAGCACCGAGCCGCTCCTCAATCGTCCCTGCGGCGGCCACTTCGAGAACGTACTCGAGGCGATCGGCAACACACCGCTGGTCGAGCTGCCGCGCCTGACGCCGAAGCCCGAGGTTCGCCTCTGGGCGAAGCTCGAGGGCCGCAACCCGACCGGGTCCGTCAAGGACCGTGTCGCGAAGTACATGATCGAGGACGCCGAGGCGCGGGGCGCGATCGAGCCGGGCCACACGATCTTCGAGCCCACCTCCGGCAACACCGGCATCTCGCTGGCGATGATCTGCCGCCGCAAGGGCTACCCGCTCAAGGTGGTGATGCCCGACAACGTGACCGAGGAACGCACCCAGCTGCTGCGGATGTACGGCGCCGAGATCGTCTACTCGGAGGGCGCCAAGGGATCGAACGGCGCGGTCGAGCTGGCGCTGGAGATGGCGGAGGCGGACGCCTCCTACTACATGCCCTACCAGTACGGCAACGAGGCGAATCCGCGCGCGCACTACGAGGGCACCGCCAAGGAGATCCTCGACGAGCTCGACGAGGTCACCGCCTTCGTCGGCGGGCTCGGGACCGGCGGAACCCTGATGGGCAACGGCCGCCGCCTCAAGGAGCACGACCCCGAGACCAAGATCGTCGCGGCGGAGCCGATGCAGGGCGAACTGGTCCAGGGGCTCCGCTCCCTCGACGACGGCTTCATCCCGCCGATCATCGACCTGAACCTGCTGGACCGGAAGATCATGGTCTCGAACATGGACTCGATCGTCTGGACCCGCAAGCTGCTGCACGAGGAGGGCATGTTCGCGGGCATCTCCTCGGGAGCCATCGCCTACGTCGCCAACCGGATCGCCAACGAGCTCGACGAGGGCAACGTCGTCTTCCTGGTCCCGGACGACGGCTGGAAGTACCTCTCCAGCGGCGTCTACACCAAGCCGCTCGAGGAGCTGGAGGACATCGACTCCACCGTCTGGTGGTAGGCCGGCTCTCGTAGCCTGCGCTCGATGGCCGATCCGGACGCACTGAAGCGCGTCGCGACGCGCGTGAAGAAGCTCGCCAAGGACTACGAGCCGCCGACCTTCGACCACGTCCCCCACGCGGACGCGGCGCTCTTCCTCTCGGCGATCGACCATCAGACCGGCTACACCGAGCCGCACGAGGTCGACGGAGAGGGCCCCTACGAGGGCAGCGACCTGCTCTGGGCTCTCGGCCTGCGAGCCGAGCGCCGCGCACCGGGCGCTCTCACCGCGCGCTCCCTGATGGGCGTCCCGGCTGAGGCGATCGCCGCGGTCTTCCGCGCCGGCCAGGACAACCTGCACGACCCGGAGCGGCGGGCCAAGCTCTGGGACAACCTCTCCAAGGGGCTTCTCAAGGGGTACGGCGGCAGCTCCGAGGCTCTGATCGAGGCCTCGGGCGGCAAGCTGGCGGGACCGGGCGGAGCGCTCGTCCGCCT
This sequence comes from uncultured Solirubrobacterales bacterium, assembly GCA_963728875.1. Lineage (GTDB taxonomy): Bacteria > Actinomycetota > Thermoleophilia > Solirubrobacterales > 70-9 > DASUPK01. Next base: position 32,030 of record CAVSLJ010000002.1, read on the forward strand.
CAGCGAGTTCGATGCCTTCGCCGACCCGCTCCGCAAAAAGGCCTTCCTGGTCTGCAAGATCTGGGAGCGGCGCGGCTGGCTCGAGGTCAGCGACCCCGAGTCCTGGGAGGTCTCCGCCGACAACGTCCTCATGCGCCTCGCCCTTCGCTCCGGCCTGGTCCCCGAGGGCGACGTCGACGAGGTCCGCGAGGCGACCCGCGACGCCTTCAAGAGGTGGCCGAGCAGGCGAAGATCTCGCCGACCGTGCTCGACGACCTGCTCTGGCAGAAGGGCCGCGACGACCCCGACCTGATCGGCGACGAGGCGGGCGACCTGGTGGAGCCGCCCCGCCGAGAGGGCGTCGTCTTTTACTGACCCCGATCACTAACTTCAGACCGATGAAGATCCCGAGGCCGATCCATGACGAGCTGCTCGCGCACGCCCGCGAGGACGCGCCCAACGAGTGCTGCGGGCTGATCGGCGGGACCGACGGCGTGGCGAAGACCGTCTACCGGGCACGCAATGCCGAGGCCAGCCCCCTGCGCTACAACCTCGATCCCCAGGACCAGTTCCGGATCATGACCGAGATGGACGAGAGGGGGGAGGAGCTCTCGGCGATCTACCACTCGCATACGGCGAGCCCGGCCTACCCCTCGCAGACCGACATCAACCTGGCCGCCTACCCCGACGCGCTCTACCTGATCGTCTCGCTGGCGGAGGGCGAGAAGGACCTGCGCGGCTACAGCATCGTCGACGGCGAGGTCAACGAAGTCGAGCTCGACGTGGGGTGACCGACTCTCTCGTCTGTCCGCGCTGCGCACTCGCCCATCCGATCAGCGACCGGTTCTGCCGCAACTGCGGGATGCCCCTGGTCTACGCCGGGACCAGGGAAGAGGAGCCGATCACCGACGCGCACGAGCGCGCGCGGAAGGTGCGGCCGCAGTACGCGCACGGCGACCTGGTGCGCGTCACGGGCGCCCGCAACATGGCCGACGGCGAGTTGATCCAGTCGATCCTGCTGGATCACGGGATCCCGTCGATGCTGCGGAGGGCCCGCGGCTTCGACGTGCCTGACTTCCTGGCGGCCGGCCCGCGCGACGTGCTGGTGCCGGAGTCGGGCTATGAGGCCGCGCGCGAGGTCCTCGCCGGGACCGACATGCTCACCGCCGAAGCCCCGGCCGGCTCATTGCCCGGGATCGGCTCGCCGGCGCGACTGGCGGTCGGCCTGATGGCCGCCGTTGGCGCTGCTGCGGTGATCGTCTACCTCTTCTACCTCGCGTTCGGCTGAACGTCGCGGCCTCGGTCTCGTCGGATCGAAGCTGAATTCCGGCGGCGTGCCGAGCCCGAGGTCGAGATCGGGCCGCTCGAGTGCGTCGCTCAGAGAGGGCGCCTCCAGCGAATCGGACTGCGGGTAGAGGATCTCGTCGAGGTGGGTGCGCCAGGCGCGCTCGATCTCGCGCATGCGCGCCTCGAAGGCGAGCTCCAGGTTGCCCTGCGGGCCCTGGCGGTGCAGCCGTGACGCCATCCGCACGCACGCGTCCGGTCCGGCGTGGCGGTCGAGGAGGTCGAAGACGGTGCCCCCCAGGATCAGGGCGTCGCGGCGCGAGGGCGGGAAGGCTGGGCGGTCGCCCTCCCGCAGCCTGGTGATCACCGCGGCGCGGTAGAGCGAGGTCTGCCCGGCGAAGTACTGGGCCGCGCCCTCGATCAGCCAGGCCCAGCGCAGATAGGCGATGAAGTGGCGAGGCGTCCACATCGGCGGGAGCGCCGTGTTGGTGGCCGCCAGGACGATCTGGCAGTACATCCGCTCGGCCGTGCCGCGCAGCGCGCGCAGCGAGTCCTCGCCGGCGGACCGCCTCTCCATCCACGAGTCGTTGAGCGTGTGGATCTCCCCGTTCATCGGCCAGCCCGCGAGGTAGCGCCGCGCGGCCGGCGCCGCCGACCAGCGCACCGCGGGCAGCAGGGGGTGTGCCGCGGCGAGCCAGGCCGGGTTGTCGTGCAGGATCACCGTGACGTTCCCGGGCACGTAGTCGAAGCGGTCCTCGAGCCGCAGCCGCAGGTCCTCGAGCGCATCGAGCACGCGGTGCGCGCAGGCGATGTCCGAGTCGTCGTGACGCGCGGTGAAGCTCAGCGAGTCGGTCTCGATCCAGGTAATGGACCCAGGCTACTCGCGGGCTCGGGCGCGCTCGCGCTCCAGCTCGAGCTCGGTCTTGACGCCAATCCCGTTCAGTGCCTCGCGGGCTTCCTCGAGGCTCGATGCGGGCGAGACCGCAGTGGCGAGCGGCACGGCCGATCTCGCGGCGGCCGCCGGGTCGAAGAAGAAGGTGAGGGCGCCCAGCGGGGTGAGCTCGACGCTCCGCCTGCCCCCACGGATCGGCACCTCGCCCCGCTCGCCGCGGGCGCAGCGGACGGCCATCAGGCTCGCCTCGGTGGGCACCACAGCGCCGGCCGACTCCACCAGCTCGCACGCCGTCGGCGTGAGGCCCCAGGCGCCGAGCAGCGCGTCAGCCGACTGCAGGGCGGTGATGCGCTGCAGCACCTCGTCGGGCGTGAGCTCACCGTCGCAGCCGGGCCCATAGACCGCGCCGATGACCTCGGTCGAGCGGGCCAGGAAGAGACCGGCGGCGAGGACGATCGCGTCGCAGAGCGGGCTCGCCAGGCCGGGCTCATCGCCGTGCGCGAGCACGTCGCCGCCGACGTCGAGCAGCACGACCGCGTCGCACCCGAGCTCCTCCGCCGCCTCCGCCAGGCCGGTTGCGAGTGCCTGCGGGCCGCGCGTGATGTCGAGGAGCAGGACGGGCTCGCCGAGATGCGCGGCCATCTTCGACTCGGACAGCTCGACTCCGTCCAGGGTGGTCGTCCCGCCCTGCGTGAGCACGGCGGCGGAGCCGCACGGCTTCCCGTCGCGGATCTGATCGAGAGACCGCGGGCCCGGTCGCGGATCGATCGGCGATCGCTCCCAGGCGACGCCGCCGAGCACCCACTCCGTGTTCAGCCCCTCCAGCAGGTCGGTGATGCCCAGGGCGCCGACGACGTCGCCGCCGCCGCCCATGCCGATCAGCAGGGCGCGCTTGGAGTCTCTGAGCGCTTGGAGTGCCGCGGCCCTGGCGAGCCTAGGCGAGGACCAGGTCGCCCTGGCAGATCTCGCGGATCGCGCCGGCGGCCCGCTCGAACTCCTCGTCGGCCATCACCGGCGTTCCCTCGAAGGGGAGATCGCGATCGATCTCGACCCACGAGCGGCAGCCGTGGTGCTCGTCCTTGACGCGCACCGTGACCGGCCGCGGGATCCGATGGACCCGGAGGAGCAGCACGTGCAGCGGATGGGTCCGCTTCCACGCGAGCCTCTTCTGCGCGTAGTCCGAGGTCCAGATGTGGAAGGGCGTGAGCGCCTCGACCACGCGATGGTCCTCGGTCGTGAAGTGATCGATGATCTCGGCCCAGCTGCGGATCCTCACCCGGTCGGGCTGTGGGATGCCGCCGTCCTGGAGCAGCGCCCGCGGGGGCGGCTCCTCGTCGGGCCAGACGCCCTCCTCGAGGGCGCGGCGAAGCTCAGGGTGATGGGACTCGCGCACCAGGTCGTTCCGCTGGTGGTCGAAGGTCGGGTAGAGGAAGAACTGGTCGTGCTCGACCTCGAAGTGCTTCTCGTCCTCGCGGATTCCGCCCTTGCGGAGGGCGACGAGCTGCTCACCCTCGGCCAGCGCCCGCACGGTCACGGCCCACTCTTTCAATGCAATCGGCATAGGAATTAGGGGGTAGTCAATCGGGTTCGGATCCGGGGGCGGGGCGCGAGTTTTCGGGCCGGAGCCCCCTCGGAGGCGAGCAGTCTAGAGGACGGATTGGGCTTTGACAACCCTTGTGTCGCTTTGTCACAAAGTCAGAGGCTTAGTTGTAAGTGTCAGATAGCCCATTCCCATGCGGTGCTTATCCTGGTTGACCGGCCAATCGACGCAAGTTGCGCCATTCGCGAAGGCACCCCTAAGAATTCCGTTCGGGGCCGTACCCACCGCCCCCGGGAGTCTCGATTCGGAGCCTGTCGCCCGCCTCGAGCCGCCCCTCCGTCTTCGCGGGGACCGGCTCGCCGTTGAGCAGGTCGAGGCCCGGCTCGCCCGGCGCGCCGCCCTCGCGGCCGTGCGGTGAGTTCCGGCGGCGCTCCCCGATCAGCGTGAACCGCATCGGCTCGCGGGCCTCCAGCTCGCGCACGATCCCCTCTCCGCCCCGGTATCGGCCGGCGCCGCCGCTGCCCCGCCTCACCGCGAGCTCCCTGACGAGCACGGGATAGTCCGTCTCCAGCGCCTCGATCGGCGTGTTGAGCGTGTTCGACATCGCCACGTGCTCCGCGCTGGGGCCATCGGCGTCGCGGCAGGCGCCCTGGCCGCCCCCGATCGTCTCGTAGTAGGTCCAGTCCTCGCCCGAGAGGGTCAGGTTGTTCATCGTGCCCTGGCCCTCTGCTCCCACCGGCGCGAAACGCGTCAGCGCCGCGAAGACCAGATCGGTCACCCTGCTCGAGGTCTCCACGTTGCCGCCCACGACGGCGGCCGGAGGACGGGCGTTGAGCAGCGAGCCCTCCGGAGCGACGACCGTGACCGGCCGCCAGGCGCCCGCCGAAGGAGGCCCGTCCGGATCGCAGACCACCCGCACCGCATAGAACGAGGCCGCCTTGGTCACTGACAGCGGGCAGTTGAGGTTCCCGGCGACTTGGTCGGCGCTGCCGGCGAAGTCGAGCTCGAGCTCGTCGCCGCGGAGCGTCGCCCGAACGCGCAGCGGGATGTCGCCATCACGACCCTCGAGCACGTCCTCGGCCTCGCCCTCGCCGTCGGGCATCTCGGAGAGGGCGGCGCGCGTGCGGCGCTCCGCGTAGTCGAGGATCTCGCCCGTCGCCACGGCGAGCAGATCCCGGCCGTGCCGCTCCGCGAGCGCTCGCAGGCGCCGGATCCCGGTCAGGTTGGCGGCGCGCTGAGCTCGCAGGTCCGCGAGCCGCTGATCGGGGTTCCTCATCTGTGCGGCGAGCTCGCGCAGGACCGCATCGTCCGCGCGGGTCGGCGGGATGACCACTCCCTCCTCGTCGAGCGTCACCGACAGGGCGGGCATTCCTCCCGGCGTGGGCCCACCGATGTCGGCATGGTGGGCGCGACTGGCCGCGAATCCGAGCAGCTCACCGTCGCCGAACACGGGGGAGATCAGCGTGATGTCCGGCAGGTGGGTGCCGCCCCGATAGGGGTCGTTGAGGATCCAGAGGTCCCCGTCGTGGTGCTCCTCGCCGACGATGGCCGCGACCGCATCGGGCATGGACCCGAGATGAACCGGGATGTGCTCGGCCTGCATGACCAGCTCTCCGGCGGGATCGAACAGGGCCGTTGAGCAGTCGTGGCGCTCGGTGATGTTCGGCGAGTGCGCCGAGCGGATCAGCACGGCGCCCATCTCGTCGCAGGCGGCCCGGAGCGCGCCGGTCATCACCTGCAGGGCGACCGGGTCCAGGCCGCTCATGCCCGCACCGCCGTGACGGTCCCCGACCCGTCGACCGTGGCGTTCCAGCCCGGAGGCAGGACCAAGGTCGCCTCGGGGAGCTCGAAGACGCACGGTCCCTCGGCCTCGAAGCCCGCCGCGGGCTCCCCACGCAGGATGCGCGTGGTCACCCATGCGCCGTCGAAACGGGCCTCGCGTTCGCTTTCGGCGAGCTTGCCGCTGCCGGCCGCCCGTGGGCGCGGCTCGGGCCCAAGCTCGACGGCCGCGACACGGATCGTCACCAGCTCGAGCCTCCCCTCCGGATCGCGATAGCCGTAGCGCGCCTCATGCTCCCTGGCGAAGTCCTCCGCCAGGCGGGCCAGGTCCGGCTCCGCCGGCCCCGGGATTGGGAGCTCGAAGGCCTGGCCCCGGTAGCGAAGCTCGTAGACGACCTCCAGATCGGCCTCGTCCATGCCCTCGAGCAGCGGCTTGCTCAAGGCCGCGACCTCGGAGGCGACACGTTCGGCGGTGATCTCCTCGCCCGCGATCAGCACCGTTCGCGCCGTGTCGCGGCGATGTCCCGCCGCGATCAGCCCGAGCGCCGAGAGCACGCCGCTGGCCCGCGGGCAGACGATCCTCGTCATCTCGAGCTCGTCAGCCAGCGCCGCGGCGTGCATCGGCCCGGCGCCGCCGAACGGCAGCAGCGCATAGTCGCGCGGGTCGACGCCGCGCTCGACGGTGACCACGCGCAGCGCTCGGATCATCTCCTGGTTCGCCACCCGGACGATCCCCTCCGCCGTCTCGGTGGCATCGAGGCCGAGCTCCGCGCCGAGGGACCCGATCGTCCTCCTCGCCACCTCCTCGTCCAGCGCGACGCCGCCCGCCAGTTCGGAATCGGGAGACAGGTAGCCGAGCAGCAGGTTCGCGTCGGTGACGGTCGGCTCGGTGCCGCCGAGGCCGTAGCAGGCGGGCCCGGGCTCGGCGCCCGCCGACCGGGGGCCCACGCGGAGTGCCCCGCCCGCATCCCGCCATCCGATCGAGCCGCCCCCGGCACCGACCGTGTGCACGTCGACCATCGGCAGCTGGATCGGGCGGCCGTCGATCTCCCGCGAGTCGGTCCGCCTCACCTCGCCGGCGTCGACGACGCAGACGTCACAGGAGGTCCCGCCCATGTCCAGCCCGATCGCGTCGGGGGTGCCGGCCGCCTTGGCCAGCAGCGCGGAGCCGACCGCTCCACCCGCCGGGCCCGAGAGGACGCTCCAGGCGCCCGCGCTGGCCGCCTCGGCGGCCTCGGCCGTGCCTCCGGAGGAGCGCATCACCTCGGGCTCGGGCAGGCCTCGGTCCCTGCAGGCGGTCGCGAGGCTCGTCAGGTAGCGACCGAGCAGGGGGGAGAGGTAGGCGTCGATGACGGTGGTCGAGAAGCGCTCGTATTCGCGGAAGGCCGGCAGGACCTCGTGCGACGCCGAGACGTGCACGCCGGGGAGCGCCTCGCGCAGGGCGGTGGCGATGCGGTGCTCATGGCTCGGTTCTCGGAAGGCGAAGAGCAGGCAGACCGCGATCGACTCGACCTCGCTGCCGCGGAGCTCGCCCACCAGCCGCTCCACCTCGCCATTGTCCAGTTTCTCGATCGGGCCCGAAGCGCCGATGCGCTCCGCCGCCTCGAATCGGTCGCCCCGCTCCACCAGCGACTGCGGTCGGGCACGACAGGGGTGGTAGAGGCTCGGCCGGTTCTGGCGTCCGATGTCGAGCAGGTCGGCGAAGCCGCGCGTCGCGACCAGCGCGGTGCGGGCGCCGCGCTCCTCGAGCAGGGCGTTCGTGCCGACGGTCATGCCATGCGTGAAGCTCTTCACGTCCGCGGCGCCGGCGCCGGCCCGGGCGAGGACCTCCTCGACCGCGGCGATCACGCCGCGCGACTGGTCTTCGGGCGTGCTCGGGACCTTCGCCGTGTGCAGGTGATCGCCGTCGAGCAGGGCGGCGTCGGTGAAGGTCCCGCCGACGTCGACGCCCAAGAGCATGGTCCTGACGCTACCTACAGCGGCCTGGTGACCGCCCCCTCAACGCATTGAGGGGTGATTCGGCACGGCCGCACCGCTGCTTTGCATGGAAAGCAGTGGTCTCAGCCCAGCTCGGTTGCTTGGCGCTTTACCGGTCCATGTGACCGGCTTCTCGCCGAGCAGCCCGTGTCGAGGTGCCCTCTGGTGAGTTCTTCCGGAAATGCCGGAACAACTCACCAAGTGTGCCGCTTTGGACGAAAAGCAGCGGTTCTGAATCATGCTCCAAGGGAGGAAGAGGGTGACCGCTAGACCGCTTCGCCCGCGAGGATGCGGGCCTGCAGCCGGGCCGTCTCCTCGGACGGCTCGACTCCCAACTCGACCACGAGTGCGCGCCGGCACTCCAGGAACTGGCGCAGCGCCTGGCTGGTCCGGCCGGTGCGGGCATAGGTGAGCATCAGCTGCCGGTGCGCGTCCTCGTTGAGCGGATCGATCTCGAGGAGCCGCCGCGCCACCCTGATCGCCTCGTGCTGTTCGCCCGAGGCGACGTGAATCTCGATCAGGGCGCCGAGCACCTGCGAGTAGGCCTCGACGAGCCGCTCCCGCCAGGCGAACGACCACTCGGCATAGCGGTCCTCCGGCAGGGGCTCCCCGACCCAGAGCCCGGCCGCGTGCTCGAGGGAGGCCCGCCGGCCATCCCCGCGATCCGCGACGGCGGCCCGCGCGGCCTCCTCGAACTGGACGGCGTCGACGGTGTCGCGTTCGCGGAGGCGCAGCCGGTAGGTCCGCTCCCTGAGCTCGATCACGCTGTCGGGCGCGCCCGGCAGATCGAGCACCTTGCGGGCGCGCGAGATCGCCGCGGCCAGGTTCTGGCGCGCGGTATCGGCCGGCTTGCCGGCCCAGAACGCCTCGAACAGGGCGTCCTCGGGGACGGCCTGCGACTCCTGGACGAGCAGGAACCGCACGACGCGGGCCGAGATCGGCCGCTGCCAGCTCTCTTCGTCGAGCTCCCAGCCCGCGCGCAGCACCCGGAAGCCGCCGAGCAGCTCGAAGCGGAGGGGCGGTGGGCTGCCCTGCAGTCGCTCGTTCGTCGCCGCGGCCGCCGCCGCGACCTGCTCGTCGTCGTCGCCGGTGAGCGCACCGAGGCGGCTGAGCGCCTCGGGGTGCCCGGCCGCGAGCGCGGCCAGCAGGGCCGCGCGGCGGATCGAGGAGTCCGGGTGGTCGAGCAACTCGGCCAGCGCCTCCCCGCGCGGCAGGGCGACCTGAATCGCGGGGAGCGCCTGCTCAGGGGTGATCGCTCCATCCGCCAGCGCCTGCCAGAGGACGCCGCGCAGGGAGCGCCACTGCGCTCGCAGCATCGCCGCGGCCTGGTCTCCGGCCTCCCGCCAGGCCTCGCTCAGGCTGACGCTGGCCGGGATCGCCCTCCTGGTGCTCCTGACCCAGGTCTAGGACGCCTTGGCGGTCCCGAACGCGAGAGGGTGGACCAGCGCCGGCATCCACGACCACCGGTCGTGGTCAACGGCCTCCACCGCGAGCGGGCTGTCACGCAGCAGGTCAACCGTCGGCCTGTTCGCGTGACAGCCCGCGGCGAACGCGTGCCAGGGCCGGTGCAGCCGGTCCTGCCAGCGCGCGAGGCGCCGGGTGTCCGCGCGGACGTGCTCCAAGAACAGCAGCTTCCCCCCGGGCCGCAGCACCCTGGCGGTCTCGTCGATTGCGCGACGAGGATCGTCGACCGTGCAGAGGACGAGGGTGGAGACCACAGTGTCGAAGCTGTCGTCGTCGAACGGGAGCTCCTCCGCCGTCGCCACCACCACCTGGCCGTCGCGCCCTGACCTGCTCAGGCGCCGCTCGAGCTTCGGCAGCATCGGGGCCGCAGGCTCCGTCAGCGTCAGCTCCTCGAGCTCATCGGGGTAATGGGGGAGGTTGAGCCCGGTGCCGGCGCCGAGCTCCAGCACCCGGCCGCTGGCCTGACCGAGCAGGCCCTTTCTCCGCTTCGCCATCCCGCCCCGCTCTCCAACCCACAGCAGCGGGTCGTAGACGGCGCTGAATACGTGTTCCCAGAGACTCATCCTGGCTCTCCTTGCTCGCGTGAACTGGACGTAGGTGAACTACGCCACGCGGAGTGCTCGGGATGTGTGCGATCGAGCACGGCAGAGGCCCCCGGACGCCGGGGCCTCGGCCGTCTCTCACTCCTTACGCTGCGGCCGCCTCGACCTCGCGCACCGCGAAGGTCTCCTCGAGATGCTTGTGCGAGGGGCAGTAATCCATCCCAGGCAGCGGCTCGCGCTGGCACGGCGTGCCCTTGCGAGTGCTGGCCATGCAGTCTCTCTTCTGACCATCAAGCGTCACGTCGGCGGGCAGTGAGTCGAGGAACTCCTCGACCAGCTCGATGTGCCGCTCGATGACCATGTAGACGCGCACCTGCTCGGCGAGCACGAAGTGCTCCCGGATCTCCGTGAACAGCGTCTTTGCCGGGCGTGCGAAATAGCGGCGGTCGGAGACGAGCCGCTGAATGGTCGCCTCACACGCATCCAGGATCTGCCTCCGTGCCGCTAGCGACCTCTCAGTGCTGCCGCCACAAGTATCGATTCGAGGAGCCAGGTCCCTGTAGATGGAACGACTGAATTGATACATCCGTGATCTCTCCTTAACCCCCCTGAAGCCCGGTCCTTGGGCTCTTCCTGCCTTCGGACCCTCCAGGCGACGGTGATTGAAGCACGGTATACCCAATATTTGGGTTAAGTACTGATTAAGTATTTTTAAGTAGGCTCAGGACAGCGCTTTTGAGTAACGGATCGCCTACTCCCACGCCTGCCAGGCGAGCTCGTCTCCGCTGCAGACGATGTGCAGGCCGTCGAGCTCGGGGTTCAGCTCCGGAAACTCGAGCCTGCGGTGGGATCCTCGCGACTCCTCGCGTTCGAGTGCGAAGCGGGCGATCAGCCGCGCGAGCGGGTATGGGTCATCGAGCAGCCGCTCCAGCTCCTCCTGCCGCCTGAGCGGACCGGCGAGGCTCCAGACCGCCTCCCTCGTCTCGGCCAGGGGCGGCTCGAAACGCCAGTGCGGTGGATCCGGCGGCGGCTCGGCCTCGGGTTCCGCCGATGCCGCCCTCGCCGCCCTCGCGCCGAGCACGAAGCACTCGGTGAGCGAGTTCGAAGCGAGGCGGTTCGCGCCGTGCAGCCCGGTGTCCGCGCACTCGCCGACTGCGAACAGGCCCGGAAGGGAGGAACGGCCCTCCAGGTCGGTGGCGATGCCGCCCATGACGTAGTGGGAGGCCGGGGAGACGGGAATCGGCTCGCTCGACGGATCGAAGCCCGCTGCGCGCAGGGCGGCGAAGACGCTCGGGAAGCGCGCCTCGCTCAGCTCACGCATGTCGAGATCGACGTGGTCGGAGCCGTCGGCCTTCATCCGGTCGAGGACGGCCAGGGTGACGGCGTCCCGGGGGGCGAGCTCGTCCGTGAACCGCTCGCCATCGGCACCGAGCAGGATCGCGCCCTCGCCGCGGACCGCCTCGGTGACGAGCAGTCCATCCGAATCGGTGCCGGGCGCGGACAGAGCCGTCGGGTGGAACTGGCAGAGCTCCAGGTCGGCGAGCTCGGCGCCGGCGGCGTGGGCCATCACCGGCCCCGCTCCGATCGCGCCCCACGGATTCGTGGTCCGAGCCCAGAGGGCGGCCGCCCCCCCGGTGGCGAAGATCGTCGCCTTGGCGCGCAGCGGCTCACGGTCGGTGAGCACCCCGAAGCAGCGCTCGCCGTCGCTCCAGAGAGCGACCGCGGACGTCTTCTCGATCACCTCGATCCGCTCGACCCGTCCAGCGAGCTCGGCGAGCCGCTCGGTGATCCGGCGTCCGGTCGCCGCGCCCCCGGCGTGCACGATCCGCCTCCGGGAGTGCCCGCCCTCCAGGGCCAGCGACAGGCTCTCGTCGGGGAGGAGGTCGAAATGAACCCCGCGCCGCTGGAGCTCACGAACGACCCCGGGCGCCTCTCGCGCTAGCAACTCCGCGGCGGACCGCCTGCATGCCCCGCGCCCGGCCGCCACGGTGTCCTCGACGTGCTGCTCCGGGGAATCGTCCGGCCCGATCGCCGCGGCGAGCCCTCCCTGCGCCCAGAAGCTCGAGCTCTCGCTGAGCGGTTTCCGGGACACCATCGCGACGCGCGAGCCCGCGTCGGCGGCGGTGAGCGCCGAGTAGAGACCGGCGGCGCCACCGCCGACCACCACGACGTCGAATCGGTCGTCCGGCGTCATCCAGCCGCGAACCGTACTGTGCGCTGATCCGAGGCCTCTATCTCAGACACCCGAGCTCCTTCCGGCATGACACCGGCGGTCATCCGGAGAACGCCAGGCGTGTGACGGCGATCGAGGAGGCGATGTCGGAGCGCGACTGGCTCGGGCTGGAGCTGGTCGAGGCGCCGGCCGCGACGCGCGGGCAACTCGAGCGGGTCCACAGCGCCGCCCATGTCGACACGATCGAGGCGTTCTCGGTGAGGGGCGGCGGCATGATCGACGTGGACACCGTCGTCAGCGAGGGATCCTGGGAGGCGGCGCTGCACGCGGCCGGCGGAGCGGTGCACGCGACCGAGCGGCTGATCGAGGAGGGCGGGTTCGCGTTCTGCGGGCTGCGGCCACCGGGTCACCACGCCGAGCGGGACCAGGCGATGGGGTTCTGCCTGTTCAACAACGTCGCCGTCGCGGCGGCCCATGCGATCGCCGAGTGCGGCGCGGAGCGGGTGCTCATCCTGGATTGGGACGTCCACCACGGCAATGGGACCGAGGCGATCTTCTACGGCTCCGCGGAGGTTCTCTACTCGAGCATCCACCAGAGCCCGCTCTATCCCGGGACCGGGGCGGTCACCGACTTCGGCAGCGGCGCGGGGGAGGGTTGCACGGTGAATCTCCCCGTCCCACCCGGCAGTGGCTCCGATGAGTTCCTGGCCCTCGTCCAGCAGGTGCTCGTGCCGATCGCGAGGGAATGGAGGCCGCGGCTGCTCTGCATCTCGGCCGGTTACGACGCCCACCGGGACGATCCGCTCGCCAACTGCGAGGTGGACGACGCGGGCTACCGGGACATGGCGGCGACGATGCGCGAGCTGGCGGCCGAGCTGGGTGTGCCCCTGCTCATCTGCCTCGAGGGCGGCTACTCGCTGGCTGCGCTGGCGCGATCCGTGGTGGCGACGCTCGAGGCGGTCTCGGGAGACGGCGCCCCGCGAGAGGCGCCCGTCGAACCGGCGGCGCCGTACCGGGAGCGGCTGGCCCGCTTCTGGGCCGGGCTCGCGGAGTAGGCGCAGCTCCTCCTGGGTCTCCGCGACCTCGGCGTGGTGAGTCAGGCGGTGAGCTGGTCCTTGAGCTCGTCGAGCAGCTTCTTCGGGATGCCCGGCACGGTGTCGAGGTCGTCGACTGACTTGAAGCCGTCCTGGCGCTCGCGGTAGGCGATCACCCGGGTGGCCTGGGTCACCGACATGCCCAGCTCCCTCCATTGCTCGAAGCTTGCCTCGTTGACGTCCAGCGGTCCGCTGCGCCGGCGCGAGCCGGTGGCCTTCGTCTTGGCGGCGGCCTTCGTGTTCTTGGCCTTCGTCCTCGACGCGGTGCTCTTGGAGCGGCTGGTCGTCTTCGCCGCCGAGGACTTCGAGGTGCGCTTCGTCTGTGCCTTCGACTTGTCCGCGGCGGCCTTCTTCTTGCGCTCCTGGGCGGCCTTGGCGCGGGCCTCCTTCTTGGCCTCGGCCTCCTGCTCGCGCGCCGCCTTCTTCTCGGCCGCCTCCTGCTCGCGCTTGGCCCTGCGCTCGGCGGCCGCCTTCTCGCTCTTCGCCTTCTCCTCCGCGGCCTTCTTCTCGGCGGCCTGCTTCTCCTGCTGAGCCTTCCTCTCGGCTCGCCTCTCCGCACGCCGCCGCAGGAAGCCGCGCCGCGGCTCGGCGGGCTCGACCGCCTCCTGCTCGTCCGTCGCCTGTTCCTCCGGCTCCTGGGTCTCCTTCGGCATCGCGGGCTGCGGCGGCTCCGGCTCGGCGGCCTCGGCCCGCTCGGGCAACTCGATCCCGACCGACGCTGCGTGGGCCTGGGCGCCGCTCGCCCGGTCCATCACCGACCTGATCCGGTCCTCGAGCGTCCGGAAGCGACCCTCGCGCTCCTCGTCCGCCTTCCTTGCGTCCTCGTCCGAGACCTCGCCGAGCTTGCTCACCGCGGACTCGGCGCGGGCCTCGGCCTCGCGCAGCTGATGCTCGGCCGACTTCAGGGCCCGACCGGCCTCCTCCAGCTCCATCGCGAGACCCTGCTCCCGCTCCGCGAATGAGCGCTCCGCCTCGTCCTCGGCCTCACGGCGGGCCTTGGCGACCTCGCGCTTGACCCGGGCGTCGCCCTGGCGCTCGGCCGTCTCGAGCTCCTTCCGCATCCGCTCCTCGGCCTCGGCGGTGACCTTCTTCCTCGTCTCTCGGCGGGCCGCGGCGATCTCTTCCTTGGCGCTCTTCTCGGCGTTCCGCTGCAGGGCGCGTGTCTGGCCACGAACCCATTCGGCGGCCGCGCTGCGGGCCTCTGCCTCGGAGTCCAGCCGAGTGGCGTCGGCCTCCGTGACCTTCGCCTCCGCGCGCTTCGCCCGGTTCTCGGCCTTCTTGATCACTTCGTCACGGGAGGAGCGCTCCTCATCGAGCTGGGTTCGGAGCGCCTGGAGCTCCTCGCCGAGCTTCCGCTCGGTCTTCTCGCGGGCCGTCTCGCCGGTGACGCGGACGCGCTCCTCGGCCTCGGCGCGAAGCGCCTGCTCCTGGTCGGCCAGGCGGCGCTCGGCCTGCTGCTCCATCCGGGCCTGGGTGTCCGCCTCCACCTTGGTGAGCGCCTCGGCGATCTTCGCGTCGGACTCGGCCTGCAGGCGGCGCAGCTCGGCGTCCAGGCGTTCCTCGGCGTCCTGCTGGAGTCTCGTCTGCTCCTCGGCGAGCTTGGCCTCCGCACCCTCGACGCGCTTGCCCGCGGCCTCGATCTGCTCGGCGATCTCATCGAAGCGGCGCTGGGCGGCGTCGGCGGCCTGGGACGCGGCCTCGCGCTCGCGCAGCAGGGACTGCTCGCGGACCTTGAGCTCGGACTCGAAGCGCAGGTCGGCTGCTCGGCGCGCCGCGTCGATCTCCTCACGCGCTCGCGTGTCGGCATCGGACTTGATGTCGGCGATCCGCTTGGCGAGCTCCTGCTCGAGCTCGCGCCGGATGCGGCGCTCGCTGTCAGCGCGGCTTTCCTCCAGGCGCTCGCTCTCGCGGGCGGAGAGGAGCTCCTCGGCCTCGGCGGCGCTGCCGGTCGCGTCCTCGGAGAGCTCGGCGCGGACCTGCTCCTCGGCCTCCCGGCGGGCCTCCTCGACCGCCTCCTCGATGCGGGCCTCGTTCTCGGTCTCCATCGCCTCGATCTGGGCCCTGAGCTGCTCGGTGTGCTCGCGGAGGCGCCGGTCGGCCTCCTCGCGGACCTTCCGCTCGGCCTCGGCGCGGGCCTCCTCGTCGTCCTCGCCGGCGCCCTCGGCTCGCTCGAGCCGCTCGAGGGCGTCCTTCAGGGCCGCGGCGGCCTCGTCGCGCTCGGCGACCAGCTCCTTCTCCCGGGCCAGCATGCGCCGCTCCAGCTCGGCCTCGAGCTCGCGGCGGACGTCGCCGCGCTGCTCGCGCAGCCAGTCGGCGGCATCCTCGCGGGCCCTCGCGTCGGTGACCGTGACGTCCCCGGCCGCGGCGCGGGCTTCGGCCTCTTCGAGGCGGCGCTGGACCTCCTCCAGGGACTTGGCCGCCGTCTCACGCTCCTGCTCGAGGTCCTCCTCGAGCGCGAGGATCTCAGCGGTCGCCCGCTCCTCGGCCTGGTGACGGGCCGCCTCGACCGCCTGCTTCATGTGGTCGCGCTCGCCGTTGGTCGGTGGCTCGGGGGAGGGGCTGGGCGTCGGCGGCGAACTGGGGAGACCCTCGGCGCCCATCACGGGCCGGATGACCGGCCGGCGCTCCGGTGCGGGGGCCCTCGGCCTGGGCTGCCGTGGCGGATCGGACCCAGGTCCGGTCTCGCCGCCCACGCTGTCCTCCGCACCGTGGCCGGCGCCCTCGTTTTGGCGCTCGTTCATCGACGCGGTGACTCTACGCGACGTGCCCGCCGGAGGTTCGACGCGAAGCCGTACGGCTTCGGCCACACCGCGGTCGCCCCGTGTTCGCGACCGCGGGCGAGCCTCCCGGAAACGAGCTCGAGGAGGTTGTCGATGCGAGAACTTGTCACCCGGCGGCTGGTCGGACTGTCCGCCCGGAGGGGTCAGGGAACGGTCGAGTACGTCGGCCTGATCCTGCTGGTCGCACTCCTGATGGTCGGGATGGTGGCCGCGATGAAGGGCTTTCAGGGCAAGCAGGGGTTGGAGCTGGCCCAGACGATCGTGGACAAGATCCGGGAGGCGGTCGGTCAGGTTTCGTTCAAGTGACTGCGAGGCCGCTCCACTTGGTCAAACGGGTCGCGCTGACGCGCGCCCTCGCTTCAAGCGCGAAGCGCGAAGCGACTTGTGTGGGGCGGCCGCTGCAGTCACGACCTGATGGCGAAGCAGTCCAGCCCAGCCATGAAAGACTGGCCCGCATGCCGGCCAGCCGCAGCTACGACCGCGCCCCGGCCGACCTTCGGCCGGTGACGATCGAGCCCGGCTTCGTCCGCACCGCCGACGGATCGGCACTGATCTCGCAGGGCGAAACGCGGGTGATCTGCACGGCGTCGGTGAACGACTCGGTGCCGCGCTGGATGGAGGGCAAGGGTCGCGGCTGGGTCACCGGCGAGTACGCGATGCTCCCGGCCTCGACCGGCGACCGCAAGGCCCGGGACATCAGCCGCGGCAAGCAGGACGGTCGCGGGGTGGAGATCCAGCGGCTGATCGGGCGCTCGCTGCGCGGGGTGGTTGACTTCATGGCGCTCGGGGAGCGCTCGGTCTACGTGGACTGCGACGTGCTGCAGGCGGACGGCGGCACGCGGTGCGCCGCGATCACGGGCGGGTTCGTCGCGCTCCAGGACGCGCTGGCGAAACTGGTGGAGGCCGGCACGATCGAGACGCTGCCACTCAACCAGTCGGTCGCCGCCGTCAGCGTCGGGATGGTCGAGGGCCGGGCTCTCTGCGATCTCGACTACAGCGAGGACTCGACCGCCGAGGTGGACGCGAACGTGGTGATGACGGGAGACGGAGGGCTGGTCGAGGTCCAGGCCACCGCCGAGCGCACACCGCTGTCGCGGGCCTCCCTCGACGAGCTGCTCGCGCTGGCCGAGGGCGGGATCGCCAAGCTGCGGGAGGCACAGCAATCCGCGCTCGGGTCGCTCCCCGCCTGACTTCCCGATCACGGATCATCTAGCCGCCGATGCCGGCGCTCGTCCTCGCCACCCGGAACGACCACAAGCTCCGCGAGCTGCGCGAGGCGCTGCACGGCATCGAGATCGATCCACTGCCGGAGGAGGTCGAGCTGCCGCCCGAGACCGGCGAGACCTTCGCCGAGAACGCACTCGGCAAGGCCCGCGCCGCGCACGACGCGACCGGGCGGGCGGCGATCGCCGACGACTCCGGGATCGAGGCCCACGGCCTGGGCGGTCGACCCGGGGTGCGCTCGGCCCGGTACGCGGGCGAGGACGCGACCGACGAGCAGAACCTCGCCAAGCTGCTCGACGAGGTGGGGAGTCAGGACGACCGGCGGGTCGCCTACGTCTGCGCGATCGCGTTGGTCGGCGAGGACGGGGCCGAGTCATTGTTCGAGGGCCGCTGCGAGGGGACGCTGACGAGCGAGCCCCGGGGGACCGGGGGCTTCGGCTACGACCCGGCGTTCGTCCCGGATGACACCGGGGCTGACGACGAGCGGACGATGGCCGAGCTCTCCCCGGCCGAGAAGCACGCGATCAGCCACCGCGGCCGAGCGGCGCGGAAGCTGGCCTCGCACCTCGGGGTCGAGGTGACGGGATGAATGTCGTGGGGCCGGTCGGGGGCAGCCGGATCACGAAGCCGCGGGCCGCGGCCGTCTCGATCGCGTCCAACTCCGCTCTGATCGCCCTGAAGCTGGCGGCCGCCGCGATCACCGGATCGGTGGCGATCCTGAGCGAGGCTCTCCATTCGATGATCGATCTGATCGCGTCGGTGATCGCCTTCGTCTCGGTCCGCCGCGCCGACGAGCCCGCCGACGTCGAGCATCCATACGGCCACGAGAAGCTCGAGAGCCTGGCCGCCTCGATCGAGGGGATGCTGATCCTCGCGGGCGCCGGGCTGATCGTCTACGAGTCGGTCCACCGGCTCGCCACGGGGGCCGGGGTGGAGAAGCTCGGCATCGGCATCGCCGTGATCGGGTTCTCGGCGCTGGCGAACGGAGGCGTCTCGCTCTTCCTGCGCCGGCAGGCGCGCCGCCACCGCTCGCCGGCGCTCGCCGGCGACGCGGCTCACCTCGGCACCGACGCGCTCACCTCGGTCGGCGTGCTGATCGGCCTCGTGTTGGTTCAGATCACCGGAGCTGATGCAATCGATTCGATCGTGGCGATCGCCGTGGCGATGGTGATCGTCTTCGCGGGGGTCCGGATCCTGCGCCAATCGGCCTCGGCGCTGGTCGACGAGGCCCCGCCTCCGGAGGAGATGGATCGTGTGGAGGCCGCAATCGCGCGGGCTCGGTCCGGAACGCCGGAGATCGTCGGGTACCACAAGCTCCGCGCGCGAACCACGGGGCGGCGGAGCTACATCGACCTGCACGTCCAGTTCCGCCGCGGCACCACCCTGGAGCGGGCGCATGAGCTGGCCCACGAGCTGCGCGACGCGATCGAGTCCGACCTGGGCGACGCCGAGGCGCTGATCCACGTCGAGCCGGAGAGCTCCCGGCGGGACCCGGCCGAGTCGCCCTCGGCGTTCAGGGCCGGCTGACGCCGTCGATGGCCTTCTCCGACAACGAGCTCTACGACCGCATGCTGGCGACCCTGATCGCGTCGTGGCGCCAGATTGCCGCCGGGTCGGACGGCGGCTCCGTCGAGAGGGTTCCCGGGGCATCCGTTGCCGTGTTTCCCGCCGGGCCCGAGCGCGCCGTCTACAACAACGCCGTGCTGGATCGCGGGCTCGATGGCGGGCAGGCCCCTGACGCCGTGACGTCGGTCGCCGAAATGTATGCGGAAGGCGCGGTCGATCGATACGCAATCTGGGTCCATGAGGCGGAGTCGGCCTCAATCGGCGAGCTCGTCGCGCGCGGGCTCGAGATCGACACCTGGACGCGCGCCATGGCGACGTCGCTGGATGGGTTTCCGATGGAGGCCCCGCAACTGGAGCTGGGCCCGTCGGAGTGGGGAGAGCACCTGAGCTACCTGCAGGCGGAAGGCGTTCCCGACGGGCTGCTCGCCGGAGTCGACGGCAGCAGCTTCCACGTCCTGGTCGTCAGGTTCAGCGACGAGAATGTGGCCACGGCCATCGCCTACGACCACGAGGGCGACTGCGGCATCTTCAACATGGGAACCCTTCCGGCGGCCAGGCGCCGTGGGCTCGCCACAGCGCTGACGGTCCTTCACGCCAACGGCGCTCGCGAGCGCGGCTGCGAGACCGCCAGCCTGCAGGCCACCGAGATGGCGCGGGGTGTCTACGCGAGCGTGGGCTTCCGAGACCTCGGCCGCTTCATCGAGTACGTGCCGGCTACGTCAGGTTGACGGCAGCCGCGAGCCCCACCGCGCCGACCACGATGCTGTAGCCGGTGTAGCCGCCGATCGCCAGGAGGATCACAGAGATCCCGCAGATGACGACGACGGTGAGCCAGGAACCCTGCTGCAGAGTCACGCTCGCTATTTTGACCCAATGCCACCCGTCGACGCCCCGACACTCACCGATGCCGATGGAACGGTCGAATACCTGCAGGAGATCTCGCCTGAGCTGCTGGGCTGCGCGATCCTCTCCGCGGATGGGGAGGTGCTGGCCGCCAGCGGCGACGTCGAGCGCTGGGGCGAGGCCGGGCGAGACCTGATCACCGCTGCGGACGCGGCGGGTGGCGAGCCGGTCGCCCACGCGCACGTCGCGACGGGGGACGGCGAGGCGTTCTGCGTCCGCGAGAGGGGGCTGACGGCAGTCGCGGTGGCCGAGCGCTTCACGCTCTCGTCCCTGATGATCTTCGACATGCGGAACGCGCTTCGCAGGCTGGCCGCCGCGGGCGGCGCCAGATGACGACCAAGCCCCATCGCCTGCTGCTCGAGCGCGTCTCGGGCTACGCCGACGAGGCCGCCGCATACCTGCGCCGCCGCCGCCACCTCCGCAAGCCATTCGCAAGAACCTATTACCCCGGAGGCCGGAGCGCGGCCTTCGCGGCGGATTCGGAGGAGGGCCGGGCGCTGTTCCTGGCTGCCTCCCGGCTGATCGAGGTCGCGGGCCCGCCCCGCCGAGCGAAGAGCAGCAGCAAATGAACCTGATCGAGGAGGCCCTCGCGGCCCGGGTCCTGGAGCGCGCCCTCTCTCGCGGCGGCGACTTCGCCGAGCTCTTCTGCGAGGAGCGCCAGGGCTTCACGCTCTCCATCGACGAGTCGCGGGTGGAGCGGCCCCAGTCCGGCAGCGAGCGCGGCGCCGGGGTCCGTGTGATCGATGGCGAGGTGACGCGCTTCGCCCATGTCGACGGCCTGGCGGAGGAGGACCTACTGCGCGCGGCAGACGGACTGGCATCGGCCCTCGGCGGAGACGGCACCGAGCCGCTCGCGCTGAACGCCGCGGCGCCGCCCGAGCTGCAGGAGATCAGGATCGACCCCGCGAGCGTCCCGGCCGAGCGCAAGGCCGACGTCCTGAGGGAGCTCGACGAGCGGGCGCGCTCCGCGGGTTCCGAGGTGGCCCAGGCCTCGGCCAGCTACAGCGAGGGCCGCCGTCGTGTGGCGGTCTTCAACTCGGAGGGCCTCGAGGCGAGCGACGACCGCACCCGGGTGCGTCTCGGCGTACAGGTCGTGGCGCGCAAGAACGGCACCGTGGAGACGGGCTTCGAGACCCTCGGCGAGCACCGCGGCTTCGAGCTGCTGGATGGCGACCCCGCCCGGATCGCTGACGAGGCCGCGAGCAAGGCCCTGAAGCTCCTCGGCGCCGATCCGGCGCCGGCGGGCGAGATGACGGTCGTCGTCGGGGGCGGCTTCGGCGGCGTCCTCTTCCACGAGATGACCGGTCATGGCCTCGAGGCCGACGCCGTGCAGAAGGGCGCCAGCGTCTACGCCGGGAAGCTGGGAGAGAGGGTGGCGCAGCCGTTGCTCAACGCCTATGACGACGGTGTCATGCCGCACGAGTGGGGCACCGGGGCCATCGACGACGAGGGAACGCCCTGCCACAAGACCGCTGTGATCCAGGAGGGCAGGCTCACCTCATATCTCTATGACCGGCTGCGCGCCCGGCGGGACGGGGTGGAGTCGACCGGCAACGGCCGGCGGGCGAGCTTCCGCGACCTGCCGATCCCGCGGATGACGAACACCTACATCGAGCCGGGCGACGCGGATCCGCAGGAGCTGATCTCCGAGGTGGATCAGGGCTTCTACGCGGTCTCCTTCGGCGGCGGCCAGGTCGAGCCGGCCACCGGTGACTTCGTCTTCGGCGTGTCGGAGGGCTACCTGATCGAGGGCGGCAAGGTGACCAGGCCCTGCCGTGGGGCGACGCTGATCGGCAACTGCCTGCAGGCGCTGGAGCGAATCGATGCGGTGGGCAACGACTTCGAGATGAAGACCGGCTTCTGCGGCAAGGCGGGGCAGACGGCGCCGGTCGGCACCGGGCAGGGCCACGTCCGGATCAAGGGGATGACCGTCGGGGGCACGGCGGTATGAGCGAGGCGGATCTCGAGGACGTCGCGCGCCGCGCGGTCGAGGCCGCGAGTGCCGCAGGCGCAAGCGACGCCGAGGCCTGGAGCGAGGGCTCGCGCAGTCGCGAGGTCCGGGTCCACGCCGGCGAGGTCGAGAGCCTCACCGAGGCGAGCGGGCGCGGGGTCGGGATCCGCGCCTGGATCGGGACGCGAACGGGCTACGCCTACGGCACCGACCTGTCCGAGTCCGGTCTCGCCGAGCTTGCGGAGGGCGCGGTCGGCGCGGCGCGCGTCGCCGACGAGGACGAGAACTCGGCCGCGCCGGACCCAACCGGCGAGCCCGCCGAGATCGAGGGATTGCGTGATCCGGCCGTGGCGGGCACCGAGACGGCCGAGGTGATCGACCTGGCCAAGCGGATCGAGCGCATCGCGCTCGATCGGGACAAGCGGGTCACCGGGGTGGAGGAGGTCGTCTACGTGGACGAGGACGGCGACGCCGCGATCGCCACGTCGCGCGGAGTCTCCGGCAGCTTCGGCTCGTCGGTCGCCTACTCCTTCCTGCAGGCGATGGCGACGGAGGACTCGGAGGTCCAGACCGGGCTCGGCTTCGGCGTCGGGCGCTCGCCGAAGTCGCTCGACGCCGAGGAGATCGGCGCCGAGGCGGGGGACGAGGCGGCGTCGATGCTCGGCGCGTCAAAGCCGAAGTCGCGCACCTGCCCCGTGGTGCTCTCGGAGCGGGTCACCGCCAGCTTCGCTGGATTCATCGGCGGAGCGGTGAGCGCCGACGAGGTGCAGCGCGGCCGCTCGCCGTTCGCCGAGCGGCTCGGCGACGAGGTCGCCTCCGCGGCCTACGTGCTGGCGGACGACGGGATCGACCCCGGCGGCCTCGCCAGCGCCCCCTTCGACGGCGAGGGGACGCCGCGGGAGCGGACGCCGCTGATCGCCGACGGGAAGCTCCTCGCCTACCTCCACGACTCCTACACGGCCCGCCGCGGCGGGGCGCGCTCGACTGGCAACGCCGCCCGGTCCTCGTATCGCTCGCCGCCCTCGGTCAGCCCGTCGAACCTGGTGCTCGAGCCGGGAGAGCTGACCCTCGAGCAGCTGCTGGAGCGGGCCGGCGACGGCGTCTACGTCACCGACGTCGCGGGGCTGCACTCCGGCGTCAACCCGGTCACCGGCCGCTACTCGGTCGGCGCCTCGGGCCGGACGATCAGCGGCGGCGAGCTCGCCGAGCCGCTCCGGGAGTTCACCATCGCCGGCGACCTCCTCGGCACCCTGGCCGCGGTCCAGGCGATCGGCTCGGAGACGCGCTGGGTGCCGTTCGGCGGTTCCGTGAAGACCGCGCCGATGCTGGTCGCCGAGATGGCCATCGGCGGTTCCTAGCGGACACCAATCCGAGGGATGAGCGCGGACCTTGCTTCTAGCGCCGTTCGTCTCGGAACATCGCGAGCGCGTGCGCGCCCGCCGGGTGCGCGCGAAACTCCCGCACGACCGCAGCCATCGACACCGGCAGCTCCTCCGGTTGCGGCAGGGGCACGCCGTACTCGGGGGGCATCAAGACGGGGGCCGCCATCGCGGCGAACGTCAGGTCGGCGGCGGTGAACCGGTCGCCGCAGAGATACGGCCGGCCGTCGCCGAGCCGCTCTGCGACGGCGTCGAAGGCCATCCGGACCTGCGCCTCGGACCGCGCCGCCGTATCCGGCGTGATGTCGAGGTAGCGGTCGATCACCCGGATGATTGCCGGATAGGCCAGCGGCAGGGCCCGGCGCTCCCAGCTGGGGACGCCGGTGCATCCGTAGGCGATCGCGAGATCGCGACGCCCGCGCATCTCGTTGTACATCCACCTTCGTCCATCGGGTCCCAGGTTGGTGTCGAAGTCGCGCTCGAGCGCGCGAACCTCCGAGGCGGCACCTGGATCGTCCGGGTACAGGCGCCGATCCGGCGGCGCCTCGGCGTCGGCCTCGTCGACGATGTCGGCCGAGTCGGCAAGCACCCGATCGCCGCAGACGAGCACCGGGACGGTCCTCCCGCCCCCTGCTCGGCGCACGGCGAGCCAGTGGACGAGCTGTAGGTGCGCCTCCTCCACGTACGGGATGCCCGCGCGATCGAGCGCCCAGCGAGCCTTCTCGCAGTAGTGGCTGATCGGAATCGTGATCAAGAGGTACGGCTCGCGCGAGGTCATCTTGACTGGGATCATCCTCGCCCCTGGCGGCGCCCGATGCCGGGGCGCTTTTGGCTTCACCAGCCGGTGTTAGGCTCGCCGCGCACTCCAATGACCAGGAGGAGATGACGTGACCAAGGCTGAGTTCCTCGACGTGCTCGCAGGCGACAGCAGAATCGGCAACAAGAAGGAGGCTGGTCAGGCCGTCGATGCGGTCCTGGACTCCATCACCAGCGTCCTCCAGGGCGGGGGTGAGGTGAACTTCACCGGCTTCGGCAAGTTCGCCGTGGCCGAGCGCGGCCCGCGGCAGGGCGTGAACCCGCGCACCGGGGAGCGGATCTTCATCCCGGGCGGCAAGGTGCCGCGCTTCTCCGCCGGCTCCGGGCTGAAGAAGAAGGTCAAGGGCGGTTAGCTCGACGCCCTTTGCGGACAGGCTCGCGGCGCTCGTCGACGAGCGCCGCAGCCAGGTGTGCCTGGGCCTCGACCCGGATCCGGCGGCGCTCTCCGACGCCGACGCGCCGGGCGCCGATCTCACCGACGTCGCCGACCGCGCCGCCTCGGCGGTGTTCGAGCACTGCCGCCGGCTGATCGAGGTCGCCGGGCCCGCCTGCGTCGCGGTGAAGCCACAGCTCGCCTGCTTCGAGCGCCTCGGGGCGCCGGGCTGGCGGGCGCTCGCGGAGGTCTGCGGCACAGCCCGGCGCGCCGGGCTGTTGGTGGTCGCCGACGGCAAGCGGGGGGACGTCCCGGTGACCGCGAGGGCATACGGGCAGGCCCTGGTGGGCGAGACGGAGACGCCCTGGGGCACGGTCCCGGGCCTCGGCGCCGACGCCTTCACCGCCAACCCGTTGCTCGGGGAGGACGAGATCGAGGTGCTCGTGGAGGCGGCCAAGGGCGCTGGAGCGGGGATCTTCCTGCTGGTGCGGACGTCGAACCCCGGGGCGGCTCGTCTGCAGGACGCAATGCTCGGCGACCGCCCGCTGCACGAGGAGCTCGCCGCCCTGGTGGCCGAGAGCGCCGGGGAGCTCGCCGGGGACTCCGGGCTGTCGGGCCTGGGAGCGGTGGTCGGCGCGACCGCGCCACAGCACCTCGGCCGGTTGCGCGAGCTGATGCCGGACTCGGTCTTCCTGATCCCGGGGATCGGCGCGCAGGGCGGCAAGCCCGAGGACCTTGGTCCGGCCCTGGCAGCGGGGAGGCCGGCCTCCGTGCTCGTCGCCGCGTCGAGGAGCATCGCGGGGGCGGACGATCCGGCCGCCGCGGCGGAGGAGCTCCGCGAGTCCGTCTGGAGCCTCGTCAACTAAGTCGGCAGTACCCTGTCGGCCTCTCGAATGCCGGACTACAAGCCGAATCAATTCGTCCGCGCGTTCGCCGTGCTTGCCCTGATCGCGGCCCTCGTCCTGGTTGGCGTCGTCGTGGCGACCTCGGGTGGAGGCGGCGGTGGAGACGGCGGCAACGGTGACTCGCCCAAGACGCATCTCAGCAAGGCCGGGCAGAGGGCCGTGCACAAGGGGGTCTGGATCGTCCGCGCCGGCGACACCCTCGTGGCGATCTCGCTGAAGACCGGCATCGATGTGACGACGCTCCAGGCGCTCAACCCGAACCTCGATCCCCAGACCCTCATCGAGGGACAGCGGATAGCGTTGCGCTGACGGTGCTGGGACTCGAACGCAGGCGGGGTGGGGGATGTATGCGCGCATGCGTCGCGCTCGTCCTCGCGCTCCTGCTGGTCGGGTCGGTCAGCTCCGCGGCGGCTTCGAGCGGGCCGAGGCTCGACGCCCGGGCGTGGATCCTGATCGATCCGCGCGACGACTCGGTGCTGGCGAGCCAGTCGCCGAACAAGAGGCTGCCGATCGCCAGCACCACCAAGCTGATGACCGCGTACCTGGCGCTGAAGAACCTGAAGCCGAACCAGATGATCGCGGCGGCGTCATACCACCCGAGCGCGTCTGCGGAGATCACGCTGGGCCTGCGGCCAGG
Source organism: uncultured Solirubrobacterales bacterium (assembly GCA_963728875.1). Taxonomy (GTDB): domain Bacteria; phylum Actinomycetota; class Thermoleophilia; order Solirubrobacterales; family 70-9; genus DASUPK01. The sequence goes on from CAVSLJ010000002.1 coordinate 57,288, forward strand.
CGAGCGGATGCGGGTGCGCGACCTCCTCTACGGCCTGCTCCTGCCGAGCGCTTCCGACGCGGCGGAGACGCTCGCCGTCGGTGTCGCCGGCTCGGTGCCCGCCTTCGTCCAGCGGATGAATCAGGCGGCGCGGCAGCTCGGCCTGACCGACACGAGCTACGCCAACCCGATCGGGCTCGATGACCCGGACAACTACTCCAGCGCCCACGACCTGGTCACCCTCGCTTCGATCCTGCTGAAGAACCGCCTCTTCGCGCGGATCGTCAACACGCCGGCCGCGACGCTCAGCAGCGGCGATCACCCCAGGACCGTGACCAGCCGGGACACGCTGCTGAACTCCGTTCCCTGGATCAACGGCGTGAAGACCGGCCACACCCTCGGTGCCCGCTACGTCCTGGTCGGATCCGGGACCCAGGATTCGACCACCCTGATCTCGGCCGTGCTGGGCACGCCGAACGAGCCGACTCGCGACGCCGACACGCTGAAGCTCCTCCAGTACGGCTTCTCCCTCTACCACCCGGTCCAGCCGGTCCATCAGGGCGAGGAGCTGGCCGATCCCAAGCTCGACTACCGAAGCGATCACCTCTCGCTGGTCGCCCAGCGAGCGCTCCCGGTGAACGTCCGGCAGGGGCAGCGCGTGACGACGCACGTGACGGCTCCGGACGAGGTCAGCGGCGCCGTGAAGCAGGGCCAGGTCCTCGGCCACGTCACGGTCAGCGTCGACGGCAGGGTTGCGGCCGGCAGCCCCCTGGTCGCGCCCCACGCGGTGGGTGCGGCGACCACCTTCGACAAGGCAGCCTCCGTCGTCAAGAACCCGATCTTTCTGCTTGTAGTCGGCGCGATCGTGATACTTGTAGGGCTGCTGCTCATCAGACGAGGACATGGGCGCAGGCAGCCTGAGGCGGCAAGCCCGGAACCTCAACCAGAAGGGCGAGGGGCTCCGCAACAGCGGACCCCGGAGGAGAGGCGCAGGATGCACGAGGAAAGAATGCGCAGGAGGCGTCAGAGGGCGGAGCGGAAGGGCGGCGCCCGATGATCCTCACCGTCACCCTGAACGCCGCGATCGACCGCACCGTCGCGGTCCCCAGCTTCCGGCAGGGCCATCGCCACCGGGCGGTCGAGGCGAGCACCTTCGCGGGCGGCAAGGGCGTCAACGTCGCGCGGGCGCTGAAGCTGCTCGACCGGCCGGTGATCGCAACCGGCCTCGCCGGCGGGCCCACCGGCGCCCGGCTGATGGAGCGCCTCGCCGAGGAATCGATCCTCACCGACTTCACCTGGATCGCGGGCGAGTCCCGCACCAACCTCGCCGTCATTGATCCGACCTCCGGCGAGCAAACCGAGATCAACGAGCGGGGCCCGGACGTCAGCGCCGAGGAGCTCGAGCGCTTCCTCGAGAAGCTGCTCTACCTGGCGCGCGGCGCGCGCATCTGCGCGATCGCGGGCAGCCTCCCTCCGTCGGTCCCGCCGGCATTCTCCGCCCGGCTCGTCGAGGAGCTGAAGGCGATCGGCGTCGAGACCATCGTGGACACCGAGGGCGAGCCGCTGCTCGCCTCGCTGCGCGCCGGCCCCGCCGCTGTCACTCCGAACGCCCGCGAGGCCGAGGGCGCCGTGGGCCACGAGTTCAACGACCGCGAGGATGCTCTGCGCGGCCTCGGCAGCCTGGTCGAGCTCGGCGCGACCGACGCCGTGATCACCCGCCCCGAGGGCTGCGTCGCCTCGCTGCTCGGCGACGAGGACCAGCGACACACCTACGAGGTGACAGCCCCGTCAGTCGAGCCGGTGGCGACGGTCGGCTCCGGCGATGCCTTCCTCGCCGGCTTCGTCGCCGCACGCTACGACGGCCGTCCGCCGGAGGAGTGCCTGCGCTTCGCGGTCGCCTGCGGCGCCGAGTCGACCCAGCATTTCGGCGCCGGGAGCATCGATCCGGCCGAGGTGGAGCGCCTGCTGCCGGGGATCGAGGCGCGCGAGCTCGAGGCCCCGGCGAAGGTCTAACTTTTCCCCGCGCACAGCGGGGTTCGCACCGAAGGGCGCCGGTTTACCGCTGTTATCCTCAGTGGGGCGTTGGTGTGTGACCTCCGAAACGCCGCTAGCACCGCATTTCCGGCCCCGCGACGCGGGGTTTTTTCGTCCGCGAACGAACGTAGGGTGAGCCAATGGAAGTAGAGATCGGCCGCGGCAAGAAGGGCCGCCGGGCATACGGCTTCGATGACATCGCAATCGTCCCCTCACGAAGGACGCGCGACCCGGACGACATCGACATCACCTGGACCCTGGGTCCATACCGCTTCGAGTTGCCCCTCCTCGCCTCCGCGATGGACGGCGTGGTCAGCCCGAAGACCGCCGGCCTGATCGGCCAGCTCGGCGGGCTCGGCGTCCTCAATCTGGAGGGCATCTGGTCCCGCTACGAGAACGCGGACGAGAAGCTCGACGAGATCGCTGCGGCGCCGAAGCCGGTCGCCACGAAGATCATGCAGGAGATCTACGCGGAGCCGGTCAAGCCCGAGCTGATGGCGAAGCGGATCGAGGAGATCAAGGCCGCCGGCGCGGTGGCCTGCGGATCGCTCACGCCGCAGAAGGTCGGGGAGCATCACGAGGCAGCGCTCGAGGCGGGCCTCGACATCCTCGTCATCCAGGGCACCGTGATCTCGGCCGAGCACGTCTCGACCCAGACCGAGCCCCTCAACCTGAAGGAGTTCATCGCCGCGCTGGACGTGCCCTGCGTCGTCGGCGGCTGCGCCTCCTACAACACAGGGCTCCACCTGATGCGGACCGGCGCCGTCGGCGTCCTGGTCGGCGTCGGGCCGGGCGCCGCCTGCACCACCCGCGGCGTGCTCGGCATCGGTGTGCCGCAGGCGACCGCGATCGCGGATGTGGCCGCCGCCCGCGGGCAGCACATGATGGAGACGGGCAACTACTGCAACGTGATCGCCGACGGCGGCATGCGCACCGGCGGCGACGTCTCCAAGGCGATCGCCGTCGGAGCGGACGCGGTGATGGTCGGCTCGCCCCTGGCCCGCGCCAAGGAGGCCCCGGGCCGCGGCTTCCACTGGGGCATGGCGACCTTCCATCCGTCGCTGCCGCGCGGCGCCCGCGTGGCGACCCACCAGGACGGCACCCTCGAGGAGATCCTCCTCGGCCCCGCTCAGGAGAACGACGGCACCTTCAACCTGATGGGCGCGCTGCGGACCTCGATGGCGACCACCGGCTACGCGGACATCGCCGAGTTCCACCGCGCCGAGGTGATGGTCGCGCCGGCCCTGATGTCCGAGGGCAAGCAGCTGCAGCGCGAGCAGTCGGTCGGCATGGGCTCCAACGGGCGCGCCACGGTCGCCGCGGCGGTCGCCGTCTCGGATGACTGAAGCGGCTAGCGCCGCCTCCGATGACACCCAGGCTCGGGTCCATGTCCCCGAGCGCAGCGTTTCCGGCGCCGATCCGGAGCTGGTCGAGGTCGATAAGACCGCTCCCGCCCAGGCCACCGAGGAGGTTCTAGTCCTCGACTTCGGCGGCCAGTACTCGCAGCTGATCGCCCGCCGAATCCGCGAGTGCGGAGTGTTCAGCGAGCTGCTCCCGCACGACACGCCGCTCGAGCGGATCAAGGAGCGGGGCCCGAAGGGCCTGGTGCTCTCGGGCGGACCGGCCTCGGTCTACGCCGACGGCGCCCCGGCGCTTCGGAAGGAGCTGCTCGATCTCGGCATCCCGGTGCTGGGCATCTGTTACGGCATGCAGCTCATGGTCCACGAGCTCGGCGGCCGCGTCGAGCAGGCGCCGGCCGGCGAGTTCGGCCGCAGCCAGCTCACCCTCCGCGATGGCGGCGGCAAGCTGCTCGAGGGCCTGCCTGCCGAGCAGCAGTGCTGGATGAGCCACCGCGACACCGTCTTTGAGCCGCCGCCCGGGTTCGCGGCGCTCGCCTCGAGCACCGAGTCGCCGGTCGCCGCCTTCGAGAGCACGGAGCAGGCTCTCTACGGAATCCAGTTCCACCCCGAGGTCGTCCACACGCCCTATGGGACCGAGATCCTCACCCGCTTCCTGCGCGACATCGTCGGCGCCAAGGAGCGCTGGTCCCCGGCTTCGGTGATCGAGGAGCAGGTCTCCGCGATCCGGGCGCAGGTCGGCGACGCTCGGGCGATCTGTGGCCTCTCCGGCGGCGTCGACTCCGCCACCGCCGCGCTTCTCGTCCACCGTGCGATCGGCGACCGCCTGGTCTGCGTCTTCGTCGACCACGGGATGATGCGCAAGGACGAGGCCGAGCAGGTGGTCACCGCCTTCCGCGAGCAGCACGGCATCCAGCTGGTGCACGTGGATGCGGCGGACCGCTTCCTCGACCGCCTGACCGGGGTCGAGGATCCCGAGACCAAGCGCAAGATCATCGGCGAGGAGTTCATCCGCGTCTTCGAGGAGGAGGCGGGCAGGGTCGAGGACGCCCGGTTCCTCGTTCAGGGCACGCTCTACTCCGACGTGATCGAGTCGGGTGGCGACGGCCGCGCGGCCGCGACCATCAAGTCCCACCACAACGTCGGCGGCCTGCCCGAGGAGATGGAGATGGAGCTGGTGGAGCCGCTGCGGATGCTCTTCAAGGACGAGGTCCGGGCGGTCGCGGCCGAGCTCGGCCTTCCCGAGCGCTTCGTCTGGCGCCAGCCCTTCCCGGGCCCCGGCCTCGCGATTCGCGTGGTAGGCGGCGAGGTCACCCGTGAGCGCCTCGAGATCGTCCGCGAGGCCGACGCCATCCTCCAGGAGGAGATCCGCGCCGCCGGCCTCTACCGCGAGCTCTGGCAGTCCTTCTGCGTGCTGCCGGTAGTCCGCTCGGTCGGCGTCCAGGGCGATGAGCGCTCCTACGCCCACCCGATCGTGATCCGCGCGGTCACCTCCGACGACGCGATGACCGCCGACTGGGCGCGGCTGCCCTACGACCTGCTCGAGCGAGTGTCCAACCGGATCATCAACGAGGTCCGTGGCGTCAACCGCGTCACGCTCGACCTCACCTCGAAACCGCCCGGCACCATCGAGTGGGAGTAGGGCACCGCACCGCCCGCGGAGCCGCTCCAGCTCACTTCTTAGTGCCGCCCGGCTTCCCACCCCACTCGTAGGCGCCGATGTCGGGCTTCTTGTACCGCCCGTAGCCGCGCTGGTCATAGGCGTCCGACACCGTCCCGGGGGCGTCCGCATGGTTGATCGCCTTGGAGCCCTTCTTGAGAGCGATGGTCTGGGTTGGGCCGCGGTTCTTGACGAGCTGGCCGAGGTTCAGCTTCCCGCCGAAGAGATCACCGGTGGCGCCGAAGCCCTGGCAGCCGGTGGGGTTTCCGATCAGGTTGTGTCCCAGCGACTGGAACGGGTTTCCGAATCCCGTCGCGCAATCGGAGGGCTGGGTCCTTCCCCCGGGCAGTAGGACTATGTTGAGGCCCAGGAGGCTGTTATGGACGCTGAAGACGTCCTTGTCCTCCTCGTAGATCCCGCCGCCGAGTCCGTAGCGCTGGACGCCGGCCTCCAGCTCGGTATTTGCCTGATTGCGGGCGATCGTGACGTGGTTCATCGAGACGGTCGCATGGCTGCCGAAGCCCACCGCGGCATCGGCGGTGCCGATGCCGCCCGCGTCCCGGCCGGCCTGGTTGTTGGCGAGCGTCGAGTTCAACATGGCCAGACTCACCCCCGCCTTCGCGGTCGGGGCGTTGATGCCGACTCCGCCTCCGCTCGCGGTCGTGGAGTTGCCCGAGATGGTCGAGCTGCTGATCTCCGAGGACTGCGAGCCGGCGTCGATGGCGACGCCGCCGCCGAATGAACGCGAGTGGTTGCCGGTGACCGTCGTTCCGGACATCACCAGGCGCGACCACCACTGGTTCGGGTCCTGGGTGACCGCCTCCGGTGGGATGGCGGAACCCGGGATGAAGATCCCTCCGCCGCCGCCCCCGGCGGAGTTGTCGCCGAGATAGGCGTTGCTGAGCCATGCGGTGCAGTAGCTGAAGATCCCGCCGCCGTTCCCGCCGGCGCTGTTGTGCGTTGCGCGACTGCCCCAGAACGTGAGCGGACCGCCGAGGCCCGAGCACGGCCCGATGAAATAGACGGCACCGCCGTCACTCGCCGCCCTGTTGCCCTTGAACCGGCTCTTGCGGACCTGGCCCGCCCCCGAACCAAAGCTGAAATAGATGGCACCGCCGCGGCCATCCGCGATGTTGTTGATGAAGCGGCTGTCGATGACCCCCGGTCTGCCGAGGACCGCCCCACCGTTGCCGCTGTCCCCTGGTGTGACGGGTGCGTGCCCGTCCCGCAGGATGACCCGATCCAGGACCGGGGAGCCCTCGAAGATGCGATCGATGCCGTTGGCGTCGATCGTGGCCGGATCGCCGCGTCCCTTCGTGATGACTGTGATCGACGCCTTCAGGTCCAGGTCCCCGGTGAAGGCCGCATTCTCGCCGGCGCCGGCCCGGGTGAGCCGGTAGCGCTTGCCGGGGCGAAGCACGATCTTGCCGCCCATCGCGTCATTCGCGGCGATCACCGCCTCGCGCAGGGAGCAGTCCTTCTTCTTGCAGCCGTTCGGCGCCGGATCGTCGGTGCGAGTCGGGTGGTAGACCCCGGCCGAGGCGGCCGAAGCAGTCGCCGGCAGGCCGACTGCGACCAGGCATCCCGCCAGCAGGAGGATCAACGGGATGGCCGGCCGGAACGGCCGGCTCTTGCGATCGCTCATTTCAGTTCCTCATTTGACGTAACCCGAATCCAGGCTCGAAGGCGCGGTCCCAAATCGGGTCTGCGTCAGCTTGCCTGCCCAAGCGCGGCGCGCAGGCCGGGAAGGTCGTCCGAGCCGAAGACGATCCGGTTCTGCGTGGCGACGTAGACGAGATCGAGGTTGATCTCCGCCTTGGCGATCTTGCGGGTCAGGTCCGCGAGCACGCCGGGGCGGTCCTCGACCGTCACCACCACCACCTCGCGCTCCCGCGTGACCGCGAGGTGTGAGATCGCCAGCGCGTGTCTCGCGGCCTCGGCGTGCGGGACCAGGATGTGCAGCTCCGCCCGGTCGCCGGGCCCGATGCAGGTGACCGCCGAGATGTTCACGCCCGCGTCGCTGATCGCCGCCGCCACGTCGGCAAGGGCGCCGGGGGTGTTCTCGATGTCGATGTCGAGATCGATCGCCAGGCCGGGATCAGCCTACTCCGCGGCGTCGTAGAAGAGCCGCTCGGTTACCGAATACTGACCCGCGGGCGGCGCCGGCTCGGTCTGCAACTTGCCACCGGAGAACTTGTCCCAGGAGCGCAGGTGGGGGAGCGGGTCGGTGCGGCTTCCGCCGGCGAACCAGCGGCCCTTCCAGAGCTCGAAGTGGAGGTGACAGACGCCGCTGTCGGATCCGGTCTGGCCGACGGAGCCGATGCGCTGGCCGACGTGGACCCGCTTGTCGATCCCGACCCGCGCGCGGCCCTTCATGTGGCCGTAGACGAAGTCGAAGCGCGTTCCCCTGCCCCCGAGGACGACGTAGTTGCCGTAGCCGTCCGAGTAGCCGGCGGACTTCACCACCGCGTCGTGCGCCGCAACGATCGGTGTTCCGCAGCCGGCGAGGATGTCCTGACCGAGGTGGACCGTGCCGTTCGCCCGCTTCACCCCGAAGCCGGTGACGGCCGGGTTGCCGTAGTTGTGGGTGCCGCGGAGCGGATAGCGGTAGCGCTGGGTGGCCGCGGCGGGAGCGGCCGCGATTGCCACGAGCACGGCGACCGCGAGCAGCGCGGGAATCAGTCGGCGACTGCGCATGCCTAGGGTGGAACACATCCGGGGGCCGGTTGTAGCACCGCCCTCGGAGGCCGGCCGAGTTAGGCCTTGTAGCCCTGGTAGGTCTGGAGGTAGGGCATCGGGTCGACCGGGTGGCCGCCTCGATACCACTTGCCGAGCCAGAGCTCGAAGTGGAGGTGGCAGGCGGTGGCATCACCGGTCTGCCCCACGATGCCGATCTGCTGGCCGGGCTGGACGACCGTGCCCTTGATGACCGAGGCATGCGCCGCGAGGTGGGCGTACATGTAGTCCTGGTGGAGCTTCTTGTTGCGGATGACGACGTAGTTGCCGGCGAGGCTCTGGAAGCTCACGAACTTGACCTTCGCCCGGCTGACCGCGACCAGCGGCGTGCCGCAGGCGGCCATGATGTCCTGGCCCTGATGGCTGTGGCCCTTGCGGGCCGCCCCGATGCCCTGCCCGAAGGTGTGGGGTCCGGCGACCGGGAAGATCATCGTGCCGGGAGGCGCCGTGGTGGTGGTCGGGTCGGTCGGCGTGGTGGTCGTGCCCGGAGCGCCGACCCCGCCGCTCTGCGCGAAGGCCGTCTGGGAGCCGACCACGGAGAGCGCCAGCGCCGCGGCAGCGATCAGCGCCACCCTGCGGGGCTTGGGTCCAACCGGCTTGTCGGTCGACACGCTTTGCACTCTCTCTGCGGCCTACGGAGTTAGCTGGCGGGCTCGCGCCGAGAGCGGCGCTACGAACCAGTTGGTTGCGATTCGCCCCTGGGGTGTGAACCCCTTTGGGTCCTCCGTTCCCACCGGATCGATCCGGTGGAACTTGGCCTTGCTGGCGCGGCAGTATAACCAGAGGCCCGGGGGATATCCCCGGACCTCTGGTCTCAGCCTAAAACGGGTCGCTGCTTACGCAGCGCCCTCGCATCAACCGCTACTGGATGTAGCCGTCCTCCTTCAGGTACTGCGTGGCCACGTCGGCTGGATCCTGCTTGTCGATGTCGACGCGGGCGTTCAGCTCCTGCATGACCGGCAGCGTCAGGCCCTTCTGGACCTTCTCGATCGTCGCCGCGTAGTCGGGCCCGGCCTTGTCGACCGTGGCCTGGTCGGTCACCCAGATCACGTTCCCCGAGGGGAAGATCCCCTTGTCGTCCTCGAGCAGGACGTACTTGTCGGGGTTCGCGGACAACTGCGCGTCCGAGGTGAAGACGATCGACGCGTCGGCCTGGCCCTTGTCGAGCACCGTGTAGCGGAGCCCGATGTCGACCGGGTTGAACGACTTGAATTGGAGGCCGTAGGTGTCCTGCAGTCCGACCAGGCAGTCCTGCCGCTCCCGGCACTCGGGCGAGCCGTACAGGGTCAGGTCCTGTGACTTGCCCTGGAGTTCGGAGATCTTCGTGACCCCGAGCTCGTCGGCCTTCGTCTTCAGCATGCCGAACGCGTTCGAGTCGGCGAACGGCGTCGGGGCGAAGGCGGTCTGACCCTTCGGCTGGAGCTCGGCCTGAGCCTGCTGGTACGCCTCCTGCGCATCGGCGGGAACGGACGTCTTCCCGAAGATGGACTCGAGCAGCGTCGAGGTGTACTCCGGGTAGCCGCTGATCTCCCCGTCCTGGAGCGCCTTGTAGGCGATCGTCTCGGAGCCCAGGTTGAGGTTGGTCTTCACGTCGTACCCGGCAGCCTGCAGGGCCTGCGCGTAGATGTTCCCGAGGATGTACTCCTCGGTGAAGTTCTTGGAACCCACCGTGAGCTGAATCCCGCTGTTGGCTGAGTTCTCCTTGATCAGGTTGGCGGAGTTGCCCCCGCTGGTCCCGGTGTCGTTGTTGTCATCGCTGCCCCCACAGGCAGCAACACCGAGAGCCAGCACCAGCGCCGCAATCAGCGCGAAGGCCGCCCTTACTCGCGAATGGCCGGTCATCACGTGACCCTCCTCTCGTCTGGGGACCTGCGCCCCCTGGAATGGACCTGCTGATCCTATGCGGCGGCACCTGCGCGCGCGAGCTTCAGGCCCTTCGGCGTGAGCAGCCACTGGAGCCCCGCGAGACTGAGCTCGAGCGTGAGGGTGAGCAGGGCGATCAAGATCGCGCCGGCCACCACGCCCTGATCTCCATAGACGTTCCTGCCGAGGATGTAGTCGCCCAGCGTGCTCACTCCGGCGAGCGAGGCGAGCGCGACCGTGGCGACGATGTTCACGGCGGAGGTGCGCACCCCGGCCATGATCGTCGGCACAGCCAGCGGCAGCTCGACCCGGAGGATGGTCTGGAGCGGGTTCATGCCCATCCCGCGCGCCGCTTCGACGGCGTTCGGATCCACCTGGCTCATCCCCACATATGTGTTGGTGAGGATCGGCGGAATGCCGAGGACGGCGAAGGCGATGGTGACGTTGCCGAGCCCGACGCCGATGAAGGCCGCCACGAAGGCGATCAGCGCCAGTTCGGGGACCGCCCTCCCGGCGTTGCCGATGGCCACCGCGAAGCCCTCGCCCCTCCTCAGGTGGCCGAGGATGATCCCGACCGGCAGGGCGATGGCGATCGACGCGCCGAGCGCCAGGAAGGTGACCTTGAGGTGCTGGCCGGTCAGGTGCAGGGTCTGATCGGGGCCGCCGACCAGAGTGCTCCCCGTGCGGGCCTCCTGCTGGTGGAAGATGAAGTCGATCGCGTCCGGGAACACGTTCAGGAGGCCGAGGTGCAGGAAGGTGAGGCTCACGCACTCGCCTCCCTCGGGTTCCGGCGCCAGGGAGCGAGCAGGCGCTGCGCGACCAGCAGCAGCAGGTCGAAGCCGATCGCCATCAGGATGGTCAGCCCACCGGCGATCACGATGTTCGTCTTGAAGGTGAGCTGCTGGTAGAGCGGGCCGCCCAGCGTGTTGACGTTGGCGAACACCATCAGGCTCGCGATCGCCACCGTCGAGACCGTGGCGATGCGCAGCCCGGCGATGATCTCCGGCAGCGCCAGCGGCAGCTCGACCCGCCAGAGCAGCTGGCGATCCGTCATTCCCATCCCGCGCCCCGCCTCCTTGCTGTCGGCCGGGACGTTGGCGAGCCCGGCGACGATGTTCCGGTAGATGATCTGCAGCGTGTAGACGCTGAGGACGATGATCGCCGTCGTCCACCCCAGGCCGGTGATCGGCAGCAGGAGAAAGATGAACGCGAGCGAGGGGATCGTGTAGAGCACGCCCGTCGCTCCGGTGAACGTCGGGACGAGCCAGCGCCGCCCGTGGGAGAGGAGCGCCATCCCGAAGGCGACGGCGAACCCGATCGCGACGGCGATCATGACGAGCACGAAGTGGTTGAGGAGAGGCGTCGTGTAGCGGTCGAAGTTGTCGAAGGCCCAGCCGGGGCAGAACGCCTTGTTCTGGGCGACGCAGCTCCCGTTGCCGCCCGTCCGGTTGTGGATCTCGATGGCGCCGAGGAGCGGGGCGAGCTTGGCGAGCGCGAGGGTCATACGCCCCGGGGCCGCTCGACCGCCGGGTGCTCCTCCACCTTCGCCTCGGGCGAGACCAGGAACTCCGAGATGATCTCCACGGAGAGCACGCCGGCTATCCGTCCCTGCGCGTCGGTCACCGGGGCGTATTGGGTCTCGGTCTGGAGGAGGTCGGCGAGGGCATCGCGCATGATGTCGTCCGCGTCGAGGAGCGGCTCGGGTCCCGTGTCCGGCGTCTCCGGGACGGTGTCGCGCCGGAGGTCGGAGTCCGAGAGCCAGCCCAGGGGCCGGCGCCCCGAGTCGACGACGAGGGCGTGCGGGACCTCCGCACCCTCGAGCTTGGCCCGCACCTCCGCCGTGGGCTGCCCCACATAGGCAAGCGGCGCCTCCCAGAGGTTGATGTCCCGGACCCTCATCAGGGCCAGACGCTTCAGCGCACGGTCCGCGCCGACGAAGTCCTCGACGAAGTCGTCGGCCGGCGACATCAGCAGCTCGGCGGGGGTTGCGTACTGGGCCAGGTGCCCACCCTGTTTGAGGATCGCGATCCGGTCGCCCATCTTGATCGCCTCGTCGATGTCGTGGGTCACGAACAGGACGGTCTTCCGGATCGCGGCCTGGAGGCGCAGGAACTCGTTCTGCAGCCGCTCCCGGTTGATCGGGTCGATCGCACCGAAGGGCTCGTCCATCAGCATCACCGGCGGGTCCGCCGCGAGCGCCCGGGCGACGCCGATGCGCTGCTGCTGGCCGCCGGAGAGCTGGCTCGGGAAGCGGTCGCCGAGCGCCGGGTCGAGGCCGATCACGTCGAACAGCTCGCGAACCCGCTTGTCGGGTGCGGTCCTTGTCCCAGCCGAGCAGGTTCGGCACGGTCGCGATGTTGTCGGCGATGGTCTTGTGCGGGAACAGGCCGGTCTGCTGGATCACGTAGCCCATCTCGCGGCGCAGCTCGGTCGGGTCTCGATCCCGGACGGAGTCGTCGCCGATCAGGATGTCGCCCTCGGTGATCTCGACCGTGCGGTTCACCATCCGCATCGCGGTGGTCTTGCCGCAGCCTGACGGCCCGACCAGGACGCAGATCTCGCCGGCGGGCACCTCGAGGGAGAGGTGGTTGATCGCGGGCACCTCCTGGCCCGGATATCGCTTGGTCACGTCGCGATACGAAACAGACGCGGCTTGGTGGCCAGCCTCCACTGCGCGCGATCCTACTCCCGCGGATCGCTGGCGAAGGCCGTTGACCATGGCTATCATCCGCCGGCCGCGGATTGGTGCGCGGCTCTTTTTATGGCCACTGCGACAGCGATGAAGACCTACCAGGCGAACGCCCAGGACCGCGAGCGGGACTGGTACGTCGTCGACGCCGAGGGCAAGACCCTCGGCCGGCTGGCGACCCAGATCGCCGACGTGCTGCGCGGGAAGCGCAAGCCGACCTATACGCCGCACGTCGACGTCGGCGACTTCGTCATCGTCGTCAACGCCGAGAAGATCGCGGTGACCGGCAAGAAGCGCGAGGACAAGCGCTACTGGCGCCACAGCGGGTACCCGGGCGGGATTCGCTCCCAGACCCTTGGCGATCTGCTCGAGCACCGTCCGGAGGAGGTCATCCGCCGGGCCGTCAAGGGCATGATCCCCCGCAACCGGCTGGGCCGCCAGCAGCTCCGCAAGCTCAAGGTGTACGCCGGCGCCGAGCATCCCCACCAGGCACAGCAGCCCAAGCCGCTGGAGATGGAGACGTGATGCAGGACGACGAGCAGCAGAAGCCGCCCGAGGAGAGCACGCCCGAGGAGCAGCAGCACGACGAGCAGGCTGCTCCCGAGGAGCACCCGCCGTCGGAGGGCGGCTCACCCGAGCGCGGCGAATCCGAGCCCGAGGCACCCCCGGCAGAGGAGGCCCTCGCCGAGGACGCTGCCCCCGAGGACGACGCTCCCGCCGAGGAGGCTGCCGCACCCGCTGAGCCGGCCCCCGCGCAGACCGAAGGCAAGAAGAAGAAGGAGGAGGTCGTCCCCGGCGCCGAGCTCGATCCGATCGCGATCGAGCCGGAGCGCCAGCTCGACGCCGAGGAGCGCGCCCGCCAGGAGGCCGAGGAGGAGGAGCGCGCCCGGCGCGAGCGCGAGCTGATCGGGGAAGAGGACGAGGCCGCTCCGCTGGCCGCCCAGCCCGCCAAGCTCTCCGGCGATGCGACGTACTCGGCGACCGGCAAGCGGAAGTCCTCGGTCGCGCGCGTGATCCTGCGTTCCGGTGACGGCAGCATCCAGGTCAACAAGCGGGCGCTCGAGGAGTACTTCCCGCGCTCCTACCTGCAGTCGGTCGCCAAGCAGCCGCTCGTTCAGAGTGGCTACGAGGGCAACGTCGACGTGCGGATTCGCGTACACGGCGGTGGCATCTCGGGCCAGGCGGCCGCGGTCCGCCACGGCATCGCGCGCGCCCTCTGCGACGTCGATCCAGCGCTCCGCCCCGAGCTGAAGCGCCGGGGCATGCTGACCCGCGACGCGCGGGTCAAGGAGCGTCGCAAGGCCGGCCTGAAGAAGGCCCGCAAGAAGCCCCAGTTCTCGAAGCGCTAGCGTCCGCCCGCGTGGCGGAGAGGAGATTCTTCGGGACCGATGGGGTCCGGGGCCCCGTGGGGGAGTTGCTCACCCCCGACCTCGCCGTGCGGCTGGGCCGCGCCGCGGCATTGCGCGATGACGCCGAGCGGCCGCAGGTCCTGATCGTTCGCGACACGCGCGAGTCCGGGCCCATGCTGGAGGAGGCGCTCGCCGCCGGCATCGCAGCCGGTGGGGGGGACGCGATGCTCGCCGGCGTCCTGCCGACGCCCGCCGCCTCGGTCCTGACCCGCCGCCTGAGCTTCGACCTGGCCGCGGTCGTCTCCGCCTCCCACAACCCCTTCGCCGACAACGGCATCAAGTTCTTCAACTCCCGCGGGACCAAGCTCGCGGACGAGGCGGAGCTCGAGATGGAGGGGCTCTTGGAGGCGGAGACCGGTGAGCGCGTCGGCGGCGTCCGGTCCCTGGAGGGGGCCTTCGACGACTACATCCGCGAGCTGCGGACCGCCTTCCAGCTCGATCTCTCCGGGATGCGCGTCGCCCTCGACTGCGCCAACGGCGCCACCTTCCGCGCGGCCCCGGTGATCTTCCAGGCCCTGGGGGCCGACCTCGTTCTGACCGCCGTCGAGCCCGACGGGCGGAACATCAACGCCGACTGCGGCTCGACCCACCCGGAGGGCCTGATCGAGCTCGTCGGCTCCTCCGGCGCGGACATCGGCTTCGCCTACGACGGGGACGGCGATCGCGTGCTCGCCGTTGACGGAAGCGGGCGGCTGCATGACGGCGACGACCTGATCGCCCTGATCGCACGCGACCTGGAGAAGCGCGGCGAGCTCGAGGGGGGCGTGGCGGTGACCGTGATGACCAATTTCGGCTTCATGACCACGATGGAGAAGGACGGGATCGAGGTGGTCCAGACGCAGGTCGGCGACCGCTACGTGATCGAGCAGCTGCTCGAGCGCGACTGGCGTCTCGGCGGCGAGCAGTCGGGCCACATCGTCTGGACGGACTTCACGCCGACCGGCGACGGAATCGCCGCCTCACTGCTGACCCTCCGTGCGCTGGGAGGACGCAGGCTCGAGGACGTCGAGCCGTTCGAGCGCCTGCCGCAGCGCCTCGAGAACGTGCGCGTCAAGGACCGCGGCGCGATCGAGGGCGCCATTGAGGTGTGGGAGGCGGTCGACGAGGAGAACGCGAAGCTGGAGGGCCGCGGCCGCGTGCTGGTCCGGCCTTCGGGCACGGAACCGCTGGTCCGCGTGATGGTGGAGGCACCCGACGAGCCGGAATGCGAGGCGATCTGCAAGCGGCTCGTCGGGATTGTCGAGAGCGTGCTCGGTTAGCGACTACCCTTCTACGCCTTCCATGTGCGGCATCGTCGGATATGTGGGTGACCGACCGTGCCGGGACCTGCTGGTTGCCGGATTGGAAAAGCTCGAGTACCGGGGTTACGACTCCGCCGGCATCTCAGTGCTCTCGGACGGCGCGATCGACAGCGTGCGCGCGGTCGGCAACCTGGCGAACCTGCGCGCGGCGCTGGAGGAGCAGTCCTCGAACGGAGACGGCGGCTCGGTCGCTGTTGCTGCGAAGCCGGGGACGATCGGGCTCGGCCACACGCGCTGGGCCACGCACGGGCGGGTCACCGAGGAGAACGCCCATCCCCACGGCGACTGCGAGGACAAGATCCACATCGTCCTCAACGGGATCGTCGAGAACCACGCCGAGCTGCGGAAGGAGCTGAAGGGCGAGGGTCACGAGTTCACCTCGGAGACCGACGCCGAGATCGTCTCCCACCTCATCGAGCGCCACTACGACGGCGACCTGACGGAGGCGGTCCGGAGGGCCTTCGGCGACCTGCGCGGTCACTACGCGTTCGTCGCCATGCACAACGACCACGAGGACACGCTCGTCGCGGCGCGGAAGGAGTGCCCCCTGATCGTCGGCCTGGGCGAGGACGAGAACTTCGTGGCCTCGGCCATCCCCGCGTTCCTCGCCGAGACCCGTCGGGCGCTGGGCATCAAGAACGACGAGATCGTCACCGTTCACAAGGGCGACGTGACCGTGATGGACGCGGACGGCAAGGCCGTGGATGGCCGCGAGCCGATCGAGGTGACCTGGGACGAGGACGCGGCCGAGAAGGGCGGCTACGACACCTTCATGCTCAAGGAGATCCACGAGCAGCCGGACGCCGTCGCCGAGACGATCACCGACCGGTTGCCGACGCTGGACGGGGTCGATCTCTCGGACGTCGATCTCGACGACGAGTTCCTGAAGAGGATGGAGCGGATCGTGATCGTCGCCTGCGGGACCTCGTACCACGCGGGCCTGGTGGGCCGATACGCCATCGAGCAGTGGGCGCGGGTCCCCGTCGAGATGGACATCGCCTCCGAGTACCGCTACCGCGACCCCGTCCAGCGGCCCAACGACCTGGTCATCGGTATCACGCAGTCAGGGGAGACCGCCGACACGCTCGCCGCGATGCGCCTGGCGCGCGAGGGCGGATCCACGGTGCTGGCCGTCACCAACGTGATGGGGAGCCAGGCGACCCGCGACGCCGATGCCGTCCTCTTCACCCGCTCGGGAATCGAGATCAGCGTGGCCGCGACGAAGACCTTCGTGAGCCAGGTGGCGGCCATGTACCTGCTCGGGCTCCGCCTCGCGGAGCTCCGCGAGACGATGGAGCCGGAGCGGATCGCCGAGCTCGTCGCGGAGCTCAAGTCGCTGCCGCACAAGATCCAGGAGACGATCGTCTCCTGCGACGAGCACGTCCAGGCGATCGCTCGCTCCGAGTACAAGCAGCGCTTCTTCATGTACATCGGGCGGCACATCGGCCTCTCGGTCTGCCTCGAGGGTGCTCTGAAGCTGAAGGAGATCTCCTACATCCCCGCAGACGCCTACGCGGCGGGCGAGATGAAGCACGGCCCGATCGCGCTGCTCGACGAGTCCACGCCCGTCGTCGCCGTCGCGACCGACAGCCCGATCGTCGAGAAGATGCTCTCCAACATGGAGGAGGTCCGCGCGCGCGGCGCCGACGTGATCGCGATCGCCACCGAGGGCTCGGAGGGAGTCGAGGAGGCGGCGGACCAGACGATCTTCGTGCCGCGCACCGACTGGATCGTGCAGCCGATCGTCGCGATCGTCCCGCTGCAGCTCCTCGCCTACTACATCGCCCGCGAGAACGGGCTCAACGTCGATCAGCCGCGCAATCTCGCCAAGACGGTCACCGTCGAGTAGATGCGAGGGCGCGTCAGCGCGACCCGTTTGATGTAGCTTGCCGCCTTCGTGAGTCGCCGCCGAATCCCCGCAACCCTGCTCGCCTGCCTTGCCGTCCCAGCGGCGCTGATCGCCGGCTGCGGCGGCGGTGGTGGCGGCAGTGACGCCGACGTCGGCCCTGCCGCGGCCGCGCCCGCCAACGCCGCGATTTACGTCGACGCCACGGTCAGGCCGACGGGGACAGCCCAGTCGAACGCCAAGGCGGCCCTGAGCAAGATCCTCGACACCCCCGATCCCGGCGCCAAGATCACGGATCTGCTCAACAAGAACGTGACCGACATCAAGCCGGGACAGACCTTCACCTACGAGCAGGACGTCGCGCCGTGGCTCGGCCAGAAGATCGGACTGTTCGCCACCTCGCTTCAGGGAGACCAGGACCCGACGGTGCTGTTCGAGTCGAACAACGATTCAGCTGCAATGGCGGCCGAGCGCAAGGACAGCCGCGATCTGGGACCGGGCGGAAGCTACAAGGGCCACGCCTATGACAAGCAGAGCGACGGCAAGGTCTTTGGAACCGCGGGCGGTTTTGCCATCTACGGCACGCTCCAGGGCTTCCAGCAGGCCGTCGATGCGATCGACGGGGATTCGTTGGGCGACTCCGGGGACTTCAAGGACGCCATCGGCGACCTCCCCTCCGACCGGCTCGGCACGCTCTACACGGTCCCCAAGACATTCATCGATGCGCTCGGCAGCCAGTTCGACGCCCAGAGCAAGGCGGCGATCGAGCAGGGCTCGGGCCAGGATCTGGAGAAGCCGGTCGCCGGCGCGCTGACCGCAACCCCGAATTCATTCGAGCTCGAGGCAACGGGCGGCAGCGAGGGCGTCGACACACCCGAGAGCTCGCTGATCGGCGGCGTACCCGGACAGTCCTGGCTGGCCCTCGGCATCGGCAACCTCGGCGACTCCGTGAAGAGAAGCCTCGACCAGCTCAAGGATCAGATCCCCAACTTCGAGTCGGTGCAGCAGCAGATCGAGGCGACCACGGGATCGTCGCTCGACCAGCTCACCGGAGCCCTCGGTGACGCCGTCATCTACGTCCAGGGGAAGACGCAGCAGACCCTGACCGGCGCGCTCATCGTCCAGTCCAAGGACCCCGACCTGACCGGGCGCCTCCTCAACCAGCTGCAGGGATTGCTCCAGCTCGGCGGGAAGGTCAAGCCGCTGCAGCTCTCCGGCGGCGGCACGGGCTTCCAGATGTCCGACCCCAGCATCCCCCAGCCCGTGGAGATTGCGCAGCAGGGTGACAAGCTCGTGATCGGCTACGGGGCCGGCTCAGCCGAGGCCAGCCTCACCCCGGCGGATACGTTGGCCGACTCACCGGCATACACCCAGGCGCACGACCAGATCTCCTCGCTCGGCACCGATCTCTTCGTCAGCCTCCAGCCGATCTTCGCGCTGGCCGAATCCTCCGGCGCGAAGTCCGACCCGGATTACGTGCAGGCCAAGCCCTACCTGGACGCGCTCGACTACGTCGTCACGGGCTCGGGCTCGAGCGGCGACAAGGCCGATTTCAAGGCGGTCCTCGGCCTCAAGTAGGCCCGGATGGCGCGCGCCGTCGGCATCGACCTGATCGAGATCGAGCGCATCGAGCGCGCCCTCGAACGACGCCCGCGGCTGGCCGATCGCCTCTTCACGGCGGGTGAGCTGGCCTACGCTCGCGGCCGCGCCAGGCCCGGCCGCCATCTCGCGGCGAGGTTCGCGGCGAAGGAGGCCGTGATCAAGGTCCTCGGGCAGGGCGTCCCGCCGCGGGAGATCGAGATCGAGGCGGGCGAGCCCCCACGGTTGCGGTTGCACGGCCGTGCGGCAGAGGTGGCCGGTGACGCCGAGATCGCCATCTCGTTGACGCATTCGCGCGAGAACGCGGCGGCCGTCGCGATCGCCGAGTAGCGCCGAGCCCGGAGTAGGCTCACGCCGATGGAGGACTGGCTGAATCCATGCCTGGATGCGGAGGAGATGCGCGCCACCGACGGGTGGGCGATCAAGGATCAGGGCGTGCCCTCGCTGGAGTTGATGGAGACCGCCGGCCGCGCGGTGGCCGAAGCCGCCGCCCAGGCCGCGACCTCGAGCAGCGCCGCCATCGTCTGCGGCAAGGGGAACAACGGCGGGGACGGGCTGGTCGCCGCGAGGGCCCTGCGGGAGACCGGCTTCGAGGTCGACGCGCTGCTGCTGGCGCCGCCCGACGAGCTCTCCGATGACTCCCGGGCCAACGCCGATCGGTTCGACGGCGCCCGGCAGGTCGATCCGGGGGAGCTCGCCGTGGCCATGCGGGACGCCGGAGTGGTGATCGACGCCGTCTTCGGCACCGGCTTTGCGGGGACGCCCCGCGGCCCCGCAGTCGCGGCGATCGAGGCGATGAACGAAGTGGACGCCCCGGTTGTGGCCACCGACATCGCGTCCGGGGTCAACGCCTCGACGGGCGAGGTGGAGGGGGCGGCCGTCGCCGCCGACATCACGGTGACGTTCCACGCGCCCAAGCTCGGCCATTGGATCGCGCCGGGCAAGGACCACACCGGGGAGCTCCGCGTCGCGCCGATCGGGATTCCGGACGGCGCGCCGGTCCAACCCAAGGCGGGGCTGATCGACCCTCGCGTGCTCGAGCTGGCGCCGAACCGCGCAGCCGGATCGACCAAGTTCAGCTCGGGCCAGGTGTTGATCGTCGGCGGCTCCCGCGGGCTGACCGGTGCCGTCTGCCTGGCCGCGCTCGCTTCGATTCGGACCGGGGCCGGCTACGCCACGGTGGCCGTCCCCGCCGATCTCGAGCGCATCTTCGAGGTCAAGCTGACCGAGGTCATGTCCATCGGATGCGCCAGCCGCGACGGCGGGCTGCGGCCGGCTGCCTCCGAGCAGATCCTCGGCGCGGCGGAGCGGGCCGCCTGCGTGGTGCTGGGCTCGGGGATGGGACGTGAGCAGGGCACCCAGCGCCTGATCCAGGAGCTCACCGAGAGAATCGAGGCGCCGCTGGTCATCGACGCCGACGGTCTGAACGCGTTCGCGGGCAGGATCGAGAAGCTCGCCGCGCGCAGGTGGCCGTTCGTCCTCACCCCGCACGCCGGCGAGATGGGGCGGTTGCTGGACCGGGACTCCGAGGCCATCGGCGGGAAGCGGGCCGAGACCGCCCGCGAGGCCGCGGAGCGCTGCGGCGGGATCGTCCTGTTGAAGGGCGATGACACGATCGTCACCGACGGCGAGCGGCTTGCGGTCAACGCGGTCTCGAGCCCCCAACTGGCGACCGCCGGCACCGGCGACGTGCTTTCCGGGATGATCGCCGCCCTGATCGCCCGCGGAATGGAGCCGTTCGCCGGGACCTGCGCCGCGGTGGTGGCGCACTCGCGCGCCGGCCGGGCTGCGGGCGACCGGGTCGGTCACGACTCGGTGATCGCAGGGGATGTCATCGACTCGATCCCCGCGGGGCTGGCCCACTGAGCGCGCCCGAGACGACAGGTCGCGCCGTGGCGACGATCGACGTCGGCGCGGTCGAGCGGAACTGCCGGACATTGAAGGAACAGGTCGGCGACCGGGTCGAGCTCTGCGCCGTGGTCAAGGCCAACGGCTACGGGCACGGCGCTGCCGTCTGCGCCGCCGCCGCGCTGCGCGGCGGGGCGACGCGGCTCGCGGTGGCCGCCGCGGCCGAGGCGGAGGAGCTCAGGCTGCACTTCCCCGACGTCCCGATCCTCGTCATGGGCGCCCTCACCGTTGGGGAGCTGCGAACCGCGCTGACCGCGCGGGCGGACGTAGCGGTGTGGCGTGACGGTTTCCGCGAGGTCTGCTCCAGAGTGGCGGCGGAGCAGGGTCGCATGGCGCGCGTGCACGTCAAGCTCGACAGCGGGATGGGGCGCCTCGGGGAGCGCGACCCGGACGGACTCGTCGAGCTCGCTCGGGCCTGCGTCGACGACCAGCGGCTGGACGTGGCCGGGGTCTGGACCCACTTCGCGACCGCGGACGAGGAGGGAGATGACTTCATGGCCAGGCAGCTCAGCGCCTTCGCTCCGGTGGCCGAGGCCGTGCGCGAGCTCGCACCGGACGCCACGGTCCACGCCGCCAACAGCGCGGCGACGCTCCGCGATCCCGCCACCCACTTCGACATGGTCCGGTGCGGCATCGCGGTCTACGGGCTCGACCCCTTCGGCCGCGACCCGGGGGAGCGCGGGCTGCGGCCGGCGCTCGAGCTTCACTCCTACGTCGCGGACGTCAAGCGCTTCGAAAGCGGCGCCAGCGCGGGTTACGGCCGGACCTGGCGAGCGCCGGAGGACACCTGGGTGGGCGTGCTGCCGATCGGCTACGGCGACGGCGTCCGCCGGGGGCTCTCCAACAACGCCGAGGTGCTCGTCGGTGGCCGGCGGTATCCACTGGTCGGCACGGTCTCGATGGACAACGTCACGGTCGATCTCGGCCCAGAGACGGACGTGGAGCCCGGGGCGCCGGCGGTCCTGATCGGCGCACAGGGGTCCGAGCGGATCCTGGCCGAGGAGGTCGCGACCCGGCTCGACACGATCAACTACGAGGTGACCTGCGGGATCTCGCAGCGGGTTCCCCGGGAGGTGATCGAGTGAGCCCGCCGCTGGATCAGGCGCTCGCCGACGCGCCCTCGATCTCCGCGGCGCGGACCGCGCTGGAGGAGCATCCAGGCTCGGTCTGGATCGTCGGCGGCGCGATCCGGGACGTCCTGCTCGGCGAGGGCGTCGCCGATGCGGACCTGGCGGTCGAGCGGGGCAGCGAGGAGGAGGCGGCTCGCGCAATCGCCCGGGTGGCCGGCGGCTCGGCCTTCCCTCTCTCGGAGGAATACGCGACCTGGCGGGCGGTCGCGCCGACCGACGGCTGGCACGTGGATGTCTCGGGACTGCGCGCGGCGGCGATCGAGGACGACCTGCGCGCGCGGGACTTCACCGTCAACGCGATCGCCCTGCCGTTGGCCGGGGGAGAGCCGATCGATCCGACCGGCGGAATCGCCGACGCCGGCGCGCGGGCCCTGCGCGTTGCCTCCGAGGACGCTTTCGAGACGGACCCGCTTCGGCTCCTGCGCGCGGCTCGTCTCAGCTCCGGGCTCGGGCTCGCGCTCGACGGGAGGACCATCGAGCTCGCGCGTGCCCACGCTCCCCACGCCGCCGATCCCGCCGGCGAGCGCCAGTTCGCGGAGCTCCGCGGGATCGTTGCGGGCCGGGATCCGCTGACCGGCATTCGCCTGTTGGAGGAGATGGAGCTGCTGCCGGTCGTCCTTCCTGAGCTCGAGACCCTCCGGGGTGTCGTCCAGAACCCGAATCACCACCTCGATGTGCTGGGCCACACCCTGGCGGTCCTCGAGGAGTGGCTCGGCATCGAGGCGGATCTGCCCGCCTTCGCTGAGGGCCTCGCCGGCGAGGTCGCCGACTTTTTGGCCGAGCCGCTCGCCGACGAGCTCACCCGGCAGGGCGCCCTGCGCTTCGGGGCGCTGTTTCACGATCTCGGCAAGCCGGAGACCCGCGCTGAGGGATCCGGCTACGTCACCTTCATCGGGCATGACGAGGTCGGCGCCCGGATCATCGCCTCGATCTGCCGGCGGCTGCGCACCAGCCGCATGCTCAGCGCACACCTGCAGGGTCTCGCGCTCCACCATCTGCGGCTGGGCTTCCTGATCCACCAGCGGCCCCTGTCGCGGCGGGCGGTGTACGACTACCTCGTCGCCACCGAGCCCGTGGCGGCGGACGTCACGCTGCTCACCGTGGCCGACCGCCTGGCCGCGCGTGGGGAGGGGCCGCTGGCCAGCCCTGAGATGGTGAACGCGCACCTGGACCTGGCGCGAGAGATGCTCGGAGAAGCCCTCGCCTGGCATCGCGACGGATCGCCCCGCCCGCCGGTCTCGGGCGACGATCTCGCTGACGAGCTCGGGCTGTCGCCGGGGCCGGAGATGGGCCGGCTGCTCGAGGAGCTCCGCGCCGAGGCATTCACCGGCGAGATCACGAGTCGCGCTCAGGCCCTGGAGCGCGCCCGCCAGCTGCGCTAGGCGACCCGTAACCCTCCGCTCCCGCGCGGCGCTCCAACGGGTACATGAATCGTCGAAAGGACAGGGAGCCAACGATGAAGAAGCTGATCAGCGCCTCCGCGGTTTGCGCGGTGGCGGTGGGGTTGGTCGCCGTGCCGAGCGCTCTGGGCGTCAAGAGCGCGAAGCAGGTCGGCGGGACGGTTTCGGTGAGCGGGACGCCCACCACCATCGACGCGACGACCACGAACGTCACCGCGAGCGGAGGCGTTGCGAGCAACAGCGGCTGCAAGAAGGACAGGACGGTGCACTTCGCCTATGTGAACGGCGCGACCGTCACGCCTCTTGCGGAGACCGGGGTCACCAAGGGAAACGGCTCGTACACGGCCACGCTGCCCAAGCCGGGGGACACGAATCCGCCGACGACGAGCGTCGTCCTGCGTGCGACGGTCGACCCGCTGACGCGCAAGGTCGGGAGCAAGAAGAAGGGCAAGAAGGCCAAGAAGGGTCGTGCCTTCAACTGCCTGCAGCTCACGGGCGACAGCGCTCCGATCGCGATCGCGCCTGCTCCGTAGTTGGGGGACGGCATCCGAATTCCAGAGCGGCTCGCCCTCCCGGCGGGCCGCTCTCGTTTCGGGATAGCCTGCGGCCGCGCATGGCGGATCCCGACTGCCTCTTCTGCGGCATCGTCGCGGGCTCGATCCCGAGCGAGACGATCGACTCCGACGAGCGGACGGTCGCCTTCATGGACATCAACCCGGCGACGGCGGGACACGCGCTGGTCGTGCCGAGGGAGCACTCGGCCGATCTGCTCGAGATCGGCGAGGAGGACCTGGCGGCGGTCAATCTGGCCGCGCAGCGCCTCGCCAAGCGGATGAAGGACGTGCTCGGGGCCGACGGGATCAACCTGATCAACGCCTGCGGCGCCGCGGCGTCGCAGACCGTGTTCCACTTCCACATCCACGTCGTGCCTCGCTACGAGGACGACCCGATCGAGCTGCCCTGGGTGCCCACGCCCGGCGATCCGGACGAGATCGCGACAACGGCTTCGAGACTGCGAGGAGAAGATGGCTGAGACGCAGACCAAACCGATTCGACTGGAACGTGACGGAAATGTCGCTTCGATGGTGCTCTCCAACCCGCCCCTGAACCTGTTCGGCGACGACGCCTGGGGGGCGCTCGTCGACTGCATCGACGAGGTCGAGGGCTCCGACGCCCGCGCCCTGGTCTGGCGCGCCGAGGGCGACATCTTCACCGGAGGGGTGGACGTGCACAGCTTCCAGCGCGTGGTCGAAGAGGGCGCGGCCTCTGACGCGTTCGGCTCGCTCATCCCGGTGGTGAGGCGCCTCGAGGAGCTGCCGATCCCCACGCTGGCCCTGGTCCACGGCCTCTGCCTGACCGCCGGCCTCGAGATCTCGCTGGGCTGCGACATGATCTGGGCGACCGAATCGGCCCGCTTCGGCCTCGTCGAGGCGGTGGTCGGCCTGACGCCTGGGGCGGGCGGCACGCAAAGAATGGCCGAGCGGGCGGGACCGGCCCGCGCCGCCGAGTTCGTGATGAGCGGCGGCCTCTATGAGGCAGCCACGCTCGAGCGCTGGAACGTGGTCAACCGCGTCGTGCCCGACGACGCCCTGCTCGAGAAGGGCATGAAGTTCGCGCACAAGCTGGCGGACGGCCCGACCGTCGCACACGGAGCGACGAAGAAGATCATCCGCGGCTACCGCGCGGGCGGGGTGAACCGGGCCGACGAGGTCACGCCGGGCGTGTTCGCGGAGCTGTTCGCCTCGGAGGACCTGCAGAACGCCGTGGCCAGCTTCCTGAAGGACGGTCCCGGCAACGCGACGTTCGAAGGGAAGTAGGCCCACCCGCTACCCTGCCCGGTCGCATATGGCGAAGGAAGAGAAGATCGAGATGGAGGGCGAGATCACCGAGGCGCTGCCCAACACGATGTTTCGCGTCAAGTTGGACAACGACCACGAGGTCCTCGGCCACATCTCGGGCAAGATGCGGCGCCACTACATCCGCATCCTCCCCGGAGACCGGGTGAAGATCGAGCTCTCGCCCTACGACCTCGACCGCGGCCGCATCACCTACCGGTACAAGTAATTCGGCGTACGCTGGTCCTCCACCAACCGCAGGAGGAATCAAAAATGAGGGCGGGAAGGCTGATTGCGGTACTTGCGGTCGCGGCCGTGGGGCTCGGCCTGTTCAGCGCGTTTGCGATCGCCGGCGGCAAGAAGAAGAACACGACCGTCATCTACTTCAGCGGCAGCCCCAAGTTCAACAGCGGCGGCAAGGTGACGGTGAAGGGGGCGCTCAACACGGTCAAGGCCTGCCGGATCTCGCGCGCGGTGCGGCTCCAGGTGCTGGACTCGACCGCGACGGTGATCGCGACGCTCGTGGGCTCGAGCACCGACTCGAACGGGAACTTCTCGCTCTCGGGCCAGCTGCCGAGCGCGCTGCCGGCCGGCACGAACTCGGTGCGCGTCAAGGCGCTCAAGGACAGCGCCGGGAAGTTCGTCTGCAAGGCCGGGGTCTCGACGCCGGTCGCGGTTCCCGCGACGAAGTGAACCGGGGTTAGCCCGGCGCGGCTAGGAGAGGTATGACCCGGCGGCCGCCGGGTCGGGATCGGCGAGCTCCGCGATCAGCGAGGACCAGCCGAACTCCTTGGCGCCCAGCCCCTCGCCCGAGTACGGCTCGTAGAACTCACGCAACCGCTCCTGGGCGACGGCCCCGCTGAGGCGGTTGGCCATCTCCGTCGCCTCGGCGTCGTAGCCGAGCCGGAGCAGGCCCATCCAGATCAGCCAGGCGGAGTTGATCCAGGTCGGGCCACGCCAGTAGAGGCGGCGCAGTGGTCCCTTCCACCTGCGTGGCTCGAAGGTGGGCTCCTCGGCCGAGACCGACGTCGGCGGGAAGGGCAGCCAGTACTTCCGCTGGTCGAGGAGATGCTCTGAGATCAGGCGGCGTCCGATCTCATCGGGGAGATCCGGCAGGGCGAGCGGGGCGAGGGCCGACCAGGTCGAGGTCCGGATGCGGCGGTCGCCGCCGGCCATCGGATCGGTCCTGTCCGAGTGGGCGAGGTCGCCGCGCGCGAGATCCAGGAAGAGCCCACGCCGCTCGTCCCAGAGGCGCTCGACGATCCGGGGTGTGACGGACGGCAGGCCGGTGGCCATCCGGGCCAGGCACCAGAGCACGTTGGTGACCACCTCGCAGAGCACCGGGCCGCCGGCACCGAGAATCCGGCGGGCGTCCCAGCCGCGCCGGCGGTTGCGGGCGATCAGGAACGGAAACAGCGGCCGGGCATGGGCGCGCAGGCCCCAGACCGCGTCGAACTTGGGCGAGGAGTCGAGCCCCGACTCATCCGGCTGGACGATCCAGAGCAGGCCGTCGCCGTCCAGGTCGCGGTTGGCCTCGAGCCAGCGGTGGTGGGCGGCGATGCCGGGTTCCTCCGCCGGGTCGCCGACGGCGATCCGCCAGGCCCAGGCGAGCAGCGGCGGCTGGATCGTCGAGGTGTTCGCCGCCGTCCTCGACGTGACGTTGTAGGTCCAGCGGCGCTGCCAGTCGACGTGGCCATGCCAGAAGATCGTGTGGCCGATGAAGCCATCCTCGGAGCCGCCGGCCAGCAGGCTGCGGAGCTCGCTCTCGGCGCGAGCACGGTCGAAGCGCCGCCAGACGATCGCGTGGAAGCAGGAGTCCCAGTACCACTGCCACGGGTAGTGCGTGGGGCTCGGGCGCGAGTACCCGTAGTGGACGCCATCCCGCTCACCATCGATCCAGCTGCCGCGCAGGGTCTCCTCCGCGATCCCCAGCACTCTTTCCTGAAGCTCGGGGTCGACGGCGGCCTCGACCGTCACGCCGTCATCCGCCGCATGCCGCGCAATGCCATCGCGGTGAACAGCACGCCCAGCCCGAGCAGCGCGAGGAGGCCGGGCCAGGTGTCTGACCAGGTCACGGATCCGATGAAGCCCTGGCGAGCGGCCTCGACGACATGCGTGACGGGGTTGATCCGGGCCACCGTCTGCAGCCAGCCCTGGAGTAGGTCCAGTGGCGCATAGGCGGTGGTGAAGAGCACGAGGATGAACATCCCGGCCTGCATCAGCGGTGCCGCCGACTGCGTCCGAAAGCGCAGCGCGAGGGATGTGCCCCAGGTCGCGGCCACGATCGCCATCCCCATCACCACCACCAGCGCCACCGCGAGCCCGTCCAGCCCCGGCCAGTGGGCGCCGGCGATGAGAGCCACGACCAGCAGGAACGACGCCGGAAGCAGCGCACGCAGGCCGGCCGAGAGGACGAGCCCCGCCAGGATCACCGGCCTCGGGGCGGGCGAGGCGAGCAGCCGGTCGAACCAGCCCCCCTCGATATCGCGGGCCAGGTTGACGCCGGTGGCCGCCCCCGTGAACGCCGCCCCCTGCATCAGGCTGACCGGGATGATGAAGCTCTGGTAGCTGCCCGAGCTGAACCCGGGCAGCAGCGTCAGGTGCCCGAAGACGCTGGTGAGGCCGAGGAAGAAGATGGTCGGAGCGAGGATGCCCGGAATGGCGGCGCCCGGTACCCGCACCAGCTCGTTGCGCGCCCGGCGAATCAGCGCGGCGATGGTGGCGATGTTGGCTTCGCGGCCCATCAGCCCCTCCTGGCCCGTGAGCGAACCGCAATCGCGCTGAGCCAAAGACCGAGGGCCGCGATGCCGACGACCGAGATCACGGCCTTGAACATGTCGTGGCCGGTGAAGCCCGAGATGACCGGCTGCCGGATTCCCTCGACGATGAAGCTCAGGGGGTTGTACTGGGCCACGGAGGCGGCGGGCTCGAGCATCAGGCTCGCCGGGAAGAAGGCGCTGGACAGGAAGAGGACGACGAAGAGCAGGGGGAAGATTCCCTGGACCACGCTGGCGCTGCCGGTGCGCAATGCCAGCGCCGCGGCCAGCGACCCGAACGCGATCGCCGAGGCGGAGACCATCAACACGATCCAGACCGCCCCGAGAACTCCCGTCTGGATCGTTGCGCCGAAGATCAGCCCGATCGCGATGAACCAGAGGGCGACGA
This sequence comes from uncultured Solirubrobacterales bacterium, assembly GCA_963728875.1. GTDB lineage: Bacteria > Actinomycetota > Thermoleophilia > Solirubrobacterales > 70-9 > DASUPK01. The sequence goes on from CAVSLJ010000002.1 coordinate 85,200, forward strand.
TCGCGCCCAGCATCGCGGTGCCGGCCAGCCGGCCGAGCACGATCGCGAAGCGGGAGATCGGCGCCGCGAAGAGCCGGTCGGTGAAGCCCATCTCGATGTCGATCGCCAGGGCGATCGCCCCGGAATTCCCAGCGAGCAGCACGGCCTGGACCATCGCCCCGGCGAGCATGAATGCCAGAAAGCTCTGCACGGGCGGGAACTCGGGGAGGTTCACCGCCCGTCCGGCGCCGCCGGTCTGAATCGCGAGCAGCAGGGTGGGGAAGACGAAGAGCGGTGCGGCCAGCTGGGGCCGGCGCGCGGTCTGCCTGACCGATCTGGCCCCGAGCGCGGCGATGACGCGGGCGTTGGCGGCCAGTCGGTCGATCATTCGGCGACGACCTCGTCTTCGCCCGTTTCCTGCTCGTCACCCTCCAGGTGCTGGCCCGTCTTGGCGACGAAGACGTCGTCGAGGGTGGGTTGCACCAGATCGAGCGACTCGACGGCCAGACCGGCCTCGTCCAGCGCACGGACGATCGGCCCCACCTCGGAGGCTCCATGCTGGAGCTCCACGAGGTGCTTTCCGTCGCGTGCCGGGAGGGGCTTCCCGAAGCGGGCGAGGATCTCCTCGCAGTCGGCAGGGTCCTCGCCGCCCGCCAGCGAGAGCTCGAGGTGCGGACGCCCGACCTGCGCCTTGAGGGAGGCCGGCGTCCCCTCGGCAACCAGCAGGCCACCGCTGATGATCCCCACGCGGTCGGCGAGCTTGTCCGCCTCCTCCAGGTATTGAGTGGTCAGGAAGACGGTGGTGCCCTCGTCGTTCAGCTTCTGGACCTCCTCCCAGATCGCCTGGCGGCTGACGGGGTCGAGGCCCGTCGTCGGCTCATCGAGGAACAGGACCTGCGGGGTGTGGACGAGGGCGGCCGCGAGGTCGAGGCGCCGCTGCATCCCGCCCGAGTAGGTGCCGACGCGGCGGTCGGCGGCGAGCGTCAGGCCCACGCGGTCGAGCAGCGAGTCCGCCAGCTCGCTGCCGCGCTGGCGCGGGATGGCGTGCAGGGTCGCCTGGAGCTGGAGCAGCTCGCGACCGGTCATCAGCGGGTCGAGCGCCGCCTCCTGAAGCGCCACGCCGATCTTGCGCCGCACCGTGCCGGCGTCAGCGACGACGTCGTGGCCGGCGACCCATGCCCGTCCGCCGGTGGGGATGAGCAGCGTGGTCAGCATCCGGACGGTGGTGGTCTTCCCGGCGCCATTCGGACCGAGGAACCCGTAGATCTCGCCCTCCGCGACGGCGAGATCGACGCCGTCAACGGCCTTGATGCCGCCCTCGAACTCGCGAGCAAGCTGCTGCGTCTCGATCGCGGCCACGGTGTCCCGGACGATAACCGGAGGTCCCGACCGGCCCCGGAGGCCCGTCACACAGCTACGCGCTGATTCGCACCGGGTAGGAGGGCTCCGGCTGGGGCCGCCTTCGCTCGCCGACCCGTGTCACCACGGCCCTCGGCCCGGGCGGCAGCCGTCCGTCGGTTGACAGCCACGAGCCCGCCAGGATCAGCAGCAGGCCCGCGATCGCGCCGGCGCCCGGGCTCTCGCCCAGGACGATCACGCCGAGGGTAACCGCGACCACGGGGTTCACGTAGGTGATGATCGAAGCGCGCCCCGCGCCGACCTCCTTGACCAGGACGACCAGGATCACGAAGGCGGTCGCGGTGCAGACCACGCCCAGCACGGCGATCGAGGCGAGCGCGTCGCCCGGCGGGGCCGAGGTGGGGAAGGTGAGGAGCGCGGCGGGCGTGAGCAGCACGGCGGCAACGGTGAGGCTGGCCGCCATGGTGGCGCGCGGATCGAAGTCGATCAGGTGGCGCTTGATGATCATCGGGCCCGCGGCATAGCCCAGCGCCGCGAGCATCACGGCCGCCGCACCGAGGATCTCGCTCGTGTCGGCGCTGAGGTCGATCCCGACCAGCGCCACCACGCCACCGAGGCCGATCAGCATCCCGACCATCCGCGTTCGCGTCGGGCGCTCGGTGTGGTCGAAGCGGAGGGCGAGCAACGCGATCAGCAACGGAACTGTCGCGATCACGATCGCCGCGACCGACGAGTCGACGTGCTCCTCGCCGGCCGCGATCAGGGGGAACGGCAGCGCCATCTCCACGGTCGCGTAGGCGAGGATCCAGCGGCGCGGGCCCCGGCGCAGCATCTCGAGCCCCTGCCGCGGGACGATCGCGAAGAGCAGCGCCGCGCCGAGGACGAGTCGCGACCACGCCAGGAAGAAGGGAGAGATGCCGCCATCCACCGCGACCTTGATGAAGAGGTAGGGGACGCCCCAGATCAGCGACAGCGTCGCGAAGGCAAGCCAGGCGCGCCGGTTCACCGGTCAGGCAACCGTGGCGGGACGAAGCTCCACGAACTCGCGGTCCGTGGCGCGCTCGAGCGCCTCCGCGGCGTCGAGCAGCAGCGCATCTGATCCCCAGGCGCCGAGCAGCTGGAGCGCCGCGGGCATTCCCCCGTCCAGGCCGACCGGAACGCTCACGCCCGGGACCCCGGTGAGGTTCGCGAGGACGCCCTGCCGGGCATTGCCCGCATCCGCCGACTCGAGGCCCGAGGGCAGCTCGATCATCGGCTCGGCCAGCGACGGGGCGACGGCGGGGACCGCCGGCCAGGCGAGCAAATCGATCCCAGCGAAGAGAGCCGCCAGGTCGCGCCGGACCTTGGCGCGGACCCTGAACGCCCGCGCCGTCAGGCTCAGAGGCAGCAGAGCGCGCAGCTTGAGCACGCCGCGGTTGACCAGGCCGAGGTCAGGGCTGAGGTTGTTCAGAACACCCGGGACCAGATGCGCCGCCTCCTCCGCCTGCGCGACCAGCAGCGCCGCCGGGAGGATCAGGTCGAGGTCCGGCAGCTCCACCTCGAGCACCTCGCCGCCGACCTCGCCGCGGAGCGCTTCGAGCGCCGCCTCGCACGCCTCGCGCACGCCGGGCGCCGAGTCGCTCCAGTAGGGGTCGCGGACGACGCCGATCCGGAGACCACCGTCAAACGGGTTGCGCTGACGCGCACCCTCGCCTATGGCTGCGGGCAAATCCTCGCCGAAGAGGGCGGAGGCGAGCAGCCTGGCGTCGGCGGCGTCACGGCAGAGCGGGCCCGAGACGATCGTCTCCGTATTGGCGATGTGGTGGCCGTCCATCGCGGCGCGCCCGAAGGTGGGCTTCAGGCCGGTGAGACCGCAGTAGGCGGCCGGATAGCGAATCGAGCCGAGCCCATCGGCGCCGACGGCGCCTGCGACGAGTCCGCCGGCCACCCCAGCGGCCGGACCACTGGAGGAGCCGCCGGGGCAGCGTTCCAGGTCCCATGGGTTGTGGGCGGCTCCGTACAGGGAGGTGTTGCCGGTGCTGCTCGATCCGAGCTCGTGCATGTTGGCCACGCCCGCGATCACCGCCCCGGCGTCGCGGAGGGCCCGGTACGGGCCGGACTCGCCGGGCTCGAGCGTCACGCCCGGGACGGACGCGGCGCCGATCGTCTCCGCCCGCCAGGGAAGGGGCCACTCGTCCTTGATCAGGACAGGGACGCCGCGCAGCGGGCCGTCGGGGGCGCTCTCGAGCATCTCGCGGGATTGATCGGGGAAGGTCGCGATCACCGCGTTCAGGTCCGGGTTGCGCTCCTCGATCCTGGCGAGGCACGTGTCCAGGAGCTCGCTCGCCTCGAGTTCGCCGGACGCGATCTGGGCGGCCTGCTCGCGCAGGGGAAGATCGAGAGCGTTCATGGCGCTGGCGGATTGGACAGGTCGGGATTCCGCTCGGGCTCGACGTCGTCGAGATCGGTGTCCCTGAGCAGCTCCATGCCGGGCTCATAGAGGGCCCAGACGCCCAGCATCACCGCCCGCTCGTCCTCATCCGCGTTGATTCCGAAGGTCTCGAGACCGCCGTTCAAATAGCTCTGGAATGCGGATTCGCCCTCCACCAGGCGAACCTTACCCGGGCGCGTTTGCAAGCACCCCCGCAACCCTCCTCGTCAAGGAGTGTTCAATGAAGCTCATGGGCCAGGACGCTCACGCACTCGCACGCTTGCACAGGTGGACGGTCGCGATCGCGATCGCCATCTTCGCCGCCCTGCTCGCGGCCGTCATCGGCACCGGCATCGCCGGCGCGGCGCCGCGCGTGATCGTGCTGGGCGCGGCAACTCCCGCGGCCCCGTCCTGCCCGACCAACTGCCAGGCCGTGGGCAAGACCACGGGCTTCCAGACGAACATCACCGGGGCGAAGAACCCGTTCTCGGTCACGGTCCGGGGACGGATCGTCGCCTGGTCGATCAAGACGGGCGCGCCGAGCACCAAGCCGAATCCCCAGAACAACAACCAGAGCGACTACGACTTCTTCACCAAGACCTTCGGCGGGACCCCCAAGGCGAGGATCGCGGTGCTGAAGCCGATCATGAAGTCGATCAAGGCCGGCAAGCCGATCTACAAGCTGAAGGCGCAATCCCCGGTCGAGGACCTCTCCGCGTTCCTGGGTCAGACCACCACCTTCACGCTCGACACGCCCCTGCGGGTGAAGCCGAACAACGTGGTGGCGCTGACCGTCCCGACCTGGGTGCCTGCGTTCGCGATCAACCAGAGCGCGGACACCAAGTGGGTCGCCAGCCGCAAGAAGGGCAAGTGCAACAACACCGAGGACATCCTGGCCGGGGCGCCGCAGGATGCACTCGGCACACAGCGCGCCTACGGCTGCACCTACAACACGGCCCGCCTGCTCTACTCGGCGACCGTCGTCGCCGACCCGAACCAGTCGGCACCCAAGCAGCCGGGCAAGAAGAAGTAGTCAGCCGCAGGCGTCCGGGTTCTGCTTGCACTGCTGTTCGAAGGCGGCCTGCGGGCTCCCCTTCTTCGGCGGGACGTCGTTGGTCTCGGAATCCGGTTGCCGTGGATTGAAGGTCGTGCTCCCGGTGGTGGTGCCCGGGGCCGTCGTCGTGGACGCCGCCGTCGAGGCGGTGGGCACCGGGGAGGTCACGGCCGGGATGGAGACCGGGTGCGTCGTCGTCTCGCCGGAGCTGTCGCCGCCGCATCCCGCGGCGACCAGCCCGATGGCGAGCGCCAGCGGGATGACAGCCCGATATCGGCGGCTCACGAGCCGTCGAGGGCCGGCTGGCGCAGCCCGCAATACGGGCAGTCGCTGACGTCCAGCCCGATCAGCTGCTTGCAGCGGCGGCAGGTGCGCAGGTTCTCCGGGGACCTGACGAGGGCGGACTCGGAAGGGGCGAGCGGCAACACCGCCGCCGCGACGTGCATCTCCTCGCCGGTCTCGCGGTCGACATAGACGCCGTCGGGCCTGATCCTCGCGAGCGCCTCGCGCCCGGAGGCGGGTGCCCTCAGCCGATAGGTCTGCTCGGGGTTCTGCATCGCGCGCGCACAATACCGTGCCCACCGTGCGGATCCTCATCTTCCACGGATACCTGCTGCGGGGCACCGGCAGCAACGTCTACAACGCCAGCCTGGCGCAGACCCTCGCCGCTCAGGGGCACGAGGTCCATCTCTTCTGCCAGGACCGCAGGGCGGACGAACTGGAGTGGGTGCGGAACAGCGACAACCTCACCGTGCACATTCCCGACATCGGAGGGCTCCTGCCGGTATTCGTCGCCGACCGCTACGAGGGGTTCGAGGTCAAGACCTTTCCCGAGCTCACGGACCAAGAGCTCGATCGCTACCTCGACTCGAACGTCGCAGCGGTTCGCGATGTGGTCGGCTCGTTCGGCGAGCCTGACGCCGCGCTGGCCAATCACCTGATCATGGGCCCCGTGATCCTCGCCAGGGCGGGTCTCCGCTTCGCGATCAAGGTCCACGGCTCCGACATCTCCTACACCGTCCGTCCGCATCCCGAGCGGTTCGTCCCGTACGCCCGGGAGGGGACAGACGCAGCCGCCGGCATTCTCGCCGGCTCCTCCCACACGGCGCGAGCGCTGTTCGAGACCGTGCCCGATCCAAGCCTGCCGGAGCGCACCAGGCTCGGTCCTCCCGGCGTCGACGTCCATCGGTTCCGGCCCCATCCGGAGAACGAGGCGCTCCGTGACCTCGGCAGGCTCGCCGCCGACCTGGCGACGGAGTCGCCCGCCGATCCGGAGGAAAGCGAGGACTCCTTCGGGCGCGACGGCCCGGCTCTCTCCGAGGCGCTGCGCGCCTGGGGGGACGGCGACGTCCGGGTCCTCTTCGTCGGCAAGCTCCTGGTCAGCAAGGGGGTCGACCTGCTGGCGGCGGCCTGGCCGCTGATACATCGCGAGCGAACCGAGGCCGGCGCCGCCGCGCCGCGCCTCCTGTTCATCGGCTTCGGGGCCTTCGAGGAGGGACTGCGGAGGCTGATCGACGCGCTCGAGGGCGGGGACCTCGATGCGGCTCGAGAGATCGCGGCGCGGGGTCGCGGCCTGGAGGGGGGCGACGACGCGCCCCTGCCCATCCTCTCCGCGTTCCTGGCCGACCCACCCGACGGCTACTTGGACGCGGCTCGCGCGGCGGCCGGGTCGATCCTGGTCGGCGGCCGCCTCGAGCACGATGAGGTCGCCGACGTGATGCCGGCAGCCGACACCTTCGCCATGCCGAGCACCTGGCCGGAGGCCTTCGGGATGGTCCCGGCCGAGTCGGCGTCCTGCGGGGTCCCGCCCGTGGCGGCGGACCACTCGGGGATGCGGGAGGTCGCGCGGCTGCTCGCCGAGGCGGTGCCGCCGGACCTCGGCCGGCTGCTCAGCTTCCCGGTCGACGCCGAGGCGATCACGGAGCTCGCCGAGCGGCTCGATGGCTGGCTGGCCCTCGATCCAGAGCGTCGTCGCGAGGCCGGTCTGGCGCTATCCACGCGGGTGGACGAGCTGTGGAGCTGGGAGGGCGTCGCCCGGACGGTCCTAGCAGCTTCTGCGGGCGAGCTCGAGCGGCTGCCGAGGGTTACCGGCTGAGTCCTGAATAGAATGCCGCGCGATGCGGGGCCTACCCATAGGCAAGCTGATCGCGGCAGTGATCGTCCTGACCGTCGTCACCTCGGTGATCATGTTGATCCCGAACTGGGACGGCGAGCAGGCGTCGACCGCGGCTCCCAAGATCGACACGCTGCTCGACGTGATCATCGTGATCGCGTCGTTCGTCTTCTCGATCGTGATGGTGATGATGATCTACTCGATCTGGAAGTGGCGGGCGAAGCCGGGGGACGAGTCGGACGGCGCGCCGATCCACGGCAACACGCGCGTCGAGATCGCCTGGACCGCGATCCCGACCGTGATCGTCCTCGGGCTGGCGGTCTACTCGTGGATCACCCTCGACAACATCGAGGCGCACGACCCGGACCGCATGGTGGTGGACGTCTACTCCCAGCAGTACGAGTGGCACTTCGACTATCCGGAGACGGGGACGACCTCGCGCGAGCTGCACGTTCCGGTCGACCGGCAGATCGAGTTCCGGATGCACGCGCTCGACGTCATCCACTCGTTCTGGGTCCCGGAGTGGCGGATCAAGAAGGACAACGTCCCGGGAATCACCACGCGGGCGTACGTGACGCCCACGAAGACCGGGGACTTCACCCTCATCTGCACGGAGCTCTGCGGCATCGGCCACTCGACGATGAGGGCGCCCGTGGTGGTGGAGCCCTCGCAGACCTCCTGGCAGGAGTGGGCGGCGAAGCAGCCCCCGATCAAGCAGGGCGAGGTGCCGGGTCAGACGACGCCGAAGGTCGTGAAACAGTGAGCTTAGGAACGGTTGGAATAATCAGTCCGATGGAAGGATGGCGGGAGTGACTGCGGCCCTGTTCAAGAACCCTGGCTGGTGGCGGGCCATGACCTACACGATCCTGGCCGGGGCCTTTGGCCTCGGGCTGGTCGTCGCGCTGCGCAAGGTCTCCGGGCTGCCGGCGTTCCAGACCGAGCAGACGGGCTATCCCCAGGTCATCGTCCCGGCGATCACCGCGCCGCTCGGCTTCCTGATCGGCATCGGCTGCTTCGACTACTGGTTCCGCTGGGCGGTGGGCGGCCCGACCTTCCCCGTCGAGCGCGAGCACGAGAACCACGGCGCCTACAGCTGGCGCGACTACTTCAAGGTCAACACCGACCACAAGGTGATCGGGATCCAGTACCTGGTCACGACCTTCTTCTTCTTTTTCGTCGGCGGCCTGATCGCGATGATCATGCGGGCGGAGCTGGCGCAGCCCGGCACCCAGATCGTCGACCCGAGCACGTTCAACAGCCTCTTCTCGACGCACGCGGCGTTGATGATCTTCGTCTTCGTCATCCCGGCCTTCGCCGGGATCGCGAACTACGTCCTGCCGCTGATGATCGGCGCGCCGGACATGGCGTTCCCGCGGCTGAACGCCCTGAGCTTCTGGATGCTGCCCCTCGCCGGCCTCCTCTTCCTCGGCAGCTACCTGGCGCCGGGCGGCGCGTTCGACGCGGGCTGGACCGGGTACGCGCCGCTCTCCACCGGAGCGCCGTTGGGCCAGTCGTTCTTCAACTTGGGAGTGCAGTTCGCCGGCGCCTCGTCGATCGCCACAGCGCTCAACTTCCTGGTCACGATCGTGACCATGCGCGCGCCCGGGATGAACTTCTGGCGCCTGCCGCTGCTGGTCTGGGCGAACCTCTCGACTTCGCTGCTCGTGGTCGCCGCGACGCCGTTCATCGCGGGCGTGCAGTTCATGGTCCTCTTCGACCGGATCCTGCACACGAACTTCTTCCAGGCGGCCTTCGGCGGGGACGTGATCAGCTACCAGCACATCTTCTGGTTCTACTCGCACCCGGCCGTCTACATCATGATGCTGCCGGGCTTCGGGATCATCAGCGAGGTGATCTCGACCCACTCGCGGAAGCCGATCTTCGGCTACCGGCTGATGGCGCTGGCGCTGATCGGGATCGTGGTGCTCTCCTACTCGGTCTGGGCACACCACATGTTCGTCGCCGGCATGTTCAGCTGGCTGCGGGTGCCGATGATGATCACGACGCTGCTGATCGCGGTGCCGACCGGCATCAAGATCTTCTCCTGGCTGGGGACCCTCTTCGAGGGGGTGATCCACCTCAGATCGACGTCGATGCTCTTCGCTCTCGGCTTCATCGCCACCTTCACGATCGGCGGCATCTCGGGCGTGATGCTCGGGATGATCCCGATCGACATCCACGTCTCTGACACCTACTTCGTCGTGGCGCACATCCACTTCGTGCTCTTCGGCGGCTCGGTCTTCACGATCTTCGCCGGCGTCTACCACTGGTTCCCGAAGATGACCGGGCGGATGTACGACGAGAAGCTCGGCCGGATCCACTTCTGGCTCACCCTCGTCGGGATGCTCGGCACCTTCATCCCGATGCACTGGATCGGCATGGAGGGGATGCCGCGCCGGGTCGCCGACTACTCCGCTCAGTTCGGAGACTGGAACCTGTTCATCTCGATCTGCGCGTTCCTGCTCGGCGCCGCCCAGCTGATCTTCCTCTACAACATGATCGTCAGCTGGCGCTTCGGCCCCAAGGCGGGCCCGAACCCGTGGCGCGCCAAGACCATCGAGTGGCAGGTCTCATCACCGCCGCCGGTCTTCAACTTCGATGAGATCCCGCGCGTCGTCGGTGGTCCGTATGAGTACGGTGTTCCCGGCGCGAGGCACGTGATCATGCCCGGCGAGGAGGCTGAGGTCAGGGAGCCGCAGAAGGCCGGGGTGGGGGCGCCCACGTGACCGAGCAGACGACCGAGCGGAGCGCCGAGGCGATCACCGACGTCGGCACGCCTCAGGAGCACGCCTCCGAGGTCGTCGCCAAGCGGGAGATCGCGACCTTCGGCGATCCCGACCCGCCCCCCACGCGGGAGGGAGTCAAGCGCGTGCTGGCCTTCCTCAACGAGGTCGCCGGCGGCCGCAAGCTGCTGACCGCCTGCCGCGAGCTCTCCGATGCGGGCGCGGACCACTTCGCGGTGGTCGCCCCGCAGAACCTGCCGATCGTCGGCCAGCTCGTCGACACGGAGGAGCGCCGCGCCGCCGCGCAGAGCCGGGTGGACGTGACCCAGTCGGTCCTGCGGGAATTCGGAATCGAGTCCGAGGGGGCGGTGATGGACCCGAATCCGATGCTGGCCCTCGATGACGCTGTGCGGGCAACCGCGCCGGACTACATCCTGCTCTCCTGCCTCTACGAGACTCGGTATGGGCTGACCCGCAAGGACCTGGTGGAATGGGCGAAGTCCCGCTACGACCGCGTCGAGCACATCCCCGTCCGCGTGGACGACGACGCGGTGCGCTGGGATCTGACCCACACGCTGGTCGTGGCGACGCAGACGGTCAACAGCCGGGACCTGGTCAGCCGCCTCGAGGAGCGCGCCAAGGAGGGCCCGCACCGCTACACGTTCATCTGCCCGCGCTCCGGCGCGATCAGCCGCGAGGAGGTCTGCTCGCGGCTCGCGGCGACGCTCGCCGAGATGTACCGCAACGAGATCGACGCCACCGGGCAGCCGATGAGCCCCGACCCGTTCCACGCGGTCAAGAACGCGATCGAGCACTATCGGATTGACGACATCCTGATCTCGACCCTGAAGGGCGAGCAGTCCAAGTGGCTGGAGGAGGGCCTGATCGAGAAGGTGCAGGCGCTCACCGACAAGCCCGTCGAGCACATCGAGTCCGGCACCGAGCCGGCGACCTCCCGCAGCGAGGCGGCGCCTGTGGGCGCTGGAGCTGAGGGCTGATGGAGTCCGCCTCAGTAGCGGTCGGCCACGGCGATGGCCACGCGGAGGAGCATCACGCCCATCCGCCGGAGGCGAACCAGAGCTCGCGGATAGACAAGCAGACCCTCGGGATCCTGCTCTTCATCGTCTCCGAGGTGATGCTCTTCGGGGCGTTCTTCGCCTCGTACTTCTTCCTGCGGGTGGTCGCCAACGACGGGCCGTGGCCGCCGGATCCGTTCGAGTTGCCGGTCGCGGTCGCCGGGATGAACACCGCGATCCTGGTCTCCTCGAGCTTCACGATGCACTGGGCGCTCGAGTCGATCCGCAAGAACAACCGCCGCGGCCTGAAGATGGGGCTCGCCCTGACGTTCCTGCTGGGTCTCACCTTCCTCTTCATCCAGGTCAACGAGTACGTCCACATCGGCTTCAGCGCCCGTGACGACGCGTTCGGCTCGATCTTCTACGGCCTCACCGGCCTGCACGGAGCCCACGTCACCGTCGGCCTGCTCCTGCTCGGGATCGCCAACGTCCGCGCCTGGCGCGGTCACTACGGCCCGGAGGCGAAGGACCACCTGGGCGTCGAGGTGCCCGGCATCTACTGGCACTTCGTCGACGTCATGTGGATCATCGTCTTCACGACCGTCTACATCCTCTAGAACCGACTGTATTCCGACAGCCTGGCTGCTTCGAGACCCCGGTAGCTCAGATCGACTTCTCGATCTTGCACCCTATGGCTGCCCGCCGGTGAAGCTGGTGAAGGCGCCGAGGGCGGGTTTGGCGCTGCCGTCGGCGGTGAGCAGCCCGAAGCTCGCACAGACGAGGCAGTTGCCCACCTTGTCGGGGGTCAGATCGCGCCAGCTGAACCAGGTCACGCCCTGAAGCCGGTAGCGCTGTCTGTTCCTGAGGGCGAACTTGAATGTCTTGGTCAGCATCTGGCTCTGGCCCGCCAGGCCCTTGTATAGGGAGCTGCCGCCCTCGGCTGCGGTATCGGAGCCCCAGCCGAGCTCGCTGAGGAACAGGGGCGTCTTCCTGTCGCCGTGGTCGCCCATCACTTGTCGGGTTCGCCTCAGCTGATCGGCGATGTTCTTGATGTTGGGCGAGTAGGGGTGCACGGCAACCCCGTCGAAGAAGCGCTTCGCATGCTTGAACTTGTAGAGCTGGTCGAGGAATCTTCCGAGGGGTATGCCGCGCATGCCGTCTGGAGGACTGGGAGAATGACTCCCACCGTAGAGGCCGGAGAGCATGACCTGGGCGCCGGGATCGCGGCTGTGAATCGCCTCGGAGGCCAGCTTGAGCAGCTGGTAGTAGGCCTTTGGCTGCGGCTTGGGGCGGAAGTAGGTGGCCGAGTTGGGCTCGTTCCAAATCTGCCAGGTGCGGATCGGCCGGTAGGGGGGCGAGTACGCGTCATTGGGGTCGGTCCAGAGCGTCCCGTTGGGCCCGTAGCGATCGACCAGGGCGCGAAACAGCTCGGGCCATCTCTCGGCCCCCTCGGGAGATCTCAGCGGCGTCACGCGGTCGCAGAAGAAGTCCGGGATGCCGGAACAGTCTCTGGCCCAGGGCGGAGTGCCGAAGACGAAGGGCAGGACGGTGACCCCCTGGCTCGCCGCCCCGGCCACGACCCGGTCGAAATTCGTTGCAGGCGCCGCGCTCACGGATGGTCCCGTATAGGCGAAGTGGTAGGTCCCCGGGGTGGGCTCGAGCTCGGACCAGCCGAAGGGCTCGCGCAGGACGCCGGCGTGGGCGCGCCCCATCCCGGCGAGGTCCGCGTCCGTGGGCGCGAAGATCGTGTTGACCCCGAAAAATCCGCTCGGGGCCGCGAGAGCTTGACCAGCCGAGGCCATCACGGCAGTCGCAGCGATCAGTGCGAGCAGTGTTGCCCGCAGCCCTGCTGCTCGCCGCCCGAGAATCGTTTCAGTGTAGGCGAACCTCTGCCGACCCGAAGGGTGCTGTGTACTCATCGATACTGGGTTCGGCATACGCGTGCATAACCTTTATCTGGCCACCGACATTCGTCCAAAGCCGCCAGCTCCGACAGCCCACTGATATGGACCTGGCCCTGGCTTGCAAGGAGGGTGAGGGCCGGTCCTCTCAATGACGGCGCCAAGGTCGTCGTCGTGCGCTTTCGGCTGATACCGGAAGGCGAGTAGCCGATCAGCACCCTACGCAGGTGGCGGTCGAGCCGCCGCCGGCCTGGCCAGGCTCGCCTATTCGCCGGCTTCCCCGGTGTGGTGATCACGTCGGGGCCCGTCGTCGTCCCGTTCGTCGGGAAGGCGTTCTCCGAGGGGGCCTGAGGAGGAAGGGTCGTCTGCTGGGTGCCCTCGCTGGAGCTGTCCCCGCCGCAGCCCGCCGCTGCCGTCAGTGCCAAGGCGACCAGCGGTATGAGGGTTATCTTGAGCACGCGCTCGCTCATACACCGGGGCATATGGAGGTGCGAAGATCGCGGCTGTGAACGGGCGGAGACCTCAGGAGACACCGCGGAACCCGCTCCGCAACGAGGGGGACATGTTCCGGGTGCTGATCATGTTCGGCGTGGGCGCCGCGATCGTGATCGCGGTGGCGCTGCTGCTCGGATCACTCGCCGGCGTCATCGTCCTCGCCGTCCTCGTCGCGATCGGCCTGTGGCGGACCTGGGGCCTGATCCAGGACTGGCGCCGGTACGGCTCCGACCCCGAGGGCTAGCTACCGCCAGCCCACCATGCAAAGGCAGAGCGTCAGCTTCTGGCCTCGGCCGGAGTAGATTCTCCGCAGGATGACCGAAGGCTCCAACGTGCGGCTGATCCGCGAGGCCTGGGCCGAGGGAAACCGCGCGGTGGAGAGCGGCCAGCCGATGACTGGCTCGCGTTCTTCTCGGAGGAAATCGAATGGCAGGCGGCCGAGGACGCCCCGGACGCCGGCACCTACCGCGACCACGCCGGCTTCAGCGACTACATCGAGGACTGGATCTCCACGGTCGACGGCTTCAACCCGGAGATCGGGAAGATGACCGAGGTCGGCGCCGGCTGGGTGGTTGCCGACGGGCGCATTCGGGGGCGAGTGAAGGGCACCGACAACGAGGTGGAGTTCGACTACTCGCAGGCCGTCAGGATCGTCGATGGCACGATCGCCCAGATCAAGGAATTCCGAGAGCACGACGACGCGCTCGCCCATGCCGAGGCCTCCGAGCGCGGCAAGTCCTCCTCGATCTGAGGTGGGCTACTTCTTGGCGCCGCCACCGCCGCCGTTCACGGTCTGCTGCAGGTAGGTGGCCAGCTGCTGGAGCTGCGGTGGGGTGAGGGTCTGGCCGAAGTTCTGCGGCATCACGTTCGGCTGGTAGCCGGGGGCGATGATCGCGTTCGGGTCGCTGATGGATTGGGAGATCTGCGCGACGCTCATGCCCTTCAGCGCCTCGTCCAGGTTCGGGCCGGTCGTGCCGGTGGTGCCCGCCTGGGCCAGCGTGTGGCAGCCGCCGCAGTTGGTCGCGAAGAACTGCGGCGGGGCGAAGACCGGCGGCTTGATCCCGGGAACGCCTGCGACGCTCGCGACGTAGGCAGCGACATCCTCGGCGTCCTGGCCGGTGACCAGGTCCGTTGGCATGTAGACATCGGTTTGCTGCGGTGACGCGGGCCTCGCGAGTTCGATCTGGTACTTGACGACGCCCTGGATCGTGTCGGCGTCCATCCCGTCCGCCCGGGCCTGCTTGAAGGCATAGTCCAGGTTGGGCCCGATGTCGCCGTTGGTGCCGGCGCCGGTCAGCGTGTGGCAGCTCCCGCACTTCTGCGTGAAGAGCTGCTGGCCCTTGTCGAGGTTCGCCTTGGGTCCGAGATCGCAGCCGGTCAGGCCAACCACGGCCGTGGCCGCGACGATGGTGGCGATCAGCCAGATCGCCCTGCCCTTATCCCTGAGGCGGTGCATGAGCGCGGGAATCCTATCTGTCGGCGCCGACTTGCCAGTCCATGGCCAGGCGTGGGATAAGCTTGCGCCGAACGGCACGAGGAGGAGGTCCGGTGGAGGTTCGCGAGGGGATGTCGAGCGTGGTCCTGGCGGTGGGCCCCGGTCACACGCTGCGGGAGACCGCGACCAAGATGACCGAGAAGGGAACCGGCGCCGCCCTGGTCTTCGATGACGAGTCCCCGGCGCCGCGGATCATCACGGAGCGGGACATCCTCAATGCGGTCGGGACCGGGAAGGACCCCGACGCCGAGAAGGTCGCCGATCACATGTCGGAGAGCGTCATCTCCGCGGAGCCCAGTTGGAGCCTCGAGCAGGCGGCCGAGGAAATGGTGCGCCGCGGCATCCGGCACCTGGTCGTCGTCGAGCGCGGCGAGCTGGTCGGCGTGCTCTCGATGCGCGACATCGTCCGCTGCTGGACGCAGGTCGGGGCGACCGCGTCGATGAGCCCGCCCTAGCGGCCACCAGGCCGCTCCACCTTGGAGCGGAAGGCGAAGCCCGAGCGACTTAGGTGGGGCGGCCGCTCGTGGCCGCGGCTATATGGCGAAGCCGGATTACGAATCCGTCGGGGGACTGACGGACAGCGGGATGGGAGCCGTGTCGGTGTGCTGGCGGTTGGGCATGCGCGCGATCTCCGCGCGGTTGCTGCGCAGCCAGGAGATGACCGAGAAGAGGGCGATTACGCCGCCGATCACCGAGTAGGGCCACCAGGCGAAAAGCCCGACGACCACGGCGGCGAACCCGAACGCGAACAGAGCCGGAGCGATGCTCGGCTTCGACAGGTAGATGGCCTCGGTGGGCTTGGGAGGCTGGCTCATCGCAGGTAGATGATCGCCACGTAGAAGGCCAGCGCGAAGACGAGCAGCGCCAGGCACGAGAACAGCATGCCGGTGCGGATGTTCGCTCTGGCGCGTTCGCGATCCACGGCGGAACCCTATAACGCGCGGTCGAGGGCCATCGCCACGAAGAGCAGCGCCAGATACGCGAGCGAGCTCAGGTAGAGGCGGCGCGCCGCCGGCCGCGACGGATGTGCCAGGAGGACGAGGGAGAGCCCGACGAAGCCGGCGCCGAGCGCGAGCGCCGCGATCAGATAGGCGGTCCCGAACAGACCGGTGATCACCGGGCCGATGGTGATGGCGACCAGCAGCACCGCGTAGAACACGATCTGGTGACGGGTCGTGGTTTCGCCGCGGACGACGGGCAGCATCGGGAACCCCGGTGCGTGCGTAGTCGTCGGAGATCAGCAGCGAGAGCGCCCAGAAGTGCGGCGGGGTCCAGAAGAAGACGATCGCGAAGGGCCAGAGCGCGTCGAGGGTGAGGCCACCGGTGGCCGCCGCCCAGCCGACCAGCGGCGGCATCGCGCCGGCCGCGCCGCCCAGCACGATGTTCTGAGGCGTGCGGGGCTTGAGCCAGAGCGTGTAGACGAAGACGTAGCCGAGCAGCCCGGCGGCCGCGAGCGCGGCGGTCAGCCCGTTGACGGTGATCCACAGCTGCGCCACCGCGACGACGCCGAGGGTCGTCCCGAAGAGCAGTCCGCGCCGCGGCTCGATCCGCCCGCTCGCCAGCGGCCGGCTGGCCGTACGGGCCATGCGGGCGTCGCGCTCCCGCTCGATGTAGTGGTTGATCGCTCCGGCGCCGCCGGCGGCCAGGTATCCGCCGAGGCAGGTCCAGAGGATGGTGGAGAGCGCCGGGCCACCGGGGTCGGCGACGAACATCGTCGCGACGCAGGTGAGCAGCAGCAGGGAGATGATCCGCGGCTTGGTGAGGGTGACGTAGTCGTTCGCGACGCCGATCGCCGTGCGCATCGTCCGGGCGCGGGCGTCGCCGGGAGTGGTGGAGACCTGTTCGTCGCCGGGCCGGCTGGAGGGCCGGGCGAGTCGCCCGGAACGGGTGCCGAGGTGGACGCTCATGCCGCGGCCGCCGATGCCTCGGCCCGCGGCGCCCTCTCGCGCGATGGGTTCTCGCTCGGCAACCAGGCGAGCTTGAACACGATGGAGATCACGGCAGCCCAGAGCAGCGTCCCGGTCGTCAGGTGGGCGACGATCAGCGGCCCGTGCTCACCGAGCCAGACGTTGAGCGCACCCAGGGTGAACTGACAGAGCAGGAGCAGCGCGGCCAGCGCGAGCAGGCGGTCGCGCGAACCGCGAGCGAACGCGACCAGCAGCAGGACGATGATCGCGATCGTCGCCGTGTAGACGAAGACGCGATGAGTGAGATGGATGTCGGTCAGGCGGTTGTTCCCGAAGGGCAGGAACTTCCCGGACCCGCACTCGGGGAACATCTTGCCGCAGGCCAGGTGGGCCCCGGAGATGTTCGGACCGACGTCGTTGACGCCCTCCTCCTCGGTGCCGGCCATGTAGCCGCCGGCGACGATCGCGCAGAGCAGCAGCACCGCGGCGGTCACCGCGTAGGGCTTGAGCCCGCGGACTGGCGGAGTGGCGGTGCCGGCTTCAACCGCCGCCTCGGAGCGTGCCTTGAAGGAGAGCCAGAGCAGGAGGCCGAGCAGGATCATCGCCGTCCCCAGATGGGCGGCGACGAGCTCCTCGGCGAGGCTGTGCTCGACCGTGAGGCCGCCCAGCCCCGCCTGGACGAGGACCAGGACGCCGGCGATCAGCGAGCCCTTGAAGGCCCAGCCGTGTCCAGCTCGCAGGCTCTTGTACGCCCGCCAGCAGAGCAGCCCGATCAGGATCACGACCACGGTCGCCAGCAGCCGGTGTGAGAACTCGATGACGCGGTTCTCGTTGCCGACGAAGGGAATCACCTGGCCGCCGCAGAGGGGCCAGCCCTTGGTGCCGCTGCCGCCCGGGCCGCAGCCCAGGCCGGATTCGCTCACGCGGACGATTCCGCCGACGACGATCAGCAGGAAGGTGACAACAGCGGTGAGGTCTGCCAGGCGGCGAAACCGGCGGAGCTCGTCCCCGCCGCCCCCGGCAACGGGTCCGGCCATGGCGTCAGGCTACCGGCTCTTTGGTCTCCGCCGGTTCGGGCCTGGAGGCGTCGTGGCGCTCCACGGCCTCGCGGATGTCGCGCAGCGGCTCGTGGCTGCGGACGTCGGGAACCACGTCGAAGTTGTGCGGCGGCGGGGGGGAGGTCGCGAACCACTCGAGGGTCTCGCCGCCCCACGGATCGTGTCCCGCCGGGGTGCCGCCCTTGATTCCCAGGTACGCGTTGACGATCGACAGGACCACGCCGAGCGCCAGCACGAACGCTCCGATGGTCGCGATCAGGTTGAGGGCGTTGAGATGCGCGGCGTTGATCGCGTCGCTCGCCTCGAAGAACTTGAAGATCTCGACCTGCTGTCCCTCCAGCCCGGCGAGGAAGAGCGGGATGAAGGTGAGCTGCGCCCCAAGGACGATCAGGCCCGCCGAGGGCTTCGCGAGGCCCTCGCCCATCGTCCTGCCCGTCATCTTCGGGAACCAGTAGTAGAGAGCGGCGAGCCCGCCGAGGACCGGTCCCCCGACCAGGACGTAGCCGCTGGCGGCGGTGGATGCCGTCGTGTCGGCGAGCAGCCAGTTGACCGGGATGACGCTCTGGATCAGCTCGCCGATCAGCCCGAAGCTCAGGGTCGAGATCGCGGCGACGGCGAACACCATCGGCGCACGGTCGCGGATGACGCCTCCCGCGATCGTCCCGATCCAGTTGACGAAGATCACCCCGATCGGGATCGCCAGCAGCAGCGCCATCAGCATCGCCCCGTAGAGCCAGCCGATCGGGATCGACGCGCTCATCATGTTCTGCATCCAGGCGAGCAGCCCGAGCGGCATGATCGCGGCCATCGAGCCCATCAGCGCACCGCGCGAGAGCAGCGGCTTGCCGGAGAAGACCGGCAGGATCTCCGAGATCGCGCCGAAGGCCGGCAGCAGGAAGACGAGGTAGCAGCCGGTGAAGAAGATCCAGCTCAGGTGCTGGTAGAAGATCGGCGCGCCGCCCTCGCCGGGATCGAAGAAGACCCCGCCGAAGTGGCGCTCCATCTCGAGCATGACCAGGGCCGCCAGCATCGCCGAGCCGGCCACGATCATCGTCCAGCTGGAGACCGCGCCCGAGAAGGTGAAGGCCGGCAGCCTGCGCCAGGCCAGCCCTGGCGCCCGCAGCTTCGAGATCGTCACCGCCAGGTTGATCGACTGGAGGACGAGCCCCAGGACCGTCAGGCCGACCGCGGCGATCCAGACGTCGACGCCGCTGTTGGAGATGAACGCGGTGTCGGAGAGCGGGGGCCAGGAGTTGAAGCCCGCCTCCGGGGGCGTGTAGGCGAAGCTCGCATACAGGAGGGCGCCGCCGAAGATGTAGAGCCAGACCGAGAGCGACGCCAGACGCGGAAAGGCGAGTGAGCGGGCGCCGATCTGGAGCGGGACGACGTAGGTGTAGAGGCCGAAGGCGAACGGCAGGGCGAAGAGCACGATCAGGGTGGCGCTGCCGACCGAGAGCAGGCGGTTGAAGGTGACCGGCTCGATCAGGTCGTTCTCGGGCACCGCCAGCTGGAGCCGCATCAGCAGGTAGGAGACGATCCCGAGCACGAGGAAGGAGAGCGCCGCGCCGATGTAGATGCGGCCGACGTCCTTGTGGTCCGGGCTCATCACCATCTCGAACCAGTGCGGCCGTGACGGCTTGGGGCCGTCGGCGACCAGCTCGGGGTGGTGCGGTGCCAGAGTTCGTCCGTTGCTCATCAGCTCTCCCCGTTCGCCTGCTGCACGAAGGTCTGGGCCTCCTGGATTCCGGCCGCCTGTTGCTCGAGCCAGGCCTGGTAGGTGGGCACGTCGACGACGTGCACGCGGGTCCGCATCACCGCGTAGCTCGCTCCGGAGAAGGCATAGCTGGCACCGTCGTAGTCGCCCCTCTCGTCGGCCTTGAACCAGGTCGCGTTGCTCTCACCCGGCGTCGCGTCGAACTTGCCGCTCAGGCCCGGGACCCACCAGCGGTGAATGACGTCCGTCGAGCAGAGGTGCAGGATGACCGCGGTGTCGACCGGCACGACCAGCTCGTAGTACGAGTAGGTCCCGTTGGGGTACTCGTAGCGCCAGATCCACTGCTGGCCGCAGGCCTTGATCTGAAGCGGGGCGTTGGAGGCATCGGTGGCGGGCAGGCTCAGCGACCTCTGCGCGGTGATCAGCGCGGACGCCTGCAGCCCGTCGGGGCCCGAGGCCTCGACCTTCTTGGCGTCATGGGTCTGGATCACCCCGAGCACGAAGGTCACGGCGACGATCACGGCGAAAACCCCTGCGGTCCCGAGCTGCGCCGGGCGGCGCACGACCAGTCGCCGCGGCTCGCGGCCGCGAGCCGACCGGAAGCGCATGACCATGGCGACCAGCGCGAGGTTGATCGCCACCAGCAGCACCAGGCCGATGACCAGCATCACCCAGTAGAGGGTGTTCATGTCGTCCGCGTTGGGCGAGTGCGCCGCGTGGGGGCCGAGTAGGGCAAGCAAGGCGGCGGAAGTCTATTACGGAGGCCGATGGCAACACCCGGCAGCGGCGCAGCTGCCGGCGGATTGAACGAGGACTGGCTGGTCAGCCAAATCACCCCGCTCGTCTGGCAGAATCGCGGGTCGATGGCAGAGGAAGGGACTGCTGCACAGGCGTTGCGGCGCATGGCGGACTCCGAGCCGGAGCTCGCCGCCCGACTCGTGCTCCACTCGATGCCCGCCGCGGCCGCGAGCCTCCCGGCCGGCCTCAGCTATCGGCTCGAGCTCGAGGGTCTGGGCGCCTGGACCGTGAAGCCCGACGGCGATCGCGCCGAGGTCACCGAGGTTCAGTCCGGCGCGGATCTGAACGGCGAGGCCTTCGCGGTCAGCACCGACCCGGCCACCCTTGCCCAGCTGGCGGCCGGCCGCAGCCCGCTCGGCGCGCTGGTGCGCCGTCGCGTCAAGCTTCGGGGCCGCCGCCGCAAGGCCCTCGCCCTCCGGAAGCTCTCGACGGACGCCGGCCCTCGCGACCTGGCGCGTCTGGGCCTGCCGGTCGACCCCGACCTGGTCTTCCGCTCGCTCGAGTACGCCATCGAGCCGGAGTGGACCGCCGGCCACACCTTCACGGTCGCCTACGAGCTGGTCGGCGAGGGAGGCGGCGCGTGGCGGGTGGAGGTCGACGACGGCACCGTCCGCGTCCAGCGCGGCGTCGGCGAGAGCCCGGACGCCACCGTCCGCATCCGCTACTCGGACTGGTTGCGGCTGCTCTCCGGCGAGATCACTCCCTCCGACGCGATGAGGCTCGGCTTCACGGAGGTCGAGGGCAAGATCTTCCCGGTCACCCGACTTGGCCGCTGGATCGACCGCGCCGAAGGGGTCGATGGCCCCGAGCTGGCGCGCGAGGAGCGGCAGCGGGTTCTCCAGGCGCGGAACGCCGGCAGCTGGGGAGGCAAGGTGAGCTCGAACGGCGCCTCCTCCGATGCGGGGGATCCCGCCGAATCCAAGCGGCCGCGCGGCGGGCTGATGAACTACGAGCAGCTCTATGCGCTCTGGGAGCGGCAGAACTGGCGCGCCCACGAGCTCGATTTCTCAGTCGACCGCGAGCACTGGCTCGTGAGCCCGGCGGAGTCCCAGCAGCACACCGCCTTCAGCATCGGCAGCTTCTACGTGGGCGAGGAGCGGGTCACCGCCGACCTCGCTCCGTTTCTGCTGGCCGCGCCGAGCGGTGAGGTCGAGGCCTTCCTCGCGACCCAGCTCGTCGACGAGATGCGCCACGCCGTCTTCTTCGACCGCTGGGCCAGCGAGGTGATGGGCCTCGAGTCGGGCAGCTTCCGCGCACGCCTGCAGGAGATCGAGGACCGCATGCTGGGAGCCTGGCGCTTCCTCTTCGACGACTCGCTGCGCGACATCGCGGACCGGATCAAGGCGAAGCCGGACGACCTGCAGCTCTTCGTCGAGGGCATCGTCACCTACCACATGGTCACCGAGGGAGTCCTGGCGATGCCGGGCCAGCGGATCATGATCGAGTACACCGAGGAGCACGACCTCTATCCGGGCTTCAACGAGGGTTTCCGCAAGGTCGAGCAGGACGAGCACCGCCACATCGCCTTCGGCGTCCGCTTCCTGAAGGACGTCTGCGACGAGCAGCCGGAGATGAAGAAGGTGATCTTGAACCGGCTGACGGAGCTGCTGCCCAAGGCCGCCGAGGTCTTCTGCCCACCGGAGGCAGACGACCCCTCCGACTTCTTCTCCTACGGCCACCACTCCTCGCAGATCTACGGTTTCGCCTACCAGGCGCTGAAGCGCCGGATGGCCGCGATCGGAGTCGAGATCCCGCCGCCGGAGGAGCTGATGCCCGGTCCGGTCGACTTCGGTGGGTTGGCGGAGCGGCGGGTCCTCGCTGAGGAAGCCGCCGCTCCAGCCTGAGCTCGGATCAGGTGGGGATGTCGCCCCCGCCCCCGCCCCCGCCGCCGCCATCGGACGGGCCGCACTGCCGCAGGGCAGGTGAACGATCCGCGGCATGGTCCAGACCGCGTGAATTGTCGTTGCCGACCCTCATCTGCGAGCCGCGCAGGAACGCGGGCGGGACCGGATCCACGATCCCACCCGAGACCGAGTACCCGCCTCGATGTGAGTTCTCCGCCTCGTTGCACACCGTTGATGCCTGGCTCGCCGGAGCGAGCGCGCCCAAGTAGCTCGCGGCCACCGCTCCGGCGGTGATCAGAAGCTTCGTCCCGGTTCTCACACTGACCTCCTTGTCGTCTCAGCGGCGTCCTTGCCGCGCGATCCTCGTATGAGTCGATCCGCCCTCACGATCCCTTGAGGGTGCTGGACGCAGCGCGGCCTGGGTTGGACGAAAGGACATCGCCGCCGCTCCCGGCTCTCGGCTTGAATCGGCCGAGCGCCGATGCGAACATACGTTCGTGTCAGCGGCCGCCGCGTCGATCCTCCACGCCGACGCCGATGCCTTCTTCGCATCGGTGGAGCAGAGGGACGATCCGAGCCTGCGCGGCCGGCCGACGATCGTCGGGGCGGGCGTGGTGATGGCGGCGAGCTATGAGGCACGCGCCTACGGGATCCACGGAGGGATGGGCGGGCGGCGCGCGCATCAACTGTGCCCTCAAGCCGCCGTCGTCCCCCCGCGCTTCTCCGCCTACACCGAGGCGAGCCGGGCGCTGTTCGACCTCTTCGAGGAGACCGCGCCGCTCGTCGAGGGCCTTTCGCTGGAGGAGGCGTTCCTCGACGTGCGCGGCCTGGAGCGGATCTCCGGGACGCCGCGGCAGATCGCCGAGCGGCTGCGGCGCCGGGCGAGGGAGCGAGTCGGACTGGCGGTCACCGTCGGTGTCGCCAGGACGAAGGTGATCGCCAAGATGGCGAGCCGCGCGGGCAAGCCCGACGGCCTCCTCGTCGTCGAGCCGGAGCGGGAGGCGGCGTTCCTGAGGCCGCTCCCGGTCGAGGCGCTCTGGGGAGTCGGCCTGATCACCGCCGACAAGCTCCGCGCTCACGGGATCGACACGATCGGAGAGCTCGAGGGCCGTGACGAGGGGGATCTGGCGCTGTTCCTCGGGGCCCACGCGGCTCGGCACCTCCACGCCATCGCGCATCGCCGCGACCCGAGGAAGGTCCGTCGCGGGCCGCGTCGCCGCTCGATCGGCACTCAGTCGGCGTTCGCGGGGGGTGGGAGGTCCCGATCGGACCTCGACACCCTTCTGGTCACCCTCGTGGACCGGGTCACGCGGAGGGCGCGAGCGGCCAACCGCGCGGGCCGTACGGTGACGCTTCGCTTCCGGTTCGCCGACTTCTCTCGCGCCACGCGGTCCCGCACGCTGCCTCACCCGAGCGCGGGCACCGCCGCGATCCTGGCGGCGGGCAGGACGCTGCTCGCCGCGGCGAGGCCGCTGATCGAGCAGCGCGGCATCACCCTCCTCGGGATCACCGTCGCCAACCTCACCGATGAGGCCCAGCTCGAGCTGCCCCTGGATCCCCGATTCGATCCGGCGCTCGACCTCGCGATCGACGAGATTCGCAAGCGCTTCGGGAACGACGCGATCAGGCGCGGCTCGACCTCACCCTCGACCCCTCGGCACGTCACCCAGGTCTGAGCAATAGGGTCTCGATCCCTGTGAGCACCGTGCGCGAGGCCACCTTCGAGCTCTTCCGGAAGCACGGCATGACGACGATCTTCGGCAACCCGGGATCGACCGAGCTGCCGATGCTCGCCGAGTTCCCCGATGACTTCCGCTACGTCCTCGGCCTGCAGGAGGCCGTTGCCGTCGGAATGGCCGACGGATACGCGCAGGCATCCGGCGGCCCGGCCAACGTCAACCTGCACACGGCGCCCGGAGTCGGCAACGGAATGGGGGCGATCTTCAACGCCCAGGCGAACCATTCCCCGCTGGTGGTGACGGCCGGCCAGCAGGTTCGGGCCCACATCACGATGCAGGCCAACCTGACGAACAGGGACGCGACGCGCGTCGTCCATCCGTTCGTCAAGTGGAGCTTCGAGCCGCCGCGGGCGCAGGACGTGCCGCACGCACTGGCGCGGGCGATCCACACGGCGTCACTCGCGCCGAAGGGCCCGGCCTTCGTCTCCCTGCCGATGGACGACTGGAACGCCGAGGCCGAGGACGCATCCGGCGCGGTGTTGGAGCGCACCTCCGAGCCTCGCTCCGGCCCGGACCCGGACGCGATCAAGGGCCTGGCGAAGCGGCTGGACGAGGCGAGCAATCCGGTGCTCGTCGCCGGCCCCGACATCGACGCGAGCGGAGGCTGGGACGACGCCGTCGCCCTCGCCGAGCGCCAGAAGCTCCCGGTGTTCGCGTCCCCGGCAACCGGTGGCGGCCGCCTCGGCTTCCCCGAGGGCCATCCGCTCTTCCAGGGCGTGCTGCCGCCCGCCATCGGCCCGGTCGCCGAGACGCTCAAGGGCCGCGACCTGATCCTCGTCATCGGCTCGTCCGTCTTCCCCTACTACCCCTACATCCCCGGGCCGCTGCTTCCCGAGGGCGCCTCGCTCGTCGCGATCACCAGCGATCCCGACGAGGCCGCCCGCGCCCCGATGGGCGACGTGATCCTGGCCGATCCCGCCCTCGCCCTTCGTGCTCTGCTCGGCGAGGTCGGCGAGGCGAACCGTGAGGAGCCGGCGCCACTGCCCGAGCCGAGCGCCGGTGACGAGTCCGACCCGATGACGCCGACGATGGTCCACAACACGCTGGCCCAGGTCTTCCCCGACGACGGGATCGTGGTGCTCGAATCCCCGTCCAGCACCCTCGCGCTCCGCAACCAGCTCCGCATCTCGAAGCCCGGCAGCTACTACTTCGGGGCGGGCGGAGGCCTCGGCTTCGGCCTGGCGGCGGCGATCGGCGTCCAGCTCGCGCAACCGGATCGGCCGGTCGTCTGCGTCCTCGGCGAAGGCTCGGCGCAGTACGCGATCACCGGCTTCTGGACCGCGGCGGCCTACGACGTCCCCGTCACCTTCCTGGTGCTCCGCAACGAGGAGTACTCGATCCTCAAGTGGTTCGCGGACGTGGAGGAGGTCAAGGGCGCGCCGGGTCTCGACCTCCCTGCGCTCGAGGTCGCGAAGGTGGCGGAGTCCTACGGGGTCTCGTCTAAGGCGGTCACCGGCAGGGAGGACCTGCACGAGGCACTCAAGAAGGCGGTCGGCTCCGGGAAGCCCGAGCTGGTCGAGGTCCCGGTCACGCCGGGCATGGCGCTCTTCTAGGCGTCGACCCCAGGGCTGATCCGAGGCTGAGGCTTTGCATGAAAGGGCCGCCCCGACCACCGGCAATGTTGGCTTCCGGTGAGTTCTTCCGGATATGCCGGAAGAACTCACCAAGTGTGCTGAGGGAGCGCTTCGCGCGGCCGCGCGACTAGGCTGCTGACATGGAGCTGCTGGCGCCGGATGTAAGCCGGATCGCGCCGGAGGAGAGCGAGGCGGCGAAGGACCGGGTGCCCGACGAACTCGCTTCGGGGACGCCGGAGCCGCTGCGCAGCGAGCTGATCGATCTGCTCGGGCCCGATCGGGTCCTCACCCGGGTGATCGATCTCGTTCGATATGCCTCCGACGCCAGCCCGTACCGGCTGCTGCCGAAGGCCGTGGTCATGGCCCGTGACGCCAATGACGTCGCGAAGGTCTTCGCCTACGCCCGCGCCTCGAAGGTCCCGCTCACCTTCCGCGCCGGTGGGACCAGCCTGAACGGCCAGTCGCAGAGCGACGGGATCCTGGTCGACGTGCGCCGCCACTGGACCGGGGTGGAGGTGCGCGACGACGGCGCCCGCGCGCGCGTCAAGCCGGGCACCGTCCTCGGCCACGCCAACAGGGCGCTCTGGCCGTACGGGCGCAAGCTCGGCCCCGACCCGGCCAGCACCGACATCGCCTGCGTCGGCGGCGTGATCGCCAACAACTCCGGCGGGATGCGCTGCGGCGTCGCTGCCGACTCCTATAGCACCGTCCGCTCGCTGACCTTCGTGCTGCCATCCGGGACCGTGATCGACACTGCGGCGCCGAATGCGGCCGAGCGGTTCGCCGAGGCCGAGCCGGAGCTGGCCAACGGCCTGGCCGAGATCCGCGATGAGATCCGCGGCGACGAGGAGCTCAGTGAGCGGATCCGGAAGAAGTTCCGGATCAAGAACACCACCGGCTACCGGCTCTGCGCGTTCCTGGATGCCGAGGAGCCGGTCGAGATCTTCCGCCGCCTCCTGATCGGCTCCGAGGGGACCCTGGGCTTCATCGCCGACGCCGTCTTCGAGACGGTCATGAAGCCATCTCGCACGACGGTCTCCTGGCTGCACTTCGACGGCATCGAGTCGGCGACCGAGCCGGTGCCGGCGCTGGTCGAGGCGGGCGCGAGCGCGGTCGAGCTGATGGTCGCCCCCGCGCTGATGGTCGCCGCGCAGAACATCGCAGGGGCGCCGCAGGACTGGCTCGAGCTGCCGCCCACCTCCGCCGCGCTGCTCGTCGAGTTCGGCGCCGAGTCCGATGGCGAGCTGGACAAGCTGGTCGCCGGAGCAGAGGAGATCCTGCGCGAGCACGAGCTGATCAAGCCGCCGGACTTCACTCGTGACCCCGAGCGGGTCGAGGTCTCCTGGACGGTCCGGGAGGGGCTGCACGGTCTGATCGGCCGCTTCCGGGGGCCGGGGACCTCCCTGATCATCGAGGACGTCTGCGTACCCCCCGAGCGCATTGCCGACTCTGCCCGTGACATCCAGGCGCTGCTCACCGAGCACGGCTTCCTCCCTGGCGTCGCGGGCCACACCTCCGCCGGGAACCTCCACTTCATGCTCACCCCGGACTTCTCCAAGCAGGAGGACACGGACCGCTACGAGGCCTTCATGGAGAAGCTCGTCGCGCTGATCCTCGATGAGTACGACGGCTCGCTGAAGGCCGAGCACGGCACCGGAGTGAACATGGCGCCCTACGTCGAGCGCGAGTGGGGGGAGAAAGCGACGGAGCTGATGTGGCGGGCGAAGTCCCTCGCGGATCCCGACGGCGTGCTCGCCCCGGGCGTCCTGCTCAACCGCGACGAGGGGGCTCACCTGCGCAACCTGAAGACGACGCCCGAGATCGAGGAGGTCGCGACGACCTGCGTCGAGTGCGGCTTCTGCGAGCCGGTCTGCCCGAGCCGGCATCTGACGACGACCCCGCGGCAGCGAATCGTCATCCGCCGGGAGATGGCCCGCCAGCCGATGGGATCGCCGGTGCAGCGGGCGCTGGTCGAGCAGTACGAGTACGACGGCATCCAGACCTGCGCCGCCGACGGCACCTGCCAGATCGCCTGTCCCCTGGGCATCGACACGGGTGCGATGATCAAGGGCTTCCGCGCCGACGAGCACACCGCCAGGGAACAGCGGCAGGCGGCCCGGGTCGCGGAGCGCTGGTCGTCGGTGGAGAAGACGGCGCGCGCGGGCCTCCGCGCCGGCACGATCGCCGGGCCGCTGATGCGAGGCGCAGCCGATGCCGCCCGCTCCCTGTTCAGCGACGAGCTCGTCCCCTCCTGGCCCCGCAACATGCCGCCGCCCGCGCCGGCGAAGCTGCCGCGGACCTCGCGCGAGGGAGCGGCCGCCCTCTACATGCCCGCCTGCGTCAACCGGATCTTCGGGCCGCCGCGTGCTGATGGAGGGGGTCTGCCTCTGCCGGAGGCGATGGTCGCCGTCTCCGCCCGGGCGGGAATGCCGGTCTGGATCCCGGATGACGTCGGAGGGAACTGCTGCTCGGTTCCCTGGGCGTCGAAGGGCTACACGGAGGGCGCGAAGCTGATGGCCGACCGCACCACCGAAGCGCTCTGGCGCTGGAGCGGGGAAGCGGAGTTGCCCGTCGTGATCGACGCCAGCTCGTGCTCACACGGCCTGGCCGAGGAGGCGCGCGAGCGCCAGCCGGAGCTCGAGGTCCTCGACTCGGTCGCATGGGCCCGTCGTCTCCTTCCCAACCTGAGCGTCGGCGCCAAGCTCGGTTCCGTCGCGGTGCACCCGACCTGTTCCACTCGCCATCTCGGGCTCGAGCGCCAGCTGCGCGAGATCGCCGACGTGATCGCGGATGACGTGGTCCAGCCGATCCGTGCCACCTGCTGCGGGATGGCCGGCGACCGGGGCATGCTGCACCCGGAGCTGCCGAAGTCCGCGACCTCCGAGGAGGCCGCCGAGCTCGTCGGCTCGAGCCACGACGCCTACCTCTGCAGCAACCGCACCTGCGAGATCGGACTGCAGGAGGCGACCGGCGCGGCCTACGAGTCGTTTCTGATCCCGCTCGAGCGAGTCACTCGCCCCTGAGCGCCGACACCGGCTCCGGCTTGCCCAGGTGATAGCCCTGGGCGAAATCGACGCCCAGGTCCCGCACCATCTCCAGGGTCCGCTCGTCCCCGACGAACTCGGCGACCGTCTTGATGCCGAGGCCCTGGCAGACCTCCACCAGGGCCCGGACGACGAGTTGGTCGATTCGGTTGTCGGGCAACTCCCTGACGAACTCGCCATCGATCTTCAGGTAGTTGATCGGAAGGTGCTTCAGGTAGTAGAACGAGGCGTAGCCGGCGCCGAAGTCGTCGAGGGCGACGCCGCAGCCGACCCGGGCGAGGCGCTGTGCGAAGAGCCTGGCGTGCTCGATGTCGGCGACCGCAGCCGTCTCGGTGATCTCGAAGACCAGCCTGGCGGGATCGATCCCGCTCGAAGTGATCTCCCGCTTCACGTCGTCGGGGAAGCCGGCATCGCCCATGGTCCGGCCGGAGAGGTTGACCTCCAGCGTCAGCTCCCGGCCCTCGGCCTCGTGAGCGGCGATCAGCCTGACCGCCTGCTGGGTCACCCACCGGTCGATGTCGCCGATCAACCCGAAGCGCTCGGCGGTCGCGAGGAAGGCACCGGGCTCGACCAGGCCCCCGCCGCCGTCCTCGCGCATGCGGAGGAGCACCTCGTGCTGGGTCGTCTCGTCGTTCGAGAGATCGACGATGGGCTGGCTGGTGAGGACGAAGAGGCCTCGCTCGGTCGCCTGCCGGACCCGCTCGGTCCAGGCGCGCCGCTCGTCCATCTCGGTGCGGCCGGTCGGCTCGTGCGCGATCACGCGATCCCGGCCCGTCTCCTTAGCGGTCGACATCGCCGTCTCGGCCTCGGCCAGCAGCTCGGCGCCGATCACCTCCCGTTCATCGAGGGTGGTGACGCCCGCGCTCATCGTGACCCGGATTCCCTCGCCGTCGATGACGAAGGAGTGCCGGCGAACGATCCCGAGAAGCTCGTCCGCAATGCTCAGAGCCTTGGCGCGGTCGGCGCCGTGCAGAAGGATTCCGAAGACGTCTCCACCGACGCGCGCGCATACGTCCGTCTTGCGCATCCGGCCGCGGATCAGCTCGGCCAGGCCGGCGAGCATCTCGTCCCCCGCGGCGACGCCGAGGGACTCGTTGACGTACTTGAAGCTGTCGATCCCGAGCGCGATCACCGAGCCGCTGTTGCCGTAGCGCGCGGCGTAGTCGACGTGCCTCGTCAGGGCGTGCTCGAACCCGACCCGGTCGACGAGGCCCGTGAGGGAATCGCGCTCTGCCTTCTCGAGAAGCCGGGCCTCCTCGCGTTTGCGCTCGCGGATGTCGTGTCCGACTGCCGCGACGCAGCGAACCTGCCCCGCCACCTCGCTGAGTGCCAGCTCCATCGCCAGGCCCGAGCCGTCCGGTTGCTGCGCCACGACCTCCCGCCGCTCCCCGGGCATCGGCAGCTGCTCGCCCTCGCCGAACCGGCGCAGCAGTTGCGAATAATCGTCGCCGAACGGCTCCGCGAGGAGCGTCGGGAAGGGCGTCCCGGCAAGGTCGGCGATGGCGCGCCCGAACAGACGCTCCGCCGCCGCGTTCGCGTAGGCGATCGAGCCCCGCTCGTCGAGCAGGAGGATCGCGTCGGGCAGGCTTTCGAGCAGCGCAATAGTCGGCGACGTGCCGACTTGCGGAGCCGCGGCGAGGCCATTCGTGCTCACATGGAACTATCGGCACCGTGCCTGAGCGAGCTTTAGACTCGCCCACCCTTGCCCAGCAACGGCAGTGCACCGAAACATTCATCGCCCTGGCGCCCGCTGGTGAAGGGCGCGGCCGCGGCGGCCCTGGCCGCGGCGTTCGTCGTCCCCCTGATGCGCAAGAAGCGCCGCATCCCGCCGGCGGTGACGACGGCGGCCCTGGCGGCGGGGCCTCCCGCGCTGGCCGTGCTGCGCCCTCGCACCAAGCTGCGGGATGCGGGCATGTATGCGCTGCAGATGTGGGCGTTCGTGCTCGGGCACGAGCTCCCCTACGACGATCCCGAGCGGGCCGAGAGCCGCCTGCGCGTCGGCTATCCGATCCGGGTCGACCGCGTTCTCGGCGGGGGCGAGTTGCCCAACGTCAGGCTGCAGCGGGCGCTGGGAGGCCTCGGAAACAGAAACGTGATCAACCGCTTCCTCTGCTGGGTCCACTGGTCCTGGTTCTTCGAGCCCCACGGAGCCCTGACCTACATCCTCGCCCGTGACCAGGAGCAGTTCGCCCGATCCGCGAGGCAGATGTCGGCCGTCTACGACCTCGGCTGCATCGTCTATGCGGCGGTCCCGACGGCCCCGCCCTGGTGGGCATCGGAGGAGGGGTACACCGACGCGAGGGTCCGCCGGATCATGGTCGAGGTCGGCGAGGAGGAGTGGGGGAAGGCCTGGCCGGTCCTCTACGACGCGCTCGGCGGCAACCCCTGGGCCGCCATGCCGTCGCTCCACTTCGCAACCTCCCTGATGGCCGCGCTGCTGCTCTCGGAGATGGGCGTTCGCGAGGGCATCGCGGGCTGGGCCTACGCGGGGACCCTCGGCTTCGCGCTCGTCTACCTGGGCGAGCACTACGTCGTCGACCTGCTCGCGGGGGCCGCGCTCGTGTTCGCGATCCGGCGCGGCGAGCGCTACGCCGAGCCGCTCGCCAATCTCGTGAGTGAGGCATTGCAGCGCCTGGAGCGCATCGCGACCCGGTAGCGCTCTTTGCGAACATCAGGGGCGTGAGGGAGGAGCGCCCGGCAAGCGCTCAGGAGCATGAAGAGACGGCCCGCGAGATGGTCGCGGAGGCTGAGCCGAGCTTCTTTGCCAACCCGAAACGGCTGATCCAGACGGGCATCGCCGTCGTCCTGCTGCTGGTCGCGATCTACGTCCTGATCCCCAAGCTGTTCGACCTTCAGGACGCGCTCGGCAAGATCGACCAGGGGGACCCGCTGTGGATCGCGCTCGGCGTCGTCTTCTGCGCCGTGATGTTCGCCGCCTACGTCGCGCTCTTCCGCGGCGTGGTCGGCGAGCACGTCATTCACCTGCGCTGGACCGAGAGCTACCAGATCACGATGGCCGGGCTCGCCGCCACGCGGCTCTTCTCCGCCGGCGGCGCGGGCGGCATCCTGCTCACCTACTGGGCGCTCCGCAAGGCCGGCATGGAGCGGCGCAAGTCCGTCTGCCGGATGGTCGCGTTCCTGGTCGTCCTCTACTCCGTCTACCTGGTCGCGCTGATCGTCTTCGGCGTGCTGCTGCGGGTCGGGGTCCTCTCGGGCAAGGCACCGCTCTCGGGGACGGTGATCCCGGCAGCGCTCGCCGGCCTGGCGATCGCAATCGGCCTGCTGATCGCCCTGCTCCCCGACGACTTCGAGCGAAGGATCGAGCGCCACACCTCGGGACGTTTCGGCAAGCTCGCCCAGCGGCTCGCGACCGCGCCCGCGACCTTCGCGCGGGGAACCCGCACCGCCATCACGTTCGTGCGCCATCCGAGCGCAGGGGTGCTGGCCTTCGGCGGCGCCATCGGGTTCTGGGGAGCGAACATCGCGATCCTCTGGGCGAGCTTTCACGCCTTCGACGTCTCGGTTCCCCTCGGCGTCGTCATCCAGGGCTTCTTCCTCGGGACCGTCGCCAACCTGATCCCGTTCGCGCCGGGCGGCGTCGGGGCGGTCGATGCCGGCCTGATCGGGGCATTCGTGCTCTTCGGGGTTCCCAGCGGGGACGTCTTCCCCGCCGTCCTCACCTATCGCGTCATCGCCTTCTGGCTGCCGATCCCGCCCGGGATCGTCGCGTTCTTCCAGCTCCGCAACACGGTCAACCGCTGGGAGCGCGAGGGCCGCGACCGCTCGGAGCGGGTCGGGGTGGGGGAGCCGGAGACGGCCCCCGCGGGTTCGTAACGCGAGGGTGCTCCGCCAGGAGCAACCCGTAACAGGAAGCCGCCTGGCGCTACTATAAAAAGTGAAGTAAGAGCCACCGCCCGAGACCGCAGGTAGGCTCCGAAAGGACCGAGATGGCCGAGGAAACGAACAGCGAGCGAATCGAGAATCTGATCATCATTGGCGGCGGGCCCTCCGGCTACACCGCGGCCCTGTACGCCGCCCGCGCCGAGCTCGAGCCCCTGCTGATCGAAGGCTTCCAGTGGGGCGGCCAGCTCCAGAACACCACCGACGTCGAGAACTACCCGGGCTATCCGGAGGGCGTCATGGGGCCGGAGATGATGAATGAGTTCCGCGCCCAGGCCGAGCGCTTCGGCACCCGCTTCATCACCGACGACGCCACCGAGGTCGAGCTGACCGACGGCGGCATCCACACGGTCAAGGTCGGCAAGGACGTCTACCGCGCCAGGGCCGTGATCCTCTCGATGGGGGCGGAGCCCAAGCGGCTCGGCATCCCGGGCGAGATGGAGCTCGGCGGCCGCGGAGTCTCGACCTGCGGTGTCTGCGACGGCGCCTTCTTCAAGGGCGAGGACGTCGCCGTGATCGGCGGCGGCGACTCGGCGATGGAGGACTCCCTGTTCGTCTCCAAGTTCGCGAAGAACCTGAAGATCGTGCACCGGCGCGATGAGTTCCGCGCGTCGAAGATCATGCAGGAGCGCGCCCGCCGCAAGGAGAACGTCGAGTTCCTGACGCCGTACAAGCCGCTCGAGTTCGTCGCCGGCGACGACGGCAAGATCGCCAAGATCCGCCTCGAGAACTCCGACACCGGTGACGAGAAGGACATCGAGGTCGGTGGTGCATTCGTCGCCATCGGCCACCGCCCGCGCTCCGAGCTGGTCGAGGGCCAGGTCGAGCTGAGCGACGAGGGCTACGTGATCGTCGACGAGCCCTCCACCAAGACCAAGCTGGCGGGCGTCTTCGCCGTCGGCGACCTCGTCGATCACACCTATCGCCAGGCGGTCACCGCCGCCGGCAGCGGCACCAAGGGCGCCCTCGACGCCGAGTGGTACCTGCGCGACATGCCGCCCGACCCCGAGGAGCATTGGGGCACCAACACGGGCGCCATCGTCGAAGCAGTCGAGTCCGCGTAGCGTTCCTCTCTTCGTCGCCGACGCGGTCTCCCGACCGCTGCTTCGCATGGAAGGCGGCGGGCTTGGGACTGCGAATGCTTCCGAGATGTCGACTTCCTTTCGGACGTGCGGAAGGAAGTCGACAAATGGCCCCTCCTCATCCGAAGCGGCTACTTTCGGGGGGTCGCGCAGAGCGTGGGCCAATCCGACCACTCCACCAGATCGTCTCTAGCTTCGCAGTTGACATACTCGCCGGTATGTGATCGGATACCAGCGGGTATGTGAATGGAAGTCGCAACCGCCGACAAGCCGGTCGCCGCGAAGCCGCCGCTGGAGGGGCTGCCGCCCGGACCGGACTGGTCGATGCTTCGGTCGGTGCGGACCTGGTGGCGGCGGCCGCTCCAGACGCTCGAGGACTGCCAGGCTCGCTACGGCGACATGTTCACCTACCGCCTCCCGTACGAGGGCAGGTGGGTATTCGTCTCCGACCCCGAGGCGATCAAGCAGGTCTTCACCGGCGACCCGCGGTTGCTGCATGCGGGCGAGGCGAACATCGTGCTGCTGCCCGTGCTCGGCGAGCACTCCGTGCTGCTCCTCGACGAGCCCGCCCACATGAAGGAGCGCAAGGTGATGCTGCCGCCCTTCCACGGCAAGCGGATGAAGGCATACGGCGAGCTGATGGCCCAGGTCGCCGCCGAGGAAATCGACAGCTGGCCCGCCGACCGCGCGGTGCGGATGCGTCCCCGAATGCAGGCGATGACGCTGGAGATCATCCTGCGGGCGGTGTTCGGAGTCGATGAGGGCGAGAGGCTCAATCGCCTTCGGGACGAGCTCCGCCGGACGCTCAACCTGCTCGCCCATCCGCGACGGGCGATCTTCATGGTCCTGCTGGGCCCCAAGCGGTTGCGGCGCTTTCCGCCCTTCCGGCGGCGGATGGAGCGCATCGACCGCCTGCTCTACGAGGAGATTTCGGCGCGGCGGGGGGCGGCCGACCTCGCCGAGCGCGACGACATCCTCTCGCTGCTGCTCCAGGCTCGCCACGAGGACGGCCGGCCGATGAGCGATCGCGAGTTGCGCGACGAGTTGATGACGTTGCTGGTCGCCGGCCACGAGACGACCGCCACCGGTCTCTCCTGGGCGATCGAGCTGCTCGCCCGGCACCCCGAGGAGCTCTCCCGGCTCGAAGCCGATCTCGACGCCGGCAATGACGCCTACCTCGACGCGGTCATCAAGGAGACGCTGCGATTGCGGCCCGTGATCGCGCTCGTCCTGCGCAAGCTGGTCGAGCCGATGGAGATCGGCGGCCGGCTGCTGCCCGCCGGAGTCTCGGTGGCACCCTCCATCTATCTCGTCCATCGCAACCCGGAGATCTATCCGGAGCCGGAGCGCTTCCGGCCGGAGCGATTCATCGAGCAACCAGCCGGGACCTACACCTGGATCCCGTTCGGCGGCGGTGTCCGGCGCTGCCTCGGAGCCGCGTTCGCCGAGTTTGAGATGTCGGTCGTCCTGCGCGAGCTGGTCAGCTGTCGCCGGATCCGGCCCGTCGGAGAGCCGGAGCATCCGGTGAGAAGCACGATCACCAACGTCCCGAACCGCGGGGCGGAGGTGCTCGTGGCGCCACGGTGAGTGCGGCCTGATGACCGCGACCCTCACCCGCAAGGAGAAGCAGGCGAAGACGCGTTCCGCGCTGCTCGCGTCCGCCGCGAAGCTGATCTGCCGCAAGGGCATCGTCGAGGCCTCGGTCGAGGACGTCGCGAGCGACGCCGGATACACGAAGGGCGCCTTCTACGCGAACTTCAAGAGCAAGGAAGAGCTCTTCCTGGTCATGCTCGACGAGAAGTACGCCGCCGAGCTCGAGCAGCTGGAGAGCGCAATCAGGGGCACGGAGTCACCCGCCGAGGATGCGCGGCGCGCCGCCGAGGACTTCATTCGCTTCGCCTGGTCGGATCCGCAATGGCCGAAGCTCTACTTCGAGTTCACGGCATACGCGGCCCGGAACCCCGAGTTCCGGCGGGAGCTGCAGACGCGGGACCGCCGGATTCGCCAACGGATCGCGGCGATATTCCGTGCCTGGGCCGACGACTTCGGCGCCGAGATTCCGATTCCGTTCGAGGACCTGGCGATGATGACCTTCTGCATGGCCAACGGCTTTCTGATGGGACAGCTGATCGAGCCGAACCTGAGCGAAGAGCTCTACGGCACGATGGCCGCGACCTTCTTCCGGGGTGTCGCCGTATCGGCGCTCGGTGTCGACCTCGACCAGCTCGCTGAGGCTCAGGAGGCGAAGCCGCGCAGGGCCGGCGCCGGCCGGTAGGCCTCGCCCCGCAGCTCCCGCAGCTCCTCCAGGACCCCGAGCGCCCGGCTCCAGCCGAGCCGCTCGCCCCACTCCAGCGGGCCGATCGGCCAGTTGTAGCCGAGCCGCATCGCCGTATTGATGTCGTCCGCCGATGCCACCCGCTCACCGAGCGCGAAGCAGGCTTCGTTGGCGATGGTCGCGCCGAGTCGCGTCAGCACGTACGGAGCGTTCTCGCCCGCCACCTCGAGCAGCTGGTCCTCGTCGAAGATCGGCCGCTCGCCCGGGAAGTCGGGATCGCGCAGCCGGTGCGCCGTGTCCTTCTCGTAGACGTAGAAGCCACGTCCGGTCTTTCGGCCGAGCCGGCCGGAGGCGACCATCCGCTCATGGATCAAGGTCGGGCGCCAGCGCGGCTCGCCGAAGGACTGCTCCCAGAACGACTTCGCCACCGCGAAGTTGACGTCGATGCCGATCAGGTCCATCAGCTCGAAGGGCCCCATCCGCAGCCCGGCGCCGAGCCTGACGATGCGGTCGATCTCGTCGTGCGGCGCGACGCCCTCGGCGAGCATTCGCAGGGACTCGAGGAAGAAGGGCCGGACACAGCGGTTGGCTACGAAGCCGACCGAGTCCCGGGCCCGGATCGGCGTGCGGCCCATGCCGGTGGCGACGCCGGTGGTGAGCTCCAGCGCAGGCTCGCCGCTCTCGTCCCCGGCGACCACCTCGACGAGCTGCATCAGCGCCGGCGGGTTGAAGAAGTGCATCCCGACGACGCGCTGCGGCTCGGGGACCGACGCCGCGATCGCCGTGACCGAGAGCGAGGAGGTGTTGGTCGCCAGGACGGTGTCGGGTCCGCAGGCCGATGCGAGGCGCTCGAACAGGTTCCGCTTCAGCTCGAGGTCCTCGGGCGCCGCCTCGATCACCAGATCGCAGTCCCTGACGGCCTCGATGATCGTGTCGCTCTCGATTCGCTCCAGGGCATCGATCGCGTCCTGCTCCTTCCAGCGCCTGCGTTCGGCGCCTCGCCGGAGGGCGGCGCGAAGCTGTTCGAGGCCCCGCTGCAGCGCCCTGCCGTCCAGCTCGTAGATGACCGTGCGGTAGCCGCCGAGCGCGGCGATCTGCGCGATGCCCGCGCCCATCGTCCCCGCGCCGACGACCCCTACTCGCTCAACCCCGGAACCGGTCACTCCTGACCGGGGGGCCGCTCCCCCTCCCAGTAGTCAACGGCGTCCTCGAATCGGAACCGGGAGAGGATCTCATCGTCGGTGCGCGGGCTGCCGGGTGCCTGGGACCTGATGCCGGCCTTGTTCGAGTCCGGGTAGACGACCAGCTCCGGGGCGTTCATTTCGCTCAGCATCAGGACCCGGGCCGACTCGACACCGCGGTTCATCAGCTGATGCGCCCCGTCGCGACCCCGTGCGAAGGAAATGACCTCGCCCGGCTCGAGCTCTCTCCAGCGCTCAGGCGTGCGGACGCTCGGCCTTCCGGCGAGCACAATCGCCATCTCCTCGTTGGCCTCGTGCCAGTGGTAGGGGCAGAGCGCCTCGCCCGGAGGCAGCTCGTACAGGCTCGCACCGAGGTGACGGGCTCCGGCCAGCTGGCCGATCGCCATGCCCAGCGTGCGAAAGCCGGGCCGGTCGTTGTCGCCCGATTCCAGCTCGGGCTCGAAGACGTTGACACGCGTCATGAGCTGTCGGCTGAGGGTGGGACCAGCGCGTTGATCCCAGTCGCGTCTCGCCCGATGATCAGCTTGTGGATCTGGGAGGTGCCCTCGTAGAGGGTGGTGACGCGGGCATCCCGCAGATAGCGCTCGACCGGATAGTCGTCGACATAGCCCGAGCCGCCGTGGACCTGGATGGCGGAGTTGGCGCACTCGACGGCCGCCTCGGTCGCGTAGTACTTCGCGATCGAGGTCTCGATGGTGTTGCGAACGCCTCGGTCCTTGAGGTCGCCGGCGCGGTAGACGAGCATCCGGGCTGCATCGCGCTTCACGATCATGTCGGCGATCAGCTCCTGGACGAGCTGGAAGCTCGCGATCGGGACTCCGAACTGCTTGCGCTCCTTCGCGTATTCGACCGAGGCGTCGACGCAGCCGTCGCAGATCCCGACGCACCCGGCGGCGACGCTGTAGCGGCCGTTGTCGAGCGAGCTCATCGCGATCTTGAAGCCGTCGCCGACCTCGCCGAGGAGCGCGTCGTCGGGTACCTGCACCTCGTCCAGCGAGATCTCCGCGGTGTCGGACGAACGGAGCCCGAGCTTGCCGTGGATCTCCTGGGAGCCGTACCCATCGGTGGAGGTGGGGACCATGAAGCAGGCGAGGCCCTTGTGCTTCTTCTCAGGGTCGGTCTGGGCGAAGACGAGGGCGAGCTCGGAGACGTTGCCCATCGAGATCCACATCTTGTTGCCGGTGATCGTCCACCCGGCGTCCGTCTTCTTCGCGCGGGTTCGCATGCCGGCTGGGTCGGAACCGGCGTCCGGCTCGGTGAGCGCAAAGCAGCCGAGCGCCTCGCCGGAGCAGAGCCGCGGGAGCCACTCACGCTTCTGCTCCTCGGTCCCCCAGCGCTCGATCGATCCGGCGACGAGCGAGGTCTGGACGCTGACCACCGTTCGCGCCGAGGAGTCCACGCGCCCAACCTGCTCGACGATCAGCGCGTAGCTCAGATAGTCGAGCCCGCGGCCGCCGTACTCCTCCGAGACCGGCGCACCCAGGTAGCCGATCTCGCCGAGCTTCGAGGCGAGCTCGCGATCGAATCGGCCGGCCCGGTCGTTGTCGCGGACTCGCGGTGCGATTTCCTTGTCGCTGAACTCGCGGGCGCTCTCCGAGATCAGGCGCTGCTCGTCTGTGAGCTGGAAGTCCAGTTGAGGATCAGGTTGAGGACGAGACTGCGAGCTCTCGCTCGAGGACGCCGGCGAAGGCCTGAGCCGCCTCCTCGGTTCGCGCGCCGGGACATTCTGGCAACTCTGTCTCATCGACTGCGGATATCCCCTGGACCTCGCGCACGGTGGAGGCGAGGAAGGCTTCCCTGGCGGCGAGCAGGTCGTCGAGCGGGAAGGCTCCCTCCTCTACGCCCAGCTCGCGGATCAGCCTGTCGCGCGTGATCGAGGCGAGGATCCCGACGTCCAGGCTCGGGGTCCGAAGCGCGCCGTCGGCGGTCACCCAGAAGACGGTCGAGGTCGGTGCCTCCAGCACGATCCCGTCGGGGCGGACCAGCAGCGCCTCGTCCGCGCCGCACCCCTGAGCGATGCGCGAAGCCTGCATGTTCGCGGCGTAGGAGAGGGACTTGACGCCATTCAGGATCGCGGTGGGCGCGTAGGTCACCGTGGCGATGCTCGCCCGGTCCTGGGAGGCGTAGGGCGGCAGGCTCTCCGTGGTGGCGAGGCGCTTCCCTCCCCGAGTTACCACCAGCCTGAGCTGCGCCTCGTGCTCGCCGAATTCGGTCAGCAGAGCGGAGATCTCCGCCTCGAAGGTCTCCCGCTCGATCGGGAGCTCGATCGCGGCGGCCGAGCGCTCGAGGCGGTCGAGGTGCTCGCCGAGCGCGAACGGCCGCCCGGCATACAGGCGGATCACCTCGAAGACCCCGTCGCCGCGAAGCAACCCGTCATCCGTTGCCGGGATCACGGCCTCCGAGGCGTCGGTTATCTGTCCATTCAAGCTGGTCAGCACGGGGGAATCGAGGCTATCGGAGGCCGCACTGCAATGAAGTGGCCCGCGGCCGGGCGCCGGTTAGCTAAAACTAGGTAGGCAGCACGGGATGGGTGTGTGATTCAGGCAAGGTCATTGCGGGCCAACCGAGGAGGAGGCGTCGATGTACAGAGAGCGCAGAAAGCAGCTTCGTAGACGGAGACGTAGGGCGGTGACCGGCGTCGCGGTCGCCGTCACGGCCATCGTCGTGGGTGTTCCGACCCTGGCGTCGGCCGATCCAGTGAGTGACCTGCTCCACAACCTGGGGCTTGGCGGCAACAGTGGCGGAAGTGCGACGGGTGGAACCGCGACGGGTGGAACCGCGACGGGCGGCGGCACGGCCACTCCCGATGCGGGCAACCCGCCGGCGTACACACCGCCGCTCCACGGCACCGAGCCGCACGGACAGGGCACCGACGCCGTGGTCGATCTGACGCCCGGTACATCGGCGCCCGTCGCGAGCGACCCGACCCAGGGCGACGAGGAGGTCATCGTGGGCGACTCTCGCGGCCAGCAGAGCGGTGACGGGAGCTATCACGGTCGCGTCGCCCTCGCGTATCTGTTGGGCATGCCGATTCTGCAGGTGACCAGCGATCCGGGCCAGTCGAACGACGGTCCGCTCCAGCCGGTTCAGGATGGGCTGGACCAGCTCTGCAGCGCGAGCGGCAACCAGCTCTGCCTGACGCTCCTCGCTCAGCATTCGGCGAGCACCGGCAAGAGCTCGTCGAACTCGCAGGAGGTCCTCGGTGTGCACATCGGCGGTCAGAATGGGATCAACGCCGACCTGCTCACCTCGCACGGCGACATCTCAGACGACGGCACGACCCAGACGGCGCACGGTGATTCCGGCGTCGCCAAGGCAAATGTCGGGCCTCTGACGCTGGATGCCCTGGAGGGCAACTCCGACAGCTCGGCCAGCAGCTCGAGCTCGTCGGTGAATCAGGATTCGACCGTGCTGAACATCGCGGGCTTCGGTCTGCCGATTCCGGCGGCCGGCTGCGACGACGGCACCGCGAACACGAATTTCACACCTCTCAGCCCGCTGCTGGCGGCGGTGTGCAATGCCGATGACACCAATGGCGGCCAGACCAGCGGGCCCTATGGCGTTCGCGAGGCGCTCACGCTCTTCGCGCTCATCACCGGGGACAGCTCACTGCTCAAGGTGGGCACCGCCGGTCCGGAGAGCCACGCCGTGGCTCCGAGCAGCACCACCACCCCGCCCGGGGGAGGCAATCCCGGCGGTAGCGGCGGCACGGCTGGTGCCGGCGGCAAGGGTGGCAACAGCGGCGGCAACGGCGGCGGAAACGGTGGCGGAACCGGCAACGGCCCGGCCGCCGGCACGCCCGCGCCCGGTAACGGCACGCTGGCCTTCACCGGTGCGGACCTGCTCGCCCTCGCAATGGTTGGCGGCGCACTGATCCTCGGTGGGCTCGCCCTGACCACGGCCGGGCGGCGTCATCGCCAGACGGTCTAGCGGCGGAAGCGGCAAGGGGGACGCCGAAGGGCGTCCCCCGCCGCGCCGTCGCAGCAGCCGCCGGGCGCGGCTGGTCAGGCCTGGCGAGCTCTGGGGCCGGCGCAGCGTCGCGGCCGGCGCCGTGCTGGTGGTCGCCGCAGTGATCGGCGGACTGGTGTTGCTCGTCGCCGGTGGTGGCGACGAGGCCTCGACCTCCGGGGCCTCGCCCCAGGCGTCCCAGCTCCAGGACAGGTTCCTGCGGCAGACGGTCGTGGTTCCCGACAGGGGGATCTCGCTGCGCCGGCCCGGCAACTGGAAGGACTCCAAGAACGGCGGCGCGATTGCGCTGCAGAGCCGCGACCGCTGCCTGGCGATGACGCTTTCCGCGCCCCAGGGGGCCGGCAGGGCGAAGGGGCTCCGGGATGACTCGATCGCGCTGTTCAAGCGCTCGTTTGCGAACGCCAGGGTGCGGCCGGCGCCCGACTCACCGGTCGGCGGAATCCCGACCACCTCGGACGCCCTCAGCGTGACCGACCAAAAGGGCAACCCGATCCAGATTTTGCTCAGCGTGGGAACCGGCGAGCGGTTCGCCTACCTCACCGAGATCGTCGTCCGCGACCCCCGCTGCCAGGGAGACCTGCAGCTGGCGCAGATCGTCCTCGGGTCGATTCAGTACACGAAGTAACTACAGAGCTTCCACGACGGTCGCCACGCCCTGGCCGACGCCGACGCAAAGGGTCGCAATGCCGAAGCGCGCCTCGCGGCGCCGAAGCTCCCAGACCAGGCTGGTCATCAGGCGGGCGCCGGAGCAGCCGAGCGGATGGCCGAGTGCGATGGCACCGCCATTGACGTTGAGCCGCTCCTCATCGATGCCCAGGCCCTCGGCGCAGGCGAGCACCTGGGAGGCGAACGCCTCGTTCAACTCGATCAGGTCGATCTGGTCGAGCTCCAGGCCGGCTCGCTCGAGCGCCTTCGGGATGGCGATCATCGGGCCGATGCCCATGTAGGCGGGATCGACGCCGGCGACCCCGATCGAGACGATTCGAGCCAGCGGCTCGCGGCCGAGCTCCTTCGCGGTCTCCTCGTTGGCGAGCACGAGGCAGGCGGCCCCGTCGTTGAGGGTGGACGAGTTGCCGGCGGTGACGGTGCCGCCTTCGCGGAAGGCCGGCTTCAACTTGGCGAGCTTCTCCAGCGAGGTGTCCGCGCGCGGCCCCTCGTCGGCGGTCATGGTGGTCGGCTCGTCGCGACGGCTCTTGGGGGGGACTTCGACCGGGACGATCTGCTCGTCGAACCGGCCGTCCTCCCGGGCGGCGATCGCCCGCTGGTGGCTCTGCAGGGCGAAGCGGTCCTGCTCCTCGCGGGTGATCTTGTACCTCTCGGCGACGTTCTCGCCCGTCTCGCCCATCGACTCGGTCGAGTAGCGCTCCGACATCCTCGGATTGATCATCCGCCAGCCGAGCGTGGTGTCGAAGAGGGTCTGCTCGCCTCGGGCGAGGCCGGACTCGGGTTTCGGCAGCACCCAGGGGGCGCGGCTCATCGACTCGACACCCCCGGCGAGGTACAGGCTGCCCTCGCCGAGACGCAGGGCGCGGGATGCCTGGTTCACGGCCTCGAGGCCCGAGGCACAGAGACGGTTGACGGTGACGCCGGGGACATCGACCGGCAGCCCGGCCAGGAGCGCCCCCATCCTGGCGACGTCACGGTTGTCTTCGCCGGACTGGTTCGCCGCCCCCATGTAGACGT
Organism: uncultured Solirubrobacterales bacterium; assembly: GCA_963728875.1. Classification (GTDB taxonomy): domain Bacteria; phylum Actinomycetota; class Thermoleophilia; order Solirubrobacterales; family 70-9; genus DASUPK01. Next base: position 127,534 of record CAVSLJ010000002.1, read on the forward strand.
CATCGACCCGCGACGGGTCGAGGCCGGTGCGCTCGACGGCGGCGGAGATCACGTGCGCGGCAAGGTCGTCGGGCCGGATCGCGGAGAGCCCACCGCGATAGCCGCCCATGGGCGTCCGCAGCGCGTCGATGATCAGAGCCTCCGCCACAGCGGATGACTGTAGCCTCAACGGTGGGAGATGGTTCTCATAGCCCTCACCCTCGGGCTTCTCGTCCTGCTCTTTCTGATCATGGTCGCGCTCGCGCGCCTGTTCGAGGGGAACAGCGTGGCCGATTTCCTGGACTGGAAGCCGACGCGCTCGCCTGAGGTCGAGGCCCAGAACGAGGTCGACGACGTGCGGCAGATGATCGAGGCGCAGAACGCCCTGCGGCGAAAGCGGGGCGCGAAGGAGATCACCGAGGCGGATGTGCAGAGGCAGGCTCAGGAGGACCAGGCGATGCGAGCCCGCGGCCGTGGTCCCTTCGCCGAGGGCGGCGGCTTCGACGACGATGATGAGTAGGTGGCCCGCGCACTGATCGTCGGCTGCGGCTGCCGCGGCCGTGAGCTCGGCATCGAGCTCGCCGGGCTCGGCTGGCAGGTGCGCGGGACGAGCAGGAGCCCCGAGGGGACGGCTGCCATCGACGCCGCCGGGATCGAGGCCGCCGAGGCGGACCCGGACCGGCCGGGAACGGTGCTCGATCTGTGCGGCGACGTCGCCGTGGTGGTCTGGCTGCTGGGGTCAGCAGCGGGTCAGGCCGATGCGGTCTCGGCGATCCACGGGCCCAGGCTCGAGCGCCTGCTGGAGAAGCTGGTCGACAGCCCGGTCCGCGGGTTCGCCTATGAGTCGGCGGGCTCCGTGGACGCCGAGCTGCTGGCGACGGGCCGGAGGATCGTCGAGCGGGCGGGGGAGAGGTGGCGGATTCCGGTGGCGTTCCTCACGTCGGATCGCGACGAGCATGGTTGGGCCGTGAGTACCGCTGGGCGGGTTGCGGGGCTACTGGCCGTCTGAGTCGCCCTGGTAGGCGTTCGCCTTGTTCGGCGGTGCGCAGGGGCTCTGCGGCGGGATCGGATACACGTTGCCGGGCTCTCCGCACGGCGATGTCGGCGGGGTCGGCTTTGCGCTCTGCTCCGCGGCCAGCTGCGGGGTGGCCGCGGTGGTGGACCAGGGCGCACTCTCCTTGAAGTGGGTCGGCGGCTTGTCGAACAGCCCGACCAGGACGAGCCAGCCGCCGACGATCACGACGGCGACCGTCGCCACCGCGACGAAGAACATGATCTGGCTGCGTCGCGACGGGCCGTAGGAATGGCCGACGACCTGTCGGCGCTTGTCCTGCCCCATGGCGTCGACGTCCGAGGGAATGTGTCGCGCTGCCTCCATACCCAAAAATAACGATACCGCTGCGGAGGGCGGTTCGCCGCATTTCCGATCAAAGCGTGAGGGCGGCTGGCGAGCTCGCCGGCCGCCAGCCGCAACCTCACTTCACGACGCGGTACTTGAGGTGCGCTGCCCCGGGTCCCTCGACCGCGCGGAGCTGTTCAAGCTTCAGATCAGGGCCGACTCCATCGAAGAGCCGCTCGCCACCGCCGAGAATGAGCGGGGAGACGTGGATCTCGAGCTCGTCCACGAGGCCGGCCGCCAGGTATTGGTTGATGATGTCGGCGCCCCCGCCGATGTACACGTCCTTGCCGTCGGCCGCTGCCGCTGCCTGCTCGAGGGCGGCCTCGATCCCCTCCGTGACGAAGGTGAAGGTCGTGTCCGTCAGCGTCAGGGGCTCGCGCTCGTGGTGGGTGACCACGAAGACCGGCATGTGGAACGGGGGGTCCTCGCCCCACCAGCCGTTCCACTCGTCATCGGGCCATGGACCGCGGCCGGCAGGGCCGAACTTGCCGCGGCCCATGATCTCGGCGCCGACGTTGTCGCGGGCTTCCTCGAAGATCGGCGTGTTCGCGTTGACCTCGCCGCCCTCAGAGCCGTGCGGCTCCCTCCACGCCTTCAGCTCGAGCATCCAGTCGTGTAGCTCCTCGCCGCCCTCGCCGAGGGGGTTGTCCTCGCTCTGGTGGGGGCCGGCGACGTAGCCGTCCGCCGAAATCGCGATGTGCACTCTTACCTTGCTCACATCTGTGTAGACACCTCCTTGGCTCGAAACTCATCGGTTAGGACGAAGAACTTGGCCGGATGCGCTCGAGCAGCAGGCCGAGAATTCGGGCCGTTGCGCCCCAGATCAGCTTGTCGGAGATCTCGTAGGTGTCGGTCTTGATCGGGACCCCGCGGCGCACCAGCCGGCGCTTGGCGTAGGCGGCGACCAGGTCATCGAGCGAGGCGACCAGGACGCTTTCGACCTCTGACGGGTTCGGCTCGAAGCGCATCCCCTGGTCGATCAGGCCGACGAAGGGGTGGACCTTGTAGTTGGTGACGAAGGTGCCGATAGGTGGCAGCGCGCCGACGATGTCGACGTTGTCCCGAGCCAGACCAATCTCCTCCTCTGCCTCGCGGAGGGCGGTGTCGAGCAGGTCCTCGTTCTCGTCGCGCCGGCCGCCCGGGAATGAGATCTCGCCCGCATGGCGCTTCAGGTCCGACTTACGCTCCGTGAAGACGAGGCCGGGGTTCTCCGGCCAGCCATGCATCGGGACCAGCACGGCCGCATCGGTCCGGCCGTGGGCGTCGAGCTGCTCGGCCTCGGCAGGGGCGAGCAACACATCGCTCAGCTCAGATGATGATCTGGACGACTCCGCCATCAACGCTCCAAGCCGCCCCCGAGACGTACGACGCGTTCTCGGAGCAGAGGAAGACGATCGCACCGGCGACCTCGTCCACCTCCGCCAGGCGGCCGATCGGACGACCGTCGGCCGCGGACTGCATGGCCTCCTCCCGGCTGGAGAGTCCCTCCATCTCCATGATCTGGTCCGCAAGGCCGCCCTCGTCGGTCCAGAGCTCGGACTTGGCCGCCCCGGGGCAGATCGCGTTGACCAGCACGCCGTCTGACGCACAACGATCGGCGAACAGCCGGGAGAGCGAGAGCTCGGCCGCCTTGGCGACGGAATACTCGGGTGTGCTGGCGGAGGGCCGTTTGCCGGACGAGCTCGAGACGTTGACGATGCGGCCCCAGCGGCGCTCGCGCATTCCCGGCGTCGCGGCGCGCATCAGGCGCATCGGGGCCATCACGTTGAGCTCCCAGGCTGCGTACCAGTCCTCGTCGGGGACGTCGTCGAAGTCGCGGCGGCGGGCGGTGCCGGCGTTGTTGACCAGCACGTCGAGCCGGCCGAGGCGGCCGGCGGCTTCCCTGACGATGAGATCGGCCGCGGCCGGGTCGGTGACATCGGCGACCAGGGACTCGGCTCGCCCTCCCGCCTCCTGGCCTGCGACCGCACACTGGTCGGCTGCCTCCAGGAGGGCGTCCTCGGAGCGCGCGACGAGGAGGACGTCGGCGCCTTCGCCACAGAGCATCCGGGCGCTGGCCAGACCGATACCGCGGCTGGCACCGGTCACCACGCAGGCGCGGCCCTTGAGCCCCAGGTCCACCAGCTAGGCCCCGACCAGCTCGAGCGAGTCGTCGATCTCGACGTCCGCTCCCATCAGGGCCCGGTGGACGGGGCACTTGTGGGCGATGGTCAGGATGCGTTCGGTCTGCTCATCGGTGAGCTCGGCGGGTGAGCGGATGTCGACCCTGAACTTGGCGGGGCTGTCCGCGGTCGCCTGGGTGAAGTCGACCGTGACCTCGACCTCGCCCAGATCCCATTCCTTTCGGTCCGCGTACATCTCGATCGTGATCGCGGTGCAGGACGCGAGGGCGGCGGCCAGCAGCTCAGTGGGGCTCGGACCCTGGTCTCCACCGCCGCTCTCCTCGGGCTCGTCGACGATCAGACGGTGCTCGCGAATCTCGATCTCGTGCTCGTATACCTTCCGGCGGCGAGCGACGGCGTGCTTCACTTGCCCGCCTCCCTGCCCTCGAACATCTGCGGGTTCGGTTCATCCGCGAATCGGGCCAGGGCGAAGGCGAGGTCGGAGGCGCGGTTGAGGTAGCGGAGGACCGCGTCCGAGGCGAGGCCATCGCCGTCGCGGAGCTCGACGGTGCGCCGCTCCGCGCGGCGGATCGCCGACCGGGCGACGTCGAGCGAAGCCGAGAGCTCGGTTCCGCCCGGGATGACGAAGTGCGGTGGCAGATTGACCTGGTTCATGTAGCGGTCGATGTCCACCTCCAGCGCTTCGACCATCCCATCGGTGACTCGGCTGATGCCGTCCTGGAGGCGGTCGGCGGCCTCGGGCGAGGTGGCCAGCTCGGCTCCGGCGACGAAGAGGTCCTGCTGCAGGGAGAGGATCGTGGCATGCAGGTCCGCCTGGTTGTCGGCCTTGCAGAGAGCGCGGGCGACGCCGAGCGCGGAGTTGGCCTCGTCGATCGAGCCGTACGCTTCAGTGCGGGCGTTCGTCTTGGGCACTCGCCCGCCGTACCAGAGGCTGGTTGTGCCGTCGTCGCCCTTCTTCGTGTAGATCTTGACCACGTAACGACGATATCGGGCAAGGGGGTCTCGCTTGGCCGTCAACGTGTTGTTCGCAGGCATCGCCGTCGCCGATCTCGATGGCGCCATCCAGTGGTACGAGCGGCTGCTCGGTGCTCCGCCCGACATGCGACCGAACGAGACGGAGCGCTGCTGGAAGCTCACCGACGAGAGCTGGATCTACGTAGTCGCCGATCGGGAGCGAGCCGGCACTGGGCTGGCCACCGTGATGGTCGATGACCTCGATGAACGCGTGGCCGCGATTCGGCAGAGGGGCATCGAGGTGGGGGAGATCGAGTCGATCAACGATCAGACCAGGAAGATCGAGATCGTCGATCCGGAGGGGAACCGGATCGGCTTCGGCCAGGCGGGCTAGCCGAGCGGGTTGAAGGCGATCCCGGTGAGGAGCTTCGGGAAGAAGTAGGTCGACTTCGGCGGCATGGTCTCGCCGGCGGCGGCTACGGCGCGCACCTGGTCGACGGGTGTGGCCCGGAGCACGAACCCGGCCTGATAGTCGCCGGAGGTGAGCTTCTTGAAGACCTCGCCGAGATGGGGCGTGTAGCCGATGCCGCGCTTTGCGGCGATGTCCTCGGTGGTCATCCCGACGACCTCCTTCAGCACGAGCTCCTCGAGGATCGCCGCGTCCAGGGTCCGGTAGGCCTCGGAGTGATCCGCGAAGACCTCGTCGAGATGGCCGGTGTCCCGCAGGCGCAGCCTGAAGCAGCGCTCGTAGTGGGCCTCCAGGAACCCGAAGACGCCGACGCCGTCGATTCCGGCGGGATCGAGGTCGGCGACAGGGACCTGCTCGACGTCGAAGATCTTCGACACGGCGTCCCTCAGCGTCTTCTCCCTGGCGGCCGGATCGGCCGTGCGGGCCTGGAGCAGCCGGTGGGTCGGGAAGACCGTGAGTCCGGGATCCTCCAGCGAGACCAGGGCCATCAGCACGTAGTCGGCATCGCCGCCCGCGCCCACCTCGCGCTGGTAGGCGAGGGAGGTCTCGTAGCGGTGGTGCCCGTCGGCGATCAGCAGCTCGCCCGGCTCGAGCTCGGCGGCGACCGCCTCATGCACGGACGGATCGCCGATTCGCCAGACGCGATGGGTCGTGCCATCCGGGTCCGTCGCCTCTCCCCATGGGTCACCGCCCAGCGCGGGCTCGAGGTGCTGCCAGGCGTTGCCGGGATGCAGCGCGAAGATCGGGGAGAGGTTGTGACCGGTGGCGCGCGTCAGCCGAAGCCGGTCCTCCTTCGGGCCGGGCTGGGTGCGCTCGTGTGGCCGGATGCCCTCTCCATAGGGCGCGAGCTTCACCCGGGCGAGGAAGCCGCGCCGGGTGAGCCGCGAGCCGTCGGGCGCCGTGTAGTCCTGCTCGAGCGCCCAGATCTGGGGGTCCGTGTCGCGGGTGAGGATTCCCTCCTCCGTCCATTCGGCGAGCAGCGCAGCCGAGTGCTCGTACGGGTCGCCGCCCTCGGGGTCGCGCGGCAGGTCGAGCTCGACCACGTTGTGAGGCGAGCGGGCGACGAGCTGCTCGCGCTGCTCGTCATCGATCACGTCGTACGGGGGAGCGACGACGTCGCCGAGCGAGCCCACCTTCTCGAGGTCGTAGTGGAGCGCCTGGATTGGTCGTACCTCGGCCACGGGCGCGGAACCCTAGCCCGCCACACGGCGACACACTCTCGTCGCATTCCGCGTGCCATCCATGAACCAGTGCCTGTTCAACTCGGGACGTGGCGTACCCGGTCTACATTCGCGAGAAGGCGCGAGAGCTTCGGCGAGAGAAGCATCTCTCAATCGATGAGATTGCAGAGCGGTTGGCGGTATCGCGGACGACCGTCTACTACTGGGTGCGGGGAATGCCGCTGGGCAGGCGCAGGCGGGACAACCCGCACCCGGGCGCACGGAGGATGCTTGCCAAGCATCGCCGAGCCAGGGAGGAAGCGTACGAGCTCGGCTATTGGGAGTTTCCCCGTCTGACGAGACACCCGACTTTCCGCGACTTCGTCGCTCTCTACATTGCCGAGGGTTACAAGCGGAATCGCAACACGGTCACGATCTGCAACTCCGACGCCGCAGTCATGCAGGTCGGCACACTGTGGATGAGGCGTTTCTCGCGTCGGAAACTCACGTTCTCCGTGCAGTTCCACGCTGACCAAGATCTCGCCGAGCTGAGGCAACATTGGGCAGCGGCGCTCAACTTCGCCCCGGGGGAACTCAAGCTCCAGCCGAAGGCCAACAGTGGACGTCTTGGAACGCGGATTTGGAGGAGCCGCTACGGGGTGATTGCCGTCCGCGCGGGCGACACATCGTTCCGCGCGCGGCTTCAAGGGTGGATGGACCGACTGCAGGAGGAGTGGGTGTTCGAGGCTAGACTCGCGGCGATCGGGGCGTAGCTCAGTCTGGTCAGAGCGCTCGGTTTGGGGCCGAGAGGCACGCTGGTTCGAATCCAGTCGCCCCGACTTCTAAGTTCAAATCAGGCCTTCCGTCCGCAACCACTCCTCGGTCTTGCGCATCCCGGCCTCGAGGTCGAGGGCGGGCTCGTAGCCGAGCACCTCGCGGGCCCGGGCTATCGAGTAGCTCCCGCGGCGGGTGAAGTATTCGATCGCGGCGGGCGTCGCCTCGCTGCGACGGCCTCGCACCTTCGCCGCCAGGTCCATCGCTCGCGCGACCTCGCGGACGACGCGGGTCGGCGCCGTGCGTGGCTCGGCGATCCCGAGCATCCGGCAGTAGTAGGAGACGAACTCGGCGATCGTCGGCTTCTCGATCCCGGTGAGGATGAAGACGCGGCCCTCGGCCCCGGGCGTCGTCGCCGCGCGGACGATCCCGTCGACCAGGTCGTCGACGTAGACCGGGCTGTGCAGGCCCCGGCCGCCGTCCGGAAGGATGAGCTGCTTCGACTTGAGCAGACGAACGGGCTCCGTCGTCCAGGGCCGTGATCCCGGTCCGTAGACGTCGCCGGGCCGGACGATCGTGCAGGGGATCTCGCCCTCGGCATGCGCCTCGAGCACGACCTGCTCGCTGGCGATCTTGGTGTCGACGTAGTGCACGCCGTTGGGGTGGACCGGGGTGCGCTCGTCGACCTCGCCCTGGAAGTCGAAGCCGAAGACGACGATCGAGGAGAGGTGGACGAACCGCTTCGCGCCGGCCGCGATGGCCGCGTCCAGGGCGTGCCGCGTCGCGGCCACGTTCGTCTCCCAATAGCCCTTCCGCGAGCTGTACATCCCCACCACCGCCGCGGTGTGGATGACGAGGTCGCAGCCTTCGGCGTGACCCTGCCAGTCGCCCGGGGTCGTGAGGTCGGCGGCCAGGTGCCAGTCGTCGCCGGTCTCGATCAGGTCGACGCCGCGGACCTCGCTGCCGTCAGCTCGGAAGCGCTCGACCAGAGCACGTCCGATGAAGCCCGCGGCGCCGGTCACCAGGACGCGCTCGGGCACGTCAGCCATCTTGCTCCACCCGGTCGATCGCAGCGTGCGTTGCCTTCGCGGCCTCGGGGTCGGCCAGGTCGATGCCGGGCGGAAGCTCGACGTGCAGCTCTCCCGCCGGATCGAGCTGGACGTGAGCCGTCTCGGTCCGGCTGTCGAGCACATGGCCGCCGCGCCGCCGGTCCTCGGAGATGAAGTGCAGGTGCCAGCCGGCCACCTCGATCCCCTCGGCGTACTCCGGGAAGCGGAAGCCGAGCATCGTGCCGTCGACGCCGGTCAGCTCGAAGACGTGCTGCTCGCCGACCACCACCGTCAGCGGCCGGTAGGGCGGCTCCTGCCGCGGGACCGAACGCGCCCGGACCAGGTCGAATCGCCCATCGATCCGGACCGCGCAGGACGCCGCATCGGCGGGGATCCGCCGGTCGATCTCGGAGAGCAGCCGGTCGTGGTCCAGTGAGCCCTCGAGGTCGAACTGGATCGTCGATGCGAAGGGGACGACGACCGCGAATGGAGTGCGCTCCTCCTTCGCGACCTCTGTGATGCCGCCCTCGACGTTCGCGCGATAGAACCGCCCGTCGATGGCGATCATCTCGCCGTCGAGGTGATTCAGCGTCCCGAGTCCCAGGTCGCCATGCTCGGTGAGCTCCGCGAAGGTGACGTCGCCCTCGAACGAGCCGTCGAGCAGCGCGCCGATCGTCGACGCCTGGAAGAGGACGTGCGGATCGTGCTCGGCGTGCAGGTCGGCGCGGCGCATCGCCTCGACGTGCAGCGAGCGGATCCAGCGCTCGTCGAGGCTCATCCGGTGGGATCGAGCGTGCGCGCCGTGTTCGACTTGGGCACCTCGCGCGCCTCGGGGTTGGTGCCGAGGACCCGGTCACTGAGGTTGTTGGTGATCCCGTGCCAGAAGTGCTCGTTCTTGAAGTGGTGGAGGCGGTGATTGCGCCAGACCGCCCTGTAAGCGCTCGTCCGCGGCCGGTAGGCGGTGTGGATCAGGAAGTGGGTCCACTCGTAGACGAAGACCATGAAGTAGCCGGCGATCGCTCCGCTCACCATTGCGCCGAGCGGCACCGGCCCGGCAAACAAGGTGACGATCACCGACACCAGCCCGACGGTGAGCGGGACGGCGACGAGCATCAGGAAGGCTGCCTGCCACCAGTAGAGAAGGACCATGTCCAGGTCGTTGGGATCACCGTGGTGTGCGCGGTGCGCGCGAGCGGCGACCGTCTCGACCTGGCGGCCGCGAACCTTGACCGGCTTGGCGTGCAGCAGGTAGACGTGGATCGCCCACTCCCCGAACGGGTAGATCGCGAGGAGGGCGGCGACGGCCACCGCGTCGCGCCAGGTCAGTTCCCCCAGGACGCCTCGGAGAATCACGAGCGCCACGATTCCCGCCCCGATCACCCAGGGGGACTCCTTGCGCAGGAACTCCCGCCGCGCCTGCCCGAGCGAGCTGACCTCTCCGGAACGCATCTCGATCAGGGAGCCTAGTCCGAGCGTCCTCCGGGCGGGGAGGCAACCGCGACATGGCGCGGGCCGCCCGGCTAGAGTGCCCGCCTACGCATTACTAGGTAGAGACCGCGGGGCGGAGGAATGGGGCGAATGAACTTCACGGGTCGGTTGGGGAAGTCGGTTGGACGGCGGCGCCTGCCCGCCATTGCAATCGCGCTCGGGCTCCTGATCACCCTGCCGGCGATCGCGCTCGCGCACATCGAGCGTGCCTCCTACTGGCCCGATCCCGCGCCGGACACTTCCGTCAACCCGCCCGCAGGCGGCGCGGTGCCGGCCGTGCGCCCGCTCGCCACCGCTCTGGACACGGGCCAGCCGGGCACGACGCGGGTCGTCTGCAAGGGGACCGCCGTCCCCGAGCCGACGCTCGAGAACCTCGCCAAGCTGCGCAAGCGCCGCAAGGCCGCGCGTGCGAAGGGCCATGTCGGCCGCGCCCTGCATCTCACGCACGTGCTGAAGAAACGCAGGAAGTCGAACGCCGCCAAGAAGAAGGCGTGGGAGCACGCCCTCGCTGCGAACCAGTCGATGCAGGCCCTCGACGCCGGCCTCGCCGACGCCGTCGCGCACGGCTTCGAGCTGCGGCCCTCGCAGCCCAGGATCCAGGTCGGCAAGCAGGAGGCCGACAGGATCCACAGCCTCAACGCCGGGCTGCTCGCCCGCTGCCAGTACGACTCGATTCAGGCGGCCGTCACCGCGTCGCACAACAACGACCGCGTGGAGGTCATGCCGGGCATCTACACTGAGCCTGCCTCCAAGGCCGCCCCGACCAACGACCCGGCCTGCGCCGACCTGAGGGAGACCAACGACAAGGGCGAGACCGGGGCGGTCTCATACCGCTACCAGGTGGCGTGCCCGAACGATCAGAACCTGATCGCCGTGATCGGTCGCGAATCCGGGTCCAACCCGCCGCCCCAGCCCCCGGCGGAGGATCGCCACGGCATCCCCGACCTCGGCCCCTGCATCCGCTGCAACCTCCAGATCCAGGGCACCGGCGCGAGCCCCGACGACGTCATCGTCGACGCGGGCGATCCTGCGCTCGGCGATCACTCGGCGCCGGGGCCCAACCCGCCGCGCTACGACAAGGATGTCGGCATCAGGGCGGATCGGGCCGACGGCTTCGTCCTCGACAACGTCAAGGTGCGTCACGCGAACGAGCACGACGTCTACATCACCGAGACCGATGGCTCCCACGTCGACCGGGTCAAGATGCCCTACGCGGGCGAGTACGGCCTGCTCACGTTCGTCGCCGACCATTCCCTGATCGAGAACTGCTCTGCCTGGGGCAGCGGTGACTCGGGCCTCTATCCCGGCGCCGCGGCGGACCTCGGTGACGCCGTCCCCGCCGATCAGCGTCGCTACGGCACCGAGCTGCGCGACTGCGACAGCTTCCACAACGCCCTCGGCTACTCGGGGACCGACGGCAACGCCGTCTGGATCCACGACAACGAGTTCTATGGGAACACCCAGGGCTTCTCGACCGACGTCTTCACGGCGCCGGGTCATCCCGGCTTCCCGCAGGACTCCGACCTGATCGAGAACAACGACTTCTACTCGAACAACTTCAACGACTACCTGCCGCGCTGCACGGCCGGGCAGATGCCGGGGCCGATGGGACCCAACCAGGGATGCTCGGACTTCAGCCCGAGCGTCCCGGTGCCGGTCGGCACCGGGCTCTGGATCGCGGGCGGCAACCACAACATCGTCCGCCACAACCGCTTCTGGGACAACTGGCGCCGCGGCGTGATGCTCTACGCGGTCCCGGACCAGCTCGTCTGCGGTCCGGGCGTCGGCAGCGTCGACGCCAGCCAGCTGGCGGGTTGTGACGCGACCAGGGTCCCGCCGTCCACGTCTTACAACGACCAGTTCTACGGGAACGTCATGGGCGTCGCTCCGGACGGCACGAAGGAGCCGAACGGGACGGACTTCTGGTGGGACGCCTTCGCGGCGAACACCGGCGACTGCTGGCACGACAACACCGGCGTCAATGGCGACCGAGCGAGCCTGACCAGCACGCCGCCCCAGGCGCCCGTCGCCGGAGTCTCGATCCCGGGCTTCCTGCCGGAGGATTGCTCGACCAGTCTCGGTGCCGGCGGGGCCACACAGGAGGCGGAGCTGCTCGCCTGCTTCGCGGACATCACCGCGGGCACCCACAATTGCCCCTGGTTCTCCACGCCCGCCAGGCCATGACCTGGCCGTGTGAGAGGGACTTCAGGCGCCCGGCCATCTTCGGTTAAAGAGCAGCGGGAGGGGACCGGCCCGGGGAGCCTCCCGTGGCTCCGCGCGCCGGTCCCTTGCCGTTCCCGCTCGCGTACCCCTGAGTACGACTCGAAGACCGGCGGCATCATACCTAATTTTGCCCTAGACGAAAGTGATTAGGTCACTTGTCCATTTTTGAGGACCCCGCAGGCGTGGTGTGGCGGCGCCGGCCACAGGTACGCTCCCGCGTGTTGCCCCCGTAGCTCAGCTGGATAGAGCGCCGACCTTCTAAGTCGGATGTCGCAGGTTCGAGTCCTGCCGGGGGCGCCTCTCGAGAATTCCGCAACTCCCTTTATGAGCGAGGGTTAGATTGCCGGAGCTTCAGGGGAAGGAACCCCGGCCGAGAGGAGAGGTCTTGCACGCCCACGTCGTTTCGCTTCCTATCCGGAAGATGGTCGCCATCGCCCTGATCGGCGTGGCCGCCCTGTTCGCGTTCGCCGCCTGCGCGCAGCGGGCTGACGCGAAGGCGAAGCATCGATCGACCGTGGCGAAGGGGCCGAAGGGCCTCAAGTTCTACAAGCCGCCCAAGAACATCCCGGGCCGGCACGGGACCCTGATCTGGGCGCGCAACGCGACCGGGGTGGTCAAGCTCAACGACGCCCGCTCGACGAAGCTCGTTCTCTACTCCTCACGCACTCCGCAGGGCGCCAAGGACGCGATCTCCGGATCGGTGAGCGTCCCCAAGGGCAAGCCGCCGAAGGGCGGCTGGCCGGTGATCACCTGGGCGCACGGGACGACCGGCGTCGCGGACATCTGCGCGCCCTCGCGTGACGGCCTGGACCCGTCGGCGAACACCGGCGAGACCTACATCAACGACGACCTGAACGCCTGGCTCCGCGCGGGCTACGCGGTGCTGCGCACCGACTACGAGGGTCTCGGGACGCCCGGCAAGCACCCCTATCTGGTCGGCACCTCCGAGGGCCGCAGCGTGGTCGACATCGTGGCGGCCGCCCGCCAGCTCGACCCCAACATCTCCAAGCGCTATCTGATCTCCGGCCATTCGCAGGGCGGTCACGCGGCGCTCTTCGCCGCCGGCCTGGCGAGCAGCTGGCAGCCGAAGCTCCGGCTGCGCGGCACGGTCGCGTTCGCGCCGGCCTCCCACATCCTCGATCAGGAGTCGCTGCTTCCCGCGCTGACCTCGCCGAGCAGCCTCACGGCGCTCGCCACGCTGATCCTCGACGGCGCTTCGACGCAGTCGAGCGCGATCAACGTCAACCAGCTGCTCTCCGACGAGGTGCTCCAGTTCTACCCGCTGCTGCAGAGCCAGTGTCTGGGGCGGCTCGGCCAGGCGGATGAGCTCGGCGGCATCGCGCCCTCCCACCTGGAGCGCTCGGGCGCGGACCTGAGCGCCCTCAGGCCGGTCCTCGCGGCGATGAACCCGGCCGTGAAGACCTCGGCGCCGATCCTGATCCCCCAGGGTGAGTCGGACACCACCGTGTTCCCGTTCCTCACCGCCCAGCTCAAGGACGAGCTGGTGGGACTGGGAGACCAGGTCACCTACAAGACCTACCCGGGCGTCAACCACGTCGGTGTGGTCACCGCCGGCGAGGCCGACGCGCTGGCCTTCTTCCAGCAGCTGCTGCCGGGGCGCTGAGGCGGGCGCCGGGGCCCTTCGGTGGCCCCGGCTCACGCTAGATTGGGTGCACGCGGTGGGCGTAGCTCAGTTGGTAGAGCTCCTGGTTGTGGTCCAGGTGGTCGCCGGTTCGAGTCCGGTCGCTCACCCCTAAAGGTCCTGCATCTCAGCACAGTTGGTTCGGGGTACCTATGGACCGTCTGCTAGCCGAGGTGCCAAAGTCTCAAGAGTCCTTTGGCGGGTCCAGCCGCGTCAGACCCCTGCGTCGGCCGCAAGCATCGCGACCAGACCGTCGATGGGACCGTCACCGGCGACCACGTCTAAGAAGCGCTCCGCGAGCCTCTCGCGCGACACGTTCGTGGCGTCGAACCGCACCGGTTCCTCGCGTACCCGCCGGCGGGCGCGCGCTGCCAGCTGGCGGCAGTTGGCCTCCGACTTGCCAATGATTCGCGCGATCTCGCTGTGGGCGTAGTCGAAAACATCGTGGAGCAGAAGGGCCGCCCGCTCCACCGGCGAGAGCCGCTCGAGGACCCGCCGGAACGCGATCGAGAGCGAATCGCTCTCCTCGACATGGTGCGCGCCCTCCAACTCGACGTCGGCGGTCGCCACCGACTCCGGAAGCCAGTCACCGACGCAAGTCTCATGTCGATTCCGCCCGGACTTCAACTGGTCGAACGCAAGGCGCTTGGCGACGGTGGAGAGGTAGGCCCTCGGAGACTCGATCTGCCCCGCGTGGCGGGTGAGGGCTCGCTGGTAGCGGATGAAGGATTCCTGAGCGACGTCCTCAGCGTCGGCGAAGCTGCCCAGCACCCGATAGGCGATCGAAAACGCGAGTGGGCGCAACTCGTCGTATGCCTGCTCGAGCTCCAGCGTCGTCTTGCCTGCACCGTTTGAACCTTGCGACACCATGACCTCGCCCTCGCCTCCGGTCATGCCGTCTCCGACAGAACCTCGGGCTCCGGGTGGCGGGGCGCCCGCTCGCTTGCGGCCTGACTCGGCGCCCGGACGGGCTCGAGCACGATGGCAGCGACGGCCATGGCAGCGACGACGAGGCCCGCACCGACGAGGAAGGCGAGATGGAATCCGCTTGTCAGTGCCGCCGCCGTCGAGTGCCCCGCGGCGAGGAGATCCTTGGTCCGCGTCGATGACAGCGTCGCCACGACTGCGAGCCCAAGCGCACCGCCAATCTGGGTCGTGGTGTTGACGAGCCCTGAGGCGAGGCCTGATTCGCCCGGAGTGGCGCTTGACATCGCGAGGGTCATCAGCGATGGGAAGCAAAGACCCGCTCCGACGCCGAAGAAGATCATCACCGGCAGGAGATCGACCGCGTAGGTCGCGTCGGCAGGGGACCGGGCGAACCAGAGCAGCCCTGCTACCACGAGACCCAGCCCGGGCAGCAGCGTCGCACGCGCCCCGTAGCGCGTGTTGAGCTGGGCCGAGAGCCCTAGCGAGAGCGCGCCGATCAGAACCGCAACCGGAAGGAACGCGACGCCGACCTCGAGCGCGTCATAGCCGAGGACCTTCTGCATGTAGATCGCGCCGAGGAAGAACATCCCGAAGAGACCGGCGACCATCAGCGAGACGATCAGGTTGGCGCCGGCCGAGTTGCGGGCCCGGAACACGCGGAGAGGCACCAGCGGGTTCTCCGTCCGCGCCTCGCGAGCGACGAAGGCCCCAAGCAGGACGACCGCCACGATGCCGAGACCGATCGTGTGGGCCGAGCCCCAGCCGTAGCGCGACGCCTCGACGATCGTGTAGACGCCGAGCATCAGGGCGCTGACGAGCAGGACCGCCCCTGGGACGTCGGCGCCGCGACCGACGCCGATCGGGCGGTCACGGGCGACCACCCGTGACGCCATGAAGCCGGTCGCGATCCCGATCGGCAGGTTGACGAAGAAGATCCAGTGCCAATCGACCGCCTGGGTGATGACGCCGCCAAGCAGCAACCCAATCGAGGCCCCGGCTGCGGCGACGAAGCTGTAGACCCCGATCGCTCTTGCCTGCTCCCGCGGCTCCGGGAACATCGTCACGATCATGCCGAGGATCACCGCTGAGGTCATCGCGCCGCCGGCGCCCTGGATGAACCGTGCCGCGACCAGCACCACCTGGCTCTCGGCGAAGCCGCACGCGGCGGACGCGGCGACGAAGACCGTCAACCCAAGGATGAAGATCCGCCGCTGTCCGATGAGGTCGCCGAGGCGTCCGGCGAGCAGGAGCAGTCCTCCGAACGCGAGCAGGTATGCGTTGACGACCCAAGCGAGATTCGACTGCGTGAAACCGAGATCGCCCTGGATCGACGGCAGCGCGACGGTGACGATCGTCTGATCGAGAACGATCATCAGCATCCCGACGCAGAGGACGACGAGCGCGGTCCAACGGGCCCGGTCGCCCGGATTCGCTCGCTCGACACGGTCAGTGGTTGCGGCGTCGGTTGACATGGATCGAGGGTTCCAGCCAGAGAGCGCCGCGAACAGCGTGCTAGCTGGCGTCGCCGGGTTCGGTTTACCCGCCGTCGGCGCCCGCGGATGCCGCGCGCCCTGAGATAGAGGCACGCTTGTGCGGCATCGATGTTTTTGGGAGACTCCGTGGAGAGCTGGTGGGGAAGGTCGTCGTGAACGGGACCGATGACAACCACGCCGTAGGCCGGCAATATGTGCGGGCGCTCGAGGGCCTGGCGCCGGCAGACGCCAGCGTTCTGCTGCTCGGCTTTGAGGACCTGCAGGACGATCAATGGGCGGTCCTCTACGACGCCGGGGTAGGTCTCCGGCGTGTCGCGGACGTGGACGGGGCGCTACAGGCGCTGGCCGAGCACGCCGCGCCGGTCGTGATCACGGATTCGCGCTGGGCAGGACCGGTCACGGCGGCAATTCGCCATCGCAGCCACCTGGCCTCGGTTCATATCGTCGTGGGCGCCCCGTTGGACTCCGCGAGCGACGTGCGCGAAGCATTCGACGCCGGGGCGGACGACGTCATGCGCATGCCGTTTGAGCCGGCGCTGCTGGCCGCGCGGGTGGGCGCGGGGCTGCGCGCGGCCCGCCTGCGTGCCAACGAAGCGCTCCTGCAGTCGCTCGTGAGCAATATCCCCGGCGCTCTCTATCGGTGTGCCTGTGACTCTGATTGGACGATGGAGTGGCTGAGCCCGGAGATCGAGGGCATCTCCGGCTATCCGGCCAGCGACTTCATACGGAACTCGACCCGGACGTTCGCGAGCGTCATCCACCGGGATGACCGCGACGAGGTAGAGCGTTTGGTCCACGAGGGTGTCACCGCGGGGCGGCCATTCACTCTCGAATACCGGATTCAGCGAGCCGACGGCGACGTGCGCTGGGTGCTCGAGCGTGGTCAGGGGCAGGAGGCCGGCGACGGCAGGTTCTGGCTCGACGGCGCGATCTTCGACATCACGGTCCGGAAGGCGGCCGAGCAGGCGCTGCGGGAGCGTGAGGTCCTCGACGCTCAGCTTGCCGAGGTGGCCGCGTCGCGGGCGCGCATCCTTGAAGCCGCAGACCGTGCGCGGCGTGAGATCGAGCGCAATCTGCATGACGGTGCGCAGCAGCGCTTCGTTTCGCTGACGCTGCAGCTCCAGCGCTGCTTGTCGGCACATCCCGAGCTCTCCGCTGAGGCGCGCTCGAAACTCGAAGGGGTCCTGACGGAGCTGGGGGCGGGCCTGGGCGAGCTCCGCGACCTCGCGCACGGGCTGCACCCGGCCGTCTTGACGGACCGCGGGCTTGAGCACGCCTTGACGCAGCTGGCGCATCACGCGAGCGTGCCTGTCGACCTCCGCGTCGCGCTCCCCTCCGAGCGCCTCGGCGAGCAAGTCCAAGCTGCGGCCTACTTCACGGTGTCCGAGGGGCTGACCAACGTCGCGAAGTACGCGCGCGCGACCAATGCATGGGTGGACGTCCATCCGAGCGACCGCAATCTGAGCGTCGAGATCGGTGACGACGGCGCCGGCGGCGCCGGCGTGCTGCCCGGCTCCGGACTGGAAGGCGTGCGCGACCGAATCGAGGCGCTGAACGGGACGCTGGAGTGCGACAGTCGGCTCGGCGAGGGGACGGTGTTGAGGGTCCAGCTCCCGATCGCTTGATGAGGCCGCGGTGCGGGTAGCCGTATTGCGAATGGCATCGGCGAACGTGAGAATCGCTTGGGTGATGGGCGAGACAATCCTGATCGTCGACGATCATCCGGGCTTTCGCGCAAGCGCCCGCGAATTCCTCGAGGCCGAGGGCTTCGAGGTGGTTGGCGAGGCTGGGGATGCCGCGTCTGCGATCGATGCCGCGCGCGAGCTCACCCCGGACGTCATCCTCCTCGACATCCAGCTCCCCGACACCAACGGCGTCGAGGCGGCGAAACAAATCGACCGACAAATCGGCAGGCCGGCGATCGTCCTCACCTCGAGCCGCGACGTCTCCTACCTGGCGGGGGTCCTCAGCGACTCTCCGGCCTGCGGCTTCATCCCGAAGTCGGAGCTGAGCGGCGCAGCCATCCGGGCGCTCGTCTCATGAGGCCCGCACCCGGCACGCGAGCCGAGGTTCCATGCGGGTAGTCGTCGCGGACGACTCGGTGCTCTTCAGGGAAGGGATTGTCCGCTTGCTCGAGGATGCCGGCTGGGAGGTGGTCGGCCAGGCCGGGGACGCCGACGACCTCCTGCGAAAGGTCCGCGCGCACAACCCCGATGCCGCGGTCGTCGACATCCGTATGCCGCCGGGCAATGCCGACGACGGCATTCGCGCGGCCCTGGAGATCCGTCAGGAGCTGCCGGGGACCGGCGTCTTGGTGCTGAGCCAGTACGCCGAGGAGGGCTACGCGCTCGAACTCGTTGCCTCGACGGCCGAGGGAGTCGGCTACCTCTTGAAGGATCGCGTGGCCGACGTCGAGCGCTTCACGGACTCGGTTCGACGGGTCGCCGACGGCGGATCGGCCCTCGACCCCGAGGTCGTCTCGCTGCTCCTCGGCCGCCAGCGCCGCGATGACCCCCTCGCCGTACTCACCCCGCGCGAGCGCGAGGTGCTGGCGCTGATGGCGGAGGGGCGCTCCAACCAGGCGATCGCCGACGAGCTCGTGATCACCGAGCGCGCCGTCGAAAAGCATGTCACCAGCATCTTCTCGAAGCTCGACCTCCTCCCGGCCGCCTCGGATCACCGCCGCGTGCTCGCCGTCCTCACCTACCTGCGGTCGGGTTAGCCAACCCCAGCCGGTCGTGCGGTCAGTCCGCCTCATCACCGCGCTGTCGCAACACTTCGCCGAGCAAGGCGGTTGCGTTTGACGGCAAGCTCCGACACGACCCAGGGACAGCTTCAGAAGCTCCTCGACGAACAGGCGGCGCTGCGACGCGTCGCCACCGTCGTCGCCGGCGACTCCGAGCCGGCGACGATCTTCGAGTGCGTCTGCGCCGAGGTGGGCTCGCTGTTCGAGGTCGAGAGCACGAACCTGTTCCGCTTCGAGGGTGACGGCACGGCGAGAGTCGTCGGCCACTGGCCGCTCGAGGCCGCCCCCATGCTCAGGACCGGCGAGGCGGTCCCGCTCGTCGGCGAGACCTCGACGGTCAAGGTCAGCCGCAGTGGGCGGCCGGAGCGCATCGACGAGTACACAACCGCCTCCGGCCCGTTCGTTGACCGGATTCGCGCGGCCGGGATCGCGTCGTCGGTCGCGGCGCCGATCACCGTCGCCGGCGAGCTCTGGGGCGGGCTCGTCGCCTCCAGCGGCCGCCCGAACGGGTTTGCACCGGGCGCCGAGAACCGCCTCGCGAGCTTCGCCGAGCTCGTCGCCGACGCGCTCGCCAACACCGATGCCCGCGAACAGCTGCGGCGGCTCCTCGACGAGCAGGCGGCGCTGCGGCGCGTCGCGACTCTGGTCGCGAGCGATCCTCAGCCGACAGAGGTGTTCGAGTGCGTTTGCGAGGAGCTGGGGATGGTGCTCGGGGGCGAAGCGACGAACTTGATGCGCTTCCAGCCCGACGGGACGCAGGGGTTCGTGGCGGCATGGAACCCCCCCGGCGTGGCAATCGCCCTCCCGGTCGGCATGGAGCTCCCGCTGGAAGGCGACACCGCCCTTCCGCGGATGATGCGGAGCGGTGAAGCGCAGCGGATCGACGACTACGCCGACTTCGGCGGCGCCCGCGCCGAGATGGTCCGGGCGGCCGGGATCGCCTCGGCGGTGACGGCGCCGATCACCGTCGCCGGGGAGCTTTGGGGGGCCGTCGGGGCCGTCAGCGACTTACCCGGCGGATTTCCCCCCCGCACCGAGGAGCGGATGGCGAGCTTCGCCGAGCTCGTCGCCCTCGCGCTCGCCAACACCGACGCCCGCGAGCAGCTCCAACGTCTCCTCGACGAGCAGGCGGGGTTGCGGCGGGTGGCCGTGCTCGTCGCCCGCGGCCCCGACCCGACGGCGGTCTTCGAGCGGGTTTGCGAGGAGGTCGGGGGACTGCTCGGGGCTCGGAGCGCGAACCTGATTCGGTTCGAGAGCGCGGGCAGGGCGATGGTGGTCGGCGGCTCGGGGTCACAGGGGGCGGCGGGTCCCCCCGTTGGCGCCGAATTCCCGCTCGACGCCGACACGGCGGTTGGCAAGGTTTGCCGCAGCGGCCGCCCGGAGCGTGGCGACGACTACACCGAGCTTCGCGGCGACCTCGCGGACCTGCTCCACGAGGCGGGGATCGTGTCGGCAGTCGCCGCGCCGGTCACCGTCGGCGGCAAGCTCTGGGGGGCGGTGGCCGCCGGCAGCGAGCGACCGGATGCCTTCCCGCCGCGCGAGGAACATCGGCTCGCCGGATTCGCGGAGCTCGTCGCTGACGCGATCGCGAGCGCCGACGCCCGGGAGCGGTTGCGCAACCTTCACGACGAGCAGGCGGCGCTGCGGCGTGTCGCCACGCTCGTCGCCCGCGAGCCCGAGCCGACCGAGGTCTTCGAGCGGGTCTGCGAGGAGGTCGGAACCGTGCTGAGCATCGACGGCACGAACCTGACCCGTTTCGAGAGCGACGGGACGCAGACCGTCCTCGCCGGCTGGAGTGCCCCCGGGGTTCCGGTCTTCCCGGTCGGCGGGGGCGTCCCGCTGACCGGGGACGCCGCGGTCCCGAAGGTGAGCCGCAGCGGTCGACCGGAGCGAGTCGACGACTACGCCGACGTCGAGGGCGAGCTCGCCGAGAGGATCCGGGCGGTCGGGATCGCGTCCTCGGTGGCGGCGCCGATCACCGTCGCGGGTGAGCTCTGGGGGGCGATCGTCGCGACCGCCGGCCGGCCGCGTGCCTTCCCGGCGCACACCGAGCAGCGGATCGCAAGCTTCGCGGAGCTGGTCGCTCACGCACTCGCCAACGTCGATGCTCACCAGAAGCTCGCCGCCTCCCGGGCACGGATCGTGGAGGCCGCCGACTCAGAGCGCCGGCGGCTCGAGCGAAACCTCCACGACGGCGCTCAGCAGCGGCTCGTCTCGCTCGCGCTCGCTCTCCGGCTCGCGCGCGGGGACATCGGCCGCGACCCCGACGGGGCGGGGCGGCGGCTCGAGCGCGCGGAGGCGCAGCTCGGGCAGGCGCTCGACGAGCTGCGCGAGCTCGCGCGGGGAATCCACCCCGCGGTCCTCACCGACCGTGGGTTGGCCGCGGCGCTGCAGTCGTTGGCCGCGACCGCACCGCTGCCCGTGGAGCTCGAGGACCTGCCGGCACCGAGCCTGTCGCCGGCGATTGAGGCGGCGACCTATTACCTCGTGGCCGAGGGGGTCGCCAACGCTGCCAAGCACGCCCGGGCGTCCGCCGTCACCGTCCGCGTTGCCCGCGACGAGGCGCGCGCCCGGATCGAGGTCTGCGACGACGGCGTCGGCGGCGCCAGCTCGCCGTCGGGCGGCGGCCTGAGCGGCCTTGCCGACCGCGTCGAGGCCCTTGGGGGCCGACTCGAGATCGTCAGCCCGCCGGCACGGGGTACGAGCCTGGTGGCCGAGATTCCGCTTGCCCCGACGGGCCTTCAATCGGGTTAACCGAACCCCGGGACGCCAGCCAGCCCCATTTTCGGCGCCGCCCCGCGCTGGCACGCTGGTGGCCATGAAAGGCGACGAGCTCCAGGTGGTAGCGATGACGGCGGTCGAGGTTCGCGAGCACGTCGGCGCGCTCGAGGCCGAGCGCGCCGCGGCGGTCGCGGACGACGTGATCGGGATCGACGCTTACCGGCACGACCTCGACGCCGAGATCGAGATCTGGCGCCACCACTTCGTCACCGCTGCGGTGACGGAGATCGCGACGCTGCGGGCCGAGCTCGACGGAGCCAATGCCGGCTGACCAGGCGAGCCGAGAGGAGACCAGCGATGACATCGAAGATACCGACCCCACCCAATCTCGCCGCGCGCGCCGCGCGCTGGAGCACCGATCGCTGGAAGACGGCGACCGGCGCCTGGATCGCCGTCGCCGTGGTTGCCGCCCTGATTGGTGGGATCGTCGGCACCGTCAAGCTCACCGACTCCGAGCAGGGAACCGGCGAGACCGGGCGCGGCCAGCAGATCCTTGCCGACGCCGGCTTCAACACGCCGGCCGGCGAGAGCGTGCTCGTCCAATCGCCCTCGCTGACGGCGGGCGATCCGCAGTTTCGGCGTGCGGTGACCGATGTCGTCCGCTCGCTTCATTCCCAGCGCCAGGCGACCGACGTCCGCTCGCCCTACGGGGCGGGCGGCGGCGGCCAGCTCTCCGCCGATCGCCACTCGGCGCTCGTTCTCTTCAACGTCCGCGGCGATGCGACGACCGCCTCCGATCGCGTTGAGGGCGCGCTCGACGCGATTGGACGCGTCCAGCGCTCCCACCCGGGGTTGACGATCGCTGAGTTCGGTGACGCGAGCGCCGTCCGGGCCCTGAACGACACCGTCAATCACGACTTCGCCAGCGCCGAGCAACTCACGGTGCCGATCACCTTCGCGATCCTGCTCATTGCCTTCGGCGCCTTCGTCGCCGCCGGGATTCCGGTGCTGCTGGCGTTCTCGGGGGTGCTCGGCTCGATCGGCCTGTCGGCGATCCTGAGCCACGTCTTCCACGCCTCCGACTCGACCTCGTCGGTGATCCTGCTGATGGGGATGGCGGTCGGCGTCGACTATTCGCTCTTCTACCTGAAGCGCGAGCGCGAGGAGCGCGCGCGCGGCCGTGATCCCCGCGCGGCGCTCGCGCGGGCGGCGGCGACCTCGGGGCAGGCTGTCCTGATCTCCGGTGGAACCGTCCTGATCGCGATGGCCGGGATGCTCTTCGCCGGCTCGAAGATCTTCACCTCGATCGGGATCGGGACAATGATCGTCGTCTTCCTGGCGATGGTCGGCTCGCTGACCGTGCTGCCTGCGCTGCTGGCGAAGCTCGGCGACCGCGTCGACCGTGGCGTACTCGCGGTGATAGGCGCCGGCGCGCGGCGGGCGCTTCGGCCGCTGGGTTGGCGGCCGGCGCCGCTCGACCGGCTGGTCAACCGGCGCACCCTCCTACAGCGGATCAAGGGCGAGCGCAGCGAGTCCCGCCTCTGGGGCTTCATCCTGCGCCCGGCGCTTCGCTTCCCGGCCGTTGCCGGGCTCGGCGCGGCGGCGCTCCTGGTCATCCTCGCCCTGCCGACGTTCGGGATGCACACGCGCCTCAGCGGAATCAGCGACCTGCCGAAGGACCTGCCGATTGTCCGCACCTACGACCGGATCCAGGCCGCCTTCCCGGGCGCTCAGACCCCGGCCCAGGTGGTGGTCAGCGCACCCGACGTCACCTCGCCGGGCGTCCGCGCCGGGATCGCAACGCTGCGCCGCCGCGCGCTCGCGAGCGGAGAGATGCAGCGGCCGATCGAGACCGTGGTCAATGCCGACCGCACCGTCGCCCGAGTCACGATCCCGCTCGCCGGCGACGGCGAGGACGCGAGGTCCGTGCACGCGCTCGAAACGCTCCGGCAGCGGCTGATCCCGGCCTCGCTCGGCAGCCTGTCACTGGTCGACACGGCAGTCACCGGCGAGACCGCCGGAACCCACGACTTCAACCAGACGAACAAGTCGCGGGCCCCAATCGTGTTCGCGTTCGTCCTCGGTTTGGCGTTCCTGCTGCTGCTGGTGATGTTCCGCTCGCTCGTCGTCGCGGCGACCGCGATCGTGCTCAACCTGCTCTCAGTGGGCGCGGCCTATGGCGTGCTGGTCTGGGTCTTCCAGGACGGCCACCTCGAGGGGCTGCTCGACTTCCGCTCCACCGGAGCGGTCGTCACCTGGCTGCCGCTGTTCCTGTTCACGGTGCTCTTCGCGCTGTCGATGGACTACCACGTCTTCATCGTCAGCCGGATCAAGGAGCTGGTCGACGGCGGGATGCCGACCCGCCAGGCGGTCGCCCGGGGGATCCACGGCACCGCGTCGACGGTGACGAGCGCGGCCGCGGTGATGGTCGCGGTGTTCGCGATCTTCGCCTCGCTGCGGACGATCGACATCAAGCAGATGGGTGTCGGCCTCGCGGTGGCGGTGCTGATTGATGCGACTGTGGTGCGTGCCGTCCTGCTGCCGGCGGTGATGTCCATGCTCGGCGAGCGCAACTGGTATCTGCCCAACTGGCTTCGCCGGCTTCCGCGGCTGAGCGATCAGCCGCGGCTCCCCGCGGCGCGCCCGGCACCCGGCGAGGCGGCTCCCGCTGTCGATTGAGACAGCCGGCCTCGACGCCGGCCGGGGTGATCCCCCACCCCGGCCGGCGTCTCAATGAGTTGGCGCAGTACGTTTCCGAGGTGCCAAACGAGGTGCTGCCAAAGTGAGCGAAAGTGAGGGGGCCTCAGCTGACCGGAAACTGCATCAGAGCAGGGGATTCAGCCTGAGAGGACCACGGTGGTTCAGGTTGTGGTCCAGGTGGTCGCCGGTTCGAGTCCGGTCGCTCACCCTCTGTGAAGCCCCCGTAACGCGGGGGTTTCGTCGTTCCTCTCACAGCGGTTCCTCCCGCAAGCAGGCATGACTCCGTGTTCCTGCTCCGACCGAGCCGGTGGAGAACACGGATGGCGGCGCGAACTCGAGATGCGACCGTGTCCGCGTGAACTTGATTCAAGGAGCAGGCAATGAACAGCTGCCCATTGGCGAGTAGCAGGAGACGATGAAGGAGGTCTTCAGCCAGGCGCTCACCGCCACCCGCGCAACGGCCTCGGTGATGGCCCGGGACCTGCTCGGCTCTCGCGCCGAGGACCCGCTGGCCGAGCGCGACCCGCGGTTCATCCGCCAGACCCTGCCGGCCTATGGCCGCGCGGCGCAACTCTACTTCCGCCCAAAGGTGCGCGGTCTGGAGCAGATCCCGGCCGATGGGCCGGTGATTCTTGTCGGCAACCACTCGGGCGGCACGCTGATCGCCGACACCTTCGCCTTCGCCTTCGGCTTCTACAGCTACTTCGGCCCCGACCGGCTGTTCCACCAGCTCGCCCACGATCTCGTCTTCCGCGTGCCGGGTCTCGTCATGTTGCGCCGGTACGGGACGATCCCGGCCAATCACGAGAACGCGATGGCGGCGCTGGGGAAGGGCGCTGCGCTTCTGGTCTATCCGGGCGGGGACCACGAGACGTACCGCCCCTCTTGGCACTCGGGGGAAATCGATTTCGGACATCGCAGCGGCTTCGTCCGCCTCGCGCTTGCGGCTGACGTGCCGATCGTCCCCGTGGTGGCGATCGGCGGCCAGGAGACCGCCCTCTTCCTGACCCGCGGCGAGCGGCTTTCTCACCTCCTGGCCCTAGACAGGCTGTTCCGGCTGAAGGTCGTGCCGATCCAAATCGCCCCTCCCTTCGGCGTGACGGTGCTGGACCTGCCGGGCCGCATCCCGCTGCCTTCCCAGATCACGATCCAGGTCCTGCCCAGGATCGACCTGCGCCGTCGATTTGGCCCCCACCCCCACGAGGAGGCGGTCTACAACGCGGTCACGATGATGATGCAGGAGGCGCTCGACGAACTCTCGGCCGAGCGCGAGCTGCCGGTTGTCGGCACGTTCGGTTCGCGGCATGAGACCAGCGAGGTCGTCGAGGAGTTGGAGCACGGCGGTCTCGAGCGCGAGGTCGAGGCCGCGATCGAGGCTGACGAAACCAAGAAACGGGGTGGGCAGATATAGAGCCGGCCACCTCGGGGGGCTCGGGGCCCCTCGAAGAACGCCGCCTTCGAGGGGTCCTGAGCCGGTTCCGGGCTAGGCGTCGTACTGGCCGCCGAACTCAGCGGCCTGCGGCTTGCCCTTGTGTCCGGCTTCCTGCAGGATCGGCGGGACCTCGGGATCGGAGACGAAGCTCTGAAAGCCCTCCATGTCCCAGTCGAAGACCACCCAGACTCGGTCCTCCTCGCTGGGATCGCGGTAGACGGTCGAACCCTTCGATCCATGCTCCTTGCGCTTCTCAGCGCCCTTGGTCGAGAAGATCTCGGAGAACTGGTCGAAATCCTCGACCTGGGTCGTCAGCAGAATCAATTTCTCTCCTTCGGATGAGTGCCCCCTACGGACGAGCCTATTCCGTCCTGGACACCGGTACCAACGACTTTGTTCCTCAGAGCGGTGATACTGAGGCCGATGTCGCGCGAGAACGTGGAGAGGATCAAGGCGGGATTCGAGGCGCACAACCGCGGCGACCTCGACGCGATGGTCGAGCTCTATGACCCGGATGTGGTCTTCGAGACGTTGCTCCTCGGGACCCACCACGGCAACGAGGCGATCCGGACGATCTACGCCGAGAACCAGAAGACCATGGCGGGTTACGACGTCGTCCCCGTCGAGTTGATCGACTCCGGGGACAAGGTGGTGGCGGTCGCTCAGACGGTGGGCGCCGGCTCCACCAGCCGGATCTCCCTGGACGATGCGTTCGCCTTCGTCTTCACGTTCAGGGGCGATCGGGTGATTCGGGAGCAGGCCTTCGCGAACAGGGAGGATGCCCTGGCGGCGGCCGGGCTGAACCAGCAGGAGGGCGGTACGGGTTTCTCCGGATGACGGCGGCGACCGGCTCCCCTACGGTCCGGCGGGATGCAGATCGACGGCGCCCGACTGGACGCACCGGCCGGACCACTCGACGACCTTCTGCGCGCCGGCCTGGAGGCCGAGCCCGACGAGGTCGCGATCATCTCGGCGGAGCGATCGCTCACCTGGGGTGAGCTGGAGGACGCGAGCGCGGCTCTCGCCGGCGGCTACCGGCGTCTCGGCCTCGAGCCGGGCGACCGCATCGCCTCGCTCATGCCGAACCGGATCGACCTCGTCGTCCACTACCTGGCCTGCTTCAGGGCCGGGGTGATCGCGACGCCGCTCAACTACCGCTACACAGCCCGCGAGATCGACCACGCCCTCGAGCTGAGCGAGGCGCGCATCCTCCTCGCCCACGTCGAGCGGTCCGAGGACGTCGCTGCCAGCGCGATCGCCGGCGGCCTAGAGCTCGGGGCGATCGCCTATCACGACGCCGAACCCTTGCCGACCGGCAACGACGCCGCCAGCGCACGGGAGTGGAACCACGACTTCGCCTCCCTCCTGGAGGGCGAGCCGCTGGCCGCGGAGGAGCTCGACCCCGAGGCACCGGCCGTGATCTTCTTCACCTCGGGCAGCACCGGCCCGGCGAAGGGGGTGACCCACACGCGGGAGACGCTGCGCTGGATGATCGCCAGCGCCGCCACCGCCTTCGAGCTCAGTGCCGATGACGTCTTCCTGCCAGGGTCGTCGATGTCCCACATCGGCTCGTTCCTCTGGGCCCTCGCCACGCTCTCGGTCGGCGGCCGTGTCGTGGTGGCGCGCGCGACCGACGCGCACGAGCTGATCCCACTGCTGCGCGAGCAGAAGCCGACGATCCTGGCGATGATCCCGGCGGCCCTCTCGGCGCTGATTCACGACCACGACCTGCGCCCGAGCGACTTCTCTTCCCTGCGGATCTGCCGCGCCGGCGCCGACAAGGTCTCGACCGAGCTGCTCACCGAGTTCTCGGCCGAGGCCGGCTTCCCGATCGTCGAGGGCTATGGGATGACCGAGGTCGGCCTGGCGACCCTCAACCCGCCATCCGGCGAGATCAGGCAGGGCTCGATCGGGACGCCGATCTGCGGTTTCCGAATCGCCCTGCGAAGCGAGGGGGGCCAGCCGGTCGACGCCGGCGAGGTGGGCCGGATCTGGATCAACACCCGCAGCCGCATGGCCGGGTACTGGCAGGCGCCCGAGGCGACCCAGGAGGTCGTCGTGGGTGACTGGCTGGACTCAGGCGACCTCGCCCGTGCCGACGAGGACGGCTACCTCTGGTTCTTCGGCCGGAAGAAGCAGGTGATCGTGCACGACGGGTCCAACATCAGCCCGTACGAGGTGGAGGGCGCTCTGCTCGAGCACCCGGCGGTCGCGCTGGCCGGCGCCGTCGGCGTTCACGATGCGGTCCACGGGGAGAACGTCCGCGCCTACGTGACCCTGGCCGAGGGCGCGGAGCTACCCTCGCGCGCGGACCTGATCGTCTTCTGCCGCAATCGCATCGGCTACAAGGCGCCCGAGGAGATCGTCTTCCTCAAAGAGATGCCGCTCAACCCGACCGGCAAGATCGACCGCGCCGGGCTGAAGCGGATGGCGGAGGACCACCTCCACCCGCACGGGCTGAACTGACGCCTACTTCGCCGATCCCTTGACCGTGACGCTGACGGTCTGGGTGGCGGTCCCGCCCGTCTCGTCAGCGAACGCCAGGCTCACGTTCACCCGAGCCTTGCCCTTCCTCTTGATCTTCTGCTTCACCTTCTTGCTGACCCGGAAGGGGACGTCCGTGGCCTTACCGGCTGAGAGTCCTGTCGTGCCGGGCTTTGCCCCCCGGCCGGTCACGACCACTCCGTTGGCGTTGGCGGTCGCCTTTACGGTCAGCCCCCCGCCCAGCTTGGCCAAGTTCGGCGCGGAGACCCTGAGTGTGGGCGGGACAGGCGTGATTCGCAGTGCCCAGCGCTGCAGGTTCCCCTGGTTGGTGAACCCTCCGCTGTTGTCGATGGATCGGAGGGTCCACGTCCCGGACGCCGCCCTGCCGGCGAAGAAGCCGAGCGTGCGGTTTTTCGGATCGACGGGCCGAAAGGAGGTCCCGACGAGGTTCAAGCCATCGCAGCCGTGTTTCTCAGGCAGGGCGGCGGGAGCGGAGTCGGTCAGCGTGAAGCTGGCGTCGTCGGGTGAGCTGAAGCAGCCGATCTCGAACAGGTTCATCGAACTGCCGTCGGGGGCGAGAAGCTGGGCGCTCAGCTCCTGCCCGCTCGCCGGCCAGCTGTACCCGTAGTTCGTCACCTCGATCGACTGGATGGCGGTGCGGCCGGGCGGCACCGTCAGCGTGGACGGGACATTGCCGCCGTCGTTGACGAACTTCGGCACGTCCGCGCTGGTGTACAGCGCGACTCCGGCGTGGGCGCTGCTCGTGGTCGCCAGCCACATGAGCGAGACGGCCATGGCAGCGATGACTCCCCTTACGCGCGACATACCTCCCCTTTCTCCCTGGTGATGACGGGAATCTAGCTGTCGCGGGCGCTATGTCTGGGCGACCGGGACCGGCGCTTCCTCGCCGTCCTCGGGCGTGACCAGGATCGCGCCCTCGCCACTCGGGTAGGCCTCCTCGCCGTGGTAGATCGAGTCCATGCCGAGCGACTCCTCCGGCTCCGGACCGCGCAGCGGCATCACCAGGCCGATCAGCTTGAGCAGGACGAAGGTCGCCCCGAAGGCGTAGATGGGCGTGGCCAGCGCCGCGAGCGCCTGATCGCCGAGCTGGCCGATGTGCCCGTAGAACCAACCGTCCGAGACGCCGTTCCACGATGCCTGCGCGACGAAGCCGATCGCGAGGATCCCGGTGAAGCCGGCCAGGCCGTGCGCCGCCAGGACGTCCAGCGTCTCGTCGACCCGGGTGCGCGGCCGGTAGACGATCAGGAAGTAGCAGGCGAACGTGCCGACGAAGCCGAGCGCGAGCGCCCAGCCGGGACTGATGAAGCCACCCGCCGGCGTGATCAGGACGCAGCCCACGATGATCGCGGTCGCGGCGCCGATCGCCGTCACCTTCCTGCCTCGGATCAGGTCGAGGATCATCCAGGTGAACAGCGTGGCGGCGGGGCAGAGCAGCGTGTTGGTGAACGCCAGCACGCTCGGGTCACCGACTCCGAACCCGCTGCCGCCGTTGAACCCGAACCAGCCGAACCAGAGCAGCCCGGCGCCGAGCAGGACGAGAACCGAGTTGTGGGGCAGGAGGCCGATGCGCCCGTAGTCCTTCCGCGTCCCGACGACGATCGCGGCCGCGACCGCGGAGAACCCCGATGCCATCTCGACGGCGATCCCGCCCGCGAAGTCGAGCGTGCCGCCGTCCATCAGCCAGCCGTTGCCGAATCCCCAGTGGGCGAGCACCGGATAGACCAGCACCGACCAGAGGGCGGCGAAGACCATCCAGGTCCCGAAGCGCATCCGCTCCACCACGGCACCGGAGATCAGCGCCACGGTGATGATGCAGAAGGTCGCCTGGAAGGCGAAGAAGACGAGGTGGGGGATGGTCGTCCCGTCGCGGGGCGCGAAGGTGACGTCATGGAGGCCCACGTAGTTGAGCCCGCCGATCAGGTCCCCGCTGCCGTCGAAGGCGAGGGAATAGCCGATCAGCGACCAGGTGATCCCCGCGATCGCGATCGCGCTGACGCACATCATGAAGGTGTTGAGGGCGTTCTTCGAGCGCACCAGTCCCGCGTAGAAGAGGCCGAGCGCCGGGGTCATCATCAGCACCAGCGCCGTGGCGGCGAGCATCCAGGCGGTGTCGCCGGTGTCGACCGCGCTCGCTTGGGCGATCAGCGGGACGGCCATCAGATGCTCACCGGGGTCACGGCGGCCTCGTCGGTCTCGCCCGTCCTGATCCGCACCACCTGCTCCAGCGCGACGACGAAGATCTTCCCGTCGCCGACCTCGCCGGTGCGAGCGCCCTCGCAGATCGCGTCGACCGCCGGCTGGACGAAGGCCTCGGACACCCCGATCTCGAAGCGAACCTTGTCGGTCACCTCGACCTTGACGGTGCTGCCGCGGTAGGTCTCGACGCGGTCGAGCTCGCCACCGTGACCCTGCACCTTGGTCATCGAGATTCCACGGACCTGGGCGCGGTAGAGGGCCTCGAGTACGTCGTTCGCCCGCTCCGGCCGGACGATGCCGATCACCAGCTTCATTGGTCCACCTCTCTCGGACGAGCCAGACAGCGCCAGCCGCTGTCGAAGGCCGAACCTAGCTACGGCGTCCGACGGAACCCGAACGTGGATAGGCTGACCGCTGGCGTCACGGTGGGACGACCGACAGGAGGAAGAGATGAAGGCAAGGAAGCCAGGCTGGCTTCGGAACGGCGGAATCCTCGTTGGCCTGCTGAGCGCAACAGCGTTGCTCGTTCTGCCGGGCACGGCTGCGGCTGCGGGGCCCACGGGACAGGCCCTGGTGACGATCGGCACGCCGAACAAGGGCTACAAGAAGAAGTTCACCGGGATCTCATTGCACACGATCATCTCGACGACCTACGACTCGTATGTCGGAGCGCACTCGCCGAAGCAGACGGTGTTCACGATCCCGAAGGACCTCAAGTACGTGAACGGCGATGTTCCGGCCTGTCCGCTGAGCTCGATTCAGGGCAAGTTCACGGCGCAGGCCCGGGCCGCCTGCCCGCAGAGCATCACGGGTGGGGGGACCGTCGAGGTGAACGGGGGTGCGATCAAGGGCACCGTGACCTTCTTCAGCGGCGGCCCGAGCACGATCTACGTGCAGACGGACATCGGACCGGGTGCGACGAACCTGACGATCATCGGCGCGCTGTCGCCGGGGTCGCTGACGTTCACGAACATCCCGGACACCGTCGGGCTGGTCCTGACGAAGTTCGACACCACGTTCAACAAGCGAAGGACGGGCAAGAACACGTTCTACGTGATGGCTCGCTGCCGGACTGGGAGCTTGTCGACGACCGAGACGACGACCTTCTACAGCGGCGAGGTGCTGAGCGCCTCCGCAGGCCAGAAGTGCAAGCAGATCAAGCCGAAGAAGAAATAGCCGCCTCAGCAGGCGCCCGGCCGGTCGATCATCAGCCTGACGGTTGAGTCCGGCGAAACCGCGGTGCCCGCGGCGGGCTCGGTGTCGCAGACGTCCCAGTCGGAGGGGATGAGCACCCCGAAGATCCCGGTGTCGCCCTCCTCGGTGTAGCCGAGGCCGAGCTCGTCGAGGCGCTGCTCGGCGACATCCAACGGCTGGCCGGCCAGCGCTGGAATCGTCACGCCGCCCGATGAGGATGTCCCGCCGGTCGCGGAGCTCGTGGCGGTCCCCTGCGATCGTGAGAGCTTCGGCGCCTCGATCGCGGCGGCGGCGCCCAACCCGGCGATCGCGAGCAGGGCGAGGATGAATGCGAGTGTCCGGCCGCGCCGGCGGGGCCGGGGCTGTGGGTCGGTCGGGGGAAGGGCCGGGTCGCGGGAGAGCCGCACGGTCTCCGGCAGGGGCGCCGCCTCCCCGGCACCCACGACGTGCTCGGGCTCGGTGACCGCCTCGCCGCGAGTGGCGGCGACGGCGGCGCGGCCGAGGTCGCCGGCGGAGGGAAACCGGTCGATGGGTGCCTTCGCCATCGCCCGGCGGATCACCGGGTCGAGGACACCTGCCCGCCTTCCGGCCGAGGGCGGCGGCTCGTTGACGTGCGCCCACATCTTGGCCGAGCTCTCGCGCTCCGCGAACGGCACGCGCCCCGTGACCGCGTGGAACAGGACGCCGCCGAGGGCGTAGACGTCGGTGCGGGCGTCCACCCGCTCCGCCTCGATCTGCTCCGGGGCCATGTAGTCCACCGTTCCGATCACCTGACCCGTCGCCGTCAGGCCGCTGGTGGCCCCCATCGCCTTGGCGAGCCCGAAGTCGGCGAGGTGGGCATCGCCTTCCTCGTCCACGATCACGTTGTGCGGCTTGACGTCGCGGTGAACCAGTCCGGCGGCGTGGACGGCATCCAGGCCGTCCGCGACCTGGGCGATCAGGCGCGCGGCATCGTCCGGTGAGAGAGGCCCATCCGCCTCCACCATCCGCCCGAGGTCGCGCCCCGGCACGTAGCGCATGGCGACGTAGAGCAGGCCGTCGACCTCTCCCGCGCCGAAGACAGTGACCACCCGCGGGTCCTCGACCGACGCGGCGGTCCGCGACTCGGAGCGAAAGCGCGCGCGGAAGTCCTCGTCCCCGGCCAGGTCAGCCCGGATCACCTTGAGCGCGACCTGCCGGTCGAGTCTCAGCTCGGTGGCGAGGTAGACGATTCCCATGCCGCCGCGCCCGAGCGTGCGCTCGATGCGAAAGCCGCCGAACGTCGATCCGGCCCGGAGCGCTCCGGGCACGCCGCTGGTCGTTCCCTCGAGGGACATCCCCTGTCCAGTATCGCTGCTTCCCCCCGCCTGGCGGCAGCGAACGCTATGCGGCGACGAGCATTCCCAGTTCGACCCGGGCGTCGACACCCGCCGGCTCGAGGTGACTGACCAGGATGTAGGAGTCCGCCACCTGATCGAAACGGATCTTTGCGACGGTTCCGCTCTTCGAGATCTCCTGGATGACTCCGGCCACCGGGCTGCCTGGCTTCCTGTAGCAGTGCCGCCAGTCTTCTCTGATTTGGGCTATTTGGCCTGGTGTCATGGTGGTTCCTTGCGTTTCCCATCGGCCCATCCACTGCTTCCTGCAACCGGAAGACCCGCAAACGGCATCGGGGTAAAACACGTAGGTGTCGTAGGCTCGGCACGATGAGCGAACCGGTGACCGGAGATCAGCTGCGGGAACAGCAGCGCCCGCTCAAGGACCGCTACCGCGACGACGCAGAGACGGCGCAGATCAGGCTGGAGGCCGAGGGCACGCTGGACGAGGACATCGCCTGCTCCGTGCAGACCGGGCGCGCTCTCGTCAAGGCCGGACTTCATCCCGGCACCGGCGGCGACGGCACCCTGGCCTGCTCGGGAGACATGCTGTTGCAGGCGCTGGTCGCCTGCGCCGGGGTGACGATGCGCTCCGTGGCCACCTCGATGGGACTGGAGGTGAGCGGGTCGGTGCACGCCGATGGCGACCTTGACTGGCGAGGCACCCTCGCGGTGGACAAGGAGGCCCCGGTGGGTTTCAAGGAGATCCGCCTGCGCTTCGAGCTGGAGAGCGACGCGAGCGACGAGGAGCTCGAGACGCTCGAGCGCCTCACGGAGCGCTACTGCGTCGTCTACCAGACCCTGGCAGCGTCCCCGTCGGTGTCCGTCTCCATGGAGCGGCCCTGACCGAGGAGGACCTCCAGGCGCCGGACGTTCGCGCCCTCTCCCTGATCTCGGCCGCGGGCCGGATGGCGATCGGGTTGGGTCTGCTCCTCGCGCCCGAGCCCTCCCTCCGGGCGCTCGGCTTCTCCGACGTGTCCCCGGCGACCAAGGCGGTCGCTCGGATCGCGGGTGTCAGGGACTTCGTGCTCGGCGGAGTGACCCTGGGCGCGCTCGATGACAGCGAGCGTCTGCTGAGCGCCACCGTCGCGAACGCGACCGCGGACGCGGGAGACGCCGCGGCCTTCGTCCTGGCGCTCGGCGAGGGCGAGCGGGATGCCGGGCTCCGCGGTCTGGCCGCTGCGCTCCCCGCGACCCTCGCCGGCATATGGGTGGCTCGCCGGCTCAGCTGAGCTCGCCGCGCGCTAGGGCGGTGCTCGATCGCATTCGGCGAGTGCCGGAGGGCTTCGTCACCACATACGGCGACATCTGCCCCGAGGCGCCGCGGTTCGCCGGCTACGTGCTCTCCACCTGCCGCGACCCGAGCGTCCCCTGGCAGCGGATCGTCCGGGCCGACGGCTCGCTTGCCAAGGGCGACCAGCAGCGCGGCCTGCTGAGGGCCGAGGGAGTTCCGTTCCGCGGGGGCCGGGTGGACATGGAGGTCGCCTGGATTCCGGGTGACGACCTGGGCTGACCGAACTCGCCCACGGGCAGGAAGCCGCCGAGCGCGAGGGAACTGGAACCCGGAGCCGCACGATGGTCATCGACAGCGCCCACTACAAGGACGGCGTGCGTCAGCACGACGATTCGCTCACCGCCGAGCGCGCGGCCGCCCTGCGGCGAACCGCTGGCCCCGGCGAGTTCGTCTGGATCGGCATCCACGACCCGAGGGCCGGCGACCTCGAGCTGCTGGCCAAGCTGTTCAATCTGCACGAGCTGGCCGTCGAGGACGCGCAGCAGGCCCACCAGCGACCGAAGATCGAGGACTACGACGATGACGTCTTCGTCGTCCTCAAGACCGCCCACTACCACGAGGACCAGGAGGAGGTCCACTTCGGCGAGATCCACCTGTTCGCCGGGCCGGGCTACATGATCAGCGTGCGCCATGGTCCCGGGAGCGAGCTGCACACCGCCCGGAAGCGACTCGAGGAGCGTCCCGATCTGCTCAAGCTCGGGGCCTCGTCGGCGGTCTGGGCGGTCCTCGACAAGGTGGTTGACGACTACATCCCGCTGGTCGATGCCATCGAGGACGACATCGAGGAGGTCGAGAAGGACGTCTTCGACGACGATATCCCGGCGCCCACCAAGCGGATCTATCACCTGAAGCGCGAGGTGATCGAGTTCCACCGGGCCGTCTGGCCGTTGCTCAACCCACTCGAGCTGCTGGAGCAGGGCGGTTTCGAGCGCGTGCCCGAGGAGCTCCGCAGCTTCTTCCGCGACGTCGCCGACCACGCCCGCCGGGTGGACGAGCAGGTGCAGTCTCAGCGCGAGCTTCTCACCAGCGTCCTGCAGGCGAACCTCTCGCTGGTCAGCGTCAATCAGAACGAGGTCGTGAAGAGGATCTCGGCGATCGCGGGAATCATCGCCGTCCCCACCTTCATCGCCTCCGTCTACGGAATGAACTTCGAGCACATGCCCGAGCTCGACTGGCGCTTCGGGTACCCGCTCTGTCTCGCGCTGATGGCCGTGATCGGGATCGGGATGGTCGGGTTCTTCAGGAGGATCGACTGGCTCTAAGCTGAGTTCGATGCTCCTTGCGCATGTCGGCGGGCCGGTGTTCGAGCCGCTTCAGGCCGCGGCACTGACGCTCGTCGCGACGGCCTACGCGTTCCGGCTCATGACTCTCTCCCAGGAGGGACGGCCGGTTCCCACCTGGCGGGTCGTCTGCTTTGCGTCGGGCCTCGCGCTGATCGCGATCGCGTTCATCTCCCCGCTCGGCCGGATCGACGACGAGCTCGTCTTCGTCCACATGATCCAGCACCTGCTGATGGGCGATCTCGGGGCGCTCCTGATCGTCCTCGGCCTCACCGGACCGCTGCTGCAGCCGCTGCTCGCGAACCGCTGGCTCGGCTGGCTGCGCCACCTGGCCCATCCGCTCGTTGCCCTGCCGCTCTGGGCGGTTGACCTATACGTCTGGCACGCCCCCTTCCTCTACCAAGCGGCGACAGAGCACAACTCGATCCACGCACTCCAGCACAGCTGCTTCATAGGCTTCGGGGTGCTGATGTGGATGCCGCTGGTCGGCCCGCTGCCCCAGCCGAAGTGGTTCGGCCTCCCGGCGAAGCTCGGCTACGTGATCGCCGTCCGCTTCACCGGGATCGTGCTCGGCAATATCTTCATGTGGTCGGACTCGGTCTTCTACCCGCACTACGCGGGCGGGGAGGCGCAGTGGCACATCTCCGCGATCACCGACCAGAGCCTCGCCGGGGTGATCATGATGGTCGAGGGCACCTTCGTCACCCTCGGGGTTCTGGCCTGGCTCTTCCTGCAGTGGGCCCAGCAGGACACCGAGCGCCAGCGGCTGCTCGACCTGGCCGACGAGCGGGGTGTTCCCCTGAGCGACGCCCGCGCCGCCCGGGCGGCCGCCGCGGGCCAGGGCGCGCGGCTCGAGGAGCGGATCAAGACCGAGGGATCGAGCTGACCCTCTCCCAGGCGCGCTTCGCGCCGTAGAGGCCGAGCGCCGCGAGCGAAAGCCCCAGGTCGATGGAGAACGACGCCAGTCTGCCCGGGGCGCCCGTGTAGAGCCAGGCGCCCACTCGCTCGCGCCTGCTGGTGTCTAAGGTGGTCACTTCCATGGAGACGACCGTAAAGGAGCTACCCGACTCGCGGGTTCGCGTCGACGTCGACGTCGACCCCAAGGACGTCGAGGGCAGCATCAACCGAACGGCGCAGCAGCTCGGCCAGGACCTGAAGATGCCCGGCTTCCGCAAGGGCAAGGTGCCACCTGAGATGGTGGTGCAACGCCTCGGCCGCGAGACGGTGCTGACCCAGGCGCTCGAGTCATCGCTCGGCGATTGGTACGAGCGCGCGATGCTCGAGTCCGGGATCAATCCCGTCGGCGACCCCAAACTCGACCTCTCCGACCTTCCGGACGAGGGCAAGCCCCTGAAGTTCTCGATCGAGGTGGCCGTGCGGCCCGGCGCTGAGCTGGGCGAGTACAAGGCCCTGGAGGTCGGCCGCGAGGAGCCGGAGATCCCGAAGGATGCCGTCGAGGGTGAGCTGAAGCGCCTCCAGGAGGGCTTCGCCCGCCTCAACCCGGTCGAGCGGGAGGCGAAGCAGGGCGACGTGGTCCTGATCGACTACGAGGGCAAGATCGACGGCGAGCCCTTTGAGGGCGGCACCGCCAAGGACTATCTGCTCGAGCTGGGGGAGGGGCGCGTGCTGCCCGAGCTGGAGCAGGCGCTGATCGGCGCCGTGCCCGGCGACGCGCGCACAGCGACCGTGCCCTTCCCGGACGACTACCCCGCCGAGGAGGTCGCCGGCAAGACCGCCGAGTTCGACGTCAAGGTCAAGGAGGTCCGCGAGAAGGAGTTGCCGGAGCTCGATGACGACTTCGCCGCCGAGGCCTCCGAGTTCGAGACGCTCGCCGAGCTCCGCGACCACATCTCCGGCCAGATCCGCCAGATCCTCGAAGGCCAGATCGCCGAGCGCTTCCGCGAGGCCGCCCTGGACGCCGCGGTCGCGAACGCGAAGGTCGAGCTGCCCGAGCCGGTGGTCGATGCGAGGGCCGCCGAGATGTGGCGCCGCGTCGAGCGCCAGCTCCAGCAGCAGGGCATGGACCCCGAGAACTACCTGCAGATCCAGGGAAAAACGCGTGAAGAGATGATCCAGCAGGCCCGCCCCGACGCCGAGCAGGCGCTGAAGCGGGAGGCCGTCCTGGAGGCCGTGGCCAAGGCGGAGGGGATCGAGATCACCGAGGAGGACATGCTCGAGGCCCTGCAGATCCCCCCGGGCCATGAGGACCACCACCACGATGAGCCCGACGTCGCGCTGCAGAAGATCCGCGAGTCGGGCCGCGAGGAGCTGCTCAAGGAGGACCTCCGCATGCGCCGCGCGCTGGAGGTGATCGCGGAGGAGGCCAAGCCGATCCCGCTGGACCAGGCCAAGGCGCGCGAGGAGATCTGGACGCCGGAGAAGGAGCAGCAGGAGGAGAAGGGCGCCCTCTGGACGCCCGGCTCCGATTAGCCCGCCAGGCCTTCGCTCCTTCTCACGGCCGGCGGTGTTTGTTGCAGGGCACCGTGAAACGCCTTTCGACCATCTGCTTCGCTGCCATCTGCGCCGTCGCGCTGCTCGCCTCACCTGCCTCCGCGGCGACCCAGCTCCGTCACTTCGAGGGTGACCTGGCGCCGGCCGGGGTTCCCTCGCAGCCGCAGCCCGGCGGGGTCATGGCGCTCGACGTCGTCTTCAATGACAAGCAAGGGCCGGGGAAGTTCACCCCGCGGCGCGTGGTCGGGGTCAGGGTCAGCGAGCTGCCCCTCACCTGCCTCAATCAGCCGGGCCAGTACGCCACGCAGGAGATGTTCAGCTTTTCGATGCCTGTCGAGGGCCGGTTCCACGCCACCCGCCGCAGTCCGAACCAGGGGAAGCCGAAGCCGAACCGCTACAGCTACAGCGTCGGATCGGGCTTCGTCATCCCGTCCGCTCCGTTCGCCGGGTCGATGGGGGCCCGGCTGTACAAGCCGCAGGGCCGAGGGCCGATCCGGGCGCTCGGCTACATCTACGTCGACCACTACGACTTCCCGGCGCCCGGACCGACGAACTGCACAACAAACGGTCTGCGTGGATGGTCGGGCCTCCAGTGCAGGCTGGCGAGCGAGCACAACCCGCAGCCGCTCTGCCGCCTCCGCTAGATCCCGAGTGAGGTCTGCGGCTCCGGGTAGGTGATCCGGCCGTTCTCGACGACGGCGGACTCGGTCATCTCGTGAAGAGTCAGCGACCCGTTCGGCCCCAGGTGGAGGACGCGCCAACTCCTGGCGGTCAGAACGTCGGCCAGGAGCCGCCGGTGGCAGTGCCGCCAGTCTCCTTCAGCGCACATCACCGCCGTGCGGCGCTCCAGCGCGAGGGATTCGAGCATCTCGAGCCCCGCCCGGAATGAATCGGTCGCCATGTGATCGGCGTAGCCGCGAAACGCCCCATCCGGCACGGCGGTGTTGACCGAGTCGGGCAATGACTCCCGGCGGCCACCCAGGTCGGCCCCGAGCGGCGCGTAGCCGATTCCGGCGGCCTTCATGGTCCCGGCGAGGGCCGAGCGGTTGAACTGCGGATAGCGCGAGCGCGGGTTCGCGCGCACGTCCGCGATCAGCTCCACACCGGCTCCGCGGACCAACTGGAGGAAGTCCTGCTCCTCGTGATTGGAGTGCCCCACCGTCAGGATGTCGGTCCTCGGCTTCGCCATCAGATCGCGACCACAAGCAGGCGCCCAGCATAAGTTGCTTCGGGCTTCGCCCTCCGCTCCAAAATGCCGCGCCTTGGTGGTCGCTATGCTGGCCCGCTCATGAGTCCTCTGGTCCCAATGGTGGTCGAGCAGACGTCCCGCGGCGAGCGGGCGTTCGACATCTACTCGCGGCTGCTCAACGAGCGGATCATCTTCCTCGGCACCCCGGTGACCGAGGACATCGCGAACCTGATCGTCGCCCAGCTCATCCACCTGGAGTCCGAGGACCCGGACAAGGATGTCTCGATCTACATCAACTCGCCGGGCGGCTCGGTCTATGCCGGCCTCGCCATCTATGACGCGATGCAGTTCATCAAGCCGGACGTGTCCACCATCTGCGTCGGCGTGGCGATGAGCATGGGCGCCCTGCTGCTCGCCGGCGGAGCCAAGGACAAGCGGATGGCGCTGCCGAACTCGAAGATCCTGATCCACCAGGTCTCGGGCGGCTTCTCGGGCCAGGCGACCGACATCGAGATCCACGCCAAGGAGATCATCGACGTCCGCCAGCGCCTCGACGAGATCATCTCCAAGCACACCGGACAGCCACTGGAGAAGGTCGCGAAGGACACCGAGCGCGACTACTTCATGAGCGCGGAGGAGGCGAAGGAGTACAAGATCGTCGACCGCGTGATCGAGCATCGGTAGCGGTTGCCAGGCTGCTCGCTCCAGGAGCGAAGGGCGTAGCCCGAAGCGACTTATGCAGGGCAGCCGCCTGCAACCGCGACTGATGGCGAAGCCGGCAATCGCGGCGGTCACGGCACTGGTCCTGGCTGTTCCCTCGGCCCTCGCCGACGATGCGGTCGTCCAGAAGGCGTCCGTCTCTCCCGATCGCGGGTTGACCGACTCGGTCGACGGCGTCAGTGTCGAGTTCCGGGTCGGCGGCTCGGCCCCCGCCGACGTCACGATCAAGATCGCCGGTGGCGGCGACGAGGTCCGGCGGATCGAGGTGCCCGGCGTGCAGCCAGGCGCCGACAGGACGGTGAGGTGGGACGGCCTGACGAACGGCGGGCGGCTGGTGGCCGACGGGACCTATCGCGTGATCGTCGCGGTGGCCGGCGGCAACGAGAAGGAGGCTGGGAGCGTCGAGCTGCACAGCCACTTCTTTCCGGTGCGCGGCCCGCACGGCGCTCGCGGCCCGGTCGGCGAGTTCGGCGCGCCCCGGAACGGTGGCCGCGTCCACAAGGGCTTCGACGTCGTCGCCCGCTGCGGCACGCCACTCGCGGCCGCCGTCACCGGGACGATCGTGAAGCGGGCCTATGACCCACGCCTCGACGGGAACTACATCGTGCTCAGGGGCCTGGGGGAGAGACGGAAGTACTGGTACGCGCACATGCTCCACCCGTCGAGCTTCCGGAAGGGGGACCTGATCCACGTGGGCCAGACGGTGGGCTACGTCGGCAAGACCGGCAACGCCAGGACCGTCGGCTGCCACCTCCACTTCGAGATCCACGTCAATGGGCGGCCGGTCAACCCGCGGCCGTACCTGGGTGCCTGGGACCGCTACAGCTAGGTCATCGCTGCCCTGTCTGGCTGACTAGCAAGTTTTAGGTAGAGTGCTCCCCCGCCACCCACGACGGAACGGGAGCCGTATGGGCGCAGGATCGGAGGAGAGAACCGACGTCGGTTTCAGCCGGCGGACGTTCCTGTGGCGAACCGGCAGTCTCGGGGCCGCAGCGACCGTCGCTCTCTACCCCTCCATCGCCAGGGCCGCCGGCGTCCTCGACCCGGTGATCGGCCAGATCGCGGGGCCCGCGCTCAAGTTGCTCGCCCGCGACACGATCGCCGGCCTGGTCGCATTCGAGGTCCCCGGATCGGACAAGTACTCACAGGCGCAGGGCCTGACCGACAGCCGGCCGGGCGGGATCGACGCCAGGGGCGACGAGCTCTTCCTGATCGACCTCGACGACTTCCTGCCGCTCCCGGACAGCTACGTGCACGCGCTCGCCGCCTCGTTCACGACCTCTGTCTCCGAGATCCCCATCCCGTTGGATCTGCTCGGCCCGCTCGCCAAGCTCGGCGAGGGCTTCGCGGCGCAGATGGACGACGCGCTTCGGTCGCTCACCCAGAGCGACGCCGCCGTGCCGCTCTCGCTGGTGATCGCCCTGATGCTCAACTTCCTCGCGACCCAGGTGAACCCGGCCTCGATCGCCGGCCCGATCCCCACCTCGCCCTTCGCCAACCTCTCCTTCGGCGACAAGGCGAAGGCCCTGGAGGCGCTCGAGGCCGCCGACTCGAACCTGGTGGAGACGCTCGACGCCAACGCTCCCGAGCCGCTCAAGGCTTCGCTCTCCGGCCTGCTCAAGTTCGTCGGCGGCGCGCTGCAGGAGTTCGGCGCCTACCTCTCCTACGGCGAGTGGGGTGTCTTCGACCCGGCCACCAAGACCGTCAGCCGGCGGCCGGTCGGCTGGGACCTCACCAACTACATGCCCGGGAGGACCACTCCCGCAGACGGCTGGGACGAGTTCCTGGGCTACTTCCAGGGTCGCCAGAGCACCGCGACCGATCCGGCGGTTCTCGCCGCCGCCAGGAGCAAGAAGTAATGCCCGACGTCATCGTGATCGGAGCCGGTGGGGGCGGTCCCGTGATGGCGAAGGAGCTCGCCGCCCGCGGCCTCGACGTATTGCTGCTCGAAGCGGGTCCCTGGTATCGCGACCCCGAGAACGAGTGGTCGAAGTTCGAGCACGACGCCAACGACCCGTTGACCGGCTACTTCCGCTTCGGCCCGTCCGACCGCAAGAAGCCGGCCTGGTTCCGGGAGACGCCGCAGAACTCCTTCCTGTGGCAGCTCGCGGGAGTCGGGGGCACCACCCAGCACTACTACGGCAACTGCCCGCGCGCCCAGCCCGGAGTGTTCGAGGGCTACGGCGGCTCCGACGCCGGCTCCTTCGACGGGCACCGGTTCCCGTTCACCTACCAGGAGCTGATCCCCTACTACGAGTGGGTCGAGGCGACGCTGCCGGTCCAGACGGCGGCCATGGGGACGAAGGAGCAGCTCTTCTTCGAGGGCGCGCAGGGGATCGGCCTGCCCGTCAACGCCACCAAGGACATCACCCAGAACAGCTTCCGGCCCCAGGAGAACGCGATCCTCCAGCCGCAGGGCAGTGCGGGCAAGACCAGCGATTCCTCGCAGCTCCAATACCCGCAGGCGCAGGGCTGCACCTTCTGCGGCTACTGCTTCGAGGGCTGCGTCGAGCCGCGGAGGGCGCCGCGCAACCTGAAGGCGAAGCGCTCGACCGACAACTCCTACGCGCCGATGGCTCTGACCGCCGACGCGTGGGCGCCCGGCGGCAAGGCGATCACCCTCCTTCCCGACTCATACGTGGACGAGATCCTCTTCGAGCAACGGGGAACCAGCACCGTTGCGACCGGTGTCCGGTGGCACGACACCAACACGGGGGAGGCCCACACCGAGACCGCACAGGTCGTGGTGATGGCCGGCGGATGCACCGAGGACCCGCGCCTGTGGCAGAACAGCGGGCTGCCCGACCCGAACGGATGGGTCGGTCGCGGATACACCGATCACTTCTTCGACTGGGTGATCGGGGTCTTCGACGAGTACACCGGCAGCTCGAAGGGCGTGGGTTCGTCGGCTCGCTGCGACTTCCCCGGACACGGGGGACTCGAGAACGTGGGCCTCCCCCCAGCGCTTCAGGCATTCAGCATGGCCTTCTCGGACTCCGGGGTCCAGGGCTACTACGACAACGGCCGCGGGTTCAGCGGCTCCTGGGACGGCAAGACCGGCCGGGTTCCCGGGGACGAGATGAAGGAGATCATCTCCGACGTCGACAAGCTGCTCAATGTCCTGGTGATCACCGACGACGATGTGGAGGCGCAGAACCGCGTCGTCCGCTCCTCGCTCCCGGGCGACGAGCAGGGCCCGATCCCGAAGGTGATCTTCAAGCAGCGCCAGCGCACCGCCCGGACCCTCGCCAACCGCGAGTACTGCGCCGATCAGGCCGCGCGACTGATGCGCGCCGCCGGCGCCACCAAGGTCATTCGCATGGACTGGCCGCCGCTGATCCTGCACGTCCAGTCGACGATGCGGATGGGCTCGGATCCGGCCGACTCGGTGCTGGACGCCAACGCGGAGGCCCGCTCCGTCGAGCGGCTCTTCATCAGCTCGAATTCGGCGCTCGCCAACGGCCTGGGCGGACCGAACCCGACCCTGACGACTCAGGCGCTCGCGACCCGCACCGCCGAGAAGATCATGGGCAAGTACTTCGACGGCGAGCCCTGGGTGGGGACCGAGACGCCGACCAGCTCGATCGACGACAAGGTCACCCAGGCCGTCATCGCCCGCGGGCTCTAGCGGCCACGAGGCCGCTCCACTTCGGAGCGGAGGGCGAAGCCCGTAGCGACTTATGTGGGGCGGCCGCTTGTGGCCGCGATCTGATGGCGAAGCCGTCCTGCAGCTCTTCAGTTCAACCAGGGCGCTGACGATGCTCCGTACACAGGGGCACACACACGAACGGAGGATGAGGATGTCCGAGGAGTCAATGGAGAGGTCCGTCCAGGAAGCGCTCGCGCGCGAGGGGATCGCGGTCGAGGTGCTGGCGGCGGGCCAGTTCAGCCCCAGGGGCCACAGCGGCTCGCTGTTCATGGGGGGCGTGGCAGGCGACTCGCTCGGGGGCATCGCCGGTGCGGCCGGCGCTGCGGTGGGCACCGTCGCCGGGATGGCCGGCGCCACGGAGGCCACCGGCGCACTCCGCGGGCTCCCTGAGCACATGGTCGTGGGCGTGACCGCCGACGCCGTCTATGGATTCGCCGGAGCCACGAAGGCAGGTTCGCTCGCGTTCAAGATCTCCCGCGAGCACCTCAAGGCGACCGTCCACCAGCGCGTCGACGTCCGGGTGTTGGAGCTCGCCGATGAGGAGAGTGGCTCGAAGATCGAGCTGGAGGGCAACCGGCTGCCGATCACCCACAGCAAGGACGTGATCTCCGAGCTCGCCGGCTGAGCGAGGCTACGTCGCCCGGCCCGCGTGCTTCTTCTGCCGCACCTGCTCGAGCAGGGCCCAGGCATCGCCGACCTCTCCGAGGTGCCGGAGCTTGTCGGGATTGACGACCGAGTTGATCCCCTGGATCTGGCCGTCGGCGATGTCGAGCGCCATCGCGCTGAACACCGCGCCGTTCTCGTCGACGAAGAGTGCGCCGGTCTGACCGTTGACCTCTACCCGCTGGATGGTGAGGTTGGGGAGGGCCCATCCGCTCTTCGACCAGTTGCGGAGCGTGCGGGCGACC
The DNA here is from genome assembly GCA_963728875.1 of uncultured Solirubrobacterales bacterium. Classification (GTDB taxonomy): domain Bacteria; phylum Actinomycetota; class Thermoleophilia; order Solirubrobacterales; family 70-9; genus DASUPK01. Next base: position 171,554 of record CAVSLJ010000002.1, read on the forward strand.
CGATTGCGGCCGTGCAGTGAGCGTGCCAGCGCCGGGGCCTTGCCGCCACCGTCGCCTGTCAGCACGACGTCCTCGGAGAGGAGCGACTCGAGGGCCTTCAGGTCGCCGTCTTTCGCGGCGGCGAAGAAGCGCCCGGCGAGCTCCTCACGCTTCTCCTTCGAGGCCTCGAATCGCGGCTTGCCCTCATCGACGTGACGCCGAGCCCGGGTCGCAAGCTGCCGGGCGTTGGCCTCGCTCTTGCCGATCACCCGGGCGATCTCGGCGTAGTCGTAGTCGAAGACGTCGTGGAGCAGGAGGGCGGCCCGCTGCTCGGGTGAGAGGTTCTCGAGCAGCACGAGGAACGCCAGCGAGAGCGAGTCCGCCATCTCGGCCTGGCGTGCGGGATCCTCACGCGTGTCCACGACGATGGGCTCGGGCAGCCATTCGCCGACATAGGTCTCCCGCCGTACACGGGCCGAGCGCAGCTCATCGATCGCGAGGCGCGTGGTGATCGTGGCCACGTAGGCGCGCGGGGACTCGATGCGCTCACCCTGCTCCAGGGTGGTGTTGACGCGAATCAGCGCCTCCTGTACCACGTCCTCGGCCTCGGCGACGCTGCCGAGCATCCGGTAGGCGATCGCGAAGGCGCGAGGGCGGAGCTCCTCCAGCAGGGCATCGTTCGACTCGTTCATGCCGCGACCGCCCCGGGCTCGTTCGACGCGGCCCGCCCCTCAGCCGCCGCGGACAGCCCGGCGAAGCCCTCGCGCCAGCTTGGATACCGCGGGGTCCAGTCCAGCTCCCGCTTCGCCTTGGCGTTCGATGCTCCGCGCAACTCGGTCATCATGATCACCCCCGGCTTGCCCGCGAACAGGCGGCCAAGCCACTTCGGGACCCGCCGCGGCGCCGGTGCGCCGATCATGCCCGCTATGCCGGGCAGCCAATCACGGACCGGTTCGGGGCTGTCGTCCGTGACGTTGTAGACGCCCCGCTCGCCGCGCTCTATCGCCGCCACCGTTGCGTCCGCGGCGTCCTCGATGTGGATGAACGACCAGACACCACCGCCGTCACCGGCGATCGGGAACTTCCGCTGACGGATCGGCTCGAGATGCTCACCGCCGCTCCAGAGGCTGGTGCCGGGCCCGTAGAACCCTCCGTAGCGAAGGGCGATGCCCGTCGTCCAGTCGGCCCCGGTGACGGCGTTCTCGACGTGCATGATCGCTTCAAACGTCTCGCGGACCGAGCTGATCGGATCCGGGTCGACCGGGTCCTCCTCGGTCTTCACCCAGGCACCCACCCGCTGGTAGACCCAGGCGGCGAAGCTCTGCGCCACGAACCGGTGCACGCCCACCGCCCTTCCGGCGGCGAGCAGATGATCGGTCCCCTCCGTGCGCAGGCGATTCGTCGACGCGAACGTCTTGTCGATGCTCCGCATGCTTCCGAGGCCCGAGATCGCGGTGAGCTCGTGGACGATGACCTCCGGCTCGGTCGTGGCCACGGCCGACGCGACCTGCTCTGCGTCGAGGGCGTCAGCGACGACCGGCCGGGCGCCGAGCTCCTCGATGAGCGCCTGCTTCGACGGTGTCCTGGTCATTCCGGTCACCTCATGCCCGCGGTCGACCAGCTTCGGTACGAGCTGCCTGCCCAGTGCTCCTGTTGCTCCAGCTACGAAGATCCTCATGATCCGCCTCCTTTGTGTCGATCTACCCCAGAGACGAGATACGCACAGCTCGAGTGACACCGCTCGGGAGGAAACCGGCCGCTCACGGCGTAACCAGATTCCGTCAGGCCGAGGCCGGCAGGCGTCTAAGCTTCCAGCGAGGAAGGAGCCGGCCGGGCGAAGCGAGACCGAGGGAGTATTCCGCTGGCACGTCCCACCGAATCCAACGAGCAACTCCTCTGCAGCTTCTGCGGGAAGTCGCAGCGCCAGGTCAAGAAGCTGATCGCCGGCCCGGGCGTCTACATCTGCGACGAGTGCATCGACCTCTGCAACGAGATCATCGATGAAGAGCTCACCGCACCCCCGACCTTCGAGCTCGAGAACCTCCCGAAGCCGAAGGAGATCTGGGAGGTCCTGAACGAGTACGTGGTCGGCCAGGAGGGAGCCAAGCGCGCCCTCTCCGTAGCGGTCTACAACCACTACAAGCGCGTGCAGATGGCCTCCTCCGAGGATGTCCAAGGCGAGGAGCCGATCGAGCTGCAGAAGTCGAACATCCTGCTGCTGGGCCCCACGGGCTGCGGTAAGACGCTACTGGCCCAGACCCTGGCGAAGATCCTCAACGTCCCCTTCGCGATCGCCGACGCCACGGCCCTCACCGAGGCCGGCTACGTCGGCGAGGACGTCGAGAACATCCTCTTGAAGCTGATCCAGGCCGCCGACTTCGATGTGAAGAAGGCCGAGACCGGGATCATCTACATCGACGAGATCGACAAGATCGCCCGCAAGGCCGACAACCCGTCGATCACCCGCGACGTCTCCGGCGAGGGCGTGCAGCAGGCGCTGCTGAAGATCCTCGAGGGCACGACCGCCTCCGTTCCTCCGCAGGGCGGCCGCAAGCACCCGCACCAGGAGTTCCTGACGATCGACACCTCGAACGTGCTCTTCGTCTGCGGCGGTTCCTTCGGCCAGCTCGACGAGGTGATCGAGCGCCGGATCGGCAACCACGGTGTCGGTTTCGGCGCAGAGGTGACCTCCAGCGCCGACAAGGACACCGGCGAGGATTTCGAGAAGGTGCTCCCCGAAGACCTGATGGAGTACGGCCTGATTCCCGAGTTCATCGGGCGCCTTCCGGTCGTCTCGGCGATCCACCAGCTCAGCCGCGACGACCTGATCACGATCCTGACCGAGCCGCGCAACGCGCTCGCCCGTCAGTTCCGCCGCTTCTTCCAGTTCGACGACATCGAGCTGGTCTTCGCGCCCGACTCGCTCGGCGCGATCGCGGACAAGGCACTCGAGCGCGAGACGGGCGCCCGCGGCCTCCGATCGATCCTCGAGGAGACGCTGCTCGACGTCCAGTTCGAGCTGCCCTCCCGCGGCGACGTGCAGAAGTGCGTCGTCACCAAGGAGACGATCGAGAAGGGCCAGCGCCCGATGCTCGTAACCGACGCCACCGGAGAGCACGAGATGGTGCTCGAGGACCCGGCGCTCGGCGAGCAGACCGCGTAAGCAAGACACTTCGGCGAATCGTGTTACGGTCGCGTGGCCGTCTACGACATGGAGGTCGGCGTGTCCGCATCTCGTCCAGGGCGTGAGGATCTGACCGCCGGGATGACTCCTCGCGGGGTGGCATCCCGTGCCGGCGTCTGGAGCGCCCAGCATCGCAAGACCGCGATCTGGGGATGGCTTGTCTTCGTCGTCCTTGCCTTCATGATCGGCGGCGCAACGGGGACGAAGAGCCTGGAGCACACTCAGACCGGGGTCGGGGAGTCCGGACGCGCTGATCAGGCGATCGCGGATGCCGCCCCGGAGCATGCCCAGGAGCTGGTGCTGATCCAAAGCACCGGGGCCACCGTCGGCGATCCTGCCTTCCGCGCGGTCGCGGTTGACGTGCAGCGGAAGCTTGCGGCTCTGCCCGGCACCCAGAACTTCGAGAGCCCGCTGGTGCCGGCGAATGCGAATCAGATCTCGGCTGACGGACATTCGGCGCTGCTCCGCTACCAGATAGCGGGCAACGACACGGAGGTAATGGACCGGGTCAAGCCGGCCGTTCAGGCGGTCGCCGACGTGCAGCAGGCGCATCCGGGCTTCACCCTCGGCGAGTTCGGCGACGCCAGCACCCAGCAGCAGATCAACAAGGTCGTTCAGGACGATTTCGGCAAGGCCCTGATTACGTCGCTGCCCGTCACCCTGATCATCCTGCTGATCGCCTTCGGCGCCCTCGTCGCCGCCGGGGTCCCGCTGCTCCTGGCGCTCACCGCGGTCATCGCGACGATCGGCATCATGGGCCCGCTGAGCCATGTCATCGGCGGAGTCGACAGCTCGATCAACGAGGTGATTCTGCTGATCGGACTCGCTGTGGGCGTGGATTACTCGATGTTCTATTTGCGGCGCGAGCGCGAGGAGCGGGAGGACGGCCGAAGCGAGGACGCGGCGCTCGCCGCCGCCGCGGCGACCTCGGGTCGTGCGGTGATGGTCTCCGGCTTCACGGTGATGATCGCCATGGCCGGGATGTATCTGGCGGGGACGCCCACGTTCCAATCGTTTGCCACCGGCACCATCCTCGTCGTCGCCGTGGCATTGGTGGGCTCGCTGACCGTACTGCCGGCGATCCTGTCCTGGCTGGGGGACCGGGTGGAGAAGGGCGGCGTGCCGATCATCAAGCACCATTCATGGAAGGCGGACGAGAGCCGAGTGTGGTCGCCGATTCTGGACCCGGTTCTCCGCCATCCGGTGATCTCCCTCGTTCTATCCGCGGGCCTTCTGGTCTTCCTGGCCCTGCCGGCGTTCCGCCTGCACACCGCCAACGAGAGCGTGGAATCCCTGCCCCAGGACGTCGCCTCGATTCAGACCTACAACAGGATGCAGAATGTCTTCCCGGGGGGTGGGATTCCCGCCGTGGTCGTGGTCAGTTCTCCGAACGGGCCTACGCCGGAGGTCAGGCGGGGGGTAACCGCCCTGGTGGCGCGGGCGAAGGCCAGCTCGCTCTTCCAGCCCCCGATCACGCTCGACACCTTTCCGGACCGTAGCGTCGTTCAGGTGAACATCCCGGTCGCGGGGAATGGCACGGACTCGAAGTCGAACGCCGCGCTGGACGAGCTGCGCGACAGCATCGTCCCGGCAACGATCGGGGCCGTGCCGGGTGTCAGCGCCGACGTGACCGGCTTCACGGCCGAATCGAGGGACTTCAGGGACACGACCAAGTCACACCTTCCGCTCGTCTTCGGCTTCGTCCTGACGGCGGCGTTCCTGCTTCTGCTCTTCACCTTCCGCTCGATCGTCATTCCGGTCAAGGCGATCATCCTCAACATGCTTTCGGTGGGCGCCGCCTACGGGGTGATCGTCTGGATCTTCCAGGACGGCCACCTCCAGTCGTTCCTGGGCTTTCATTCGACCGGCGCGATCATCTCCTGGATGCCACTGTTCCTCTTCGTGGTCCTTTTCGGCCTCTCGATGGACTACCACGTCTTCATCCTCACCCGAATCCGTGAGGCCTACGACCGGGGCATGCCGACCGATGAGGCCGTCGCGCACGGCATCAAGATCACGGCCGGCGTGGTGACCAGCGCCGCCATCGTCATGGTCGCGGTCTTCGCCGTTTTTGCGACGTTGTCACTGGTCTTCTTCAAGGAGCTCGGTGTGGGGCTCGGCGTGGCGGTCTTGATCGACGCAACCCTGGTCCGCGCTGTGTTGTTGCCCGCGTCGATGACGCTGCTCGGCGACTGGAACTGGTACCTGCCGCACTGGCTCGAGTGGCTGCCGCGTGTCGGCCCTGTGGCCGCCCCGGCGCTTCCGCCGGTCCACGACGTCCCCTCGGATGTCGCTCCCCAGCCCTCGCGCTAACTGTTCCGCTGCCCAGCTCGCGTCAGGCACAGGTGGGCTCGTCCCCGGGAGCGAGCCTTCTCGCGCCGTCGGGTGTGATCCGGTACCCGAGTGGGGCGGCGATCGCCGGGACGTTCACGGGCTGTCCGTTGACGGTCAGGTCGACGTTGCCGTTGCCGAAGGTCACATCGAATGCCTTTCCGTCATAGGGGCCGACCGTCTGGTCCTTGACGAGGCTCAGGCCGTTGATCACTGGGCGCCCGCGCTGATCGACCAGGCACACCCAGACCAGGGCGCTGGTGTGGATCTCGACTGAGACCGGAGCGCTCGCGGTCGTCGTGGTGGTCGTGGTGGTCCGAGCGACGGTCTCGGCCGTGGTCGACTCACCGCCACCTCCGCCGAGCGGCGCCACCGCCACCAGGCCGATGATCAGACCGACCACCGCCGCGATGCCGATGACGAGCAGGATGCCTCGCCGATGCCGGCCCGGGTGGCGCTCGGTGCGTCGCGGTTCCGCCAGCAGGGCCCCTTCGTCGAGTCCGAGGAACCGGGCGTAGACCTCCAGGAGCGCCTCGGACCCGGGAGCAGGCACGTCGTCCCAGCGGTCCTCCTCCATCGCGCGCAGGGCCGGGACGCTGATCTTGGTGACCCTCTTGACCTCGTAGAGGTCGAGTCCGCGCTTGAGGCGGGCTTCGCGGAGGACTTCGCCAACTTGCATCCTTCGTATTGTTCAGGCCATGAGCACGCGATCGTCCCGCGAGCCTGTGGAAACCGTCAGGCACCAGCTCCGGCCCCTGTTCGACCAGGTGGTCCTCAAGGAGTTGGATCAGGACCGGATGCGCCGGTCCGGTCTCGTCGTGCCGCAGGGCATCGACGAGCCGCCGCCGCAGCAGGGAATCGTTCTCGCCATCGGCCCCGGCCTCGACTGGTGGGAGAGCGCCGGTGTCGACATGCCCGTCCAGCCGGGCGATCACGTCGTCTTTCCGTCGTCGGCCGGAGTCTGGGTGGAGATCGACGAGGAGAGGCTCCTGGTCTGCCGCGTCGGCGAGATCCTCGGGGTGCTCGAGTCGCTCGAGGTTCAATCCGGCTCGTAGCCGGGCCGCGGACCGCAACTAACATCGCCGCGTGGACGAGGAACGCCGCAAGACCCTCGAGGCGACCACCCGCTGGGATCCCGGCGCGGTGGAGCAGCGCGTCTTCCGTGACTGGCTCGAGGGCGGCTATTTTCACCCTGCGGCGAAGGGGACGCCGGCGCAGAACTACTCGATCTCCATCCCGCCGCCGAATGTCACCGGCGCGCTCCACATGGGCCATGCGCTCAACGGGACGGTCCAGGACACGCTGATCCGGCTGAACCGGATGAGGGGGCGCAACACCATCTGGGTGCTCGGGACCGACCACGCGGGGATCGCCACGCAGGCGGTGGTCGAGAAGGAGCTTGCCTCCCAGGGGACCTCGCGGGAGGAGCTCGGCCGCGAGAAGTTCACCGAGCGCGTGTGGGAGTGGAAGGAGCAGTACGGCTCGACGATCGTCGAGCAGTACAAGCGGCTCGGCGCCTCCTGCGACTACGAGCGCGAGCGCTTCACCCTCGACGAGGGCTACGTCGCGGCGGTCTACAAGGTCTTCGTCGACCTCCACGAGAAGGGCTACATCTACCGCGACAACTACATGGTCAATTGGGACCCCGGTCTGCGATCGGCGATCAGCGATCTCGAGCTGGAGAACCGCGAGGTCACCGACACGCTCTACGAGATCGCGTATCCGCTCGAGGGCGGGGGCGAGCTCGTGGTCGCCACGGTCCGCCCGGAGACGATGCTCGCCGACAGCGCGGTAGCGGTGAACCCCGACGATGATCGGTACCGCGACGCCGTCGGCAAGAACGCGATCCTGCCGCTCGTGGACAGGCCGATCCCGGTGATCGCCGACGAGTACGTGGACCCCGAGTTCGGCACGGGTGCGCTGAAGATCACTCCGGGCCACGATCCGAACGACTTCCAGATCGGGCGTCAGCACGGCCTCGAGGAGATCGTCGTGATCGGCGAGGACGGCCGCATCGTCGAGCCGGCGCCGGAGCGGTTCGTGGGGATGTCGGCGGCTGACGCTCAGCGGGCCGTGGTCGGAGAGCTGCGGGATCGGGGCCTGCTCCGCGGGGAGGAGCCTTACAGGCACTCGGTGCCGTTCTCTCACCGCTCCGGGGAGCGGATCGAGCCGCTGATCTCGCTGCAGTGGTTCTGCCGCATGGATGAGCTCGCGAAGCCGGCGGTGGAGGTGGTCGAGGACGGGCGGGTGCGGATCACTCCCGACGGCGCGCTGCGCCAGTACCTGCACGGGATGGAGAGCATCCCGCCGTGGTGCATCTCCCGTCAGCTCTGGTGGGGGCACCGGCTGCCGGTCTGGTACCGGGGGAATGAGACCTACGTCGGCCTGGAGCCGCCTCAGGGTGATGGATGGGAGCAGGACCCGGACGTGCTCGACACCTGGTTCAGCTCGGCCCTCTGGCCGTTCGCGACGCTCGGCTGGCCTGACACGAGCGCTCCCGAGTTCAAGGCGTTCTTCCCGACGGACGTGCTGGTCACGGCCCGCGACATCATCTCGCTCTGGGTCGCGCGGATGATCATGACCTCGCTCGAGTTCACCGAGCAGGTGCCGTTCACCGACGTCTACGTGCACTCGGTGATTCAGGCGCCGGACGGCCGTCGGATGTCGAAGAGCCTCGGCACCGGCATCGACCCGCTCGATGAGATCGCAGAGCACGGGGCCGACGCGCTGCGCTTCGGCCTGCTGGCGATGACCTCGACGCAGGACGTGCGCTTCTCCCAGGCTCGCGTCCAGCAGGGCCGCGACCTCGCCAACAAGATGTGGAACGCGTCGCGGCTGATCCTGATGGAGGCCCGCGACGGTGTGGAGCCGGGGCCGCGGTCGAAGGCTGTCGAGGATCGCTGGATCGCCTCCCGGCTGCAGCGGGCGGTCCGCTCCGTGTCGGAGTCGATCGAGTCCTACGACTTCGCCCACGCCGCGCTCGACCTCTACGACTTCTTCTGGTCAGAGCTCTGCGACTGGTACCTGGAGATCGTCAAGCCCCGGCTCTACGACGGTGACGAGGACGCGTCGGCCACACTGCTCTGGTCTCTCGAGCAGGTGCTGGCGCTCGCGCATCCGCTGATGCCGTTCGTCACCGAGGAGATCTACTCGTACCTGCCGAAGGGGTCCGCTGAGGCGCTGGTCGTTCACCCGTTTCCGGAGGCCGATGACGCCCTCATCGATGACGCCGCCGAGGAGGAGATCGGCAGAGCGATCTCGCTGACCCGCGCGCTCCGCCGCTGGCGCCAGTTGGCGGAGGTCCCCGTCAAGCAGGTGATCGCGGCCCGCTCGGATGATGCCCGCCCGCACGAGATGGTCTCGCGGCTGGCCAAGGTCGAGTTCTCCGACGACGGCGGCGAGCCGATGGCGAGTGTCGGCGGGGTGGAGCTGTTGGAGACGGAGGGAGTGGACCCGAAGGCGGTGGCCGCCCGGATCGAGGAGCGCCGCGAGAAGCTGCGCGCGGAGGTGAAGCGCGGAGAGGGCAAGCTCGGCAACGAGGGATTCGTCGCCAAGGCGCCCGCCGACGTGGTCGACGCCGAGCGGGAGAAGCTCGCCGCGTACCGCTCGGAGCTCGAGGAACTGGGCGGATAGCGCGCTCCGACGAGATCCTTCGCCGGCGCGAGGTCCTGGGCTGGAAGCTGGGGCTCGAGCGGATGCGGCGACTGTGCACTCTGCTCGGCATGCCGCAGAACCGGTTCGCCCCGATCCATGTCGTCGGGACGAACGGCAAGACCTCGGTGACCCGCATGACCGCTGCGTTGCTCGAGGCCCACGGGGTCTCGACGGGCGCCTACCTTTCCCCGCACATCCGCTCATGGCGAGAGCGGGTGATGGTCCGCGGCGAACCGATCTCGGAGGAGGCGTTCGCCGAAGCGCTGGAGCGGACGGAGGAATCGGCGCAGGTCGCAGACCGCTCGGCCGGAGACGAGGGCCCGATCACTCAGTTCGAGCTGCTGACAGCGGCGGCGTTCGTCGCCTTCGCCGCGGCCCGGGTCCGGTACGCGGTGGTGGAGGCGGGGCTCGGTGGGCGGCTGGATGCCACCAACGTGATCCCCTCACAGCTCACCGTGCTCACCTCGGTCGGGCTCGACCACACCGAATGGCTGGGGGAGAGCCTGGAGGAGATCGCGGCGGAGAAGCTGGCGGTCCTGCGGGACCACACCACGCTGATCGTGGGGGACGTGCCCGATGTGGTCGAGCTGGTGATCGCGACGGAGGTCGACCGTCGCCATGCGCGGATCGTCCGCGTGGCGGTCGATGCGGGTGGCGATCCGGTCACCTACCGGGACCGGAACCTCGCGCTGGCCGAGTCGGCCACCGAGCAGGTCCTTGGCCGGCTTGAACCTGACGCGGTTCTGGATCTGCAGGCGATCACGATCCCCGGCAGGGCTCAGGTCGTTCCGGGCGATCCTCCGCAGATCTTCGACGCGGCGCACAACCCGGATGGGGCGAGGGCTCTCGCCGAGGCTCTTCCGGAGCTGACCGGAGGCGCCGAGGTCGTGTGCTGCCTGGCCGTGCTCGAGGGGAAGGACGCGATCGGGATCATCAACGGGCTCGGGGCCGCCTGCTCCCATTTCATCTGCACGGAGATCCCGCCGGACGCGATCGAGGGCTCCGGGCGCCCCGGTGGCCGGGCTCGGCCGGCGCTCGAGCTGGCCGCGCTCTGCGAGAAGGCCGGTGTGACCGCCGAGGCGATTCCCGACCCGATCCGGGCGTGGGAGCGCGCACGAGGCCTTGCCAGAGAGCGAAGCGGGGTCGCGCTGGCCGCCGGCAGTCACTACCTTCTCAGCTGCATATGGACAGAGAGGCCCGATCAGAGCTCCTGACGATGATGGGACTGGTGGCCATCGTCGTCGCGGTGGTGATCCTGGTCTTCTTCGCCTTCGGCTACGTGTTCGGCCTGCTCTTCCTCTAACCGGAAACCGGAAATCCCGCTACGCAGGCAGGGTTACACCCTCGAATAAGGAAGTACGTACACTCGCGGCTCCCAACTCCCATGCCTCTCGCACTCTTCGGACTCGACGGAGGGGTTGGCCTGTTCGTCAACCTCCTCATCCTCTTCCTGGTCGTCGTCTATCTGGCGCTGATCTGGTGGACCTATCTCGACGCGCGCCGGCGGATCGAGGATCCGGTGCTGATCGCGTGCGCGACCGCCGCGTCGATCTTCCCGTTCCTCGGCACGGTCGTCTACACGATCCTGCGCCCGCCGGAGTTCCTGGAGGATCGCGAGGAGCGCGAGCTGGAGCTGAGAGCGGCCGAGCTGGAGCTGCGGCAGCGGATCGAGAGCTCCTGCCCGCACTGCGAGTACCCGATCGAGCGCTCGTACCTGCGCTGCCCGAACTGCGAGCGGCGGCTTCGCAACCCGTGCCGCAAGTGCCACAAGCCGCTGGATCCGCGCTGGGGAATCTGCCCCTACTGCGAGACCCAGGTCCGCAAGCAGCAGCGCACGGAGCGCGAGGGACGGCGCACCGACCGGGCGCGCGCGCAGCGCGCCGCCGGCCAGCGCGCCTCCTCCGGTACACCACGCTCCGGCGACGGCCCAACCCGACGGCAGGACCGACCGCCCGTCGGAGCCCGGCCCCCGCAGCGCCCGAGCGGCTCGAGCCGCTAGTTGTCGAGTTCTTTTCGGACGCCCGAAAAGAAGTCGACACGCTGGTCTAGTGACGCGCTAGAAGCAGAGTGCGAATGGTCTGTGCGACCTCGACAGCGTCGCTGGTCACTTGCCGCCAGGTGAAGCGGACCACCGCGTAACCGAGCACGGCCAGCCGCGCATCCCGGGCACGGTCCTCCTCGAACGCCGAGCGTGTTCGGTGCGACTCCCAACCGTCGACCTCGACGATCAGGGAGCAGTCGGCCCAGAGAAAGTCCACGACGTACCGGTCGACCGAGACGTTCACATCCGGCTGGGGAAGGCGGTGGCGCCGGCAGAGAGCGAGCATCTTTGTCTCGAGTTCAGAGCGCGCCCCATCGGTGCGCCCTTGGTTGCCAAGGGGCAACCGCCGGTGCTCCGCCTCCCGGACGGCGGACGCAAACCGGGCTGGAGAAAGCAGGGGTCGAAGATCGGCCAGCGTACGGGCTGGCGTGGTCACCGGAATGCCCAGGCGGTTCGTACATGACGAGGCAATCAAGGTGGTGGAGCGGTGAAGAGCGATGCCGGCGCGCGTCTTTCTTCCGGGGGTGCCTGGAATCGTGATGTCGACCGGCCTGTCGCGTGGTCGGCGGAGCCCCCAGAGAGCGGCGGCGCTGTGGTGGCTGAGCACGGCGCCACGGCCACACGCCAAAACCGCCGCGATCCATCTCCCCTCATTGCCAAGTGCCGTGTGCCCGACTGCGTAAACACCGCGATGAAGGCGGTGCAGGGTGCCGGCGGCCACGCGACGCGTAACACCGGCTGGGGAGAGGCCGGCCGACCGAAGCTGGCCGCTGGAGATCACGCCGTACTGGCGCTCCGCGATGAGTCTGATTCGGTGGTCCGGATCGGAGTTGTCGACTTTCTTTTGCACGTCCGAGAAGAAGTCGACAACGCCGCGTGTTCTCCTCTCATTGCCCGGTTTGGGGGTGCGACGGTTCGATTCCGTGTAGGTTCTCGCGCCGATGGCTGACGAACGCACACTCATCCTCGTCAAGCCCGACGCCTTCGAGCGGCGGCTCACCGGCGAGGTCATCGCCCGTTTCGAGCGCAAGGGCCTGAGCCTCGTCGCGCTGAAGCTGATGCGGGCCGATGTGGAGATCGCCAACGTCCACTACGAGGAGCACACCGATAAGCCGTTCTTCGGGGAGCTCGTCGAGTTCATCACCGGTGGCGAGCTGGTGGCGATGGTGCTCGAGGGGCCGAACGCCGTGAAGGCCGCCCGGCAGGTGATCGGCGCTACGGATCCCGTGGAGGCGGACGCGGGGTCGATCCGCGGCGAGTTCGGCACCGAGGTCACCTTCAATCTCGTGCACGGCTCCGACTCGCCGGAATCAGCGGAGCGCGAGATCGGGATCTGGTTCCCCGAGCTGTAATCCTCGCGTCGAAGTCCCCGCAGCGCAGGGCGCTGCTCAAAGCGCTGGGCGTTGACTTCAAGGCGATCGCCTCAGAGGTGGAGGAGACGAGCGAGGGCGAGCCGCGCCAGGTGGTGCTGGCCAACGCGCTGGCCAAGGGGCAGGCCGTCGCCGCGAGGCGCCGGCAGGGAACCCTGGTGATCGCGGGCGACACCGAGGTCGTGGTCGATGGCCGCGTCGTCGGGCAGCCCGGGTTCGAGGGCGAGGCCCGCTGGTGCCTCGAGACGCTCTCGGGCCGCACCCACGACGTCCTCGGGGCGCTGGCGCTGATCGGTCCGGAACGAGTCGACGGCGAGCTCAGCGTCCGGACCGGGATCGAGACCAGCCGGGTCACCTTCGGAAAGCTCGATCACCGGCTCATCGACCTCTATCTCGCCAGCGAGGAGTGGCGCGGCCGCGCCGGCGGCTACGCGGTGCAGGGCCTGGGCTCCGCGCTGGTCGATGGGGTCGAAGGCGACGTGTCCAACGTCATCGGCCTGCCGATCCGGCTGCTGCTCGAGCTGGCCCCCGAGCTCGCCACTCCGTAGCGCCGCAATTTCTGCCCATTTTGGGCATTTAGTGCGAGCCGCTAGGCTGCGAGCGGTTGCTCATATTCTCGCTCTCCGATGAATCTTCTAGCCTCGATAAGCCCTGCGCGCGACATGGCGGTCGACCTCGGCACCGCCAACACCCTCGTCTACGTCCGTGGCCGGGGCATCGTCCTCTCTGAGCCCTCGGTGGTCGCCGTTGACACGAGCACCGGCGAGGTCCACGCCGTCGGCGCCGAGGCCAAGCAGATGCTGGGCCGGACGCCGTCCACGATCAATGCCATGCGGCCTCTGAAGGACGGCGTGATCGCCGACTTCGAGGTCACCGAGTCGATGCTCCGCTACTTCATCAAGCGCGCGAACCACAGCCGCTTCACCCATCCCCGAGTCGTGGTCTGCGTTCCCTCCGGCGTCACCGGGGTCGAGAAGCGGGCGGTGGAGGAGGCCTGCCTCGGTGCCGGCGCTCGCGAGGCCTACCTGATCGAGGAGCCGATGGCGGCGGCGATCGGCTCCGGCCTGCCGGTCAGCGAGCCCACCGGCAGCCTGATCGTCGACATCGGCGGCGGCACCACCGAGGTCGCGGTGATCTCCCTCGGCGACATCGTCGTCTCCCAGTCGATCCGCGTCGGCGGCGACGAGATGGACGACGCGATCGTCAACTTCTGCAAGCGCGAGCACCAGCTGCTGATCGGCCACCAGACGGCGGAGGACATCAAGCACGAGGCGGGCTCGGCCGCGCCGCTGAGCCAAGAGGTCGAGATCGAGATCCGCGGGCGCGACCTCGGCTCGGGGCTCCCCAAGGCGGTCAAGCTCAACTCCGAGCACGTCCGCAAGGCGCTGGACGAGCCCATCAACCAGATCATCGCCGCCGTCCGCGACACGCTCGACCGGACGCCGCCGGAGCTCGCTGGCGATCTCATGGAGCGCGGGATGATCCTGGCGGGCGGTGGGGCGCTCCTCCATGGCATGGCTGAGCGGATGGCCGAGGAGTGTCAGGTGCCGGCAACCCTCGCGGAGTCCCCGTTGACCTGTGTGGCCACCGGCTCCGGTCAGGCCCTCGAGGAGTTCGAGGCGATCAAGCGAGCGCTGAAGAACTCGAGGACCCGGAGGCGGTTCTAGAGGGCGGCTGAGGGAGAGACGCGGCCATGTACCTCCTGCAGCGACCCGAGGACATCCCGCCGCGCCTGAGCAACCGCCTCAACGTCCGCATCGCCATCCTGGCGACCCTGGTGATCGCGGCCGTCGCCACGGTCCTGCTGCGCCTCTGGTCCGTCCAGGTCCTCGATGGCCAGCACTACCGGGCTCTCGCACAGGACCACGGCGTGCTCAACGTCCGCGTGCATCCGCCGCGGGGAGAGATCCTCGACCGCAACGGCAAAGTCCTGGTCGACAACCGAACGGTGATGAGCCTCGAGATGCGCCCCTCGGACCTGCCCAGCGACCCCGCCGATCGCAGGCGCGAGCTCAACAAGCTCGGAGACCTGCTGGGCCTCTCCCAGGGCGAGATCCGCCGCAGGGTCCGAGCGACGCCGCAGTACGCCGGCTATCCGGTCGTCCTCAAGCAGGGCCTCGACCGGCGGCTGCTCTTCTATCTGCTCGAGAACAAGGAGAGCTTCCCCGGTGTAAGCGTCGAGCGGACCTACGTCCGCAAGTATCCGGATGGCACGCTCGCGGCTCACGTCCTCGGCCTGGTCGGCCAGATCAGCCCGCGCCAGCTGAAGCGAGCGAGATACCGCGGCCTCCAGCCCGGCGACATCATCGGGCAGGCCGGTGTCGAGTACACGTACGACAGGTTCCTGCGAGGCACCGCCGGCAGCCAGCGGATTCAGGTCGACGCACTTGGTCGCCCCCGCGGGATGCTCGGTAACCGCCCCGCTCGGGCCGGCGACACCCTGCGCCTGACCCTGGACTCGGGGCTGCAGGAGGTCGGCGAATCCGCGCTTCGGGCGAAGGGCCTGCCCGGCGCCTTCGTCGCGATGGACGTTCGCTCCGGCGCGGTCCTCGCGATGGGCTCCTACCCGACCTATGACCCCTCCTTCTACACACGCCCGCACACGAAGGCGCAGTACGACGCCTTCGGCAACCGCCCGGGCGATCCGCTCGTCGACCGGGCCGACCAGGGCGGCTATCCGACG
The DNA here is from genome assembly GCA_963728875.1 of uncultured Solirubrobacterales bacterium. Taxonomy (GTDB): domain Bacteria; phylum Actinomycetota; class Thermoleophilia; order Solirubrobacterales; family 70-9; genus DASUPK01. The sequence continues at coordinate 186,796 of CAVSLJ010000002.1, forward strand.
GGATCGGCGTTCAAGCCGATCACGGCAACCGCAGCGCTCGAGGACGGCCTGATCACCCCGAGCACGATCTTCGACGACACGGGGTCGCTTGACGTCGGCGGCCTCGTCGTCCACAACGCGGGCGGCGCCGCGAACGGGCCGATCGACATGAGCACGGCGCTGCAGGTCTCCTCCGACGTCTACTTCTTCAACCTCGGTCTGCACGCCTCCGCGAGTGGGAACGGCGGGCAGATCCAGGACTGGGCCTTCAGGTTCGGCCTCGGCCGGAATCCCAACATCGACATCCCGAACGCGAGCGCGGGACTGATCCCGACGCCCGCTTGGCGCAACCGCGTCTATCGCAGCCACGAGAACCCCTACATCGACCGGCCCTGGAATCAGGGGGACAACGTCAACCTGGCGGTCGGCCAGGGGGACGTGATGGTCACGCCGCTGCAGCTGGCCCGCGCGTACGCGGCGCTCGCCAACGGCGGCACCCTCGTCAGGCCTCACCTCGGGGGGAGGATCGTCGACCTCAACGGCGACACCGTCGAGCGGATCAAGCCCCCGCCCAAGCGGCACCTCCGCATTTCCGAGGAGACGCGCAACGTGATCCTGGGCGGCCTGGAGCGCGCCGCGATGGAGCCGGGCGGCACCTCCTACTCGGTGATGGGCGGGTTCCCGTTCCCGGTCGCCGGCAAGACCGGAACGGCGGAGCGGGGGGCGGGACAGGAGGACCAGTCCTGGTACAGCGTGATCGCGCCGTACGACAACCCCCGGATCGTGGTGGCCGTGACGGTCGAGCACGGGGGCTTCGGTGTCGAGTCCGCGGCGCCGATCGCCCGCTCGATCCTGGAGCGCTTCTTCCACCTGAACGCCGGCGGTGCAAGCGGCAGCGCCGCCGCCTCGTCCGGAGGAGTCGAGTGATGGAAGCCGCCAAGCCTTCGCTCACGATCGCGCCCCGCCGCTCTCTCGCCGACCGGCTGAGCCAGACCGGGGTGGACGGGGTCATGCTCGGCGCGGCGGTCGGCCTGATCGCGTTCAGCATCTTCACCCTCGCAACCTCCACCCGGGGCGAGATCGCCGGGCGGCCACTCTTCTTCGTCGAGCGTCAGGCGCTCTATGCGGTCCTCGGAGTCGCGCTGATGGTCGTCCTCAGCCGGATCGACTACACGCGCCTCCGCGACCTGCGCGTGACGATCTACGCGGCGATGGTCGGCTCGATCGCCCTCGTTCTCCTGGTGGGGACCGCGGTTCGTGGGTCGAACCGATGGATCGACCTGCCCTTCTTCCAATTCGAGCCGTCTGAGCTGGCCAAGGTCCTGCTCTGCGTCTCGCTGGCGGCCTTCGTCTACGAGCGGGTGCGCCGGCCGTTCGGGCTGCGCCAGACCGTCGGCCTGCTGGCGCTCGGGCTGACTCCAGCGGCTCTCGTCTTCCTGCAGCCGGATCTCGGGACCGGGATCGTGCTCGTCGCCATCGTGCTGGCGATCCTGTTCGTGGCCGGGATCCCGTGGCAGCACTTCGCGGCGATCGGTGCGGCGGTCGTCCTGATCGGCGCGGGCACCTACGCCGCCGGCTCGGCCTTCGGGGTCCAGTTCCTCCACGGCTACCAGCAGGACCGGCTCACGGCCTTCCTGCATCCGAGCGACGATCCGAGCGACGCGAGCTACCAGGTGAACCAGGCGGTGATCGCGGTCGGCTCCGGCGAAGAGGTGGGGCGGGGTAAGGACGCAACCCAGACCGAGCTGCTGTTCCTGCCCGAGCGCCACACCGACTTCATCTATGCGGTCATCGGAGAGCGCTTCGGCTTCGTCGGATCGGCCTTCGTCGTCCTCCTCTACGCGGTCCTGTTCTGGCGGGCGATCCGCGTGATGCGGATCTCGCGGAGCTTCTACGGGACGATGATCGCCGGCGGGGTGGTGGCGATGCTCGCCTTTCAGGTGATCGTCAACATCGGAATGAATCTCGGCCTGATGCCCGTCACGGGGATCACCCTCCCCCTGATGAGCTACGGCGGCTCGTCGGTGCTGGGCACCTTCCTCGCGTTGGGCGTGTTACAGAGCATCCATGCCGATAGTGCGAGGGGGCTCCGCCAGGAGCCACCCGTTTTGTATCGGTGAGTGCAGGGGGAACTCTTTCAGTGTCGTTGAACGTAAACGCTACGCTCGCCCGCCGGGATCGAACAAACCTTGAGAGCTAGGAACACATGTACCGCAAGCAGGTGCGCCGTCGACGGGCGGTGCTGTTGCTGCTCGTCGCCGCCTCACTGACCCTCCTCAGCCTCTACTACCGCGAGAGCAACGCGGGGCCGCTGCATGGGGCGGAGAACGTGGTCTCCACCATCTTCTCGCCGATCTCGAGCGTGACCGATCGCGCGCTCAAGCCCGTGCGCGATCTCGTCAACTGGTTCCACGAGACCTTCGACGCCCGCGGCGACAAGGCCCGGCTGCAGGATCAGGTGGCGACGCTGCGCGACCAGCTCGCGCGGCAGCAGACCCAACAGGGCGAGGTGAAGGAGCTCTCCGCGCTGAATGAGCTGACCAGCGGCGGCATCGTCCCGGACGGCACGACGCCGGTGACGGCGCGCGTGGTCGGCCGCTCTCCGACCGTCTGGTACTCGACGGTGACCATCGACCACGGCTCGAGCGACGGCATCCGGGTGGACGACCCGGTGGTCGCCGCACAGGGCCTGGCCGGGAAGATCACCCAGACGACCCCGAACACCGCTCAGGTCACGCTGATCACCGACGCCGACAGCGCCGTCACGGCGCGGGTGCAGCCGAGCGGCGTCACGGGCGTCGTCGAGCCCAACGTCGGAAACCCGAACGACCTCCAGCTCGACTTCCTGGAACGCGGGGCGCAGATCGCGGAGGGCCAGATGGTCGTCACCGCGGGCTTCTCCACCGGCGACCTGGGTTCGATCTTCCCGCCGGGCATCCCGATCGGCAAGATCACCCGCGCGACGGTCGAGGAGCAGCAGGCCTACCAGCGGGTGCACCTCTCGCCGTTCGCCGACCTGCGCGACATGGACTTCGTCAAGGTGCTGACGACGCACTCCGGAGGCTCCAAGTGATCCTGACGCCCGGGATCATCGCCCGGCTCGTCGCCCTCTGCGCCTTCGCGGCCGTCGCCCAGGTCGTCTGCTTCTCGAAGATGGACGTCTTCGGCTCGAGCCCGGATGTCGCCCTGCTGGTGGTCTTCTCGATCGGCGTGCTCGGCGGGAGCCTCACCGGGGCGGTGGTGGGCTTCTCCATCGGCCTGCTGATCGACTGCCTGCTGCTCGAGACGCTCGGGGGATTTGCACTCACGCTGCTCTCCGTCGGCTACGTCGCCGGCCGGTATCGCGAGACCGTCGGCCGCCCGACCCGCGGCGCGGTGGCCCTGCTCGGCGGCGCGCTGACGCTGCTGGGCGCAGTGGTGATCGCGGCGATCCAGATCGGCACCGGGATCGATGCGAACGTCAGCGTGATTGTTCTGCGAGATGCGGTGATCAAGAGCCTGATCGGGATGGCTCTGGCCATTCCCGTCCTACTTCTCGTCAGACTGGTGGTGCGCTCCGCGCTCGTCGACGAGCGGAGAGGGGCCCGGCGGACCACAGCGCCGCGCCCGGTTGAGCCTTAGGAGCCGTGATGTATCGACGCACACCCGAATCCGAGCCCGAGCGGCGAACCTCTCCGCTGGCTCTGCGGATCTCCATCCTCACCGGTCTCGCGATCGCGATCTTCTCAGTGCTCTTCCTGCGCCTCTGGTACGTGCAGATCCTCTCCGGGGACAAGTACCGGACCGAGGCGAACGACAACCGGATCCGGGAGATCCGCGTCCAGGCCCCGCGGGGGGACATCCTCGATCGCAACGGCAAGGTCATGGTGGCGAACCGCACCGAGCTAGCCGTCGAGGTGAGCCCGGAGGACCTGCCCGAGCCGGGCCGAACCCGCTCGCGGGAGATGCACCAGCTCGCGACGGTCACCGGGATGACGCCGGTCGAGATTCACAAAGCGCTCCAGAAGCCGGAGCGGGCCGCGCCCGGCGGCCCCGTCATCCTGAAGAAGGGCCTCGGGGTCGACAAGGTCTACTACCTGCGCGAGAACCAGTCGAGCTTTCCGGGGGTGACCGTGGAGCGCGTCTTCACCCGCGAGTACAAGGACGGGGACGCCGGAGCGCACCTGTTCGGCAACGTCGGCGAGGTGACCGCCGCGCAGCTCAAGGAACCCCGGTACGCGGGCCTGCACCAGGGCGACGCCGTGGGCCAGTCCGGCATCGAGTACGAGTACGACCGCTTCCTGCGGGGGAAGCCGGGTACCGATCGCGTCCAGGTGGACGCGCTCGGGCGGCCCACCGAGCAGTTGCGCAACAAGCCCGCGGAGGCCGGCAACGACATCCGGCTGACCATCGACTCGGGCCTGCAGAGCTATGCGGAGGGCGCCCTCGACTCGTTCGGCCTGCCGGGTGCGTTCGTCGCGATGAACGCGCACAACGGCGAGGTCCTGGCGATGGGCTCGGCCCCAACCTTCGACCCGTCGATCTTCACCCGCCCGATCACCCAGAGCCAGTACCACGCGCTCACCTCGCGGAAGACCGACGCGCCCCTGGCGAACCGGGCGATCCAGGGCCTCTATCCGACCGGCTCCGCCTTCAAGCCGATCACCGCGACCGCCGCGCTGCAGAACCACCTGATCAGGCCGGACACGATCTTCAACGACACCGGCTCGCTGCGGATCGACAACAACCAGGTTCTCCACAACGCCGGCCATGCGATCAACGGGCCGGTGGACATGAGCGATGCCCTCAAGGTCTCCTCGGACATCTACTTCTACAGCCTGGGCATGAAGGCGAAGGCGTCGAAGGGCGGCGGGATGATCCAGGACTGGGCGCACCAGTACGGCCTCGGCGAGAAGACGGGCATCGACCTGCCGGCCGAAGTCGACGGGCTGATACCGGATCCGGCCTGGCGCAATCGCCTCTACCAGGAGCACCTCACCGACCGGCCCTGGACCGTCGGCGACAACATCAACCTCGCGGTCGGCCAGGGTGATCTCGAGGCGGACCCGCTGCAGATGGCGGTCGCCTACGCCGCTCTGGGCAACGGGGGCACGGTGGTCACTCCCCACCTCGGGGACGACGTGGAGACCGCCACCGGCCGCGTCCTCGAGGAGATGCGCCCAGCCGCTCGGCGCCACATAGACATCTCCCCGACCACCCGAGACACGATCATGAGCGGCCTCACCCGCGCTGCGATGGAGCCCGGCGGCACGTCGTATCCGGTCTTCGGGCACTTCCCCTTCGACGTCGCCGGCAAGACCGGTACCGCCCAGCGCCCGAACCAGGCCGACCAGTCCTGGTACATCGTGCTCGCGCCGGCGAAGAACCCGCAGATCGTCGTGGCCGTCACCCTCGAGCGCGGCGGCTTCGGCGCCGACACCGCAGCTCCGGTCGCCGCGCGCATCCTCGAGCACTACTTCAAGCTGCCGATCACCCCGATGGCCACCTCGACCACGACCGGCCAGGGCGGCACGCACGAGTGATTCCCGCACGATCCCACCCGACCTCTACCCTGACGAGAGGGTGCTGCGTTAATTCGAGGGTGCTCCGCCAGGAGCAACCCGTTTGATGATGGAGCAGCAACCCGATTAATCATGGAGGCGGCACCACTCACGCTGGGCCCGACCCGCTCGCGACTCGGCGAGCGGCTCGGCCTCGCCTACTTCGATGGCGTCCTCTTCGGGGCCGCGGCTGCGCTGATCGCCTTCAGTTGCTTTACCCTCGCGGTCGCGACGCCCAATGACGTGCCGGGCCAGCCGCTCTTCTTCGCCATGCGGCAGGGGATTTACGCACTGATCGGCGTCGCCCTCATGTTCGCCGTAGCCAAGATCGATTACTCGCGCTTCCGCGAGATCCGTGTCGGCATCTATTCGCTGATGATCGGCTCGATCTGCCTCGTGTTGCTCTTCGGCGCCGCGGCGCGCGGCTCTCGCCGCTGGATCGAGCTTCCCTACTTCCGCTTCCAGCCCTCCGAGCTGGCCAAGCTGCTGCTCGTCGTCGCCCTCGCGGCGTTCGTCATCGAGCGCACCCGCCGCGGCACCCCCGCGCGTCAGACCCTCCGCATCCTGGCGCTCGGCCTCGCCCCGGCCGGACTCGTCTTCCTGCAACCCGACCTCGGCACGGGAATCGTGCTCGTGGTCATCACACTCACCATTCTTTTCCTCGCCGGGATTCCGTGGAGGCACTTCGCGGTCATCGGTGGCGTGGCGGCACTCGCCGTCAGCTTCGTCCTCGTCATCGCCCCGGCAACCGGCCTGCCGAGCCCGCTTCACGGCTACCAGCAGGACCGGCTCACGGCATTTCTGCATCCCAGCAACGATCCGAGCGACGCGAGCTATCAGGTCAATCAGAGCGTCACTGCCATCGGTTCCGGCGAGAAGACCGGGCGCGGCAGCAACTCGACGCAGACCGAGCTCCTGTTCCTCCCCGAGCGGCACACGGACTTCGTGTTCGCCGTGATCGGAGAGCGCTTCGGGTTCCTGGGAGCCGCATTCGTACTGTCCCTATACGCCCTGCTTATCTGGAGAATGCTGCGCATTCCGACGCTCTCCAAGAACTTGTACGGGACCCTGATCGCCGGCGGCATCGCCGCCATGCTCATGTTCCAGATCCTGGTGAACGTGGGCATGACACTCGGCGTCATGCCGGTAACCGGCATCACCCTGCCCCTCATGTCATATGGGGGATCCTCGGTGCTCGCCACCTTCCTGGCGATCGGGCTCCTACAGAGCATCCACGCACAAGCGCGGCTCAGCTCCAGCACACGCAGCAGGGCGCCGATCCCACTGTTGCGCTGAGCCACCTAAAGCACACCCACACCAACACCCCTGTATCCGGATCCGCCGAATGCGGGCCCGCGTACCTGTGGGCTGTGCAGCTCGCGCAGAAAGGAAACACATGAAGAAGAACATCCTCGTCAGCGTCGATAGCGGTGAGACCCGCGTCGCCGTGCTCGAGGCGAAGGGCAGCCCCAAGGAGGGCAAGCGCCCCAAGAAGGCTGCCCCAACCAACGAATGGAAGGTCGCCGAGCTCTACGTCGAGCGCCGCGGCCGCCGCTCGATCGTCGGCAACATCTACAAGGGCAAGGTCGACAACGTCTTGCCCGGGATGGAGGCGGCGTTCGTCGACATCGGACTGGAGCGAAACGGCTTCCTCCATGTCGACGAGATCGTCCTACCGGACGGCAAGGCCGTCCCCAAGCGGGGCCGTGGCCGGGGCCGCCGGATCGACGAGTTGATCAAGCCCGGCCAGGAGATCATCGTCCAGGTCGTCAAGGACCCGCTGAAGACCAAGGGAGCGCGCCTCTCCATGCAGCTCTCGATCGCAGGCCGCTACCTCGTCTACATGCCGCAGGGCGGCGGGATCGGCGTGTCCAAGCGCCTCCCGGATGGAGAGCGCACCCGGCTTCGAAAGCTGATCGACAAGGTCGATATCGGCAAGGGCGGCGCGATCGTCCGCACCGCGGCGCAGGGCGCGAAGAAGGAGGACTTCGTCCGCGAGATCGCCTACCTGCACCGCCTCAATGAGGTCGTCAGCGAGCGGGCCAAGAAGTCCGATGTCGGCCAGATGGTCTTCCAGGAGGCCGACCTCTCGATCCGCGTCGTGCGCGACGTGCTGGTCGAGGAGTTCGAAGGAGCGATCATCGACGACCCCAAGCAGCACGACCGGGTCACCAAGTTCCTGCAGCGGACAGCGCCCGAGCTCGCCGATCGGGTCGAGCTGTACAAGGGCAAGCCGCCGCTGCTCGAGAAGTGGGACGTCGAGAAGGCGTTCGACTCGGTGCTCTCACGCCGCGTCGACCTGCCCTCGGGCGGATACCTGATGATCGACTATGCGGAGGCTCTCACCGTGATCGACATCAACACCGGCAGCTTCACCGGCAAGGGCAAGGGCCGGCTCGAGGACACGATCACCAAGGTGAACGTCGAGGCCGCCGAGGAGGTCGTGCGCCAGCTGCGGATGCGAGACATCGGCGGGATCATCGTCATCGACTTCATCGACATGGCGCGGGCGCGAAACCGCGACCAGGTCCTGAAGACGCTGCGCACCGCGCTGGATGAGGACAGGACCAAGACCTACGTGGTCGAGGTCTCTCCACTCGGGCTCGTCGAGATGACCAGACAGAACGTCACCGATGGCGTGCGCGAGATCCTCACCAAGCGCTGCCCGACCTGCGACGGCGAGGGAGTGGTCAGCTCCGAGGAGACCGTGGCTATCTCGATCGTCCGGAAGCTCGGCGAGCTGGTCGAGGAGCAGCCCGAGCCGGAGGCCTATCTGATCCGGGTCAACCCCCGGGTGGCCGCCGAACTGCTCTCGCCCGACTCCGGCCTCACGGAGCTCGAGGAGGAGACCGGCAAGCGGTTCCATTTCGAGGGCGGCGACGCTCTGTCGCTCGACACCTTCCACGTCGTCGAGACCGGCGGCCGCGAGGAGATCGAGCAGCGGGCGCTGCCCTTCCAGGTCGGCGAGGAGGTGCTCGTCTCGATCGAGGAGCCCCACATGTACAACGTGGACGACGCCGTGGCGCGCGTCGATTCCTACATCGTCAGCGTCGCGGGTGGCGGCCCCCACGTCGGCGAGCAGCGAATGGTCCGGATCGAGAGCGTCGGGCGCTCCGCGGCCAGCGCCCTGCTGCTCGATAGCGATGGGAACGTGGTGCAGCCCGGTGCCAATGGGGACGGCGGCGAGAAGCTAGAATCCTCGGCCTCCAGCGGGCGCCGCCGTCGCGGAAGCAGGGGCGGCAGGCGACGTTCCCGCGCCGGCAGCAAGGACTGAACAGACCAGACCATGGCCAGCTACGCAGTGATCGAGACAGGCGGCAAGCAGTACCGCGTCGAGAAGGGCTCGACCCTCCTCGTCGATCGCCTGACCGCGAAGGAGGGCGACAAGGTGGATCTTCGCGCCGTCGCCTTCCGCGACAAGGAGATGGTGCTCGGCAAGGACCTCGAGAAGGTCAAGGTCGACGCCAAGGTGGTCGGCCACGAGCGCGGCCCCAAGATCCGGGTCTTCAAGTACCGGGCGAAGAAGGGCTACCGCAAGCGCGCCGGCCACCGCTCCGAGCTGACCCGCCTCGAGATCACCGACGTGAAGATATTGAGCAGAAAGCCCGCCGCCTCGACGGCGAAGAAGGAGGAAGCCGCAGATGGCTCATAAGAAGGGACTCGGATCGAGCCGGAACGGCCGCGACTCCAACCCGAAGTACCTCGGCGTCAAGGTCTTCGCCGGCCAGTCGGTGAACGGCGGCGAGATCATCGTCCGCCAGCGCGGCACCCGCTTCCGCCCAGGGGACGGCGTCGGCATCGGCCGCGATCACTCGATCTTCGCGACGCGCCCGGGTGTGGTGCAGTTCAGCACCGGCCGCCGTGGCCGCACGATCTCCGTCGTGGACGGCGGCAAGTAGCCGTTTCCGGGACTGAATCCCGGGTAACGGCAAGGCTCACGCTCTCGACCTTAGGAGGTGAGCCTCGTGCTCACGATCACCCCAGAGGCATCGCAGGCCATCCGTGGAATCCTCGCCGCCTCGGACGCACCCGACGGTTCGATGTTCCGGATCAGTCCGCAGGGCCAGGACGGGACAGCGCCCGGCCCGGCCCTCGCGGTCTCGGTAACCGAAAGCCCCATGCCCGACGATCAGATCGTGGAGGGCGAGGAGGTCGCCGTCTGCGTCGAGCCCAGCGCTGCCGCCATGCTCGACGACAAGGAGCTTGACGCCCAGGTGGTCGGCGAGGAGGTCAACTTCAGGATCGGCGAGCAAGCCGCCTAGCGGGCCCGGTAGTGCGCGTTCCCGTCTGATCCGCAGAACACCCTGGTAATCGCCCGAACGGCGCGTTAGGTTGGCGCCGTGCTGCCCCGACCTGGAAGGTTGGCGGCGTCCCTTGCGGCAGCCGCATCCGTTTCCCTCGTCCTCGCGGCAGGGGCCGCGGCCGATGCGGCCTCGCCGGCGGAGCAGCAGCTGGTCGACGCCTACTCGCCGATCCTGAAGCTGCGCGAGCAGAAGTCCGGCGATAACTGCAACACCAGGGAGGAGCAGTACAACCCGCCCACCACCGTGGACGTGGTGATCGGGAATCGCACGGTGAAGCTGGTCCACTACGTCAACGGCGAGGACGTCGTCGTCAAGACCGGGCCCACTGCCGGCGACATCGCGGGCCTGGGCGATGACTACTACCTCGACCTCCCCGGCGACCCTCTCGAGGTCAAGTGCCCGGTTCGCGGCAGCTACGCGAAGGACTTCCAGGCACTGAGGAATGATCGCAAGGCGCCGCCGGTCACCTACGCGCACATCGCCACCGAGCCCGGCTACGCCGGCCTCGTCGTCCAGTACTGGTTCTTCTACTACTTCAACCAGTTCAACGATGTTCATGAGGGCGACTGGGAGGGGATGCAGATCTCCTTCGACGCGGACACGCCCGCCGAGGCGCTCGCCCGGGGTCCCTCGCAGGTCGCGCTCTTCCAGCACGCCGGCGGCGAGCGCGCCGACTGGGGGGACACCAAGGTCCAAAAGGACGGCACGCACCCGATCGTCTACCCGGCGGCCGGCTCACACGCCACCTTCTACGACAACGCGATCTACATCCAGAACGGCTCTCACGGCTCCGGGGTCGGCTGCGACAACACCTCCGAGCCGCTGATCAGCACGCGGCCCACGCCGATCGTCATCCCGACGGCCGCGGCCCCCGGCAGCGAGTTCCAGTGGCTGAGCTTCCTCGGCCACTGGGGCCAGCGGGAGAAGGGGTTCAACAACGGGCCGCAGGGACCGACCACGAAGAAGCAGTGGCTGCGTCCATTCACCTGGATGGATGGGATCCGGCAAGACAGCCCGCGTCTACCGGGCGGTGCCGTGCTCGGCCCGGCCGCCAGCTCGGCTTTCTGCGGGGCCATCGAGGGCGTGTCCGAGTTCATCAACCTCGAGGCGAAGAGCACCATCGGCGCGATCGGGCTGGGGATCGCCCTGCTCCTGCTGATCGTCGTGCCGCCCCTGTTCACCCGCTGGCGCCCGGTGGACATCGCGACCTTGCGACACGAGTGGACCGTCGGCCAGCTCCTGCGCGGGGCCCGCCAGCTCTACGGCCGCCACTGGCGGATCATGCTGCTCATCGCCCTTACCGGGTTCTTGATCCTCGGAGCGATCCAGGGGCTGCAGTACCTGTTCACCCAGGTGAACGGGAGCCAGGACTTCACGGTCGGGATCAGCCCCGGCGGCGCGGACTTCAAGTTCAGCGGCTCGTTCGGCGGGATCGCCCACCCGATCGGGTTCGCGTTCGTCTCGGGAGCCGTGGTCACCTTCCTGCGGCAGCTCTGTGAGGGAGAGGAGCTGAGCCTGATGGCCTGCTACCGCGCGATCTACGCGCGGCTCTGGCGGGTCGTCGGCGGGCAGCTGCTGGCGACGATCCTGGTGCTCGCGATGATCTTCACGATCATCGGCATCCCCTTCGGCATCTACTTCTACGTCGCCTGGCAGTTCGTCCAGCAGGAGATCCTCTTCGAGGACAGCTCGATCAGGGAGGCCCTGAAGCGAAGTCACGCCCTGGTGCGCGGGCACTGGTGGCGGACGATCGTGGTCGCCGGCATCCTCTTCGTGCTCGGCGTGGTCACCGGCCCGGTCCTCGGCTTCTTCCTGATCTTCGCCAACCTCTCGGCGGTCCTCGTCAACCTGATCGGGTCGGTCGTCTTCGCGCTGCTGATCCCCTACATCGCCATCGGGCGCACGCTCCTCTACTTCGACCTCGAAGCACGCGACGAGGCGGAGGAAGCGGCGGGGCTCGAGCGAAGGCACTGGTTCTCGCGGCCCCGGCCCGCCGCCGAGACCGGCTAGACCTTCTTCACCGGGTCGGCGAGAGCTGTCCGAGTGCCCCCATGTTGTCTCTGAACCCAACCGCGCCCGCCCGCTAAGGCAGGCTCTTCCGGCTACCTTCGCGCCGTGCTTTTCGACCGAGCCAAGATCTACGTGGAGGGCGGCCGCGGCGGCAACGGCGTGGTCAGCTTTCGCCGTGAGGCGCACGTGCCGCGCGGCGGGCCCGACGGCGGCGACGGCGGTCGCGGCGGCGACGTCGTGCTGGTCTGCGACGCCCAGCGCCGCGACCTGGCCTCGCTGGGCCGGAGCAGGCACTTCCGCGCCGGCCGTGGCGAGCACGGCAAGGGGAAACGCCAGCACGGCGAGCGCGGGGCGGACCGGGTGATCGCGGTGCCGCCCGGAACGGTCGTTCACGGGCTCGATGGCTCCGAGACCGAGCTGCTCGCCGACGGCCAGCGGCTGGTCGTCGCGCGCGGGGGGTCCGGCGGCCATGGGAACAAGCGCTTCGCCACCTCGACCCGGCAGGCCCCGCGGTTCGCCGAGAAGGGCCTCGAGGGCGAGTCGGGTGAGATCGAGCTCCGCCTCAAGCTGCTCGCCGACGTCGGCCTGGTCGGCTTGCCCAACGCGGGCAAGTCCTCGCTGCTCGCCCGGCTGACCAGGGCGGACCCGAAGGTGGCCGGCTATCCGTTCACGACCGTCGAGCCCAATCTGGGGACCATCGAGCTCGACGACCGCCAGCTGGTGCTCGCCGACATTCCCGGGCTGATCGAAGGTGCGGCGGAGGGGGCCGGCCTCGGCCACGAGTTCCTGGCCCACCTGGAGCGCTGCCGGCTGCTGGTGCATCTGGTGGAGGTGGCTCCGTCCGAAGGCGATCCCGAGACGAACTACGAGACGGTCCGTGGTGAACTTGCCGGCTACGGCGCGGGCCTGGACGCGCTGTCCGAGATCATCGCGCTGTCGAAGATCGACCTGGTTCCCGAGGATGATGCCGAGCGCACCGTGGCCGAGTGGCGGGAGCGACAGGGGTCGCACGCCGTCCTGGGCATCTCATCCGCGACGGGAGCCGGCCTCGACGAGCTGACGCAGGCGATCTTCGCCGCGCTGCCCGAGGACGCGGCCGCCGTCGCCGCAGGCGACGGCGAGTTCGAGGCCGAGCACCGCGTCTACCGGCCGGGAGAGGAGGAGGGATTCGAAGTCGTCGAGGAGAGCGGCGGCAGGTTCCGCGTTGTGGGCCGGGGGATCGAGCTGCTCGTCGCGCGCCACGACCTGGAGAACCCCGAGGCGCTCGACTACCTCGAGAAGCGGCTGCGCGAGATCGGCGTTATCGCAGCGCTTCAGCGGGCCGGCTTCGAGCCCGGTGACGAGGTGGTGGTCGGGGAACTCGAGTTCGAACTGGACCCGGGATGATGGCGCCATGACGGTCGTCGCCAAACTCGGCTCATCCATCGTCGCGGGCGAAGGCGGTGAGCTGCGCGACGACGTGCTCGACAACGTCTGCGCCCAGGTCGCCCAGCTTCACGCCGGGGGCGAGAACGTGGTCATGGTCACCTCCGGCGCGATCGCTCGAGGCATGCGGGTGATGGATCTCCCAGCCCGTCCGTCCGCGATCGATGAGCTCCAGGCAGCGTCGGCCGTGGGACAGGGGAGCCTCTTCCGCGCCTACGAGGAGCGACTCGCCCGCGGCGACGTCCCCGCCGCCCAGGTCCTGCTCACCGCCTCGGACCTGCAGCTGCGGACCCACTATCTGAACGCACGCCAGACGCTCAACCGGCTGCTCGCCTGGCGCGTCGTCCCGGTGGTGAACGAGAACGACACCACCGCGACGGACGAGATCACCTTCGGCGACAACGACTTCCTGGCGGCGCAGGTGGCGATCATGCTCGAGGCGAGGCTGCTCGTCCTCCTCACCGACCAGACCGGCCTGTACACGAAGGATCCACGGCACCACGACGATGCCGAGCTGGTCCCGGAGGTGAGCGAGGAGGGCCAGCTCGCCGGATACGAGATCGGCGAGTACACCTCGCCCTTCGGCCTCGGCGGGATGCGCAGCAAGGTCGCGGCCGCGACCATGGCGGGCGCATCCGGAATCGGCGCGGTGATCTGCGACGGAACGGCGGAGGGCACCCTGCTGGCCGCGGCGGGCGGCGAGTCCCCCGGGACGCGCTTCGCCCCGCACCAGCAGCGAGCCTCGAGCTTCAAGCTCTGGCTCCGCTACGCGAAGCCGAGCCACGGCGCCCTGCGGGTGGACGATGGAGCCGCCCGCGTCCTCCGGGAGAAGGGCAGCAGCCTGCTTCCGGTCGGGATCACCGAGGTCGAGGGGGAGTTCGCGGCCGGCGATGCGGTCGACGTGACCAGCGACGACCAGACGATCGGCAAGGGCATCGTCAACTACTCGGCCGAGGAGCTCCGCAGGATCAAGGGCATGCGGACCGACAAGGTTCGAGAGCTGCTCCCGCACGCCTCCGAGGAGGCCGTGCACCGCGACTACTTCGTGCTCACCTAGGTGCGGGGTCTGCTGCGTGACCGACTGGCGCTCCAGCAGGGGGCTGCCGGTCTCGTCGCGCAGCTCACCCAGGCCGCGGCGGGGCTCGGGATCATCCTCGTGGTCAGGGAAGCCGGTGGCAGCCTTTCGCTCGCGGGCGCGGCCGCCGGCGCGTTCCTGATCGCCACCGGGGCGGCGCGGCCGGTGCAGGGCCGGCTGATGGACCGGCACGGCCCTCCACCGGTGCTGATCCCATGCGCGGCGATCCATCTCGCCGGGTTCGGTGGCCTGGTGGCGTGGACCCAACTGGTCGGCGCGACCTGGCCGGTCCTCCTCTTCGCGATTCCGATCGGACTGGGGGAGCCGCCCGTCTCGGCGAGCATGCGGATCACCTGGGGGCGGATGGCCGGCGAAGAGGATCGAACCGCCGCCTACAGCTTCGTCACGTTGACGCAGGAGATCGCGGTGCTGCTCGGGCCGCTGCTGCTGGCCGCGGTGGTCGCGGTCGCCTCGGCCGCCGCGGCCGTCCTGGTCGTCGGCGGCCTCGCGAGCGCCGGCACGCTGGTGCTCGCGGCGGTGATGCCACGTGATCTGCACGCCGAGCCGAGGGTCGGGCGACGCAGCGCTCTTCGCTCGGGTGGGGTCCGGTTGGCTCTCGTGGTCAACCTCGGCTTCGCGCTCGCGCTCGGCTGCGTCGAGCTGGGGATCCCGGCGCTGGCCGGGGAGCGCGGAGTTCCGGCGCTGAGCGGCGTGCTGCTCGGGGTGATGTCGGTCGGCGGGATCCTCGGCGCGATCGGATACGCGGCGAGGCGCTGGGGCCTCGGCGCCGCGGTCCGCCTTGCGCTGCTCCTAGGCTTCTATGCGCTGGCGATCATTCCCCTGATCGCAACGCCGTCCTTCGCCGTGATGATCGTTCCGCTCCTGCTCGCGGGGGCCGCCATCAATCCGATCGTCACCACCGTCGCCCTGCTCGTCGAGGATCACGCCGGAGCCGCGGCGGCCGAGGCGTTCGGTTGGCAGTCCACCTCGCTCGCGATGGGCTCCGCGGCGGGAAACGCGCTCTCGGGACCGCTCGCCCAGCACCACGGCGCGGCCGCGGCCTTCGCCGCGGCCGCAATCGCTGCCATCGTCGCCACCAGCCTGGCCATCCTCGCCCGGCGGAAGCTCAGCACTGGCCAGCCAGCCAGTCCGAAGTACTAGAGTCCCCAATCGATGGGTTCCGGAGAGGAAACCGGCAGCGTGCTGAGCGACTCGCAGCAGGCCATCCTGAGGGCGGTCTGCGACACGGTCGTCCCCTCGCTGCCGCGCGACCGCGACCCCGAGGGGCTCTGGGGCCGCAAGGCGAGCGACATCGGCGTCGACGCCGGCGCCGCCCAGCTGATCTCCGAGATCCCCGATCCCGAGCTGCAGGGCGGGCTGCTGCAGCTGATCGACGCGCTCGGCGGGCAGGGAATCATCCGGGCGCCGTCGCAGGAGTCGAGGGAGCAGATCCTCCGCAACACCGCGCTCTCGGACCCGCGCGCCGCCGCCGGCGTTGCCGCGCTGATCGGGATGACGCTCTTCCTCCACTATGGGGCGCCAGACCCCCAGACCGGCCAGAACCCGAACTGGAAGACCTTCGGCTACCCGGGGCCGATCTCCGCTCCGTCGCCGGTCGAGAAGCCGCTCAGGATCCATCAGCCGGAGGGATCCGAGGAAACCGTCGAGGCCGACGTCTGCATCGTCGGCTCCGGCTCCGGTGGCTCGGTCGTGGCGGCGGTGCTGGCGGCGCGCGGCCTCGATGTCGTAGTCGTCGAGGCGGCGGGCTACTACAACGAATCGGACTTCACCCAGCTCGAGCTGCCGGCCTATCAGCAGATGTTCTGGCGGGGCGGGCCCAACCCGACGGCCGACGGGAACGTCAGCCTGGTCGCCGGGACGACGCTGGGCGGGGGCACCACGATCAATTGGATGAACTGCCTGCGCACGCGCCCCTGGGTCCGCGAGCAGTGGGCGCGCGAGCACGGCCTGGAGGGCGTGGACGGCGCCGAATTCGACCGCCACCTCGACGCGGTGTGGACGCGGATCAACGCGACCGATAGCTGCAGCGAGCTGAATGGGCCCCATCAGCGGATGCGGGACGGTGCCGGGGCGCTCGACTGGAGCTTCGAGACGATCATCCGCAACACCGACCCGGAGACCCACTCGCCGGAGACCGCGGGATACCTCGGCTTCGGCGACCAGTCCGGGAGCAAACGGAGCGCGGACCGCACCTGGCTCGCCGACGCCCAGGAGCACGGCGCCCGCTTCCTCACCTTCACCCGCGCCACCAAGGTCCTCGCCGAGGACGGCCGCGCCACCGGCGTGGAGGCCGTCTGGCAGACGCCGGACGGGCGCGCGGCGCAGGTGACCGTCAAGGCGCCCCGTGTGGTGGTTGCCTGTGGGTCCCTGGAGTCCCCGGCGCTGCTGCTCCGTTCCGGGATCGGTGGCCCGGCGGTCGGCCAGAACCTGCGACTCCATCCCTGCAGCGTGGTGGCCGGCGCTTACGGCAGCGACCAGCAGGCCTGGTGGGGCCCGCCGCAGGCGGGACTCTGCGACGAGTTCGCCGATACGGGCGAGGGCTACGGCTTCCTGATCGAGTCCGGTCAGTACGCGCCCGGCCTGATCGGCTCCTCAACGCCCTGGATCTCGGGCGCTGATCACAAGCAGCGGATGGAGGAGTTCCGCTTCAGCGCGAACTTCCTCGGTCTCACTCGCGACCGCGGCTCAGGCCAGGTGACCGTCGACCCAAATGGTGAGGCGGTACCGACCTATGCCGTCACCGACCCGCTCGATCTCGAGAACCTGAAGAAGGGGATCGAGGTCCAGGTTCGCCTGCACGAGGCCGCTGGTGCGCACCAGATCGGGCCGCTCGCCGAGGGCGCCCCGACCTGGCGCCGCGGCGACGACCTCGACGCCTTCATCGTCGGCGTCAAGCGGATCCCGTTCCGGGCCGGCGGCTACAAGCTCTTCAGCGCCCACCAGATGGGCACCTGCCGCATGGGCTCCGACCCGCAGACCTCGGTCGCCGGCCCCTACGGCGAGTTGCACGACACCAAGGGCGTCTGGATCGGGGACGGCAGCGCGTTCCCGACCTCGTCGGGGACCAACCCGATGGTCAGCATCATGTCGCTGGCGCATCGCACCGCCGAGGCGATTGCCGATGACGCCGGCGCCTCGGGCGAGGCGAAACAGGCCGAAGCCGCAACCGCTTAAGAGAACTTCGAAACAGGAGGAGCGAGACCTTGGCCACCGAGACCGCAGCACCCGCGCAGGCGGGACACCCCACGGAAGAGATCGTCCGCGACCGCCTCTACATCGGCGGTGACTGGGTCGAACCCACCGGCAGCGACACGATCGAGGTGATCGACTCGACGACAGAGCAGGTCATCGGCCGGATCCCCGAGGGGACCCCTGCCGACGTCGATCGTGCGGTCGAGGCCGCTCGCGCCGGCTTCGAGGCCTGGCGCCAGGTCCCGGTCGAGTCACGCGTCGATGCCTGCATGGCGATCAGCGCGGCGCTCGCCGAGCACGGCGACGAGATCGCCGCGCTGATCTCCGCCGAGGTCGGCATGCCGCTGGCCCTGGCCAGGACGATCCAGGCCGGCCTGCCCGCCATGGACTTCGGGTCGATGGCGCAGGTCGCGTCCGAGGTCGACTGGGAGGAGCAGATCGGAAACTCGCTGATCGTCCGGGAGCCGATCGGCGTGGTCGGCTGCATCACGCCGTGGAACTATCCGCTCCACCAGATCTGCGCCAAGGTCGGTCCCGCCCTGACCGCCGGCTGCTCCGTGGTGGTGAAGCCGAGCGAGGTGACTCCGCTGAGCTCCTTCATCCTGGCCGAGATCATCGACTCGCTCGACCTGCCGGCCGGCGTCTTCAACCTCGTCACCGGGTTCGGCCCGGTCGTCGGGGAAGCGATCGCCGCCCACGACGACGTCGACATGGTCTCGTTCACGGGGTCGACCCGCGCCGGGCGCCGCGTCAGCGAGGTCGCAGCGGGAACCGTGAAGCGGGTCGCGCTGGAGCTCGGAGGCAAGTCGGCGAACGTGATCCTCGACGACGCCGACCTGAAGACGGCCGTCGGCCATGGGGTCTCCAACTGCTACCTCAACTCCGGTCAGACCTGCAGCGCCCATACGCGAATGCTGGTGCCGCGGGAGAAGTTGGCCGAGGCCGAGGGGATCGCCGCGGCAGCCGCCGAGAAGGCGGCGCCGGGCGACCCGTTCGAGGCGAGCACCCGCCTGGGTCCGCTGGTCTCCGAGGCCCAGCAGGAGCGGGTGCGCGGCTTCATCCAGAAGGGTGAGGAAGAAGGGGCGAAGCTGGTCACCGGAGGGGTCGAGCCGCCCGAGGGCCTCGAGACGGGCTATTTCGTTCGCCCGACCGTCTTCTCCGAGGTGAAGCCCGACATGGCGATCGCCCAGGAGGAGATCTTCGGCCCGGTGCTCTCGATCATTCCCTATGACTCCGAGGACGAGGCCGCCGAGATCGCGAACGGCACAATCTACGGGCTCGACGGGGGAGTCTGGTCGGCCGATCCGGAGCGGGCGAAGGCGTTCGCGCGGCGGATGCGCACCGGCCAGGTGCAGATCAACGGCGCCACCTTCAACCCGATCGCGCCGTTCGGCGGCTACAAGCAGTCCGGGCACGGGCGGGAATACGGGCGGTTCGGCCTCGAGGAGTTCCTCGAGGTGAAGAGCATTCAGACCTAGCCAAGCGGCTCGGCGGGCGGGTCCTGTCGCCGAAATTGATCGACACTCGCAAGGGCGAGTGTCGAAAGTCAATTTCGGCGCCACCCGCCCGAGGAGCGGTTTCGCAGCCCTTCATTGCCGGGTAACCCGCGACTGACAACTTTCGAGAGGAAAGGAGCCGGTCCGAATGGCTGACGAATTGAAGGGCAAGCGGATTGCCTTCCTGATGGCGAATGAGGGGGTCGAGCAGGTCGAGTACTTCGAGCCGCGTACGGCGGTCGAGGAGGCCGGTGGCGAGGTGGAGGTGATCTCGACCGAGTCCGGCCAGGTTCAGGGGTTCGAACACCTCGACAAGGCCGAGATCTGGGACGTCGACAAGACGACCGCCGAGGCCAACGCCGGCGACTACGACGGCGTCGTGATGCCTGGCGGCGTCGCGAACCCGGACAGGCTGCGGACCGACAAGGATGCGGTGCGGTTCCTGCGGGAGTTCTTCGCCGCCGGCAAGCCGGTCGGAGCGATCTGTCACGCGCCGTGGATGCTGGTCGAGGCCGACGTGGTCGACGGCCGCAAGGTGACCTCGTATCCGAGCGTGCAGACCGACATTCGGAACGCCGGCGGGAACTGGGTGGACGAGGAGGTCGTGGTCGATTCCGGCCTGGTCACCTCGCGAAAGCCCGACGACATCCCGGCGTTCAACTCCAAGATCGTGGAGGAGTTCGCGGAGGGCGTGCACAACGAGCAGCGGCAGAAGGCGAACGTCTCGTAACGGCCGCGGCAACTGAGATACAGCCTCGTATGCGAATGCGGTACTGTATGCGACGGTGGAGACGGACAGAGGACAGCACCCGCGCCTCCGGCGGCTCGTCAACGGCGTCGGATCTGTTTGGGGAACAGCCTTCGCGATCGCGGCGGCCGCCGGTATCCCGCTGGGGTGGATCTGGCTCGCGTCGAAGCTCGCCGGCACCAAGCGCGACCTGACGCCCTCCCTCGCCGTCTTCATCGCGACGGGCATCATCGTCTCCTACTGGCTCGCTCTGCTCGGGGGATCGTGGATCCGGGGAAGGTCGATCGACTCCGGTCAGGAGCGCGCACGGGTGAGACGGCGCTCCTGGAACCGCAGCTTCAGCGATGCCCCTAGGCCGGAGGATCAGCGGATTGACCCGATCGAGCGGCTCTTCATCGTCGTTGGGGTGCTCGCAATCATCGTCTTCGAGATCTGGTTCTTCTTCTACGCCGGCGACCCGCTGCCGAGCCAGCCAGCCTTCTGATGGCCCCTCCGAAGACGGTGCCCAGGCCGAGGCGCCCGAAGCGGCTTACACGCAAGGAGAAACAGGCGGAGACGCGGCGCCGGCTGCTGGACGCCGGAGAGCGAGTCTTTCTTCGGCGGGGGTTGCAGGGTTCGAGCGTCGAGGAGATCGCGGCTGAGGCCGGCTACACGCGTGGCGCCTTCTACTCCAACTTCAAGGGCAAGGACGAGCTCTTCGTTGAGCTCCTCCACGCCCGGGTCTACGACCGCTATGCCGAGCTCGCGAAGGAGTCCCAGGAGCAGCCCGGCACCCCCCGCGAGCAGCTCCGCTGGGGAGCCGAGCGGCTGCGCGACGTGCAGAGGGACGAGCGGGGAAGCTGGCTCTTCCGCCTCTGGCTCGAGTGCCTGACCCAGGCGGCGCGGGACGAGGAGTTTCGAAAGCTCGCAGCAACCTTTTGGAGCGGGAACCGGGCATTGGTGGCCGGCCAGATCGGCGCGGCGTTCGACGAGGCCGGGAGGAAGCCGCCGCTTGCGCCCGATCAGCTCGCAACCGGGATGATCGCGCTGGACGTCGGCCTCGCCGTCCAGCACCTGGTGGACCCCGACGCAGTGTCACTCGACGTGTACGTCCCTCTTTTCGACCTGCTGTTCGGCCGGTTGGTCGAAAGCAGCGACGCATAGCGAGGTGCGGCTTCCGTGCAAAGCAGCGCCTTCGGCGGCCTGGGCGCCCGGTTACTCTTTGCTCAATGGCCACCGCCGCCAAGACCGTTGAGCAGAGCGCTCGCGAGGCGAAGGATGCCTCGCATCAGCTTGCACGCGCCAGTCGCGACGAGAAGGACGCCTGCCTGAAGGATCTGGCGGACCGGATCGACGCGAGCGTCGCCGGGCTGCTCGAGGCCAACGCCGCGGATGTCGACGCCGGCCGCGAGGAGGGGTTGAACGAGGCCCTGCTCGACCGGCTCACGCTGACCGAGGCGCGGGTGGCGGAGATGGCCAAGGGCGTGCGAGAGATCGCCGAGCTGCCGGACCCGGTCGGCGAGGTGGTCGAGGGGTGGACGCTGGAGAACGGCCTCGAGGTCGCGAAGAAGCGGGTGCCGATCGGCGTGGTTGCGGTCGTGTATGAGGCGCGGCCGAACGTGACGATCGATGCCGCGGCGCTCTGCCTGAAGAGCGGGAATGCGGCGGTGCTGCGTGGGTCGAGCAGCGCCGAGAGCTCGAACGCCTTCCTGGCGCGGCTGCTGGCCGATGCGCTTGCGGCCGCCGAGCTGCCCGCCGGCTCCGTCGTGCTGCTCTCGGGTGGTCACGAGCAGCTCGCCGAGCTCGCCACGGCCGAGGGGCTGGTCGACCTGATCATTCCGCGCGGGGGCGAGGGGCTGAAGAACGCGCTCAAGGAGGTCGCGAAGGTGCCGGTGATGTATGCGGCCGCCGGCAACTGCCACGTCTACGTCCATCAGGACGCCGATCTCGAGATGGCGGAGCGAGTCGCGTACAACGCGAAGGTGCAGAGGCCCGGGGTCTGCAATGCGGCGGAGACGCTGCTCGTGCACAAGGACGTTGCGGTCGAGCTGCTGCCGAGCGTGCTGGCGAAGCTGAGCGAAGCCGGGGTGGAGCTCGTTGGTGACGACCGGACCCGGGAGTGGGCGGGATCGGCTGAGGTCGGCGAGGCCACCGAGGCCGACTGGGACACCGAGTACCACGCCCTGAAGATGGCGGTCGGCGTCGTCGATTCGGTTGGCCAGGCGATCGATCACATCAACCAGCACGGCACCGGGCACTCCGATGCGATCGTGACCCGCTCGCAGGAGGTGGGCGATGAGTTCACCGACGCAGTGGACTCGGCGGCGGTCTACGTCAATGCCTCCACGCGGTTCACCGACGGCTACGAGTTCGGCATGGGGGCGGAGATCGGCAATTCCACCCAGAAGCTGCACGCGCGCGGGCCGATCGGGCTGCGCGAGCTGACGACCACCAAGTACGTCGTGCACGGCAGCGGTCAGATCAGGGAGTAAGGACGTCGCTCGGATCGGGGTCCTGGGCGGGGCCTTCAACCCGCCCCACGTGGGACATCTTCTGCTCGCCCAGGAGGCGCGCTGGCAGCTCGATCTGGATCGGGTGCTCCTAATGGTGACGCGGCGGGCGCCCCACAAGGAGATCGAGGACGATCCCGGAGCGGAGGTCAGGCTGGAGCTGGCGATGCTGGCGACCGAGGGAGAGGACGGGGTGGAGGCGTCCGGCCTCGAGGTGGAACGCGATGAGACGTCCTACAGCTACAGGACGCTCGAGCTGCTGGCGGAGCGTGAGCCGGAGGACAAGCTCTACTTCCTCCTCGGCGCCGACGTGGCATCGGGGCTGGCGAGCTGGAAGGAGCCGGCGCGGATGCTGGAGCTGGCGAAGCTTGGGGTGGTGCCGAGGCCGGGAGTCGGGCTCGGCGCGGTGGAGTCGGCGCTGGAGCGGCTTGGGGCATCCGATCGGGCGGAGATAATCGACATGCCACTTTGCGGAGCGTCCTCGACCACAGTCAGGCAGCGAGCGCGGGAGGGAAAGCCGCTCCGGCATCTGGTTCCGGATCAGGTGGTGCGGGTGATCGGGGAGCGGGGTCTGTACCGGTGACGCGCGGGGCCGAGATGACCTCTGAGGAGCTGGCACGGCGCCTGGCAGCGATCGCGGACGACAAGCAGGCGACCGACATGGTCGCGCTGGACGTGCGGCAGCTGGTCGGCTACACCGACTACCTGGTGATCTGCACGGCCCGCAACGAGCGGCAGGCGAAGGCGATTCACGACGAGGTCTATCACCAGCTGAAGAGGGACGGATGGCTTCCGGCTCGCGTCGAGGGCGAGCGAGAGGCCGAGTGGGTGCTGATGGACTACCTGGATGCGGTGCTGCACGTGTTCACCCCCGAGCCGCGCGAGAGGTACCGGCTGGAGCAGCTCTGGGGCGAGGCTGGGCAGCTCGAATTGGACGTTTCGGGCGCGCGCGGCGCCGCCTAGCGGCGACCCCTTCAACGCATAGACGTGTGATTTTCGACGGGCCGGGCTGCTGCCTTGCACGGAAAGCAGCAGTGTCGTGCGAGATACTGGGCGGGCGATGTTGGAGGTGAGTTTCGAAGATTTCATCCGCCGGCCCTTCATCGCCGAGCCGGCCCACGCTCAGACAGCGCCTCTTTGATGCGGGCCGCCGGTATCAGCGAATTCGGCGGTGCTGTCGGGCGGATCGACCTCCCAGATCCGCGCCCCCTCGCGGACGACGAGGTCCTGATCGAAATCCGGGCCGCGGGCGTCGGCAACTGGGAGGAGTTCGTCCGGACGGGCGATTGGGACGTCGGCCGCGCCCCTCCGATGGCGCTCGGCGTCGAGGCTGCCGGGACGATCACGGCGATCGGAGATTCCGTCGAGGACTGGGAGCCGGGCGATGAGGTGCTTAGCCACCCCCTTCCGCTGCGGGATCAGGGAACCTGGGCGCCCTTCCTGATCGCCTCGGCGACGGTGCTCGCGCGAAAGCCTGGCGCCCTCTCGTGGGAGGCTGCTGCTGCGTTCCCCGTTCCGGCCCTGACCGCCACGCAGGTGATCGACGGAGCCCTGGCGGTACGCCCTGGCGACCTGGTCCTCGTCAACGGTGGGAGCGGGGTGACCGGCACGCTGCTCGTTGGACTGGCCGCGGCGCGCGGCGCCGAGGTGATCGCGACCGCAGGACCGGCCAGCCATGAGCGGCTGCGACTCCTGGGAGCGGCCCACGTGCTCGACTATCACGACCCCGACTGGCCGGAGCGGGCGCGCGCCATCGGCGGCGGCTTGGGCGTGACCGCCGTCGCGAACGCCGTGCCTAGCGGCTCAGCAGACGCGATCGGCACCGTGCGCGACGGCGGTCACCTTGCGACGATCACCGAGGACACACCGGACGAACAGCGGGGGATCGAGATCTCGTCGGTGATCGTGCAGCCCGACGGCCGTGGTCTCGGCGAGCTCGCCGAGCTGCTCGCGGCCGGGAAGCTCGGGGTCTCGGTCGCGGCGACCTTCCCGCTCGAGGAAGCCGCCGCGGCCTTCGCGGCAGCAACCGGGGGCGGCGCCGGCGGAGCGGTCGTGCTTCGCCCCTGACGGGGGCGGCAGCGGTTCTGAATCACACCTCTGAAAACGGGGGAGGGGGGCGGCCGCCTGTGGCCGCGCTTGTTTTAGGCGTCCGAAGCCGCTCTTAGCCTCCCGCTCGTGTCGAAGGAGCGTTTTTCGCGCGCCTTGCGAGGCTACGACCCGGATGAGGTCGATGCCGCGCTCGCGGCGCGCGACGCCCGGCTGGCCCGCCTGGAGCGGGAGGCGCAGCGGTTGGCGGAGCGGGTCGTCGAGCGGGAGAAGCGGCTGCAGGATGCCCTGAAGCGGCCGATGGCGGCGGCCGTCAGCAGGGGGGTGGAGGAGATCTACGGTCAGGCCCGCAGGCAGGCGACCCGGATCCGGATGAAGGCGCTCGAGGACGCGGTGCAGATGGCGGACCGGGTGACCGAGCTGTCGGGGCTGAGGGACGAGCTGGGGGCGCGGGTCTCGGAGCTTGCGGAGGTGGCCAAGGAGCGGCTGGGGATCGAGGGGGAAGATCGGCCGGCGGTCGGGACCGAGCCGGCGCAGGCTGGCGTGTACGCCGGCCAGGTCGAGATCGAGGTCGGGCCGTTCGCCGACTTCGCGCAGCTGACCGGCTTCGAGGATGCGGCGGCGGGCATCGACGGCGCGTCGGAGATCAAGGTGAAGCGGTTCTCGGGAGGCCGCGCCTGGGTCTCGATGAACCTGGAGAATCCGATCGACCTGCTGCGGGCGCTGGAGGAGAAGGCGCCTTTCGACTTCGTGGTTCGCGATGCGCGCCGGAACGGTGTGATCCTCGACGTGGACGACGGCAGCGCCGAGCGGAACCGCGCGGCCTAGCGACGCCGCCGTCCCGAATTGCTGACGTTCGTCGCGCATCCTGAGCCCTTTGCGGGACTACTCTTCGCGGCATGGAGCGAGCGAGAATCAGCTGGACGGACGAACGGCTTGACGACCTGTCTCACCGGGTGGACGACGGGTTCAACCGGATCGACGGTGAGCTGCGGGCGCTCAGGTCGGACATGAACGCTCGCTTCGACGCGCAGGATGCACGGATCGACGGTCGCATCGACAGCCTTCAGCGCACGATCATCCAGGTTGGCGGAGGCATGATCGCCGCGGTGCTGGCTGGTGTCGTCAGCCTGATCGCGACGCAGCTCTGAGGCCGGGGCCTTGCCGGGCCGGCGTTACACTGGCCGCTGCCTGCCTGGGGCTATAGCTCAGTTGGGAGAGCGTTCGGCTGGCAGCCGAAAGGTCGCGGGTTCGAGTCCCGCTAGCTCCACTCCTCAGCTCGCCACCACAGATAGCGGTGCGGCTCCAGAGCCAGCAACGGGCCGGGCGGAGGATCCGCCCGGTACTGCTCGTACTTCGCGCTGAGCGCCGCCAGCCCGACCTCACCCGCGCCGACCTCGAGGATCCGCACCGAACCCAGCACCTGCACCCACGCCAGCTCCTCCCAGTCGTCCGAATAGCGATCGACCGTCAGCGCCGCCCGGGGATCCTGGCGCACGAAACGCAGCCGCGCCAACTCACCGGCCCGCTTCGGCTTCTGATCGATCGCGGTCCAGATCCTCCTCTCGGCCAACGCGAAGGTCACAGGCAACACGCGCGGGCCACCTTCCTCGTCCAGCAGGCCGAGCCGCCCAACCCGTTCGCTCTCCAGCAGGTTGTTTGCCCACGCAACAACCTCGGCAGGTTGGGAGGAAGCCACGAACGAACTGTAGGTCGACGAAAGGAGCGAGATGGATCTCGGAATCGGACTGCCGAACACGGTGCCGGGGACGACCGGCGACCAGCTCACCGACTGGGCGCGTGCCGCCGAGGACGCCGGATTCTCGTCCCTCGGCACGATCGACCGCATCGTCTTCCCGAACTACGAGCCGGTCGTCGCCCTCTCAGCGGCCGCCGCGGTCACCGAGCGAATCAAGCTCGTCACCGACGTCATGTTCGGGCCGCTGCGGGCGAATCCGGCGATGATCGCCAAGCAGTTCCTCTCGCTCGACGCCCTGGCCGGCGGCGACCGCGCCGTCCTCGGCATCGGCATCGGCGGGCGCGAGGACGACTACGAGATCAGCAACCTCGGCATGTCCGGCCGCGGAGCCTGGCTCGACTCGGCCTTCGAGAAGATCCGCGCCATCTGGAACGGCGACGGCGAGCTCGAGTCGAAGGTCGGCCCCCGCCCCTCGGGCAACGGCCCGTCCCTCCTCGTCGGCGGATACGTCCAGGCGTCTCTCGAGCGCGCGGCCAAGTACGGCGACGGCTGGACTCAGGGCGGTTCCGGACCCTCTCAGTTCGGGGCGGACTTCGCCAGCCTCGAAGACGCCTGGAAGAGGGCCGGCCGCGAGGACCGGCCCCGGACGCTGGCCCTCGGCTACTACGCCCTCGGCCTCGACGCCGAGGCGAGCGTCCAAGCCTATGCCGGCGATTACTACGCCTGGCTGGGGGAGGAGGCGGTACAGGGCATCGTCTCGGGCGCCCCCAAGGACGCCGACGCCGTCAGGGCGTTCATGAAGGCGTATGAGGAATGGAACTGCGACGAGCTCATCCTCTTCCCGTGCAGCAGCGACCCGGCTCAGGTCGGCCTGCTCGCCGAGGCCGCCGGGTCTCTGACTTGTCAGAGCCTTTGCGTTTAGCAAACGGCTGCGCGGGGGTATGGGCGGATAGGAACCTCACTACGTAGCCGCCCGCCGAACCGCGGCACTGCATGTGAGCGTTGGGCCGGGTTCGGTCGGCAAGGAAGGAGACAGTCAGATGGAATCTTCGAGGTCAGCCTCGTCGTGGATTCCTGCCGATCCGGGGCCCCTTGGGCTCGCCGGATTCGCGATGACCACGTTCGTTCTCAGCATGTTCAACGCGAACATCGTCAGTGACGCCGGGGAACCGGTGGTCCTGGGATTGGCGCTTGCTTACGGCGGCATTGCGCAGTTGCTTGCCGGGATGTGGGAATTCCGCACCGGCAACACTTTCGGCGCGGTCGCATTCTCGTCATATGGCGCTTTCTGGATTTCCTTCTGGGCGCTGGTGACGTTCTTCGCGAAGGACATTCCGGAGGCCCACGCCGGAACTGCGATCGGCCTCTATCTCTGGGCCTGGGCGATTTTCACCACCTACATGTTCGTCGCCTCGCTCCGGACCACCGGTGCGGTCGCCCTCGTGTTCTTCCTGCTGTCGATTACGTTCATCCTGCTCGGCGCGGGCAATTCGGGCGGCAACGAGAACGTGATCCACTGGGGCGGGTACATCGGGCTCGCCACGGCGGTCGCGGCCTGGTACGCATCATTCGCGGCCGTGATCAACTCGACGTTCGGCCGGACCATCGCACCGGTCATGCCGCTTCAGGTACCGCGCGGAGAGGAGGTCGATCCGGCAGGACGCTAGGACTCTGACGGACTGGCGGCGCCGGCTACCCGGCGCCGCCCATCCGGCCGTCAATCGCGTTGAAGAGTAGGTTTGAATCAAGACCAGACTTAGGAGGAGAGATGGCGACGAAGGTGAGTGGCGAGGATCTCCAAAAGCAACTCGAGTCGATGCTCGACATCGAGAAGTTCCCGCCCCCCGACGACTTCAAGAAGGATGCGCTGGTCACCGACGAGTCGATGTACGAGGAGGCCTCTGATGACCTCGAAGGGTTCTGGCAGCGCCAGGCGGAGGAGCTGATCGACTGGTTCGAGACGCCGACCCAGACCCTCGACGAGTCGAACGCCCCCTTCTACAAGTGGTTCGCCGACGGCAAGCTGAACGTCTCGCACAACTGCCTGGATCGCCACGTCGACGCCGGCAACGGCGACCGCGTCGCCTTCCATTGGCGCGGCGAGGAGGGCGAGGAGCGGGACATCACCTACGCCGACCTCCACCGCGACGTGCAGAAGTTCGCCAACGCGCTCAAGGATCGCGGCATCAAGAAGGGCGACGTCGTCGGCATCTATCTGCCGATGATCCCCGAGGTCGTCATCTCGATGCTCGCCTGCGCCCGCATCGGCGCCCCCCACAACGTCGTCTTCGGCGGTTTCTCCGCCGAGGCCGTGCGCGAGCGCATGGAGTTCTCCGACGCAAAGGCGCTGATCACCGTGGATGGCGCCCGCCGCAAGGGCAAGACGGCCCCGATCAAGAGCGCCGTGGACGAGGAGGGCATCGGCGACCTCGATTCGATCGAGACCATCTTCGTCGTCAAGGCGACCGACGCCGAGTGCGAGATGAAGGATGGACGCGACGTCTGGTTCGGTGAGGCAATGGAGTCAGCGGACGACGAGTGCCCGGCGGAGCCGATGGACGCAGAGCACCCGCTCTTCGTCCTCTACACCTCCGGCTCGACGGCCAAGCCGAAGGGCGTCCTGCACACCACCGGCGGCTACCTGCTCGGGGTCACCTTCACTCACCGCTACGTCTTCGACCTGAAGCCCGAGTCGGACGTGTTCTGGTGCGGCGCGGACGTCGGCTGGGTGACCGGACACTCCTACATCGTCTACGGCCCGCTCTCGAACGGAGCCACGGGCGTGATGTACGAGGGGCCCCCGGACTATCCGGACAAGGACGTCTGGTGGGACATCATCGAGCGACACAAGGTGTCGATCTTCTACACGGCGCCGACCGCGATCCGCGCCTGCATCAAGTGGGGCGTGGAGTACCCGCAGAACCACGACCTCTCATCCCTGCGCCTGCTCGGCACCGTCGGCGAGCCGATCAACCCGAAGGCATGGCTCTGGTACTACGAGGTGATCGGCGGCGAGCGCTGTCCGATCGTCGACACCTGGTGGCAGACCGAGACGGGCAACATCCTGATCAGCCCGCTGCCGGGCCTGACCCCGGCGAAGCCGGGCTCGGCGACCAGGCCGCTGCCGGGCATCGACGCCGCCGTTCTCGACGACGAGGGCAACGAGGTCGACGGCGACCAGGGCTACCTGGCGCTCCGCCGCCCCTGGCCCGGGATGCTGCGCACCCTGTTCCGGGAGGACGACCGCTTCAAGGAGACCTACTACGGCAAGTGGGACGAGACGACCTACTTGGTCGGCGACGCCGCCCGGAAGGACGAGGACGGCTACTTCTGGATCCTCGGCCGGATCGACGACGTGGTCAACGTCTCGGGCCACCGCCTGTCAACGGCGGAGGTCGAGTCCGCAATCGTCTCCTACCCCAAGGTCGCGGAGGCGGCCGTCATCGGGATCAAGGACGAGGACACAGGTCAGGCGATCTGCGCCTTCGTCACCCTCGAGGGCGACCTGGAGGGCTCCGACGAGATCCAGCAGGAGATCAACGACCACGTCGCCCATCGGATCTCGAAGATCGCCCGGCCCAAGCGCATCATCTGGGCCGGCGACCTGCCGAAGACCCGCTCCGGCAAGATCATGCGCCGGCTCCTCCGGGACATCGGCGAGGGACGCGAGCTCGGTGACGTCACCACGCTCCGCGACCCCGCCGTGATGGATCAGCTCGAGGGCAAGGTCAAGGAGATTCAGGCCCAGGAGGGCTAGCTCGAGTCAGGCTCCGGCCGCGCAGCGCCGGCCGCGAGCGGGCCGGCAGCTGCCACCGCACGCGCCACGTCGCCCCTGAGAAGTTCCGGTTCGCGACCGTCGCGAACCCCCGCTCGTCCTCGCGCAGCGCGAGCAGCAGGTGCGCCACCCGGTCCGCGGGCGGCAGGTCGCCCGCCTCGCCGACGCGCACGCAGAAGCAGTGGACACGATGGCCGCCCGGCCTGACCAGGATCGCCCCCTCCTGGCCGATCAGCCACGCGCCGAGCCGGCCCCGCTGCAGCGCCAGGCCGGTGGCGCCGAGCAGCTCGCGAGCGTCGTGCCCCACCAGGTCGCCGAGCAGCCCGAGCGCAACGCGCTGGGGACCGGCCTCGGCGTCCGCCCCGATCGGCTTCACGCCCCGGGCGCCGCGGCGAGCCTGCAGGTGAAGGACGGCGATCGCATGGCCCACGAAGATCGCCGACACGGGGAACGCCAGCGGCTGAATCCAGACGAGCAGCGCGGCGGGAATCCCGAAGGTGACGATCACCCCGACGCTCCACAGCGTCCAGATCCTCCCCTCGCGGGCCAGGCTGCGCTCGCTGGCTCGCCGCCGCCACGGCATGGCGGCGGCCTCGCTCAGAACAGCGGCCTCCATTTCAGCCCCCGGCTATCGGGCGCCGCATGATCACGAGATCGGCTTCGAGCGGCAGCTCGCGGACCACCTCTGCCGCGCCGTCCGGGAGCGTCGCGCTCGCCAGCATGCCCTCCTCGAGCTCGCGGCGGAAGGCCTCGATCGCCGCCCGCTGAGACTCGGTGTCCTCGGCCGACCAATTCGCCAACTCCGTGTGTCCCGTCCGATCCAGCCTGATCAACCTCGACATGCGCTCCTCCTTCGTTCGTCCATCCGCTTCCGAATATACGCTCGCGAGACCTACCATTCCCGCCTCACCGGGAAGGTCGCTGTAGGAAAAGGCCAGCTTGTGGGGAGCTGGTTTGGGTGGAGCCTCGGAGCGGGACAGCGTGCCGCTTGGGAGAGGTCGGCCCGGCTGGCCACAACCAAAGGAGAAACGATGCGAAAGCTGGTCAAGCACGCGCCGTCGCCCGCCATGGTCGTGGCGATCGTCGCGGTCGTCCTGGCACTCGGTGGCTCGGCCGTCGCTGCACTGGGCAAGAAGGACAAGAAGCAGGTCCGCAACATCGCCAACAACGAGATCACGAAGAGGGCGTCAGGACTCACTGTCGCGAAGGCTACGAACGCCGACAAGGCTACGAACGCCGACAAGGCTGCAGACGCCGACAAGCTCGGAGGCGTCGGACCGGGTGGCTACCAGGGGGGTTCGGGGCACACGTACAGCAATACATTCACCTCCGCCAGCAACACCGTCAACAACACCGTGCTCGACATTCCGGGAATCGGTTCAGTTCGGTTTGACTGTGCGGCCAACGGCCTCGACACGACTCCCAAGCTGGTCAATACGTCGGGAGTGAACATGTCGGCTTTGGGCCAGACGCAAATTGGTGCAACCGCGAGCCTCGACCCGAACTCGACAACGTTCAACAACGGGACCACGCTTGCGTTGGCGGGTCGTCAGGTGGGAACGACGACGCTCCAGGTATGGACCTCGACGTCGAACAAGACGGCCACGATCACCGTGTCGAACATCTTCTGTCTCTACACGGCATCGGCCACCACCAACCAGTAACGCTGGCCAGAAGTTGAGCTCGCAGAGAGGGGGCCCCGTGAGGGGGCCCCCTTTTCGCGCCATGGCACACTGCGCCCATGGACAGGTACGACCCTGAGGCGATCGAGCGCAAGTGGCAGCTCGTCTGGGAGGCGGAGAACACCTGGGTGGTGGCGAACCCGGGCTCGCCCGAATTCGACGAGACGAAGCCCAAGAGCTACGTGCTCGAGATGCTGCCGTACCCGTCGGGCGAGCCGCACGTCGGGCACCTGAAGACCTACTCCGTCGGCGACGCGATCGCCCATTTCAGGCGCCGGCGCGGCTTCAGCGTCCTGCATCCCATGGGCTACGACGCCTTCGGCCTGCCCGCCGAGAACAACGCCATCAACACCGGCGAGCACCCCAAGGAGGCGACCGAGAAATCAATCGCCTCCTTCCGCGAGCAGTTCATGCGCTGGGGGATCTCGATCGACTGGAGCCGCGAGTTCGGCACGCACCAGCCCTCGTACTACCGCTGGACCCAGTGGATCTTCCTGAAGCTGTACGAGCGGGGGCTGGCGCACAAGCACGAGGCGCCCGTGCACTGGTGCCCGAAGGACCAGACGGTCCTGGCGAACGAGCAGGTGATCGACGGGCACTGCGAGCGCTGCGGCACGCTGGTCGAGCTCCGCCAGCTCGAGCAGTGGTTCTTCCGGATCACCGACTACGCCCAGCAGCTGCTCGACGACTTCGACCTGCTCGAGTCGTGGCCCGAGAACGTGATCACCATGCAGCGCAACTGGATCGGCCGCTCGGACGGGGCCGAGGTGATCTTCCGCTGCGAGGAGCTGGATCTCGACTTTCCGGTCTTCACCACGCGGCCGGACACGCTCTTCGGCGCGACGTTCTTCGTCATCGCACCGGAGCACCCGCTGGTCGACCGGCTGGCCGCGGGGACCGAGCACGAGCAGGCGGTTCGCGAATACGTCAACGAGTCGGCCAGGACGTCGGCCGAGGACCGTGCCGACGAGGAGAGACAGAAGACCGGCGTCCCGCTCGGCCGCAAGGTGGTCAACCCGGTGAACGGCGAGAGCATCCCGATGTTCGTCGCCGACTACGTGCTGATGGAGTACGGCACCGGCGCGATCATGGCCGTCCCGGCCCACGACGAGCGCGACTACGAGTTCGCCAAGGCGTACGACCTGCCGATCCGGCGGGTGATCGAGGGAACCGATTCCCCTCATGAAACGGGTCGCGCTGGCGCGCGCCCTCGCATCAGCGGCGACGATGGTCTGCCGTACAGCGGCGACGGGGAGATGGTCAACTCGGGCCGCTTCGACGGCAAGAACAATCGCGAGGCATATGACGAGATCGTCGAGTGGCTCGCCTCCGAGGAACGCGGAAAGAAGGCGGTCAACTATCGCCTGCGCGACTGGCTGGTCTCGCGGCAGCGCTACTGGGGCGCGCCGATCCCGATCGTCTACTGCGATGAGGACGGCATGGTCCCCGTTCCGGAGGAGCAGCTGCCGGTGCTGCTCCCGGACATCGAGGAGTACGCGCCGAAGGGGAAGAGCCCGCTGGCGGCCGCGGAGGACTGGGTCAACACCGAGTGCCCCAAGTGCGGGGGTCCGGCCCGCCGAGAGACCGACACCATGGACACCTTCGTGGACTCCTCCTGGTACTTCCTCCGCTACCTGGACCCGCGCAACGACGAGGAGTGCTGGGCTCGCGAGGTCGCCGACTACTGGATGCCCGTCGACCAGTACATCGGCGGTGTCGAGCACGCGATCCTCCATCTGATGTACGCGCGCTTCTTCGTCAAGGCGTTGCACGACATGGATCTGCTCGAGGCGCGCGAGCCGTTCGCGAACCTCTTCACGCAGGGAATGATCACTCGCGACGGGGCGAAGATGTCCAAGTCCCGCGGCAACACGGTCAGCCCGGCCGAGTACGTGGAGCGCTTCGGCGCCGACACCCTGCGGACCTACATCTGCTTCATGGGCCCGCCGATCAAGGGTGGCGACTGGTCGGACGAGGGGGCGGAGGGGATCTTCCGGTTCCTCTCGCGGCTCTGGCGCCTCGGGCGTGAGGTCGCCGATCGAACGGAACCGCTCAAGGAGGTTGCCGCGCCCGGTAGTGCGAGGGCGCGCGACAGCGCGACCCGTGAGACGGGGGAGGACGCGGCTATTGATGGCGAAGCCAGGCAACTCCTCGCCAAGTCGCACTGGGCGATCGACAAGGTCACTCGCGACATCGATCCACGCTTCCAGTTCAACACGGCGATCTCGGCCGTGATGGAGCTGGTCAACGAGACCTACCGCCTCAAGGACGGCCTCTATGACGACCCGAAGGGCGCCGCGGCGGTTCGATTCGCGACCTCGAGCGCGGTCTCACTGCTCTTTCCGTTCGCCCCGCATCTCTGCTGCGAGGTCTACGAGTGGCTCGAGGGGGCGCGCGTTTGGGAGCAGCCCTGGCCGGAGGCCGACCCGGAGCTGCTCGAGCGGGACACCTACATGCTCGTCGTCCAGGTGAATGGCAAGCTGCGCGACCGGATCGAGGTCGGCTCCGACACCGCCCAGGAAGAGCTCGTCGAGCTGGCCAAGGCCTCCGAGAACGTCCAGCGGTACCTCGATGGCAAGGCCGTGGCGAAGGAGATCGTCGTGCCTGGCCGCCTGGTCAACTTTGTCGTAACTGGATGATCTGGTAGAAAGGCCGGGTGCTGGTCAGGCGGCTCGCGGAGGCTCCCACCGAGGAGTGGCACAGGCTCCGCAATCACATCCTCATGGACGCCGGAGAGCTCGGCTCCCGGAACATGTCAGTGACCTGGCTGGAGGTCCCGGCGGGCATCGACCAGGAGCTCCACTCGCACGAGGAGGCCGAGCAGGTGTACATCGTGGTGAGCGGGCGCGGCACCATGACCGTCGCCGGTGACAAGCAGGAGGTCGCCGAAGGCGACCTGGTTCTGGTCCCGCCGGCCACCGATCACTCGATCGCCAACGGCAACTCCTCCGATCTCTGCTGTGTCTCCGTGCAGTCGCCCCCGGTGACCTCGTCCGAGGTCTTCGGCCGCTCGGGTGTCGGGGTCGCCTCGGAGTACGAAGAAGAGGAGTAGCCCCCTGACCCGCAGGCGGGTCGTGATCAGCGGGCGGGTCCAGGGAGTGTTTTTCAGGGACACGACGCGTCGGCGCGCCGAATCGGCCGGCGTGGCGGGGTGGGTTCGCAACACGTCGGACGGGTCGGTCGAGGCGGTCTTCGAGGGCGAGCCCGAGGTCGTCGAGCAGATGGTCGAGTTCAGCCGCCGGGGGCCCTCGCGCGCCGAGGTCGCCGACGTCGAGGTGGTGGACGAGGAGCCGGAGGGACTCTCCGGCTTCGAGGTTCGCTGAGCCGGCACCAATTCGTCGCTGATCCGAGACGAACTGGCCGGATCCGGCGCGCGCCCCGGGGTCAGCCTGCGGCACGTGCCGGAGCTGAGCCGCTCGCAACTGCTGATCTACGCGGCGATCGCGATCGTGGTGCTGCTGCTCGGGGCGCGCTGGATCCGCTCGAGCGGCGGTGGTTCGAGCGATGGCGCGGAGGTGAGCTTCGCCGCGGACTCGTCACACGAGGGGGAGGGCACCCGGGACGTCGTTGTGCACGTCGCGGGAGACGTCAGGCGCCCGGGGGTCTACCGCCTGCCGGCCGGATCGAGGGTGACGGATGCGGTGAGGCGAGCCGGCGGCTTCGCGGGAGGGGCGAACCAGGACGCGATCAACCTCGCCGCGCGGCTCAGCGATGGGCAGCAGGTGGTCGTGCCTGGCAGGGGAACGGTCGCCACGAGCGCGGCAGGTGCCCAAGCGGGGCCGGTGAGTCTCGGCAGCGCGACCGTGGAGCAACTCGACGGCATCGAGGGCATCGGCCCGGTCACCGCGCAGAAGATCGTCGAGTTCCGCGACCAGCACGGCGGGCTCTCCTCGATCAACCAACTGGACGAGGTCGACGGCATCGGCCCGTCCACGATGGAGACGCTCAGGGCTGCTCTGCAGCCCTGAGCGCCGCGCGTGGTCCCCGTCTCAGCCTCAGTGACCGAGCACGCGGTCCCACGCGATGCGGTGCGAGCCCATGATCTCCCTCTCCGGTTGCTGGTTGCCACGCGGGACGCTGCCCGCGTGGCCCTCGGCAGCCTGCATCCGGGACCGTCGGCTTTCGAGGGGCTCTTGGCTCGCCGTTGCCGGGGCACGCTGCCGCCCCCCGCGCTTCGTTTGTTCGCGGTTCGTGGTCATCGCTCCTCCAATGGATCGAAGCTTGCCTTCAGTCCCGCGTACCACGTGACCACTGAGTGAAACGCGAGTGGCGGTTCGCCGCGCTGGCCGGCGCCACGGCCGGTTTCGCGCTCGCGCCGCTCGCCCCCTCGGACCCAGCTCTCGGTGTCCTCGGAGCTGCTCCGATCGCCGTGCTCGGTCTGGTGGCAGCCCGCCCCCGAAAGGGGGACGCCGCTGCGCTCGCCTGGCTCGTCGTGGTCGGCCTGACGGCCGCCTTCGCCGGGTTTCTCGCCGGAGGCGCTCGCCTGCACTCCATCGATGACCGGGCACTTCGGGCCCGGCCCGGGCAGGCGGTGACGGTGGACGGGTTCGTCGCCGGTGTGCCTCGGCGAACCGGCGATGAGGTCAGCGTGCGGGTGGACTCGCCCATGGGGCCGGTGCTGGTGATCGCACCGGAGTCGATCGGCGATCTGACCGTCGGCTCCGAGCTTCGGGCCGAAGGTGTGCTCGAGGCGCCCGAGCCCTGGCGCGCCGGATACCTGCGCCGCCAGGGAATCGCGATGACGCTGCGCAGCGAGCGAATCGACGAGCGGCCGGGACGCCGCGGCGGATTCGCGGGATGGATCGACGAGATCAGGGAGAGGGCCGAGGTGGCGCTGGGACGGGGGATGCCCGAGCGCGAGGCGGCGCTGGCGCGCGGCTTCGTACTCGGCGAGGACGACCGGATCCATCGCGGCACGCGCGAGGACTTCCAGCGCTCGAATCTGACGCACCTGCTCGCGGTCAGCGGCGAGAACGTGATCCTGCTCTGCGTCCTGGCCTGGCCGATGCTGGCGCTGCTCGGGCTGCCGTTGCGAGCCCGGCTGATCGGGGCGCTCTGTCTGATCGCGATCTACGTGCCGGTCACCGGCGCGGGGCCGTCGATCCAGCGCGCCGGAGTGATGGGTGCGGCCGGCCTGATCGCGGCCCTCGCCGACCGGCCACGCTCGCGCTGGTACGCGGTCTTGCTGGCCGCGGCCGTCACCCTCGCGCTCAACCCGCGGGCGGACGGTGACGTCGGCTGGCAGCTCAGCTTCGCGGCGGTGATCGGGATCATGCTCTGGGCCCGTCGCCTCGCCTCCCTGCTGTCCGGCTCGGGGGAGCGCGAATCGGCGCGCACGGCGCTCGCAGAGGCGGTGGCTGTGACCATCTCCGCGACCATCGCCACCGCGCCGCTGATGGCGGAGGCGTTCGATCAGCTCTCGCCGGCGGCGCTGCCCGCCAACGTGCTGGCCGCTCCAGCGGTCGCGCCGGCGATGTGGCTCGGCATGCTCGCGGGGATCGCGGGCCAGCTGCCGGTGCTGCCGGTCGAGCCGATCAACTGGCTGGACTCGCTCTGCCTCGCCTACATCGCCCAGATCGCGCATTGGCTCGCCGCGCCGCGCTGGGCCCTGTTGACCGTGCACCTCGGCTCGGTCTGGTCGGTGAGCGCTGCGTACGCGGCGCTGCTGGCCGTCATGGAGCTCCTCCTGCGGTGGCTCGGTCGGCGGCGTGGTCAGTTCAGGCTGCCGCGACCCGCCCTCGGCGTTCCGGCCGCCGCCCTGCTCGCCCTGATCGCCGTCGTGCTGGTCTGGCCCTTCGGCCCCGCCTCGCGGGCCACCGCTCCTCCCGGCGACCTCGCGGTGCGCATTCTCGACGTCGGCCAGGGCGACTCGATCCTGCTGGATCCTCCCGACGGCGCTCCGGTCCTGGTCGATACCGGCCCCCCGGGGGACGGCGTTGAGGATCGCCTGCGCGAGCTCGGGATCCGCTCGCTCGCCGCGATCGTGATCAGTCATGACCAGTCGGATCACGCCGGCGATCTCGGCGCGCTGCTCGGGGCGCTCCATGTCGAGCGCGTCGTCTACGGCAGCGCCGACGCCCGTCTCCGCGCCGCGGCGCTCACCGGTGGCGCGGAGCCCTACCGGCTCGCGGAGGGCGGCGAGGTCGACTCCGGTTCCCTGCGCCTGAGCGCGCTCTGGCCTCCCCGCGAGCTGCTCGGCGAGACCGGTCAGGACCCGAACCTGCTCTGCCTGGTGCTCGTGGCGCAGTGGCGGCACTTCTCGATGCTGCTCACCGGCGACGCCGAGGCCGAGGCGGTGCCGATGGACCCGGGCCCGATCGACGTGCTCAAGGTCGCTCACCACGGCTCGGCCGATGCGGGGCTGGCGGAGCTGCTCGATCGCTCGGTCCCGAAGCTCGCCGTGATCTCCGTGGGCGCGGACAACTCCTATGGCCATCCGACCGAGGCAACGCTGAACGGGCTCAGGGCCCACGACGTGCCGGCTCTGCGCACGGACACCCAGGGCGAAATCGACATCGACGCGAGCGGTTCCGGGTGGACCGTGCACCCGGCTGGGGGATAAGCCCGATGCTCGCCCTAGACTCGATGCGTGGCTGAGATGAAGCCCGCGTACCTGGTCGCCGGAACCGACGAGGCGAAGATCGCTCGCACGCGCAGCCGCCTGCGCGAGCGGGCCGAGCGGGAGGGCGGGCCCGGGGCGCTCGAGCTGTTCGAGCCGGGGGAGGGGCGGCGCTCGCCCGACGTCGACGCCCTCGTCACCTCGCTCGCGGCGATCTCGCTGATCGCCTCGCGCCGCTACCTGCTGGTTGATGGCGTCGACGCGTGGGGCAAGGCCGATGCCGAGCGCGCCGTCGAGGCGCTCGGCCAGATCCCGCCCGAGACCACGCTGGCGCTCGTCGCTCACGGGAAGGCGCCCGCAGGGCTGGCCAAGGCCGTCGAGAAGGCGGGGGGCGAGGTCCTGTCCTTCGACGTCCCCCGGGAGAGGGAGCTCCCGAAGCAGCTCGTGGCGGACGCTCGAGAGCTGGGCTTCGACCTGGAGCCGGCGGCGGCGCGCCTGCTGGTGGAGCGGCTCGGTCCGCGGCCCCTGCGCCTGCGAACGGAGCTCGAGCGACTGGCCCTCTGGGCCGGGGAGGGCGGTCAGGTCGGAGTGCAGGATCTGGAGGCGATGGTGGCCGACACCTCGGAGGAGGCGATCTGGACGCTCGCCGACGCCGTGGTCGCCGGGGATGAGGCCGAGACGCTCCGGGTCGCCGAGGTGCTCGTCGCGCAGGGAGAGGCGCTCCCGCGGATCGTCTACTCGCTCGCCCCGCGGCTGCGCCAGGCGCTGCGCGCCGCGGCGGAGCTGGAGGCGGGCAAGCCCGCGGGCGAGGTCGCCAAGGGCCTCTCGATGCACCCGTATGCGGCGAAGATGCTCGTCTCCAAGGTCAAGGGCCGCACGCCGGAGGACCTCGATGCGTCGATCCGGGCGCTCGCCGATCTCGAGCTGTGGTCACGCGGCGGCTCCGACTACGCGGAGGGAGTCGCGTTCACGCTCTCGCTGCGCAGGGCGATCGGCCTGGTGCCGGACGACACCGAGCCCCTCTCCTGGGCGCTGCGGTGATGCGGCCTACTTGGAGGCGGCGCCGACCAGGCCGGCGGCGCGGGACTTCTTGCGTGCGCCGGTATTGCGGTGCAGGGCGCCCTTCTGGACGGCCTTGTCGATCCGCGACACCAGCGCCTTGTGCTCGGAGGCGATGTTGTCCGCGTTCCCCGACTGAACCGCAGCCTCGAGCCGCTTGAAATGAGTCTTCACGGAGCTCCGAAAGCGCAGGTTCTCGGCCCGCTCACGCTCGGTGCGGGCGTTCCGCTTCTTCTGTGAGGCGATATTGGCCATGAAAAGACCCGCGAGGCGGG
Source organism: uncultured Solirubrobacterales bacterium (assembly GCA_963728875.1). Taxonomy (GTDB): domain Bacteria; phylum Actinomycetota; class Thermoleophilia; order Solirubrobacterales; family 70-9; genus DASUPK01. Next base: position 226,170 of record CAVSLJ010000002.1, read on the forward strand.
CGGCGAAGAGAATAGAGCAATGACCGAGCGGCGCGACGACGAGATGCGCGGGAAGCCTCCCGATCCACCCGAGCCGTTCGATCCGTCGACACGCGAATTCGAGGCGGTGGATCCCGCTGACGAAGCGCGGGACCCCGGGCGGCCGTTCGTGCCGCCCGACCTCGAGGAGGAGATGGATGGCAGCCTGAATCTCGACGCGGACCTGGAGGATGCCCGCCTCCTCGAGGCCGAGCGAATCGAGCGCCGGCACGAGGCGGTCTCGATGGACACCTCGACCTTCATGGCGATCCCGGCGCCGACGCCGACCGCCCCGTTCATCCCTCCGGAGTTCGACGAGAAGGAGGGGCGCCTCGGCCGCTCGACGGCGTTCTTCTCGATCGCCACAGCCTTCTCGCGAGTCGCCGGGCTGGTCCGGGAGATCGTCGCGGCCAGCTATTTCGGCATCACGGGGCCGATGTCGGCCTTCACGATCGCCTTCCAGGTGCCGAACCTGGTCAGGTCGCTGTTCGCCGATGCCGCGATTCAGGCCGCATTCGTCCCGGTCTTCACGGAGGAGCTCGAGAAGGGCAACAAGCGGGAGGCGTTCCGGCTCGCCTCGACCTTGATCTACATGGTCACCCTGGTGCTCGGGGCGATCACGGCGCTCTTCGTGCTGCTGGCTCCCGTCATCACGCCGATCTTCGCTCCGGGCTTCAGCGGGGAGATCCTCGATCTCACCGTCACGCTCTCTCAGATCCTGTTCCCGATCCTGATCCTGTTGGGCGCGACCGGGATGGTGGTGGGGGTCCTGAACAGCTACGACCGCTTCGCGGCGTTCGCGATCTCGCCGTTCTTCTGGAACGTGGTGATCATCCTCGTGTTGGTCCTGCTCGAGCCGGCGTTCCACGGCAACGATCGGATCTACGCCTACGCGATCGGCGTGCTGGTGGGAACGGTGGTCCAGCTCGCGATCCCCGCATGGGATCTGCGCAACACGCCGTTCCGGTTGACCAGGGACTTCAACTGGCGCATCCCCGAGGTCAGGAAGGTCCTGCTGCTGATGCTGCCGGTGACGCTCAGCCTCGGGCTGATCAACTTCGATTTGCTGCTGAACAGCATCGTGGGAACGCTCGTCTCGGACGAGGCGCCCGCTGCGATCGACAAGGCCTTCCGCATCTACATGCTGCCGCAGGGGATCTTCTCGGTCGCCGTCGCGACGGTGACGTTCCCGACCTTGGCTCGATTTGCCGCCCGGCGGGAGTGGGTGAACCTGCGGGCGACGATGTCGAACGGGATGCGGCAGATCCTCCTGCTGTTGATCCCTGCGGCAGCCGCGATCCTCGTGCTCTCGGTGCCGATGACCCGGCTCGTCTACCAGCGCGGCGAGTTCGACGCGGCGCAGACTCACCTCGTGGCGCAGGCGCTCTTCTGGTTCGCGTTCTCCCTGCCCTTCAACGGCCTATACCTGATGCTGACGCGGACCTTCTTCAGCCTGCAGCGGCCCTGGATCCCGACCGCCGTGGCGGGCTCCAACCTGGTCGTGGACATCATCTTCTCGTTCGCGCTGTACTCGCCGTTCGGCGTCGGCGGCGTCGTCGCGGCGACCGTGATCGCCACGGTCTCCAGCGTGGTGGCGGAGGTCGTGATCCTGCGCCGGCGGCTCGAGGGGCTGGAGCTGCCGCGCCTGATTGCCAGCGCCGCCCGCGTGCTCGTCGCGGCGGCCCTGCTCGCCGGGGTGAGCTACCTGGTCTGGTACGGCCTCGACGACGCGCTGGGGAGGAGCACGATCGCCCAGATCATCTCCCTGGGCGCAGCACTGGCTGCGGGCTTTGCGACGTACATCGGCGCCGTCCTCGCGCTGCGCGTCCCGGAGGCGAGCCAGATCACTCGCCTGGTGCGCCGGATCTGAGCCCGGCCCCCGTACCGACGCCATACTGAGCGCATCGCCTCGAACGCCGAGATCGTCGATTGCATCCTGGATAGCTGGAGGAGGCTGGAGTCGATCCAGAGGACCTGATGGGCCGCGAGATCGAGTGGGTCAACCCACGACGCGATCGAGACGGGACGCGTCGGGGGCGGGACGGGTTCGAGGGGGCGGAATCGGCCTTCCGGCGCGCCTACAGCTCGATCGAGATCGCGGTCGAGCGGCTCGTTGAGGACGGCGATGTCGTTGGAGCGATCGCAGGCATTGGTTTCCAGGGGCGGGGCAGCGGCATCGGGGTCAGCCAGAGAATGGGATGCTGTTCGAGATTCGCGAGGGGCGCCTGGCCCGCTTCGAATGGTCCAACGATCCCGAGAGGCTGCTCGCCAGCGCGAACCTTCCGAGTGACGGATGCTAGGCCGGACGCGGGTCGCCGACCCAGTAGCGCGGCCCCGGCCCAGAGCTCGCCGCCCGGTCGTTCGGATTGGCCAGTTTGCAGCGGTCCAGCGAGAGGCAGCCGCAGCCGATGCACTCGGTGAGACCGGCCCGCAGGCGCTCCAGCTCGGCGATTCGCTCGTCGATCCGCGAGGTCCAGCCAGACGAGAGGCGCGACCAGTCGCTGCGGGTGGGGGCCCGGTCGGGAGGGAGCTTGGAGAGCTCGTCGCCGATCTCGCTGAGCGTCAGGCCGATCCGCTGGGCGAAGACGATGAAGGCGATCCGGCGCAGGACGGAACGCTGATAGCGGCGGTGGCCGGAACCCGCTCGCTCCGATGAGATCAGGTCCCGGTCCTCGTAGAAGCGCAGCGCGGAGGCGGCGACGCCGCTGCGCTTCGCCACCTCGCTGATCGTGAGCAGGTCACCCATCCGCACAAGGGAAGCAGCTAGCGGCCTTGACTTCAAGTTCACTTGAGCTTGTAGCGTCGAGGCGACACCACTTCCCAGGAGGCGCCATGAGCGAGCAGAGGACAGCCAGCGAGGTCATCACTGACGAGGTCACGTCCTGGCCCGGGGTCGAGGCCGGATACGGCAGACGGGGCGAGTGGGGCTTCCGGGTCAATGGCCACGAGGTGGGGCATCTCCACGGCGATCACGCGGCGCACTTCAGCTTCGGCAAGGAGGCCGGGGCGGCGCTTCGGGAGCAGAGCCGGGTTGTCGACCATCCGGTCTTTCCCGGCAAGAATGCGATGGCGGCCCGCCGGATCGACTCCGACGAGGACGTCCGCGACGTGATCGAGCTGATGCGGCTCAACTACGACCGCATCGTCGCCCGCTACGGGGCGATGTCTGCGACCGCGTAGCGGCTGGTGACCCGGAACGCCTCCGGGTCCTCGTTTCCCTCCTCGTAGATCCGGCGCATTCCCTCGCGGACCTCGTCGGCTCGGCCGGCGCGCTCGAGGGCCGGCCGTGCCGCGATCGCGAGCGGATGGTTCTCTCCCTCGATCCTCATGAACTCGTCGACGGAGGGGGCACCCCACGAGATGGGGTGCGCGCTGACCGACACCGTGAGGCCGAATGGGTTGAACAAGCCCGACAAGGACTCGAGCTCGTGCCATGCGAACGGTTGCGCGGGCGGCGGCTGTCCGAGGACCTCCGCCAGCTTCTCGCGGGTGAAGCGAACCGCCTTTGAAACCGCACCCCCTGGGATCCAGGCGACCAGCAGGATCCGCCCCTGCGGTGCCCGCACCCTGGCCATCTCGGCGGCCGCGGCCTCGGGGTCGGGCGCGAAGATCGCCCCGAAGACCGAGAGCACGACGTCCGCGCTCGCGTCGGGGAGCGGAATCGACGCCGCGTCGCCGATGGTGAAGGTCGCGTCGAGCCCTCGTCTCGCCGCCTCGGCCGAGGCCACGTCGAGCAGCCGCTGGGCAGGATCGACGCCGGTGACGCTCGCTCCCCCCTCGGCGGCCAGCAGGGCCGCATTCCCCGTCCCGCAGCCGACATCGACGATGGTCTTGCCGTCGAGCGGCCCGGCGAGGTCAACGGCGACCTCCGCGGCCGGCAGCAGCTGCTCGGCGATCACCTCGTATCGGCCGGCGCCCCATTCCATAGGTGTCTAGGCGGGAAGCTCTGCGAGGCCGACCGCCCTGAGCGCCGAGGCCTCCTCGTAGAACTCCTGGAAGCGAGAGACCTTGTTGTCCTTGACGGTCACCACCTGGTAGATCAGCGAGCTCACCGGCGCACCGCTCACGGTGCCCCGGCCCTCCTCGCGGGCGATGACCAGCACGTCCTCGCCGCAGTCCACGAAGCGCTCCGCCTCAAAGCCGTACTCCGAGAACTGCTCCAGCCATTGCTCGAATGAGCTGAGGACTCCATCATGCCCCCGATAGGTTCTGCTGTCGGCGCGCTGGGGATCTTCGATCCACTCGATCTCGGGGTCACATGCTTGCTCGATCAGCTGCGGCAGCGCTGCGAGCAGCTGCTCCTTATCCATGCTTTCGCCGGCGGAGTAGAGCCCGGTGACGAAATCCACGTTCTGCCGCGACATGCGTTCGCAGTATCCCCGACTCGGGCCCTACCCTTCCAATCCGCCCATGGACCGGATCCGGAACTTCTCGATCATCGCCCACATCGATCACGGCAAGTCGACGCTCGCCGACCGCATCCTCGAGCTCACCGGGGCGGTCGACGCGCGGACGCACGTGCCGCAGATGCTCGACTCGATGGAGCTCGAGCGCGAGCGGGGCATCACGATCAAGGCTCAGGCCGTCCGGGTCGCCTTCGACGCGGCTGACGGAGAGACCTACCACCTACACCTGATCGACACGCCTGGCCACGTCGACTTCTCCTACGAGGTCTCGCGGAGCCTCGCGGCCTGCGAGGGGGCTCTGCTCGTCGTCGACGCCGCACAGGGTGTGGAGGCTCAGACCGTCGCCAATGCGTACGCGGCGATCGATGCCGGACTCGAGCTGATCCCGGTCCTGAACAAGGTGGATCTGCCGGGCGCCGACCCTGATGGCGTCGCGACCCAGGTGGCCGACCTGCTCGGCGGCGACCCGTCCGATGCCCTGCGGATCTCGGCGAAGACCGGAGAGGGCGTCACGGACGTGCTCGAGGCGATCGTCCAGCAGATCCCGCCGCCCGAGGGCGAGCCGGAATCGCCGCCCAGGGCTCTGATCTTCGACTCCGAGTTCGACCAGTACCGCGGTGTGGTCGCCTATGTCCGGATGGTCGACGGGCGCTTCTCGAAAGACGAGCCGATCAAGGCGATGCAGGCCGGCACGCAGGCCGACATCGACGACATCGGGTTCTTCACGCCGAAGATGACCCCCGCAAAGGGAATGGCCGCTGGCGAGGTCGGCTACGTGATCACCGGAATCAAGGACGTCACCAAGCTCCGGGTCGGCGACACGCTGACCAGCCGGGAGCAGGCGGCGGCCGACGCCCTGCCCGGCTACCGCGAGGTTCGCCCCATGGTCTTCTGCGGGCTCTTCCCGATCGACACCGACCGCTATTCGGACCTGCGTGATGCCCTCGACCGCCTTGCCCTGAACGACGCGGCGCTCTCATACGAGCCGGAGACCTCCGACGCCCTCGGCTTCGGCTTCCGCTGTGGTTTCCTCGGGCTGCTGCACATGGACATCGTTCGTGAGCGCCTCGAGCGCGAGTACGACCTCGAGCTGCTCGCGACCACGCCCAACGTCCGCTACGAGGTGACGCTGATCAACACCGGAGAGATGGTCGAGGTCCGCAGCCCGACCGACATGCCCGATCCCGCCTCCATCGAGTCGATCTCCGAGCCCTACATCAGGGCCACGATCATCACCCCGAACGACTTCGTGGGGCCGGTGATGGAGCTCTGCCAGAAGCGCCGTGGCGAGCACGTCGGCCTGCACTACCTGTCGCCGACTCGCGTTCAGGTCCAGTACGACCTGCCGCTCGGCGAGATCGTGCTCGACTTCTTCGACCAGCTCAAGTCCCGCAGCAAGGGCTACGCATCGCTGGACTACGAGCCGATCGGCAACCGCCCCTCGGACCTGGTCAAGCTCGACGTCCTGCTCGCAGGAGACAAGGTCGACGCCCTCTCCCTGATCGTCCACAAGGAGGCGTCATACGACCAGGGCCGCAGCCTGGTCGAGCGCCTCCGCAAGACGATCCCGAGGCAGCAGTTCGACGTCCCGGTGCAGGCCGCGATCGGCGCCAACGTGATCGCCCGCGAGACCGTCAAGGCCGTCCGCAAGGACGTCACGGCGAAGCTCTACGGCGGCGACGTCACGCGGAAGAAGAAGCTGCTCGAGAAGCAGAAGAAGGGCAAGAAGCGGATGAAGCAGGTGGGAGCCGTGGAGGTCCCGCAGGAGGCGTTCCTGGCCGTGCTCGAGATGGACGGCGATGCCAAGTAGCGAGCAGCGCATCGCGCTCGCGGAAGGCGGGATGGACGCTTTCAATGACCGGGACCTGCCCCGGATGCTGGCCGTGCTCGGCCCGGACGTGGAGGTCTACGCCTCTCCCGAGATGGCCAACGCCGGCAGCTACACCGGCCACGACGGCTTCGTCTCCTGGATCACGGCCTGGGTCGATGCGTGGGAGGAGGTCACCGCCGAGGTAACCGGCAACATTCCGATCGGCGAGCGGCACGTGGTGACCGCAATCCATCAGGAGGGGCGCGGACGCGAAGGCATCGAGGTGAACATGGAGCTGGCGTTCCTCTTCGACGTGAACGACGACGGCAAGTGCGACTTTCTGGCGATGCTGCCGACGGCCGACGAGGCCGTGCGCATGGCGGAGGAGCGGGAAGCGGCCTAGGCGCTGACGCGCCTGAGCGGCAGGGCGAGCCGGGACTCCACCTTCGCCAGCGGGTCCTTGCCGTTCGCGGTGAGGAGGATCACCTCGTCGGCGGCGAAGTCGTGCAGCTCGTCCTCGAGCGCCTGGGCCGGGTCGGAGTCCCCGACGGACCCGCTCACGGGCAGTCCCGCGGCGACCAGTGCCCCCGCTGACCTCGCCAGACGCCCCTCGGCCTCTCGACGGGCGTCGTCCTCGGCGGAGAGCCAGCGGTCGAGGCGGTGGCTTGGCACCGGCACGACGAGGCGGACGTCGGTCGCCGAGCCGGCGAGGACGGCGATTCGCTCCGCGGAGCCGGCCGACGCCTCCGCCACCGCAACGACCAGCACACGGTGCCCGGCGTCGCCAGAAACGGCCACCTCGAGGCGCCGATCGGGTCGCGATCGGGCGGCGAAGATGATCAGCGACGTGGCGGCCAGCGCCCCGACGGCCATGCCCAGCCCGGCGCCGAATGCTCCGGCCGCGGCCATCGCCGCGACGATCGGGACGCAGATCGCCGCGATGATCAGGGGGATCGCAAGGGGCCGGAACCGCAGCCCTCCCTCCGCATCCCGTGTGGTCAGGAACGAAGACACGGTCGATATCTACCCTAGCCCGGCGAGCGCCAAGCGGCGCCCGGAACCGCTCTGCGCCTAGAATCGCGCGCCCGGATGCCCGTCAACTCGGACGCCATCGGCAAGCAGTGGCCGGCCACGACGTATGAGGTCGGCGCGGAGAAGATCCGCGAGTTCGCCGATGCGATCGGCGCTGGGAGCGACGTGCACCGCGACCACGAGGCGGCCAGGTCCGCCGGCTACCGCGACCTGGTCGCCCCACCGATGTTCTGCGTCGTCTACAGCGCCCGGGCGATGGGTCCCGCGATCCTGGACCCCGCCGTCGGCATCAACCTCGCCACGATGCTGCACGGCTCCCAGGAGTTCGAGTGGGATGAGCCCGTCTGCGACGGTGACGTGATCGAAACGACGGCGACCTGCAGGGAGATCTACGAGAAGGACGGCAAGGACTTTTACGTCTTCGAGACGATCTCCACGAATCAGGACGGCGACCGGGTCGTGAAGGGCACCTGGACCAACATCGTGAGGGGGGTGTGATGGCCGACCTGAGGAATCTCAAGGAGGGAGACCCGATCCCGGAGCTGAAGGTGACCCCCGACAAGTACCTGCCTCACCGCTACGCCGGGGCCTCGGGCGACTTCAACCCGATCCACATCGACCCGGAGTTCGCCAAGGCGGTCGGGCTGCCCGGCAACATCCTGCACGGCCTGTGGATGATGGCCCAGGTCGCCCGCGGGAACGCGGCGCTCGCTGACGGCGATCCGCGGGCGCTCAAGCGGCTCTCGGTCCAGTTCAGGGGAATGGGGTTTCCCGAGCAGGAACTGGTCGTGAGCGGCACGGTCAAGGAAGCGGGCGATGGCCGTGTGGTGATCGACACGGTCGCCGCGCAGGGCGAGAACCAGGTGATCAGGAACGCCCAGGCAGAGCTCAGCGCGGACTAACGCGCGCCGCGTTCCTATCATCAGCCCTGTGCTGACAGAACGCCAGAGACAGATTCTGAGATTGGTGGTCGAGCGCTACGTCGACGACGGGCGTCCCGTCGGGTCACTTGCGCTCGCCGACCGTGACGACATCGACTGGAGCGCCTCGACCGTGCGCGCCGAGCTCGCCAGCCTCGAGGAGGAGGGCTTCCTGTCCCATCCGCACACCTCCGCGGGACGGGTGCCGACAGATACGGGCTATCGCTTCTACGTCGAGCGGCTGCTGGCGCACCAGGACCGGTTGCCGCAGCCGGCCTCCAACGAGCTCGGCATCTCGCGCATGCGGCGCGAGGTGGACACCGCGATTCGCGACACCACCACCACGCTCTCGCAGATCACCGATCTCGTCGCGCTGGTCACCGCGCCCCCGCTCCACACGGCGACGATCCACAGGATCGAGGTCCTCCTGCTGCAGCCCAAGGTCGTGATGGTCGTGGTGATTGCGTCCAACGGCGGCGTCACCAAGCGGGTCTTCACCTTCGAGGACGAGGTCGACACCGGCCTGGTCGAATGGGCGGCGAGCTACCTGAACGAGCGCCTCGCGGGACTGGGCCTCGGCGCCCGGATGGCCGGCGACCGCCTGCGTGATCCCGAGCTCGGGCCGACGGAGACGGGATTCCTGGCGGAGATCTCCAGCGCGTTCACCGATCTCGACGAGTCCGGCGAGGACACGCTCTACGTGGACGGCACGGCCAGGCTGCTCTCCGAGGAGCACCTTGCCGACCTGCCCCACGCGGACGACCTGATGCGGGCCCTCGAGCGCAGGGTGAACGTCCTGCGCGCGCTGCGGACCGCGCTCGACCGCAGATCGGTCTTCGTCTGGATCGGCGGCGAGAACCCGGCTCCGGAGCTGCGCTCGGTGAGCGTGGTCGGCGCCAACTACGGCCTGGGCTATCGCAACCTCGGGTCCGTCGGGATCATCGGCCCGCTGCGCATGGACTACGCCACCGCGATCGCCAACGTGCGGGGCGCCGCCGGCGAGCTCTCCCGCTTCTTCGAGACGGTCTACGACGAGTAGGCCCGCGAACGTGGCCAAGCGCGACTACTACCAGGTGCTGGGCGTCGAGCGGAGCGCCTCGGACGGTGAGATCAAGAAGGCCTTCCGCAAGCTGGCGCGCGAGCTTCACCCCGACGTCAACGCGCATGATCCGGAGGCCGAGGAGAAGTTCAAGGAGGCGGCGGAGGCCTACGAGGTGCTATCCGACGCCGGGCGCCGCCAGACCTACGACCAGTTCGGCCACGACGGGCTGCGCTCCGGCGGGTTCGCGCCGGGTGGCTTCGGCAGCATCCAGGACATCTTCGATTCCCTGTTCGGGGGCGGCGACCCCTTCGGCGGGTTTGGCGGTGGCCCCGCGGCGGGCGCGGACATCGGCGCCGTGGTCGAGATCGGCCTGGCGGAGGTTCTGGAGGATCAGACGCGGGAGGTCTCCTTCGAAGCCGTCGCTGTCTGCGAACGCTGTCGCGGCAACGGGGCCGAGCCGGGCACGCCGATCGAGACCTGCCCCAAGTGCGAGGGGACCGGGCAGCTCCGCGAGGTCAGCCGCAGCATCTTCGGCCAGGTCGTTCGCGCCATGCCCTGCGACCGCTGCGGCGGCGATGGCCGGATTCCGGAGACGCCGTGTGAGCGTTGCGGAGGCGCCGGCAGGGTGTCCGAGAGCCGGACCTGGGAAGTCGACATCCCGGCCGGGATCGAGGACGGCCAGCGGGTACGGATCGCGGGCGCGGGGCACGTCGGGGACCCTGGCGGGCGACAGGGCGATCTCTACGTCGAGATCCGTGTCGAGGGCGACGAGCGCTTCACGCGGCAGGTAACCGAGTTGGTCACCCGCGCCGAGGTGCCGGTGACCACGGCGATCGTGGGCGGTGAGGTGTTCGTCCCGACCCTGGACGGTGAGCTCGCCGTGGAGGTGCCGGCCGGAACCCAGCACGGCGAGACCTCCGTGCTCAGCGGGCGCGGGCTGCCGCCGCTTCGCGGGGGCCGCAGGGGGAATCAGCACGTCGTCTTCGAGCTGGTGGTGCCGACCGATCTGGATGACGACCAGCGCGACGCCGCTGAGCGCCTCGCCGAGGCACTGGGTCAACAGACGCCTCAGCGGAGATGATCCGTCTCGCGGTTCGCTGTGCTCCGGAATACGCGGAGGCGGTGATGGCGAACCTGCTGGAGCTCGCCCCGAACGGGCTGGAGGAGGAGCGAGGCCCGGGGTGGGTCGAGTTCGCGATCTACGGCCCGCCCGGAGAGGTCCCCGACCTCGGCGAGGTCCAGGCGGCGGCTGGAGGGAGCCTCGTCGACGTCACGACCACCTCGGTGCCCGATGACTGGGCGGATCGCTGGGCCGATTTCCACCGCCCGATCGAGGTCTCCGGCCGGATCGGGGTGCGCCCGTCCTGGTGGGACCCGAAGGAGGGGCTGATCGACGTCGTCGTCGATCCCGGCCGCGCCTTCGGCACCGGAGGTCATCCCACGACCCGGCTCTCGCTGGCGTTGCTGGTCGCGCTGGAGGAGGCCGGCGAGGCCTCGGGCCCGATCGCGGACTGGGGCACCGGCAGCGGAGTGCTGGGGATCGCCGCCGCGAAGCTTGGCTGGTCGCCCGTCACCGGCTGCGACCGCGAGCTCGCGTCGCTCGAGACGGCGCGGGCGAACGCCGAGGCCAATGGAGTCGAGATGTCGATCGAGCTCGTCGATGTCCGGGAGGGCCCGCCGCCGCTGGCATCCAGTGTGGTCGCGAACCTGACCGGCAACCTGCTCAGGGACTGCGCCGGCCACCTCGTCGGGGCCGGGGAGGCGCCTGAACGGCTGGTCTGCTCGGGGATGCTGGACGCCGAGGTCGACGAGGTCTCGGCAGCCTACGCGCCCACTGGGCTGGTGGAGACCAAGCGCCTGATCGAGCACGGCTGGGGCGCCTTGCTGATGCGGCGCGACGGCGCGGGCTCCTGATGGCGACCGAGCTCAGCTCCGACCTTCCGGTCGCCGTCTTCGACTCAGGCGTCGGCGGGCTCACCGTGCTGCATGAGTGCCTCGTCTCCCTGCCCGAGGAGGATTACGTCTACCTCGGGGACGACGCGCGATTCCCGTACGGCGCGCGGAGCCGTGAGAAGCTGCGCGCCCACGTCGAGGACGTGACCCGTTTCCTCCTCGACCGGGGGGTGAAGCTGCTCGTGATCGCCTGCAACTCAGCCGCCTCCGCGGGCCAGGACGTCGCCAGGGAGATTGCGGCCGAGGCGGGAGTCGAGGTGGTCGCGGTGATCCAGCCCGAGGCCGAGATCGCCTCAGCGCTCACCCAGTCGGGGAACGTCGGCGTGCTCGCCACGCCCGCCACGGTGCGGAGCGGCGCCTATCTCGAGGCGCTCTCGGACCAGCACCGCGCGCTGACCATCACGGAGGTCGAGGCGCCGGACCTCGCCGCGGTGATCCAGCGTGGCTTCCCCTTTTCGGAGAGCGTCGTCGAGATGGTGCGCTCCTACTGCGAGCCGTTGAAGAGGGCGGAGGTCGACACCGTGATCCTCGGCTGCACTCATTACCCGCTGGTCGCCCCGATGCTCCAGCGCGTGCTCGGGCGGGACGTGCGGCTGGTGACGGCGGGGCACGCGATTGCGGCGACTGCGCAGAGGGTTCTCGCGGATGCGGGACTCGAGAAAAGCGGCACTGAAGAGGGGACCTATCGCTTTCTCTGCACCGGCGACGTCGCGGCCTTTCGTGAGCTCGGCACACGGTTCCTCCAGATGCCACTCGGCGACATCGAGCGAGTCGACCTGCCATGACGAGTCTTGAAGGATTTGGGGGCCATAGGCCCCACAACCCTTCAATTTCCCGGTGACGGTGGCGCTCACCCCTGAGGAGGTCCCATTCTGGCCATGGGGCCTCCTCTTCATTGCCGCGGGTTTGTATGTGGTTGCCGTCGCGTCCCTGATCGCCGCCGGCCGCCGCGAAGATGCCAGGGCCCTCGCGGGTTTCATCCCGGACTGCGTCGTCCTCGTCTCCCGCCTGACCCGAGATCGCCGGATCTCCCGGCCGAGGAGAGCCGCCCTCTTCATTGCCCTGGGCTATCTGGCCGTCCCGATCGACCTGGTCCCAGACTTCCTCCCGGGGATCGGACAGCTCGACGACGCTGTCGTGCTCGGGCTCGCGTTGCGCCTCATCGTCCAAGGCGGCGGCATTGAACTGGTGCGCGAGGCGTGGCCCGGGCCGGAGGCGTCGCTCACGCTCGTGCTGCGCGCAGCGGGTCTCGAGACCAACGGGGCAGCCACGCCGCCGACTACGCTTTAGGCGATGAGCATCCTCGAGCAGGTGCAGGAGGACGTGAAGACCGCGATGAAGGCCGGCGAGAAGGAGCGCGTCGGCCAGCTGCGCATGCTCGTCAACGCCCTGCAGGCCGAGGAGAAGGAGGGCAAGGGAGACGAGGTCGCGGCGCTGCAGCGCGAGCGCAAGCACCGCCTGGACGCGGCCGAGGCGCTCAAGGAGGGCGATCGGACGGAGCAGGCCGCGGCCGAGGAGGCCGAGGCGAAGCTGATCGAGGGCTATCTGCCCGAACAGCTCTCCGACGAGGAGCTCTCGGAGCTCGTCGCGAGCGCGGTCGAGGAGTCAGGCGCGAGCGAGCCCAAGGACATGGGGGGCGTGATGAAGGTGCTGATGCCCAAGGTCGGCGGACGGGCGGACGGCAAGCGCGTCAGTGCGGCGGTGAAGGAGAAGCTGAGCTCTTAGTGGCTCGCAGGCAGCTGGAGATCGACAACACCGTCGCCGCGGAGCTGGCCGGCTCCGAGGACGCGGTTCTCCGCGCGCTCGAGGGCCATCTCGACGTCGACCTCTATCTGCGGGGCAACGTCCTCACCCTGGACGGCGAGGCGACCGAGGTCCGCACCGCGGAGACCGTCGTCGGCGAGCTGGTCGACCTGATCGAGCAGGGACACGAGATCGCCCCGGGCACGATCGAGGCCGTCACCGGTGCTCTCGACAAGCACGAGAGCCCGGCTGAGATCCTCGAGGACGTCGTCTGGCAGCACCGCAACACGCGGGTCGCGCCCAAGACGGTCAACCAGAAGCAGTACGTCGACTCGATCCGCCGCCACACGATCACCTTCGGAATCGGGCCGGCGGGCACGGGCAAGACCTTCCTGGCGGTCGCGATGGCCGCCGCCGCCCTCTCGCGGGGCGACGTCAGCCGCGTGATCCTGACCAGGCCGGCGGTGGAGGCCGGCGAGCGCCTCGGCTTCCTCCCGGGCGACATCCAGGCCAAGGTCGACCCGTACCTGCGCCCGCTGTTCGACGCGCTCTACGACATGCTCGATCCCGAGAAGGTCAACGCCTACTTCGAGCGGGGCACGATCGAGGTCGCGCCGCTCGCCTTCATGAGGGGTCGCACGCTGAACGACTCCTTCGTCATCCTCGACGAGGCCCAGAACACGAGCCCCGAGCAGATGAAGATGTTCCTCACCCGCCTCGGCTTCGGCTCCAAGATCGTCGTCACCGGCGACATCACCCAGATCGACCTGGAGCGCGGCTCCAAGTCCGGCCTGGTCGAGGTCGGCGGAATCCTCAACGAGGTCCAGGACATCAACTTCATCCGTTTCGGCGGCGAGGACGTGGTCCGGCACAAGCTGGTTCAGCGGATCGTCGCCGCCTACGGTGAGGCTGAGAGCCGCGATCGGCCCGCGCCGGGCGACGACGGGGGCGGCTGACATCGATCTCTCGGACGTCCCCGGCGATCTGAGGCGGGCCGTTGGGGCGGCGCTGCACGCGGCCGGAGTGGACGATGGCCACCTGGGCGTGGAGATCGTGGGCGAGGGCCGGATGCGAACCCTGAACTACGCGGCGCGCGGAGTGGACGAGGCAACCGACGTCCTCGCCTTCCCGATAGACGACCAACCCCACGACACCGGGCCCCGGGAGCTCGGCGACGTCTTCATCTGCCACGAGAAGGCCACCGACGTCACCGAGGCGGCTGTCCACGGCACCCTCCACCTCTGCGGCTTCGATCACGAGACCGACCAGGGCGAAATGCTCGAGCTGCAGGCCAAGGTCATGGGCTCCTTGTGAGCAGGGCGGGTTTCGTTGGTCTGGCGGGTCGCCCGAACGTCGGGAAGTCGACCCTCGTCAACGCGATCGTGGGTTCCCACGTCGCGATTGTGTCCGAACGCCCGCAGACGACCCGGCGCGCGATCCGCGGGGTTGCGACCGACCTGGCCGGGGACTGGCAGCTCGTGATGACCGACCTGCCGGGCGTCCAGCGCCCTCGCGATGCGCTCACCGAGCGGATGCAGCGGCGCGTGGAGCGCGAGATCGCGGACTCCGACGCGGTGCTCTTCGTCGTCAACGCCGAGCAGGGCGTCGGCCCCGGGGACCGCTTCATCTCCAAGGCCCTGCTTCAGTCGAGCCTCGATACGCCCGTCGTCTGCGCGGTCAACAAGGTCGACCGGCTGAACAATGCCGAGACGGCGGCGGTGCTTTCCCAGGTCGGAGAGATCGGCGGCGTCGACGAGATCTTCCCCGTCAGTGCGAGGAGGGGCCACGGCCTCAAGCCGCTGATCTCGAAGCTCGTCGAGCTGCTCCCCGAGAGCCCGTTTCTGTTCCCGCCCGAGCAGCGCTCGGACCTTCCGAGCGACGTGTTGCTCGCCGAGCTGATCCGGGAGCAGGTGCTGCGCCGAACCCGCGACGAGCTCCCTCACGCCGTCGAGGTTCAGGTCTCCGACGTCGCCTACCGCGAGGACGGCGTGGTCGAGGTTCACGCGCACGTCTGGGCGGAGGCCGAGTCCCAGAAGGGAATCCTGATCGGCTCGGGCGGCCGCAAGATCAAGGAGATCGGAACCGCCGCCCGCACCGAGCTCGAGCGCGAGCTGGGGGGCCGCGTCTTCCTCGACCTCCAGGTCCGGGTGCGGAAGCGGTGGCGCAAGGACGAGGGGCTGCTCGACCGCCTCGGCATCGAATAGGCGGCTGAACCGGCGCCTTCAGGCGCGCGAGCGGGCGATTCGTACACTTGCGCGAGGGTGCGACAAAAGGAGCAACCCGATTAATCATGGTTGTACAGACCGCAAGAGACGCGGGCAAGGTGCGCTTCGACGATCAGGGCCTCGTGCCGTGCGTGATGCAGGACGCTCGCTCCGGCGAGGTCCTCACCCTCGCCTACATGAACGAGGAGTCGCTGCTGCTCACGCTCGAGACCCGCGAGATTCACCTCTACAGCCGCAGCCGCCGCGAGATCTGGCACAAGGGCGCGACCTCCGGGAACGTCCAGCGGGTCAGGCAGATCCGCTACGACTGCGATGGCGACGCGCTCGTGGCGCTCGTCGATCCGGTCGGCCCTGCCTGCCACACCGGTGAGCGCTCCTGCTTCTACCGCGATCTCGAGGGTTCCGCCGATCCCGGGGATGACGCTCCAGGCGTGATCGGTGAGCCGACCCTGCTGCCGTACGAGGCGCTCGCCGCCCTGGAGCGGACCCTGGTGGCGCGGCAGCGCAAGCGCCCCGCCGGCAGCTACACGGTCGAGCTGCTCGAGGACTCGAAGCTCGCAGGGGAGAAGGTCCGCGAGGAGGCCGCCGAGGTGGTCAAGGCCGTCAACTCCGAGTCCGATGAGCGGGTGGCCGAGGAAGGGGCGGACGTCGTCTACCACCTGGCCGTCCTGCTCCTCTCGCGCGGGCTCTCGATGGCCGAGGTGCTCCACGTCCTGAACGGACGCCGGCGGGGCCGATGAACGCCGTCGAGGCGGCGACCAACCTGCCCGGCCTCGAGCCGGACCTCGACCGCGCCCGCGAGCTTGCGCGCAGCGCCACGGTGGTGCCGGTTCGCTATCGGTTCATCGACGACACGGAGACGCCGGTCAGCGCATTCCTGAAGCTGCGCGGCGACGGCCCTGCGTTCCTGCTCGAGTCCGCGGAACAGGGACGGCTGGGACGCTGGTCCTTCCTGGGCTTCCGGCCGAGGGCGATCCTGCGCTGGTCCGACGGCAGGCTCTCGGAGTGGAGCGGCGAGACGGCGGCGGAATCGGGCAGCGGCGCCGCCCCGGACCGAGTCACCGAAGCGCCGGATCCCTACGCGGCCGCGGCCGCCTACCTCGGCCGCTACGAGATCGCGGAGCCCGACGAACTGCCCCCGTTCGCGGGCGGCGCGGTCGGCTTCTTCGGCTACGACCTGGTCCGCACCGTGGAGCCGCTGCCCGATCCGAACCCCGACCCGGTCGGGCTGCCCGACATGGCCCTGATGATCACCGACGTCCTCGTCGCCTTCGACCACCAGCGCCACGAGGTGACGCTGATCGCCAACGCGTTCGTCGAGGACGGTGGAATCGAGGAGGCCTACGCCCGCGCGGTGGAGACGATCGACGAGGTGCGCGAGCGCCTCCGAGAGCCGGTGCCCGCCGTGGAGCCGGCAGCCAAGAGGCCTGCTGTCGACTTCCAGTCGAACATGAGCCGCGAGCAGTTCGAACAGACCGTGTCGCGGATCATCGAGTACGTGCACGCGGGCGACGCCTTCCAGGTGGTCCCCTCACAGCGCTTCACCTCGCCCTGCCCGGTGGAGGCCTTCTCGATCTACCGG
This sequence comes from uncultured Solirubrobacterales bacterium, assembly GCA_963728875.1. Lineage (GTDB taxonomy): Bacteria > Actinomycetota > Thermoleophilia > Solirubrobacterales > 70-9 > DASUPK01. The sequence continues at coordinate 242,901 of CAVSLJ010000002.1, forward strand.
GGACTGCGCACCGTCAACCCCTCGCCCTACATGTACTTCCTCGACTTCGGCGACTTCGAGATCGCCGGCGCCTCACCCGAGCCTCTCGTCAAGGTGACCGGGGACCGGGTGGAGACCAGGCCGATCGCCGGCACCTACCCGCGCGGCGCGGACGAGGAGGAGGACCGTCTGGCGGCCGAGCGCCTGCTTCAGGATCCGAAGGAGCGCGCCGAGCACGTGATGCTGGTGGACCTCGGGCGCAACGATCTCGGCCGCGTGTGCGAATACGGCTCGGTCAAGGTCGACGAGCTGATGGTCGTCGAGACCTACTCCCACGTCCTCCACATCGTCAGCCAGGTCTCGGGCAGGCTGCGCGGGGGCGTCAGCACGATGGACGCCCTGCGCTCGATCCTGCCGGCCGGCACGCTCTCCGGTGCGCCGAAGGTCCGCGCCATGCAGATCATCGACGAGCTCGAGCCGCAGAAGCGCGGTCCCTACGGCGGCGCGGTCGGCTACCTGAGCTACACGAGGGACCTGGACACCGCGATCTACATCCGCTCCGTCGTCGTCAAGGACGGCCTCGTTCACGTGCAGGCCGGCGGCGGCACCGTCGCGGACGCCCAGCCCGCCTACGAGTACAACGAGTCGGTCAACAAGGCGAAGGCGGTCTTTCGCGCCGTCGAGCTGGCCGCCGAGCAACCGGAGTGGCCCTGACGAGGCTCCTATGACAAGCGTTCTCGTCATCGACAACTACGACTCCTTCACCTACAACCTCGTCCAGTACCTCGGGGAGCTGGGCGCGGACATTGGCGTCGTCCGGAACGACAAGGCGAGCGTGGACGAGCTGGTCAAGCTGAAGCCGGACCGCCTGGTCGTCTCGCCCGGGCCCTGCACGCCGAAGGAGGCGGGGATCTCGGTGGAGGCCGTCCGCAGGTTCGCCGAGGCGGGCACGCCGGTACTCGGCGTCTGCCTCGGGCATCAGTCGCTGGTGGAGGCGTTCGGCGGCAAGGTCGTGCGCGGCGATCCGATCCACGGCAAGGATGCGGAGGTGGAGCACGACGGCCGCTCGATCTACGAGGGCCTCTCCAACCCGCTGGTCGCCGGCCGCTACCACTCGCTGATCGCGGACCCTGATCTGCCCGACGAGCTCGAGCTCACCTCCACCTACGGAACCGTCGTCATGGGGGTTCGTCATCGCGAGCTGCCCGCCGAGGGCGTGCAATTCCACCCGGAATCGGTGCTCACCCCGCAGGGCGAGAAGCTGTTGGCCAACTTCCTCGATTGAGTTCGACGATGCCCAACGACATCCTCACCCGTGCGATCGATGAGATCTGCGATGGAACGCATCTGACCGCCGACCACACCTCGGCTGCGCTCACCGAGATCATGGAGGGACGAGCGGAAGCAGTCCAGATCGGCGCTTTCCTGATCGCGCTGCGCGCTAAGGGCGAGACCGTCGCCGAGCTGGTCGGCCTGGCCCGGACGATGCGGAATCTCTCCGCCCAGGTCAAGGTGAACCGGGACGACCTGGTCGACACGGCGGGCACCGGTGGGGGCCCGGCCACCTTCAACATCTCGACCACGGCGGCATTGATCGCGGCGGGTGCCGGCTGCGCGGTCGCCAAGCACGGCAACCGCTCGGCGACCTCGAGGTGCGGGTCGGCCGACCTGCTGGAGGCCCTCGGTGTGCAGATCGAGCTGACGCCCGAGCAGGTCGCCACCTGCGTCGACGAGATCGGCTTCGGATTCATGTTCGCGCCGAAGCATCACCAGGCGACGGCCGCGGTGGTGCCGGTTCGCAAGGAGCTGGCGGTGCGGACCATCTTCAACCTGCTCGGTCCACTGACGAACCCGGCGGGGGCTCGGCGACAGCTTCTCGGCGTCTCCGACCGGTCCTTCCAGGAGACGATCGCGGAGGCGCTGCTCAGCCTCGGCTGCGATCACGCGATGGTGGTCTCCGCGGACGACGGCCTCGATGAGCTCAGCATCGCCGACCGGACCCGTGTGGTGGAAGTGGCCGACGGGCGGACGGATGAATGGTTCGTCGAGGCCGACGACCTCGGCCTCGAATCCGCTCCTCTGGAGGCGATCGCAGGCGGCGATCCGCAGCACAATGCCTCGGTCACCAGGCGGATCCTGCGGGGCGAGGCCGGGCCGGAGCGGGAGGTGGCGCTGCTGAACGCCGGGGCGGCGATCTACGTCGGCGGCGGCGCGGTCAATCTCGGCGACGGCGTCGAGCAGGCACGCCGGGCCGTGGACGACGGCGCGGCCTTCGATGTCGTGGAGCGGCTCATTGCCCGGACCCGCGAGCTCTCCGCTGGGAGCTAAGGTCCAGCGGACGAGATGGGCATGATCGAAGACCTGGTCTGGTCCGCGCGGGCAGGCGTGGAGCGGCGAAGCGCCGAGGTTCCGCTCGAGGATCTCGAGCAGCGCCTGGCCGAGAGGCCTGAGCAGCGCCCCTTCGGCGAGGCCCTGGTGCGGCCCGGCCTGTCCGTGATCGCCGAGTTCAAGCGCCGCTCACCGAGCGCCGGCGACATTCGAGCCGGCGCCACACCGGCCGAGATCGCCCGCGCCTACGACGAGGCGGGGGCGGCCGCTCTGTCCGTGCTGACGGACGAGCCTCATTTCGGGGGCTCCCTCGAGGACCTGCGCGAGGCGCGTGCTGCCTGCGAGCTGCCCATCCTGCAGAAGGACTTCACCGTCGACACCTACCAGCTCTACGAGGCGGCCCTGGCGGGAGCCGACGCGGTGCTGCTGATCGTCGCCGCCATCGATCGGGATCGGCTCGCCCGGCTCTACGAGGAGGCCCGGGGGCTCGACCTCGACGTCGTGGTCGAGGTCCACAAGGAGGCGGAGCTCGAGGTGGCGCTCACGGTCGACGCCGACGTGATCGGCATCAACAACCGCAACCTGGACGACTTCACGGTCGACGTCCAGACGACCTTCGAGCTGATGCCCGACGTGCCGGCGGGGAAGACGGTCGTCTCGGAGAGCGGGATAGCGGACCGCAGCACATTGGACGAGCTCGAGCGTGTCGGGGTCGACGCCGTGTTGATCGGGGAGGCGCTGATGCGGGCCGACGACCCCGGGGCGAAGCTTCGGGAGCTGATCGCGGATGAGGATTCGACCCGCGAGCATCTCCTGCCGTGAGTCATTAGAGAACCCGAAGAACCTGCTTAGAAGCGGTTAAGCGGCGGGCCGCACACTGGCTCGCATGCAGTCGCTGAAGAGGTTCCTCTCCACGAGCTTCGGATCCGCCGTTGCCGGCGGCGCCGTCGTGCTGATCGCCGGCCTGATCCTGATCCAGGCCGGCGTCGTCGACACCGGAGACGACAACTCCTCTGCGCCCGTGATCGAGCCCGCTGCGTTGGCCCGGCCGGCCAGCAACTCCAGCCAGGGCCTCACGGTCCACGACATCTACCAGCGCGATGCGCAGGGCGTCGCCTTCATCCGCTCGACGATCGTGCAGAAGACCCAGTCCGTGTTCGGCCTCCCGCAGCAGCAGAGCAGCGAGGCCACCGGGTCGGGTTTCCTGATCGACAACGACGGTCACATCCTCACCAACGCCCACGTCGTCGAGGGTGCGAAGAGCGTGACCGTTCAGCTCGGCGACGGCGATCAGCAGGACGCCCAGGTCGTCGGCACGGATCCGTCCAGCGACGTGGCCCTCTTGAAAGTGGACAACACCGAGGGGGCCAGCCCGCTGGCCCTCGGCGATTCATCCAAGGTGCAGGTCGGAGACCCCGTCGTCGCGATCGGCAATCCCTTCGCGCTCGATCGCACCGTGACGAGCGGCATCGTCTCCGCCCTCCAGCGCCAGATCCAGGCACCCAACGGCTTCTCCATCTCGGATGTGATTCAGACCGACGCCGCGATCAACCCCGGCAACTCGGGCGGCCCGCTGATCAATGGCGCGGGCCAGGTGATCGGGATCAACTCCCAGATCGAGAGCCAGAGCGGCGGCAACGAGGGCGTCGGCTTCGCCGTCCCGATCAAGACCGCGGCCGATGTCGCTTCGCAGCTCGAGAACGGCGGACAGGTCCACCAGGCCTACCTCGGCATCTCCGGCGGCGACATCGACCCCGAGATCGCTCACGCGCTCAACCTGCCCGTCACCCAGGGTGTCCTGGTCGAGCGGGTGCTGAGCGGCGGCCCGGCCGATGACGCCGGGATCAAGGGGGCGACCGGTCAGGCGACCGTCGCCGGCCAGACCTTCCCCGTGGGCGGCGACATCATCACGAAGGTCGACGGCAAGCCGATCAGCGGGATGGACGACGTGATCTCCGCGGTCAACGATCGCCAGCCGGGCGACGAGATCACGCTCACGATCTTCAGCGGCGGTCGGCAGAAGGACGTCACCGTCAAGCTCGGAGACCGGCCCTCGCACGTCCAGGGGGACTCGAGCTCGAGCCAGCCCTAGGCGGCGGCCTTCGACTCCACCACGCCGTGGTGGATGAGCGTCTCACCCGTCTCGGCGATCGTGTCCTCGATCGGGCGGGGCGACCAGCCCAGCGTCGTGCGGGCCTTCTCCGAGGAGAGCTCCTGCTTCTTCCCGAGGCCGCTGACCACGGAGCGGATGCCGCCATCGAACAGCGCCATCCCGCGCACGAGCAGGTCGGGCACGGTTCGCGTCGGCACCTTCGACGCCTCGTCGCCGAGCCGCTCGCGCAGGACCTTGCCCGCATCGGCCATCCACATGAACTGGGTGACCGCGATGAATCGCTGGCCTCCGGCCTCCGGCGCCGTCATCGCCCGGATTTCGAGATCGGCGACGTCGCGGACGTCCACGAAGCTGAAGCCGAGCCTCGGCACCCCCGGGCCACCGTCCAGGAGCCGCTGGATCGCCTGCAGTGAGTAGCTGACGTCGTCGTGCATGACCGGGCCGATGATCGCTCCCGGGTTGACCACCGCGAGGCGATCCTCTGCGCCTCGCTCCTTGACGAGGTCCCAGGCGGCGAGCTCGGCGATCGTCTTGGAGCGGACGTACGGGGTGAGGCTGGTGTCGTCGGGGTCGGTCCAATCGCTTTCGTCAAGGACCTTCGACTGGGCTCCCTTCGCGAGCCGGACGGCGGCGATGGAGGAGGTGACCACGATCCGCTTGACGCCGTGATCGAGCGCGGTCCGGAGCACACGCAGGGTCCCCTCCCGCGCGGGGACGATCAGATCGTCCGGATCCTTCGGCTGTTTCGGCGGGAACGGCGAGGCCACGTGCAGGACGTAGTCGCACCCCTCGATGACGTTGTCCCAGTGCTCGTCGCTCATCAGGTCCGCCTGGTGAACGGTGAGGTGGGCGCCCTGGCCGACCTGCGACTCGACGGCGGCATGGACGTCGCGCTCGCGGCTGGGATTGCGGACCGTGGTCCTGACCCGGTAGCCGCGCTGCAGCAGGTCGATGATGCACCAGCCGGCCAGATACCCCGAGCCGCCCGTGACTAGGACTGTCTTGCCGTCACCTTCTGCCATCGGTCCTCCATGACCCTATTCGAGTGCTCTGGCTTCGCAAAGAGCACCTGCACGTCACGCAGGCGCCGCTCGCGGAAGCCCGCCTCGCTCATCGCCAGCCAGAGCGTCCAGAGTCGCCGGAACGGCTCGTCGTAGCCGAGCTCGCCCGCGAGGTCCGAGTTGGCGATGAAGCGCTCGCGCCAGAGCTCGAGGGTCCGCGCGTAGTGGGCGCCGATCTCCTCGAGCCAGATCGTGCTCATGTCGGTCTCGCGCGCGGTGCACCCCTGGATCACCTCCAGCGAGGGCAGGCAGCCGCCGGGGAAGATCAGCGTGTTGGCGAAGCTCCTTGCTGCCTTCTCGGTCTTGTAGAGGCGGTCGTCGATCAGGATCGCCTGCAGGAAGAAGAGGCCGTCGGGCTCGAGCAGCTCGGAGCAGCGGCGGAAGAACTCGTCGAAGTACTGCCAGCCGACCGCCTCGATCATCTCCAGCGAGACGAGCTTCGTGTAGCGGCCGCGCAGGTCGCGGTAGTCCTCGAGCAGGACGGTGACCCGGTCCTCGACCCCGGCGTCGCGGATCCTCCGCAGCGCGCCCTCGCGCTGCTCCTGCGAGATCGTCGTGGTCGTCACCTGGCAGCCGTAGTTGGCGGCGGCGTAGGCCGCCATCGCGCCCCAGCCGGTGCCGATCTCGAGGAGGTGGTCCTCCGGGCCCAGCTCGAGCGCCCGGCAGATCCGCTCGAGGCGGTTCTGCTGCCCGTCGGCGAGCGTCGCCTCCGGGCTCGGGAAGACGGCCGACGAGTACATCATCGACTGGTCGAGGTAGAGCGCGAAGAGGTCGTTGCCCAGGTCGTAGTGAGCGGCGATGTGGCGCCGCGAGGTGCGCTTCCTGTTCCGCGGCACGCGCCAGACCGTCTTCTCCAGGGGGACGAGCAACGGGTGGAGTCGGCGGCGCCAGGCGTCGAGCGAGCCGAGGTTGCGGCAGGCGATGCGGAGGAGGGCGACGAGGTCGTCGCAGTCCCAGAGGCGGTCTCGATAGGCCTCGCCGAGTCCGACGCTGCCACTCAGGAGCGACCGGTAGAAGCGAGCCGAATTGATCTTGATCGTCGCCGCCAGGTCAGTGGCGGCATCCCCGAAATGGAACCGCCGGCCATCCGGCTCGATCAGCTCCAGGCTGCCGCCGCGCACCCTGGAGAAGGCACCGAGAGCCAGTCGCCTGGAGGCTGACTCGATCGCGGTCATCGACCGCAGCCTACTCCCGTGGAATGCCTGCTCGCATGGAGAAAACGTGAATCCGCCTACTCTTGGATGCATGAAGGTCAAGGTCTGCGGAATGACGAGCCTCGCCGACGCAGAGCATGCGGCGAGCCATGGCGCCTGGGCGATCGGGCTGATCCACCATCCGGACAGCCCGCGTTACGTGCAGCCTGACGTCGCCGAGGAGATCGGCGCGGCGCTGAAGCGCCGCTGCGAGATCGCCGGCGTGTTCGTCAACTCCACGCTCGACGAGGTGATCGATGCGGCGGAGCGCGAGAACCTGACGCTCCTCCAGTTCCACGGCGAGGAGGGGCCCTCGTTCTGCATCGAGGCGCGGCGCCGCACCGGCGCCAAGGTGATCAAGGCGATGCGGATTAACAGCGCCGCTGACGTTCAGGCGGCCGAGACGTTCCGCACGGACTTCCATCTCTTCGACGCCTACTGGCACGGCATCCACGGCGGAACCGGCAAGAGCTTCGACTGGGATCTGGTGGCGAGGCGGCGCTCGAAGGTGCCGATGATCCTGGCCGGCGGCCTCACCGCCGAGAACGTCGCCGGGGCGGTTGAGCTGGTCAATCCCCACGCCGTCGACGTCGTCAGCGGCGTCGAGGCCGAGCCCGGCCGCAAGGACCACGCCAAGGTCGAGGACTTCCTCGCCGCCGCCGGCGTCGAGCAGCCCTCACGGGTGACGACGCCGTGAGCGCCGCGGTCGAGGAGCGCTTCGGCCCGTACGGCGGCCGCTTCGTCCCCGAGACCCTGATCGCCGCTCTGGATGAGCTCAGCGCCGCCTGGGCCGCGGCGCGGGAGGACCGGGAATTCCAGTCGGAGCTCTCGGTGCTCCTGCGGGACTTCGTCGGCCGCCCGACGCCGCTCTATCTGGCGGAGCGTCTTTCCGAGCGCGTCGGGCGCCGCGTCTACCTGAAGCGGGAGGACCTCGCCCACACCGGCGCTCACAAGATCAACAACGCCGTAGGGCAGGCGCTGCTGGCCAGGCGGATGGGCAAGACCCGGGTGATCGCAGAAACCGGGGCGGGGCAGCACGGCGTGGCGACCGCCACGGCGTGCGCCCTCTTCGGGCTCGAGTGCGCGGTCTACATGGGCAGCGAGGACATCCGCCGACAGGCGCCGAACGTGGAGCGGATGAGGCTGCTCGGCACGCAGGTGATCCCGGTCGAGGCCGGGGCCCGGACGTTGAAGGAGGCGGTGAGCGCCGCCATCCGCGACTGGGTTGCGACGGTCGAGAACACCCACTACGTGATCGGCTCGGTCGTCGGGCCCGCCCCTTACCCCGCCCTCGTCCGCGACCTGCAGCGGGTGATCGGCGACGAGGCTCGCTCCCAGGCGATTGAGGCCGAGGGCTCGCTGCCCGCCCGCGTGATCGCGTGCGTCGGCGGAGGATCGAACGCGATCGGCAGCTTCCATGCCTTCCTCGACGACCCGGTCGAGTTGGTGGGCGTTGAAGCTGCCGGAGAGGGGCTCGACAGCGGCCACCACGGCGCCTCGCTCGCCGTCGGCGCGACCGGCGTGCTCCACGGCGCCCTCTCCTCGGTGCTCGCCGACGACGAGGGCCAGATCCTCGAGGCGCACTCCGTCTCGGCCGGGCTCGACTATCCGGGGGTCGGCCCCGAGCACGCCCACCTGCGCGACTCCGGACGGGCGAAATACGAGACGGCCACCGACGCCGAGGCCCTGCTGGCGTTTCGGGAGCTCGCTCGGCTGGAGGGGATCATCCCCGCGCTCGAGCCCTCGCATGCCATCGCCTGGTTGCTCGAACACGACGGCGGAGACGGCTACGACGTGCTCACGCTGTCCGGGCGCGGCGACAAGGACATGGACGAGGTGACGGCGAAGCTCGCCGAGATCGATGGCTGAGGCCACCGCAACGTCGATCGAGGCGGCCTTCGCGACCGCGAAGCGGGAAGGGAGGGCGGCCCTGATGCCCTACCTGATGGGCGGTTTCCCGGACCAGGACACCGCCACGACCGTGGCCGGCGCGTATGCCGATGCCGGCGCTGACCTGATCGAGCTCGGCGTTCCCTTCTCCGACCCGCTCGCGGACGGGCCCACGATCCATGCTGCCGACACCGCCGCCCTGGCGGCCGGGGCCACGCTCGAGTCTGTCCTGGAAACCTGCGCGACGGTCGCGAATCGGATTCCGATCGCCCTCATGTGTTACTCGAACATGATCCTGGCGAGAGGGGTCGAGGACTTCGGAGGACTCGCCGCCGAGGCCGGGGCTGCCGGAGTGATCGTTCCCGACCTCCCGCTCGAGGAGCAGGGTCCGATCGCCGAGGCGTTCGGCTCCCGTGGTCTGTCGCTGATTCCGCTCGTCGCGCCCACCACGCCCCCCGAGCGCCGGGCGCAGATCTGCGGCGACGCTCACGGGTTCGTCTATCTCGTCTCCACGATGGGGGTGACGGGTGAGCGGGCGGACCTCCCGCCTGAATTGACCGGCCTGATCTCGGCGGCGAAAGAGGAGGCCAGCGTCCCGGTGGCGGTCGGATTCGGGATCTCCACACCGGAGCAGGCCGCGACGGTCGGCGAGCTCGCCGATGGGGTCATAGTCGGCACGCGCCTCGTGCGCGCGGTCGCCGACGCTCCCGATTGCGATTCGGCGGTCGCGGCGGTCAGCGGCTTCCTGAGGGAAACTCGCGCCAGCCTCGCCAGATAGTCTTCCGGCCGTGCAGGTAATCCTCTTCACGGTCCTCGGCGCATGCGTGATGGTGATCGCCTACGCCCTCGGCGTGCCGGGCCCGGTCGACGCAATCCTGTTCCTGGGCGGCGTCTTCACCGGCGCCCTGCTGCGCTACGCGCAGCCGCTGATCGACTGGATCACGCGGCCCTAACCGGCCGTCAGTCCTCGCCCGCGACCCGCCGCAGCAGGTCGCAAAAGGTTCCGAGCTCCGCGGTGGTCAGGGTGCTGAAACCCGGCTGGCGGCTCTCCATGCACCGAGCCAGGGACGTATTCGTCCTTCGCCCCTCTGTGGTCAGTGAGGCGACGCGCCTGCGGCGATCGTGGGCCGCGGGCTCGCGCCGGATGAGGCCTCGTCGTTCCAGGCTGGTGAGCAGGGTGGAGGCGTTTGCCGGGTCGACCCCGAGCCGTCCGGCAAGCTCGCTCGTCGTCACCTCTCCGGCGACGCCCAGCAGCCAGAGCGCCTGCGCCTCTCCCGGGCCCAGCCGGAGTTGATCCGCACACGACACGAAGTTCGCGCGGAACCGGCGCACCAGGTCTCCCATCAGGGCCGAGATCTCGCTCCCCAGCTGTTGTCGACGATCTGGCATAGCTTTTAGATTACCTTTGAACTTATAGGTACTCTAGCAGTCGTCAACCGAAAGGAGTACCTGTCGATGGACACCGTCGTATTGATCGCATCGTTCGCCCCCTTGATCCTGCGTCTGGCCTGGGTCGTCTGGGGCCGTTTACGCCCGCGGAGATCGGACGCTTCGGCTTCCTAGGTAGATTGACCCAGTGCGGATCGGTGTACTCACCGGAGGGGGCGATTGCCCCGGGCTGAACGCGGTGATCCGTGCGATTGTGCGGAAGGGGGTCAGCGAGTACCGGCATGAGTTCGTCGGCTACCGCAACGGCTGGGCCGGTCCCCTGGAGCAGGAGAGCGCGCCGCTCGGCGTCCCCGAGGTCCGGGGCATCCTGCCGCGCGGCGGCACGATCCTCGGCTCCTCGCGGACGAACCCCTTCAAGGAGGACGGCGGCCCGCAGCGGCTCGCCGACAATCTCAAGGCCGACGGGGTGGATGGACTGATCGCGATCGGCGGCGAGGACACGCTCGGAGCGGCGGCGAAGCTGAACCAAGAGGGGGTCAACGTCGTCGGCGTCCCGAAGACGATCGACAACGACCTCTCCGCCACCGACTACACCTTCGGCTTCGACACGGCCGTCAACATCGCGATGGCGGCGATCGACCGCCTGCATACGACGGCCGAGAGCCACAAGCGGACTCTGATCTGCGAGGTGATGGGCCGTCACGCCGGCTGGATCGCATTCCACGCCGGCCTCTCCGGCGGAGCCAACGTCATTCTGATCCCCGAGATCGAATTCGACCTGGACAGGGTGTGTGACTACATCGTCCGCCGTTTCGAGAGCCACTACTCGCCGATCGTCGTCGTCGCCGAGGGAGCGCAGCCGAAGGGCGGAATGGCGGGTGCCGACGGCGCCCCGACCGACGCCTTCGGCCATGTACGTCTGGGCGGGATCGCCAACTGGCTCGAGGGCGAGATCGAGCAGAGGACCGGGCATGAGGCCCGAGCCACCGTCCTCGGCCACGTCCAGCGCGGCGGCACCCCGACCGCATTCGACCGGGTGCTCGCCACCCGCTTCGGGCTGCACGCGATCGACGCGGCCCACAACGGCGAGTGGGGCAAGATGACCGCGCTCCGCAGCACCGACATCGAGCTGGTCGACCTCTCGGAAGCGACGGCGGAGCTGAAGACCGTTCCCGAGTCGCTGTACCGCGAGGCCGAGGTCTTCTTCGGCTAGTGAGCTGATGCCCCGTCTGGCGCTCGCGGCGCTGCTGCTGGCCCTCGTCCTAGCCGGCTGCGGGATCGCCGGGACCGCGAAGATCGAGGCGCCGGTGGCGGTCTACGTCAGCCTGCCGCTGACGGGGCCACACGGAGACAACGGCCGCGACGCGGCCGATGGCGCGCGGCTGGCGCTGGAGCGGGCGAAGGGCAAGGCCGGCTCGATCCAGGTCCGGGCGGTCTACCTCGACGACGCCAAGGGCAGGGTCTGGGACCCGGTCGCCGTCGGGGCGAATGCCCGCCAGGCGGTCCAGGACTCATCCGCCGTGGCGTATATCGGCGAGCTCGACTCTGAGCCGAGCCGCGCCTCGATGCCGATCACCAACGACGCCGGCCTGGTCCAGGTCTCACCGGGAGCCGGGGGAGTGGACCTGACCCAGCCCGCCGCCGGCTATCCGAACTCGCCCGGCCGCTACCAGCCTTCAGGCTCGCCCAGCTTCGCCAGGACCGTGCCCTCGGACGCGGCGGTCGCCGACGCGGCAGCCAGCTGGACCTCCGAGCTTGGTGTGAAGTCCGCCATCGCGATCTCCGACGACACGCCGTTCCAAAACCTGATGGAGAGCGAGTTCTCCTCAGCGGCCAACGAGCATGGCATCCAGGTGCTGGCGGCAAAGGAGGTGGGGAAGGCGGCGCTCGTGTACTACCCGGGAGGCGTCACCTCCGCCGGCGGCCAGATCCTTCAGCAAAGCGGCAGGCCGCCGCCGCCACGACGCGAGTTGAGCGCCGAGCTCGCCCGGGCGAATCTCCCGGGAGCGCCGCTCCTGGATGGGTTCATCAACCGCTTTCATCGGCCCCCCGGCCCGTACGTTGCCTATGGCTACGAGGCGATGGAGCTGGTCCTTCAGGCCATCCGCGGAGCCGGCACGGACGCCTCCTCCTTCCGCGACAACGTCCGCAGCGGCGTCTTCGGGGCCCACCGCGACGGCACGATCCTGGGCAGCTACTCGATCACCTCGGAGGGCGACACCACCGAGTGCATGATCCAGCGCTACGAGGGCGAGCGGCCGCGCACCAGGGTGCTCGGTGCACCCTGCCCGCCGGACTAGCGCGCCGAGGGCGGGCCCTCGATGACCGGCTGCCCGGTGATCACAGATGAGACCCAGTCGCGTATCTCGGGGATCAGGGCGAAGTCAATGGAGTGCTGGACCCGGGCCTCGCGGTACGTGACCATCAGGCCGCCCTCCTCGAGCAGGTCACGAGCCTTGCGGCCGAAGCCGACGGGAATGACCGGGTCGTAGGAGCCGTGGGTGACGTAGGCGGGCATGCCGCGCTTCGCACGCGGGTCGAGCTTCCAGCCGCGGACCATCGGATAGAAGCCGCTCATCATCAGCAGCCCCGCGGCCTTCGGCCGGCCCATGCCGAGCGCCACGGCGCAGGCAACGGCAGCGCCCTGGCTGAACCCGCCGATCACCGTCTTCTCCCACGGGATCCCGCGGTGGCGCAGCTCGTCGTCGAGAAACCGGCAGAGCTTCTCGATCGTGTCGATGAAGGTGTCCTCGTCCGGGTGCCCGACCTCCCGGATCACGTACCAGTGGCGTCCGCCCGGCGGGACGTTGGTCAGCGGCGCGCCCGGTGTCATTCCGAAGAGCTTCCGGTCGGGGTCGAGCTCGTCGAGCATCGGATAGAGATCGCGCTCGTCGACGGCGCGGCCGTGGAGCAGGATCAGTGCTCCCTCCGGCTCGGCGGCCGGCTCGCGCGTCAGGTGAGCCAGCTGGACGACCTGACCGGGGCGGTCGCCGCCCGGCTGCTCAGGCGTGGACACGCGGGTTGTTGATCGGCCTCAGGACCGGCTCGACCTGTTCCCGGAGGTGCTCGTAGTCGGGTGGCAGCGAGAGCTTCTCCCCGAGCGACTCGAGTGGCTCGTCGACGGTGAAGCCCGGGCCAAGTGTCGCGATCTCGAAGAGGACGCCACTCGGCTCGCGGAAGTAGATCGAGCGAAAGTAGAAGCGGTCGATCACGGGGGTGGGGCGGGCGCCGGCGGCGATCACGCGGTCGCGCCAGGCCTCGTGATCGTCCATCTGCGAGGCCCAGGCGATGTGGTGCACGCTGCCGGCGCCCTGCAGGCCGCGCTCGGGAGGCGGCGGGTCGAAGCCGTAGAGGCCGCCGCGGCTTTGGCCGCGGGCCTCCCAGCCGTCCTCGCGGGGCTGGAAGCCGAGCGCCTCCTGGAAGAGGCCCCTGCTGGGCTCCGGGTTGCTGGAGTAGGCGCGCGCGCCGTCGAAGCCCTGCAGCGCCATCTCGGCTGGGATCTCGGGGTGCTCGGCGATCAGCGGCTCGTCATCGACGGTGCTGACGCGGAGCGCGTGGCCGAGTCCCTCGGGATCGGCGAACCGCAACGCGTCGCCGCCGCGCTCAGTCTCGATTCCCTGCCCGGCCAGCCGTTCGGCCCAGAAGTCGAGCGCCTCGGGGGAGACGACCCGCCACCCGACGGCGTGGATCATCCCGTCGCCCGCGCGCCCGGCTGGGGCGCCGGGGTACTCGAAGAAGGTCAGGTCGGAGCCGGCATCGCCCTTCTCGTCCGCGAAGAAGAGGTGGTAGACGGTCGGGTCGTCCTGGTTGACGGTCTTCTTCACCAGCCGAAGGCCCATGACCCCGGCGTAGAAGTCGACGTTCTTCTGGGCGTCGCCGGTGATCGCGGTGATGTGGTGGACGCCCTCGAGCTCCATCGCCTTCATCTTGCCCTATCGGCGGTGTTTTCACCGGCTTCGCCCCGGGCAGATCCTCATCATGAAGATCGCCTTCATCCCAATCAGCATCCTCGGCGGGCTGATCGCCGGCTTCATCGGCCAGAAGGTCTTCGACGCGATTTGGGGCAGGGTGGACGAGCACGAGCCGCCACAGCCCGACCACCGCGAGGTGAGCCTGGCGAAGCTGGCCATCGCCCTCGTCATCGAAGGCGCCATCTTCCGGCTCGTCAAGGGGCTTTTCGATCATGGAGCCCGGCGCGGGTTCGCGCGTGTGACCGGCGAGTGGCCGGGCGACGAACGCCCGGAGGAGGCGTAGACCCGGCTCAGCGGAGAGCGCTGCGCAGGGCCTCGTCGAGCTCCGGATGACGGAACTCGTAGCCGCCATCGAGCGCCCGCCTGGGCAGCACTCTGGCCCCGCCGGCGACCGCGTCAGCGAGTTCGCCGCCGCGGAGGGCGCTGACGGCGAACTTCGGGACGGGCATGAAGGCGGGGCGGTGGAGAGCGCGGCCGAGCGCCTTCGAGAACTCGCGGTTGGTGACGGGATTGGGCGCCGTAGCGTTGATGGTCCCCGAGACCTTGTCGTTGTCCAGGGCCCAGAGCAGCAGGCCGATCTCGTCATCGATGTGGATCCACGACATGAACTGCTCGCCGCCGGCGATCGGGCCGCCCACACCCAGCTTGAAGGGAAGGAGCAGCTGCTTGAGCAGGCCGCCGTGCTTGGTCAGCACGAGGCCTGTGCGGAGGATCACCGTGCGCGGAACGATGCTCTCCGCCTCGCGTTCGGCCTGCTCCCAGTCGATCGGGATCTCCGCGGTGTAGCCCTCGCCGGGCTGCGAGTCCTCATCGAGGAGCTTGGCGCCCTGGTCGCCGTAGTAGCCGATCGCGGATTGGCCGATGAAGACAGCCGGCTTGCCTGGGGCTGCCTCGATCCCCTGGAAGAGGTTGCGCGTGCCGGCGAGGCGGCTCTCGCGGATCCGGACCTTGGCCTGATCGGTGAGCCGCTGGTTGATCTCCTCGCCGATCAGGTTGACCACGCCGTCGACGCCCTCGAGCGCCTCGGGCGGCGGCCGCTCCGCGGTCGCCTGCCAGGCGTGCCAGCGGACGGTCGGGTTCTTCGGCCGCGCTCGCTCGGGGTCGCGGGTGAGGCCGACGACCTCGTCGCCGCGCGCCAGCAGGGCGTCGGCCAGGGCCGAGCCGAGTAGGCCGGATGCTCCGGTGATGAGTACTCGCATCGGCGGCTGATCCTAGCTAGGGGACGCCCTCCCGCTAGGTTCCCGCGGGATGACCGACTCCGTCAGACCCGCCGAGCCTGGAGAGGGAGCGCTGCTCGCTCAGATCTATCTGTCGTCCGGCCGAGCAGCGTGGGCACGCCATCTGTCGCCGGTCGGCCTCGGCGGAGTGACCTCTCCAGCGGAGGACTGGGAGCGCTGGATCTCGGATCCGGACCTGATCGTCCTCGTCGCGGAGCGCCGTGGCCAGCCCGCGGCCGTGGCGCTGCTCTGCCGCAGCCCCGATTCCGATTCCGACCCGGCGAGAGTCGCTCTGCTCGACCGGCTCTACACCGAGCCGGCGTCGTGGCGGCGGGGCCTCGGGCGCGCGCTGCTCGACGCTGCGATGGATGAGCTCCGGGAGCGCCGCTTCCGGGAGGTCACCCTGTGGACGGCAGAGTGGAACACGTCACGCGGGTTCTACGAGGCTCTCGGCTGGGCGCCGGATGGGGCGACACGAGAGAAGAGCTTCGCCGGGAGCACGTTCACGGAGGTTCGCTACCGCACCCAGATTCCGCGATGAGCGCCGGCTCGGCGGCCGCCCTCAGCGCCGGGGCCGCTCAGGGCGACGCGAGGCGGATCGGGGTCCTCTTCATGATCGGCTCGGCGTGCTTCGCCGTGGCGTCGCTGCCGGGCGCGTCTGAAGTTTCCGACGAAGCGGTCGGCGTCGTCTACTTCGTGGGCTCGATCTTCTTCACGACCGCGGCGTCCGAGCAGCTCCGGGTGGCGCGGGGTGCGGGCAAGGAAGTGTGGGCGGCAGTGGTCCAGTTCGCGGGGACGCTGTTCTTCAACGTTACGACCTTCTTCGGGATGTATCACCACTTCGAGACCCACACCTCGAACCTGCTGGTCTGGTCGCCCGACGTGTTCGGGTCGATCTGCTTTCTCGTTTCGAGCGTCCTCGCCGAGTTGGCTGTGCTGCACGCCGTTCTCCTGATCCGGCGCTCTGCGACGCTCAACGTGATCGGCTCGGTCGCCTTCGGGATCTCGGCCGCCGCCGGCTACATCGTCCCGGACACGAACCAGCTCGTGAACGCGTCGCTGGCCACGTCCATGACCCTGCTTGGGGCGCTCTGCTTCCTCTGGGCGGCGCGGATCCTGGTGAAGCCGCCGCCGTGGCTGCTGCCGAAGAGCCGCTAGGCGCCTGAGCCGTCGGAGCCGTTGCCGGCGCCGTCGACGATCTCATAGGTGCCCGTCTCCTCGGAGAAGCGCGCCAGGCCGGCCGCCTTCGCCTCCTCGACGACCGCCTGCGCCACGCTGGCCGCCACGTCGCGGTTGAAGACCGACGGGATGATGTAGTCCTCGGCCAGGTCGTCGTCAGTGACGACCTCGGCGATGCCGCGCGCGGCAGCGAGCTTCATCTCCTCCGTGATCGTGGGCGCCCCGGCATCGAGCGCGCCCCGGAAGATGCCCGGAAAGCAGAGGACGTTGTTGATCTGGTTCGGGTAGTCCGAGCGGCCCGTGGCCATGATCCGGACGTACTGCTCAGCCTCCTCCGGCATCACCTCGGGGGTGGGGTTGGCCATCGCGAAGACGATCGCGTCGTCGTTCATCTTGCCCAGCGACTCCGGCTCGATCAGGCCCGGGCCGGAGAGGCCGATGAAGAGGTCGCAGCCCTCGATCACCTCGTTCGGGCCGCCGCTGAGTTTCTCGTCGTTGGTGTTCTCCGCGAACCACTTCTTGATGTCCGACATGGAGCCGTCCGCGTAGTCGGCGCGGTCGGTGGAGATCGCACCCTGGCGGTCGCACCCGATGATCTGGGTGATTCCCGACTCCTGCATCATCTTCGTGCAGGCGATGCCTGCCGCGCCGGTGCCGAGCACCAGGACGCGCAGGCCCTCGATCGGCTTGCCGGTGATCTTCAGGGAGTTGAAGAGGGCGGCCATGACGACGACCGCGGTGCCGTGCTGGTCGTCGTGGAAGACGGGGATGTCGAGCTCCTCCTTCAGGCGACCCTCGATCTCGAAGCAGCGGGGGGCGGAGATGTCCTCCAGGTTGATGCCGCCGAAGGTGGGAGCGAGCAGCTTGACCGTCTGGATGATCTCCTCGGGGTCGTTGGTCGCCAGGCAGATCGGAAAGGCGTCGACCTGCGCGAACTCCTTGAAGAGCATCGCCTTGCCCTCCATCACCGGCATCGCGGCCTCGGGGCCGATGTCGCCGAGGCCGAGCACGGCGGAGCCGTCGGAGACGACGGCGACCGTGTTGGCCTTGATCGTGTAGTCGAAGGCCTTGGTCTTGTCCGCGGCGATGTACTCGCAGACCCGGGCGACGCCCGGCGTGTAGGCCATGGAGAGGTCGTCGCGGGTCTTCAGCGGGTACTTGTTGTGCTGCTCGATCTTGCCCTTCTTGTGCATCTCGAAGGTGCGATCGGTGAAGCCGAGCACGCGAGCGCCCTTGGTCGAGCCGATCGAGCGCAGGATCTGCTCCCACTGCTCGGCGCTGTTGGCGTCGATCGTGAACTCACGGACCCGCTTGCCCTCGGGTCCCGCTCCAGGAATCAGGTCGACGGACTGCAGCGCGCCCCCGGCCTCGGCGATCTGCGCCGTCAGCTTCCCGAGAGGCTCCTGGCGAGCATCGAGCTCGACGCGGACGGTAACGCTGTATTGAGCGGAGGCAGCCATCGCGCGCTGATCATAGGGGGGTCGAACTTCCGCTTCCGGTGCACGGAAAACCGGCAACGAAGGGGGGTGGCCCGAAAACCGGCAATGAAGGGGAGAGGGACTGGAGTTGGCGACTTACTCGCGGTATGCGCGAGGAAGTCGCCAGATCCGACCAAGTTCTTGCCGAGATCGCCGCCCGGCAGCACGGCGTTGCGAGCTCAGCCCAGCTTCGGTGGGTTGGCATCGACAAGGACGGTGTCGGGCGCCGCGTCAAAGCCGGCCGTCTGCACCGCCTTCATCGCGGTGTTTACGCGGTCGGGCACACACGGCTCAGCTTCGAAGGGCGTTGCATGGCGGCCGTGCTTGCGCTAGGTCGCTCTGCCGCCGTCAGCCACCAGAGCGCGGCGGCACTGTGGCGCTTGCTTCCGCCCCGCGATGGACCGATCCACATCACTTTGCGCGGGGTCAACGGCCGCAAGGGTCGCCCAGGTATCACGATCCACCGGTCCCACACCCTCATTGCCGGTGTTACGACCCGGCACAACGGCATCGCGGTGACGCGGCCGGGACGGACTCTCCGCGATCTGAGGCGATCCGTTCCCCAGCAGGTGTACCGCGCGGCAGTCAGGAAGGCACTCGATCTGCGGCTGATTTCGTCGAATGACATCGGGCCCGACCCTGACCTCACCCGCAGCGAGCTCGAGCGGATCTTTCTTTCCCTCTGTCGCCGCCACCGCCTTCCCCAGCCGGAGGTGAACGCCCGCGTCGGCCCGTACGAGGTCGACTTCCTCTGGCGGGACCGAGGACTGATCGTCGAGACGGACGGCTTCCGTCACCATGCGAGCCGCGTCGCCTTCGAGTCCGATCGCGCCCGGGACGCCCGCCTTCAGAGCCGGGGTTACCGCGTCCTGCGCTTCACCTACCGCCAGGTGCTCAACCGGAGTCCGGTCGTTGCGGCACTGCGTCCTCTGCTGGCTCAGAGCGCTCTGACACCCAACCTATGATGGATACGTGCCCGCAACGACCCAGAAGAAAGTCCCCGCCAAGGGCTCCAAGGCGGCGAAGAAGCCCGCCGAGCTCTTCCTGATCGACGGCAACTCGCTCGCCTACCGCGCGTTCTTCGCGCTCCCCGAGTCCATCGCCACCCACGACGGGCGCCCCACCAACGCCATCTACGGCCTGGCCTCGATGTTCGCCAAGATGCTGATCGACCACGACCCCGCCGCCGTGGTCGTCTGCTGGGACGCCGGCTGGTCGGGCCGTGAGCTCACCTACGAGCCCTACAAGTCCCAGCGCAAGCCCCGACCGGATCTCCTCCGCGATCAGTGGCCCCACCTGATGCCGCTGGCCGAGGCATTCGGCTTCACCAACATCAAGGTCGACGGCTACGAGGCCGACGACGTGATCGCCTCGCTCACCAAGCGCGGCCGAGAGCAGGACCTCGACGTGATGGTGGTCTCCGGCGACCGCGACGTCTACCAGCTGGTCGAGGACGGGGTCCGGGTGATGACCACCTCCCGCGGTGTCACCGACACCAAGATCTATGACAGCAAGGGCGTGGTCGAGCGCTACGGCGTCCCGCCCGAGCTCGTCACTGACCTGATCGGCCTGAAGGGCGACACCTCGGACAACATCCCCGGCGTCCCCGGGATCGGCGACAAGACCGCCGCCCAGCTGCTGCAGGAGTACGGCGACCTGGAGGGGGTTCTGGCGAACATCGACAAGATCTCCGGCGCCAAGCGCAAGGAGAACCTCACCAACCACGCGGAGGACGCGCGGGTCTCCAAGCAGCTGGCGACCGCCATCACCGACATCGACATAGAGCTCGATCTCGACGAGCTGATGGCGAAGCAGATGGACCGCAGCCGTCTGCGCGAGGTGGCGCGCGAGTTCGAGCTGCGCGTGATCCTCGAGCGCCTTGAGGAGGAGCTGGGCGCCGACTTCGTGCCCGACGCCAAGGTCGACGAGGAGCTCGACGCCACGGCCGAGCAGGGCTCGATCGACGACCTGGCCACGGGCGACGTCGCCCTCGCGATCGCCGCCGAGACCTGGTCGGGCTATGACGGCAAGAAGCTGGTCGAGGGCGACTGCCCCGACCTCGCGGCACTGGCCAAGGCGCTCGGCAAGCGCCGCTTGATCGGCCATGACCTGAAGAGCCTCGGCGGCGGGGCCCGCCACGGCCTGCTCGCCGCGGCCGACGGCCTCGACCTCCGCCACGACACGATGGTCGGCGCCTACCTCCTCGACCCGGCGAGGCGCACCTACGACCTGATCGACATCGCCGCACAGCGCGGGCTGGCCGCGGCCCCGAAGGACTCTGACGGCGCCGACGGCGACCAGCTCGAGCTGGGGGAGGAGCCGCCGCCCGATCCCGCCGCCGAGGCCCGCCTCGTCTGGGAGATCGCCCAGCTGCAGCGCAAGGGCATCGAGGAGGGCGGCCTGGAGAAGCTGATGGACGAGGTGGAGATGCCGCTGATCGAGGTCCTGGCCTCGATGGAGCAGAACGGCGTCCTGCTCGACCAGAAGCGCCTCGCCGACATCGGCGAGGGCTTCGAGCAGCGGATCGAGACCCTGCAGGCCGAGATCTTCGAGCTCGCCGGACACGAGTTCACGATCGGCTCTCCGCAGCAATTGGCCGAGGTCCTCTTCGACGAGCTCGGCCTGACCAAGAAGCGCCGCGGCAAGACCGGCTTCTCCACCGACGCCCGGGTCCTCTCCCAGATCCGCGAGGAGCACTCGATCGTGGAGAAGGTCGAGCAGTGGCGCGAGCTCACCAAGCTGAAGAGCACCTACCTCGACGCCCTGCCCGAGCTGATCGATCCCGACACCGGCCGGCTGCACACCACCTTCAACCAGACGGCCACGGCCACCGGCCGCCTCTCCAGCACCAACCCCAACCTGCAGAACATCCCGATCCGCAGCGACGAGGGCCGGCCGATCCGGTCCTGCTTCGTCGCGCCGCGCGGCCAGCGCCTGCTCTCAGCGGACTACAACCAGATCGAGCTGCGGATCCTGGCCCACATCGCGGGCGAGGACGCCCTCAAGGAGATTTTCGCCCGTGGCGAGGACATCCACGCCGCCACTGCCGCGGAGGTCCTGGGCTCGGACCCGAAGAAGGTGAGCCCGGGCGAGCGCTCCAAGGCCAAGATGGTCAACTACGGCATCGCCTACGGCCTCTCCGCCTACGGCCTGGCCGACCGCCTCAACATCGAGCAGGAGGAGGCCGCGGCCTACATCGACCGGTACTTCGAGCGATTCCCGGCGGTCAAGCGCTACATCGAGGAGACCATCGAGTCCGCGCGCGAGAAGGGATTTGTCGAGACCCTGCTCGGCCGCCGCCGACCGATCCCCGAGCTCCGATCGGGACGCCCCCAGGTCCGCGGCCAGGGCGAGCGCAACGCGGTGAACATGCCGATCCAGGGCACCTCGGCGGACATCATCAAGATCGCGATGGTGGACGCCCAGAAGCAGCTCGAGAAGTCGGATCTCGAGACGCGCCTGGTCCTCCAGATCCACGACGAGCTCCTCTTCGAGGGGCCGACCGACGAGATGGAGGGCGCCGCGAAGTTGGTTGAGAAGGCCATGTGCGGCGCCTTCGAGCTCGATCCGCCGCTCGCCGTGGACGTCGGCGTCGGCAAGGACTGGCTGGCCGCGAAGTAGCGCCTCCGGCCGTCTGAGAGGATTCGCCCATGGACAGGGGATTCGCGGTCCTGATCATGGCGGTCGTCGGGGGCTGTATCGCGCTCCAGGCGCCGATCAACGCGGGGCTGGGCAAGTCGACGGGCAGCTTCGCGGCTGCGACGATCTCCTTCGCCGTCGGCACGCTGCTGCTGGCGGCGATCGTGACGGTCAGCGGCAAGGCGGGCGGCCTCGGCGAGGCCGCTCATGTCCAGTGGTACTACCTGCTCGGGGGTGCGCTCGGCGCGGCCTACGTCTTCTCGGCGCTGGTGCTGGTCAGCCAGGTCGGTGCCGGAGCCGTCGCGGCGGCGACCGTCACGGGCCAGCTCACGACCTCGGTGGTACTCGACCAGATCGGCTTTCTCGGACTCGAGCAGCAGCCGATCACGGTGACGCGGGCGGCCGGAGTGCTGCTGCTGCTCGCGGGCACCTACCTGATCGTCCGTTGATTGCCTAGCTAGGCGGCGGCCTCGAGCGGCTCGCGCTCGGGCCTCTTCTCCGGGGCGGGCCCGGCGAAGTCCGGTGGAGCGATGCGCAGGTAGTGCCCGAATGCCCAGTCGACGAACCGCTTGCGGCCGCAGGCGCGGATTACCGCGCGCTGGACGCGGGCAGGGAGCTTCGGCAGAAGCTTCTGCGCGCGCAGGAGCCAGCGGAACTTCCACCCGTGCTCGTCGACGAATTCGGCGTAGGTGCGCAGGGCCGTGTCGCGGTCCTGTCGCCCCTCGATCACCGCGCGCAGCTCGTCGCCGAGCTTGATCCCGAAGTAGAAGGCCGTCCTGATCCCCTCGGCGGTGAGCGGCAGGCAGTGGCCAGCCGAGTCGCCGACGAAGAAGATCCCGTCCTCGGTCCCCGGCCGAAGCTTGTGCGGGATCCAGTTGCCCTGGTAGCGGACGGCCTCGCGCTCCAGGTCGTCAGCGAGCAGGACGGTCGTGTCCTTGACGTGGAAGCGCGGATCGAACGAGCCGACGCCGATGCGCTGCTCGTCGCGGGCGGGAAAGCTCCAGCCGTAGCCCGCCGGGACGTAGCGACGGTCGATCCAGACCTCGAGGTCGTCGCCGCCCCCGTGAGGGTGAACCTCGAGCCCCCTCGAGAGCGGCGCATCGGGTGGCTGGTAGCCGCCGTCGGAGGCGAGGATTCGCCGCCAGCCGAGCGCATCGACGATCAGGGTCGAGGAGACGTCACCACGGTCAGTGTGCACTGTCTCGCCGCTGCGGCCGTTGACCTTGGCGGTCTCGAACTCCGCCTCCGACTGTGCCCAGAGCAGCCGGCACAGCTCGCGGTAGTCGAAGGTGGAGAAGGTCCAGGGAAGCTCGTAGCGCGAGGTGCCACGCGGTGTGTGGACCACCAGCTCGCCGAACTCCTGGCGCTTGGAGCCCTCGAGGCCCATCGCCTCGAGCCAGGCGGTCGGAACGCCGCAGGCCGAGGTCTGGCGCTCGCCGATCTCGTAGCGATCCAGGACCAGCACCTGGGCGCCCGAGCCCGCCAGCTGTCGCGCCACGGTCAGTCCCGCGAAGCTTGCGCCGCAGACGATCACGTCGTAGGTGCCGCTCAGGGGCGTCCGCTCGTCGCCGCGCTTGGTTTGGCGCTTCGGCATCGCTCGCAAAGTTAAACGAAGGCCACCGCAAGTCGGTTCAGCGAACCCGTATCTCAGGCATGCGTCTGCAACACTCTGCGGCCGTGCCCGAGATGGACACAACCACCGAGACTGCCCAGGAGGAGCAGGCCCAGGAGGAGCAGCCGCAGAGCGACGGCAACGGCGCCGCGAGCTCGGAAAACCTCCTGATCGAGGTCGACGGCAAGCTCGTCCCGAACTACGACGCCACGATTCACCCCTTCAGCGAAGGGGACGTCGTGAGCGGCAAGGTGGTGCGAATCGACCAGGACGAGGTCCTGGTGGACATCGGCTACAAGAGCGAGGGCGTCATCCCCTCGAACGAGCTCTCGATCCGCAAGTCGGTCGATCCCTCCGACGAGGTCGAGCTCGGCGAGGACGTCGACGCCCTGGTCCTGACCAAGGAGGACCAGGAGGGGCGCCTGATCCTCTCCAAGAAGCGCGCCCGCTTCGAGAAGGCCTGGCGCCGGATCGAGAAGGCGGCCGACTCAGGCGAGCCGGTCGAGGGCACCGTGATCGAGGTCGTCAAGGGCGGCCTGATCCTCGACCTCGGCGTGCGCGGCTTCCTGCCCGCCTCCCTGGTGGACATCCGCCGCGTCCAGAACCTCGACGAGTTCATGGGCCAGAAGCTCGAGTGTAAGGTAATCGAGCTCAACCGCTCCCGCAATAACGTCGTCCTCTCCCGCCGCGCCGTCCTCGAGGAGGAGCGCAAGGAGGTCCGCGAGCAGATCCTCGGCAATCTCGAGCCCGGCCAGGTGGTCGAGGGCAAGATCTCCAACATCGTCGACTTCGGCGCCTTCGTCGATCTCGAGGGCATCGACGGCCTGATCCACATCTCCGAGCTCTCCTGGAGCCACGTCAATCACCCCTCCGAGGTGGTTTCGATCGGCGACACGGTGCGCGTCAAGGTGCTCGACATCGACCGTGACCGCCAGCGGATCTCCCTGGGCCTGAAGCAGACCCAGGAGGACCCGTGGCAGAAGGTCCTCAACGAGTACAAGGAGGACGACGTCGTCGAGGGCAAGGTCACCAAGATCGTCGCGTTCGGCGCCTTCGTCCAGATCCTGCCGGGCGTCGAGGGCCTCGTCCACATCTCAGAGCTCGCGCAGCACCATGTCGAGAGCCCCGCCGAGGTCGTCCGGCCCGGTGACGAGCTGAAGGTGAAGATCCTCGAGGTGGACGACTCGCGTCGCCGTCTCTCTCTCAGCGTGAAGCGCGTCGAGGGCCAGGAGCTGCCCACCCGTGAGGTGACGGACGACGTGGTCATCGAGGAGGCGCCCGAGCCCGAGGCCGAGCTGGCTGCCCCGTCCGCCGAGCCGGAGGCCGAGGTCGTGCCCGAGGACGCGCCCGCTGAGGACGCGCCCGCTGAGGACGCGCCCGCTGAGGAGCCGCCCGCTGAGGACGCGCCGGCCGAGGAGCCGCCGGCTGAGGACGCGCCAGCCGAGGACACGCCCGCCGAGGAGCCGGCCGCGGAGGGAACTCCTGCGGAGGAGCCACCTCCCGTCCAGGATTGACCCGCTTCGTAGGCCTCACGGGGGGAATCGGGGCCGGCAAATCGGAAGCGCTTGCCGCCTTCGAGCGACGTGACGTTCCGGTGCTCTCGACCGACAAGGTCGCCCACGACATCCTCGATGACGAGCAGGTGCGAGACGCTCTCGTCGAACGCTGGGGGGACGGAATCGCTCCCGACGGAGCGGTTGACCGCGACAGGGTGGGGGAGATCGTCTTCGCCGACCGCGCTGAGCTCGCCTGGCTCGAGTCCGTCACCCATCCTCGCGTCGGCGCCCATGTGCTCGAATGGCGGCAGAACCTTGCCCCGGATGTGGAGATCGCCGTGGTCGAGGTCCCGTTGCTGTTCGAGGCGGCGATGGAGGACGCGTTCGATGCCACGCTGGCCGTCGTCGCCGACGATGAGCTCCGCGATGCCCGTCTTCGGGAGCGCGGGCACGCCGGGCTCGAAGGCCGCGAGGACAGGCAGCTCGATCAGGCGGAGAAGGTTCGCCGTGCCGACCACGTCATCCGCAACGATGCGTCCCTTGAGGAGTTGGATAAAGAGGTGAATCAGCTGATCGACGAACTGCGCAAGGGGGGCGGTCAATGAGCTCGAGCACTTCCGTGCGGTCCGCGCGAACGCGCGCGAGCCGCAGCTCCACCCGCTCGAAGACGCGCCGAGCCACGCGCCCGAATGGGCGCAAGCGCTCCGATCGCGGTCGCCGCACGCGGGTTGTCGGCGGGACCCTGCTCGTCGTGGCGCTCGGAGGCTTTCTGCTGGTCAACAGCGACCGCTTCCAGCGCACCCTGGAGGAGGTCACGCTGCCCCTGCAGCACGAGGACATCATCCGCCAGCAGGCCCGGGAGAAGGACGTGCCCGCCGACCTGATCGCTGCGGTCATCTACAACGAGTCGCGTTTCCGTGACCAGACCTCCCATGCGGGGGCGCGGGGCCTGATGCAGATCACCCCCAGCACGGCGCAGGTGATCGAGAGGCTGAGCGGCGGTCAGACCTTCAACTTCGATGACCTCTCGGACCCGGACATCAACATCCGCTACGGGACCTTCTACCTCCACTATCTGATCCAGAAGTTCGGGGACAACGAGATCGCGGCGCTGGCGGCCTACAACGCCGGGGAGACCAATGCGGCTGCCTGGGGAGGCTCCAGCCTGAGCCTGGACGACATTCCCTTCCCCGAAACCCGCGACTACGTGGAGAATGTGCTCGAGAAGCGCGACGAGTACGCCCGCCACTACCGTCACGAGCTCGGACTGGACTGAGCAGGGACCAGAGAAGAGGAGACCATGGAGCTGAGCCGCCGAAACCGCAGCCTGATCGCCGTGCTGGCCTGCGCCGCCGCGATCGGAGCCTGCGCGCTGCCGTCCACGGCCGCCGCCGCTCCCCGTGCCCACGCTTCGATCGTCGGCGGTGGACGCGCCGACCTGGCCCAGTGGCCATTCGCGGTGGCGATCTTCCGCAAGGGCCACATGCACTGCAGCGGTTCTGTGATCGGCCCCACCAAGGTGCTCACGGCCGGGCACTGCGTCGACGGATTCAACCTCGCCAACTTCCAGGTGATCATCGGCCGCCCGACGCTTCGCGACACGTCCGTCGGGCAGTCGATCGGCGTCGTCTCCGGGCGCGTCCATCCCGACTTCGAGCAGACGGGCCTGCACGACGTGGCGGTGCTCAACCTCGCCGCCCCGACGAGCGTCACACCCGTTGCCCTGGCCACACCGGAGCAGAACGCGGCCACGACTCCGGTCGGAGCGCAGATGCGCGTGGCGGGGTACGGCGCGACCAATCCCTTCGGCTCGCACCTCTCTGGATTCCTGAAGGCGACGATCGAGCAATCGCGCGCCGACAGCCGCTGCCTGAAGGCCTACACGCGCGACCTGTTCGCGCCCGAGAGCATGATCTGCGCCCTCGGCGCGCTCAAGAAGAAGCCCGGCCGCTTCAAGATCCACACCTCGGCCTGCTCCGGCGACAGCGGCGGCCCGCTGGTCGCGGACACTGCCACAGGCCCGGTCGAGGTCGGCACGGTCTCATACGGTGGCGCGCTCTGCGGGCTGCCGGCGGCGCCGACGGTCTACTCGAGAGTCTCGGCGAGCCTGGACTTCATCAACGAGGGCTAGCGCCGCTTGTCGCCGCGATCTGATGGCGAAGCCGTCTACCGCTTGCGCTTGCGGTGCTTCTTCTTCTTGGGCGTGACCACGACCCGCTCCTGCATCTGCACCGGGTGCAGCGCGCAGAAGAAGCGGTAGGTCCCCGGGCGGTTGAGCTTCTCGGTGAAGGTCCGGTTTCCGTCCAGGTTGTCGGACCCGATTCCGAGCGGTCCGTTGGCCAGGGTCACGTTGTGAAGCTCCTTGCTGGCGAACTGCCAGGTCAGATACGAGCCCTGCTTCACCCGTAGGTTGGGGGCCCCGAAGAATCGGTCGCCGACCGGGATCACGGTGTTGGCCCCGGCGTTCTGAAGCTGCCCGGGCGGCGCGTTGATGGATACCGCCTGCCCATTCGCATCGAGGCCGGTGAGCGGGATCGTGAACGGGATCGGGCCGCTGCGGCCGGGCTGGTTCGTCTTCAGGACCGTCCAGTTGGGGACCGGCCCGCAGTTCTGCGTCACGGCGGCGTTGGGCGCGAAGTAGGCGATCATGATTCCCATCACGCGCACGTGGGGCTGGGAGTCGTCGTAGATCGAGTTGAGCCTGACCGTCTCCCCGGCATTGACGGGGAGCCCTGTGCCATCGCTGAAGGCGCTCATGTTGATCGGGCCGGGCTCGTGCAGGATCGGCCTGACGTTGTAGAAGGGGTGGTCGGGCAGTCCCCAGGTGGGATCGGACTCGGCCACCTGGCGGTTGCCGCAACCGGGCTCGGTCAGGGTTTCCTTGATCGCGCCGCCGTGCACGTGGCCGGCGCCGGCGATCAGGTACCCGCTCTGGTGGAAGGTGACGTCCTCGGTCTCGTCAGTGGTGGGGGCGGCGGTCGCCTTCTTCTTGCGCTTCTTGCCCTTCTTGCCGTGGCTCTTCTTGTGCTTGGCGGCGGCTGAGGCCTCGCTCTTGCGGCCGGCCTTCCTCTTCTTCGCCTTCTTGGCCTTCTGGGCGACGCTCGGGAATGTTGTAGATCGGGTCGGCGCGGCAGTCGCGAACGTCGAACCAGTAGGGCGTGACCGGGGTCAGCGGATTGCTGTCGATCGTCACCTCGTAATGGATGAAGGCGTGATCGGCTGCTCGAGCGGTGGTTCATCACCATCGCGACGATGGCCCAATCGTCGGAGTCCTTGGTCTCGGTAGCCGTAGCCAGGCGGCAGCGACATCTTCGCCCGCTCCTCGCCGGCGGCGTAGAAGCGCTGCGGGGCGAAGGTGTTGCCGAAGTCCTTCCGTCCGCCAAATCCGACGTAGCCCTTGCCGGCGCAGGTGGTGTCCTGATGGTTGAGGTTGGTGAAGACGATGTGGTGGAGCATCAGCCGCGAGATCGGCACCGGCTCCCCGGTGACGTCGTCGACGACGTCGGTCTCCATGTGAGTGATGTAGCCGTCCTCGGGCGGGGTCGGGACCAGGTCGTACCCACTGCCTGACCTCATAACCGCCGATGGTCCCGGTGGGGACGTTGCACTCGTAGGTGGTCTGGGTGCCGACCGGCGCGTCCGCGGTGCAGCCGGGTGACGGGGGAGTCGCGAGGCGCCGCGCGGGCGCGAGCAGCGCGATGCCGGCGATGCGGCCAGCAGTCCGGCGAATTCGAGCCGACCCTCGAAGTTTGAATCCGTGCGCGCTTCCCTGCGCGAGGTTCCCACTCTTCCTCCTCCTTGCGACCCGGTGCTGACTCGGAGTCAACGACCGCAGGCACACTACCAGCGGGTTTCGCTGCCCGGGCACCCATTACTGAGTGTTGACTCGAAGTCAACCCGGACTAAGCTGACCCATCGCCTCGCGTCCCCTGACAACCGAGCGCGCCGGAGAGCGCCGGCTCCAGCTGCTCGCCGCCGCCCTCGAGGTCTTCGGCGATCGCGACTACGACGACGTCTCGGTCGACGAGGTCGCCGAGGCCGCCGGCGTCTCCCACGGTCTGGTCTTCCAGTACTTCGGCAGCAAGAAGGGGCCTGTACGTCGCCTGCCTCGAGCCCCTGATCGAGGGCTTCCGCGAGCGGGTCGAGCCCGATCCGGACCTGCCGCCGGACGAGCGCCTCCGCTCCGGCCTGCGCAACTTCGCCGACGCGATCAGCGAGCACCCCGCCGGCTATCGCTAGCTGATGACGCGAGCGACCGGCTTCAGCGAGGTCCGGGAGGCGCTGGAGCGCGCGCGCTGGTGGCGGGTCAGCCGGCTCGCCAAGGCGATGGGTCTCGACCCGGAGGAGCCGGCCGTCCGCGTCGGTTTGCGTGCCTGGACGTCCTACGTCGAGGCGGCGATGCTGACCTGGCTGGAGGAGGGTGCTCCGGACCGCGACGATCTGGTCGAGATGCTGGTGCGGGCGCTTGGCGCGACCGCCGAGGGGATCGCGAAGGCCGAGTAGCCAGCCTGACGCCCCCAGTACGCTGGGGTGCATGCCGAAGTTCAAGCTGAATCCGGCGTACACGCCGACGGCCGACCAGCCGAAGGCGATCGAGGGCCTGGCCGAGGGGCTCGACTCGAAGGAGCGGGTCCAGACGCTGCTGGGCGCGACCGGCACCGGCAAGACCTTCACGATGGCGGCGACCATCGAGCGCGTGCAGCGCCCGGCGCTGGTGATCGCGCACAACAAGACGCTCGCGGCGCAGCTCTGCAACGAGTTCCGCGAGTTCTTCCCGGACAACGCCGTCGAGTACTTCGTCAGCTACTACGACTACTACCAGCCCGAGGCCTACGTCCCGGCGCAGGACCTCTACATCGAGAAGGACTCCTCGATCAACGACGAGATCGACCGCCTCCGCCACGCCGCGACGGCCTCGCTCTTCGCGCGCGACGACGTGATCATCGTCGCCTCGGTCTCCTGCATCTACGGGATCGGCTCGCCGCAGCTCTACCGGGAGCAGATGCAGCTCTTCAAGGTCGGCGACTGGATCGACCGGCAGGACGTCTTCCGCAAGCTGGTCGGGATGCAGTACCGCCGCAACGACCAGAACCTGGCCCGCGGCGCCTTCCGCGCCCGGGGCGAGGTGCTCGAGATCTATCCGGCCTACGCCGAGTCCGCCTACCGGATCCAGCTCTTCGGCGACGAGATCGAGGCGATCCAGCACTTCGACCCGCTCACCGGCGAGATCCTCGACGTGATCGACCACGTCTCCGTCTGGCCGGCGAGCCACTACGTGGTCAAGGAGGAGACGATGGAGCGCGCGGTCGACGAGATCGAGCGCGAGATGCGCAACCAGGTCGCCCACTTCGAGGAGCACGGCAAGCAGCTCGAGGCGCACCGCCTCCAGCAGCGCACCCGCTACGACATGGAGATGATGCGCGAGCTCGGCTTCTGCCCCGGCATCGAGAACTACTCGCGCATCCTCGACGGCCGTCCGCCGGGGAGCCCGCCGTACACGCTGATCGACTACTTCCCGGACGACTTCGTCCTCTTCGTCGACGAGTCCCACCAGACGATCCCGCAGCTCGGCGGCATGTACGAAGGCGACTTCTCGCGCAAGTCGACGCTCGTCGACTTCGGCTTCCGGCTGCCGAGCGCCGTGGACAACCGCCCGCTCAAGTTCGACGAGTTCCTCGACCGGGTGAAGCAGATGGTGCTGGTCTCGGCGACGCCGGGGCCCTGGGAGCGGGCGGAGTCCTCGCGGGTCGTCGAGCAGATCGTCCGCCCGACCGGGATCGTCGACCCCGACGTCGAGGTCCGGGAGACCAGGAACCAGATCGACGACCTGATGAACGAGGTGCGGGTCCGGGCCGAGAAGGACGAGCGGGTGCTGGTGACGACGCTGACCAAGAAGATGGCGGAGGACCTGACCGAGTACCTGCTCGAGCACGGCTTCAAGGTCCGGTACCTGCACTCAGAGGTCGACACGCTCGAGCGGATCCAGATCATCCGCGAGCTGCGGCTCGGCGAGTACGACGTGCTCGTCGGCGTCAACCTGCTGCGCGAGGGACTCGACCTCCCCGAGGTCTCACTCGTGGCGATCCTCGACGCCGACAAGGAGGGCTTCCTCCGCGGCGAGACCAGCCTGATCCAGACGATCGGCCGCGCCGCGCGCAACGTCGATGGGCGCGTCCTGATGTACGCGGACAAGGAGACCGACGCGATGCGCAAGGCGATCTCGGAGACCGACCGCCGCCGCGCGATCCAGCTCGCCTACAACGAGGAGCACGGCATCACGGCCGCGACGGTCACCAAGGGGATCTCCGACATGGCGGAGTTCCTGGCGATGGAGTCGAATGCTCCGCGCCGTCGGCGCCGCCGCCGCGAGGAGACCGCGACCAAGACTCCGGAGGAGCTCGAGAAGCTGGTGATCGAGCTGGAGGAGGAGATGCTCGCGGCGGCGGACGACCTCCGCTTCGAGGAGGCGGCCCGCATCCGCGACGAGCTCAAGGAGCTCCGTGCGGATTTGGACGCAATTCGCGCCTAGCTGCAGCAGCCAGGGTAGGATCGCTCGAGACGGAATTCCACGGGGAGATGACCATGGAAACAACGGCCAGGATGAGCCGTGCCATTGGCTCTTTGGTGGTGCTTCTCTGCGCAGCATTGATCGTGAGCGTGGGCTTCGCCGAGCGCGCCGACTCGAAGCGGTTCAGCACGAAGGTGATCAAGTCGGTGAGCAAGAAGCGCCTCGCCGGCGCCTACAGCGGCGTCACCGAGCAGGGCACTCCCGTCAGCTTCAGGCTGACTCGAGCGGGAAGGATCGTCGACTTCGTCATCCCGGTCACGCTCTCATGCGAGACCGACGTCGGGGATCTCAACGGCGACGGCACGTACACCTACTACGGGGATGAGATCACGCAGAGCATCAAGTCGACGGCGTTGAGATCAGCGCCGCTGACTGGACGCAAGTCGACCCCTCAGTACCCGTTCGGGATGACGTTCGAATACGAGTCCCCGCTTGTCCCGGACGATCAGCCTCCCCCCGGCACCCAGGTCCAGGAGTACTCGATCAAGGCGAAGTTCAAGGAGGAACTGTTCAGCGGCCGAGGCGCCAACGTCTACTGGCCGGTTCCGAAGCGTGCGGCGGCAATGAGGGGAGAGGTCTTCATGGGCACGAGAAACGGCCCTCTCGACTCTCATGCGCCCGGCCGTGAGCGTTGTGTCCTGAGCGACGACGGTCAAATAGTCACTCACGTCAACGCGCTCGACTTCGACGCCAAGAAGACCGGCAAGTAGCAGCGGCTAGCTGAGCGCCGCGTGGATGGAGCGGACGACCAGGGCGCCATCCCCGACGGCCGCCGCCACGCGCTTGGTCGAGCCTCTGCGGACGTCGCCGATCGCGAACACGCCGGGACGCGTGCACTCGAGCATCAGCGGCCCCCGATCCGCCCCGTTCCAATGCCGGGAGAAGTCGGGGTGGCGAGCGGCCTCCTCGCCGGTGACGACGAATCCCTTGTCATCCTGGCCGACGAAGTCGACGAGACCCTCCGACCGCGGTGAGGCGCCGATCATCGCGAACACGGCCGAGGTCTCGACGCGCTGGTCGGGACCCGCGCCCGAGATCACCACGGACTCGAGCTTCCCGTCACCGTCGAGCGCCCTCACCTCGCACCCCGTCCAGACCTGCACGTTGGACTTGTCCTGGATCTGATCGACGAGGTAGCGCGACATCGCCGCCTCCAGCGGCCGCCGGGCGACGACGTGGACCTGGCCCGCGGTGGCGGCGAGCCTGACGACCGCCTGGCCGGCCGAGTTCCCTCCGCCCACGACGACGACGTCCTCGGCCGAGCATTGCTGAGCCTCGATGTGGGTCGCCGCGTAGTACAGGCCCAGACCCTCGAACCGCTCCGCGTTCTCGGCCGGCAGCCGGCGATAGTCGGCGCCCGAGGCCAGGACCACGGTTCGGCCCTGCACTCTCTGACCGTCCGCGAGCTCGATCTCGCGCAGACCATCGGAGCCGGACTCCGCCACACCAGAGACCTCGTGCACGCTGGAGATCACGGCGCCGAACTTCCGCGCCTGGAGGGTCGCTCGCCGGGCAAGGTCGGAGCCGGTGAGACCGGTGGGGAAGCCGAGGTAGTTCTCGATGCGGGCGCTCGTGCCGGCCTGGCCGCCCGGGGCGAAGCGTTCGAGCACCAAGGTGCTGAGGCCCTCCGAGGCGGCGTAGACCGCTGAGGCCAGGCCCGCCGGGCCGCCGCCGAGCACGACCACGTCGAAGGCCTGTCCATCGACCTGCGCCCGCAGCCCAAGCTCATCGGCAACCGAGCTGACGGTTGCCCGCCGGATGACGTCGTCGGAGCGGATGAGCACGGGGCACTCCTCCTCACCGATGCCGAAGCCCTCGAGCAGCGCCCTGCCTTCCTCGTCGGTCGCCAGGTCGTGCCAAGTGAAGGGAACGAGGTTGCGCTCCAGCAGCTCCCTGACCGCGAACGCCTCGCCCGACCAGCGGGAGCCGATCAGCTTCTGCTGGCCCAGTCCGCGGCCCATGAGCCAATCGCGGCGGGCGACCATGATTCGCAGAAGGAGGTCGCCGAGGTCGGCGGGGGCCGTCGCGACCACCCGCCGCACGTCCTTCGGCGGGAGCGCGATCAGAGTGGTCGGCCCGGCGGCGAACCCGGCGGCGAGCGTCGGCTCGCCGGTGAACATGGAGAGATCGCCGATGAAGGTCCTCACCTGGCACTGGGTGAAGTACCGGTCGCCCTCCGGCGCCTGATCGATGATGTCCACGGCTCCGCTCTGGACGACGTAAAGCGGGGTCTCGCGCTGGCCGTGCGCGAACACCTCGTCGCCGCGGGCGAACGTCAGCTGGGTGCCGATCTCCGCCAGGTACTCGACCTGCTCGGGCGTCAGGCGAGGGAACATCGCCGGATCGTCGGGATCCAGGAAGTCCTCAACCGGAGTCGGTGCGTAGTCGATCGCCATTCCCCGTGGTTCTACCTCAGGTCTCGAGAAACCGCAGAGCCGCCAGCCCGCGTCGCTCGTTTTCTAGTCTTCCTGGTGTTGTCACTCTGGATGAAGGGGAGCGGATGAGGATTGGAATCGTCGGAGCCGGACGGATCGGCGGCAATTGTGCGACGCAGTTCGCAAAGCGCGGCCACCAGGTCATGCTTAGCGGGCGGGACGCGTCAAAGCTCAAGCCGCTGGAAGCCGAGATCGGCGAGGCGGCGAGCATCGGCACGCCGGCCGAAGCGGCAGAGTTCGGCGAGGTGGTGGTCTTCGCCGTCCCGTGGGACGGCTTCGAGGACGCGGTCGCCGCGGCCGGCGATTTGGTGGGCAAGATCCTGATCGACACGACCAATCAGTTCGGCAGCTCCCAGATGCCCGCCGAGGGACAGACCGCAGCGAGCTTCCACGCGGCCAAGGTCGAGGGCGCCCTCTACACCAAGAGCTTCAACACGCTCACCTCGGCGTTTCAGGCCGAGGCGGCGTTTCGTCCCGAGGCCGACCGCATCGTGCAGTGGGTCTGCGGTGACGACGCGGTCGCCAAGCAGGTCGTCATGGGGCTGATCGCCGACGCCGGCTACGCGCCCGTCGACGTCGGCGGAAACGCGGACGCCGCGGTGATGGAGGCACCCCGGCGGGACGGCGCCGTCTACGGCGAGGAGTACCGGCTACCGGATGCCGAGAAGGTGATCGAGGCGGTCACCGCGGGCGAGCCGATCCCGCCGACGCCCACCTACTCGTAAGCAGC
This sequence comes from uncultured Solirubrobacterales bacterium, assembly GCA_963728875.1. Taxonomy (GTDB): domain Bacteria; phylum Actinomycetota; class Thermoleophilia; order Solirubrobacterales; family 70-9; genus DASUPK01. The sequence continues at coordinate 277,179 of CAVSLJ010000002.1, forward strand.
TAAAGATCCCCAATTTTGGGGTCAAGCGACGGAATTCGGACGCCGATCTCCGTGGGGACCACCGATGACGGCACGGACGCCCACATCGCTGCGAACCCTCGCCGGTACCCTCGCGATCGCCGGTGCGCTTCTGCTGGTCGCGCTCCTGCCGGGCGATGCGCATGCCTCGGTCGTCGGGCCCACCGGTCAGATCAAGAGTTGCTACGTGAAGAAGGGCAAGGCGAAGGGCACCCTCCGCGTCGTCCCGGCGGGCAAGCGCTGCAGGAAGGGCGAGAAGCCCCTCACCTGGAACGCTCAGGGCCAGCAGGGCTCAACCGGCTCCCAGGGAAGCTCCGGAGCGCAGGGAAGCTCCGGACAGCTCGATTCCCTCACCACGCAGCTCACACTGCTGCAGTCTCGCGTCACGCAGCTCGAGGGCCTGCTCACGGGCCTCACCAATACGGACCTGCTCACCGCCGTCACCAACGCCGCGAAGCTCAACGGCATCTCCGCGCAGGACCTCACTGACGCGATCGGCGCGGTCCCGGACGTGACTGCGCTCTGCACCCAGGTGTCCACGGCGGTGACCCAGCTCAACAGCATTCGCACAGTCCTCAGCGGGCTCTCGCTCACCGGCATCATCCCGGTCGGGTTGCTCCTGAACGTGCCGGCGCTGCCGTCCGCGCTCAGTCCCTTCACCTGCCCGTAGATCGTCGTCAGGGCAGCGCCTGACCGTCGTCAGTGCAGCGTCTGATACGTGAAGTAGACGATCACGATCAGGTTGACGACCCAGGCGTGGCTCGTCAGCCACTCGCGGATGCCCGGCATCGCCTCGCGCGCACGCCGCCCGAGCAGCAGATAGGCCACCAGCGGGATCGCCAGCAGCCCGACGGTCGCCGCCGCCAGCGGCCAGGCGTGGATCTGGCCGAAGTCGTGGTCGTGCAGGTAGTTGACCATGGCGATCACCGCGATGATGTCGGTCGGCATCAGCAGGATCAGGACGAAGCCGAGCGTGAAGGCCCGCTTCGGTTCCGCCTCCTGGAGGGCCGTCATCCACTTCGGCACCTTCGCCGTTCCCCGCCCCCGGAAGACATGGATCGCCAGCAGCACCAGCAGGCCGGCGACCACGTAGTCGGCGGTCGAGGGACCGCTGCCCTCGCGGCCCTTGATGTGGAGGATCTTGACCAGCCCGTACCAGATGAAGACCGAGGTGCAGACGGCGAGCGCCGCGCCGACCAGCATCGCCAGGGAGTTCTTCACCGGCTCGCGGCTGGTGACCAGGAAGATTGAGGTGAGGATCTGCGGCCCCATCACCATGATCAGGGCCAGCGGCAGGATGTGGATTCGGACGTCCACCTGGTCGTCGGGGTGGCGCAGGGCGCCGCCGCGCGGCATTACTCTTGCACGGAATGAGCGACGGACGCGCGGAAGAGATTGCGACCAGGGCGGCGGACTCCGTCCGCCAGGTGATCGCGGAGGCGGAGCAACGGGCCGCCGAGATCATCCGCGAGGCCGAGGCCGAGGCGGTGGTGGTCCGTCAGCGGGCCGAGGCCGACGCGGCGAAGATCCGCGAGCGCGCGGAGGCGGACGCGCGCGGGCAGATCGAGGCGGCCAAGAGGGCGCTGGACGAGCTGGGAGGGACGCTGGTGGCGGCCGCCTCCGAGGCGGTCCCCATCGCCGAGACCCCCGAACCTGAGCCCGAGCCCGAATCGGCACCCGAGCCCGAGCCGGAACCGGAGCCCGAGACCCCGGGCGCTCCGGAGGCGCCGATCTCACCTCCGACCGGCAACGGTGAGAACGCTGCCGAGCGCCTGGTCGCCATGAAGCTGGCCGTAGACGGCAAGGACCCCGCCGCAATCGAAGCGGAGCTGGTCGAGAAGTTCGGTCCGGGCGACCGTTCGGCGCTTCTCAGAGACGTGATCAGCCGCGCCGAGCGCTAGCCGGAGCGCTTCCGCCCGCGCGCCAGCAGCCCCGGACGCCAGAGGCTGACCAGCCCGGCGACGAGGGTGACCAGGAAGATCTGGCCCATCAGCATCTCGAGCCCGGAGATCATCTTGCCCGGCTGCCCCGCCGGGACCAGATTGCCGTAGCCGGTGGTGGTCAGCGTGGTGAAGCTGAAGAAGAGGAAGTCGCCGCCCTTGACCGAGACGCCAGAGCCGAAGAACGGTGTTGATTCCACGCGGTCGAGCGCCGCGTAGAGGAAGCTGAACAGCAGTCCCAGGATCGTGTAGACGCTGATCGCGCCCAGGATCGTGCGAAACCCCACCTCGGTCTCCATCAGGACGGCACGCAGGATCGCCCCTGCCGCGAGCAGCAGGAGGCCGACGATCACGAACGAGCTGGCGCCGAGCAGGTGGATGTCGTCGAGCAGGTCCGCCAGCACGGCGAGGATCACCGCCGCCAGCGCAAGCGTCCCGGCGCCGCGGACCACGGTGGGGCGGGTGCCCGATCCGGCGAGCCCCACGACCGCAGCGAGCGAGGCGACCAGGGTGGTGAGGACCGCGGTCCAGCCATGGAACGCGGTCAGTGAGCCCAGGGCGTAGGTGGCGAGCACCAGGAGCAGGACGAGCCCGAAGGCGTTCGCGACCCTCCCGGCGAACTGTCCCCAGCGCTCGCCCGGCTGGCGGGAAAATCCGAGGCGTCGCCGTTTGCCGGAATCAGTGGCCACTTCCGACGGTTCGGGCCGCCCGGCGGCTTTCCTGCCGCTGGGCCGAACGGGTCAGGCGGGCTCGACGGAGGTCGTCGGCAGCCTTCTCGTGAACCAGAGGCAGAGCAGCGCGATCGCCGCGACGGCGCCGACGGAGATTCTCAGGGCGTCGAGCTGGGCGTCGCCGTAGTCGGCCGCCACCGCTTTGGCCTGGTCCTCCGAGAGGCCCTTCGAGAGCGCCTGTTGTTCGACCTGGGCCGCCGGCACGATGTCGATGCCCTCCTCCGTGTTGGTCGCGATCGTCTCGCGCGCCTGGGCGGGTACCTGCGGGTTGTCGGCGACGTTGTGGTTGAAACCGTTGATCAGGTTGAGGATCAGGATCGCGCCGATCAGGGCAGTGCCGATCGAGGAGCCAAGGTTGAGCGCCGTTCCCTGCAGGCCTCCCGTCTCGCTCGCCTTCGAGGGGTCCGTCGACGACATGATCACGTTGCCGAGCTGGGAGGCGAGGAACCCCCCGCCGGCGCCGACCAGGACCATGGCGATCTTGAACCCGGCGTCGTTGAGGTTGACGTCGAGCGTTGCCAGCATCACCACGGCCCCGGTGCTGATCAGGACGAGACCCGCCTGCGCGACCGTCCTCGGGGAGCGCCTCCCCGCCACCTTGGGACCGGCCATCGCGAAGATCAGCATCGCCACGGAGAGGGGCAGCAGCCGCTTACCGGTCTCGAACGCGTCCAGCCCGACCACGACCTGCAGGTAGACGGGCACGACGAAGAAGAGCCCCATCAGCACGAGCTGCTGGCCCATCAGCGTCGTCAGCCCAGCGCGAAGCTGCGTGATCTTGAGCAGGGCCGTGTCAAGGAGGCGGTCGAGGCCGAGGCGGTGCCTGCGCTCCTCCCACTGGACGAACCCGGCGAGTATCCCGAGCCCGGCGAGGACCATGAACGGCACCACCGAGAAGCCGAGCGGGGTGATCTCGTTTCCGTTGATCGTCGGCGCGCCGAGCGGTTTCACGAATCCCCACTTGCTGCCCATCAGGATCCCGAAGACGGCCAGTCCCAGGCCGGCGACGGAGAGCACCGATCCGATGATGTCCAGCTTGGGAGGGTGCTCGGCCTTCGGCGCCTGGGCGATTCGTCCCCGCACCAGGATGATCCCGGTCACGATCACGGTCTCTCCCGCGAACACGTAGCGCCAGCTGGCGTTGGTCGTCACCCAGCCGCCGATCAGGGGGCCGGCTGCGACCGCGACCGCCGTGATGCCGCCGATCAGCGCGTACGCGAGTGCCCGGTCCTTGCCCTGGTAGTTGGCTGCGGTCAGCGCTGCGATCCCGGGGATCACCATGATCGCCCCGAGCCCCTCGATCCCGGACCAGCCGATGAGCAGAACGGTGAGATTGGGGCTGAGGGCCGTGATCAGCGAGCCGACGCCGTAGACCGCGAGCCCGATCGCGAACATCCGGTTGCGCCCGTAGATGTCGCCGAGCTTGGCCCCGGTGAGCATCAGGGCGGCCATCACGAGCGCGTACAGCGTGATCGCCGCCTGCACTCCCTGGATCGAGGTGTTGAGGTCGGCGGTGATCTGGGAGATCGAGACGTTCATCACGCTCGTGTCGAGCGTCATGACGAACTGGCCAGAGGCCAGGATGATGATCGGGATCCACTTGCGCATGGGTCCGCGGCGATCTTTTCATGCCCCCGACCGGATTTATCCGGGTTTTACGCGGAGAAACAGCCCCGCTCGCTGGGGGATACTCCGTGGTGCAGCAACGGCCACGACTCAACCCGAGGAGGGACCTTGACGCTACTTGCTGACTACACCTTCGGCCAGGGACTGCTCACAGTCCTCGAGATCTTCGTCTTCGCCGCCTGGCTGATGGTCCTGTTCACCATCATCGGCGACCTGTTCCGCGATCACGGCATGTCCGGCTGGGGCAAGGCCGCCTGGATCATCTTCCTGATCTTCCTGCCCTTCCTGGGCACGCTCATCTACCTGATCGCGCGCGGCTCGGGTATGCGCGAGCGGGCGCTGGCGCAACAGCAGGAGGCCCAGAAGCAGCTCGACGCCTACGTGAAGCAGACGGCGGGAGGCGGGTCGGCGGCTGACGAGCTGGCGAAGCTGTCGCAGCTCCACGACCAGAAGAAGCTCTCGGACGAGGAGTTCGAGAAGGCCAAGGCCAAGATCGTCGCGTAGCGTGCCGGACTAGGCGCTGGAGGTCTCCGCCGCCGCCGTGGCCGGCTCCTGCCGGAGGATGCTGATGTAGGCGATGGCGCCCGGGATCGCGGGCAGCCAGAAGGAGAAGGCCCGGTAGGAGAGGACGGCGACGATCGCCAGTCCGCCGGGCACGTTGAAGGCGATCAGCGATCCGATCATGCCGCCCTCCACGCCGCCGATGCCGCCGGGCAGCGGCAGGAGGTTGGCGGTCATGCCGACGAAGTAGGACGCGACGATCACGCCGACGGGCGGCGGGGTCCCGAAGGCGTGCAGGCAGGCCCAGAGCACGGCGATGTCGAAGCCCCACCAGCCGACCGCCCAGACGCCGTTGACGGGACGCTCCCTGAGGATCTCGATCGCGCCCCGCACGCCGCCGGCGAGCGTGTTCGGAACCGTGGCGAGGGCCGCGCGCCAGCGCTCTCGGCGGCTCGGGTGGCTGAGCCGCTTGGTGGTCTCGCGCAGCTCGCCGCCGAAGTAGCCGATCAACAGGCCGGCGGCGACGACCAGCCCGGCGACGACGGCGGGGATGAGGGTGAAGGCGAGTGGGTTCGGCCCCGACAGGACCCCGAACCAGAGGCCCAGGCCGGTCAGCAGCACGGCCCCCATGTAGACCGTGTAGAGGAGCACGAGCAACGTCGCCATCCGCAGAGCGACCAGAGAGGCCGAGAGCCCGTCCCGCCGCAGCGCCCAAGCTGTCAGCGCGATCCCCCCGATTCCTCCGGCGGCGAGCAATCTGGTCGCGGCGAGGCTCGCCAGGGTGATGCGGTAGCTCTGCGCCCAGCCGATCCGGGCCTCGTGTCCGATCACGCCCCGGAAGAGCGCGACGTAACAGAAGAACGAGGCGATCTCGAGGATCAGGCCGGCGGTGAGCCAGCCCGGCTCGCCCTTGTCGAGCCTCCGCCAGGTGTCACCGAGGCCGGCGATGTTGGGCAGGACGATGTAGAGGGCGCCCAGGGAGACGGCGGCGAACGCCAGCCCGATCAGCAGCTGCTTTCGGGTTACGCCTCTGGGTGCTTCGTTCATCCGTGTCGAAAGGTTCCGGGACCCCCTCCGGCGCGGGCACCCTCCGTGTACTCGGCCATGTCCTGCGACCAGAACTCGACCACGTTGCCGTCGGGATCCGTGACGTAGATGGCCCGGCCGGGGCCGAGCTGGATCGGGCCCTCGACCTCGGCGCCGGCTCCCTCGATTCGCGCCTTGAGCCCGTCGATCTCCGCGTCGTCCACGTTGAAGGCGTAGTGGACGTGGGCGCCGCCCCGGCCGCCCGCGAGCCCGATCTGCTCGGTCCAGAGCCCGAGCCGGGCGGTGTCGCCCACCAGGTACCAGTAGCGACCCTCCGCGCCCTCCCCGTAGAGCGTCTCCTCGAATCCGAGCACGTCCCTGTAGAAGCGCCGGGCGGCCTCGAGGTCGTACACCTCGAGAACGAGCTCCGATATCCCGCTGACCGGCGGCCTCCCGTTCATTGGAGCCGAGCTTAACCTGGCCTCGGATGGTTCCCGAGTCCTACAGGCGAGTGCTCGGCGCGGCGGGGGTCAAGCAGCCCCTGCTCGGCGTCATCATCGGGCGGCTCTCGATCGCGGCTGAGCCGCTCTCGACGGTGCTGCTCGTTCACGGCACGACCGGTTCGTTTGCCGCGGCTGGTGCCGTGATGGCCGCCTACTCCATCGCGGCGGCGATCTCCCTGCCGGTGCAGGGGCGGGTGATGGACCGGATCGGACAGACACGGGTGATCCTGACGACCACGGCGCTCACTGCGGTGGGCTTCACGGGGCTGATCGCGCTCGCGCACGACGGGGCGTCGGTTGCCGTGCTGTGCGCCGCCGGCGCCTTCGCCGGACTGGGCACCATCCCGACGGGCACCGCCATGCGGACGCTCTGGTCTGATCTCGTGCCGCAGAGCGACCTCCGGCAGGCCGCCTTCGCGCTGGACGCCGTTGCGATCGACATCGCATTCATCGGGGGCCCCCTGATTGCGGCGGCCGTGATCGCCATCGCCTCGCCGACCGCATCGCTGGCGGTCTGCATCGCCCTGTCGCTGCTGGGGTCCGGCGTGTTCGCTTCGTCACGCGCCTCCCGGACATGGCGGGGCGCGCCGACCGAGCACCGCCGGATCGGGCCGTTGCGGTCGGCTGGTGTCTGGGTGCTGATGGGCGGGGCCCTGGGGGTCGGGATTGCGGTCGGTGCCGCCGAGCTCGCGATCACGGCGTTCGCCTCCGCGCACGGGGCGGCGGAGCTGGGCGGAACGCTGATCGCCGTGCAGGCGGTGGCCAGCACCGCGGGAGGCCTGTGGTACGGCGCGCGCAAGTGGCGAAGTCCGCCCGGGGAGCGGCTCCCGGGGGTCGCCCTCGTCTTCGCACTCAGCTTTGTCCCCCTCGTCGCGGTCCCATCTCTGGGCGCTGCGTTTCCGCTGATGGCGCTCAGCGGCCTCGCACTGGCGCCGGCGATTTCCCTGATCTATCTGCTGCTCGATTCGCTGGCGCCCGTCGGCACGGCGGCTGAGGCCACCGGGTGGGTGCTGACCGCGATCGTCGGCGGCGCGGCGTTCGGGAACGCTGCGGCCGGCGTCGCTGTGACCGAGGCGAGTCCCCATGCGGGTCTGGCCGTCGCGCTGGCCGGTGGGCTGGTGACGCTGGGCGCGACTTGGCTCGGGCGGCGGCGCCTGAGCCTGCCCGAGCGGGGAACGTCCGTTCGGCTCCTATCATCGACGTAGTGGCTCCATCCGACCGCATAGTCATCCGGGGGGCGCGCGAGCACAACCTGAAGGACATCGACCTCGAGCTGCCGCGCAACTCCCTGATCGTCATGACCGGCCTCTCCGGGTCCGGCAAGTCGAGCCTTGCCTTCGACACGATCTACGCCGAGGGCCAGCGCCGCTACGTCGAGTCGCTCTCGGCCTACGCGCGCCAGTTCCTCGGCCTGATGGAGAAGCCGGACGTCGACTCGATCGACGGGCTCTCCCCGGCGATCTCGATCGACCAGAAGACGACCTCGCGCAACCCGCGCTCGACGGTCGGCACGGTGACCGAGGTCTACGACTATCTCCGGTTGCTCTGGGCGCGGATCGGCAAGCCCCACTGTCCGGAGTGCGGTGAGCCGATCGAGGGGCAGTCGGTCGAGCAGATCACGGACCGGGTCATGACCCTCGAGGAGGGCACTCGGTTCATGGTGATGGCGCCGGTCGTCCGGGGCCGGAAGGGCGAGTTCGAGAAGCTGCTCGCACAGTTCAGGCAGGAGGGCTACAGCCGCGTCCGGGTCGACAACGAGATCAGGCGGTTGGACGAGGAGATCAAGCTCGACAAGAAGTTCAACCACGACATCTCGGTGGTGGTCGACCGCCTGGTGATGAAGGGCGACCTGCGGCGCAGGCTCTCCGAGTCCGTCGAGGCGGCAGCCGCGCTCGCCGGCGGCGTGGTCGAGGTGGACGTCCTCGCCGAGGGAAGCTCGGGAGAGGCCGAGGAGCGCGCCGAGGGCGAGAACGTCGGCGGCGTCAAGGGCGCGAAGGGCGCCGGCCAGCTTCCGGAGGGCGTCGTCGACCGGCTCACCTTCAGCGAGCGCTTCGCCTGCCTCAACTGCGGCACCTCGATCCCGGAGCTCGAGCCTCGGATCTTCTCCTTCAACTCGCCTCACGGCGCCTGTGAGCGCTGCCACGGGCTCGGCTTCCAGCGCGTGGTCGATCCCGAGCTGGTCGTGCCGGATCCGACCCTGTCGCTGTCCGAGGGGGCGCTGCAGCCCTGGCGGGTCGGGCACTCGCGCTACTGGAAGCGCTTGGTGGAGGCGGTCGCCGAGGACTACGGGATCGATCCCGACACCCCGTGGCAGGACCTCTCCGAGGAGGACCGCGAGATCTTTCTCCACGGCACCGGCGGCGAGCGGCACAAGGTCAACTACACGAACCGCTTCGGGCGAAGGCGCTCCTACAGTGTCCGCTTCGAGGGGATCGTGAACAACCTCGAGCGCCGCTACGAGGAGACGGACTCGGACGGGGTCCGCGAGCGGGTCGAGGGCTACATGGCCGAGCAGCCCTGCCCGGACTGCAAGGGGGCACGACTGCGGCCGGAGAGCCTCGCCGTCGAGGTCGGTGGGATCTCGATTCACGAGTACACGGAGATGTCCGCCCGGGCGGCGCTCGAGTGGATCAACGAGCTCGAGATGAACGACACCGAACGGGCGATCGCGCGACTGCTGGTCCGGGAGATCAACGAGCGCCTCGCCTTCCTGGACAACGTCGGCGTCGGCTACCTCAACCTGGCGCGCTCCGCCCGGACGCTGTCGGGCGGTGAGGCGCAGCGAATCAGGCTCGCAACCCAGATCGGCTCGAGCCTGGTCGGGGTCCTCTACATCCTCGACGAGCCCTCGATCGGCCTGCACCAGCGCGACAACGCCAAGCTGATCCAGACCCTGGAGCGGCTGCGCGACCTCGGCAACACGGTGATCGTCGTTGAGCACGACGAGGGCACGATGCGCTCGGCCGATCACCTGGTGGACCTCGGCCCGGGGGCCGGCGAGCACGGTGGGCACGTGATCTCGGAGGGAACGCCGAAGCAGGTGGAGGCGGATCCCGCCTCGCTCACCGGGCAGTATCTGGCCGGCCAGCGCGAGATCGAGATCCCCGAGCGGCGCCGCGAGCCGCGAGGCGAGCTGTTGGTCAGGGGCGCCCGCCAGCACAACCTCAAGAAGATCGACGTGCCGGTACCGCTGGGCGTCTTCTGCTGCGTCACCGGGGTGTCCGGGTCCGGCAAGTCGACCCTGATCAACGAGACGCTCTATCCGGCCGTCGCCAACCGGCTCCATCAGGCGAAGCTCCGGCCGGGGGCTCATGACCGGATCGACGGCATCGAGCAGGTCGACAAGATCATCAACATCGACCAGTCGCCGATCGGGCGCACGCCGAGGTCCAATCCGGCGACCTACACCAACGTCTTCGACCACATCCGCCAGCTCTACGCGCAGACTCGCGAGGCGAGGGCCCGTGGCTACAAGCCCGGGCGGTTCAGCTTCAACGTCAAGGGCGGGCGCTGCGAGGTCTGCCGGGGCGACGGCCAGATCAAGATCGAAATGCACTTCCTGCCGGACGTCTACGTGCCCTGCGAGCAGTGCCACGGCAAGCGCTACAACCGCGAGACGCTCGAGGTCCGGTTCAAGGGCAAGTCGATCGCGGACGTGCTCGAGATGTCGGTCGCCGACGCGTGTGCCTTCTTCAAGGACATCCCGAAGATCGCCCGCCGGCTCGACACCCTCCAGGACGTCGGGCTCGATTACATCCGCCTGGGCCAGCCGGCGACGCAGCTCTCCGGCGGCGAGGCGCAGCGCGTGAAGCTCGCCACCGAGCTCTCCAAGGTCGCGACGGGCGACACGCTCTACATCCTCGACGAGCCCACGACCGGGCTGCACTTCGCCGACGTCCAGCGCCTGCTCGACGTGCTCGACCGCTTGGTGGACGCCGGCAATACGGTGATCGTGATCGAGCACAACCTCGACGTGATCAAGACCGCCGACCGGATTATCGACCTCGGTCCGGAGGGCGGGGAGGAGGGCGGCAAGGTGCTCGCCGCCGGCACCCCCGAGCAGGTCGCGGCCACGCCCGGCTCGTACACCGGAGAGTTCCTCGCCGATCTGGTCGAGCCTGAGATGAAGGTCCGCAGAACCGGCAAGCGCAAGACCGCCGTCGCCGCCTAGCGGCGATACTGGCCCGATGGGAGAGGGCCTGCTAGCCAGTTTCTCGTTCGAGCTTCACAGCGGCGCGACACTGGACACGCAGGGACAGCGTGCAGGGCTGGTCCTGCTCGTGGCAATGCTGCTCTCCTTCGGCTTCATCCGCTTCAGCACCCGGATGATCCGAGCTGAGGTCAAGTGGTGGCCCGGGAACGTAACCCCGGGCGGAATGCACATCCACCACCTGGTCTTCGGAATCGTCGCGATGATGACGGCCGGCTTCCTCCAGTTCGCGACCCAGCCGGGTGATCCGTGGCTCGAGATCCTCGCCGCCATATTCGGGATCGGGATGGGGTTGACGCTAGACGAGTTCGCGCTCTGGCTCTATCTGGAGGACGTCTACTGGTCCGACGAGGGGCGCAGCTCCGTGGACGCGGTGATCTTCGCCGCGATCATCGGCGGCGGGCTGATCGTGGGATTCGTTCCGCTGGATGCCGGCAACGGTGGATCGACGCTGGCCATCGTCAGCACGGTCGTGGTCACGCTGGGCATCTGCGCGATCGTCGCGCTCAAGGGCAAGATCAGCTCGGCGATCATCGGAATGATCATCACGCCCGTTGCCTGGGTCGCGGCGATCCGCCTCGGGCGGCCGAACTCGTGGTGGGCGAAGCGCCGCTACAAGCCCGGCAGCGCGAAACTGGCCAAGGCCCAGGCACGGAAGGCGAAACACGATCGTCGCGTGCGCAAGTGGCAGGACAGGATCGGCGGGGCGCCATCCCTGCCCAGTCCGCGGCAGTCCGGCTCCGGCCGACCCGAGGAGTAGTTTTGCCCGCATACGGTCGCCTTTGGGAGGTGGCCGGCTACCGAGAGGAGACCCACATGAGAGGTGCGGGTCGAGTCGTGTTCGTAGCGATCCTGCTGCTGATGGTGGGAGTGCTCAACATCATCTACGGGATCGGCGCGATCTCCGATGCGAAGTTCTTCGTGAACGACACGCGGTACATCTTCACCAACCTCCATGCGATGGGGTGGGTGCTGGTGATCATCGGCGTGATCCAGCTCACCGGCGGGTTCTCGCTGATGAGCGGCAACGCCTACGGCCGGGTGATCGGCATCATCGCGGGAAGCATCGGAGCGATCGACGCACTGCTCTCGATGGGCGGAACTCATCCGTTCTGGTCGCTGGCGATCTTCTTCCTGTGCGTGTGGATCGTCTACGGCATCGTCGAGTTCGGCGAGGAAGAGCGAGTACGAGCCTGAAGTCCGGATCGCGGGGTCCGGCCGCGTGTCGGGCCCCGGGGTGTCCCGCATCCACCGTTCCCCACTAGGAGAGATGAGCCATGGCTGATGAAGCATTCGTGAACGACGTCCGCGCGGCGACAGGCGGGTGGTGGTTGCTTCTCCTTGTCGGCGTCCTCAGCATCGCGGTGGGCGTGACGATCCTCTTCAAGCCCGGCGACAGCCTGGCGACACTGGCAGTGCTCATAGGAATCTTCGTGCTGCTCGACGGCATTCTCGAACTTGCCGCCTCGCTGATGCACAGCACCCAGAACCGCGGGACGGTCGCCCTGATCGGGGCCCTCACCTCCATCGTCGGAGTCCTGCTCATCCGCCACCCGGTCCAGGGGGTCGTCTTCGTGGCATTGCTGATCGGAATCTGGCTGATCGTGGTGGGCGTGATCCGCTTCGCCGCCGCGTTCGAGATGCTCGAGCATCGCGCCTGGAACATGATCGCCGGCCTCGTGGAGCTGATCGCCGGGATCGTGATCGTCTCCAATCCGGACATCGGCTACGCGACGCTCGCCGTGCTCGTCGGCATCTCCTTCATCCTCAACGGGATGGGCATGGCCGGGCTCGGCTGGAGCCTGCACACGGTCAGGCGCGAGGCTATGGGGCCGTGATCTAGCCGTCGACCAGCAGGGCGGCGCCGATCGCTCCGCCGAGATCGCCGAGCGCGGCGAGGCGCATCTCCGGCGGGCGGTCGTCGACGAACAGATGAGGATGCATGCGCTGCGCGATCCGGTGGACGTACTTGTTCCCGAGCCGCTCACCAAGGCCGCCGCCGATGATGACGGCCTCCGGATCGAGCAGGTTGACCGACGAGGCGATCCCGACGCCGAGCGCCTTCACGGCGCGGTCCATCAGCGTCGTCGCCAGGTCGTCGCCGTGTTTGAGCGCGCGTTCCCAGATGCCGCTGGTGAGGCGATCGCGATTGTGCTCCTCCATGATCTTGAAGAGGTCGGTCTTGGCGCCCTTCTTGAACCGCTTGCGCGCCTCGATCTCCATCGCCATCCGTCCCGCGTAGGCCTCCATGCAGCCCTTGCGACCACAGGTGCAGCGTGCGCCCCCTCGCTTGACGACCACATGCCCGATCTCGCCTGCGGCGCCGCGACCGAGCCACTGCTTCCCGTCCAGGATCAATCCTCCGCCGACGCCGGTCCCCCACCAGACGCCGAGGACGGTCTTGAACGGCTTGCCCGCTCCGAGCTCGAACTCCCCCTGAACCGCCACCGAGACGTCGTTTCCGATCCGGACGGGCACGCCGAGGTCCTTCGAGAGCGTCTCGCCGAGCGGGAACGAACCGGTCCAGCCGGGAAGATTGCGGGCGTCGGAGACGACGCCGGTCTCCTCATCGGCGTCGCCGGGCGAGCCCATCCCGATCCCCTTCAGATTGCGGGTCCCGAGCCCGGCCTCGGCCGCCGCCTCTCGCATCGCCGCGGCCACCTCACGGGCGACGTCCTCCGGACCCCCCGTTCCGGGCGTCGGTCGCCGGGACTGGCCGAGGGCCTTGTTGTCGGCGTCGACGACGACCGTCTGGATCTTGGTGCCGCCCAGATCGATTCCGCCGCGGACATCCTGCTTCGAGTCGGGGCTCACTCCCGGGACCATATCCGGCGGCAACCGGGTCTTTTGCGAAGCTCCGGGCGTGGCTTCCTGGAGGCAATGGCGCACCTGGAGGGTGAAGCGGCGCTGGTATGAGCGCAACCACCGCCGGGGGCGCCGCCGTCGGATCGACCGTCACGCCGCCGAGGGCGGTTTCTTCATCCGCTATCCGGTCGAGGGCGAGGTGCTCGAGGGGCTCGACTCCGGCCACCTCGAGATCGGCGAGGGGACGCTGCTCGAGCCGGGCTGCTGGTTGACGCTCTCGGGCGACGCGCGCATCCGGATCGGCGAAGGCTGTTTCCTCAACAAGAACACGATGCTCGCCGCCCTCGAGCTGATCGAGATCGGCGACCACGTCATGTTCGCCAACAACTGCTTCGTCGGCGACTCCGACCATCGCTACGACGACCCGACCAAGCCGGTCACCTGGCAGGGCTTCGAGCCCCAGGGACCCGTTCGGATCGGATCGAACTGCTGGTTCGGCGTCGGCTGCGTGGTCACCGGCGGCGTTCAGATCGGCGAGCGCTCCGTGATCGGCGCGAACTCGGTCGTCACGCGCGACCTGCCCGCCGGGGTGATCGCGGCGGGCGCGCCCGCGAAGGTGATCCGGGAGATCGAGTTCAAGCCCGGATAGCGGTCGCGTCCCGCGCCGTTCCTAGAGTTCCCGGCGATGCTGAGACTCCGCCTCGCCGTTGAGAAGCATCGCGCCGACATCGTCACCGAGGCGCTCGAGGGGACCGGCGGCGTCCACCGCATAGTCGCGCTGACTCCCGAGCGTCCGGGGACCGGGGTCGTCCTGGCGGCCGACGTGCTTCCCTCGGTTGCGGACCGCGTCGTCCAGCTGATCCGCGAGTGGGAGGTGGACGAGGCGGACTATCTGCTGACTCGACAGGACGTGGTCGCGCCGTATCCACCGCACGGGCCGCTGGCCGGGGGGGAGGGCTTCGCCTGGATCGAGGTGATGGGCGAGGCCAGGACGCACTCGCGCCCGCTCGGCCGCTACCTGGCGCTGATGTCGGTGGCCGGCGTCCTCGGCGCGATCGGCGTGATCACGGACAACCCGATCCTGGTCGTCGGGGCGATGGCCGTCAGCCCGGACCTGCTGCCGATCTGTGCCGCCTGCGTCGGCGTGGTCGCTGGCCGAATCCGGCTCGCCCGGAGGGCCTTCGTGACCCTCATCCTCGGGATAGTGCTCACCTGGGCGGTCGCCGCCACGGTTGCCTGGGGCCTGCAGCTGACGGGGATCCTGACCGCGGACTTCGAGGTCCACGACAGCGCACTCAAGGGGCTGGCGCACATCGACTACTCGACCGTGCTGGTCGCTCTGGCGGCCGGGGTGGCCGCGATGCTCTCGTTCGAGACCCGCGCGGCGGCCGCCGTGGGCGTCGCCATCTCGGTGACCACCATCCCGGCGTCGGCGTTGTTCGGAGTCTCGCTCGGCCTCGGCGAGGTGGGCGCGTCCTGGGGCGCCGCGGGCGTCCTGGCGACCAACGTCTCCCTCCTGCTGCTCTCCGGCACGACCACGCTGGCGGTCCAGCGCCGGCTCGCAGGCCTCCGCGCCGGGCGCCCGACCGGCTGACTCAGGAAACGACCTGCACGACCACCGTCCGGTCGCGCGGCCGGTCGTCGAAGTCGACCAGGACGAGCTGCTGCCAGGTGCCGAGGGCGAGCCGCCCGCCGATCACCGGCACCTGCTCGGAGGCGCCGATCAACGAGGCGCGCTGGTGTGCGTGCGAGTTGGTGTCGTGGTTCATCCGGTTGTGCTCGTAGTCGCCCTCGACCGGGATTAGGCGGTCGAGCAGGTCCCGCAGATCGGCGACGCCGCCGGGCTCGAACTCCATCGTCGTGATCGCCGCGGTGGACCCGCGGACGAAGGCGGTAACGAGCCCATCGGCCACGGGTCCATCGGCGACGACCCGCTGGATATCGCCCGTGACATTGATGACGTCTGCGTCGCCGCGCGTCGAGTAGGTCAGCTCTCCGCTGTGGACGGTCATGGCGTCCACGGTAACGAACGCGATATCACCTCTTTCGGGCGATGCGAGCGCCGCGACGCCTGAGAGAATCGCGCCCAATGCCGGGACGGAGCCAGTGAACGACGCCCCCACCAAGCCCGCCGAGACGAAGCATCGTCACCGCGCGCTCGTGTGGGCTCTCGTCGTGCTCGCGTCGATCGTGCTGCTCGTCTCGATGATCGCGAACTGGGTTCAGACCCAGGTCCTCGACAGCGGCCAATTCGCCGACAGCACCGAGGAAATCCTCCAGAACCAGGACGTCCAGGAGCAGCTCAGCATCTTCGCGGTCGACCAGCTCTACGCCAACATCGACGTGCAGGCCCAGATCGAGCAGAAGCTGCCGCCCCCAGCTCAGCCGCTCGCCGCTCCGGTCACGGCGGCGACCAGACAGCTCGCCACCAACGTGGCAGAGACGGCGCTGGCCTCGCCGCGAGTTCAGCAACTGGTCGCCACCGCGATCAATGGGGCGCAGCAGCGGTTCGTCAGCCTGATCGAGGACAAGGGCAAATTCGTTTCGACGCAGGGCGGCGACGTCACCCTCGAATACGGGAGCTTCGTCGCCGATGTCGCCACTCGCCTGGGCGTCGACCCCTCGACGATCTCCGAGCTCCAGAGCTTCATCCAGCAGTCCTCGACGGAGCTCAAGCAGCGCCTGACCACGATGCAGAGCAAGATCGAGTCCACGCGAGCAACGCTCTCGCAGGCGCAGGCGGGCACGCTCAGCCCGGAAGCCCAGCAGAACCTCACGACTCTCGAGACGGATGCCGCCCAGCTGCACACGACGGTCGCGAGCCTCGAGCAGAAGATCGCGGGCATCCAGCCGAAGGCTCCCACCCAGCTGCAGAGCCGGTTGTCCGACCTCCAGGGGCGTCTGACCAAGCTCGACGAGCGGCTGGCCACAGTGCAGGTACAGGCGGCCGCGGTACTCAAGGATCCGAGCCAGGCGAACATCCTCAAGCTCGACCCCACGCTCGCGTCGCTCCAGACGCGCGTCACCACCCTGCTCAACCGTCAGGCGATTCAGCACCCCGGCGAGATCGTCGTGATGAAGTCCAGCGAGCTGAACGGCCTCCAGGACCTCGTCAGCACGCTTCGCAACCTCGGCTTCGTGCTACCGGTGCTGGCCCTCCTCCTGTACCTGGCGGCCATCTACCTGGCGAAGGGATGGCGTCGGGAGACACTGATCGCAGCCGGTGGCGGGATCCTCGCTGCAACGCTGCTCGTCCTGCTGGTGAGGCACGTCATCGGCAACGGGGTCGTCGACTCGGTGGCGAAGTCCGATGCGGTCAAACCCGCCATCAGCTCCGTCTGGAACATCATCTCCGCCGGCCTGCGCGAGCGTGCGCTGTTCGTGCTCGTCATCGGGCTGGGGTTCATCGGCGGGGGGCTCCTCGCCGGGCCCGGCCGGCATGAGGTCGCCGTGCGGCGCTTCCTGGCGCCATATCTGCGCGAGCAGCCGGTCGTCGTCTATGCGGTCCTGGCGTTCATCTTCCTGCTCTGGCTGACGCTCCTTCCGACGATCAACAACCTCGGTCAGGTGCTCATCGTCCTGGTGCTCGCCGGCCTGGCGGTGCTGGGCGTCGAGATCCTCCGCCGCCAGACGGCGCGGGAGTTCCCGGACGCCTCAACGGCTCCCCGCCCAACCCCGCGCCCGTAGCCGGGGCGTCGGCGGCCCTACCAGTCCCAGGGAGTGTCGGTGCCCACCAGGGCCTCCTGCTCCAGATAGCGAGCGAGCTCCTCGAGTTCGTCCTGCGGGATCGAGTAGGTGTGCCGTTCCTCGTCGGGGAAGGTCCGGGCGCGGACCTCCTCGGTGTAGGCCCGGACGCCCTTCAGGGACTCCTTCCTGACCTCGGCGAAGCGCTTCACGAACTTCGGCTGATGGCCGTCATAGACGCCGAGCAGGTCGTGCAGCACGAGCACCTGGCCGTCGGTTGACGGGCCGGCGCCGATCCCGATCACCGGGATCTCCAGCTTCGGCATCAGCGCCTCGGTGACCGCGGAGGGGATCGCCTCGAAGACGATCGCGAAGCAGCCGACGGACTGCAGTGCCATCGCCTCCTCGAAGAGCTTCGCCGCCGCCTCGGCGGTCCGCCCCTGCGCCTTGAATCCGCCGAGTGCGATGGCGGTCTGAGGGGTGAGGCCGACGTGGCCCATCACTGGGATGCCGGACCGGACGATCGCCCGCGCGCGGTCGACCGAGGCGCCGCCCCGCTCGAGCTTGACGGCGTCGCAGCCGGCCTCCTTGACGAAGCGCTGGGCGTTCTCGATCGCCTGCTCATTCGACTTCTCGTAGGAGCCGAACGGCATGTCGCCGATCAGCAGCGGACGCTCGAGCCCGCGCCGGACCGCGCTCGCCATCGTCAGCATCTCGTCCATGCCGACCGGGGTGGTGGCGTCGTAGCCGAGGACGACCATCGCGGCCGTGTCGCCGACCAGGACGATGTCCACGCCGGCCTCGTCCACGATCTGGGCGGAGGGGTAGTCGTAGGCGGTGACCATCACGATCGGATCGCCCGCCTTCTTCATCTCGGCGAGACGCGGCAGGGTCATCGTCGGGCGATCTTCGGGTGAGTTCTTCGGCTGGGTGCTCACAGCAGCGCTCCCTGGTCCGGATTCTCCTGGCCGAGCAGGACGCTCGGATCGCTGTCGACCGCGGTCACCTCGTTCTCGTCGTCGACGTGCACGACGACCGGCGAGTAGCGCTCCAGGTCCTTCTCGTCGAAGGCGCCGAAGCTGGCGATGATCATCTTGTCGCCGTTTCGGACCAGGCGCGCGGCCGCACCGTTCACCTGCACGGTGCCCGAGCCCTCCTGGCCCTCGATCGCGTACGTGACGAAGCGGGCGCCGTTGTCGATGTCCCAGACGTGCACCTGCTCGTTGACCAGCAGATCCGCCTGCCGCATCAAGGCTGGATCGAGGGTGACGCTGCCGACGTAGTCGACGTCACAGTCCGTGATCGTCGCTCGATGGATCTTCGACTTGAGCATCTGACGCTGCATCAGCCCTCCCTGTTCGGAGTGATCATGACGTTGTCGATGAGGCGGGCCCTGCCCACCCGGGCCGCCACCGCCACCAGCACGGGCCGCCCGTTCAGCTCGGCCACGGGGGAGAGGTCCTCCGCGGCGCGCGCCTCCACGTACTCCGGCTCGATTCCGGAGTTACGAAGCTCGTTTCTCGCGGCCTCCACCAGCACGGCGGTGGAGGTCTCGCCCTCGCGGGCCGCGTCCTGCGCGGCCCGCAGGGCGCGGGAGATCGCGGTCGCCTGCTCGCGCTGCTCCGCCGTCAGGTAGGCGTTGCGGGAGCTCAGCGCCAGACCGTCGTCTTCGCGAATGGTCGGCAGCACGGCGATCTCCACCGGGAAGTCGAGGTCCCTGGCCATCCGCTCGATCACCAGGGCCTGCTGCGCGTCCTTGCGCCCGAAGTAGGCGATGTCGGGCTGGACCGAGTTGAAGAGCTTGGCCACGACGGTGGTGACGCCCCGGAAGTGCGCGGGGCCGCGATGCTCGGGATCGCCCTCCAGCACGCCCGTCAGCGAGCTGGCGACCTCGACCGAGGTCGCGAAGCCCTCCGGGTACATCTCGCCGGCATCCGGCATCCAGAGCAGGTCTATGCCCTCCAGGGCGGCAAGCTCGGCGTCACGGTCCTCATCCCGCGGGTAGGCGTCCAGGTCCTCGCCGGGGCCGAATTGAGTGGGGTTGACGAACAGGCTGACGACGACGACGTCGCAGTCCTCGCGGGCCTGTCTCATGAGCGACAGGTGACCGTCGTGGAAGTAGCCCATCGTCGGGACGAGGCCGATCCGCCTGCCCTGCCGCCGTGGCTCGGCGAGCGCCGCTCGCAGCTCGGCCCTGGAGCGGACGGCCTTCACGACGACACCTCGTGGGACTCCCACGCGATCGCCTCCGCGCGCATCGCCAGGGCGTCGTAGAGCCGGACGAGCTCAGGCGCGGTCTCAGCGAGCGCCACCCGGTGGCGCTGGACCGTGGTTCGGTCGCCGCGGGCGATCGGCCCGGTCAGGGCGGCAGACCCTCGCTCGGCCCAGTTCGCGGCGGTGCGCAGGACCAGCGGGGCGAGCAACTCCCGCGCCTCCTCCACGCCGATCCGCTCGAGCAGCTCGGCTGCGGACTCCTCCAGTGCGACCAGGAGATTCGAGGCGATCGCGGCCGCCGCGTGGTAGGCGGCGCGGCTCTCCTCGGGCACCTCGAACGCGCGCATCCCGAGCGTCTCGGCGAGGGAGCGTGCAAAGGCGAGAGCGGCGTCATCGGAGCCCGCGATCGCGGCCGGCGTGCCCGCAACGGCGCTCTCGCCGTCGGCGAAGGTCTGCAGCGGATGCAGGGAGAAGGTGGACGCGCCTCGCTCTCGCGCCGTCGCCAGCACGTCGAGGGTGCTGGCGCCGCTGACGTGGCCGACGAGCGAGGGGGTCCCCTCCGCGACATGGTCGCAGACGTCGGCGATGGCGTCGTCCGGGACGCAGAGCAGGACCGCACCCGCGCCGCCGACTGCCTCGTCACGGCTCACGAGCCGCACGTCAATCCCGGCGAGCTCAGCCGCCTTGGCGAGCGATCCGCCCACGCGGCCACGGCCGACGACGACCAACTTGGTTGTGCTCAGGGGGGAGGGGAGACGTTCCAGTTCCCGCATCGGAGATACCAGACGGCTTTCTTGGATGGGACGAGGTGTCGGTGCGTGAAGTTCGATTGGGTCCGCGCTAGTCCAGTCACGGCCCTGCGGCGAAGTATAGGGAGCGTTCCTGGCCGCTCAGCCAGTTCCTGTGGCCCTTCGCACACTCCGAATCGGCCCAATTTGCGACTCGAAAGCCGGCCCGGGGAGTCAGGGGACCGAACTACCATCAACCCGGTGCCGATCTACGAGTTCGCCTGTCTTTCGTGCGGCCACCGCTTCGAGGAGCTGGTCGGCTCGCACGTCGGTCTCGATGCCGCCGACGTCGGCTGCCCGGAGTGCGGATCCGCCGAGGTCGAGCGCCTGCTCTCCACCTCGTATGCGCCGCTCCAGCATCAGGTGACGCCGAATCAGCGACGGCGGCTGGAGGACAAGAGGGGCACGAACCGCGACGGCGCCAAGGAGCGCTTCAAGCGGCAACGCGCGGCCGAGCGGCGGAGCGGCGGCGGGTCATGAGCGACGCCGAGTCCCGCCGCCAGGCCCTGGTCGAGGTGTACAACGAAGCGTCGGTCTGTGAGCGCTGCCCGCTGTCCGAATCGCGCAACCGCGTGGTCTTCGGATCGGGCAATGCCGACGCGGACCTGATGTTCGTCGGCGAGGCACCCGGCGCCGAGGAGGACCGCCAGGGCCTGCCCTTCGTCGGCCGAGCGGGTGGTTTCCTCACCGACCTGCTCGAGGGCATCGGGATGGAGCGGGACGATGTCTTCGTGGCGAATGTCCTGAAGTGCCGCCCACCCGGCAATCGAGACCCCCAGCCGGACGAGATCGACTCCTGCCGTCCCTATCTCGAGAAACAGGTCGAGCTGATCGAGCCGCGGGTGATCGCAACGCTCGGCAACTTCTCGACGAAGCTCCTCACCGGCAAGCCGACCGGGATCACCAAGGTCCGCGGCACGGCTCAGGACCACATGATCGGCGGGCGGCATCTCTTCCTGCTCCCGCTGTTCCACCCGGCAGCCGGCCTGAGGACCCCGCGCGTCGCGGAGCAGCTCCGCGAGGACTTCCAGCGAATCCCGGAGTTGCTGGCCCAGCCGCTCCCCGAGCCGGAGCCCCTGGTCCAGCGCGAGCCCGAGCCGGACCAGATGGGCCTGTTCGGCGGCTGACCGAGCGAACCGACAGCGCGGCTGAGACCGAGGCGGTCGGCGAGCGGCTCGCGGCCGGGCTCGGGCCCGGCGACGTCGTGCTGGTGAGCGGCGAGCTGGGTGCAGGGAAGACGACGCTGATTCGGGGGGCCTGTCGCGCTCTCGGGGTGAGCGAGCCGGTCACCTCGCCGACCTTCACGATCGGACACACCTACAGCGGCCGGGTGCCGGTCTCGCACCTCGACCTCTACCGGCTCGCGGACCTGGATCAGGAGGACCCCGCCCTGCTCCACGACTACCTGACGACCGAGGCGGTCGCGTTCATCGAGTGGCCCGGGGCCGCGGAGCCGTGGATCGAGCGCGTCACCCGACGCATCGAGATCCGCCACGCGGGCGGCGACTGCCGGGAGATCCGGCTCGACTAGCGGCTAGTAGCCGTACTGGTCCTTGGCCGTCGAGACCTGGCTCTGCACGCTCTGAATCTGCGACTGCACGCTCTGAACCTGCGTGCTGATGCTCTGGCCCTTCTGCTGCGCAGTCGAGAGGGCCCCCTGGGCCGTGGAGAGACCACCCTGGACGGACTGGATCGCGTTGCTCACGTCGTTGCCGCTGTCGTCGCTGCCGCAGCCCGAAACCGCGAACCCGGCTCCGACGCCGAAGACGGCTATCCCGAGCACCGCGGCAACGGTCGCCGGACGCTTGGGAGCGCGTGAGCCCGACTTATTTGATGCCGGGAACCTGCTGGACTCCTCTTTCATGTTGTTGCCTCTCCTTCTCCCAGAGTGGATGAACGCCGATCCCTGCAGCGGACTCTATTGATGGTGGTGCTCGGTGTCGACAGCGCGACCGCCGACGCCGTGGTCGGGGTGACTGACGGCGGCGACGTCGTGCGGGAGGCCCGCATCGACCCAGGGCCGGATGGCCGTCCCCGCCACTCGCAGGTGCTTCTGCGGGAGATCGAGTCGAGCGTCGAGCAGGCCGGCGGCTGGGACCGGATCGAGCGCATCGCGGTGGGCATCGGTCCAGGCTCGTTCACCGGTCTGAGGATCGGGATCGCGACCGCCCGGGCACTTGCACAGGCGAGGGGGACCCCGATCGCCCCGGTCGGCTCGCTCGCCGCGCTGGCACGCGGCATCTCTGAGGTCGCCGGCGCGGCGTTGGCCCTCCCGGTCCTGGACGCCCGGCGCGGTGAGGCATTCGCCGCTCTGTTCGATGGGGACGCAGAGATCTGGGCGCCGTTCGTCGGACCTCCTGATGCGCTGGTGGATCGAGTGCGAGAGCTCGACCAACCCCCGCTGGCGGCCGGAGACGGGGCGGTAGCATTCGCCGCAGAGCTGGAGGCCGCCGGTGCCATGGTTGCCCCTCCCGAGGACTCGATCCACCGAATTGCCGCAAGGCATGTGTGCGCGGTGGGGGAGGGGGCGGTCGAGGCGCCGCCGGACCAGATCCAACCCCTGTATCTGAGACCGCCCGATGCAAAGAGATGGCTTGAGCGAGATCGCGGAGTCCCCGGGGGATGAGCGGGGCGATCTGAGGCTGCGCCGCCTGGGGTACGGCGACCTGCCGTCGGTGATCTCGATCGAGCGCCGGTCGTTTCCCACGCCCTGGTCGCTCGCGATGTTCGTCCTGGAGCTCTCCAAGCCGTCGGGTATCTGCCTCGCGGCCGAGGACGCCAAGGGACTCGTCGGGTACCTCGTCTGCGCGCGCTACGACGACGTCTGGCATCTGATGAACGTCGCCGTCCATCCCGAGCGCCGCCGCCGCGGCGTCGCCACCGACCTGATCGAGCATCTCTTCGACGAGGCGGGGGCGGGCTCGCGGTTCACACTCGAGGTCCGGGTCTCGAACGCCCCGGCCATCGAGATGTACCGCCGCTTCGGTTTTCGCTCGGCCGGCCGACGTCGCCGCTACTACCACGACAACGGCGAGGACGCACTGATCATGTGGCTCGAGGCCGCCGAGGGCGCCTCGCTGGCTTCTTGATTCTCGCGATCGAGACGTCCTGCGACGACACCTGCGCCGCCGTCGTCGACGGAGCGCGGATCCTCTCCAATGTCGTCTCCTCTCAGGCGTCATTCCACGAGCGCTACGGCGGGGTCGTTCCGGAGGTCGCCTCCAGGCACCATCTCGAGCTGGTCAACGCCGTCGTGGCGGCGGCGCTCGACGAGCCGGGGGCGGAGCTCGCCGAGGTCGAGTCGATCGCCGTAACCCAGGGCCCGGGGCTGATCGGGGCGCTGCTGGTCGGCCTGAGTTCGGCGAAGGCACTGGCGGCCGCGCACCGCAAGCCCCTGATCCCGATCGACCACCTGCAGGGTCACGTCGCCGCCAACTTCCTGGAGCCGGATCCGCTCGAGCCACCTTTCCTCTGCTTGATCGCGAGCGGGGGTCACACCCTGCTGGCGGGCGTGCGGGAGCACCGCTCATTCGAGACCATGGGCTCGACCGTCGACGATGCAGCGGGAGAGGCGTTCGACAAGGGGGCGCGACTGCTCGGCCTCGGCTACCCGGGCGGCCCCGCGATCCAGGCCGCTGCGGAGGGAGGGGACCCCGATGCGTTCGAGTTCCCGGTGGCCATGAGCGAGCGCGGGCTCGACTTCAGCTTCAGCGGCGTGAAGACCTCACTGGTCTACCGGGTTCGCGATCTGGGGCCGGACGAGACGGCGAGCCGGCGCTCAGACCTGGCCGCCTCCTTCCAGCGCGCCATCGTCGACCAGCTGGTGGCGAAGCTGCGACGCGCAGCGGCCTCGGGCGAGTGGCCGGCGATCGCGCTGGGCGGGGGGGTGGCCGCGAACGCCCAGCTTCGCGAGCGCACCTCGGCCCTCTGCGAGGAGCTCGGGTTGGGTCTGAAGCTGGTCCCGACCTCGCTCTGCACCGACAACGCGGCGATGATCGCCTCAGCCGCTCGCTTCACCGAAGCGATCGACTACCCCGACTACCTCGACTTCGATGCCTTCGCGACTGGTTCTGTACGGGCGGCCTGACTGCCATCTCTGCGATCAGGCCCGTGACGGGTTGCGGGGCATGCTCGCGGACGGTCTCTCCTTCGAGCTCGCGGAGGTCGACATCGACTCGGATGAGGAGCTCTTCCGCCGCTACCTGGAGCGGATCCCGGTGATCGAGCTCGACGGCGAGATCGTCTCCGAGCTTGGGCTGGACGTGGACGCCCTGCGTGCCCGGCTCGATACCTTGTCCGCATGATCGAGGACGTGGCGGCCGAGACCGCCGAGCAGGCCTCGGAGCTCACGGACGGAGATCGCCTCTCTCTGGGAGTCGCCGCCAGGCTCTCCCGCTATCTCCAGGTGCTGACGCAGGCTCGGAAGATGGGCAAGGACACGATCTCCTCGCAGGAGCTCTCGGACTACACGCACATCAACTCGACCCAGATCCGCCGGGACCTCTCCGGGTTCGGCAAGTTCGGCAAGCGGGGAGTCGGCTACAAGGTCGACTCCCTGGTCAGCGAGATCCGGAAGATCCTCCGCACCGCCGGCCAGCACAACATCGCCCTGTTCGGGGCGGGCCACCTGGGGCAGGCGATCGCGAGCTCGGACATCTTCGCCGACCACGGTTTCCGGATCGTCGCGATGTTCGACGTGGACCCGACCGTGATCGGACGACGGGTGGGCGGCCTCGAGGTGCGCTCCTTCGACGAGATCGATGCCGTCGTCGAGGGCGAGCAGGTGGTCGTCGGCGTCCTCGCCGTGCCCGCCGATGCGGCCCAGGAGGTCGCCGACCGTCTCGTCAAGGCGGGGGTGAAGATCATCTTCAACTACTCGGAGCGGCTCCTGCAGGTGCCGCCCGACGTCACCGTGCACACGTCGAGCCCGGCCGTGGACCTGCTCTACGCGCTCTACTTCTATCTGACCTAGGTCGCACCCGGCACGTGACAACCGATCCCGAGCCCAACCACGACGGCCTGGACCTCGAGGCCGTCCGCGAGACCTTCGAGTCCTCGACCGACTTCACGGTCGGCATCGAGGAGGAGTTCGCGATCCTCGATCCGGCGGTCCTCGACCTCGAGCATCGCTTCGAGGAGATGCAGGCGGCCTGCCTGAGGGATGACGAGCTTGCCCCCGCCGTTAAGGGAGAGCTGATCGACACGGAGATCGAGATCCGCTCCGGCCGCGGGGAGACCTTCGCCGACGCCGCCGAGCGCCAGCGTGCGCGTCGGGCGCGGCTCTTCGGGATCGCCGACGAGATGGGCCTGGCGCTGGCCGCGATGGGGACCCATCCCTGGGCCAACTACCTCGACCAGCACATCATCCAGACCGAGCACTACCGGCGGCTGGAGGACGACCTGCGCTGGGTCGCGCAGCGGAACAACACCTGGAGTCTCCACGTCCATGTCGGGGTCAAAGGGCCCGATCGCGTCGTCGCGGTCTCGGACCGGATGCGGGAGCTGCTTCCGCCTCTGCTCGCGCTCTCGGCGAACTCGCCGTTCCTCGACCACCGCGACACCGGGCTGCACTCCGTGCGCACGGAGATCTTCACGAGGACCTTCCCGCGCTGCGGGGTGCACGAGCCCTTCGGCGACTGGGAGACGTACGCGGACTTCGTCCAGCTGCTGGAGGACACCGACTCGATCGTCGAGGCGACCCAGCTCTGGTGGAGCGTGCGCCCACACCACTCCTTCGGGACGGTGGAGGTCAGGATCTGCGATGCGCAGACGCGCGGCGACGAGTCCTTCAACCTCGCGGCGCTGATCACGGCGTGCGTCGCCCAGGCCGCGATCGACCTCGACGAGGGCGGCGCACCGGAGCCATTGCGCCAGCGGGAGATTGAGGAAAATCTCTGGCGGGCAATTCGCTTTGGCATGGACGGAGAGATGATCGATTTCCGCGAGCGGCGCGTCGTGCCGACGCGGGGTGTGCTCGAGGGGCTGATCGCCTGGACCGAGCCGGCCCGGCGGAGCCTTGGCCTCGAGGTCGAACTGCCTGAGCAGAACGGCGCCCAGCGCGCCTACGCGCGGTTCGCCGAGGGGGCGCCGATCGAGGAGATCTACCGGCGCTCCGTGGAGGAGACCCGTAAGACCTACGCACCGGAGGGAGCCGTCAGTGGAAGGTGAACAGCAACCGACCGAGGGCCAGCCGAGCGAGGAGGAGATGCGCGCTCAGCTGGAGGAGGAGATCCGCAAGGTCCGGGTGGAGGACGTCGTGCTGCAGAGCGTGGTGAGCATCCTCAACCTCTCCGCCAGGCGGATCGCGAAGGACGACGAGCGGGATCTGGAGCAGGCGAAGGTCGGTATCGACGCCGGCCGGGCGCTCGTGGACCTGGTCAGTCCGGAGGCGCAGCCTCAGCTCCGCCAGGCGATCTCAGAGCTGCAGGTCCTCTACGCCAAGCACGCGGGCGAGGGTTCCGCCGATGACGGTGAGGAGGGAGGCGATGGCCCCTCCGGCCCCGAAACACCAGAAACACCGAAGGGCGACTCCGGACTCTGGACCCCGGGCTAGTCGTGAGAGGGGCGGCATGTTGGGTCGCCGCTACCGGGTAGACTGCCGCGCCGCTTTTTACGAACCCAATCGCAGGAGCCTTCCTTGACTGATTTTTGGACCGATTACGGAGTCGTCGTCGCGCTCGGTTGCGCGGCCGCGGCGGTTGTGTACGGACTGCTGGTCACCCAGCGACTGCTCGCCAAGTCCCCCGGAAACGAGCGGATGCAGGAGATCTCGGGGGCGGTTCAGGAGGGCGCGAGCGCGTACCTGAAGCGCCAGTACATGATCATCGCCGGGGTCGGCGTGGTCGTCGCGATTTTGCTGATCCCGCTCCAGAACGTGGAAACAGCAATCGGCTTCCTGATCGGCGGTGTGCTCTCGGGCTCCGCCGGGTTCATCGGCATGAACCTCTCGGTCCGGGCCAACGCCAGGGTCGCCGAGGCAGCCCGCGGAGGCATACCGCCCGCGCTGGACATTGCCTTCAAGGGAGGTTCCGTGACTGGTCTGCTCGTCGTCGGGCTGGCCCTGCTGGGTGTCGCGGGTTACTTCGGCGCGCTGCTGATCTTCACCGACCTCTCCGACAAGGACTGCGTGGACGCCCTGGTCGGGCTCGGCTTCGGCGGGTCACTGATCTCCGTCTTCGCGCGGCTGGGCGGCGGCATCTTCACGAAGGCCGCAGACGTGGGGGCGGACCTGGTCGGCAAGATCGAGGCCGGAATCCCCGAGGACGACCCGCGCAACCCCGCGGTGATCGCGGACAACGTGGGCGACAACGTCGGCGACTGCGCAGGCATGGCCGCGGACCTCTTCGAGACCTACGCCGTCACGGCGGTCGCCGTGATGCTGCTCGGCGTGATCACTTTCACCGGCTTCACCCGCGAGGTGGCGATCTATCCGCTTGCGATCGGCGCCGTCGCGATCATTGCGTCGATCATCGGTGCCCTATCGGTGCGGACCCGGACGGGAAACGTAGAGGCCGCGCTCTACCGGGGCTTGGCGGTCTCGGCGGTGCTCTCGGCGGCAGCCTTCTACCCGATCACCAAATGGCTGATGGGTGACGCGCTGAGCGGTGGGGTTCTCGGTGGCGCCAGTGTGACCGACCTCTGGCTCTGCGGCCTGATCGGCGTCGGCGTCACCGCGCTGCTCTTCATCCTCACCGACTACTACACGTCCACCCGCTTCCGCCCAGTACGGACCATCTCCAAGGCATCGGAGACGGGACACGCGACGAACATCATCCAGGGGCTAGCCCAGGGCCTCCAGTCGACGGCACTCCCGGTCCTGGTGATCGCCTTCGCCATTCTCGGTGCCTGGAAGCTCGCAGGTGGCGGGACGGACGGCATCTACGGCATCGGCGTGGCGGTGATGGCGCAGCTCTCGCTCACCGGCCTGATCGTCGCGCTGGATGCGTTCGGCCCGATCACGGACAACGCCGGCGGGATCGCCGAGATGGCGGACCTGCCGCAGGACGTTCGCGACATCACGGATCCGCTCGACGCGGTCGGCAACACGACCAAGGCCGTGACGAAGGGCTACGCGATCGGATCGGCGGCGCTCGCCGCGCTCGTGCTCTTCAACGCCTTCACCCACGAGCTGCAGTCGGAGGCCGGCGGCGCCGCGCTGAGCTTCCAGATCTCTGATCCGCCCGTGCTGATCGGCCTCTTGATCGGCGGGATCATGGTCTATCTGTTCGCCTCTCTGGCGATCGAAGCCGTCGGCCGGGCCGGCGGCCAAGTGGTCGAGGAGGTGCGCCGTCAGTTCCGCGAGAAGCCTGGGATCATGAAGGGCAAGGACAAGCCCGAGTATGGGCACGCGGTGGCCCTGGTCACGGCCGCGGCCCAGAAGGAGATGATCCTGCCCTCGCTGATCCCGATCGTGATCCCGCTGATCGTCGGGCTGATCTCCTACCAGGCCCTCGGCGGGCTGCTGATCGGCGTGATCGTCGTCGGGATCTTCATGGCGATCTCGATGACAGCAGGAGGCGGCGCCTGGGACAACGCCAAGAAGCTGATCGAGGACGGTGAATTCGGCGGCAAGGGCTCAGACGCCCACGCGGCCGCGGTCACCGGTGACACCGTCGGAGATCCCTACAAGGACACCGCCGGTCCGGCGATCAACCCGATGATCAAGGTGGCGAACATCGTGGCCATCCTGATCATCCCGATCATCGGAGGCCTGCCCGGCTGATCGCGCGCCCCCCGGCGCAACCCGTTTAATGGGGGCGTGAATGAGCGTCGGCGTCCCTCGCCAGACGAGGGCTATCAGCTCGCGGTCCGGATCTTCTCCGTGACGATCATCGGCTTCGGGCTGGTGATGCTGGTGCTCACGCTGGCGCGCGGGGGCGGCCCGCTCGCGGTCGGCTTCCTGTTCGGATTGCTGTTCATCGCCCTCGGATCAGGGAGGCTGTACCTGTCGATGCGCGGATGACGGAGTTGGGGAGATGAGGGCGAAGCGCTGGCTCGGAGTGCCGTTCCTGTACTCGGCGGCCTCCGCCGCGGTGGGGTTCTCGATCTATTTCTCGATCGGGGTGGTCGCCGACCGCGGGCTCGGGCTGACCCCGCTGATCTTCCTGGCGGCGGGGCTGATGTTCGCCCTCACCTCGCTCTCCTACGTCGAAGGCGGGGCGATGCTCCGGGAGCGCGGCGGCTCGGCCACCTTCGCGCGGCACGCGTTCAACGAGCTGATCAGCTTCATCGCGGGCTGGGCGATCCTGATCGACTATCTGATCGTGATCGCGGCGGCGGCGATCACGGTCTCCCACTACCTGACGCCGATCTCGGGGACGTTCGGCGGGGGAGACGTGGAGCTGGCGGTGTCGATCGTCGTCATCGGCCTCGCTGCGATCCTGAACATCGCCGACGTGACGGGGCGGAACCGCCAGGTACGGCTGGTCGTGCTCGCCCTGGCTGAGCTCGCCCTGCAGCTGCTGGTGATCGTCGTGGGATTGATCGTCGTGCTGCACCCCGACCGCCTCACCGATCAGCTCGATCTGTTCACCTCGCCGAGCGTCAAGGACATCGTCTACTCGGTGGTCATCGCCACGATCGCCTACGCGGGCATCGAGGCGGCGAGCGACCTGGCTCCGGACCTGGAGTTCGAGCCCGCCGACCTGAAGCGGGTGCTGGGCGTCGGCGCGATCGCGATTCCGCTGATCTACGCGGGGATCGCCGCGGTCGCGCTGATGGCCGTGCCCGTTGTGCAGGGGCCGCACGGCCCCGAGACGGCGCTTGCCGGCCAGTACATCGAGGAGCCGATCCTGGGGGTGGTGGCCAACTACGACCCAGGCTGGGTGGCCGACGTCATGAAGTGGGCGGTGATGCTCGTCGCCGTGCCGGTTCTCTTCTGGGCGGCGAACACGGCGATGCTCGGGCTCTCCCGGCACGTCTACGTGCTGGCGACCAACCGCCAGATCCCGAGCTGGGCCGGCAAGCTCGAGAAGACCTACTCCACGCCCTACATCGCGATCATCATCGCCGCGCTGCTGGCTCTCGCTCTGGCGATTCCGGGCGACATCCGGTTCCTGGCGCGCGTCTACGCGTTCGGGGCGCTGCTCGCGGTGACCATCGCGCAGATCTCGATCGTCCGATTACGCGTGGTTGAGCCCGACCTCGAGCGTCCCTACAAGGTGCCGTGGAGCGTCCGGATCGGGTCTCACGACCTGCCGCTGCCGGCGATGCTCGGGGCGCTGGTCAGCGGTCTGGCGTGGATCACCGTGTTCCTGCTGCACCACACCGCCGTCTACGTGGGGGGCGGCTGGATGCTGTTCGGGCTCGTCTTCTATGTGATCTATCGCCGCTACGTGGAGGGGACGCCGCTGACCAGGCGGGTCCAGGTCCCCGAGGCATCGCTCAAGAAGCAGCCGGCCGAGGTGGAGTTCTCGACCATCCTGGTGCCGGTCTTCGGCACCCAGCTCGACGACGACATCGTCAGCACGGCCGGCCGGCTTGCCGACGCCGAGGTGGAGAAGGGCGAGCGCCCACCTCGGCTGGAGGTGGTCTACGTGGCGGAGCTGCCGCTCACGGTGCCACTGGACGCGCCGCTGCCCAAGAAGTTGCAGTCGCAGGCGGAGAAGGCGCTCGAGCGCGCTCACGAGGTGGGCGATGAGTACGAGAACGTCGAGGTTGCCACGAAGCTCGTCCCGGCTCGCTCCATCGGCGCGGGGATCATCCAGGAGGCCCGCGACAAGGGGGTCGAGGTCATCGTCATGGGAGGAGAGCCGCCGACGCGGATCCGGGGCGGGGCCGTGCTTGGCGGCATCGGCGGCGCCAGGCCGGAGGAGATCGGCGAGGTGACCGAGTACGTGCTCAAGCGGGCACCCTGCCGGGTGCTGCTCACCGCGCCGCCGGAGGAGTCCTAGGCGGTTACTTCGGTTCTGGCGGCGCGGTCGCGGAGCTGGACACGCCTGGTGGGGCTGAGCTCGCGAGCCCGGTGATTCCAGGTCGCCAGCCAGGCCGGGACCTCACGTGCCGGGAGGGGCTTCGCGATCAGGAATCCCTGGGCCCGTTCGCAGCCCATCCTGCGGAGCTGACGCCACGCCTCCTCGGACTCGACGCCTTCCGCCACCACCTGGAGGCCGATCTGGTGGGCGAGGTGGATGGTCGAGCGAACGATCATCCGGTTCTCGCCGTCATCGAGTCCGTGGATCAGGGAGCGATCGATCTTGAGCTCCTCGATGGGGAGGTTCATCAGCTGCTTGACGGAGAAGTGTCCCGTCCCGAAGTCGTCGATCGAGACGGTTACCCCGAGGGTCGCCAGCCGCTCGAGTGCCTTCGTCGCGCGGTCGGCCTCCGTCACCAGCGCGTCCTCGGTCACCTCGACCTGAAGGGCGGTGCCGGGGAGGCCGGCCTGCGTCAGTGAGTCCGCCACGAATCGGTGGAGTCCCCAGTCGGGCGGCGAGAAGGCGCTGGACGACAGGTTCACGGAGAGTTGAAGGCCCAGGCCGGATCGCCACCAATCGCCGGCGGCGCGAATCGATGAGCTGATCATCCGCTCGGTCAGGGCGCGCATCTGCCCGGCGGCCTCGATGCGACCTAGAAAGTCCGCGGCGGGGATGGGACCTGACTCGGGATCCTCCCAGCGGGCCAGGGCTTCCACGCCGATCACGCGCCCGGCGCGCATGTCCACCCTCGGCAGGTAGTAGGGCTGAATCGCTCCGCGATTCAAGGCGCTCAAGGGATCGGATCCTGGCTGGGCACCGTTCCCGTTCTGATTGTTTTTCAGAGCCATCAGGGTGCAGTCCACCGATTCATTCGGCCCCCCTCGACCGCCGCTGGCGGTTCGGGAAGCTTGGAGGAGGCGCGGGGGGTCTACAACCGGCTGAACTACCCCTCTCTATTCAGTAGTTGCCCCGGATCGGGGTGGGCACGGCGCAAGCGGGAGCGCGACTAACATCAGGCCCGAATGTTCGTTCTCATCGTTGGCTGCGGGAGGGTCGGGTCCTCCGTTGCGAGGAGCATGCTCCGTGAGGGGCATGAGGTGTCGTGCCTCGACGAGGATCCGGAGGCGCACGCGCGCCTCGAGGTCAACCTCGACCGCTCCTGGGAGGACTCGGGCGGCCAGTTCACCGTCGGCACGGCCCTCGAGGAGGAAGCCCTGACGGCGGCGGGTATCGAGCGCGCGGACGCTTTCATCGCCTCCACCGATGGAGACAACACGAACATCGTCGTCGCGCAGCTCGCGAGGCGGAAGTTCAACGTCCCGACCGTGATCGCCCGCATCCTGGACCCGTTGAGGGCCGAGTGGTACGAGAAGCAGGGCGTCAACACGATCTGCCCGACGCGCATCGCCATCGAGATGCTGGAGAAAGAGGTCCTGGAAGCCGCTGGGACGAGCTGATGGGAGAGGGGAGCGGCAAGTACATCATCATCGCCGGGGCCGGCAAGGTGGGTTGGAACCTCGCCAGGGAGCTCCTCGACAAGGGTCACGAGGTGACAGTGATCGAGGACAACCGGAACCGGTTCTCGACCGTCGAGCAGGAGCTGGAGCACAACATCCAGTACGGCGATGCCTCGGAGCTCTGGGTGCTGGAGCGGGCCGGGATCTCGCGCGCCGACATGGTGATTGCGGTGACCGGCGACGACGAGGACAACATGCTGATCTGCCAGGTGGCGAAGGAGAAGTACCTGGTCGACCGGATCATCGCGAGGGTCAACAACCCGCGGAACCGGCCGCACTTCGAGCTGCTCGGGATCAAGCCCTACGTCTCGGCCACCGACCTGATCCTGCGGCTGCTGGAGCACGAGGTGCCCGAGTACGGGCTCGTCCACCTGCTCGACCTGCCCGAGGAGCGGCTGGAGATCATCGAGATGTTGCTGGCCGACGACAGCCGGGTAGCAGGGATGAGAGTGGGAGATCTGAACATGCCGGAGGGCAGCCTGTTGATCTCGATTCTTCGCGAGGGACTGGGCGGTTTCGTCCCGACGCCCGACACGGTCCTCGAGGCCGGCGACGAGGTGCTGGCCGTGCTCGATCCGGGGTTGGAGGAGGAGCTGAAGGTGTTCTTCGGCTCCGACGGTGCCGCAGCGGGTTGAGTACCTGCTGATCGGCGGCTTCGCCGCCGGCTACGCCGCCGCCGAGCTGCGCAAGCGCGGGGCGGACGGCGACATCCTGCTCGTGGGGAGGGAGCCGGAGCCGCCGTACGAGCGCCCGCCGCTCTCCAAGGAGTACCTGCGAGGCGAGGCGAAGCGGGAGGACGCATACGTCAACCCGGAGTCCTGGTACGAGGAGAACGGGGTCGAGTTGAGGACCGCCACGAACGTGATGGCCCTCGATACCGAGGCGCGGACGGCCAAGCTGCAGGGTGGTGAGGAGGTCGGTTTCGACAAGGTGCTGCTGGCGCCGGGCGCGAACGTCAACATCCTGCGGGTCGAGGGGGCCGCGCAGGAGGGGATTCACTACCTGCGGGCGTTCGGGAACTCGGACGGGATTCGCGAGGCGGCCGAGGGCGCCGATCGGGTGGTGCTGATCGGGGGCAGCTACATCGGGTGCGAGGTGGCGGCTTCCCTGACCGCCAAGGGAACCCAGTGCGCGATCGTGATGATGGAGGACGTGGCGTTGTCCCGGACGTTCGGGGAGGAGGCCGGGCGGTGGTTCCATGAGCTGCTCGAGTCGAAGGGGGTCGTGTTCCACGCGGGCGAGACGCTCGAGGCGTTCGAGGGCGATGGCGACGTCAAGGGCGTCGTCACCGAGAGCGGCAAGGTCGTGGAGGGCGACGTGGTGGTCGTCGGCGCCGGGGTGAGGCCGGACGTGATGCTGGCGCAGAAGGCGGGGTTGGAGATCGACCAAGAGAATGGCGGGATCCGGTGCGACGGGACGCTGCAGAGCTCGGTCGAGGGGATCTACGCCGCCGGCGACGTCTGCTCGTACGACAGCAACGTCCACGGCCGGCGGCTGCGGGTCGAGCACTGGGACGTGGCGATGCAGCAGGGCCAGCACGCGGCGCGGTCGATGATGGGCGATGACAAGCCGTACGAGGTGGTGCCCTACTTCTTCAGCGACCTGGCGGACTGGGCCGGCCTCGAGTACGTGGGGCCGGCGACGGACTGGGACGAGGTGATCTGGCGCGGCGACCGGGACGCGGGCGAATTCGCGGTCTTCTATCTCAAGGACCGCAAGGTCGCGGGAGCGCTGACGGTCGAGCGCTCGGAGGAGCTGGCGCACGCCAGAACGCTGCTCGCCGAGGGAGTGGACGTCGCCGGCGAGAAGGCGAAGGCGCTGCTCGGCGACCCCGACAGCGATCTGGCTGAGCTCACGCCGAGCTAGGCTATGCCGTGAGATCGGGTGGAGTGCAGTTCTCCACTATATCGATGGGGATTGGTGTAGAGGAAGCACGCCTGGTTCTGGTCCAGGAAGCCCGGGTTCGATCCCTGGATCCCCAGCTAGTCCCGACCGGCAGGGCAAGGTTCAAATCACCGAATAGGTTCGTTTCCAGGGAGTTTCCGTCCGCGGCCGCTGCGAACATATGTTCGCATGCGAGGGAGGACACCCACCGGACCTAAGCTACCTCCCGGGGAGATGAGAGCTTTGGTTCGTGATCTCCTCGCTCGGGGGCTTTCCCAAACGGAGATCGCGGATCGGCTGGGCGTCGGGAAGACGACGGTCAACTATCACGCCCGCCGCCTTCACCTGCCGGTCGATGAACGGTTTGCGCGGCGTTATGACTGGAAGGCGATTCAGGCGGCGTACGACCGCGGCCAATCGCGACGACAGTGCATGAAGAAGTTCGGGTTCTCCGCCTATGCCTGGTCGGCGGCGGTCAAGCGAGGTGCGATCAAGCCTCGACCCGCAGCAATTCCGATCGAGGAACTTCTAGTTGACGGGCGGCGAACCAACCGAAGCCACCTTAAGCGGCGCTTGATCAAGGAAGGGCTCAAACAGAACTGCTGCGAGATCTGCGGGATCAGCCGGTGGATGGGGAAGCCTGTGAGCATGCAGCTCCATCACAAGAACGGCGAGGGCTCTGACAACCGCCTGGAAAACATTCAGCTGCTCTGTGGCACGTGCCATTCCCAGACCGAGACCTACGGTGGCAAGAAGGCACTCCGGCGGGCGGAACGGCACCTAAAGCTTGTCGAGCCCTCGCCCGGCGACGACACGGTCGAGGCTCTGTAAACGCCTCGACGATCCTTGCTACCTTGCGCGGCCGTATGTGGCGTCTGAGGACTCTGATCGTCCTCGCTGCGGCAGTGGGCGCGGGGGCACTTCTCTCGGCCTGCGGCGGCGACAGCTCGCCGGAGACTCCGATCGTCGTCCCAACCGAGACGACGCAGGCGGCGACCGGCAAGCCTGAGTTCATCACTCAGGCCGACTCGATCTGCGCCGAGGCGAACTCCTCGATCGAGCAGTTCGCCGCTGCCGGCCAGGGCGAGAGCGAGGCCGACCAGATCGCACAACTCCGCCAGGGCGTCATCGACTCGATCAAGCAGCTCAACCCGCCCAGCGACACCAATCTCGACGCCTTCCTGAAGGCGATGTCGGACCAGGTCTCCGCCGGCCAGAAGATCGGCCTGGCCGTCCAGCGCGGGGAGGACCCGACCCAGTTCGAGACCGAGCTCGACAGCGCGAAGTCGGAGGCGGCAACGGCGGCCTCGTCCTACGGGTTCAAGGAATGCGGCTCGGAGATCAACGCCTCCAGCTCGACCTCCAGCTCGAGCAGCAGCAGCTCCAGCTCGAGCAGCGGCGGCACCGTGACGCCGAGTGCCCCCAGCTCTTCGAGCGGCAGCGCGGGCGGCACCTCCGGCGGCGGGACGAGCGGCACCAGCGGCAGCGGCACCTCCGGCTCGTCGGGCACCGGCGGATCCAGCGGATCCGGCGGAATTGGTCCTGGATAAAACGCCCTAGCGCTACCGCCGGGACAGCTTCGCCATCAGATCGCGTCCACAGGCGGCCGCCCCACGCAAGTCGCTATGGGCTTCGCCCTCCGCTCCGAAGTGGAGCGGCCTGGTGGCCGCTAGGCCGCAGCCAGCTCCGCCCAGGTCCCGTACAGCTCCGCGTAGCGGCCACCGGCCGCGATCAGCTCGTCGTGCGTTCCGCTCTCGCTGATCCGCCCGTTCTCCAGCACCGCGATCCGATCGGCCCCCCGAATGGTGGAGAGTCGGTGCGCGATCACGATCGCCGTCCGCCCCTTCAACAGCCGCTCGAGCCCCAGCTCGATCGTTCGCTCCGTCCGTACATCGACGTTGGACGTAGCCTCATCCAGGATCAGGATCCGCGGCTCGGCCAGCAGCGCCCGGGCGAAGGCGATGAGCTGCCGCTGTCCAGCCGATAGCGAGACGCCGCGCTCCCCGACCTCGGTATTGAAGCCCTCCGGCATCCGCCGGATGAACTCACCTGCGCCAATCGCATCGGCGGCCGCCTCGATCTCCTCGTCGCCGGCGTCCGGGCGCCCGAACGCGATGTTCTCCCGCACGCTCCCTGAAAACAGAAAACCCTCTTGCGGGACGATCCCCAGCTGGCTGCGCAGGCAGGTCGAGCTCAGATCCCGCAGGTCGTTGCCGTCGACCAGCACCCGGCCCCGTTGCGGGTCGTAGAACCGCGAGACCAGCTTCGCGAACGTGGACTTCCCCGCACCGGTCTCCCCGACCAGCGCCAGCGTCTGACCGGCGGGCACGTGGACCGAAACGTCCTCCAGCGCCCAGGCCGCGTCGTCCTCCTCCTCGTCGGGACCCGTCTCGATCTTCCCGCTCGAGCGCTTCAGGCCGGCCGTCCTGTCCAGCCCGTAGGAGAACCAGACGTGATCCATCTCGATCTCTCCGCGGAGGGTCCCGGGATCGAGGGCATCGGGCTTGTCGACCATGTCCGGCTCGGTGTCGAGCAGGTCGAAGATCTTGTCCAGGGCCGCCATCCCCTGCTGGTAGGTCGTGTAGAGGTTGGAGAGCTGCTGGATGGGGTCGAAGAAGGTGGAGAGGTACCCGACGAACGCGACCACGACGCCGATCTGCGCGTTCCTCGCGGACTCGGTCGCCAGGTCGAGCGCCTGGTAGCCGCCGTAGAGCAGGATCACCGCGGTGCCGATCGCCGAGAGCAGCTCGACGGCCGGGAAGTACGACGCGTTCAGGTAGACGGTCTTCAGGTTCGCCTGGCGGTTGAGCTCGTTGAGCTCCGCCATCCGCTCGACGTGGCGCTGCTCCTGGGCGAAGCTTCGCACCACCCGCACGCCGCTCAGGGTCTCCTGCAGATAGGCCGTCACCTCCGCGATCCGCTCACGCGTGATCCGGTACGCGCTCGCAGCGACGATCCGGAAGACCAGGCTGGCGATGAACAGCAGCGGCAGGGTCAGGAACACCACCAGCGCCAGCTGGACGTCCGCGACGAGCATGATCACGACCACGCCCACCAGCGTCAGCGTGCTCGAGAAGAGCGTGACCACGCCGGTGCTGATCAGCTGGTCGAGGGCGTCGACATCGTTCGTGATCCGCGAGATCAGCACGCCCGGGCGGTTGCGCGTGAAGAAGCCGATCGACATCTGCTGCAGGTGGGTGAAGATCCGGATCCGCAGGTCCTGGAGCGCCCGCTCGCCGACCCATCCGACCAGATAGGTCTGCAGATAGCTGGTGCCCCAGCCGATCAGCGCCGCCGCCATGAAGCCCACGATGATCAGCACGAGGGCGTTCGTGTCCCCGTTCAGCGAGACGTGCACGGCCTGGCCGACCAGATACGGAGGAGCCAGCGTCGCCCCGGTGGCGAGGATGAGCGCACCGAACATCATCAGGACCTGGCGCCGATATGGACGGAGCAGCGAGAGCAGCCACCGCACCTTGCGCCAGCGGCCATCGTCGCCGCGGATCAGCGCCCAGAGCGAGCGGAAGAGAGCGAAGAAGTTCTGGGCGCCGTTCGTCTCGTTCACAGCCTTGCCATCTCCTCGCGCTCCTCGAGATCGCGCTGCAGGTAAACCGAGTCCTCGAGCCCCTTCTCCGCGATCTCCTCGTACAGCGGGCACCGCTCCAGCAGTTCCTCGTGCGTTCCGCGGTCCACGATCCGGCCCCGGTCCAGCACGACGATCTCGTCGGCCAGCGAGATGGTGGAGAGGCGGTGCGCGACGATGAACGTCGTCCGGCCCTCCATCGCCTCGCGCAGCCCGGCCTTGATCTGCGCCTCAGTCCGGGCATCCACCGAGGAGGTGGCGTCGTCGAGGATCAGAATCCGCGGTTCGGCCAGCAGGGCCCTGGCGATCGCGATCCGCTGACGCTGCCCGCCGGAGAGTGTCAGCCCGCGTTCGCCGATCACCGTGTCGTACCCGTCGGGCAGCTGCGTGATGAACTCGTGCGCCTGAGCGCGCTTCGCCGCCGCCTCGATCGCCTGACTCGTGGCCTCGGGCCGGGCGTACGCGATGTTGCCCGAGACGGTGTCCGAGAACAGGAAGCTGTCATCGGCGACGAAGGCGATCTCTCGGCGCAGCGATGCGAGGTCGACATCCCTGATGTCCGCCCCGTCGATCACCACGCGGCCCTCGCTCGGGTCATAGAGGCGGGCGAGCAGTCCGACCAGGCTCGTCTTGCCCGCGGCGGTCGGCCCGACGAGCGCCACGGTCCGGCCCGGCTCGACCTCCAGGTCGATGCCGGTGAGCGCCGGCTCGGCGCCGTCGTAGCGCAGCGTCACTCGCTGGAGCGAGACCTGTCCACGGCCATCGGGCAGCGGCGGGGCATCAGGGGCGCTCTCCATGGACGGCTCCCGGTCGAGGATCTCGAACATCCGGTTGCCCGACGCGACGGCGCGCTGGGCCATGCTCAGCGACATGCCGAGCCAGCGCACCGGCCCCGAGAGCAGGACGACGTAGGCGTAGAAGGCCGTCAGGTGCCCGACGCTCGTCGACCCGTGGATGACCTGAAGGCCGCCCACGAGGAGCACGGCGGCCAGCCCGATGTTCGGCAGGAAGCCCATCAGCGGCGTGTAGAACGCCTGCAGCCGCGTCGAGACCATGCTCTGCTCGAAGACGCGGTTCACCGAGTGCCTGAACCGGCCGAGGACGTGTCTCTCCCGGGCGAACGCCTTGACGATCCGAATCCCGGAGATGTTCTCCTCGGCACTCGCCGTGACCTCTCCGACGCGCTGCTGCACCTCCTGTTCGGCGGGCCGGTTGCGGCGGCTGTACCGGGTCGCAGTTGCGACCAGGAACGGCACCGGCGCCAGAGCAAGTAGGGCAAGCACCGGATCCAGTACGAACATCGCGACGGCCGCGAACAGGATCGTCAGGGCGCTCTGGCTCACCCAGATCAGGCCGTAGCCCAGGAAGAACCGAATCGACTGCAGATCCACGGTGGCGCGCGACATCAGCTGCCCTGTCTGCTGGCTGTCGTAGAAGGCGAGCTCCAGCTTCTGGAGGTGCTCGTAGAAGACCTGTCGGAGATCGAACTCGACCGCCAGCGAGACCTTTCCAGCGATCAACCTCCGGCCCACCGTCAGCAGGAGCCGCAGGATTCCGGCCGCGAGCAGGACGAGGACGAGGGGCAGGATGTCGTCCTTGCGCTCGTCCTCGATCGCGTTCACGGCTCCGCCGATCAGCAGCGGGATCAGCACGGTCATCCCCATAGCCAGCCAGGCGAGCGCCAGCGAGCCGATCAGCTGGCGGCGATACGGGCGTAGGAAGCCGAGGAGGCGCCGGAAAGTCGGCATACACCGACTATACAAAGTGAAGTATTAGTCTCCCTGGAGCGTGATCCGTGAACTGATCAGCTGGCCGATCTCGATGGCGCGCACGGCGCTCGAGTTGCCGCGCAGCATGCAACGCAGCATCGACGAGGCCAACGATCTGATGGAGGTCTCGCGCGAGCAGCTCGAGGTGATGCGCCGCCAGGCGGACCAGGCACTCGAACAGGCCGAGCGGATGAACGACCTGCTCGGCCGGGTCGTCAAGCTGACCGAGCCGCTCGAGCGCGCCCAGCGCGGCGGCGAGTACGTGGCCGGAGAGCTGAAGAAGGCGATCTTCGGCGCGGAGCAGGCGGCGATTGAAGCCGAGGTGGCCGTCGAGGAGGCGAAGGACGCCGTGGAGAGGGCGGAGGAAGCTTCCGATGCGAGAGGGGGCCCCGCAGGCGCAGCCGAGGAGCCACCCGATTCAAATTTGGAGCGGTGAGCGCGCCGGTCGCCGGCCTCTGTGACCGCTGCCGGCATCAACGCCTGATCCGCAATACCCGCGGCTCCGTCTTCTCGCTCTGCGAGCGCTCCAAGAGCGAGCCGGACTTCCCCCGTTACCCCCGCCTGCCGGTGACGAGCTGTCGCGGTTTTCAGCAGAGAGCCGCGGGTAGTGGGTGAGGGAACCGGAGATTCATTGATGTCTACGGGGAAACT
The DNA here is from genome assembly GCA_963728875.1 of uncultured Solirubrobacterales bacterium. Lineage (GTDB taxonomy): Bacteria > Actinomycetota > Thermoleophilia > Solirubrobacterales > 70-9 > DASUPK01. The sequence continues at coordinate 317,542 of CAVSLJ010000002.1, forward strand.
GAGAGCCGCGGGGCTGGCGACCTTCCTCGCCCTGGTGTCCCTCTGCTCGGTTGGCTGTGGGTCGGGCGGCGGCGACGACACCACGGTGGCCCAGCCCCCGCCGATCGCGCCGGACACCGCCGCGCACCTGGCCAAGCTCAGCGACCGGGTCGCGTCTGACCTGGACTCGGGAGACACGTGCCACGCCGCGCACGCGGCCGACGATCTGCGCTCGGCGGTGGAGGACGCGGCCCTGCCGGCATCGATGAGCTCGGACGTCGACGCGGTCGCGGGCCGCCTCGTGGACGAGGTCAACTGCCCACCGCCACCGCCGCCACCCAAGCCCGAGAAAGCGCCCAAGAAGCACGACGACCACGGCGACGAGCACCACGGCGAGGGCCATCCAGAGCCGCCGGGGCACGTCAAGCATGGCGGACTGGTACCGCCAGGCCAGGCGAAGCTGGGGGGTGAGTGACCGGGGATGAACCGCTACCTGGGAGCGAAGCGCTACGAAATCAAGGACCGGCTCGGCCATGGCGGCATGGCGACGGTCTACGGCGCCCGCGACCTGAAACTGGATCGGGACGTCGCGATCAAGCTTCTGGCCGACAACTTCGCCGGCGACGACGAGATACGCAGGCGGTTCTCCCGCGAGGCGCGTCTCGCCGCCAGGCTCGATCACCCCAACATCGTCCAGGTGTTCGACGTGGGCGAGGAGGAGGGCCGTCCCTACATCGTCATGGAGCAGGTTGAGGGTGGAACCCTCGGGGATCGCCTGGAGGGTCGGCGCCGATCGAGTCCGAGGGCCGAGGCGCTCCGCCTGCTCTCCCAACTCTGCGACGGCCTCGGCCACGCCCACTCGAAGAAGCTCGTCCACAGAGACATCAAGCCCCAGAACCTGCTGCTGCGATCCTCCGATGGCTGCCTGAAGATCACCGACTTCGGCATCGCCCGGGTGGCGGAGGAGACCACCCGCTTGACCCAAGCGGGCAAGGTGATCGGAACCGAGCGGTACATGGCTCCGGAGCAGCTCAGCGACGGGAAGATCACTCCCGCCGTGGACGTCTACGCATGCGGGGTCGTCGCCGACGAGCTTCTGCCACAGTCACGGCCGCCCGAGCTCCGAGAGATCGTGGAGCGCTGCCTGCGGGAGGATCCCTCCGAGCGGTTCAGCGACGCGCGATCCCTCGGCGAGGCCCTGGCCACGGTGGACGGGAACGGAGATGTCGGCGTCGTTCGCCGGATCCAGTCCCAAGCCTCGCCGACTCGGCGCCTGCGCCCGAGCGGCCCGGCTACGGCCAGCTTCCCCGCCCCGGACGAGATCGCCCGGCGCCGCGGATCCAGACGAGCCCGGGTGGCGGCCGTGTTCGCCGCGCTCGCGGCGGTCGCCGGTGGCGTCTTGATCGCAACCAACACCGGCGAGTCCGGTTCGCCCGGCAAGGCGGACTCCGCCAAGCGGCGCCCGGCGCCAACCGCCACGGTTCCGACCTCGAGCGATCCCTCTGAGCAGGCGCGCGCGCTGGCCGAGTTCCTCCGGGCGCAGTCGCGCTGAGCTAGGGAGTCGTCTTCGGGACCGGAGCGGTGGGGGTGGGGGCCTGAGTCGTGGTGGCCGGGGGCCTGGTCGTGGTCGGCGGAACGGTCGTGGTGGGCGCCGTGGTCGGTGGGTGAACCGCGGGCTCGGACTTCTCGCCGCAGCCGGAGGCCCCGACGGCGGCGAGCGCCCCCGCCACCAGCACGAGCGGCAACAGCCGCCGCCTTCCCGCCTCACGCTCCGCGATCACCGCGGGGACGGTAACGAAGCCGCTAGGGGAAGGTGACCTCGGCGAGCGGGCTGCTCTCCACCCACTCCTCGAGGTTTCCAGAGCCGCGGCCCAAATCGTCGAGGATGCTGGCGATCACCTCCCGGCGCTCTGCCTCGTCCGCGATCGGCCGAGCGACGGCGGGTAGATCGGCCTGGGCGCTGCCCTTCAGGTGGAAGGTGAACTCCGGGGTCGCCAGCAGGTTCGCGTACCAATCGCGGGTCCCCGGCGAACCGCTCAGGAACGTCCGGCCGTCGTGGCGGTACTGCCAGATCTCGATGCGCCGGGGCCGGCCGCTGGTGCGGCCCGTTGTGGTGATGTCGACCGTGCGGTCGCTGGCGAGGGCCCGCTGGACGGCCTCGTTCAACTAGGCGGCCTCTGAGAGCGCCTTGTCGGCCTGCGGCATCTCGCCCGGCATCTCGTCGCCGGCGAACTGCTCGGCCGCCTTCTCCTCGGGCTGGACCACGGTCGCTGCGACGGCGATCGCGGCTATGACGAGCCCGGCGGCGACCCAGAAGGCGAGGTGATACCCGCTGGTCAGGGCCGACGCCGTCGAATGCCCGGCGTCCTCGAGGGAGTTGCTGCGCGATGTGGACAGCGTCGCCAGCACGGCCAGCCCGATCGCGCCGCCGACCTGGGCAGAGGTGTTGACCAGGCCCGAGGCGAGCCCCGCATCCGCCCTCGTCGCACCCGACATCGCGATCGTCATCAGCGCCGGGAAGCAGACGCCGATCCCGGTGCCAAGCAGGACCAGGACCGGGAAGACGTCGGTCCAGTAGTTGGCGTCGACCGGCGCCCGCGTGAAGTAGATCAGGCCCGTGGCGACCAGGGCGAGGCCCGGGAAGAGCAGCGTCCGCGCACCGAAGCGCATGATCAGTGGCTCTGAGTAGCGACCGGTCAGGGTCCCCATGATGATCGTGACGGGCAGGAAGGCGATGCCGATCTGCAGGGCGTCATAGCTCTGCACCAGCTGCAGGTACAGCGAGCCCATGAAGAACATCCCGAACATGCCCGCGACGGTCAGGATCTGAACGCTGTTCGCGCCGGTGACGTTGCGCGAGCGGAAGATTCGCAGCGGAATCAGAGGGGTCCTTGCAGTTGCCTCGCGGGCGATGAAGAGCGCACCCAGGAGCAGCGAGCCCGCGCCCAGGAGCAGCGTCGTCGAGGCGCCCCAGCCGTCCTTCGCGGCCGGCTCGACGATGGTGTAGACGCCGAGCATCAGAGAGCTGGTGATCAGCACCGCGCCGAGCAGATCGGCGCCCTCGCCGAAGCCGAGGCCCTTGTCGTCTTCGAGCAGCCGCCGGGACCAGATCGCGGTGGCGAGGCCGATCGGGGCGTTGACGAAGAAGATCCAGTGCCAGCTGATCACCTGCGTGATGACGCCGCCGATCAGCAGGCCGACGGCGCCGCCGGCGGAGGCGACGAAGGCGTAGATGCCGACCGCCTTCGCCTGCTCGGCCCGCTCGGGGAACATCGTCACGATCATTCCGAGGATGACCGCGGAGGTCATCGCCCCGCCGATGCCCTGCAGCAGCCGCGCGCCGATCAGCATGGCCTCGCTCTGCGAGGCCCCGCAGAGGATCGAGGCGGCGACGAAGACCGCGAGGCCCCAGAGGAAGACCTTCCTGCGGCCCAGCAGGTCGCCGAGCCGGCCGGCCAGGAGGAGCAGGCCGCCGAAGGTGATCAGGTAGGCGTTGACGACCCACGCGAGGCTCGACTGGTTGAAGCCGAGATCCTCCTTGATCGAGGGCAGCGCGACGTTCACGACGGTGATGTCGAGAACGATCATCAGCATCCCCGCGCAGAGCACGTACAGCGCGATCCACCGAGAGCGGTCGCTCATCGGCTGAGAGTTGTGTTCTGCTGTTCCACCCTGTGCGTGCGTCATCTGGAATGGCCTCCTAGCCAATGTGGGTCGTTTCCAGTTACGACCGGGGACCCCCCTGAAAATCATCGGTCCGGTTGTACAAGTTCGACCACGCTCGAAGTCAAGGGAGGTGGTCGAAAACGATCCTTGCCTTTCAAGACGAGGTCGCGGCTCGAGCAGTGACAGCTCGCTAATCCAACGTAGCAGGCAGCCCGAACCGGCTGTATGCCCTGGCCAGCTTCTCGTAGTCGGCCGGCTGCTCGGGCGTGCGCGCCTGGACCTCGGGGTCCGGATCCTGGGATGAGCGGACGATGAAGGCGTCGACCTCCTTGATCTTCTCGCCCTCGAAGGTGAGCACGTTGATCGCGAACGGGACGCGCGCCTGCTGCTCTTCGTCCCAGCTGTAGAAGGCGAGCGCGGGCTGTCCGTTGGCGGTCACGGGAAGCGCCCGCCAGCCCCACTCGCCCGTCATCGAGGAGGTCTCGAGCCAGGTCCGGATGCCGTCGCCGTGGAACCAGCGGGACATCGGCGGCATCGTGAAGGCGGCATCCGCGGCGAGCATGTCCACGACGGTGTCGACATCGTTGCGCTCCCAGGCGTCGGCGTACTGCTCGACGATCTCGCGCAGCCTGTCGTCGCCGAGCGTCCGCAGCGTCTCCTGCTGGCTTTGCTCGGGCAGCTTCTTCTCCATCGTCGCCCGCGCTCGCTGGAGCGCGCTGTTCACCGAGGCGACGCTCGTGTCGAGCGTCTCGGCCGTCTCCTGGGCGGAGAAGCCGAGGACCTCGCGCAGGATCAGGACCGCCCGCTGGTTTGCCGGCAGCAGCTGGAGCGCGGCGATGAAGGCGAGCTCGACGGACTCGCGTTGCTCGTAGCGGGCGTCGGGTGAGGCGTACCCGTCCTCGATCCCGAGGGTCTCGTCCGGGAAGGGCTCGATCCAGACCGACTCGACCAGCGGGTCGCCCACGCCGCCATGCGGGTCGGCGGGCGGGCCGTAGTCGATCGGCAGGATCCGCTTCGGCCGCTTCTCGATGGCGTCGAGCGAGGTATTGGTGGCGATCCGGTAGAGCCAGGAGCGCAGCGAGCTGCGGCCCTCGAACCTGTCGAGTGCCTTCCAGGCGCGGACCAGCGCCTCCTGCAGCGCGTCCTCGGCGTCCTGGATCGAGCCCAGCATGCGATAGCAGTGGGCCTGGAGCTCGGAGCGATGCGGCTCGACCAGCCGCGCGTAGGCATCCTCGCTGCCCTGCCGTGCAGTCTCGAGCAGTTGGCGCTGCTCCACCTCTGTAGGAGTCGTGCTCATCCCGTCTCTGCAGAGTAGACCGACGGGATCATCGGAACTCATCGGCGGACCGATGAATTTCGAGACATTGACGGGTCTGAATGGCAAGGCGATGAATAGGCGTGCCTCCAACTCGGTCGTCCATCTGGAGCTGCATACAGGCGATCTCGAGGACGCGCTCGCTTTCTACACGGGCGTACTCGGCTGGCGGCCGGAGCGGATTCGCGCCGGCGACGGCTCATATCTCTCACTCGGCATGGGGGACCGGCTGGGGGGCGGGCTGGTCGAGTGCGCCGAGGCCGCGGAGCACCCTCTCTGGCTGCCCTATGTGGAGGTCGTCGACATCAACGTCACGACAGATCGCGCGCGGGCCCTGGGCGGCGAGGTCCTGCTGACCCCTCGCGAGGGCCCCGAGGGCTGGCGCAGCGTGGTCTCCACGCCGGGCGCCGGCGAGGTCGCCTTCTGGCAGTCGAAGACCGGGCGCTGAGATACCGTGCGGGGGGTGGAAGTGGCGCCCGTTCGCGGCGAGCTCCGGTACTGGCTTGAGTTGGCGCGGCTGCTGGTGGACCGGCAGTTCCTCTCGGTAGAGCGGGCCGTGGACCCGCCTCCCGTTCTCCTCATCCCGGGCTTCATGGCGGGCGACGCGTCCCTGACGGTGCTGGCCGGCTGGCTGCGGCGCCGCGGCCACGAGGTGCGCGGCAGCGGCATGCTGATGAACGTCGGCTGCGCGGGCCGGGAGCTCTCCCGCCTCGAGGGAAAGCTCGCCGAATTCGACCGTCCGGCGATCGTCATCGGGCAGAGCCGCGGCGGGACCATGGCGCGCGCGCTGGCCGCCGGCAAGCCGGAATCCGTTGCGGCCCTGGTCACCCTCGGTTCGCCCGTCCTCGACCCGTTGGCCGTCTCGCAGTCGGTCCTGCGAACCGTTCGATCGCTCGCGTGGATCGGTGACCGCGGCATCCCGGGGATGTTCTCGAGCGAATGCCGGGATGGCGACTGCTGCGCCGGCTTCCATGGGTTGCTCGAGGCCCCGCTGGACCCGGACACTCCAGCGCTTGCCGTGTATTCAAGGAGCGACGGGATCGTTGACTGGTGCGCCTGCCTCGATCCGCACGCGAGATGCGTTGAGGTGGAGGGGAGCCACTGCGGAATGGCCGTCAACCCGGAGGTCTACCGGGAGCTCGATGTGCTGCTGGGACACACCGAGGAGACCGTATGCAGGCAATGAGCGTGCAGGACGCGATGTTCCTGCACGTCGAAAACGACGTGACCCCGATGCACATCGGCGGCGTCAGCCTCTTCGAGGGACCGCCGCCTCCGTTCGACGAGCTGCGGTCGATGGTGGCCGGGAAGCTCAGCCTGACGCCCCGCTACCGCCAAAAGGTCCGCTTCGTCCCCCTGGGGATGGGCGAGCCGGTCTGGGTCGACGATCCCCACTTCAGCATCGATTACCACTTGCGCCACAGCGCGGTGCCCCCGCCCGGGACGGAGGATCAGCTGCGCGCCACCGCTTCGCGCGTCTTCTCCCAGCACCTCGACCGGTCGAAGCCCCTCTGGGAGATCTGGATGGTGGAGGGGCTCGAGGACGATCGATGGGCGCTGCTCTCCAAGGTCCACCACTGCATGGTCGACGGCGTCGCCGCAACGGACATGATGTCGCTGATGTTCGGCGAGACGCCTGAGCAGACCACGAATGGCGAGGTTTGGCACGCGGACCCGGAGCCCTCGGGACTGGACCTGGTCGCCTACAGCGCCCGGCATCGGGTCCGCGACCCGGCCGCGCAGGTTCGCTTCGCCATGCGTGCGCCCAGGGAGGTACTCGAGGCGTTCGCCGGCGGTGCCAAGGCCCTGCTCGCGGCCGCGCCGGCGCTCCGTCCCTCGACCTCGTCCCTGACCGGCCCGATCGGTCCGCACCGCGTCTGGAGCTGGGCCAGGGTCTCGCTCGGCGACGTCAAGGAAGCGCGATCGGCGCTGGGCGGCACCGTCAACGACGTGGTGCTCACCCTGATCACGAACGGCTACCGGGCGCTGCTCGAGCATCGGGGCGAGCAGGTCGCCGCCGACAGGGTGGTGCGCACGATGGTCCCCGTCTCGGTTCGCGCGCCGGGCGAGAAGGGCGATTACAACAACCGCGTGTCGGCGGTGTTCGCCCGCCTCCCCGTCGGGCTGGACGATCCGGTCGAGCGCCTTGGCGTCATCCGTGAGCAGATGGACGGGATCAAGTCGTCGGGACAGGCCGTCGCCGGTGATGCCCTCGCGCAACTCTCCGGATTCGCGCCGCCGATGTTGCTCGCGGTCGGCAGTCGCCTGGCGACCCGGTCGGCCCGCCTCAACATGGACACGGCGACGACCAACGTGCCCGGCCCTCAGGTCGCGCTCCACACGCTCGGCCGCAAGCTCGTCGCCTCGTACCCCTTCGTCCCGATCGTGGGCACGATCCGGATCGTCGTCGCGATCTTCTCCTACGACGGCGAGCTCTACTTCGGGGTGACCGGAGACCGCGATCACGCTCCCGACGTCGACGTGCTGACCGCGGGCATCGAGAGCGACATCGAGCGCCTGCTCGATCGCGCGAAGCTGGCGCCGGCCTAGCCGCCGGGGCTCGTGCGTAGGCTGAGCGGATGAGCGCGCAGCCGGCGACCGGGGCCTACACCGGCAAGACGGCCTGGGCGCGAAATCTGGCGTCACCAGTCCGGGACTTCCTGAGCGCCGAGTCGGGCGGCGCAGTCGCCCTGCTGGCGGCCGTGGCCGCGGCGCTGATCTGGGCGAACTCGCCGTGGTCGGATTCCTACGAGTCGTTCTGGACCACCAAGCTCTCGATCACGATCGGGAGCGGCGGGATCTCGATGGACCTCCGCGAGTGGGTCAACAGCGGTCTGATGACCTTCTTCTTCCTGGTTGTCGGGCTCGAGGCCAAGCGCGAGCTGGATACCGGAGAGCTCCGCGAGCGCCAGCGCCTGGCGATCCCGGTCTTCGCCTCCCTGGGCGGGATGGTGGTAGCGATCCTGATCTTCACGGCCTTCAACGCCGGGGGCTCGGGCGCGCACGCCTGGGGCGCGGCGATGTCGACCGACACGGCCCTGGCGCTCGGGGCTCTGGCGCTCCTGGCGCCGCAGGGGACACGGCTTCGGCTCCGCCTCCTCACGATCGCGGTGGTCGACGACCTGGTGGCGCTGGTGATCATCGCGACCGTTTACACGGATCACCTCGACCTGTTGCCGCTGGTGCTGGCCGTGGCCTTCTTCGGCGTCCTCCTGGGCCTTCGCTATGCGAGCGGCACCTGGCGGAACGAGGCGGCCGTCGTCGCCGGCATCGCGCTGTGGGTGGCGCTGTTCGAGGCGGGGATCGATCCTGTGGTCGCGGGACTCGCGGTGGGCCTCGTGACCAGCGCCTACCCGCCGGAGCGTGGCGATCTCGAGCGCGTGACCGAGCAGGCGCGCTCCTTCCGCGAGCAACCCACCCCGGAGCTCGCCCGGTCCGCTCAGCGCAGCGTGGCCTCGGCCATCTCAGCCAACGAGCGGCTCCAATACATGCTGCACCCCTGGACCAGCTACGTGATCGTGCCGGTCTTCGCGCTCGCGAACGCCGGAGTTCACATCGACAGCCAGCTGCTCGGCGACGCCGTCAGCTCCCCGATCACCCTGGGCATCTTCTTCGGCTACGTGGTTGGGAAGCCGGTCGGCATCGTCAGCACCGCCTGGCTCGTGTCGAGGCCGTGGCTGCTGGGTCTGCGGCGGGGTTTGAGTTGGCCGGTGACCCTGGGTGGCGGAATCGTCGGAGGCATGGGCTTCACGGTCTCCATTCTCATTGCGAGCATCGCGCTTGGCGGCCAGCAGCTCGAGGAGGCGAAGATCGGCGTCCTCGCGGCGGCGCTGGTGGCGCCCCTCCTGGCCTGGGTGGTCTTCCGGGGAACCCGGCGGCTGCCCGCCGAGGTGAGGGCACGCCAGATCGCCGGCACATACGACGACCTGCTCGATCTCTCGGAGGACGTCGACCCAGATCACGACCACATCCGCGGCCCCGACGACGCGCCGGTGACGCTGGTCGAGTACGGCGACTACGAGTGCCCCTACTGCGGGCGGGCGGAGCCGGTGATCCGCGAGCTGCTCGACGAATTCGGGGACGACCTCCGCTACGTCTGGCGACACCTCCCCCTGAGCGACGTGCACCTGAACGCGCAGAACGCCGCCGAGGCCGCGGAGGCCGCGGCGGCCCAGCGAGCCTTCTGGGAGATGCACGACAAGCTGATTCACAACCAGGATCAGCTCGGCGCCCCGGATCCCGAGCGGCATGCCGAGGAGCTGGGCCTCGACGTCGAGCGATTTCGGGACGAGATGCGGCGGCGGGTGTACGCGCCGCGCGTCGCGGAGGACGTGTCCAGCGCCGATGCGAGCGATGTCGCCGGCACACCGGGGTTCTTCATCAACGGCCGCCGTCATCGGGGCGCCTACGACGTGGAGACCTTGAGCCGCCTGGTCAGGGACGCCAGGGGCCGCGCCCGGGCGCAGCAGGCGGCAGCGCGCGCTTCGGAGCCCGAGTCGGTCCGGTAGCCGTCCCCGACGCGCTATCCTGTCTGGACTAACTACAGAAATTGGATCTTCTGATGACCAACCTTCTGATTCCCCTCGATGAAGCGATCGTCTTCCCGGGCGTCACGGCCACGCTGCCGATCGACACGGGTGACGAGGAACGCGTCTTTCTGCTGCCGCGCCAGGACGGCGAGTTCGGCCGGATCGGCGTGGTCGCCGAGGTCGTGGAGCGTGCCCAGCTGCCGAATGGCGGATGGGCAGCGACGGTGGTCGGCCTGCATCGCGGGCTGGCCGGCCAAGCTCAGTCCGGCGACGGCGACGAGCTCCGCGTCGAGGTGCAGGAGATCCACGACGGCAACCCCGAGGACGAGCGCAGCCACGAGCTCATGCGCGAGTACCGCGCGGTTGTCGAGGAAATCCTCGAGCTGCGTGGTGCCGACGAGCGCGTCGGCGCCTTCCTGCGCTCCATCGAGGAGCCGGGGGCGCTGGCCGACACTACGGCCTTCAGCCCGGATCTCACTCGAGAGCAGAAGCTGAAGCTGCTGGAGACGCTCGACGTCACCGGCCGCCTCGAGCTCGCGGTCGAGATGCAGCGCGAGCGCCTGGCCGAGCTGCAGGTCCGCGTCAAGATCCGCGACGATGTCGACTCCGGCGCCCAGAAGCAGCAGCGCGAGTACTTCCTCCGCAAGCAGATGGAGTCGATTCGCAAGGAGCTCGGCGAGGACGAGGGTGACCTGATCGGCGAGTACGAGAACAAGATCGCCGAGGCGGGCATGCCCGAGGAGGTCGCCGAGCAGGCCGAGCGCGAGCTGCGGCGGCTCGAGCGACAGGGCGAGCAGTCGCCCGAGTCATCGATGATCCGCAGCTACCTCGACTGGCTGCTGGCCGTGCCGTGGTCGAAGCGCTCCGAGGAGAAGCTCGACCCCAAGCACACCCGGGAGGTCCTGGACGAGGACCACGCCGGGCTGGACGACGTGAAGCGGCGAATCACCGAGTTCATCTCGGTTCGCAAGCTGCGCGAGGAGCGGGGGGTGGAGGACGACTCACGCGCCAACGGCGCGATCCTCACCCTGGTCGGCCCTCCGGGCACCGGCAAGACCTCGATCGGCGAGTCCGTCGCGCGGTCCCTGGGACGCGAGTTCGTCCGGCTTTCCCTCGGCGGCATCCACGACGAGGCCGAGATCCGCGGCCACCGGCGCACCTACATCGGCGCGCTGCCGGGCCGGATCGTCCGCGCCCTGCGGGACGCGAAGACGATGAACCCGGTGATCCTGCTCGACGAGGTCGACAAGGTCGGCGCGGACTGGCGCGGGGACCCCTCCGCGGCCCTGCTCGAGGTCCTCGACCCGGCGCAGAACCACTCCTTCCGCGACCACTACCTCGACGTCGAGGTCGACCTCTCCGAGGTCGTCTTCCTGGCCACCGCCAACATGGTCGACACGATCCCGGCGCCGCTGCTGGATCGGATGGAGGTCATCCGCTTCGACGGCTACACGACCGAGGAGAAGCTCGCCATCGCCCGCGGCTACCTGTGGCCGCGCCAGGTGAAGCGCAACGGGCTGCGTGACGAGGAGGTCGAGGCCTCCGACGCGATCCTGCGCAAGGTGATCACCGAGTACACCCGCGAGGCGGGCGTGCGCCAGCTCGAGCGTGAGCTCGGCAAGCTCCTGCGCCGCGAGGCGACTCGAATCGCCTCCGGCGAGGCGACGGCGCCGATCTCGATCGAAAGCGACGAGGTGGTCGACGCCCTCGGCCGGCAGAAGTTCTTCCAGGAGTCGGTGGAGCGCACCGCGATCCCGGGCGTGGCGACCGGACTGGCGGTCACCGGAACCGGCGGCGACGTCCTCTTCATCGAGGCGACCGCCATGGACGGTGACAAGGGCCTGGTGCTCACCGGTCAGCTCGGCGACGTGATGAAGGAGTCGGCGCGGATCGCGCTCTCCTACGTCAGCTCCCACGCTGACGAGCTCGGCATCGACGGCGAGGATTTCAAGCGCGAGTTCCACGTCCACGTCCCCGCCGGGGCGATCCCGAAGGACGGCCCGAGCGCGGGCACGGCGATGACCACCGCTCTGGCCTCGCTGCTCAGCGGGCGTCCGGTCAAGCACACCGTGGGGATGACCGGAGAGGTCACCCTGCAGGGCCGGGTCCTGCCGATCGGCGGGCTGAAGCAGAAGGTCCTGGCGGCCCACGCGGCCGGGCTGACCGAGGTGATCCTGCCCGAGCGGAACCGGGGTGACCTCGAGGAGGTCCCCGAGGAGGTCAGGCAGCGGATGACCTTCCACCCGGTGATGAGCATCGGCGAGGTTCTCGACCACGCCCTCGAGCCGGCCGAGCGGGGAGCCGATGTCGCCCAGGTGTCGTAGCTGCGCACCGGTCCCCGCCGAGGTTCGCTCGGTGGCGGCCCTGCTGGAGCGCCGCTGGACGCTGGGCACCATCTACGCATGCTCCAGCGGCGCCGCGCGCTTCAACGAGTTCCGGCAGTCGCTGCCCGGGATCTCGCCGACGACCCTCTCCGACCGCCTCGATCAGCTCGAGGCCGCCGGGATCGTCGAGCGCAGTCTGATCCCGGGCCGCCCTCCGCACGCCGAGTATCGGCTCACGGCGACCGGGGAGCGGCTCGCCGAGGCGGTCTCAGGGCTGCTCCGCCAGCCCTAGCCGTCGCATCTCCAGAGAGCTAGATTCCAGCTTTGGCCGCTCGAGGCCCTAGGGGCGATAGGGGCGTTGTCCACCTCGCGAAGATCGCGCTGATCGCGGGGGTGTACTACGGCTCCGCCAAGCTCGGGCTGAGCCTCGCGTTCGAGACCAAGAGCGTCACGGCGATCTGGCCCCCGACGGGCATCGCGCTGGCGGCCCTCGTCATCTGGGGGCGATCCGTCTGGCCGGGAGTTGCGCTGGGAGCGTTCCTGGCGAATCTCTGGACCGGGGTGCCGCTGATCACGGTCGTCGGCATCACCACGGGGAACACCCTGGAAGCCATCGTCGGCGCCTATCTCCTGAGCTGGCTCGCCGATTTCAGGCCATCCCTCGAGCGCCTGCGAGACGTGCTCGCCCTCGTATTCCTGGCCGGGATCATCAGCACGGCGATCGCCGCGACGGTGGGGGTCACGAGTCTGATCGTCGGTGACGAGGTGTCGTTCGACGACTTCGGCTCGGTCTGGCGCACTTGGTGGCTCGGAGACATGGGCGGCGATCTGCTGGTCGCGCCGGTGCTCATGGTCCTCGTGGCCCAGTGGCCGCTCCGAGGGCTTCCCGGCCGTGCGTTGGAGGCCATGGCGCTGGCCGGTGCGCTGGTCGGAGTGAGCATCTTCGTGTTCCACCACACAAGCGGCGCCTACCTCATCTTCCCGCTGTTGATCTGGGCGACCCTGCGGTTTTGGCAACCCGGCGCCACGATGGCCGTCCTGACTGTGGCCGGGATCGCCGTCTACTACACGGCCCACGGGCATGGGCCGTACGTCCGCGGCGACCCGGATGAGAGCCTGCTGCTCGCCCAGACCTTCTTCGGGGTCGCCGCCATCACCATGATGTCTCTGGGCGCCGTGCTCACCGAGCGCGCCCGCGCCGAGGAGACGGTCGCCTACATCGCGGGGGCGCTGCAGGACGGCCTGCTTCCACCGGCTCTGCCGGAGATACCGGGCATCGATCTCGCCGCCCGGTTCCGGCCCGTGGGTCAGGACTACCGGGTCGGGGGTGACTTCTATGACGTCTTCGAGTCGCGCCCCGGGCGCTGGATCGTGGTCGTGGGCGACGTCTCCGGAAAGGGACCGAACGCAGCGGCGGTCACCGGCCTTGCCCGCCACACCCTCCGGACGGCGGCCCTGCATGACGACAGCCCCAGTCGCGTTCTGAGCGTTCTCAACGGCGCACTCCGGGAACGGCTCTCCCCCAGGGAGGTCTGCACCGTCGTCTACGCGCGCCTGGAGCTCGTGGAGGGAGGGTTCGCCCTCACCGTCTCGAGCGGCGGACATCCGCTTCCGCTCCTGCTCCGAAGCGGCGGAACGGTGCATGAGGTTGGGGCGCATGGTCTCGTCCTCGGGGCGAACCCGGAGCTTGAGCTTGCGGAGAGCACCGTCACGCTGCGGGCGGGAGACTGCCTGCTGCTCTATACCGATGGGCTCACGGAGGCCTACGCGCCCGCGTATGCCTCCGTCCGACCCGACATGCAGTCGCTGCTCGAAGCTCATCCGAGCTCGAGCGCAAACGAGATCGCAGAGGACGTCTATCGCAGGATGCTCGAGTTCAGCCCGTCAGAGCCGCGAGACGACGTCGCGCTCGTCGTGCTTCGCATCGGGGAGGTGGCGCCGGATCGCCTCGATTCGGCGGCCCACGCCGGCGCCGAGTCCCGCGGATGACCACGGCGCGCTGGTCATTCGAGGCCACTCGGATTGCACCGGGAAAGGGCAGGCAGGTGATCCGCGAGTTTGCACTCCCTGCCCAGCCGACGGAACACGCGCTTGGCTCGATCGCGGTGTGCGTCAGCGAGGCGATGACGAATGTCGTGGTGCACGCCTATCGAAACATGGCCTCCCCGGGTCAGATCGACATGGAAGCGGAGCTCGACGGGGACCTGTTGACGGTTCGGGTGAGCGACCAGGGTCACGGCCTTGAGCCGAGGATCGACAGCCCTGGGCTTGGACTGGGCCTGCCGCTGATCTCCAAGTTCTCCGCCGCCTCGGAGATCGCCTCCTCCGATGACGGCGGGACGGAGGTCGTGATGCGATTCGATCTGCGCGAGCGGGGAGACGGCGGCCGGTGACGTCATTCTCGGCCGTCGTCATCGAGTCGCCCGGCGCTGCTCGTTTGATCCTGCGCGGCGAGCTCGACGCTGCGTCCGTCCGAACGGCGGACAGCACCCTTCGCGGGTTGCTCGATGGGAGGTTGGACCGCGTCACCCTCGACCTCAGGGAGCTGGACTTCATCGACTCGACGGGAGTCAAGTTCCTGATCGACGGCAGAGATGCCGCCCGCAAGCACGGAATCGGGATCGGACTTGCCTATGACGGGGGCGTCGTCGAGCGCGTCCTCACCGTCTCCGGGGTGGCGACGCTCTTCGAGCGCCAGGTCGACGGTGGCCCCTCGCCCAATTGACCTAGGACTGGTTCAGGCTCACAGCCGCGCGGATCAACGCCTTGAACGCGTCCTCGTCGATTCCCTCGCCCTCGCGGATGTCGATCGCGCGCCGCGTCTTGCCTTCCAGGCTCGAGTTGAACAGACCCGAAGGGTCCTCAAGCGATGCGCCCTTGGCGAAGGTCAGCTTGACGGCGGTCTTGTACGTCTCACCGGTGCAGATCATTCCGTCGTGTGACCACACCGGGACCCCTTCTGGTTGTGAAGGCTTCTTCCACTTCCTCTCCTCGACCACATCGGGGTCGGCCTGCTCGATCAGGTCACGGAGCCGGGAGAGCATCTCGACGCGCCAGTCGTCCTGATCCGTCATCAGCTCACCGCCTTCTTCACGAGCGCGCCGATCTTCTTCTCTTCCGCGACGGTCAACTCGCTCAGCGCGAAGGACGTCGGCCACATGTGGCCCTGGTCAAGGTTCGCCCTGCCGCTGAAGCCCAGCGTCGCGTACCGCGCCTTGAACTTGTCCGCGCTCTGGAAGAAGCAGACGACCTTGCCGTCCTCGTCGGCATACGCTGGCATCCCGTACCAGGTTCTCGGCGCGAGGGCCGGCGCACTGGCCTTGACGAGGGCATGGAGCCGCTCGGCCATGACGCGATCTGACTTCGGCATTTCGGCGATCTTGGCGAGCACTTCGCTCTCGCCGTCGGCATTGCGCTCTGCCGCCTTCAGCTCCCGGGCGCGCTCCTTCATCGCAGCTCGTTCCTCGGTCGTGAATCCCTTGGCCATTGCGAAGCACCTCCGTGCCGGTTTCCGTTTGAGCAATTAGTTTGTAGCACAAATTATTGACGCCACGTATTAAACGTGACAAGATCGGGGAGATGGAGGGCGGCACCGACACCGACTTCGAGATCGCCGAGTTCGCCGGCCAGCTCTTCTTCCGGCTCTGGCGGGCCTCGCATACGCGGGTGTCCGAAGCGCTGGGGTCGATCGGCCTGACGCCTGCGCTCTTCGGGGTGCTCAACGTTCTCGCGGCACGCGATGGCGCAATTCAGCAGGAGCTGGGCTCGACGATGGGCATCGACCCGAGCACGATGGTCTCGCTGATCGACCAGCTCGAGAGCGCGGGGTTGGCCAAGCGACGCCCCCATCCGCGGGATCGGCGCGCCCGCCAGGTCTCGATCACCCCGAAGGGCCGCCGGCTCCTCCAGCGCGCCCGGAAGCTGGCCCTCGAGGCAGAGGACGAGGTGCTTGGCGGGCTCACCGCGGCGGAGCGCCGAGAATTGCTGACGCTGCTGCGACGCGCGTTCAGCTCAGCGCCGCCCCAGCCCCTGTGGAGCGCGGCGGAGGGGAACTAGTGCTCATGGCTCAGGCGGCCGCGAGCTCCGGCGCCCGCAGGAGGTCGATGAGGGTGTAGCGGCCGGGCTGGGCGCTCGGCAGGGTCGGCCGCCAGTCCGGCCGGGCGCCGCGAAAGCCCTCCGGGTCAGCGTCGACGATCCCGACCAGCACCTCGCCGACGATCCGTCCGCCCACCTCCCCGAGGCGGTCGCCGTCATGGCGGGCGCCGGCTTCGCGCAGGATGTAGAACCAGAGAGGCGTCTCGCCGTCCCAGCCATGTTCGGCCAGACCGCACTCGGCGGCCGACAGCGGCTCGACACCGAGCGCGCGGGCGACCGCCTCGCCCGAGGGCAGTTTGGTCGCCAGTCCGCGCTGGAGGTCACGAGTCGCGAGCGACCGGTAGGCGTCGTCGTCGACCTCGCCGCTGATCGCCGGCGGCAGGTTGATCAGCGATTTGGGCAGGCGCCCGTCGATCCGCTTCGCCCGCTGCGCCGCCGCTCGCCCGGGGACGTCGAAGAGCAGGGACCAGTCGACCGCCTTCTCCGGGCCCACGGGCGCGAATCCGATCAGGTCCGGGAACACCGGCAGGTCACCCTGCCCATCGTTGATGCGGTAGCGGTGACGGATCTGCGAGTGGCCGTAGCGGTATGCGGCGTCGGCGAACTCGAACGGGATGAACGGCTCGCCGTCGATCCGGTACAGGTCGCCGCCGCGGTCGAGCAGGCGCTCGGCGAGCTCGGCTCCGACCAGGCTCGGGAGGAAGTCGTGCAGGAGCACCCACTGGTAGTGCCAGGTGAGCGAGAGCCGCGCCTCGTCGAAGACCGACGCCTCGGGCTCGCCGTCGGCGCGCAGCCGGTCGACGAGCAGGTCGTGGGCGCGCAGGAAGGCGACGTGGAGCTGGTTCATGAACAGGTGGCTGTCGTTGCGCGGGTCCCCGATCAGCGCAACGGCCTCGGCGTTCCGGGGCACGTCGACGCCGCCGTCGCCGAGCAGCAGCCGGGCCGGGTCATCGCGCTCGTACAGGTATGGCGAGCCGACCGGCCCGCCGCCGTACACGGACTCGAGGTTCGCGCGCGGGGTGCGGGAATTGCGCAGCGCGCTGGGATCGGCCCGATCGACGAGCGGGGAGCGATCGGCGGTGATGTCGTGGGCGACGAACTGCCCGAAGAACGGCCATCCGGCTTCGACCGAGGAGTCGTCGCCACCGCCGGCCTCGAGCGGGCCACCGTCGCAGGGGCCGCCGAGGACCCCGAGCGCGTGCAGTTTGGCCTCATCGGCCTCCAGCGGCGCCAGGGTCTCGAACAGCGGGCGATAGCGGCCGCCGTCCATCGAAGCGCCGCCGGCGCGACCGGGCGCCAGGCACTGGTCGCGGACCGCCGGATGGCTGACGGAGGTGCTCAACATGCGTCTGCCGAGGAGCGTCCGGTTAGAAGTGCTGGGGCGGCTGGGCGGCGATCGCCTCGACGAACTCGCCGGTCGTGTCCGCCGTGGCGTGGTTGGCGATGTCCGCCTCGGTGATGATGCCGCTCAGCTTCTTGTCGTCGTCCAGGACGCAGAGGCGCTTGACGGCGTGCTCGCGCATCGTGCCGAGCGCCTCGTCGAACGACGCGTCGGCGGCGATCCAGTGCACCGTTCCCTGGGCGAGCTCTCCGCACGTGCTGCCCAGGTCGCGTCCCTGGGCGAGCGCCTTCACCACGATGTCGCGGTCGGTGAGCATGCCCTTCAGGCGATCGTCATCGCCGCAGATCGGCAGCGATCCGACGTCGAGCTCCGCCATGCGCTTCGCCGCGTCGAGCAACGTCTTGCTCTCGCCGATGCACTCAGCGCCCTCGTGCATGGCGTCACTCACCTTGCTGTCTGCCATTGCGGAACCTCCTTGCTCGCTGGAGGTCCGATCCTACTCTCGACCGAATACCGGCTTCAGGAGCTCGCGATCGATTCCCAGCGCTTGAGCCGTTCGGCGATCAGCTTCGCGCGCCGGCCGTCGTCCTCGCCGTCCAGGATGGCCGCGTCCTCGGGCTCGGCACGGACGTAGACGCCTGACGTTCGCGCGTTGAGCTCGGGCGAGTTCTCCGATCGCGTCGTCCAATACCCGGCCGCCCGATCCGTCGTCTCGATCAGGATCTCCCCCGTTCCGTATAGCTGCGGCGCGTTCGGGTCCCGAGGCCGCTCCCCGTTCCAGTAGTAGAAGACTCCCGAAGGGTCCGACCTCTCCTTGGTCGCTTCGCTCCAGTACCGAACGGACACCGTGCCGTCCTCCTGCCATCCGCGGCCGGACACCTCCAGTGACCCGTTGCGGTCTCGCGAGATTCGCACGAGGCTCACGGCGGAGGGCTCCTCCGAGGTGCGCTCGGTCAGGGAGAACTGCCACCAGGCGCCCTCGATCCGGGCGAGGCGGCCCTCGCTCTCGATCGCATTACGGAGCTTCTCGTTGACGCTTCTCATCTCGGCTGCGGTCGTCGCCGGGTCGTAACGAACGCTGGTGAGACCGAGGAGGTCGCTGGGAAGCTTCGCGCCGTTCGCGTGGAGGATGAAAGTGCGGCGCATGCCGAGGGCACTGCCGAACAGCCCGGCCTCGAAGACCACGTTGTCGCGCGGTGAGGCCTGCCCTTGCTCTGGATCGACGGTGGGGTCGCTCTCGGTCGTCCAGTCGTCACGCGCGAACACGAACGCCGCGAAATCGACCTCCCGCGTCAGGTCGATCAGCCGCTGCAACGTCGTCGTCCCCGGATTGAACGAGGTCGTCCAGGGCTCCACGTCCGCGACGCCTTCGAGCCCACGCGTCAGAGCCTTGAGGAGCTTCTCCTGTTTTCCCGAAGAGCCGAGGAAAATGCGCGGCTTGCCTGTGCCGTCCACCAGACGCCGAAAATATCGGAAGACGCCCCGATTGGAGGTGTTCTACCCCCGGTGGCTGGGACGACAGATCATGATGGGGAGATCCGCATGGTGCGCAACGGCGGTCGCGACGCTCCCCATGACCGCCGAGCCGACCGATCCGCGTCCATGCGAGCCGAGGACGATCAGTCCGACCCCGAGCTCCTTCGCTGCGTCGAGAATGGCCTGCCAGGTGCGCACACCTTCGCGAACCGCCGAACTTGCCTCAAACCCGGCCGACTCGGCAAGGGCCGCTCCCTCGTCGGCCGTCTTCGCCGCTTCGGCCTGGACATGTTCGATCATGTCGGAGGGCACCACCCCCGCCGGCACACCCCAGAAGGGAATGCCCGCAAGCGGCTCATACGCCGCGAGGACAACGGCCTTTCGGCCCGCCCGTAGCTCAGCACCCGCCTGTTCGATCGCTTGCTTTGCGTGATCCGAGCCGTCGTAGGCGATCAGGATTGGCTTGTCGTCGACCGGCACTTGCGCTCCTTTCGTGTTGAGTCTCAGCCCCACCTCGATCTGCAGGAGGAAGGCGTTGCAGGGAGGGATTCGAATGCCCGACCCGCGGATTATGACCCTAGCCATGCAGGGGTTTGAAGGTCGGGGAGGACCGTCAAACCCGCCGTGGTAGCTTGCACTCGGCGAGGGATAAGAGCATGGAAGCCTCACTTCGTTCTGGGACCCGTTTGCTGACCGCGTTCGGCTGCGCGCTGGCGGCGCTGCTCGTGATCTCTCCCGCAGCCAGAGCGGGAGTGAACGGCCAGTGCCCGCCGATCGCCGACAAGCCCGACGCCATCCCCCACGTCGACTACACGGGCGTCCAGCACCTGACCTACTGCTACGGGCCCGTCACCATCACGCCGGGCCAGAACATCATCCGGCTCCGGCCGGCGATCGATGGCAACGGGGCGAAGCTCTTCCCCCAGGAGGATGGCTACATCACCCGTTTCGACCCGGAGTTCATCTATGCCGACGGAACGGTTCCCCGGGTCGACATCCTGCACCTACACCACGCCGTCTGGCTGATCAACGGCAACCCGCAGTTCGCCGTTGGGGAGGAGAAGACGATCCAGCAGCTCCCAACCGGCTTCGGCTGGCCGAGCCACCCCGGCGACTCCTGGCTCCTCAACGACATGCTGCACAACCTCATCCGCGACCCGGCCCAGGTCTACGTCGTCTGGCGGGTGGACTTCGTTCCGTCGAGCTCACCCGCCGCCGCCTCGATACACCCGGTGCACACCAAGTGGCTGGACGTCGCCGGCAACCCGAGCCTCTATCCGGTGTTCGATGCTCTCCGGTCAGATGGCAATAACGGCACCTACACGTTCCCCGATCAGGCGCCGGCGGCGGACCTCGGACCGTGCGGGGGGGACGGGCGGCCCCCGGAGAGCCACGGGTGTCTAGGGGCCGCTCAGAGCTGGACCCCGAACCAGAACGTGACCCTGATCGAGACCGCCGGCCACCTGCACCCGGGCGGCCTCGACACCCAGCTGCGAGACACCCGCGGCGGCGTGACCAACACCCTCTTCACGTCCAACGCCCACTACTACGAGCCGGCCGGAGAGGTCTCGTGGGACGTCTCGATGGGGGCGACACCGGGGGATTCCTGGCGCGTGAAGGTGCCGGCCGGCGATCACGTGAGCGTGCACGCGACCTACGACACCCGAAGAGCTGACTGGTATGAGGTGATGGGGATCATGCCCGTCGCCGTCTACAACGGGACCGACGTCGGCGGGCAGGACGCGCAGGACACGAGCATTCCCCAGAACGAAGTCCTCACCCATGGGCATCTGAGCGAGAACGACAACCATGGCGGGGAACCGACGGGCGTCGCGAATCCGTTCTCGCTGCCAAGCGCTCCCGTGCCGAACGGCACGATCGGCATCCAGTCGTTCACCTACCAGGCTGATCCGAGTGCCGGCTTGAGCGTGCCCACGATCCAGCCGGGCCAGACGCTCACGTTCCAAAACCTCGACGCGGTCCCGAGCGTCAATGCCTTCCACACGATCACGGCCTGCCAGGAGCCATGTACCGGTCGGACGGGCATCGCCTACCCGATCGCCAACGGGCCGGTGACCTTCGACTCCGGCGAGCTCGGCTTCAACGGGAACAACGGCGCCATCGGGAAGGCGCCTGCCGCCGGCCGGGACACGTGGAAGACGCCCCAGGATCTGCCGGCGGGCACCTACACGTACTTCTGCCGGATACATCCGTTCATGAGGGGCGCCTTCCGCGTCGAGTCGCAGCCGAAGCCGGTCCAGAAGCTGAGGGCCAAGAAGAAGCAGAGGCTCAACAAGGCCGCGGTCCGCGAGACCCTCGACAAGGTCGGCACGGTCAGCCTTCGGGCGAAGGTGATAGCCGCGAAGAACGCGGACACGTCCGGCAGCTCGCGGGTTCTCTCCCAGGCACTCGATGCCAAGCGATCCACGAAGACGATCAAACCCCACGTCGCCACCAAGATCAGGCTCAGGTTCTCGAAGGCGGCGCGCAAGAGGATCAAGGCGGAGATCGTCAACGGCGGACCGTGGAAGGTCATTGTCACCGCCACGGCCACCGACGGCTACGGGAACACCTCCACCGCCAAGACCCGATTCCGGTTGATCGGCTAGCGGGCACCAACCCCACGGGGGGCCTGCGTCATGCCGGAGGAGGGACTCGAACCCCCGACATGCGGATTATGATGACGGCGAGGAGGGGTCATCTGACGGTTCCTAGGCAGGTTTCAGGCGCCGTAAAGTACTGTCAGTTCTGCCCGAAGTCGGGAGTTGGAAGCACAGTTGGACGCACGGTTTCGATCCGGAGGCGCATCCACGGCCCCTGTTCACGGGCCGGCCACAGTCTGGTAGCGGGGGTGAGGCCGCGCCGCCATCCTTCTATCGGCGACTTCGCCCCCTCGATGCCGTCGATCGTTTCGCGGATCGCTGGCCCTCGAGTCCGGTGACGAAAAGATCGAGCCCGGACTCGAAGGCCCGTTTGGGATCGTGGGGGGCACCGAACTGGGGCGCTGCCTCGACGAGATGTGGGAACTCCTCAGATGGGAGCGTCTCGAACGTGATCCGTGCAAGCCGCGCCTGCTCGCGCCACTGCTCGGGGGTCAGGTCGGGGCCAGTTTCTGTCTCGAGCGTAATGAGGGCAAGCAGGAAGCGGGCGAACTGCCGGTAGAGGAGAACGGCCTGTTCGGGCGAGAACCCGGCGCCGCGGAAGACCCCGAGAACCGTGTTCGCCGCGCGCAGTCCGGAGGGCCCGAGGAGCGGTCGACTCTGGAAGATGGGGAGTACGGCAGGGTGGGCGACGAGCACCGCGCGGTACGACCACGCCGCAACGCGGAGCTGCTCGCGCCAATCGCCGCTCGACGGCTCCGGCAGGTCGAGCTCGCCGAGCACGAGGTCACCGATCCCGTCGAGTAGCGCCTCCTTGTCGTCGACATAGCGGTAGAGCGCCATCGGCGTCACGCCGAGGTCGCTGGCGAGGCGGCGGAAGCTGAGGGCGTCCAGGCCTTCCGCGTCAGTGATCGCGAGCGCGGCGGCGAGCACCTTTTCCCGGCTCAGTTGCGCTCCTCGGTCTCTCTGTACCTCCGTCAATCGGCCTCCTTTAGCGATGGGGCTTGACAGTATACGCCGTAAGGTATACGGTGTACATCTACAGCGTATAGAACAACCACCAACGCTCAATACCGAGGAGACGCCGTGACGTCAACACCAGAACAAGTGCAGAACCTTCCCGTCGACGATCTTCGAGCGCAGCTCGAGGGCGAGCTGATCGCCCCGGACGATGCCTCCTTTGACCGGGCGCGACAGGTCTTCTTCAAGGGCGTCGACAAGCGGCCGCTCGCGATCGCGCGAGTCGCCCGCGCCGATGATGTTGTATCCGTCGTCAACGCCGCGCGCGAGGGTGGCATCGAACTCGCCATCCGCAGTGGCGGCCATAGCCGTGCCGGATACGGGACCATCGATGGCGGCCTCGTGATCGACCTCTCCCGGATGGACGGCGTGGAGATGGACGTCGACGATGGAACCGCCTGGGTCGAGACCGGCGCGACGGCGGGCAGGTACACGCTCGCGACTGGCGAGAGCAGACGCGCCACCGGACTTGGTGACACCGGTTCGGTCGGCGTCGGCGGGATCACGCTCGCGGGCGGGATCGGTTTCCTGGTGCGGAAGACCGGATTGACGATCGACAACTTGCTTGCGGCCGAGGTGGTTACGGCCGACGGCGAGGTCGTTCAGACGAGCGAGGACGCGGAGCCGGACCTCTTCTGGGCGATTCGCGGCGGCGAGGGCAACTTCGGTGTCGCCACCCGCCTCAAGCTGCGCCTCGCAGAGATCTCGGAGATCGTCGGTGGCATGCTCATCTTGCCCGCATCGCCACAGGTGATCACGGGCTTTCTTGAGGCTGCCAACGCGGCCTCCGAGGATCTCTCCACGATCGCGAACGTGATGCTTGCCCCGCCGATTCCGTTCCTGCCCGAGGAGGCGCACGGAAAGCCGATCGTGATGGGCCAGTTCGCCTACGTCGGCCCGGTCGACGAAGCCGAGGAGGTGTTCGCTCCCTTCCGGGCGCTCGCCCAGCCGCTCGCCGACATGGTCCGACCGATGCTCTATCGGGAGCTCTTCGAGGGCCCCGAGCAGGAGGCCCGTTTCGGGGCCGGCACCAACTTCTTCGCCGACTCGCTCGAGCCGGCCGCCGCCGAGGCGATCCTCGAGCAGCTGCCCGGGTCGACGGCGCCGATGCGCGCCGTGCAGTTGCGGGTGCTCGGTGGCGCGGCGTCGCGGGTCCCGAACGACGCCACCGCGTTCGCCTATCGCGACCGGGCGCTATTCGTGAATGTCGCGGCGATGTATATCGACGGCGCCGAGACGGGCGCCCACGACGCCTGGGTGACAGGAGTGGCGGACTCACTGGGCAGAGACGGCGCCGGCGGGTACGTCGGATTCCTCGGCGACGAGGACGAGGCGACGATCCGCGCAGCGTACCCCGGCAAGACCTGGGGCCGGCTGCGCCGGCTCAAGAGCCGCTACGACCCGGACAACCTCTTCCGGCTCAATCACAACATCCCACCCGGCTAACCAAGGAGCCATCGAATGACCACCCAGAACACCGACACCCGCTGGACCGCCCTTTACGTGCTGTGCGCGGGCGTGCTGATGATCGTCCTCGACGCGACGATCGTGAACGTCGCTCTGCCCTCGATCCAGGACGACCTTGGGTTTTCGCAGTCGAGCCTCGCCTGGGTCGTGAACGCATACCTGATCGCCTTCGGCGGCCTGCTGCTGCTCGCGGGACGGCTCGGCGACCTGCTCGGTCAGCGGCGCGTCTTCTTGGCCGGCCTCGCAGTGTTCACCAGCGCCTCGGTGCTCTGCGCCCTCTCGCAGACCGAGGGGATGCTGATCGCCGCCCGCTTCGTCCAGGGCGTCGGCGGGGCGCTGGCCGCCGCAGTCGTCCTGGGGATGATCGTGACGATGTTCCCCGAGCCGCGTGAGCAGGCGAAGGCGATCGGGGTCTACGGGTTCGTCGCCTCGGCCGGCGGCTCGATCGGCCTGCTGGCAGGCGGCGTCCTCACCGACGCGATCAGCTGGCACTGGATCTTCTTCATCAACGTCCCGATCGGGATCGCGACCGCGATCCTCGCCCGGCGGCTTGTCGAGGACCGGCCTGGGATCGGCTGGGATCAGGGAGCGGACCTGCCCGGCGCCGTGATCCTGACCAGCGGCCTGATGATCGGCGTCTACGCGATCCTCCAGGTCACCGCGGAGGGCTGGATCTCGTGGCAAGTCCTGGGCCTCGGCGCAATCTCCGGGGTCCTCATCGGCGGCTTCGTGCGCCGCCAGGCGCGGATCTCGAACCCGCTGATGCCGCTGCGCCTGTTCCACTCGCGCAACGTCACCGGCGCGAACCTGGTCCTGGCGCTGATGGTCGCCGGGATGTTCGCGATGTTCTTCCTCGGCGCCCTCTACCTGCAGGAGGTCCTCGGCTACAACCCGCTCCAGGTCGGGCTCGCCTTCCTGCCCTCGACCCTGGTCATGGGCGCGATGTCGCTTCGCTACTCCGAGCGCCTGCAGATGCGCTTCGGTCCGAAGCGGACGCTGCTTCCCGCGATGATCTCGATCACGGTCGGCCTGCTGCTTTTCGCCCACACGCCGGTCGACGGCAACTACCTCACCGACATCGTCCCGGCGGTGGTCCTGATCGGCCTCGGTGCGGGCACCGGCTTCCCGGCTCTGATGTCGCTGGCGATGTCTGGGGCAACGCCGAACGACGCGGGTCTTGCCTCCGGCCTCGTCAACGCGACCAGCCAGATCGGGGGCGCGATCGGGCTCGCGGTGTTGGCGACGCTGGCCGCTTCGCACACGGACAACCTGCTCGCCGACGGCGCGTCGCACACGGCGGCGCTTAACGGCGGCTTCCATCTGGCCTACCTGCTGGGGGCGACCCTGGTCATGGCAGCGATCGCCGTCGCGGTCAAGGTGCTGCAGGCGCCGGCGCCCGCCGAGATGGCGGCCATGCACGGAGGCACTGAGGAGCAGACGATGGGGGCCGAGCCAGCGACCGAGGCGGCCTAATCCAACGTTGGGGGTTGTTCGAAAAGCCACTTCGGCGTGATCCCAAGAAACCAAACACATGGAGAAACAGATGAGCACTGATATGAGAACGGCCAAAATCGACCCCGAACTACAAGCATCTATTCCGTTGTTCCCTCCAGCCGATCTGACCGATCCGGTCGCGGCGCGCAAGAACCTCGCCGAGCTGGCCGATGCTGCACCTACACCCGACACGGCAGGCTTGGAGATCGAGGACCGCACGCTGCCCGCCGATCCGGACGTGCCGGTGCAGATCTATCGCCCGCACCGTCCGCAGGGCGCCATTGTTTGGTTGCACGGCGGCGGATTTGTCATGGGTGACCTGAAGACCGAGCACCCGTGGGCGGTCCGGATTGCGGACGGCTCGAGCGCGGTGGTGATCTCAGTGGGCTACCGCCGGGCCCCCGAGCATCGGTTCCCGGCCGCCTTGGACGACTCGTACGCCGTGCTGGCCTGGGCGGCCGAGCATGCAGCCGAGCTCGGCGTCGACCCGGAGCGGATCGCGGTCGGCGGCCACGCTGCCGGCGCGGGGCTCGCCGCCGCGGTGGCGTTGCGGGCACGTGACCAGCAGGGGCCGGCGATCCGCTTCCAGCTACTCAACCAGCCCGAGCTCGATGACCGGCAGGAGACGTGGTCGGCGCGGCACTTCACCGATACGCCGTTTATGACACGCGAGAAGGTCGCCGCATCGTGGCAGCACTACCTGGGCTCCGCGTCCGCCTCGCCGTACGCCGCCCCGGCGCGGGCCACCGATCTGTGCGGCCTGCCCCCCGCCTACATCACCAGCGCAGAGTTCGACCCGAACCGCGACGAAGCCATCACCTACGCGCTGCGGCTGCTCCAGGCGGGCGTGCCGGTCGAGTTGCACCAATGGCCCGGCACGTTCCACGGGTCGCAGGCGATCCTGTCCGCCATGGTGTCGCAGCGGCAAATGGCCGAACTCGGCGCCGCCCTGCGGCGTGCCCTGGCCGAGTGACGTGCTCTCGTCGGAAGGAGGTGCTTCAGAGGGGAGGTCGCGTTGCTACTCAGCGACGGTCTCGCCGGAGCCACCCAACTCTTCGGGGAAGTCTTTGAGCTTGGGAAGGCCATCCTTTATGCGCAGCACGGTCGACTCGTAATTGACGTGCACCTCGGGTGAAAACGCAAATGAAGGGATCGTTGCCGCGTAGACGTCGACCAAACCCCACTCCGGGTGCCGCGTCAGCAGATGGCCGCCGCACTGCTTGCACCACTGCCGATAGCTCCGCTCGTTCTGGTTGTACTCGCCGATTTGGTCTTCTCCCTTGGTCACCTTGACCGCCTCGGGCTTCCAAAGCGTGAATGCGTTGACCGGGCCGGCGGACCAGCTCCTACAGGCGGCGCAATGGCAGTAGCCGGCCCCCTCCGGATCGCCAGTGACTTCAATCGTCACAGCGCCGCAGTAGCACTGCCCTTCGAAAGTCTCTTCATCCCGGCTCATGACTTCTCCCTTCGCTCGAGATCTCGTTGCGGCATCGCCGCATGGAGTATCTCGCTTATAGCGCTCGCTTCCGATGCCGGGGAAGTAGCGGGCGATACGTCATCCGTCGCCTCTCCCTTCGCGTGAAGCAGCAGCACCAGGGCCACCCATGGCTCGCACTCAGGAGAGCGCGTGGTGGGCTAGGGGTTGACCGTGATCGTGCGTCGGCGCGTCCAGAATCCGCGTGTTGGCGAGAGCTCAGTCACGCACGGATTTCCTCGCGTTCAACACGCGGACTTTGCGCCGGAACCAGTATGCGCGGGTTCGCAGCTTGGAAAACACGCTGGTTTGCAGGCACTTCATGCCGGAGGAGGGACTCGAACCCCCGACACGCGGATTATGATGACGGCGAGGAGGGGTCATCTGAGGATGACTGACGAGCTGACAGGCGTGCTGAGGTCGGTTCAGTTCGCGTCGAAGTCGGGAGTTCGACGCACGGTTCGACGCACGGTTTGCTGAGGAGCAGGGTTAGGCCGGGGGCTCTTCCACTGGGGTGGGGACGTCGCCGAGCGCCTCGAGGCCCTCCACGGTGCGGTGCAGGTCCTGGAGCATCCGCCGGCAGTTCGGGCACCAGCGCGCGTGGCGGGCCACCTGCCCGGCCTCGCGGGGGTCGAGCTCGCCGTCGATCAGCTCAGACATCTTCGCCCGGGCCTCACGGCACATCTCGTGGTAGCGCTTGACCGGGTTGAGCGTCGGGCTCATCTCTCTCCCTCCTCGAAGTAGTCGTCCAGCTTGGCGCGGAGCGCCATCCGGCCGCGGTGCAGCCGGCTTTTCAGGGATCGCTCGCCGATTTCCAGGGTCTCGGCGGCTTCTGCGGTGCTCAGTCCCTCGACGTCGCGCAGGATCACGGCGCTGCGATAGTCGAGTGGCAACTCGACGAGCGCCTCGTCCACGGCGCGGAGGAACTCGCGGGACTCGAAGACCTCGTCGGGCTGGTTTCCCCAGCCGGGTACGCGCTCTCCGACCAGGTCGATCATCTCCAACGGCTCCTCCTGTCGGCGGCGGAGGCCGCGGTAGGCCTCGTTGATCCCGATTCGTGTCAGCCAGGTGTAGAAGCGGGAGCGGCCCTCGAAGCGGCCGATGTTCTTCCAGGCTCGGATCAGTGCCTCCTGAACCGCGTCGTAGGCCGCGTCGCAGTCCCGGGTGATCCGGTAGAGGGTTCGCCGAAGGCGAGTGGAGTAGCGCTCCGCGAGTTTGCCGAAGGCCACCTCGTCGCCTTGCTGCGCGCGCGAGACGAGCCGTTTCTCGGTTTCAGCCGTATCAGGCAATGTGTGGGTCAGTGCGGCGACGGTTGCTTCGGTCATCTTCGCGGGTTGGACCGCGTGAGCAGGAGAATGGATTCACACGCCCGCTGAATCCTTTGTCGACGGTGGCCGGTCAGATCGGCGACCAACCAGAAAGGAAGCGAAACCGATGAGCGAACCAATCACATTGACAAAGGCAAACTTCAAGACCGAGGTGCTCGATTCCGACGTGCCGGTGCTGGTGGACTACTGGGCCGCGTGGTGTGGGCCCTGTCGCGCCGTAGGCCCCGTCGTCGACGAGATCGCGCGGGAGCGCGCCGGATCCCTGAAGGTCGGCAAGGTTGACGTCGACGCCGAGCCGGAGCTGGCGGCGAGCGAGGGGGCGCTGAGCATTCCCTACCTCGTCCTCTATCGCGATGGCGAGCAGGCTGCGCGGGCCGTCGGGGCGATGCCGAGGAAGAGTCTCGAGGCGGTCCTGGGAATCGCATACGAGCTCGATCGCGCCGCGTAGTGCTGCGCTCGACCACCTCGATCTGCCCTCGCTGCAAGCGCCTGCTGAACGCCCAGCTGCTGGAGCGCGGGGGCAAGGTGGTGCTTTCGCGGGTCTGTCCGGACCACGGGCTCTTCGAGGCCGTGGTTTATGGAGACGCGGAGCGCTGGGCGGAGGTCCAGCGCTTTGACAAGCCCGGCGACACACCGCTCGAGCGCCAGACCGAGGTCGCGAAGGGCTGCCCGCACGATTGCGGCATCTGCCCCGAGCATGCTCAGCACACCTGCCTGGGCATCATCGAGGTCAACACGGCCTGCAACCTGGACTGCCCGATCTGCTTCGCCGATTCCGGAACCGGTCCGCAGGAACACGGCTTCTCGCTCTCCCTCGAGCAGGTCGAGTCGATGCTCGACGTCTTCGTCCGGGCCGAGGGCGAGCCCGAGGCGGTCCAGCTCTCGGGCGGCGAGCCCTCGATCCATCCCGAGATCCTGGAGATGCTGGGTGCCGCCAAGAACCGCGGCATCCCCCTGGTGATGCTGAATACCAATGGAATCCGCCTCGCCCGGGATCCGCGCTTCGCGCCGGCGCTCGCCGAGATCGGGGTGCACGTCTACCTCCAGTTCGACGGGCTCCGCGAGGAGACCCAGATGACGATCCGCGGCAAAGACCTGACCGAGGAGAAGTTGCGGGCGCTTGATCGTTGCGCCGACGCGGGTGTCAGCGTTTCGCTCGCCGCGGCGGTCGAGCGCGACGTCAACGAGGCAGAAATCGGCGAGATCGTCCGCTTCGGCATCGAGCATCCGGCCGTCACCGGCGTCTTCTTCCAACCCGTCACCCACTCCGGGCGCTTCCGCGCCGACTCCGACCCGCTCGACAAGCTCACCAACTCCGACGTGATCGACGCGATCTGCAAGCAGCTCCCGGAGTGGTTTCGCACTGACGACTTCGTTCCGGTGCCGTGCTGCTCGCCGACCTGCCGCTCGGCCACCTTCGCGCTCTATGACGGCGAGGACCTCGTTCCGCTGCCGCGCTTGGTCGACGTCGAGCAGTACCTCGACTACGTCACCAACCGTGCCGTGCCTGACCCCGAGGTACGGACGGCCCTCGAGGGTCTCTGGTCGGCGAAGGCGGCGGGCGGCACCGCGCCGGCGGCGGACCGGCTCGAGTGCGTGGCCTGCTCGACGGCGATGCCCGCGGAGCTGCGCGAGGTGGCGGCCCAGGGCTTCATGATCGTCACCCAGGACTTCCAGGACCCCTACACCTTGGACGTAGAGAAGCTCCGCAAGTGCTGCGTCTCGGAGATCGTTCCCGACGGGCGCCTGATCCCCTTCTGCGCCTACAACTCGGTCGGCTACCGCGAGCAGGTTCGATTGGAGGTCGCGAGTGCAGCTCGCAGCTGAGGAGCTGAAATCCTGTTGCGCGGCGATCTACGCGGAGCCAGCGGTCCGCTGGCTGCTCGGCGGCAGAGCTCCACCCGGGAGGCGAGAACGCTACGCGGCGGGCCCTCGAGCTGATCATGCTCCGATCCGGCGATCGGCTGCTCGACGTCGCCTCCGGTTCGGGGGCGTCTTCGCTGCTCGCCGCCAGCGAGTATGGCGCCAGGGTCACCGGGGTCGACTACAGCGAGCAGGCGGTGCTCGCCGCGACGGCGGCGGCCAGGAACGAGGGACTCTCTCGGGGCGTCCGATTTGCACGCGGCGACGCTGAGGAGCTCGCGCTCCCCGACGCGTCCTTCGACGCCCTGCTCTGCGAGTGCTCGCTCTGCACCTTCCCGGATAAGGAGCGCGCCGTCGGCGAGATCGCTCGCGTGTTGCGGCCCGGCGGGCGGGTGGCGATCTCCGACGTCGTGGTCGACGCGGATCGCCTGCCGGCTGAGCTGCTCGGGCCGATGGCGACGATCGCCTGCGTCGGCTCTGCGCCCGACCGTCCCGGCTACGAGGAGCTCCTCGCCGGAGCCGGGCTCGAGGTCTACTCGGTGGAGAGCCGCGACGCTGACACTGAGCGGTTCACCGAACGGATTGAGGAGCGCCTGCGCGGGGCCCGCCTGCTCGGACTCGATCGTTTCGCCGGCTCGCCCGTCGACATCGACGAGGCGATCGAGTTGGTGCGCGTCGCCCGGCGCTCGATCGATGAGGGCGCGATCGGATATGCGATCTTCGCCGCCATCCGCCGATGATCTGGCTCTGGATCGCCATCGGGCTCGCCGCATTCTGGCTCGTCGCCATGGCCGCGGGGTTCCTGCTGCTCGCCATGGGCCGGCTCAATATCGACCTTGGCTGGGGTCGCAGCCTCCACGAGCTCGGCCCGATCGAGATACGGATCGCTGCTCCCCGCGATCGCGTCTTCGAGATGATCAGCGAGCCCTATCTGCGTCACAACCCGAAGGAATCGGGAATCGACGTGCTCGCGCGCGGCAAAGACCTCGTCGTCGCCGCTCACCACACAAAGGTTCACTTCTATACGGCGATCACGGTCGAGGCCGTCAAGTTCGAGCCGCCAGGCCACGTCGGGTTTTGGCACATCAGGGGTCCTGTTCCTTATGGGGTGGAGGAATTCGCCCTGGAGGAGGCCGATGGGGTCACCGACCTGCGCTACAGCGGAGAAATCGGAATCGACTTCTTCTTCCTCGGCCGGATCGCCGGCCGGCGCTGGGTTCGACCCGAGTGGGAGAAGGCGGTGCGTAAGGACCTGGACGATCTGAGGCAAAGGGCAGAGCAGTTGGCCGATCGCCGCCGATCACGGGAATCGGGTCAGCCCGCTACCAACCGCACGGACGTAGAAGCATGAAGCGCAGCGAGACCTTGATAGTCGCAACCTCATCCGAAGCTGCTCGGCGGGCCTGTCGATCGGCGCTCTCTCCCCGTGTTTGGGAGATCGAACAGAATGGCGCCGAGCGAGTCATCGCCCACGAGTGGCCGTGGCGGTTGAACTGCCAGGTACGCCCGGCGACGATCTCGATCTCGATCGAGACCGCCACGGCGCGGAGCTCCAGAGTCAGGCTGGACGCATCGGCGCCTGGCTTCGGGCCGATCGTCTCGCGGCATCTGGCCAATCACCTCGAAGCGCTGACGGAGGCAATCAGCCACCGAGCCGCGCAAGAGATGCACCCCTTACCGTCTAACGGATCGGAGGATCGATGAGTCAAGCCATTCAGATTCCCGTCGTCCGGCTCCTGCTCAGCGGTGCGTTCTTTGCCGTCGCTGTGATCGCCGCGGGAAAGTTCTGCCTCGCCTGTTGAGCGACGCGATAGGCGGTTGCGGCTCGATGAGGCACTGGGGATCTGCCGCCAGCCAGATCACCTCCGGCGCACGATCAGGATCGCCCTAGTCGTCGGAACGATCCTGACCGCGATCAACCAGCTGGACGTGATTCTGGGAGGCAATGCAACGGCACTGACCTGGGTGAAGTGCGCCCTGAACTACTGCGTTCCGTTCATCGTTTCGAACCTCGGCCTGCTGGCGGGCAAGAGCGCCGAGATCCGGCAGGGGTAGCTGACGGCAACCCCGGCGGGCCATTCAGCGCCATTGCCGAATCCTTCTTCAGTCCGCTCGGGTCTATTGGTCAAACGATGAAAATGGAGCAAGCGATGAAGGCGATCTACAACGGGGAGGTCATAGCCGAGAGCGACGAGACGATCTATCTCGAGGGGAACCACTACTTCCCGCCCGAAAGCGTCGACGAGCGCTACTTGAGGCCGAGCGCGATGAAGTCACTCTGCTTTTGGAAGGGTCTGGCGAGCTACTACACGATCGAGGCGGGCGGGCGGACCAGCAAGCACGCTGCCTGGACGTACCGCCATCCCCCGCCCTGGATTCGCAAGATCCGAGACCACGTCGCATTCTGGGACGGAGTCGAGGTCAGACCTTGAGGGCCCCCGGGCCTCTGGCTCACCCAAATCGGCGAGCACGCTCACAACGCCTCGGAGAAAACGTGCGTCGGTGCGGCGAGAATCCGCGTGTTCTGAAGCGCTCCCACACGCACGGGCTTCCCATGCCTTCGACACGCGGATTCTTGCGCGGAGCAGGAATCCGCGTGTCACATACGTTCAGAAGGTGCCCATTTCCAGGCACTTCATGCCGGAGGAGGGACTCGAACCCCCGACACGCGGATTATGATGACGGCGAGGAGGGGTCGTCTGAGGCCGAATAGGCAGGGCTCGGACCTCGTGAGGTGCCCTCAGTTGGGGTCAAAGTCGGGAGTTCGACGCACAGTTGGACGCACGGTTTGGATCCGGGCCGCTCCCTCCCGTACCCTGAATGACGATGACCGAGGCCCGTGAGATCGAGTTGGTCTTCGAGCCCTTGGATGAGGGCGGATACCACGTATACGCGCCAGACCTTCCCGGCCTACACACGCAGGGCGATGACCTCGACGAGGCCACCAAGAACGCCGAGGAGGCGCTCGCGCTCTATGTCGAGGGCGTTCGCGAGGACGGCGGTTCGCTCGACACCGGTGTGATCCGCCGGAAGTTCGCCCTGCCGGCGTGAGCCCTCGCCAGCCGGTTGTTTCGGGCAGGGCCCTAGTGCGGGCCCCTCGAGCGAGACGGCTGGTCGGTTGTTCGCCAGCGCGGCAGTCACGTCCGGCTGAAGAAGCCGGGGCGCCGTCACGCGCTGGTGGTGCCGATTCACAAGGAAGTGAGGAAGGGAACCCTCGCCGGAATCCTGCGCGATGCCGGGATCAGCTCGGACCGGCTGCGCGAGCTGCTTTGAGGCGGGCCAGTCACAGCGAGGCTAGAAGTCTCTGGCGAGGCGGTAGGCCTCGTCGAGGTACGCGCGTCGCTTCGCCTCGTCGGCCGCGAGGACGGCGTAGAAGTAGACGTGTTGGGTCTTTTTCACGCCGGCCATCTCCAGGCCCCAGTCGCAGATCACCGTGTCCATCGCGTCACGCCAACCCTTGTCGTACTCCTCCTCGGTGAAGAACGTCGGAGTCACGATCAGCCCTTTCTCCTGGGTGAGCAGGGGAACCCTGCCGCTGAGGTCGCCTCTCCACCCTCCAGGGGTCAGCGTGTAGGCGAAGCCGTAGGTGAAGACCCGCTCCATCCAGCCCTTGATGATCGCCGGCAGCGCCATCCAGAAGACCGGCGCAACGAAGACGAGCCCGTCGGCCTCGGCGACCAGGGCCTGCTGCTCGCTGACGTCCTTCGGCTTGCGCTTGCCGATCTCCTCGATCAGCGCGGCGCGGTCCTTGCCCCGCAGCCAGCGCTTCGCCAGCCAGCGGCGGACGGGATCTCCGGCAGCCCCGAGCACCACCTCGTGTAGATCCGCCTCGCTCAGCAGGTCCTCGGGCACCGTCGAGTGGATGAACTGGACAGAGTCGTCGAGCTTGAAGACCGGGTCGAAGCCACTTGCCTGCAGGTCGTTCACCCGGACCTCGTGGCCCCCGTCCTCGAGGCCTCGGGTCACCTGATCCAGCAGTGCGTGGGTGAACGAGTCGGGGTTGTAGTGGGCGTAGACGACGAGCACCTTCATGGTTCACCTCCGAGTAGAGGGTCGGACGCTGATCACATCGAGTCGGTGCCTATCTAGTCTGGCGCTTGATGGCAGTCGTGCTCGCCGGATCGCCTCGATCGGCGGGACCCGCACCCCCAGCCCTCGAACGACCGCGCCTTGATCGGCTCCTGGCCGCAGGCCGAGGATGGCCGGGGTCTGCGGGCCTCCGACTCGGGACGTCCGGTCGCCCGCTCCCGGAAGGACCGAGAACGACCGTGAATTCCCCCGGGTCGCGAGCGGAGCGCAGTCCCTGGCCACGAACTCGGCGCTTGCCGTCGCCCCTCCACCCCGGCGACACCAGGCAGAGCGAACGGCCGCCGGGATCGCACTCGGCGTCGCGATCCTCAACTACGTGCTCCGCGTAACCCTGCCTGAGACTCCCCCCGACCTCGGCGTTCTTCCCTCGATCAGGCTCGGAACGCTGGCGAAGGCGGTCGGACTCGGCGTCG
Source organism: uncultured Solirubrobacterales bacterium (assembly GCA_963728875.1). Lineage (GTDB taxonomy): Bacteria > Actinomycetota > Thermoleophilia > Solirubrobacterales > 70-9 > DASUPK01. The sequence goes on from CAVSLJ010000002.1 coordinate 352,016, forward strand.
TCGCAGTTGCGCTGGCGCTCCTTACGGCGCGCCGGGTTCGGCGGACCGACGTCCCCTCGACGCTGCGCGTGGTCGAATGATCGAGGGTCGTTCGCAAGCGCTCAGCCAAACGGGCGCCTTAGCCGCGGAGCGCCCGGAGCGCGTTCAGGATGACGGCAACGTCGATCCCCTCCTGAAGCAGCGCTCCCGCGACCGGCGGGATGTAGCCGAAGGCGGCGAATCCCATCGCGATGAAACTCAGCCCGAGGCCGGCGACCACGCTCTGGCGCGCGATCGTCAGGGAGCGTCGACCGATCCGGATCGCATCCGCGACCCGGTCCACCTTGTCAACGGCGATCACCGCGTCCGCCGTTTCCGAGGAGACGGTCGCCCCGACGCCGCCCATCGCGATGCCGACGTCGGCCAGTGCGAGCGCTGGTGCATCGTTGACCCCGTCACCGACCATAACGACGGTTCCCCCGTCGGAGCGCTCGCGCGCTCGGCGCACGATCTCGATCTTCTCGTCCGGAGAGCACTCGGTGAAGACCTGATCGACACCCACCGCCTCACCGACCGCCTCCCCAACCGCCCGCTGGTCGCCAGTGACCAGCACGACTTCCTCTACGCCGATGCCTCGGAGCTCTTTCGTCAGCTCGCCTGCGTCATCACGCAGGTGGTCTGCCATCAACACGGCGCCGGCGAGCCCGCCGTCGACACCAACGAGAACTCTGGCCCAACCGGGCTCGGCCGAGCTATCCAAGAGCCGCTCAGCTGCGTCCGTTCCCGAGTAGCCGCGCTTTCGCAGCCATGCGTCGCTGCCCACAGCCACGCGATGCCCGCCGACCTCCCCCTCGATCCCTTGGCCAGGTTCCTCCTCCACCTCCTCGGGAAACTCGAGTTCGAGCCCACGACCTTCGGCCCCGTGAACGAGGGCCTCGGCCAAGACGTGGGCCGAGAGCTGGTCCACCGAGGCGGCCAACCGCAGCAACTCTTCCGGCGCCAGTCCATCCGTGCTCCTCACCTGCTCGATCTCGGGTCTCCCGTGGGTGAGGGTCCCGGTCTTGTCGAGTAGCACCGTCCTGGCTTCGCCGAGCTTCTCAATCGTGCCCCCGCCCTTTGCGATCACACCGTCGCGGGCGGCTCGCGAAACCCCCGAGATCAAGGCGACCGGTGCAGCGAGAATCAGTGGGCAAGGGGTGGCAACGACAAGCACCGCCAGCGCGCGGACGGGATCGCCGCTGAATGCCCATGCCGCACCGGCGATCACGAGCGTCACCGGCAAGAGGATCGCGGCGTAGCGATCGGCCATTCGGACAAACGGAGCCCTTTGCCCCTCCGCGTCCTTCACCAGGGCGACGATGCCCGCGTAGGCGCTCTCGGACGAGGTTCTCGTCGCGCGCATGTCGAAGACCTCGCCCGCATTGAGCGTGCCGCTCAAGACGGTCGAGCCCCGGCCGTGCGTGACCGGGAGTGGCTCCCCCGTCAGCGTCGACTCGTCGATCACGGCCCGCTCGCTCTGTACCGCTCCATCGACCGGGACGACCTCGCCGGCGCGGACCACGATTCGGTCCGCGACCGCGATCTCTCCGACCGGGACTTCCTCGATCTTCTCGTCTTGGCGGCGGTGGGCGATCCGCGGCGCGCGCTCGAGCAGTGCCGTTAGCTCGCGTCGAGCATGCCGGCCAGCGGCGGCCTCGAGGGCATTCCCGCCGCTCAGCATCAAAGCGATCACAGCTCCAGCCAGGTACTCGCCGAGCGCCAGCGCACCGACCATGGCCACCAGTGCGATCGCGTCGACGCCGACATCCCCGTGCATCAGGGTCCGCAGCACCGACCAGGTCAGCGGGATCAGCGTCAAGACGATCGCCGCGGCCCAAATCAGGTCGCCCGACCGACCTGGCTCGAAGATGTGGACTATGCCCCCGAGCCCGAGGGCGAAGAGGATCAGGCCGACGAGGACGTATGGCTCCGATACCCCGACGGCGGTGGCGGCAGAGCGAAAGGTGCCGAATCTCCGCGGCAAGTCTGGCGGCGGTGTTCCAGGAGTCAAGGCACACCGAACTGTAGGAGCGCTCGCTCTTGCAAGCTCGGGATGAACCAGTGTTAGGAGCTGGTGTGAATCGGAACCCCCCTTCTTCGTGCAGAGCGACTCCTTTCAGACGCTGAGGCTCGCGCCTCCGTTCGCGTGAAAAGGGGAGCACCGGCGACAAACGCCGAGAGGAAGGGTGGGGGCCACCACCCAAAGTCGTTCGACGCACCGTTCGACGCACGGTCTGCTATCGGCCGAGTTCGCGAACCGACCCGACCTCAAACGACCGGAGCGAACTTAGCCGACCTCAGCCCATGAATCGCCGCAACACGCGGATTCTTGACGCGGACCCAGAATCCGCGTGTTCGCACGTTGCGGAAACTTCTGATTTGCAGGAATTTCATGCCGGAGGAGGGACTCGAACCCCCGACACGCGGATTATGATTCCGCTGCTCTAACCGACTGAGCTACTCCGGCGGGGAGGAAATCGTAGCGGCGCCCTACTTGGCCAAGGCGTAGCGCAGCTCGAGCATGCCCGTCTCGAAGGTGCGGGTGCCGAGCAGGCGCATCGCCTTGGAGATCGGCATCGCGAAGAGGGGCTTCCCGGCTCCGAGCACGATCGGGACGACCGTCACCCACAGCTCGTCGAGCAGACCGGCGTCGGCGAGCTCGGAGGCGACCGGGCCGCCGCCGACCACCCAGAGGTCGCGGTCACCCGCGGCCTCGATCATCTCGGCGTGGATAGGCGCGACCGGGCCGTTGTGGAAGCGGATGTCGGCGCCCTCGGCCACGGGGAGCTCGCGGCTGGTCAGCACCCAGGTCGAACGGTCCCCGTAGGGCCAGTCGTGGCCGAGGATGAACTCGTAGGTCGAGGAGCCCATCACCAGGGCCCCGGTGCGCTCGACGAAGTCGTCGATCGTCCCCTTGACGCTGTCGCCTTCGCCCTCGTAGTTCGGCTCGAAGCCGGTCAGCCAGTCGATGCGGTCGTCCGGGTCGGCGATGTAGCCGTCCAGCGTGGCGGCGGCGAAGTAGATGGTCCGTGCCACAGCCTCGATTCTGCCAGTGCCTGTGTTTCGCGTCCCGTAGCCATCTCGTAAGGGTTTCGAAGCCTTCTCTTCCTAGGTTGGCGGCTTGGCCAACCCAGGAATGGAGGTTCTGATGAGTACGACGAAACGCGCGGTGCTCGGCGGCGCACTGGCGCTTGCGGCACTCGCTGCAGCGGCCGGACCGGCCTCGGCCGCCGGCAGGAGCGCCATCTACACCGAAAGCAACGGTGCCTCGCAAAACAAGGTGCTCGCCTTCGATCGAGCCGGAAACGGCTCCCTGCGGCCGGATGGATCGTTCTCGACCGGCGGCGTCGGGACCGGAGCCGGTCTCGGCAGCCAGGGGGCACTCGCTCTGACGCACGGCGGCCAGTTCCTGTACGCGGTGAACGCCGGCAGCGACAGCATCTCGTCGTTTGCCGTGACCCCCCACGGGCTCCGCCTGAGGGGAACGACGGGATCGGGCGGCGACCAGCCGATCAGCCTGACAACTCGACGCGGGCTGCTCTACGCGCTGAACGGCGGCAGCGGGACGATCAGCGGTTTCCGGGTCGCCCACGACGGCACCCTGAGCCCGCTGGCCGGATCGACGACGCCGATCGCGGGATCGGGACCGGCCCAGGTCGAGTTCTCGCCCAGGGGTGGCGTGCTGGTGGTCACCGACAAGGCGACCAACACGATCGACACGTTCACGGTGGGCTCGAACGGCCTGCCGGCACCGGCGGTGTCGCACCCGTCCGAGGGGCAGACGCCCTTCGGGTTCGCGTTCGACAAGCGCGGGCACCTGATCGTGTCCGAGGCCTTCGGTGGCGCGCCCGGCGCGAGCACCCTGTCCTCGTACGCGGTCGGCTCGGATGGCGCGCTCACCACGATCAGCGCGTCGATCCCGGACAACCAGGCGGCCGCCTGCTGGGTCGCCGTGACGAAGAACGGGCGATTCGCCTACACCACCAACACCGGGGACGGCTCGATCTCGAGCTACTCGGTGGGTCATGACGGATCGCTGGGACTGCTGGCCCAGGTCGCGGGGGCGACCGGCGCCGGCAGCACCCCGACGGATCTGGCCCAGTCGGCCGGGAGCCGGGCGCTGTTCGCCCTGCTGCCGGGCACCGGCTCGGTCGGCGCATTCAGGGTCGCCGGCGACGGGGGACTCTCCCCGGTCGACCAGGTCGGCGGATTGCCGGCGAGCGCAGTGGGGCTCGTCGCAAGGTAGATCCCACGGGTACGGGCGGCTCGGCCACTCCCGGCCGAGCCGCCCTTCCCGCGGCCCACCGAAGTCATGACTGCATGTAACGCCACAAGGCACAGCGCGACCGAAGAGCAGTGACCGCCAGGGGGACACGCGGCTCCGTCCTCGTCGTCGACGACGAGCCGGTGATCACGGATGTCGTCTCTCGCTACCTCGAGAGGGCCGGGTACTCGACTCGCGTGGCGGCCGACGGCCTCGAGGCCCTCAGGCTGGCCACTGACGCGGCGCCGGACCTGGTCGTGCTCGATCTGATGCTCCCGGGACTCGACGGATTCGAGGTCCTCGATGAGCTGCACAGGCGCCGGCCGACACGCGTGATCATGCTCACCGCGAAAGGGGAGTCGAGCGACCGAGTCGCCGGCCTGCAGAAAGGGGCGGACGATTACGTGGTCAAGCCCTTCTCACCCGCCGAGCTCGTCGCGCGAGTCGATGCCGTGCTCCGCCGAGGAGATCCCCAGCCTGAGCGCGAGCCCGCGATCGCCTTCGACGATCTGGAGATCGATCCGGCTGCCCGCACCGTCACGGTCAGGGGCGACGGGGTCCAGCTCACCGTGCGCGAGTTCGACCTCCTCCTCTTCCTCGTGCGCCATCCCGGCCAGGCCTTCTCCCGGGACCAGCTGATGGATGCGATCTGGGACTACGCCTTCTACACCGACACCTCCACGGTCACCGTCCACATCAGGCGCCTGCGGGCGAAGGTGGAGGCCGACCCCTCCGATCCTCGCTGGCTGCAGACGGTCTGGGGAGTCGGCTACCGGTTCCAGCCATGAGCGCGCACCTGCTCGCGGCCGCCGTCTTCCTCGCCGTCTGCGGCGCCCCGGTCCTCGTGCTTTCGCACCTGCTGGCTCGCCACCGGCGGTGGCTCGGATCCCTCTCTCATCAGTTTGCGGCCGGCGTCGCCCTGATCTTCGGTCTCGCGCTCGCCGGGGTCGGCACGGTTGCCGAGCTGATGTTCGTCTCCGCCCACGACGCCTACCTGCTGGCGACGCTGCTCGGCGTCGCCTGCGCTCTCGCGGTCTACTCGTCCTGGCTGATCAGCCGCGGGATCAGGGCGGACGTCGAGGCGGTTCGCGACGCGCTCATTGCGGTCGGAGAGGGCGACGCGGCCGGCGGTCCGATCGAGACCGGCGGACGGGACGAGATCGCGGAACTGGCCCGTGCCGCGGAGTCCATGCGCGCCCGGCTGGCCGAGAACGAAGCGGGGCGGGCCGCGTCGGAGCGTGCACGCCGCGACCTGATCGCCGCGATCTCCCACGATCTGCGGACCCCCCTCACCTCCCTTCAGCTGTTGGCGCAGGGGATCGACGACGGCGTGCTCGACTCCGCCACCGGGGAGGGCGGCTACGCCGAGGAGATCAGCCTTCACGTCGGCGCGTTGGCGACGATGGTCGACGACCTGTTCGAGCTCACCCGGCTCGAGGCTGGGGAGATCCACTGGTCGATGCAGCGGGTCCGCCTCGACGAGCTGGTGGGGGAGACGATTGAGTCCATGCGCTCCCAGGCCGCCGCCAAGGGCGTGGCCATGAGCGCGCGCGTTCCCCGAGGCCTCGCCGCGCCTGAGGCGAACCCGGAGAAGCTGCAGAGGGTGCTCTTCAACCTGATCCAGAACGCGATCAGGCACACCCCGGCTGACGGCAGCGTCACGGTCGCCGCCGAGTCGGCCGGAGAGGCGATCGAGGTCGAGGTCGCGGACTCGGGGGGCGGGATCCCGGCTCGCGACCGCGAGCGGGTGTTCGAGCCCTTCTTCCGCGGCGATGCCTCGCGCGCGAGTGGCGGCTCCGGCCTCGGGCTCTCCATCTGCCGGGCGATCATCGAGGTGCACGGCGGGAGAATCTGGCTGGAGGAGGGAGGAGGCGGCACCCGCGTCAGGTTTCTGCTCCCGGGGACGGGCGTGGATGCCGGCGACTCCGATAGCCGTCGCCCGGCCCCGATCCTCGGCTGACCCTCAGCAATAAATAGGCTGCCTCGAATGAGCGATCTGGATGCGGCCGTCCGGGCTGTTGTGCGGGATTGCCTCGCCGTCAAGGAGGGCGAGGACGTGCTCGTCGTCTGCAATCCCGCGACCCAGCGCATGGGAGAGATGCTTCGTGGCGAGGCCGCGGATGTTGGCGCCGAGGCCGTGCTGACCATGATGTCCGAGCGGGCCTCGCATGCGGCCGAGCCGCCGGCGACCGTTGCGGAGGCGATGGCGGCGGCGGATGTCCTGCTCGCGCCGACCGTGCAGTCGCTGTCCCATACCGCCGCGCGCAAGCGCGCCAGCGAGAACGGCGCGCGCTGCGCGACCCTTCCCGGGGTGACCGAGGACATGCTGGCCCGCGTGATGAGCGCCGACATGGAGGGGCTGCGGATCAAGGGCCATGCGGTCGCCGATGCCCTCGACCGGGCCGGCGAGGCCCACATCACCGATTCGAACGGCACCGACCTGCGGCTCGACCTCTCCGGGCGCCAGGCGATCCCGGACGCGGGCGAGCTCAACGAGCGCGGCGCGTTCGGGAACCTGCCGTGCGGTGAGGGCTTCATCTCCCCGAAGGACGGCAACGGGACGCTGGTCATCGACGGGTCGATGGCGGGCATCGGGCTGGTCGACCAGCCGGTCGAGCTGGTCGTGGAGGGCGGGCACCTGACCTCCGCGCGCGGTGGCCAGGGGATGGCGTTCATGGAGCTGCTCACCGAGCACGGAGATGACGGCACCACCATCGCCGAGCTCGGTGTCGGGACCAATGAGAAGGCCACGCTCACCGGCGAGGTCCTCGAGGACGAGAAGATCCTCGGCTCGATTCACGTCGCCTTCGGCGCATCGGCCGGAATCGGCGGGACGGTCCAGGTCCCGGTCCACCTCGATTGCGTGGTGATGAAGCCGACCCTCGAGCTGGACGGGGAGGTCATCGTCCGAGACGGGGAGCTGCTGATCCCGTGAGCGGCGAGTTGCCGCTGGTCGCAGTGCCCAACTTTTCCGAGGGGCGCAACATCCGCGTGATCGGTGCACTGGAGGTCACGCTGAGCGCCCACGCACGGGTCCTCAACCGACACTACGACGCTCAGCACAACCGCTGCGTCTTCACGATGGCGGCCGAGCAGGCCAAGCTCGTCGAAGCGCTGGTCGCCGGGGCCGCACACGCCCTCGACCTGATCGACATGCGGCCCCACCAGGGGCTTCACCCGCACATCGGCGCGATGGACGTTTGCCCCGTGGTCTGGCAGACCGACGACCGGCACGAGGCCGCGCTCGCGGGCGCGCGCCGGGCGGCGGAGGGGATCGCGTCCCTCGGGATCCCGGTCTTCTTCTACGGCGAGATGGCGAGCAGCCCGGAGCGCCGGGAACGGGCCTACTTCCGGCAGGGCGGCCCGGCCGAACTCGCGCGGCGGATGGAATCGGGTCGGTTGATGCCCGACCTCGGCCCCGACGAGCCGCACCCCAGCGCCGGGGCGACGCTGGTCACGGCGCGCGAGCCGCTGGTCGCCTTCAACGTCGAGCTCGACACCTCGAATCCCGAGATCGCCCGGGAGATCGCCGCCGATCTCCGCGAGGCCGGCGGCGGCCTGCCGGGTGTCCGCGCGCTCGGCCTGCCGCGCGAGGGCGAGCGCACCCAGGTCTCGATGAACATTCATGACCCGTACGCGGTGCCGCTGGCCGAGGTGGTCGAGGAGATCTCGCGGCTCGCCGCTCGGCGTGACGTGCGTGTGATCGAGGCCGAGCTGGTCGGGCTCGTCCCGGAGGCGGCGATGAAGGGCTATCCCGACGAGCCGCCGATCCGCGACTTCGACCCGATGCGTGACGTGATCGAAAACGTTCTCGGCTAGCCTCCCTTCCGATGGCGCAGACGAAGAAGAAGCGCCGCCGCAAGCATCGCGGCACCCAGGGCGGCCGGATCGACACCCGTCCCGCGCGCGGACGCGCCCGGAGCCGCGCCGAGGCCCAGAACCGCGCCCGCAGCCGCACGAAGAAGAAGGGCAAGGCCGGCGACCGGACTCCGCAGCCCGCCAACTGGTCGAGCGCGCTGAAGAAGGGCGGGGTCGCGTCCGTGCTGTTCGCGGGAATCCTCGCCCTGATGGGACAGAACCCGATCCAGATCGTCGTCGTGGCGATCGTGCTGCTCGGCTTCTACGTCCCGATGGCCTACCTGATGGACCGCTTCTTCTACCAGCGCCACCTCCGCAAAGAGGCGCAGAAGCAGGCGGAGCGCGAAGCGCAGCGCCACGGCGGTCCCCGGCAATCGGAGGGCTGAACGCGGTGGACGTCCGCATGTTCACGGTCGGCCAGATCGCCGAGAACTGCTTCCTGTTCCGCCGGGACGGCTCGGATCGGGCGCTGATCGTCGATCCCGGCGACGAGGCCGAGCGGATCCTCGCCGCGGCCGCTGAGCTCGGCGTCTCGATCGAAGGGATCCTGCTCACCCACACCCACTTCGACCACATCGGCGCGGTCGCCCCGATCGCGAAGGCGACCGCCGCACCGGTCTGGTGCCCGGAGATCGAGACGGCAGTCCTCGCCGACATCAACTCCTTCGTCCCGTGGCCGGGCTTCGGGCCCTTCGAGAGCTACGAGGCCGATCACACCGTGAAGGGCGGCGAGAAGCTCGAGCTCGCCGGCATGGAGATCGACGTGATCTTCACACCGGGGCACAGCCCGGGCCACGTCACCTACTCCGTCCCCGACGAGGCGGCGGTCTTCTCGGGCGACGTCCTCTTTCAGGGCTCGGTGGGGAGGACCGACCTGCCGGGCGGCGACTGGGCGACGCTGCTCGAGTCGATCCGGACGCTGGTCGACTCTCATCCGCCGGAGACCACGGTCTACCCGGGGCACATGGGGGTCACCACGCTGGGCGCCGAGCGGGCGACGAATCCGTTTCTGGCAGAGCTCGCCCGCTAGCGGCTGCTGATGGCCGCGATCTGACGGCGAAGCCGATTAGGCTCGGCCCATGAGCGAGAAGTTCAAGGCCCCGAGGGGAACCTTCGACGTCCTGCCGGAGCAGCAGCCGGTGCGCCGCCGGATCGTCGAGGCAGCGCAGCGACGGCTCGAGGCCGCCGGCTACGGCCGCATGGACACGCCGATCTTCGAGGAAACCGACCTGTTCGCGCGCAGCGTCGGCGAGTCCACCGACATCGTCCAGAAGCAGATGTTCACCTTCGAGGACCAGGGCGGCCGCTCGCTGACACTGCGCCCGGAGGCGACCGCCTCGGCCTGCCGCGCCTATCTCGAGCACGGCATGCAGAAGCTCGCGCAGCCGGTGAAGCTCTGGACCGAGGGGCCCTTCTTCCGCCACGAGCGCCCGCAGGCGGGGCGCTACAGGCAGTTCACCCAGGTCAACGCCGAAGCGATCGGCTCGGACTCGCCGCTCGTGGATGCGGAGCTGATCCTGCTCGCGGTAGACATAATCGCCGAGCTCGGGGTGGAGGGCGTCCGGCTGCGGCTGGGCAGCCTCGGTTCGCCGGAGACGCGCGCCTCCTACCTCGACGAGCTGCGCGCCTACCTGCGCTCGCAGGAGGGCGAGCTCTCCGACGAGGTGCGTGGCCGCATCGACGCGAACCCGCTGCGGGCCTTCGACGCGGACCACGAGGGAACGCGCAGGGTGATGGAGGGGGCCCCGACGCTGCTCGACAGCCTCGACCCCGCGGACGCCGAGCACTTCGCGGAAGTCCGCGCCCTGCTCGATCGCAACGGCGTCTCCTACGACCTGGATCCCACCCTGGTGCGCGGCCTCGACTACTACACGCGCACGCTCTTCGAGTTCGAGTGCGAGCGGCTCGGCGCCCAGTCGGGTATCGGCGGCGGGGGCCGCTACGACGGGTTGATCGAGCAGCTCGGGGGCTCACCGACGCCGGGTTGCGGCTGGGCGCTCGGGGTGGACCGGATCGCCCTGGCTCTCGAACCTGAGGAGGGCGCCGTGACGGTGGAGAACGAGCGGGACGGCGTCTTCGTCGTCGCCGAGGACGAGGACCGCGAGCGGGCACTGACGCTGGTCACGGAGCTCCGCCGGGCGGGCCTCTCGGCCGACCTCGACCTCGCCGGCCGCGCGATCAAGGGGCAGATGAAGCAGGCCGACCGCGTCGGCGCGCGGCACGCGCTGATCCTGGCCGGCGAGGGGAAGGCGACGCTGCGCGACATGAGCTCCGGCGAGGAGCGGGAAGTCGACCCCGCGACGCTGGTTGAGACACTCTCCTCGCCATGAGCGAGGATTTCCCAGCGCTGCGGGCCAACGACTACCGCGACAGCTGGTGCGGCCAGGTCCTGCCCGACCGAGTGGACTCCAAGGTGCGCGTCGCCGGCTGGGTCCACCGGCGCCGCGACCACGGCGGCCTCGTCTTCATCGACCTCCGGGACCGGACCGGGCTCGTCCAGCTCGTGTTCAACCCGGACGAGGCGGGAGAGGCCTTCAAGCTCGGACACGAGCTGCGCGCCGAGGACGTGCTGAGCGCGAGCGGCTCGGTCGTCAAGCGCTCGCCGGAGACCGTCAACAAGGAGCTTCCGACCGGAGAGGTCGAGATCCGGGTGACCGACGCCCGGCTCCTCTCGGACGCCGACACCCCACCCTTCGAGATCGAGTCCTTCTCGGGCGAGGTCAGCGAGGAGACCCGGCTTCGCTACCGCTACCTCGACCTGCGCCGCGACCGGATGAGGGAGGCGATCGAGCTGCGGGCCCGGGTCGCCGCCGCGATGCGGGAGTTCCTGTCGGGTGAGGGCTTCGTCGAGATCGAGACGCCGGTGCTGACCCGCTCGACCCCCGAGGGCGCCCGCGACTTCCTCGTCCCCAGCCGCCTCCAGCGCGGCAAGTTCTACGCCCTGCCCCAATCGCCGCAGCTCTTCAAGCAACTTCTCATGATCGGCGGCTTCGAGCGGTATTTTCAGATCGCGCGCTGCTTCAGGGATGAGGATCTGCGCGCGGACAGGCAACCCGACTTCACGCAGCTGGACATCGAGATGTCCTTCGTCGACACCGACGACGTGATCGATCTGAACGAGCGCCTCCTCGCGCACGTCCTGGCGGCCTGCGGCGTCGAGGTGGAGCTGCCGATGAGGCGGATCCCTTACGACGAGGCGATCTCCCGCTACGGCTCCGACAAGCCGGACCTCCGCTTCGACCTGGAGCTCGTGGACCTCACGGAGGTCTTCCGCGCCTCGGAGTTCAACGCCTTCCGCCAGGCGATCGAGGGCGGATCCCTCGTGCGCGGGCTGAACGCGGGCAAGCACGAGATGTCGCGAGCCGACCTCGACGGGCTGGTCGCCGAGGCCACCGAGCTCGGGGCCAAGGGCCTGGTCTGGGCAGTCGCGGAGGCAGACGGCTGGCGCTCGCCCGTCGCCAAGTTCCTCTCGGCCGACGAGATTAAGGCGGCCAACGAGGCACTGGGCGCGAACGAGGGCGACGTCGTCCTGCTGGTGGCCGATCAGCCGCTGGTCTCGGCGGAGGTCCTTGGCGAGCTTCGTAGGCGTCTGGGCGAGCGCCTCGGGTTGATCGATCCGCAGGCGAACGAACTCACCTGGATCGTCGACTGGCCCCTGCTCGGCTGGGCACACGACGAGGAGCGCTGGGACCCGCACAACCACCCCTTCACCTCGCCCGACGGCGAGTTCGATCCGGCCGATCCGGGCGCCGCGAGGGCCAAGGCCTACGACGTCGTCTGGAACGGATGGGAAATTGGTGGAGGCTCGATCCGCATCAGCGACCCCGAGGTGCAGCGACAGGTGTTCGAGGCGATCGGAATCCACGAAAAAGAAGCCCAGGACCGCTTCGGCTTCCTGCTCGACGCGCTGCGCTACGGCGCGCCGCCCCACGGCGGCATCGCCTACGGCCTGGACCGGATGGTCGCCCTGGCGCACGGCACCGAGTCGATCCGCGACGTGATCGCCTTCCCGAAGACGGCCTCGGGTGGCGACCCGCTGACCGGGGCCCCCGCCCCCGTCGACGAGCGCCAGCTGCGCGAGCTTGGAATCTCAATCAGAGGCGGGGGCGGAAAGAGCTAGGCCATGGAAGGGCGGCGGCCTCCCCCCGACGGCGACGATCTGTTCGAGTGGACAGATGCGCCGGCGCGGCCGCCACGCCCGCCCGGCGAGCCGGGCACCGGCGAGCGCCAGGAGCTTCCGGCCCAGACGCCGGCGCCGGTGGAGCGGCCCGCATCCCCATCGTCCGACACCGGTGAGCGCCGCCGGATTGCGCGAGGTGACACCGGCGAGTTCGAGCGCAGCGGCCGACGGCCGCCGCCCGGACGGCGGGAACGCCGCCGGGACCTGCCCGCCAGGGTGCGCCGCCGCCAGGACTTCATGGTCGGCGGGGCCGTCCTCATCGTGATCGTCCTGATCATCGTGCTCATCTCCGGCGGTGGGGGCAGCAGCGAGAAGCCGATCCCGCTGAAGAGGTTGGTCGGGCAGACGATCGTCGCGAAGCTCAGCTCCAAGGGGCCCGACCAGGATCTGACCAAACGGGTGCGGAAGGGCCAGGTGGGTGGCGTGATCGCCTTCGAGACCGACGCGCAGCAGCTGAAGGCGGACGTCCAGCAGCTCCAGCAGGCGGCGAGCGCCGGGGGCAATCCGCCGCTGCTCGTGATGGTCGATCAGGAGGGGGGCGACGTGAAGCGGCTCAAGAACGGGCCGCCGACCGTGTCGCCGGCCGATCTCGGTAAGAGCGGAGACCAGGGGCAGGCCAGGGACCAGGGCCAGCAGACGGGTGCCTTCCTGAGAGGGCTCGGCGTCAACGTCGACCTGGCCCCGGTACTCGACGTCGCTCACCAAAACACGGCCGACACCATCAGGAGCCGCACCTTCGGCTCCAACCCCGATACGGTCGCGACCGTCGGCGTCGCGTTTGCCCAGGGCCTGCAGGACGGCGGCGCGGTGGCCACGGCAAAGCACTTCCCGGGGCTCGGGTACGCGACCGTCAACACCGACGACAACGCCGTCACCATCGCGGCGACATCCGGCGAGCTCCAGAATGACCTGACTCCCTTCAAGGCGGCGGTCGAGGCCGGCGTCGGGATGGTGATGGTGTCGACGGCGAGCTATCCCACGCTCGGGGCCAAGAAGCCCGCCGCTCTTTCCCCGACGATCGTCAAGAACCTCCTACGCGGCCAGCTTGGATTCGACGGCGTGGTGATCACCGACGACCTCGAGGGTCAGGCCGTCTCGGGCACGCTGCCACCGGCGCTGGCCGGCATCGGCGCCCTGCGAGCCGGGGACGACCTTCTGCTCTACGCGAAGAGCGCGAAGACGTCGGCGACCGCCTTCGGGCAGCTGGTCAAGGAGGTGAAGAGCGGACAACTCGACCGCTCCGTGGTGCAGTCCGCGTACGACCGGATCACCGACTTGAAGGACAGCCCCACTGGGTAGGGTCCGGCCGCAAATCTCCATCCACACAACTGGGAGGCGAAGGCAGACCGATGAACGATCTCTTCAAACCCGACGACACACGCGATGCGCTGCGCAAGCTGGGAGGGCTGCTGCTCGGCCTCGGCGCTCTGATGATCTACATCCGGAAGGGCCCCTTCCTGACCGTCAATCCGAGCCAGTGGGCCTCCTTCCCGATCTTCCTGGTGCTCGCGATCCCCGCGGTCTACCTGTACGGATCGATCCTGACCAGGCCGCAGACCGGCGAGCTTCGCGCCTGGCAGGCAGTCCACAGCGTCTTCGGGCTGCTCTTCGTGCCTCTCGCGCTGCTGCAGTTCGTCGACATGATCGGGGGCAATCCGAACGCGTCCCTGAACCTGTTCTGGGTCTTCCTCGTCACGGCCTGCCTGGCCATCTACGCGGGAGCGGTGGTGGGCGTGCGCGTCCAGCTCCTGCTGGGCTCCATTTCGCTGATCATCGCCTGGACCGCGCTCTGGGACGAGCTCCTCTCGGACGGGATCACCGCTCACTGGGGTGTCTACCGGGGGCTGCTCGGCCTGATCGCCATCGGCCTGCTGGCCGGCGGCCTCTATCTGTGGCGCACCAACCCGGGGACCGATGACGTCGCCGCGACGGCCACCGGGCCCTCGGGCGACCTCGGGCTCTGGAAGGCGTCCGAGCTGCTCACCGGTGCAGGCATCGCCGCCGTGATCGGCTGTGCGCTCGGGATCACGGCGCTCGGAAACCTGAACCCGCTCGGTACGGGGACTCCCCCGATCGAGACCACCAACGCCTGGGACATCCTCCTGCTCCTGGTGTCCCTCGGCCTCGTCGCGATCGGCTCGCAGATCGGGGTGAGGGGGCCCGTCTACGTCGGGGCGATCGGCTTGGTGCTCTTCCTGGTGATCGCCGGGCTGGACCTCAACTCGACGCCGCCGCATCCGTTCAAGCTCGGGGTCTGGCCTTGGGCCCTGACCGGACTCGGCCTGATCGGGCTCGTCCTCAGCTTCACCAAGGAGGCGAGCCTCGGCGACCAGCCCAAGCGACTCGCCGGGAACCTGCGCGGTAGGTAGCCACGAACGATTCAGAGGAGCTCGCTCGCCGCTTCCTGGCCGCCCTCAGCGCTTGCGACCGAGGGGCGGTGGGCGAGCTCGTCCATCCCGAGATCGAGATCCGCACCGAGCGCACCGTGCACCGTGGCCGGGAGGCGGCGATCGCGTGGGCCGGCAAGGAGTTCGACCACCTGATCCGCCGCTACGTCCCGGTCGAGATCGAGGACACCGATGCGGGGGTGCTGGTCCACGCACAGCTCGAATACGTCTGGCGCCAGAGCCTGCGGCTGGGGGACAGCTCGCGGGTGGCGATCGAGCTCGGCATCCGCGACGGCCTGATCTCCTCCTGGCACCTGACCGACGAGCCGGACATCCACTGACCCGTTGCTTGACGAACGAATCCAGATCCCGAATTCGATCGTCTAGGCTTGACCGCAGGCCCGAGCCTGTACGCGAACCGCTCCATACGTTGACCCAACACAACTGGCTTGGGGGTCGATTTCCGGAGATCCCACGGGGTCCCCGGTAGACCACCACCTACGCGACACGGGTTACCAAGCCGGGGCGGAAAACGGCAGGTTGGAGCCTCTTAAGCTTCAGCCGGTGAACAGGGACCTCTTCGAGGCGTATCTGTCCGACGATGCCCGCCGCGGGCCTGAGCCCCTTGGCGCATTCAGCGGGTCGGCCGGCGGCGCCCCCTGCGGCGACCTCGTCCGCATCTCGATCGTCGCCGCCGGTGGCCGGATCGAGCGCGTCAGGTTCGACCGGGAGGGCTGCGCAGCGACCGCGGCGGCGGCGGCAGCGGCTGCGGAGCTGGCGGAGGGCGCGACGGTGCTCGAAGCGGCGCTGGTCGGGCCGGATCAGATCGAGGCCGAGCTCGGCGGACTCGCGACCACCCACCGTCATGCCGCCGTCCTGGCGGCGGACGCCCTCCATCGGGCGCTCTCCGCTCTGACCGGCTCCGGTGACCGCCTCGCCGGTCGTCCCGCTGAGCGAGACCGCGTGCTCGTAGCCGTCAGCGGCGGTGTCGACTCGGCGGTCGCCGCGCTCCGCGAGCGCGAGGCCGGGCGTGGCGTGGTCGCCGTCACCCTCAAGCTCTGGGCCGATCAGCGCACCGACGGCGAGCAGAGCTGCTGCTCGCCCGAGGCCGTGCTCGGTGCCCGCCGGGTCGCCCATTCGCTTGGGATCCCGCATCTGACGCTGGACCTGGAGCGCGAGTTCCGCGCCGGCGTGGTCGGGCCGTTCCTGCGCGGCTACGCGGAGGGCCGGACGCCGAACCCGTGCGTGCTCTGCAACGGCGAGCTGCGGATCGACGCGATGATCGCCCTGGCCGACCGGCTCGGTGCGTCGAAGCTCGTCACCGGCCACTACGCCCGGATCGCCGACGACGGCTCGGGTCCGCTGCTTGCCGGGGCCGCCGACGGGGCCAAGGACCAGACCTACATGCTCTCGGGGCTCGCGCCGGAGTCACTCGCCCGTCTCCGGTTCCCGCTCGCCGAGCTGACCAAGCCGGAGGTCCGAGCGCTCGCCTCGAGAGCGGGGCTGGAGGTTGCGGGACGGGCCGAGAGCCAGGACCTCTGCTTCCTGGCGGGCCAGGGGAAGCGGGAGTTTCTGCGCCGGCACGCCGGTCTCGAGGACCGCCCCGGCGAGGTGGTGGATCGCTCGGGGCGGCGCCTTGGCGAGCACAACGGCCATCACAACTTCACGGTCGGTCAGCGCCGCGGGCTCGGCATCGGCGGCGGCGAGCCGCTCTACGTGCTGGGAACGGAGGCCGCCACCAACCGCGTGATCGCCGGCGGACGCGATCAACTCGCCACCAGGCGCGTTCGGATCCGCGGCGCGAAGCTCCACCGCCCCGCCGACCGTGTCGACGGGGTGAGGCTCCGCTACCACTCGCCCAGGAGGGAGTGCCGGGTCGAGGTGAACGGCGATCCGGGCGAGGCGGTCGTCTCCCTCTCGGAGCCGGTGGACGGAGTCGCTTCGGGGCAGGTCGCCTGCCTGCTCGACGGCGATCTCGTCGTGGGTCACGGGACGATCGTCTAGTCGCTTCCATTTCCCCCCCGCCAAGAGGTAGGTTGCGCTCGAAGCGCCTACGTCAAAAGCGGCAGACAGGAGGGGAGCATGCACTTCGATTCACGGTTCAAGGCCGCAATCGGCACCGCGTCGCTGGTCGGCCTGCTGGCCGCACTCGCTGCGGGCGGCAGCGCATCGGCAGCGCCCGCTGTTCACGCGTCGGCCTGCCAGAAGGCCACCAACATCGAGGCGATCATCGACGACTCGGGCTCGATGGACTTCACGGACCCGGGCAAGTTCCGCACCACGCTGCTGGATGCCTTCGCGGCCCTGCAGCAGAACCAGGGCAAGACCCTGGGCGGGGTGGAGTTCGGGGACACGGCCGACGTGCTGTTCGCACCGGCGCCGATCCCAGGCGTGATCCCGGCGATGGACGCGTCGTTCGCCCTGGTCAACGCCGACAACGGCTCGACCGACTACAACCTCGCGTTCGCTACGGCCAAGACCGCCAACCCGAGCGCGAACGGCAGGATCTTCCTGAGCGACGGCGAGCACAACGTGGGCACGTATACCGATGGCCATGTGGGTGTGAAGACCGACACCGTGGGCTTCGGGACGATCGATCCGACCCTCCTGAACAAGATCGCCAGTGACACTGGAGGCAAGGCGTTCACCCTGGACGACTCGAGCAAGGTCCCCGCAGTGGCGGCCGCGATCACGGCCGACATGAACTGCAAGGCCCCGCCGCTGGTGTTCACGGACACGTTCACCCATCAGGGCCAGTCGTTCGTGCACTCCTTCAAGCCGAAGGGCAAGTCGGCGGACATCCTGGAGACCTGGAACAACCAGGCGTCCGCGCTCAACGTGCTCGGCTTCTCGCAGGGCGGCAATGGAGGCCACGCCTCCGCGAGCTCGGTTGCCCACGTCTCCGTGAAGGCGCGGAAGAAGGCCGGGAAGGGGTTCGTGACCATTCACCTGAAGGGCCTGAAGAAGGGCAAGCGGGTGAAGTTCAAGGTGAAGGCGACGGCGCTGGCCGGTGCGACCATCGGCACCGCCTCCATCATTCGCTAGGCCGATCCGACCGCGGGCCCCAGTCTTCCTAGACTGGGGCCCGTGAAGGTCGACGAGATCCGCAAGACCTACCTCTCGTTCTTCGAGGAGCGGGGCCATCGCATCGTGCCTTCCGCGTCGCTCGTTCCCTCCGTCGACGATCCCTCCGTCCTGCTCACGACCGCGGGGATGCAGCCGTTCAAGCCGTATTTCCGAGGCGAGGAGAAGCCGCCGGCTCCACGCGTCGCGGACGTCCAGCGCTGCTTTCGGACCGTGGACATCGACGAGATCGGCAACACGGCCAGGCACCTGACCTTCTTCGAGATGCTCGGCAACTGGAGCTTCGGGGACTACTTCAAGGAGCAGTCGATCGCGTGGGGATGGGAGCTCTCGACCGAGGACTTCGGCTTCGATCCGGAGTTGATCTGGGTGTCGGTCTTCCAGGGCGACGAGGAGCTCGACCTCGGTCCCGATGTGGAGGCGATCGAGATCTGGAGGTCGATCGGCGTCCCGGACGAGCGGATCGTCGCGCTGCCTCGCTCGGAGAACTTCTGGCAGGGTGGCGACACCGGCCCGTGCGGCCCGTGCTCCGAGATGTACCTGGACCGCGGTCCCGATTTCGGCCGCCCCGGCGACCGGCCCGGCGATGACACGGACCGCTACCTGGAGTACTGGAACCACGTCTTCATGACCTACGACCTGCGCGCCGACGGGTCGCTCGGCGAGCTGCCGATGAAGAGCATCGACACGGGTATGGGGCTGGAGCGAATGGCGGCGGTCCTTCAGGGGGTCGAGTCGGTCTTCGACACGGACACCCTGCGCCCGCTGGTCGAGCTCGCGGAGGAGCTGTCGGGGCGCTCATACGAGGCGGATCAGGCGACGACCCGGGCAATGCGGATCCTCGCCGACCACTCGCGCGGCGCCGCCGCGATGATCGCGGACGGTGTCGTGCCGTCGAACGAGGAGCGCGGCTACGTCCTGCGGCGGATCCTGCGCCGGGCGATCCACCGGGGACGCTCGCTCGGACTCGAGGCGCCTTTCATGGAGCGCTTCGCGGGACGAGCGCTGGAGATCCTCGGCCCGACCTATCCGGAGCTCGAGGCCGAGCGCGACACCGTGATGAGGTGGGTGAACGACGAGGAGGAGAGCTTCGGCCGCACGCTCGATCGGGGCATGCAGATGGTCCGAGACCTGATCCGCCACGCCCACGAGGACCGGACCTCATGGGTGGATGCCGAGGATGCCTTCAAGCTGCACGACACCTACGGCTTCCCATACGACCTGACCAAGGAGCTGCTCGCGGAGAAGGGCCTCTCGGTGGACGACGAGGGCTTCGAGGAGCTGATGGAGGAGCAGCGCACGCGCGCCCGGATGGGAACGGCGACCGCGCACGGCTCGGAGGATCACCACGGCGTCGTGCTCAGCTTCGCGTCGGAGGCGCCCCCATCGCGCTTCGTCGGGTACGAGAAGCTGCGCGCAGAGACCAGCTTGCTGGCGATCCAGGGTGATAACGGGAAGGCCCTGGTCAAGCTCGAGGAGAGCCCGTTCTACGCGGAGGGCGGCGGGCAGGTCGCAGACTCCGGTGAGGTCCGCTGGGAGGGTGGGAGCGCCCGGGTGGCCGACGTTTACCGGATCGGCGACGACCAGGCTGTCGAGCTCGATGGCCCGAGCAACGGATTGGAGGCGGGGGGACGCGTCGAGGCCGAGGTGGACCACGTTTCCCGCTTCGCGACCATGCGCAACCACACCGCGACGCACCTGCTCCACGCGGCGCTGCGCGAGCGGCTCGGGACACACGTGCGCCAGGCGGGCTCGTCCGTGCGCCCGGACAAGCTGCGCTTCGACTTCACCCACGGCGCGCCGCTGACCGACGAGGAGCTCCGCGACATCGGTGATCGCGTCAACGAGTGGATCAAGGAGAGCCACTGGGTGCGCGCCATCGAGATGTCGCGGATGGACGCGGAGCGGCTCGGCGCGATGGCGCTGTTCGGCGAGAAGTACGGCGACTGGGTCCGCGTCGTCGAGGTCGAGGACGTCTCGCGTGAGCTCTGCGGCGGCACCCACGTGCCCAACACCGCCGAGATCGGGATCCTCGCGGTCGTCAGTGAGGGATCGAGCGCGGCGAACGTGCGCCGGATCGAGGCGCTCACCGGCCCCGCCGCGATCGACTGGTTCCGGTCACGGTCACGGAGCCTGAGCGAGATCGGCAGGATCGTGGGCACCGAGCAGGATCCGGTGGCGGGCGCACGGCGGATGGCCGAGCGCGTGGAGGAGCTCGAACGACGGACCAGGGAGGCCGGCTCGGCCGATCTGTCCAAGAAGGCGGAGGAGATGGCCGCCACGGGACAGCGGATCGGCGGGGTGACGGTCTTCGTGGGGAAGGGGGACGACGCCGACCAGCGCTCCCTGCTCGACCTGGCGGACCGGATCAAGTCGCGAGCCGGTGAGGCCGCGGTCGTCCTTGGCGGGGCCGCCGACGGCAAGGTCGCGCTGGTCGCAAGCTTCAGCAAGGAGGTCGTCGAAAAGGGCATCCTGGCGTCAGAGGTGATCCGCGAGGCGGCCCAGGTCGTCGGCGGAGGCGGAGGAGGGCGCGACAACGTCGCCCAGGCGGGAGGCCGCGATCCGTCGAAGCTGGACGAGGCGCTCTCGGTCGCACGCGACGCCATTGAGGCCAAATTGGCCTCCTGAGTCCCGCCAGATCGGCGAAGTGCGCGGAAATCGTGCTTGACGTTCCCCGTTTACAGGTATATGACTCCCGAAGGGATCCGCTCCCATATGGGAGATAACGCAGAAAACAGGAGGAACTCAGGGTGAGCAAGCTTGGAAGGCTGCTTCTGCTGGGCATCATGACCGCGCTTGGGGGCCTTGGATTGGCCGCCTGCGGCGGGGGAAGCGACAGTGGGGGTGGTACGAGCGGCGGCACCGCCACGGTTCTGATGGGCACCGCGCCGGACTATCTCGACCCCCAGGAGGAGTACACGACCCAGGGGGCGGAGCCCAACTGGATCAGCTACACGCCTCTGGTCACCTACAAGCACGAGAACGCGCCTGGCGGTAACGAGCTCATTCCGGGCCTCGCGACTGCCCTGCCGCAGATCTCGCAGGACCAGAAGACCTACACCATGACCCTCCGGAAGGGCCTCGTCTTCTCCGATGGGACCCCGGTCAAGGCGAGCGACTTCAAGTGCACGGTCGAGCGCATGATCAAGGTCAACTGGGGCGGCAAGAGCTTCGTGACCGACAACGTCGAGGGCGCAACCGACTTCGACGAGGGCAAGGCCAACGACATCTCGGGCATCACCACCGACGATGCCACGGGCAAGATCACCATTCAGCTCGCGGAGCCGTACGGCGCGTTCTCGAACGTGCTGGCGTTCCCCGAGCTCGGCCTGGTGCCGTGCGGCACGCCCGAGCACACCCTGACCACCGACATGCCCCCGGGCGTCGGCGCGTACATGATCACCGACATCGTGCCGAACAAGTCATTCAGCCTGGTCAAGAACCCGAAGTTCGCTGGACTGAACATCCCTGACATCCCGACGGGGCACCTCGACCGGATCAACGTCACGATCGAGTCGAACACCCAGACGGCGGCCCAGCAGGTCCTCAACAACCAGGCGGACAACTTCGACGCCGGCGACACGCTGCCGCCGTCGATCGTGCCGCAGGTCCAGTCACAGGCGAAGGATCGCTTCGAGCCGGTGACGATTCCTTCGACGTTCTACTTCTTCCTGAACGTCGACATCCCGCCGTTCAACAACGAGCTGGCACGGCAGGCGGTCAACACCGCCATCGACCGGCCGGCCCTGCAGCGCCTGGCGAGCGGGTTCCTCGAGCCGGAGTGCTTCTTCCTCCCCGAGGGGATCGTCGGGCACCCGGACAGCGAGTGCCCGTACGGTGCGCCTGACGCCCACGGCGACCTCGCCAAGGCCCAGCAGCTCGTGCAGCAGTCCGGCACGGCGGGCCAGAGCGTCACCGTCTGGGGCGAGCAGCGCGCGCCGCGGACGCAGTACGTCGAGTACTACGCCGACCTGCTCAACAAGATCGGGTACAAGGCCACTCCGAAGCTGATTTCGGACACGACCTACTTCCCGACGATCGGGAACGCGAAGACTGCGCCGCAGACCGGATTCGCCGACTGGATTCAGGACTTCCCGAACCCAGCGGACTTCTATCTGCTGCTCGACGCGAATTCGATCCAGCCCGTCAACAACGAGAATTTCGGCAACGTCAACGACCCGTTCATCCAGCAGCAGCTCCAGAAGCTGGAGAACGTGCCGTCGACGCAGCTGGACTCGGTGGCGAGCCAGTGGCAGGCCCTGGACGAGTACGTGGCCAAGAAGGCCTACGTCGCCGTCTATGGCTCGGAGCAGGTGCCGAAGTTCATGAGCGACCGCATCAACTTCGATGCGGCGCAGGTGCATCCGACGTACCTGAACGACTGGAGCACCTGGGAACTGAAGTAGGAACGAGAACCGGATAAAGGACGATTGGGGCGTGCCAGGGCGCCCCAGGTAGATATGGCAGTAGACCCGACCGCTCCGAGCCCGGGGGTTCCGGCCGCACTAGAGCCGGAGATGCCCCTGGGCTCGAGCGAACGCCAAGGCGAGGGCGGCGTCGGCCCGTACAAGCTGGCGTACCGCCGTCTGCGACGCAACAAGACGGCACTCGCCTTCGGCGCGATGTTCCTGCTCATCGTCGTGCTCTGCCTGTGCGCGCCGCTCTACGCGAAGCACGTGGCGCACACGACGCCGTCTGCGAACCACATCACGGACACGGTTGACGGGAAGGACGTCGTCGATCCTGGCGGGATCCCGACCGGTCCGACGTGGAAGGGCCGCTTCTTCCTGGGGGCCGACTCGAACGGCCGCGACGTCGCCGTCCGTCTGCTCTACGGCGGCAGGAACTCCCTGCAGATCGGGTTCATCGCCACTTTCATCAGCTGTTTCTTCGCCACGATCGTCGCCCTCACGGGCGGCTACTTCCGGGGGGCTGTCGACGGGGTGCTCTCACGGACGATGGACCTGATCTGGGCCTTCCCGGTGATCCTGCTCGGTATCGCGCTGGGCACGGCCCTGGCCATCGGCGGTCTTGACTTCGGGTTCTTCACGGTCAACGGCGCTTCACTCTGGATCCCGGCGATCATCATCGGCGTCGTCTACATCCCCTATATGGCCAAGCCCCTGCGGGGGCAGGTGCTGAGCCTGCGGGAAAAGGAGTTCGTCGAGGCGGCGCGCTCTCAGGGCGCGGGGAATCTCCGGATCATGTTCCGCGAGATCCTCCCCAATATCGCCTCGAGCATCATCGTCTTCATTCCGCTGATGGTCGCCAACGCGATCCTGCTCGAGGCGGCGCTCTCATTCCTCGGCGCCGGAGTCCAGGCGCCGAACCCCTCCTGGGGGACGATGATCGGCGACGGGATCCGGTTGATTCCGAGCGCCATGCACCTGACGCTGATCCCGGGCGGGATGCTGGTCCTCGCCGTCCTCGGGATCAACGTCTTCGGTGACGGCGTCCGCGACGCCCTCGACCCGCGCGCCGAGGTGCGCATCGAGCACTGATGGCCCGCTTCATCGTCCGCCGCCTGTTCGCGATGTTGGGGGTGCTGTTCGCGATCTCCATCCTGACCTTCCTGATCTTCCAGGCGATCCCCAACGGCGATCCGGCGGTCCGGCTCGGCGGTCGCACCTCGACGCCCGAGACGCGCGAGGCGATCCGCAAGGACTGGGGCTTCGACAAGCCGATCTACGAGCAGTACGTGATCACGATGGGAAAGATCTTCGACGGCTCGATCGTCTCCTACCAGCAGCAGATCAACGTCGAGGACGAGATCAAGCGGGATCTGCCCGCGACGCTCTCGCTCGCGATCGGCGCCGGAATCATCTGGCTCGGCTTCGGGATCCTCTTCGGGGTGATCAGCGCGGTGAAGGCGGGGAAGTTCACCGACACCAGCCTCACGGTCTTATCGCTGATCGGGGTATCGACGCCCGTCTTCTTACTCGGGGCGCTCGTCCTATGGGCGTTCGCATACAAACTCCAGATCTTCCCGGCAGGGGGCTACGTGAAGTTCACCAGCGACCCCTGGGAGTGGTTCACGCACCTGCTCCTGCCCTGGTTCGTGCTGTCGGTGCTCTTCATCGGCTTCTATTCCAGGGTGTTGCGATCGAACATCCTGGACACGATCAACGAGGACTACGTGCGGACGGCGCGCGCCAAGGGCCTCTCCGAGCGCCGGATCATGATCCACCACGTCCTCCGCAACTCGCTGATCCCGGTGGTCTCCCTCTTCGGCCTCGACTTCGCGGCCGTGATCGGCGGGGGGGCGATCCTCACGGAGACCGTCTTCAACCTGCAGGGGGTCGGGCAGTACGCCGCCAACTCGATTCAGCAGCTCGACGTGCCGCCGGTGCTAGTGATCACGATGTTCGGCGCCTTCTTCGTGGTCGTCCTGAGCGCAGTCGTGGACATCATCTACGCGGTGCTCGACCCGCGGATCAGGCTGAGCGGCTAGGTTCGTCCGATGGCGGGACCGCTCCTGGACATCAAGGACCTGAAGGTCGACTTCGCGACCGACGAGGGGACCGTGCACGCCGTGGGCGGCGTGTCCTTCTCGCTGGAGGCCGGCGAGGTGCTCAGCATCGTCGGCGAGTCCGGCTGCGGCAAGTCGGTGACCGCGATGACGATCCTCGGCCTGACGCGGGGAACCAACGCGAGAATCTCGGGGTCCGTTCGCTATCAGGGGAAAGAGCTCACGACGGCCAGTAACGACGAGCTCGAGACGATCCGCGGCGACCGGATCGCGATGGTCTTCCAGGACCCGATGTCATCGTTCAACCCGGTCCACAAGATCGGCGACCAGATCATCGAGGCGATCCAGGCGCATCGGGACCTCGATAAGGCTGCGGCGAAGAAGAAGGCCGTCGAATCTCTCAAGTCGGTGGGCATACCCGACGCGGAGAGGCGAGCTGACCACTACCCGTTCGAGTTCTCCGGCGGCATGCGCCAGCGGGCGATGATCGCGATGGCGCTGGCGCTCGAGCCGGCGGTCCTGATCGCGGACGAGCCGTCCACCGCCCTGGACGTGACGATCCAGGCGCAGATCATCAATCTGCTCCGGGACCTGAACCAGGAGCATGGACTGTCGGTGATTCTCATCACCCACGACCTTGGGGTCGTCGCGGAGATCGCCGACCGCGTGCTCGTCATGTACGCCGGCCAGGTCGTCGAGCAGGGCTCGCTCGACGAGATCTTCTACGACCCCCAGCACCCATACACGTGGGGCCTGCTCGGCTCGATCGCACGCCTCGACCAGGACCGGCCGGACCGCTTGCCGCAGATCGGAGGACAGCCGCCGTCGCTGCTGGCGCCGCCGGCCGGCTGCCGCTTCGCGCCTCGCTGCCCGCACGCCTTCGAGAAGTGCTCCGAGCTGCCCGAGCTCGAGCACCGGGCGACCAGGGCTCCGGGGCATCTCGACCGCTGCTGGCTCGACTCCACGGACAAGAAGAATCTGCGCGAGGTGGACGGGCGGATCGGCCTCGAGGCGCCGGAGGTGGCGGTCTAGCCATGGCGAAGGGCGATCCGATCCTCGAGGTCGAGCACCTCGTCAAGCACTTCCCGATCAAGTCCGGGATCTTCTTCGACCGGACCGTGGCGAACGTCAAGGCCGTCGACGACGTCAGCCTCACCCTCCACGAGGGCGAGACCCTTGGGCTGGTCGGTGAGTCCGGCTGCGGCAAGTCGACGCTTTGCCGAACCATCATCCAGCTGCTCGAGCCGACAGCCGGCTCCGTCAAGTACCGGGGCAAGGAGCTGATCGGCCTCTCGCGCAAGAAGCTGGAACCGGTCAGGCGCGAGATCCAGATGATCTTCCAGGACCCCTACGCCTCGCTCAACCCGCGCAAGCGGGTCGGGCAGATCATCGGCGACCCGCTCCAGTTGCACGGGCTCGCCTCGGGGACGCAGCTCCGCCGCGAGGTCCAGCAGCTGATGGACAGGGTGGGGCTGCAGCCGGAGCATTACAACCGCTATCCCCACGAGTTCTCCGGAGGCCAGCGGCAGCGGATCGGGATCGCGCGGGCGCTCGCCCTGCGACCCAAGCTGATCATCGCCGACGAGCCGGTGTCCGCGCTGGACGTCTCGATCCAGGCGCAGATCATCAACCTGCTCGAGGACCTCCAGGACGAGTTCAACCTGTCGTACATCTTCGTCGCGCACGATCTCGGCGTCGTCCGCCACGTCTCCGACCGGATCGCGGTCATGTACCTGGGGAAGATCGTCGAACGCTCGCCGGCGGCGATGCTCTACGAGAGGCCGATCCACCCGTACTCCGTCGCTCTCCTGTCGGCGGTCCCGATCCCGGATCCGAAGGCAAATGCCGAGCGCACGCCGGTGGTGCTCGAGGGAGACGTCCCGAGCCCGGTCGACCCGCCCGCCGCGTGCCGTTTCCACACCCGCTGCCCGTGGGCCAGCGAGATCTGCTCGGAGGACGAGCCGCCTCTTGCGGACTACAGCTCGGGGCAGGCGGCGGCATGCCACCACCCACGCAACGTCGACCAGAAGCAGATCGACGGCACCGAGGTCGCCCCCGACAGCCCGGAGTCGGCCAGCGAGCGGCTGCCCGGGGCTGAACCGGCGGCTGCGGTGCGATGAGCGAGTCCGCGACCACTCACGCCCGGTGGCGCGCGTGGCGCTGCGCATCTCTTCGTCCTCGGGCTCGCCTTTGGCGCCACCAAAGGCTTCGCCCTGCGTCCTCGATCTGCTTGACCACGCGCGCCACCTGCCGCACGGTGCCGTGGACTCACTCATCGACTCGATAGCTTCTTGCGGGTGCTCGCTCTCGATTACGGCACCGCCCGCTGCGGCTGTGCGTTGTCAGACCCGACCGGGACCCTGGCGCGGCCGCTCGAAGCGGTCGAGCCGCCCGACCCCGCGGCCATCGCCGAGCTCGCCTCTCGCGAGGGGGCGGAGCGGGTGATCGTCGGTCTCCCGACCACGCTCGGCGGCGAGGAGGGTGAGCAGGCGCGCCTCAGTCGCGAGTTCGCTGATCAGCTGGCGGGACTGCTCGACGTCCCGGTCGAGACCTACGACGAGCGACTCACCACCCGGATGGCCGACCGCAGTGCCCGTGGGGGCGCCCGCGGCGACCGCGACTCGCTGGCGGCGGCTCACCTGCTCGAGAGCTACCTCGCGCGGGAAGAATCCAGATGACGGAAGAGCGCGGAGAATGGCTCGCCGACACCGAGGGGAACCTGACCCCGCCGGGTGGCGACGGGGTGAAGCCGCCGACCGACGAGTTCGGCCGTGACGACCCCGCCTCGATCGAGCGGGAGCGCCGGCGGCGCGAGCGCGAGCAGCGGCGCGGCAAGTCGAGGAAGCCGAAGCAGGCCAAGGCGGCAGCCGCGCCTCCGGTGCAGAAGCCGAGTGGCACCCGGCCGCGCAAGGCCGCTCCCCCGGCCACGGCGGAGAAGCCACCGAGGCGCACGGTCCGGGAGCGCCTCGGCCGGGACGGGGGAGATCCAAAGCCCCCACGCCCCCGCGGGACCTATCGCCGCCGCCGCTTTCTGGCGCTGGCTCTGGTGCTCGTCGGCGTGCTCGTCGCCTGGTTTCTGATCGCCTTCTTCCAGCCGCCACCGTTCGACCCGGGCGACGGCTCGGGCGAGGCGATCGTCACCGTGCCCGAGGGGGCTACGGCAAGCGAGGTCGCCGACCTGCTCACCAAGGAGGACGTGGTCTCGAACGGGACGCTCTTCGAGTGGCGCCTGAAGCTGGCGGGACAGACGGACAACATCCTGCCGGGCCGCTACGTCCTCGCCCACAACATGAGCTACGGGTCGGCGATCGACAAACTGACCAGCTCGGGGGGCAAGATCAACGTGACGATCCCGGAGGGCGAGGACCGGGTGCAGGCCGCCGCGACCATCAAGGGCCTCGGCCTGAGCGGCGACTACCTGGCCGCGAGCAAGAGCGTCAAGGGCTTCGACCCGAACAAGTACGGAGCGAACAACCCGAAGTCGCTGGAGGGTTTCCTGTTCCCTGCGACCTACGAGCTCGATCCCGGAGCGAGCGTCGACCAGCTCGTCTCCGAGCAGCTGCAGGCCTTCGAGCAGAACATCGCCGGGGTCAACATGTCCTACGCGAAGTCGAAGAACCTGACGGTCTACGACGTGCTCATCATCGCCTCGATGATCGACAAGGAGGTGCAGATCCCGTCCGAGCGTCCGCTGGTCGCCGCCGTGATCTACAACCGCCTCCACCGGGGCATGCCGCTCGGCATCGATGCGACGACCCGGTTCCAGTTCCACAACTACACCGGCGACATCACCGAGTCGCAGCTTCAGTCGCCGTCGCCGTTCAACACGCGCATCAACGCCGGCCTCACGCCGACGCCGATCGGGAATCCCGGCCTGGACGCCATCAAGGCGGCGGCGCGCCCCGCGAAGGTCAACTACCTCTACTACGTGCTCAACGGGGACAACAGCGGGCACCACTGCTTCACCGCGAGCGGGGACGAGTTCAACCAGCTGGTCGCCGCATCGAACTCGGGCCACGCGACGCCAAACTGCCGGAGCTGAGCTGGGCGTGAACCGTCTCGCCGTGCTGGGACATCCGGTCTCGCACTCTCGCTCGCCGGCGATGCAGACGGCGGCGCTTGAGGCTCTCGGTCTCGGTGGGGAGTGGAGCTACGAGGCGATCGACGTCGATCCCGCGGAGTTCGGCGCTCGGGTGCGAGCGCTCCCGGCCGAGGGGTTCGTCGGGGTCAACGTGACGATCCCGCACAAGGAGGCGGCGCTCGCGATCGCCGACGAGGCCTCGGCCGCCGCTCAGGAGATCGGCGCCGCCAACACGCTCAGCTTCGCCGACGGGCGGATTCTGGCCGAGAACACCGATGCGACCGGACTGCTGGCGGCGCTGCCGGGCCCGGTCGAGGGGACGAGCGCACTGGTGCTGGGTGCCGGGGGATCGGCGCGGGCGGTGGTCTGGGCGCTCGCGGGGCAGGGAGCCTCCGTCTCGGTCTGGAACCGGACGGGCAGCCGGGCCGACGAACTGGTCCGCGATTTGTCCTTCGCGGGGCGAGACACACCGGCCGAGGGCCGCCTGAGGCCGGTTGCCGGCGAGGGAGCCCGCACCGGATCGTTCGACCTGATCGTCAACTGCACCGCGATCGGCATGGGTGACGAGGACCCCTTCGAGGATCTCCCCCTCGACCCGGAGCGCTTCGACGCCGGGACCGTGGTCGTGGATCTCGTCTATGCGGGGTCGGAGAGCCGTCTGGTGGCCGAGGCGCGGAGCCGATCGGCGCAGGCCGTGGACGGCCTGGAGATCCTGGTGAGGCAGGGGGCCGACTCGCTTCGAATCTGGACGGGCAGGGAGCCGCCGCTGGATGTGATGCGCGAGGCCGCCAGCCAGCACTAAACGGGTTGCTCCTCGGCTTCGCCTGCGGGGCACCCTCTCGTCTCGTGCTAACTTTTCGTTAGTGCCCAGGCTGAAGCTCATCTCGGGAGGCCTGAAGTTGATCGACGGGGCCGCCAACGGAGTCCCGTCGACGCCCTCCGAGCGCCTCCCGGATGCCGATGCCTTCGATGCGTACTCGCGTACGGTCTCCGGAGTCGCCGAGCGCCTGACGCGGTCGGTCGCCCATCTCGCGGTCGCGCGCCGCACTCGTCGCGGCCGGGCCGAGGGCGCGGGCAGCGGTGTTGCGATCTCCTCGGACGGCTACCTGCTGACCTCCGCCCACGTCGTTGCGGGAGGTCACAAGGTCACGGCATCGTTCTCCGACGGCCGGGAGCTCGGGGCCGAGGTGATCGGGGCCGACCCTCTCTCCGATCTGGCGGTGGTCTGCGCCGACGCCCGCGATCTCTCCCCGGCCCAGCTCGGCGACGCCGACGAGCTGCGCGTCGGCCAGCTGGTGGTCGCGATCGGCAGCCCGATGGGTCTCGCCGGAACCGTGACGGCCGGCGTGGTCTCGGCCCTGGGCCGATCGCTTCCCACCCGCTCGGGATCGGCGGGGCGCCTGGTCGAGAACGTGATCCAGACCGACGCCGCGCTCAACCCGGGCAACTCCGGCGGCGCGCTCTCCGACGGGCTCAGCCGGGTGGTCGGAGTGAACACCGCCGTCGCCGGCATCGGGCTCGGCCTGGCGGTGCCGATCAACGACGCCACCCGGAAGATCATCTCCGCGCTGATGAAGGAGGGCCGGGTGCGGCGCGCCTACATCGGCATCGTCGGCGGCTCTCGGCCGCTGCCGCCGAAGATCGCCTCGCGACTCGATCGCGACGAGGGAATAGAGGTCGTCGAGGTCGTCTCCGGCAGCCCCGCCGCCCGCGCGGGCCTGCGCGCCGAGGACCTGATCGTTGAGGTCGACGGTGAGCCGATGGGCGACGTGGGCGACCTCCAGCGCCTGATGGTCGCTGAGCGGATCGGCCAGCGCGTCGAGGTGCAGGTCGTCCGCGACGGTGCCTTTCTCACGGTGGACCTGATCCCCCGCGAGCTCGAGGCCTAGCCCTTCGCCTTCTTCGCCGGCTTCTGGATGGTCTTCGCCGCGGCGTTCGCGGAGAGGACCTCGACCCGGGCGGCTACCCGCCGTGGCGTGGTGAACAGGACGCCGATCGTCCCCGGCTCCCGCGGCAACAGCTGGAAGAAGGCCGGGGAGTTGTCGCTGGCGACGCCGATCAGGCCGAAGGCTGGGATCTCCAGCTCGGCCTGCTCCTTGGAGAGCACCTCGAGGGAGAGCTGATCGCCGACGTGGAGGGGCTCGCATCTGGGCTTGCGCGCCTTGCAGAGCGGCGCCGCCACGACGGGGACCTTCTTGCCGCCCACCTGGATCTGGACGCTCAGGGAGCGGCCCGGGGGAGGCTGGGCGGTTGTCGTGGTGGGCTGCGTCGTGGTGGTGCCGGTTGTGGTGGCGTTGCGGAGCGCGTGCTGTGGCACCAGCGCAGCGGCCAGAGTGGAGAGCCCGAGCAGCACGAGCATCACGATGAGCAGGCGGCGCGCCGCCATCAGGGGGAGAGGTCTTTGCTCACTGGGCTCTCAACGATATGGCCGGCGCCCTCCTCGACGTCTCCCTCGTCGCCCTGCTGGGTGTCGTCACGGTCAGCGACCTGCGGACGCGGCTCGTGCCCGACGCCGCGCTGGTTGCGAGCCTGGCGGTCGCCCTGCCGGCCTGGCTGCTCTCGAACCCGGTCGGATTGCCCGAGCGGCTGGTTTATGGCCTCGCCGCGGGCGGGTTTCTGCTGATCGCCGCCCTGATCCGACCGGACGGGATGGGCCTCGGCGACGTGAAGCTGGCCGGCGTCCTCGGGGTCTACCTGGGCGCCGGGGTCGCGGTGGCGATGGCGATCGCGTTCGCGGCCGGATCGCTCGCCGGCCTCGTCCTGCTGGCGCGGCACGGCTGGTCGGCGCGCAGTCGGACGATCCCCTTCGCTCCATTCCTCGCCGGCGGCGCCCTGGTCGTGCTGGTCGCGCAACCCTGAGACCGGGGCCGCAGGGCCGCTCCATCTACTCTGCCCGCGTGAGTTTGAGGTTCACAACAGCGGGCGAGTCCCACGGGCCTGGCCTGGTGGCGATCGTCGAGGGCCTGCCCGCCGGGCTCGAGCTCGATCGTGAGGCTCTGGACCGCGACATGGCGCGCCGCCAGCTCGGTCACGGGCGGGGCGGCCGCATGAAGATCGAGAGCGACACGGTCGAGATCCGCTCGGGGATTCGCCACGGCCGCACCCTGGGCAGCCCGATTGCGGTCCTGGTCGCAAACCGCGACTACCCGAACTGGGACGAGCGGATGAATCCCTGGCCGGTCGACGCCGACGTGGAGGAGTCGCACC
Organism: uncultured Solirubrobacterales bacterium; assembly: GCA_963728875.1. Classification (GTDB taxonomy): domain Bacteria; phylum Actinomycetota; class Thermoleophilia; order Solirubrobacterales; family 70-9; genus DASUPK01. The sequence continues at coordinate 383,564 of CAVSLJ010000002.1, forward strand.
TGCCGCGCCCCGGGCACGCGGACCTGGCCGGGCTGCAGAAGTACGGATTCAGCGACGTCCGCAACGTGCTCGAGCGCGCCAGCGCTCGCGAGACGGCGGCGCGGGTCGCTGCCGGGACCATCGCCAAGGGCTTTCTCTCGGCCGTCGGCGTGAGCGTCTTCAGCCACGTGATCCAGATCGCGTCCGTGAGCGCCCCCGAGCGCGACGATCTGAAGCAGGAGGACTTCGCGGGTGTGGACGATTCGCCCGTCCGCTGCCTGGACGCCGCCGCGTCCGAGGCGATGGTGGCCGAGATCGATCGCCTGCGCAAGGAGAACGAGTCGCTCGGCGGCAAGTTCGAGGTGCGCGCCTTCGGGCTCGTCCCCGGCATCGGATCGTATGCCTCCTGGAGCGAGAAGCTCGACGGCCGCCTCGCGCAGGCGGTCTGCTCGATCCAGTCGGTCAAGGGCGTCTCCCTGGGCGAGGCGTGGGATGTGGCCGGCAAGCCCGGCTCCGAGGCCCACGACGAGATCTTCCACTCGGATGAGCGCGGCTGGTACCGGGAGACGAACCGCGCCGGTGGCCTCGAGGGTGGCATGACCAACGGCGAGCCGCTCGTCGTGCAGGCTGCGATCAAGCCGATCTCGACGATGACGCAGCCGCTCCGCTCGGTCGACACCGAGACCAAGGAGCCGGCGCAGGCGATGCGGGAGCGAACCGACTCGACGGTGGTCCCGGCGGCGGCCGTCGTCGCTGAGGCGATGGTCGCGCTCGTGCTGGCCGGGGCCTACCGGGAGAAATTCGGCGGCGACCACATCGACGATGTGCTCGCGTCAATCGCGGCGTACCGGGAGCGCATCGGATGGCGGCGCTAGCCCACCACGGGCTCGTCTTCATCGGCTTCATGGCGGCGGGCAAGACGCGGGGCGCGCAGGCGGTGGCCGAGCGGCTCGACCTCGGGGTGAGCGACACCGACGAGCTGCTCGAGCGCGAGCTCGGCGAGCCCATCGCGTCCTTCTTCCTGCGTGAGGGCGAGGCCGAGTTCCGCCGCCGCGAGGAGCGCCTCGTCGTCTCGGCGCTCGACGCACTGGCCGGGCAGGTCGGCGGGCCGTCTTCCGTGGTCGCGCTCGGGGGTGGCGCGATCGAGAGCCAGGCCGTGCGGCGCGCGCTTGGCGAGCACCTGCCGGTCTGGTGCGACGTCGACGAGGAGGTCGCCTGGGAGCGGGCGTCCGGGACCGACCGGCCGCTCGCCACGAACCGGGCGGAGTTCTCTGAGCGCTTCGCGAGCCGGCGACCCATCTACGAGTCGCTCGCACGGGCGATCCTGCCCTCGGCCGCGCGGGATGCCGCCGGGCCTGCGGCGCCGTGGCTGGCGGCGATGCAGGGCAATCCCGGCGTGCGCATGGCCTGGGCCGAGTCGGCCAGCGGCTCGTACCCGGTCGCCGTCGGCGCGGGCGCGATCCGGCTGCTCGACGATGCTCGCGAGGCGCTCCCGGACGCCCTTCCCGCGCGGACCTTCTGCGTCGCCGACGATGAGGCGCTGCGCCATCACCGCTCGCTGCTGCCGCGAACCGAGGAGATCATCGGCGTCCAGGGCGCCGAGACCTCCAAGACCATCGCCGAGGCGGAGCGGGTCCTGACCGAGCTCTCCTCGGCGGGCGCGAAGCGCGACGACTGCGTGCTGGCATTCGGTGGCGGGGTGGTGGGGGATCTCGGCGGCTTCTGCGCCGCCACCTACCAGCGGGGCGTGGCCCTCGTCCAGGCGCCCACCACCCTGGTCGCGCAGGTCGACTCGGCCTACGGCGGCAAGACCGGCGTCGATCTTCCGGCGGCGAAGAACTACGTCGGCGCATATCACCTGCCGATCGCGGTGCTGGCCGATCCCACCACGCTGAGCACGCTCCCTGGCGAGGAGCTCGCCGCCGGCTTCGTGGAGGTGATCAAGACGGCGCTGATCGCCGGCGACCCACTCTGGTCCCAGGTCAGGGCCATCCAGGACCTGGACCCGGCGGCGCTGACCGAGGTGGTCTTCGACTGCGCGCGGACCAAGATCGAGGTGGTGGCCTCGGACGAGAGGGATTCCGGGCGCCGGATGGTGCTCAACCTCGGCCACACGGTCGGTCACGCCATCGAGGCTGAGACTCACTACAAGCGCTACCGCCACGGCGAGGCCGTCGGCCTCGGCCTGCTCGCCGCGCTTCGTCTCTCCGGCGCCGATGGGCTTCGCAACGAGGTGGAGGGCCTGCTGGCATCGCACGGCCTGCCGATCTCTCTCGATCCCTCGGTGAGCACCGACGGCGTGCTCGCGGCGATGGAGCGGGACAAGAAGCAGAGCCGAGAGGGGCTCGGGTTCGTGCTGCTCTCGGAGCCCGGCGAGCCGCGCTGGGGGCAGCGGGTTGAGCCGGATAGGGTCCGGGCGGTGGTGGAGGAGCTGAAGTGAGCTCGGTGACGCGCAACCGGGTCGAGGTGATGCACGGCGTCAACCTCGACATGCTCGGCAGCCGCGACCACGACATCTACGGCGACTTCACGCTCCCCGAGCTGGAAACGAGGATCAAGCGGTTTGCGCGGGACCTGGACCTGGAGGCCGCCTTCTTCCAGTCGAACTCGGAGGGCGAGTTCGTCGAGCACCTGCATCGGCTGCCCGAGAGGGCGGACGCCGCGCTGATCAATGCGGGAGCGTGGACCCACTACTCGTGGGCGATCAGGGACGCCCTCGACCTGACCGGCATCCCGACCGTGGAGGTGCACATCTCCGACATCTCCAAGCGCGAGGAATGGCGCCGGCACTCGGTGTTCGATGGCCTTGACCTCATCCTCGGACAGGTCTACGGCAAAGGTGCCGACGGCTACCGGGAGGCCCTGGAGCTGATCGCCAAGAGGCTCGGGCTGTGACGCGGGGGGAGCGGCTCGCCGAGCTGGTGGCGGAGAGGGAGCTCGACCAGCTCTTCGTCTCGGACCTCGTGAACGTCCGCTACCTGACCGGCTTCACCGGCACGAACGGCGCCTGCCTGGTCGGGGGCGGCGGGCTCGTCTTCTTCACCGACTTCCGCTACACCGAGCGGGCCAAGACGGAGGTCTCGCCGGAGTGGGAGCGCCCCGAGGCCGAGCGCGAGCTCGTTCCCCAGATCGTGGCGGGGATGAAGGGGCGGGTCGGGTTCGAGGACGGGAAGCTGAGCGTCCGCCAGCTCGCCCGCCTGGAGGCGGCCGCCGGGAAGGACGTGGAGCTCATTCCAGCCGGCGACCTCGTCGAGCAGCTTCGCGCCATCAAGGAGCCCGGAGAGCTGGAGCGGATCGCGGCCGCGGCGGAGCTCACCGACGGCGTCTATCGGTGGGCGCTCGATCGAGGGCTCGCCGGTCGCACGGAAAGCGATGTCGCCCGTGCCGCCGTCGCGCGAATCCGCGAGCTCGGCGCCGAGCCCTCATTCCCCCCGATCGTGGCGGCTGGAGAGAACGGCGCGCTGCCGCACGCCGAGCCCGGCCACAGGGAGATCGGCTCCGGCGAGCTGGTCGTCTTCGACATGGGTTCCGAGCTCGACGGCTACTGCTCCGACTGCACCCGCACCTTCGCGACCGGCGAGCCCGGAGACGAGGCGCGCGAGGTCTACGACCTGGTGGTGGCCGCCCAGCTCAAGTCGCTCGCCGCGGTCCGCCCGGCGGCGAGCGGCAAGGAGGTCGATGCGGTCGCGCGGGAGATGATCTCCGAGGCCGGCCACGGGGACCACTTCGGGCACGGGCTTGGGCATGGGGTCGGCCTCGAGGTCCATGAGGGGCCTCGTCTCTCGACCACGTCCGAGGACGACCTCTTCGAGGGCAACGTCGTCACCGTGGAGCCGGGGATCTACCTGCCCGGCCAGTTCGGCGTCCGCATCGAGGACCTCGTCGTCGTCACCGCCGACGGCCACCGCAATCTGAGCGGGTTGCCGAAGGGCCTGCAAGTCGTCGATTGACGGCTTCGCCTCAGATCGCGGCCACAAGCGGCCGACCCCCTTCCCCGCCTGGAGGTGTGATTCAGAACCGCTGCTTTTCGTCCAAGGCGGCTGTTTCGGCCGGCTCACCGACAGCCGCTGAGGCTTCCGCTTTCACGCGAAAGGGGAAGCGCAGGAAGGGACCGCCTCACGCGGCTTATCGATCCGAGTCCCGCGGCCGGGATCGCCGCTGAGTTCGCGAGCGCGGATCTTTAAGTGGCGGTCTTGCAGGGAATGGGGCGGATACGGTTCCCGAGCGCTTCCCGTACAGCTTCTCGTAGACCTCCCCCTCTACCCGTTCGGGATCGAGGTTTCGCGTCTCCCTCGCTTCGGTCGCGCGTGTTGAGCGCAGCAGCGCCACGGCCGCCACGGCAATGACGGCAACCCCGAACAAGATGAGGACGATCAGCACGGGGGCGATCGTAGGCGCCGGGCGATGCTCCACCGGGTGACGCTAAGCAGCCAGGGGCCCGCTACTCCCCCGGCACCCCTCGAAGCATGTCTGCAGTCATTGTCCCGCCCGCTGCGGAAACTTAGGAGGTCGGAGTAAGGTAGTTCGGCTGGCGCTGCGGGCAGATCACTCTTCCTCGGTGCCCGCGTATCGGCTTCGCTCGCTGGGTCATCCCTCTTCCTTCCGTGCGACCCGCCACAGAGGGCACGAAAGGTCTGATGTCCTATGACCGCCAGCAAGCTGTCCCAACGAGCAGCACGACGCCGCGGCGAGTTCCATCACGCCGACGGCGACCGTCGTGTCGCCCTAGCGCTCGAAGCACACCGCCACCTGAACACCTCCGGCTCTGACCGGGCCCTATCCGGAGCGGAGAGGGGGAGACAGCGGCCTTGAGCGAAACGACCCCCCGAACTCTCTGAGATCCTCGAGTCGGAGCGGCCGCGTGCCCAGTAGCGCTGCTCGGCGTGGGCCGACGCAGCTCGTAATCACGAGGTCACGAAGCGCGAGCGGCCCTTCTCGACGTTCGATGCATCTGGGGGCAGCACGAGTCCGCATCCTGCTGAACCAAAGGGGGTGGTGAGATTGCGCAGGGAAGCTCCTCCGAAGCCGACTGCCGCCGAGCGCGAGGTGGCTGATCTACTGCCGATCGAGGCCGATCCCGACGCGGCCAGAGCCGTCCTGGATCGCGTCCCCCTCTGGTTCCACACCTTCTCGCTCGACCACTCCGACCAGCTCTATACGCCCGGCGTCGCGCGCAATCACCGCTACCGGATCCCCGCCCTTCCCGGGGACTTCAGCGGCTTGAGCGTGCTCGACGTCGGCACCTTTGACGGCTTCTACGCGTTCCTCGCCGAAGCCCGTGGCGCGCGGCGAGTCGTCGCGGTGGACAACGAGCAGTACAGGGCGTGGGTCCGGGCGCGCTGGGGTGTCGAGCTTGAGGGGGGCGAGGGGTTCACAGCGATCCGGGAGTTGCTCCACTCGACGGTCGAGTACCGTCGTCTCAACGCTTTCGATCTCGATCAGCTCGAGGAAACGTTCGACTTCATCCTCTGCTTCGGGATCCTGCACCGGGTAGACAATCCGGTAGGCCTGCTCCAGGTGCTTCGACGGCGCCTCTCGGCCGAAGGCCGGGTCCTTCTCGAAACCTACGGCTCAGCGGATCGGACGCTCGATGCCGCCGCAGCTATCCACGCCTACAAGGCAGGCGAGGTTTACGCTCACGATGACTTCGTGTACTGGGGCTTCACCCCCGCAGGTTTGGACGCGATGGCCTGCCATGCGGGCTTCGAGGGCTTCGAGCTGATCGATGCGCCGGTCATCGACGGTCATCCGCGCGTCATCGGAACGCTGCGCGCCCGCGCCATGGATCGCCCATAGATCGAATCGGGGAGGCAGGTGGGAGGCAGCCCAACCCGAAGCCCTGCCCGGCGTCCCAGGAGGCGAGGGCGCTGGCCACTGCGAGCCGAAGAACCCGCGCCCCCCGTCATAAGCGTGGTGGTCATGGCCCGTGATAGAAAGGCCGCACATGAGCGCTGGGTGTCCGCAACAGAGCATCGCCCTCGGCCGAGCGCGAATACCTTTGTGATGACCGCCCCGGCGATCGTCGCCGACACAACCTCCTACCTCCCCACCGAGTTGACCGAGCGCCACGGTGTGCAGCTGGTGAGCCTCTACGTGGGAATCGACGGCAAGCAGGAGCGGGAGTCGGAGATCTCCGACTACGACGACTTCTACGAACGGCTGCGAGCGAGCGGAGAGGCCGTGACCACCTCGCAGCCCTCGGTCGGCGACTTCATCTCGGTCTACGAGCCACTGCTCGCCGCGGGGCGCGAGATCGTCTCGGTGCACATCTCGGCGGGGATCTCCGGCACCCTCGAGGCTGCTAATCAGGCGATCGAGCGGCTGACCAGCGAAGGAAAGGGCGGCGAGCGGGTCCACACCGTCGATAGCCGCAGCGCGGCGGGCGGCACCGGGATGGTGCTGCTCGCGGCGATGATCGCCGCCAGCGGCGGCGCCGACGCGGAAGGGGTCGTCCGCAAGGCCGAGCGGGCACGCGACGCCGGGGGGATCTGGTTCTCGCTCGACTCGCTCGAGTATCTGCGCCGGGGCGGGCGAATCGGCGCGGCGCAGGCCCTGATCGGATCCACCTTGAAGATCAAGCCGATCCTCACCTTCGCCGAGGAGGTGACTCCCGTCGGGCGGGTTCGGACCCGACCGCGTGCCCTGGCGCGGCTGATCGACTACGCCCGCCAGCGCCACGGCGAGGGGGCCGACGCCTGGGTCGTGCAGCACATCCGCGACCCCGAATCCGCCGAGCAGCTTGTGAAGGCGTGCCGGCCGATTTTCGGCCGTGATCCTCTCTTCGTCTCCGAGGTCGGCCCGGTGCTTGGGGCCCACGCCGGGCCGGGGATGATCGGGATCGGCGCCTCGGTCGATAGCGCCTTCGAGTAGCCGCGCGCCCTAGGCGGGCTTCGGCTTTGCCGGCTTGGCGCGTTCCTGCCCTTCGCGCACCTGCTTTGCGCGAGGAAGAGGAGCGGGTGGCGGTCGCCCGAGATCCTAGGTCGGTGCTGGGCGCAGTCGAAGCCGGGCACGCCGGCGAGTTAATGCGGACGGTGCTCCTCTCGGCGGAACCGAGCACCGACAGCGGCTGGAGTTGACGCACCCTTGCCGGGCCCGGCCCGGGTGGGATAGGGTCGCGCTGGGAGACTTAGGTGTGGATGAAGGGAAAGCTAGGAGGGGTCCTGCTGGCGGCTATGGCGGGAGCGTCGCTTCTCGCGGCGATCCCTACGCCAGCCGCCGATACACCGGGGAGCTTTGCTCCGACCGGCTCCATGACAGTCCCGCGTTACTCCGCTGCCGCCGCCCCGCTCGCCGACGGGAGGGTGCTGGTCGCCGGGGGCACTGATGGCACCAACATCCTGCAGGGCGCCGAGATCTTCAACCCGGCCACGGGGACCTTTACGCCAACCGGCTCGATGACCATCAAGCGCTTCGCAGCTGCCACCGCCCCGCTCCCCGACGGGCGCGTGCTGGTCGCCGGGGGCTCGAACTTCGACGGTGGCACCAACTTCCTGCAGAGCGCCGAGATCTTCGATCCGGCGACCGGGGGCTTCGCGCCAACCGGCTCGATGACCGTCAAGCGCCAGGCGGCCGGCGCCGCCCCGCTCCCCGACGGGCGGGTCCTGGTTGCCGGAGGCTTCGACGGGGGCAACTTCCTGCAGAGCGCCGAGATCTTCAACCCGGCCACCGGAACCTTCACGCCGACTGGCTCGATGGCCGTCAAGCGTTACTTCCTCGCCGCCGCCCCGCTCGCCGACGGGCGCGTGCTGGTCGCCGGGGGCCAGTACTTCGACCCGAGCTCCCATATCCTCGAAAGCGCCGAGATCTACAACCCGGCGACTGCGAGCTTCGCGCCAACGGGCTCAATGGCCGTCAAGCGCGAGGGCCCCGCCGCGGCCCCGCTCCCTGACGGGCGGGTGCTGGTCGCCGGGGGCTTCGACGGCGACAACCTGGAGAGTGCCGAGATCTTCAACCCGGCGACGGGGAGCTTTGCCGCGACCAGTGTGATGGCCTTTAGGCGGGACCGTCCCGCCGCCGCCCCGCTCCCCGACGGGCGTGTGCTGGTCGCCGGGGGCTACGACGGCGCTAACTATCTGCAGAGCGCCGAGCTCTTCGCGCTCGCCCCGCGGGCGCCGTTCATGTTCCGGGTGCGCGGCAAGACGCTGATCTTCACCGCCCCGGTGGCGGGCACGGTGAAGATCAGCGACGCCGCTGCCAAGTCCGGATCGGCCGCGTCGACGGCAACGAAGAGGAAGAAGAAGCGGAAGCGGAGGCCGGCGCTTCGGCCCTCGAGCGCGAGCGGCGGCCCGGGCGAGATCACCGTGGCGCTGTGGCTCAACCGCAATGCGAAGCAGCGCTTCAAGGCCAAGGGCAAGGTGAAGCTGCCGGCGCTGATCAGCTTCGCCCCCGCCGGCCAGTGCGCAGCGGTGATCTTCAAGTCCTGCCATGACGCCGGCGCCGAGACCACCACCCTGAAGATCAAGAAGCCGAAGCGGAAGGGGAAGAAGTAGCCGGCCGGCGAGGGTTAGGCGCCCTCGTGGCTTGCCTCATCCCACGCGCTGCTCCAATTGAGCAAAGCAGCAGCAACGGGACCTGCCCTTGGCACGTCCCCTTGCGCGAGAAACAGGAGTGCAGCGTCAAACCGCTGCTTCCATGCAAAGCAGCAGGCCCGCCCGTCGAGAATCACACTTCTATGCGTTGAAGGGGGTGGCCGCTAAGCGGTCGCGGGCGCTTCGATTGGCCCGCCGGCAGGTTCCCCGCCCCGCCTGATGCGCGCACCCAGCAGCGGGAAGATCAGCGTCGAGATGATCGCCGCCCCGACCAGTCCGGCGGCCGTCGAGCTTGTCATGTGACCGGCGTCGATCGCAAGGGTCGTGATCGCCACCACCAGCGGCAATTCCGTCGCGCTGTAGACGGCGAGGGCGATCCTGTCCCGAAGGGCGAGCTCGCCCCGGTAGAGCAGGAGGGCCGGGACGCCGCGCACGACCAGGAACAGGCAGACGAACATCGGCACCTTGAGCATCGCCGTCGCGCTGGAGGTCAGGGCATCGAGGTTGAACGACATGCCGCTGGAGACGAAGAAGAACGGGATCAAGAGGCCGTAGCCCACCGCGGTCAGCTTGGAGTCGAACACCGAGACCTCGCGGCCGCGGAGGGCGATGCGGGTGATCATCCCGGCCACGAATCCGCCGAGCAGCAGGTCTAGTCCCAGCTGCGCCGCGAGCGCGACGAGGCTGAACACCAGCACGACGGCCAGGCGCACGGCCAGTTGGCTCGAGGTCTCGAACGTCCTCTCCACCAGCGGCCATCCGCGCCAGGCAGAGCGAACCGCCAGGAGCCCCGTGATGACCGCGAGGACGATGAAGAGCACGAGGATGACCGCCTCGTGGATCGGATGCCCGGTGGAGAGGATCAGCGTGACCAGCAGAATCGGGCCGAACTCCCCGATCGCCCCGGCGCCCAGCAGATAGGTCCCGAAGTTCGTCCTCATCTCGCCGGCGTCACTCAGGATCGGGATCAGGGTGCCGATCGCCGTCGTCGCCATGGCCGAGCCGGTGTAGAGAATCGAGAGGATGATTCCCGCCGCCGCGAGCGCACCGCCGATCCCGTAGGCGAGGGCGAGCGAGATTCCCCAGCCGATCACCGCCAGCTCGAGGGGGCGTCCCTTGATCCGGTCGAAATCGATCTCGTACCCGGCGAAGAAGAACAGCATCCCGAGTCCCAGATTCCCGAGCAGCGACGTGGTCGGGTCGAGTCTCGCGATGTCGAGTCCCTGCGGCCCGATCAGGATCCCGAGCAGAAGCTCCAGGACCACCACCGGAATGGCCAACCGCGGCGACGCGGCCAGGACGATCACGGCGGCGACCGCGGCGGCTATGACCATGACGAGCGCCGAGGTCTCGTCCACGCCGGCGGCCACCGTCGCACCGGTTGGGAGTTGAGGCATCGCCGGGACTCTAAGCCCGGCCCCGGCGCGATAGAGAACCTGCGCCGCGGGCTACTTCTTCTTCCTGTGCCTCTTTCGCTTCTTGCCGCAGCCGTGCTTCTTCTTGTGCTTCTTGGAGCTGACGGCGCACTTGGTACCTGACTGCCCCGCGGTGCCCGAAGCCTGCGGCTCGGTCGTCAGATCGGAGGAGCCGCCGGAGTCGCCGCCCGCGTCGGTGAGCGAAGCCGGGGCGTTCTGGAAGGACTGGTAGTCGCGGCACGGCTCGCCTCGCAGGCCCGGGCACGGAGGCAGCCCGGTCGGCGCGCTCACGCCGGGCACCACCGGGAGCTCGAGCCGCGAGGGCATCGATCCGCCGTAGCCGATGGCGACGTTCGCCTGGCCGGCGGGGTCGGCCTCCGCGAACGACCAGATCGGCTGGTCGCCGTTCGGCGCGCTGATCCGGACCCTGACGCGGGAGCCGGCGCGGTACATGTGACCCTCGTAGTAGAGGGGGATCGTGACCGGGACGAAATGATCGGACGGCAGATCCGAGAAGTCCTCCTGGCGGAAGCTCGGAACGGGTTCGAGCTCCGTGCTCTTGGCCGGATCGAGAGCGCGCGCCTTGGCCTTGATCCAGCCGCCCTGCACGAAGGTCTCCTTGCCGTCGGGCCGGACCTCGCTGATCGTCGCCTGCAGGTCGACGTCGGGCGTCGAGGAGCGCACCCAGAGATCGACGCGCCCGGCGCCGATCACGGCCGTGTCGTGACTCAGCGGCTGGGTCAGGTACGAGACGGCGGTGCCGTCGGGGTCCTGGCTCCACTGATAGTTCGGCAGCGCGGTCCAGAGGCCGCCGTCACCCGAGCCGGTGTCGCCCGTGAAGTCGGTGAGAGGCCGGGCGTGCGCGTCCCAGGTGAACGCGTCCGCCGCGAAATCGGAGGGAACGCCGTCCTTGAGCTCTCCGCCCGGTGCGAGATACCAGGCGCGAGCCGTGGTGCCGGGGATCGGGAAGCTCGAGAATGACTTCTCGAAGCCCGGATAGGGCCAACCGGGGTTCGAGGAGTTGCCCGCGCCGTTGTCGAACAGCACCCGGATCGAGGGCAGCGCGTCGAATGCGCTCTTGGCGAGCTCATCGGTCGGCTGCTGCTGGATCGGGTCGGATGGCAGCGACGCCAGCGGCGGGGCGCCGCCGGGGCCGTCGATCCCGAAGATCGCCTGCATTGCGATGGGCCAGCTGGCTTGGACCAGCGCCGATTTGAGGGCCGGCGCCTGCTGGTCCACGTACAGCTCCAGGAAGTCGTATAAGCGGTTGTAGGTCTCCGGATCGAGCGAGTCCGTATGCACGCCGTTCGTGAACGTGAACCACTTCTTGTCTGTTCCCGTCATGTGCTCGGCGAGCGTCGGGCAGTGGCCGCCGGTCTGCTCGTCGGTCCACTGGCAGGCCATGAAGACCGGGACGTTGATCTTGTTGACGAAGGTGATCGGTGAGAGCGGATCGGCGACCTCGGGGACGTAGTGGTCGTTGGCGCGGATCTTCCCGATCAGGTCAGCGGCCTCGGGGTGGAGGGCCTGGTTGTCCGCGCAGGTCTGATCGCCGCCCTGGATCTGCTCCCAGGCGTAGGGCTGCCCGCTGTCGGGGCCCGCGGGCTGGGCTTCGTCCTGGCGCTCCTTGGCCCAGTTGACGGCGAAGCCGGTGTTGAGGATCCCGCCCGGATAGAGCGTCGTCTGCGTCTGGTCGATCACCGAGAGCGGTGCAACCGCGGCGAGGTCCGGCGGCTGGGTCTGGGCGGTGAAGAGCTGGCTGATGCCGCCGTAGGAGATGCCCAGCATGCCGACCTTGTTGTGGGCCACCCAGGGCTGGTGGGCGACCGTCTCGACCACGTCGTAGCCGTCGAGGCTCTGCAGCGGCTCGAAGAAGTCGAAGGCCCCGCCCGAGCAGCCCGTGCCGCGCATGTTGACGTCGACGACCGTGAAGCCCATCAGATTGGCGAGGGATGCGATCCCGCTGACGGGCCCGCTCGGCCTCGCGTATCCGTACCCGGAGTACTCGACCAGGGTCGGGAGCTTCACGCCCGGCGAGATCAGCGACAGGAGCTGGCTCGTCAGCGCCGGCGGCAGGTCGAGGTTCTCGGCGTTGAGGACGTCCGTCGGGGGGTGCACCGAGTACGCGAGCTTGGTCCCGTCGCGCGTCGACATGTAGCCGTAGCCGTCCGACGGGATGGTCTGGTTGTAGATGCCGGGGTCAGGCGGCGCCGACTGCGTCGTCAGCACCGTCAGGGGCCCTGCCGTCTCGCCGGTGGTGTCGAGCCGGACTTGGTAACCGCTCCCCGGCGTGACGTTCCGGAAGAGGACGCCGCCCAGGTCGTTGGCCGCCCTGGTCGCCACCGCCTGACCGGAGGAGTCGAGGAGGGAGGTCGAGGCGGTGGCGGGCAGGCCGGTCGCGTAGACCTGCTCGACGCTGCCGTGCGCGTCGAAGGAGGCAGCCGCCGCGCTGCTTGCAAAGACGAGCGCGATGCCGGCCGCCAGCACCCCTATACCCACTTTTCGGTGCATCGAGAGGGTGACTTAACCACAACGCGCCCGCTTCGGTCGCAGTTACCCCGGCATACTCCGCCGGCCGGTCCGCCCACCTGACCCGTTGACTACGGCAGTAAGGTCCTGCACATGGGACGTCTCGGCAAGGGGTGGTTGGTGGCGGCGCTCGCCGCCGGCTGCCTGCTCGCTCCCGGCGGCGCCTTCGCCGCCCGCAGCGTCTCCGTCGCAGGCAACCAGCTCGTCGACGGCGGCAAGCCGATTCGCCTGATCGGGGTGAACCGGTCGGGCTCCGAGTACGCGTGCGCGGGTCCGGTCGGCGGGGGCGGCTTCGGCTACGGCATCTTCCAGGGGCCGGTCAGCAACCGCACTATCAAGGCGATGCTGGGGTGGCGCATCAACGCCGTCGCGCTTCCCCTCAACGAAGCGTGCTGGCTCGGCGGGTACGCGCCCATCAGCCTGCGCTTCAGCGGCGCCTCCTACCGGGCGGCGATTCTTGACTACGTGAGCCGCCTCAACGCGCGCGGGATCATCGTCGTCCTGCGCCTGTCGGGGGCAGCGCCGGGAAGCGGTGCCTACGGCATGGACACGAGGGCAACCGACGAGATCCCGATGGCCGACGCCGATCACGCGCTCGATTTCTGGCGCTCGGTCGCGACCACCTTCAAGGACGACCACCAGGTCATCTTCCACGCCTTCGACGAGCCGCACGCCATCGACTGGCCCTGCGCTCTGAACGGCTGCGACGCCAATGACGCGCCACAGGGCAAGACCCGGTTCGGCGCATACACGGCGACGGGCCATCAGGCGATCGTCGACGCGATCCGCTCGACCGGGGCGACCCAGCCGATTGACGTCTCCGGGATCGACTTCGCCGGCAAGCTCGACCAGTGGGAGCAGTTCATGCCGGCGGACCCGCTCGGCCAGCTGGTGGTGGGCTGGAACAGCTTCGACTACAGCGGGAACTTCGCCTCCTCCAAGGCGGACCTGGTGCGGCTCGCGAGTGTCCATCCGGTGCTGATCGGCGGCTTCGGCGACACGAACTGCACCTCCCGCTTCAGCAACAAGCTGATGAAGTTCGCCGACGGGATCGGCATCTCGTACCTGGCGTGGACCTGGAACGCCGTCCAGGACTACGGCGGCTGCTCCAACGCCCTGCTCGACTCCGGCCGGAAGGGCAAGGCGGGCCGCGCCTATCTCCGCGGGCTGCCGAGCGGCTACGGCCGCGGAGTCCGCGCCCATTTCCGGAAGGTCAAGGCCAGCAAGCGCTTCTGAGGCCCGGCACGTCCTACTCGGACAGTCCGGCGGCCCGCAATGCATCGGCGTGATCGAGATAGCCGCGGATCCGCGAGATCAACCCTTCGCGAAAATCGAAGACCATCCCGAGCGAGGAATCGACCGGTACCCCGCTGCTCTTTCCGCGTCCCTCCAGTCGCCCGAGCATGACCACGACGTCCGCGGAATCACGAAACCGCTCACGGTGGATGTGGAACGTCTCCCAAGCGTCGTCGAGCCTCCCGAAGTACCTCTCGATGCCCTCATGTCCCAGGAAGGTCTCACCCTCGATGGCCACCATCGACGGAGACCACTCGAAGTCCGGCGTCGTCAGGGCGGCGAACACGGCGATTTCGCGTTCGTTGAAGGCGCTTATCGCCTCTGTCGCGACCTCCACGTTCTCCCCTGACATCGCCCACGCAGTATCTCCATCCGGCCCGCTTGACGCCGGGGCGGCTCCAAAGCCGTATCTCGTGAAGATCCAGCTACTTCGTCGCGGTCCAGCTGATGACTCCCGTGTCGCAGGTGTAGGCCGGGTGGCTCGAGCTTGCCTCCCTGGGGGAGATGACGCGAACGGTGCCGGAGACCGCCCGCTTGGTGGGCCGCCCGGTGACGGTGAATACGTCGTCGGAGCCGTTCACCAAGTCCTTGCGGGTGACGGCGAACCTTCCCTTCTTGACCTTGAATTGATCCAGGTCGGCACCGGTGCGGCACAGCGGCGGCTCGCAAAGCCCCGTGGCGGTTACGCAGGTGGGCGTGCAGCCGTTGGAGGCGTCGCACGGGCCATAGATGCCCCTCACCCTTAGTTTGACGACCGCAACCGGCTTCTTGCCGTCAAATTCCACCTTGAGCTCGATCGAAGGCGCGTCCGTGGCGAAGCCGTTCGGACTCGGAATATACGGCTGGTTCAGCGGCCCCTGGAACGTCAATTTCTTGCCCATGGCCGCGGCAGGAGTGATGGCCAGCGCCCCGCATGCGGCCACCAGGACCGCAATCCTCGTCGTTCGGCACATTGGATTCCCTTCGTTGAGTCGAGACAGGACCAGACTATCCGTTGCCGGAGAGCATCGGGCTGGGGATCACACCGTTTGCTATCTACTGGCAATTCGTGGCGAGGTCGGCGATCGCCGCATCGCGGTCGCCACGGCTGAAGGTCTCATGGGCTCGCCGCACCATCTGAACGTGTCATCCTCCGGCGCAGTGAAGAGCCTGGCTGCCACGGCCGTCGACCGGGCGGCCCACGCACTGTTCGCCACGCTGCAGCGGATCCCGTCGGACCGCGCCGTCGAGACGCTGCTGCGGATGATCAGCGCGCTTGTGCGCCTGGTGCCCGGGATCCGGGCCAAGTCGCGGTTCGTCCACCACTCGGCGCAGCTGCGCGGCCGGCGCTTCGGCTTCACCTTCACGAGCAAGCCGATCGGCGTGCGGTGGGCGGCCATCGGCTTCCCGGACCTGCTGACCCGGCACATGCTCTTCGAAGGGCTCTACCAGCACGACGTGCTCGTGGCACTGCGTGCGCTCGTGCGGCCGGGCGACGTGGTCTTCGACGTCGGCGGTCACCACGGCCTGATGGCGGTCGTCGCCGCGGGCGCGGCCGGCCCACGCGGCACCATCGCGACGTTCGAGCCGAACCCGCACGCCCGTCGGATGCTCAACCTCCACCTGCTGCTCAACGACGTGCACAACGTCCAGGTCGAGGAGCTCGCACTGAGCTCCTCCGGTGGCGAGGCGGCGTTCTTCGTGCAGACGGGCGAGGTGTCGTGGAACTCGACCCTGATCGAGGGCTTCGCCGAGCAGGAGGCGGGTTTCGGGGAGCGGATCACCGTGCAGACCCGCACGCTGGACGACCACATCGCAGCCACGGGCCTGGTTCCCGACGTCATCAAGATCGACGTCGAAGGCTCCGAGTTCCTCGTCGTCGAGGGCGCGCGGGGGACAATCGAGCGCCACCGGCCCGTGCTGCTCATGGAGTTCAACCCAACCTCGGCGCAGGCCGCCGGGCGCGTTTTGCGCGACTACGTCGACGAGCTCGTCCGGCTCGGCTACGACCTGCGCGTGCTGCGCCGCGACGCGCTCGGCTTCTACCGCTTCGAGAACCAGGAGCCGTTCGACGAGGCCGCCCACACCCAGGACGGGGCGCTCGTCAACGTGCTCTGCCTGCCGACCGAGCGGCGATGAGCGCCACGAGCCGTCCGCGTCGGCGGTCAGCTCGCCCGATCCGGTCTCTGGCTAGCCTTCCTGCCCCTTGATCAGCACGAATCAATTCAAGAACGGCACCCACATCGAGGTCGACGGCAGGATCTTCCGGATCGTCGAGTTCCAGCACGTGAAGCCCGGCAAGGGCGGCGCCTTCGTGCGCTCGAAGCTCAAGCGGGTGGACGACGGCGCCGTGATCGACAAGACCTTCAAGGCCGGCGAGAAGTTCAGGCCGGTGCGCACCGAGACCCGCAAGATGCAGTTCCTCTACGACTCGGGCGACGCGGCCGTGTTCATGGACAACCAGAGCTACGACCAGGTCGAGATCCCGAAGTCGATCGTCGGCGATGCCCTGAAGTGGGTGCCGCCTAACTCAGACGTGGACCTGCTCTTCGTCGACGAGAGGGCCGCGGGCGCGCAGCCGCCGAGCGCCGTGGACCTGGCGATCACCCAGACCGATCCCGGCCTGAAGGGCGACACGGCCTCGGGGGGAGGCACGAAGCCCGCGACCCTGGAGACGGGCGTGACGATCCAGGTTCCCCTCTTCATCGAGGAGGGCGAGCGGGTCCGGGTCGACACCCGCAGCGGCGAGTACGTCTCGCGAGCCTGACGCTACGCACTTTTCCCAATTGACGCGTCGGAGAAGCGGTGAGAGGGTCGGGCAAGTCTCCCGCTCCGGAACTGGCGCGGCAGGCTACACATCCATCCCGGGGGGAGGTGGGAGTTTGGGCATGCTTGAGAAGGGACCGTATCGCCGTCGTCGAGTGGTGCTGACCGCAATCCTGGGCGTCACGCTGGCCTTGCCCGCGGGCGCCTCGGCGAACATCACATCGCTCGATCCGTCGGTTCAGCCCGGCAGTGCGACCACGGTGGCGCAGGCGATCGTGGCCGCTCCGGGCACGCTGACCTCGGCCACCTCGAACGAGCGCGCGTACGGCGGTAGTGGAACGCCGTCGCCGATGGGGGTGGGTTGCGTGACCGACACCAACGGGAGCCCCCAGGCGTACTGCACGACCGGGGCGCCCCAGACGCTCACCGGGTTCCCGACTGACGGGGCGACCTACGGGATCCTGAGCAGCGGCTACATCAACACGATCGCCAGTCTGACCGATCCGGCCGGCAATCACACCGACGACTTCACCAGCCAGATCGTGACCGGCAACCGGGGCGAGGCGGAGGACTACACCGTCCTCTCGCTGGTTCTCAACGTCCCGGGTGGGGTGGACTGCCTGGCGCTCGACTATCGGTTCCTCTCGGAGGAGTATCCGGACTACGTCAACAGCGAGTTCAACGACGCCTTCATCGCCGAGCTCGACGGCTCAAGCTGGAGCGTGGACTCCTCGGGCGGCCTGACCCGCAACCTGGATTTCGCCGCCTCGCCCGCCGGGAAGCCCGTGAGCGTGAACGGTGCCGGCCCGACGGCGATGTTCCCGGCCGAATCCGCCGGGACGTACTTCAACGCGGCCACCGGCCTGGTGACCACTAAGACCCCAATCACCCCCGGGGCCCACACCGTCAACCTGTCGATGTTCGACGCCAACGACAGCTTCCTCGACTCGGCCGTCTTCCTCGATCGGCTGCGGCTGATCTCCGAGTCGGCGAGCACCTGCCAGCCGCCGCTCGGCCTCGAGCCGGCGGCTGGGGCACCGAGCACACCGAGCAACGACTTCTCTCTCGGCGGCGGGAGCACGATCAAGCTCAAGAATGGACAGGGAACGATCACGTTCACCCTGCCGGGTCCGGGCACGGTCTCCCTCAGCGATGCGTCCGGCGCCGGGGCCGCGAGTGAATCCGCTCGCATCGCCAAGAAGAAGAAGAAGAAGAAGCGCAAGCCACTGGTCGCGCCGACCTCGGCCACGGCCACAGCGGCCGGACCTCTTGCGGTCCCGTTCAAGCTGACGGGCCACGGCAAGAAGGTCCTGAAGTCGAAGAAGAACAAGAAGCTGGGGGCCTCGATCTCGGCGACCTACACGCCCACGGGTGGGCAGCCCAAGACCCAGGTGCTGCAACTGACGCTCAAGGGCTAGGCGCGTCACGCGAAGCCTCGCCGGCATCCCCGTCTCGCTCCGAGGCGGGGGTGCCCTGGCTAGCCTTCGGCGGGTGCGCCGCTCTGAGCAGAGAAGGGACGCAGTCTTTGCGCTCTACCAGCACGAGGTGACGGGGCGCCCGCTCGCCAAGCTGCTCGACGGGACGAAACCGTTTTCGGTCGAGCTCGCAAGCGCGGTTGAGGCGAACAGGCCTGAACTCGATGAGCTGATCGCGAAGCACTCGAAGGGCTGGGCGCTGGAGCGGATCGCGCCACTCGAGCGCAGCATCATGCGGACGGCCCTCTACGAGGCCATTCACGAGGACGATGTGCCCGTCGAGGTAGCGATCGACGAGGCGGTCGAGCTCGCCAAGGAGTACTGCGGCGCCGACGCGCCCGGATTCGTCAACGGCATCCTGGGAGCGGCCCTGGCGGAGCGAGGTGCCGCCGGCTGATGCCGACCTCGCTCGAGGATGTGGAGGGACTCCTCCTCGACCTCAGCGGGGTGATCTACGTGCAGGACGAGGCCGTGCCGGGCGCCGCGGAGGCGCTGGAGCGCCTGCGTTCCGCGGAGACCCCGATTCGCCTGGTCACCAACACCACCATGCGCCCGAGGCGATCGATCCTCGAGCGCCTGGAGCGGCTCGGGATCGAGGCCGACCCCGCTGAGCTGATCACCCCCGCGTCGCTGGCCAAGCGCCGCTGCCAGGAGGCTGGCTACGAGTCCGTGGCGCTCGTGGTCCTGGACGAGCTCCGTGAGGATCTGGAGGGGCTCGAGGAGAAGGGCGATTCGGCCGACGCGGTGATCGTGGGCGACCTCGGAGACGCCTGGGACTATGAGGTCCTCAATCGCGCCTTCAGAGAGCTGATGGACGGCGCTGCCCTGATCGCGCTGCAGAAGAACCGCTACTGGGAGACATCCGCTGGCCTCTCGCTGGACGCCGGCCCGTTCGTCGCCGCCCTCGAGTACGCGACCGGACAGGACGCCGAGGTGATGGGAAAGCCGTCCGCCGCGTTCTTCGAGCTGGCCCTGGCCGAGCTCGGCGTTTCCGCCGAGCGGGCGGCGATGGTCGGCGACGACGTCGAGGCGGATGTCGGAGGGGCGATGGGTGCGGGCCTGGCGGGGATCCTGGTCAGGACCGGCAAGTACAGGGAGGACCTGGTGGATCTGGCGGGGGTCGAGCCCACGGCCACGGTCGACTCGATAGCCGAGGTTCCCGGGCTGATCGGGCGCTGACCCGGCGGTCAGGTGTGATGCCTGCGAGGGGCGGAGAGCCGTCGCAGAACGAGGCCCGTACCCATCAGCAGGATCGCGGCGCCCGCGAGAATGACGAGGTCCATTCCGGTGATCGGCAGCGAGCTGCCGCCCGAGTGATCCTGGCTCGCGGTGTTCTGCGCGGCGGCGGTCGTGTCCGTGCCCTGGACCTGCGACTGCGGCTTGTACTGGGCGGCCGACGGATTCGACAGCGAATCCTGTGCGGATGCCGCGGGGACCCCGAGGGCTAGCACGCCGGCCAAGGCGATCATCGCGATCGCTCCCAGTCCCATTGCCCTGTGCTTGTGCCTCTTGGTGGTCATCGTGAGCTTCATCGGCGGTTCAGCCGCATTCGACTCCGTAGTCCCTACCGAACGACAGCTAGCATCGCGCCCCAATGGGTGTTGGAGCCGAATCGACGGGCGGCGGCGCGGCTGAGCTCGAGCGCATCACCGCGAGGCTCGAGCAGCTCGCAACGCAGCTCGAGGGTGACGTCGACGACGAACACGCCGCCGCTCTGGTTCGCGAGGCATCGGAGCTCGCCTCGCAGGCGGGCCGCGCGGTCGAGGGCGCCCTGCGCGGCGCTCAGGGCCCGCCGGAAGGCTGAGCCGGCAGATGAGCGAGTACCCCGAGGACCTTCGGGAGATGGTCGACCGCTACCTGACCCGCCTCAGCTTCTCGGAGACGCCCGCCACCGCCGGGCTTGCGGAGGCGATGCGCTACTCGCTGCTCGCCGGCGGCAAGCGGATCCGCCCGGTGCTGGCGCTGGCCACCGCTCGCTCAATCGGTCTGGATCCCGAGCGTGTCCTCCCGGCCGCGGCGGCGATCGAGCTGATCCACACCTACTCGCTGATCCACGACGACCTGCCGGCGATGGACGACGACGAGCTGCGGCGCGGCATGCCCACCTCGCATGTGAAGTTCGGGGAGAACGTGGCAATCCTGGCGGGCGACGGCCTCTTCGCGGAGGCGATGCGCCTCTTCACCGGGAAGCAGCAGGGCGATCCGGCGGCGGTGCTCGGCGCGCTCGGCGAGCTCACCTCGGCCACCGGAGTCGGAGGCATGGTCGGCGGCCAGTTCGTCGACGTGACCGAGTTCGAGGAGGGTGGGCCTGGAGCCGGGGGAGAGGTCGACGCGGATCTCCTGCGGGAGATGCACAGGCTGAAGACGGGACGTTTGATCGCCTCCAGCATTGTGGTCGTACTCATTCTTGGCGAACTGCCGGAACGTGAGACAATGCCGTACCGCCGTTTCGCCGATGAGCTCGGCGTCTTGTTCCAGATCGTCGACGACATTCTCGATGTGACTGGATCGGATGAGGAGCTCGGCAAGCCAAGCGGTAGCGACGAAAGGCACGGAAAGCTCACATACGTCAGCGCGTTTGGCCTCGACAGGGCGCGCGAGCTAGCCTCTCGGTCGCACCGCAAGGCTCGGGATGCGCTCGCCGGGACGGACGCGAAGACCGATGACCTTGCTCGGATCACGGACTTCATTCACACCCGGCACACCTAGATGGCCAATCAAGACGACGCCAAAACCGAGCGGCTACTCGACTCGATCGACTCGCCCGCCGATCTGAAGGAGCTCTCCGACGAGCAGCTCCAGCAGGTGGCGCAGGAGGTGCGCGGGCTGATCATCGACACGATCGGCGAGATCGGCGGCCACTTCGGTGCCAATCTCGGCACCTGTGAGCTGACGGTCGCCCTGCACAGCCTGCTGGATTCGCCCACGGACAAGATCCTCTGGGACGTCGGCCACCAGGCCTACCCCCACAAGGTGCTCACCGGCCGCAAGGACGCCCTCGGCACCATCCGTCAGTACGAGGGCCTCGCGCCCTTCTGCTCGGTCTTCGAGTCGCAGCACGACATCATGGGCGCCGGCCACGCCTCGACCTCGATCGGCTACGGCGTCGGGCTGAAGGAGGCGATGCGGAAGGGGATCGGCGAGGACGGCAAGGTCGTCGCCGTGATCGGAGACGGCGCCCTGACCGGCGGCGTCGCCTACGAGGCGCTCCATCACGCCGGCGGACTGCAGACGCCGATGGTGATCGTCCTCAACGACAACGGCATGTCGATCTCCCCCAACGTCGGCGCGCTCTCCCGCTACTTCCAGCGCGTCCGCCTCAATCCCGGCCTGTACAAGGCCCGATCCTCGACGGAGGAGCGGCTGACCCAGCTTCCGCTCGGCCTTGGCCGCCGGATCGAGCGGCTCGGCCCCGAGGTGAAGGCGGCGATCAAGGCCTACTACGCGCCCGGCCTCTTCTTCGAGGAGCTCGATCTGGCCTACATGGGAGTCATCGACGGTCACGACGTCGCCGCGCTCCGCGGCGCGCTCCGCAAGGCCCTGGAGGCCAATCGCCCGGTCGTCGTCCACATCCACACGGTCAAGGGCAAGGGCTTCGGGCCGGCCGAGGAGGGTGGCCTCGAGGGGATGGAGAAGTGGCACGCGGCCAAGCCGGGCTCGATCGTCAACGGCAAGCCAGCCGAGAAGAAGCCCGTCGTCCCGGTCAGCGAGTCCGACTCCCCGGAGAAGATCGAGAAGCTGGAGAAGCCGCCCCCCAAGGCGCCGCCGCAGTACACCGCGGTCTTCGCGGACGCCCTGGTCGAGGAGGCAAAGCGCGACGAGCGGGTGATCGGCATCACCGCCGCCATGGCCGGGGGGACCGGGCTCAACAAGCTCTGCGATGCGCTCCCGGAGCAGTACTACGACGTCGGAATCGCCGAGCAGGACGCGGTCCTGTTCGCCTCCGGCCTCGCGATCCAGGGTGCCAAGCCCGTCTGCGCGATCTACTCGACCTTCCTCCAACGGGCCTTCGACCAGCTCGTCCACGACGTCTGCCTGCAGAAGCTGAACGTGGTCTTCGCGATGGACCGGGCGGGCCTGGTCGGCGACGATGGCCCGACCCACCACGGCTTCATCGACATCTCCTACTTCCGCCAGTTGCCGAACGTCGTAGTGATGGCGCCCCGTGACGAGGCGATGCTCGTCCACATGCTCCGCACGGCGCTGGCCTACGACGACGGGCCGATCGCCTTCCGCTATCCGCGCGGTGCGGCCGAGGGCGCGCCGATGCCCGACGCCCCGAAGGAGATCGAGATCGGCAGAGGCGAGATGCTGCTGCCGGGCGAGCGGGTGGCGCTGCTCGGCTACGGGTACGGCGTCCAGGTCGGGCTGCGCGCCGCGGAGATCCTGCGCGGCAAGGGCCTCGAGCCGACGGTCGCCGACGCCCGCTTCGCCAAGCCGCTCGACGGGGACATGATCGAGAAGCTCGCCGCCGACCACGACCTCCTGGTCACGATCGAGGAGAACGTCCTCGCGGGCGGCTTCGGCTCCGGCGTCTTGGAGCACCTCGAGGACGCCTTCGTCGACGGCTCGGAGCGGGCGCGGGTGATGCGCGTCGGGCTGCCCGATCGCTACGTCTCCCACGGCAAGCCGGCGCTGCTCCGCGAGGAGGTCGGCTTCACCGGCGAGGCGGTCGCCGAGCGCGTGCTCGCGGCCCTGGGCACGCGCGAGACCATCTTCGGATAGCGCTTCGGCATGGACGCGGCGACGGTCGAACGGATGCTCCGGCAGCACTTCGACAACGCCGCGAGCGATCCCGAGCTCGCCCATGCCATGTACACCGAGGACGCGGTGCTCGAGTTCCCGCAATCGGGCGAGCGGTTCGCCGGAGTCGAGAACTTCCGCGAGTGGCGAAGCAGCTACCCGGCGAACACGTCCTTCGAGTTCCAGCGGGTGAGGGGCAGGGATGACCTCTGGGTCGTCGAGCTCACCGTCACCTATGACGGTGGCCCGCCGAACTTCGGCCTCAGCATCCTCGAGCTCCGCGGCGATCAGATCGCCCGCGAGTCGATCTACGTCGCCGAGGGCTTCGACGCTCCGGAATGGCGGGCGCAGTGGAGAGCCGAGCCCTAGCGGGCCGAGCTCGTTTCACAACGCATTTACGCGGGTACCCTCGGCTTGTCGGCGAAGGCCCTTGCACAGCGCGCCGAGTGGGGGACAGGGCAGGCAGACCGGACGGATCCGGTGTGTCCCGACTACCGGAGCCCTGGAGGGGAGCGCGCAAATGGCCTACCTGAGATGTCCGAACTGCGGTCTGACGATGTTCGACCGCAACCCACTGACCTCTCCACGGCACTGCCCGCGCTGCGCACGGCGCGAAGGGGCCTCGATCGAGTTCGAGCGGGTCTCGAGGGCCAAGGGCGCCGCCGCGGCTTCGGTGCTCGGCGGGCGCCGAGATGTTGCGCCCGATGCCTCGACTCGCATAGGATCACGGACAGTCAATCGCTAGTCGCCTGGCCTGGGGGGAAGGCCGCTGAAACCGATGGGAGGAGTCTCTTCATGAGAAATCGAATTGCGCTCGCCGTATCCGCGATGTTGGTCGTCGGACTGATGGTGGGCATCACGACCTCGGCTTCAGCCGGCGCCGGCGATCCGGGCGCCACGGCGGCCAAGAAGAAGAAGAAGAAGGTGTGCGCTCCTGGAACCCACAAGGTGACCATCAAGAAGAAGAACGGCAAGAAGAAGAAGACGTGCGTGGCGGACCCGCCAGCGCCGACGCCGACGCCGACGCCGACGACGACGACCCTGACGATCAGCCCGACAACCTTCACCTACCCGGACACTCAGCACCACACCGGTGCTTGCGACCCAGCCGTGTGCCCCACCCAGGCGTTCACGGTCACCAATACGGGCGGCGCCGCGAGCGGGGTGCCTGCGAGTTCGATCACCGAGGTGACCCAGCCGGTCATAGGCGTACATCACCCCGGCTACTTCATAACGGCGAACACCTGCACGGCGCCGCTGTCCGCGGGAGGAAGCTGCAGTGTCACCGTGCAGTTCATCCCCCCAAGCAACGCCGGGGACGGGAACTACTCGTCCGTGCTTCACGTCGTCGCGACGCCCGGCAGCGATGTACAGGCGGCTGTTTCCGGCCACGCCGACTGATCCAGGCGCCCGAGCTCATGGTCCACCCGGCCGCGGCCGGGTGGACGCTCGGCGGGATCGTGCGCTGCGAGTACTACTGCGACTGGGCCAGCGGGGGCAGGCGACGCAGGCCGTCGAGCGCGGCCAGTACCCGCGGCGCCAGCGCGATCGCCGCGACGTCGAAGAGGACGTAGGCGCCCGCGATGCCGCTCGGAGGGTTGCCCGCGGGGATCGGCGTGTCCGGCGCGGTCGCGGCCCAGTGCCAGGCGCCGATCGAGGTCCCGTAGATCTCGAGGAAGCCGACCATCAGGAAGACGCCCGCGTAGAGGGTGGCCGCGCGGCCGCGGAGCAGGACGCAGATCAGCAGCGCTCCCGTGATCGCCCCCAGTGCGTCGGTTCGGCCGAGCAGCACCAATCCGGCCGCACCCCAGGCGGCCACCAGCCCGATCACATCCCCAGAGGAAGACACGGGGGTGGCGACGGACGGGACCGGACTGGCTGATAAGGAGGCCCGCCAGGAAGACCAGGCCGTGGCCGGGCGGGACGAAGGCGGGCAGGTTCTCGAGCCTGTAGGTGTAGGCGCCGAGCACGATCGAGCCGAGCACCTCGGCGCAGCTGGCCACGAGGACCACGAGCAGCGCCCGGGCGCGATCCTCGCGGCCGAGCGGGGCGCAGGAGGCGATCAGGATCGCCCACGTCGCCGCACCCAGCAGGAGCTGCTCATTCGCGTTGGCGAAATGGTCGAGGGCCAGGAATCCCGCGATCACGCAGAGCACCATTCCCGCAAAGGGCAATGGTCTCGTGAGTGGGCGGGGGATGGCGATGGCTTCTCCTTCGTTTCCCCCGCACGATTGGATCATCCCCTCGGGGGCGCTGTCAACCGTAAGACTGCCAGGGGCCTCCGACCGCGCGGTTAGGGTTGGGACCGGTGGAGGGAACCACGCAGCCGCTTGGACGTGGCACCTGGCTCGCCCTGATCGCGATGGGGATCGCGGTCTTCGTGATCGCGAACGACTTCTCGGCGATCAACGTCGCGATCCCGCAGATCGAGCACGACTTCCACACTGACGTGACCACGGCCCAGTGGGTCGTCAACGCCTACGCGCTCACCTTCGGCGTGCTGATCGTGACCGGCGGCCGGATCGCCGACCTCTTCGGCCGCCGGAGCTCGTTCATCATCGGCTCCGCGATCTTCGCCTTCTTCTCGGTCCTCGGCGGCGCCGCCCAGAGCGAGGCGTGGCTGATCGCCTCCCGCGTGCTGATGGGAATCGGCGGCGCGCTGATGTGGCCGGCGATCCTCGGCATGACCTACGCCGCGCTGCCGGAGGAGCGGGCCGGGCTTGCCGGCGGCTTCATCCTCGGAGCGGCGGGGATCGGGAACGCGGCCGGCCCCCTGATCGGCGGCGCGCTCACCGACCTGCTCAGCTGGCGCTGGATCTTCTTCCTCAACCTCCCGGTCGCCGCCTTCGCGGTGTTCGTCACCCTGCGGGAGATCGAGCAGGACCACCCCGAGGCCGAGGACACGCGGATGGACTACGCGGGCATCGTGACGGTCTCGGTGGGGTTGGTGTCGCTCCTGCTCGCGTTCGACCAGGTGATCGACTGGGGCTGGGGCGACCCCCGGATCATCGCGCTGCTCGCACTCTCCGTCATCCTGATCGCGAGCTTCGTCGTCGCGGAGCGCCGCGCCGGCGATCGCGCGCTCGTCCCGCCAGACGTGATGCGCAACCGCGACTTCGCCTACACCTGCGGCGCGATCCTGATGATGTCCGCGGTCTTCTTCGCGGCGATGCTCTACTTGCCCCAGCTGATGATCAACGTGCTCGGCTACTCGCCGATCGGCGCGGGGGCCGGGATGCTGCCGATGATGGCGACATTCGCCGCGGTCTCGTTCGTGGCGGGGAATCTCTACAACCACTTCGGCGCCAAGCCCCTCCTGATCCTGGGGTCTGGTTGCATCGCTCTCGGGCCGGCGCTGATCGCGCTGCTCGCCGACAACGAGACCCTCGCGGCGCTGGTGCCGGGCATGGCCGTCTTGGGCCTCGGGATCGGGCTGTTCTATCCGACCGCCACCACCATCGGGGTCACCGCGGTGGACGAGTCGCGCCGCAGCCTGGCCGGGGCGATCATCTACATGTTCCAGATCGCCGGCGGCTCGGTCGGGCTGGGGCTGACCACAACCGTCTTCATCGGCGCCAGCGATCGCGCTCAGGGCGGCAGCGGCTTCATCGACGGGATCCAGACCGCCTTCACCCTGGACGCCGCGATCGCCGTCGGCGGCTTCCTGATCGCGACCTTCCTGATTCAGGGCCGGGTGCACGCGCCGCATCTCAGGCGCCTGCTGCTCGCCGGCCACTCACCCCGCGGCCACGGGCCGTAGCGGCCGTCAGCCATCCGATGACAAAGAGAGAGGGCGGCCAATGGCCGCCCTCTCCCTACTCCTACACCGGTTGGGTGTTGACGCCCGGCGCTACTTCTTCTTGGTCTTCTTCTGCTTGCACTTCTGACTTGCGCTGGCGGACAGCGTCTCGCCGCTGTAGAAGTTGGTGGACTCGGAATTGGCCCACTTCTTCTTGCAGCGCGCCGAGACGTAGTACTGCGCCTTCCCCTTCTTCTTGCCGACCTTGCGCTTGTTGAAGGTGACGTCGAACTTGGTCAGGTCGAGACCAACCGTGTCCGGGATGTTGCTGAACACCAGGGTCCGGCCGGAAAGCGCGCCGTTCAGCGTCAGGCTGGTGGCTCCAGGTCCGATGTCGGCCTGCACGTACATCGTGTTGGGGCCGCCGCCGAAGACAGTCACGGTGCCCCCGATTGCGCCGCCGTTGACCTGAACGATCCCGTTCCCGACGATGCTCTGGGGACAGGCGGCCTGGGCCTGAGCGGTGAACTTGCCCTGAATCTGGCTGAGCTGACAGGTGGGCACGTTCCCGTTGGTGAACTTGATGTTCGGGTCGATCGTGAACGTGGTCTGCTTCGGCGAGTGCGAACCGACGAAATTGTTGTACGTCGTGTCGATGATCGCGTGCAGCGAGGCGGCGCCGAAAGTCTTCTTGCTCTGCTTCGCTGGCGAAACGGTCGCAGAGAGAGCCTGCGATGTCGGATTGCCAGCGAAAGCGACGCTCGAGAGGCTTAGAGCCCCGAGCACGCCAGCCGCTGCGGCAATCACAAGGGTGCGCTTGCGCATATCGGTCCTCCGTAGGTTGAGATCACTTTCTTCTCCGTTCCCTGGAACACGCTAGCGCCCGGAAGGTGCGGTGACCGAACTTGGTCCTCTAGTCGACCTCCTCGACGGGAAGGCCGGCCTCTATCCACGCGGCGAAGCCGCCCGCGACCTCGGCGGCCCCCCGGCGCAGGGTCGCCTTCGAGCGGATGGCGTGCTGGCAGAGGTAGATGGCGCCGGGCCCCTCCGGACTCACTATGTGCTTGGTGAGCGACACCGGTCTCGCCCCAGGCGGGGCTCCGTGGCGGCGACGCTCGATCTCGGTCCTCAGATCGAGAATCTCCGCGAAGCCGAGCTGGACCGCGCCCCACGCCGCCTCGGGCTTCATCGATCGCACCACTGCGTGGGATCCCTCCACTGGGTCAATTATCGGGGGAAGAGGGGAGCCGGTCAATCCACCTACAAGGCTTCCCAAGTTTGTATAGGGTCGGGCGGTTCTGAGCCCTTCGGGCTCATTCCGCGACAGAAAGGGAGTTGAAGATGAACCAGGGGAGGTTCAGGAGAAGGTTCTGCGGCGGCGTTGGTGTGCTGCTGCTCGGTGGTTTGCTGTGGAGCGGCGTTGCGCAGGCGGCGTCCACCACGTTCTCGTTCACCGGCGGAGAGCAAACGTTCGTTGTTCCGCAAGGGGTCACCAGTCTGAACGTCGTAGCCATCGGTGGTCACGGTGGGAATGGCGTCGGCCCGAATCTGGGCGCGGGCGGCGCGGCCGCGAGGGCGATCGCTGACTTGTCGGTCACCTCAGGCCAGCTGCTGTACGTCGAGGTCGGCGGCAACGGCGGGGCGGGCTTGACATTGGCCCAGGCTGGTGCCGCTGGATTCAATGGCGGCGGCCCGGGTGGCGCCAGTGGCGGCGGTACGTGTGACGGCGGTGGAGGTGGCGGTGGAGCCTCCGATGTCAGGACGGCGGCGCGGACGGCCGGCGGCACTCTCTCGACTCGCCTGGTCATCGCCGGTGGCGGCGGTGGCGGTGGCGGCGACGACACCATCGTTGGCGGCGCGAGCGCCGGCGCCGGCGGAGCTGGCGGCGGGAGCGGCGCGAATGGAAGCGCAGCAACCGGCGGAATCGCCCCCGGCGTTGCGGGTGGCGGTGCGACTCCGACCACGGGCGGAACCCCCGGGGGCGGTGCCCTGGGACAGGGCGGCGGCGGCGGCTCGGCCGCCCCCGGCGTCTGCGGCGGCGGCGGCGGCGGAGGCGGCGGCGGCGCCTACGGCGGCGGCGGCGCAGCCAACGGCGGCGGCGGCGGCGATGCCGGTGGTGGAGGCGGCGGAGGATCGAGCGCCTTCGGCGCCGGGACCAGCCTGACCTCGGTCGGTTTGGACGCAACAGGCGTTCCGTCGGTGACGTTCACCTACACCGGCCCGAGCACCGGCCCGGGCGGTCAGGGGACGACGCCGAAGAAGTGCAAGAAGAAGAAGAAGAAGCACCGCTCGGCATCCGAGGCAAAGAAGAAGTGCAAGAAGAAGAAGAAGAAGCACTGAGCCACGGGCACCGATGAGCTCCTGCACCGGCCCCGGCGGCGCTAGCCCCGGGGCCGGTGTTTGTGCCGAACCCCGCACCCACAAAGAGAAACGGCCCTCCGGGAAAGAGGGCCGTTTCAGGGGTACTACAGGGAGGAGAGAACTGGAAGGCAGGCACGGCCACCCGATCCCAGGCACGATCGTGACCAACGCAGCGAACCACCTCGGTCACCAGCTGAGCAACCACTGCCTCAACATTCCCAACGCTTTGACTGCCAATGAAAAGGGCGCTAGCGGACGGCTGGCTGGCGCCGTCTAGACGCGAAAACGCGAAAAAGCCCCCTCGTAATAGGGGCTTTTCCGTACAACCTGCCTGGGCATCTCCAGGGGGGGAGACGGCCCACGCGAGGCACTGGTGACGATACGCGCACCCATCAACGGATTCGTCCGTGCTTAGCACGGGTCTCTTGCTGGGCGATGGCGGGGATGATTCCGAGCACGGAAATGGAGTTCCGTGTCGAGAGGGAGATGGATCAGCACTGGTACCGCGTGGAGGACGCGATCGAGGCGACCTCTGCCGTGAAGGCGGTGGAGTCCTGCGCCAACGCCGCGGGGACATATAGCGCCCGACCGGCCGCGACTCCCAACGTTTCGCCCGAGCTTTTTGCGGTGCCTTCCTCCGGGCATCCCGTCCGTTTGTCCCGTCGCTAGTTGGTCCGGGGTTTGGGCCCTGGTCCAACCGGGATGCGAAAAAGGCCCCGTCGTGTGGGGGCTTCACCGCACGCCGACACGCTTACCGGCGAACATGCTGTCGAACCGACAGAGGAACGGCACCGGTGCAGAGGGAGGATAGGCTCGAGAAAGTCCTGCTCTTCCATGAAAAAAGAGACCCCGCCGAAGCGGGGTCTCTAGGGGTACTACAGGGAGGAGAGATATGTGTGTTGTCTGTGGGAGGTAGCCGGTACTCAGGCGCCGAGCGGACGACTGAACCGCGTTGAAGCGATCAGCGCCAGATGCGCGGAGCCGAACCCGACCAAAAAGACTGTTGCGATGTAATCGCCGGCGATCCCCGCCACTACACCGGCCACGATGGTGGCGGCGGCGAGTGAGTAGTCGAGTCCCGCGTGGGCACTCAGCGGCACGTTCCCCCTCTGGGCGTCGCCGTAGACCGAGGTGGCGAGCCCGAGCAGGAGAATGCCGAGAGCGATGCTCAGGGCTCCCGCCAGAGGCGTGAAGCCAAGTGCGAAGGGCGCAACCATCAAAACGGGGGCGGCGGCCACCTCGAGAGCGGCGTGTACGTGAATCGGGATTGCCCTGAACAGAGTCATCGCGAAAACCAGGGTACGAACGTATGTGCGATTCGTGTGTGAGCGCGATCACACCCAGGCGTGGCATCGGGCTCCCGCTCCGGCATGCCCCGCCTATGTACGGTTGAGCGCATGCCCCGGCGTCGCGCCGACACGCTGCTCGCCGAGCGCGGGCTGGCCTCTTCGCGAACTGCTGCGGCGGCCACGGTTCGCGCCGGCCGGGTTCGCCTCGGCAAGGACGGTGCCACGGTTGAAAAGCCCAGCGAGCTCGTCGACGAGAAGGCCGAGCTGGTGGTCGAGGAGGGCGAGGAGTTCGTCTCTCGGGGAGGGATCAAGCTCAAGAATGCGCTGGAGGAACTGCCCGTCGAGGTTGAGGGGAAACGCTGCCTCGACGTGGGCGCCTCGACCGGCGGATTCACCGACTGCCTGCTGCAGCGAGGGGCGGCGATGGTGATTGCCGTAGACGTCGGTCACGGGCAGCTCGATTGGAAGCTGCGGCAGGATCCGAGGGTCCTTGTGATGGAGAGGCTCAACGCCCGGGCGCTGGGAGACTCCTATCTGCCCTTTCGGCCCGAGCTGATCACTGTGGACGTCTCCTTCATCTCCCTGGCGATGCTGATCGCGCCGATCGTGGCCACGGCGGCGGACGACTTCGACCTGCTCGGGCTGGTCAAGCCGCAGTTCGAGGTCGGCAAGGAGAAGGTGGGCAAGGGCGGCGTGGTTCGCGACGCCGGCGATCGCCGCGACGCGATTCGCAAGGTCGCCGAGGCCGTCAAGGAGGAGGGCCTTGCCGTTCGCGGCCTGGCGTCCTCCGGCCTGCCCGGCCCGAAGGGCAATCGCGAGACCTTCGTCTGGGCGTCCCGCACCGGGCAGGAGATCGACCTGGACAATGCTCTCGAGGAGGTCGAGCCATGACGAGGGCGATGCTGATCACCCACACCCACCCGGAGGCTGCCTCCGACGCGGTCGCCGATGCGGTCGTGAAGGCAGTTGAGCTGGCGAACGCGGCCTCGATCGAGTTGATCTGCACACCGGATGAGCAGGAGAAGCACGGGGACGCCGCGTCGGGAATCCAGCTGGTCGAGGACGGCGAGCGTCCCGATGTCTGCGTCGTCCTGGGCGGCGACGGCAGCATCCTCTACGCGCTGCGGCGCTTCTCCGGAACCGGGGTGCCGGTCTTCGGGATCAACTTCGGGACCGTCGGCTTCCTGGCGGCGGTCGAGCGGGAGGACCTCGAGAGCGGCCTCGAGCGGGCGTTCAAGGGCGAGTTCGAGGCGATGGACATGCCCGCGCTCCGGGTCGATCTGCCGCTCGACATGCCCATCGGGCTGAACGACGTCAGCTTCGTCAGGCGGCCGCACGGGCGAGTCGCGGAGCTCTCGTACGCGATCGGCGACGAGGAGGTGGGGAGCGTCCGCTGCGACGGGCTGGTGGCCGCGACCCCGGCCGGCTCGACGGGATACAACCTCGCGAACGCGGGCCCGATCCTGGCCTGGGGCGTGAAGGGCTATGTGGTCAGCTTCATCGCACCGCACACGCTCGCAGCTCGGGCACTCGTCGTCGCGCCAAACGACGCGCTGCAGGTGCGCAACGCCGAGGGGCGAGAGCCGGTCGAGATCTCACTCGACGGTGAGCCGGCCGGAGAGCTGGCGCCGGGCGACGAGCTCGAGATTCGCTTCGAGGAGTCGGTCAGCTGCCTCGCCCAGCTGCCGGGCCGGAGCTTCTACCGGCGCATCCGGGAGAAGTTCGGCAAGCTCGCCTAGCCGGCGAGACCCGTTTGCCAGACTGGTCATCCCAATTCCCGGGTAAGGAGGCGGCATGGAGCGGAAGTGGTGGAGCCTGCTCGCGGTCTGCCTGGCGACTTTCATGTTGCTGCTCGACATCACGGTCGTCAACGTCGCGCTGCCCAAGATCCAGGAGGACCTACACACCGACCTCACGGGGCTGCAATGGGTGGTCGACGCCTACACGCTGCTGCTTTCCGCGTTCACCCTGACCATGGGGACGCTCGCCGACCGCTATGGGCGGCGGCGGCTGTTCGTGATCGGCGTCGGGCTCTTCACGCTCGCGTCGCTGCTCTGCGGGCTGGCGACGAGCGCCACCTTCCTCCATGTGGCGCGGGGCCTCCAGGGCATTGGTGGCGCGGCGATGTTCGCGACCTCGCTTGCACTGATCGCCCAGGAGTTCCAGGGTCCCGAGCGCGGCACGGCGATCGCCGCGTGGGGGGCCACGATCGGCGGTGCGGTCGCGGTCGGGCCGCTGGTCGGCGGGGCGCTCACCGATGGCTTCGGCTGGGAGTGGATCTTCTTCGTCAACGTCCCGATCGGAATCGGCACAGTGTTCCTCGCCCAGACCCAGGCCGGCGAGTCGCGCGACCCCGAGGCGAAGCGCCTCGACTGGGCGGGCCTGGCCACCTTCTCGCTCGGTCTCTTCGCATTGATCTTCGGCCTGCTGCGCGGCAACGCCGAGGGCTGGGGCAGTGCGCTGATCGTCGGCGCGCTGGGCGCCGCGGTGATCCTGCTGGTCGCGTTCGTGCTCCTCGAGTGGCGCCAGGACCACGCGATGTTCGATCTCAGCCTCTTTCGGAAGCCCGCATTCTCGGGCGTCTCCTACGGCACCTTCGCCATCGGCGCCGGAATGTTCGCGATGTTCCTCTACATCACGATCTACATGCAGAGCGTGATCGGGATGACGCCGCTCCAGGCCGGCGTTCGCTTCCTACCGTTGACCCTGTTCGCGTTCATCGTGCCGCTCGTCACCCGCAATCTGGTCGCGAAGGTTCCGGCGCGCGTGCCGCTGACGATCGGGCTGACGCTGGTCGGGATCGGGTTGCTACTGATGCGCGGCGCCAAGCCGGACTCCGAGTGGACGACCCTGCTCGCCGGGTTCATCGTCAGCGGCTTCGGCATCGGGCTCTCCAACCCGTCGATCGCCTCGACCGCGCTCGGCGTCGTGCCGGCGGCGCGCTCCGGCATGGCCTCGGGGATCAACAACACCATGCGGATCGCCGGCGTCTCAACGGGGATCGCCGCCCTCGGCGCGATCTTCCAGAGCAGGATCACCGACTCCCTCCACACGTTGCTGCCTGGGGCGCCGAGCGGGTTCGCCGACGGCGTCGCCGCGAGCGGGACCCGGGCGGCGAGCCAGGCCCCGCCCCAGCTCCATGACCAGGCGGCTCATGCGGCGGGAATCGCCTTCACCAACGCCTTCAACGACATCCTCCTGGTCGGGGCCCTGATCCTCTTCACCGGTGCGATCGCCGTCGTCGCCCTGGTGCGCCAGAGCGACTTCGTCCCGCACGGGCAACCGCAGCAGGCGCCAACGGAAGCGAAGGAACCGGCCGCCGCGTAATCCGTCGGGCTCCCTCGTTAGAACGAGGGTCCCATGCTCCTCGAGCTTCGAATCGAGAATCTGCTCCTGATCGAGCGAGCCGAGCTGCGGCTCGGTCCGGGCCTGAACGCGATCACCGGCGAGACCGGCGCGGGCAAGACGATCCTCGCACACTCCTTCGACCTGCTGATGGGCGGGAAGGCTCGGAGCCACATCGTCCGCCCCGGCGCGAGCGAGGCCTACGTCGAGGGGGTCTTCGAGCTACCCAAGGGACTGCTCGACGACCCGGAGCTGGCCGAGATCGCCGAGCGGCTGCCGGAGAACGCCACCGAGCTGGCGATCGGCCGGCGCGTTTCCGCCGGTGGACGCACGAGCGCCTTCCTCGCCGGACGCTCCGCGTCGGCGCCTGAGCTGCAGGCGCTGGGTTCTCGCCTGCTCGCCTTCTACGGGCAGCACGAGCATCGCAAGCTGACCCTGTCCGGAGCCCAGCTCGAGACGCTCGACGGCTTCGCCGGCGAGGAGCACCTCGAGCGGCGGCGCGCGTATCGCGAGGCGCACGCCGAGGTCGTCCGGATCGAGCGCGAGCTCGAGCGGATCCGTGAGCGCGAGGGCGCCAGGGAGCGGGATCTGGACATCCTGCGCTACGAGCTCGAGGAGATCGAGGCGGCCAAGCCGGATGCCGCGGAGGAGGCCGAGCTCGCTCCCGAGCGGGAGCGGCTGCGCCACGCCGAGTCGCTGCGGAGGGCGGCCTCGGAGGCGCTCGCCGCCGTCAGCGGCGATGGCGACGGGGGTGCGTCGGAGGCGATGGGCTCCGCCGAATCCGCCCTGGCGGCCCAGGAGGGCGTCGATGCCGAGCTCGACGGGCTGGCCGAGATGGCCCGCGGACTGCGAGTCGAGCTCCAGGAGCTGGCGGGAGACCTGCGCGGCTACGCCGAGGGGATCGAGGCCGAGCCGGGCAGGCTCGAGCAGGTCGAGGAGCGCCTGGACGTTCTCGACCGGCTGAAGCGCAAGCACGGCGGCGCGATCGAGTCGGTGCTGGCGCATGCCGAGCACTGCCGGACCGAGATCGAGACGATCGAGGGGGGCGAGGAGGCGACCGGCCGGCTGGAGGCCGAGCTGGCGAAGGCGCAGCGGAGGCGAACCGATCTCGCCGGGCAGCTCAGCGAGGTCCGGGCCAAGTCCGCGAGCCGCTTGCAGAAGAGCGTTGCCGCCGAGCTCGACCAGCTCGCGATGAGCGGTGCGAAGCTCGAGGTGATGCTCGAGCCGCACCCGGAGGGCTTCGGCGCCCTGGGCCAGGAGCGGGTCGCCTTCCAGGTCGCCACGAACCCGGGCATGCCGGTGTCCCCCCTGCGGGACGCGGCCTCGGGCGGGGAGCTCTCCAGGGTCATGCTGGCGCTGGCCGGACAGGGCGCTCGCGGCGGCGCCGCGACCTATGTCTTCGACGAGATCGACGCCGGGATCGGCGGCAACACCGCCAAGGCGGTCGGAGAACGGCTGCGCGCCCTCGGCGAGGAGCGCCAGGTGCTCTGCATCACCCACCTTCCGCAGGTCGCCTCGATGGCCGAGACCCACTTCAGGATCGAGAAGAGCGTCGATCGCGGCCAGTCGACCGCGCGGGTCGAGCAGGTCGACGGGGAGGGGCTCGTCGCGGAGATCGTCCGGATGCTGGGCGGCAATGACGGCGACGAGGCCGCCGACCGTCACGCGCGCGAGCTGCTCCGCGCCGCCTGAGCGCTCCTTACATAGGCTCTGCGGATGGCAGTCGCCGTCCCCAGCGTCATCACCGGGATCGCCCGGGTGGGCCTCCGGACGAAGGAGCTCGTCCGCCGTCTCGGGCCGGGTGAGATCGCCGTGATCGACCACCTCAACCTGGACCGGGTCGCCGCTCAGGAGCTGGTCGCGGCGAGCCCCGCGGCGGTCGTCAACGCCTCGCCGTCAGCGGACGGCACCTTTCCGAACCTCGGGCCGCTCACCCTGCTCAGAGCCGGGATCCCGCTGATCGATGCCGATGCGGGCCTGCTCGACCGCGTCGCCGACGGCGATCCCCTCGAGATCGATGCCGGCGAGATCCGGGTCGTCGGGGCGGCGGTCGCCGAGGGAGTGACGCTCGACGCCGAGGAGCTCATGGCGCGGCTCGACGAGGGGCGCGAGCGAGCGGGGCGCGCTCTGCGGGAGTTCGCCGAGAACACGCTCGATCACGTCCGCGAGGAGGCCGAGGAGTTCCTCTCGCTCGGCGAGCTGCCCGAGCCGCGGACGAGCTTCCGGGGGCGCGACGCGCTGATCGTCGCCCGGGGTGGCGATCACGTTCGCGATCTCGACGCGCTCGCCGGCTACCTGAAGAGACGAGATCCGATCCTCGTCGGGGTGGATGGCGGCGCCGACGCGCTGATCGACCGCGGCCTGGTGCCGGACCTGATCGTGGGAGACATGGACTCGGCCAGCGATGCCGCTCTCCGCGGCGGGGCCGAGTTGATCGTCCAGGGGTATCCCGGCGGAGGCGCACCGGGCGCGGCGCGACTCGCGGCGCTCGGGCTCCGCCACTCCGTCGTCGCAGCGCCCGGCACCAGCCAGGACCTCGCGCTGCTGATCGCCTACGAGCACGGGGCGGAGCTTCTGGTCAGCGTCGGCACTCCCCAGTCGCTGGTCGAGTTCCTGGGCAAGGGCAGGGCCGGCATGTCCTCGACCTTTCTGGCCCGCCTGCTCGTCGGCGACGCGCTCGTCGATGCGAGCGGGATCGACCGGCTGACTTGACTCGCCGCTCGAACTATCGCGGCAGGCCGGTTCTCTTCCCGCTGGGGGCTCTGTTGCTCGTCGCCGTTGGTGCCGCGCTCGTTGCGGGTCCCAGCCGGTGGCTCGTCTTCCTCGCGGGGGTTGGCGCGCTCGGGCTGCTGGACGACGTGGCGGCCGGCTCGCCGCGTGGCCTGCGCGGACACGCTCGCGCCCTCGGCCGAGGCGGGTTCTCGACGGGCGCGATCAAGGCGGTCGGCACCGTCGCGCTGGCGGGATACGCGTTGACGGGACGGGAGGTGAGCGCCGCCGAGTTCGTCCTCTCCGTCGGGGTGCTCACGCTGGCGGCGCACCTCGGCAACCTGCTCGACACCCGCCCGGGCCGCTCGGAGAAGGGACTGGCGGTGACCGCGGCCGGTGTCTGCCTAGCCTCCTGGAGCCTGGCGACGCTCGAGCCGGTCGCGGCGCTGATCGGACCGGTCGCCATCGGCGCCTGGTTCACCCTCCGCGAGCGGGCGATGCTGGGCGACTCCGGAGCGAGCCTGATCGGCGCCATGGCCGGGGTGCTGCTCGTCACGACGCTCTCGGTTCCCGCGATGTGGTGCGCGCTCGTGCTCCTGACGGCGATCTCGCTCTATGGGGAGTTTCGTTCGATCTCCTCTGCCATCGAGCGAGTTCCGCTTCTCGCTCGACTAGACTCGGTCGGCAGAGGCAATTGAGCCAACCGAAGCCAGGGGACACCAGATTTCTGTTCGTTACCGGCGGCGTCGTCTCGTCCCTCGGTAAGGGCATCGCCTCCGCCTCACTCGGCCGGCTTCTCGTCTCACGCGGCTTCCGGGTCCAGCTGCAGAAGCTCGATCCCTACATCAACGTCGACCCCGGGACGATGAGCCCCTTCCAGCACGGCGAGGTCTTCGTCACCGAGGACGGAGCGGAGACCGACCTCGACCTCGGCCACTACGAGCGCTTCACTGACGAGAACACGTCTCGCGCTTCGAACTTCACGGCCGGCGGCGTCTACAACAGCGTGATCCGGCGCGAGCGGCGGGGCGACTACCTCGGCGCGACGGTCCAGGTGATCCCGCACATCACCGATGAGATCAAGAACCGAATCCTGATCGTCGCCGAGTCGCAGGCCGTGGACTTCGTGATCACCGAGATCGGCGGCACCGTCGGCGACATCGAGTCGCTGCCGTTCCTCGAGGCGATCCGCCAGCTCTACACCGACATGGGCCCGAAGCGCTGCATGTTCATCCACCTGACGCTGGTGCCCTACGTCGGGCACGCCGGGGAGATGAAGACGAAGCCGACCCAGCACTCCGTCAACGAGCTGCGCCGCATCGGGGTTCAGCCCCACGCGCTGCTCTGCCGCTCCGAGCAGGGGCTGGATCGCGACATCCGCAAGAAGATCGCCCTCTTCGCCAGCCTGCCCGAGGACGCCGTGATCTCGGCCCGCGACGTCGACAACGTCTACAAGGTGCCGCTCGTCCTCCGGGCCGAGGGCGCCGATGACCTGATCCTCGATCACTTCGGGATGGAGTCCGAGGCTCCGGACCTGACCGAGTGGGAGGAGCTGATCAAGCGAGCCGACGCCTCCCGCGAGCGCAAGGTGAAGATCGCGCTGGTCGGCAAGTACGTGCAGCTCGAGGACGCCTACAAGTCCGTGATCGAGGCGCTCACCCACGGGGGCTGGCAGCACGGGGTGGAGGTGGAGACCGAGCTGGTCTCCGCCGAGGACATCGACGAGTCTCATCTCGAGGGGGTCGACGGGATCCTGATCCCCGGCGGCTTCGGCGAGCGGGGGATCGAAGGGAAGGTGGAAGCGGCCCGCATCGCCCGCGAGAAGGGGATTCCCTACCTGGGGATCTGTCTCGGGATGCAGATCGCGGTCGTCGAGTTCGCGAGAAACGTCTGCGGGATGCACGGCGCCAACTCGGCCGAGTTCGATCCCGAGACTCCCTATCCGGTGGTCGACCTGCTGCCCGAGCAGAAGGAGGTCTCGGACCTCGGCGGGACGATGCGGCTCGGCGCCGACCCGGTGAAGCTCCACGAGGACACGCAGGCGCGGGAGATCTTCGGGGAGCCCGTCATCTACAAGCGTCACCGACACCGCTATGAGGTCAACAACATGCTTCGCAAGCGGCTGGAGGAGGAGGGCCTGGTGGCGAGCGGGACGTCGCCGGACGACCGCCTCGTCGAGGTGATCGAGCTTCCGGACCACCCGTTCTTCGTCGCCTCCCAGTTCCACCCGGAGTTCAACTCCCGGCCGACCCGGCCGGAGCCTCTCTTCCGCGACTTCGTCGGCGCCGCTGCGAAGCGGGCGGCCGAGCGCCCGGAGACCGCCGAGCCGGCCGCCGAGGCCGAGGCGACGGCGGAGGACTCCGAGGACATCAGCGTCCGCCGCTCCTAAAGACGAAGGCCGGGCGCTCGGCGCCCGGCCCTCGTCCACGGATCTGGCTCTCGGGCCTAGAGCTTGCCCTTGTACGCCTGGCTGACGTTGTTGACCGTGTTCGTGATCACGATCTGGACCTTGGTCTTGCCCTTGCGCTTGATGGTCTTCTTCCCGCGCTTGGTCAGCTTCGCCGTGGCGGTGCCGGTCTGCCCGGGCGGGACCGAATAGGACCCGCTCGCGAAGTTGATCTTCTTCGCGGCGGAGGCTCCAGCGGCCTGTCCGGTCACGTTCACGTTCCCGACGCACGGGTCGGTGGCTCCGGCGGGCAGCAGACATTGGATCGGGATGAACACGTTCTTGCCCTTCGCCTTGGCCTTGCCCAGCAGCTGGGCGCCGACCTTGCCCTCGAAGATGTCCGCGGGCCTGCACGTCGAAGGCGGCTCGGCGTTGAACCTGAGGTTGTCCACGAACGCCGCCGAGTCAAAGATGTAGTCACCGGCGTCGAAGATCGACAGGTAGAGCGTATGGGCGCCCGGCGAGACGGGCGTCTTGGTGGTGATCAGCTTGGTCGCCGCGTCGTAGGTCGTGTCGGACGAGTTCGCCGGGTCGACGACCGTCGGACCGACCGTGTCCACGGACACCTGGTCGCCGTAGCCCGCCGCGAAGTCGAGCGGCGCGTTGATCTTCTGGCCCGAGACCGACCAGTTGGTCGAATCGAGCTCGGCGATGAATCCGTCGTTGAATCCCGCGTTCACGTACTCCGGGAACTCCTCCGAGAGGAACTTGAAGTCGACCAGCGCACAGGTGTTGCCACCCGGGACGTTGAAGTTGATCGCCAGGGTCTGCGAGTCGTTGGCGTCACCGCGGGCCGGGTCGTTGATGAGCAGGGACGCACCATCACCGTTGCCCGTGTTCGGGTCATCCGCGATGTTGGCGTTCCCCGAGGTGAGAATCCCGTAGGTCCCGCCGGAGGTCGGGAAGCCGGAGAGTGCTGTGTTCCCGGTCCCAGCCTGGGTCGCGCCGACGGTGAA
This sequence comes from uncultured Solirubrobacterales bacterium, assembly GCA_963728875.1. Lineage (GTDB taxonomy): Bacteria > Actinomycetota > Thermoleophilia > Solirubrobacterales > 70-9 > DASUPK01. The sequence goes on from CAVSLJ010000002.1 coordinate 423,119, forward strand.
GGTGAAGGCGCCGGTGCTGCTCGGGTCGATGGCCGTCGCGACCGTGTTGGCATTGTTCGTGCCGGTCACCGCGCCCACGGCCGATTGCACGGGCACCGCCAGGATCACGGCGCCGAGGGCGATGACGAGTCCGGCTCGGGCTCGCACAGAGCTGATTGCGTTCATTTCTCTTCTCCCCAGAAGATCGTTTACGGGGCCCCACGCGAACCGCCCCTTGGTCCGGTTCAGTCTATGCGCCTATCGGGGTGCGATGTGGCCGGATTTGCCGGCGTCCACCGCTCGGCTAGACGGTCGCCAATACCACCACCGCGACCAGGAACACCCCGGTCGCGGTGGCGAGGGCGCCGATCTTGATCCGCCAGCGCGAGCTGATGCCGGCGACGCCGAATAGGAAGAGCGAGGTGGCGAGGATCACCTCCGCGAGGGTGTAGCTGGCCGCCTTGTCCTGATGGTCCTCGGCCTGCTCGACCTCGTGCAGTGAGCTCGCCTCGAGCGCACGCCCGGCGGGGGTCCGGATGCCGACGACCGTCGCTTCGATCAGGCGATGCGTCGCCTGGTGGAAGTCGACGTTCGCCCTGTGCTCCTGATGCTCGTTGAGGTAGACGGCGCCCGCGGTGACCACGGCGGCGAGTCCGAGGGCGACCGCGATGATGATCTCGAGGCGGCCCTCCCACCTGGTGGAGGGAGCGCCGCTGCGCAGAGCCGGGTGCGGCTGTTCGGTCTGGATCGGTCGGCGAGCCACGCCGGTCTTGTATCAGCGGCGGGTGACGCCGCATGGCTCCGCGTCATAGCCTGTCCCGATCTCCAGTCAGGACGACCAGCGCATGCTTGACCGCTTCGAGCGGCTCTGCGAGATCGCGAGCCCCACGGGGCAGGAGCGCGAGGTGGCCAACGCGGTCATGGACGAGCTGCGCGAGCATCACGTCGACGTCACCGAGGATGGATCCGCCGTGGCGGCCGAGGCCGCCGCGGGCAACCTGATCGCCCGCGTTCCCGGGTCGAGCGGCGGCTGGGTCTCCTTCTTCGCGCACCTCGACACGGTTCCGCACGACGGGCCGATCGACGTCGTGCGCGATGGCGGCCGCTTCGTGACGCGCGGCGACACGATCCTGGGCGCCGACAACAAGGCCGCGGTGACGGTCCTGATGGAGCTCGCCGCCCGGCGTGCGGCCGATCCGGCGCCCATCGGGCTCGAGCTGGTCTTCACCGTGGCGGAGGAGGACGGTCTGCGTGGCGCCAGGGAGCTTGACATCTCGGCGCTGCACGCTCCCTTCGGCTACGTGCTCGACCACGCCACGCCGATCGGCGAGGTGATCGTCGCCGCCCCTACATATAAGAGGCTGATCGCGGAGTTCACCGGGCAAGAGGCGCACGCCGGGATCAATCCCGAGGACGGGCACAGCGCGATCGCGGCGGCGGCAGCGGCGGTCGCCGGGATGAAGCTCGGCCGCCTCGACGAGGAGACAACGGCGAACGTCGGGATCATCGAGGGCGGGACGGCGTCCAACGTCGTCGCCGGGCACTGCCGGATCCTCGGCGAGGCTCGCAGCGTCGATGGGGAGAAGGCGGCTTCGACCATCGGCGAGATGGTCGACGCCTGCACCTGGGCGGCGGGGGAGCAGGGCTGCGACGTCGATGCGCAGGTGATCGAGATGTTCCGCGGCTACCGGCTCGACCCGAAGTCGGAGGCGGTGCGGATCGCGTCCGAGGCGCTGAGCCGGTCGGGGCATGAGCCGAGGCTGGTCGCGACGGGCGGCGGGAGCGATGCGAACGCCCTGGTGGCGTCCGGCTACGAGGCCGTGCTGCTCGCCAACGGGACCGAGGCGAACCACACGCCGGAGGAGTCGGTTACGGAGGGCGCGATCGTGGAGATGCTCGAAGTGTGCGAGGCGGCGATCGACGAGGCCGCGAAGGTGGCAGTGACGACGAACGGGGGATAGACGGTGTTGAAGCTGCGGCGGGGGGTCGTGAGTCAGGCGGATCCGCTTCGGGTCCGGATCGGCGACGAGGAGCGGCCGGCCTGGGCGGATGAATCGCTGGTCGGCGAGATCCGCGAGGGCGACGAGCTGATCCTCAATACGGAGGCCCGGGATCTCGGGCTGGGCTCCGGCGGTTTCGACGTGGTGCATGTCAACCTGACGCGCGGGCTCGATGCCCCGGGTGCGCGGGAGGCGACGGCGTTGAAGCTCAACTACACGTCGCTCCAGCATCCGGTCGAGCCGCTCGAGGCGCGCGAGCCCGAGTCAGTCGCCGGCCGGATTCCCGTCCTGGTGCTCTCGCTCCACGGTCAGCTTGCGCCCGCGGCCTGGGCGGCTCGCCGCGCGGCTCCGGAGCTGCGGGTCGGCTACGTCCAGACCTCAGGCGGCGCCCTGCCGGGCGCGCTCTCGGACGACGTCGCCGAGCTGCGGCGAGCGGGACTGCTCGCCGGGCACATCACGGCCGGCTCGGCCTATGGCGGGGAGCTGGAGGCGCTCACGGGGATCGGCGCTCTGAGGCCGCCGCCGGCCCGCTCGGCTGGGACGCCGTGGTCGCCGGGCCCGGACCGGGGATCGTCGGGTCCGGATCGGAGCTCGGGCACGGTGGGATGGAGGCCCTCGATACCGCGCACGCCTCGCTGATCCTCGGCCACGAGACCCTGCTCGCGCCCCGGATGTCGAGCGCGGATCCACGTCCTCGCCACCGCGGCCTGAGCCACCACACCGCGACGGTCTTGAGGATGCTGCTCGGTGACGTCCGGGTGCCCGCCCCGAACGGCTCGCTCGACGAGCTGCGGGAGGCATGCGGCGACCGCCATGAGATCTGGCCGCGCGAGGCGCCGGTCGATGAATACGCGGAGAGCGAGCTCCCCAGCGACCCACATGGGCCGCGAGCTCGCGGACGACCGCCTCTTCTTCGCGGCGGCGCTCGCCGCCGGCGACGGGCTCGCCGCGACGACGGTGACGGAGCTCGCGGCGTGAGCGACGAGCGCCTCAAGAAGGTGGGAGGCAAGCTCGTCCACCGCGGGCCGATCGCTTCGGTGCGGATGGAGACCTTTCAGTACGCCGACGGCAGCCGCTCCACGAGGCAGGTCGTCGTCCATCCCGGGGCCGTGTGTGTGATCCCGCACGACGGGCGCAGTCTCTTCATGGTCGAGCAGCCTCGCGAGGCGGTGGAGGAGCCGGCGCTCCTGGAGCTCCCCGCCGGCAAGCTCGACGTCGAGGGCGAGACCCCACTCGAGTGCGCGCAGCGCGAGCTGGCCGAGGAGATCGGCAAGGCCGCCGGCGACTGGCGCGAGCTGAAGACCTTCTACACGAGCCCCGGCTTCGCCAACGAGCGCGTCTGGCTCTTCGTGGCGACAGAGCTGTACGACGTGAAGGGCGTGCAGACGCCCGAGGAGCGGATCGAGGTCGTCGAGTTCCCGCTCAGCGAGATCGATGCAGCGATCGAGCGCTGCGAGGACGCCAAGTCCCTGATCGGGCTGCTGATGCTGAAGGAGATGCTCTAGGAGGGACCGGAGGCCCGCCGCGGAAGTACTCCGTATGGCGACAATCGCGCCTGAAAGGCCTGCGAAGACGCAGCCGTCGGAGCGCTACGAGACGCTGGTGCTCGACTTCCTCGCGCACCTCGAGTTCGAGCGGGGGCTGTCGCGCAACACGCTTGCCGCCTATCGCACCGATCTGCTCCAGTTCGGCCGCTTCCTGGCGGAACGTGATCGCGAGGCGACCGCCGTCGAGCCTCGTGACCTCTCCGACTTCCTGGCCGACATCGCACAGGGCGACGGCAATGGCCGAGCCCCGTGCTCGACCGCGACGGTCAATCGCAAGGCCGCCTGCCTGCGTTCCTTCTATCGCCACCTCCGTCGCGAGGAGGAGATCGAGGATGATCCCGCCGCTCGGCTGGAGACGCCGCGCCGCGGCAAGAAGCTGCCGGAGGTCCTGAGCTATGCGGAGGTTCAGCGGCTGCTGGCCCAGCCGCGGGGCGATGACGCGGCCACGCTGCGCGATCGGGCGCTGCTCGAGCTGATGTACGCGTCGGGGCTGCGGGCCTCGGAGACGATCTCGCTCGAGATCTCCGACGTAGACCTCGAGCACGGCATCGTCCGCGCCCGCGGCAAGGGCTCCAAGGAGCGCCTGGTGCCGGTCGGAGGGAAGGCACTGGCGGCCGTCCGCGTCTACCTGCGCTCCGGCAGGCCGGAGATGGTCCGCTCGAACGACGAGCGCAAGCTGTTCGTCAACTTCCGCGGCGGGCCGCTGACTCGGCAGGGGCTCTACAAGATCGTTCTGCGGCACGCCAAGAGCGCCGGGCTCGGCGATCGGATGAGCCCTCACACCTTGCGCCACTCCTTCGCGACGCACCTGCTCTCCGGTGGCTGTGACCTTCGCTCGGTGCAGGAGATGCTCGGCCACGCCGATCTCTCGACGACTCAGCTCTACACGCACCTCTCGGGCGAGGAGCTGAAGGACGCCTACTTCAAGGCGCATCCACGGGCGCACCTGGCTCAATAGCCTCTGTCACATGCCCGAGTTGCCCGAGGTGGAGACGGTTCGCCGCCAGCTCGAGCCGGAGTTGGTCGGAAAGCGAATCGTCTCGGCGTCGGTCCTCGATGAGCGGCTGACGAGGCCGGAGCCGCCGCAGGCCCTGGAGCGAGCCGTGCGCGGGCGGGAGGTGACCGCGGTGGCGCGGCGGGGGAAGTATCTGCTGATCGGGCTGGAGGGCGGCCGCACGCTCGCCATGCACCTGCGGATGACGGGAAACCTTCTGCTCCGCGACTCCGAGCATGGCGAGACCGCGGATCTGATGAAGAACGAGCGGCTCGGCGCGCCGCGGCTTTACGAGGCGGCGCCGGAGCCGAGGCACGTGCGCGCCCGCTTCGAGCTCGACGACGGACGGACGCTGGTGTTCACCGATGTCCGTCGCTTCGGCCAGGCCGTCGTGCTCGACGCCGGAGATCAGCTGGACGAGTTCTTCGCCAGTCGTCTCGGCGTCGAGCCGCTCTCCGGGGAGCTCACGCCCGAGCGGCTGCTCGAGCTGGCGAAGGATCGGACGGCGCCGCTCAAGTCCTTCCTGCTGACGCAGTCGCGGGTCGCCGGGATCGGGAACATCTACGCGGACGAGGCCCTCTGGCGGGCGCGGCTGCATCCGCTCTCGCCGGCGGGGTCGATGAAGCGGGAGCACGCCGCGCGCCTGGTCGAGGGGATCGTCGGCGCGCTCGAGGCCGGGCTCGACCACGGCGGGGCGAGCATCGACGACTATCTGGACGCGCGTGGGGAGCGGGGCTCAATGCAGGACGAGTTCCTGGTTCACACCCGCGAGGGAGAGGCTTGTCGCCGCGATGACGGGGGCGTGATCCAGCGGATCGTCGTCACCGGGCGCTCGACCTACTACTGCCCGGTCTGCCAGGAGCGTCTGCGGAAGCGCCCGCGGCGCAGGGCCAAGGCCAAGGCAAGGTGACCGAGCCCGTCCCGCTTCCCGAGGGCTTCTCGGTCGGCCACTGGTCCGACCAGGCCGGCGGCACCGGCTGCACGGTTGTGATCCCGCCGCCCGAGACGCGCGGCGGCGTCTGCGTGCACGGCGGAGGGCCCGGCACCCGCGAGACGGACACCCTGCGGCCGCTGGCGAACGCCAACGAGGCGAGCGCGATCCTGATGACTGGCGGTAGCGCCTTCGGGCTCGCCGCGGCCGACGGAGTGGTTCGCTGGCTCGAGGATCACGATCGCGGCTACTTCACTCCCTACGGGCGGGTGCCGATCGTCCCGGCGTCGGTGATCTACGACCTGCCCTCCGGCGAGGGCAAGGTGCGGCCGGGCCCGGACGAGGGCTACGCGGCCTGCGAGGCGGCCCGGGAGGGTGTCCCCGAGCGCGGGGCGGTGGGCGCCGGAACAGGGGCGACCGTGGGCAAGCTGCTCGGCCGGGAGCGGGCAAGCCAGGGTGGGGTCGGATATGCGGCGCTCGTCACCGGGACGGGCCATACGGTGGCCGCGATCGCGACCGTCAACGCCGCGGGTGACGTGATCGACGAGGACGGCTCGGTGCTCGCCGGTCCGAGGGGGGAGGAGGGTGAAGAGCTTCGCGGTGCCGAGCTGATCGCCGCGATGGAGCAGCCGCCGGAGCTCCGGGTTCCCGAGGGCAACTCGACCCCGGTCGTCCTCTGTACCGATGCGGCACTCGACAAGAGGCAGTGCTCGATCGTCGCGCGGGCTGCCACCGCCGGGATGGGCCGGGCGATCGACCCCGTCTTCACGCCGGTGGATGGCGACGTCGTGTTTTGTCTCGCCTCCGGGCGGGGCGAGCCGGATCAGTTCGCGCCGTTCCAGATCGGCGCGGCAGCTGCGACCGTCACGGGCGCGGCGATCCGAGACGCGGTGCGCCGGGCTGCGTAGTTCGGCCGCGGAGAGTTTTGGTCAGTTTCACCGCCATAGCGGTCCTAAGTGACCAAACTCGTCCGGAGCTATCGGCAACGTGAATGGGCCATGCCCGGGAACTTCAAGACCGAGGCGGTCGTGCTGCGGAGCATTCGCTACGGCGAGGCCGATCGAATCGTTCATCTCTACTCGGCGACCCGCGGGCGGATCGGGGCGATCGCCAAGGGGTCGCGCCGGCCGAAGTCCCGGTTCGGGGGGCGCCTGGAGCCGTTCTTCCGCCTGAACCTCGTCCTCTATGAGGGGCGGGGCGATCTATTCACCGTGACGGGCGCATCGACCGTCGACGGGCACGGGACGCTGCGTTCGCATGGGGCGGCCCTCGGGTCGGCGGGGCGCGCCTGCGACGCGGTGCTGCGGCTGCTCGACTCCGGCGAGCCGAACGAGGCCGCGTACAACCTGCTCTGCGCCTACCTTGGGCTGCTCGACGCCGATCCCGAGTCGGCCAGCGCTCCAGGAGCTGCGCTCGCCTTTCGCCTCAAGTTGGCTCTGGCAGCCGGCTTCTCACCCGAGCTGGCGAGCTGCGCCAGCTGCGGGGAGGCCGACCACATCGCCGCGTTCTCGGGCTCGGCCGGGGGAGTGGTCTGCGCGAGCTGCGAGGGCGGCGGCTTTGGGTTCAGCGAGGAGGCGCACCGGTTCATGGTCGATGCGCTGGCGCGGCCGCTGTCGGACGCTCCGGAGGCCGAGCGCCGCGTCGCGGCGCAGGCCGATCGCGCGATCACGGAGACGCTGGAACACCACGCGCACGTGCATCTGCGCGCCGTGGCCTAAGCGGCCACCCCTCTTCCAGATACAGAATGGGTTTGACGTGGCTCTCAGCCTGAGAAAGGATGGCCGCGAAAGGGAGTCCAAAGGGGAAGCGTCAGCGCAACGCCGGACCGTCCGTCCTCCGGCGCAAGAGGAGGAAGCATGAAGAAGCTACTCGGACGACCGTCACCGGCGACGGTGATCGCCGTCACCGCGTTGATCGCGGCCCTTGGTGGCACCGCAGTCGCAGGCGGGGTGCTGAACAAGAAGACGGTCAACAAGATCATCACCAAGCGCGCACCTGGTCTCTCGGTCGCGAGCGCCAAGAACGCCGACAAGCTCGGCGGCGTCGGATCGGGAGGTTTCCTGCCCAGCAGCGGCAGCTTCCAGGTTCAGGAGGGGATCGATTCGTTCGTCGCTACCGGGACCTCAACGGTCTCGCACCCCACTGGCTTTGTGAGGCTGGCAGGCAACACCTCCAGTCAGTTCTTCTACGCGCCGCTCACCGTGCCGAGCCTGGTACAGGGACGTCCGACGCAGCTCGACAGCGTCGTCTTCTGCTACGCGGCCGACGCAACCGCGACGCTCGACCAGGTGGAGGTGCCGAAGATCACCGACGCAACCGGGTCTTCCAGCGTCGCCTATCCCGTTTTTGACACCACCAACCGGACCGATGCGGCCTGTCGGACCTATGCGCCGGCGTCGCCGGTGACCGTGGGGCCCGACGACTCTCTCGAGTTCGTCGTCGAGGCCCAGTTCACCGCGGCGTCATTCATCAGTGTCACGCGGCTGACGGTGAACATGAGCACCTGACCAGCCACTCGCGGCGGCGGCCTAGCTCGGCGGGCGGTACATCCGCTCCGTGACGCGGAGCTTGACCCCCTTCGGAGCCTTGCTGGCGCGCATGAACCAGGGGAAGAACCGGCCGGTGACCACCGATCGTTTCTTGCGGTCGTAGGCGCGGAGGGCGTCCTTGACGCATTGCTCGGCGCTGATCATGCCGGGCGGCAGAGGCGTGTCCTCGGTGTGGCCGGCGACCTCCTGCCACTCGGTCCTCACGGGGCCGGGATTGACCACCGTGATCGTCACGCCGCTGCCCCGCAGCTCCATCCAGAGGGCCTCCATGAAGGAGATGGCGAAGGCCTTGGTCGCGCCGTAGGTCGCCTCATAGGGGAGGGGCTGCATGCCGGCGGTGCTGGCGACGGTGATCAGGCCGCCGCGGCCGCGCTCCACCATCCCCGGGACGAAGGCATGGGTGAGGGTGACGACCGCCTCACAGTTGACCCGGACCATCTCGGCCTCGCGCTTGGGATCGAGATCGAGGACGGGGCCTCGGAGGCCGAAGCCCGCGTTGTTGACCAGCAGGTCCACCTGGAGCTTCCGGCGCGTCACCTTGGTGGGCAGCTTGTCCGCGTCGGTGGTGAGATCGCACTCGATCACGGTGGTCTTGGCAGGCAGGTCCTCCGCGAGCTTCTCGAGGCGGTCCTTCCGCCGCGCCACGAGGATCAGGTCGTAGCCGCGCGCCCCAAGCTGCCTGGCGAACTCCTCCCCGATGCCCGATGATGCACCTGTGATCAGCGCCGTCTCGGCCACGCCGCGGAGCCTATAGTCAGGCGTACGCGGGTGGCAGAGCAACCACAGTACGTGTACGACTTCTCGGGGGGGTCGCGCGCGATGCGCGATCTGCTCGGGGGCAAGGGGGCAAATCTCGCCGAGATGACGCAGGTGCTGGGCGAGGAGCGCGTGCCGGCCGGGTTCACGGTTTCGACGGAGGCCTGTGTCGCCTATATGGATGCGGGAGGGGAGAAACCGCCGGGTCTCGACGATCAGGTGGATGAGGCCCTCGAGCGGCTCGAGCGTCTGGCCGGTCGCACCCTCGGCGACACCGGGGATCCGCTGCTGGTCTCGGTCCGTTCCGGAGCGAGGGTCTCGATGCCCGGCATGCTCGACACCGTTCTCAACCTCGGCCTCAACGACCGCTCCGTGGCGGGCCTCGCGGAGAGGACAGGCGACGAGCGCTTCGCGCGCGACTCCTACCGGCGCTTGGTCCAGATGTTCGGCAACGTCGTCAGGGGCATTCCGGGCGAGCGCTACGAGGATGCGATCGCGGAGGTGAAGCGAGACCGAGGAGTCGAGCTCGACACCGACCTCGACGTCGGTGACCTGAAGCGGCTCACCGACCGGTTTCGCGAGATCTACCGCGACGAGACCGGGGAACAGTTCCCCGAGGATCCCCGCGCGCAGCTCGACGCAGCGATTCAGGCGGTCTTCGGATCCTGGAACGGGCGCCGCGCGGTTGAGTACCGGCGTTTGAACGGGATCCCGGAGCGCTGGGGGACCGCGGTCAACGTCCAGCAGATGGTCTTCGGCAACCGGGGTGAGGACTCGGGTTCCGGGGTGGCGTTCACGCGGGATGAGATCACGGGCGCGCCCGAGCCGTCCGGGGATTTCCTGGTCAACGCGCAGGGGGAGGACGTGGTCTCCGGGGTGCGCAACACCCAGGGCCTCGACGAGATGGCGGAGCTTCTGCCCGAGGCTCACCGGGAGCTGATCGACGCGCTGCGCACGCTCGAGCGCCATTTCGAGGACATGCAGGACGTCGAGTTCACCGTGGAGCAGGGGCGCCTCTATCTGCTCCAGACCCGCAGCGCGAAGCGTCCCGCTCAGGCGGCGGTTCGGTTCGTCGTCGACGCGGTCGCCGAGGGGCTGCTCGAGCCGGGGCCCGCGCTGCTCACCATCGACGCCGGGAAGCTCGACGCACTGCTCCATCCCACCTTCGATCCGGCGCGCGAATACGAGGTTCTGGCGCGCGGCGTGGCGGCTTCGCCCGGGGCCGCCAAGGGCGAGATCGTCTTCACGGCCACCGAGGCCGTCGAGCGCGGGGGTGCAGGCGACGACGTGATCCTGGTCAGGCCGTTCACGGAGGCCGAGGATGTGGCCGGCTTCGCCGCCGCACGGGGGATCCTGACGTCGGAGGGGGGCAAGGCCTCCCACGCGGCGCTGGTCGCGCGGGGAATGGGCCGTCCGTGCATCTGCGGCGCCTCGGATCTCGAGATCGATCTGGCCAAGGGACTGGTCAGCGTGAACGGCCATGAGCTGCACGAGGGGCAGGCCATCGCGATTGACGGGTCCACCGGGGCGATCACGCTCGACGACGTCCCGCTGGTGACGCCCGAGATCACCGAGGAGTTCAGGACCGTGCTCGGCTGGGCGGATGAGCTGCGCCGGCTGCAGGTTCGGGCAAATGCCGACGCGCCACTTGACGCCGCCAGGGCCCGGTCATTCGGAGCCGAGGGCATCGGTCTCTGCCGGACGGAGCACATGTTCTTCGGCGCCGACCGCGATGGGCTGGTGAAGGACATGTTCGCCGCAGCGGAGGAGTGGCGGCGCGCGCATGTGGGTGAGGGGCGGCTGGTGATCGGCCACGATGCACCGCCCACCCCGGTGGACGAGGCGTTTCGCTCGGCTCTCGCGGCCCTCCAGGAGCTGCAGCGAGCGGACTTCGAGGGGATCTTCCGGGAGATGACCGGCTTGCCGGTGACCATCCGCCTGCTCGATCCGCCGCTGCACGAGTTTCTCCCGGTCGAGCACTTCGAGCAGGAGCTGGAGGAGCTGGCGCGAGAGGGTGCCAGCGCGGAGCAGCTCGATCGGGCCCAGCAGAGGCTCGCCATCGTGCACGACCTCCACGAGGCCAATCCGATGCTGGGGACCCGCGGCGCCAGGCTCGCGATCCTCTACCCGCCGATCTACGAGATGCAGGTGCGGGCGATCGTCCAGGCTGCTGCCGCCGTGGGGGCCGAGGACGAGCAGCCGCACGTCGAGATCATGCTCCCGTTGATCGCCTATGAGACCGAGCTGGAGCACGTGCGTGAGATCGTGGACAGGGCCGCGACGGCCGCGCAGGAGGAGGTCGGCCGGGAGACTCCCTACTCCATCGGGACCATGCTCGAGCTTCCGCGAGCCTGCCTGATCGCGGACCGGGTTGCGCGGCATGCGGACTTCTTCAGCTTCGGGACCAACGACCTGACGCAGACGACGATCGGGCTCTCGCGCGACGACGTCGAGGGGCGATTCATCGGCGCGTACCTCGAGCAGGGGATTCTCGATCAGAGCCCGTTCGAGACGCTCGACGAGCCGGGGGTCGGCGAGCTCGTTCGCCTGGGCGTTGACCGGGGTCGGCAGGGGAACCCGGACATCCATCTCGGGATCTGCGGCGAGCACGGCGGGGACCCGCAGAGCGTGGCCTTCTTCCACCGCAGCGGCCTGGACTACGTGAGCTGCTCGCCGTATCGGGTGCCAATCGCCCGGGTCGCCGCGGCTCAGGCCGCCGCGGCTGAGAACATCGAAGGGTGAGCGCGAGGCGAATCGAGACCGCCCCCGAGGCCACCGCCGCCTTCGAGGGGCGCATCCGTGCGGCGGAGTCCGAGTTCCTGTGGGAGCTCGCCACGCCGTCCTATCCCGCTCGGCGCCGCGAGCCGGAGCCGGACAGCCCGGTGCGGACGCCGTTCCAGCGCGACCGCGACCGGATCGTGCATTCGAAGGCGTTCCGCCGGCTCAAGCACAAGACGCAGGTCTTCGTGGCGCCGGAGGGCGATCACTACCGGACCCGCCTCACTCACACACTCGAGGCCTGCTTCATCTCGCGCACGGTCGCGAGGGCGCTGGGGCTGAGCGAGGATCTGACCGAGGCCGTCGGGCTGGGGCACGACCTCGGACACCCGCCCTTCGGGCACATCGGCGAGGAGGTGCTGGACGAGGCGCTCCGGGAGCATGGGATGCGCTTCCGGCACAACGAGCATTCGCTGCGGGTGGTCGACGAGCTGGAGCGGGACGGGCGGGGGCTCAACCTGACCGAGCAGGTGCGCGACGGGATCCTCAACCACACCGGGCCCGAGAAGCCCGTGACGCTGGAGGGGCGGGTGGTGCGGATCGTCGACCGGGTCGCCTACATCAATCACGACATCGACGATGCGCTTCGCGCCGGGATCATCGGGGAGGCCGATCTGCCGGCCGAGCAGATCAAGCTGCTCGGGGAGACCGGAGCGAGCCGGATTGACCGGCTCGTGCAGGACATGGTGGAGCGCTCGCGGGCGGAGGGGGACATAGCGCAGAGCGAGGAGGTCGGCGGGGCGATGCTGCGGCTGCGGAAGTTCATGTTCGAGCGGGTCTATCTGGGGGAGGAGGCTCGCGCGGAGCAGGAGCGGGCGCGGGTGGCGCTGCGGACGCTGTTCGACCACTACCTCGCGAACATCGACGAGGTGCCGGCGACGGATCCGGACGCGGGTCCGGTCCAGCGGGTCACCGACTACATCGCCGGAATGACCGACCGTTTTTGCCTCAACACGTACGACCGGCTGGTTGCTCGCCAATAGATTGATGAGAGGGTGCAGCGGAGGCGAAGCCGAGCAGCAACCCGATTAGTCATGGCGAAGTTCACCGAAGAAAGCAAGACACGGGTCAAGGAGGCCGCGGACATCCTCGAGATCGTCTCGGCGTACACCGACCTGCAGCAGAGGGGACAGGACTTCTGGGGCAACTGCCCGTTCCATGAGGAGCGGACGCCGTCGTTCAAGGTCAATCCCCGCGACAAGCTCTACTACTGCTTCGGCTGCGAGGCCAGTGGCGACGTCTTCCGCTTCGTCGAGGAGAAGGAGGGGCTGACCTTTCCCGAGGCGGTCGAGTCGCTGGCGGAGCGATACGGCGTCGAGGTCGAGAGGGAGAACGAAGATCCGCAGGCCGAGGCGCGGCGCCGGAGGAAGGCGCGGTTATGGGAGCTGCTCGAGCGGACGGCGAAGTTCTACGAGCGCTACCTCTGGGACTCGAAGAAGGCGGGGAAGGCGCGGGCGTATCTGGAGGACCGGGGGCTGGGGGAGGACGTGCTGCGGCGCTTCGGCGTGGGGATGGCGCCGAGCGCCTGGGATCAGGTGCTGACCGGGAGCCAGCGCGCGGGCTTCAAGCTCGATGAGCTGCAGGCTGCCGGGTTGATCCAGAAGGGACGGCAGGGCGGGCACTACGACCGCTTCAGGAGCCGGATCACCTTTCCGATCCGCGACCAGCGTGGACGGGTGCTGGGGTTCGGCGCGCGCGCTCTGAGCCCGGACTCGAAGCCGAAGTACCTCAACTCGCCGGAGGGCGAGCTCTACCGGAAGAGCCACACGCTCTACGGGATCGACCGGGCGCGGGGGCCGATCGCGAAGGCGCGACGGGCGATCGTGGTGGAGGGCTACACGGATGTCCTGGCCCTGCATCAGGCCGGGGTGGAGGAGGCGGTGGCGATCATGGGGACGGCGATCACCCCCGAGCAGATCACGATGCTCGCCGGATTGACGGAGTCGGTGGTGCTGGCGCTCGACGCCGACCGGGCGGGAGCGGACGCGATGATCCGGGCGCAGAAGGTCGCCGGAGGGAAGAGCCTGGAGCTGCGAGTGGCGGCGATGCCGGAGGGCGAGGACCCGGCGGACATGCTCAAGGACGGCTCGGCGGACCGGCTCATGAAGCTGGTCGAGGAAGCGATCGACCTGCCCAGCTTCCGCGTCGACGTGGCGCTGGGACGGGGCGACCTCGGGAGCCTGGCGGGGCGGGAGCGGGTCCTCGAGGAGGTCGGGCCGGTCCTGAAGGCGATGGGGGAGACGACGCTCGGGTTTCAGGAGCTGGTTCGCAAGGTGGCCGATCGCCTCGACACGGACGCGAGCCTGGTCCTGGCGCGGGTGCGGTCGGCGCCGGAGGCGAGCGCGGCGCCGAGCGGCGAGGGAAACGGGGCGAAGCCGCCGAAGCCGGTCGCGGTGTCGCTCACTCCGCGGGAGACACGGGAACGGGCCCTGCTCGCGATGTGCATCTCGAAACCGCAGGAGGGCCAAGCGTTCATCGATCGGCTCACCGAGGAGCACCTCTCGCCGTCGGGGCGCCCGGCCTTGGGCTGGCTGCGCGAGCACCTGGGGGATCCGATGGCAGGGCTGCCCAGGGATGACCCGGCGCTCACCTCGCTGATCACGGAGCTGGTGATGAGAGCGGAGAGCGAGCCGGCCTCCGAGGGCGCGATGCAGCTCAACTTCGACCTGCTGGAGCAGCAGCGCCTGGAGGATGGCATCGCCGCCGCGCAGAAGGCGGGCGACTACGAGGTCAGCACCCGCCTCGCCGGAGAGCGAGCGCGGCTGACCGACCGCATCGCTCACGCGGGCGTGGCCAGCTAGGGCGAGGGGCCGGCACCTCAACTCAGGTTTTGGTCACTTTGGACCGCTATAGCGACCTGAACTGACCAAAACCTCCTCTTCCGGCGCCGCTAAGGTTGCTGGCGACCCGGCATTCCTGGGTCGCTCACACGGAATTTGCGCGATCCGGGGTAGCTCAATCGGTAGAGCACTCGGCTGTTAACCGAGTTGTTGTGGGTTCGAGTCCCACCCCCGGAGCTTCTTAGGAACGAGCCGGCGACAGTCGGCTCGTCGCGTTTCGGGCTGCCTCCTCGACCAGCCCTGCCGCCGCGGCCCCGCCGTCGTGCGCCTCCGACCACTCGGCAACCGCAAGGGCCCTGCCGCGGAACTCCGGCTCCGCGAGGAGCCGCCGCGTCGCGAGCCTGATCGCCCGCCGGGACAGCAGCCGCCGCGGCACCGACAGCCCCGTTCCGGACCACGCCACCCGCGCCGCGTTCTCTCCCATGTCGCCGACGGAAGGACAGGCCAGCAGCGGTTTGCCGGCCGCCAGCGCCCTCACGACCGTGCCGTGCCCGCCGTGGCAGATCACCAGGTCCGCGGCGGGCATCGCCTGCGAGTAGAGCAGCCAATCCACCAGCGTCGCGTTGTCCGGAACCTCGATCGGCCGCTCGGGCCGGTGCCGGTTGGTCGTCGCGAGCACCCTCATCGGTTCATCCGCCAGCCCGTCGAGCGCAACCCGGAGCAGCTCGCACTCCGGATCCTGCGACGTGCTCGGCGCGACCAACACGAGAGGCCCTTCGCCCTCCGGAATCTCGATCCGATCACCCGGCAGCTCGAAGAACAGCGCCCCCGTCACCCGCACGTGCGCCGGCCACTCCCGCGGGTATTCGAGCTGCGGAAAGGTCGCCACCACCGCCAGCAGCTCGCTGATCCCGCCGTGAAACCGCTCGATCGGCGGCAATTCCAACCGAGCCCTGGTCTCGTTGAGCTCGTCGCGTCCCCGCCGCAGCCCCATCCCGAGCAGCGGCCCCGTCGCCCTCCAGCCGAGCCGCCCGAGCGCCGTCCGCGGCGGCCGCAGCCCGAGCGAGTAGAGCGGCATCCCCGGCTGCTGCACCGGGTAGACGTGCGGGATCAGCGTCGCGTGCGGCACCCCGGCCACCTCCGCCGCGAGCGTCGGCGCCAGGGTGAGGATGTCGCTCACCACCAGGTCCGGCTCGAACCCCTCCATCAACCGCGCCAGCGCCCGAGCCGCGGCCGCGGCCGTCTGCCCGTCCGGCGTGTCCGGCCCGGGCGGCGGATAGACCGTGTACTCCTGCGCCCCGGTGAAGGCCAGTCCCTCGCCCTCAACCGCCTCCCGCCACCGCTCCCAGGTCTCGACCAGCACCTCATGCCCGCGCCGCCGCAGCTCGCGAGCCAGCGCGATCGCCGGGAACGCATGCCCCGGATCGCCGAACGCGGCGACCAGCAATCTCAACCGTCGATCTGAACGGCTCATTGCGCGGACCCTAGGGCGTCACCGCCATCCTTTGGCCTATCGCCAAGCGACGCAACAACGCCGAGCGCCTCCGCAACTCGATCGGCGCCATGCCCAGCGCCACCAAGCAGGCCATGCTCCGGGGCATCCGCTCGAACCGCGTGATCGTCGGCGCCTACGTCGACAAGCGCGGCGGGGTCTGCCCGATGCTCGCCGCACACCGCAACGGCGGCCGCACCAACTTCGGCACATTCGCCCGCGCCTGGGACGCCTTCACCCGCGCCAACCCGCGCAAGCCACGCCGCGCATCCCGCCTCGAGGTCCGCATGCTGGAGAACTACCTCGAGATGGCGCTCATGCGTGAGGGGGTCGGTGGAGAGACGCTCCCCGATCGCCCGCTGGCCGAGGAGGTCCGCGACGTCAAGGCCACCCGCCGCCGCCTCGCCGCGGCGGAGGCGGAGGAGTCCTCCGACCTCTCGGTCCGGGACGTCCTCGTCACCGCGTACTCCGAGCACGCCCACCCGGCGGAGCGCCTGCCCGAGCCCGCCACGCCCGACTCGGCCGAGGCGTGGTCCGCCGAGCTCGAGCGCGCAGAGGCCGACGTTCAGCGCGCCGACGCCTAGCCGCCACGGCTAACTTGCGCCCGTGACGCGGGCGCCAACCCTCCAGCCATCCGTCTCGGTCGTCGTCCCGGTCCGCAACGGCGAGTCGACGATCGGCGACTGCATCGACGCGATCCTGGCCGCCGGCTACCCGCCGGACCGTCGCGAGATCCTGGTCGTCGACAACGGCTCCAGCGACGGCACCGCGGCCGAGATCCGGGCTCGCTCCGTCAGCTATCTCCACGAGCCCAGGCCGGGCGTCTCCAATGCACGCAACCGCGGCATCGCAGAGAGCACGGGCGAGATCCTCGCCTTCGTCGACGCCGACTGCCTCGTCGACCCGCAATGGCTGACCGAGCTGGTTCGCCCCTTCGAGGATCCGGAGGTCGGTGCGGTGGCAGGCGACCTCCAGCACCTCCCGGCCACGACGCCGGCGGAGCGCCAGGCCGCCCGCCTGCTCGGCAACTGGCAGCAGTTCGCCTTCAACTCCAACCCCGCCTATCCGATCACCGCCAACGCGGCCTATCGCCGCGAGGTGATCGATCGCATCGGCCCGTTCGATCCGCACATGACCCGCGCCCAGGACGTCGAGCTCGGTCTCCGGTTCCAGGAGCGAAGCGGCCGCAGCCTCGCCTATGCCGAGAACGCGACCGCGCGCCATCGCAACCGCACCAGCCAGCTCGGCTTCTTCCGCCAGCAGCTCGGCTGGGCTTACGGCGCCGGCCTGGTCGGCGCCAAGTTCGAGGCGATGGGCGGCCACCCGGTCAAGCCGCCTCGCATCCGGGAGATCGGCCGCACCGCGCGCGGGCTCGGCATCGTGCTCACGGCGAAAGCGCGCGGTCGCGGCGAGACACGGTGGATCGAGGACGCCTGGTTCGACCTGATGCGCCAGGTCGCGTGGTGGGCGGGTGCGCGCGCGGGCCTCCGCAAGGGCGCGCGGATCTGGAGGAGCACCTAACCCAGCTCAGGAGTGTCCATCGTGTCCCCGGGCCGCAGGAACACCATCTCCGGGACGAGGCAGTTCGGCGAGGTGCGGAGCAGGAACCTGACCGCCTCCGCGATGTCCTCAGGCCGGATCATCGCCTCCGCCGCCACCTGACCCTTGACGAACTCGGTCATCGGCGTGTCGACGAAGGCGGGCGCAAAGGCCGTCACCTGAACTCCCGACCCGGCGATCTCCTTCTGGGTCGCCTGGGAGAAGCCGATCACGGCGGCCTTCGTGGCCGAATACACCGACAGCCACGGCTGCCCCGCCTTGCCGGAGACCGACGCGGTGTTGACGAGGAGCGCCTTGCCGTGCTCGGCCCCGGCCTCCTTCAGCATCGGCAGGCATTCCCGCGTCATCAGCACGACCGCCCGCAGGTTGACGCCGAGCTGCATGTCCACGTACTTGGTCGTCAGCGCGTCCATCGCCTCGCCGATCCCCACGCCGGCGTTGTTGATCAGCACATCGAGCCGCCCGTACCGCTCCTTGTGGGCGGCGACCAGCGCGGCCAGGTTCTCCTCGTCGGCCATGTTGGCCGGAACGCTCAGCACGTCCAATCCGCCCGAGCGCAGATCCTCGGCCGCGGCCTCGAGCTTGTCCGGACGCCGGGCGGAGACAGTCACCCCGTAGCTGTTCTCGCCGAGCATCCTCGCGATCGCCAGCCCGATGCCGCTCGAGCCGCCGGTGATCAGGGCCGCCTTCTCCGCCACATCTCCTCCTTTAGCTGCCGACTAAGAGCGGCAGCCACCCTATACGTGCCCCATCTACGATGCCGCCCGTGCCCCGCAAGCTCCTCACCCTCCTCGCTGCCCTGCTCGCACTCGCGCTGGTCGCGGGCTGCGGCGGCTCGGACAACGGCACCGGCTCCCGCAGCCGCCCGGCGCCCGCCGCCTCCGAGTTCCCCTCCGCGGAGGGCAAGACCCTCCGGCAGCTCGTCGTCTCCTCGCACGCGACTCAGGGGCCGGTCGCCTCCCCGGCGGCCAGGAACTACCACCTGGGCACCAACCGCTTCCCATTCGGGGTCTTCACGACCGGGCAGGACCCGATCACCGATGCGCAGGTCGCCGTCTACGCGGCCCCCGGCCGCAGCGTGAACGGCCAGGCGATCGGCCCCTTCCCCGCGAGGATCGAGGACCTGACCACGAAGCCCGCCTTCCGCGCGAAGACGACCGCGGACGACCCGAGCGCCGCCCAGGTGGCCTACGTCGCCGACATCCCGCTCGACAAGCCCGGTCCCTGGGCATTCGCCGCCTTGATCAAGAACGGCAGCTCCTTCCAGTACAGCCTGATGCCGAGCCCCAGTCCCGTCGGCGACTACCCCATGCCGCAGGTCGGGCAACCGGTCCCGGCAATCCACACGCTGACGGCGGGCCAGGTTTCGAACATCGGCCAGATCGACACCCGGGTCCCGCCGGACGACATGCACTCGGACGACTTCGCGAACGTCGTGGGCAAGAAGCCCGTCGTCCTGCTCTTCGCGACCCCGGCTCTCTGCCAGACCCGTGTCTGCGGCCCCGTCACGGACATCGCGGAACAGGTGAAGCAGGAGTTCGGCGACCGCGTCGCCTTCATCCACCAGGAGATCTACAACAACAACAACATCAACGATGGCCCGCGTCCCCAGATGCGCGCCTTCCACCTCTCGAGCGAGCCCTGGGCCTTCGTCATCGACAAGAGCGGCAAGGTGAGCACCGTCCTGCAGGGACCCTTCAGCGTCCAGGAGCTCGAGGCCGCGGTCCCGAAGGTCGCGGGCTAGCGGCGGGCACTCCCAGCGGGTAGAACTACCACGTGCCCGATGACGAGCTGCTCACCATGCTGGCGGCCGAGGCGGCGCGCCGCACGCCGACCCTGATCGAAGGTTTCGAGGCCCTGGCCGCCTCCGGCGAAAAGGACTCGACCCGCATCGAGGAGCTCCGGGTCGAAGCGCACGGGTTGAAGGGCGCGGCCCTGGTGGTCGGCCAGGAGCGCCTGGCGGACCTGGCGAAGGAGATCGAGCAGTTCCTGGCCGGCTGCGTCGACGGGGGCCAGATCCAGCCGGCGGCCGCCGCCGTCCTGATCGCCGGCGCGAGCGCCTTCAACGAGGGCGCTGAGGCTGCGGCGGAGGGCGTCGTCGAACCGTCCTCGGTGGGCGAGTCGCTCGCGGCGCTCTCCGACTGACTCAGTCCGCGTGGTCCAGGGCGAAGGAGATCGCCCCCAGAACCATCGCGCCCATCACCAGCCAGGCCGGGACCAGCCACGCGGCGATCTCGGCGACCCGAAGCGCGGAGCGCCGGTAGACGGGCAGGATCAAGGCGACCATGCTCGCGGTAAAGACCACAGTCGCGCTGATGATCACCGGCGCCGCCACCAGCGTGCGAGCGGGGGCGTCGATCCTGTCGTCGAGGTGGCGGCCGAGGTGCGAGCTGAGCAGCGCGATGATGGCGACGATCACCAGCGACCCGTAGAGCGCACCGAGCAGCGGCCAGGTGAAGGTCGTCCCCTCGAGCTCCTCCGGCTCCCGCGCCATAGAACGAATCTACCCCGGCCGGTACGCTCGCCGCGCGGGCCGGTAGCTCAGCTGGTCAGAGCAGCGGACTCATAATCCGTAGGTCGGAGGTTCGAGTCCTCCCCGGCCCATCGCGAAGCTCCTGCAAACAGCAAATTCCCCTGGGGACCAATTCCGTCAGAAAGCGAAATTGGTCCCCAATTGGTCTCTAGTCAATTAGTCGGAATTAGCGAATGGGAGGAAAAGCGCCGCTTTGCATGGGAAGCGGCTAAACGCCCGCGGCCGTTAGACCGCGGGGTGCTGCTGGGCGACAGGTGCGCTTGAGCGCTCGGCTTCGACAACGAGATCATCCGCCGCCTTGTCATGCCATCCCTGGTGCAGATCGTTCCCAAAAGCCCAGAGAAGGCCCAGGTAAAAGGGGATCACACCGAGGACCCAGAACAGGCGTCGTTTCAGGCCGCGGCGAAATCCGATCGGTTGACCTGTCGTTCGATCGGCGACCTTCAACCCTAGGAGCCGTTTGCCCGGAGAGGCACCTTTGGTCGATCCATCGAAATACGCGTAGAGCACGAACACACCAAGACAAAAGAGGAGCCACAGCGCAGTCCACAGATACGTCTCCTGCTGCTGCGCAGGGGTCAAGGTTTCCCCTCCTTTCGCGCCTCCACCAATCGTGATTCCAAGTGCGGTTAGCGCCCACAGATACGGCGCTTCAAGCACGAGCAGGACAAACAGAAAATCAATCAAGAACGCGCCGATGCGCCGACCGTTCGGTGCTACAGACATGCGGAAGTCATCGGCACTGACCATCGCTCAGTTGAACCGTTTTGCCTCCGAAAGGCGTCCCACGATCGTGCAGCCGCCACGAAATGCGGATTGGTCGCTTTGGACGAGAAGCGCTAGGCAGCGCGGCGTCGTCTCAGAATCCAAAAAACCAGCAGCGTGACGATGGCAACTCCCCAAAGGACGCTTGCCCACGCGCCAATGGCAGCGGAAAGGAAACCGCCCACCACGGTCGCCACGATTAGAGCGATCCAGCCCGCCACGAGCCATCCGAAGAGTTGAACGCCAGTCATAGCCGGCTAGCCCGTGTCCTCCACCTTCGGCAAGCGCTCGGCCCATTTGTGGAATGCCCAAGCGATTGCGTGGGCAAGAAGTAGGAGACCAACTCCGAGAAGCACTCGGTCCTTGATGACGAGGTAGAGACCAACGGCGGCGGCGGCCGCGTACAGAACCATCACCGGGATCATGGCTCGAATCAAGCGCCCCTTTACCTCGGGCGAATATCGGACGCGCTTGGACACTTCCCAGGTATCGACGGCGGCGAGTCCATCCTTGATGACCTCCGCTTCTCGTCCAATGAGGCTATTTAGGGGTTGCCCTGCGGGAGCTTGTCGGCAACGCTGGCGGTCACGCATCCCTCGCGCTTTCCTTCGGAAGCTTCCGCCGCGTTCCGAAGAGCCTTTTTCTCCTGCGACGTGCACGGCCTCTCATGGGCTAAAGAGCCGCCGCAGAGCCGATACGCCCGAAGGAAAACCCTCACCAGATCCCCGGAGCCGAGTTCTGCCCCGAGGGCGAAGCTCCCACCACGCCGGACTCTCTGCGCCGCGAGACACCCAGCTTTGGCGGCCTGGTAGACACAGCCTGGGGTCGCCGTTGCCCGGGCCTTCGCTCCATGACAGGAGCCTTTCTGGCCATGAGACTGCGAAAGAGCGACACCTTCGGCGACCTGCTCGGGGCCGCCAAGGTTGTTCGCCACGGTCACGGCCCAGGTGCGCGCCGCTTGATTGGTCGTGTGTTGGTCTCCTCCGCCGCCAGTGAGAAGGAGAGCGGCCAAGGCGACCGAGAAAAGAAACCAACGCACGAGGCAATCGTAAACCGCTCCTTTCCATGCAAAGCAGCGCTTTTCAGAAGTGTCCGCGAAGTGTCCGCAAGGTGTCCGCGAAGTGTCCGCGGCGCGGACACTTTCGCCCCCGCGCCGCCCCATGGTTATGCGGAATTCAGGGGCCTGCGCGCCTCGACTCCCCTTCCCTTACGAGGAATGGGAGTCGAGTCGCTTGGCCCCTTTTTGGTGTTGGTGAGGGGCGGCGCGGGGGCGGTGGTTGTTAGCAATCAGAGGAGGGAGAAGCCGAGGTTGCAGGAGGCGAGGAACAGAGAATGCCGACGGTTTGGGCTTGGTTTGGCTAGGCGGTGGAGATGTCGGCCGGAACTTCGGGCAAATGACCACGATTGCCGACGAGCGGCTGCGGGGACGCCGATAGAACCCGGCGGTTGCTTGCCATGGAACCTGAGATTTCCGGGAAGTGTTCGCGGCGCAATGCGCAGATGGGCCGGGTATTCAGCCAACCAGTTCAGCCGCGACCAGGGCGCTCAATCAGCCTGGGACAGCTCGGGCGAAACGGCGTCAAAGGGATTGAGATGGCTGCCCGTCGAGACGACCAGGCTCGAGGATGAAGCACCACCCGCCCGGACCTGCAAGCCAGCCTAGCGGCGGCCAGGCGCGGTCCGTCAAGGGCCTTCGGCCCGACCCCCTTCGGAGGTTGACGGACGCGCCGCCGCCGCTACCGTCGCGGCCAGGTCGGGGGGCAGGGTGTGTTCGTTCAGGGCCCGAGGGCTGTCCGGGTGCGGAGAGACAATCGAGCAGATGAGCGTTGCCACCGGCCATGTCCATCTGCGGCGCGGCAAGCGCGGCGCCGTCTGGTACGCCAAGTTCAGGCTGCCGGATGGCCGCCAGCTGAAGAAGCGGCTCGGACTCAATTGGACGGAGCGGAGTCGGCCGCCGGCCGGGCACCTGACCCGTCGCCAGGCCGAGGCGCGTCTGCACGAGCTCCTTGCCGAAGCCCAGCGCGGCACGCTCACGATGCCGACTCTAGTCGGAGCCACCTTCGGGGAAGCCTGCGAGGAGTGGTTGCGCTATGTGGAGCACGATCGCGGTCGCGCGAGGTCGACGATCTCGGACTACCGCAGCGTGGTGTCCCACGCCCTACTGCCCGAGTTTGGGGCGGACACGCCGCTGCAGCGGATCACGGTGGACCGAATCGATTCCTATCGAGCGCGGCTGCTGGGGGAGGGCAGGCTTTCGAATCGCACGATCAACAAGCACCTGGTCCTCCTCAACGGGATCTTCCGGCGGGCGCAGCGGGTCTGGGGCATCGGCGTCAATCCGGCCGCGGCGGTGGACCGCCAGCCGGTGCGGCGCACCGGGGACTTCGACGTCCTCACTCCCGCCGAGGTGGAGGCCCTGGCGCGCTCCGCCGAGTCCGATCAGGATGCGGCGCTGTTCGTCACGGCGGCCTTCACCGGACTGCGGATGAGTGAGCTGCGCGCGCTGCGCTGGCGCGACCTCGACTTCGCCAAGCGGCTCGTCCATGTGCGACGGGGCTTCACTCGCTGGGAACTGGGCGACACGAAGTCCCACAAAGTGAGGAGCGTGCCGATGATCGATCAGATCCTGACGGCACTCGACGGATTGTCGCGACGGCCGCACTTCGTTGAGGAGGAGGACCTCGTCTTTCCGAACGCAGTCGGCAACTTCCTCGATGACTCGAAGCTGCGGCGCCGCTTCCATCGGGCGCTGGATCGAGCCGGCCTCAAGCGAATCCGCTTTCACGACCTTCGACACACCTTCGGCACGCTTGCCGTCCAAGCGTTCCCGCTGTCCGACGTCAAGGCCTACATGGGCCACGCCGACATCCAGACGACGATGATCTACGTCCATCACGTGCCCCAGCACGACGCCGCAGAGCGCCTCTCACGGACCGTCGCGGGCTCCGACGACTTCCCCCAACCCGTCGATCAACCAGAACGCAAGGCGGCATGAGGAGGCGCCAGTGCGCGGTAGTACCTTTGGCGGCATGAGCGCGCTTACTTTCAACGCCGTTTACGAGGATGCAGGGGAGGGCTGGATCTACGCCCACGTCCCCGAGCTGCCCGAGGTGCAGACCCAGGGCAAGTACCTCGACGAAGCGCGCGAGATGGTCCGCGACGCGATCGAGCTCGTTCTGGACTGGCGCCGGGAATGTGGCGAGCCGATCCCGGAGAAGGGCTTTGCGCTCGTCGAACCCATCGAAGTTGTCCCGAACGAGGTGGGCGGATGACCGCGAAGGAGAAGGTCTTGAAGCAGGCTCCGCGGTGGACTGAGGAGCAGGCAGAGGCTGCACTGGCGGCAGCCGAGGGGCGGATCGTCGATGAGTGGGGCGATCTCTCGGCGCAGACGGACGCCGCGGCAGCCGACACGATGAAGCGACTCGACGAGGAGGAGCGAGCCGAGTCGGGTGAGACGATCGCTCAAGCCTGGGGACGCGAGAAGCGGAATTGAGGCGCGGTGAAGTCTGGTGGTACGAGCGGCCGGACGACAAGCGCCGTCCCGTCCTGATCCTGACCCGAAGCGAGGCAATCGACAAGCTCGTCGAGCTGCTGGCCGTCCCGGCGACGAGCACAGTCCGCGGTATAGCGACGGAGGTCCCGCTCGATGAGGACGACGGGATGCGGGGACCGTGCGCTCTCAGCCTTGACAACACCTTCCTTGCCCAGAAGGCCCTGTTGACCGAGCGGATCACGGAGCTTGATGCGGCGAAGATGGACGAGGTTTGCCGGGCGCTCGACGCGGCGACCGGCTGTTGATCCGCGTTTACAACTTGGTCCCGAAATTGGTCCCGAGATCCCGACTTCTGAGGGCAACTCAGAGCAACTAAAACCGCTCTAGTAAGCGGAAAGCAACTCAGGGCCTACGGATTACAAAAACTCATAATCCGTAGGTCGGAGGTTCGAGTCCTCCCCGGCCCATCAGAGGACACAGGAGAGCACCGATCTCCTACTTCGAAAGACCGACGGCTTCGAGCGCATCCTGCTTGGTCTGGTAGAGCGTGAGCGAGATCTGCTCTCCGCCCCGAAAGGTGATCAGCCACGCGCTTCGAGCTTCAACCTCGATGCCGTCCCGCCCCCGCGCGTGCCCAATGTTCTCCACGATCACGCGGTCGTCATCCACCTCCACCAGGTCAATGATCTCGAGCCGAATCTCCTCAAAGGCCGCGCCGCGCTGTTGCCAGAACGCCCGGATTTCGTCGCGTCCTCGATAGACGCCGGCATCGAATCCGTGGCCGTTCGACCAGTCCCACAGGGCGTCGCGTGCCCACTCCTCCAGAGCCCCCTCGATATCACCGCGGTTGTACTCGGCGAAACTGCGCTGAACCTTCTCAAGGTTCTCCTTCGACATCGTCGACCCAGTATCCCGCGTCATTTGCGCAGGACGGCCACGCGGGGCGTGACGAGGATCACAAACGAGGATATATCAGCTTGATATATCTGTCCGATAGCACCTATTGAGCGACCGAACCGGTCCATCACACGCCCACTGGAGGAGTCATGAAAACGAAGCCGCTGATTCTGACGTCGCTGCTGCTGGCGGCGTTTGTGATCAATCTCGATACGACGATCGTCAACGTCGCGCTGCCGACGCTGGTTCGCGAGCTGCATGCATCCAACTCACAGCTGCAGTGGGTCGTGGACGCGTTCAACCTGTTGTTCGCCGCATCGGTGCTCGCCATGGGTAGCCTCTCGGACCGCTTCGGGCGCAAGGGGATGCTGCTCGCTGGCCTGTCGGTGTTCGGACTCGCGAGCATGGTCGGCGGGCTGACGGACAGCGCCGCGGCGCTGATCGCGGCACGGGCTGTGATGGGCGTGGGTGCGGCCATGGTGTTCCCCTCGACGCTGTCGCTGCTCACAAACGTGTTCGCCGAGCGACGGGAGCGCGCGCTCGCGATCGGGCTCTGGGGAGCGATCACCGGCGCGGCGATCGCGCTCGGGCCGATCGTCGGGGGCTGGCTGCTCGAGCTTTCCGACTGGCGCAGCATCTTCTTCGCGATGACCCCAATCGCCGTGATCGCGGGCGTCCTGGTCGCCGGCTACGTCCCGACCTCGCGTGACCCGCGCGCGCCCCGCACCGATCGCGCCGGCTTCGCGCTGTCGACCGCAATGATCGGGCTGCTCGTCTACACGATCATCGAGGCCCCGGACCACGGCTGGACAAGCACTCGGACGCTCGGCAGCCTCGTGCTGACGGCAGCCCTGGCTACGGCGTTCGTGGTCTGGGAGCGCCGCACGGAGCACCCGATGCTCGACCTGAGCCTGTTCGGCAACCCTCGGTTCACCGCCGCAAGCGTCTCGGTCGCGATCTCGTTCTTCGCGCTGTCGGGATTCATCTTCATCGTCACCCAGTACTTCCAGTTCCTGAAGGGCTACGGCCCGCTGTCGACCGGTGTGCGCCTCCTCCCGGTCGCCTCCCTCGTCGCGATCTCCTCGATCATCGGCACCAGGCTCGCCGTCCGGCTTGGCACGAAGCTCGTGGTCGCCTCAGGGCTGTTCTCGATGGCCGCGTTCTACCTCTGGGTCACGACCACCACGGCGAGCACCGGCTACGGGACGATCGCCGCCCAGATGGTCGTACTCGGGACGGGCATGGGCCTCACCAGCGCGCCCGCGACCGAGGCGATCATGGGCGTCGTACCGAAGGCCAAGGCCGGCGTCGGGTCGGCGGTCAACGATGCCACGCGCCTGCTCGGCGCCACGGTCGGCGTCGCCGTGATCGGCAGCGTCTTCGCGTCGCTCTACGCCAGCCGGCTCACCAGCCACCTGCCCGCGTCCCTGCCGACCACCGATGCGGGCACCGCGCACGGATCCGTCGGCGCCGCGCTCACGCTCGCGGGGAACATCCAGCACGCGGGACATCCGGCACTCGCCGAGGCCATCCATAGCGCGGCCAGCGCCGCCTTCTTCGACGGCTTCCACGTTGCGAACTACCTCACCGCCGGAGTCGCCGCGGCTGGCGCCCTGCTGGCGCTGGCGCTGCTGCCGGCCTACCCGAGTGCGGGCCGCGAAGAGAGCGCCGAGGCGCCGACGCCCGGCACTCCCGCCACCGCCCCGGCATGCAGCTGACCACCCGACAAAGGAGGAAACGAACCATGAGCCAGCAGCAAGTCGCAGCACCCGCGACCGGAATCGAGGCCGGGCTCGAACGGAACGGCGCCTTCGCCGCCGCTGGCGGCCATGACGGCGCCGTCGTCCTTCCCAATCTGCGCCTCTTCGTGATCACCTGCCTCGACCCGCGTGTCGACCCGGCGCACTTCCTCGGCCTCGAGCTCAGCGACGCGATCGTCGTCCGCAACGTCGCGGGGCGGGTTACCCCGGAGGTGATCAACGACGTGGCCTTCATCAGCCAGATCGTCGAGGGCGCATTGCCCGATGGCCCGCTGTTCGAGGTCGCCGTGATCCACCACACCCAGTGCGGAGCCGGAGCGCTTGGCGACGACGCCTTCCGCAGCAGCTACGCAGAGCGGATCGGCGCCGAAGAGTCGACGCTGCGCGAGCGTGCCGTCATCGATCCCGCGACGACCGTCAGGTCCGATGTCGAGCGCCTACGCTCCGCACCCGCAGTCTCCCCGCGCGTCGGAGTGTCCGGGCACGTCTACGACGTGGCTACCGGACTGGTGGAGACGATCATCCCCGCCGGGTCGTGAGGGGCTCGAGGTGTTAAGCAACATCGGTTGAATCTCGTGCGCCTAATTTCCCTTGACCCGCTGGGGATTGCGGAATAGGGTGCCGCCCGGTTGAACGACGAGACGCCCGCCGGTCATTCGCAGCCGGTCACCGCCTCGGTAAGGAGCAGCAGCATGGGTGCAACTGGGGATCACCCGACCGCGGTGCGAGGGTCGTCCGCGTTTGGCTGCCCGTCGGCTCACACGGCTGCTCTGGATGCCTACCCATGGAGGTCGAGATGAGCAGCCCCGACGCAACGAGTGAGAGCGCGACGAAGGCGCTGAGTCCAACGGTCAATCCCGGCGAGATGTGGCTCGAGGTCGTGACCCTGCCGGTCTCCGATGTGGATAGGGCGAAAGCGTTCTACGAAGGCCTGGGTTGGAGGCTGGACATCGACTTCGAGCCCGGCCCGGGCGTCCGCGCCGTCCAGTTGACACCCCCAGGCTCACCTTGCTCGATCCAATTCGGCGTCGGGCTCACCGAGGCGCAGCCCGGCTCGGCTCAAGCGATCTTCCTGGTCGCCCCCGACATCGAGGAAGCTCGCGCCCAGCTGATCGAGCGGGGGGTGGAAGTGAGCGAGATCTCGCATCGTGACGCTGGGGGCGAGGTGGCGAGCGGGCCCGATCCGGAGCGTCGCAGCTACGCCTCGCGTGCGACGTTCAGCGACCCCGATGGCAACAGCTGGGTGCTTCAGGAGATCACCGAGCGCCTACCGGGAAGATGACGGCCAACCGAGGAGAGGAGAGGGCATGGATGTCGGCACCCTGACGGGACTGCTGCGCGAAGCGGAGGAGCACCACGGGCCCTACGAGGCCGAGGCCCCGAAGCATCACTGGTCGGGGTTCTACGCCGCCTACATCGTCGCCCGCGAAGACGGGCGCAGCCCGGATGAGGCGGACGCGGACGCCCGGAAGTACATGGAGGGCGTCCTGGCCGAGGGAGGAGGGGAGTGAGCCACGACTACGACGTCATCGTCATGGGCGCCGGCTCGCCCGGTGAGCACTGTGCCGGTCGTCTGGTGGAGGGCGGGCTCAAAGTCGCCATCGCCGAGCGCGAGCTGGTGGGAGGCGAATGCTCCTACTGGGCCTGCATCCCCTCGAAGACGCTGCTCCGGCCCGGGGAGGCGCTTGCCGAGGCGCGGGACGCGCCCGGCGCCGCCGAAGCCATCACCGGGGAGCTCGACTCCACGGCCGCCTTCGCCTGGCGTGACTTCCAGGTCTCCGACCACACCGACGATGGCGCGGTCAAGTGGCTGGACAGCGAGGGGATCGACCTGTTGCGGGGGGAGGCCCGGATCGCGGGGCCGAACGCGGTCGCGGTCGGCGACACCGAGAAGACGGCCGAGCACATAGTCGTCGCGACGGGCTCCGATCCGTTCATCCCGCCGGTCGACGGCCTGCGCGACCTCGACGGGATCTGGACCAACCGCGAGGCCACAGCCGCTACGGAGGTGCCGAAGCGCCTCCTGATCCTCGGCGCCGGACCGGTGGGAGTCGAGATGGGGCAGGCGTTCCGGCGCATGGGCGCAGAGGTGGCGCTGGTCGAGGGAATGGAGCACGTTCTACCCAACGAGCCCAAGCCGCTGGGCGAGGCGCTGGGACGGGCGCTCACCGACGACGGCATCGAGCTGCACTTCGGCCACCTGGCGGACGGCGTCACGAAGGAGGACGGGGAGTTCGTCGTCTCCTTCGGCGACAGGGATGACCTGCGCGGTGACTGTCTGCTGGTTGCCACGGGCAGGCGACCCCGGGTGGATGCCATCGGCCTGGACACCGTCGGAATCGAGCCGGGCAAGAAGGGGATCGAGGTCGATTCCCATATGCGCGCGGGCGAGAACATCTGGGCGATCGGTGACGTGACCGGTATCTGGCCGCTTACCTACGTCGGCAAGTACCAGGGCAGGATCGCCGCCGACAACATACTCGGCGGCTCGCGCGAGGCGAACTACTCCGCGGTGCCCCGCGTCACCTTCACCGATCCGCAGGCCGCCTCGGTCGGCGAGGCGGAGGGGCCGCACACCGCGACGATCCAGATGGCGGCGGTTTCGCGCACCTCGACCTACAGCCGGGCGTACGACAAGCACCCCGGCTTCATGACGCTGATCTCCGACGGGCAATTCATCACGGGGGCCCACGCGCTCGGACCGGAGGCCGGCGAGTGGCTGCAGCAGGCCACGGTCGCGATCCGCGCCCGGATCCCGCTCGAGGTGATGAACGACGTGATCCAGCCGTTCCCGACCTTCTCGGAGGCGTTCCTGGACACGCTGATGGAGCTGAGCTCGAAGTCGCCCGCGGCCGCCGGCCGATAGGGGCGGATCTCTAGGCTGAGGTCATGCCGAGCTGCAGCCACCTCGACCAGATTCAGGTCACGGAGCTCCCGGAGTCCGTTGAGGGCTGCGAGGAGTGCCTGAAGACGGGCGACCCGTGGCTGCACCTGCGGATCTGCCTGGAGTGCGGCAAGGTCGGCTGTTGTGACTCCTCGCCGAATCACCACGCGAGCGCACATGCCCAGGAGGCCGGCCATCCGCTGATTCGCTCGCTCGAGCCGGGGGAGGAGTGGTCCTGGTGCTTCGTGGACGACTTCGCGATGCTGATCCCCGACGTCACCGGCGAGACCCGCATTCCGCCGTCGCCCCTCGGCGGCCCTCGTTAGCGGCTACTGCTCGTAGTTCTCGACCGTGCCGGCGCTGCGCGTCTCGGCCTCGTCCGGGTCCTGGTCGAACTCCTCCTTGGCCCGGCGCTGGCGCAGCAGGTCCCAGCAGCGATCGAGCTCGACCTCCACGGCCTGTAGCCGCTCCCGGTCCGTCTCGAGGGCATCCTCGTCGTCCCGGTCATTCTGCTCACGCCCGCGGAGCTCCTTCTCCTCGGTGACCAGCCGCTCGATCCTCGCCGCGATGCTCTCATCGCTCATCCGGTCAGTCTATGGTGCTCAGCTTCGATGAATGACTCTCCGCCGGACAGCGAATCCATCACGCCCGAGGGCATCGTCGCCCTCCGGGCCGAGCTCGAGGAGCTAGAGGGGCCGCGGCGGACCGAGATGGCCGCGCGGATCAAGGCGGCCCGCGAGCTCGGCGACCTGAAGGAGAACGCCGAGTACCACATCGCCAAGGACGATCAGGGGCATCTCGAGGCCCGAATCAGGCGCCTCCGGGAGAGGCTTCGCAGGGCGACGGTCGTTGAGGTCAACGAATCCGCCGGGGATGCGTTCTCCTTCGGGCGGACCGCCGAGGTGCTCGACGAATCGAGCGGCAAGACCAACACCTGGACTCTGGTGGGCGCCACCGAGGCTGACTTCGCGCAGGGCAGGCTCTCGATCGAGTCACCGGTCGGGCATGCGCTCCGGGACGCGGCGGTCGGCGAGGAGGTCTCGGTCGAGACGCCGCGAGGGGAGAAGGTGTACCGGGTGCAGAAGCTGGTCGAGTGAACGAGGAGCCCGACCGGGGATCCGGCCGGACTCCCGGTCACGTCAGGCTCTTGTCCCAGCCGGCTCGTCCGAGCCAAGCACGGCGATTCCGTAGACGATCCAGACGCAGAGCGCGAAGATCCCGAGCGACCAGAACGGATGGGTGCCGCCCATGGACAGCAGCGCTCCGATGGCGCCGAGGCTTCCGGCGACGATTCCGACGAACCGGCCCCACACGTTGCCCGCCATCAGGGAGAAGCCCCCGGTCAGCTGGACGACGCCGAGGATCACGAGGACCCATCCCATCGCGTGGAGGTTCGTGAGGATGTACCTCGTGTCGTTTGCGTAGAAGTTCGCGTCGCTGATTGCGCCGATCCCGTAGATGATGTTGAGGGTTCCCACGATCAGCAGAAGGATCGCGGCGAACACAGCGCGGCCTGCACCTCTCATTTGTAGTTCCTCTCTATTGCCGGCCGCCACGCAAGGCGACCGTGTCCGTTGTGGGCGCGCGAACGCGCGCCGACACGAAAGCTGGCAGCGGATCCGTCGCCCGGCATCGCCCGATCCGGGTGATTTGGCGCTCAGCCCGGCGCGTGCCGCGCGTCCCGGCGGGTGCGGCGCTTCTCCTTGAGCTCGGCGCTCTTCTCCTTGGCCTGCTCGTAGGAGCTCTTGACCAGGTCCTTGCCTCCGGACCAGCCGAACACCCAGGAGACCATGATCACCGCGAACACCACGTTCCAGGCGGAGGTGATCAGCTGCTGGGAGGCCGAATAGGCGGTCGCATCCTGAGCGCTCGTCTGGTTCTTGAGCGCCGCGCTGTTCATCGCCTGGGTCACGCCCACGCCCCCTGGCGTCAGCGAGACGCTGTTCGAGATCGAGTTGGAGGCGGTGACCGAGGCGACGTTGTGGAAGGTGACCGGGATGCTGTAGGCGCCGAGGAAGACGGCGATGATTCCCAGCCGCGCCAGGTAGCTGCCGAGCTCCGGCAGCGCCACGCCGAGCAGCGCCCTGCGTGGCGAGCGCAGGATCGCGCCACCGACGAACAGCTGCTCACGCAGCTTGTGCCATTGCTTGCGGAAGATCCGGGTCGCGAGCACCGCCAGGAAGACCACGCCGGCCGCAATCGCCACCGCGAGGACCCAATGGTCAGCCAGCCCGCTGAGCTTGATCGAGAAAGAGCCCGCGACCGAAAGGAACAGGTAGAGGTAAACGGCGATGTTGAAGATCGAGAAGGGGATCTTCTGCACCGCGATCCCGGAGAGCATCGCGGCGAACGTCGCGCCTGCGATCACGGTGGTGAACATGATCAGCATCACCCAGGTCCCGATATTGGCCGGGAGGAAGCTGTTCATCGCCACCGAGGTCGCATAGGCGGCCACGACCAGCCGCACAGTGATCTCCACCCGCGGGTAGGCAGCGCGCAGGATCGCAACCCAGGCCACCGCGGCCAGCGTCGTCTGGGCGGTCTGCAGGAGGACCCCGGCCACCACCGCCCAGGCCGGCACCTCGCGGATCTTCCGCAACAGGGAGCGGATCCAGTCAGAGACCGGAATCCCGAGCAAATCGAGGACGACCATCAGCAGTGCGATGGCGCCGACCCAGATGACGATGCGCGCCAGGCGTGCGAGCAGGGCCTCATCTCGCCCCAGGGCCGCGAGCCGACTTCTCATCGGACCAACCTATCCGGGAACATGGCGCGGACAGCTACCGAACGGAGGAGATGTGACTTCGAAGGCCGATTTCACGGAGGAGGAATGGAAGACGGTGCTCGAGGGCCCGCCGAGCGCCGGGCTGCTCGTGATCGCGTCCGATCGCGGTGGCTCGATCCGCGAGACCTTCTCGATGGCGAAGGCGTACACCGAGGCGCGCAAGGAACACGGCGAGAGTGAGTTGCTCGACGACCTCGTCAACGCCAAGCCCGAGATGGATCACACCCGGTACCACTCGCAGGAGGAGCTCAAGGAGGGCAGCCTGAAGCACATCACCGACGCAGTCGATCTGCTCAAGGCAAAAGCCACTCCCGAGGAGCTCGATGAGTACAAGAAGTTCATCCTCGGGCTCGCCCAGCGCGTCGCGGAGGCCCGCAAGGAGGGCTTCATGGGCCTGAGCGGCGATCGTGTCAGCGACG
This sequence comes from uncultured Solirubrobacterales bacterium, assembly GCA_963728875.1. Classification (GTDB taxonomy): domain Bacteria; phylum Actinomycetota; class Thermoleophilia; order Solirubrobacterales; family 70-9; genus DASUPK01. The sequence continues at coordinate 456,021 of CAVSLJ010000002.1, forward strand.
ACGAGAAGACGGCGATTGGGGAGATCAGCGGCGCTCTCGGCTGAGCGGACGCCGTGGGGATTTCACCCCTAATGAGTGATGCGCCCGATGCGCTCGTCCGATTCGATCCTGGTCACGGTCACCAAGGAAAGGATTCGCGATGCCGCTGGTCGGAAGAAGAAGGCCCCTCATGCGCGCTGCGATGGTCGGCGGCGCCGGCTACGCGGTCGGCAAACGGCGGGCACGCTCCCAGGAGCACGAGGCCCAGCAGGACGCCGAGATCCAGCAGTCCCAGGCGGGCCAGGCACCACCCCCGTCCGGTGGTGGGGGAATGTCGGAGATGGACAGGATCGATGCGCTCAAGAAGCTCGGCGAGCTGCACGACTCAGGCGTCCTCACCGACGAGCAATTCGAAGCTGAGAAGGAGAAGCTGATCTAAATGGAATTCGGTCCAGTACAGCTGCTGGTAGTTGGCTTCGAGGAAGGGAAGTTCTCCGGCGAGATCCTCGCCGAGCTTCGCCGGCTCCGCGAGCACGACATCGTGCGTCTCATCGACCTGATGTTCGTCGCGCGCGGGGAGGACGGCGAGTTCGAGGCGGTCGAGCACAGCGATCTTCCCAGCGACGAGGCTGAGGCATTCGGCGCTCTGGCCGGTGCGCTCTTGGGAATCGGCGCAGCCGGCGAGGAGGGCGCCGCGGCGGGCGCGGTTGCCGGTGCCGCCGCCGTGGACGAGCGAGGCTCAGTCCTCGACCCCGACGACGTCTGGTACCTGGCGGATGAGATCCCGCCCGGTACATCCGCGGGAATCGCCCTGCTCGAGCACCGCTGGGCGATCCCGCTGAGGGACGCAATCGAGCGCGCCGGGGGTCACAACCTGGTCGACGCATGGGTACACCCGAGCGATCTGATCGAGATCGGCGCTCAGGCCGCCAGCTGAACCCAGGGCAGCGGGTGGCTGCGATCGCCGCCCTCGTCCTGGCGCCCGCGGTCCTGATCCTGGCCCTGGACATCGTCGTGACGGAGTTTCCGCGCGGCCTGGTCGTGCTCGGCTGCGTGGTGGTCGCAATCGGGGCCGCTCTCTACGGCCTGATGCGCACGGGCTTTCCCCGGCTGTTCGGCTTTGGCGTCGCCCTCGTCGCTCTGATCGCTCAGGGCGTGCTGCTCGTCACCGACGGTGACCACATCGTCCAGGCGGTGGCCATCGTCCTCGGTCTGGGCGCGGCCCTCTACGCCGCGAGAACGGCCTTCCGAGTCCGGGTCCACCTGCCGCCGGCGCCCCCTCCCGCGCATCCCGTGCTGCTCTACAACCCGAAGTCGGGTGGAGGCAAGGCCGAGCGCTTCTCGCTCGCCGACGAGGCGGCCAAGCGCGGCATCGAATCCGTTGAGCTCACCAGGGGCGCGGATCTGGAGAAGCTGGTCAGGGACGCCGTTGCGGGCGGCGCCGACGCGCTGGCGATGGCGGGCGGCGACGGGTCCCAGGCGGTCGTCGCATCCATCGCCTCCGAGCTGGACCTGCCCTACGCGTGCATTCCCGCCGGCACCCGCAACCACTTTGCGCTCGATCTGGGAGTCGATCGCGATGACGTCGTCGGCGCCCTTGACGCGCTCGTCGAGGGCGGAGAGCGCCGCGTGGACCTCGCCGAGATCAACGGCCGTGTCTTCGTCAACAACGTCTCCCTTGGGCTATACGCCGAGGCGGTGCAGCGCGACGAATACCGCGACGCCAAGATTCGGACGATCCTGAACACGGTCCCCGAGGCGCTCGGCCCTGAAAGTGAGGGGCTTGACCTCGCCTGGACCGGGCCGGAGGGCGAGCAGGAGCGGTCCGGAGCGGCCCTGTTGATCTCCAACAACCGCTACCGGCTCGGTCGCGCGGTCGGCTCGGGCACCCGGCCGAGGATCGACGCGGGGGTGCTCGGGGTCACCGTGGCCGGCGCGCCACCGGGCGCCGGTCACGAGCAGACCGGCAAGCCTTTGCGCCAGTGGTCCGCCACCGAATTCGACGTCGAGTCGAGCCGGCCGGTCCCGGCCGGAGTCGACGGCGAGGCGATGACGCTCGAGCCGCCCCTGCGCTTCAGGATCCGCGCGGGCGCGCTGAGGGTGCGGATCGCGCCGGCCCATCCCGGCGCCTCGCCCTCGGCCGCCATCCCGGAGAGGTTCTGGGACGGCATACGGACGCTCGCCGGTGTGGCGGCAGGCAGGGCGCCCGTCGCCGCTTGACCAACAACCGAAGGAGAACCCGATGGACATCCTGGAGATCGAGCAGAAGGAGACACTCTCGCGCGAGGAGGCTGCGGCGAGGCTGAAGCGTTTCGCCGAGATGCTCTCCAAGAACAATGACCTGGAGTTCGAGCGGGGTGGGATGCACGTCAAGGTGCACGTCCCCGACGAAGTCCGGCTCAAGGTGGAGCTCGAGCTGGAGACCGACGAACGGGAGCTCGAGATCGAGCTCACCTGGTGAGCAAGCCGTCCACCTCGACCGCCATGGAGGAGCTGCGCCGGCTGGACGCCGCCGTCTACGTGGCGATCGCCGAGACCGACACGCCCACCCTCGACCGCCTCTTCAGCCGCCTGTCGCGATCCGCCGACTATTCGAAGCTCTCGATCGCGAGCGCCGTGGTGCTGGCGCTCGGCGCGGGACCGGACGGCCGCCGGGCGGCCGTCCGTGGGATGGCAGGCGTCGCGGTGACCGCGGCGATCGTCAACCTGGCGATCAAGCCGCTGTCACGGCGTGCGCGGCCCGATCGGAAGGGGGCCTCCGTCCCGTTCGGCCGCCAGGTCAGGATGCCCGCGTCCCACTCGTTTCCCTCGGGACACACGGCCGCGGCGTTCGCGTTCGCGACTGGAGCGGGGCGGGCGCTTCCATGGACGACGCCGCCGCTGACCGTCCTGGCGACGCTGGTGGGGTACTCCCGAATCCACACGGGAGTGCATTACCCGCTCGACGTGATCGTGGGTGCCCTCTGCGGGGTCGCGCTGGCGACGGTCAGCGACAGGGCCCTGGATGAAGCTGGCTGACCAGAGCGCGCCGCGGGTCAGAGCAGCTCGATGGTGCCCTTGACGATCAAGAGGACACCGATCACGAGCGCTCCGCGGAAGGACAGGGTCTTCGAGTGCCGGTTGAACCAGGCCTTGAACCGGTTGACCGCGTCCGGGGTCCACTCGGGCGCAAACGTGAAGGCGAGCAGCGGCAGCTCGATCAGCGCGAGCATGATCAGGTTGAAGCCGAGAATCATCGCGACGGTGGCCGCCGTGCTCGCGTCCTTGTCGGCGATGTGGCCGAGGCCGATTATGTAGGACCCCCCGGGAAGAGTCAGCAGGGCACCGATGACGAAGGTCGTCTTCGCCGTTCCCTCACTCAGTTTCTGCTGCCACTTCGGCGGTCCCTTGTCCCTCTTCTTCTCCTCGCGCCGACGGCGGCGCTCGGCTAGGCGACCGGTCTCCTTCGGAACCCGGCTGGGGCGGATCAGGTAGGCGACGAGGAGCAGCAGGCCGCCGAGCGTGAGATCCATCGCCGGGCTGAGCGTCGACTGCGCCGTGCTGGTCGCTCCCGAGGATCCGTCAACCGCGAACACGATCACCATGCCCAGGGTGAGGCTCGTAAACAGCGCGCCGCACAGGTATCCAAGCAGCAGGCGCTTCGGGTGGTCGAGCAGCAGCATCACCGTGGTCGCCCCGAGCAGGGTCGGGTTGAACGCCGCAGTGAACGCCCAGAAGATGATGGTGTCCATCTCAGCCCGTCGTCGCCGGGTCGGAGGACGTCTCCCGCGCATCGAGCGCCTGGACAGTCAGATAGGCCACCACTACACCCACGATGATCAGGGGGCCCGAGCCGAGTCCGGTGTGCACGGTGAAGAGCGTGGCGAGCACGACGGCGGAAAGCGGCAATCTGAGCACCGCGACCACCGCCGCTCCCAGGCCCACCGCCACCGCGGGCGTCAGCTCGAAACCGGGCAGCTGCGCTGCCATCAGACCGGCGGCAGCGCCGAGGAACATCGCGGGAAAGGTCGGGCCGCCTCTGAAGGTGCCGAGGGAGAGGCCGTAGGCGAGGCCCTTGAAGGCGATCAACAGGGCGAGCGCCGACAGGGACCAGGCACCGGGGTCATCCACCAGGGGACCGAGCGCGTCCTGACCCGAGAAGAGAACCTGGTTGACGCCGTGGTCGGCCGTCTGATGGAAGGCGATCCCCAGCCCCGCGACGAGCAGTCCGACGATGGGAAGCACGATGAACGGTCTGGGAGTCGCGATGCGCTGGGCCTCTCGCGCGAGGCGAAAGATCACGAAGGTGACCACCGCGATCGCGGCGGCCAGCGGGATCGTCCAGAGGAAGTCGACGAAGTCCGGCCGGGCAAAGGCCGGCAGCTGAAGTGGGCTGAGCGCGATGTCGGCCGTGCTGAGACCCGTCAGCGAACCCAGTCCGATCGAAACCAGCGAGCCGATCCCGGCGGCGAGCAAGCCCGGAATCAGGACCAGTGGCAGCCGCGATCCGCCGAGGCCGGCGGCCTCGATCAGGATCACCGCAGCGATGATCGGGGAACCGAACAGGAACGAGACGGCGGCGAAGGTGGCTGAGGTGGCCAGCAGCGTGCCGAGCTCGGGCGGCGCATCCGGGCGGATCGCCCGGACCATGAGAAATCCGATGCCTCCCCCGAGGGCGATCAGGGGCGCCTCGGGGCCGACCACCAGCCCGAGGCCGATCGAGGCGATGGCCGCAAGCACGACGCCCGGGAGGTCGACCGGCTGGGTGGGGGAGGCCTTGAGGCCCTCGGCGGGGATGTGACCTCCGTTGCCGGGCAGGCGGGTGATGGCAAAGGCGGCGATCACACCGGCGATGGCGAGCACCGGGAGGTACCACCAGAGCGGCGCACCGTGGTCATACCCGACGTCGTGGGGGATGTCGGTGAACACCCATTGCTGGATGTAGAAGATCAACTCCAGAAAACACCAGGCCACGAGCGAGGCGATCACGCCCACGATCGCCGCGAGAACGAGCACCGCGACGAAGGATTTGCTGCGCAGCGTCGAGGCGGGGTCCGGAACCACGCCCGTGATCCAATCATCCGCCGCGGCGACGGTCATCACCCGAACGGGATGACGCCCGACACCGGGGTCTAGGTAGTCAGTACTGAGGAGACCTCAGGGAGTTCCCCGGTTGCCACCCCTCGTGCGGCGAGTAGGGTGCATGCCGACCCGCGCAAGAATGCGCAAGAGACTGGGAGGGACCGCCGGCGCGTGTCCTCCAAGGATCGTCATAGGGCATGACCTCGACTAACCGGGAAGGTGATGTGCGCGCTTTGACGCGTGAGCGAGCCGCGCCCGACGTTGGCCTCCAGACTCGCTCGGGCCTCATTCCCCGGCCCGAGCTGACCGCGCGCCTGCGCGAGGCCCGCGGCTATCCCGTTGTGCTCATCACCGCCCCGGCGGGGTATGCGAAGAGCACCCTGCTGGCCCAGTGGGCGGACGAGGATGAGCGCCGATTCACCTCGGTGACGTTGGACTCACGGCACGACCATCCCTCGCGCCTCCTGAATCACCTCGTCCGGATGCTGGACTCCGTGAGCTCCCGCGGCCGCCCCTTCGTCGTCGGGATCGACGAAGCCGATGCGCTTCGCACCAAGGGTGCGCTGGCGGCGCTGGGCAACCTGATTGCATCGCTCCCGCCGGAAGGCCAAATCGCCCTCGCCTCGCGGCGCGAGCTCGCTCTGCCCCTGGGCCGAATGCGCGCCCATCGCCAGGTGTTCGAGCTCACCCGGCGTGACCTGGCCATGAGCAGGACCGAGAGCGAAGCGCTCCTGAAGGCGATCGGTCTGCGCCTCACCTCCGACGAGATCGAGGCGCTCTACGACCGGACCGAGGGCTGGCCGGCGGCGCTCTACCTGGCGGGGCTGGCGCTCGGAGACAGGAACGACACCTCGGTCGACGCGACCCACTTCGGCGGCGACGACCGCTTCGTGGCCGACTACATGCGGGATGAGTTCCTCGCGGGCGTTTCGATCGCCCGCCTCAGATTCCTGATGCGGACCTCGGTTCTCGAGACCCTCGACCCCAAGGTCTGCGACGAGGTTCTCGAGCGGACGGGATCCGGCCGGGTCCTGCGTGAGCTGGCTCGGTCCAAACTTCTACTGGAGCCGCTGGATCACGCCGACGGCACCTATCGCTACCACCCACTCTTCAAGCAGACGCTGACCGCGGAGCTCCATCGCCGGGAACCCGAGGTCGAGTCCAAGCTCCATCGCCGGGCCAGCGTCTGGTACGCGGATCACGAGCGCTTCGAGGAGGCCATCGATCACGCGACCGCTGCCGGGGATGACGGGCACGCCGCCGAGCTGATCTGGGCTCGCGCCGCGCCCTACCTGGCCGAGGGCCACACCGAGGACCTGCGCCGGTGGCTGGAGCGCTTCAGCGACCGGAAGGTCGCGCGCTCCGCTCAGCTCGCGCTCACGACAGCGCACCTGTATCTGGCGCTTGGTGACGGGAACCTTGGCGCGCACTGGACATCGGTCGCCGGTGAGGCGTTCGACGAGACCGCGCTCGACGACCCCGACCTCGAGGCCGACCTGCTCATTCTGAGGGCCACCTTGCCGGCCGCCGGAATCGGGCAGATGGGTGCCGACGCGATCCGGGCGGGCGAGCTCCATCCTCCTGAGAGTCCCTGGCGGGCGATGTCGTACTTCTACGCCGGTGTCAGCCGGCACCTCGCGGATGACACCGAGAGCGCCAGGGAGCTGCTCGAGGAGGGAGCGCGCAAGGGATCGGCGACCGCCCCGATAGCCCAGGTCTTCTGCCTCGTCCAGCTGACCTTTCTTCATATGGAGAGGGACGACCTCGGGGACGCGCTCCGGGTTGTCGCTCAGGCCAGGGAGCAGCTGGAGCGATTCCGGCTCGGCGAGTATCCGATTCTCGCCTTCTTCTTCGTCGCATCCGCGCTGACGCGCGCTCACGAGGGCCGCATCGAGGAGGCCGCCGCCGACGGCAGCCGCGCCCGGGAGATGCTCGAGGCACTCGATGGCTTCCCCGACTGGTACCAGGGCGAAGCACGCATTCACCTGGCCCGCGCCTGCCTGCTCTTGGACGATTCCTCCGCGGCCAGCGAGTTGCTCGTCGAGGCCGCCGAGTTCGCCGGCAGGCTCGACGACGCGCCGGCGCTCAGTCGCTGGCTGTCGGAGGCGGAATCGGCGGCCGCCGCCAGGGCCGGCACGGGGGACCGATCGGAACTGACCCCGGCGGAGCTGAGAACGCTGCGATTCCTGCCGAGCCACCTCTCGTTCCGCGAGATCGCCGAGCAGAGCTTCGTGTCGGCCAATACGGTGAAGACGCAGGCGCAGGCCATCTATCGAAAGCTGGATGCCACGTCCCGAGGGGAGGCCGTCGAACGCGCACGCGATCGCGGCCTGCTTCAGGATGTATCCCATGGCTGATCTCCTCACCGCCGGCGAGAGCGAGGCCGCGGGCAAGGCGGCGCGCAAGCGGACGCCCCGCTCGGCGCTTGGAGGATGGGAGGCGGCTTCCGATCGAACGGATCCGGTGGAGATCCTGGTGGGTCAGGACAAGACGCGGGTCCAGCAGCTGGTACCGATCCGCCACGGTCGGATGGCCGCCTCGGCGTTCACCTTCTACCGCGGGGCTGCGGCGATCATGGCGGAGGACCTAGCCGCCGGCCCGGATTCCGGCCTGATGGTTCAGCTCTGCGGTGACGCGCACCTGTCCAACTTCGGCGTCTTCGCCGCGCCCGACAGGCGACTGATCTTCGACATCAACGACTTCGACGAGACCCATCCGGGGCCGTTCGAGTGGGACGTCAAACGGCTAGCGGCCAGCTTCGCGATCGGCGGACGCAACCTGGGCTTCCGCGAATCCGAGCGGCGCGCGGTGCTTGCCGAGGCGGGCGGCGAGTACCGGCGCGAGATGCGCAGGCTGGCGGCCATGCGCACGCTCGAGGTCTGGTACGAGCGCATGGACGTCGACGCCATCGAGCGCTACCGGTCGCAGATGTCCCGCAAGACGGCGAAGCGCTATGAAAAGCAGCGAGCCAAGGCGGAGAGCAAGAACAGCATGCGGGCCTTCGCCCGGCTGACGCAGTCGGACGGGGGAGAGGCCCGGATCGTCAGCGACCCGCCCCTGATCGTTCCGATCGCGGAGATGTTGGAGGGCGTTGACCCCAAGATGATCGAGAAGCGGCTCCGCGAGGTCTACTCCGCCTACGTGCGATCGCTCGACCGGGATGTGCGGCAGCTGGTCGAGCGCTACCGCTTCGTGGACATCGCTCACAAGGTCGTCGGAGTGGGGAGTGTCGGGACCCGTGCCTGGATCCTGCTCCTGCTCGGCCGCGACTCGCACGATCCCCTGTTCCTGCAGGCGAAGGAGGCCCAGGCTTCGGTGCTCGAGCCCTTCACCGGCGCGGGGCCGTTCAAGCAGCAGGGAAGGCGCGTCGTGGAAGGGCAGCGCCTGATGCAGGCCGCCAGCGACATCTTCCTGGGCTGGACCACGGCGAAGGGGGTGGACGGGAAGCAGCGGGACTTCTACGTCCGCCAGCTCTGGGACGGCAAGGGCTCGGCGGAGATCGAGCGGATGAACCCCACGACCATGGGCCTGTACGCGAAGCTCTGCGGGTGGACCCTCGCCCGGGCCCACGCCCGCTCGGGCGACCGCTTTGCGATCGCCGCCTACCTCGGCAAGGGAGAGAGCTTCGACCGGGCCATCAGCGACTTCGCCGAGATCTACGCGGATCAGAACGACCGCGACTTCAAGGAGTTCACGCAGGCGATCTCCAAGAATCGGCTCGAGGCCATCACCGGGATCTGATCTCGGCCGCACGTCGCTCCAGGAAGCGCCGTTCCGGATCCGAGTGCACGAGCTCGAGCGCCCGCTCATAGGCCGCCAGGGCTTCGTCGTCCCGGCCGAGGCGGCCCAGCAGCTCCGCGCGGGTGCTGTGCAGATAGTGGTAGCCCTGCAGGTCGAGGCCGTCGGCCAGCTGCAGCGCGGCGGCCGGGTCGCCGGCCTCGGCGATGGCGGCGGCCCTGTTCAGCTCCACGACCGGTGATCCCGTCAGCCGCGCGAGCTCCCCATAGAGCGCGGCGATCTGCGGCCAGTCCACCTCCTCTTCCGTATGCAGAATGGCGATCGCGGCCTGCAGCACATACGGGCCACGACCGCCGAGAGCCATCGCGCGATCCAGCGCCGTCCGGCCCCGCCCGATCTCCTCGTCGTCCCAGAGCGAGCGATTCTGATCGGCGAGCAGGACCAGCTCGCCCTCCGCGAACCGCGCCTCGCTGCGAGCTTCGTTGGCCAGCATGAGCGCGAGGAGCCCGAACACCTCCGGCTCGTCCGGCATCAGCTCGGCCAGCGCCCGGTCGATCCGGATCGCCTCCGCGGCGAGGTCCCCGCGCCCGCCGTAGCCCTCGTTGAAGATCAGATAGATCACCGCCAGCACGGCGGCGAGCCGGTCGGGAAGAAGGTGGGGAGGAGGCACGCGGAACGGGATCCCGGCCGCCTCGATCTTGTGCTTCGCGCGGACCAGCCGCTTGGCCATCGTCTCCTTCGGGACGAGAAAGGCGCGGGCGATCTCCTCCGTGGTCAGGCCGCCGAGCGTCCGCAGCGTCAGCGCAACCTGGCCTTCGAGCGCCAGGGCGGGGTGGCAGCAGGTGAAGAGCAGCTCGAGGCGCTCGTCGGGAATGGTGGTCCCATCCATTTCGTCCTCCGTGGCCTCCGGCACGTCGAGCAGGCGCGTCTTCTCGGCGAGGGTGCGGTCCCGCCGGATCCGGTCGATGGCCCGGTTGCGGGCGGTCGTCACCAGCCAGGCCCTGGGGTTGTCAGGCGTCCCCTCGCGGGGCCAGCGCTCCGCCGCGACCGCGAACGCCTCCTGAGCGGCCTCCTCGGCGAGCTCGAAGCTGCCGAGGAAGCCGATCAGGCTGGCGAGGACGCGGCCCCATTCGTCTCGGAAGACCTGCTCGAGGATCGCTATCCCCCGTGGACAGGCCGGATCTCGATCGCGCCGCCCAGGCGGGCCGCCGGGATCCGCGCCGCCAACTCGATGGCGGCGTCAAGGTCGTCGGCCTCATAGGTGAGCCAGCCGCCGAGCGCCTCCTTGACGGACACGAACGGCCCATCGGTGGTCAGCGTCTTGTCGTCCTCGACGCGAACGGTGGTCGCGGTCTCCGGCGAATCCAGCCGCACGTCGTTCGGCGTGACGCCGGGGGTTTCGTTGACCGCCATGTAGTCGGTGTAGACCTGCTTCCGCTCGTCCTCTGAGAGCTTTTCCCAGGCCTCATTGCCGGGGACCGCGCCGGCCCCCTGATGGATCAGCAGCACGTACTTCATGGCTACCTCCTTGTTGAGAGTGTCGCCTCAGAGACGAACGGAGGATCGCGAAATGGACAGCCCTCAGTGGGTGACGCTGGTCTTGACCCGCTTGCGCTCGGACTCGCTGACCGGACCCTTCTTGTCCAGGGTCTTGAGCGCATCCGCGATGTCCTCCACCAGCCGATCGACCAGGGACCGGCTCAGGTTGACCTTGACGAGCGCCCGCATCATCTTCACGTCCTGCGCATCCGGCGGCATCGTGTAGGCGGGCACCATCCAGCCGCGCTCGGCCGAGAGCTGGAAGGCGATGTCGAACTCGTCGTAGGCGCGCTGCTCGGCGAAATTGAACGCGACCAGGGGCAGCGTCTCCTCGCCCTTGCCGATGATCTGGAACGGGCCCATGCCCTCGAGGTCCTTGGCGAGCGCGTCGGCATTCTCCCGCATGATCTCCATGATCAGCCGATAGCCGGCCTTGCCGAAGCGGACGAAGTTGTAGTACTGGGCCAGCACCATCGCGGAGCCGGTCGAGAAGTTGAGCGTGAAGGTCGCGTCGGTCTTGCCGAGGTAGTTCTCGTAGAAGACGAGGTCCTCGGCGAGGTCGGACTTCTCGCGGAAGATCAGCCAGCCGATCCCCGGGTAGACCATTCCGAACTTGTGCCCTGATGCGTTGATCGAGCGGACCTGCTCGAGGCGGAAGTCCCATTTCGAGTCCGGGTATAGGAAGGGCCAGACGAAGGCGCCGCTGGCGCCGTCGATGTGCAGGGGGATGTCGAGCCCCTTCTCGTTCTTGCGGCTGAGCAGCAGCTCGTTGATCCCGACGACGTCATCGGCGTGGCCGGTGAAGGTGGTCCCGACCACGGCCGCCACGCCGATCGTGTTCTCATCGAGGTGGGGCTCCACGTCCTCCGGGCCGATCGTGTACTTGCCGGCCTGGAGGGGGACGATTCGCGGCTCGACGTCGAAGTAGCGGCAGAACTTCTCCCAGACGACGTGCACGTCCCCGCCGAAGACGAGGTTGGGCTTGTCGGTCGGCTTTCCATCGGCCTCTCGCCGCTTCCGCCAGTTCCACTTGAGCGAGAGAGCGCCGAGCATGATCGCCTCTGAGGAGCCCTGCGTCCGGGCGCCGGTCGTCTCGCCCGGGGCGTTGAAGAGTGCGGCGAGCATCCTGATACAGCGCTGCTCGATCTCGGCGGTCATCGGGTACTCAGCGTGATCGATGAAGTTCCGGTGCAGGTTCTCGTCGATCACCACGCGGGCCTCGGGCTCCATCCAGGTGGTGACGAAGGTCGCCAGGTTCCGCTCGGGGATTCCCTCTACGGCGAGCTCCTGGGTAACGAGACGCATCGCGGCGATCGAGTCCATCGCGTGCTCGGGAATCGCCTCCTGAGGGGCGTCCTCCACCAGCCAGGCGCCTCGCGGCTCCTCCTTGAACTGATCGAGCAGCTTGCTCAGCTTGTCCTTGCCGGTCGCCATCAGTCTTTCGCAGCCAACCCTAGCTAGTGGTCGCTGTCGTCATCCCGATCGGGTGAAATCTCCCCCCGGCGGTTCTCGCCTCGTCCGATCGGGTAGACCGACGGTGCAGCTACGAGAGGAGGCTTCATGGCCGACCGCATGGTTCACCCAGATGAGTGGCGGGCTTCGGAGAACATGCCGCCGCTCAGCAGGGAGGACATCATCAGCATCGCGGTGGCCGGGCTTGGGACCGCGGCCGTCATCCTGATCGCCTTGGTCAGCGCCGGGGGGGAGCACGGCAACTACAGCAACGTCACCATCGCTCGCACCCTGATCGCCACCGGGATCCTGTTGATCAACATGGCGCACGTGGTCGGGATCCTGTTCTTCGAGAGCGTCGACTATCACGGACCGTTCCAGCACTTCATCGCGCGGCTGAGCACGTTCGGGACGATCGGCGCCATCGTCGTCAGCCTCGCCATCGGCCTGCTCTGAACGGCTGGGCGTCCTGGCCGGCGGCTAGGTTCGCCGCATGAACCCAAGAACCGCAGTGATACTGGCCGGGCTGGCGCTGGTTGTCGGCGTCGTCGGCCTCGTGATCGGAATCAGCGCCAAGAACGGCAACCAGAGCGATCAGGACATCGCCGACGCGACCAAGACCCAGCTCGAGCAGCAGCTCGGCACGACGGCGTCCCAGGTCCAGGGCACGGAGCAGGCCCAGGCCACGAAGCAAGCCGACGTGACCGCCAACGTCAACAAGCAGTTGCGCGCGCTGCGCACATCGGTGACCGCGATCCAGGCCAGCGTCAACACCCTGAACACGACGACCGCGACGCAGGCGACCGACATCAAGAACCTGCAGAAAGACGTCGACAAGCTGGATATGAGGGTCAGCAACCTCGGCGGCTAGCCGCGAACCGCCATGCAGCACGAAGGGCCGCCTCCTGGGAGGCGGCCCTTCGCATTTGACGCGGTGATGAACGAGCTTGGGAGTGGCGGTGGGGCGGGACGGCTCCCACCTCCGTTCGCTCGCCGGTGCCCGGGTTGGATTCCGCCGGACAGCCGCGTGCCGTCCTGACGGCCCCTTGGGCCCTACGTAACAGCGCCCGGGCCTAGCGGCCCTGCACCTCCAGAGTCCCGTCAAGCAATGAATTCAAGTTAGGACCACCTCCTTTCTCTGGTCCCACTATTCAAGCATGCGCCCCGGCCGTGGCTAGAGTGCGCGTCCAGATGATCCGCCGGCACTGGATTCCGATGGTCCTTGTGATCGCCCTGGTCGGTGCCGTCGGTGCCGGCTGCGGCGGCGGGAAGGAGCAGGTGTCGGCCGCGGAGCTTGTCCAGAAGGCAGACCAGGCCTGTCAGGAGGAGCAGAGCCGGTTCCGCGAGATCCAGGCGACGCCTCCGGCCAACGCCTCCGAGGCCGCCGACCAGACCAAGGCGCTGATCGAGGCAGCCGAGAACGCCAGTTCCACGATCGGCGACCTCGAGCCGCCCGATGAGCTCCGGACGCAGTTCGACGCCTATCTCAATGCCCGCGATCAGGCGATCGAGGACCTGAAGAAGGGGCAGGACGCCGCCGAGGACCAGGACTCACATGCGTACGGGGAGGCGCAGTCAGCGGTGACGAAGAGCGCGCCCCATCGGAAGAAGCTCGCCGGCTCCCTCGGCTTCACGGTCTGCAGCCGGAACGCCGGAGCCGCCTGACCCTCCTAGGACTCGGTCTGCGAGAGGTAGGCGAAGCCCAGCGTCATCGCCAGGTTGCTGAGGCCCGCGAACCAGAGCCCGGCACGGGCGCCGGGCCGCGAGAACGCTGGTGAGCGCGACCAGATGATGTCGGTGGCGAGCTCGGTGCCGCGGAGCCAGGAGAGCGCCCACCAGTCCTTCGGCCGGTTGCGGCGGTAGGCCACCAGATGGGCGGCCGCGAAGGTGAGCCAGATCGGGCCGCAGCGGCGAAAGAGCTCCCTGGCGTCGTCGGAGGGCTCGTCGTGGCCCAACACCCGCAGGGTCTGCGACGGCGCCAGCAGGGCGCCCGACCCCAGCACGAGGTCGAAGGCGATCATGTTCCGGTTCGTCCGGCGGAGCTGCCCGTCGAGGCTCACGCCACGATCCAAGCACATTCGCGGAATGAGACGACCGATTCCCAGTCCCTGTACGCCCGGATGACGCACCTGGCACGTCGCAGCTCTGCGTCCTCGGGCTCGCCTTTGGCACCACCAAAGGCTTCGCCCTGCGTCCTTGATCTGCTCGACCAGCCGCGCCCCCGGTCGCACACGGATTAGAAATCGATCGTCGGCAAGAAGGGAAACCCAGGCGGGCAGCGAAATCATCGCCCGTGGCACGGACCGCGACCAAGACCCATCCCACACGGAAGAGCCTCTCGGACTTCATCACCGAGCGCTTCGACGACTTCTCGCGCTCCCAGAAGGACGTGGCTCGCTACATCGTCGACCACCTCGACGAGGCGGCCTTCCAGACGGCCGAGGAGCTGGCGCGCCGCGCCAACACCTCGTCCTCGACGGTCGTCCGCTTCTCCCAGGCCCTCGGTTTCGACGGCTACCCGGAGCTCCAGCAGGCAGCGATCGAGGAGTACCGCCACAAGGTCGCCGAGGGCCAGCCGAACGGCAACGGGGGGAGCGGCGCAGCGGCCCTCTTCAACTTCGACCACTCGGAGTTCGAGGCCTCGCTCGGCGCGGACTACTCGAACATCGAGGAGACGGCCCGCAGCCTGACGCGCGAGCAGATCGAGGCGTCGGTCTCTGCGCTCGCCACCTCCAGGCGCGTGCTGATCGTGGGCGTGGAGCAGATGGCCTTCTTCGCCAGCTACCTCCGCCATCTGCTCGGGCTGCTCGACGTCCGCGCGGAGATCGTCGCCTCCCCGAGCCAGGACAACATCCAGAAGCTTTCGCGGATGGACGAGGACACCCTGCTGGTCGTGCTGACCGCCGGGCGCGCGCATCCGCTCATCCTGCGGGCCCTGAAGCTCGCTCGCCACCGCCGCGCGCGGACCATGTCGATCACCGACGCGACGCTCTCGGATGTGGCCGAGCACTCGGAGCTGATGCTCTACTACTCGTCGAACGGCCCGTCCTACATCCGCTCCAACGCGGCGCTGATGGGCCTCGTCCAGGCACTCGCCCACGGGGTCTATTCCCGCGACGAGGCGGCGCATCGGGACCGAATCCGCGCCTTCAAGCTGAAGTAGCCGGCGTTTTCGCATAGCCGCAGGCCCGGGGGGCGATCCGGACCTGCAGCCGATATCGGGGTCCGGGGGAATGGACCCCAAATCAATCTGAGTGAACCCGGCCCCGCCTTCCAGAAGCCCCCTATCGGCGAGGTACAAGGAAGGTTGCCCGACCACCAATGAGGCAAACACGCCTCCCTTCTACTATGGGGCCATGCCAGAGCGAGCGACCTTCCGAGTAAAGACCGGTCTCGCCGAGATGCTCAAGGGCGGGGTGATCATGGACGTCACCAACGCGGAGCAGGCGAAGATCGCCGAGGACGCCGGGGCCTGCGCCGTGATGGCCCTCGAGCGCGTGCCGGCGGACATCCGCGCACAGGGCGGCGTCGCCCGCATGTCGAACCCGGCCGTGATCAGGGAGATCCAGGACGCGGTGACGATCCCGGTGATGGCCAAGGCCCGGATCGGCCACTTCGCCGAGGCGCAGGTCCTTCAGTCCCTCGAGGTCGACTACGTCGACGAGTCCGAGGTCCTGACGCCGGCCGACGAGTCGAACCACATCGACAAGTTCGCCTTCGAGATCCCGTTCGTCTGCGGCGCCACCAACCTCGGCGAGGCCCTTCGCCGGCTCGGCGAGGGCGCGGCGATGATCCGCTCGAAGGGCGAGGCCGGCACCGGCAACATCGTCGAGGCCGTTCGGCACATGCGCGAGATCACCGGTGGCATCAAGCACCTCGCGTCGCTCCGCAATGAGCAGCTCGCGGGGGCCGCAAAGGAGCACCAGGCGCCGCTCGACGTCGTCCAGGACGTCGCGGAGCGAGGCTGGCTGCCGGTTCCCCTCTTCTGCGCCGGCGGAATCGCCACCCCGGCGGACGCCGCGCTGATGATGCAGCTCGGGGCCGAGGGCAACTTCGTCGGCTCGGGCATCTTCAAGAGCGAGGACCCCGCCCGGCGCGCCCGCGCCATCGTCGAGGCCACCACCCACTTCGAGGACGCCCAGCGCGTCGCCCAGGCCTCGATGGAGCTGGGGGACGCGATGCCCGGCCTCGAGATCGAGGCATTGGCCCAGGACGGCGGCCTGCTGCAGGGCCGCGGCGCGTAGTTTGAGCGACCGTCCTCTCCGTATAGGCGTATTGGCCCTGCAGGGCGACTTCGAGGCGCATCGCCTGATGCTGGAGTCGCTCGGCGCGGCGGCGAGCGAGGTTCGAACGCCGGAGCAGCTGGTCGGGTTGGACGGCCTGGTGATCCCCGGCGGCGAGTCGACCACGATCACGATGGGGATGGAGAGGGAGGGGCTCGACAAGGCGATCTCGTCCTTCCACGATTCGGGCGGCCCGATCCTCGGGAGCTGCGCCGGGATGATCGTCTGCGACCGCGACCACCTCGCTCTGGCGGACTACGTCTGCCGCCGCAACGCCTTCGGCCGCCAGCTCCAGAGCTTCGAGCAGGACCTCCGAATTGAGGGGCTCGGCGAGGAGCCCCTCCGCGCCGTCTTCATCCGCGCGCCCTGGGTCGAGACGCACGGGCCGGAGGTGGAGATCCTCGCGGAGGCGCAGGGGAACCCGGTCGCGGTGCGCCAAGGGGGCCTGCTCGCAGTCGCTTTCCATGCCGAGCTCACGGACGATTTTCGCCTGCACGCCCTGTTCATGGCGATGTGTACTAGCGTCGCGGAGGACCTATCGAGATCGAGAGGCAGGGGCTGAGATGAGCACGTCGCAGAGACTTCCCTTCCAGAGACGTCACGTCCGAAGCGCGATGCTGGTGGCGTCGCTGTTGACCGCGTTTCTGCTGGGTGGCGCTGGCGTCGCGCGTGCGGATACGGTGGCCTTTGGATTTACGGGAGGCGAGCAAACCTTCGCCGTGCCGGGAGGGGTGACGAGCGTCCGGGCCGTGCTCATCGGCGGTCACGGTGGCAACGGCGGCTTGAACCCCCCGAATCTGATCGGTCCGGGCGGTCTGGGCGGTCTCGCGGTCGGAGACCTCGTGGTCACACCCGGGCAGATCCTGTACATCGAGGTCGGGGGAAACGGCGGCAACGGAGCCTCCAGTGGCGGCAACGTTCCGGGCGGATTCAATGGTGGCGGGACTGGCGGTGCAAGCATTGGGCCCACAGGCGGAGGGGGCGGCGGGGCGACCGACATCAGAACCACGAGTAGCAGCGTCGGCGCATCATCGCTCTCCACCCGGCTGCTGGCCGCCGGCGGCGGCGGAGGCGGTGGAGGAGCAGAGGACACCCTTGGGGGTCCCGGAGGGGCCGCCGGCGCGAATGGAGGCAACGGGGGCGCGGCTGGTTCTGGTGCTGGCGGAGGCGGCGCCACGGCGTCGGGTTCGGGCACAGGAGCCACAATTAACGGCGCCGTGGGGGAATTTGGCATCGGCGGAGCGGGAGGGGGGCAGACCGTGACCGGAGCCGGAGGCGGTGGCGGCGGAGGAGGCGGCATGTTCGGCGGCGGGGGCGGCGGTCATGGCCCAACCGGGAATCACGACGGCGGCGGTGGCGGCGGCGGTTCGAGTGCGTCCGGTGCCGGAGCCAGCAACGCATTCTTCGGGCTGGACGCCACTGGTGTCCCTTCAGCGACTCTGACCTACACGCCGGCGACGAAGAAGAAGTGCAAGAAGCACAAGAAGAAGCGCGCGGCCTCCGCGAAGAAATGCAAGAAGAAGAAGAAGAAGCGGAAGTAGCGGGGCCGGTCGAGATGAGCCGATGAGGGATCCCCGCGTCACGGCGCTCGCGCAGATCCTCGTCCGCCACTCGACCAAAGTGGCGGACGGCGACGTCTGCACGATCGAGGGTGAGTCGGCTGCCGAGCCCCTCCTGCAGGCGGTCTACGAGGAGGTCCTGAAGGCGGGGGGAAACCCGATCGTGAACATGGCATTGGAGGGCCAGTCCGCGTCCTACTTCGAGCACGCCTCAGACGAGCAGCTGGAGTGGATCTCGCCGGTCGCCGAGTGGGCGGTCGAGAACGCCGATGTCCGCATCGCGGTGATGGCGAGCCAGAACACGCGAGCCCTCTCGCAGGTGCTGCCCGAGAGGCAGGCGATGCGCCAGGCCGCGACGCAGAAGTTGATGAAGAGGGCCATGGAGCGGAGCGCCGAGGGCAGCTATCGCTGGGCGCTCACCCTGTTCCCGACCCACGCGTACGCGTCGGAGGCGGGCATGGGCCTGAGCGCCTACGAGGACTTCTACTACGGCGCGTGCCTGGCGACGGACGAGGATCCGGTGGGCGCCTGGACGCGGACCTCCGAGGAGACCAAGCGCCTGGCGGACTGGATCCAGGGCCGCTCGGAGGTTCACGTCACCGGCGAGGGCACCGACCTCCGGCTCGGGATCGAGGACCGCACCTTCATCGCCGCCGACGGCAAGCACAACATGCCCGACGGAGAGTTCTTCACCGGCCCGGTCGAGGACTCCGCCGAGGGCGAGATCACCTTTCACCTGCCTGCGAGCTACGCCGGGCGCGAGGTCGCGGGCGTCCGCTTCCGCTTCGAGGGCGGCAAGGTCGTGGACGCGAGCGCCGAGAAGGGGGAGGAGTTCCTGATCGAGACGCTCGACACCGACGAGGGGGCGCGCAGGCTCGGCGAGCTCGGCATCGGCACCAACTACGGGATCACGGCCGGAACCGGGGAGATCCTCCTCGACGAGAAGATCGGCGGAACCGTCCATCTGGCCGTCGGCCGCTCATACCCCGAGACCGGCGGCGTCAACGAGTCGGCCATCCACTGGGACATGATCTGCGACCTGCGCGAGGGCGGCCAGATCGAGGTTGACGGCGAGACGTTGCAGCGCGACGGCGCATTTGTTGTCTAAAGGGCGTCGCTGCTGATAGGAATAGGGAGTGTCTCGGCTTCGCCGCAGCCTGATCGGGGGGTCGGTCCTGGTCGGCTGCTTGGTCATGGCAGGAGTGGCTCAGGCCGCGAGCACCACCGTCACCTTCTCCTCGACCGGGGCGGAACAGCTCTTCGCCGTCCCCGCCGGCGTGACGAGCGTTCACGCCGTCGCGATCGGCGCGCCGGGCGGCATCTTCGCGGGCTCGGGCCCGGGCGGGTCGGGCGGCCTCGCGGTCGCCGACCTGGCCGTGAAACCCTCACAGACGCTCTACATCGAGGTCGGCGGCCGAGGCGGTAACGGGAGCACCGTGGGCGGGGCGCCCGGGTTCAATGGCGGCGGGGCCGGTGGCCACTGCGCCGCGGCGGGCGGCGCCGGGGGCGGAGGCGCCTCTGATATCCGCACCCAGCCGCTCTCGCTTGGAGATCCTTCACTCCTTTCGCGCCTGGTCGTCGCAGCGGGCGGAGGCGGGAGCGGCGCGGAAGAGGGCAACAACGCCGGCGGCGCTGGCGGCGCGGCGGGCCTCCCGGGTGGGAACGGAGTCGGGACCGCGGTCGGCGGTCAAGGCGCGACGCCGACGGGAACGGGCCAGGGCGGGGGTAGCGGCGCAGGGGCCGGAGCCATCGGCGCGTTTGGCATCGGCGGCGCGGGTGGCACGATTGGCGGCCCGGTCAGCTGCGGAGGCGGCGGCGGAGGCGGCGCAGGCCAGTTCGGTGGCGGCGGGGGCAGCAGCGGCAACTTCGGCATGGATCCGGGCGCCGGAGGAGGCGGCGGCTCGAACGGCGCCGGCGCCGGCGCCTCCAGTCTGCTCTTCGGCATCGACACGACAGGGGTGCCGTCGGTGACCCTCACCTACACGCCCGCGGCGAAGAAGTGCAAGAAGAAGAAGAAGCATGGGCGGGCCGCTGCCGCCAAGAAGTGCAAGAAAAAGAAGAAGAAGCACTGAGCCCGCAACCCAGGCCCGCCTACCGGGTTTAGGGGATGACAACAGCAGGCGCTCGGGGGGAGACGGGCCCTCATTACAGGAGGGACATCATGTTCGGACGCAAGCTGGGACTGGTCGCCGTCGCGGCGCTGGCCCTGGGTCTCGTTGTGGCGGCGCCGGCCGCGCAGGCGCGGAAGAAGGTCGTCACCAAGACGTTCGAGGTGGGAGTTGGCGCCCCCGGAGGTGGTGTGGCGATCCCCATCCCGGACGGCGCGGGCCAGGCGACGCAGCTGGCCCGCTCGAGGATCGACGTCAGAGGCCTCAACCCGCGCGGGAAGATCAAGGACGTCAACGTCGGGGTCCGTGCTCAGCACCCCTTCGCGAAGGACCTCGAGTTCTATCTCGCCACCCCGCGCGGGGTGATCAACCTCTCGCACGACGTGGGCGGTGACGGCAACAACTACGGGGCGGGTCCCGCGAGCTGCGCCGGCATCTTCACGACGTTCGACAGCGACACTCCCACCAGCATCGCCACCGATGGGCTGCAGGCGCCGTTCGCCGGTTTCTTCGCCCCGATGGAGAGCCTCAACCTGCTCAACGGGCTCGGTGACAAGAAGGCGACCAACGCCGGCTGGTCGCTGCTCGCCGAGGACGATGACAACAGCCATCCCGCCGGGACGCTGGAGTGCTGGTACATGACGATCGTCACGACGAACCCGAGGCATTAGGACAGCTGCGCTGACGGAGTGGGCGGGGCGCCTTCGGGCGCCCCGTCTACGTTTGGGGCGGTACTCCTAGAATCGTCGTCATGTCGGGTCACTCGAAGTGGTCATCGATCAAGCACAAGAAGGGCGCGGCCGACGCGAAGCGCGGCAAGCTCTTCACGAAGCTCGCGCGCGCGATCACCGTCGCCGCCCGTGACGGTGGCGGCAACCCCGAAGCGAACCCTGCGCTCGGACTGGCCGTCCAGAAGGCTCGCGACGCATCGATGCCGAAGGACAACATCCAGCGCGCGATCGACCGCGGCACCGGCGAGGGCGACGACGCCGCTGCGATCGAGAGCGTCTCGTACGAGGGATACGGCCCGGGCGGTGCGGCCATCCTCGTCGAGACCCTGACGGACAACCGCAACCGAACCGGGTCCGAGATACGCCATGCTTTCGAGCGGAACGGTGGGAGCCTTGGTGAACCGGGATCGGTCGCCTGGCAGTTCGAGAAGCGCGGGGTGATCCTCGTGGACGGCGACCGCTACGGCGAGGACGACCTGATGCCCGCGATCGACGCCGGCGCCGAGGACGTCTCGGAGGACGGGGACCTGCTCAAGGTCACCACTGCGGCACCGGATCTGGCGGCCGTCCGCTCCGCGCTGGAGTCGGCCGGAGTCGAGGTCCAGTCGGCCGAGCTCTCGATGGAGCCCAAGTCCACGGTCGAGGTGGGGGAGAGCGATGCCCCGGCGCTGCTCCGCCTGATGGACGCGCTCGAGGAGCACGACGACGTCGACTCCGTGCACGCGAACTTCGACGTGCCGGAGGAGATTCTCGAGAAGGCCGCAGCCGCCGGCTAGCGGGCGGCTACTTCTTCTTCTTTTTCTTCCTCTTCTTGACCGTGTCCTTCGCGCAGTACGCGTAGGTGGCGGCGGAGCTGCCCGGCGGCTGCGCTCCGAAGCTCTGCAGGCCGAGGTGCCAGGTGCTGTTGCTCGTCGGCTCGAACTCGTCGATGCCGACGACGGGAGGGGATCCCATGTTGGACGGAATCGGGGAGAGGATGAACCCGCCCGAGAGGACATGTTGCTTTGCGGGACAGCTCGCGTCGGCGGACGCGCGGGAGTTGCTGCCGAAGGGGACGAGCGCCGAGACCTCGTTGATCGAGCGGCCCTTCGCGTCTCGTTCGCACAGGGCGGAGACGTTGATGTTGCCGCTGGCCGGGTTGGCGCTGCTCTCGAACGCCGAGATCGTCCACTGATTGAGGGCGGTCCGGCGCGACTGCAGGATCAAGATCCTGAAGGCACCGAAGCCGTTCACGTACGTGCCGAGGCCCGTGCCGTCGTATCCCGCGCTGACCACGTGCGTTCCGGCGGGACATTGGATCTGCAGGTTGGCGAGGATCCCGGAGGGGACCGTCGCCGTGCCGCTGACGACCGTCGCGATCTGGCTCAGGTTGTTCGACTCACACCGCGCGACGGCGGTCAGGCTTCCCGACGCAGGTGGAGCCTGGAACGCATCCGACCTGGCGTTCCAGGCCGTCACACCAACTGGAACCGAGGTGGACGTCTCCGTCCGCAGGCCGCTGTTGTTGCTTGGCTCGTAGTGGGGGGAAACGATGTAACCGCCGCCCGAGAGGTGGGTTTTGCCGGCACAGTTGGTGGTCGCGCTGGCTGTGCCTGCTGACGACATCGGGGAGACGGCGGTCGTGCTGATTGCCGGCACCGGGTTCTTCTTCTTTTTCTTCTTGGCGACCGCCGGCGAGGCGACACCGAGGAAAAGCATCGCAGCGAGCGCCGCGATGCCGATCAGACCGAGGCGCCTGCCGAATCGGGCCTTCTCCCTCCCTCGCATCGCGGCGATCCTATCGCTTGCGACCCGCCGAATCCCGGCATAGAGTTCCGACCCATCCGGGCGACAGGGAGACCCGGACCTAGACGGGAGGTGCCCCTCGAATGAACGCAAGACGATCTCGGCTCGCGGTGATCGGTGTCCTCGCTCTGGCGGTCTGTGTCGCCGTCAGCCTGGCCGCCGGAACCGCGGAGGCGAAGAAGGGCAAGAAGAAGCGTCTCACCGGAATCACGGTCAGCAGGATCACGCCGACCGCGATCCCCGCCGGAGACGGGACCAACGCGGTGGCCGGGGTGGCCTCAGTGCCGCTCACGGTGGGCAAGAAGGCCAAGGGCAGGGTGGTTAGCCCCAACTCGCTGTCCGTGACCTACCAGTTGACCGATCCGGCGGCGCACCTCGACGACATCGACATCAAGGTCACCGCGCCGGGCGGTCGCACCGTCTTCCTCGACAACCCCGCAGTGTTCTTCGCTGGGGGGGATACGGTGACCACGGTCGGGCCCCTGACCGAGTCGCCGGACTCGTCAACGGGCTTCTGCTTCCCGAACCCGGCCCCACCGCCGGCCGGATGCCCGGACGGCGACCCGGACAACTCGCTTGCACCGCCCTGGGCCGGTACGGCGAGGCTTCTCGCTCTCGCCAACTTCGCCGGTCTCGGCGCGAGGGGAACCTGGACGGTCAAGGCGCTGAACTTCAGTACGCGGGACACGCACGTGCTGAGCTCGGTGAGCATTCACATGAATCTGATCGCCAAGCCCGCGGGTTAGAGTCCCTGAATCCGGGCGGTCTGTGGGTTGGGAGAAGCGGGCGGGTCCCGGAAGTCAGACACAGGGGAGGTCCCGAATGGCAAGGAAGCGTTCTCGCCTGGCGTTGCTGGGGGCGCTGACGGTCGTGCTCACCGTCACCGTCGGTCTCGTCTCGGGCGGCGTCGCCGACGCGAAGAAAAAGAAGAAGAAGAAGAGCGCCAACGTCGCCTCCGTGAGCAGGGCGGTCAACGCGCAGATCCCGGATCGCGGGCCCGGAGCGGCCGGTCAGTACGGGCGGCTCGACACCGTCCTCACGGTCGGCAAGAAGTTCAAGGGCAAGACGGTCGGCGTCCTCGAGTTCACCTTCCAGACGACCGGCGACGCCGTCAACTCGGGCGGCGATCTCCAGTTCGACATCACCGCCCCGAACGGCTACAGGCTCCCGGGCGACTGGTGGGACAACAGCATCGGCGGGCAGTCGATCGGTCCGCTGACGATCACTCCGAACTCGCCCCTGCGGACGTGCAACACGGCTACCCCGCCCTGCGCGAGTCCGTTCCAGACGCTGAACCGGCCGTTCGCCGGGACAGCCGGCGACAATGTGTTCGCCTGGTTCAGAGGGCTCCCGATGAGGGGCAACTGGACGGTCACCGCGCTCGACACGGGCGTCGGGGACACCAGCATCCTCAACTCCGTGGCGCTCAAGATCACGGCGGCTTAGCGGCCGGCACAGGTCGGGTGAAGGGCCGCCTCCGGGCGGCCCTTTCGCGTCCGCAGGTCGTTCGTCCAGGGCCGGGGTTGACCGGCCCAGCTCGCAGCGAATACTGTCTCGCCGGGATGAGGACCGGGGAATCGCGCCTCGCGCTGTTCGGAATCCTTGTGCTCGGGCTGATCGTCGCCATGAGCGGCGGCGGTGCCCAGGCGAAGAAGAGGGGCAAGTCGGGGGGCACCGCCGACGTCACGACGCAGGTGAACGCCGCGATCCCCGACGCGGTCGGGAACACCCGGGGGCTGCTCACCTCGACCATCGAGATCGGCGGAAAGCGGTTCAGGGGGACCAGAGTGCGCGACGTCAACGTCACCGTGCAGACGACCGGCACCATCTCGTCCTCGGCTCAGGACCTGCAGGCGCGACTGACCGCGCCAAATGGGGCCACCGCCTGGCTCTTCGCCGGGCTGAGCGGGCAGTCGATCGGGCCGCTCACCCTCGACGACCAGTCGCCGACCTTCCTCAACATCGGCTCGACGCCGCAGGACAACATCCCCGGGGCGCTCGGCCTGCCGTACGCCGGCATCGCGCAGCCCGACTGCCTGGAGGCCCGCGGCGGCTGTCCGCTCGGGGTGATGAACGACACCCCGGCGCGCGGCACCTGGACACTTCGGACCTACGACACCTCCGGCGCGACCCCCGGCCGGACGAGCACACTCAACTTCTGGCGGCTCAGGGTCGTCGCCGGCATGCCGTACAGGACGAAGTGAGCACGCGGACGAGATCCAGGAACCTCGCCCGCCGGGGCCCGATCGGCGTCCTCGCCATCGCCGTGGCCGCGGCGCTGGGGTCCGCGTTCACCGAGATCGCCGTGGCGAAGAAGAAGGCCGGAGGCACGGTCAACATCACGCGAATCATCAACGGACCGATCCCCGACGCCCAGGCGGGCGCCCCGTCAACGACCTGGGGCCGGCTCACCTCCACGATCAACGTCGGCAAGCGCTTCAAGGGCACCAGGATCCGAGACGTCAACGTCACCTTTCAGACGACGGGCGCCGGCATCAACTCGGCGAGGGACCTCCTCATCACGTTGACTTCCCCCAACGGGTCCTCGACCGTCCTATTCGGCTTTCCGGGCGGAGGCCGCTCGGTCGGCCCACTCACGGTCGACGACGAATCGGTGAACGCCCTCCAGGCGACGGACACAACGCCGCCCTCCGACCCTCCCAGGGACTCGACCCATCTGGCGGACCCATGGGTCGGGACGGCGCAGCCGTACTGCTTCCAAGCCGCGGGAGGCTGTCCCCTCGCCCTGCTGGACAACGGCCCGGCGAAGGGCGGCTGGACGCTCACAGTCTGGGATTCAGACACCGTCGCGGACCAGACCAGCATCCTCAACTTCTGGCGGTTGAACGTCGTGACCGGCAAACCCTTCGCAACCGGGTGACGAGCGTCGATGAATAGGGCAACTTCGCGCGCTGCTCGGACGGGAACCCTGGCCCTGGTGCTCATCCTGCTCGTCGGGGCGTTGTTCGCCGATCTCGCCGATGCCAAGAAGAAGGGTGGCGGGACCGTGAACATCACCAGGCAGGTCGGCCTGCCTGTCCCCGACGCGACGGCGACGTCCAACGGCGTGCTCACCTCGACGATCCGGGTCGGGGGCAAGAGGTTCAAGGGCACCGTGATCCGGGACGTGAACGCGACGCTCCAGACGACGGGCTCGGCGGCCCAGTCCGCGAGCCAGATCGATGCTCGCCTCAGCGCTCCGAACGGGATGACGACCTGGTTGCTCGGCGGCAATCTCGCCGGGCAATCGATCGGGCCTCTCACGCTCGACGATGAGTCGCCCAATTATCTCGGCGGGACCGCGCCGCGCGACCCGACTGACCTGGTCTCTCCTTACATCGGCACCGCGCAACCGGATTGCTTCTCGGACCAGGGGGTCTGCACTCTCTGGCCGATGGATGGCGGCCCCGCGAGGGGGACCTGGACGCTTCGGGTCTACGACATCGACGACGCGCCCCTCGCGACGAGCATTCTCAATCTCTGGCGCCTGACCGTGGCGACGGGCAAGCCCTACAGGACCAGATAGCCGCCTGATGATCTTCCCAATCTGTCCGGGAAGGTGTTTCCGGGCCGTTAAAGGACATCCGGATGCCGAGCGAGAATGATCACGCGTGATCGTCATCGGTATCGATCCGGGTACTGCCAACACCGGATTCGGCGTGGTTCGCACGTCCGGTGAGCGGATGGTCGCGCTCGACGGCGGGGTCATCGAGACCCCCTCCGATCTGCCCGTCGAGCAGAGGCTCACCCGGCTGCACGACTCGCTCGGTGAACTGATCCGCTGGCACGAGCCCAGGGCGATGGCGCTCGAGGACCTCTTCTTCGGCAAGAACGTCGCCTCGGCCTTGAGCGTGGGCGAGGCGCGGGGGGTCGTCATGCTGGCCGCCGCCAGGCAGAATCTCGCCTGCTTCGACTACACGCCACAGGCGGTCAAGAAGGCCGTCTGCGGCTCCGGTTCGGCCGACAAGGGCCAGGTGCAGCGCATGGTTGCGAGCCTCTTGGGCCTGCCCGAGCCACCGGCGCCGGACCACGCGGCGGACGCCTTCGCGGTGGCGATCTGTCACGCCGGCACGGCCGGTGCGCGAAACGCCCTCTCGTCTTTCGGGCGGGCTCCCGTCGGCACGACGGCGGCTCTCGCGGCGCGTCAGCGTTTGGCCGGCTAACGCCCACCTCATCAATCGGGTCGCGCCTGCGGCGCGCCCTCGCGTAAAGGCATCCGGGCCGCAGCGCAGAATCACGAGGCATGATCGCCTCCGTCAGCGGAGAGGTTCTGGTGCGCCGCCCCGACTACGTCGTGATCGACGCGAGCGGCGTCGGTTACCGCCTCGCCGTCTCGGCCGAGACGCTCAAGGCCGTGCCCGCGCGGGGCAAGCACACCGCGCTGCACGCCCACCTGGTCGCCCGCGAGGACTCGCTCAGCCTCTACGGCTTCGCCAGCGAGGAGGAGCGCGATCTCTTCCTGCACCTGATCTCGGTCGGGGGCGTCGGGCCGAAGGTGGCGATGGCGGTGCTCTCGGGAGGGACCGTGCGAGAGCTGCTGCGCGCGATCGCCGCCGGTGACGCGAAGCGCTTTCAGGCCGTCCCGGGAGTCGGCAAGCGGACGGCGGAGCGGATCATCGTCGAGCTCCGCGAGAAGGTGGCCGGGGAGATCGAGGGCGACGCCGACGGCGCCGCACTCGCCGGCGACGAGGAGGACCCGCGATCGCTCGCGCGCGAGGGCCTGCTCAACCTCGGCTACACACCGCCCGAGGCCGAGAAGCTGCTCTCCAAGGCAGCCGGCGAGAGCCCAGAGGAGATCGTGCAGTCGGCGCTGCGCAGCGCGGCGGGGGCGAAGGCGGCGTGATTCGCGTAGCCCCCGGACGCGAAGCGGAGGAGGCGGAGCGTTGATCGAGCCGGGCAAGGGGATCCGCACCCCGGGGATTGACGAGGACGAGACCGAGGTCGTCATCCACGACGCGCGGGCGGCGGGGCCGGACGAGGACTTCGACCGCTCTCTGCGCCCGCCGAAGCTCGAGGACTTCGTCAACCAGGTCCAGGTCACCGAGCAGCTCGGGATCTTTATCGAGGCAGCGCGCCGGCGCGAGGAGGCGCTCGACCATGTCCTGCTGGCCGGCCCGCCGGGCCTCGGCAAGACCTCGCTCGCTTACATCATCGCCTCGGAGCTGAGCGTGCCGATGGTGCAGACGGCAGGGCCGGCGCTCGAGCGCAAGGCGGATATCGCCGCATTTCTCACCTCGCTGGAGCCGGGGAGCGTCTTCTTCATCGACGAGATCCACCGCCTCGGCCGTGCCGTCGAGGAGACGCTCTACCCCGCGATGGAGGACCGGCGTCTGCCGGTGGTCCTCGGGCAGGGCGCCGGCGCCCGGACGGTCACGCTCGACCTGCCGCCCTTCACCCTGATCGGCGCGACCACCAGGACGGGCCTGCTCACCACGCCGCTGCGTGACCGGTTCGGTGTCTGCCACCGGCTCGAGCACTACGACGCGGTGGACCTCCGCCAGATCGTCCTACGGTCGGCCGGGATCCTCGGCATCGAGGTGAGCGAGGACGGGGCGGAGGAGATTGCGAGCCGGGCGCGGGGGACGCCCCGGGTCGCGAACAGGCTGCTTCGCCGGGTGCGCGACTTCGCCGAGGTCAAGGAGCGCGGGGCGATCGACGCCGAGCTCGCTTCGGAGGCGCTGGAGATGCTCGAGGTCGACCGCGCCGGCCTCGACCGCCACGACCGCCAGCTGCTGGAGCTGATGGCGTCGAAGTTCGGGGGCGGCCCGGTGGGCCTCTCTACTCTCGCGGTGGCGATCGGCGAGGAGGCCGACACCGTCGAGGACGTCTTCGAGCCGTATCTCCTCCAGCAGGGCCTGGTGAAGCGCACCCCGCGCGGCCGGGTCCTCACCGAGCGAGCGTACGAGCACCTCGGGCTGCCGGTCCCCAGCGGCCACCAGGTCGGCCTCCTCTGAGCGAGGGCGAAGCCCGAGCGGTTATGTCGGCCGGCCGCTTGTGGCCGCGATTTGATGGCGAAGCCGTGCTCACCGGTTGGCTAGCCTTGGGGCAGGCATGCCGTACTTCATCTGTCCGAACTGTGGGAACCGGGAGCTGAGCGGAGAGCGCACCGCCGGCTTCTCGACTCGCCCGAAGGGCTGTTCCAAGTGCGGCTTCGGCTTCCTATTCGAGTTGCTCGACGACTACATGCCCGCGCCCGGTGCGGCCTTCTTCACGCTCGACCAGCAGGCCAGGGTCCTCGACCTCGGCAAGGGCGCCTTCGAGCTCACCGGATTGAAGGACGAGCAGGTGATCGGGCGCCCGGTTCGTGAGGTGCTCGGGCTGCAGTGGATCGACAGGGGGGACGGCGGCGAGACCGCCGACGCGGACGGTGACGGCGAGACCGATCCGATCGAGACGACCCTGGAGTGGGGCGTCCGCTCGCTCGGCAAGAAGGTGGCGGTGAACGCGGAGGGTGACCTGCCCACCGAGGCGACCGCCGATCTCTTTCCGGCGTACGACGACGACGGCGGCCTGCTGCTCGTCTTAACTCCGGAATAGGTCTGGTCGCTTAGCTGGTGTGTTGCAATTAGCGCTGTTACCGCGCCCGAGACCGCTAGCGTGACCACCTCAACACCGTGAGCAACCGCCGCCGCAACATCTTCATCCTCGCGTTCGTCGCGCTCCTGATCGTCGGGTCGGGGCTCGTCATCGCGACCAAGAAGACGACGCTCGGCCTCGATCTGAAGGGCGGGACCGAGCTGATCTTCCAGGCGAAGCCCACTCCCCAGAACCCGACGATCGACAGCGCGGACATGGACCGCGCGATCGAGATCATCCGGAAGCGGACCGACGCCTTCGGCGTGTCCGAGCCCGAGATCTCGAGGATCGGCTCGGACTCGATCCGCGTCGGCCTGCCGGATGTCTCCAACGCGGCCCGCGCCAGCGACCAGGTCGGGCAGACCGCGCAGCTGCACTTCTACGACTGGGAGCCCAACGTCATCCCGAACCCGGCGAAGACGAACGTGCCGAACGGAGAGTCCTCGTTCGACCGGCTCTACGACGCCGTCCAGGTCGCCTCCAAGCAGACCCCCGAGTGCTTCGAGAACAAGTGCACGACGACCGGGGCCCGCCATTACCTCTTCGACTCGCAGACGCACCAGTACATCTCCGGGCCGGCGGACAACAAGCAGGACCTCTTCAGCGAGCTGCCGGGGCAGAGGCAGCCCGCCCACAGCGAGATCCTCACCGTCCCGCAGGGGACCCTGGTGGTGGAGAAGGAGGGCCTCAACGGACCGGCGCCGGATGACCCCAACAGCCCGGAGGCCGAGTGGTTCGTGATTCGGGACCGTCCGGCGCTCTCGGGGACCGACATCAAGGACCCGAAGGCGAACTTCGACCAGTTCAACAACCCGGACGTGACGTTCGGGTTCACCGACACTGGCAGGGAGGAGTTCTCGGACGTCACCAAGGCGATCGCCCAGCGCGGGCTGCAGAGCGCGCCGCCGGGGGTCGCGGGCAACTCTCAGCTCGCGGACCAATACTCGGGGCACTTCGCCGTCGTCCTGGATCAGCAGATCAAGTCGCGGCCGATCGTCAACTTCGTCGACAACCCGAGCGGGATCGACGGCCGAACCGGCGCCGAGATCAACGGCCTCGGGCTGCAGGAGTCGCAGGACCTGGCCGAGATCCTCCAGATCGGCGCGCTGCCGGTCACCCTGAACCAGATCTCGAGCTCCACGGTGTCGGCGACCCTCGGCCAGCAGGCGCTCGATCAGGGCCTGAAGGCGGGGATCGTCGGGCTGATCCTGGTCTGCCTCTTCCTGCTCATCTACTACCGCTTCCTGGGCTTCGTCGCGGTCGTCGGGCTGGCGATCTACGGCGTGCTCTTCTTCGCGCTGATCAAGCTGATCCCGATCACCCTGACCCTGCCGGGCATCGCGGGGTTGATCCTCACGATCGGGGTGGCGGCCGACGCCAACATCGTCATCTTCGAGCGCATCAAGGAGGAGGCGAGGGGCGGCAAATCGATGCTGAGCGCGATCTCGGCCGGCTACAAGCGCGGGATCGCGACGATTATCGACGCGAACGTGATCACGCTGATCACGGCATTCATCCTCTTCGCGCTCGCGACCTCGAACGTCAAGGGCTTCGCCTTCACCCTCGGCGTGGGAACGATCGCCTCGCTGTTCACGGCCGTCGTCTTCACGCAGGCCTTCCTCGGGCTCTTCGGGCGGGCGCACTTCCTGCGCTCGCCGGCCGCACTCGGAGCGCGCGAGCAGCGCTTCAAGTGGCGCTTCGACTTCAGCCGGGCGAGCAAGTACTTCTTCAGCCTCTCCGGCTGCATCCTGCTGATCGGCGCGCTCTCCTTCGCGACCAAGCAGCTCAACCTCGGCATCGACTTCGAGGGCGGCAGCCGCATCACCGTCGGCCTGGCGAAGGCGGTGTCCGTGAACGACGTGCGGGACACGGTCGAAGCGGCCGGGATCAAGGACCCGCAGATCACCAAGGCGACCAACAAGGAGCTGGGCACGAACGTCTTCGAGATCGACTCGAAGGCGAGCCCCGAGGAGGTCCAGAAGGTTCAGCCCGCGCTGCAGAGCCAGTACGGCATCGTGACCAACGGCTTCAACTCGACCACGGTCGGGCCGACCTTCGGCCAGCAGGTGGCGAAGAGCGCGATCGAGGCGATCATCTTCTCGCTGCTGGTGATCGCGGCCTACGTGGCGTTCCGGTTCGAGCCCAAGTACGCGGTCCCCGTGATGATCGCCGTGGCTCACGACATCCTGATCACAGGAGGCGTCTACTCGCTGACGGGGAGGGAGGTGACCAGCGGCACCGTCGCCGCGTTCCTGACCATCCTTGGTTATTCGCTCTACGACACCGTCATCGTGTTCGACCGAATACGCGAGAACGTGCCGCGGCTGCCGCGGGCGACCTTCTCCCAGATCGTCAACCGCTCGATGAGCGAGGTCCTCACCCGGTCGCTGATCACCGGACTCTCCAGCGTCTTCCTCGTCTCGGTGCTGTTCGTGTTCGGGGGCGCGACCCTGAAGGACTTCGCCTTCGCGATGATGATCGGCCTCCTCTCGGGAACCTATTCGTCGATCTTCATCGCCTCGCCGGTGCTGACCCATTGGAAGGAGCGCGAGCCCGCCTACCGCCGCCGGCGCGAGCGAATCGAGGAGCAGATGGGCGGCGTGGTCCCGGCGTTCCCCGAGGAGAACGTGGTGGCTCGGGTGGACGGACATGAGGAGCCCGTGCAGGCCGAGACGCCGGTGCCCGCCGCGCCCGCTCCCAGCCGCTCCCAGGTTCCCGGTGTGGTCCCCGAGCCGCCCGGACCGGTGGCCCCGCCGCCGGCTCAGCCCGAGCCGCCGGCGCCCGCGGCCGAGCCCCAACCGCCCGCACCGGTCGGCGTTCCTGACACCGGCACCGACAGCGGCGACGGCAGCGGCCAGAGCGGCGACGGTGAGACACCGGCCGGCAATGGCGGCGCCGAGCCCGAGCGCCCCGAGCTCAGCGAGGCGAGCGCCGCCGCTCTCCGCCGAGCGCGCGAGCAATCCGGTGGCCGCAAGAAGCGAAAGCACGGGAGGAACCGCTGATGGCCGCTCTGGTCTGGTTCACGATGGGCGTCGCGCTCTGGCACTTCACCGTGTTCGTCCCCGACCGCTTCCGCGGAGGCATCGTGGGCGCCTTCCTGGGCGCCGCCGTCGGGGCGATGGCGAGCGGCGCGATCGCGCAGATCCTGCTCGACAAGACCATCGGCGACACCGACCTGGCGACCGCGATCTACGCGATCCCAGGCACGATCATCGGCCTCGCGGTCGTCTACGCGATGGGCGTTCGAGCGGGCGTCGAAGCCGAGCACATCTAGCCCCACGCCGGAGACGAAAACCGGCGTGAAGGTGCGCCGGCTCCGAAACCGCGATGAAGGGGCGCCGGCCCGAAACCGCGATGAAGGGGCGCCGGCCCGAAATCCGGCGATGAAGGGGGAGAGATCGGCGGTGTTGGTGACTTCTTCCGGGTATGCCGGAAGAACTCACCAGACGTGGTCGTGATGCCTCGGTGGCGCGCCTGGGCACTCGGCAGCACGGGGTCATTTCGCTGTCGCAGCTGAGGAGCTGTGGACTTTCCGACAGTGCCGTCGGCGACCGGGTTGCCAGCGGTCGCCTTCACCGCATCCACCGCGGGGTCTATGCAGTCGGCCACGCGGGACTCGGCAACGAAGGGAGATGGATGGCGGCAGTACTCGCCTGCGGCGATGGTGCCGCTCTCAGCCACCTGAGCGCGGCCGAGCTGTGGGGGATGGTGCGGGAGACACGAAGGTCGAGTGATGAGCTCCCGCTGATCCACGTCACCGTTCGCGGTGACGGCCGGAGTAGGCCGGGAATCCGAGTTCATCGGTCGGCCACCGTTTCCCCAGCCGATGTAACGCGCCGCCTTGGCGTCCCCGTCACAAAGCCGGCGCGCACTCTGGACGATGTGCGGCGCACGCTTTCCAGCGGGGTCTTCGCCTCGGCGCTCCGCCAGGCGGAATTCCTTGGTCTTCCAATCGGCGATCCGTGGAAATCCGACCACACCCGCAGCGAGCTCGAGGCCAGGTTCCTCAAGCTGATCCGTCGTCACCGCCTTCCACAGCCGGAGGTGAACGTTCGAGTCGACAGATACGTCGTGGATTTCCTCTGGCGTGCCGAGCATTTGATTGCCGAAGTCGATGGTTGGGGATCTCATGGCGGCCGGGCCGCGTTCGAGGCGGACCGATCCCGGGACAACCGGCTCCGAGTGCTGGGGTTCAAGGTCGTCCGGTTCACCTGGCACCAGGTGACGCGGCCGTCGGATGAGGTCGGCGGGACCATCCGGTCCCTCCTGACGGGCCTCTGGTGACTTGTTCCCGCTATGCGGGAAGAACTCCCCAGGTGACCGATCAGGGGCGGTTCCGTCGGGGGGCGAACTTAGTTTGGGTGGATGGCCTCGACCGGATCCGCACGCGCCTTTCAGGCTGACCCGTACGACTACGGCGAGGTCCGCCGGCTTGCGTCCGAGTTGGAGCTGGCCGAGCCGGTCGCCGTCACGCTCGTCCGCCGCGGCTACCGCACGGTGGACGCGGCGCGCCGCTTCCTCGAGGCCCGGGAGTCCCACGAGCCGACCGAGTTCCGCGGCATGGAGGAGGTCTGCGAGCAGATTCTGTCGATGGTTCGCGCTCCGGGGCGGATCACCATCCATGGGGACTACGACGTCGATGGTGTCACCTCGACCTCGATCCTCGTTTCAACGCTTCGCCGGCTCGGCGCCGACTGCGACTGGTTCATCCCCGACCGGCTCTCAGACGGCTACGGGCTGACGATGTCGAGCGTGGAGGAGCTCCGGCGCCGCGGCACCGAGCTCGTCATCACCGTCGACTGCGGGATCGGCTCGGTGGAGGAGGTCGCGGCGGCGCGGGCGGCCGGGATCCAGGTCGTGGTCACCGACCATCACCTCCCGGGAGAGCAGCTCCCGGATTGCCCGATCATCCACCCGGTCGTCTCCGGTTATCCCTTCGAGGGGCTTTGCGCCGCCGGGGTCGCGCACAAGCTCGCCACCGCGCTCTGCGACGCGGCCGGCCGGGGCGCCGTCGAGACGGCTGCTGGGAGGAGGCACCCGACCGACGCCGACCTCGACCTGGTCGCGCTCGCGACGGTCGCCGACATGGTTCCTCTCGTGGGCGAGAACCGTCGCCTCGTGCGTGAGGGTCTCCGGCGCTTCCGGGAGGGCCCCCGCGTGGGACTGCGCGCGCTGATGGCGGCGGCGTCGGTCGACCCCGAGACGGTCGATGCGGGCGCGCTCGGCTTCCGCCTGGCCCCGCGGATCAACGCGGTCGGCCGCCTCTACCGAGCCGACGCCGGCGTTGAGCTGATGCTCACCGACGACCTCGACCGAGCCGCCGCGATCGCCGCCGAGCTGGACAAGGCGAACGCCGAGCGCCGCTGGGCTGAGCAGAAGGTGGTGGAGGGGGCGGAGCGCGCTCGCTCGGCGCTGTCCGACGAGCAGAAGGAGGCGCCGGCCCTCGTCCTGGTCGGCGAGGGATGGCACCCCGGCGTGGTCGGGATCGCCGCGTCCCGCATGGTCGAACGCCACTTCCGCCCGACGATCCTGCTCTCATCGGATGGCGGTCACGCCAAGGGGTCGGCCCGCAGCATCCCGGGATTCGACCTGGTGGCGGCGCTCGACGCCACCGCCGAGCACCTTCATCGCTACGGCGGCCACCGCGCCGCCGCCGGCTTGGAGCTGGACGCCGACCGCGTTGACGCCTTCCGTGACGCCTTCATTGCCCACGCGGCATCCGAGATCGATCCCGCCGACCTGGTCCGCCGGGAGCGCCTCGATGCTCTCGTCGGCGTGGGCCGCGAGGGCATCGGGATGGATCTGGCGCGCCAGCTCGAGAGCCTCGGCCCGTTCGGCATGGGCAACCCGGGTCCCCGGCTGCTCGTCCCGTCCGGTCGCCTCCGGGAGGTCCGGCCGCTCGGAGAGGAGGGCAAGCACTCCCGCTTCCAGCTCGAGAGCGGTGCCGGCCGCGCGGCCGGCGTGGCGTTCGGCATGAACGGCGAGCTCTCCGGGCGTGAGGACCAGCCTCTCGACCTTTCAGTTGAACTTGAGGTTGACCGCTGGAACGGCGCCGAGCAGCCGCGAGTCGTGGTGCGAGAGCTCTACCCGCTCGACGGCGCCGAGCGCGATCCCGACGGCGGGCCGTGCGGCGAGGGTTGCCCGGGTCCCGACAGCGAGTGGTGGGAGCGCCTGGAGCACGAGCACGAGCGGGTGGCCGCGGGCCGGCCGGGCGCCCTGCTCGAGGTCCGCGCTCCGGCAGGCGCGAGGCGCGAGCAGATCGACCGCCGGGGCGGGGCGGCGGTGGCGTCCCTCGCGGAGCTGATCTCCAGCGGCGAGTCCGTGCTGGCGATCTGCGCGGACGCTGCCCGGCGCGCGAAGCTCGCCTCCGCCGCTGCGGACCCGCGGCGGTTCGGCGCTTCGCTCCCGCGAATCGCCTGCTGCCGCTGTGGATCGGACTCCCTCGACGCGACCCTCCACGCCTCGGAGGGCGCCGGCCTGGTGCTGGTCGACTGGACCGTGGTGGCCCAGCGCCCCGAGGCGCTCCCAGGCTTCCGCCACGTGGTGGTGATCGATCCCGCGCCCAGTGAGGCGCTGGAGGGCCTGGCCCGGGCCGCCGCCGGATATCTCCACCTGGCGTGGGGGCCGGCGGAGCTTCGGCTGACCGAGCGCCTGCTCGCCAGGGAGTGGGAGCTCCGGGCCGCGATCGGAGAGATCTGGCGGGCGCTGCCGGAGGCGGGGGGAGAGGCGGAGGGCCCGGCCCTGCGCTCGGCCCTCGAGGGTGCCACCGACTACCCGCGGACGCCCGAGACGGCCGCCCGCTGCGTGCGGGTTCTCTGCGAGCTCGGGTTGTGCGAGTGGCGGCCTGATCGCGCCGCCCCCGCGCTACGGGTCTTATCCTCGGAGAGGACCGATCTGGGGCGATCCCGGGCCTACGGGGCCTGCATCGCCAGACACCAGGAGGCCATCCGATTCCTGCAAGCAAGAGCACAGACCTGACGAGCACCGAGAACGGCGAGGACGTCCCCGCTGACGGCGCCGTGCGCAATGCCGATCGCCGCGGGCACACCCGGGTCGGAGAGGTCGACGGCCACGCGAGCACGCCCCGGGCCGACTCGATCACCCGTGAGCTGACGACGGAGCAGCGCGCTCTCCTCGGCGACCTCTTCGCCGTGATCGAGGAGCACAAGTCGGAGGCCGCGGAGCCGATCGACCGGCAGGAGATCGAGCGTGCCTTCGCCTTCGCCTGCGAGAGCCATGCCGGCCAGGAGCGGAAGTCGGGTGAGGACTTCATCACCCACCCGCTCGGGGTGGCGCGGATCTGCGCCGGCCTGCGCCTCGATACCGCCACGCTCTGCGCCGCGCTCCTCCACGACACGGTCGAGGACACCAGCGCGAGCCTCGAGCAGGTCCGCGACGCCTTCGGCGACGAGATCGCCCAGCTGGTCGACGGCGTCACCAAGCTCACCGAGATCACCTTCAAGAGCCGCGACGAGAGGCAGGCCGAGAACTACCGCAAGATGATGGTGGCGATGGCCACCGATGTCAGGGTGATCCTGATCAAGCTGGCCGACCGCCTCCACAACATGCGCACGATCGGCGCGCTGCCGAAGCAGAAGCAGCAGGAGAAGGCGCGCGAGACCCTCGAGATCTTCGCGCCGCTGGCCCACCGCCTCGGGATCCACGCGATGAAGTGGGAGCTCGAGGACCTCTCCTTCGCCACGCTCCACCCGCGCAAGTACGACGAGATCAAGGAGCTGGTCGCCCAGCAGCGCGTCGAGCGGGAGCGCTATGTGGAGGAGGCGGGTGAGTTCCTGGCCAAGGAGCTGTCGAAGGTCGGCATCGAGGCCGAGATCTCAGGCCGCGCCAAGCACTTCTATTCGATCTACACGAAGATGACCCGCAAGGGCCGGGAGTTCAACGAGATCTTCGACCTGACCGCGATGCGGGTCCTGGTCGACTCGGTGAAGGACTGCTACGGCGCGATCGGGATCGTCCATTCGCTCTGGAAGCCGCTGCCGGGCCGCTTCAAGGACTTCGTCGCGATGCCCAAGGCGAACGCCTACCAGGCGCTCCACACCACCGTGATCGGCCCCGAGGGGCGCCCGCTGGAGATCCAGATCCGCACGCCGGAGATGCATGAGCTCGCCGAGTACGGGATCGCGGCGCACGTGATCTACAAGGAGGGCACGTCCGAGGGCGATCCGGGCAAGGAGAAGATGACCTGGCTCCGCCAATTGATCGAGAACGAGCAGGACCAGGGCCCGAAGGCGTTCCTCGACGCACTGAAGGTCGACCTCTTCGAGGACGAGGTGTTCGTCTTCACGCCGAAGGGCGAGGTCAAGAACCTGGCGGCCGGATCGACGCCGCTCGATTTCGCCTACTCGATTCACACCGACGTCGGCCATCACTGCGTCGGCGCAAAGGTGAACGGGAAGATCGTGCCGCTGCACTACTCGCTGCGGAGCGGAGACATCGTCGAGGTGCTGACCGCGAAGCAGGGCCGCGGGCCTTCGCGCGACTGGCTCAAGCTCGTGCGGACGAACCGGGCGCGCAACAAGATCCGCGCCTGGTTCTCCCGAGAGGGTCGCGAGGACGCCGAGCACGAGGGTCGAGACCAGCTCGCTCAGGCATTCAAGAAGCGCGGGCTGCCATATCCGAAGCTCGCCGGCTCGCCGCTGCTCGTCGACGTGATCCGCGAGATGGGCTTCCGCAAGGCGGACGACTTCTACATCGCGCTCGGACAGTCCAAGGTCTCCACCAAAGTCGTCACCAACAAGGTCCTGCAGCGCCTCAAGCGCGGCGAAGCCGTCGAGGAGGAGCCGGCCGAGGGTCTGATCAAGGGCACCGACGACGCACGGCGGCGAACTCGCGAGGCCACCAGCTTCGGCATCAAGGTGAAGGGCATCGACGACGTGGCGGTGCGGCTCGCCAAGTGCTGCCGCCCCGTGCCCGGCGATGACGTCGTCGGCTACGTGTCGCTGGGGCGCGGCATCACCGTCCATCGGGAGGACTGCCGAAACGTCGCCGCGCTCAAGAAGGCACCGGAGCGCTTCACCGAGGTGGCGTGGGATGGCGACAACGAGTCCTCGTACCGGGTAGAGCTCCAGGTGGATGCCTGGGACCGAACGCGCCTCCTCGAAGACCTATCGCGCACCTTCGCGGAGGCGGGCCTGAACATCCTGGAGGCGCGATGCACCACCAAGCATCCGATGGTGAAGAACCGCTTCGTGCTCGAGGTCGGTGACACCGAGCAGCTCAAGGCCTGCATCTCGAGGCTGCGCAACGTCGACTCGGTCTTCGACGCCTACCGGGTCACTCCAACCGGCTGAGCAAAACCAATCCTTTTGCGCTTGAATCGCGTTACAAGGACACGGATGTTCAAGCGCGGGACGACAGGGAGACGGCTGGGGCTGGCGATCGCGCTGGTCGTTCTCGGAGCGATGGCCTACGCGGGCATCGCGCTCGCCGCCGCACCGATCATCGGCCAGGGCGACGACACCTACTCGGCGTCGACCTACACGATCGACCAGGGTGAGGTGGCGCAGCTGCAGGTCACAGGGAGCTCCCACAACGTCACGGC
Source organism: uncultured Solirubrobacterales bacterium (assembly GCA_963728875.1). Taxonomy (GTDB): domain Bacteria; phylum Actinomycetota; class Thermoleophilia; order Solirubrobacterales; family 70-9; genus DASUPK01. Next base: position 494,394 of record CAVSLJ010000002.1, read on the forward strand.
CAATCAGGCCGGACCGGACTCGAAGGCCCTGTTCCGGACTCCGACGATCTCCGGCGGCTCTGCCGGTGTGGACGGAACCCAGTACCTCTCCGCCGGGGACTACACGTTCTTCTGCTCAGTTCACCCGAGCACCATGCAGGCGACGCTCCACGTCAGCTCGAACGGGGCACCGCTGTCCCGGCCGTCCGCGCAGGTCTCCGTGCGAAGCAAGAAGCTCGCCAAGGCGACCAAGAAGGGGATCCCGGTCGCGATCACCACGAGCGCGAAGGTCGACGGCGTCTCCCTGGTCGCCAAGCTCGGCAAGAGGACGATCGGCAAGCTGGACGGGCTCTCTCTGGCCGCGGGCCAGAGCTTCGCGACGGTGAAGCTCACCAAGGCCGGGAAGAGCAAGCTCTCCAAGAAGTCCAAGGCGTCGGTGTCCGTGACGGCGGACATCCCGTTTGGCTCACCCGCCACGGGCAAGGCCAAGCTGACCTAGGCCTTCGCCGCAGCGCTCCGCACGCGCTCGGCGACCTTCCGCATCTCGTCCTCCGAGCCGTACTTCGTGCGCGGCCAGAAGAAGCCGCGCAGGCCGTCCTTCGGCTTGCGCGGGACGACGTGCACGTGCAGATGCGGGACGCTCTGGCTGACGGTGTTGTTGAGCGCGACGAAGGAGCCGGGCTTCCTCATCGCCCTTGGAACCGCCACGGAGAGAAGCTTGGCGTTCGCGAACAGGGGCTCGACCAGATCGGCGGGCAGATCGCCCAGCGTCTCGTGGTGATCGCGCGGAACGAGCAGGCAGTGCCCCGGGAAGAGAGGGCGGTTGTCGAGGAAGGCGATCGTGCGCTCGTCCTCGAACACCACGTGCGCGGACTCGTCGCCGGCGATGATCTGACAGAAGCGGCAATTAGGGTCCTGCTTACCCAAGTCCGCGATACTGTCAGAGCGGGCTGGGGAGGAGAGGAACCTTGAAGGGAACGAAGACACTTCGCAGGACGGCAATCCTCGTGCCGCTCGCCCTGCTGTTCGTGGTGGCCCAATGGACCGTTCCCGCTGGGGCGGGCACCCCGATCAAGACGGGCAAGTACAAGGGCAAGACCACTCAGCAGGCCATCGGCGACAGCTTCCGCGCGATCCAGTTCACCGTCAAGAAGGGCAAGGTGACGATCACGACCGAGCCGTCGGTGGCCCGCGAGGACTGCGTCTCCACTCCCGTCTTCACCCAGGACGGGACCTCGAGCAAGAAGCTCGCCAGCAATCGAACCTTCACGCTCACCCACACCTTTCTCGGCAACAAGATCGACAAGATCCACGGCAAGTTCGTGGAATCGAACGAGATCCAGGGCTACGCGATCTACCACTTCAGCCAGCAGGACCTCTGCTCAGCGGGCAACAGCAAGGTCAACTTCACCGCGAAGCACAAGTAGCGGCCACCAGGCCGCTCCACTTTGGAGCGGAGGCCGAAGGCCGTAGCGACTCATGTGGGGCGGCCGCTTGTGGCCGCGATCTGATGGCGAAGCCGTCCCTTAGGCAACTACGGTCAGCGCGCCGGGGTCCACCCCGAAGCTGAGCTCCGTGTGCTCGCCGATGTAGTCGCCGTCGACCTGCACGGGGAACGGACGGGGCTGCCCGTCCTCGTCCATCGAGATCGAGCGGACCATCGCCTCGCCGACGTCGTCGAACTCCTCGATCTGGCGGTGCTTCGAGGCGTGCAGGCGCCGGCTGAGGACGCGGGCCGCGATCGGCAGCATGTCGCGCTGCTTGGCGCGGCGAAGGAGGGCCATCGAGAGGGTGCCGTCATCGAGGCCGATGTCCTCGCAGATGCGAATGGGGACGTTGGCGAAGTAGGTGAAAGGGTCCGAGTTCTGGGCAATGGCGGTGACGCCCTCGTGCTTCTCGCCGTCGAGCTCGAGCTCGAGCTCGAGCCGCACCGGGTTGCGCAGGTAGTGGCGGTAGAAGCCGGAGATCGCAGCCCAGGTGTAGTACCACTGGCGGGCCCGGGCCTTGAGGAGCGGGTGGCCGTCGACCCGCTTGACGACCGTGGCGTCCAGGCCGACGCCGCAGGCGAAGACGAAGCGGCGACCGTTGCAGCGGCCGAGGTCGATCTTCCGGGGCTGGAAGTCATCGGCGAGCCCGATCAGGTGCTCGGTGGCGTCGACGACGTCGTTCGGGATGCCGAGGGTCCGGCAGACGACGTTGGTGGAGCCGCCCGGGAGAACCGAGACGGGGACGTCGGTCCCGGCCAGGCCGTTGGCCACCTCGTTCAGGGTGCCGTCCCCGCCGAAGGCGACGACGATGTCGTACTCGCCGTGGCGGGCCTCCCGGCCGATCTCGATGGCATGCTCGGCGGCCTCGGTGTCGACCGCCTCGACCTCGTATCGCGCCTGTAGCGCGTACACGACCAGGTTCTTGAGCCGATCCGAGACGGTGGTCGCGTACGGGTTGACGATGATCAGCATCCGCTTCTTGTCAGCGTCCGGCTCGAGCGGGACGGCCTGGGCGGCGGGGGAGGGATCTCTCTGGGCAGGGGCGATCGTCGGCACGCCTTTCCTAACCCCGCGTGACGGCGGGGTTACCGCCGGGGATCAGGTCTCCGAGCTGGTCGATCGGCGGATCGGAGGTTGCCTCGTAGCGCAACACCTCGCCGTCGTCGACCTCGCGGACGTAGCCCGCATTGACCAGGAGGTCCACATGGCCGATCACCTCCGAGAGGGTCAGGAAGGCCTGGGTGACGGCGACGTCGCCCCAGAGCGCCTGTGCGAGCTCATGTCCGGTGCGGGGCTCCTCCGCGATCAGGCCGTAGAGCTTCTCCGCCCGCCGCTGGTGCATCGCGAAGCGCTGGTCGATCAGGGCGACGTGGTCGGTGATCGGCTCGCCGTGCCCCGAGAGGACGATCTCGGCCGGGAGCTCGCGCGTCTTCTTGAGCGACTCGAGGTAGGCGACCAGCGCCTGCGTGCGCTCGGCCGAGCCATCGAGCGGGCGCGAGATCAGGGGGTTGGAGGAGATGTGCTTGATCAGATGGTCGGCGGCGAGCAGGATCCGCCGCTCCTCGTCCCAGAAGACCGTGTCGGACGGGCTGTGGCCGGGTCGGTGCTGAACCTCCAACCGCCTATTGCTGAGCTCGACCACCTCGCCGTCGTGGAGCGGCCTCGTCACCTTCGCCTTCGACCCCCAGGCCCGGAAGCTGCCGGTCACCTGGCGGAGCGCCGTGACCACCTCGTCCGAGATCCCGTGCCGCCGCATCAGGGCGGCCGCCTCCTCGTCGTCGCGCTCGGCGTCGTCCCCGAAGTTCTCCACGAAGGGCACGAGCAGATCGAGGGCCGCCACTTCCGCCCCTGACCGCTTGGCGACGATGTCGACGAGCCCGAGATGGTCGATGTGCTGGTGCGTGATGATCACCAGCTCCAGGTCCTCGATCTTGTGACCCAGGGCTTCGAGCTGCCGCTCGAGCTCGTCGAGAGCCTTGCCGGAGTTGGGGCCGGAGTCGACGAGGGCGAGCGGCTCGCCCTCCAATAGGTAGGTGTTGACGCGCCCGACTTGGAAGGGGGTCGGGACCCGCAGCACCCGGATGCCGGCGTCCGTGATCCGCTGCCAGACCTCGACCGGGGTTTCGTCAGTCACGAGCGGATCAGGCCCAGCACCTCGTCCCGCTTCTCCTCCATGTGCTCGCGAGAGACCAGCGATTCGAGGTTGAGGCGGAGAAGCGGCTCGGTGTTGGAGGGGCGCACGTTGAAGTGCCAGTCCGGGTAGTCGACGGAGATTCCGTCGAGGTGCCCGACGTCGCCGTCCGAATAGCGCTCCTCGATCTCGTGCATCTTCGCGTCCTGGTCGGCGACCTCGGAGTTGATCTCGCCCGAGATGAAGTACTTGGAGCGGAACTCCTCCATCAGCTCGCTGAGCGAGCGCCCGTCCTTCGAGATCAGCTCGAGCATCAGCAGGGCGGGCATCGTTCCCGAGTCCGCGCAGTAGAAGTGGCGGAAGTAATAGTGCCCCGAGACCTCTCCGCCGAATGCCGCGCCGGTCTCCCGCATCCGGATCTTGAAGAAGGCGTGCCCGACCCGGCTCAAATCGGACTTTCCGCCGGCCGCCGCCACCGTGTCGGGGACGGCGCGGCTCGAGCGCGGGTCGTAGAGGATCGTCGAGCCGGGCTCCTTGGCCAGCGCGGCGCGGGCGAGCAGGGCGCAGACGAAGTCGCCGTCGCAGAAATTCCCCTGACCGTCGATGAAGAAGCAGCGGTCGGCATCCCCATCCCAGGCGATCGCGAGATCGAAGCCGCCCCCCTTCACCTGCTCGACCAGCATGCCGCGGTTCTCCTCGAGGAACGGATTCGGCCCCGCCTCGGGGAAGTCGCCGTTCGGCGCCCAGCGGCTGGTGGTGACCTCGATGTCGAGCTGATCGAGGAGGGGGCCGATCATCGGGCCCGCCATGCCGTCGCTGCCGTCGGCCAGGATCCGCAGGGGGCCGATGGAGGCCGGGTCGATCACCGAGATCATGTGCCTGTGGAAGTCGGGATAGACGTCGACCTCCTCGACTGAGCCACCGCCCGGCGGATCGGGCAAGCCGGCCTCGATCTTTGCGCGCACGTCCTGAATGCCGGCGTCGCCCGAGAGCGCCAGCGCACCTTCGCGCATCAGCTTCACCCCCGTGTACTTCTTCGGGTTGTGAGAGGCGGTGACCATCGCACCTCCGTCAAGCTCACGGGAGCCCACCAGGAAATAGCTCAGCTCGGTCGCGATCTGGCCGGCGTCGATCACCGTGACGCCCTCGTCGACCAGCCCACGCCGAACTCCATCCGCCATCTCAGGCCCGTTCAGGCGCATGTCGCGACCCAGCCCGACACGGAGCTCCGAGGGCTCCTTCTCGCGCAGCTTCGCCAGCACCCGTGCGAACGCTCGGCCGATCAGGTGGGCGGTCTCGCCATCCAGTTGCTCGCCATAGACGCCGCGGATGTCGTAGGCCTTGAAGATCTCGGCCGGGGGAGCGGTGATGGCCATCAGCCGCCGAACGCCTTGCGGACGGTCTCGAAGCTGTCCTCGAGCGTCTGGTTCATCACGCGTGTGTCGCCGAGGACGGGCATGAAGTTGGTGTCGCCGCCCCAGCGCGGAACGACGTGCATGTGGATGTGGTGCTCGACCCCGGCGCCCGCCACGCGGCCCTGATTGAAGCCGACGTTGTAGCCGTGGGGCGCATAGCTCGACTCCAGCGCGTTCATCCCGCGCTGGGCGAGCGCCATCATCTCCGCGATCGTGTCGGCATCGATCTCCTGGAGTGCGGCGACGTGCTCGTAGGGCGCCACCATCAGGTGACCGTTCGTATACGGGTACTTGTTGAGGATCACGAAGCAGCGCTCGCCGCGGTGGACGATCAGATTGGCGGCGTCGTCACCGGCGTCGAGAGCGGCGCAGAAGACGCAGGCGTCGGAGTTGTCCTTGGAAGCGTCCTTCACGTACTCGAGCCGCCAGGGAGCCCAGATCCGCTGAGTGGCCACCCGCGGCATCGTACGCAGCGTCGCCTGCCCGGGCCGCCCTGGGGTGTCCTTTGCCACCATTTTGGACGGGAAGCCGCGACCGAGTTGGACTTAAAGGCTGCAACAGAAGTCACTTGACTCTCGTGGCAAGGCGGGGGAGAATCGCCTTGAGTCCGGCGGTTTTGTTGGGGGAGGGCTCGACAGGGGAAACCAACCGGGCAGTTGGAGCAGCCCTCGGAAGGCGTCCGAATTCCAGACACGCAGTCATCGCAAGCGACTTCGCAAGCGACTTCGACGTTCGAGCAGTTCCTGGAGTTCGTCCCAGACGCGATCGTCGGAGCGACGGCTGACGGCTCGATCGTGCTCGTCAACCGGCAGGCAGAGACCCTGTTCGGCTACTCGCGTGATGAGCTGCTCGGCAGGCCGCTGGAGATCCTGGTTCCGCGGCGGTTCCAGGAGTCGCACCCGGGACACCGGGCGACGTACTTCAGCGAGCCGGGGACGCGCCCGATGGGGGCCGGCAGGGAGCTGGCGGCGGTCCGCAAGGACGGCAGTGAGTTTCCGGCCGAGATCAGCCTGTCGAGCATCGAGATGGAGCAGGGGGTGGTCGCTGCGGCGGCGGTGCGCGACATCTCGGAGAGAGCCGAGAGCGAGCGCGAGAAGGCGCTGCAGGAGCAGCTCAATCGCGCCCGGAGGCTGGAGAGCGTCGGGCAGCTCGCCGGAGGCATCGCGCACGACTTCAACAACCTGCTCGGCGTGATCATCAACTACTCAAGCTTTGTGGCTGAGGATCTGCCGGAGAGCTCACAGGCCAGGGAGGACCTGGCGGAGATCAAGAAGGCGGCGGAGCGCGGGGCGTCACTGACCCGCCAGCTCCTGATCTTCAGCCGCCGCGATACCGCCCGGCCGGAGGTGCTGGATCTCGCCCAGGTCGCGGCCGAGCTGGAGAACCTGCTGGAGAAGGCGCTCGGCGAGCGAGTGGAGATGAAGACGGTCTTCGCCGAAGACCTCTGGCCGATCGCAGCGGATCCAGGTCAGATGGGGCAGGTCCTGGTCAATCTCGCCGTCAACGCGCGGGATGCCATGCCGGGCGGCGGCCAGTTGGTGATCGAGGGCGGCAACATCCGTCTGGACGAGGAATACGGTGAGCTTCACCCCGACACGCCGGCGGGCGACTACGTACGCCTCATGGTGAGCGACACGGGGGTGGGAATGGATCGCGACGTCGCCGAGCGCGCCTTTGAGCCCTTCTTCACGACCAAGGACAAGGCCAAGGGGACCGGTCTGGGCCTGGCCACGGTGTACGGCATCGTCACGCAGAGCGGCGGGCGCGTCGACCTCTACTCCGAGCCCGGGATGGGCACGACCATCAAGATCCATCTGCCTGCGAGCTCGGAGGCGCCGCGCACCGCGGCCGCCGAGCCGGCGGGTCCCAGATCCGGCCAGGGTGAGGTGATCCTGGTGGTGGAGGACGAGCCCGACGTGCGGAGCATGACCGAGCGGATCCTCTCGAAGGGCGGCTACGGGGTGATCGGGAGGAGCGACGGTGAGGCCGCGCTGGAGCTCTGCGAGGCGCCCGAGCAGTCGATCGATCTCCTGCTCACGGATGTCGTGATGCCGGGCATGCTCGGCACCGAGCTGGTTCAGCGCATCACGGAGATTCGCCCCGATCTCCCCGTCATCTACATGTCCGGCTACAGCCACGAGGTGCTGGCGGCGAGCAGGTTCGGCGAGGAGTCGGGAGCCGCCTTCATCGAGAAGCCGTTCAACAGCCGTCAGCTCCTGGAGATGGTCGGAGGACGTCTCGATGGATAGCCCGAACCAGACACACTTGTCCGGACCCGCCCAGTACGCAGCCAACGGCCGGACCGAGGGCTCAGCACGCATTCTCGTCACGGACGACGAGGCGGCCATGCGGTCGATCATCGTCCGGGTCCTCGGCGATCGATACGTCTGCGATGAGGCGGCCGATGTCCCCGAGGCGCGCGAGAGGCTCGAGCAGGAGGAGTACGCGCTGGTCCTCTGCGACATACACCTGCCGGGCGAGTCCGGGTGGACTCTCGCCGAGGAGATTCTGGAGCGCCATCCGAGCACCGCGGTGGTGTTCCTCACCGGGGAGGGCGACATGCGGCTGGCCCAGGACGCGATCAACCTGGGGGCCTTCGGCTACATGGTCAAGCCCTTCGAGCGGGGCCAGCTTCTGATCACGGTCATGAACGCCCTGAAACGACGAGATCTCGAGTTGGCCGAGGGGGCGCACAAGCAGGCGCTCGAGCGGCAGCTCCAGACCGTGATCGACAGATCTCCACTGAGCATCTACATCAAGGACCGGGATCTGCGATTCATCGCGATCAACCGCGCCGGCAGCGTTCCGTCCGGACTGGAGCCCGAGGAGCTGATCGGGAAGACCGTGGACGTGTTCATGACGCCCGAGGCAGCCCTGACCTCTCGTGAGGGCGACCTCCGGGTGTTCGAGAGCGGGGAAGCCTATGAGGCCGAGGAGACGCTGACGATGAGCGGGACGATGAGCACGCTGCGGACCGTGAAGTTCCCTCTGCTGGGCGAGGACGGCGAGGTCCAGGCGGTCTGCGGGATCTCGCAGGACATCACCGCGGAAAAGGAGGCCCAGCGCCTGCACGATGAGCTGGTGAGAACGCAGCGACGCTCAATCGACGAGCTGCGCCAGTCCAGGCGGGAGACCGTCGCTCTGCTCGCGCGGACGGTGGAGTTGCGCGACGGCGAGACGGGCGCGCACGTCACCCGGATGGCCCGGGTGACCGCCTTCCTTGCAGCGCTCTTGGGAATGGACGAGGTTGAGATGGACCTGCTGCAGGAGGCGGCGGTGATGCACGACGTCGGGAAGATCGGGATCCCGGACGAGATCCTGCTCAAGCCAGGTTCGCTCACCGAGGAAGAGCGCAAGGCGATGCAGCTTCACACCACGATCGGGGGCGAATTGCTCGCGAACTCGGACACCGCGCTGTTGCGTCTGGCGGCAACCATCGCCCTGACTCATCACGAGCACTGGGACGGGACCGGGTATCCCCGTGGGCTCGCTGGGGAGTCGATACCCCTCGAGGGGCGAATCGTGGCGGTGGCGGACGTGTTCGACGCTCTGCTCAGTGACCGCCCCTACCGGCCGGCCATGGAGCTGGACAGGACTCTCGAGATAATCCGCGAGGGGCGTGGGACGCACTTCGACCCCGCAGTCGTCGACATGCTGCTCGCGCATGTCGACGAGACGTGCGCGATCCGCGAGCGGGGTTGAGCGGCTAGAGCCAGCCGCGCTTGCGGAAGTAGGCCACCATGCCGGCCAACAGGACCACCATGACCCCGGCGATCTCGTAGAAGGCAGGCGTGCTGCCTTCGCCCGGAACGCGGACGTTCATGCCCCAGATGCTCGCCAGCAGCGTGAGCGGCAGGACGATGACGCTGATCGAGGTCAGCACGCGCAGGATGTCGTTGACGCGGTGCGAGATCACCGACTCGTTGGTGTCCTCGAGCGCCTCGACGACCTCCTTGTAGTTCTCGAGCATGTCCCAGATGCGCTCGTGGGCGTCGACGATGTCGTCGAAGTAGATCTCCAGGTCCATGTCCGGCGCCAGGTAGCGCTGCTTGACCTTCTCCAGGTCCCTGAGCACCGGCCGCTGCGGGCGGATCACCTTGCGGAAGTTGATGATCTCCTGCTTGACGTTGGAGATGTCGCGCACGATCTCCTCGGAGCGGCCCTCGAAGATCTCCTCCTCGAGCACGTCGAGCTTGTTGCCGATCTTGCGCAGCATCGGGAAGCAGTAGTCGAAGCCGTCGTCGACCAGGCGGTACAGCAGGTAGCCGGAGCCGCGCGAGAAGAGCTGCTCGCGGATCTCCTCCTTCTGGCGGCAGCGCTCGAACAGGTACTCGACCGGCTGCAGCGGCTGGTTGGGGATCGTGATCAGGAAATCGGCGCCGACGAAGAGGTCGAGCTCGCCGGCGCCCAGGCGCCGGGCCGAGCGGTCGAAGATCGGGAACTGAAGGACGATGAAGAGGTAGTCGTCGTAGACGTCGATCTTCGGCCGCTGGTTGCGGGAGAGGACGTCCTCGTAGTCCAGGGCGTGGAAGTCGAAGTTCTCCTCCAGCCAGGCCTGCTCGAGCGCACCGGGGTGGTCGATCTTGATCCAGCGCAGGCCCTCGGCCGCGATCTCCTCGACGTTCGGGGTCTGCGGCTCAGGCGGAAGCGGCGCGACGAGCTCGCCCGGGCGGGTTCGGCGCAGTCTGGGACGAGGGAGGTTCGGCATCTTCCGGACCTGTCGTGTTCGTCGCTTCGATCTCCATAGTTATTCCACTGTACTGCGACGCCGGGCGAGCGGCGCACGCCGGGGCCCGGTTTTGCGCATGTAAATGCGGATTGAGCCCATTGCTATATTCCTCAGTCACATAGTCACCACATCAAGAGGGGTGGAGGGACTGGCCCGATGAAACCCCGGCAACCCCCTCGGATCTCGGTCCGAGGAAGGTGCCAACTCCAACAGGTGTCGTTCCGCAAATGCCTGGAAGATGTGGGAAGAGCGCTCCTCACGGAACCTCCGCCCACATCCAGCCCGGCGGAGGTTTTTTCGTAGAGGAGCCAGATGGCAGTCGAATCTCTCAAATGCAAGGAATGCGGGGAGACCTATCCGCTCGAGGCCCGTTTCGTCTGCGAGCAGTGCTTCGGGCCGCTGGAGGTCTCCTACGACTTCTCGGATCTGGACGCCGAGGAGGCACGGCGGAAGATCCAGGCCGGCTCGCGGGGCATCTGGCGCTACTCGGACTTCCTGCCATTTGATGGCCGACCCGGCGATCCGCTCGAGCCGGGGCTGACGCCTCTGATCCGGGCCGACCGGCTGGCCGACCGGCTTGGCATCGGCGAGCTCTGGATCAAGAACGACGCCGCGAACCCGACGCACTCCTTCAAGGACCGGGTCGTCGCGGTGGCCGTGGCCAAGGCCAAGGAGCTGGGATTCGAGACCGTCGCCTGCGCGTCGACCGGGAACCTCGCCAACGCCGTCGCCGCCCACGCGGCCGCGGCCGGGCTCGACTCCTACGTCTTCGTCCCAGCCGACCTCGAGGAGCAGAAGCTGCTCGCGACCGGGATCTACGGCACCAACCTGGTCGGGATCCGGGGCACCTACGACGACGTCAACCGGCTCTGTACTGAGCTCAGCCAGACGCACCCCTGGGCCTTCGTCAACGTCAACCTGAGGCCGTACTACTCCGAGGGCTCCAAGACCCTCGCCTTCGAGACGATGGAGCAGCTCGGCTGGAGCCTGCCGGACCGGATCGTCGGGCCGATCGCCTCGGGCTCGATGTTCACGAAGCTCGCGAAGGGGATCCGGGAATGGCTCGATGTCGGCCTGGTGGAGGGGGACCTGCCCACCTTCTGCGGCGCCCAGCCCGAGGGCTGCTCTCCCGTGGCGACCGCCTTCGCGGAGGGCTGGGACGTCTGCAAGCCCGAGCGGCAGCCCGACACGATCGCGAAGAGCCTGGCGATCGGCGACCCGGCGGATGGCCCCTATGCGCTCGAGCTCGCGCGAAGGACCGGTGGCGCGATCGAGTCGGTCAACGACGATGAGATTCGCGCCGGGATCAAGCTGCTGGCGGAGACCACCGGAGTGTTCACCGAGACGGCCGGAGGCGTCACCGTCGGCGTCCTCGCGAAGCTCGCCGAGGCGGGCGAGATCGGATCCGACGAGCGTGTCGTCGCCTACATCACCGGCGAGGGCCTGAAGACGCTCGACGCCGCGCGCGAGTCCTTCCGGATGCACGAGATCGATCCCACCCTCGACGCGTTCGAGGCGGAGTTCGAAGGGGTCGGCGTCTCGACCTGATGACTAAGATCTTCGCCCGATGAGCGTCACCGTGAAGATCCCGGCGCAGCTCCGTGCCGCCACCGGCGGCGACGGCGAGATCGAGGTCGAGGGCTCCACCGTCGGCGAGGCGCTCGACGCGGTCTTCGACCAGCACGACGGCCTGCGCGAGCGGATCACCCAGGACGGAGACCTGCGCCGGTTCGTGAACGTCTACGTCTCCGGTGAGGACATCCGCTTCCAGGACGGCCTCGACACGGCCGTCACGGACGGCGACGAGGTGACGATCCTGCCGGCGGTCGCCGGCGGCTGACGCTCGCGGGATTCGGGCGCGGCGCGTCCGGGTAGGGAGGGGCCGTGCGAAAGCTTCTGGCAGCGGTCGTGCTGGTCGGCGTACTCGTGTTCCTCGCCGCGCCCGCCGGGGCGAGGAAGCACCACAGCCACAAGCCCTCGGGAGTCGCCGGGACGGTCCTCAACTCCACCTGCCCCGGCGCCTGTGCCGAGCCGCCTCCGCCGGAGCCGCTCTACACGGGCGAGGTGACCATCACCGTCACCCGGGTGAGCGACGGGCGGCAGGTGGCGAGCCAGGCGATCAGCGAAGGCCACTTCAGGCTGAGGCTGAAGAAGGGCGCCTACAGCGTCAGCTCGGTGCCGCCCAGTCCGCCGACCTGCGATCCGACGCCGCAAACGGTCTGTCCCCTGGACCAGGCGCAGGGCGCCGCGATCGTGCGCCCCTGCATGCAGGGCGAGACGAAGCAGATCCAGGTGCGCCGCCACCGCTTCACGCACGTCGAGCTGCGCGTGAGCAACGTCTGCATCGTGTGAGCGAGACGCTTTCCTGAGGGGAGTAGGCTCGAGTTGTGCCTGCTCCATTGGTCGAGTTCCCGGGCGACGACCCCGAGCGGGCGAGGCGGTTCTGGGGTGGCGTGCTCGGAGTCACGCTCGCGCCGAGACCCAGCGACGCTGGGGCCGGTTGGGAGGCAAACGGCGCCGACCTCCGTATCGGACTGCACCAGCGAGGGCCGGGGCCGGGCGACACAGCCTCGCTGCCCTACTTCACCGTCGACGATCTGCCCGCCGCACTCGAGCGCGTGGGGGACCTCGGTGGGTCGGTGATCCATCCAGGTGAGCGCTGGGCCATCTGCCGTGACTCCGAGGGCAGCCCGTTCGCGCTCGCGGCGGCTGGTTCCTAAGAGCGCGACGAAACGCGCCCGGCAGGATTCGAACCTGCGGCCTCTCCCTCCGGAGGGGAGCGCTCTATCCAGCTGAGCTACGGGCGCGGGCGGCCAAGTCTAGGCTAGGCCCGTGGACCTCTCGGTCGTCTTTCTAGGCACCGGCGGCTCCGTGCCCTCGGCGCGGAGGGCCACCGCCTGCGTTCTGATCCGCGCCGGAGGCAGCCGCGTCCTGGTGGACGCGGGGGAGGGGGCCCAGCGGCAGATGATCAACTCGACCGGGCTCGTCCAGGTCGACGACATCTACATCACGCACTTTCACGCCGACCATTATCTCGGCCTGCCCGGGCTCCTCAAGACCTATGACCTGATGGAGCGCCAGGCCCCGCTGCGGATCGTCGGGCCGGCCGGACTGCACGAGCTGTTCGAGGCGCTGCGGCGCATCTTCGGCCGGCTCCGGTACGAGGTGGAGCTGGTCGAGCTCGGGCCGGGGGAGGGAATCGAGCACGACGGCTTCGAGATGAGTGCCTTCGCGGTCGAGCACCGGATGAAGGCGCTCGGCTATGCGTACGTCGAGCCGGAGCGCCCCGGCCGCTTCGACGTCGATGCCGCGCGCCGCCTCGGGATCACCGATGACCGGGACTTCGGCCGCCTGCAGCGCGGCGAGACGGTCGCGGTGGACGGCTCGGAGGTTCGCCCCGACCAGGTTCTCGGCGAGGCGCGTGCCGGCCGCAAGGTCGTGATCACCGGCGACACCGCGCCCTGCGAGATGACGCGCATCGCCGCCCACGCGGCGCAGCTGCTGATCCACGACGGCACCTTCGCGGTCGAGGAGGCGGCCAGGGCCGCGGATACCGGTCACTCCACAGCAAGGGATGCCGCCCAGCTCGCGGCCGACGCCGAGGCTCGCATGCTGGCGATCGTCCACGTCTCCTCGCGCTACAACGTCTCGGCCGTCCTCAAGGAGGCGCGCGACGCCTTCCCGGCCACGGTGGCGCCCCGCGACTTCGACCTGGCTGAGATCCCGTTCCCCGAGCGGGGCGATCCCGAGCTGATCCAGGAGGGCGCGAAGCAGCGCCCGGAGCCGCTGGCCGATCCCGCACCGGCCGGCGACTAACGCCGCAACCTGCGGCTTCATCGCCGGAGATCGTCGCATCCCGCTGCTACGCTGGCGGGGCAGGCCCCTTTAACCACGGTCCCGTGAGGCCGGGAAGGAGCAGCAGCATGAGCGACGAGAAGGTCGTGCTCGATCACGACGATCTACGGCGGACGCTTGTCCGTATCGCCCACGAGATCGTCGAGAAGAACGAGGATTCGGACCGCCTGGCGCTGGTCGGCATCCACACGCGCGGGGCCGTCATCTGCCGCCGCCTGCACGCGCTGATCGGAGAGCTCTCCGGCGCCGAGGTCCCGCTCGGCGATCTGGACATCTCCTTCTACCGGGACGACATCGAGCGGCGCGAGCCACGCGACGCGCCGATCGTCCACGACTCCCACCTGGACTTCGACCTGGCCGGGCGAACGATCGTCCTCGTCGACGACGTGCTCTACACCGGCCGCACCGTGCGCGCCGCGATCGACGCGCTCTTCGACTACGGCCGGCCCGCGCGGGTCCAGCTCGCGGTCCTGGCCGACCGCGGCCACCGGGAGCTGCCGATCCGCCCCGATTACGTCGGCAAGAACCTGCCGACGGCGCCGGGCGAGCGTGTGAATGTCCGGCTCGAGGAGACCGACGGCGCCGACGAGGTTGCGATCACGCCTGCCGCCACGGCGACAGCGAAGGAGGACGTATGAAGCACCTGCTCGGAGTGGAAGGGCTCTCCCGCGAGGAGATGGATCGCATCCTCGAGCGAGCGCAGAGCTTCGCCGAGGTCGGCCGGCGCGACATCAAGAAGGTCCCGACGCTGCGCGGCCGGACCATCGTCAATCTCTTCTACGAGGCCAGCACCCGCACGCTCTCCTCGTTCGAGCTCGCCGCCAAGCGCCTCTCCGCCGACGTGGTCAGCGTCAAGTCCGCGGGCTCGTCGGTCGACAAGGGGGAGTCGCTGAAGGACACGGTCGCGACCCTCTCGGCCTATGACCCCGCGGCGATCGTGATCCGCTCCCCGCACGCCGGCGCCGCCGGCCTCGTCGCCCGCTGGACCGAGGCGTCGGTCATCAACGCAGGCGATGGCAAGCACGAGCACCCGACGCAGGCGCTGCTCGACGTCTTCACGCTCCGGCAGCGCCTCGACTCCCTCGAGGGCACCAACATCTGGATCGTCGGCGACGTCCTGCACAGCCGGGTCGCTCGGTCCTGTCTCCTCGCCTTCCAGAAGATGGGGGCGAAGGTGACGCTCTGCGGGCCGCCGACCCTGATCCCGCGCGGCATCGAGGCACTCGGCTGCGAGGTCACCTACGACCTCGACGGGCTCGGCGAGGCGGACGTCGTCTACGCCCTCCGCATGCAGCGCGAGCGGATGAGCGAGAGCTTCGTCCCTTCGCTGCGGGAGTACGCGAGCCGCTACCAGATCGACTCCCGGCGGCTCAGCCCTCGCCAGCTGCTCATGCACCCGGGCCCCGTCAACCGCGGCGTCGAGCTCTCACCCGAGGTGATCGACTCGCCGCAGTCGCTGATCACCGCGCAGGTGGAGAGCGGCCTGGTGGTCCGCATGGCGATTCTCTACGAGCTGCTGGCGGGGAGCGACCGGGCTCGGCCCGACCGCGGTCCCGCGCCCGCCGACACCCCGACGATCGGTCAGCCGGCGTGAGCGTCACGGAGAACGGATCCGACGGAGCCGCCGGGGCGCCCAAGCTGATCTCGCGGCCGGGGCCGGGGGCGAACCTGGTGATCCGGGGCGCCCGTCTCCTCGATCCCAGGGCGGGCCTCGACGGCGCACATGACCTGGTCGTGCGCGACGGCGAGATCGCGGAGATCACGGCGGCGGGGAGTGCGCCCGAGGTCGAGGGCGCCGAGGTCGTCGACGACGAGGGCCTGCTGGCCCTGCCCGCATTCGTCGATCCGCACGTCCACCTCCGGGTCCCGGGCCAGGAGCACAAGGAGGACCTCGAGACCGGCACCCGCTCGGCCGCCGCCGGCGGCTACTGCGCCGTGATCGCGATGGCCAACACCGCGCCGCCGATCGACTCCGCGGCGGTGCTCGGTTCCGTCCGCGAGCGCGCCGAGCGCGAGGCGTCGATCCCGGTCGGCTTCATCGCCAACGTCACCCGGGGGATGGAGGGGAGGGAGCTCACCGAGATGGCCGAGCTCGCCGAGTGCGGCGCGATCGGCTTCTCCGACGACGGCCTGCCGATCGCCAACGCCCGAGTGCTGCGCCGCGCGCTCCAGTATCAGCGCCTGGCGGGCGGCGTGATCGCTCTGCACGAGGAGGACCCGGACCTCTCCGCGGACGGGGTCATGAACGAGGGCGAGGTCTCCGCCGCGCTAGGCATGGCCGGCGTGCCCGCGGTCTCCGAGTCGACCATGATCGCCCGCAACTGCGCGCTCGCTCTCTACGAAGGGGCGCGGATCCACGTGCAGCATCTCTCGGCGCGGGCGTCGGTGGAGGAGATCGCCCGGGCCAAGGCGGCCGGGGTGCAGGTCACCTGCGAGGCGAGCCCGCATCACCTGACGCTCACCGACGAGGAGGTTCGCAGCCTCGACGCTCGGTTCAAGATGAATCCTCCGCTGCGGACCGAGGACGATCGCCAGGCCCTGATCGACGGCCTCCGCGACGGCACGATCGACTGCGTCGCGACGGATCACGCCCCGCACGCCGCGGAGGAGAAGGAGGTGCCCTTCGAGGAGGCCGCCATGGGGGTGACCGGGCTCGAGACCGCCTTCGCAGCTCTCTACACCGACCTGGTGCTGCCCGGCGTCCTTCCCCTCGAACTCCTGGTCGAGCGGATGACCTGCGGCGGCGAGCCCTTCGGCATCGAGGCGCCCCGCCTCGAGGCCGGTGCGCTCGCGAACGTCGCGCTGATCGACCCGGAGCTGACCTGGACCGTCGGCGAGGACGGCTACGAGAGCCGCTCCTACAACAACTGCTTCGCCGGCCGGGAGCTGACCGGGCGGATCCTGATGACGGTCGCCGCCGGCCGGGTGGCGTTCCGTCAGCGCAGCTTCGCCCTCGGGGTCGCCTCGTGAGCAGCGCTCGAGCGGGATCGAGCCGCGCTGGTCGTCGTCGACGTCCAGGAGGGCTTTCGCAAGGCAATCCCCGAGTTCGAGCGCATCGCGAAGGCCACCGCAACGCTGATTCAGGGCGCCGAGGCGATCGGCATCCCGATCGTGATCACCGAGCAGTATCCGAAGGGACTGGGGGAGACCGCGCCGGAGGTGTCGGAGCACCTGCCCGACGGGACCGCCCCGATCGAGAAGGTCGTGTTCTCGGCCGCCGAGGCGGAGGGCTTCGACCTCTCGGACCGCGACCAGGCTCTCGTCTGCGGGATCGAGGCGCACGTCTGCGTCAACCAGACGGTTCTCGACCTGCTCGCGGAAGGCAAGGAGGTCGAGGTGGCCGAGGACGCGGTCGGCTCGCGGACCGAGGAGAACCGGCGGATCGGGCTCAACAAGATGGAGCGAGCCGGAGCCACGCTGACCAGCGTGGAGACTGCGCTCTTCGAGCTGCTCGGCCGCGCAGGCAGCGATGAGTTCAAGGCGATCCAGAAACTGATACTCGAATACGCCCCGAACCCGGAGACCATGCCGAAGCCGAGGGAGAGGGTCACGTGAGCGGCTACGTCCTGCTCGAGGACGGCACGCGCCTCGAGGGCGAGCTGCTCGGCTCCGGCGAGGCCATGACCGGCGAGGTCGTCTTCAACACCTCGATGACCGGCTACCAGGAGGCGGTCACCGACCCCAGCTACGCAGGCCAGATCATCACCTTCACGTACCCGCTGATCGGCAACTACGGCGTCTCGGGCGAGGCGATGGAGTCCGAGCGCGTCCAGGCCCGCGGCGTGATCATGCGGGAGGGGAAGAACACGGAGGACGCAGCGACCGCCGAGGGCGGCTGGCTCGACTGGCTCCGCGACTGCGGCATCCCGGCGATCTCCGGGATCGACACCCGCGCGCTCGTCCGCCACATCCGCGACCGAGGCGCCATGCGGGGCGGGATCTTCCCGGCCGGCCTCGCGGAGTCCGAGGCACGCGAGCGCGTCGCGGCCGAGCCCTCGATGGACGGCGCCGATTTCGCCAGGACGGTGACGCCGGATCAGCCCGTCGAGATCGACGGCGACGGCCCGCACGTGGTCGGCATCGACACCGGCATCAAGCACAGCATCCTGCGGCAATTCCGCGAGCGGAATTGCCGGTTGACCTTGCTCCCGTGCTCAGCTTCGGCTGACGAGGTTCTGGAAAGGGACCCCGACCTCGTCTTCCTCGCCAACGGCCCCGGTGACCCCGGCGCCCTCGATTACGTCGTCGAGAACGTCCGCGGGGTGGTCGGGAAGAAGCCGGTCGTGGGGATCTGCCTGGGCCACCAGCTGCTCTGCCGGGCGGTCGGCCTGGAGACCTTCAAGCTGCCCTTCGGCCACCGCGGCGCCAACCACCCGGTCAAGGACCTGGAGACCGGCCGGATCGACATCACCTCCCAGAATCACGGCTTCGCGGTGCTGGGCCCAGGCGGCGACAGGACCATCGACGGCGATGAGCCCGTGCGCTGGGAGACCGACTTCGGCGAGGCCGAGCTCTCACACCTCAACCTCTACGACCGGACGGTCGAGGGCCTGGTGCTGAAGGACGTCCCGGGCTGCACCGTCCAGTACCACCCCGAAGCGGGCCCAGGCCCGCATGACGCCCGCTATCTCTTCGATCGGTTCCTCGAGTTTGCCGCGGCGTAACGACATCCGGAAGATCCTCCTGATCGGCTCGGGGCCGATCGTGATCGGACAGGCGGCCGAGTTCGACTACTCCGGCGTGCAGGCCTGCAAGGTGCTGCTGGAGGAGGGCTACGAGGTCGTGCTGGTCAACTCCAATCCGGCGACGATCATGACCGACCCCGAGTTCGCCGACCGCACCTACATCGAGCCGCTGCTGCCCGGCCCCGTCGCGAAGGTGATCGAGCGCGAGCGGCCCGACGCGCTGCTGCCGACCCTCGGTGGGCAGACCGCGCTCAACCTGGCGAAGGCACTTCACGACGACGGCACGCTGCAGAAGTTCGACGTCGAGCTGATCGGCGCCGACTATGAGGCGATCCACCGCGCGGAGGACCGAGAGGCGTTCCGGACGACGATGGAGGAGGCCGGGCTCCGGGTCCCCTTCTCGATGATCGTCGAGTCGATTCAGGAGGGAGAACAGGCCCTGGAATCCGGCGAGCTCGCCCTGCCGATCATCGTCCGGCCGGCGTTCACGCTCGGCGGACACGGCGGTGGCGTGGCGAACGACGAGACCGAATTCGCCCAGGTCGTTTCCGAGGGGCTCGCGGCGAGCCCGATCAACCAGGTGCTGGTGGAGGAGTCGGTGCTCGGCTGGGGCGAGTTCGAGCTCGAGGTGATGCGGGACCGCAACGACAACGTGGTGATCATCTGCTCGATCGAGAACGTCGACCCGATGGGGGTCCACACCGGCGACTCGGTGACGATCGCGCCGGCGCAGACGCTGACCGACGCCCTGTATCAGGACCTGCGCGATCAGGCGATTCGCGTGATCCGCGCGGTGGGTGTCGAGACCGGCGGGTCCAACGTCCAGTTCGCCGTCAGCCCCGAGAACGGCGAGATCGTGGTGATCGAGATGAACCCGCGGGTCTCACGCTCCTCGGCGCTCGCGTCGAAGGCGACGGGATTCCCGATCGCGAAGATGGCCGCGAAGCTCGCCGTCGGCTACGCGCTCGAGGAGATCCCGAACGACATCACCAAGGCGACGCCGGCGTCCTTCGAGCCGACCATCGACTACGTCGTCACCAAGATCCCGCGCTTCGCGTTCGAGAAGTTCCCCGGCGCGGAGGGCCGGCTCTCGACGCACATGAAGTCGGTGGGGGAGTGCATGGCGATCGGCCGCACGTTCCGCGAGAGCTTCGCCAAGGCGATGCGCTCGCGGGAGCTCGACGAGAAGCCGGAGATCCCCGCTTCGACCGGCGAGCTGCTGGAGCGACTCGCCACGCCATCCTCCGATCGCTTCGATCTGATCCTCGACGGCTTCCGCCGCGGCGTCGAGGTCGAGCGGGTCCAGGAGGCGACCATGATCGATCCCTGGTTCCTGCGCGAGCTCCAGGAGCTGGCGACGGAAGGTGATGGCACCGAGGACCTGGAGCGAACCTACCGCTCGGTCGACACCTGCGCCGCCGAATTCGAGGCGCGGACGCCGTACTTCTACTCCGCACATGAGCGCAGCTCGATGAACGGAGCCGCCGGGGAGGTGGACCGGGGTGATCGTCCCTCGGTCGTGATCCTCGGCTCGGGGCCAAACCGGATCGGCCAGGGCATCGAGTTCGACTACTGCTGCGTGCACGCCGCGATGACCGCGCGCGAGCTCGACCGCGACGCGGTGATGGTCAACTGCAACCCCGAGACCGTCTCGACGGACTACGACACCTCCGACCGCCTCTACTTCGAGCCGCTCACCGCCGAGGACGTTCTCGCGATCTGCGGAGTGGAGCGGCCCGAGGGGGTGATCGTCCAGTTCGGCGGGCAGACGCCGCTGCGGCTGGCGAAGTCGCTGGAGGAGGCGGGCGTCCCGCTGCTCGGCACGCCGGTGGACGCGATCGACCTGGCGGAGGACCGCGGCCGGTTCGGCGCTCTCCTGCGCCGGCTCGAGATCAAGCATCCGCCCTACGGGACCGCGCTCTCCGCCGAGGAAGCCGTGGCGATCTCCGAGGACGTCGGCTTTCCGCTGCTCGTTCGCCCGTCCTACGTCCTCGGAGGGCGGGCGATGGAGATCTGTTACGACGCCGAGACCCTCGCGGCGTACCTGGAGGCCAACGTCAAGGCCGACCAGGAGCACCCCCTGCTGCTCGACCGGTTCCTGGAGAACGCGATCGAGGTGGACGTCGACGCGCTGGCCGACGGCGAGGAGTGCTTCGTCGCCGGGGTGATGCAGCACGTCGAGGAGGCGGGTGTTCACTCGGGCGATTCGGCCTGCGTGATCCCGCCGATGAGCCTCGGCGACCAGATGCTGGAGGAGATTCGCGGGACGACCCGCAAGATCGCCCTGGAGCTCGGCGTGATCGGCCTGATCAACGTCCAGTACGCGGTCGCCGACGGCGAGCTCTACGTGATCGAGGCGAACCCGCGGGCCTCCCGCACCGTGCCCTTCGTCAGCAAGGCGATCGGGACTCCGCTCGCCAAGATCGCGTGCCGCCTGATGCTGGGCGAGTCGCTCAGCGATCAGGATCTGCCCTCCGAGCAGCCGGCTCACATCTCGGTCAAGGAGGCGGTGCTGCCCTTCGCGCGCTTCACCGGCGCCGACGCTGTGCTGGGTCCCGAGATGCGGAGCACCGGCGAGGTGATGGGAATCGCGTCCGACTTCCCGACGGCGTTCGGCAAGGCGCAGGCGGCCGCCGGGGTCTCGCTGCCCGAGCAGGGAACGATCTTCATCTCCGTCACGGACTCCGACAAGCCCGCCGCGACCCAGCTCGCCACGCGCTTCCATGACCTCGGCTTCAAGGTGATCGCGACGAAGGGCACCGCCCAGGCCATCTCGGCGATGGGGGTTCCCGTGCGGGCCATCAACAAGATCGGCGAGGGCTCCCCTCACGTGGTTGACTGCATCCGGTCCGAGGAGGTCGACCTCGTCATCAACACGCCGACCGGGTCCGGGGCCCGCGCCGACGGTTACGAGATCCGCGCCGCCGCTGTCAGGCACGGAATTCCCTGCGTCACCACGATGACCGGTGCCTCCGCGGCCTCGCGCGCGATCTTCGCGGCCGCCAGCGGCGACGCTGACGTGATGGCGCTGCAGGAGCTCCACAGCCCCGAGGAGCGCGAGCCATCGAAGAGATGACCGCCGGAGCGGCGCGGGGGCTGGGGGAGAGGGTGGTCGCCCCCTTCGGCCGGCGCCTCTGCGAGGTGAGCCGCAACATCACCTCCGGCGGCTACCGGATCTTCTCGGTCCTCGATACGGCGGGACCGGAGCCCGCCGCCGGCCAGTTCTACATGCTGGCCGCGGACTCGGGCTGGGGCGGCGACGAGGGGCGGCCCTACCTCGCCCGCGCGTTCTCTGTTGCTGACGCCGAGCGGGAGGCCGCGGGGGTCCGTCTCGACTTTCTGGTGCAGGCGGTCGGGCCGGGGACCTTGCGGCTTGCCGCTCTCGAGCCCGGGGAGGATCTCTGGATTCACGGCCCGCTCGGTCGCCCCTTCGCCGCTCCGCGCGACGTCTCGGCCGACGCGGCCGGCGCGATCCTGGTCGGCGGGGGAATCGGGGTCGCGCCGCTGGCACTCTGGCGTCGCCGGCTGCAACGTGCCGGGATCGCAGCCCGCGTCTTGCTCGGCTTCCGCGATCGGCCCAATTCAGGCGGCCTCGACCTCTTCGACTGCAGCGAGATCCGGCTGGCGAGTGAGGACGGGCACACCGGTCACCGCGGCTACGTCACCGGCCTGCTCTCGGTGCTCCTGGAGGGCGACGATTCCTCCAGCGCCGCCGTCTACGCCTGTGGTCCCCCGGCGATGCTGGAGGCGGTCCGGATCATGTGCGGAGATCGCGGCGTCGCCTGCGAGCTCGCGCTGGAGGCGCCGATGGCCTGCGGGTTTGGAGCGTGCTTCGGCTGCGCCATCCCAATGAGTGACGGCGGATACATGCGCCTCTGCGTCGACGGCCCGGTTGTACGGGGCGACGAGATCGAGACGGCGCTCGTCAAGGGTTCGGGCCATTGATCGACTTCTGTGGAATCGAGCTTCGCCACCCGGTGATCAACGGGTCCGGCACGTTCGACGCGATCGCAGCGCGGAGAGCCTTCGGGGACGCGCTGATCGACGAGTTCCCGTTCTCCGCCTTCGTCTCCAAGACGATCACCCCTGAGCCGCGCGCGGGGAACCCGCCGCCGCGCCTCTGGGAAACGCCATCGGGTCTGATCAACTCGATCGGTCTGCCGAACAAGGGCCTCGACGGATTCCTGGAGCACGACCTGCCGCGACTGGCGGAACTGCCCGTGCCGTTGATTGTCTCGGTGATGGGGACGAGCCACGAGGAGTTCGGCCGGCTGGTTGACGGGGTCGGCGGCCGCGAGGAGGTCGCGGCCCTGGAGCTCAACGTCTCGTGTCCCAACGTCAAGTCCGGCCTGATCGTCGGCGAGTCTCCCGAAGAGGCGAATTCCCTGCTCAGGGCCACAAAACCGCTGACCGAGAAACCGCTGATCGTGAAGCTGACGCCGAATATCGCCGATCCCGTGCGGGTCGCCCAGGCGGCGGAGGAGGGCGGTGCGGACGCCGTCTCCCTGATCAACACCCTGCGCGCGGTGGCCTTCGATCCCGACAAGGGTGACCGGTGGCTCGGCGGCGGCACCGGGGGTCTCTCCGGCCCGGCGGTCCGGGCCGTCGCGCTCGCCCAGGTCCATGCCGTCGCCGGCGCTGTCTCCATCCCGGTGGTGGCGATGGGGGGTGTCTCGACGGGCCGCGACGCCGCCGAGATGTTGCGTGCGGGTGCAAGTCTCGTTGCCGTCGGCACCGAGAGCTTCCGAGATCCAGCGGCCGGGTCGCGGATCGCTGCCGAGCTGGGCGGGGAGCTGGCACGGATCTCCGGTTAGACGGGAGTTTTTTTCACAATCCGCGAAAAGGGGTTTCCGCTCAACGCGGCCGCGGATATACTGCCGCCCCGATGCAGGCCCCGGTCCAGTCCTCCAACGCCGCCCCCGAGAGATCACTGGACCAGCGGATGGAAGCCCTGAAGAGGGCAAATGACATCCGCTCCAAGCGCGCCCAGCTGAAGCGCGACCTCAAGGGCAACAAGGTCAAGATCCAGACCCTGTTGATGGACCCGCCCGAGTACGTCCAGACCGCCAAGGTCATCGACATGCTGATGGCCGTGCCCAAGTACGGGCGGGTGAAGACGAACCGGATCCTCAATCAGTGCCGGATCTCCCCGTCGAAGACCATCGGCGGCCTCTCCGAGCGCCAGCGCGCCGAACTCGTCGCACAGCTGCGCAAGTAGCGCGGCACTTCAGGAGCTTTTCGCGGCCGTCCCGGCGGTCATGATCCAGTCGCCGTGGGGAAGGTCTTCGTCATCACCGGGCCGTCCGGGGTCGGGAAGGGCACGCTGATCGAGCAGTTGCTCGATCGGCTCCCGGAGCTCGAGCTCTCCATCTCGGCCACGACCAGGGCGCCGCGGCCCGGAGAGGTCGACGGGCGCGACTATTTCTTCCTCGCACCGGAGGAGTTCCGACGGCGCCTCGAGGGCGGTGACTTCCTCGAGCACGCCAGCTACAGCGGCAACTACTACGGGACCCTGCGGGAGGAGGTGGAGCGCCGGCTGGCCGAAGGCCACTCCGTCGTCCTCGAGATCGAAGTGCAGGGCGCCCGGCAGGTCCGCGATGCGCTGGGGGACGACGCCGTCCTGATCTTCATCGCGCCGCCCGACGAGAAGGTCCTGCGCGAGCGCTTGGAGGGACGGGGCACCGACTCAGCGGAGGACATCGAGCAGCGGCTGCGCACCGCGGAGGTCGAGCTTGCCGCGCGCTCGGAGTTCCCGCTGGAGGTGGTGAACGACGAGGTGCAGAAAGCGGCCTCCGAGCTGGAGGGACTCGTCCGCGACGAGCTATCCCTACACTGACGAACCCATGTCAATGATCACGCCAAGAGTCGACAAGCTTCTCGCGCACACCGACACCCACTACGCCGCCGTTCTGGTCGCGGCGAAGCGGGCCCGCCAGATCAACGCCTACTACCACTCCCTCTCCGAGGGCGCGTACGGCGAGTACACGCCGCCGATGGTCGAGGTTCCCAGCGGGAACTACCTGACCATCGCCCTGGAGGAGACGGCGGCGGGCAAGCTGAAGTACGAGTACAAGGCCTAGCCAGTCAAGGAGGGCGTAATGGCCCGCATCCTGCTCGGGGTGAGCGGCGGAATCTCCGCCTACAAGTCGCTGGAGCTGGCCCGCCTCGCCACCAAGGAGGGGCACGCCGTCCGCGTCCTGATGACGCCTGCGGCGCAGAGGTTCGTGGGCGCGGCTTCCTTCGAGGGCATCGTCGGCGCTCCGGTCCTCACGGACGAGTTCGAGCGCGATCCCACGCGAGGCGCCTTCCCGGGCGACCCGGTGCCCGAGCACGATCCGATCGGTCATCTCGAGGTGGTCGCGAACGCCGACGCGTACCTGGTCGCCCCGGCGTCGGCGAACACGATCGCGAAGCTCGCGGCCGGGATCGCCGATTCGATGGTCACCACGTCCTTTCTCGCCTGCGAGGCGCCGCGGCTCGTCGCTCCGGCGATGAACGACCGCATGTATCGCGACGCGGCAACCCAGTCGAACCTGGCGACGCTCCGCCGGCGGGGCATCACGGTGATCGAGCCCGAGGAGGGCGCCCTCGCGTCCCGCGCAGAGCACGGCGTCGGGCGGCTGCCCGAGCCGCGCACGCTGCTCGACGCGATCGAGCAGGCCGCGCCCGGACCGATCGGGCCGTGGGATGGCCTGCGGGTCCTGGTCTCGGCCGGCGGCACCCGCGAGCCCATCGACCCGGTCCGCTTCATCGGCAACCGCTCCTCCGGTCGCATGGGCCTCGCGCTCGCCGAGCGCGCCGCGCGGCGCGGCGCGGAGGTGACGCTGGTAGCCGCGAACGTCTCGCTTCCCGCTCCTCCGGGTGTGAGGCGGGTCGACGTCGAGACAGCGTCCGAGCTCGCCGGCGCCCTGGGCCGCGAGTTCGACTCCACCGACGTGCTTGTGATGGCAGCCGCCCCGGCCGATTTCCGGCCCAAGCGCATGGCGGGGGAGAAGATCCACCGCGAGGGCGGCGACGTCGAACTCGACCTCGAGGCGACCGAGGACATCCTCGCCGCGCTCGCCGCACGCCGCCGCGAGGGGCAGACGATCGTCGGCTTCGCGGCTGAGACGGACGCCGATCCACAGCGGGCCCGGGAAAAGCTCCAGCGCAAGGGAGCGGACGCGATCGTCTTCAACGACGTCTCACGATCGGAGATCGGCTTCGAGAGCGCCGAGAACGAGGTCGTGATCGTGGAGTCGGCAGGCGACCATCACGTGCCGCTCGCCTCCAAAGAGCAGGTGGCGGATGCGATCCTCGATCGCGTCGAGGCACTCCGGTCCGGCGTTGGTTCTCGCCGAGCCGAGCATCGGGACTAGCCGGCCCGCCGGGCGCCCTTGCGCGCCCTTTTACACTGGGTTCATGGCCCAGCAAGAGCATCCGCAGGCAGGCGAGTCTCTGTATTCGCTCTACAGGCGGGGTATGGAGCTGCTCGAGGACGGCGACTTCGAGGAGGCGACGGTGCCCCTGAAGGAGGCCGCGCGCCAGGCGCCCGAGAAGAGCTCGGTGCGCGAGGCGCTCGGCCGCGCGCTGTTCCGCACACGCCACTACGCCGAGGCGGCGACCGAGTTCGAGGCGGTCGTCGAGACCCATCCCGTCAACGACTACGCGCACTTCTGCCTGGGTCGCGCGCTCAGCAAGACCGGAGAAACCGGGCGCGCTCGCCATCACCTGGCGCTGGCCTCGAACCTGCGCCCCGAGCGCCGCGACTACCGGATCTACAGAGAGCGCCTCGCTGCCAGCATCTAGCGGCGATCAATGACCGAGATCCGCCTGATCGTCGTTCCCTACGAGATCGGAGCGATCCGGATGGGAGTGGGGCGCGGGCCGGAGCGGTTGCTCGAGGCCGGAGCCGAGGAGGCGCTCGTAAGCCGTGGAGCCTCCGTCCAGGTGGAGCTCATAGAGCTCCGCGAGCACGAGCGGGATGCAAGCGGCGCCAGCGAGGCCGGGGCCGGCTTCGAGCTGATCCGGCTGGTGGCCGCCCGCGCTCGGGAGGGGATCGCCGAAGGTGCGTTTCCGGTACTGCTCTCCGGCAGCTGCTTCGCCGGGCTTGGAATGGTCGCGGCCATGGATGAGTCGTCGCCCGGGGTCGTTTGGTTCGACGCCCACGGTGACTTCAACACCCCGGAGTCCACCGTTGACGGGTACTTCGACGGAATGCCGCTGGCGATCCTGACGGGCGGCGCCTGGCGGACGATCGTCTCCCAGGGAGAGGTCCGGACCGTTCCCGAGTCCTCCGTCGTGCTCGCGGGCGCGCGTGACTTCGATCCACTGGAGCAGCTGCGGCTGGACTCATCGGCCGTCAGGCATCTGCCGCCCGCGGAGATCGACGCCGACGATGCCGTGGCCCGAGCCGTGAACGCGGCTCAGCCGTCGCCGACCGGTGTGTACCTGCACCTGGACCTGGACGTTCTCGACTCCGATGAGGCCAGGGTCAACATCTACAGCGTGTCCGCCGGGCTCAGCGCAGGCCGGCTCGAGACGCAGGTCCGCTCGCTGCTGGACGCGTGCCCGGTTCGGGCCGTCTCCCTGACCGCCTACGACCCGGAGGTGGACTCCGATGGGCGGGTGCCGCCGATCGCCATGCGCCTTCTCGAGACCGTGGCCGACCGCCTCTCCCGAGAGCCTTGAGGGCCCTGGTCCAGCGCGTCAGCCAAGCGGCGGTCGACGTGGAGGGGGAGAGGGTGGCTCAGATCGGCCCGGGAATGCTGGTGCTGCTGGGCGTCTCTCGCGACGACACGGAGGCCCAGGCCGACCGGCTCGCGGAGAAGGTGCGCGCGCTGCGGATCTTCGACGACGCCGACGGCAGGATGAACGAGCCGCTCGGCGACCGCGAGATCCTCTGCGTCAGCCAATTCACCCTCTACGGGGACACGAAGAAGGGGACCCGCCCCAGCTACATCCAGGCCGCGCCGGGCGATCAGGCCGAGCCGCTCTACGATCGCTTCTGCGAGCGGGCGCGCGCGAAGAAGGGCGTCTTCGGTGCCTGCATGGGCGTCGCGCTTGTCAATGATGGGCCGGTCACGGTCATGCTCGAGGCTTGAGAGCCTCCGCTAGCGCTTGCGAAGCTTGACCTTCAGGGACTGCGTGAGGGGATCCCCGCCCGACGGGGTGAAGGTGATCTGAGGCCTGACCTTGACCTTGCCGGTCTGTGCGAGGCGCCTCCGCTTCTTTCCCCTGGCCTTGATCCGAAGCAATACGGTGCCCGGCCCGGCGACGACCGTAGGGGCGCCGGCGCTCTTCACGGCATTGCCGGAGAGATCGAGCTCGCCGGGGTTGGGCACGTTGACCGGAAGCGATGCGCTTCCCCTCCTGGTGTTCCGGCTGATCTTCCCGAAGGTGAACTTGCTGGTCGGGGTGATCACGGCGGCTGCGTTGACCCGGAAGAAGGGTGTGGTGGTGCCGAAATCTCCGGCCTGACCATCGGCGAGATCGCCTTGCCGAGTGAGCGCCGTCTCCCCGGGCACGGAGAAGTTGCAGGCATCGTCGCCGGGGTTGGTTCCGGAGTTCAGCCCCAGGATGTCGCCCGGCTTGGCGAGTACGTCGGCGGCGAACGTGTTGAGGACTCCGGGTGTCAGGTCATGAGGTACGTCGTGCGCGACGGCTTGATAGGTCGGCCCGGCGACCTGACGGAAGAGCTTCATCGTGTAGGTCTGGCCGGTATCCGTCGATGCGTAGGTGCTCCAGGACGTCACGGTCCACGAGGCGACGCCGTTCACGCTCGGCACGACATAGGGATTCCCTGACGTCACCGTCGGCTGTGTGGTGTCCCTCTGCGTGCTGCAGGCCCCCATCGGCGTCGACGCCGGCAGCTGCCCGATCGTCATCGTTGCCGCTCTCACGGCCGAGGCACCCACGGCGAGCCCAAGCACCGCCAGGATCGTCGCCAGGGCGAGCCGCCTGACCGGTCGCCCCTGTCGTTTGCACCGGGACAAGATGCCGCAATCCTACGGGGTGCAAAAGCCGCATTGCGCGTGCGTGAGGCGGGGCTATACTCGCCTCGGAACCTTTTTTCGCACCTGACCGCGTGTTGAAAGGTGGGCGAGCGCCCGCCTTTTTTTGGGCCTTCAAATGGACACAGAACTCCAGCAAATCCAGCAGAACATCGAGACCCGGCTCCAGGAACAGGAGCCGGACGTCGAGCTGCTCGCGCTCGAGCGGCCCGCCACCGAGCGGCTGCGGCTGGTGATCGACAGCCCGGACGGCGTCGACATCGCCCTCTGCGAGCGGGTCACGGGAGTGCTCCGCGATCTGCTCGAGGACTGGTCGCTGGAGGTCTCATCGCCCGGGCCCGAGCGGCCACTGACCAAGCCCGAGCATTTCCGCCGCTTCCTCGGCAACCGGATCCGAGTGAAGACGAGCGATGAGATCGCGGGTCGGCACAGCTTCACAGGCACCCTGACCGCCGCGGATGACGAGCGAGTCAACGTCGAGGCCCCGGACGGCGCGGTCACCATTCCATTGCAGAGCGTCCGCCGTTCAAATCTTGTCCCTGAGGAGGAGGTCGCATGACCCAGGAGATCGTCGATGCCGTCAAGATGCTCGAGCAGGAGAAGGGAATCGCGGCTGACACCCTGATGGACGCCCTTCAGGACGCGCTGCTCTCCGCCTACAAGAAGACCCCCGGCGCCGCCAAGTACGCCAAGGTCGAGCTCGACCACGGAAGCGCCGACTTCCGCGTCTACGAGCTGATCGTTCCGGAGGACCTCGAGAAGAGGTTGCTCGACGAGCAGTTCGAGGAGCAGCTCCAGGCCGCCGAGGCGGCCGAGGCCGCCGGCGAGCCGGTGCCGGAGATCCAGACGGCCGGCCCTTCGATCGACCCCGAGACGGGCGAGCGTCGGGAGCCCGAGGAGGAGGAGCTCGAGCCCGAGCGCCTCGAGCCCTACATGGACCAGATCAAGACACAGGACGTCACTCCCGATGACTTCGGCCGCATCGCCGCCCAGACGGCCAAGCAGGTGATCCTCCAGCGGATTCGCGAGGCCGAGCGGGGCATGATGTTCGAGGAGTACAAGGACCGCGTCGGCGAGCTGGTGACCGGGATCATCCAGCAGTCCGACAACCGCTACACGCTGGTTCAGCTCCGCGAGCGAGTCGAGGCTCTCCTGCCGCGCTCCGAGCAGGTCTACAACGAGCGCTACGACCACGGCATGCGCGTCAAGGCCGTGATCACCGACGTCTCGGCCGACACCAAGGGACCGAGCATCGTCGTCTCGCGCCGCAACCCGGAACTGATCAAGAAGCTCTTCGAGCTCGAGGTCCCCGAGATCGCCGACAAGCTGGTCGAGATCACCGGCGTCGCCCGCGAGCCGGGCTGGCGCTCGAAGATCGCCGTCGTCTCGCACGCCGACGGTGTCGACCCGGTGGGCGCCTGCGTCGGGCCGCGAGGCTCGCGCGTCCGCATGGTCGTCTCCGAGCTCCGCGGCGAGAAAATCGACATCATTCCCTACAACGAGGAGCCCGCCCGCTTCGTCGCGAAGGCGCTCTCCCCGGCCCGCGTCCGCGAGGTGCTCGTCGACGACGAGACCAAGGAGGCGACGGTGATCGTCCCCGACGACCAGCTGTCGCTGGCGATCGGGCGCGACGGCCAGAACGCTCGCCTCGCCGCGCGTCTGACCGGCTGGAAGGTGGACATCACCTCCGAGACGGACTTCGCGCAGCAGGAGGAGGACATCGAGTACGAGGGCGAGGAGGCCGCGGACGGCCGCTGCATGGCCGTGATGACCACCGGGCGCCGCTGCCCGAACGCCGCCCTGCAGGGCTCCCAGTTCTGCGGCCTGCCGCAGCACCAGGCGCTCGCCCGCTTCAGCACCAACCAGGTCGCGGTGCTGAGCCCGCTGAGCGACGAGGAGGTCGCGACGCTGGCCGCCGGCGACGACGACGGTCAGATCAAGACGATCGTCGAGAAGGCCGAGAGCCAGTTCGACGAGAGCGCCGAGCCTGAGGCCGAGGAGGAGGAGGCTCCCGCTGAGGAGACGCCCGCCGAGGAGGAGGCCCCCGCCGAGAAGGATGCTCCTGCCGAGGAGGAAGCCCCGGCAGAGGAGGAGCCCGCCGCCGAGGCCGAGGAGCAGACCGTTCCCAAGGAGGGCGACGACGCCGAGGGCCCGGAGCAGAACCTCGAGCCCGAGTCCGATGACGAGAACGAGCGCGGCGAGTCCGCGGAGGGTTCGGAGGACGGCGGCGAGCCCGCCGCCGAGGAGTCCGAGGAGTCCGAGGAGTCCGAAACGGTCACGCAGACGGCGGCCACGAACACCGCCGCCGGATCAGAGGAGCCGAAGAGCGAGTAGTGGCGAAGAAGCGCGTACATGAGATCGCCAAGGCCCAGGGCCTGACCAGCAAGGAGCTGCTCGCCAAGCTCAAGGCCGCCGGGGTCGAGGCCAAGGCCGCCCAGTCGAGCGTCGAGGAGTCCGATGCCCTCGCGGCTTTGAAGGGTTCCGGGGACGGCGGCTCCGCCACGGCGACCGCAACCAAGGCGAAGGCGCCGGCGAAGCCGGCCAAGAAGGCACCGGCACCGAAGGCCGACGGAGGCTCCACCGGTACGAAGTCGTCGCCCGCAAAGCCCGCCGACGGATCCACCGGCGGGGATGGAGCGTCCGCGCCTTCCAAGAAGGGCCCCGCAAAGAAGCGCCGTCGCGTCGTCATCGACTCTCAGGCAGCCCGTCGCGACCACATCGCCAAGACCCAGCCACCGCCGCGACCGCCACGCCGCCGCGGCGGCCGCCGCCGCCGCCCGCTGCTGGAGGAGCCCAGCGACAAGGAACTGAAGCAGCCAGAGGAGCAGCCGGCGATCAAGGTCAATTCCGGCGCCACCGTCCGCGAGGTCGCCGAGAGCCTGGGGCTGTCCGCGGCAGAGGTGATCAAGGCGCTGATGAAGGAGGGAGAGATGGCGACTCTCACCCAGACGCTCACGGACGAGTCCGTCGAATCGATCGCCAAGCAGTTCGACCGCGAGATCGAGATAGTCACCACCGCCGACGAGGAGGTCGAGGCCCCGGTCGTCGAGGAGGACGACGAGGGCGACCTCGCCGCCCGCCCGCCGGTCATCACCGTGATGGGCCACGTCGATCACGGCAAGACCTCCCTGCTCGACGCGATCCGCCAGACGCAGGTCGCGGAGGGGGAGGCCGGAGGGATCACCCAGCACATCGGCGCGTATCAGGTGGCCCATGACGGCAAGACGCTCACCTTCCTGGACACGCCGGGTCACGAGGCCTTCACCGCGATGCGGGCCCGTGGCGCCAGCGTCACGGACGTCGCGGTCATCGTCGTCGCCGCTGACGACGGCGTCATGCCGCAGACCGTTGAGGCGATCGACCACGCGCGCGCGGCCGGCGTGCCGATCCTCGTCGCCGTCAACAAGGTCGACAAGGAGGGCGCGGACCCGAACCGCGTCCGCACCGAGCTTGCCCAGCATGATCTGAATCCGGAGGAGTGGGGCGGCGACACCGTCTACGCCGACGTTTCGGCGAAGACCAAGGACGGCCTCGACAACCTGCTCGAGATGATCACCCTGGTCACGGACCTCGAGGAGTTGGGGGCCAACCCCGACGCCCCTG
Organism: uncultured Solirubrobacterales bacterium; assembly: GCA_963728875.1. Classification (GTDB taxonomy): domain Bacteria; phylum Actinomycetota; class Thermoleophilia; order Solirubrobacterales; family 70-9; genus DASUPK01. The sequence goes on from CAVSLJ010000002.1 coordinate 526,270, forward strand.
CCTCAGGCACGGTGGTGGAGGCAGAGCTCGACCCCGGCCGTGGTCCCGTCACCGGTGTCCTGGTTCAGCGCGGCACCCTCCGTGTCGGCGACGCGGTCGTCGCCGGACCGGTGTGGGGCAAGGTCCGGGCGATGCTCGACGACAAGGGCGAGCGCGTCCAGGAGGCCACCCCCGGAACCCCGGTCGAGGTCCTCGGCTTCGACGGAGTCAGCGAAGCCGGCGAGCGCGTTCAGGTCGTTGAGAACGAGCGCAAGGCCCGAGCCATGGCCCAGGAGCGCGAGACTCGGCTCAAGACCGAGCAGCTCGCCCGCCGCCAGGCTCGCAAGGTCACCCTGGAGGAGGTCTTCCAGAGGGCCAGCGAGGGCCAGCTCAAGGAGCTCAACATCGTGCTCAAGGCAGACGTCTCCGGCTCGCTGGAGGCGCTCCAGGACGAGATCGCGAAGCTGCCGCAGGAGCAGGTCCCGGTCAACGTCATCCACGCCCAGACCGGCGGGATCAACGAGTCCGACGTGATGCTGGCCGCCGCTTCCGACGCCGTGATCATCGGCTTCAACGTCCGGCCGCTCGCCGACGCCCGCCGCGCCGCCGAGCAGGAGGGCATCGACATCCGCACCTACACGGTGATCTACAAGGTCACCGAGGAGCTCCGCGCGGCGATGGAGGGCATGCTCGAGCCCGAGGAGGTCGAGGAGGACCTCGGCCAGGCCGAGGTCAAGCAGACCTTCAAGGCCTCGAGGGTCGGCACGATCGCCGGCTGCCTGGTCACCGACGGCAAGGTCACCCGCAACGCCAACACCCGCCTGGTCCGCGACGGCACCATCATCTGGACCGGCAGGGTCGGCTCGCTGCGGCGCTTCAAGGACGATGTCGCCGAGGTGGAGGAGGGCCAAGAGTGCGGGATCGTGCTCGAGGGCTTCGCCGACATCAAGGAGGGCGACGTCCTCGAGTTCTTCGAGACCAGGCAGGTTGAGAAGACGCTCGAGTAGCGGTGAGCGCGTTCGTCGAGCTGATCGAGATTCGCCTGCACTTCGGTGAGGTCCAGGATCTGAAGGGGAAGCGCAAGCTCGTCAAGTCGCTGAAGGATTCGCTTCGCCAGCGCTTCGGGGCGTCGGTCGCGGAGATCGACGGCCATGACAAGTGGCAGCGGTCCACCCTGCTCTGTGCGCTGGTGGGCGACGGCGAGGTCTCCGACCGTGCCGACGGCCTGGTCCGGTTCGTGGAGAGCCGAGTGCCGGAGGGCTGCTCATTCGAGCGGGACCTGCTCAGCCTGAGCGACATCCGGGGGTGATCAGGCCCGCTTCGAAGTGCTGCAGGGGCAGGTGTTCTCCATGTAGGGTCGGTCCATAAGGGGAGGCGAGGGACCGCCTCTTTTGCGAGAAGAGGCCGCCTGGGACGTGCGGTCCCCAAGACGGGAGAAGACATGTTCAAGAGGCTGAAGGGCCTACGGCCCAGCCCGGCGATGATCGTTGCCGTAGTGGCTTTGGTCGCCGCGCTCGGTGGCACCGCCATTGCGGGCGGCGTCCTCAACAAGAAGAAGGTCAACAAGATCATCACCAACAGAGCACCGGGTCTCGATGTGAATAGCGCCAAGAAGGCCGATGACGCGGCCAAGCTCAGCGGCACGGCTGCCGGCGGGTTCCAGCGTTTCTGCGAACCCGGCGCGATTAAGGGCACGCTGGTGATCCAGACCTCGGCTGCGACGCCAGCCGCGTTCACGAATGTGACCGGGTTCAATTGCTCGCTGCCCGGGAACACGACATCGTCGGTTCAGATCAAGCGCAACGGACTTGGCGACTACACCGTCAAGTTCCTGAACGGAGCCGGAGGAAGCGGCAGCGCGGTGATCTCGGCCAACAACCTGGCCACCGCGACCCAGAACCTCAATGCGGAATCGGATGGGACTGCCGGAGAGTTCCATGTCCAGACCAGTGCCGAGCCCGCGACTTGGTCGCTGATCGCATTCTGATCTGACCGAGGACTCGCTGGAAACGGGGCGGCCATCGGCCGCCCCGTTTCGTTGGTCTGGGGTCACCCACGCTCGGCTGTTATCGTCGCCGGGCGATGGGGACCGCCCGGATGCGGCGCGTCAATGAGGCGATTCGCGAGATCCTCGCCGACGCGATAGCGACTGAGCTGAAGGACCCGAGAATCGGATTCGTGACCGTGACCGAAGTTGACACCTCTCCCGACCTGCGCGCTGCGCGGGTTTACGTCAGCGTGCTCGGCTCCGAGGAGGAGCGGGAGAGCTCGCTCGCCGGCCTGCGCTCCTCGCACGGCGTCCTGCAAACGAAGATCGCGGCCGGCATGCGAATGAAGCGGACGCCGACCCTGACCTTCGAATACGACGAGACGGTGGAGCGGGGGGACCGCATCACCCGCCTGCTCGAGGACGAATGACGGAATACCGAAGTCTTGACGAGCGACCTCGACCTAGTCGCAGAGGAAATCCGAGGGGGTGAGCGCTTCCTGCTCACGACGCACGAGAACCCGGACGGAGATGCGCTCGGCTCGCTGCTCGCGACCCAGCGGATCCTCGAGGCGCTCGGCAAGGACTCGGTGATGTTCCTGGCCGCCAAGGAGTTCCCGTTGCCGGTCGAGTACCGGTTCCTGCCGCTCGATGAGGTCTTCCACGAGCCGCCTGCCGACATCAGCGATCGCATCGTGATCTTCCTGGACTGCGGAAACATCGACCGGATGCCGCTCGACTTCCTCGAGGACGGCGAGAACAAGGTGATCAACATCGATCACCATCACGACAACACCCGCTTCGGCGCGATCAACCTGGTCGACGTCGACGCGTCATGCACGGCCGAGATCCTCTTCGACCTGGCGGGGCTGCTCGGCGTGGAGCTGACCCCCGAGATCGCGAACGCCCTCTACGTCGCCCTCGTCACCGACACCGGCAAGTTCATGTACGAGAACACCGACTCGCGCTCGCACCGGATGGCCGCGGGGCTGATCGAGGCCGGGGTGGAGGTCAACGACGTCTACCGGCGCCTCTACGAGCACGCTCCGATCGAGAAGCTCAAGCTGCTCGCGCACGCCCTCGAGAGGATCCAGATCGTCGATGACGGCCGCCTGGCCGTCACCTACATCTCCGCGGATGACTACGCCGCGACCGGCGCCAGCGAGGCCCTCACCGAGGGCGTCATCGACCATCTCCGAACGATCGACGGCACCGCCGCCGCCGCGGTCGTGCGAGATCAGGGCGAGGGAGGCCGCGCGGCCCGCAAGGTCAGCATGCGCTCCACGGACGGCAGCGTCGACGTCTCCGCGATCGCCAGGGTCCACGGTGGCGGCGGCCACCGCCGCGCCGCCGGATTCGGCACTGACCTGCCCTACGAGCAGATCGTCGAGTTCCTGGTCGCCGAGATCGACTCTCAGCTCGAGAACTAGCGGCCGTGGCACAGGCGGAGCCGACCCCGGCCCGGGGGCTGCTGGTCGACAAGCCGGCCGGTGTCACGTCGCACGACGTGGTTGCCCGGATCCGACGCGAGCGCGGGGGGAAGGTGGGCCATGCCGGGACACTCGATCCGTTCGCCACCGGCCTGCTGGTGGTGTTGCTCGGCAGGGCGACCCGCATGCAGCGCTACCTGCTCGAGCTTCCCAAGACCTATGTGGCGTCCGCACGGCTCGGCTGGCGCTCCTCCACCGGGGACCCTGACGGTGAGCTGGCGGAGACCGGCCGGATCCCCGAGCGGCTCGAGCTGCCGACCGGTGAGATCGAGCAGCGCGTGCCGATGACCTCGGCGGTCAAGGTCGATGGCGAGCGCCTCTACAAGAAGGCCCACCGCGGCGAGTCGGTGGAGACGCCGAGCCGGCGTGTCACCGTCCACCGGGCCGAGCTGCTCGAGAGCGATGCCGAGCGCGCGACCTTCGAGATCGAGTGCTCGTCCGGCACCTACATCCGCACCCTGATCGAGACGCTCGAGGACGCCTATTGCGAGACCCTGCGCCGCACCGCGATCGGCGAGCTGCCGGTCCCGGAGGGCGGGTCCCGGGTGATCTCGGTCGAGCAGCTGATGTCCTTCATGCCCGAGTGGGATCTCACGGACGACGAGGCTGAAGCGGTGAGCCACGGGATCGCGGTGACGGGCGACGGCGCCGGTGGATGCAGGCGTCTCACCCACGACGGGCGCCTGATCGCAGTCGCGCGCCCGGATGGTGAGAATCTCCAACCCGAGGTGGTGCTCGCATGACGATCCAGGTGACAAGGCTCCCCGACGCGACGCCGCGCGATCGCCATGTGGCGATCGGCGTCTTCGACGGTGTCCACAGGGGTCACCAGGCGGTGATCGACAAGGCGGATACGGTGCTGACCTTCGACCCCCATCCGCTCAGCGTGATCAACCCGGACGCGGCGCCGAAGCTGATCATGCCCTTCGACGTCAAGCGCGACGTCATCGACGGGCTCGGCGTCGAGGAGCTCGTGGTGATTCCGTTCGACAAGGAGTTCATGAAGATCCCGGCCGAGGACTTCATCTCGAAGATCCTCGTCGAGCAGCTCGGCGCGAGGAAGGTCTCGGTGGGGGAGAACTTTCGCTTCGGCGCGAAGGCGAAGGGCACCCCTGAGATGCTCGCCGGCCGCGACGAGTTTGAGACCCGCATAGTCCCGCTGGTCGAGGTGGATGGTGAGACGGTCTCGTCCACGCGGGTGCGCGCCCTGGTGGCGGCGGGAGAGGTCGATGCGGCGATGCGCTGTCTCGGCGCCCCCTTCATGGTCGAGGGCAGGGTCGTCGAGGGCGATCAGCGTGGTCGCGAGCTGGGCTTCCCCACCGCAAACCTGGTGCCGGACGACCGCCTCGTCGTTCCCGGCCACGGCGTCTACGCGGCCTTCGCCAACGGGCACCCGGCTGCGGTCAACGTGGGGATCCGGCCGACCTTCGAGACCGGGAGGGGATTGCTGATCGAGTCGTACCTGATCGACTTCGACGGCGATCTCTACGGCCAGAATCTCCGGGTCGCTTTCGTCAGCCGGCTCCGGGGAGAGAAGCGCTTTCCGAGCGTCGAGGACCTGATCGCACAGATGCACAACGACGTCGACGAGGCCCGGCGGATCTGCGCCACCTACGAGTCTCGCGGGCCAGCATGAACGGCGGCTGCTCGGCTTCGCGTCCGCTGGCCGCCTGCGCTCGCTACCCTGTCGCGTCGTGCCGTTGACGAAGGACAGAAAGCAGGAGCTGATCGGCAAGTACGGCCGGTCGGGCGAGGACACCGGCTCCGCCGAGGTCCAGGTCGCGTTGCTCACCGAGCGCATCAACGAGCTCACCGAGCACCTGCGCACCCACAGCAAGGACCATCACTCCCGCCGTGGCCTCCTGAAGATGGTCGGCAAGCGCCGGCGCATCCTTCGTTACCTGGAGAGCAACGACCTGGAGCGCTACCGCGCCTTGGTCGCGGATCTGGGCCTGCGGCGCTAGAGCCGCCCATGGGCCTGATCGAAGCCGGCACGAAGGCACCGGACTTCTCGCTGCGCGACCAGGACGGCAACCAGGTCTCGCTATCGGACTTCGCAGGCCAAAAGCTGGTGCTGGTCTTCTACCCGCTCGACTTCAGCCCGGTCTGCACCGACCAGCTCAGCCTCTACCAGGAGGTGCTTTCGGAGCTCGAGGCGCAGGGGGCGAAGCTCGTCGGGATCAGCGTCGACAGCACCTACTGCCACGCGGCCTTCCGGGAGAAGCTCAACCTGACGATGCCGCTGCTGGCCGACTTCAACCCGAAGGGCGAGGTCTCCCAGGCCTACGGGGCCTGGATCGAGGGGGCGGGGATCAGCAACCGCTGCCTGGTGTTGATCGAGGACGGCGTGGTCAAATGGGCTCACGCCGCACCGAACCCGGGCGAGATCCCCGGCGCCAACCTGATCTTCGACGCGCTCTCGGCCTGAGCTATGCCGCGGTCTTTCGCCTGGCAGCTTCCTTCCCACGGTTCGGGAAGGGGGGCCTGCAGCCCTCCGGGTAGCGCTGGAGATAGTCCTGGTCGTAGGCCTCGCACTCCAAGAAGGTTCCCCCCTCGCTGATCCGGGTCGCGGTTTTGCCGAGCCAGTGGCCCGAGGCGTCGACGTCGAGGATTGCCTCCTCGGCCACCCGGCGCTGCTCGTCGCTCGTACAGAAGATCTCCGAGCGGTAGATGGAGCCGACGAGATCCTCGCCCAGGTCCGCTCTGTGGACGAGGAAGAAGTATTCGAGCAGATCGCGGTAGGAGATCCGGTCGGTGTCGAAGACGACCTCGACCACCTCGGCGTGGCCGCCAGGATTCTCCTCGGTCGGGTCGTCGCCCTCGCCGCCGGTCCATCCCACCCGCGTGGCGACGACCCCGTTGCAGCTGCGCAGGAGCTGCTGCATGATCCAGGCGCAGCCTCCGGCGAGAACCGCCGTCTCGGTCTTGTCGGCCATCGCGGTCTCCTTCCTTGGGAACGCATTCGAAGACTACGCCTGTAGCTTCAGTCGCGTGAGCGAGCTGACCAGCGCCTCGGTGCCGCCGATCGCGGCCGACGACCACGTCACGGGGACGGGGGAGGGGGTGGAGGTGATCGTCTACGCCGATTTCGGCTGCCCGTACTGCGCCGCCGGTTGGGCACGGCTGCGTGAGCTGCCGCTTCGCCTCTGCTTTCGTCACTTCCCGATGGCCTCCAAGCATCCTCGATCCCCCGCGCTGCACGCAGCAGCCGAGGCCGCCGGCGCCCAGGGCGCCTTCTGGGAGATGTGCGACTCGCTCTACGCCGACCGGGGGCGGGTCGACGACCCGCATCTGTGGGAACGGGCGGAGCGATTCGGCCTCGACCTGGAGCGCTTTCGCGCCGACGTCCGCTCGGATGCGGTCCGCGAGCGCATCGAGCGGGATTTCGTCAGTGGAATTCGCGCCGGAGTCGGCGGCACGCCAACCGGGTTTGTGGACGGGCAGCGTCTCGAAGGCGATCTCATACAGGCGCTCGCGGCGATCACGGACCGCTAACATCGCCGCGACAGAGAACGAGAGTTCTTAAGCGAAAGGCCGCCAACCGGGCGGCCGAAGGGAAACAAGACATATGAGCATGTTCGAAGTAAGCCGCGTCTCGGCGGAGGTGGGCGGCCAGGAGATCTCCTTCGAGACCGGAAAGCTCGCCCGTCAGGCGAGTGGCGCCGTTGTGGTGCGTTCCGGCGACACGATGGTCCTCTGCACCGCCACCGCGGGCAACGACCGGGACGTCGACTTCCTGCCCCTCACAGTCGACGTCGAGGAAAAGCACTATGCCGCGGGCAAGATCCCGGGCTCATTCTTCCGCCGCGAGGCGCGGGCCGGCGAAAAGGCCACGCTGACCGCCCGGATGATCGATCGCCCGATTCGCCCGCTCTTCCCGAAGGGCTGGCGCCGCGAGACCCAGCTGGTCTCCCAGCCGCTTTCGGTGGATCACGTTCACCCCTACGACATCCTGGCGATGAACGGCGCCTCCGCCGCCCTCGCCATCTCCGAGATCCCGGTGGCCAAGCACGTCGGAGCCGTCCGGATCGGCAAGCTCGATGGTGACTTCGTCGTCAACCCCGAGGAGGAGAGGCTCGAGGAGCTCGAGTTGGACCTGATCGTGTCGGGCACGGACGAGGCGATCCTGATGGTCGAGGCCGGCGCCGACGGCGTCACCGAGGCCGAGATCCTGGACGCGCTCGACATCGCGCACTCCGAGATCAAGAAGCTGGTCGCCACGATGGAGGAGCTGCGCGAGAAGGCGGGCAAGGAGAAGCTCGAGATCGATGTTCCCCAGGTCGACGAAGCGACCCTCGAGTCCATCAAGAGCTCGCATGGCGCCAAGCTCGACGAGGCCACGCAGGTCCAGGCCAAGCTGGAGCGCCAGGACGCGATCGACGCCGTCGAGGAGGAGGTGCTCGAGCAGTACGCGCCTCCGACCGAGGACGAGCAGCCCGACCGCGAGCGGCTCGCCGAGGTGAAGGCCGCGTTCGCCAAGCTCGAGAAGGACACCATCCGCAAGCGCATCGCCGTCGACAAGAAGCGCCCAGACGGCCGCGCCCAGGACGAGATTCGCCCGATCGAGACCGAGATCGACATCGCACCGCGCTCGCACGGCTCCGCCCTGTTCACGCGCGGTGAGACGCAGATCCTCTCCAACGTGGCGCTCGGCACCACCCGCATGGACATGAAGGTCGACAACCTCGGCCTGCAGGAGACCAAGCGGTTCTGGCACCACTACAACTTCCCGCCGTTCTCGGTGGGAGAGGCCGGCTTCATGCGCGGCCCGAAGCGCCGCGACATCGGTCACGGCGCGCTCGCCGAGCGGGCACTTCAGGCCACGATCCCCGATGAGGAGGAGTTCCCGTACGTGATCCGAGTCGTCTCCGACACCCTGGAGTCGAACGGGTCCTCGTCGATGGGCTCGGTCTGCGCTTCCTCGATGGCCTTGCAGGCCGCGGGCGTGCCGGTCACCGCGCCGGTCGCCGGCGTCGCGATGGGGCTGATCAAGGAGGGTGACGACTACGTCGTCCTCACCGACATCGCCGGCGTCGAGGACCACCTGGGCGACATGGACTTCAAGGTCGCCGGGACGTCAGAGGGCATCACCGCCCTGCAGATGGACATCAAGATCACCGGCGTCACGCTGGAGATCCTCAAGGACGCGCTCGACCAGGCCAACAAGGGCCGCCTGTTCATCCTGGGCAGGATGGCCGAGGCGATCGACCATCCGCGCGAGCAGCTCTCGCAGTTCGCGCCGAAGATCACCTCGATCAAGATCGACCCGGAGAAGATCGGCGCGCTGATCGGCAAGGGCGGCGAGACGATCCGCGGCCTCTCCGAGGAGTTCGAGGCCGAGATCGACGTCGACGACGACGGCACGGTGCGTCTCTACGCGCCCACCGGCGAGCGGGTCGACGCCCTCGCGGAGCGGATCACTGCGATGACGAAGGACGCCGAGATCGGCGACCGCTACACGTCCGGAAAGGTGGTGAAGACCACCAACTTCGGCGCCTTCGTCGAGCTCAGCAAGGGCACCGACGGCCTGCTTCACATCTCCAACGTGAAGCCGGGAGAGCGCGTGGGCACCGTCGAGGACGTCCTCAACCAGGGCGACGAGATCGACGTCACCGTCGTAGAGGTCGACAAGGAGCGAGGCCGGATCGGCCTACGTCTCACCGCCGACCCCGATGTCGAGGGCAAGTCGGCCGAGGAGCTCGCCGGAGTCGGCACCGGTGATCCGGGTCCGCCCAGCCGTCGCCGTGAAGGTGGCGGAGGCCGCGGCGGCCCCAGGCGCGATCGCGATGGCGGCGGCGGTCGCCGGCGCGAGCGGCAGGGCGGCCGGGACCGCTAGGTCCGACCGCGTGGCAGACGCTCAGATAACCGAGCTCGACTCCGGGACCCGGGTCGTCACCGAGGCAGTGCCCTCGGTGAGATCCGTGGCCCTGGGGCTCTGGGTTCGGACAGGCTCGAGGGACGAGACGCCGGCGCAGGCCGGCGTCTCGCATTTCCTCGAGCATCTGCTCTTCAAGGGCACGAAGCGCTACTCGGCGATCGAGATCGCGGAGGTGTTCGACGGCCTCGGTGCCGCGGTGAACGCGGCGACCGGCAAGGAATCGACGAACCTCTACGCGCGCTTTCTCGACACCCATACCGACGAGGCGTTCGACCTCCTCGCCGAGATGCTGCTCCGCCCGACCTATCCCGAGATCGACTCCGAGCGCGAGGTGGTGCTGGAGGAGATCGCGATGTACGAGGACGAGCCGCAGGACAAGGTCCACGACGTGCTCGACCGCGCGGTCTTCGGCGGTCATCCGCTGGGCCGGAGGGTCCTCGGAGAGGCCGAGGTGATCAGCTCGATCCCGATCCCGGACATCGACGCCTACCATCGCGCGCACTACACGGGGGCGAACATCGTCGTCGCGGCGGCGGGGAACGTCGATCACGAGCAGATCGTCGAGCTCGGCAGGCGCCACGTCGAGCCCCCGACGGCTGACGGCGACGGCTCCGCGCTCGAAGCGCCTGAGGTCGATGGCGCCCAGGTCGCCTTCCAGCAGAAGGACACGGAGCAGTTCCATATCTGCTTCGGCGGCTCGGGCATCGACCGCAGCGACGAGCGCCGCTACGCGCTCAGCATCCTCGACGCCGTCTTCGGCGGCTCCACCTCGTCCCGCCTCTTCCGCGAGGTGCGCGAGAAGCGCGGGCTCGCCTACTCAGTCGGCTCGTACACCCAGCAGTACGTCGATAGCGGGATGGTCGGCATCTACGTCGGCACCCGCCAGGACAACGTGCAGGAGGCCTGCGAGATCATCGGCCGCGAGCTGGGCTCCATCCACGCCGATGGGATCACCGACGACGAGCTCGCCCGGGCCAAGGAGCACGTCAAGGGCCGGATGGTCCTCTCCTCGGAGTCCACCGCGGCTCGGATGGGACGGATCGGGAAGTCCCTGCTCTTCGGGACGCCGCTGCTGACCCTCGACGAGCTGCTCGAGAAGGTCGACGCGGTGACCTCGCAGGACGTGGCCGAGCTCGCTCGCGAGCTCTACTCGCCCGATTCCCTCTCGGCCGCGGCGATCGCCCCGGACGAGGACCGCTTCCGGTCGGCGCTCGCACCCGTCAGCGAAGCACTCGCCGCGGCCTAGCCGGCGACCTCTCCGATGCCGGAGGAGAACGCCGCCATGCTCAAACAGGGGTTCGAGCGACTCCGGCGCGAGGGCTCCATTGACCCCGGGTTGATCGACCCGGAGATCGAGATCGTCAACTTCAAGAGCTTTCCCCTCACGCGTCCGTATCACGGTCATGAGGGGCTGGCCGAGTGGCTCGCCGATCTGAGCGAGCCTTTCGACGAGTTCGGCTTCGAGCTGGTCGAGGTGCTCGCCGACGCCGACGAGCAGGTCGTGCTGACCCTTCGGGCGAGCGGGACCTCACGTTCGGGTGGACCTCCGTTCGCGCTCGAGTGGGGGGCCATCTACACGTTCCGGGAGGGCAGGATCACGAGGGCTGAGGGATTCCGCACGGGCGAGGAGGCCCTTCGGGCCGCTGGGCTCGAGGGATAGACAAATGGCGGATCTCGACTCGAAGTACCGGCCTGGCCTCGAAACGAATCTGGAGAGCGGGGAGGAGCTGCGGGGACTCTGCATCGCCTCTCAGCAGAAGGGCATGTTCAAGGGTGGGTCCGCGGTGATCGGGACGACCGACCGGCGTCTCCTCTTCCAGCCCCTCGACCGGCGCGGCGATCCCGACGGCCCCATCGAGTCGATCCTTCCCGAGCAGGTCGCCTCAGTGAAGGCGGGGCCGGCCGGGGGCGGGTGGATCAACGTCGATACGGCGATCCTCGATCACGCCGCGGTCCGGCTTCAGATTCAGAAGACCGACGGCGAGAAGCTCAAGCTGATGCTGATGCGCGGTGAGGGCAAGCTGCTCGGCGGTCTCGGTGGAGGCGAGGGGCAGCGCCAGGGGCTCGATGCGCTCGCCGGCTGGTTCCGCGGTATCGAAGCCCCATAAGATCGCCCGATGGCCGATCCGATCAAGGTCGTCGTCTCCGGTGCGGCCGGACTCATGGGGAGCACGACCTGTGAGGCCGTCGAGGGTGCAGATGACATGGAGCTGGTCGGTCGCGCCGACCCGGCTCTCGACACCTCCGTGAACGATGTGCTCGAAGGAGCTGACGTGATGGTCGACTTCACGACCCCGGATGCGGCTCCAGCCAACGTCTTCGATGCGATCGAAGCGGGTGTTCATGCCGTCGTCGGCAGCACCGGGTTCGACTTCGAGGAGCTGCAGGCACACGTGCTGCGCGCGGACAGCAAGGCGAACTGCTTCGTCGCGCCGAACTTCACGATCGGGGCGGTGCTCATGATGCAGGCCGCGAAGCTGATCGCTCCCCATATGCCGGAGGCCGAGATCATCGAGCTGCACCGCGCCGAGAAGAGGGACGCACCGTCGGGCACCGCCAAGCGCACGGCGGAGCTGATCGGGGAGGCGGGCGGCAACGTCCACGAACCGATCCACTCGGTGCGCCTGCCCGGCCTGGTCGCGCACCAGGAGGTCGTCTTCGGCGGCGAGGGCCAGACGCTCTCGATCCGCCACGATTCGATCGACCGCTCGAGCTTCATGCCTGGGGTGCTGCTGGCGGTCCGCAAGGTCGCCGATCTGCCCGAGCGCTTCGTAATCGGACTGGAGGAGCTGCTGTGAGCGAGGACCTGGCCAGGCTGGACGCCACCGCGCAGGCGGAGCTGGTGCGCATCGGGGAGGTGAGTCCCGAGGAGTTGACCGCCGCCGCCATCGAGCGTGCGGAGCGGATCAACCCGGAGCTCAACGCGATCATCCATCCGCTCTACGAGCAAGGCCTCCAGGAGTCCCGCGGCGAGCTGCCCGACGGGCCCTTCCGCGGCGTGCCCTTCCTCTTCAAGGACCTCGGCGCGGGCCTGGCGGGTCAGCCGATGCACATGGGGATGAAGGCGCTGAAGGAAGCCGACTTCCGCCTGCCGGTGGACACCTTCCTCGGCGCACGCTTCCGCGAGGCGGGTTTCGTCACGATCGGCAAGACCAACACACCGGAGCTCGGAATCGTCCCGACCACCGAGCCGGAGGCCTACGGGCCCACCCACAACCCATGGGACCTCGGCCGGTCGCCCGGCGGGTCCAGCGGCGGCTCGGCGGCCGCAGTCGCCGCGGGCATCGTGCCGATCGCGCACGCCAACGACGGCGGGGGCTCGATCCGGATTCCGGCGAGCTGCTGTGGCCTCGTGGGCCTGAAGCCGAGCCGGGGGCGGACTTCACTCGGCCCGCTGGTTGGGGACACGATGAGCGGTTTGACGGTGGAGCACGTGGTGTCGCGATCCGTTCGAGACGTGGCGCTGGCACTCGACGCGACCCACGGGCCGGGCCCCGGCGATCCCTACGTGGCGCCACCGCCGGCGAGGGCCTACATGGAGGAGCTCGGGGCCGATCCCGGCTCGCTGCGCATTGCGCTCATGACCGAATCGATCGGCACCGACATCGAAATCGATCCAATCGTGGTCTCCGCTGCCCGGGAGGCCGCGACAATGCTCGAGGAGCTCGGCCATCGCTTGGATGAAGACGCGCCGGCAGTCCCCGAGTTCGATCCGATCGAGACGTTCCTGACCCGCTGGTACGCGGGCCAGACCGAGATCCTGGACCAGTTCGGCGTCATCCTCGGCCGCCAGCTTGGGCCCGACGACGTCGAGCCGCTCACCTGGGCGATGGCCGAGGAGGGCAGACGCCGTCATTCCGGCCAGTACCTCGCCGCAGTCAGCCAGCATCATGCGTTTGCCCGGATGCTCGGCCTGTGGTTCGAGGCGGGACACGACCTGCTCCTGACCCCGACCATGGGAGAGCCGCCGCCGCCTCTGGGCAGCTTCGCCGCTGATCCCAAGGAACCGCTGAAAACGATCCACCGGGGTGAGAAGACGGCGGGGTTCACCGCGCTGCTCAACGCTACGGGCAACCCGGCGATCTCGCTGCCGCTCGGATGGAGCGAGGATGGGTTGCCGATCGGCGTGCAGCTGATCGCGCCGCTCGGCCGCGAGGACATCCTCCTGCGCGTGGCTGCTCAGCTCGAGCAGGCGCACCCTTGGGCCGACCGGTTCCCCGAGGTCTTCCCGGTACCCTCCGGTTGATGCCTGAGATCGGAGGGGTATTGACGGCGATGGTGACCCCGTTCGCCGAGGACCGCTCGGTGGACGAGGCGGCGGCGCGGTCGCTCGCGGGTCACCTGATCGAGAACGGCTCGCACGGGCTGGTGCTCGCCGGCACCACCGGGGAGTCCCCGACCCTCGAGGACGCCGAGAAGCTCGCCCTGCTGCGGGCGGTGCGCGACGAGGTCGGCGCCGACGTCCTGCTGATCTGCGGCACGGGCTCCAACGACACGCGCCATTCCGAGCGCCTCTCGGCGGCCGCGGCGGATGCCGGGGCGGACGCGGTTCTGGCCGTGACGCCGTACTACAACAAGCCCAGCTTCCCGGGGATCAAGGCTCATTACGAGGCGGTCGCCAAGGCTGCCGGGATCCCGGTCGTGCTCTACAACATCCCCTCGCGCGTGGTGCTCAACCTCTCGCCCGGTCAGCTCGGTGAGCTGGCGCAGATCGAGAACGTCGTCGCTGTCAAGCAGGCGAACGACGACGAGCTCCAGCCGATCGATGGGCTGCGGGTGCTGGCCGGGAACGACGGCACCTTTCTGCCGGCACTCGAGATGGGCGAACCCGGCGGGATCCTGGTCGCCTCCCACATCGTCGGTCCAGAGCTTCGCGAGATCTACGACGCCGTCCAGGCCGATGATCTCGACCGGGCCCGGGAGATCGACACCGGGCTGCGACCGATCTACGAGATGATCTCGCGGGTGAATCCAATCCCGATCAAGGCCGCTCTCGAGCTGCTCGGGAGCTGCTCGTGCCGGGCCCGGCTTCCGATCGTGGAGGCCGACGAGGCCCAGCGATCGGAGATCAGGCGCGTGCTCGAGGCCCACGGGCTGCTGGCCGGGAGCGCCGCCTAGCTTGAGCAGCTCGAGCGTCCGCATCCTCCCCCTCGGCGGGCTGGGGGAGATCGGAAAGAACATGACCGTCGTCGAGGTGGATGGGCGGATCGTCGTCGTGGACACCGGTCTGATGTTCCCCACGGCGGACATGCTCGGGATCGACCTGGTCCTGCCCGACTTCTCGAGCCTGCGCGAACGCGCCGACGACATCGAGGCGATCGTCCTCACCCACGGCCACGAGGACCATGTGGGGGCATTGCCCTACGTGCTGCGGGAGATCGGCATCCCGCCGGTGATCTACGGCGGGCTGCTGACGATCGGCATGGTTCGCTCCAAGCTGGATGAGCACAAGCTCCGTGACGTGCCTCTCCAGGAGCTGCCGGCCGGGGAGCAGGTGACCGCCGGCCCCTTCGGGATCGAGCTGGTCCACATGGCGCACTCGATCCCCGACGCCCGCGCGGTGGTGCTCAGGACCGACGCCGGCACCGTGCTGATCACCGGCGACTACAAGTTCGATCAGACCCCCGTCGACGGGATCCCCGCGGACGTCTCCCGGCTGGCGGAGCTCGGTCGGGAGGGCGTCCTCTGTCTCTGTGGTGACTCCACGAACGCCGACCGGCCGGGAGTCGCCCCATCGGAGTCGAGCGTCGGCCCGGCGCTGCTCGAGGTCTTCGGCCGTTGCGAAGGCCGGATCGTGGTCACCTCCTTCGCCTCCAACGTCCACCGCGTGCAGCAGGTGATCGATGCCGCGGCGCAACTCGACCGCCGCGTCGCCCTGGTCGGCCGCTCGATGCGGAAGAACTTCAACATCGCATCCAACCTCGGAATCGCCTCGGCTCCGGAAGGCCTCTTCATCACCCCCAAGGAGATCGAGGACTTCCCGGACGGGAAGGTCGTGGTGATCTCAACGGGCAGCCAGGGCGAGCCGCTGTCGGCGCTGCGCAGGATGGCCCACCGGGATCATCCGGACGTGGAGCTCCACTCGGGAGACACGGTGATCTTCTCGGCGACCCCGATCCCCGGCAATGAGCGCTCGGTCAACGAGACCATCGACCGGATCTTCCAGATCGGCGCTCAGGTGGTGACCGCGGCAGATGCGCCGATCCACGCTTCGGGGCACGGCTGGCAGGAGGAGCTGAAGCTGATGCTCAACCTGACCAAGCCCCGGAACGTCTTCCCCTTCCACGGCGACTACAAGCGCCTCAAGCTCCACGCTGATCTGGCGGAGTCCGTGGGCGTCGACCGGGACAACATCTTCACCGGCCGCAACGGGCTCGCGCTCGAGATCGATGAGTGAGGCGCCCGTTTCGGCGAGGACGTCCACGCGAGCATGATCTTCGTGGACGGAGTCTCCGTCGGCGAGCCGGACGAGTTCGCCTTGCGCGACCGGCGCAAGCTCTCCGACGATGGCGTCTTCATCGTCGTCGCGACGATCTCCTCGGACGACGGCTCCCAGGTGGCGGACCCGGAGGTGATCTTCCGCGGCGTGCCTTTCGCCGAGGAGGCGGATGGCCTGCGCGACGAGATCAAGGACGTCGTTCAGGACACTCTCGACGAGGCGGCCGAGGAGGAGATCCGCGAGATCTCCCTGCTCCAGCAGGACCTCCACGACGACATCGCCGAGTTCGTCTACGAGAAGCTCCGCCGCCGGCCGCTGGTGCTGCCGGTCGTCGTCGAGGTCTGACCTCGGACTAGTCTCGCGTCATGTCCGACACGGCCTCCGGCGCTCGTCTCCCATCCAGCTCCGACGAGGAGATCATCTACGCCGGGAGCCCGGCGGTGCGCTCCCAGCGCGAGGACAGCGAGCGGCTGCGCCGGATCGAGCGCGAGCTCTCACTCGGGTTCAAGCTCCTGGGTGAGATCGGGCCGGCCGTGTGCGTCTTCGGCTCGGCCCGGATCAAGGCCGGCAGCCCGGAATACGAGATGGCGCGCGCCACCGGCTATGCGATCGGCGAGGCAGGGCTCGCCGTGATCACGGGCGGCGGACCCGGCGCGATGGAGGCCGCCAACCGGGGGGCGCAGGAGGCGGGGGCGCCTTCGGTCGGGCTCAACATCGAGCTGCCCCACGAGCAGGCGCTCAACCCGTATGTCGACGTCGGGATCGAGTTCCACTACTTCTTCACGCGGAAGCTGATGTTCGTGCGCTACTCGAACGCGCTCGTCGTCTTCCCCGGCGGCTTCGGCACGCTCGACGAGTTCTTCGAGGTGCTGACGCTGATCCAGACCGGCAAGGCGATAGATCACCCGATCATCCTGGAGGGGTCCGCCTACTGGGCCGGCCTGATCGAGTGGCTTCGGGGTCACACGCTCGCGGAGGGCATGATCGCTCCCGAGGATCTGGCTCAGGCAGAGCTCGCCGACGGTGTCGAGGAGGTCATGGGACGGCTCCTCGCCGGGCTCTCCGCCGCCGGATAGCGGCCGCGAACCTCGTCCACGAACTTCGCCAGCCGGTCGGCGAGGTTGCCGTCGTGGATCTCGAGGACGGACTCGGCGTTCTGCTCGCCGGAGCGGGAGAGATTGAAGGAGCCGAGAAAGACGACGTCGTCCGCGACGGTGACCTTGGCGTGCATGAAGTCGTGGAGCTTGGAGTCCGGCGTCCACGGCGTCGAGGGCTTTGCCGAGAACGGCAGCTTGCCGAGCGTCGCCGCGAGCAGGGGGATCTTCCAGGCCGAGTGCCCGTTCTCGGCCCACTGGTGAAACACGGTCTCGGTCTGCGGTCCATCGACGACGCCCGCGATGTCGCGCCCGCCCCTGTCGGCGAGCTCGGCGAGCGTGCCGAGGACGGGCCCCGAGGTGATCACGGGAGACGCGATCCGCACCCTGCGCCGCGCCGCGCCGATCGCGGTGGCGATCCGCTGCGAGAGTTGCTCGCCGTGGCCGGGCGTGAACCAGGCCGTCACCTGAACCCCGCCGACGTCGACCGGGTCGGGCTCCACCCTGCCGCTCCGATCGACCTGCTGGTCGGCCCAGAGCTCCCCGAAGTTCTGCTTGAAGCGGGCGGCGAGCTCCCGGCTCTCGATGATCGCGAGCACGTTCTCCTGCCGGGTCCAGGAGTCGATCGTCCAGTTCGCGGAGCCGGCCCAGACGGCCTCGCCGTCCCTGACGGCGTACTTGTGATGCATCAGGTCGGGGATGCCGGGAACCGGGCGCGCGTCAATCGGCAGCTCGGCGAGGATCTCCGGCCGGGTTTGGG
The DNA here is from genome assembly GCA_963728875.1 of uncultured Solirubrobacterales bacterium. GTDB lineage: Bacteria > Actinomycetota > Thermoleophilia > Solirubrobacterales > 70-9 > DASUPK01. The sequence goes on from CAVSLJ010000002.1 coordinate 543,897, forward strand.
GAGGGGGATGGATCTCGGAGGGCCGTCCCGAATCGACGTTGTAGAGAAGCCGTGTGGCGACACCCCGCGCGCTCGCGGCCCGCAGCTGATCGGCGACGATCGAGCCGGTCGGGTCAGGAAGCCGGACGTCGTAGAGCGCCAGCTCCAGCGTTGACTTCGCGGGCTTCAGGAAGCCCGCGACCCGGCGCGCCACGTCGTCGGCTGACTGGCCGCCGTCGGTGAGAGTGAAGACGTCGATCGTTCCCATGAGTTTTCGACCGGTGTTGTCGGTCCCGCTTGCCCACTAGCCTTGTGGCGTGACAGTGAAAAGGGGGTACGTCCAGTATGTCCACCTGGTCCACGAGGCGTTCGACTGCTTCGACAGCGGGGACTGGGACCGGCTGCGGCCGCTGATCGCGGAGGACAACGTGATGACGCCGCTCGAGACCTGGCCGGACCCCGGGCCGTACATCGGGCCGGAAGCGAGCATCATGGAGTACCAGCGCCTCTTCCAGCTCTTCCGCGGCATCGAGGTCTCCGTCGGCAACATCGTCAGCCACGAGTCATGGGTGATCGCCCACTATCGCGGCGTGATCGAGGGCGACGATCCCGGCATGCCGGTCGAGCTCGAGTTCACCGGCGTTCACCGCTTCGAGAACGACCTCTTCGCCGAGTCGCACTACCGCCTCGATCGCGACGCGGCCCTCGCCGCCGCCGGCTTGTAAACAAGAAAAGCCCCCGGTGGTCGAGGGAGGGGCGACCACCGGGGGCGACGCTTTGGACCGAAGTCCTCAGCGGGTCTCGCCGTGGCGTGTGGGGTTTCGCACCGCGGCGAGGTGTCTCGTCCAGTGGTGAATCTATGAGGCGTTCTTGAACGTTTGCTAAAGCGACTTGCTGGGTCGCTCTTCGGCCTTCGGGGCCGGCACCTGCTCGAGCGGCAGGCGCACCGAGAAGCGCGCGCCGCCGTAGGTGCTCTTGCCCGCCGAGACCGAGCCGCCGTGCGACTCGGCCACGGCGCGCACGATCGCCAGCCCGAGGCCGCTGCCGCCACCGCCGGCGGTGTCGGCCGGGCCCTCGCCGCGGACGAAGCGATCGAAGACCTGGTCCTCCATCTCGGCGGGAATGCCGGGACCGTCATCGAGCACCTCGAGCAGCGCCTCGTCCCCGTCGCGGCGGGCGGTGAGCTCGACGGTGGTCTTCCCGGGCGTATGCCGGACGGCGTTCTCGAGCAGGTTGCGGATCAGGCGATGGAGCTCGTCGGGGTTGCCCTCGAGCGGCAGGGGGCCGTCGAGATGGCTCTCGATCCGGCGGCTGCCCGCGAGCGGCTGAACCTCCTCGAGCGCGCCGGCGGCGATCGTCGCCAGGTCGAGGTCCTTGGTCGCCAGCCCGCCGCCCGGCGTCGGCGCGGGCGAGGAGCAGGAGGTCCGAGACCAGCCCGGACATGCGCTTGGTGGAGGAGAGGGCGGAGTCCACGGCGTGCCTGTCGTCCTCCGATCCGACCGCCGCGGCCTGGAGCAGCTCCAGGTTCGCGTGGATGCTGGTCAGCGGGGTGCGGAGCTCGTGGGAGGCGTCCGCGACGAACTCGCGCTGGCGCTCGAGTGACTGCTCGCGCTCCGAGCGGGCCTCGTCGAGCGCCTGGAGCATGCCGTCCATCGTCCGGGCCAGCTCGCCCACCTCGTCGTCGGTGGCGGGCACCGGGATGCGCTCCGAGGGATCGCGGGTGCGGCTGATTCGGCTGGCGAGGCCGGTCAGCGCCTTGACCGGGCGCATGGCGCGGTCGGCGACCGCGAGGCCGGCGAGCAGCGCCAGCAGGGTCCCGCCGACCACGCCCGCGACGAGGAAGAACCAGAGGCGCGCGACGGTGTCGTTGACCCCAGTGTCGGGGCGGGCGTACTGAACGTAAGCGGGCAGCGAGCTCGGGGCGGTGATTGCCTCGCTCGCCACGCTGAGCTCGCCGACCTTGCGGATGCTGCGTCCCGGGGCGCCGAGGTTGATGCCGGGATTCGTTCCGGCGATCGGCCGCCCGTACTGGTCGAGCACCTTGATCTGCGCGTCCTCCGGCAGGGCGAACGCCTTCAGCGGGGGACTGTCAACGACGAAGCCGGCAACCGAATCCAGGTGCACGCTCGTCTCGGCGGCGAGGGAGCGGGCGGCGCTGCGCAGCTCCTCGCGGAAGTCGCTACGGATCCGGTTGCCGACGACGTTCCCCAGGACGAGGGCGAAGCAGACGAGGATGAGGAGGGTCAGGCCGGCGGTGGTGATCGCGATCCGCCAGCGAACCGGGATGCGCTCGAAGAATGGGAGCTTCCGGTTTCGGATCCAGGTCACGCGGCGCCCTTCAGCACATAGCCCGCCCCCCGCTTGGTGTGGAGGAGCCGCGGCTCGCCGCCTGACTCGAGCTTGCGCCGAAGGTTGGAGATGAAGACGTCGATGGTGTTGGTCTGCTCGAAGGGGTCGTAGCCCCAGACGTCCTCGAGCAGCCGCTCCCGGGAGACCACCAGCTTCTGGTTGCGGGCCAGGTACTCGAGCAGCTCGAACTCGCGGTTGGTCAGCTCGATCTCGCGCTCGCCGCGCTTCACCTCGCGGGTGTCGGGGTTGACCATCAGGTCGCCGACGACGATCGAGGCGCTGCCCCGCGGCGGGCGTCGGCGCAGCAGGGCCCGGATCCGGGCGAGCAGCTCCGAGCGCTCGAACGGCTTGGGCAGGTAGTCGTCCGCGCCCGATGTCGAGGCCCTTGACGCGGTCCTCGGTCTCGGTCCTGGCGGTGAGCATCAGGATGGGCACGTCGCTCTCGGCGCGCAGCCGCCTGCAGACCTCCATGCCGTCGAGGCGGGGGAGGCCGAGGTCGAGCACGACCAGGTCCGGGCTGAACTGCTCGGCGGCCGTCAGAGCCTCGGCGCCGTCGCCCGCGCTGCGGACCTCATGGCCCTCGGCGCGCAGCGAGCGGCGCAGGACGTCCGCGATCGCCTCGTCGTCCTCGACGACGAGCACGCGGGCGGAGGCTATGGCCTGCTCCATCACCGTCTTTAGGTTAGAGCGCGAATTTCGCGCTCCCAAGCGAAATTGAGGGAACATTTAGGCGCGGTTCAGGGGCGAACCAGGCCGACGGTTTCCGTGCCTGGCAGGGGACACGTTTCAGGCGTCGAATCAGGTGGGCGGATGCTTGCAGACCGCATTTTCGGCGCGCCGCAGCGGCGAGATCCGCCCCGGCGCAAAAGGCAGCCTGCGCGCTCGCCCAAGAAGCGCGGCGGCGCACGCGGCCGTCCGGCTCCGCGAGGCGGGCGAAGCCGCACCTCGCCGGAGGTGATGCAGCGCCGCCTCGACCTGGCCGGCCTCTGCTGCATCGGACTGGCGGTCTATCTGGGGTACGTCATCTACCTGGGCTGGAACGGGGGGGCCGTCGGGAACGGCTCGCAGACGGCGCTCGACTACGCCGTGGGCGCCGGCGGGGTGGTCGTACCCGGTCGCGCTCGGGCTCGCCGGAATCGGACTGATCCTGAGGCCGTTCCTGCCGTCGCCGAAGTCGGTCGCGGTCGGGGTGACCGCGATCGCCGCCGGGCTGCTGCTCGCGCTCGCGGCGCAGACGGCCGGCCTCGGCCCAGAGGGCGTGCGCAAGGGCCTCTTCGACCCGAACTTCTTCCCGCATCACGGCGGCGGGCGTCGGCGAGGTCCTCTACTGGGCGACGACGACGCTCTTCCAGCGCCTCGGCGCCCAGATCATCGCCGTGCTGCTGCTGGTCTCGGGCCTGCTGCTGCTCACCGGCCGCTCCGTCTCGGACATGGTCCGCGCCGGCCAGGCGCGGCGCGGAACGGGCGAAGCGCGGCACCGTCGGCTTCGCGACCGCGATCAAGGAGAGCCGGATCAACACGGACCCGGACCTGATCGACACGACGCCCGCCGACACCGAGCCGGTCTTCGGGCCGCCGGAGCCGGTTGCGGACGGCGAGGACTTCCAGGTCCTGGTCGGCGATGAGGCGGAGACCGAGAAGGTCGCGAACTTCGACGAGGCGGTCCGCGATCGCCGAGGAGCCCGACACGAGCGAGCTCGAGGATCTCGAGGGAGCAGGACGAGGCGATCCGGTGCGAGCAAGACCGAGGTGTCGGGCGACGACGTGGCCGAGGCCGATGGCGCCGAGGAGCCGAGAAGCCCGTCGTACGCTCACCCCGATGGGCGAGAAGCGCGGCGGGGTCACCGAGTCCGAGGAGATCGACTACGAGGTCCCTTCGCCCGAGGCGGTCCTGGAGCGCGGCGCGCCCGACAAGGGGCCGGACAAGCAGGACCACGAGGCGATCGCCCGCAACCTGCTCGAGACGCTCGGCCACTTCGGCGTCGAGGCGAAGATCGTCGGCACCGTCACCGGGCCGCACGTGAGCCGCTACGAGCTCAAGCTCGCGCCCGGCACCAAGGTCTCGAAGATCACCCAGCTCAAGGACGACCTCGCCTACGCCCTGGCCTCGACCGACATCCGGATCCTGGCGCCGATCCCCGGCAAGCAGGCCGTCGGCGTCGAGGTCCCGAACCAGCGCCGCCGCCTGGTGCGCCTCGGCGACATCTACGGAGGCCGTCCGCAGGGCGGCTCGCCGCTGGTCGCCTGGCTCGGCAAGGACATCTCGGGCAGCGCCGTCTGGACCGACCTGCAGAAGATGCCCCACGCCCTGATCGCCGGCACCACCGGCTCGGGCAAGTCCGGCAGCGTCAACGCGATCCTCAGCTCGATCCTGCTGCACGCCTCGCCCAACGAGGTGCGGATGGTGCTGGTCGACCCGAAGCGGGTCGAGCTCAACCACTACGAGAAGATCCCGCACCTGCTGACGCCGGTCGTCACCTCGCCGCGGCTGGCGGCGAACGTCCTCAACAACCTGATCGCCGAGATGGAGAGCCGCTACCAGATCATGGAGCTGGCTCGCACCCGCAACCTCGGCGAGCTCAACCAGGTGCGGGAGCGCGACGGCGAGGCGCCACTGCCCTACATCCTCTGCGTGATCGACGAGCTCGCGGACCTGATGATGGTCTCGCCGGCGGAGGTCGAGGACGCGATCATCCGCCTGGCGCAGAAGGCGCGTGCCGTCGGCATCCACCTGCTGCTCGCGACCCAGCGGCCCTCGACCGACATCATCACCGGGACGATCAAGGTCAACATCCCGTCGCGGATCGCCTTCGCCGTCTCCTCCCAGGTCGACTCGCGCGTGATCCTCGACCAGGGCGGAGCCGAGACGCTGCTCGGCCAGGGCGACATGCTCTTCCGCCCGGCGGGCACTTCGAAGATGCAGCGGATCCAGGGCGCCTTCATCACCGAGGCCGAGATCGCCAAGATCACCGAGCACTGGTCCGACCAGGGTGAGCCCGACTTCGCAGTGGAGCTGCTGGAGACGCCGCAGATCACGAAGGATGAGGGCGACGCCGACGACGACTTCGATCCGGACGCGGACGACCTGCTCGAGCAGGCCGCACAGCTGGTGGTCGAGAGCGGCACCGCATCGGTCTCGATGATCCAGCGAAGGCTCCGCGTCGGCTACACGCGCGCCGGCCGCCTGATCGACATGCTCGAGCGCCGGGGGATCATCTCCGGCTACGAGGGCTCGAAGCCGCGTCAGGTGCTGGTCTCGCTCGCCGACCTACCCCGGGTGCTCGGCGGGGGCACTGGGACTGCAACACCGGCTGGGGAAAAGGCCCCCGAGCCGGTCGCTGCGCCCGGCGACCGCGAGTAGCGGCCGATTGCAGCATTGAGGGTGCCATAAGCCCCAAAGGCTGCAAACGAGCGAAATTGCCGCGTCTGTTTCTCCTTCGTTGCCGGTTTTGACTCGGCCCCCGGTGACGCGCGTCCGCGAGAATGACCCCGTGAGCGTTCGCGCGGGAATTCTCGTCACCGGCACCGAGGTGCTGAGCGGCTACGTCACGGACCGCAACGGACCGTGGATCTCCGAGCAGCTCGCAGGCCTCGGGGTGGAGGTGGCCGAGATCACGGTGGTCGGGGACCGGCCCGAGGACCTCGAGGGTGCTCTGCGGCACATGCGCGAGGAGGGGCTCGACCTGATCTTCACCAGCGGCGGCCTCGGACCGACCGCCGATGACCTGACGGCCGAGGTGGTGGGGAGGTTCGCGGGCCGGGAGCTCGTGCTCGACGAGGAGATGGAGCAGAAGATCGCCGACATCATCTCCCGCTATGCCCGTCGCCTCCGCTTCGACCCGGAGGCGGTCCGGGAGGCGAACCGCAAGCAGGCGATGGTGCCCGAGGGCGCGGTCGCGATCGACCCGGCCGGTACCGCGCCCGGGCTGGTCGTCCCCGCCGACGGGCAGGTGGTGGTCGTCCTTCCGGGCCCGCCGCGCGAGCTGCAGGAGATGTGGCCGCGCGCGCTGGCGGCCCTGCCGGCTCAGGAGATCCTGGGTCGGGCGGAGCCCTACCGGACGATGTCGATCCGGATGTTCGGGATCCCGGAGTCCGAGCTGGCGATGGCCCTGCGGGAGATCGAGGACGACGGAGTTCCCCTCGGCGAGCTCGAGGTGACCACCTGCCTGCGCGGCGGGGAGCTGGTCACCGACGTCCGGCACCGCGAGCAGAGCGCCGCCACCGCCGAGCAGCTGCGCGCGGGCCTCGAGCAGAGACTCGGCCACTTCACCTACACGGAGACCGGCGAGTCGATCGAGGAGGTCGTCTTCAGGCTGCTCGGTGACCGGACCATCGCGGTGGCGGAGTCGGAGAGCGGTGGGCTGCTGGCGGCGCGCCTCACGCTCCGACCGGGGTCTTCGAAATGGTTCGCCGGCGGGGTGGTCTCGTATTCGAATGAGTCGAAGGCGGAGCTGCTCGGTGTCGACCCCGGGCTGATCGAGGAGCATGGCGCCGCCTCCCCGGAGGTCGCCGAGGCGATGGCGGACGGGGCTCTGGCTCGATTCGACGCGGACGTGGCCTGCTCGACCACGGGCGTCGCGGGGCCCGACGGGGGAAGCGAGGAGAAGCCGGTGGGGTACGTCTGCTTCTGCGCCAAGACCGCGGATGGACAGAAGCTCCCGCGGGACATCGTGCTGCCCGGCAGCCGCACGGACGTCCGGGACCGCTCCGTCGTCGTCGCGCTTCACCTGGTCCGCTATCTGCTGGAAGGGCGAGAGCCGCCGAGGTGAGGGGCCTGCCGGTTGTGATCTCGATGCTCGCCATGAGCCTGGTCGCGGCGCCGACGGCGGTGGGCCAGACGACCGGGTCCGGGAGCGACGGGGACTTCGCCGGCACCGTGGCGATCGAAGGCGGACGCCAGCTCTACCTGGAGTGCCACGGCAGCGGCTCGCCGACGGTGATCTTCGAGTCGGGGCTGCGCAGCCGTGGCGATATCTGGACCTGGTCCGTCGAGGGGGCGGACACCGGGGTCCTGCCGAGGGTCACGCCTTTCACCAGGGCGTGCATCTACGACCGGCCGGGAACGCTCGCGCATTTCCCCTACGTGAGCCGCAGCGATCCGGTGGCGATGCCGCGGAGCACCGGGGAGGCGGCTGCCGACCTCCACGCGCTGTTGGGGGCGGCCGGGGTTCCCGGCCCGTACGTGCTGGTCGGCGCCTCCACCGGCGGGCTGATCGCTCGCGAGTACGCCAGCTTCTATCCGGCCGAGGTCTCCGGAATCGTCCTGGTCGATGCGATCTCGGAGGCGATGGAGGGCCTGATGAAGCCTGGCCAGTTCGCGCGCTACAACCTCTACTACCTGCAGTCACCTTCGGCTGACGCGGCGCAGTACGACGATCTCGAGGCGATCGACTTCTACCGCAGCTTCGCCGAGATGAAGCTGAGGCGCCGCAGCCCGCGCCGGCTGCGGACGGTGGTGCTCTCCGCCGACTACGGCTTCGGGATGCCGACGGGCGTCTCGCGGCGGTTCGCCGGGATCGTGAACCGGACCTGGAAGCGGAGCCAGCGCTACCTGGTGTCGCTGCATCCGAGGACGAAGCAGGTGATCGCCTACGGCAGCGGCCACCAGATCCACGTCAACCTGCCGGGGCTGGTCGCCCGCTACGTCCTGGGGCTCGTCGCGAGGGCCCGCGGTGTCTGAGCGGCGGCGTCGGCGAGCGGCCTTCGCGATCGTGGCGGCGGCGCTGACGCTGACGCTGATCGGCTGCGGCTCGGACACCAGCACCGAGGACCGCCGTCAGGCCCTCGAGGACTACGTCGCCGCCGTCCAGCCGATCCGGCTCGGGATCAACGAGCTGCTCGACAAGGCGGACCCGATTCTCGAGGGCTACAACGAGGGCGATCTGAACGCGGCCCAGGCGGAGCGGCGGATGGGCCGGCTCGAGCGCGGCGTGGCCGGCTACGCGGTGAGGATCGCGGAGGTGGAGCCGGTTCCCGAGGAGATGCGCGCGGCCCAGAATGCCTACGCGCACACCTTCGTCCTTCAGGACACCTACCTGAGCACGCTGGTGGCGTCGCTCGAGAGCCGCGAGTTCGATGAGCTGCCGCACTTCCAGAACGAGCAGCGCGCGGCGATCATCGCCTGGCGCACGCGGCTGGAGGTGCTGGCGGACCGCTGGGGAGCGAAGCTCCCTGCGGACCTGCGGATCGCCGGCCGCGGAGAGATCTCCCCGGCGCCGACGGGGGGCTGAGCGCCGGGCTCCCAAACACCGGCAATGAAGGGAGGCCGCCCCGTCCTGGGTCGGCGAGGCGAGCGGCATTGGCGAGTTACCGACCTACGGGGGACGGAAACTCGCCAAGTGGGCCTCCTTTCGGTGCCGGTTTTGGTGTCGCGCCGCGTGGCGCGGACTACCCCGGGGAGAACGACCAGCGTCCCGCGCTCATCCACAACATGCGCGGAGACACGGGATTCGGGCCGGGGCGGCGACTAGCTTTGGGGCGTGGCGAAGGAGAGGCTGAAGAGTCCGCGGGCTCGGCTGTTCGTCGCCCTCGATCTGCCGCAGGACGTGCGCTCGGGCGTGGTGGACTGGCAGCAGACGGCTCTCGCCGATCCCGCCCTGCGGATCGTGAGGCCCGACGCGCTCCACATCACCCTCGTCTTCCTCGGCTACCAGGCCGAGAAGGACACCAAGGCCATCGCGAAGGCAGCGTTCGCGACCGAGGCGGAGGCGCCGGCGGTGGAGCTGCAGCCGGAGCCCGTCGGAGTCCCGCCGGGCAAGCGCCCGCGGCTGATCGCGCTCGGTGCGAACTCGGAGGAGACAGTGGCGCTGCAGGCCGGGGTGGAGGAGCGGTTGGTCTCCGGAGGCTTCTACGAGCCGGAGAAGCGGGCGTTCTGGCCGCACGTGACCGTCGCGCGGGTCAGGCCGGAGGCGCGGGGCAGCCGGAAACCCGCCCTGGTCAGGACACAGCCCCATTCGCTACCCGAACATATGTTCCGGTTCTTCCGTCCGACTCGTCTGGTGCTCTTCAAATCCCACTTGCGCCGCACTGGCGCCGAGTACGAACCGATGGCCGAGTTGGAGCTTCCGACCGCCCACGATGACCAAGAGACAGAGAGGTGAGTGAGATGGCAGAGCAGAAGCCCAACTTGAGGGACGCAGGCGAGAAAGAGGCGAAGGCGCGCGACCAGGCGCTGAACGCGGCCGTCACGCAGATCGAGAAGGAGTTCGGGCAGGGCGCGCTGATGAAGCTGGGCGACATGGGCGCGCTGAACGTGGAGTCGATCTCCACCGGCGCGCTGCCGCTCGACATCGCGCTCGGCGTCGGCGGGGTGCCGCGCGGCCGCATCGTCGAGATCTTCGGGCCGGAGTCCTCCGGCAAGACGACGCTCGTCTACCACATCATCGCCGAGGCCCAGGCGCGCGGAGGGGTCTGCGCGTTCGTGGACACCGAGCACGCGCTCGATCCCGTCTACGCCCGAAAGATCGGCGTCAACACCGACGAGCTGATGATCTCCCAGCCCGACTACGGCGAGCAGGCGCTCGAGATCGTCGACGTGCTGGTGCGCTCCGGCGCCGTCGACGTCGTCGCCGTGGACTCGGTCGCCGCGCTCACCCCGCGGGTTGAGCTCGAGGGGCAGATGGGCGACCAGCACGTCGGCCTCCAGGCCCGCCTGATGTCGCAGGCGCTGCGGAAGCTGGCCGGCAACCTGAACCGCGCCAACACGATTTGCCTGTTCACCAACCAGATCCGGGAGAAGATCGGCGTCATGTTCGGCTCTCCGGAGACCCAACCCGGCGGCCGGGCGCTCAAGTTCTATTCCTCGCAGCGGCTCGACATCCGCAGGATCGAGACCCTCAAGGAGGGCACCGAGGCGGTCGGCAACCGGGTCCGCGTGAAGGTCGTCAAGAACAAGGTGGCCCCTCCGTTCCGCCAGGCCGAGTTCGACATCGAGTACGGCGTCGGGATCTCGAAGGAGGGCGGCCTGCTCGACATGGCGCTGGAGCACGACCTGATCCAGAAGTCGGGCTCCTTCTTCTCCTACGGCGAGACGCGACTCGGCCAGGGGCGCAACAACACCAAGGAGTTCCTGCGCGACAACCCGGAGCTGGGCGCGGAGATCGAGGGCAAGCTCTACGCCAAGCTCGGGTTGGGAGCGGACGGCGAGGCGAAGCCCGAGGCCGACGAGGCCGCGCCGGTGAAGGCGGTCCCCGAGGTGAAGGACGGAGCCGAGAAGCCGGACGCTAAGAAGCCCGAGGCGAAGAAGCCGGAGAAGAAGGCTGCCTGACGAGCCATATGAGCTCGCGCTCAAGGCGCTGAGCTACAAGGAGCGCACCGAATCGGAGCTGCGCGCCTGGCTCGCCGAGCGCGCGGTGGCGGAGGTCGAGATCGAGGAGGTGATCGCCCTCCTGGCGCAGGCCGGCGCGATCGACGACGCCAGCTTCGCTCGCCGCTACGCGGAGGACAAGCGCACGCTGGCGGGCTGGGGACCGGACCGCATCGCCGCCGCCTTGGAAGGCCGGGGCGTGGGGCGCGGGCACATCGAGGTGGCCCTCGAGGGTGAGGACTCCGAGGCGCAGCTGGAGCGGGCCGTCGGGCTGCTCGGAGGCCGCGGGATGGCGTGCGCCGACGAGCGCGAGCGAGAGCGTGCCCTGGGGCTGCTCGTCAGGCGCGGATATCCCCTGGAGCTTGCGTACGAGGCGGTTCGTGCGGCCGAGCGGCTCGCCGACGCTGCGTGAGTCGCTACGGGTAGGATCCGCGCGGGATGGACGGCAACTTCTTCTTCGTGATTGGCGGCGTGCTGGTGCTGGCCGCGGTGGTCATCTCCTTCGTGGGCATCCGCGGGAGCGACTCCTTCCCGCCGAGCCGCGGCGTCCTGCTCGGCGTGATCGCGCTGTTCATCGTGATCGTGGGCACGACGATGGCGTTCGCGATCGTCAAATCGGTGGACGAGCAGGACAAGCGGAACAAGGAACTCGCCCAGGAGGAGGGGACCACCGAGACGACCGCCAACGGCCCGGTCGAGACGATTGACGTTTCCTCTCCGGCCGACGGTTCCCTCGTCTACCAGCCCGACGGGCTCCAGGCCAAGCCCGGCAACGTCGCGATCGACTACGACAACCCCTCGCCGGTCCCGCACAGCATCGCGGTGGCGACCGCGAACGGCAACGTGATCGGCCAGGTCCAGCCCTTCTCGGGCGGCAAACAGACGCTCGACCTGAACGACCTGAAGCCCGGCAAGTACGTCTTCTACTGCACGGTTCCGGGCCACCGCGAGGCCGGCATGGAGGGTGACCTGACGGTGACGGGCGGGCCCACGCCGTAGGCCCCGAGGCGCGTATAGCAGCCATCGAGAGGTGCTATACAGATCTCCATGATCGCCGAGATGGAGGCGGCGCGCCTCCGCAAGGCACATGCGGACTTCGATCGCGCCCGCAGCAGGGTCTGGGTGGAGCGGGTTCGCGTCGGCCTCGAGTACCGGCGGGCCATGCGCGGGATCGACGAGGAGATCGCCCGGATCCGGCTGGTCCGCGACCGCCTGATCCGGCAATCGGTGGCGGCCGGAGCCAGCTACCGCGAGGTGGCCCGGACGCTCGGCCTCTCGCACAGCCGCATCCAGCAGATCGTCAACTCGCCCGCGAAGTAAGGGCTAAATTGACGGCGATGCGCCGCTACCACGTCACCACGTTCGGCTGCCAGATGAATGAGCACGACTCCGAGCGGATGAAGGGAATGCTCGACTCGCTCGGTTACGTCGAGGCGCCGGATCGCGACGGCGCCGACCTGATCCTCTTCAACACCTGCTCGATCCGGGAGTCGGCCGACAACCGCTTCATCGCCCACCTGGGGGAGGCGAAGCGCCTGAAGTCGGAGGACCCCTCGAGGGTGGTCGGGGTGGGCGGATGCTGGGCGCAGTCGGTGAAGGACGAGGTCTTCAGGCGCTTCCCGTTCGTCGACGTCGCCTTCGGCCCGGGCCAGATCCACCGGCTGGCTGAGTTCCTGACGTCCGACTCGCTGACGGCGCAGGGCTACTTCGAGTTCGAGGACGTCTCGGGCCACCTGCCGATGAAGCGAGCCCGAGAGTTCCAGGCCTGGCTGCAGATCTCGCAGGGCTGCAACTGCGTCTGCTCCTACTGCATCGTGCCATCGGTCCGCGGACGCGAGGCGAGCCGGGATCCCGGAGAGCTGGTCGCGGAGGTCGAGCGGCTCGCCGGCGACGGCGTCAACGAGGTCACCCTGCTGGGCCAGAACGTGAACAGCTACGGGCGGGACCTCCCCACGGAGAGCCGGATCAGCTTCGCCGAGCTCCTCACGCGGGTCGACGCGGTCCCCGGCGTGGACCGGATCCGCTACACGAGCCCGCACCCGAAGGACATGAAGGAGGACGTGATCCGCGCCCACGCCGATCTCGGCGCGCTCTGCGAGCACATCCACCTGCCGCTGCAGTCCGGCTCCACGCCGGTGCTGAAGCGAATGCGCCGCACCTACAGCCGAGAGCGCTACATGGACCGCGTCGCGCTGATCCGCGAGCACGTGCCGGACTGCGCCATCACCACGGACATCATCGTCGGCTTTCCGGGGGAGACCGACGCGGACTTCGAGCAGACCCTCGAGGTGGTCGACGAGGTCGGCTACGACGGCGCCTTCACCTTCATCTTTTCTCCGCGGCGCGGCACCGAGGCCGCCGGCTTCGATGATCAGCTCCCGCACGCGACTAAGCGCGAGCGGATGGCGCGCCTGGTGGAGCTCGTCCAGCGCCGCGCGCGGGAGCGGGCCGAGCGCTTCGTCGGCCGCACCATGGAGGTGCTGGTCGAGGGCCCGAGCCGGACCGACGCGTCTCGGCTCCGCGGCCGCACCCGCCACAACAAGACCGTCAACTTCGACGGCACCGCCGCTCCGGGGGAGCTGGTCGAGGTGGAGATCACGGGCGCGACCTCGACGACGCTCTCCGGGCAGGAGCGCCTGCTCAGCCGCGCGGCTTGAGAGTCCTCGCGCTCTTCGGGCCGACGGCGGTGGGGAAGACCGGCGTTGCGATCGCCGTCGCCGAGCGCCTGCGCGAGCGCGGGGAGAGCCCGGTCGCGGTCAACTGCGACTCCATCCAGGTCTACCGCGGCCTCGAGACGCTGAGCGGCGCCGCGACGTCGGAGGAGCAGGGGCAGCTCGAGCACCGGCTGCTCTCCTTCGTCGAGCCCGGCGAGGAGTTCAGCGCCGGCCGCTATGCCGAGGCGGCGCATCGCGAGATCGATTCCCTGCTCGGGGAGGGCCGGAGACCGATCGTGGTGGGGGGAACGGGCCTCTACCTGCGGGCCGCCCTGGCCGACCTGGACATGCGCCCGCCCGTGCCGCAGGAGATCCGCGACGAGGTGGAGAGCGAGATCGCGCAGCGCGGTCCCGTGGCTCTGCACGCCGAGCTCGACCCGGAGCTGGCGGCGAACGTGGACCCGAACGACGGCAAGCGAATCGCTCGCCTGACCGAGCTGGCGCGAGCCGGCATCGAGGCAGCCGCCGGGGCCGAGGGAATGTGGACAGCCGATCTGCGACACCCCACGTTGCTGGCGGGACTGACGATGGACCGGGAGCGCCTCGCCGAGCGAATCGATCGCCGCGTCGAAGAGCTGGTCGCCGCCGGGGCGGCGGAGGAGGCGCGCGCGGCTCTTGAGGCCGGTCCCTCGCGCACGGCGCGTGCGGCGCTCGGCTTCGAGCAGCTGGTCGCCGACATCGACGCGGCGCCCTCGGCGGAGACGATCGACCAGATCAAGGCCGCGCATCGCGCCTACGCTCGCCGCCAGCTCACCTGGATGCGCCGCATGGAGGGGGTCGAGTTGATCGACCGAACGGACAGCGATGATGGCGACGTGGCGGCGGAGATCACGGAGAGGCTCAGAGCGGAATGAGATTCGAGAAATGGCAGGCGCTCGGCAACGACTACCTGATCGTCGAGGCCGCCGCGCTTCCCTGGGAGCTCTCGCCGGCTCGCATCCAGCGGATCTGCGATCCGCATTTCGGCGTCGGCTCGGACGGCATCCTGCTGCTCGCGCCCGTCGAGGATCCCGGCTACGTCGCAGAGCTGCGCATCTTCAACCCGGACGGCTCGGAGGCCGAGCTGTCCGGCAACGGGGCGCGGGAGGCGGTCATGTACCTGCGGCGCTCAGGGTGGACCGATGCGGACGAGTTCACGATCCTGACCAAGGCCGGGCCGATCACGCCCACGATCCGCGCGGAGCGCGAGTGCACACTCGAGATTGGGAAGGCGAACACGGCGTCGGCGGACTTCCCGTCGGGAGCGGAGGACGGGCGCGGCGAGCTGGAGGCCGGCGGCAGGACGTGGTTTTTCCAGCACGTGTCGATCGGGAACCCTCAGTGCGCGATCGCTGTAGGGGACGAGCTCGAGTCGCTCGATCTGCGGGCGATCGGGCCGGAGATCGAGAACAGCGACCTCTTCCCGAACCGGACCAACGTGAGCTTCTTCCGCACCGATGGGGACAGGGTCCGCGCCCGGATCTTCGAGCGCGGTGTGGGGGAGACGCTCTCCTCGGGGACGGGGGCGTCGGGCGCGGCGGTGGCTGCGCACCTGGCGGGTGCGCCGAGCGAGCTCACGGTCGAGCTCGACGGCGGAGAGTTGGGGGTCGAGATCGGCGACGGGCTGTCGGTCCGGCTCACCGGCTGGGCGGAGCCCGTGTACGCAGGCGAGCTCTCACCGGAGCTGCTGCGCCTCCTCGATGAGCTCGTCTAGGGCGCGCTCCCCCTACTCTTCCGGCTCTCCGATGGCAGCACCGTCCAAGAAGAGAGGCCTGGCGGCTCCCTCCGAGCGCCTGGAGGCGATGCCCCCGTACATGTTCGCCGAGCTCGAGCGGCGCATCGAGGCGAAGCGCGAGGCCGGGATCGACGTGATCAGCCTTGGCATCGGCGATCCGGACACACCAACCTTCCGCTACGTCGTCGAGGCGATGCGGGAGGCGGTGGGGGACCTCTCGGCGCAGAGGTACCCGAGCAACCGCGGGCGCGTCGAGTTCCGCGATGCCTTCGCCGACTTCTATCTGCGGCGCTTCGGGGTGGAGATCGACCCCGTCAACGAGGTGATCCCGGCGATCGGGGCGAAGGAGTGCATCTACAACCTCTGCTTCGCGTTCCTCGATCCCGGCGACGTCGCTCTGGCCGCGGATCCGGGCTACCCGGTCTACACCGGCGGTCCGGTCCTTGCCGGGGCGGAGGCGTTCCTATTGCCGCTGCGGCCCAACCTCGGCTTCATCCCGGACCTGGACGCGATTCCGGACGAGAAGCTCGAGGCCGCCCGGCTCCTCTTCATCAACTACCCCAACAACCCGACCGGCGCGATCGCGCCCGACGGCTTCTTCGAGCGGGTCGTCGAGCTCGCCAGGACCCACGAGATCCTGGTCGTCCACGACAACGCCTATTCGGAGACGACCTACGACGGCTACGTGGCGCCGAGTTTCCTGGCCACGCCAGGGGCCAAGGAGGTGGGGGTCGAGGTCTTCTCCCTGTCCAAGGGCTACAACATGACCGGATGGCGCTGCGCGGCGATCCTCGGCAACGCCGAGGCGATCAAGACCTACTGGCGGCTCAAGACCAACGTCGACTCCGGCCTGTTCGAGGCGGTTCAGCTGGCCGGCGCGGCCGCTCTGCGTGGCCCGCGAAAGGAGGTCGAGCAGATGTGCTCGATCTACCAGCGGCGCCGGGACCTCGTGGTCGATGCGCTCAGGGCGATCGGCGTCGAGGTCGCGAGCCCGAAAGGGACGATCTACATCTGGGCTCCGGTGCCGGACGGGCACACCTCCACGTCGTTCGCCGAGCTGGTGCTCGAGGAGGCCGCGGTGGTCGTGTCGCCCGGCTCGATGTACGGCCCGAGCGGCGAGGGGTTCTTCCGGATCTCGCTGACGACCCCGGACGAGCTCCTGCGCGAGGCCGTCCAGCGGCTGAAGACGCATCTCACCCCCTGATCGGCGCGGGCCAGACCCAGAACGCGTAGTTTGGGGTAGGCGGGAGCCTCCGTCGCAGGGGCGAATCGGCCTTTAGCGCAGCCTCAGCTAAAGGCGGCACCTTGTCTCGCCGACCCATCCACTGATGAGCGAAATCGGACTGATACTCGCCCTGGGCTGCGCCCTGATCTCGGGCGTGGCGCTGTTGTGCAAGCACCGCGGCGCAGTGAATGCGCCCGACGTCGCGATGCGCAGCCCCCTGCGCAGTGCCTCGGCCCTGTTTCGGTCGAGATGGTGGGCAATCGGCTTCGGCCTTGCCTTCCTCGCCTGGTGCCTGCACGTGGCGGCGCTCTCGATGGCGCCGCTGTCCCTCGTCCAGGCGGTGATTGCCGGTGGGCTGGCCATGCTGGCCATTCCTGCGCGGCGCTGGTTCGGGATAGCGGTCTGCAAGCGCGAGATGGCCGGTATCGGCCTCTGTGCTGTCGGGCTGGGCTTCCTGGCCCTGACGGCCGGACATGCTCGTTCCGAGATCGGCTTCGACCCGGTGACGATGCTGGGCTTCCAGTGCGGGATGCTGACGATCGGCGGGCTGTTCATCCTGACCGCCAGCAACGGACGCCACGTGGTTCAGGGTTCGATGCTGATGGCGATCGCCGCGGGAACGCTGCTCGGCGTCTCCGACATTTCGCTCAAGGCGCTCGCCGAGCTCGTCCCGGCCGATCCCATGAGCCTGCTCAGCCCGTGGACAGCGACGGCTGTCATCGGCGGCATCGGAGCATTTCTCGCCCTGGGGCGCGGCCTGCAGATCGGAGAGCCAGTCGCAGTGATCGTCGCCTTCTCTGCGGCGGCGACGCTCAGCTCAATCGCGGGCGGAATCGTCGTCTTCGGCGATCCCATGGGCTCAGACGCCTTCGCAGTCATCGGGCGATCCCTCGCCTTCGTCGCCGTGGTGGGCGCCGCCGCGCTGCTGCCGATGGTTCCGCGGCAGCAGGCAGCAGCACCCTGAGCGGCGCCTAAGATCTAGTCAGTGCAGAGAAACCGCAACGGTCGGCAGGCCGAGAGCCACCATTTGAACGGCTCCGCCGGCATCGTCAATCCTCGCGCCCGCCAGCGCGCCATCGCAGTCGGAATCGTCCGCGACGACGAGCACCGCGATGACCCCCTCGCCGAGCTCAAGGAGCTGCTGCGCACCGCGGGCGTGGCGACGGCGGGGGAGATGACCCAGCCCCGCAAGGCGCCCGATCCCGACCGCTATCTGGGCAGGGGCAAGCTCGCCGAGCTGAAGCGCCAGATCGCAGCGGACGGCGCGAACCTCGTCGCCGTCGATGACGAGCTCGTGCCGCGCCAGGAGCGAAACCTCGAGCAGGAGCTCGGGGTCCCGGTGATCGACCGGACCGCGGTGATCCTCGACATCTTCGCCGACCACGCCCACACCGCCGAGGGAAAGCTCCAGGTCGAGCTGGCGCAGCTGGAGTACAACCTCGCCCGCATGAGGGGCCTCTGGACGCACCTGGAGCGCCTCGGCGCGGGCCGTGTCGATGGCGGCATCGGCACCAGGGGACCGGGCGAGTCGCAGATCGAGACCGACCGCCGCTTGGCGCGCGACCGGATCACGGCCCTGCGGCGCCAGTTGCGCCGTGTCGAGCGGAACCGCGCGGTGATGCGGGCCGAGCGCGAGCGCGCGGCACTGCCCTCGGTCGCCCTGGCCGGCTACACCAACGCCGGCAAGTCGACTCTGCTGAACGCTTTGACCGGAGCGGGCGTCGGCGTGGGGGAGCGTCTCTTCCACACTCTGGACCCGACGACGCGGGCCTTCACGCACGATGGCCGCCGCATCCTGATCACCGACACGGTCGGCTTCATCCGCAAGCTGCCGCACGCCCTCGTCGAGGCCTTCAAGGCGACGCTCGAGGAGACCGTCCTGGCCGACCTGATCCTGCACGTCGTCGATGGCTCCGAGCCCGAGGAGGAGCGCGCGGACTCGATCTCCGCCGCGGATGAGGTGCTCGCCGAGATCGGCGCCGATGCATCGCCTCGCCTGCTGGTGATGAACAAGGTCGACCTGCTCGACGACGAGGACCGCAGGGAGCTGGCGCTGCGGCATCCCGACGCCGCGCTCGTCTCGGCCGAGACGGGGGAGGGCCTGGAGGAGCTGCGCTCCCGCATCGCCGTCTCGATCGCCCGGACACTCACCGAGGTCGAGTTGCTCGTACCCTTTGATGCCGGTGAGCGTCTTTCGGAGCTTCACGAGATCGCTGGTGACCTCGAGCGCGAAGATCGCGAGGACGGGGTACACGTTCGCGCGCGACTACCTGCCGCTTTCGCCGATCGCTTCGCCGATCTTTCGGTCAACGGGCGAGGAGGAGGATCTCGAAACGGAGTTCGAGCCGCCGGGGAGTAACGGCGCCGATCCGCTCGAGAGGCCGGCGGGAGTGACGGTCGCCGACGTGGCGACCGAATCCGAACCTACGCTGGGCCCGATGGAGGAGCTCAGGTTCACCAAGCTCAGCGAGAAGGCGACCCTGCCGACTCGCGCGCACGACAACGATGCCGGGCTGGACCTCTACGCCGCCGAGAGCGCGCGGATCGTTCCCGGGGCCAGGGTCAGCGTCGGCACCGGCCTGGCGATGGCGGTCCCAGAGGGCCTCGCCGGCCTCGTCCTGCCACGCTCCGGGCTGGCGCTCAAACACGGCGTCACTCTGGTCAATTCACCCGGTTTGATCGATCCGGGCTATCGCGGCGAGGTGCGGATACTCCTGCTGAACACCGACCAGACCATCGACTTCCAGTGCAAGCCGGGGGACCGAATCGCCCAGCTGCTCCTCGTCCCGATCGCAACCGCCAGCCCGATGCAGGCAGAGGCGCTCGAAGACTCCCTGCGCGGCGCGGGCGGCTTCGGCTCCAGCGGGCTCTAGCCCTAGCGGCGACTCCTTCGTGCGGGCTAGCTGAAGGAGACCTGCGGAGCCTCGCGCTCCGCGGCATCGCCGATCTCGAAGAAGGGCTTGGCGGTGAAGCCGCCCTGGTTCGCGATGACCGACCACGGCCACTGCTGGATGCGGGTGTTGTACTGCTGCACGTTCGAGTTGTAGATCCGCCGCGAGGCCTGGATCTCGTCCTCCAGCTCGGAGAGGTTCCGCTGCAGCTGCTGGAAGTTCTCGGTGGCCCGGAGCTCCGGGTACTGCTCGGCGACGACGCGCAGACCGCCGAGGGCCGAGGTCAGCGCCGATTCCGCCTTGCTGGCCTGCTCGGGCCCCTGGGCCTGCATCGCCGCGGCTCGCGCCTGGGTGACCTTCTCGAAGGTCTCGCGCTCGTGCGTGGCGTAGCCCTTGACCGATTCGACGAGGTTGGGCACCAGGTCATGCCGGCGCTTCAGCTGCACGTCGATCCCGCTCCACGCCTCGTCGCAGCGGTTGCGCAGGCTGACCATGTTGTTCCTGGCGAACACATAGATCAGGCCCGCGAGGATCAGCAGCCCGACGATGATCAGCACGATGACCATGCGCGGATCCTATCCGCTGGACGCCGCCCGCAGGGCGGATTCGTGCGAGGCGGCCTCCAGATCGTCGGAGAGTGGCTCGAGCTGCGGCCGCGTTCCCGTCCTGCGCTCGATGGCGAGCGCGATCAGATGGTCGGCGAGCCAGGCGTTCTTCGGGAGCAGCGGGCCGTGCAGGTAGGTCCCGATCAGGTTGAGCCGCTTCACCCCCTCGTAGCCGTCGGAGTCGTTGTTGCCATGCCCGTGCAGCACCCGGCCGAGGGGCTCCGCGTCGGGCCCAAGGTGCGTGCGGCCACCGTGGTTCTCGAATCCGGCGAGGACCAGCGGCCCCTCGCCGAGGTCGACCTCGATCGAGACGTTTCCGATCAGGCGCGGCCCCGGCTCGCGGACCGTTTCGAGGTCGGCGATCCCGAGCCCGGGGATGGACTCCTCGCCGAGCTCGTAGCGATGGCCGAGCAGCTGGTATCCACCGCACACGGCGAGGAGGGCCGCACCGTCCTCCACGGCGAAGGCGACCGACTCGCGCTTGGTGCGCAGCATGTCCTCGGCGACGAGGACCTGATCGCGGTCCTGGCCTCCGCCGATGTAGATCAGGTCGTGTTCTCCGGCGCCGAAGCAGTCGCCGGGGCCGGCGGCGGCATACCGGAAGGGGATGCCCCGCCACTCGCAGCGGCGCTGCAGGAAGAGGATGTTGCCGCGATCGGCGTAGATGTTCATCTGCTCGGGATAGAGGGCGAGCAGACGGACCTCGGCCGGGGCGGAGCTCATGTCGGGACCTCCAGCAGCACGACCGTGGAGTCGGCCTCGTCAACACCGGAGCTGATCCCGCGCCTGCCCTTTGGAGCGAACCCGGCTTCGGCCGCCTCGCGTTCGAGCGTCTCGGCATCGACGCGCTGGAGGATCTCGTCGTGGATGTCACGCTCCATCTGCCCCTCGGGGGAGACGGTCTCCCGCAGGCGGCGCACGGTCAGCGCCCGGTCGCCGACCTGGACCCACAGGGGCTCGCTCGAATAGACCCAGCCGTCGTGCTCACGCATGTCGGGGAGGATCTGCCTCGACGAGGTGCCGGTGCTGAGCAGGGTGCTCTCGTCAACGACCGTGAGGGCGAGTGTGCCGCCGGGGGCCATCAGCTCGCGGAGCCTGGCGAGCAGGCCTGGCCGGTCGGCGGGTCCGAGCACCTGGACGACGTGCAGCGGACCGATCACGAGCGCAGGGCTCGCCGGCACGCGGATCTCAGCGGGCGAGGAGAGGTCGGCCGCGACCACCGAAACGGAGACCCCTCGCGCCGCCGCGACCTCCTCCAGCTCGCGCAGCAGCTCGAGGTCGCGCTCCAGGGCGATCACCTCGTGCCCGTGACCCGCGAGGTGCAGAGCGACGCGCCCGGCTCCGGCTCCGAGCTCGGCGACGGGTCCGTCCGCCTCCCCGGCGAGCTCCACCCAGAGCGGCAAGTCCGCGCCGTAGGAGCCGAACTCGACCTCCTGCCAAATCGCCGGCGAGGTCATTGCCAGTAGTCGGCCGCGAGGCCGCGGTTGGCGAGTAGGGTGCGGAGCTCGAGCAGGGCCGTGTAGGTGGGGAGCGCGAAGAGCCGCTCGGGGGCGGCGGAGACGGCGGCGTCCAGGGACCCATCGATCGGCTCCATCACCTCGATCGAGTCCTCGGGCCAGCCCGCGTACTTGAGGCGGAGAGCCATCTCGGGCGCTCTCGTGCCGGCGCAGATCACGCGGCGAACTCCTCCGGCCAGCAGCTCGAAGTCGGCGTCCCAGATCCAGGAGACGTCCCGGCCGTCCGCGATCCGGTCGTTGAGCGCGAGCCAGAGGTCTATGCCCCCGTTCGACGACTCGAGGGTGAGGGTGCGAAGAACCTCGTTGGCCCCAGCGGGGTTCTTGATCAGCAGGATGGAGACCGGCTTGCCAGAGATCTCGATCGTCTCGACCCGCCCGAACACGGCGCGCATGGACTCGAGGCCCTCGCGGACCTGGTCCAGGGACACCCCGGAACGAAGCCCAGCGGCGACGGCGGCCAGGGCGTTGTAGACGTTGTACAGGCCGGGGAGGGGGAGCTCGAGCCGCAGCTCGCCGGCGGGGGTCGTGATCCGGACGGACGATCCGGAGATGCCGTGCAGCTCGATCTCGGTCGCGGCGATGTCCGGCGTCGGCCGGTCGGCGTGGCAGTTCGGGCAGATGTAGTGGCCCAGGTGGCCGACGAAGGCGCGCTCGTACTTGTAGGGCGCGCCGCAGCGGCGGCAGTGCTTGGCGTCGTGGGCGTGCTGGAGCTCCGGCAGCGCCTGGCTCGAGTCCTCGATCCCGAAGTAGGTGACGCCGGGGCGGCGCTTCAGCTCGCGGTCGCGGCCTAGGTCCGCAATCAGCGGGTCGTCGGCGTTCAGGGCGAAGTCACACGACCCCGCCATCGATGCAACGAGCTCGGCCCACTCGTCCGCGAGGCGCTCCAGCTCGCCGTAGCGGTCGAGTTGATCGCGGAAGAGGTTGCCGAGCACGAGCAGGCGAGGACGCAGCTTCGGCGCCACGCGCGGCAGCCAGGCCTCGTCCAGCTCGAACAGCCCCTCGTCGCCGGATTGCTCCAGCAGGGCGGTCGCCACGCCCCAGTGCATGTTCGATCCCGCGCGGTTGTGCACCGGCCGGCGGCCGGCCGCCTGCAGGATCGCGGCGATCATGCCCGCGGTCGTGGTCTTGCCGTTCGTCGAGCTGACCACGATCGAGCCGCGCTCCAGGCCGGCGGAGAGACGCTCGATCGCGTCGGGCGCCATGCGGACCAGCAGGCGCCCCGGCAGGGTCGTGCCGCCGCCGCGGCCGCTGCGGCGGCTCAGGCTCCCGACGGCCTTGGCGAGGCCTCGCTTGGCTCTGAAGAGGGCGCTCATTGGCGCTGAACGTTAGGCGCCAGGTCAGCTGGGGGGTCCGGCGAAGGGACCGGGAGGCGCGATCACCTTCAGGGCACGGGGGAGAACCTCGAGCTTGGCCGGCAGGTCGGCGAGGTGCTC
This sequence comes from uncultured Solirubrobacterales bacterium, assembly GCA_963728875.1. GTDB lineage: Bacteria > Actinomycetota > Thermoleophilia > Solirubrobacterales > 70-9 > DASUPK01. The sequence goes on from CAVSLJ010000002.1 coordinate 566,629, forward strand.
GCCGTCCGCGTAGATCGCGAAGTCCGTGTCGGCGCTGACCTCGACCTCGGCGCCCCTCAGCATCGTGATCTCCTCGTTGTCGACCTGGGTGCCCTTGAAGACCTGCGGCAGGCCCTTGAGGAAGCGGAGCTTGCCGACGTGCGCGGTGAGCACGACGTCCAGAAGCCCGTCGTCCAGCTCGGCCTCCGGCGCCACGAACATGCCGCCGCCGTACGCCCGGCTGTTGGCCACGGCGACGGAGTAGCCGAAGCAGTCGGTGCGCTCCCCGTCGACGATGACGGAGAACCGGTGCGGCTTCCAGGCGGCCAGGGTGCGAAGGGCCGCGTACGCGTACACCAGGTTGCCCTTGATGAATCGAGCCTCGTTGGCGACGCGGTTCGCCTCCGAGTCGAATCCGAGCGATGCGATGCAGAGGAAGCGGCGGTCGTTGACCACTCCCACGTCGATCTCGCGCACGTTCCCGTCGGCGAGGACGGCCACCGCTCCGACCGGCTCGGAGGGAATGCGGAGGACCCGCCCGAGGTCGTTGCCCCGGCCGCCGGGGAGGATTCCCATCGGCGTTCCGGTCCCCGCGAGAGCCCCACCGACCTGCCCGACGAGCCCGTCGCCGCTCATCACCGCGGGGATCTCGCCAGCGGCCGCGGCGCGGCGGGCCTCCTCGATGCCGTGCTCGAGGCTCGTCGTGCGCACGACCCGGTATTGCATCTGGCGGGCGGCGAGCTCGCGCTCCACGTCGGGCAGGAGCTTCAGGGTTCGCCCGCCCGCCGAGTGTGGGTTGACGAGCAGCAGGTGGCGACGGTCGGCGCTGATCCGGTGAATCTATTTGCGGGGGCCGTCAGGAGGGGCGGTGGGCGACGAAATACGTTCCCTCCGCCGCCTCGCCGGCCTCGGCCTTCTCGAGACCGGCCCTGCGGAATCCGCGCTCGAGCACTGCATCCGGCGTGTAGAAGGGGGTCTGCGACCCCCAGCTGGCCGCCACGATCGCGAAGCCGCCCGGGCGCAGCACACGGGCGATCTCGGCGAAGAAGGGCGGCATGTTGAGCTGCGCGACCAGGTCGAAGGACTCATCCTCGAAGGGCAGCCGCGAGGCGTCGGCGACCTTGAAGGCCACCCGGCCCTCTGGGTCGAGCCCGATTCGGCCCTGGGCCCTGCGGATCATCTCCTCCGAGAGATCGACCCCCCGGACCCGCGCGTGCGGGAACTCGCGCGCGATCAACAACGCACCGTCTCCGAGGCCTGTCCCGATGTCAAGCGCGCGCTCGGGCTCCGGCCGAACATGAAGAAGGGCCGCCGCGAGTGGAGCGAGGTGGGTGGCACCGGCCCGGTTCACTCGCTGGTCCCAGGAGGACGCGCGGCCCTGCCAGTAGGAATGACTGAAGCCACGGAGCAGCGGCCAGGCCCAGGGGGCTCTGGCCACCACGAGGTTGATGAACCTGCCGATCACGCGATTGCGCGTCGGAGGGGATGCGGGGTTGGCGCCGGGCTTCATGCGGCGATCATCGCAGGCACCGCCAGTAGGCTTCCTCGCCTTGAGAGTGGGGCGGACAGCGTTGGCGGCCTCGCTGGCACTCGCCCTGCTGATGGGCTGCGGCGGTGGTGGCGATGAGACCACGAGCGCCGGGTTGCCGGCGGGCTGCGCGAAAGTCTCGGCGCCCCCGGCGAAGCACGTGAAGCTGTCCCGGCCCACGGCGAGCCTGCGCGGGCCGGCGACGGCGACGGTCCGGACCAGCTGCGGCGACTTCGAGATCGCACTCGACACGGCCAGGGCCCCGAAGACGACCTCTTCCTTCGCCTACCTTGCGGAGCGTGGCGTCTACGACGACACGCTCTTTCACCGGATCGTTCCCGGATTCGTGATCCAGGGCGGCGACCCGACCGGCACGGGCGCCGGCGGTCCCGGGTATTCGGTCGACGAGCCGCCCCCGCAGAGCCTCTCTTACACCCGCGGCATCGTCGCGATGGCGAAGAGCCCGGTGGAGCCGCCCGGGCGCTCAGGAAGCCAGTTCTTCGTGGTGACCGAGGCGGACGCCGGGTTGACGCCCGACTACGCGCTGCTCGGGCGGGTCAGCGGCGGGTTCGACGTGGTCCGGCGGATCGAGCAGCTCGGCACGCCCGGTGGCAGGCCGAAGGCGCCGGTGGTCATCAAGCGGATCACCGTCGGCGGCTGATGGCGAAGCTTCGGGTCGGAGACGAGGCGTCGCCGTTCGAGTTGGAGGGAACAGAATCCCGGACCTATCGGCTCAGCGACTACCTCGGGACGGGAGTGATCCTCGCCTTCTATCCGGGCGACTTCACCCCGGTCTGTACCCGCCAGTTCTGCTCCTACCGCGACGACGGCGACCGCCTCGAGGCGCTGGGCGTGCCGATGATGGGGATCTCACCGCAGTCGGTCGAGTCCCATGAGCGATTCGCGGCGCAGCACGGGCTCACGGTGCCGCTGCTCTCCGATCCCGGCAAGAAGGTGGCGCGCTCGTACGGTGTGGTCGGCCCGGGCGGGTTCATTCGCCGCTCCGTCTTCCTGGTCGACGGCCAGGGGGTGCTCCGCTACCGCCACGTGGCCCTGTTCGGGCTGCGCTACCACGACGTCGCGGATCTGGAGCGGGCCGTGTCGAAGCTTCCCTGACCATGCCTGACGCTCTCGAGCCACGGCCGTTCGAGGTCACGTCCTCGGGCGTCCGGCTCTCCGGCGAGGAGGTGGGGGAGGGGAGCCCGGTCATCCTCCTGCACGGCCTGACGGCGACCCGGCGCTACGTGCTCCACGGATCCCTGGCGCTGGCGCGTCGCGGCTACCGGCAGATCTCCTACGACGCCCGCGGGCACGGCGAGTCATCGCCGGCGCCGGAGGGCAGCGGATACGGCTACGAGGTGTTGACCCAAGACCTGCGCTCGGTGGCGGCGGAACGCGCTCCGGACGCCCGTCCCGCCCTGGTCGGACATTCGATGGGCTGCCACACGGCTGTCGCGCACGCGCTGGAGCATGCAGGCGAGGTGGCGGCGCTCGTCCTCGCAGGGCCGGTGATCCTCGGACTGCCCGTCACCGAGGAGAGGCTCGCCTACTGGGACGCGCTGGCCGACGGGCTTGAGCAGGGGGGTGTCGATGGCTTCATGGAGGCCTACGAGGCCTCGCTCGAGGCTGATCCCGCGTGGACGGAGACCGCGTTGCGGATCACCCGGGAGCGGATGGGGCGTCACCGCCACCCGATGGCTGTCGCGCGGGCCCTTCGCGAGGTGCCGCGGTCGCTCGCGTTCGACGGCCTCGAGGAGCTGGAGACGCTCGACGTGCCGGCGCTGGTGGTGGCCAGCTACGACGAGGCCGATCCCGGACATCCTTACGCGATCGCGGAGGCCTGGGCCGAGCGGCTGCCCAGGGCGCGGCTGGTGAGCGAGGAGCCGGGCAAGTCGCCGCTCGCCTGGCAGGGCGGCCGGTTCTCACGCGTGATCGCGGATTTCCTGGACGAGGCGCAGGTCCGCGCGAGGCTGGCGCAGGGGGGCTAGGGCCGGTCCGCCAGCCGGATCACCAGCCGCAGTCCCGACCAGGTCCCGTCGATTGCGCAGACCTTGTTGTCGACCAGGCGGTTGGCGAGCCCGAGCTCGCGAGCGACGCCCTCCGTCATGTCCGTCTCCACGGCCGAGGAGCGCTTCGGCCAGGCGATCCAGAGACCGGCCGCCGGATTCATCGCGCGGCTCAGGGCGGGCAGACGCCGCTCCAGCTCCGCGCGGCTCTTGGTGAAGAAGACGATCACGTCGAGTGGCCCGGCGGCGCGAGCTTTGACGGTGACGCCGTCGGGAAGCGCGCCCAGCAGGTCCACAAATCCGTCCGGCGCACCCGGGAACGTGACCCGGTGGCCCTCCTTGATGCCGAGCTTCTTGGCGAGCGGTGCCTCCGAATAGCCGGCCACTTCTATATTTCAGCGCGTGGCACAGGACGACGGTAACCCGGTCCACTACGCCGCCGTGGAGCGCGGCACGCCGGTCTACGCCGCGGACGGGCAGCAGGTGGGGGTCGTCGACGAGGTCGTCGACAACTACCGGGAGCACATCCTGGACGGATTCATCATCGAGAACGGCGATGGCGAGCTGCGCTTCGTCGACGCGCCCGAGGTGGCCCGTACGGCCGAGCGGGCGGTGCGGCTGACGATCGACACGGCGGCCGCCGGACGGCTCCCGACGCCCGAGAAGGGCGCCCCCGAGTTCGCCCCGCGCCGCACGGGCCGTCTGGGCAAGCTGCTCGGCGGCAGCTGGCGCCGCCGCTAAAGGCCGAGCAGGTCCTTGAGCAGCCGAGCGTTGCGGAGCGCGTAGCCCTCCCAGTCGTTGTTGAAGTAGATGTAGATCTCCGTGTCTCGCCGCCACTGCGAGAGTCTGCGCGCCCAGGTCTCGATCTCGGACCTCGAGTAGTTGCCGTGCCGGCCGCGAGTTCCGTGATGGAGGCGGACGTAGGTCCAGTCGGTGGTGCGGACGCGCGGGGAGCTCACCCAGCGTGAGGACTCGTCGCCGATGACGAGGGCGGCGCCGTGTCTTCTCAGCAGCCCGTAAACGTCGTCGGCGAACCAGCTCTCGTGGCGGAACTCGAAGGCATGGCGGCCCCGCGGCAGGGCGCGAAGCGCGCTCTCCAGGCGCTCATCGTTGCGGTGAAAGTTCTGTGGGAACTGCCAGAGGAGCGGCCCGAGCTTCCCGCTGCGGACGAGCGCCTCGAGCGGCTCGAGGAAGCGCTCGACGTATGGGTCCAGCGTCTTCAGGCGCTTGACGTGAGTCAGGTAGCGACTGGCCTTGACGGCGAAGACGAATCCGGGCGGGCTCTGCTCCACCCAGCCCTCGACCGCTGACGCCGAGGGCAACCGGTAGAAGGTGTTGTTGACCTCGACCGTGTCGAAATGCTCGGCGTAGTAGGCGAGCCATTGCCGTGGCGGCAGGCCCTTTGGATAGAGGCGTTCCCGCCAGTGCGGGTAGGCCCAGCCCGAGCAGCCGATCCGAACCGGCTTCAACGACCGCCGCGGCGGTGCAGGACCAGGACGGCGATGTCGTCGCGGGGCTCGCCGCCGTGTCGGTCGACCGCGGCTTGGGACAGGCGCTCGGCGATCTCGTCGGCGTTCATTCCGGCGGCCTGCCCGAGCTCCTTGACGAGCCAGTCGGGGTCGTCGCCGCCGCTTCGATCCCGGATGTCCAGCATGCCGTCCGTGTAGAGGATCAGGGAATCGCCGACGGAGAGCGTGGTGTCGGCGTCGGCGAGCACGGGGGAGGGGAGGACGCCGAGCAGAGTCCCCGGCTCTCCGACCGAGTCGACCCGTCCGTCCTTGCGCAGGATCAGGGGAAGGGGGTGGCCGCCGAGAGCCACCGTGAGCTGAGCCTCGCCGCCGTTGGAGGGGGTCTGGATGCGCGCCAGCGCCGCCGTGCAGAACCGCAGGTCGGAGCGCTCCGAGGCGATCGAGTCGTGCAGCGTGCGGAGCACCTGGCTCGGCTTGTTGTTCGGCGAGGAGGCGGTCCGGACGGTGTAGCGCGCCAGCGACGTCAGCGACGCCGCCTCGGGCCCCTTGCCGCAGACATCGCCGATCACGGCTGTCCAGGCGCCCGAGCCGCTGCGGAATACGTCGTAGAAGTCGCCGCCGACCTCGTAGGCCTCGCCGGCGGCGAGGAAGCGGGACGAGGCCTCGAAGCCCCTGATCTCGGGCAGCGAGCGCGGCAGCAGGCTGTGCTGGAGGACGGAGGCGATATGGGCCTGCTGCTCGTGCAGCCGGGCATTGTCGAGTGCGAGAGCCGCCCGGTCGGCGAGCCGCATGGCCGTCCGGCGAGAGGTCTCGTCGAAGGACTTGGCGGGGCGCATGATCCACAGGGTCAGGGCGCCGAGGACTGCGCCACGTGCCCCCAGCGGAAGCACGATGCACGACTTGAAGCGATGCCTGCGAAGCGTTTCTCGCTCGTTCTCGCGGGTCGTGATCCGATCGATCTCCCTGTCGGAAAGCTGGTCCAGGTACATGATCCGGCCGCTGCGGATCACCTCCGCGACCGGATGGGGTCCATGCGGATCGATCGGAGCGTTCGCCCGAAGCCTCACGAAGATGTCGGCGACCTCGGTATCCCGGCCGCGGGCCGCCATCCGCTGGATCGAGCCATTCGACATCAGCATGTCGACCATCGCGACGTCACCGAGGCCGTGGATCGCGAGATCGGCGAGGTGTTGAGCGCGCTGCCTCTGATCGAGGGCGTCCTCCATCAGGGCGCCCGCGTCGGCCAGCAGCTCCGAGGCGGCCTGCTCCCGATTCAGCTTGACTCGCAGGCTGGCGACCCACAGGCCGGCAAGCGATCCGGCTGAGACGGTCGTCAACGCCACCAGGCGCTGACCGCCGTCGACGCCCTGGCTCCAGATGATCGAGAGGAGTGCGAGGATCAGGCAGAAAGCGGCGACGACGGCGGTCTCCGGAAGCGACGCGCTCATGGCCGCAATCACCGGAGGGATCGCGAGCAGCCCGATGATGACCAGCTGGTTCGATGCCAGGCCGTCCAGCACGGCGATCGCACTGGCCAGCACCATGGCGACCAGCGCCGGCCCGGAGAGCTCCTGAAGGCCCGCGAGAGTTGGGGGAGGGCTGACCAGCTCTCGATCCTGCGGAGTCATCTGTTTAATCGTAAATAGGTAAGCATGGAGATCAAGGACTCAAAGGTGCCGAGCGAGGGGTGGGACGCGATCCGGCGAACGCGGCTGGCCGCGGAGCGCACCGAGCTCGCCTGGTGGCGAACGGCGCTCACGTCGATAGCGGTGGCCATTGCGGTGGGCCGCGTCGTCCCGGAGCTGAGCGACACCAGCACCGAGTGGCCCTACGTCGTCGTCGGTGTCGGCTGGGCGCTCTACTCGGTTGCCCTCTTCGGCTATGGCTCGCTTCGGTCGAGGAGGGTCGAGACGGCGGTCGATCGCGGGGAGATGATCCAGAGCTCAAGGGTGGAGACTCGGTGGCTGATGTCCGGCGGGGTGATCCTCTGTCTCGCCACCGTCGCCCTGATCGCCGTATCCGCATAACGGCGATCCGCGGCCGGATAACCCGTGCATGGTTATGTCAACTCGAACGACGAAGATCGAATTGAGCGAGGTGCCCCCGGACGATTCGGCGATGCTGCGGCTCGCGGAGGCTCTCCGGGATGAGGTCGAGGAGCGCGGAGCGCACAACGGCGCGGCGAGACCGGACATTCCGTTGGCCGAGGCGATCAAGGCCGACAGCGACACGCTGGTGGCGTATGCGGGCCAGGAGCCGGTAGAGATGGGCGCACTGCGAGTGGTCGGTGCGGGGGTTGCGGAGATCAAGCGGATGTACGTGCTGCCGGCGTACCGGGGCGCCGGCGTCGCCAGGCGAATCCTCGAGGAGCTCGAGCGGCGCGCGCGAGCTCATCGCGTGCGGGCCGTCCGCCTGGACACGAACGCTCGCCTGACCGAGGCGAATCGCATGTACAGGCGGGCCGGATACGAGCAGATCCCGGACTACAACGGGAATCCACGGGCGGACCGCTGGTACGAGAAGGTCCTCGCCTGAGTTGACATAACTGCCCTTCCCGTGCATTCCCTACGCACGGGTGCGGCCCCGTCCGGTCCGCGGTGTGGAATCGGAGCCGATGAGGCAATCCCCCACACACCTGCCGTGGCGGGTGCTCTCGGCGATGGTGACGGCCGGCGCCTCGTGCGTCGCCTGCGGATCCCGGGAGGACCTGGTCGCGCACCACAGGATGCCGCGCCGCTACGGTGGCCTGGACGTGCTGGAGAACCTCGAGCCGGTCTGCCGCAGCTGTCATCCGAGGGTCGAGCAGGAGGCCGTCGCCCAAGCCAGGCTCGCGTGGGAGAGGCCCGACTGGCCGGCTCCGGCTCGTCCGAGGCGCGCGCCGCCTCGCCTCATCCGGCCCTACTGAGCCCGCCCCCAGCTCATTCCACCCGCTCGATCGCGGCTGACTCACGCCGGTCGATCAGGTCGAGGACGGCTTCCTCGATCGGCCCCTGGACCTCGGGCCATTCGGCGGGATCGTCGGGCAATTGCTCGAAGACCCCGCCGACGGTCAGGCCGCCGTCGAAGCGGTCGAAGATCCGGGGGTCGATATACGACGCGCGGCAGACCGCCGGAGTGTTGCCGAGGTAGCGGGCCACCTCCTTGACGGCGTCGCGTTGCGCCCGCGCCCTGCCGCCCTTCGTGCTCAGGTCGCGCTGACGCGCCGAGGCCGCCAGGACGACCGCGGCGAGGACCGTGGCGTTCCAGGTCCTGAAGTCCTTGGCGCTGTGGGGTTCACCGATCGCCTCCTTGATGTATTCGTTGATGTCCTCGGAGCGCACATCGCTCCACCCGTCGCCGTCGCGATACGCGAGCAGCTCGTGGCCTCCCCCGCGGCGTTTTCGCAGCGTCCTGACGAGACCGGCGATGGCCCGATCGCCGACGACCTGCACGCGGCGCTTCCCGCCCTTCGCTTCGTAATCGAAGACGACCCTGTCGCCCTCGACCGCGACGTGGCGCTTGCGCATCGTCGCCAGGCCGTAGGTCTCGTTCTCCTCCGCATAGCTCTCGGAGCCGATCCGAAAGAAGCCTCGGTCCAGCAGCCGGATCGAGCAGGCGAGCACCCGCTCTCGCGAGATGCGGCGCTTGCGGAGATCGCGCTCCGCCTGATCGCGCAGCTTCGGAAGCGCCCGGGCGAATTCCACCATCGCGTCGAACTTCTCGCGGTCTCGCCGCTCCCGCCAGCGGTCGTGGTAGCGGTACTGCTTCCGTCCGCGGGCGTCGGTCCCGGTGGCCTGGATGTGGCCCATCGGATCGGAGCAGATCCAGACGTCCTCCCACCCGGGCGGGATCACGAGCGAACCGATGCGCTCGATGGTTTCCCGATCGTCGATCCGCTCACCGTCCTCGTCGATGTACTCGAACCCTCGTCCCCGCTTCCGGCGCGTGATTCCCGGCGCCGCGCAGTCGCTCCGTCTCAGGCGGGACATGCGCCGTCAATACCCGCCGCGAGCAATAGTTAGCCCGTGGCGATCGTTGTCGGCACCTCGAGTTGGTCGGACCCCGGCTTCGTGGAGCACTGGTACCCGAAGGGCCTGGCGGCGAGGGACCGCCTCGGCTTCTACGCCGAGCGCTTCGACGCGGTGGAGCTCAACTCGAGCTTCTACGCGATCCCCGCGACGTCGACGGTCGAGGGGTGGGCGGAGCGGACCCCTGACGGATTCCAGTTCGACGTCAAGCTCCACAAGCTCCTCTCGCACCACGCGGCCCGGCTCAAGGAGCTCCCCTCGGACCTCCGAGACGAGGCGGAGACCAACGAGCGGGGACGCGTTCTCCTCGATCGGGCGCTGCTCGACGAGATGGTGCGCCGGACGGCCGAGTCGATGAAGCCGCTGGCGGACGTCGGCAAGCTCACCTCCTACCTGCTCCAACTCACGCCCGCCTTCGATCCCCGCGAGAACGATCTGGACGAGCTCGCTCCGGTGATCGACGGTCTCGCCCCCACCCCGGTCGCGGTCGAGTTCCGGCGGCGAAGCTGGGCCTCGCCGAAGCGCTTCGAGCAGGTCCTCGATTGGCTTTCGGCGCACGATGCCGTGTTCGTATGCGTCGACTCCCCGCCCGGCGACCACGTTCCGATCTTCCCGCCGATCGACGCCGTCACCAGCGACTCGCTGGCGTACATGCGCGCGCACGGCCGCAACACCGAGGGCTACCTGCACGGACGCAGTGTCGCGGAGCGCTTCGACTACGACTACCCGAAGCAGGAGCTCGAGGAGATCGCCACGCGGGCGAAGGCGACGGGCTCGGAGGCCGAGCAGGTCCACGTCATGTTCAACAACAACGCGCGTGAGCTGGCGCCGAAGGCCGCGCGCGCCCTGCGCGGGATTCTCGGCCAGGACCCCGGTCCGGAGCCCTGAACGGCGCGTTGTTTACGCCACGGCGGCATCCGCCCAACAAAAGGGCCGAACTTAACGACCGGCGAGGCGACCCCAGGGGGATGAAGGCCGCCTCGCCGGGTTGGCCAACGATCTGGACGCCTAAAAACGGGTGCCGTTGGCCGGGGATCCGGATGCAGGTTCCACCCTATGCACCGCCGTGCGCACGAACATCCGCATCGACCCGCAGATCCAGTCAGTACAAATCCCGGTGCTTCTCCCTGACGCCTGGGAGCACGGTCCCCAGGCGTGGCGTCCGCCAGAATCACCCGCATGAGCAGCGATCCCGCGGCGGGCATCGGCGTCCTCACGGCACTTGCGGCCGGGATCGTCTCCTTCCTCTCACCCTGCGTACTGCCGCTCGTCCCGGGCTATCTCTCGGCTGTGACCGGACTCGCGGCGGCGGATCTCGAGAAGGCCGACTGGCGCCGGGTGATCGTCCCGAGCCTGTTGTTCGTGTCGAGCTTCTCGGCGATCTTCATCCTGTTGGGGCTGGGAGCGACGGGGATCGGCAGCACGCTCCAGGAGCACCAGCTGCTCCTCGACAAGATCGCGGCCTGGGTGATCATCGCGATGGGCGTCCTCTTCGTCAGCGCCCTCTTCATCCCGCAGCTCAATCGCGAGTGGCACGTCGAGGGGCTTCTGGAACGGGCCGGGACGGGCGGCCCGGTGGTCGCGGGCCTCGCCTTCGGCCTCGCCTGGACGCCGTGCATCGGGCCGACGCTCGCCGCCATTCTCAGCGCCGCCGCCGTCTCCGGCTCGGCGCTGCACGGCGGTCTCCTGCTCGCCGTCTACTCCGCGGGCCTGGCGATTCCCTTCCTGCTCACCTCGGTCGCCTTCAGCCGGATGACCACCGCCTTCGCGGTCGTCAAGCGCCACTACCCGCTGATCATGGCGATCGGCGGACTGATCCTGATCGTCTTCGGGGTTGCGATCCTGACCGGCTGGTTCGACACCTTCAACCGCTGGGCGCAGGACCTGCTCAACAGCCTCGGCATCAACTGGTCGTCGGAGGTCTGAAGACCCGGATTTGGCCAGCCAGCCAGTTTCCCTAGACTCCGCGAATGGCCGCCAAGCCCACCACCGCCGTGATCGGCGCCGGCATCAGCGGCCTCACCGCCGGCAAGGCCTTCTCCGGCTGGGGCCTCCCCTACACGTGCTTCGAGGCCAGCGACGACGTCGGCGGCAACTGGTACTTCGGCAACCCGAACGGGCGCTCCTCGGCCTACCAGTCGCTCCACATCGACACGTCCCGCGACGGCGTGTCGTTCCGGGACATGCCGATGGGCCCTGACGAGTACCCGGACTACCCACATCACACGCAGATCCTGGATTACCTCCATCGCTACGCCGACGCGTTCTCGCTGCGGGACCGCATCCGGTTCGAGACGCCGGTCGAGCATGCCGAGCGCAAGCCCGGCGGCGGCTGGGAGATCACCCTGGGCGACGGATCGGCCGAGGAGTTCGACTTCCTGGTCGTCGGAAACGGCCATCACTGGGATCCCCGCTTCCCGAACTTCCCCGGCAGCTTCGACGGCGAGACGATCCACTCCCACCACTACATCGGCCCACAGGATCCCCTCGACCTGATGGGCAAGCGCGTGCTGGTCGTCGGGATCGGCAACAGCGCCGTCGACATCGTCTCCGAGCTCTCGCGTAAGGGGGTCGCCGAGAAGGTCTTTCTCTCCACTCGCAGCGGCGCCTGGGTGATGCCCAAGTACTTCATGGGCCGCCCGTTGGACACGCTGGTGAAGATCAACCCGCGTCTGCCGCTGGGCCTCCAGCGCCGGATGGCTCGCATCCTGCCGCGGCTCGCCTCCGGGCGGATGGAGGACTTCGGTCTCCCCCACCCCAACCACAACTTCATGGAGGCGCACCCCACGGTCTCCAGCGAGCTGCTGCTGCGGCTCGGCTCGGGCGACGCGGAGGCGAAGCCCAACGTCCAGCAGCTCGATGGGCGCAGCGTCGTCTTCGAGGACGGCTCCATCGAGGAGATCGACGCGATCGTGTACGCCACGGGCTACAAGATCACCTTCCCCTTCTTCGCCGAGGACTTCCTCGCCGCGCCGGACAACCGTTTCCCCCTCTACAAGCGGATCTTCAAGCCGGGGATCGACGACCTTGCCTTCGTCGGCTTCGCGCAGACCATCCCGACGCTGTTCCCGTTCATCGAGCTCCAGTCGAAGCTGGTGGCCCGCTACGCCGGTGGCGACTACGCGCTGCCTCCCGTCAGCGAGATGGAGGAGACGATCCGCCGCGACCAGCAGATTCACTCCGGGAACTACACGGATCGCCCCCGCCACACGATGCAGGTCGAGTGGTACACGTACGAGCACGACATCTGGAGGCGGGAGATCCCGGCTGGACGCGAGCGCGCCGAGCGGGGAATGGCTCCGAAGCTCGCCGGCCGCGTGCTGACTGCGGATAGCGCGAGGGTGCTCCGAGGCAGAGCCGAGGAGCAACCCGTCTGATGGGAAGGCCTAGTCAAGTTGACGTTTCTTTCCCCAGCCATGGGGAGACCTGCGCCGGCTGGCACCTGTCCGCCGAGGGCGATGCGTTCGCCGGCGAACGCGGGCGGCCCTGCGTCGTCATGGCGCACGGCTTCGGCGGCACCATGGACTCCGGCCTGCTGCCGTTCGCCGAGGCGTTCGCCGAGGCGGGCCTGGACGTGCTGCTCTTCGACTACCGCTGCTTCGCCAATTCGACGGGTGAGCCGCGCCAGCTCGCCCAGCCCTCCCGCCATCGCGAGGACTACGCGGCGGCGGTTGAGTTCGCCCGCGGCCTCGAAGGCGTGGACCCCGACCGCATCGTGCTCTGGGGAACCTCCTGGTCTGGCGGCCACGCCGTTTACGTGGCCGCTGACGATCCGCGAATCGCGGCGATCATCTGCCAGACGCCGGACCTCGACGGGTTCCGCGCCCTCGAGCAGGTCCGCCGCTACGCCGGCCTCGGCCATCAGCTCCGGCTCAGCCTGCTCGGGTTCCGGGACGGGATCGGGTCGCTTCTGGGGCGGGAGCCGCTGATGGTCCCGATCGTCGGTCGCCCGGGCGAGCTCGCGGCGATGAGCAGCGAGGAGTCGGAGCCCGGAATGCTTGCGATCGCGGGGCCGACCTGGCGAAACGAGGTCACCGCTCGCGGGGCTTCGGCCGAGCTGCTCAACCGCGCGGTCACGAAGATGGACAAGGTCAGCTGCCCGATCCTGGTGCAGATCGCGGATCGCGACACGGTCGCCCCGGCCGCCGCGACGCGGGCCGCCGCCTGGCGCGCCAAGGGCCACGTCCAGGTCCACGAGTACCCGATCGCGCATTTCGACATCTACGTGGGCGAGGGGCGCGAGCGCGCGATCGCAGACCAGCTCCGCTTCCTGCGGCAGAACCTGGGCGAACTCGAAGCCCGCGAGCCGGTCGCTCTAAGCTCAAAGACGTGATCTCAGACGTCAGCGAGCAGGAGTTCGAGGCCAAGGTCATCGAGCGCTCCAAGCAGGTGCCGGTGGTCGTCGACTTCTGGGCCGAGTGGTGTGGCCCGTGCCGGACGCTGGGCCCGGCGATCGAAGACGCCGTCCGGAAGCGGAACGGCGAGATCGAGTTGGCCAAGGTCGACACCGATCGGAATCCCAACATCGCCATCAAGTACGAGATCGCCAGCATCCCCGCCGTCAAGGCCTTCAAGGACGGCGAGGTCGTCTCCGAGTTCATCGGCGCCGTCCCCCCCGCCCGGATCGAGGCCTTCCTGAACGAGATCGTTCCCTCCGAGGCCGACCGGCTGGCCGTTTCGGACGACGAGGAGTCCCTCCGCAAGGCGCTCGAGCTCGATCCGCGGCACGCGCAGGCGGCGATCGGCCTGGGCCGGATCATGCTCGGCCGGGGCGAATCCGACGAGGCGCTCGACCTGCTCAAGGCGTTCCCGCACGACTTCGTGGCCGACGGCCTGGCGGCTCGGGCGGAGCTCTCCGCGTCAGGGAACGGAGCCGGCGCCGACGAGCTTCAGAGGGCTTTCGCGGCCTGGGACGCTGGCGATCCCGGTGAGGCGCTCGAACAGCTGCAGGGCGTCCTGGCGAGCGAAGAGGATCCAGCCCGCAAGGATCAGCTTCGTCGCGTCATGGTCGCGATCTTCACCGAGCTGGGCGCGGACGATCCGCTCGCCCGGGAGCACCGCCGCCGGCTGGCGGCGGCTCTGAACTAGCGCACCACGGCTTCGCCATCAGGCCGCGGCCACGAGCGGCCGCCCCACACAAGTCGCTGCGGGCTTCGCCCTCCGCTCCAAAGTGGAGCGGCCTGGTGGCCGCTAGGCAGGGGGCTCCGGCGTCGACGGGCCGGTCGGGACGGCGACCTCGATCGGGATCCCCAGGGCCTCGGCCTCCTCGATCCCCTCTCCCTCCTGATCGCGGGAGCAGATGATCCGGAAGGCGCCGGTGCCGAGCTCGGGGTCGGGGACGATCGGCAGGCCGCGGATCTCGTCCCAGCCGAGGCGCTCCACCTCGAACGGGTTCATCCGCACCTCGCTGGCCGGGAACGGGCAGCTCGAGTTGTGCTGATCGATGGCCTTTGAAATGGCCTCGAGGTTTCTTGCCTCGGCGTTCGTCACCGCCGCCCAAAATAGCGCCCTCCGTCCAGGAGCGGGCGTAATCTCAGTCGGTCGCAGGTGATCGCCCACGTGGACATGGATGCCTTCTATGTGTCGATCGAGATGCTGCGGCATCCCGAGCTGCGTGGGAAGCCGGTGGTGGTCGCCTACGACGGCCCGCGGGGCGTGGTCACCACCGCCTCCTATGAGGCGCGCAAGTACGGCGTGCACTCCGCCCTGCCGATGGTGACCGCCCGCCGTTGCTGCCCCGAGCTGACCGTCCTCCCCGTCGACATGCAGCTGTACAAGCGGGGCTCAGTGAAGGTGATGGAGACGCTGCGGGAGTTCAGCGACGAGGTCGAGGTCGTCGGCCTGGACGAGGCGTACGTCGACCTCTCCGGGTCCCCCGTGCCCCAGTCGCGCGCCCACGAGATCAAGCGGCGCATCAGGGAGGCCACCTGGCTCGTCTGCTCGATCGGGCTGGCGCCGAACAAGCTGATGGCGAAGATCGCCTCGGACCTCGACAAGCCCGACGGCTTCTTCGTCCTCGGCCACGACAACTGGCTCGAGACAGTCGGGGAGAGACCCGCCTCGCTGCTGCCCGGGGTGGGCCCCAAGACGCTCGAGCGGTTGCGGGCCAGCGGCGTCGAGACGGTCGGGCAGCTGGCGGAGGCCGACGAGCGCACTCTGGGGATGGCCTTCGGCCCGAACCACGGCAGCGGCTTGCGCGCGCGGGCCAACGGGATCGGCAGCACCAAGCTCAACGAGGATCGTGTGCGGAAATCGGAGAGCCGCGAGACCACCTTCCCCGAGGACGTCACCGACCCCGCCCTCCTCTACGAGACCGTCGAGCGGCTCGCCCGCTCGGTCTGCGAGAGCCTCGCGCAGAACAAGCGCCGCGGGCGAACGGTGACGCTGAAGATCCGCCTCCAGCCGTTCAAGACCTACACGCGCTCGCGGACCCTCCCCTCCCACACCTGCGACCCGGCGGAGGTCGTCGCGACCGCTCGCGAGCTGCTCGAGCGCTTCGACCCGCAGCGGCCGGTGCGGCTGGTGGGAGTCGGCCTGGCCGGGCTGGCGGAGGAGGAAGCTCCTCGACACCAGCCCGGCCAGTTGGCCGTCTAGCGCGTGGTTCTAGCGCGTGGTCAGCACGGTCCCCGTGGAGGGGAAGCCGAGCTTGGCCTTGGTGGCCGCCGTCAGGTCGTACTCGCGGTTGCCCGCGAACGGGCCCCTGTCGATCACGGGGACCGTGACGGTCTTGCCGCGGTACCGGAGCGTGACCTTCGAGCCGCAGGGGAGCGTCTTGTTCGCGACGCCCAGCTTGCTGGGGCTCAGCGTGCCACCGCAGGCCAGGCCGCCGCCGTAGAGGCCGGGGCCGTAGTACGAGGCCTCGGCCGCCCTGAAGGCGTTCACCGTGATGCCGTGCGAGCGAACGGTGGAACCGATAACCGTCGCGCGTGCCCGGTAGACACCGGAGCCGGCGGCGTGCCAGCGCACCTTGAAGGCACCGTCGGCCTGTGAGCGGGTATGGAGCCTGCGCCCGCCGACCTGGACGATGACCGCCCTGCTGCCGCCCGGGGTGACGCGGCCGTGGAGCTTGACGGCGTGATGAGCCATCACGTTCCGGTGGCCCGTCAGGCTGATCCCGGTGGCGGGGCTGCCGGACGCGGTCGCCTCCGGGCCGGTTCCGGTCACGGGAACGACCGAAGCGCCCGCGATGCCTGCTGTGATCATCATTGCCAGGGCGGGCAGCAGCGCTAGCGCAGCCCGCCTCCGCTTCCAACGGAAGCGACGCAAGTGAATCCACCTGCCTCTCTCTGCCGCCTACGGGGTTAGCTGACGGGCTCGCAGCAGTTCTGACGAAACGGGTTGCTCCTTACGGAGCACCCTCGCGTCTCACTTCCGCTAAGGACGGAACACCGTCCCATTCGCCCCGGTGAATCTGTGGTTCCCCCGCTGGCCCGACATCCGTCAAGGCCACTCGGCGAGTTGTTTGGTGACTATCGACGCGGCAGGGTAGGTTCGCAATTTGCGTACTTGTGTGACGATCAGCACAGTTGGTATGCGACGATCATGGGCATGAACGACCGCCTCACAGGCCTCGACTCATCGTTCCTCCATCTCGAGCGGGACGGGACGCACATGCACGTCGCCTCGACGACGATCTTCGAGGGCCCCGCACCCCCCTACGTCGAGTTCCGCGATCACATCTCCTCGCGCCTGCACCTGGTGCCCCGCTTCCGCCAGAAGCTGCGCTTCGTGCCCTTCGGGCAGGGCAGGCCCGTGTGGGTCGACGACCCCCACCTGAACCTCACCTACCACGTACGCCACACCTCCCTGCCGGAGCCCGGCTCCGAGCAGCAGCTGCGCGTGCTGGCAGCGCGCATCTTCTCCCAGCAGCTCGACCGCTCCAAGCCCCTCTGGGAGCTCTGGCTGATCGAGGGCTTGAAGGGTGGCCGCTTCGCGATCGTCGGCAAGACCCATCACGCGATGGTCGACGGTGTCTCCGGGGTTGACATAACAACGGTGCTCTTCGATGCCGAGAAGGAGCCGGCGGACCCGCCGGAGCCGCTCGAGCGCTGGGTGCCCGCCCCGGAGCCGAGCCGTGCCCAGCTTCTCTCGGAGGCTCTCTTCCAGCGGGCGATCGACCCGCGCGAGGCGATCCGCGGTGTCCGCCGAGTCATGCGTGGGCCGAGGCGCGCGCTGCGCAGGGCCACGGAGGCGGTCGCCGCCGCCGGCAGCTTCGCCTGGGCCGGCATCGCCGCCCCCAAAAGCCCGTTCAACTTCGACGTCGGCCCCCACCGGCGGTTCGCGTGGGTGCGGGCTTCCCTCGCCGACATGAAACTGGTCAAGAACGAGCTCGGAGGCACCGTCAACGACGTGATCCTGGCCGCGGTCGCGGGTGCGCTCGGCCGCTACATGCGCAAGCGGGGCCACCCGACCGTCGGGCTCGAGCTGCGGGCGATGGTCCCGGTCAGCGTTCGCACCAAGGATCAGCGCGGGTCACTGGGCAATCAGGTGACGACGATGATGGCTCCCCTCCCGGTCTGGTGTGAGGACCCGAAGCGCCGGATGGAGATCGTCCGCCAGTCGATGGGCGACCTGAAGCAGTCGAAGCAGGCGATGGGCGCGACGCTCCTGACGCAGCTCGCCGACTTCGCTCCACCCACCATCGCCGGGCAAGCCGCGCGACTGCAGTCGCGGCAACGCTTCTTCAACCTCGTGGTCACGAACATTCCGGGGCCGCAGTTCCCGCTCTATCTGCTGGGTCGCCGGATGGAGCGCGTTTTCCCGATGGTGCCCCTGGCCAAGAACCAGGGCGTCTGCATCGGGATCATGAGCTACGACGGGCAGGTCAACTTCGGCCTGATCGGCGACTACGACGGCATGCCCGATCTCGAGGATCTCGCCGAGGATCTCGAGGATGCGATCGGCGAGCTGATCGAGGCGGCCGGTGGGCGCCCCGGAATCTTCAGGCGCTTCGTCCCGCGGGCGGACGTCGAAGCAGGGCACGCCGATCAGAATGGCCACGGCGATCGCGAGGAGTCGGCGACCGGCTGATTCGTCCGCGGGGATCTGTGGCGGACGTCAGTTCTGCGCTTCTTCCACGTCCCCGCGCTCCTGGATGAACGCGTCCTTCATCCGGGACCGTCGTGCGTCACCCCAGACCGGCTCGTCGAAACGGGCGCGGACCATCACCTTCTGCAGCAGCGCCAGGTCCTCCTGACGCGCCATGTCGTAGTCCGATCCGGATTCCTTGTCCGGGTGCCCGGGATGCGTCATCCACTCCGTCACCCCACGGTCGAGGTTGCGCAGCTCCGGCTCGCTCGGTTGCTTGCTTTCGGTGCGGCCGATCAGTCTGTCCGGCGTCGGGATCCCCCGCTCGCGCAGCCACTGCCGGTGATCGGGGTTGACCGAGCGGACGGGAACGTCGATCTGCTTGGCCATCTGGAAGACGGGGGTGGCGAGCTCCGGGCGCGCATGACAATGGTGATGCCCGTTGAGGAACGAAGGCCAGCGCCCGAACAGGTCGCCGAACCGCTCGAGCTGGACCCGCAGCGCGGTCCGTGCGGGCGCGCCGCTGCGAGGTCCCCAGCGTCCCTCGAACTCGATGTGCAGGCCGATCTCCGCCCCGCTCTCGAGCAGCGGCTGGGCCTCGCAGTACTCACGCTCGACCATCGCGCTGACAGAGTCGATCGCACCCATCTCGATCGCTTCGAGGATCCCCTGGTTGTATGAGGGCCAGTACCCGTAGTCGTCTGCGGTGATCACCAGCAGACGGCGGTTGTCTCCTTGGCTCGCGGCCACCCGGCCAAGGTTAGGGCTAGCTGACCTGCTGGATGGCGGCCTGGATCTGCTGGAACGTCGGAATCGTGCCGCCGCCGATCGGCTTCTGGCCGTTTGGTCCCTGTACCAGGATCGACGGCGTGCCGGTGAAGCCGAGGGAGTCCGCCTCAGAGCTGCCCTGCTGGATCGTCGCGTCCCATTTCGGGTCATTACGGTCCTGATTCCACTTGTCGATGTCCGGTACACCTGCGCCCTTGGCGAGGCTCGTCAGGAACGAGTCGGTCACATAGCCCGAGTTCTCACCGCCCTGGTTGAGGTAGAAGAGCTGCATGAACTGCCAGAGCCGGTTCTGCTCCCCGGCCGCCAGCGCCGCTTTCATCGCGGGCTTCGAGTCGGGGCCGATGATCAGGAAGGGACGGAACTCGTACTTGGCGTTGCCGGGCCGGACCTCGCTCGAGATCACCTGCGCGGAAACGCTGTCCGAGAAGAACTTGCAGGCTGAGCACTGCGGGTCTCCGTACTCGATCACGCTGACCGGGGCGGCGGGGTCGCCCAGGACCTGGCCAGTTTGCGGGATGCCCTTGAGCTCGGCGTCCACCTTGGCGACGCCCGCGACGTTGGCGGGCGGGCTCGAGTCGTCGCTGCCGCCGCCGGACTGGCTGATCACGATCAGGGCCACGATCACGGCGACTGCCCCGAACGCCGCCAGGGTCAGGTACTGAATCCGGCGCTTGCGGGCATGCTCCGCGGCGGCGTCCTGTGACTCCGCGGCCCGGCGCTGGGAGCGCAGGCGCTCTCGCTCGTCGTGCCTACCTTCCATGGGAAGACTCTAACCGCGTTGCGGCCGGGTTTCGGCCGGTGTAGGTGTACGCGCGGCTCGCCGCGACGACCAGCGAGAGCGTCATCAGGACGGCGCTCGCCACACACCACTGGCAGACCGCGTCGATCACGAACAGCTCCACATAGGTGAGGTAGGCGCTGAACCCGAATCCCACGAGCGCCGTCAGGAAGCCGCCGAAACGACCCGCGTCACCGGGCATGAGGGCGGAGATCAGCAGCAGCACGTAGCCGCCGACACCGAGCACGCCCACGTTGATTCCCGCCAGGTGCGAATAGTGGCTGCGGGCGACGGTCTGGCAGCCGTGGCCGCCGGCGAGGCACACCGGCGTGCCTCCTCCGAATTCCGAGATCGAGATGTACGTCGCTACGCCGATCCCGGCGAGGGCCAGCACGACTGCCGCGATGCGCAGGTTGCGCTCAGATGGCATGAGCCAATGCTATGAAGCTGACGTGAACCGATCTGAAATGCCTCTCCCCTCCATTCGCGCGGCCGAGCCGGGCGATGCCGCAGCCGTCGCGGAGATCTTCAACCAGGGCGTCGAGGACCGGGTCGCCACCTTCGAGACCCGTCTCGCCGGGCCCGAGGATGCGGGGCGGTGGATCGAGGGTGATCTCCTCGTCGTCGCGGAGCGCGACGGCGCCCTGGTGGGCTGGGCGAAGGCGAGCCCGTACGCCGACCGGCATGCGTACTACGACGGAGTGCGCGAGGCGACCCTCTACGTCGAGCGCGGCGCGAGACGGACCGGAATCGGGCGGCGATTGCTGGCCGCGCTTGCCGACGCCGCCACCGAGGCCGGCGCCCACAAGCTGGTCGGCAAGATCTTCACCTCCAACGAGCCGAGCATCGCGATGGTCGACGGGCTCGGCTGGCGAGAGGTCGGCGTGCACGAGCGCCACGGCGCCCTCGACGGCGAGTGGAAGGACGTGCTGGTGGTCGAGAAGCTGCTCTAGCGGTCGCCCGCTACTTCTTCTTTTTCTTCTTGCACTTCTTCGCCGACACGGCCCGCTTTTTCTTCTTCTTGCACTTCTTCTTCGTGGCGGTGGGCGTGTTTGGCGTCGTCGCCGGCGGGTTTGTCGTCGTCGGCGGCGGGTCCGTGCTGGTGATCGACAGGCTCCACCCGCCGCTGATGCCGCCGGTGTTCGTGTTGAAGACGTCATCGTCCACGTACAAGTGCCAGGTGCCGTTGGGGCTGGTTCCGATGTAGTTGGAGAGCACCAGGCCATAGGGCGGGCTCGGCGCCGGCGAGAGGAATGCCTCTAGGCCCGGGCCACCTCCAGCGAAGACCGCGTAGTCGGAGGGCTGATTTCCAAATGAGCTAATCGGCCCGGCATCCGGGATCTTTGCGCCGGCCT
Source organism: uncultured Solirubrobacterales bacterium (assembly GCA_963728875.1). Classification (GTDB taxonomy): domain Bacteria; phylum Actinomycetota; class Thermoleophilia; order Solirubrobacterales; family 70-9; genus DASUPK01. Next base: position 587,567 of record CAVSLJ010000002.1, read on the forward strand.
GGTCGTTGAACGAGATGTCGGAGGTCAGAAGGTCCGTGCTGCCCCCGGCGTCGTTCATCAGCGATGTGGTCTGGCCGAACGGGCCCTGGAGCAGGATCTCGAAGTCGTCCGGATTCGTGTGGTTGATCCCGTTGAGGAAGACATTGACGTCCGTGATCGTTCCCTTCACCCCCGAGACGGTGATGTCGGACGGGTCGGGGCTGGCGTGCGCGAGGTCGCCCACGGTGATCGCGGTGGTGTTCGATGCGTCGGTGACCACGACAGCCGACGCCGAGGCCGGTACGAGCGCGCCCAGCACCGCGATGCCGACGATGAGCAGCAATCCCCAGAGGCGCTTCATCGCGGGGAATCTATCGCACCAAACGACCCTCCACGGTGTTCAGGTGGACATGTGGAGGATGCTTCCGACTGCGGGGCTCGGGTTGCTCGTCGGGCTGGCCGCGGCACCGGCGGCCCTCGCCTCGACCGTCACGGTCACCGGCGGCAACACCGTGCGGATCCTCGAGTCCGGCAGCGAGGTCAACCGGGTGACCGTGCGCTACGACGCCGGCATGGATCTCTATGAGGTCGCCGACTCGGCCGCGAACCTGACCCCCAGCGGGACCTGCACGACCGTCACATCCCACAGCGCCACCTGCCCCGGCGCGGGGATCAAGACGATCTCGGTGGACACCGACGCGCAGGCCGACTCGATCGCGATGGACCTGGGCACGATTCCCACGACGGTGAGCGGCAACCTCGACGGCGGCCCCGGCGATGACTCCGTCAGCGGTCACGGGACCCTGACCGGGGACTCCGGCAGGGACCAGATCACGGGCTCGCCCCTCGCCGACAACGTTCGCGGCGGCAGCGGTAATGACACGATCGACGCGGGCGCTGGACCCGACGACATCCAGGGCGGCAGCAACACCGACACCCTCGTCTACCCGGCAAGCCGCACAACCCCGGTGAACGTCACGGTCGGGGCGGGCAACTACAACGACGGCGGCGCCGAGGACCAGGGATCCTCCGGGAGGCGGGACACCGTCCACGGCGACATCGAGACCGTCATCGGAACGCCGCAGGGCGATCTCATCGCGGGCGACTCGAGCTCCGAGACGCTGATCGGCGGCCCCGGCGACGACGTCCTGTCGGGCAACAACGGCAGCGACACCCTGCTCGGCCTGGAGGGGAACGACGTGATGGTCGGAGGCAATGGGCACGACCTGCTGCGCGGCTGGCTCGGCTTCGACCGGCTCTTCGGCGGCCCGGACGGAGACAGGCTTTCCGGCGGCCCCGACGGCGATCTGGTCGTTGGCAATCGCGGCGCCGACATCCTCAAGGGCAAGGGCGGCATCGATTTCCTGCGCGCCAAGGACGGGTTCCACGACCTGAGGATCAAGTGCGGACGCGGCTCGAACCGCGCCGAGGGCGCCACGCGGGACAAGCGGCTGGACCCCCGCCCCCGCTCCTGCTGAGCAGGCGGCCCGGGACGCGAAGCCGAAGGGCCGCCGCCGGGTGGTGGTGTCCTGCGCGCGGGCGATCATGCCCGCGTGCACCGCATCCACTACCGCTTCGGGCTCGTCCTGTGTCTGATCCTGGTGACGGTCACGTTCACGCTGGCCGCACCCAGCGGCGACCTCGGACGTTTCGTCGCGGTGGTCCTGCAGGCTGCGGTGCTGGTCGGGGCGGTGGTGTCCTCCCGTGCACATCGCTGGGTGATCAGACTCAGCGTCGTCGGGGCGATCGTCGGGCTCGTCGGCACTGCTGCCGCCCTCTTTGGCAGCGGCGAGTTCGGCAACGGCTCGGCGGAGCTCGTCGCGCTCCTGTACGTGCTCCTCACTCCTCCGGCGCTGATCTCCGGGTTGCGCAAGCAGCTCGAGCAGTCGGGCGCCGTGACCCTGCAGACGATGTTCGGCGTGCTCTGCCTTTATCTCCTGATCGGCCTGCTCTTCGGGGTCGCCTACGCGACCGTGGACCAGCTCACGTCGACGCCGTTCTTCGCCGAGGGCGGGTCACATGGCCGTGACGATTTCCTCTATTTCAGCTACACGACGCTGACGACCGTCGGCTACGGAGACCTGGTGGCGGCCACCAACCTGGGCCGCTCCATGGCGATCGCCGAAGCGCTGCTGGGGCAGCTCTATCTGGTGAGCGTCGTCGCCGTGATCATCAGCAACATGGACGTGGCGCGCCCCGGGCAGCGTCGCAACCGCCGCAAGACGGTCTAGCCCAGCTGCAGCAGTGCCCAGAAGGGGTGGTCGCGCTCCGGTATCCGCGGCGGCACGCGCCGGTGCTGGCGGTTTTGTGCCCAGGCGAGATAGCCCTCCAGGCGGCGCGAGATCGAGCGCTTGGTGGCGCTGGTTGGCTCCACCACGCTGTTCTCGAGCGCGAAGAGCCAGGCGTTCGCCTCCGACTCCAGGCGCGGAGCGGAGCGGCCCTTCCCGACGAGGTGCCCGATCTCGTGCAGGGCGATGAAGTAGGAGACCTGACCGCGGATCGGCGGGATCGAGATCTCGAGCTTGCCGCCTCGCCAGCGGATCGCCCGCCCCCGGGCCGAGGAGCCGGCCAGCTCGATGCCGTACGCGCGGCAGAGGTCCTCGATGTGGGCCTCCATCAGCTCCACGCCCTTGCGGGCGCGGGGCGATCTGTCCTGCCTGAACACGCGCGGCAGGGTAGCCGCCTTCACGGATGGGTCTCCCCCGCCGCCATACTTGGTCCATGGCCGAAGGGACCAGTCTGCGCCTGGCGCTCGCCCAAATCGATTCCACCGTGGGTGACATCGAGGGCAACGTGCGCCTGATCTCCGAGTCGATCGATCGCGCTCGGGACGGCGGAGCGCAGCTCGTGCTCCTGCCCGAGCTCTGTGTCTCCGGCTATCCGCCGGAGGATCTCGTGCTGCGCCGGGACTTCCTGGATGCGGTGCGAGAGGGGCTCGACTCGATCGCCGCCGAGGTTGAGGGGCTCGTCGCCCTGGTCGGGTTCCCCGAGCGAGTCGAGCGCTCGCGCGAGGAGCTCGAGCGCTTCGATCCGCTGATCGACCCCTTCCCTCCCCCGGCCTACAACTCGCTCGCGGTCGTGGCGGACGGAGGGGTCCGGGCGGTCTACCGGAAGTGCGAGCTGCCCAACTACGGGGTCTTCGACGAGCGCCGCTACTTCGAGCCGGGCACGGAGCCCGCCGTGATCGACCTCGATGACGCCCGGGTCGGCCTGACCGTCTGCGAGGACATCTGGCACCCGGGCTTCCCCGAGGTCGACGAGGCTGCCGCCGGCGCAGACCTGATCGTCAACGCCTCGGCCTCGCCGTATCACCGCGGCAAGGGCCGGGCGCGCGAGCGGATGGTCGCCGAGCGCGCCCGCACCAACGGCGTCGCGTTCGCGCTCTGCAACACCGTCGGCGGCCAGGACGAGCTGGTCTTCGACGGGGCCAGCGTCGTGGTCGGGCCCGACGGTGGGACCCTCGCCCGCGCCGCGCAGTTCGAGCCGGAGCTCCTGGTCTGCGATCTGACGCCGGCCGGCGACGGCCACGCCACGGCGAGCATCGCGGAGCCGATCGCGAGCGAGGAGGCGGAGGTGTACGCCGCGCTCCGGCTCGGCCTGCGCGACTACGTCCAGAAGAACGGCTTCGACCACGTCGTCATCGCGCTCAGCGGCGGGATCGACTCGGCGCTGGTCGCGCTGATCGCCGCTGACGCGCTCGGGTCGGACCGCGTCAGCGTCGTCGTCATGCCCTCCCCGAACTCCAGCGACGACACCCAGTCGGACGCCCGTGCGATCGCCGCCAACCTCGGCGTCGAGCTGATCGAGATCTCGATCGCCGAGGCGATGGACGCCTACGACCACGCGCTCGCCCGGAGCTTCGAGGGAACCGAGCCGGACATCGCCGAGGAGAACCTCCAGGCGCGGATCAGAGGCAACCTGGTGATGGCGCTCTCCAACAAGTTCGGCTGGCTCGTTCTCACGACCGGCAACAAGAGCGAGCTCTCGGTCGGCTACGCGACGCTCTACGGCGACATGGCCGGCGGCTTCGCCGTGATCAAGGACATCTTCAAGCTGCTGGTCTACCGCCTGGTCCGCTGGCGCAACGAGCAGGAGGGGCGCGATCTGGTCCCCGCCTCTGTGATCGAGCGCCCGCCCTCCGCGGAGCTCCGCCCGGACCAGCTCGACGAGGACTCGCTGCCCCCCTACGAGATCCTCGACCGGATCCTGGAGGCCTACGTCGAGCGGGACGAGGGCATCGCCGCTCTCGTTGCCCAGGGCCTGCCCGAGGACGTCGTCATGGACGTGATCCGCCTGGTCGACCGGGCCGAGTACAAGCGCCGCCAGGCGCCGCCAGGGATCCGGGTCTCGACCAAGGCGTTCGGCCGCGACCGGCGCCTGCCGATCACGAACCGGTTCGGTTCGATGCGGGCGCTGCCTCGCTAGCGGCCACCAGGCCGCTCCACCTCGGAGCGGAGGGCGAAGCCCGTAGCGACTTGTGTGGGGCGGCCGCTTGTGGCCGCGATCTGATGGCGAAGCCGTCTAGCGCCGCGGCCGGACCGCGATCGTCACCCGGGAGAGCGCGCAAACGCGGCCGTCGTCGTCCGTCATCTCCACGTCCCAGATCCAGGTGGTCCGGCCCCTTTGGCGGGCGCGAGCCACCGCGTTGACATGACCCTCCGATATCGGTCGCAGGAACGTCGTGTTGTTGTTCTGGCCGAGGGGGACGTCCTCCTGGTCGATCAGAGCGTCGTAGGTGGCGCCCGAGCAGATCGCCTCGGCCAGCGAGGCGTAGACCCCGCCGTGAACCACCCCAAAGGGCTGCAGGTGATGGTCCTCGACCTTGATCCGGGCGCGTGCGGCTTCGGGATCGAGCTCCTGCCACTCGATGCCGATGTGCTCGACGAATCCAGATGGAAGGTTCAACTCGGCCACGACGCGGGACCTTAGTCTGCCGCCATGCGATTCCTCCTCTGGACCGGCGTCGAGGAGTGGCTGACGGAGACGGCCTCCGTGGAGCTCGGCCAGGATGGCCTGCGAGCGAGCGGCATCCAGCTCGGGGCCGAGCCGGCACCGTTCCGGGTCGACTACCGGTTGGAGGCACCCGAGCGCTACGTGACGAGCGAGCTGGAGCTGACGGCGACGGCGGAGGGCTGGAGCCGGCACCTGATGCTCAGGCATGACGGCTCGGGAAGCTGGGCAGCGGAGGTCTCGGACGAGGGCGACGTGCCCGGCGGCCCCTGGGACGGCGAGCTGCCCGATCTCTCGGAGGCGCGGGACATCGACATCGAGAACTCCCCGCTGACGAACACGATGCCGATCCTGCGCGAGGGTTTCCGGGCGGGCGGCTCGGGCGACTTCGTGATGGCGTTCGTGCGGATGCCGACCCTGCGCGTTGAGGCTTCCCCACAGCGCTACGAGCACGTCCGCTCGGCCGGTGATGGGTCGGTGGTCAGGTACATCAGCCGCGATGGCGACTTCACCGCCGACCTCGAGCTCGACTCGGACGGGCTCCTCGTGCACTACCCGCGTCTGGCGAGGCGCGTTGCACCGGGATTAAAGGCCGGCTAAGAGCTGCGTCACGCCTTCGGCCGCTGCCCTAGGCTTCCACGCTCGTGGCGGTCACGGACGAACAGCGCGCCATGCTCCAGCTGTTGCTCGAAGGGGGGCAGGGGTATGACGACATCGGTTCCCTGCTGGGTATCGCCCCCGACGAGGTGCGCTCGCGGGCTCGCTCAGCGCTGACCGAGATCGGCGGCGCCGATCCGGACGCACAGGTCGAGCTCAGCGACTATCTGCTGGGCCAGGCGGACCCGATCGGGCGAGCGGATGCCGTCCGGCACCTGCAGAGCGACCCGGAGGCCAACGCGCTCGCGCAGCGCCTCGTCCAGAACCTGAGGCTGCTCGCCCCCAAGGCCGATCTGCCGGAGGTCCCGGAGCCCCGCGGCGGCCGCCGGGACGCCCCGCCCCCTCCCCCGCCCGCCGCCACACCCGCTTCAGCAGCGCCCGAGCCTCACGCACCGGCGACGCCTGCACCGCCCGCGGCGCCGAAGGGGCCGGGAGTCGCCTCACGCGCCGCCGCCCTCCTCAGCGGCCGGCGGCGGCTCGGTCTCACCGAAGCGGCGAACCCAGCTCATCGTGGGCGGGAGTGCCTTGCTCGTCCTGATCGTCGCCGCCATCGTCGTGGCGACCAGCGGAGGCGGAGGCGGGAGCAGCGACTGCAAGCCGATCGACACGTCCGCCGCGGAGCAGGCGGGCGTCCCGACCACGAAGCTCGCCGCGGTCGGCGAATTCGCCGATCAGGATTGCCCGCCGGCCGGCCAGCTCACGCTGGTGCCGGTGTCGCCGCAGAACCAGCAGAACTCGAAGAAGCCGGCGATCTCGGGCTTCGCCCTGCAGATGAACGCGGCCAACCTCGAGCCGAGCGGTAACGGCGACGAGTACGTGCTCTGGCTGTACGGCTCCGATCAGCAGGCGAGACCCGTGGGACAGGAGACCGTCGGCGACAACGGCAACCTGACCGGTGCGGCCCCCCTCCCCACACAGGAGCTGGTCTTCCTGCAGGCACTGCAGAAGGTCCGGCTCTCGCGGGTCACGGCGGACCAGAAGAACCAGATCGCTCAGGCGCTGAAGGCCCAGCAGGGCAACAAGCAGGCGACCGGCGTGATCTCGTTCGTCGGGACTCCCGTGCTCGAGGGGAGCGGCACGGAGCTGTTGCAGCAGCTCCAGCAGCAGCTCCAGCAGGCACAGAGCCAGGCCGGGACCATCACGGGCTCGAAGGGCTGAGCGAACGCGCCAGCCGATGGCGTTGAGCGAGGACCAGCGCGCCCTGCTCCGGCTGCTCCTCTCGGGGGACACCTATGAGCAGGTCGCGTCCGTTCTCGGAATCGATCCGGAGGAGGTCCGCGGCAGGGCGTACGACGCCTCCCGGGCTCTCGAGGTGACCCCGGACCGGGAATTCCCCCCCGAGGACGTCAGGGCGCGCCTGGAGGCCCTGGAGGGGCCCTCTGGGGCCGTTGACGCCGCTCCCCCCGCGGCACCCGTCCCGCCCGCCGGGCGCCGGCCGTGGGCCCTCTGGCTCGCCGCCGGGGGGATGGCGGTCGCCGCGATCGTGGTCCTCGTGGTGGTGATCGGCGGAGGCGATGGTGGCGGCGAGACGACGACCGCCACGCGGAGCGATCAGGAGGACGTCGTGCCGATCAAGCTCGCTCCGGTTGCGGGATCGAAGGCGATGGGGATGATCTCCGTGGTTCGCGTCGCCGACCAACCGGCGGTCGATCTGGCGATCGCGGGCCTCGCGCCGAGCGGCCCCGGCGAGAGCTACGTGCTCTGGTTCGCCGGCGCGGGAGGCAGGAGCCTCCCGGTCGCGTTCCAGGCTGTCGGGGCCGACGGCAAGCTCACCGGCAGAACTCCGATTCCGACTGCGGCGGAGGGCCTCCTTCCCAGCTTCACGACGGCCGTGTTGACGCTGACCCGCCAGCGGGAGGCGGCGGCGGCGGTCCAGCAGGCGGCGCAGAGCGCAACCCTTCCCCAGGTCGTCGGCACGCCGGTGATGCGCGGCGCCTTGAAGTAGACGGCTCAGTCCGGAAGGAGCTTGCCGGGGTTCATGATCCCGGCCGGGTCGAGCCGCTCCCTGATGGCCCGCAGGGCATCAAGACCCAGCTCCCCGACCTCCGCGGACATGTAGGGAGCGTGGTCGCGACCGACCGCGTGATGATGGGTGATCGTCCCCTCGGCGGCGACGATTGCCTCGCACGCGGCGGTCTTCGCCTCGCGCCACTGCTCCAGCTCTCGACCCTGCCGGGCGCGGGCGAAGAACGTGAAGTAGAGCGACGCGCCGTCCGGATACGCGTGGGAGAGGTGACACATGACAATCGACCGCTCCCCGAGGACTCCCCGGAGAGCTCCGCCGACCGCCCGATAGAGCTCATCGAGCCGGCTCCAGGTGTGAGCGGTCTCGAGCGTCTCGACCATGACGCCGAGGTCCATCAGCTCGTCGCGGAGGTACGGGCCGCCGTAGCGGTTGCGCTGCCAGGAGCGCCCGGCCGCCGAGCCGAGCGGCACCGCGCCGCCGAGCCGCAGCCGCGTCTGCCCCAGCGAGCGGCGGCGGCGAACCGACTCAGGCTCGCCCTCCCAGCCGCAGATCATCAGGCAGCCGCCCCTGCGCTTCCGCACGGACAGGTAGGCGTTGAGGGCGCGCTTCCGAAGGCCCTCCGTTCCCGCCAGGTCCAGGGAGACACGGGTCTCCTCCTCATCCGAGAGCCGCAGAACATCGGGCGCCTCATGGTGCTGGGCCAAGTCCCGAACGATCTCGCGACCGGCCTCGAAGCTCTCCGCCATCCACCCCTCGTAGCGGCGCTCCCGGGGCGCCGGCCGCACGCGGCAGGTCACTTCCGTGATCACCCCCAGCGTCCCCTCGGAGCCCAGGACCATCTCGCGCAGCGCCGGGCCGGCGGCCGTGTGCGGCGTCTGCCTGGTCCGCAGCCGCCCGGTGGGGGCGGTGAGCTCGATGGCGGTGACGACCTCGTCGAAGCGCCCGTAGCCGCTCGAGGCTTGTCCGGCGGAACGGGTGGCGGCGAACCCGCCGATGGTCGCCTGTTCGAAGGACTGGGGAAAGTGGCCGATGGTGGCGCCCTGCGACTGGAGCGCTGCTTCCGAGTCGGGTCCGGAGAGACCCGGCCCGAGGGTGGCCGTCAGGGACGTGGGATCGAGCTCAACCGAGCGCAGGTGCTCCAGGTCCAGCGAGACGACCGCGTTGTGGCCGTCGGCGACCGCGTCGAGACCTCCGACGACACTGGTGCCGCCACCGTAGGGGACGACCGCCACGCCGTTCTCCCCGCAGGCCGCGAGCACGGCTTCGACCGCCGCGGTGTCCGCGGGCCTCAGAATCGCGTCCGGCGCGACCTCGAGCTTGCCGGTGCGCAGCCGCACCAGATCCGGGTAACTGCGGCCTGCTGCCCGGCGCAGGCGGTCCTCCACTTCGTCGAGCACCTCGCCGGCGGCGGAGCGGACGGCGTCGGGGATCGGGCGCGGCTCCGGCAGGGAGACCTCCTCGAGCGGAACCGGCTCGACCTCGTCCGCCGGCTCGACGCCGAGCTCCTCGCGCAGTGCGGCAACCGCCTGCGGCGGCAGATCGAGGCGACGCTCGGGGTCGCCCCATCCCCACCACTTCATGTCCGCGGTCAGGTGCGACTCCCCCGTCGCCGCCGTCTCCAGCCCGGTCAGCGCCTCGTTCAGTGTCCGGCCGATCGCCCTCCGCATCATCGGCGCGCCGAGACGGGAGAGCCCGCGCAGCCGCCGGTCGAGCGACATGGTCACGTCGGTCTCGCCGTCCTGCGGAGCTGAGCTGGATCTCCGTGCGGGCGCGCTTCACGAACTTCTCGAAGGGAGTCCCCTCGACGGTCTGCTCGAAGACGTAGCGCTCACCGTCGGTCACGGCCACCCCGTGGTAGTCGGCCCGGACGCCGCGACCGTCCCTCGTCTCGAGCACCTGGGTCCAGCTGCGCTCGGCGGGATCGTCCTCGCTGACGTTCTCGACCCGCTGGGTGTTCGGCCACCAGCGCGGCAGGTGGTAAGGGTCAGTGATCACCGCCCAGAGCGCGCTCGCGGGCGCGGCGATCCGGCGCCTGCGCACGACGCGTGCCACTAGATGAACGACCCCGCGACCATGCACGCCTGGATGACGGACGTGCGCTTCGCGTCTCGGCGTCCTCGGGCTTGCCCTTGCCACCAGCAAGGGCTGCGCCCTGCGTCCACCGATCCGCTCGGGCACGCCCGCCCCCAGGCGCACATCGCCGCGGGGTCGCTCATCTGCGGCTTTACTCCTCGCCGGTCAGCTTCCGCAGATCGCGGACGAGCAGCATGTGGGTGAGGTTGTTGCAGGCGGCGGCGAGGCTCTCCAGGTTCTCCATCGCCTCGCGGCGGGTGTTGTGGTTGGTGGACCGCAGCGCCGCCCCGACCACGGCCTCGAGCAGCTGGGCCTCGCGGTCGGCCGCGGTGCGCAGCACCTTGAGGTTGCGGCCACCGACGCCGAAGCGGGCGAGCTCCGCGCTGGCCTGGACGATCTCGCGGTCGGTGTCGTCGTAGAACTTCGTGCCCTCGACGCTCTCCGGCTGGACCAGGCGCCAGTCCTCGAGGTCCTTGATCAGGGCCGGGGCGACGCCGGTGACGTCGACCAGCTCATCGAGCGACATCCGTGAGCCCTTCCCGGCCTCGACCGTGGCGGCGCGTCGCAGCGCGGCACCCGTGCGCTCCTCGCGAGCGCCCGCCGCCAGCTCCTGGCGGATGACGCGGAGGGGCAGGAACTCGTCGCGCTGCATGCGCAGGATCGCGCGCAGCCGCTCGACGTCGGCCTGGCTGTAGAGCCGGTATCCGCCGGGCGTCCGCCGTGGCGAAAGCAGCTTCTGGTCCTCGAGGTAGCGGATCTTCGAGATCGAGATGTCCTCGAACTCGCGACCGAGGATCTTCGCCACCGCGCCGATCGTGAGCGCTTTCCGATTGGAGGGCGCGCCGTCGGTCTGACTGCGGTCAAAGGGCGTGGACGAGGCTTCCATGGTCACTTCTCCAGATAGCTCAGCTTGTACTTGCCGATCTGAATCTCGTCGCCGTCCGCCAGCTGATGGGACTCGATTCGGCGCCGGTTCACGTAGGTGCCGTTCAGCGATCCGAGGTCGTCGATGTAGAGCCCGTCCTTGCGCCGCACGAGCAGGGCGTGATTGCGCGAGACGGTCACGTCGTCGAGAAACACGCCGGCGTCCGGGGTGCGCCCGATGGAGATGCGCTCGTCGTCGAGCGTGAAGCTCTCCCCCGCGCGACCGCCGCCCGAGCGGATGACCAGGGCGGCGCCATGCTTCTCGACGACCTCGTCGATGTCGACCTGATGCATCTCGCCCGACTCGTCGACCGTGTAGGTCATCGTCGTCGGCTCGTCCTTCCCCTCGGGGCGCGAGAGGTAGGCGCCGCACTTCTGGCAGTAGTTGGCCCCCTCGGCGTTGACGAACCCGCACTCGGGGCAGTGGATCGCCACGATCGACCCCCGTCTAGGTCGGAGGCTTGGTCGGGGGCTCAGAGCGGCCCGCGAGAATCTCGCTCAGCCGCTGCACGTCGTCGCCCTTGATCAGCGTGCCTCCTTCGGGGCGGTTCTCGCGCAGGCGGTTGACCAGCTCCGCTCTGAGGATGTCGATCTGCCCGTGCAGGATCCGGCGGCGGTAGGACACCTCCTGCTCCTCAGCGGTCAGATTGTCGATCAGCTCCTTGAGCTCTTCGTCGCTCATCGAGCCGATATCGGGAAAGGTCTCTTCCTCCACGGATCCTCAACTTTCAGTGGTCGGGCGGGGATTATATGTGCGAACGCGCAGCCTCAACCGCGACTTGAGTGTTTTGGCTATGCAGTTGCAATCTGCCGGAGGCCCTGTCTGACGTAGGCGATGGTTCCGAGGATCCCGAGGACGACGCCGGTGATCAGCATCGCGCTCCAGACCCAGCTGTCGGAGACCATCGCGAAGAAGAGCGACGCCATGACCGGCGCGACGGCGATCCGGCCCAGCCAGTTGATCTGGAGCTCGCCGACTCGCCTCAGCGCAATCTCGGCGAGCAGCGCGGTGATGAGCTCTCGAGCCACCAGCAGGGCGAGCGCCCAGCGTGGCAGCAGCTCGAAGTGCCAGCAGACCACGACTCCGGAGAGGATCGTCAGCCGGTCGACGATCGGGTCCAGGATCGCCCCCATCCGGCTGTACTGGCCCGTCGCCCGGGCCAGGAAGCCGTCCACGTAGTCACCGACTGCGATCAGCCAGAAGATCGCCGCGGCCCAGGCATCGCGGCCATCGCCGGAGGAGAAGGCCAGATAGAGAAAGACCGGCAGGCCGGCGAGCCGGAGATAGCCGACGGCGTTCGGGATCGTCCAGGGCCGCAGCGGCTGCCCCGGCCTGGTCTGGCGTGGCGGCGGCCCCGATCGGTCGAGCCCGAACTGGCGCCGGAAACCCTTTCGCCGCCCCTTACGCAAGGATTGTCCGCGGCTCCGGGCCACCAGCCGAGCATATGGAAGGCAAAGCGAAAACCGGCATCTCCCCCACCCGCGCCGAGGACTTCCCTCAGTGGTTCCAGAGCGTGGTGCGCGACGCCGAGGTCGCCGAGCTCGACCACGTCCGTGGCGCGATGGTGATCCGTCCCTGGGGCTACGGCACCTGGGAGCTGATGCAGCGCGCGCTCGACGACGGGATCAAGGAGACCGGTGCGCAGAACGCCTACTTCCCCCTGTTCATCCCGCTGAGCTACTTCGAGGAGGAGGCCAAGCACGTCGAGGGCTTCGCGAAGGAGATGGCGGTCGTGACCCATCACCGCCTCGAGCAGGGCGACGACGGCAAGCTCCACCCCGCCGCGGAGCTACCGGAGCCGCTGATCGTTCGCCCAACCTCGGAGACGGTGATCGGCCGCTCCTTCGCCAAGTGGATCAACTCCTACCGCGACCTGCCGCTGATGGTCAACCAGTGGTGCAACATCGTCCGCTGGGAGCTGCGGCCTCGCGTGCTGCTTCGCACGACCGAGTTCCTCTGGCAGGAGGGGCACACCGCCCACGCCAACGAGCAGGAGGCGCTCGAGGAGACCCGTCGCATGCTGGGCGTCTACCGCGAGTTCGCCGAGTCCGTGCTCGCCATCCCGGTCATTCCGGGTGAGAAGCCCGAGTCCGAGCGTTTTCCCGGGGCCGAGATCACGCTCAGCATCGAGGCGATGATGCAGGACGGGAAGGCCCTCCAGTCCGGCACGTCGCACTACCTCGGCCAGACCTTCTCGGGGGCGATGGACATGGAGTTCACCGACGAGGACGGTGAGCGGAAGCTCTGCTACACGACCTCCTGGGGGGTCTCCACGCGGATGCTCGGGGCCGTGGTGATGACCCACGCCGACGACAACGGCCTGCGGGTGCCGCCCCGGGTGGCTCCCAAGCAGGTTCAGATCGTCCCGATCACGCGCGACGATTCGGCGCGGGTGTTGGAGGCAGCCGGGCAGCTGCGGGCCGAGCTTGGCGAGCGGTCCTGGATGGACGTCCCGATTCGCGCGGAGGTCGACTCGCGCGATCGCAAGCCCGCCGAGAAGCGCTGGGAGTGGATCCGCAAGGGCGTGCCGATCGTGATCGAGATCGGCGAGCGCGACCTCGACCAGGGCGTCGTGACGATGACTCGCCGCGATGACGAGAGCCTCTCCCGCGACGCGGTCCCGAGCGAGGGCGCGGCCGACGCGGTGGTGGGCGTCCTCGGCGACATCCAGCTTGGGCTCTTCGAGGAGGCGGCCAAGCGTCTCCGGGAGCGCACCCGCGACGAAATCACCACGCTCGAGGAGCTCAGGGAGTTCTTCTCCGGGGACGACACGGAGTCCGGCGGCTTCGTCAAGGCTCCCTGGAGCGAGGACCCCGAGACGGAGAAGACCATGGGAGAGCTGGGCGTCTCGGTGCGCTGCATCCCCTTCGACGAGCAGCTGCCACCGGACGCGCGCTGCGTGATCACCGGCGGCCCGGCGAAGGTGATCGCGATCTTCGCGAAGGCCTACTGAGCGCTCTGCCGGCTCGTGGGCGGCGCCGGCGTGTTGGTGTCTCTGCGCAGGTCGACGAAGAAGGAGGACCCGCACGAGAGGCACCCGACCATCGCGCCGTAGCGCGTGTAGATCATCAGGCGGAGGTTCAGCGGGTTGCCGTGTCCACACATCAGGCTGGAGATGATCCCGTCGGCGGGACGTCTCGAAAAGCGTGCGAACTACCACTGGTTGGCGTGCGAACTACGCCACCTGCCGACGGGGAATTGCGGATCGGGGGCGGGGCCTCGTACGATCGTCCAGGGCGCCCTGGTCAGGTGCGGGTGAAGCGTCGTCCCGCCGTGGGCGACGCTTCCTCGTCGAGCGCGGGGCGCTTGACAGGCTTCAGGTAGGGCTCGCCATCGGCGAGGTCCGGGCCGGTGACGTCGGTGGCGTCGGCACTGGCGGCCTCGGCCTCGAGCTTGGCGATGCGCTCGGGGGTGAGCTCGCCCGCGTTCTCCTCCTCGATCCTGGCGAGCCAATCCGCGCCTTCTCGGGCCTTGGCCTCCTCGACCTCGACCGAGCCGCGGTCGAGCGACTTATCGATCTCGGCGAACAGGGCGTCGACCAGCTCCGCCTGGGGGACCTTCCGCAGTGGCTTGCCGTGGGAGAAGATCAGGCCCTCGTCCTTGGCGCCGGTGATCCCGAAGTCCGCGTGAGATGCCTCGCCGATCCCGTTCACGGCGCAGCCAAGCACCGCGACCTCGACGGGCTCCGTGTACCCCTCGAGGCGCTGCTCGATCTCTGCGACGACCGTGTCCATGTCGAACTGGAGGCGGCCGCAGGTCGGGCAGGCGATCAGCACCGGGCCACGCTCGCGCAATTTCAGGGCCTTGAGGATCTCCCAGCCGACCTTGACCTCCTCCTCCGCATGGAACGTGGAGAGGGAGATCCGAATGGTGTCCCCGACCCCGTCGGCGAGCAGAGTGCCGAGCCCGACCGAGGACTTGAGTGAGCCGGACCACTTCGTCCCCGCCTCGGTGATTCCCAGGTGGATCGGATAGGGGATGCGCTCGGCGAGAAGGCGATTGGAGGCGATCGTGTTGGGGACGCTGGTCGACTTGATCGAGACCTTGAAGTTCTCGAAGTCGAGCGACTCCATCATTTCGACGAACTCGACCGCCGCCTGTACCAGCGCCTCGACCGAGTTCTGACGCTCGAGCTCGTGCAGGTGCTTGGGCAGCGATCCCGAGTTGACTCCGATCCGCATCGGGACGTTCGCGGCATTCGCCTTCTTCGCCACCTCGGCGACCTTCTCGCGGCCGCCGATGTTTCCCGGGTTCAGCCGGATGCAATCGGCGCCGGCGTCGATCGCCTTCAGCGCGAGCGTGTGATTGAAGTGGATGTCGGCGATCACCGGGATCGGCGACTCCCTGACGATCGTCTTCAGGGCCTCGACGTCCTTGTCACGTGGCACGGCCACCCGCACGAGGTCGGCTCCCGCCTCGGCGACCGTCCGGATCTGCTCCATCGTCGCCTCGAGATTTGCCGTCTCGGTCTTGCACATCGTCTGCACGGCGACGGGTGCGCCGCCCCCGATGGGGACGTCGCGCACGAAGATCTGGCGCTTGGAGGCCACGGGCACAGGGTAGCCGTGGGGCCATTTCCGGCGTTTCGCAATCCCGTGAAAGCGCCATCCCGTAAGCGCTATTGCACCGTTCGTGCCTGTCTGAGATGATCGGCTTTCGCTAAGGGGACCACGGAGGGAGAAGGAATGAATCGCCGTTTCGCTCGAATCACGCTCGGGACCACGCTCGCCGCGGCGGCCATTGCGGTCGCACCCGCGGCCGCCGCCGCCGACACGGTGACGATAGGCAGCCCGCTCGTCAGCAACTACGACGGTGGAATCAGCAACAGCGCGCTCAGCGTTCAACTCTCCTTCGACCCGGCGACGAGCTCCAACCCCGTCGTCTCCCCCGTCAATGGCACGATCACCGACTGGAAGGTGAAGAGCGCCGACGACGGGGCCGTCTACACGCTCAAGGTGCTGCGGCCGAACGGACCGGTCAGCATCGTCCCGGCCACCAACACGAACTTCACCGCGATTGCATCCGTGCAGGCTCCATCGCCTGTCCCCAATGGGACCTTTGCCGGGACCCCGACCGGCGTGATCTTCGATTACCCGGCGTCGCTGCCGATCAGCAAGGGCGACTACGTTGGGCTGCTCGGCGTCGGCGGCGGAGGCGCTAACGGCCTGGCACAGGCGATGGCGAATGGCCTGCCGCAGAGCACATTCGCCAACAACTTCGCGTCGCAGCCCACGGACGGAAACTCGGCCAATCTCCTGGCTGACGCGCAGCACGAGCTGCTGCTGCAGGCGACGATCGAATTCACGCCGCCGGCCTCCCCCGTCGGGAAGGTCCAAAAGCGCAAGTGCAAGAAGAAAGCGAAGAAGCGCTCGGCCGAGATCGCCAAGAAGAAGTGCAAGAAGAAGAAGAAGAAGAAGCACTAGTGGGATTCAGAGGGGAGAAGATTGAACGCCGTCGTTGCGATGTACAGGGGTATCTGGGAAGGGGAAAGATGAATCGCCGCCTCAAGCGAACCGTCTTGGCAGGACTGCTCACCACCGGTCTCGCCGGGCTGCTTGCCACGAGTGCGGCTGCCAGCTTCCACCTGACCAAGATTCGCGAGGTTCATCGAGGTACCGATGCGGCGCACAGCTATGTGATGTTGCAGCTCCCCGAGGACGGCGAGGGTTTTCTGATGAACCACTACGTCAGTTTCAGGAGCGCAGACGGCCAGATCGGGGGTGACCACCTGATTACCACCAACGCCGGTTTCAACCTGAGCCAGCGCACCTACTTGGTAGGAGGCTCGGCGGTACCGGGCACGGACAGCCCCGGCGCCGATGACCAACTGGTCAATCAAGATGGCGCTGTCTGCTACGAGACCGGTCCCACTGGTACGGGCGGTCTTGATTGCGTCACCTGGGGCACCTTCAACGGGATGACTACGCCACTTTCTTCCCCCGCCGGCAATCCGGCACCGGCACTCGCCGTGGGACAGTCGCTCGTCCGCACGATCGCGCGCGGATGCGCAACTGCGCTTGACGCGCCCGACGACACCGACAACAGCGTGGCCGATTTCTCGATTGGCACTCCCATCGGCCGAAACAATGCCGCCACGCCGACCGAGAAACCCTGCACGGGCAGCGGCGGCGGTACCACGACGACGAAGAAGTGCAAGAAGCACAAGAAGAAGTCCGGCGGCTACTCCGCCAAGAAGAAGAAGTGCAAGAAGAAGAAGAAGCACCACTAGCGGCTACGCACCCGCCCGGCTGAGCTTCTCCTTCAGGCCGCTGACGCCGTCCGAGCCATCCACGCGGATGCGATGCAGCTCGTCCATCAGACGACGGGATGCCTCACCCGGCAGCTCGGTCGTCGCACCGAGGTAACCGGCCTGGCGAACTGCCCTGATCGTGGACCGGTTGAATTTGCCCGCCGGGTAGCAGAAGAAGTTCACGGGCTGCTTGAAGCGATGCCTGAGGATCTGCCGCGAGCCCGCGACCTCCCGACGGAGGCGGGCGCCGGTCATCGTCGTCAGGTCGAGGTGGCTGATCGTGTGGGCGTCGAGCTCCCAGCCGTCGTCGATAAGCCGCTCGACCATTTCACCGCTGAGCTCCTCGCCCACGTTGCCGACGAGCAGGTTGAGGTCGCCCGGCCAGTGCAGGTTACGCAGCGTGCGCCGCGCGAAGACGTAGTCGCCGCGGTAGCCGTCGTCGAAGGTGAGGACGATGGGCTTGGGCGGGAGCTTCCCATCTCCGAACCAGGCGTCGTAAACCTGGTTCAGCGTGACCGCCGCGTAGCCTCGGCGGGCGAGCCATTTCGCCTGCGCCGTGAAGGACTTCGGATCGACGAACAGCTGAGGAAACTGCGCACTTGGAGGCGGATCGGCGATCACGTGGTACATCAGGACCGGGACCGGTCCCTTGTGGGGCTCCAGATCGCCCGTATCCCGAGGAGGTCCAAGGCCGCCGCGGGAAAGCTTCACCGGCTTTGCGGCAGTGCCCGTCTCGCCTCCCGCAGCTGCGCCGACGACCGCCCCGATCACGGCGCTCGCCACCGCCGCGACGAACAGCGCGTTGCGGCGGCGAAGAGCGGCTCTGCGTCGACGCTCCTGCAGGTGGCGCAGCCGGCGCCGCCTGCGGATCGCATCCTCCATGGGTCAGCGCTGGTAGAGCGCCTCGATCTCCTCGGCGTACTTCTCGTCGATGGGCTTGCGCTTCAGCTTCATCGTCGGCGTGAGCTCGTCGCCGCCGGGCTCCCACTGGGCCGGGAGGATCGCGAACTTCTTGATCTGCTCGACCCGCGCCATCTTGGTGTTCGCCTGATCGACGGCCGCCTGAATGGCCTCCCGGGTCTTCTGCTCCTTGGCCAGCTCCTCGATGGACTTGCCCTCGAGGCCGTTCTGGGAGGCCCAGACCGGGGCGAAGTCAGGATCGAGAACGATCAGCGCGGTGTTGAAGGGGCGGCCGTTGCCGATCGCCGCCGCCTGGCCCACCAGCGGGCTCGCGGACTTGACGTGCGATTCGATGTTCGCCGGTGACATGTTCTTGCCGGCGGCGCTGATGATCAGCTCCTTCTTGCGGTCGACGATCTTCAGATAACCGTCCTCGTCGATCTCGCCGATGTCGCCGGTCCGCAGCCAGCGGTCCTCGGTGAATGCCTCGTCGTTCTTCTCCGCGAGGTTGCGGTAGCCGGGCATCACGCAGTCGGCCTTGACCAGGACCTCGCCGTCGTCGTCGAGGCGGATCTCGACGCCCGGCGTGGGCGGGCCGACCGTGCCGAGCTTGATCCGATCCGGGGGGTTGATGGTGCCGAGCCCGCAGGTCTCGGACATGCCCCAGAGTTCGCCGATCGGGATGCCGATCGCGTGGAAGAACTCGAGTACCTCGAGCGGGGTCGGAGCAGCGCCGACGTTGACCGCGAGCGCCTCGTCGAGGCCGAGTTGGGAGCGGAGCGCCGAGAAGAGCTGCTCGTCGGCCTGCGCCGCGGCTGCCGCGACCTCGGCCGGCACCTCCTCCCCGGCCTGCTCGGCGCGCACCTTCGCGAGCGAGGCCTCGAGCCCCTTCTCGGCCGGGACGCGCTGCTCGTCGGGCAGGCCGGCCAGCATCGCCTCGAGACCCGCCTTGAGCTTCTCGAAGATCCGCGGCACGGCGAAGAACCAGGTCGGCTTCACCTTGGGCAGGAACTCCGCGATCCGCCGCGGGTCCTCGCAGACGTAGACGGCGAGGCCCTTGGTGATCGGCAGGTAGTAGTGCGCGTTCCGCTCGGCGACGTGCGCAGCCGGCAGCCACGAGATCACCTTGCCGCCCCGCTCGGGGAGCTGGATCAGCTCGTCGGCCGTCGCGATCGCGAAGAGCAGGTTGCGATGCGTGAGCTGGACGCCCTTGGGCGGGCCGGTCGTTCCAGACGTGTAGATCAGGGTGAGCAGGTCGTCTGGGCCGAGATCCGCGACTGAGTCAGCCGGATCGAACTCCGGATCCATCTCCATCAGCTCCTCGAGGGTGTGGTCGCCGCCCTCTCCATCGACGACGATCACGTGCTCGAGATCCGGCAGCTCCTTGCGCGCCTCGTTGAAGTGGTCGAGGTAGGCGCTCTCGATGATCGCGACCCGGCTGCCCGCATCGGAGACGACGTACTGGATCTGCTCAGGAGCGAGGGTCTGGTAGATCGAGAAGGGGACGCCGCCCAGAGAGACGGCCGCCAGGTCGCACGGGATGAACTCCCAGCGGTTTCCGAGCATGAGGGCGACCGTGTCCCCCTTCTTCACTCCGAGCTTGGCGAGCCCGCCGGCGATCCGGTGGACACGATCCCGCAGCTCGTTCCAGCTCAGGTCCACCCCGCGGGCCTCGTCGCGGATCGCGAGGTCGTCGCCCAGCCGCTCCACCTGCTCATAGAAGGCCTTGGGCAGGTTCTCAGCGGCCAACCCCGGCGCCGCGCCCCCGCTGGCAGACCGCTCTGAAGTCGTTACCTCCACAGCACGCTCTCCTCTCCTCGGAAACCCTGGAAAACGCTACACCAGCATCAGCTCGTGAGCCTGCCGATGTCGTTGCTCAATCCGATCACGAAGAGCATGATCACGAGCAGGAAGCCGACCACGCTGGCCCGCTCGATCACCCAGAAGGGCACCCGTCTGCCCCGGACCTTCTCGACCAGGCTCCAGAAGATGTGACCGCCGTCCAGCGGCAGGAACGGGAAGAGGTTGATCAGCCCGAGCGAGAGGCTGATCACCGCGAGCACGAAGATCGCCTGGTGCGCGTCGAAGCCGATCGCCTGGTTGAGCGCCTGCGAGCCGCCCACGATGCCCGAGACCTGCTTGCGCTGCTCGGACTCGAAGAGGCGGCCGATCACTGAGACAGTGCGCGAGGTGACGAACCACATCTTGTCCACGGCCAGCTTCGCCGCCTCGGCGGGCGTCTGGTCGGCAGTGGCGGTTCCGACCGCCGTGAACTCGATTCCGAGCCGATAGCGATGGTGATCGGGGTCGTAGTAGGTGTGGAGATGGAGCGTCTTCACCTTGCCATTTCGATCGACCTTCACGGTCACCGGCGTGGCCGAGATGCAATTCGGTGACCTGCCCCCGGGACAGTGGTGACTCCGGATCAGGTTCGTGATGTGCGCGAACTTGTCGTTGGCGACGTTGATCCGCCGGTCCGCGTCGTCGATCTTCGAGAGGTCCGGAATCGTCGCTCGGGTCCCATCGACCGCGAGCAGCCTGTCACCGGGCTTGATCACGCCGGCGGCCGGCGTGCCGGCGGTGACCGACTCGACCGAGATGCCCTTGGGCACGGGCAGGCTCAGGTACACCGCGAACAGCAGGACGAAGGCCAGGACGATGTTGACCACCGGCCCTGCGGCGATCACCACGATTCGCTTCCAGACCGGCTGGTTGTAGTAGGCACGGCGCAGGACCTCGGGATCCACCTCTCCCCCGCCCTCGATCGATTGCGGCGTCACGCCCCCCGAGTCCGCGCCCTCGATCTGCTCGAGCAGCCCTGGCGTGTGTTCGGCCTGCTCCCCGCGCTCCGCCGCCTCGAGCTCCTCGGGGTTCATCCCGGTGATCTTCACGAAGCCGCCCAGAGGGATCATGCCGATCCCATACTCGGTCTCCCCCCTCCGGAAGCTGACGAGCTTGGGCGGGAAGAAGAGGAAGAATCGCTCGACGCGCATCCCGGTGAGCTTCGCCGCGACGAAGTGCCCGCCCTCGTGGAGGATGACCAGGACGGCGAAGCCGCCGACCACCAGGACCCAGCTCACGCGACCGCCAGGCCTTCGATCAGCCCGCGGGCGTGCTCACGCGCCGCCTCGTCCATCTCGAAGAGCTCCTCGAAATGGCGGACGGGGCCGCCGGGGAGCGCCCCGAGCGTTCGCTCGATGACCTCGGGGATGCCGGTGAAGGGGATGCGCTTGGCCAGGAAGGCCTCAACCGCGACCTCGTCGGCGGCATTGAGGACGCAGGGCGCGGTCCCGCCCGCCTCGCCGGCCTGACGCGCCAGGCGCAGGCAGGCGAAGGTCTCGGTGTCGGGCTGCTCGAAGGTGAGCTGGCCGATGCTCGCCAGGTCGAGCGTCGGAACGTCCACATCCGCCCGCTCCGGGTACTGGAGCGCGTAGGAGATCGGCACCTTCATGTCGGGGTAGCCGAGGTGCGCGAGCGAGGCGCCGTCGTTGAGATTGATCAGGGAGTGGATGATCGACTGCGGGTGGACGACCACGTCGATCTGGCTGTACGGAACGCCGAAGAGGTGATGCGCTTCGATCATCTCGAAGCCCTTGTTCATCAGGGTGGCCGAGTCGATCGTGATCCTGCCGCCCATCTCCCAGGTCGGATGGGCGAGGGCCTCCTCGGCGGTCACCCCGGAGAGGTCCGTGCGGCCTCGGAAGGGCCCCCCCGAGGCGGTCAGCACCAGGCGGTCCACCGTGCCGGGCGGCTCGGCGCCGATCAGCTGAAAGAGCGCCGAGTGCTCGGAGTCGACGGGGATGATGCGCGCGCCGGTGGCCTCGCCGAGGGCCGTGACCAACTCGCCGCCGATCACCAGGCTCTCCTTGTTCGCGAGGGCGAGGTCGATCCCCTCGGTGAGAGCGACGATCGTCGGACCGAGGCCGGCGGCGCCGACCACGGCGTTCAGGACCAGGTCGGGCTTCGAGGTGGCGATCAGCTCGCGGACGCCGTCCTCGCCGGCGAGAACCTGTCCGCCCCATGCCGCGGAGGCCTCCTCGGCCGAGCCTGCGTTCGCCAGTGCGACGGTCGGCACCCCGTGCTCACGCGCCTGGGCGAGGACCCGTTCCCAGCTCGAGTCGGCCGAGAGCCCGGCTACCTGCAGGCCGTCGGCGGCGCCGATCACCTCGAGCGCCTGGGTGCCGATCGACCCCGTCGATCCGAGTATCAGCACTCGCTTCACGGCAGCCCAGTGTAGGTGTCGCCCGAAACCCCTCGTAAACCCCCTCGTGCACGAAGACGGGAGGCCCAAGGGCCTCCCGTCATTCGAACGTCGTGCGACTCAGCCCTAGCGGGTCTGGACCGCCGTGAGCTCGTACTGCGGAACCTTCAGGTCGCCAGTCGTCTCGTTGCAGGCGACGGAGATGGTGTGCTTGCCGCCCTGAGCGGTGGTGGCGATGTTGATGCCGAACCCTTCGATACCACCGGGCGTGTGCACGTTGGTCTTCGTGCCGTTGAGCTCTGTTCCATCGAGCTCCAGGTGGCAGACACCGGCCGCGGCGGCTCCGCCGCCATCGAAGGTGCCGTCGAAGACGACGAGGTACTTACGCGGGAAGCCCGTCGAGCCGTTCACGTCCACCGAGGTGCACTTCGTGAAGGTGGTCGGGCTGTTCGGGTCGCAGGGCGTGGTGCCCGTCTGCGCGTTGGTGGCGCTGACTCCGAGCACCTTGAGGCGTGCGTCCTTGCTCAGGCCCTTGTATTCGACCTTCTTGTTGGTGGCGGCGTACGCACCTCCGCCGAGTGCCACGCAGAGCGCGATGAATCCGATCACGGCGCCGGCGGAGGGCCGGCGACTGAACAGCTTCTTCATCCAGAACCACCCTTTCAGGTTTTTGAGCGTTCGCTGACGAAACAGCATGAGGCCGAGAAGTTGCGGCCTTGCGAGGATGCATTCATGGCATTGAGCAGGCGCAGGCGGAAGAAGCCCGATCCCGCAATCGATACCGAGAGCATCCGCGACGTCGTTCGCCGCACCGACGCGAATCCGCAGCTGGTCGCCACCGCGCGCTTTCTGCGGAAGTTGATCCCCGGCGGCGAGCCCGAGACCTCAGAGATGCCCGAGCCCATGCAACGGCTGGTGGAGGAGGTGCAGCCTTCCGGGCCGAGCACCATGCGCGAGATCGGCAAGGGCGCGCTGCAGGCGTGGCAGGCGCTCTCCGAGGCCCAGAGGCGCAGGCAGGGGACCGCCGACGTGGCGATCCTGTTCACCGACCTCGTGGGCTTCTCGGACTGGGCCCTCGAGGCGGGCGACGAGGCCGCGCTCGAGGTGCTCCGGCAGGTCGGGGACGTCGAGCAGAAGGCGATCTCCTCCAACAAGGGCGCGGTGGTGAAGCGGCTGGGCGACGGCGCGATGGCCGTCTTCGGCGACTCGCAGGCGGCGGTCTCCGCCGCGCTCGAGGCCCAGAAGGGAATCTCGGAGATCGAGGTCGGGGGCTACCGGCCGAGCCAGAGAGCCGGTGTCCACCGCGGCACGCCGCGCAAGGTGAAGGGGGACTTTCTCGGGATCGATGTGAACATCGCCGCCCGGGTCGGTGACTGCGCAGACGGCGGCGAGGTCCTGATCTCGGAACCTGTCCGCGAGGAACTCGACGGCCGCCGCTTCAAGTTCGGCAATACCCGCGAGCTCTCGGCCCCTGGCGCCCCCGCCGACCTCACCGTCTGCACGGTGAAGTCGCGCAGGCGGCTCTAATAGACGAACGCGACGCTCAGGTAGTACCCGGCGACCACGGTGAAGAGCACGGCGTCGAGACGGTCGATCAGGCCTCCGTGGGGACCGAAGAGGCGGCCGGTGTCCTTGACGTCGAGGTCTCGCTTGATCAGCGAGGCGAACAGGTCTCCGATCGGTGCGATCACGCCGATCGCCATCCCCATCAGCAGGGCGTCGATCCCGGGCAGCCAGTCCTGGTAGAGCCCCGCGAACCAGAATCCCAGCGTCGCCCCGATGAAGCCGCCGATCAGGCCCTCCAGAGTCTTGTTCGGGGAGATGCGGGGCGTGATCTTCCGGGAGCCGAACAGCCTGCCCGCCCCGTAGGCGGCGGTGTCGCCCAGGAAGGTCGCCACCAGCACGTCGATCAGCAGGGCACCTCCGTGGAGCGGCAGATCTCGCAGCAGGACAGCGTGTGAGAACCCGATTCCCATCCAGGCTACGCCGAGGATCGTGAAGGCGATGGAGATCGTGATCGCCTCATGGGACCGCCGTGCGGCGGCGAACGCGAATGCCAGCGGGAAGATCGCGGCGAAGACGAGCAGGATCTGGAAGGCGCTGCCGTAGTGCGCGGCGATGACCATGCCCGCGGCCACCGCGTAGGCCGGCAGCATGATCGGCTGCTCCGGCTCCGCCATCCGGAAGAACTCGCGCAGGCCGAGGATCGCGAGCACGACGAGCGCGAGCGTGAAGAGCAGGCCGCCGACGCCGACGATCGCGATCGCGAAGATGATCCAGGGAATCGCGACCACGACTCGTGCCGTCGTCTCGGACATCTCGGGAATGAAGCGACGGAACCCGCGGCCGCGCCGCTCCTCCTGCTCGTCGTCGACCCGCCGGACGACGATCTCGGGCTCGAGCGGATCCTCCTCCGGGTAGTTCCCCTCGGGCTCGCCCCGAAGCGGCTCCTCCGGCTCCCGCTCGCCACGGCCACGACCGAACTGGAACGAGGGCGGATCGAGGTCTTCGATCACTGCGCCCGCGCCCCGAAGCGCCGCTGGCGCTCCTCGTATTCGGCCAACGAGGCCTCGAAGGCCTCACGAGTGAAGTCGGGCCAGAGCTCGTCGCGGAAGACGAACTCGGAGTACGCGCACTGCCAGAGCAGATAGTTCGAGATCCGCTGTTCGCCGCTCGTGCGGATGAGCAGGTCCGGCTCGTGCATCTCGGGGGCGTAGAGATGGCTCTCGAACTCCTCCTCGCCTCCTCCCCGGTAAGCTGCGGCGGCGTCCAGGATCTCGGCGCGCCCCCCGTAGTTGAAGGCGACGAAGAGCGTGATGCGGTCGTTGGCGTCCGTCTTCGCCTCGGCCCAGTCCATGCGGCCCGCGAGCTCCTCGGAGATCCCCTCCCGGCGCCCGATGAAGCGCATGCGGACTCCCTCCTCATCGAGCTCCGGCGTCTCGCGGTCGATGCGCTCGGCGAACATCGCCATCAGGCCGTCCACCTCCTCCTTCGGCCGCGTCCAGTTCTCCGTGGAGAAGGAGTACACCGTGAGCTCCTTGATGCCGAACTCGGCGGCGTCGCGCAGCCGCGCCTTGACGACGTCCGCGCCCGCCTGGTGACCCTCGATGACGGGCAGGCCTCGCTGTTGAGCCCAGCGCCCATTCCCGTCTGTGATGATCGCGACGTAGTCGGCTGCCATTCGGGAGGGGAGATCGGGGTCCGGCGGGAGCCTAGACCTCCATGATCTCCTCTTCCTTGCCCTTCAGCAGCGAGTCGATCTCGCCGATCGCGGCATCGGTCTGCTTCTGGAGTTCGGTCTCGCCGTGGTGCTCCTCGTCCGACCCGGCCTCGCCCTCCTTCTTCAGCTCGCGGAGATCGTGCATGACGTCCCGGCGGATGTTGCGGACGGCGACGCGGCCGTCCTCGGCGATCTTGTGGACGACCTTGACGAGCTCCTTGCGCCGCTCCTCGGTCAGCTCGGGGATCTGGAGGCGGATGACGTTCCCGTCGTTGGACGGCGTCAGCCCGAGGTCGGATTCCATGACCGCCTTCTCGATCGTGCCGATCGAGGACTTGTCGTAGGGCGTGACGGTGAGCATGCGAGCGTCCGTCGCGGCCACCTGGGCGAGCTGCTTGAGCGGTGTCTGCGCGCCGTAGTAGTCGATGTCGAGGCGGTCGAGGAGGTGCGGTGAGGCACGGCCGGTGCGGACGGTGGCGAGCTCGTTGCGGGTCGAGTCGACCGACTTCTGCATCCGTTCCTTGGCGTCGGCAAGGAACTCGTCGATCATCTCGAGCGTCATGTGCGGACCTCCGGAGTTGGCTCCGTAGCGGGCTTCGAGGACACCAGAGTCCCGACCCTCTCTCCGCTGACGATCCTATCTATGTTGCGTTCGTCCGCCATGTTGAAGACGTAGATGGGCAGGTCGTTGTCCATGCAGAGCGAGAGGGCGGTTGAGTCCATGACACGCAGGCCCCGCTCGATCGCCTGGCGGTGGCTGATCTCGGGGAGGAACTCGGCGGACGGGTCGACCGACGGGTCGGCGCTGTAGACGCCTTCCACCCCGTTCTTGGCCATCAGGATCGCCTCGGCGTGGATCTCCAGCGCGCGCAGCGCAGCGGCGGTGTCGGTCGTGAAGAACGGGTTGCCCGTCCCGGCGGCGAAGATCACGGCACGGCCCTTCTCGAGGTGCCGGATGGCGCGGCGGCGGATGTAGGGCTCCGCCACCTCGGTGACCGCCATCGCGGAGAGGACGCGCGTGTCGACCCCGACCTTCTCCAGCGCGTCCTGGAGCGTCAGTGCATTCAGGACGGTCGCCAGCATGCCCATGTAGTCGGCCGTGGCGCGGTCCATGCCCTCGGCTGCGCCCTCCAGGCCGCGGTAGATGTTGCCGGCGCCGACCACGATCGCGACGTCGACCTCCTGAACGCGGACCTCCCGGACCTGATTGGCGATCCGCTCGATCTGCTCAGGATCGGTGCCGTACTCGAGGTCGCCCATCAGGGCCTCCCCGGAGAGCTTCAGCAGGATGCGGTTGAAGGCCGCTTCGGCCAAGCCGGCTACTCCTGCCCCACCTCGAAGCGCGCGAAGCGCGCGATCCGCACGTTCTCGCCGGTCTTGGCCGCAACCTCCGCGCGCAGGTCCTCGATGGTCTTGCCCTCGTACTTGTCTTCGTTGAAGTGCTTCTGGTCGAGGAGCACGATCTCCGAGGCCCACTTCTTGATCTGGCCGTCGACGATCTTGGCGACGATGTCATCGGGCTTCCCGTCCTCCTTCGCCTTCTCCTCGAGGATCCTGCGCTCGTTCGCGAGATCCTCCTCGGGGATGTCCTCGAGGGAGACGTGCTGGGGGTTCATCGCCGCGATGTGCACGGCCACGTCGCGGGCGAACTCCTTGAAGTCCTCGTTGAGCGCAACGAAGTCGGTCTCGCACTGCACCTCCACCAGGACGCCGATTCGCTGCTGCTTGCGCTCTCCGGTTCCGCTCATGTGCGTGTAGGCCGCGACCACGCCCTCCGCGGTGCCCCTGCCGCCGCGCTTGGCGGCGGACGCGGCACCCTTCTTGCGGAGGATCTCGATCGCCTTCTGCTCGTTGCCCTCGGCCTCCTCGAGCGCATTCTTCACGTCGACGATCGGAGCGCCGGTGCGCTCGCGAAGCGCCTTCACGTCAGCGGCGGTCACCGCCATCAGGAATCACCTCCCGTCTGGGTCGGAGCCGGCTCCTGGGTCGGCTCTGCGTCGTCGGCGGGCGGAGGCTGCGGGACCTCGATCGCCGCCTCGCGGTCGGCCTCCTCCTGGGATCCCTGTGCGTTGTGCGGATGCGAGCCGCCCTCGGGCTGCGGCTGAGGGACCTCCTCGGCGGCCTCCTTGTTCGCCTCGGCCTGCTTGGCGTCCGCCTGCTGCTTTGCATCCGCCTCTGCCTTTGCCTTCGCCTCGGCTTCGGCCTTGGCCTTCTCCTCGGCCTCGGCCTTTGCCTTCGCCTCGGCCTCCTGCTTGGCCTTCTCCTCGGCCTCGCGGCGCTTGCGCTCTTCTTCCTCACGCCGCTTCTTCTCCTCCTCCTCGGCGCGGCGCTTCTCCTCCGCCGCGCGCCACTGGGCCGCGGCGCCCTCGATCGAGGAGCCCAGAGCGCCGATGATCAGCTCACAGGAGCGGATCGCGTCGTCGTTGCCGGGGATCACGTAGCGAACCGGGGTCGGATCGCAGTTGGAGTCGACCAGCCCGATGATCGGGATCTCGAGACGCTCGGCCTCGCGCAGCGCGATCTCCTCGGTCTTCAGGTCGATGATGATCACCGCGTCCGGGATGCGCTGCATGTCGGCAACGCCGCCGAGGTTGTACTCGAGCTTGCGCAGCTCGGCCTCCATCGACATGCGCTCCTTGGTGGGCAGCAGGTCCAGCCGGCCGCCCTCCTTGAGCTCACGCAGCTCGTGCAGCCTCTGGATCCGCTTGCGGATCGTTTGGAAGTTGGTGAGCAGCCCGCCGAGCCAGCGCCGGTTCACGTACGGCATGCCACAGCGCTCGGCCCACTCCTCGACGGAGTCCCGGGCCTGCTTCTTCGTCCCGACGAAGAGGATCACTCCGCCCTTCGCCGCGACCTCGGTCACGAACTCGGTCGCCTGCCTGAGCAGCTCCTCCGTCTGGAGGAGGTCGATGATGTGAATCCCCTCCCGCTCCCCGTGGATGAATCGGCGCATGCGCGGGTTCCAGCGCCGGGTCTGGTGACCGAAGTGGACTCCGGCCTCCAGCAGCTCCTTGATGCCTATCTCGGCCATCTGACCTTCCTAACGCTTGGTTTTGTTCGAATGCCCTGCCGAAGCTGCGGGAACCCGGGCGTGCCCGGGCAGCGTCCCGTGCCTCTCGGCGGGGGTTGGGTGCAAAGTCCGCGGGATTGTAGGCGCTGAGGGGCGAACGGCAGGCGTGGCCTCGAAGACCGGCAATGAAAGGGGGCGGCACAGGTTCTCACTCAGGATTTGGCGGGTTAGTCCCGGTATGCGGGACAAACCCGCCAACTCAGGACCCGCGCGCCCGCGCGAGAGCCTCCCGCAGGTCCGCCGGGAGCTCGGAGGTGAACTCCAGCTTCTCTTCGGTGCGGGGGTGCGTGAACCCCAACCGACTCGCGTGCAGGAACTGCCGCTCGAGCCCATGCCTCCCTCGCGTCCCATACTCCGGGTCCCCGGCGACCGGATGGCCGATCGCAGCGAAGTGAACGCGGATCTGGTGCGTGCGCCCGGTCTCCAGCCGAGCATGTACGAGCGTGTCGGCCGGCAGCACCTCGATCACCTCGAAGTGAGTGCGCGCCTCCCTCGATCCTGCCCCCTTCACCGCCCGCTTTGTCCGCTGTCTGCGATGCCGCCCAAGCGGGGCGTCAATGGTCCCGGTCTTGCTCTCCAGTCGCCCCTCGACCAGCGCGGTGTACTCGCGGATCACCTCCCGCGCCTTGACCATGCGCGCCAGTGCCCGGTGGGTCTCCTCATTCCGGGCCACCACCAACAGTCCCGAGGTGTCCTTGTCGAGCCGGTGCACGATCCCGGGCCGCTCGCCCTCCCCGCCACCCACGATTCCCTCCAGCAGGTCGACGAGCGTCTCGCCCCTGTGGGAAGGCGCCGCGTGGACGACCACTCCCGCGGGCTTCTCGATCACGGCGAGGTCCTCGTCGAGGTGGACGATCAGCCTGTCGGCCTCCATCAGTCCCTCGAGCGCTCCACGTCGATCAACAGCAGGAGGACACCGACCGTGATCGCGACGTCCGCGAGGTTGAACGTCGGCCAGAGCGGGCAGGTCGATGAAGTCCGTTACCGCCCCGTCGCGAACGCGATCGGCCAGGTTCCCGAGCGCACCACCGATCAGGAGCGCAGCGGGAAGCCAGACGAGCCAGCCGCTCCGCGACCTGGAAGCCAGGAAGACGAGGAAGCCGAGCAGGACGACGATCGTCGCGCCGATGAGGACGGCCGAGATGTTCCCGCCGATGCCGAAGGCGACGCCCTCGTTGCGCACGTTCTCAAAGGCGAGGAAGGGCAGCACCTCGACGCGGTCGCCTCGCTCGACCAGAGACGTTGCGAGGGCCTTGGTGCCCTGGTCGAGTGCCACGACGATCCCGCACGCGGCCAGCGCCGGGACGACCAGATCGAGGGATTTCCTCAACCGTGAATCAGCGATACGACCACGCGCCCGACGATGAACAGGATGAAAGATCGCGAGGATCGGGCTGATGTCTATCGCCATGCCGCCTCCGCCGAGCGGCGGGATCACGCGCCGGAAGAGGTTCAGATACGGATCGACGACCTGGTGGATGAAGTCGACGCTGGCGCGCAGCCACGGGTAGTACGGCATCCGGGGAATCCAGGAGAGCAGGACCCGGATGAAGATCAGGATGAAATAGACCGTGAAGAGCGCGCCGACGTAGTCCGCGACGTCGACCCGCGTGATCGCCAGCAGCGGATTCACCTGCGGGCTCGCTCCAGCGAGGCGTCCACCGCGGCGTTCAGGGTCTCCTGGATCTTGTGCTCCTCGAGCGCGTTCAGGCCCGCCTCGGTCATCCCTCCCGGCGAGGCGACCGCCCGCTTCAGGGCGCCGGGGTCGTGCAGCTCGAGCAGCCCTCCGGTGGCGCTCATGGAGCGGGCGACCATCCGCAGCGCCTGATCTTCGGTCAGGCCCTCCCTGACGCCCGGCCTCCACCAGAACCTCCGCCATCAGCGCCAGGTAGCCCGGCGAACAGCCCATGATCGCCGTCGCCGCATCGATCAGATCCTCGTCGAGCTCGATCACGTCCCCGACGCAGGGAGAGCAGCTGTGCGACTCGCTCCCGCTCGCGCTTTCCCGACCTTCTCCCCGTAGACGACGCAGAGCACGGCCTGGCGGAGCTGCGCTCCCAGGTTGGGCATCACACGGATCAGATCGATCCCCGGCAGCGCCTCATGAAGGGCCTCGAGCGTGGTTCCGGCGAGGATCGAGAGCACCGGCGTGCCGGCCTGCACGAGGTCGGGTGCGACCTGATCGAGGACGTTCGGCTTGACGGCGAGGACCACCAGGTCGGAGCCATCGGCGACGGCCACATTGCCCTCCAGGGCCTCCCCGCCGACCTCCTCGGCCAGAGCCCTCGCCTTGGCCGGATCGGCGTCGGCGAACAGCATCGCCTCGGGCGCACCGGGCTCGCCGCCCGCGGCGGCCCAGCCGCGCGCCAGTCCTCCGGCCATGTTGCCTGCGCCCACGAATCCAACCTTCATGGGACCAACTCTATTTGGAGGCTTGGGACGGCCGAGACTACGACTGGTTGAAGAAGCCGCCCTCGAGCAGGCGGGCCTTCTCCTCGGCGGAGACCTCGACGTTCTCGGGCGTCAGCAGGAAGATCCCCTGTGAGATCCGCTGCATGCCGCCGCCGAGGGCATAGGTCATGCCCGAGGAGAAGTCGATCAACCGCTTGGAGAGCTCGCGGTCGGTCGATTGCAGGTTGATGATCACCGGCTTCGAGCGCTTGAACTCGTCGGCGACCTGCTGGGCGTCGTTGAAGCTTCGCGGGGTGACGACGTGCATCGAGGCGACGCCTCCGCCGTTCCCCGCCGGTGCGCGGCCGCGGCGACCGCGCCGGCTGGTCTGGGGCTCCTCGGCGGTGTCGTCCACCGAGCCGGATTCGCCCTCGGCGAGGCGCGGGCTCCTCGTCGCCGAAGATGTCGTCGATGTCCTCCTCGCGGCCACGGCCGCGGCGGGAGGGCATGCTGCGGGCGGGCTCGCGCGGCGCGACGGCGGTCTGATCGAGCGCCATCTCGCTGCCCGTGTCGCCCTCCTCGTACTCGCCCTCCTCGATGTAGTCACCCTCAACGAGGCCGAAGTACTCGAGCGCGCGTCTCCATGTGTCCCTGATCGCCATCTCGCCTCAGATTCGGCTTAACGGACGTTATTCCTCCAGCCCGTGTTGACCGATTATGACCAAAGAACGGACCCCAGGCGCACGATTGTCGCCCCCTCCTCGACCGCGACCGGCCAATCCTGGCTCGTGCCCATCGAGAGCCGCGGCAGGCGGCGGTCGGAGGCGAGCTCCGCGAGGCGGGCGAAGTAGGGCCGGGAGCCCTCGGGATCCTCGGTGAACGGAGGCATCGTCATCAGGCCCGAGACCCTCACCGGGCAGCGCTCGATGAAATCGTCGAGCGCCTCGGGAGTGATCCCTCCCTTCTCCTCCTCGCCCGAGAGGTTCACCTCGACGAGCACCTCGGTGTCCGGGCCGCCGTGGCGGCCGAGCTGCTCGAGCGCCGAGTCCGAGGCGACGGAGTGGATCAGGCGCACGAGCGGCAGGATCCGCTTGATCTTGCGGCTCTGCAGGTTGCCGATGAAGTCCCAGGTGAAGCGGTCGCCCCAGCGTTCCCGCTTCTCCTCCAGGTCCTGGAGCCGGTTCTCGCCGACCAGGCCGACGCCGGCGTCGGCCAGGACGCCCATGTCCTCGGTGCGGATGTACTTGGTCGCGGCGAGGACCTCGACATCGGGACCGGCCTGCTCACGAATCCGAGCGAGGTTGGAACGGACATTTTCCAAATCCAGATCGGTGACGGGCTCGACCATTCCTCAGTCCATCCAGACGAGGCCGGCCTGACGCCCGGTGCGCTCGCCGTCGCGGCGGTGGGAGTAGAACAGCTCGGGATTGCAGCTCGTGCAGAGATCGGCGGACTCGCTGGTGCTGACGCCGGCCCGCTCCAGCAGCGCGGTGGCGACGGCCGGCAGGTCGAGCATGCGGCCCTCGGCCACCCCTTCGAGCTCCTCGAACTCCGCCAGCACCTCCTCTCCCACCTCGTAGCAGCAGGGGCCGATGCCCGGACCGATCGCGGCGGCCTCGGCATCGACGGCGTCGACGGCCCTGGCGACGATTCCGCCCGCCAGGCCGCGCCAGCCGCAGTGCGCCATCGCGACCCCGCGGGGTCCCAGCACCGCAACCGGCAGGCAGTCCGCCACCATCACCAGCGGCGTCAGCTCCGCGCTGGAGGTCGAGTGCGCGTCGACCTCGTCGGGACTCTTCACGACGTCGGCGAAGACGTGAGGCTCCTGTCGCTCCTCGTGTCCCCGGAGCTCCGAGCCGTGGACCTGCCGGCCCATCACCACCCCATCGGGATCTCGCCCGACGGCGGCGGCGAGCCGGCCGCGGTTCTCGCGCACGCTCTCGCGCTCATCGCCGGTCATGATCGCGACGTTGAGCGCGTCGTAGGGCGCAACGCTCACTCCGCCGATGCGGGTGGAGAAGGCAGCCTTCGCACCGGACAGCTCCGCCTCGAGCCACCGGACGCCGTCCTGCTCGCGCCATTCCATGGCGCGCAAGGCTAGATCAGGAAGTCGTCAGTCCTCGGGGATCTCGCCGCGCGCTGCGGCGAGCGCGATCCGCAGCTCCTCGTCGCGCCCCGAGAGCTCGCCGTCGAGCTTGCCCGAGAGCGCCGCATCGAGCCCGTGCCCGATCGCGGGACCCTCCGGGATGCCGGCGGCGACCAGGTCGTCGCCGGTGATCTCCAGCCCGACGTGTCGCCACCTCCCGGCGTAATCGTCGAGCCACTCGGCGCCCAGCGCCCTGGCGACGAGGAGCTGTGCCGGGTCCCACGACTTCGCCAGCCAGAAGGCATCCGAGGCCCGCTCGGGCTCAGCGCCGACCAGCTCGCGGATCTGTGGCAGCGGCCGGACGATCGCCAGCATCACGGCGAGCTCGCGATCCACCCAGCCGACCCACGGCCGATTCGGGACCAGCCGAGCCACCGCGGCCACCCTGGCCGGCGCCGCCGGATCGAGCGTCGGCAGGATGCCCCAGTCGGCGATCAGCTGGAGCGCGCGGGCGGGATCCTCCTCGGCGCCGATCCGCCGGAGCTCGTTCTGGATCCGATCCTCCGAGACCGTCGACAGGTCGGCCTCTCCGAGCAATCTCTGCGTATCCGGCTCCAGATCGAATCCGAAGCGCGCCGCGTAGCGGGCGGCTCGCAGGGCGCGGGTCGGATCGTCGATGAAGGAGCGCTCGTGGAGCACGCGCAGGCGCCCCGCCCGCAGGTCATCGAGGCCACCGTGGGGATCGATCAGCTCGGCATGCTCCTCGAGCGGATAGGCCATCGCGTTGACGGTGAAGTCCCTGCGCGCCAGGTCCTCGCCGATGGGGGCCGGCCGCACCTCCGGCAGCGCTCCGGGGTGCGCGTAGGTTTCGGCCCGGGTCTGGGCAACATCGATCGTCTGGCCGTCGGCCTCGAGCCTCCCCGTCAGGAAGAGCTCGTCTCGCTCCGGCTCGTAGCCCGGAACATCGGCCAGGGCTTTCGCGTCGCCCTCCACCGCGACGTCGAGGTCCGCGCCGTCGGCTCCGAGCAGGAGGTCGCGGACCACCCCGCCCACCAGGTACGTCGGCACTCGCTCGGCTATGGGTCGCAGCGCCTGGATCTGGGGCAGGGATTCGACCGCCTGCGGCAGTCGTGCTGGGTCGATTTCCATTGAGTCCGGCATTAGCGCTGTTGCCTATCGTGCGGATCGTATGCGGGGCACGCTCGAGAACCTCTGGAAGAACCACCGCTGGGCCACGCTCGGCACCGCCGCCGGCGTCGGCGCGGTCCTGATTGCGCTGATCGGCTACCTGGTGCTGAAGCGCCCCGCCGACAAGTCCTGTCCCGACCCCTGCACGATCGAGACGACGACCGACACCGGCCCGGTCACGAAGACCGTCGACTGGCCGTTCTACGGTCGCAACAAGGAGCGGACCCGCTTCCTCGACGCCCCCGACGTCAAACCCCCCTTCACGACGAAATGGACCTTCAAGGGCCGCCGCCTCCTGGAGTACTCGCCGATCGTGGTCGGGGGCTCCATCTACGGGATCAACAACAACGGGCTGGCGTTCTCGATCAAGAAGAGCTCGGGGAAGGCACGCTGGATACGCCAGATCGCTTCCCGGAACGCCTCCGCCCCGGCCTACGGGCCCGGCGAGCCCCACACCGAGGGAAGGCTCTATTTCTCCAACCTCGATCCGGGCCAGGTGATCTCTCTGGGCACACACCGCGGGGCCGTGCTTTGGAAGCGCTCGCTGCCGGGGCGCACCGAGTCCTCGCCGGTCGTCGTCGGGAACAAGGTGATCGCCGGGTGCGAGTGCGGGACTCTCTACGCCTTCGACGCCGACACCGGCAAGACCCTCTGGCAGACCAACCTCGGCGGACAGATCAAGGCGGCGCCCGCGATCTCGAACGGGGTGGCCTACGTCGGGGACTACTCCGGCACGATGAGCGCCGTCAACATCAGCAACGGCGCGATCAAGTGGCAGTCCGACTCGCAGGGCACCGGCGTGACCGCCGGCGCCTTCTACGGGACCGCGGCCGTGGCCTTCGGGCGCGTCTACGCAGGCGCGAAGGACGGCCGCGTCTACAGCTTCAACAAGGAGACGGGCGACGTGATCTGGAGTCACACCATCGGCGGCCAGGTCTACGCCGGCGCGGCCGCGGCCGACACCCCGAACAGCCCGCCCACCGTCTACTTCGGCACCTACGGCGGCAGCAGCTTCTACGCGCTCGACGCGCGCGACGGCGACGAGCGCTGGTCCGCTGACGCGGGCGGCTCGGTGATCGGCGCCGCCAGCGTGATCGGGAACATCGTCTACGTCGCCAACCTGGGCACGACCGAGACCGACGGCTTCGACACCGCCAACGGCAAGAAGGTGTGGACGTTCAAGGACGGCGCGTACAACCCGGTGATCTCGGACGGCCGCAACCTCTATCTGACCGGCTACAAGACGATCTACAGGCTGAAGCCGCGAACCGCTGCGGACGTCAAGCGCAAGGCCGAGAAGGCCGCGGCCGCCGCCAAGCAGAAGGCCAAGGCCAAGAGCAAGAAGCAGAGCAAGAAGAAGAGCAAGAAGAAGAGCTAGGCGATCCTGACCGGGATCCCGGCCTCGTCCATCCGCTGCTTTGCCTCGGCCACCGTGTGAGAGCCGTAGTGGAAGATCGACGCGCAGAGCACGGCGTCCGCGTGCCCGTCGCTGACCGCCTCGACCAGGTGGTCGAGCTCTCCGGCTCCACCGGAGGCGATCACCGGGACGCTGACCGCCTCCGCGACCGCGCGGGTGAGCTCCAGGTCATAGCCGTCCGCGGTCCCGTCGCGATCCATGCTGGTGAGGAGGACCTCCCCCGCCCCCAGCTCCGTGGCCTCCCTGGCCCAGTCGACGGCCTCGCGCTCCTCGACCTTGCTGCGCCCGCCATGCACGTAGACGTCCCACTCGGCGTCCCCGAAGTGGCCCGGGGGAGCGTCGCAGGTCTCCGAGCTGTCGCCGGCCCCGCGGCGCTTGGCGTCGATCGCGATCACCACGCACTGCGAGCCGAAAACGCTGGCAAGCTCCGAGATCAGCTCGGGCCGTGCCAGCGCGGATGAGTTGACGGAGACCTTGTCGGCACCGGCATCGAGCACCGCCTGTGCGTCCTCGACCGAGCGAATCCCGCCGCCGATCGTGAACGGGATGAAGACGTTGTCCGCGGTGCGCCGCGCCAGCTCGACGATCGTGTCGCGGCTCTCATGCGAGGCGGTGATGTCGAGGAAGACGAGCTCGTCAGCGCCCGCCGCGTCGTAGCGCTCGGCGAGCTCGACCGGGTCGCCGGCGTCACGGATGTCGACGAAGTTGGTGCCCTTGACGACGCGACCGTCGTCAACGTCCAGGCAGGGGATGACTCGCTTCAGGACCATGAATCGAGGTTAACGTTGGGCTGATGGAGTCGAACGCACGGCGCTTCGTGGAGGGCAACCAGGCGATCAATGAGGGCGACCTGGAGCGGCTGATCGAGCTGAGCGATGAGCGGATCCACCTCGAGCCCCTGCGGGCCGCAACCGAGGGGGCCTTCGAGGGACACGAGGGCATCAGGGCCTTCTGGCGAGACACTCGGGAGAGCTTCGAGGTCTTCGAGCTGAACTATCCCGACGTTCGAGATCTGCCCGACGGTCGTGTCCTCGCCCTCGGAAGCATTCGCGTCCGCGGGCGAGGCAGTGGCGTCGAGACGGATGTACCCACCGCCGTGATCGCCAGCTTCACCGACGGCCGGATCACCCAC
Source organism: uncultured Solirubrobacterales bacterium (assembly GCA_963728875.1). Classification (GTDB taxonomy): domain Bacteria; phylum Actinomycetota; class Thermoleophilia; order Solirubrobacterales; family 70-9; genus DASUPK01. Next base: position 623,972 of record CAVSLJ010000002.1, read on the forward strand.
TTCAAGGACTACGGAGAGCACTCCGTAGCCCTCGCGGCCGCCGGGCTTGCCTAGTCCCAGTCGCCCGCCGCGTACGCCCAGGCGATGAAGAGCAGCTGCACGGGGAGACGGGCGTAGAGGGCGTTGCGGCCGCCCGGAACCCTTTTCTCGTACCGCTCGGCCTCGATCGCCATGTGGAGGTTCGCCGGGAAGACGGCGATCAGCGTCGCGATGCTCCACAGGCTCCCCGCCTTGCGCGTCGCTGGGTGCATCGTGGCCAGCCCGCCGGCGATCTCGGCGACGCCGCTCGCGTAGACGAGCTCACGGTGGCGCGGGACGTACGGCGGCATGATCCGCTCGTAGGTGCGGGTCTTGACGAAGTGCATGATCCCCGCGAAGACGAAGAACGGGCCGAAGAGTCTCCGCATGGGCGGATCCTATGGATCGAGGATCGACTGCGCCTCGGCGATGCCGAAGCGCCCCTCATAGAGCGCCCGCCCGACGATCGCGCCGCCGAGGTTGTCGAGCCCCAGGTCGGCGAGGGCACGGAGATCGTCGAGAGAGCCGATCCCGCCGGAGTAGATCAGCTCGCCGTCGGTGGCCCCGGCGGCTTCGCGCAGCGAATCGAGGTCCGGGCCCCCCATCAGGCCGTCGACCTCCACCGGCGTGTAGACGAACCGGCTCACCCCGCGCTCCGAGAGGGCGGCGATCACCTCCGTGGTGCCGAGATCCGAGGATCGGGTCCAGCCCTCGGCGGCGACCTTCCCGGACCGTGAGTCGACCGAGACGACGACGCGCTCGCCGTGGGCCGCGGCGATCGCCTCGGCCATGTCGGGGTCGCGCACCGCGGCGGTGCCGAGGACGACCCGCTCCGCCCCGGATGAGATCGCCTCCTCGACCTTCTTCGAGTCGCGCAGGCCGCCACCGAGCTGGACGGGCACGCCGACCGCCGCGACGATCCGCCGGACGTGTTCGAGATTCACCGGCTCGCCCGCGCGGGCGCCGTCCAGGTCGACCACGTGGAGCCAGCGGGCGCCGCCATCCACCCAGCGGCGGGCGGCGACGACGGGATCGTCGTCGTAGGCCGTCTCCTGGTCGTAGTCGCCCTGGATCAGCCTGACGGCCTTGCCGTCGCGGATGTCAATCGCCGGGTAGAGGATCAACTGCAGATACGGATGAAGTTAGCCAGGAGGCCGAGTCCCGCGGAGCTCGACTTTTCCGGGTGGAACTGGACGCCATAGAGCGGCGGGCGCTCCACGGCGCAGGTGAAGCGCTCGCCGTAGGCGGCGGTGCCGAGCACGTCATTTTCGGCCGAGGGCCGCGGCGCGAACGAGTGCACGAAGTAGAACGGCGTCTCCTCCCCCAGGCCCTCCGTCAGCCGCGAGGAATGCTCCCAGCGCACCGGCGACCAGCCGATGTGCGGGACCTTGTAGCCGTTGGCCTCCAGCGGGGCCACGACGCCGCCGAGCAGCGCGAGCCCGCTCGCCCCCTCGTTCTCCACCGAGGAGTCGAAGAGCAGCTGCATGCCGAGGCAGATGCCGAGCACTGGGACGCCGGCCTCGACCCGGCTCGCGACCAGCTCGTGCAGCCCGATCTCATGGACGCGGCTCATCGCCTTCGGGAAGGCGCCGACGCCCGGAAGGATCACGCCGTCCGCCGACTCGGCGCGCCCGCGGTCCGCGGTGATCTCCGCCTCGGCTCCGACCTTCTCGAGCGCCTTTTCGACCGAGCGCAGGTTGCCCATTCCGTAGTCGAGGATGGCGACGCGCGTCATTCGGTCAGGGTGCCCTTGGTGGACGGCACGCCGCTCTCCTCCGGGTCGATCGAGACGGCCACGCGCAGGGCGCGGGCGAACGCCTTGAAGGCGGCCTCGATCATGTGGTGGGCGTTCGAGCCCGACCGGACCCAGATGTGAAGCGTCATCTTCGAGTTGTTGGAGACGGCGCGGAAGAACTCCTCGGTGAGCTCGGAGTCGAAGCCGGCGATGGTCACGTCCGGGAGCTCGGCGTCGAACGCGCAGTACGGCCTGCCGGAGATGTCGATGGCGCACTCCCCCAGGGCTTCGTCCATCGGCACCAGGGCCGAGCCGTAGCGGCGGATCCCGGCGCGGTCGCCGAGGGCATGGTCGATCGCCTGGCCGAGGCAGATGCCGACGTCCTCGGTGGTGTGGTGCGCGCCGGTCTGGAGATCCCCGGAGGCCTCGACCTCGAGGCCGAGCCGCCCATGGCGCGCGAGCAGCTCCAGCATGTGATCAAGGAAGCCGACGCCGGTGGAGACCTTGGCCTCGCCGCCGTCCAGGTCCAGCCGGAGGCTGACCTTGGTCTCCTTGGTTTCGCGCTTGATCTCTGCTGTGCGGCTCATCCCCGATTCCTTCGCTCGTGCTTCCACGGAGTCAGCGTGCAGCGGGAAGCCCTCGGCGCGGGCCAATGTAGCGACCGTCGGGGCGAGCTCCCGGGCCGCCTCCTGCGTGATCTCGACCGTCGAGATCCGGCGGCGGAAGACGCCCGGGCCGAGCGGGCCCTGGAAGCGCCCCGCGCCGCCGGTGGGCAGCACGTGGTTCGGAGCCGGCCGCATAGTCCCCGAAAGCCGTGGCGCTGCGCTCGCCGAGGAACACGCACCCGGCGGTCATCGCACGCCCCGCGAGAAGCTCGGCATCCTCGGTGAGGATCTCGAGGTGCTCGGGCGCGAGCGCGTTGGCGAGGGCCACCCCGGCTTCGGTCTCCGGCACTGCGACGAGAGCGAGCGCCGCGTCCTCCGCGATGCCCTGCTCTCCGGCAATCCGCTCGACGCTCTCCCGGATTGCGTCGAGGATGACGGTCTCGACCGCAGCGGCCACCAGCAGGCCGTCGGGCCCGTGCTCGGCCTGGGCACACAGATCGAGCCCCATCCAGTCCGCGTTCGCTGTGTCACCCGCGATCACCATCAGCTCGGAGGGCCCCGCGATCCCGTCGATCCCCACCTCGCCCGCGAGCTGGCGTTTGGCCTCCTGGACGTAGCGGTTGCCGGGACCGGCGATCACGTCGACCCGGGTGACGGTGTCAGTGCCGAGAGCGAGCGCTGCGATCGCCTGCGCGCCCCCCATTGCGTAGACCTCGTCCGCGCCGGCGATCGAGGCGGCCGCGAGCGTCACATCGGCGACCGGCCGCGGCGTGGCGACCACGATCCGGCCCACGCCGGCGACCTTCGCCGGGATGCAACCCATCAGGACCGTCGACGGGTAGGCGGCGGTGCCGCCGGGGGCGTAGATCCCGGCGGAGCCGACGGGAACCTCCCTGAGCTCGACCGAGTGTCCCTGCGACAGCTCGACGCGGCTGTCATCGCCCAGCTGAGCCTCCGCGACCGATCGGATGTTGCCCGCGGCCGTCTCCAGGGCGGCGAGCGATCTCCGGGCCCACCCGCGACGCCGCCGATTTCAGCGCCTCGTCGGGTTGGCGGAGGGAACCCGGGTCCACCGATCCACTCGCGAACCGGCGCTCGATCTCCATCAACGCCGAATCGCCGCCTCGGCGCACCTCGGCCACGAGCCCGGCGACCGGCTCGCCGACCTCGCCGAGCGGCGGCTGCAGCGCCCTGATCTCGGCCGCCAGGGCACGTGGGTTCGACCCATCCCAGTCGAAGTGCTTGATCTGCATCAGCCCTTCTCCGGCCGCAGCCGCTCCACGAGGTCGTCCACCTCGGCCGCGCGCAGCTTGTGGGAGACGCGATTGGCGACCAGCCGCGCCGTGGAAGAGGCGATCTCCTCACGGATCTCCAGACCGTTCTCCTCCAGGGTGCGGCCGGTGGCGACCAGGTCGACGATCCCGTCGACCAGCCCGACCAGCGGGGCCAGCTCGACCGATCCCTTCACCTCGACCACCTCGGCCTGCCGGCCCGTCTCCTCGAAGTAGCGCTCCGCGATCCGGGGGTACTTGGTCGCGATCCTCATGCCACCGAGCCGCCGCTCGGCCTCGCCGAGGCTCTCGTCCCCCTTGCGGCCGGCGAGCACCATGCGGCAGGCGCCGTAGCCGAGGTCGAGGATCTCGTAGACGATCCGGTCGGTGTGCTCGAGCAGCACGTCCTTGCCGGTGATCCCCACGTCGGCGGCGCCGGACTCGACGTATGTGGGGACATCGGACGGCCGCATCGTCACCAGGCTCATGCCGTTGACCTCGAAGATGAGCGAGCGCGAGTCACCGCGCATCTCGGCGGTGTCGACGCCGATCCGGTCGAGCGCGTCGAGGGTCTCGTCCCAGAGCGCGCCCCGCGGAATCGCGAGTTTGAGCGGCCCGCCCAGGCGTGCGCGGGGGGCCTCCACGGTGGGGCTCATCCCTGCCTCCTCGTCAGCCGCTCCTCCTCCATCTGGGCGAGGTGCACCCGCTCCAGATACAGGCCGAACCCGGCGGCGGGCATGGCGCGGCCGAAGCGCCCGACGAGGTCGTCGTAGCGGCCGCCACCGCCGAGGATGTGGCCCAGGGCCGGGTCGTAGATCTCGACGATTGCGCCGGTGTAGTACCCGAGGTCGCGCAGCAGGCTCAGGTCGAGCTGGACGCGCCCGGCAACCCCCTTCTCGACCAGCAGGTCGTAGGTTTGCTGCAGACGCTGCGCCGCCCGCTCGACCGCGGCTCCGCCCAGCTCGCGAGCCTGTTCGAGCACCTCGGCTCCTCCGCGCAGACCGGGAAGCCGCAGCAGCGTCTCCCGGCCGTGAGCGTCGAGGCTCTCGATCGCATCCACCTCCATCTCCAGCCCGACCAGGTTGTGCTCGGCCAGCCGGTCGAGGACCCCCGCGCGCTGCTCTCCCTCCACGCCGAGCTCGGTGAGCAGCTGGCGGTAGAGGTCGGCGTCGCCGAGGCCGAGCACGGCGCGATTGAGCCCGACGGCGTCCAACGAGGCGCTCAGCACCTCCAGCACCTCCGCGGTGCCCTCGGGCGCCGGCGAGCCGAGCAGCTCGATGCCGGCGTGCAGGAACTGACGAACCTGGCCCCGCTGCGGGCGGACGATCCGATACGCGTTGCCGACATAGGAGAAGCGGTGCGGCGGCTGCGCGTCGGCGAATCGCGTGGCGACCAGCCGGGCGATGGGGATGGTCATGTCCGAGCGCAGCGCGAGCAGCTCGCCGCGCTCGTCGAAGAAGCGATACGCGCCGACGCCGCTGCGCCCCTCCCCGCGCTGGAGCACCTCGTCGTACTCGAGGGTGGGAGTCGCCACCTGGCCGTAGCTGTAGCGCTCGAACACCTCGATCAGGGTGGCCTGGAGCTCGCGCAGCTCGCGCATCTCGTCAGGCAGGATGTCCCGGGTGCCCGGGGGTATCGGGTGGATCATCGCCCCATCATCGCTTTCTCGCCCTTAACAGGCTGCAAGGTTGCGCCGAATAGGATGCGCTCGCCCAACGACCGGAGGAGAGACCATGGCGGTACTGGTGATCCAGGACTTCGAGGCAACGCTCGAGGAGTACGACCAGGTGGACGAGAAGCTTGGAGAGGGGACGCCCGACGGAGCGATCCTGCACGCGGCCTGCGACCTCGGCGGAGGAAAGATGCGGTCCGTCGACGTCTGGGAGTCGACTGAGGCCTTCCAGAACTTCGTGCAGAACAAGCTGATCCCGGCGATCGCCGAGGTGAACCCCGATGCCCCGCAGGCCGGGGAGCCCGAGATCCTCGAGATTCACGACCTGCAACAGGCTTGACGGCAACTGACCAGCTACCCCGACCCAAGGAGAAGACATGGCCGTAATCGTGGAGATGGATTTCGAGGGGTTCACCACCGATCAATACGACGCAGTCAACGATGTGCTCGACCCCAAGGGAAACCCGCCCGACGGGCTGATCGCCCACAGCGCCCGGTTGGATGGGGACACCCTCCGCATCCTGGACCTCTGGGAGTCGCCCGAGGCCTTCGGCGCCTTCGCGCAGTCCAGGATCGGGCCGACCATGGGCGAGACCCTCGGCGACGATGCCCCGGCAGTCCCGGACCCGAAGTTCACCGAGCTGCACAACGCCTACAGCGTCTGAAGCAAGGCACCAGTCGCGATCACGGCGGCCGCCCCGCATAAGTCGCTGCGGGCTTCGCCCTTCGCTCCTGAGTGGGGCGGCCTGGTGATCGCTAGGCCGGCACGCGTTCTGAGGCGACCCGCTCGATGCGGGCGCCCAGATCGCGCAGCCGTACGTCGATGCGCTCGTAGCCGCGGTCGATCTGCGCGACGTTGCCGATCTCGGAGGTGCCCTGCGCGGCGAGCGCCGCGATGAGCATCGCCATGCCGGCGCGGATGTCCGGGCTCTCCAGTCGAGCGCCATGAAGACGACTCGGACCACTCACGACCGCCCTGTGCGGGTCGCTGAGGTGGATCCGAGCGCCCATCGCCACCAGCTTGTCGACGAAGAAGAGGCGGTTCTCGAACATCTTCTCGTGGATCAGGATCGTCCCGTCCGCCTGGGTTGCGAGGGCGAGGGCGATCGAGGTGAGGTCGGCCGGGAAGGCGGGCCAGGGCCCGTCGTCGATCTGAGGGATCGCCTCGCCGTGGTCGTCGCGGATGGTGAGCTTCTGCTCGGGAGGAACCATCAGGTCCCCGCCTTCCTCCATCGTCTGCAGCCCGATGCGCCGGAAGTGGCGGCGGATGCCCTCCAGGTCCTCGGCGATGACGCCGCGGATGCGCAGCTCGCCGCTGGTGGCCGCCGCGAGCGCCATGAAGCTGGCGATCTCGATGTGATCCGGGCAGACGGCGTGGTCGGCACCGCCGAGCTTGTCGCGGCCGTGCACGGTCATCACATTGGAGCCGATGCCGTCCACCTGCGCTCCCATCTTGCAGAGCAGCCGCGCCAGGTCCTGCACGTGCGGCTCGCAGGCGGCGTTGGCGATCGTCGTGGGACCGGGCGTCAGCGCTGCGGCGAGCAGAGCGTTCTCCGTTCCCATCACCGAGGGCTCGTCCATGAAGACTCGCTTGGGCTGCAGGCCGTCCTTCGGGGCCGAAAGCTCGATCCAGACGTCGCCGTCGACCTTGGCGCCGAGGTCCCGGAACGCGTCGAGGTGGGCGTCAAGACGGCGGCGACCGATCGTGTCGCCGCCCGGCGGCGGCATCCTGACCTCGCCGCACCGTGCGAGCAGCGGCCCGGCCACCAGGAACGACGCACGAATCCGGTTGGCGAGCTCCTCGTCGACCTCGGTGCCGGCGATGTCGTCGGCCTGGAGGCGGACGTCGTTGTCGGCCGCCCAGGAGACCTTCACGCCCAGCTTTTCCAGGAGCCCGAGCATCGATCGAACGTCGCGGATGTCCGGGACGTTGCGAATGACCAGCTCCTCATCGGTGAGCAGGCAGGCGGCGAGGATCGGGAGCGCGGCGTTCTTGTTCCCCGCCGGCACGATCTCTCCCGAGAGCGGAACGCCGCCCTGGATGATGAATTTCTCCATGGGCGCCTAGAGTAGCCAGCCTCATGGCGGAGGTCTCAAGAGACGATGCATGGCAGCTCGTCACCGAGTGGATCGACTCCGATTCGCTCAGGAAGCACCTGCTCGGGGTCGAGGCCGCCATGCGCGCGTACGCTCGCAAGTGGGATGAGGACGAGGAGCTCTACGCCGTCACCGCCCTGGTCCACGATCTCGACTACGAGCGCTACCCGGACCTGGATACCGGTCACCCCCGCTACGCGATCAAGGAGCTGGAGGAGCGGGCCTATCCGCAGGACGTGATCGACGCCGTCGCCGGCCACGCCGACTTCATGGGCGTGCCGCGGGAGACCCGGATGGCGAAGACGCTGTACGCCGTCGACGAGCTCTCGGGCTTCGTGGCGGCCTGCGCGCTGGTCCGCCCCACCGGCATCGAGGGCATGAAGCCCAAATCCGTCAAGAAGAAGCTGAAGCAGCCGTCGTTCGCGGCCGCCGTCAACCGCGAAGAGGTCCAGAGGGGGATCGACGAGCTCGGCGTCGACCAGGACGAGCACATCGCCCTGATCATCGAGGCGATGGCCGAGCGCTCCGACGAGCTCGGCCTGTGAGCCGCTGGCTGAAGATCACCCTCGGCGTGGTCGGCGGGCTGATCGTCCTGCTGCTGATCAACGCCCTCGTCGTCTCGAACGAGACCAAGGGCGCCTATCTCCGAGACGATGGCGCTCAGCTCATCGACACCTCGGCCGGGGCCCTCCAGGTGCTCGATCAGGGCGACCCGCAGGGAAGCCCGATAGTCCTCCTCCACTGCGCGACCTGCTCGATGGACTGGTGGGACCAGCTCGCGCCCCTGCTCGAGCAGGATCACCGAGTGATCCGGATCGACCTGCTCGGAATGGGCGGGTCAGACAAGCCTGGCTCCGGCTACTCGATCGACAACCAGGCGAGCGCCGTTGCGGAGGCGCTCGCGAAGCTTCATGTGGTCGGCGCCACCGTGGTCGGCCACTCGCTCGGCGGCAGCGTCGCGGTGGGCCTTGCCGAGCAGAGCCCCCAGTTGGCGACCAGGATCGTGATCATCGACCAGTCCGCCGAGGATGGCTTCGAGCACGAGTCCCTCGGCGAGCGGGCAAGCGGATGGCCGGTGATCGGGCAGGCGATCGCCCGCCTGGTGCAGGTCGCCCCAACGTCGACAGTTCGCAGCGAGTACGACCAGGCCTTCGCACCGGGCTACAACATCGCGAGCGGCTTCGACAACCCCGACCAGCCGGTCGACGACCTCCGCACGATGACCTACACGTCGGTGAGGGGGACGATCGACGGCGAGGAGGACTTCGTCGACCAGAGCCCGCTCGACGATCGGCTGAAGACCCTGGGCGTGCCGGTGATGGTCATCTTCGGGTCCGAGGACCAGATCTACGATGCCCCCGCCGCGATCGCCCGCTACCGGGCGAACGTGCCCGGCGTCCAGACGCACCTGATCCCGGGCGCCGGCCACTCGCCCAACGTCGAGAAGCCCGATCTGGTCGCCCCGCTGATCCTCGCCTTCGCAAAGCCGCCGCCGACGCCCAAGAAGGCGAAGCACCCTTCGGCATCAGGTCGCGCCGACAAGCGGCCGCCCAACGCAAGTCGCGGCGGCAAGGCCGCCGCTCCGAAGTAGGGCGGCCTGGTCGGCGCTAAATAGCGAGAAGGCCCGGTTTCCCGGGCCTTCTCTAAGAACAAGGTTTCCCTTGTTCCAGTGCTGAGCACCCTACGCCTCGCAACAGGGAAGTCAAGGGGGCGTGAACGAACGTTTTCGCAATCTGCGGGATTCGAGACCCGGCTTCGCCATCAGGTCGCGGTGACGAGCGGCCGCACGACATAAGTCGCTCCGGGCTTCGCCCTCCGCTCCAAAGGAGAGCGGCCTGGTCGCCGCTAAGCGAAACGGCCCGGTTTCCCGGGCCGTCTCTGTTTGAGCTGACCTGATTGACCTTTCGATCAACCTGTCTTGCTCAAGTGCGAGCACCCTAGCGTCTGAAACAGCGACGTCAACGGGGTGAAAACGCGAGATCCCGCGTTTTGCGGCGATCCGCTGAGCGGGCGCCTTTCAGGGTCCACGCAAAATCCGGCTTCACCGCCAGCGGCCGCCGGCCTTCGCCCACGCCGTCATGTGATCCACCGAGCAGAAGGCGTCCGCGACCCGGTGCTCCCCGCGATGCCTGACGAGCAGGATGTGGGTGTCGGCGAGCTCGGCCTCGCAGTGGGAGCAGCGGGTCACTCCCTCGTCCAGGGACGGCGGTTCCGTCAGCGTGCCCGCATCCCAGTGCGCTCCCTGGATCGACCAGGGGATCAGGTGCTCGAGCCGGCAGAACACGGCGCGCCGCTCGCCGGCCGGTTCGTAGGCTCGGAAGCCGTCACCGGGTTCCACCTCGTTTCCGCACCAGGTGCAGGGCTCCAGGTCCATGTCAGTAGCCTCGCACTCGATGGCCGGGTTGCGCATAGTCGTGCTCGAGGGCGACCAGACCGGGCAGGAGCTGCTCGACCAGGCCCTGCGCGTCATCCACCCGGAGGTGATCGGCCTGGAGATCGAGCTCGAGCGCTTCGACCTCTCGCTGGAGAATCGGCGCCGGACAAAGAACGAGGTCTGCACGGAGGCGGCCGGTGCGATGGCGGACGCGGGCTTCGGGATCAAGGCGGCGACGATCACCCCGGAGGGCGCCGACGACGTGGGCAGCCCCAACCGCCTGATCCGCGAGGCGATCGACGGCAAGGTGATCGTCCGGACCGGCCGGCGGATCCCGGGCGTGAGCCCCGTCGCGGGGGTCCACCACCCGATCTCGGTGGTCCGCATGGCGGTCGAGGACGCCTACGGCGCCGAGGAGTCTCGCCGGCCCGAGGACGGCGACGAGGTCGCTCAGCGCACCGAGGTGATTCACCGCTCGGTCTGCCGTGCGGTCGCCGAATACGCGTTCCGGACCGCCGAGGAGATCCGCGGCAGGGTCTACGGCGGCCCGAAGTGGACGGTGAGCCCGGTCTACGAGGGGATGCTGAAGGAGGAGATGGACGCCGCTGCCGAGCGCCATCCCGAGGTCGCCTATGAGCCGCTCCTGATCGACGCCACCTACGCCGGCCTGCTCACCGGCCGGGCCGATGCCCCGCTGGTCATCCCCAGCCTCAATCGCGACGGGGACCTCCTCTCCGATTTCGTCCTGCCTCTCTACGGCTCCATCGCCGGGGCCGAGTCCGTGCTGCTCGCACTGGACGACGAGCTGCGAGTTCGTGTGGCGATGAGCGAGGCGCCGCACGGCACGGCGCCCGCGTTGCAGGGCAAGGACATCGCCAATCCGATGGGGATGATCCTCGCCGCCGCCGCGGTGCTCCACTACGCCGGCGTCGCCGGAGTGGAGGACGCCCAGCGGGCATCGCGGGCGATCTACGACGCGGTCTTGGAGACGGCGGCTGACGGCGTCCGCACCCCGGATCTGAAGGGCCACGCCAGCACCACCGGGTTCACGGACGCGGTGATCGAACGGCTCAGATGACGGGCCCGGTTCTCGTCGGCCCCGTGGGCTCGGCGTCGACGACGCGCCGCCATTCCCTGATGTGCCCGTCCTGGATCACGAAGGCGGTCTTGGCCGCCTCGCCGACGCCGCTGCCGCACTGACCCGGGCCGGGGCGCTCCGTGAGCACGAAGGTCGCGACCGTGTACCTCCCCGAGGAGCTCGCCGCGGTCAGCCTCGCTCCGCACGGCAGCGACTGGTTGAACACCTCTACCTGAGCGCGGTTGGTGAGCTGGAGCGGCGCCGTGCCGTTCTGGACGACGGTGGGAATCGCGAACCGGTCGCTGGCCGCGGAGATGTCGCCGGCGCGCAGCTCGTCGGCCCAGCTCCTGATCACCTGGACCGCGTCGGCGTCGGCGTTGCCGGCCACGCTGCTGGTCTCCTTGTCAGAGGATGAACCGCAGCCGGCCAGCGCGAAGACGCCGAGCGCCACCACCGCGGCAATAGCCCTAACGGTCGTCGCCCCGCTCCGAGCGCTCGCGTTCGGCCAGCTTCCGCTCGAGATACGCGGACTTGGCGGCGCGGCGGCGATGTTGGCGCTCCTCCTCCGGCGTCAGCGAATCGGGGATCGCCTCGTGCTCCTCCGTCGCGCGCTCCTGCTGGGCGCGACGAAGCTCTTCGGCTGTCGGTTCGCGCTTTGCCATGGAAGGAGATTAACCCGCCGTTCCCTTGACTCATCCGCGCGGGTATACGAACATACGTTCGATGCCCGTCACGTGCGCCCTGATCCCCCGTTTCCGGCTGATCGCAGCGACCAGCGGGAACCGGGAGACCTTGGCGAGTCCCGCCGCCCTCGCCCCCGAGCCCGGCGGCGCCCAGCTGATCGGGGAGGTGACGGAAGCGGCGGAGCGCTTCGGGCTGCGGGCCGGGATGAGGATGGGCGAGGCGCTCTCGCGCTGCCCCGAGCTCGCCCTGATCGCCCCGGATCCCGAGCGCGCCGAGCGGGCCTGGGAGGAGGCGCTGCGGCGGCTGGAGGGGATCGGCGCGCAGGTCGAGTCCGGCCGCGCCGGCGAGGCCTTCTTCGAGGCGGGTGGCCTGAGCCGGCTCTGGGGCGGGATCGAGGGCGTGCTGAAGTGTGTCCGCCGACAGCTTGGAAAGCCGGTTCGTCTGGGGGTGGGTCCCGGCCGCTTCTGCGCCTATGTCGCCGCCTCGAGCGCCGGCGGCATCGTCCCCGACAGCAGGGCAAGCGAGTTTCTCGAGCCGTTGCCGGTCTCACTGCTCTGCGGACGTCTGGGTGAGGACGGCGAGGATCTCCCCAACGAGCTCGAGCGGCTCGGGATCTCCACCCTCGGCCGGCTCGCTGGGTTGCCGCGGGATGCGGTCGCCGATCGGTTCGGGCGGCTGGGCCTGCGCGCCCGGCGGCTGGCGCGAGGGGATGACGATCCATTGCGCCCCAGGCCGGTGCAGGAGGCGATCGCCGTCGAGCTCGAGCTGCCCGAGGCGGTCTCGGGCCAGCAGCTCGAGAGGTCGCTCGAGCTGCTCATCTCCCGCCTGCTCGCTCACGGTGGCCGGCGCGGCAGGACGCTGCGGACGCTGCGCCTCTCCGCCCGGCTCGCGGCCGGTGGAGGCTGGCGGCGTCAGGTTGCGCTCCGGCGCGCCAGCGCGGACCGCTTCCGGCTCGCCGATGCCCTCCTTCCGCACCTGACCCTCCTCCCCGCTCCGGCGGCGACGCTGCGGCTGGAGGCCGTGGCGCTTGGGCCGGAGACCGGTGAGCAGCTCTCGCTCTCCAGCCCCGAGGAGGAGCGGCGCAGGCGCATCGCCGAGGCGGTCAGCCAGACTCGCTCGGCCGCCGGCGCCGACTCGCTGCTGCGGGTGCTCGAGGTGGATCCCGAGTCGCGTGTTCCCGAGCGCCGGGAGGTCCTCATGCCGTGGTCCGAGGGTGCTCCGAGCGCAGTGAGGAGCAACCCGTTTGATGGCGAAGCGCGTGAGACCTAACCGCATCAACAAGCCCTGGCCGGTGCCGGTCCAGGTGGAGTCCGATGGGACGCCGCGCGCCGTCGGGCGGCTCGCGGTCGAATCGGTGCGCGAGGAGTGGCTGGTCGAGGACGGCTGGTGGACGCAGAAACCCCTGCAAAGACGCTATTTCGAGGTGGTGCTGGAGGACGGCAGCGACGTCGTCGTCTTTGTGGAGCCCGATGGCCGCTGGTTCCGGCAGCGGGATTGATGTACACCGAGCTGCACTGCCACTCCGCCTACTCCTTCCTGGACGGCGCCTCCGACCCGGCCGAGCTGGCCGCCACCGCGGCCGAACTCGGCCACGAGGCCCTGGCGCTGACCGATCACGACAACGTCTGCGGGGCGATGGAGTTCGCGCACGCCTGCAAGGGCGTCGGCGTCCGCCCCATCATCGGCTGCGAGCTGACCGTGGAGGTGCCGCGGCGGATGCCCCGCCCGGTCCACGCCACGCTCCTGGTGGAGAACGCGAGAGGCTGGGCGAGCCTCTGCCGGCTGATCACCGAGGCGCACCGCGGCACTCGAGAGGGGACGGGGATGCGGGAGCCTCTGCCACCCTCGATCGAGATCGACGAGCTCGAGCGCCACACCGAGGGGCTGGTCTGCCTCTCCGGCTGCGCCCGTGACGGGGCGGTGGCCGGCAGCTGGGAACACGGCGATCCGGCCGGGGCCACCTACCTGGCCCGGAGACTGCATCGCGCCTTCGGCTCCAGCCATTTCCGGATCGAGTTGCAGCGACCGCTGTGGCGACACGACCGCTCGCGAAATCGCTGGCTGGTCTCGCTGGCCGAGCGGCTCGGCGTCCCGGCGGTTGCGACCGGTGACGCCCACGCTCATCAGCGCTCGCGCCTCGCCCTGCAGGACGCGATGGTGGCGGTGCGGCTGGGCGCAACGCTGGACGAGACCGAGGCGCACCGCCGCGGCAACTCCACCTCCGCCCTGCTCTCGGTGGAGCGGGCAGAGGCACGTTTCCGTGACCATCCGGAGGCGGTCGCCGAGACGGCGCGGCTCGCCGAGCGGTTGCGCTTCGACCTGACCAGGGAGATCGGCTACAGCTATCCGGGCGCGGAGGACGAGGGTGCCGATCGGCGGCTCGCGGAGCTCTGCCGCGTGCGCCTGGTCCATCGCTACGAGGGGACGCCGCATTGCGCCGAGGCCGAGAGGCGGCTTGACGAGGAGCTGGCGCTGATCGGGAAGCTGCGGCTCTCCGGCTTCTTCCTGCTCCATCAGGACATGCTGGAGCTGGCCCGCGAGGTGGCGGCCGAGGTTCGCGGTCCGGAGTCCGCGCGGCGGCTGCTGCCGCCGGGGCGCGGTCGAGGCTCCAGCGTGAGCTCGCTGGTCTGCTACCTGACCGGGCTTTCGCACATCGACCCGGTGAAGAACGACCTCTTCCTGGGGCGCTTCCTGAACGAGGAGCTCACCGAGGTCCCGGATATCGATCTCGACTTCCCGCGGGACATCCGCGAGAAGCTGATCCCGCGGGTGCATGAGCGCTACGGGCGGGAGCGATCGGCGCTGGTCGCCTCCTTCGCGACCTACAGGGCACGCGGCGCGATTCGTGACCTGGGCAAGGCGCTGGGGCTTCCCCTCGGCGAGGTGGAGCGATTCGCCCGTGCGGTGGACGTCTACGAGGCCAGCCGCGATGCCTGGGCGCGGATGGAGGAAACGCTCGGCGAGCTGCGAGCCCGCTCTCCCCGCTGGAGGGCGCTTGCCGAGCTGCTGCCCGAGATCGCGGGCCTTCCCCGCCACATGTCGCAGCACCCCGGCGGCATGGTGATCTCGACCACGCCGCTGATCGAGCTCTGCCCGGTGCAGCCGGCCGCGATGGAGGAGCGGCAGATCATTCAATGGGACAAGGACTCATGCGCGGATGCAGGGTTCTTGAAGATCGACCTGCTGGGGCTCGGAATGCTCTCCGCGGTCGAGCGCTGTGTCGACGAGATCGCGCGCACCCGCGGCGAGCGGATCGACCTCTCCCACGTTCCGCTCGATGACGACGAGGTCTGGAGCGCGATCCAGCGCGCCGAAACCACCGGCGTCTTCCAGATCGAGAGCCGGGCGCAGATGCAGATGCTGCCTCGCACGCTCCCTGAGGACCTCGACGACCTGACGGTGCAGGTGGCCCTGGTGCGGCCGGGCCCGATCCAGGGCGGCGCCGTTCACCCCTACATCGAGCGGCGCAAGCGACTGCGGGCAGACCCCTCCTACGAGGTCCCCTACGAGCACCCATCGCTCGAGCCGGTGCTGAAGGACACCCTCGGCGCGATCGTCTTCCAGGACCAGGTGCTCGAGGTGTCGATGGCGCTCGCCGGCTTCTCGGTCGGCGAGGCCGAGGGGCTGCGGCGAGCGATGAGCCGCAAGCGCTCCCAGGCGGCGATGGAGCGCTACCGCGAGCGATTCATCGACGGCGCGATCAGGCGCGGAGTCTCGCGCGCTGTGGCGGAGACGGTCTTCGGCCAGATCGAGGGATTCTCGGGCTTCGGCTTTCCCAAGTCCCACTCCGCCGCCTTCGGGCTGCTCGCCTACCAGTCGACCTGGCTGCGGGTGCACTATGGGCCCGAGCTGCTCTGCGCGCTGCTCAACGAGCAGCCGATGGGCTTCTACCCGCCCGATGCGCTCGTCCACGAGGCCCAGCGGCGCGGCATCGAGATCCTCTCTCCGGACGTCAATGTCAGCGAGCTGGACTGCCGGGTCGAGACGACTGGCGCGGCGGCCGGCTCGGCGGGCAATCCGCCGGTCCGGATCGGCCTCGGCTACGTCGCCGAGGTGACCGAGGCCGATGCCCGGGCCGTGATCGACGAGCGCCGCCGGGGAGGCTCCTACCGAAGCATCTCGGACCTCACCGGGCGCTCGGGGGCGGGCGCCGCGGCCCTGCAGCGGTTCGCCTGGGCGGGAGCCTGTGACGGCCTGGTGCAGCCCGGGAGGCTGGCCGATCCGGACGACGAGCTGCGGCGGCCCGCGCTCTGGGAGGCCGGCGGCTCGGCGCATGCGGCCCGCACCGACGACGGGGCCCAGCTGGCGCTGGCGCTGGAAGGCTCCCCCACCCCGCCGCTGCCGCAGCTCGGCCCGTGGGAGCGGATCGTGGCCGACTATCGGACGACCGGCATGACCCTGGGCCGCCATCCCATGGAGCTGATCCGAGAGGGCCTCCCCACCGATGTCCTCACCAGCGAGGGCCTGGATCGGACGCGGGACGGCGCCCGGGTGAAGGTGGCGGGAATGGTCGTCGCCCGCCAGCGCCCCGCGACCGCCAACGGCGTCGTCTTCATGCTGCTCGAGGACGAGCGGGGAACGATCAACCTGATCGTCCCTCCGCCGGTCGTCGAACGCCATCGCCTGGCGGTCCGGACGTCGGGCTTCGTCCAGGCCGCCGGCAAGCTCGAGCATCGCGAGGGGACCACCAACGTCGTCGTCACCCGGATCGATCGGCTCAACACTGACGAGCTGCCGCCTCCGCGGATCCGGGAGCTCGAGCCGCCCGTCGATGCGAGGGTGCGCGATAGCGCAACCCGTTTCGGGGAGACCGGCAGGGATCCTGACCACGAACCCGCGATGGCGGAGCTTGCCGCCTCCCTCCCGGCCCCGCACAGCTTCGGACGACGGGGTCGCTAAAGGGACCTGACCGCGTCGAGGATCGGCGACAGATCTCCTCTCTCGTAGAGGTGCCCATAGCCGTCGAGCGGCTGCGCGATCGCCGCGGGCAGTCGCTTCGCGTACAGGTCGAGATGCGTGAAGGGGATCACCTCGTCGTCGCGGCTGTGGAAAAGCGTGGTCGGAGGCAGCGATGGACCCTGCTCCGGCCAGCCCTGGGCCAGCGCCCATTCCAACTCCCAGTCCTCCTCCGTTCCCCAGAACGGCGTCGCGGCGGAGACCAGTCCCGCCACTCGCTCATCGAAGCCGCGCTCGCCACAGTACTTCAGGGCGACCGAGCCCCCCAGGGAGTGGCCGAAGAGCATCGTCCTGCCCTCCAGTGCCTCGAGCTCCGCGGCAAGGCGGTCGGCCCACTGCTCGTAATGCGGATCCTCGGCCGTGCCGGGCATGATCGGGAATAGGACGTTGTAGTCCGCCCCGAGCTCGTCGCGCAGACGAGCGGCGAACGGCTCGCTGCCCTCACCGGGCCCCTGGGGGCCGGAGCCGTGGAGAAAGAGGACGGGGGTCGGCAGACCTCAGCCCCGCCCGGGTTTGGTGATAGGTGTGATCTGAAGAAAGATCGAGAACTCGACGTTGGTGACGGCGAGCGGCATCGGGCTCCCCTTTGGCGTTGTGTGGCGGCAACATATCCGGCCCTGACCGGGTTGCAACTTCCCCTGCAAATACATGGGTTCCGTCCGAGGCCGTCCATACCTTGCCGCCCATGGGAAAGCTCATTGACATAAGGGAGCGGCTGCTCGACGCGGCCGATCTGGTGATCGACTTCACGACCCTCGGGGAGTACGGCATCGAGCCGGAGCCCGTTCGCGAGTGCGAGCGGCGTCCGATCGGCCTCGCCTCCGGGGCGCCCCACCACCTGCACGACCGCGCCGGCGTGCAGGACCGCGTCGCGGCCTAGCATCAGGCGGCGGCTGCTCCGCTCCGCGTCCGCGCCGCCTAGTCCGCTTCGCCGCGGTCGATCGCGGCAAGGAGCTCGCGCCCGACCTCGATCGCGCGCCCGAGCGCCGGCGGGTCCAGGTTCTCCACGGTGTCCGTCGGCGAGTGGTAGTTGGGAATCGTCGCGTCCTGTGTGCTGAGGGTGATCGCACGCCCGCCACGGGCCATCACGGGAGTCGTGTCATAGGTGAGGCCGGCGTTGTGGTTGGTTCCCTCCAGAGCGAGCTCCGGGCGGCGCTGGGAGACCTTCTGGGCGATGCGCGCCAGGTGTGCGTCGGCCGGCCGCCTGCTCAGCACCCCCTCCTGGCGCAGGAAGCGAAGGGTCGCGGGCGCGCCGACGCCGTCGAAGTTGACGAAGAGCCAGGAACGCCAGTTCTCTTGCGAGGTCCCGAGCTCGCGCACGAAGGCGTCGGCGCCCAGCACCCCCGCCTCCTCGCAGCCGGTGAACAGGCAGACCACCCTGGTCGTGCCGAGCGGCTGGGCGTGGAGCTCGGTCGCGAGCGTCGCGACCGCGGCCACTCCGCTCGCGTTGTCGTTGGCGCCGGGGACGTCGACCCCGCGCAGCTCCCGCTCGATCAGGATTCCCAGCCCCGCTGCCAGGACGCCGTAGGCGCCCGCGAGCAGCCGGCCGCCGAGCGGCACACGGCGGAGCAGCGGGCCCGCGACCGTGATCCCGAAGGCAGCCGCCTGAGCTCCGATCCAGGCGTGCAGGGCCGGCAGGAAGCGACGGTGGAACATCAGCCCGCTGCGCGAGCTGTCCAGGTGGCAGACGAGACAGACGGTCCGCGTCGCCACCGTGGCCGGCTCGATCGTCGCCACCAGGTTCCGACTCGGGACCCTGGCGAAAGCGCGGGTCAGGGGGCGGTTGATCAGCCCATCCTCGGCCGACGTCAGGGCCGCGCCGGCGGCCGCCAGCGCGGAGGCAAGCAGAGGCCGTTTTCGCGCCGCGGGCATGCCCAGCAGAGCGATCCCCAGGGCGGTCCCATACGGCAGCGCGAAGGTCGAATAGGCGTCGAAGGGGCGCCGCTCGACGGTCAGCCCTCGCTTGGAGAGGCGATCGGCGATCAGCTCCGCGGCGCGGCGCTCCGCGGGCCCCGTCGGCCTGCGGGGCCCGATCTCCTCGGCGAGCAGGCGCACCCACTCGAGGGCTGCCTCGTCCTGGACGGCCGTCTCCGTTGCGGTGCTCATCGGGGCGAGCATATGGGCCCAAAAAAAGAGCCGCCCCGAAGGACGGCTCAAGGAAAGATCGGCGGCGACCTACTCTCCCAGGAGGTTGCCCTCCAAGTACCATCGGCGCTGAGAGGCTTAACGGCTCTGTTCGGAATGGGAAGAGGTGTTTCCCTCTCGCTATCTCGCCACCGAAAAGGGTAGAGACGGCCCCCGTGGAGCTTGAAAACCGCACTAGGCCGGAAAGAAGCAAAAAATCCGTCAAGCCCTCGACCCATTAGTACCGGTCTGCTGATCGCATTGCTGCGGTTGCACAGCCGGCCTATCGACCTGGTGGTCTACCAGGGGTCTTACTCCCTCAAGGGGATGGGAGAGCTCATCTCGAGGCTGGCTTCGCGCTTAGATGCTTTCAGCGCTTATCCGTGCCGCGCGTAGCTAACCAGCAGTGCCCTTGGCAGGACAACTGGTACACCAGAGGCGCGTTCATCCCGGTCCTCTCGTACTAGGGACGACTCCTCTCAACTCTCCAACGCCCACAGAAGATAGGGACCGAACTGTCTCACGACGTTCTGAACCCAGCTCGCGTGCCGCTTTAATGGGCGAACAGCCCAACCCTTGGGACCTGCTCCAGCCCCAGGATGCGACGAGCCGACATCGAGGTGCCAAACCGCGCCGTCGATATGGACTCTTGGGCGCGATAAGCCTGTTATCCCCGGAGTACCTTTTATCCGTTGAGCGGCCGCAATTCCACATTCCACGGCCGGATCACTAAGCCCAACTTTCGTTCCTGCTCGACCCGTCGGTCTCGCAGTCAAGCTCCCTTGCTGCCTTTACACTCTGCGCACGATTTCCAACCGTGCTGAGGGAACCTTTGGGCGCCTCCGTTACATTTTAGGAGGCGACCGCCCCAGTCAAACTGCCCACCTGACACTGTTCACGCCCCGGATAACGGAAGCGAGTTAGAAGCCCAAAACACCCAGGGTGGTATCTCAAGGGTGGCTCCCCTGCGGCCAAAGCCACAGGTTCAAAGCCTCCCACCTATCCTGAGCAGGATATTCCGGACTCCAATATCAAGTTGCAGTAAAGGTTCACGGGGTCTTTCCGTCTTTCTGCGGGTACTCGGTATCTTCACCGAGACTCTAATTTCACCGAGCCTATCGTTGAGACAGCGTCCATCTCGTTGCGCCATTCGTGCAGGTCGGAACTTACCCGACAAGGAATTTCGCTACCTTAGGACCGTTATAGTTACGGCCGCCGTTTACCGGGGCTTAGCTTTGCTGCTTTGCCACCGAAGTGGCTAACAACGCCGCGTAACCTTCCGGCACCGGGCAGGCGTCAGCCCCTATACGTCGTCTTACGACTTAGCAGAGGCCTGTGTTTTTGGTAAACAGTCGGATGGACCTTTTCACTGCGGCCCCCTCGGGCTCCACTCGTATGAGCTTCACCCTACCGGGGCGCCCCTTCTCGCGAACTTACGGGGCGAATTTGCCGAGTTCCTTAACGATAGTTAGCTCGCTCACCTCAGTATTCTCTACCTGTCCACCTGTGTCGGTTGTAGGTACGGGCACGCATGTCCTGCCTAGAGGTTTTTCTCGGAGGCATGGCTTCAGGGACTGGCCGGCGATCAAGCCAGCTGGCATCGCGCCTCGCCGTAACGCCGCGGCGGATTTGCCTACCGCGACTGGCTACGCACTTGCCCCAGGACGACCATCGCCTGGGTTCCCTTAGCCTTCCCCGTCACCCCATCGGTCATAGCGGACACGACGTGGTACAGGAATATCAACCTGTTGGCCATCGGCTACGCCTTTCGGCCTCGCCTTAGGTCCCGACTGACCCTGAGCAGACGAACTTTACTCAGGAAACCTTGGACAATCGGTGAAGGGGATTCTCACCCCTTTCTCGTTACTCATGCCGGCATTCTCACTTCCGGCTCCTCCACGCCGGCTTTCGCCAACGCTTCACAGGCACCGGAACGCTCTCCTACCGCTCTTTCGAGCTCACAGCTTCGGAGGGTGGCTTGAGCCCCGTTGAATTCTCCGCGCCCGAACACTTGACCAGTGAGCTGTTACGCACTCTTTCAAGGAATGGCTGCTTCTAAGCCAACCTCTTGGTTGTCTCGGCATTCGGACATCGTTCTCCACTTAGCCACCACTTAGGGTCCTTAGCTGGTGATCTGGGTTGTTCCCCTCTCGCGTACGAAGTTTATCCCCCGCACACTGACTCCCGGGTTTAACGTAACGGTCTTCGGAGTTTGCCTGAAGTCGGTAACCTGGTAGGGCCCCTAGTCCAAGCAGTGCTCTACGGCCGAAACGCATATAGCCCGAGGCTATACCTAAATATATTTCGGAGAGAACCAGATATCTCCTGGCTTGATTAGCCTTTCACTCCGATCCACAGGTCATCCGCCCAGTTTTCAACCTAGGTCGGTTCGGCCCTCCACGAAGTCTTACCTCCGCTTCAGCCTGCCCATGGATAGCTCGCCAGGTTTCGGGTCTAGCGCGCATGACTGTGTCGCCCTATTCAGACTCGCTTTCGCTACGGCTCCGTTCATCACTTAACCTTGCCATACACGACTAACTCGCCGGCCCGTTATGCAAAAAGTACGCCGTCACTCCGAAGAGCTCCGACCACTTGTAGGCACGCGGTTTCAGGTACTATTTCACTCCCCTTCAGGGGTGCTTTTCACCTTTCCCTCACGGTACTAGTTCACTATCGGTCACCAGGGAGTACTTAGCCTTGGAGGGTGGTCCCCCCGGATTCAGACCGCGTTTCACGGGTGCGGTCCTACTCAGGAACTCGATCGGCAGGTCAGTGCGCTTTCGTCTACGGGACGATTGCCCTCTGTGGTGCGAGGTTCCACTCGCTTCGACTAACACCTGACTTGGTAACTGCCGCCGGATCGGACACGATCCGGACACGAGTCCTACAACCCCAAACAGGCAACGCGTGTCCGCTTGCACCTGCTCGGTTTAGGCTGGTCCCCTTTCGCTCGCCACTACTCGGGGAGTCTCGGTTGATTTCCTCTCGTCGGGGTACTGAGATGTGTCAGTTCTCCCGCTTATCTCCCAGGACCTATGTATTCAGCCCTGGGTGACGCCGCATTACCGGCGCCGGGTTTTCCCATTCGGAGATCCACGGGTCAGAGGCTGTTCAGCGCCTCACCGTGGCTTATCGCAGCCGTCCACGTCCTTCTTCGTCTCCTGGTGCCAAGGCATCCACCGTGTGCCCTTACTATCTTGACGGTGAGCTGCTCTACGGACACGAGTGCCCATAGAGCTCGGCTTCTTACCTTTATGCGCTTCCCGATGTCATAGGAAGCGCAAGAGTCCTCCTCATCAGAGGAGAACTCGGCCTAGTGCAGTTTTCAAGGTCCACGGAGGCGCCCGGACGGGGGTCTCCCGCCGGCGTCTCTGAAAACTGAGCAGCGCAAAGGACGCTCGAGAGCGTCCGGTTCAAGCCCGGTCGACGTTTCTAGGTCTCCCTAGAAAGGAGGTGATCCAGCCGCAGCTTCCGCTACGGCTACCTTGTTACGACTTCACCCCAATCACGAGTCCCACCTTCGACGGCTCCCTCCCAAAAGGGTTAGGACACCGGCTTCGGGTGTTACCCGCTTTCGTGGTGTGACGGGCGGTGTGTACAAGGCCCGGGAACGTATTCACCGCGGCGTTGCTGATCCGCGATTACTAGCAACTCCACCTTCATGGAGGCGAATTGCAGCCTCCAATCCGAACCGAGACCGACTTTTTGGGATTCGCTCCACCTCGCGGTATCGCAACCCTCTGTATCGGCCAATGTAGCACGTGTGTAGCCCTGGACATAAGGGGCATGATGACTTGACGTCATCCCCACCTTCCTCCGGTTTGTCACCGGCAGTCTCCTATGAGTCCCCAACTTAATGCTGGCAACATAGGACGGGGGTTGCGCTCGTTGCGGGACTTAACCCAACATCTCACGACACGAGCTGACGACAGCCATGCACCACCTGTGTAACTGTCCCGAAGGAAGACCGTGTTTCCACGGCTGTCAGTTACATGTCAAGCCCAGGTAAGGTTCTTCGCGTTGCATCGAATTAAACCACATGCTCCGCTGCTTGTGCGGGCCCCCGTCAATTCCTTTGAGTTTTAGCCTTGCGGCCGTACTCCC
Source organism: uncultured Solirubrobacterales bacterium (assembly GCA_963728875.1). Taxonomy (GTDB): domain Bacteria; phylum Actinomycetota; class Thermoleophilia; order Solirubrobacterales; family 70-9; genus DASUPK01. Next base: position 646,690 of record CAVSLJ010000002.1, read on the forward strand.
CAGGCGGGGCACTTAATGCGTTAGCGCCGGCACGGGAGGAGTCGACACCTCCCACACCTAGTGCCCATCGTTTACGGCGTGGACTACCAGGGTATCTAATCCTGTTCGCTCCCCACGCTTTCGCGCCTTAGCGTCAGTTCCGTCCCAGCGAGCTGCCTTCGCCGTTGGTGTTCTTCCTGATATCTGCGCATTCCACCGCTACACCAGGAGTTCCACTCGCCTCTTCCGGACTCTAGCCCGGCAGTATCCGCTGACATTCAAAGGTTGAGCCTTTGACTTTCACAGCGGACTTACCGGGCCGCCTACGCGCGCTTTACGCCCAATGATTCCGGACAACGCTAGCCCCCTACGTATTACCGCGGCTGCTGGCACGTAGTTAGCCGGGGCTTCTTCTGGAGGTACCGTCAGTCCAGGACGCTATTCGCGCCTGAACCTTCGTCCCTCCTGAAAGAGGTTTACAACCCGAAGGCCTTCTTCCCTCACGCGGCGTTGCTGCGTCACGCTTTCGCGCATTGCGCAAGATTCCCCACTGCTGCCTCCCGTAGGAGTCTGGGCCGTGTCTCAGTCCCAGTGTGGCTGATCGTCCTCTCAGACCAGCTACCCATCGTCGCCTTGGTGAGCCTTTACCTCACCAACAAGCTAATGGGCCGCGGGCCCATCCCAATGCGGAGGCCGAAGCTTCCTTTACTCCCAACCCTGGTGGATTGGGAGCACATCCGGTATTAGCCCGAGTTTCCTCGGGTTATCCCGGTCATCGGGGCAGGTTACCCACGTGATACTCACCCGTTCGCGGCTTTGCCCCAGGCCGAAGCCTGGTTCGTCGCTCCACTTGCATGTGTTAAGCACGCCGCCAGCGTTCGTCCTGAGCCAGGATCAAACTCTCCGTAAAAAGTGTGACGTGACTGATCGTCAGTCACAAGAGAGTTGTCATGTAGCTGACTTCTGCCACCGCGTACACATAGCGGCGACCAGACATGACGGAGTTATCAACCCCCACCCGGTGCATGATGGGCGGGGGTCGGGCTCGAGTAACGAGGGACCAAGGTCCCTCATCACGCGCTGCTCAGTTTTCAAAGACCACTCGGCGGGTGCGACGGGTCTCGTCGCCTCCACTCGGTCTCGCTCAGGCCACAAAAAAGGCCCCTCGCTGGAGGGGCCCGTCAACAGCGGCCGCGGGGCGGCCGGTCAAGGCTCCTCGTTACGAGGCGGCTCTCTTCGTAGTCCGAAGCAAGAGCGACCGGGGAGTATAGCCCGCGAACGGTGCGATGTTCAAGAGACGAGGCGAACGAAGCGCCGCTTCCCGACCTGGAGCACGCGCCCGCCCAGCTCTCCCGCCGGCAGGTCGAGCCGCTCCGGCGGGACGCTCTCCCCGTCGAGCTTCACGCCGCCCTGCGCGATCAGCCGCCGCGCCTCGCTGCTCGACATGCCGAAGACGCCGGCGATCAGAGCCGGGAGGTGCACGTCCCCCCCGTTGACGCCATCGGCATCGGCGAGGGCGAGCTCGGGGATGTCCTCCGGGATCTCGTGCGCCACGTGGAGCTTGTCGAAGTGCGCCTCGGCGGCCGCGGCGGCGGCCGGAGTCGTGGAAGCGCTCGACGATGCGCCGGGCCAGCGCCCGCTTCGCCCGTACAGGCTCCTCGTCAGGTACGTCCTCGCCGAGCAGCAACTCGTAGTAGGTGCCCATCACGTCGTCGGGGACCCGCATCAGCTTTCCGAACATCTCCTCCGGCGGGTCCGTCACCCCGACGTAGTTGCCGAGTGACTTGCTCATGCGCCTGACGCCGTCGATGCCGGGGAGGATCGGGAGGGTCAAGATCGATTGCTCGGGTACGTCGTAGGCGCGCTGGATGTCCCGCGCGAAGAGCAGGTTGAACTTCTGATCCGTACCCCCCAGCTCCACGTCGGATCGGACGGCGACCGAGTCGTAATCCCTGCAGGATCGGATAGAGCAGCTCGAGCGAGGAGATCGGCTGGTCCGCCTTCATGCGCTTGGTGAAGTCCTCGCGCTCGAGCAACCGCGCCACGGTCACCTTCGCCATGAGCCGGAAGAGCTCCTGGGCGGGCATGTCCAGCCACTCGCTGTTGAAGCGGACCTCCGTTGCATCGCGATCGAGCACCTTGAACGCCTGGTCCTGGAAGGTCTTCGCGTTCGCATCGATCTCCTCCGGCGTCAGGATCGGCCGTTGCGTGTCGCGCCCGCTCGGATCGCCGACCCGCGCCGTGAAGTCGCCGATGATCAGGACGACCCTGTGTCCCTGCTGCTGGAACTGAGCCAGCTTGGTGAGGACCACGACGTGGCCCAGGTGGATGTCGGGGGCGGTGGGATCGATGCCCAGCTTCACCCTGAGCGGCTCGCCCTCGGCGAGCTGCTTCTCGAGCTGCCCCTCGGGCAGGGCCTCCTCGGCCCCGCGCTTGAGAATGTCGACGTCAGCCATGCCTGTGGACGGCCATCATCCAGGCGCGAGCGGTCGCGAAAACGGCCATCGGTACCCGGAATTCCGCCACGAGGCCAATGCTAGACTGCCCCGTTCCGCCTGGCCGGGCGCGTAGGTCCGCACACGCCCCTAGATTCGCGTACAGGCGAAGCAGGATCCGGATGCGGACCGCGTACTTAGCGTCGCCTCACGCGACATGACAGACGACTTCGATTTCGATTTCGATGTGGACCGGGGCCGATCGGCATCGCGGACCGAGAACCGCGAGCCCGAGAAGGAAGCCCCAGGGAACGGCAATGGCCGGGAGTTGCCCGAGCTCGATTCCAGCGAGGCCGACCACGAGGGGAACGGGAACGGCACGGGCAACGGCTCCCGTCGCTTTGCGCCCCCCACCCCGCCCGAGCCGGACGAGGGCGACTGGCTGAGCCTCGGCGACGATGACTTCTCACCCGGCTCTCGCTCGCCGCTTCGCGAGCCCGACGACGGGCCCGCGGGTCCCCCCACCCCGGGTGAGGCCCGCAACTTCGCCAAGGAGGCTCGCCGCCGGGCTTCCCGTCGCCCGAGCCCGATCCTCGACCTGGACGTCGAGCGGGAGCGCCTGGAGCGCGGGGACCCGGAGCCCGAGGACGTCGACTTCGAGTCCGTTCTCGAGAAGCAGCCCCAGAAGAGCGGAGTCGCTCGCCGGGGCTCCGCAATCAGGAACGCGCTCACGGGAGGCGTTCAGAGCCTTCGCCGCGTCGGCGGCGAGCGCATCGCGGAGAGCCGCGACCGCGTCCAGGCGCTGCGCGAGCGGGTCCCGTCCAGCATCCCGCAGGCGCGACCCGGGTCAGCCGGCGGCGACGGCAAGCCCCCTCCCCCGACGACTTCCCCGCCGGATCAGCTCGCGGCGCCCCCGCAAGCCACAGCCCGGGCGCATCAAGAAGCTCCGCCTGCTGATCATCCTGGCCGGCCTCGGGCTGCTGGCGATCGTCTCGACCTTCTTCGGAATGATGATGGCGATCTCGCAGGATCTGCCTCAGCTGGAGAACAAGAAGGAGTTCGCCGAGGCCAAGAACTCGGTCGTGGTCGACGACCAGGGCAACAAGATCGGCACCCTCCTCAACAACAACCAGCGGATCCTGCTCGACTCCGATCAGATCTCGCCCTATATGAAGCAGGCCGCCGTCGCGATCGAGGACCGCCGCTTCTACGAGCACAACGGCGTCGACATCCAGGGCATGTTCCGAGCCGGGCTCGCCGACGTCCTGCCCGGCGGATCGACCCAGGGCGCCTCGACGATCACCGAGCAATTCGTGAAGAACGCGCTCGAGGCGCAGGGCTCGAGAACCGTCTTCGAGAAGTTCCGCGAGGCCGCGCTCGCGTACCACCTCGAGCGCCAGTGGACCAAGGACAAGATCCTCACCGAGTACCTCAACACCATCTACTTCGGCGAGGGCGCGTACGGCATCGAGGCCGCCGCCCGCACCTACTTCGGCAAACAGCACCCGGGATGCGGCACGAGCGGGAACGACCCCTGCGCGAAGGTCCTCACGCCCCCTGAGGCCGCGATGCTCGCCGGCATCATCGCCTCCCCCTCGGCGTTCTCGCCGAGGATCAATCCGCAGGCGGCCGCGGACCGCCGCAACCTCGTGCTCAAGGACATGCTCGATCAGGGCGACATCGCCGAGACCGAGTACAACCAGGCGGTCGCCACCCAGCTCCCCGTCGCCTCGGACATCGAGCGGCCGTCGGACGACTCGCTCTCGCCCTACTTCACCTCGTGGCTGCGCCAGCAGGTGGTCGACCTCTACGGCGCCGGCCGGGCCTTCGGCGGCGGGTACCAGATCCACAGCTCGCTCGACCTCGACATGCAGAACACGGCGCAGGACATCGCCGAGAGCACCCTCTCCGGCGTCGCGCCGACGGCTTCGGTGGTCGTCCTCGACAACGCGACGGGCGAGGTCAAGGCGATGGTCGGCGGCAACGACTTCCAGAACCACCCCTTCAACCTGGCGACCAACGGGCATCGGCAGCCGGGTTCGTCGTTCAAGCCGTACACGCTGGCGACCGCCCTCGGCCAGGGGATCTCACCCAGCACCTCGTACACGTCGAACGAGAAGGTCTTCAAGGTCCCGCACTCGAAGAACGAGTACTTCGACGTCCACAACTACGGCGACGAGTACTACGGGAGCTCCAGCCTCGAGAGCTGCACGATCCACTCCGACAACTCCTGCTTCGCGGAGCTGGCTCTCGGCGACACCGACCGCTGCGTCCAGGGTTGCGGCGGCAGCCCGGCGGTCAGGGGCGGCACCAAGGCGATCGCGAGGACCGCGCACCGGATGGGCATCGGGACCAAGTTTTCGACCAACCCGTCGATGGTCCTGGGCGCGATCGACCCGGGAGTCACCCCGCTCGAGATGGCCTACGCCTACAACACGATTGCTCACGGCGGCGAGCGGGTCGGAGGGAACCTCGACGCCACCGCCGGGCCGAACAACACCCTCTTCGACCTCGCGCCGGTCGCGATCGACAAGGTCACCGACCCGAACGGCAAGACGATCGCGGAGAACAAGACCAAGACGGCACGGGTCCTGTCGCCGAGCGTCGCCTCGACCGTGAAGAGCATCCTTCACCTCAACGTCCTGGAGGGCACCGGCAAGCTGGCCCAGTTCGGCGACGACGCCGAGTGGGGCAAGACCGGAACGACCGAGAACAACGGCGACGCCTGGTTCTGCGGCGGCGACGAGCACTTCACCACCTGCGTCTGGGTCGGTCACGCCGATACCAATACGCCGATGGAGTACGACTACAACGGCGGCCCGGTCGACGGCGGCACCTTCCCGGCGCTGATCTGGGGCCGGGTAATGTCCGCGATCGAGTCGATCTACCGCGAGCACAAGGCCGAGGCGAACAGCGGCCACAGCTCCAGCTCGAGCGACTCGAGCTCCTCCTCTTCTTCCTACACCCCCTCCTATTCGGGCTCCTCGTCCTCCGGCTCGTCGTCCTCCAGCAGCGGGGGTGGCGGTGGAGGCGGCAACACGAGCGCGCCCGCCGCCGGCGGTGGCGGCGGCGGAGCGGGCGGCGGCGGTGGATCGACCGGTGGCGGCACCGGCGGCACCGGCGGCACCGGCCTCTAGCTAGGCGGGGCGGCCGCCTGTGGCCGCGATCTGATGGCGAAGCCGTCCATCAGAGCCCGGCCACGGGCGCGAGACGTAGCGGCTCCCCTTGACGGAGTACCGCCAGGGAAGCTCCGCGGCCTTGGTGATTCCGATCCGCGGTCCGGTGACCACCTCGACCTCGGCCCACTCGGCGGAGCGCGGCGAAATCTCGAAGGGCGGCTGGCCGAGGTCAGCCCCGTTCAGCGACAGCCCGACCGCGAGCGCCTCGGTCAGCTTGCCCGGTCCGGAGCAAAGGCCCTCGGCGTCGTCGCGCCCGCGCCGTTCGCGCATCAGCTCGATCCCTCGGGTCGGCTCCAGCGCCCTGATCAGGACCGCGGCCGCGACCCCCTCCGGTTCGGCGACGAAGTTGAGCAGGCTGTGAATCCCGTAGGAGAGGTAGACGTAGGCGCGGCCGGGTGGGCCGAAGAGCACCTCGTTGCGGGCCGTCCGGCCGATGTATGCATGGCATGCCGGGTCGGTCACGTCGTAAGCCTCGGTCTCGACGATGACGCCCGCCGACTCGCCCACGGCGAGCTCGCAGCCGATCAGCTCGTGAGCAACCTCGTGCACCGAGCGGTCGAAGAAGTCGCGGTTCATCCCTGCAGCGCTTGGAGCGCCTCCCGTGCGCGCTCGAGTTGCCGGGCGAGCGGGCCGGACGCCGTACCTCCCAGCGAGACCTTCGACTCGATCGTCTGTCCCGATTCGAGGGCGCGCCGTACCGCCTGCCTGGCGCCATCGGACACGCCGTCCAGCTCGGAGTCCGTGAGCTCCGAGAGCGGCTTGCCGGAATCCACGGCCGCCTTCACGAGACCCGCCACGAGGCCGTGCGCCTCACGGAAAGGAACCCCTGACTGCACCAACGCGTCGGCGAGGTCGGTCGCGGCGAGCATCTCGTCCTCGGCGGCGGCCGCAAGACGGTCGCGGTTGAAGGCGATCCCGCCCAGCATCCCCGTCGCCGCGGCGAGGCAGAGCTCCAGGTTGTCGATCGCGTCGAAGAGCGGCTCCTTGTCCTCCTGGAGGTCCTTGGAATAGGCGAGCGGAAGGGCGTGCATGGTGCCCAGCAGGCTCTGGAAGGCGGAGGCGACCCGAGGCGCCTTGCCCCGCAGCAGCTCCGCCGCGTCGGGGTTCTTCTTCTGAGGCATGATGCTCGACCCCGAAGCGAAGGAGTCGGGCAGCTCGCAGAAGCCGAACTCCTGGCTCGACCAGAGGACGATCTCCGAGCCGAGCCGTGAGAGGTGCATCGCGCAGATCGCCGCCGCCGACAGGTAGTCGAGAGCGAAGTCCCTGTTCGAGACGGCGTCGAGCGAGTTCGGGTAGGGCCGCTCGAAGCCCAGGTCGGCGGCGAGAGCGTCACGGTCGACGTCCCAGTTGAGGCCGGCCAGCGCGCCGGAGCCCGCCGGCATGTCGGTCGTCGCCTCGGCAGCCCGGAAGAAGCGGCGCGCGTCCCGCTGGAACATCCAGAAGTAGGCGAGCAGGTGGTGGCCCAGATAGACGGGCTGTGCCCGCTGCAGATGCGTGTAGGAGGGCGCCGGCCAGTCGCGGTGGGCCTCGGCCTGCGCGACGAGCGTCTCCATAAGGCTCTCGAGCAGCGCGATCGCCCGGGCGGCGTGGGCCCGGACGAGCAATGACAGGTCGGTTGCGACCTGGTCGTTCCGGGAGCGCGCCGTGTGCAGCTTGCCGCCGAGCGGGCCGATCAGCTCCGTCAGCCGGCGCTCGATCGCCATGTGGATGTCCTCGTCGTCCTCTCGGAACTCGAACCTGTTCTGCTCGAGCTCCCCTCCAACCTGGTCGAGCCCCTCGGTGATCTGCCGCAACTCGTCGTCATCGAGCACGCCGAGCTTGGCCAGGGCCCGCGCGTGCGCCTTCGACTGCTCGACGTCGAAGGACGCGAGGCGCCAGTCGAAGGAGATGGAGGAGTTGATCCGCCTGAACAGCGGGTCCTGCTCTTCGCCGAAGCGGCTCATGGTGAGGCTGAGTCTAGGGCTGGATTCCCAGGGCCTCGCCGAGCGCCGTGCAGACCCGATCGACCTGCGATTCGGTCATCGAGGTAAAGAAGGGCAGGGCCAGGGAGCGCTCGGCGACCCTCTCGGCGATCGGAAACTCGCCGCCCTTGAAGCCGAAGCGCTCGCGGTAGGGCGGCAGCAGGTGGATGCAGGGCAGGTACGCCCTCGAGGCGATCTCCTTCGAAGCCAGCGACTCGATCACGGCATCACGATCGGTCCCTTCCGGCAGCTGCACGCAGAAGACGAACCAGCTGCGGCGCTCATCACCGCGGTTCTCATTCGGCAGGACGATGTCGTCCTGGTCGTGCTCCCCGCAGGGCTCGGCGCCGAGCTGGGTGAGGCGCTCGCGGTAGAGGGCGGCGACGTTCTCGCGAGCGTTGAGCATCTCGTCGAGGCGCTCCAGCTGGGCGACTCCGAGGGCGGCGTGCAGATCGGTGAGCCGGTAGTTGAAGCCGACCCGGTCATGGTCGAGCCGTGCCATGTCCGGGGCGCGACCCTGGTTGCGCTCGCTTCTGGCGGCTTCAGAGACCTCGCGATCGGGAGTGACGAGGATGCCCCCCTCCCCAGTCGTCATCTGCTTGTTGGCGTAGAACGCGAACGTGGCGAGGTTGCCGTCCGTGCCGACCTTGGCGCCGGTGCTGTCGATGGCGCCGAGGGCCTGGCAGGCGTCCTCGAGCATCCCGATGTCGTGCTTCTTCGCGATTGCGCCGAACGCCGGCAGGTCCGCCGGGTAGCCGAAGATGTGGACCGGCAGGAGCCCCGTCGTGGTCTCCCCCACGGCCTCGGCGGCCTTCTCGGGGTCGAGGTTGAGCGTGACCGGATCGATGTCGGCGAACACCGGCTTCGCGCCCTCGTAGAGCAGGCAGTTGGTCGAGGCGACGAAGCTGAGCGGGCTGGTGATGATCTCGTCGCCGTCGGACCAGCCCTTCGCACGCACCCCCAGGTGGAGCGCGGCGGTCCCGCTGGAGACGGCGACTGCGTAGACCTCGCCGCCGATCCAGTCGGAGAAGTCGTGCTCGAACTGCTCGAGCTTCGGTCCCAGGGAGAGCGAGCCGGAGCGAACGACCTCCAGCAGCAGCTCCTCCTCGCGCGGGCCGAGCTCAGGTCGTGCGAGCGGGATCGGTTCGGTCACCCGGTGAGGTGCTCTGTTGGCGGGGCTGGAAGGCGTACTCCAGGGAGTCGACCAGGGCCTCCCACGACGCCTCGATGATGTTCTCGGAGACGCCGATCGAGCCCCATTCGCGCTCGCCGTCGGAAGAGTCCAGGAGGACACGTGTGACGGCACCGGTGCCGTGATGCTCGTCGAGGATGCGGACCTTGTAGTTGGTGAGCTCGATGTCCGCCAGATGCGGATGGCGGTCGATGATCGCGCCGCGCAGAGCCTCGTCGAGCGCGTTCACCGGGCCGTTGCCCTCGGCGGTCCGGAGGTAGCGCTCGCCCTCGACCCAGACCTTGATCGTGGCCTCGGTGACGACCTTGCCGTCCTCGCGCTTCTCGACCAGGACGCGGAAGCCCTCGAGCCGGAAGAGCGGCTCGTATTCCTCGGTCTCCTTCCGCAGCAGCAGTTCGAAGGAAGCGCCCGCGGCCTCGTACTGGTAGCCGCGATGCTCGCGCTCCTTCAGTGCGCGGAGCGCCTTCGCCGCCTGCTCGTCGTCGAGGGGGATACCGGCGCGCTCCGCTCGCGAGAGGACCGTGCCCTTCCCTGAGAGCTCGGAGACGACCATCTCGCGCTCGTTGCCGACCTCGGCCGGATCCATGTGCTCGAAGGTGCGGGCATCGGCGCTGACCCCGGCGACGTGCATGCCGCCCTTGTGGGCGAAGGCGTTGCGGCCGACGAAGGGCTGGTCGGGATCAGGCGTGAGGTTGAGCAGCTCGTCGATGAAGTGGGCGATGCCGGTGAGCTGCGCGAGCTGCTCGTCGCTGACGCACTCGTACCCCATCTTGAGCTGGAGCGCCGGCAGGATCGAGGTCAGGTTGGCGTTGCCGGTGCGCTCCCCGATCCCGTTCATCGTGCCCTGCACGAGGCTCGCGCCCTCCTCGACCGCCGCCAGGGAGCCGGCCACGGCGCACTCGAGGTCGTTGTGGGTATGAATCCCGATCGCGACGTCGAGGGCGTCGACCATCGCCTTCGTCGCCTCGGCGATCTGGAAGGGCAGGCTCGAGCCGTTCGTGTCGCAGAGCGTGACGTTCTCCGCCCCGGCTTCCGCGGCCGCCTTCAGGCACTCCAGGGCGTAGCCGGCGTCATCGCGGTAACCGTCGAAGAAGTGCTCGGCGTCATAGATCACGCGCTTGCCGGCCTGCGTCAGGTAGCCGACCGAGTCACGGATCATCGCCAGGTTCTCCTCGCGACTCACCTTGGTGACCTTCTCGAGATGGAGGCCCCAGGTCTTGCCCACGAGTGTGACCACGGGCGCGAAGCCGGTGGCGAGCAGGCGAAGCGCCTCGTCCTCGGACGCCTCGGTGTCTCGCCGGCGGGTCATCCCGAACGCGCAGACCGCCGCCTGCCGGAGCTCGGCCTCGGCCAGCATCTCGAAGAGCTCGAGCTCCTTCGGGTTGGAGCTGGGGAAGCCGGCCTCGATGAAGTGGATGCCGAGCTCGTCGAGCTTGCGAACGACACGCGCCTTCTCCTGCGCCGAGAGCGACATGCCCTGGCCCTGCATGCCGTCCCGCAAAGTCGTGTCGTAGAGGAGTACCTGTCGCATTCGCTGCCTTTCCTAGCTTCGAGGGGGAATGTGAAACCCCTGAACGGGGTCGTGCGAGACCGGGACCGCTAAGCGGCCGCGGCCCGCGTAATTCGCCCTGTGAAGCGGTGCAGCATCACGAACCCAGTGTACGGGAGGCGGGTTCGCCGATTTCCTCGGCGTCCACTTCTGCAGCCGTGGGTTCAGGCGGCGGCGTACCCGTCGGCTCGCCGACCGGGTCGAGCCACTCGCGGTATTCCTCGAGGCGGCCGTGCAGCGCGTCGTCGAACTTGGCCTGGATGACGCGGGTGATCTCCCCTGGCCGGCCGAGGTCGTGGTCGTCGATCTCGCGGACCGGGACGAGCTCGGCAGCGGTGCCGGTGAGGAAGACCTCCTCGGCCAGGTAGAGCTCCGCGCGCGCGATGTCGCGCTCGACCACGGTGTAGCCAAGGTCGCGAGCGAGCTGGATCACCGACTTGCGGTTGATCCCGTCGAGGATCGAAGAGGCGTGTCCCGGCGTGACGATCTCGCCCTCGCGGACGAGGTAGATGTTCTCGCCGGACCCCTCGCAGACGAAGCCGCGATCGTCGAGCAGGATCGCCTCGTCGTAGCCGGCGTTCGCGCTCTCGGTCTTGGCGAGGATCGAGTTCAGGTACTGGCCCGAGGCCTTGGCGTGAGGGATGAGCCCCGAGGGCGAGATGCGCCGCCAGGATGAGACCTTGGCGCGCACGCCCTCCTTCTTGCCCTCCTCTCCGAGGTAGGCGCCCCATGGCCAGACGGCGATGATCACGTCGACGGGGGCGCTCTGCGCGTAGAGGCCCATCTCGCCGTAGCCGCGGAAGGCGAGCGGGCGGATGTAGCAGCTGCGCAGCCCGTTGCGGCGGATCAGCTCCTTGGTGGCCTCGCGGATCTCCTCGAGGTCGTGGTTGAGCGGCAGGTAGTAGAGCTCCGCGGACTTCGCGAGCCGGTCGAGGTGGTCCTGGTGGCGGAAGATCGCCGGCCCGATCTCGGTGTCGTAGCAGCGGATTCCCTCGAAGACACCCGTGCCGTAGTGCAGCCCGTGCGTGAGGACGTGCACGTTCGCCTCGTCCCACGGGACGAACTCGCCGTTCTTCCAGATGAGTTCAGCCTTCTCCACGGTCGATGATTATGGACTATGTGATTCGGGCGCGGGGTTTGTGGCGCCCGGATATGCCGAAGGGTCTCTCCTACAGCGCAGCTAGAACGGCTTCTGTCATCTCCTCGGTGGTGGCCTCACCGCCCAGGTCCGGCGTACGGAGACCCCCGGCGAGAGCCGAATCGACCGCGGCCTCGAGTTTGCCCGCCTCGTCATGCATGCCGAGCCCGTACTTGAGCATCATCGCCACCGAGAGCAGAGTGGCGAGCGGGTTCGCCTTGCCGGTCCCCGCAATGTCAGGCGCCGAGCCGTGGACCGGCTCGTATAGGCCAGGGCCGTCCTCACCGAGGCTGGCGGACGGCAGCATCCCGAGGGACCCGGTGAGCATCGCCGCCTCATCGCTGAGGATGTCGCCGAAGAGGTTCTCCGTCACGATCACGTCGAACCCCGCCGGGTTGGCGACGAGCTGCATCGCCGCGTTGTCGACCAGCAGGTGGTCGAGCTCGATCTCCTCGTACTCCGGCGCGAGCCGGGTGACCGTCTCGCGCCAGAGCCGGGAGGTCTCGAGCACGTTCGCCTTGTCGACCGAGGTCACCCGGCCGTTGCGCTCGCCCGCCGCCTCGAAGGCGACGCGCGCGATCCGCTCGATCTCCTCCACGGTGTACGCACAGTCGTCGTGAGCCCGATCGCCCTCGCGCCCGGACTCGCCGAAGTAGATGCCGCCGGTGAGCTCGCGCACGACGAGGAGATCGGTGCCCTCGATCCGCTCGCGGCGCAGCGGGCTGGCCTCGAGCAGCGCCTCGCTCGGGCGGACGGGACGCAGGTTCGCAAACAGGCCGAGCCCCTTGCGGAGCCCGAGCAGCCCCTGCTCGGGGCGGGGCTTGTCGGGGTCGGTGGTGTCCCACTTCGGTCCTCCCACGGCGCAGAGCAGCACCGCGTCGGCCTGCCGGCACGCCTCGAGGACCTCGTCGGCCAGCGCCGTGCCGTGCTCGTCGATCGAGGCCCCGCCGATCAGGTGCTCGGTGATCTCGAAGTCGCCGAGCTTCGCCAGGGCGCTCCTGGCGGCGGCGCCGATCTCGGGCCCGATCCCATCGCCGGGAAGGAAAACGATCCGCTTGCTCACCGGCGGAACTCTATGGATAGATCGCCCGCAGGCGCGATGCCTCGGCCACCCGCTCGATCGCCAGCGCCTGGGCCGCCGTCCGCCAGTCCGCGCCGTAGCGGTCGGCGGCTTCCAGAACCCTCTGCATCCCGGTCCGCATCGTCCGCTCGAGCTGCTCGGCGATCGCCTCTGAGGTCCACTTCTGGCGCTGCACGTCCTGGACCCACTCGTAGTAGCTGACCGTGACGCCCCCGCCGTTCGCGAGCACGTCGGGGACGACCGGGATGCCGCGCTCCGCCAGGATCGCGTCGCCCTCGGGGGTGGTTGGGCCGTTGGCGGCCTCGACCACGAGGCGGCAGTCGAGGCGGGCAGCGTTCTCGTCGGTGATCTGCTGCTCCAGCGCAGCTGGGACGAGGAGATCGCACGGGACCTCCAGGACCTCCATCCTGCCGACCTGCTCACCACCCGGGAACCCGCGCATGAAGCCGTGCTCGGCGATCCACGCCTCCAGGGCCTGGACGTCCAGGCCGTCTTCGTTGGCGATGCCGCCGGCGACATCGGTCACGGCGACGATGGTCGCGCCGCGGCTCCTGAGCTCCGCCGCGATCACGGCCCCCACCTTGCCGAAGCCCTGGACCACCACGCGCTGGCCGGCCAGCTCCCATCCGAGGTGATCCAGCGTGGCCTCGGTCGCGAAGACGACGCCGAGGCCGGTGGCCGCCTGACGGCCCTCGGACCCACCGAGCACCACCGGCTTGCCGGTGACGATCTCGGGGACGGCCTGCCCGGCCTGTTGCGAGTAGGTGTCCATGAACCAGGCCATCTCCCGCTCCCCCGTGGCCATGTCCGGCGCTCCGATGTCCCGGTCCGGCCCGATGACCGGCGAGATCTCGGCCGCGTACCGGCGGATGATCCGCTCGATCTCATCGGCGGAAAGGCGGTTTGGGTCGCACCGGACGCCGCCCTTCGCCCCGCCGAATGGCAGCTCGAGCAGCGCGCACTTGTAGGTCATCCAGAGCGCGAGCGCGGCACACTCGCCGAGCGAGACGCCGGGCGCGAAGCGAATCCCGCCCTTTGCGGGACCCATGGCGAGGGTGTGCTGGACCCGGTACCCGGTGAGGTTCTGGACCTCTCCGGAATCCCGGCGGATGGGGAAATTGACCACCAGGGACCGGCGGGGCTCCAGCAGGCGCAGTCGCAGCTCGGGGTCGAGATTGAGCACGGCGGCCGCCCGCTCGAACTGCTCGAGGGCGACGCGGTAGAGCTCCGAACGCCACTCCGCCCCGGGCGCGACGAGATGCTTCTCGGTCGCCAGGACCTCATCCCAGCCGCCCGTCCCGCGCCGCTCCCGGCCGGCGCGTTCCTCGGCCTCCGACAACTTCTCGGGCGAGCGCTCCTCGGACATGAAGCCTCCTCTCTCCCCCTCCTCGGGAGAGGATACGACTCAGTTGCGGCGCGCGTCGATGTTGAGGCGAACGTAGTTGAGAACGAGCGGGTCGTCCTCCAGCTCGAGAACGGCCTCTGCGAACCCGCGGCGCTTCTCCTCCGGCAGTCGCGCGAGATGCGGGCCCATCGTCACGGTGGTGGTGAAGTCGTACGGATGCTCGGGCTGCACGGGCTTGTCCTCGAGCCAACATGAGACGTCCCCGAATCCGGCCTTCCGCAGGCGCTCCTCGGTCTCGTCGGGAGAGGCGAAGTTCCACATGATCGACATGTCCTGGAAGTGATCGGCGAACTCGGGCCGGGTGGCGACCGAGACGATCGCCTGGGCGTGTCTTGCGACGTTGCCCTCTCCCCCGCATTGCGCGACCAGGCGGCCACCGGGCCGAAGCGCGTCATGCAGGCGCGAGAAGAGCAGTTCGTGGTCGGGCACCCAGTGGAAGGTCGCGGTCGAAAAGATCACGTCGACCGGTTCCGGGATCTCGAGCCGCGAGAGGTCGGCGACCATGTAGTCGGCGCGTTCGCCGAGGGCCTCGCGGGCCTTGGCGATCATCGATTCGGAGGCGTCCACGCACAGGACTCGCCCATCGGGCAGCTTCTCGAGCAGCTTGGCCGTCACTCGGCCGGAGCCGCAGCCGGCGTCCATGACCGTCTCGTCGCCGTTCAGCGCGAGGCGGTCGAGCACCTCCAGCCCCCACTCGTACTGAGGGTCCGAGACCCTGTCGTAGGTCTGCGCGTCCCATTCCCGCGGGCCCGTGTTCATCGATCCGGTGCTCACAGCGAGGTCGTCACCGGGCCCGAGTCCGCCTTGCCGGCCGCTTCGAAGCGGTCGATCGCCTCGCCTCGCTCGAAGGTCATGGCGACGTCGTCGAGCCCGTTGGAAAGCCGGTGCTTGATGTCCTCGTCGATCTCGAACTGGAAGACGCCCTCCGCGCAGTTCACCGTCTGATCGTCGAGGTCGATCCGCGCCTCGCCCGCCGCGGCCACCGCCCGGCAGTGCTCCTCGTCGAGGATCACCGGCAGCAGCCCGTTCTTCGTGCAGTTCGAATAGAAGATGTCGGAGAACGAGGGCGCGATCACCGCGTCGAAGCCGTAGTCCTTCAGCCCCCAGACCGCGTGCTCGCGCGATGAGCCGGACCCGAAGTTCCGTCCCGCGACCAGGATCGGATGCGGCTCGAGCTCGATCTCGCCGGAACGGAACCAGTCATAGAAGAGGAACTCGCCGTAGCCGGTCTTCTCGACCCTCTTCAGGAACTGCTTGGGCATGATCTGGTCGGTGTCCACGTCGTTGCGGTCCAACACCGCGACGTGGCCCTCGATGACGTCGATTGCGTCCATCTCAGCTCCAATCCCTGATGTCGACGAAGCTCCCCTCCACGGCCGCCGCGGCGGCCATCTTCGGGCTGACCAGGTGGGTCCGCCCTCCGGCGCCCTGGCGGCCCTCGAAGTTGCGGTTCGACGTCGAGGCGCAGCGCTCGCCCGGCTGCAGGATGTCCGGATTCATCCCGAGGCAGGCCGAGCAGCCCGACTCGCGCCACTCGAAGCCGGCGGACACGAAGACCTCGTGCAGGCCCTCCTCCTCCGCCTGCGCCTTCACCTGCTGGGAGCCCGGAACGACCATCCCGCGCAGGCTCGAGGCGATCTCCCGCCCGTCGACGATGGAGGCGGCCTCGCGCAGGTCCGAGATCCGCGAGTTGGTGCAGGAGCCGATGAAGATCCGGTCCAGGGGGATCTCCGTCATCGGGGTGCCGGGCTGCAGGTCCATGTAGGCGAGGGCGCGCTCGGCGGCCTCGCGGTCCGCCGGTGAGTCCATCGCCGTCGGGTCAGGGACCTGGTCCGTCACCTCGACCACCATGCCCGGGGTTGTCCCCCAGGTGACCATCGGGGAGATCGCCGTGGCGTCCACCTCGACCTCCGTGTCGAAGCTCGCGCCGTTGTCGGTGGGCAGCCGGCGCCAGCGCTCCACGGCGGCGTCGAAGTCGGCGGGAACGCCCGGGCGGCCCTTGATGTACTCGAAGGTCGTCTCGTCCGGCGCGACCATTCCGGCGCGGCCGCCACCCTCGATGGTCATGTTGCAGATCGTCATCCGGTTCTCCATCGAGAGGGCCTCGATCGCGGGGCCCGCGTACTCGACCGCGTAGCCTTGCATGCCGCCGACGCCGAGGCGGCCGATCGTCGCCAGGATCAGGTCCTTGGCAGTGACGCCGAAGCCGAGCTCGCCCGAGTAGTCGATCCGCATCGACTTCGGGCGCCGCTGGACGAGGCACTGCGTCGCCAGCACGTGCTCCACCTCGGAGGTCCCGATGCCGAAGGCCAATGCGCCGAACGCGCCGTGCGTCGAGGTGTGGGAGTCGCCGCAGACGATCGTCATGCCGGGCTGGGTGACGCCCAGCTCCGGGCCGATCACGTGCACGATCCCGCGGCGCTCGGACCCCAGCGAGTAGAGCGGGATGCCGAACTCCTCGCAGTTGGCCTCGAGGGCCTCGACCTGCTTGCGTGACAGCTCGTCCGCGATCAGCCGCGCGGCGGGGGTGCCGTCCGTGGGGACGTTGTGGTCGGCCGTGGCCAGGGTCTTGTCGGGCCGGCGCACCCCTCGCTCGGCGAGCCGGAGCCCGTCGAACGCCTGCGGCGAGGTCACCTCGTGGACGAGGTGGAGGTCGATGTAGATCAGGTCGTCATCGACCTCGTGGGCGTCCCAGATCTTCTCGAACAGGTTCTTGGGCATCGGTGCTCCTAGCCTCGCCTCAGCCCGGCGGCGACCACGGCGAACAGCCGGGCCTCGGACGAGGAATTGTTCTCGAAATGGTGCGGCAGGTCGGCGTCGAAGGTGACGCTGTCCCCGTGCGTGAGCTCGTGGCGCCGGCCGTCGATGAAGAGCTCAATGGCGCCCTCGAGGACAACCGCCGTCTCGCGGCTCCCCGGCTCGTGCACTGGCGGGTCGTCGGGGCCGCCTGTCGTGGCGCCCGGCGCCAGCGTGTGCTCTGAGACGTCGGAGCGCTGCCCCGGCAGGGGCGGCGTCAGTTCCTCCACCCTGTGTCCGCGACGGCGCCGCGTGCGCCGGTCGCGCGCTCGGACGACGACCACGTGGCGATCCTCGTCGAGGCGAAGCAGTTGCGACAGGGTGAGGTCCAGGCCGGCCGCGATCTTCTGGGCGACGGCGAGGGTAGGGCTGGTCTCGCCGCGCTCGACCTGGGAGAGCATCGGTGCGCTGACGCCGCTGCGCTCGGCCAGATCTCGCAGGGAGAGGTCCATCGCTTCGCGCAGGCTCTTCACCCGCGCCCCGACCGCGCCATCCGCCGAGACGGCCTGCTCACCGCTCGCCTTGGGCCTGGTTGCGCTCGCCATCGGCCCGTACGTTATCACGTACGAATGTATGTGCAGCGGAGCTAGGTGGCGGGCTCGAGCACGACCACCGGGATCTGGCGGTCCGTGCGCCGCTGATAGTTGTCGTAGTCCGGATAGGCGTCGGCCATCATCCGCCAGAGCCGGTCCCGCTCCTCGCCGGCCGCCTCGCGCGCTCGCACCCGCCGCTTCTCGCCCTTCGACCACGCGGTGGTCTCGGGGCTCGCCTTCAGGTTGTAATACCAGGCCGGGTTCCGGTCGGTGCCGCCCTTGGAGGCGATCAGGACGAGGTTGTCGCCGTCGGGCAGGCAGAGCAATGGATGCGTGCGGTGCTTGCCCGACTTCCTCCCCACGGACTCGACCAGCACGACCGGCACGCCGTACGCCTTGCCGCCGATCCGCCCGCCACTCACCTTGTAGGCGGCGGTGTGGAAGTCGGTGAACCGCTCCCAGAACCACCAGAGCCGGGAGCTCGACGGGGGCGCCTCGGGAAGCTGCAGCTTCACGAAGGGCACCCTATCCGTCGGCGCGCCTCATCTCGGCGCCGTCGCGGGCTTCCGCCTCGGTGCGGGAGACTTCCCACCAGACTGCCCTTCCGTTCCGGACCTGGGCCAGGTTCCACATCTCCTGGGGCACCTCCACGTCGGCGACCTTTCCGCTGATGACGACCGGCGTGAGCACGAGCCCGTCGCCCAGATCGAGGGGCTCGGATATGTCGTAGCGGAGCCCGCCCAGGGAATTGACAACGCGGTCCCACCATTCGCGCACACCGTCGTGCCCTCTGAACGTTCCCCCCTCCGCCTCCGCGACCAGCGAGTTGAACTCGATCTCGGGATCCATCAACTCGAGGAAACCGCTGAGGTCGCGGGCCTGCAGCGCGGCCCACGCTTCCTTCGCGATCTCGATGTCGGACCCGGACATGCGGCCTCTACGGGCCGGGAGTGCGCTCGACCACGGCTTCGGCCGTCGCGTCCTCCGCCTCGCGGATCGCGACTCCCTCGAGCGCGTTCGAGATCGCCCGGACGAAGGCGCGCGCCGATGCCTCGAGGATGTCCGTGGCCACGCCCTGGCCGCTGGCGAGCCGGCCGTTGGCACGCACGGAGACGCTCACCTCGCCCAGGGCGTCGGTGCCGCCGGTGACGGCTTCGACCTCGTAGCGCTGCAGCTCCGCATCGGTGCCCGTCGCGCCGCGGATCGCACCGAAGATGGCGTCGACCGGCCCGTCGCCGGACGCCTCCGCAACCGACTCCTCCCCACTCGGCAGCACGACGCTGACCCGGGCATTGGGCGGCTTCTCCGATCCCGCCTCGACCTCGAACCACTTCAGGTTGTAGGCCTCGGCGCTCTCGCGCATCTCGTCGGAGACGATCGCCTCCAGGTCGAGCGCGGTGACCTGCTTCTTCTTGTCCGCGATCTCCTTGAAGCGCTTGAACGCCTGGTTGAGGGCGCCGCCCTCGACCTTGAACCCGAGCTGCTGCAGCGCGTCCTGGAGGGCGTGGCGGCCCGAGTGCTTGCCGAGCACGATCGAGTTGGACTCGAGCCCGACCTCGGTCGCGTCCATGATCTCGTAGGTCGAGCGCTCCTTGAGCACGCCGTCCTGGTGGATGCCGGACTCATGGGCGAACGCATTTCGTCCCACCACCGCCTTGTTCGGCGGCACGGAGTAGCCGGTGAGCCGCGAGACCATCCGGCTGGTCCGGGCCAGCTCCCGCGCATCGATGCCGGTGTCGAGACCGTGCGTGTCGCGGCGAGTCCGGAGCAGCATCACGATCTCCTCGAGCGAGCAGTTGCCGGCTCGCTCACCGATTCCGTTGACCGCGCACTCCACCTGACGGGCGCCGGCCAGAAGGCCGGCGTAGGAGTTGGATACCGCGAGCCCGAGATCGTCGTGGCAGTGGACCGAGACCTCGATCCCGTCCAGGCCCGGCACCAGCTTGTACAGCTTCTCGAAGTACGCGCGGTACTCGGCCGGCGTGGTGTAGCCGACGGTGTCGGGGATGTTGATCGTCGTCGCGCCCTCGGCGACCGCGATCGCGCAGACCTCGGCCGTGAACTCGATGTCGGCGCGGGTGGCGTCCATCGGGGAGAACTCGACGTTGTCGGTGTAGGACTTGGCCAGGGTCACGGCCGCCTTCGCCTGCCCCTTGACATCGTCACGAGTGGTCTGCAGCTGGTGCTCGATGTGGATGTCGGAGGTCGAGATGAAGGTGTGGATCCTGGGGCGCTCGGAGTCCTTGATCGCGTTCCAGGCGGCGTCGATGTCCGCCTTGTGCGTGCGCGCCAGGCCACAGATCACGGGTCCCTCGACGTTCCGCGCGATCGACTCCACGGCCTCGAAGTCGCCGGGCGAGGTGATCGGGAAGCCTGCCTCGATCACGTCGACGCCGAGGCGGGCGAGCTGCTGCGCGATCTCGACCTTCTCCTGCGTGTTCAGCGAGATGCCCGGGGACTGCTCGCCGTCACGCAGCGTCGTATCGAAGATGTGGACCCGGTTCTCCTCTGAGACCGGACCGGTTACGCCTTCAACGTCACTCATAAGTACCTCCTTCTCCTGAGACTTCCGATGACCTGTTCCTGAGTTCGCGGCTGACGCGCCGCCCAGCGCTATTCCCCCCGGAGGGGGAGGAGAAGGAGAAGCGCGAGGCTGTCGAGCCGGGTCGTCATCGAAGTCAAGGCAGAGTAGCGCAGCGAGATCGGCTGGTCGAACGATTTATTGGTCCGGGACGCTCACTAGCGTCACCCCGATGCGCGCGGACCAGATCCAGGCGCGGGCGGTCGCCAAGATCGTGCTCGTGGCGCTGTTCTGGGGCGGCGTCGCCCTGCTGCTGGCGATCGCGCTGCTTCACACCCGGACCACGCTGCAGTGGGTGGCCGCCGCGGTTTTCCTCGCGCTGGCACTCGATCCCGCTGTGAACCTGATCCTGCGTGCCTGGCCCGGCGAGGGCAAGATGCCCCGCGTCCTCGGAATCCTGCTCGTCTACGTGGCGGGATTCGCCGCGATGGTCTTCCTGGTCCTGCAGGTCTTCCCGCCGATCGTCCACGACATCGAGTCGCTGGCGCACAAGCTGCCCCGCTACGTCCACGACTTCGAGGACTGGGCCAACAACAACAAGCACTTCCAGGACCTGAACGCCAAGTACCACATCACCGCGAAGCTGAGCCAGGAGGCCAGCACCCTGCCCAGCCACCTGAGCAGCGGCGCCAGCACCATCGGCTCGTTCACGGTTAGCGTCCTCGAGCACCTGCTCGCCGCGATCACGATCCTCGCGCTGACCTTCTTCCTCCTGCTCGACGGGAGGGGCATGGTCGAGCGCGGCACGGGCCGGCTACCCGCGCTGCAGCGCGACCGCGCGCGCCGGATCGCCGACCGGGTCGCCGAGGTCGTCAAGGCATACGTGAGCGTCAACCTGCTGCTGGCGGTCGCCGCCGGGTTCCTGACCTGGGGTTTCCTCCAGGCGGAGGGCTTCCACCTGGCCGTGCCGCTCGCCGTGCTGGTCGCGTTTCTCGACCTGATCCCGCTGATCGGGCTGACGGTCGGCGGCTTCTCGGTCTTCGCCGTCCTGATGATCGACGGCGGGCCCGGTGACGCGATCGTCTGGCTGATCCTCTTCCTCGTCTACCAGCAGGCGCAGGACCGGGTGATCCAGCCGTTGCTCTACAAGGGCGGCGCGCTCAAGGTGAATCCGGCCGTGGCGATCGTCGCCGTGATCGTCGGTGCTGAGCTCGCCGGCATCCTCGGCGCCCTGCTGGCGATCCCGACTGCGGCGTCGCTCGGGGTCGTGATCGACGAGCTGGTGCTCTCAGATCCCCCCGACGGGGCGGCGGAGCCGGAGCCGGGTAAGTAGCTCTCCCCCGCGCTTCCAGAACGGCCTCCCGCGGTCCCCGGCGAAGCGCTCCTCGGATCGCCGCTTCTGACCGTGCTTGTAGAAAAGCTTGGCCCAGACCGAGTGCGGCTTTGCGAGCCGGATCGCGCTCACCGCGCCGACCACCGGGACGAAGATGCTCCAGATCGCCATCCCGAACTTCTCCTTCGCCGCGTTCAGGAGTGCGAGGAGGACCCCCACAAGCCCGAGGGCGCCGACGATGGCCTGGATCTCATCAGCGACCTTCGTGGTCACGTCGATCCAGCCGCGCAGGCTGATCAGCAGCACCCCCGAGATCGCCGCGGCGATGATCACGGCGTCGATGGACGCTCGGCCCTGCTTCTCCCAGTAGACGTCCTTCAGGTTGAGCCAGAGGGCATATTCGTCGAGGGTGAGTCCCGTCCCGATGCCGAAGAACACCGCGATGAGCTCCCGCCACGGGCTGTCCGGAGCGATCGCGACGGCGATGTAGCCGAAGACCAGGATCAGCAGAATGCCCCAGACCAGGTGGTGGATGTGCGTCCCGCCGACGGAGACGTTGCCCGGCCACCAGCTCACCTGGGCCTTGATCATGTGGGTGCTCGTCCGGATGAAACCGAACGTGACGAGAAAGGCGACGAAGAAGAGGAAGTGCGGCTCGCGGCCGGTGTCGACGATCCCGTGCTGGTAGGCACTGCCGATGCTCGCCGTGATCAACACGGCCGGAAAGCTAGCGACGGCCGCTACGGAATACCGCGAGCGAGCTCGCAGCTCTTGGCGGTGTCAACACCGCCGGCGCCGCGACAAGTGTCCCTTCCCCTGCCGCCGATCAGCCTGTCGGCGCCGCTGCTCCCGACGAGCAGGTCGCTTCCTGCGCCCCCCGCAAGCGAGTCGGGTCCACCACCGCCAACCAGCAGATCCGTGAGACCCCCGCCGACCAGCCGGTCGCGACCGGGACCTCCGAAGAGCGGGCGCGGCTGCCCGTCGATCACTCCGCCCACCATGACGCTCAGGCCCGGATCGGCGTCGAAGGTATCGCTGCCGCCGGCCAGGTCGCCGACGATCGCCCCGATGTACCCGGCCGCGCAGCTCACCTCGGTCGCGCTCGTCTCGCCGTTCTTCGCGTTGTCGAGGCTGCAGTTGGCGCCGCTGCCGTCGGGGTCGCCGAGACCCTCCGGCGCGGTCAGCACGAGGCGGCCGTCGGCCCCCCAGGCTGTGATCCGGTTGTCGATCCCGCGCTGGTCGGCCAGGGTGAGGACGTTGATCGAGGCGGAGGCGCTCGCTCCGTGGCCGCGCACGGTCCAGACGGCGTCGGTGACCCCCGGATGCGCCGAGGCAACCGAAGGAACAGCGGCCGCGAGCATGCAGAGCAGACCCGGTGCGATGCCTCTCCCTAGCTTCATCTCCATCGATCGTAAACCCGGCCCCCGGCCGATCGGAGCGGCCTAGGGAACGAGCACGACCTTGCCGATGTTCCGGCGCTCGGCGATGAAGGCATGGGCCTCACCCGCGCGATCGAAGGGGAAGGCCTCAGCGATCACCGGATCGATCGAGATCGTGCCGGCGTCGAGCTCCTTGTTGAAGGCCTCGAGCACGCGGTCGAGCCCCTCCCGGTCCTGCCAGGTGAGCATGTTGAGCCCGAAGATGCCCTTGTTCTCGCTCATGAGCTGGAGGCTCTTCCACCAGGGCACGGTCGCGAACGGCATCCGCGCCAGGCTGGAAAAGAGCTTCTTCATGTCCCGCCCCGTGCCGGTCGAGGCCTCGGTGAGCCCGTACATGATCAGCCTGCCGCCCTCGCGCAGCAGGCGGTAGTCCTTGCGGAAGTTGGTCGGCCCGGTGGCGTCCATGATCACATCGAGGCCCTCCCCGTCCGTGATCCGCCTGATCTCCCGCTCGAAGTCCTGGTTGCGGTAGTCGATCGCGTGCTGCACTCCCTGCTCACGAATCGCCTCGTGCTTGGAGGCGGAGGCGGTGCCGAAGATCTCGGCGCCTCGGGAGCGGGCAATCTGAGTGGCGGAGATCCCGACGCCGCCGCCGGCCGCGTGGATCAGCACCCGGTCCCCCTCGCGCAGCCCGCCCATCATCACCAGCGCCACGTAGGAGGTCGAGTAGTTGACTGGGAAGGCGGCGCCCTGCTCGTAGCTGAAGCCGTCCGGCAGCGGGAAGACCTGGTTCTCGGGGACCGTGACCATCGATGCCTGCCCTCCGAAACGCGTGCCGGCCATCACCTTGTCGCCGGCCTTCACCGACTCGACCCCGTCACCCACCGACTCGACGTCGCCGGCGACCTCGTAGCCGACAACGCAGGGTGGCTTGGGTGCCTCCGGGTAGAGGCCGACGCGCGCCATCGTGTCGGCGAAGTTGACCCCCGCCGCCTTCACGTCGATCCGCACCTCGCCCGGGCCGACCGGCGGATCGGGGCGCTCCTGCACCTGAAGGACCTCAGGTCCTCCGTGGCGGGTGATCACGACCGCCCTCATGAGACGACCCTACAGCGAGACCGCGCGGCCGACCGAGAAGCCGTCGAGTTCGAGGATGCGGTCGATCGTCGCGGGGTTCACGGGAGCGTCAGTGGTCAGCGCCATCACCGCCGTTTCCCCATCGGGCTCGGCCCCCACCGCGGCTGAGACGATGTTGACGCCCTCCTCGCCGAAGATCGTCCCGACGCGGCCGATCATGCCCGGCTGGTCGGAATAGCGGAAGATCGCGAGGTGGTCGGCGAAGGGCAGGTAGAAGTCCTCTCCCCACACTCGTGCCAGGTAGGGGATGTTCCGGGGTCCGACGCCGGTGCCGGCCACCTCGATCACCTCGTCGCCGGGGCGAAGTCGCACGACGACCAGCTCGGTGAAGTCCTCCGAGGTCGCATCCCTCGTCTCGATCAGCTCGATGCCGCGCTCCTCGGCCATGTGAGGCCCGTTGACCAGGTTGACCGGCTCCTCGGTGTGTCCGGAGAGGATTCCGACCAGGGCGGCGATGCCGAGGATGCGCGTGTCCTGGTCCGCCAGGCGGCCCCGGAACTCGACCTCGACCCGGTCGGGCGCACCCTCCCCCAGCGCCTGCGCCAGTCGCCCGAGCTTCTCGCAGAGCGGCACGAACGGCGCCAGCTGCTCCATCACCTCTGGGCGGACGGGGGCGATGTTGACTGCCGTCGTCACGACCCCGCCGGTGAGTGCCGCCGTAACCTGCTCGGCGGTGACCACCCCGGCCCGGTCCTGGGCCTCTGCGGTCGAGGCACCGAGGTGAGGCGTCACGACCACGTCATCGCGCTCCAGGATCGGGTGGCCGGTGAACGGCTCCTCGGGGAACACGTCCAGAGCGGCGCCGGCGAGCTTGCCCGACTCGAGGCCGGCGACCAGCGCGTCGAGGTCGATCAGCTCGCCGCGGGCGCAGTTGACGATCCGCGCCCCGTCTCGCATCTTCGATATCGCCGCCCCGTTGATGAAGTCGACGGTTTCGCTGGTCTTCGGCAGGTGCAGGGTGATGAAGTCGGAGCGGGCGTAGAGCTCGTCCGGGTCATCGATGCCCTCAACTCCGAGCTCGCGGAAGCGCTCGGCGGTGACGAACTTGTCGTAGGCGACCACCTGCATGTCGAATGCCTGGGCCCGAGCGGCGACCAGCTGGCCGATCCGGCCGAAGCCGAGGACGCCCAGGGTCTTGCCGTAGAGCTCGGTGCCCTTGAAGCTCGAGCGGTCCCAGTTGCCCGATGCGAGTGACGCGTGCGCCTGGGGGATGTTCCGGCAGAGTGCGAGCATCAGCGCCAGCGTGTGCTCGGCCGCGGCGATCGAGTTTGCCTCGGGCGCGTTCGCGACGACGATGCCGCGCTTGGTCGCGGCCTCCACGTCCACGTTGTCGACGCCCGTGCCCGCCCGCCCGATCACCTTGAGGTTCTCGGCGCTCTCGATCAGGTCGGGGGTCAGCTTGGTGGCCGAGCGAATCAGGATCCCGTCGAACTCGCCGATCCGCTTCTCGAGCTCGTCGCCGTCCCAGTCGAGGCCGAGCTCCACATCGAACTGCTCCCGCAGCAGCTCGACGCCCGAGTCGGCGATCTTCTCCTTGACGAGGACCTTCATCGCCGGACGTCGTCCGCGTTCTCGAGAACCCAGTCGATGCAGGCCGTGAGCGCCTCGACGTCTCCCGGATCCACCGCCGGGAACATGCCGATCCGCAGCTGGTTGCGGCCCAGCTTCCTGTAGGGCTCGACGTCGACGATGCCGTTCGCCCGCAGGGTGCTCGCCACGGCGGCCGCGTCAACCTCCTCGGCGAAGTCGATGGTCCCGACCACGAGTGAGCGCTTCGCCGGATCGGCGACGAACGGGCTTGCGATCGCCGAAGCGTCGGCCCAGCCATACAGGTGCTCCGAGGAGGCGCGGCTGCGCGAGACACCGAACTCGAGTCCGCCCCCGTCCAGCAGCCATTCGATCTGGTCGGCCAGGAGGAAGAGCGTCGCCAGGGCAGGGGTGTTGTAGGTCTGATCCTTGCGCGAGTTCTCGAGCGCGGTGGCGAGCGACAGGAAGGCCGGCTGCCAGCGGCCGTCGGCTCCGTCGAGCTCCTCGATCCGGGCGATTGCCGCCGGGCTCAGGAGGGCGAGCCAGAGCCCGCCCTCCGATGCGAAGGCCTTCTGGGGTGCGAAGTAATAGGCGTCGGCCTGCGCGACGTCGAGCGGCAGTCCGCCCGCGCCCGAGGTTGCGTCGATCAGGACGAGGCCGTCGCCGGCGTCCTCGGGACGCTCGACGGGCAGCATCACGCCGGTCGAGGTCTCGTTCTGAGCCCAGGCGATCGCGTCGGCCTGTGGATCGGCGACCGGCGCAGGGGCGTCGCCGGGCTCGGCCTCGATCAGGATGGGGTCGGCGAGGAACGGGGCGCCCGCCGTCGACTTGGCGAACTTCGAGGAGAACTCGCCATAGACCAGATGGAGCGCCCGCTCGCGAACCAGGCAGCACGCGGCCGCGTCCCAGAACGCGGTCGTGCCCCCGTTGCCCAGCGCGACCTCATAGCCATCGGGGAGGCTGAAGAGCTCGCCGAGACCGGTTCGCACGCCGGCGACGAGATCCTTCACCGGCCGCTGCCGGTGCGAGGTCCCGATCAGGTCGTTCTGGCTCGCCAGCTTCGCGAGCGCCTCAGGCCTCACCTTCGACGGGCCACAGCCGAATCGACCGTCCTCGGGCTTCAGCGCAGCGGGGATCTCAACGATTGTTCGTGTCATCGGCGGACCGCGGAGGGTAACCATCCCCACTGCCGGACTGCCCTCCGTCGCGTCGGATAGTGTGCCCGCGCGCCTGAAGGGGCCGGCTCAGCCGGGGCGTGAGATCCCCGAGACCTCGACCTGGAGAGAGATATGTACCCCATCAGCTACGAAGCGGATCCCGTCCTGGAGGGCAGGAGCCGCCTGACGACATTCTTCCGATACCTGCTCGCGATTCCATGGTTGATCGTCGCGACCATCTACGGGATCGTCGCCGAGATCGCCACGGTGATCGCCTGGTTCGCGATCGTCTTCACGGGCAAGTACCCCGAAGGGATCTACAACTTCAACGCCGGGTACCTGCGGATGATCACCAGGGTGAACGGCTTCGAGTACCTGCTGACGGACGAGTGGCCGCCGTTCGGCGGCGACGAGGCCCCCGACTATCCGATCCGGATCGGCGTCGCTCCACCGCTCGATGAGTACAGCCGGATGAAGACCCTGTTCCGGATCATCCTCCTGATCCCCGTGTATCTGCTGGCGATCGTCCAGGCGATCATCCTGGGCGTCTGCACGCTGATCGCGTGGTTCGTGATCCTGTTCACCGCCAAGCTCCCGGAGGGACTGTTCAATCCGATGCGCTCGGCGTCCGCGTACCTGACCCGCGCAGGAGCGTATTTCCTGCTGATGACCGAGGACTATCCGCCGTTCTCCTATGAGGAGAGCGGCGCCCCTCCAGCCGGTCAGATCAGCAGCGAGGCCGCCAGCCGCGAGAGCTAGAGATGTCCGAGGTGACCCGGGGCGACGGCTGGGCCGTCGCCCCGGACGAACCCCCGCGGGCCCGGTTTCCAGTCAGACGCCTCCCGGTGATCTAGCGTGTGGGTTCGAATCGGGCGCAACCCCTGACGCTCGGTCACAAAAGAGGGAGAAGAGAATGACCTTCAGCGAAGCGGTCAAGTCCGGCTTCGATCACTACACCAAGTTCGATGGCAGGGCCGGGAGACCAGCATTCTGGTGGTGGTTCCTGTTCGGCGTCCTGGTCGCGATCGGCGCCAACATCATCGACGCCATCCTCGGCACCTGGGGCGTCGTGAACGGGCTCGCGGCGCTGGCGCTGCTGCTGCCGAACATCTCGGTGTCGATACGACGACTGCACGACACCGACCACAGCGGCTGGTGGATCCTGATCGGCCTGATCCCGATCATCGGGTTCATCGTGCTGCTCGTCTTCTACCTGCGCCAGAGCGATCCGGGAGACAACAAGTACGGACCGCCTCCGGTGGAGGGTGGAGTCGCGGCACCAAGCACCGCCTGACCACCCCCTGACACAAGCGGGCGGTAAGGGCCCCGGTCAGTCCTCGATCCAGGGCATCATCGAGCGGAGGCTCTTGCCGACCTGCTCCACCTGGGAGCCGGCCGCCTCCTCCCGCATGCGCTGGAAGTTCTCCTGACCCGCCTCGTTCTCGGCGATCCACTCCTTGGCGAACTCGCCCGACTGGATGTCGGCGAGGATCTTCTTCATCGCCTGACGGGTCTCGTCGGTGATCACCTTGGGCCCGCGCGTCATGTCACCGTACTCGGCGGTGTTGGAGATCGAGTGGCGCATTCCCTGGATGCCGTGCTCGTACATCAGGTCCACAATCAGCTTGAGCTCGTGCAGGCACTCGAAGTAGGCGAGGCGGGGGTCGTAGCCCGCTTCGACGAGAGTCTCGAAGCCGGCTCTGACGAGCTCCGTGGCCCCGCCGCAGAGCACGGCCTGCTCCCCGAAGAGGTCCGTCTCGGCCTCATCCTTGAAGGTGGTCTCGATGATCCCGGCGCGGCCGCCGCCGATGCCGCTGGCATAGGCGAGCACCAGATCCCGCGCCCTGCCGGTCGCGTCCTGGTGCACGGCCATCAGACACGGGACGCCGGCGCCGTCGACGAACTCCCGGCGAACCAGATGGCCCGGTCCCTTCGGGGCGACCATGCCGACGTCGATGCCGGGCGGCGGCTCGATCTGGCCGAAGCGGATCGCGAAGCCGTGCGCGAACATCAGCAGGTTCCCGTCGGCGATTCCGTCGGAGATCTCATCCCGCCAGATCTCCGCCTGCTTCTCGTCGGGCAGCAGGATCATCACGATGTCGCCGGCGCTGGCGGCGTCCGCGATGTCCATGACCTCCAGCCCCTCGCCCTCGGCGTCATCGCGGCTCGATGAGTCGGGGCGCAGGCCGACGACGACCTTGACGCCCGAGTCCTTGAGGTTGAGCGCGTGCGCGTGTCCCTGGGATCCGTAACCCAGGATCGCGACCGTCTTCCCCTCGAGGCTCGAGAGGTCGGCGTCCTTGTCGTAGAGAACCTCGTCGGCGGCTGCCATGCGGCGGCCGATGCTAGCGACCGGCGGGTTCCGGCAACTGCCCGCGCAGGAGCTTCCCCGATGCCGTCCGAGGGAGGCTGGAGACGAAGTCCACCTGCTTCGGCACCTTGAATCCCGCGAGCTTCCCGGAGCAGTGAGAACGCAGGTCGTCCTCGGTGGCGTCGCGGCCGTCACCAAGCACCACCAGGGCACAGACCGCCTCCTGCCACTCCGGGTCGGGGCGGCCGACCACGGCGGCGTCCGCCACCGCAGGATGTGAGATAAGGACCGCCTCGACCTCCGCCGGCATCACGTTCTCGCCGCCGGTCACGATCACCTCACCGCGGCGGCCGGTGACGTAGAGGAATCCCTCATCGTCGATGTGGCCGAGGTCCCCGGTGTGGAGCCAGCCGTCCGGGTCGATGGCCCCGTGGGAAACCGTTGGGCCCTGCACCAGGATCTCGCCGTCCTCGATGCGCACGTGGGTTGTGAGCAGCGGCCGGCCGGCGGAGCCGACCTTGCGAGCGGCATCGGCGGGAGCGAGGGTCGTCACCTGGGAGCAGGTCTCGGTCATGCCGTAGGTCTGCACGACCGTGGCGCCGCGTTCCAGCGCATCCCGGAGGGCATCCTCGGGCACCGGGCCGCCGCCGATCAGGATCGCCCGGGGCGCCGAGAGGTCGGCGCCCGCCTCGAGCAGCCGGATCAGCTGCGTCGGCACGAGCGAGACGACGCCGATGTCGCCGCTGACGAGCGTGCTCGCGACCTTCTTCCTATCGAAGCCGTCCATCAGCACGGCGGTCGTCCCGTAGATGACCGAGCGCAAGATGATCGAGAGGCCGGCCACGTGGCTGAGCGGCAGGCAGCAGAGCCATCGGTCCTCGGGCTCGACGCCGATGTTGAAGGCGGAGCCGACCGCGCTGAAGAGGAAGTTCCCGTAGGTCAGGTCGACGGCCCGCGGGGACCCCGAGGTGCCGCTGGTCAGGATCCGGCACTGCAGGTCGTCCATGTCGTGCTCGCCGAGCAGGGGCAGGTCGGCCTCCGTCTGGGTGAGCTCCGCCGCGTCATTCAGGTCAACGGCCGGGCGCTCCTCGGCCAGCACCGCGGCGCGCTCCGCCTCGGTGAGTTGCGGGCTCAGTGGCAGCGCCACGGCGCCCAGCTTCATCAGGGCATGGAGCAGCACGACCTCCTCGCGGCGGGGGTGCATGGTGAGGGCGGCGAGCCCGTCCCTCCTCACCCCGTATGCGGCGAGCCGGCGTGCGACCCAGGTCGCCTCCGCCTCGAGCTCCGCGTAGGTCACGCTGGACGCCTCCGTCACCAGCGCGGTTCGCTCGGGGCAGCTCTGAGCCCGCTGCGCGAGCCAGTTGTCGAGCTTCACATCCGACAGCCTAAGAAATTGCGGCCTGGCTATCGTTGCCGCCGTGCCGAGACGCCACAAGGACGCACCGCCCGAGGAGGAGCTCTACGCGCCGATCGAATGGCGATCGGAGGGCGAGTACGAGGACATCCTCTACGAGCGCGGGGACTCGATCGCGAAGATCTCGATCAACCGGCCCGAGGTCCACAACGCCTTTCGGCCGCCGACCCTCGCCGAGCTGCGCGATGCGTTCACTCGCGCCCGAGACGACACCGAGGTGGCCGCGATCATCTTCACCGGCGTCGGCGATGAGGCCTTCTGCTCGGGCGGCGACCAGCGGATCCGCGGCGACGACGGCTACATCGGCGACGACGAGGTCGCCAAGCAGGGCGTCGGACGTCTGGACGTCGGCGATCTCCATGTCCAGATCCGGCGGCTGCCCAAGCCGATCGTCGCGATGGTCGCTGGATACGCGGTCGGCGGCGGGCATATCCTCCATCTGGTCTGCGACCTGACGATCGCCGGGGACAACGCCGTCTTCGGACAGACCGGTCCGCGCGTCGGGAGCTTCGACGGCGGCTTCGGCGCGTCGCTGCTCGAGCGGAACGTCGGCGTCAAGAAGGCGAAGGAGATCTGGTTCCTCTCTCGGCTCTATGACGCCCAGGAGGCGCTCGACATGGGGCTCGTCAACGCCGTGTTCCCGTTGGCCGACCTCGAGCGGGAGACGGTCGCCTGGTGTCGCGAGATGGCCGCCCTCTCCCCCCTCTCGCTCCGGCTGCTCAAGTCGAGCTTCAACGCCACCGAGGACGGTCTCGCCGGAATCCAGCAGCTCTCCCACGACGCGACGCTGCTCTTCTACATGACGGAGGAGGGCCAGGAGGGCCGCAACGCTTACCAGCAGGGACGCAGCCCCGACTTCTCCAAATACCCGAAGAGGCCGTGACTTGAGGATCTGGCTGATGGCGGCGCGTCCGCGGACGCTGCCGGCGGCGATCGCGCCCGTGCTGGTCGGGACGGCCGCCGCCATCGAGCACGATGGCGACCTGCCCCGGGTCGGCGCCTTCATCGCCGCCCTGATCGGCTCGATCTTCATCCAGATCGGGACCAACCTCGCCAACGACTATTCCGACGCCAAGCGGGGCGCCGACACCGTGGACCGGCTCGGTCCCGTCCGGGTCACGTCGGCGGGCCTGGTCGCGCCGCGCAGCGTCCTGATCGCCACCTGGCTCGCCTTCGGGATCGCGGTGGTCGCGGGCATCTATCTTGCCACTGTCGCCGGCTGGGTCATCATCGCGGTCGGCGTCGCCTCGATTGCGGCCGGCGTCCTCTACACGGGAGGTCCTCGTCCCTATGGATACGCCGGGCTCGGTGAGGTCTTCGTGTTCCTCTTCTTCGGCCTGGTCGCGGTGAATGGCTCCTACTACGTGCAGCTCGAACGGCTCGACTGGCTGCCTTTCGGCCTGTCCGTCGCGGTCGGCTGCCTCGCGACCGCGATCCTCGTCGTCAACAACGTCCGGGACATCGACACCGATCGCCGCTCCGGGAAGAACACGCTCGCCGTGCGGCTCGGGCGGCAGGGTGCCCGCAGCCTCTACATCGGACTGGTCGTCGCGGCCTACGGGTGCCTGCTCGGAACCGTGACCGGCCATGGAGGTCCTTGGTGGGCCCTCCTGGGGTTCGTCTCCGCGCCTCTGGCGCTGAAGCCGGCTCGGGCGGTCCTCAGCCGCACTGACGGCCCGGCCCTGAACGGCGCACTCGCCGGTACGGGAGCACTGCTCGGCATGTTCAGCCTGACGGTGTCCGCCGGGCTCCTGATCGCGGCGTAGAGTCGCCACATGCAGCTGGAGGAGCTGGAGGTCATCCCCTACTCCCTGCCGTTTCGCGAGCCGTACGTGACGGCTCGCGGCGAGCTTCGGGAGCGGAGACTCATCCTGGTGCGGATCCGGGGCGAGGGCCTCGAGGGGCTCGGTGAAACCGCCGCGCTCTCCCTGCGGGGCGGAGTGAGCATCGACGCGATCGTCAACGAGATCCGTGAGCGCTGCTGGCCGGCTTTGCTCGATGGCGGAGTCGAGCCCAACCGCATCTGGTCCGCAATCGCCCGCTGCCGCAATCGGGGGGCGTCGGCCGAGGCGCTCGCAGCGGTTGACATCGCCGTGCACGATCTCGTCGGCCGCGCGTCCGGAAAGCCCGTCTGGCGCCTGCTGGGCGCTTCGGAGGCGACCCCGGTGACCTGCAACGCGACGCTCCCGGCCGCCAACCCGGCCGCGACGCGGATGCTGGCCGAGGAATGGCGTGCGCAGGGCTTCCGGACCTTCAAGCTGAAGGTCGGCCTGGCCGGGGACGTCACGCAGGTCGCAACGGTCCGCCAGACGCTGGGCGCCGAGATCGCGATCAGGGTGGATGCCAACGGGGCCTGGAGCGTGCCCGATGCGACCGATCGGCTGCGCGCTCTCGCTGCCCATGAGATCGAGCTGGCCGAACAGCCCGTCGGGACGTTCGAGCAGATGGTCGAGCTGCGCCGGGCGGTGGACGTCCGGCTCTCGGCCGATGAGAGCCTCGTCTCCCCATTCGATGCTCGCCGGGCACGGGAGCTGCGGGCCTGCGAGATCGCGGCCGTGAAGATCGCGAAGGTCGGCGGCCTGGGCGCGGCGCTCGAGATCGCCGAGGTCATGCCCTCCTATCTCTCCAGCGCACTGGAGGGACCGGTCGGCATCACGGCCGCGGCCCACGCGGTGCAGGCCCTGAGGGGCGACGGGGATGCCGGCGTGGCGCACGGCCTGGCGACCGAGAGGCTCTTTTCGAGCACAGTGGGCCGAGGGGCGGAGACGTCGGGTGACCAGCTGATCCTCGACGAGCGCCCCGGCCTGGGCGTCGAGGTCGACGAAGACGCGCTTGCGGCGCGCCGGCTCGACTGATCTACGGTTCGATGCTGTGGATGTGACCAACCGCAACACCGCGCTGGCTTCGGCGATGGCGGAGGAACTGGCCCGGTCCGGCGTGGAGAGAGCCGTGGTCTCCCCCGGCTCTCGCTCGACGCCGCTGGCGGTGGCGCTCTGGCGCCAGGAGGGCATCGAGGTGAGGGTGATCCTGGACGAGCGCAGCGCGGGATTCTTCGCCCTCGGAACCGCGCTCGCCACGGGCCGGCCGGCGGCGGTGCTCTGCACCTCGGGATCCGCCGCCGCCAACCTCCACCCCGCCGTGGTCGAGGCCGACGAGGCCGGCGTGCCGATGGTCGTGCTCACCGCGGATCGCCCCCCGGAGCTGCGCGACATCGGGGCAGGGCAGACGATCGACCAGCTCAAGCTCTACGGCGATGCGGTGCGCTGGTTCTGCGAGGTGGGAACGCACGAGGCGGACGATGACGGGCTCCTGCACTTTCGCGCTGTGACCTGCCGCGCCTACACCGAGGCGACCGGGGATCCGCGCCCCGGCCCGGTGCATCTGAACGTCCCCTGGCGCGAGCCGCTGGCCCCGATCCCGGAGGAGGACCAGGTGACCGCCGCGGATCCGCTCGCCCTCGAGGGTCGCGGCGATGCGCCGCTCAACAGGGTCTCGGTGCCGTTCGCGCGGGCCGACGAGGCGCTCCTGGATCGCCTGGCCGAGCGCATCGAGTCGTCCCGGCGCGGGCTGATCGTCGCCGGCCGCCAGCTGGATCCCCTGCTGGCTGAGCCGGTCACCGCGCTCGCCGCAGCCGCTGGCTATCCGATCCTCGCCGAGCCGACCTCCCAGCTTCGCCGGGGGTCGCACGACCGCTCCCTGATCGTCTCGGCCTACGACCACATCGCCCGCGAGCGGGCCCCCGGGCTCGCGCCCGAGCTGATCGTCCGATTCGGCGACATGCCCACGAGCAAGCCGCTGCGTCAATGGCTGGCCGCGATCGAGGGACTCGAGCAGATCGTCGTCGACCCGTCCGGGGACTGGCGCGAGCCGACCCGGAGGGCCGACACCATCGTCCGCGCGGATCCGTCGGCGACGGCGCGCTCGTTGACCGAGCGGCTGTCCCGGCTGCGCTCCGGTGCGACCGCCGCCGCCGGTTCACCGTTTGCCGGCGCCTGGGTCGAAACCGAGCACGCCGTGCGCGACGCCGTCGACGGACGGCTCGGGGATCTGGATGAGCTCAGCGAGCCGGGTGTCTGGAGCGCTTTGGCGCGGGCGCTTCGCGACGGGGACTCCGTGCTCGCGGCATCGAGCATGCCCGTTCGCGATCTGGAGGCATTCCTCCGCCCCGGCCCCGAGGGGATCCACTTCGCGTCGAACCGAGGAGCCAACGGGATCGACGGCCTGGTCTCGACGGCCGCGGGGCTCGCCGCGGGCAGGGGCGCCCGGACCTGGGCGGTGCTTGGCGACCTCGCGCTCTTCCACGACCTGGGGGGGTTGGCGGCGGCCCGCGATCTGCCGGAGCTGCGCTTCGTCCTGATCGACAACTCGGGGGGCGGCATCTTCCACTTCCTCCCCCAGGCTCAGGCCATGGACGAGCCGGAGTTCGAGGCGCTCCTCGGCACACCGAGCGGACTGGACCCGGCGGCAGCGGCGGCTCTCTTCGGGCTCAGCACGGAGACGCCGGAGAACCCGAACGACCTCGACCGGGCGCTGGCCGGTGACGCGCGGATAATCGTGCTCCGGACGGACCGCCGCCGCAATCTCGACGTGCATCGCGAGCTCGCCGAAGCGGCAGCGGCAGCCGTCAGCTCTCAGGCCTAGGAGGCGAGCAGCGGCAGCAGCGCTTCGAACTTGAGCTCGGACTCCTGAAGCTCGGCGGCCGGGTCCGAATCGGCCACGATCCCGCAGCCGGCGAACAGGTGCGCCTCGCGGTCGCGGAGCAGCGCTGAGCGCAGGCCGACGCAGAACTCTCCGTCCTCTGCGGCGTCCATCCAGCCGACCGGACCCGTGTACCAGCCGCGGTCGATTCCTTCGAGCTCGTCGATCAGGGCGAGGGCGGGCTCGCGGGGCTCGCCGCCGATGGCCGGCGTCGGATGCAGGTAGCCCGCCAGCTCGATCGCGCTGTGGGACTCGGCCAGCTGCGCGCGCATCGGGGTTGCGAGGTGCTGAAGGTTGCCGACCCTGATGACGAACGGTTCCCCCTCGGCGTGGACCCAGACCGAGTGCGGCCGCAACGTTCTCTCGATGCGGCGGACGACGATTCCGTGCTCCTCACGGACCTTGGGGCTCCGCATCATCGCCTCCCCAAGGTGGTCGTCGACGGCTGGGTCGGCGCTGCGCCCGGTGGTGCCGGCGAGAGCGACGGTCGCGGCGACCGCTCCGGAGCGCCTCACGAGCAGCTCGGGGCTGGCTCCGATGAAGGCCGCTTCGGGAGACCCGAAGCAGAAGCAGAAGCAGGACGGGAACAGGTCGCGCAGCGCACCGAGCTTGGTGGCGGGGTCGATCGCCGCCGGGGCATCGACGGTCAGCTCTCGGGCCAGGACGACCTTCTCCACCTCGCTGGCGCGGATTCGCTCGACCGCGGTCACGACGATCTGCTCGTAGCGCTCCGGCGGATGACGGCCCGAGATGGAGCTGGCCGCAGTCGGATGCGGGTCCGCGGGCGTCAGCGCAGCCGAGCGCAGCGAGGCGAGCCGGCCCGCGATCCGCTGGATCAGCTGATCCGGACGCGCGTCCTTGCTCGACATCGCGCACACGGTGAGGAAGCTGCGCCCATCGCTCGCGGCGATCGCGATCTCCGGCAACACCGCGAGCGCAGGCGGGAAGGAGGACCAGAGTGGCGAGGCACCCCCCTCGGGCGCGAAGGCGAAGCCGGTCGACCAGACGGGCCCGGCGCCGGCCGGCAGACCGGACGGCTCCTCGGCGACGCGATCGTGTGTCGCCCGCGAGCACCCGGCGGCGAGGTCCGAGAACCGGTCCGGCCCCCTGCTCACCACCTCTGTCGCGGTGCCGAGTCCAGCCACCGCGAATCCCCGATCAGGCTGCTCCCAGCAGAACCAGCGGTCGGTGGCGAGCCGTGATCCGGCCGCGATCGCCGTCGGATCGACGGGGCCATCGAGCTCGACCGTCGCCGAGATCAGGCGACCGTCGCCGGCGCGGGCGAGAGCGCTCTCGAACTCGGAGAGAAGCGGGCCGGCGTCGAGCGCGACGCTCACGCGCGCCCTAGTTATCCGGCTTGGAGCGGGCGATCGCGACCTCGCCCGTGCGGACCATCTCGATCAGCCCGTGCGGGCGGATCATTCGCTCGAACGCCTCGATCTTGTCGGCGCTCCCCGTGACCTCGATGGTCAGCGAACGACGGGAGACGTCGACGATCTTCGCGCGGAAGATCTCGGCGAACTGCATGATCTCGGCGCGGCTCTCGATCGGCGCGGAGACCTTGAAGAGGGCCATTTCGCGGGCGATGGTCTCGCCCGGCTCCATGTCGCGGATCTTGATCACGTTGACCAGCTTGTGGAGCTGCTTGGTCACCTGGTCGATTGGGTGGACCGCGCCGTCGACGGTCAGGGTGATCCGCGAGATCTCCGGATCGTCGGTCGGGCCGACCGCCAGCGTGTCGATGTTGAACCCACGGCGACTGAACAGTCCGGCGACCCGGGCGAGGACGCCGGGGCGGTTCTCGACCATGATCGAGAGGACGTGCTTGCGGCCGGTCAGGGCGCCGGCGGCGGCGTCGAGGTCCTCGAGGTTGATCAGATCAGGCGTTCCGGCTTCCATCATCCCACCATGTCGCGGGCGGCCGCGCCCGCGGGAATCATGGGGTAGCAGTTCTCGTCCTTGGTCACGCGGACGTCGAGCAGGACCGGACCCTCGGCGGCGAGCGCGTCGCGCATCGCCCCCTCGACCTCGTTCTTGTCGTCGACCTGCATCCCGGTGGCGCCGAAGGCTTCGGCGAGCTTCGGCCAGTCCGGGCTCGGGCCCATCTCGACGGAGCTGTAGCGCCCGTCCCAGAAGAGCTCCTGCCACTGCCGGACCATGCCGAAGTAGCCGTTGTTCATCAGGAAGACCTTGACCGGGATCTGGTGACGGACCGCGGTGGCGAGCTCCTGGCAGGTCATGATCAGGCTGCCGTCGCCGGCGAGGCAGACGACCGTGTCGTCGGGCTGGGCGACCTTCGCGCCGATCGCGCTCGGCAGGCCGAAGCCCATCGTGCCGAGGCCACCGGAGTTGATCCAGCGGCGCGGCTCCTCGAAGCCGTAGTACTGGGCGGCCCACATCTGGTGCTGGCCGACGTCGGAGGTGATGATCGCGTCGCCCTCGGTGGCGGTGAACATCGCCTCGATCATCTTCTGGGGCTTGATCTCGCCGTCGCTCGAGTCCTCGTAGGTGAGCGGGTACTCCTTCTGCCAGGCGCGAATCTGCTCCCACCACGGATCGAGCCGCGAGCGGTCGGCCTGCGAGGCGCGGTACTCCTTGACCAGCTTGGGCAGCACTTCCTTGACGTCGCCGACGATCGGAATGTGGGCCGGGACGTTCTTGGAGATCTCGGCGGGATCGATGTCGATGTGGACGAACTTGGCCCGCGGCGCGAACTCGGAGAGCTTGCCCGTGATCCGGTCGTCGAAGCGGGCGCCGACGTTGACGATCAGGTCGGCGTTGTCCATCGCGTAGTTGGCGGTGCGCGTGCCGTGCATGCCGAGCATGCCGAGCCACTGCTCGTTGCTCGCCGGGAAACCGCCGAGCCCCATCAGGGTGCAGGTCACGGGGAAGTTGTCGGAGGTGCAGAGCTCGCGCAGCTCCCCGGCGGCGTTGCCGTTGATCACGCCGCCGCCTGCGTAGATCACGGGCCGCTGCGCGTTCGCGAGCGCACGGGCGGCGATCCGGATCTGCTTGATGTTCCCCTCGGTGGAGGGCTTGTAGCCCGGCAGGTTCGGGGTGTCCGTGCTCGGCTCGTACTCGATGTCGGCCCGAGAGAGGTCCTGCGGGATGTCGACGAGAACCGGACCGGGCCGCCCGCTCGAGGCGATGTGGAAGGCGGCGTGGATGTAGTCGGGGATGTAGCGGGGGTCCTGGACCATGAAGCTGTGCTTGACGATCGGCATCGTGATGCCGTTCACGTCCGCCTCCTGGAAGCCGTCCGTGCCGATCAGATCGGTCCGGACCTGCCCCGTGATGAAGACGGTCGGGACCGAGTCCATAATCGCGTCGGCGATCGGGGTGACCAGGTTGGTCGCCCCCGGGCCCGAGGTGGCGAAGGCGACGCCGACGCGGCCCGAGGCCTTGGCGTAGCCCTCGGCCATGTGGCCGGCGCCCTGCTCGTGGCGCGCCTGGATGTGATCGAGGTCGGCGTCGTGGACGGCGTCGTAGATCGGCAGGTTGGCACCACCGGGAATCCCGAAGATGTGCTCAACGCCCTCGGCCTTGAGGGCTTCCATGACTGCGTCAGCGGCGCGCATGCGGCGATGGTAGCCAAGCGGTCGACTCGCGCGCGAGCCGTGGCTGTCACGATCCGGATCGTTCACGGTTGCGGTACATCGGCAATGAATGGGCACCAAGCCTGCGGGTGTGATCAAGCCTGACGAGGAGAGAGGTACGGGTGGTGTGTTTGACACCGGTGGCGCCCGCTACCCAAATGACAGCGACCGCTCCCAGGATGCTGGCGGGAGCTACCAAACGGGTAGCGAGGGCACCCGGTCCTCGGGGGACACCCGGTCCTCAGGGGACGCCCCCTCCTCCGTCCCGAATGGTGAGGTTGCGCCGCCGGACTACTTCCACAGCATGGCCGAGGCTGCCGCGCGGAAGGCGCGTGACGAGGAGCGCCGAGCTCCTGGCGTCTGGATGCCTGGTCCTGACGATTTCAACCGTGATCCGGAGCCCGGCGACGGGACGGACTTCGGAACCGACGGGCCGCAGAGGGAATACACGAGCCGCCAGCTCGGCCTGCGACTGCGGCCGAAACACTACGAGCGCCTCCTCGAGGCTGCTCGTCTCTACGGGGTCAGGCCGACGACGATGGCGCGCATGATGATCGTGCGCGGCACGAACGCCATCCACGATGCCGAGCTGCGCGCACGTGCACGTGAACTGAGGGATGCGGGGTCGGAGTAACCGCCGGCGTCAGCGGGTGGCCGCCGGGGTGCCCGGCTTCCACTGCGTGCGGGGATCGATCGCGGAGTCGATCACGCGGTCGCGGTGGCGCTCGATCGTCTTCAGCATCGAGCGAACCAGCTCATCGCCGAGGTAGCTCGGCTTCAGGCCGAGGTCCAGCAGCTTGGTGTGGACCGGGTTGTAGTAGTGGTCCTCGAGCTCGACTCGAGGGTTCTCGATGTGGTCGATGTCGATCTCGAAGCCGACCTCCGCCGCCGAGCGCTGCACGAGCTCGGCCAGCTCGCCGACCGAGAACTGCTCGGTGAACTGGTTGTAGACGCGGAACTCGCCCGCGTCCGCCGGGTTCTCGACAGCAAGCTCGACGCACTGGAGGGTGTCCCGGATGTTGAGGAATCCTCGGGTCTGGCCGCCTTTGCCGTAGACGGTGAGCGGGTGGCCGACGACGGCCTGGACGCAGAAGCGGTTGAGCACCGTGCCGAACCACTCGTCGTAGTCGAAGCGGGTGGCGAGGCGCTCGTCCTGGGCGGTCTCGTCGGTCTCGATCCCGTAGACGACGCCCTGGTTGAGGTCGGTGGCGCGCAGCCCCCAGACCCGGCAGGCGAAGTGGATGTTGTGCGAGTCGTGGACCTTGGAGAGGTGGTAGAGCGAGCCGGGCAGCTTCGGGAAGGGCAGCGTGTCCTTGCGGCCCTTGTGCTCGATCTCGATGTAGCCCTCCTCGATGTCGATGTTGGGCGTGCCGTACTCGCCCATCGTCCCGAGCTTCACCAGGTGGCAGTCGGGGGCGTGGTCGCGGAGGAAGAAGAGGAGGTTGAGGGTTCCGATCACGTTCGTGTACTGCGTTTCCACGGCCTGCTCGCGGCTTGCCATCGAGAACGGCGCCGAGGGCTGCTCGCCGTAGTGGATGACCGCCTCGGGCTTGGTCTCGACGATCACCTCCTCGAGGAAGGCGGCGTCCTCGATCGCGCCCACATAGGAGCGGATCTCGCTGCCGGAGACCTCGTGCCAGGCGGCGATCCGCTCGTCGAGAGGCCTGATCGGGGTCAGGGAGTCCGTGCCGTGGCGCTCGTGCCAGCGGCGGCGTGAGAAGTTGTCGACGACGGAGACCTCATTGCCACGGGCCGAGAAGCGCATCGCCGTCGGCCAGCCGAGATAGCCGTCGCCCCCGAGGATGAGGACGCGCATGAGACGGGGCAGAGTAGCGTCCCGGACGGCGCATCGTCGTGCCCGCACGCTGGGTTTGCGGGGCCTATTCTGCGCCCGCCCTGATGCTCATTCCCCTCGCCTCCGTTTTCCCAGAGGAGCTGACCGCGCTGCGCGTCGGCGGCCTCGTCCTCGCCGTCCTGCTGTTCGCGTTCGCGGTCTGGCGTCGGCGGTCGCTCTCCAACGGCGCGGTGCTGCTCGCGATCTTCGGTGCGCTGGCTCTCGCGATCGTCTCCGGCACCGAGCTGCTCAACGGACTGCTCTCCGCGTTCGCCTTCAAGCAGGGAAACGGCGGCCGGATCCTCGGCCTGGCCGTCTTCGCGATCATCGTGCTCTTCTTCCTGGTCCTGCGGGCGTTGACCGAGAGCGCCCGGATGAACCAGCAGCTCTCCGCCCTGCTCGAGGGGCTCGCCTGGGAGGAGTTCCGCGAGGCGAAGCTGCCCGAGCGGTTCCGCGACAAGGTCGCCGTGGTCATCCCCGCCTACAACGAGGCGGAGAGCGTCGGTGACGTGGTCCGCCAGATCCCACCCGAGGTCTGTGGCGAGAGGACGGCGGTACTGGTGGTGGACGACGGCTCACGCGACGACACGAGCGAGGAGGCCGCCAAGGCCGGTGCGATCGCCGCCCGCCACGTGATCAATCGCGGCGGGGGTGCCGCCCTGCGCACCGGCTACCGGTTGATGGCCGAGTCGGCGGCGCTGGTGGTGGTCACGCTCGACGCCGACGGCCAGCACCTGCCGAGCGAGATGGAGCGGCTGGTGAAGCCCGTGCTCGATGACGAGGTGGACGTCGCCCATGGCTCGCGCGTGCTGGGCGACGCGGACCCGAACTCCCGCTCCCGCGAGCTGGGAATCGTCTTCTTCAACAAGCTCGTCTCCTTCATCACCCGGACGAAGGTGAGCGACTGCTCGAACGGCTATCGGGCGGTCCGCACCTCGGTGCTCCCCCAGCTGGTCCTGCGCCAGGAGCAGTTCCACACCTCCGAGTTCATGATCGAGGCGATCAAGCGGGGCGTGCCCGCCAAGGAGGTCCCGGTGACGGTCGCCAAGCGGACGCACGGCCACTCGAAGAAGCCGGCCGTCGTTCGTTACGGCCTGGGCTTCTCCAACGCGATCGTCCGCGCCTGGTTGCGCTAGCCGTCGGCGTTGAATCGCGCCAGTCCCAGAGCTAGTCTTGGCTTGTGGGGAGAAGGGGCAAGCGCCTCCACAGCGCGTTCTTCGCGACCATCGCAACCGTTGCGCTCATGGCTGCACCCGTGTCGCGGGCGACGGCGGCGCTCGAGATCGGGTTCACCGACCAATTCGGTCCCGCGCCACCGGCGTTGTGCATCAACCCGGACCCGATCGATCTCGTCCAGGCGATCGGACCGCCGGCTGCGTTCTACACGGTTCCGCCCGCCCCGGGGCAATCCCTGCTGATCACCTCCTGGAGCCA
Organism: uncultured Solirubrobacterales bacterium; assembly: GCA_963728875.1. Classification (GTDB taxonomy): domain Bacteria; phylum Actinomycetota; class Thermoleophilia; order Solirubrobacterales; family 70-9; genus DASUPK01. Next base: position 688,279 of record CAVSLJ010000002.1, read on the forward strand.
TCACGCGGCTGCCGGGTCGGCGCCGATCGAGTTCAAGGTCTACCGGCCGGTCGGCGGCGCGACCTACAGCGTGGTGGGACACGACGGCCCGCGCCCGCTGAACTCGGGCGTCCTCAACACCTTCTCGGGTCTCCATATCCCAGTCCTGCCGGGCGACGTGATCGGCCTGCACACGGCCGCGGCCTCCACGGCATGTCACTTCAACGCACCCGGGCAGAGCTACCTGTTCCGGACGGGTGACCTGGCCGACGGCCAGCAGGGTGTCTTCCAGCCGAACAACGGCGAGCAGCTCAACGTGAGCGCGCTTGTGGTGCCCGACAACAGACTGACCGTCCGCGGGGTCAAGCGCAACAAGAAGAGAGGCTCGGCCAGGATCACACTCGGCATTCCGAACCCGGGCGAACTGCACCTCGCGGGCGCCGGGGTGAAGATCCGGGGCGCCCGCCACAGATCGGTGCAGGCGGGCAATCTCTCGCTCCTCGTCCGTGCATTCGGTAGGGCCAGGGACAAGCTGCTCGATCGGGGGAAGGTCAGGGTGGTCGCCCAGATCAGCTACGTCGTCGCCGGAGCCCCGGGCTCATTCCTGCCTGTGAAGCTGACGCTGCGTAGGCGGCTGCGCTAGGTCCAATCCGCCGCCCGTCAGGCGGGCCGGTCCGCCGGGCCGGGCCTGACCTCGGATGGGTCCGGCAGGTAGAGGTCCGTTCCGCAGCGGGGGCAGACCTGGACGTGCAGCTTCACCACGTTGTTGCAGGTCGGGCAGCGCCGCTCGGGCTCGGTGTGCTCCGAGCGGTAGAGGATGGCCGCGATCAGGCCGAAGAGCGGCAGTACGGTCCCGATCAGGAACCAGATGAAGAATGAGCTGCCCTTGCCACGGCCCACGAACCCCGTGGCCAGGCCGAACAGCAGAGCGATGATGACGTAGGGGGCGCCTGCCATGAACGGTCAGCTTACGAGGGCCGCCGGGGGTTGCTTGCCCGCCCCGGCGCGTCTAGGTTTCCTACATGGGATCGGTGGAAACCGAATCGGCCCGCTCGCAGCCTCTATCGGTGTGCTGCTCGCTGGGTCGTTGGCCGCTGCGGCCCCCTCCGCCGGCTCGATGACCCTGGGGCAGATCTCGACCCCGAAGACGGGCTTCACCTGTGGCAACGAGCTGGATCTGATCCAGCCGTCGGTCAGTTTCGGAAACCCGTACGTCGTGCCCGACACGGGAGGGATCACCGCCTGGACGCTCACCTCCTGGACGACGATCGGCGGGAGCGGCCCCGAGCAGCGCGCGCTCAAGGTCTTCCGCAGGGTGGGCGATCCCGCGACCTACCAGGCGGTTGCCCATGACGGGCCCCGCGACCTTACGCCGGGCGGCACGGACGGAAACACCTTCCCCACATCACTGGCGGTGCGGCCGGGCGACGTGCTTGGCCTTCACATGACCACGACGGGGCCTTGCCTGATCGACTCCACCGACCCGTTTCTGCTCGCCACCACCGATCTCGCCGACGGCCAGTCAGACGGGTTCAGCTCCGGGATGGGCAGGCTCGAGGTTGAGGCGGTTGTGTCCCCGACCAACACCTTCTCGCTCGCCGGCGTGCGGCGCAACAAGGCCAAGGGCACGGCGACACTCACCTTTCAGCTGCCGAACCCAGGCGACCTCAACGGCACCGGCAGGGGTGCGCGCGTGACGCCCAAGCCGGCGAGGGCCGGTGAACAGCTCCCGGCGGGTTTGGCGACGCTGGATGTGCGAGCGACCGGCAAGAAGTGGCGCAAGCTGGCCAGGAAGGGCAGGGTCAAGATTCGCGTAGTCGCCACGTACGTTCCGATCAACGGCGATCCGAACAAGCAGCCGCTGAAGGTCAAGCTGAAGAAGAAACGCAAGCGACGCTGAGGCTCGGTCCGGGGCCTACAGACGCTCCTTGATCAACTTGGTCACGGCACCGCCGTCGGCGCGGCCCTTGGACTCCTTCATGACTGCACCGACGATCCGACCGATCGCCTTTTCGTTGCCCTGGCGAACCTGCTCGGCGGCCTCCGGCTCAGCCTCGATCGCCCGGTCGACGATGCCCTCGAGCTCCGAGCTGTCCGAGATCTGCGCAAGGCCCTCGCGTTCGACGATCTCGGCGGGATCGCCCCCGGCCTCGACCAGCTTGGCCAGCACCTGCTTGCCGGCGCCGTGAGAGATCGTCTTCGCCTCGACCAGGCCGGCCAGGGCTGCCACGGACTCGGGCGTCGCCGTCGAGGCGAGCGGGTCCTCCTCAGCGCCCAACTGGCGGAGCGCGGCCACCAGCTCCCCTGTGACCCAGTTTGCGATCGCCTTCGCCGGGGCGCCGTCCCCCGCGGCGACCGCCTGCTCGAAGTACTCGCCGAACCCGGAGTGGAAGGCCAGGGTGGAGGCCGCCTCCTCGGAGAGGCCGACCTCGCTCACGTAGCGCTCGCGCCTCGCCGCGGGCAGCTCGGGAAGCGATTCGCGGGCCTCCTTCAGCATCTCCTCGGTCGGAGCGACGGGCACGAGGTCCGGCTCCGGGAAGTAGCGGTAGTCGTGCGCGTACTCCTTCGAGCGCAGGCTCGTGAGCGAGCCATCGTTCGGGTCGAAGTGGAGCGTCTCCTGGACGACCCCCTCGCCGCTCTCCAGCAGCTCACGTTGCCGGACCAGCTCCGCCTCGATCCCTCGCTCGAGAAACCGGAAGCTGTTCATGTTCTTGAGCTCGGTCTTGACCCCGAGCCCAGACGAGCCGGCCGGGCGGATCGAGATGTTCCCGTCCACCCGCAGGCTCCCCTCCTCCATGTTCACGTCGGAGACCTCGAGCTGGCGGATCGTGGTGCGGAGCAGCTGAGCCCACTCCCGCGCCTGGGCGGCGGACCGGATATCGGGCTCGGTGACGATCTCGACCAGCGGCGTGCCGCCGCGATTGAAGTCCACGAGCGAAGAGCCGGAGCCGTGGATCCGGCCCGACTCCCCGACGTGCGTCAGCTTGGCCGCGTCCTCCTCCAGGTGGGCGCGATGGATGCGGACATCGCCGAGCTTTCCGTTGACCGCGATCGGCTGGTCGTACTGGCTGATCTGGTAGCCCTTCGGCAGGTCCGGATAGAAGTAGTTCTTCCGGGCGAACTCGGAACGATCGGGGACCTCGCATTCGAGCGCCGCGGCGATCTTCAGCGCGTAGTGGATCGCCTCCTCGTTCATCGTGGGCAGCGTTCCCGGGTGTCCGAGGCAGACCGGGCAGGTATGGGAGTTGGGCTCGTCGCCGAACGAGAGCGCGCAGCCGCAGAACATCTTGGTCCTGGTGGAGAGCTGGACGTGGATCTCCAGGCCGATCACGGCCTCGTAGTCGCTCAATTCGCCCCTCCATCGCGCTGGAAGCCGATCGCCCCCTCCAGGGCGTGGGCGGCATCGAGCATCGCCGAGTCGCTGAACGCCGGGCCGGCGATCTGGAATCCGACCGGAAGCTCGGGCCCGCCGTCGTCGGGGGGCGCCACCCCGGCGGGGATCGAGATCGCCGGGATGCCCGCCAGGGGCATCGGCACGGTGCAGTAGTCGTTCATGTACATCGCCAGCGGATCGTCGGTCTTGGCTCCGAGCTTGAAGGCCACCGTCGGCGAGGTCGGCGTGACGACGAAGTCGAAGCTCTCGAAGGCCTTCGAGAAGTCCTGGGCGATCTTGGTGCGGACCCGCTGAGCACGGCCGTAGTAGGCCTCGTAGTAGCCGGACGAGAGCGCGTACGTGCCGAGCATGATCCGGCGCTTCACCTCGGCCCCGAACCCCACGGCCCGGGTCTCCTCGTACATCTCGGTGAGGTCGCCGGCGTCGACGCGCATCCCGTAGCGGACTCCGTCGAAGCGGGCCAGGTTCGCCGATGCCTCCGCCGGGGCGAGCACGTAATAGGCCGAGATGCCGTGCGGGGCGTGCGGGAGCTCGGTCTCCGAGACCTCGCCACCGAGCTCCTCGATCAGCGCGACCGTGCGCTCGAACACCTCCTTGACGCCGGACTCGATCCCCTCCGCCTCGGAGGCGAGCTCCCTTGGAATGCCGAAGCTGAGGCCCTTCAGGTCCTCCCGGCTGGGCAGCTCGATACCGCCCTCGATGCCGAGCGAGGTCGAGTCGCAGGGATCGCGGCCCTCGACCGCCTGGAGGATCAGCGCGGCGTCGGTGACGTCCCTGGTCAGCGGCCCGCATTGGTCGAGGGAGGACGCGAAGGCGATCATCCCGTACCGCGAGACTGCCCCGTAGGTGGGCTTCATGCCGACGATCCCGCAGAGCGCCGCGGGCTGGCGGATGGAGCCACCGGTGTCGGTGCCGATGGCGCAGGGCGCAAGCCGGCCTCCGACCGCGGCGGCGCTGCCGCCCGACGACCCGCCGGGGACCCGGCCCGAATCCCAGGGATTGAGCACCGGCCCGTAGCCGGAATTCTCGTTGGAGGACCCCATCGCGAACTCGTCCATGTTCGCCTTGCCGAGGACGCGCGCGCCGGCCTCTCGCAGCTTGCGCACGGCCGTCGCCGTGTACGGCGGGCGATAGCCCTCCAGGATTCGCGAGCCGGCCGTCGTCGGGATCCCCTCGGTGCAGAAGATGTCCTTGACGGCCACCGGGATCCCCCCGAGGGGGCCGTCGCCGGCCTCCTCGGGCTCGTCCGCCGTCCAGAGGAACGCGTTGAGGGAGTCGCCGGCGGCCGCCTGCCGGTAGGCGTCGAAGTACTCGTCAGGAGAGAGCTCTCCGGAGCGGATTCGATCGGCCGCTTCAGCGACCGTGAGCTCGATCAGCCCGTCTGCACCGCCAACCGCCATCAACTACGCCTGAGGCGAGGGGACGCGGAAGGCGCCGGAGGCCGGATCGGGCGCGCTCTCGAGCACCTCATCCCGATCCCAGCTGGGCCGAGGCTCGTCGGGCCGGAACACGTTCTCGAGGGCGATCACATGCGAGGTGGGCTCAACGCCATCGAGATCGAGCTCGGTGATCTTGTCGACGTGCTCGAGCACGCCCGACAGCTCGTTCGCCATCCGCTCGACCTCGGGCTCCGTCAGCTTGAGCCGAGCGAGCTTGGCGACGTGCAGGACCTGCTCTCGATCGATCATGGCCGGATCATAGGCACCGCCTCTGCGCGGGTGGCGCCGACGCGGCAGGGCGTCACATAGGATCCCGGGCCGCAATGACCGGGGAGAAAGCCGAGCGCTTCGTCGTTCTGAACCTGCGCCTGCTGGCGATCGGGTTCGCGATCACCGGGTTCTTCTTCATCGCCTGGCCCGACGGCACGCTCGACCGCATCACCGAGCTCGGCCACCACTTCGGCTTCCACACGCCGGCGCCGAAGACCGACGAGCGGCTCTGGCTCTCGCTCGGCTTCGCCTACATGGTGGTGATCACGTTCCTGGCGTGGATCGCCTCGACCGACGTCGTCCGCTACCGGCCGATGATCCTCGCGCTCGCGGCCGGCAAGGCCGCGTCCTCCATCACCTCGCTGATCTTCTTCATCCAGGACGACGTCTTCGCCTATCTCCTGAATGGGATCGTCGACGGCTCGCTCGTCTTCGTCTCCCTGCTGCTCTGGTCGCTCGCGGGCCGGGTCGGCTCCCCCGCCGCACCCCCCTGAAGGCGCCCGCCGGGGCTCAGGGCCGCCGAGCTCAGGACTCTGCGAGCGATCGCGGAGGCGATCGCCCCTGGTGAGGACGGGCTTCCCGCGGCCGAGGCCGTCGTTCCGGTGGCCGAGCCGCTTGCGCGCTTCCTCTCGCGGATGCCCGCGCGCACCGTGCAGGTGGTGCGCCTCGCGCTGCGCACCATCGAGTTCCTGCCATTCCCATGGCGCTTCAGCCGCATGAGCGTCGAGGCCCGCTCGCAATACATGGCGAAGATGGAGAGCTCCCGATTCTCGCTCTACCGCGACCTGCTCCTGCTGGCCAAGCTGCTCGCGATGGTCGGCTGGGCGCGCGATGAGCGAGTGAGGAGCGCCGTCGGATTCGTGTCCCGCTGCGCTGTGGCCGACGGCGCACCGCAGCCGGCCTCGACCGGTGTCGGCGACCTGGAACCGCGCGGCGCCGGGGAGGAATGCGACGTGGCAATCGTCGGCTCCGGCGCGGGTGGAGCCGCAGCCGCGGCGATTCTGGCCGAGGCAGGGCTGGACGTGATGGTGCTCGAGTCCGGCCCCTACGTGGACAAGACGAGCTACCCGACCGATCCGCTCGACGGCCTGCCCCTGCTCTACCGCGACGGGGGGATGACGATCGCCATGGGCAAGCCGGCCATCCCGATTCCGGTCGGGCGGACGGTCGGTGGCACCACGGTGATCAACTCGGGGACCTGCTTCCGCGCGCCGGCAGAGGTCCTCGATGAGTGGCAGCAGGGCGAGGGCATCCCCTGGGCGGGTCAGCTCGATCCCCTCTATGCCGCCGCCGAGGAGATGCTCTCCGTGACGCCGCTCGACCTCGAGACGCTCGGCCGGAACGGCCAGCTCTGCGCCGAAGGGGCCGCGGCGCTCGGCGCCAGCGGCGGGCCGATCAGCCGCAACGCCGGCCGCTGCGTCCAATGCAGCTCCTGCCCGCTCGGCTGCCAGATCGACGCCAAGCGAGCCAGCCATGTCTCCTATCTGCCCCGGGCGGTGGCGGCCGGGGCGCGCGTCCGGGCCGGGGTCAAGGTTCAGCGGATCCTCACCGAGGACGGGCGTGCGACCGGGCTCGCCTGCCGTGCCGGCCTGCCGACCACCGCGTCGCAGGAGCTGCGGAACGGACGCCCGCCGGTGGGCCGCGACTGGCAGGTCCGCGCGAAGGCGGTGGTCAGCGCCGGAGGCGCCTTCGGCACACCGGAGCTGCTGAAGCGCTCCAGCATCAGCCACCCGGCCCTCGGCAGGCACCTCCACATCCACCCGGCCGCCTGGATCGGCGCCCGCTACGAGGAGGAGATCCGCGGCTGGGACGGCGTCATGCAGAGCTACTACGTGGACCAGTGGCAGCCGGAGGGGATCCTGCTCGAGGCGACCTTCACTCCGCTCTCATTCGGAGCCCAGTGGCTGCCGGGCGTCGGAGCGGCATTCTCCGATCGAGTCGCCAACTTCGGCCACGTCGCCTCGATCGGCGTGCACCTCCATGACCGCTCGGAGGGGCGCGTGGGCCTCACCTCGAACGGCTCGCTGCGCCTCTCCTACCACCTGCTGGAGGAGGAGGCCCGGACGATCCAGTTCGGCATCGCGCGCGCCGCTGAGGTGCACTTCGCCGCCGGCGCGACCGAGGTCTATCCCAACGTCGGCCCGGTCTCGGTGATCCCGCGGGGCAAGCTCGCCGAGTTCGAGTCGCTGAGCCTGAAGCCCGCGGATCTGCGCCTCGAGGCCTTCCACCCGATGAGCAGCGCCCGCATGGGCAGCGATCCGGATACCAGCGTCTGCGATCCACGCGGCGCTGTTCGGGGCGTGGAGAACCTCTACGTCGCGGATGCCAGCCTGCTGCCGACCTCGGTCGGGGTCAACCCGATGATGACGATCATCGCCTGCGCCACCCACGTTGCCGGCGATGTGGGAACGGCTCTAGGCGGCTGACGGCTTCGGGGCCTTCAGCGGCTGCATTCCCATGTAGCCGCCCACGGTGATGGCGATCGCTGAGACGAGGCCGATCCAGGCACCGATCTCGATGCTCAGATCGCCGGACCCGGGTGGGTTGAGCATTTTGATCACGATCAGAACGGCCGCCACCGCGCCGAATCCGGCGGCCACCGACGATCCCGCCACCGGATAGCTCACCGAGATCCGGAACAGGACACAGACCGCGACCGACAGGCCCATGACTGCGGCGGCGGCGAGAAAGATGTCCGTGACGCTGAACGCCTGCCAGGCGGTGACGTCGGAGCCGCTCGCGGAGTACCAGGGAAGGAATCCGGCGACGAGCAGGCCGAGGCCGCCAAGGGCCCCGACCAGCTCACCGCCTCGCAAACCTCGGTTCAGTACCTCTCCCCTCCGGAGGTCTCCTGCATGTTCAGGTAGCCCCCAACGGCGATGCCGGCGCAGGCGATCAGGCCGAGGAACAGGCCGATCTTCCGGTCCGCGTCACCAGGCGTGTCGAACACCTGGTAGAGGATGAGGATGGTGCCGACCCCGCCCAGGAGCGTGGTGGCCATCGAGGCCATCGGCGCATCTGCTCCATCCCCCATCAATGACAGCACCGCCGGTGTGAGCGCCACGAGAATCACGATCAGCAGGTAGATGTCGAGGGGGTTCTCAGCCTCCCAGAGGCTGAAGTTCTTGGATCCGCCGATGGTCGTTCCGCCGACGGTCACTGCTCCCGAAACCCCGAACCAGGGCAGGAAGCTGATGATGAACAGGGCGACCGCCGCAACCGCTGCGACGAGCTGACCCTGAGACAACCTGTTCGCGTCCAATGTCCCTCCTAGTACGTGTGTGGCCGTGGACGAGCCTATATCTCCCCGGCGACCTCTTCCTGCATCGCCCTGAATCCACCGAACGCAATGGCGAGCGCCGCGGCCAGGCCGATGAAGGCGCCGATCTTACGGTCCGCGCCATCCGGGAAGTCAATGGTCAGGAACGCGGCGACCAGGATCACGGCCACGACCCCGAGCAGGAAGGTGGCTGCCGAGACGAATGAGAACTCCTCGGCGCTGTCGGTGAGGGCCAGGAGCGCCGGGAGCAGCGCCACGACCGCGGTGATCAGCAGATAGATGTCGAGAGTCGAGCCCTTCCAGACGTTCTCCGAGGTGTCCCCGGCGGCGCTCGAGACACCCGGCGGCAACGAGACTCCCGAAGGAAGCGACGGTCCGCTCACCCCTATCCAGGGCAGGAACATCGCGACCAGCAATACGACGGCTCCGGCCGCCGCGATCAATTGCCCCTGAGACAACCTTGAAGTCATGGTCTTCCTCCGTCGATTTTCAGCGCGAGCGCCGTGACCCTACACAGGCCGGGGAATGTGAACAGGCCGCCGCCCCCGGCTCTCGCCGGGCTGCGGCGACCGCATTTTCGGGACGAGCCGCCTACTTCTTGCGGCTCGAGGAGCTCTTGCTCTTGGAGCGCGATGGGCTCGACTTCTTCTTGGTCGAACCGGAGCGCGAGCTCGAGGACTTCGCCTTCGAACCAGAGCGCGCGGCCGGCTTCTTCTTCGCGGTGGCGCGCTTGGTCGTGCTGGAGCCGCTCGATCGGGCGGGGCTCTTGGCCGGGGCCGTGGCCGGAGGCGACGTGGGCGTCGCCGCGGGCGCGCTTGCCGAAGCGGCACGCGTGCGTCCGCCCGCAACCGCGACCAGTGGCTCGAAGCCGTCCTCGCCGAGCGCCATCAGGGCGCCGGCGGTGACCGCTATCGCCGCTCCGAGACCCAGGAACACGCCGATCTTCAACGTCGGCGAGCCGGCGAACATCCGCCAGAGGATCAGCAGCACGGCCAGGGCGCCCAGCAGGGCCGTGACCGCTCCGCGCCGGAGCGGAATGTTCACCCGCTGCCCGGCCGCCGCCAGATACGCCAGGGCGATTCCCGAGATACCCGACAGGATGATCAGGAAGCCCGGTAGGTCGGTGAGGGCATCCCAGCCGCTGATGCCCGGATGCGAGAGGGTCGCCGTGCCGTTGACAAGGCTGCCGCTCACCTCCGCGCCGCCGCCGAACCAGTCGAAGAACAGGAACACGAACAGAGCGGCGCCGCCTATTCCGGCGACGAGCTCCCCCGTGCGCAGCCTTGATGAGTCCAAGTCAGCCTCCGTCTATGGATTTGACGGGAGGATTCAAGCACTCGGGGCGGGCGCCGTCAGGCGGCCGCGCGCCGCCTGGACGGTATTCGCGAGCAGCATCGCGATCGTCATCGGGCCCACGCCGCCCGGCACGGGGGTGATCGCCCCGGCGACCTCGACCGCTGCCTCGAAGTCCACGTCCCCCACCAACCCGTCATCGGTCCGGTTGGTGCCGACGTCGATCACCGCGGCGCCCGGCCGGATCATGTCGCCGCCGATCAGCCTCGGCTGACCCGCTGCCGCGATCAGGATCTCCGCTCGCCGGCAGACCTCGCTGAGGCCGCGCGTCCGGCTGTGAGCGATCGTCACGGTCGCGTTCGCGCCGAGCAGGAGCGAGAAGACCGGGCGGCCGACCAGGTTGGAACGGCCGACGATCACGGCCTCCTTGCCCGACGGGTCCACACCCGCGGACGCGAGCAGCTCCATGATCCCCTGCGGCGTGCACGGCACCAGGCCGGGCTCGCCGCGAGCCAGTCTGCCCGCGCTGATCGGGGTGAGCCCGTCGACGTCCTTGTCGGGGTCGAGGGCGTTGACGATCGCGGCCGAGTCGATCTGATCGGGCAGCGGCAGCTGCACGAGGATCCCGTCGACCTCGTCCGACTCGTTCAGATCGCGAACCAGGTCGAGCAGCTCATCCTGGGAGATGGCGCCGTCGGGCTCATGGTGAAACGAGCGGATCCCGACCTCCTCGCAGGCCTCCCGCTTGCGGCGCACGTAGATGGCGGAGGCGGGGTCGTCGCCGACCAGTACCGTGGCTAGGCCAGGCGGTCTGCCCAGCTCGGCGGTGATCTCCTCCACCTCGCCGCGAACCCGCTCACGGACGGACGCGGCGACCGCCTTGCCGTCGATCACCGTCGCCGGCATCAGCTCGCCTTCCTCAGGGGTGCGTAGTCGGCCATCAGCTTGCGCTCGGCACCATCGCTGGCGAAGCGGACGACAATCACGCCGCCCGGCTCGACGGCCGTGACGACACCGTCGCCGAAGCTGGCGTGGACGATGTCATCGCCCGTGACGAAGGAGAGGGACGGGTCGGCCTTCGGCTCCGGGCCGGTCGAGCCGCCCAGCGACCAGCCGGTGATCGCCTGCTCCTGGGTGCCCTCACGCTCGACCAGGTCGTCGGGGAGCTCGGAGAGAAAGCGCGAGGGGAAGCCGGTCTCCCGGCCGGCGAAGAGCCGCCTGCTGCGCGCGTGGGTCATCCAGAGCCGCTTGCGGGCCCGGGTGATGCCGACGTAGGCGAGCCGCCGCTCCTCCTCCTCGTTGCCCTCCTCGAGCGAGCGCGAGTGCGGGAACACGCCCTCCTCGCAGCCGATGATGAAGACCGCGTCGTACTCGAGGCCCTTGGCGTTGTGGAGGGTCATCAGCGTGACCTTGGACTCGTCGCGGCGTCATGTCGTCCTGGTCGGTGTAGAGCGAGATCGCCTGGAGGAACTCCTCGAGCGGCGCGATCTCAGATGGGCCCTCGACCTCACGGTTGGCGTCGAACTCCGCCGCAACGCCGACCAGCTCCTCGAGGTTCTCGATCCGCCCCTCGGCCTCGATCGTCCGCTCGGCGCGCAGCGCATCGAGATAGCCGGAGCGCTCCAGCAGCGCCCTGAGCAGGTCGGCCACGGAGCCGTTCTCGAATTCGGCGCGGAGCTCCTCGATCAGCTCGGTGAAGCGGCCGATCGACTTCATCGCCGCGGCGGAGAGCCCCGGGACGGTCTCGGGCTCGAGCGCGATCTCCCAGATCGTTCGGCCCGTCGTGTTCGCGTGCGCGAGCAGGCGGCCCTGGCTGGTGTCGCCGATGCCGCGCCGCGGCGAGTTGATCACCCGCGAGAAGCTCACCTCGTCGGCGGGGTTGACGAGCAGTTGCAGGTATGCGATCGCGTCCTTGATCTCGGCGCGCTCGTAGAACTTGGTCCCGCCGATCACCTGGTAGGGCAGCTCGTAGCGGACCAGGATGTCCTCCAGCACCCGGCTGTGCGCGTTGGTCCGGTAGAAGACCGCGATCTCGTCGCGGGTCAGCCCGTGCTGGTCGATCAGCTCCTCGATCTCGCCTGCCACGAAGCGCGCCTCGGCATGCTCGTCCTCGAGCTCCGCGACGTGGATCTTCTCGCCCTCTCCGAGGTCCGACCACAGGTGCTTGCCGAGGCGGCCGGTGTTGTGCGAGATGACGGCGTTGGCGGCCTGGAGGATCGTCTCGGTCGAGCGGTAGTTCTGCTCGAGCTTGACCACATGAGCGTCCGGGAAGTCGTCCTCGAACTCGAGGATGTTGCGGACCTCGGCGCCGCGAAAGCCGTAGACGGACTGGTCCTCGTCACCGACGACGGTCAGGTTCCCGTCCTCGCCGGCGAGCAGCTGCAGCAGCCGGTACTGGGCGTGGTTCGTGTCCTGGTACTCGTCGACCAGGATCCAGCGGAAGCGCTCGCGGTAGCGGCGGCGGACGTCCTCGAAGAGCTCGAGCACGTTGACGGTTCGCATCAGCAGGTCGTCGAAGTCCATCGAATTGGCGTCGAGCATCCGGCGCTCGTAGAGGCGGTAGGCCTGACCGACCATGTCCTCGAAGGGGCCGCCGATAGATCCGGCCGCGGTGTCGTGGCGGCCGATTGTGAATAGGTCTCGGCGTCGATCAGCTGGTTCTTCGCGTCGGAGATCCGGGCGCGGACGGCACGCGGCGGGTAGCGCTTGGTGTCGACCTCGAGCTCCTCCAGGCAGCGCTTCAGCATGCGCAGCGAGTCGGCCTCGTCGTAGATCGTGAAGCGGCTGGTGTAGCCGAGCCGCTCGGCCTCGATCCGCAGCAGGCGCGCGCAGGCGGCATGGAAGGTCATCACCCACATCCGCCGCGACGACGCCGCCGATCAGCGAGGAGACCCGCTCGCGCATCTCGTCCGCGGCCTTGTTGGTGAAGGTGATCGCGAGGATCTGGTTCGGATGGGCACGGCCGTCGCCAGCAGCCAGGCGATCCGGTGCGTCAGCGCGCGGGTCTTGCCGGACCCGGCCCCGGCGAGGATCAGCAGCGGGCCCTCGCCGAAGGTGACGGCCTCGCGCTGGGGGCCGTTGAGGCCGGCGAGCAGGCGCTCGACGTGGTCGGCGCCGACCTCGACGGGCGCGACCTTCAATTCTTCTCGTCCGGGGGCCACGGGCCAAGCATAGGCCCGGGTCCCGCTGGCTAACCGCCGGCGGAGCTCGGCCCCTTCTTCGGTCGCAGCTCGGTGACGTCCGCCGGCTCGGCGTCCTCGCCGGTGGCGTCCGCGAGGCGCTTCTCGAGCGTCGCGATCCGCTCCGAGAGCTCCTTCATCGCCTCGGCGATCGGGTCGGGGAGGTGGATCCAGTCGGTGTCCGGGCCCTCGACCGGGCGCCCCTCGACGCGGACGGGATGCCCCGGGTTCCCGACGACGGTCGTCTGCGGCGGGCACGTCCTCGATCACGACCGTGTTGGCGCCGACCTTCGCGTTCCGGCCGACCGTCACCGGCCCGAGCAGCTTCGCGCCGGAGCCGACGGTGACGTCATCGTCCAGCGTCGGGTGGCGCTTGCCGCGGGCGAAGCCGGTGCCGCCCAGCGTGACGCCCTGGTAGAGCGTCACCCGGTCGCCGATCTCGGCGGTCTCCCCGATCACCACGCCGGAGCCGTGGTCGATGAAGAAGTCGGAGCCGATCTTCGCCGCCGGATGGATCTCGACGCCCGTGATCGCGCGGCTCGTGTAGGCGATGGTGCGCGGGACGAGCGGCACATCCGCCTCCCAGAGGGCGTGCGCGACGCGGTGGGCGAGCAGCGCCTGCACTCCGGCCCAGCCGGTGAGGATCTCGAGCATGCCGATCCCGCGCGCGGCGGGGTCGCGCTCGCGCGCCGAGGAGACGTCGGAGGACACCTCCTTGAGCACGCGGCTGAGCGTTCCCAGTCCAAGCACGCCCAGAAGCTTAGGGCGGCGAGCCGCTCCTACGGGGCGAAAAACGGCAGCGACATGTATCGCTCACCGGAGTCGGGCACGATCACGACGATCCGCTTGCCCGCCATCTCCTCGCGCGCGGCGAGGTCGAGGGCCGCCCTCACCGCTGCTCCCGCCGAGATGCCGATCAGGAGGCCCTCGCGCTGAGCGGAGGCGCGCGCCGTATCGAGCGCGTCCTCGTCGCTGATCCCGACGATCTCATCGATCACGTCGCGGTCGAGGACCTCCGGCACGAAGCCGGCGCCGATTCCCTGAATCTTGTGCGCGCCCGGTACTCCACCTGAGAGGACGGGCGAAGCGGCCGGCTCCACGCCGACGATCCTGATGTCAGGCCGGCGCTCCTTCAACACCTGGCCGACTCCGGTGATCGTGCCGCCCGTGCCCACGCCGGCGACGAAGGCGTCCACGTCACCGTCGAGGTCGCGCCAGATCTCCTCGGCGGTGGTGCGGCGGTGGATCTCCGGGTTGGCCGGGTTCGAGAACTGCTGCGGGATGAAGCCGTCGTTCTCCTTGGCCAGCTTGTTCGCCAGCTCGACCGCCTCGTTCATGCCGCCCAGGGACGGCGTCTCGTGCACCTCGGCTCCGTAGGTGCGGAGCAGCGCGGTGCGCTCGCGGCTCATGCCCTCGGGCAGGGTGAGGATGAGGCGGTAGTCACGGGCCGCCGCCACCAGGGCGAGCGCGATCCCGGTGTTGCCACTGGTCGGCTCGACGATCACGGAGCGGCCCGGCTCGAGCAGGCCGTCGCGCTCGGCGGCGTCGATCATGGCGACGCCGATCCGGTCCTTGACGGAGCCGCCCGGATTGAAGAACTCGAGCTTGGCGACCACCTCGCCGGGCAGATCTGCGCCGAGCCGCGGCAGCGCGACCAGTGGCGTGTTGCCGACGACGGCGGAGCTCTCGGCTCCGACGCGCAGCGTCGTCGATCGTCCCGTTGGACCCGGCCATCGGTAGAAACTAGCGTAAGCGGGTCAGGTATCCGGGGTTTTATTTTCTGCCCTGACCATGACTGCCAATCGTCGCAATGGGTACAACCCCACTGGTGGCTCTTCTGCTGTGCGGAGCATGCGCGGCACAACGGAACCGGGAAGGAGCTCATGGGCCTACGGCATTGGTGGTGGCCGATCACGCCGCGGCAGCGACGGCGCGCGCGCCCCTCTCGGAGCCTCCTCGCCTGGCTTCGAGGAAGGCGTCAAGGGGCGCGGCAGCCCCCTCCTCGAAGCCGGGCATGAGCAGCCGTGGCGACGGTTTCGCGCTCGGAAGCGGTCAGACTCATGGGCCCTTTCCGGGGGTTACGAAAAACTCGTGAGGTAGACGCATCTCGCTCGGCGTAGGCTCTGGATCTCCGCCTCCGGCCTCTGGCGGCAAACCGCCGTAACGGGATTCGGATCGCGAGCACGGACGCTCACTGATTCGTTTCGCCGCCGGGGCCGGGGGCTCTATGCGTCAACGACGTAACGCCACCGAACTTGGCCTGACTTCAGGGGCGAGGAGGCGGGTGTCCCGGTCGGCCGGGGTGAGGGACGATCGAGTGGGTGCTAGATGTGGTAGATCCCCGCGCCGGCCTCCTCGGCCTCGCGGCGGGAGATGTCGGCGATCGTGGTCTCCCGGAAGGTGGCGCGCAGCGCCTCCACCCCCTCCTCCCAGATGCCGCCGGCCTCCTTGCCCTCCTGGCCGACCACGCCGTCGAGGGCCTGGACGACCTCGAGCACGTTGATCTCGGTCGGCCGGCTTGGCGAGCGTGTAGCCGCCCTTCGCGCCGCGGTGGCTGATCAGGATGCCGGCGCGGCGCAGGGTCGAGAAGAGCTGCTCGAGGAACTGGACCGGGATGCCGCGTCGCTCGGCGACCTGGCCGATCGGCATCGGGCTGTCGCCCGCGCGCGCCAGCTCCGCCAGCGCAACCACCGCGTAACGTGACTTGGAGGTGACCGAGATCACGCCATCCCTTTTACCGGGCCGGGCGGCGCCGCGATGAATCGCCGCAACCGCACTCTCCTGCGCATGCTCGCGCCGCTCGCCCTGATGGGCGGTGATCTTCTACTTCTCCGCGCAGCCGGCGGCCGACCACCACGCCTGGTGGGTGATCGTCTTTCGCAAGCTCGGACACGTCACCGGCTACGCGCTGCTCACGGCGCCTGGTGCGTGGGCGCTGCGGGGCGTCGTCAGGCGGCCTCGTGCTCTGGGCGGTCGCTGATCTCGTTCGCCTACGCCTGCACGCGACGAGTTCCACCAGACCTTCGTGAGCGGCCGGACGGGGACGCCCAGGGACGTGGGAATCGACGCGATCGGGATGGCGATCGCGGCGCTGCTGATCAGCATGCGTCGGTTCGCCCCCACCGGCTGGGGGCGAACCGACGCAAGAGGCGGGGCCTCTAAATCCAGCCTTGCTCGGTCGCCATGAGGACCGCCTGCGCGCGGTCCAGGGCGCCCAGCTTGCCGTACACGTTGTGCAGGTGGCTGCGAACCGTGCTCGCCGAGAGATCGAGCTCGACGGCGATCTGCTTGTAGACCTTGCCCTCGGCGAGACGCCGGAGGACGTCCAGCTCTCTCGTGGAGAGCGGACACGGGCCGGAGGCCCGGCGACGTGACCCCTTGCCCTGGGGAAGCTCGTAGAGGACTCCGCGCACCGCCTCCTCGTCCATGCCGCAGTTCTCGGCGGCCTCGACCAGGTCCTGGGTGCTGACGGGACAATCCTCGACGTGGGCGGCGACCATGTCCGCGACGCGGATCACGGCTGCCATGCCCTCGGCCTGACGAGTGTGGTGGCGCTCGATCGCCTCGGCGATGCGAGCGTGCACGCCCCAGCGACGGGTCAGGACCCCGCCCACCAGGGCGTGATCGATGCCGAGCTCTCGGCGCTCCTCGGCGATCCGGTCGTCGGGCGTGGCGCCGCGGCGGTCGAAGCGCTCGGCGTAGCCCGGATGCAGGCGAGCCAGGACCGGCCGGCCGATGTCGTGGAGAATCGCAGCGAGGGCCAGCTCGTCCCGGTCGCCGATTCCGCTGATCTCGGCGATCCGGTCGGCGGCGCGCTGCACGTCCAGGGAGTGCAGCCGGAAGCGATCGGGAGCGAGGGCAAGGCGGCCGTCGCCGTTGAAGATGTCGTAGGAGGGCGCGGAGCGGAGAATCGCCTCGACCGCGCCCGGGCCGAGCCGCTCGACGCCGTCGGAGACGCTGCTGGATTCGCCCGCCGCCCTGGATCTGGCCGGCGGCGCGGATGATCGCGCTGGTGAGGCCCACGTCGGCCTCGACGACGGCGGCGACCTCATGCGGCGGGGCGCCGCGGTTGACCTGCTCGAGGGCCTGCTCGCGCCCCTCCTGCAGGGCCGGCTGGCGCTCGGCCTCGTCGAAGGCGGCGGCCAGGACGCGCCCGCGGCCATTCGCGCGTGGGCTCGCCTGGGTACCGCGTGCTGAGGAGGCAGCTGTCGCCATGCAGCATCTCATCGGCACGCCCCCGCCGATTGTTTAGCTCATGCGTGGATCTACCCAGAACTTCGGTTATTCGCGTCCGTAGAAAGCCGCTGGACCGCGCGTTCGATCCGCTCCAGGGAGCGCTCCCTGCCGAGCACGGAGAGCGACTCGAAGATCCCGGGCGAGACCGACGTTCCGGTGATCGCGACCCTGATCGGCTGGTAGAGCTTTCCCGGCTTGACCTCGTGCTCGGCGAGAATTCGGCCCAGCGCGCTCTCAAGCTGCTCCGGCTCGAAAGGCTCGGTGCCGCGCAGCGCCTCGAGGGCGTCGCTGAGCAGCGGCAGGGCGCCGTCCTTCATCACCTTCTTCCAGGCCCTTTCGTCGGTGTCCGGCTCCTCGAAGAGGAAGCCGATCAGCGGCCAGACCTCGTCCAGGGTCTGGGCCTTCTCCTGCGCGATCTCGCAGGCCGCGCGGAGCCGTTCGTCGGGCTCCCGGCCGAGATGGCGAGCGACCAGCTCGGTGTAGGTGTCGAGGTCCATCTCGCGCATGAAGCGCCCGTTCAGCCAGCGGAGCTTCTGCTCGTCGAAGATCGCGCTCGCCCGTCCCACGTCGGCGACGTCAAAACGCTCGATCAGCTCCTCGGTGCTCATGATCGTCGTGTCGTCCTGGGTTCCCCAGCCGAGCAGCGCCAGGTAGTTCCGGACGGCGGCGGGCAGGTACCCGGCGGCGCGCAGCTCCTGCACGCTGGCGGCGCCGTGGCGCTTGGAGAGCTTCTTCCCGTCGGGACCGTGGAGCAGAGGGAGGTGTGCGTACCGGGGAGGCTCCACCCCAAGCGCTTTCATCACCAGCAGCTGCTTCGGCGTGTTGGAGAGATGGTCGTCGCCGCGGATCACGTGGGTGATGCCCATGTCGGCGTCATCCACCGCGACCGCGAAGTTGTAGAGGACCGAGCCGTCCCCCCGGGCGATCACGAAGTCATCCGCCGCCGCGTTCGGGAAGCGCACCTCACCGCGGATCTCGTCGGCCACGACCGTGTCGCCCTCGTCGGGAACCCGGAGGCGGACCGCCGCGCCCTCCTCGTCCCTGGCCTCGCCGCGATAGCCGCGGTTGCCGTGCTCCTTCTTCCAGGCGGCGACGTCATCGCCCGTGGCCGGATCGCGGTAGGCGACGCCGGCCTCGAGGAGCTGCGCCAGCGCCTCCTGGTGGCGATCGGCCCGCTCCGCCTGACTGAGGGGCCCCTGGTCCCAGTCGAGCTCGAGCCAGCGGAGCGCGTCGAGGATCTGCTCGACGTTCTCCGGAGTGGATCTCTCGCGGTCGGTGTCCTCGATCCGCAGGACCATCTCCCCATCCCGGCCGCGGGCGTAGAGCCAGTTGTACAGTGCCGTCCTCGCTCCCCCGATATGGAGGGCGCCCGTCGGTGACGGGGCGAAGCGGACTCGAACGGGGATTGATGGATCGGAGCTCACGATGCTGATCGGCGCCCATGTTTCCACAGGGGGTGGCCTGCCCAAGGCGATCGAGCGTGCGAAGGACCTCGGCTGCGAATCGATCCAGATCTTCAACCAGAGCCCGCGGATGTGGCGTCCGACCCGCTACTCGGACGACGACTTCGCCGCCTTCCGCGAGGCGATGGAGGCCTCGAAAGTGGAGGTCGTGGCGATTCACGCGATCTACCTGATCAATCCGGCGACCAACGACCCGGAGATGCGCAAGAGGTCGCTCGACTCCCTGAGGCACGCGCTCCGCGTCGGCGACGGCATCGGGGCGATGGGTGTGGTCGTCCATCCCGGGGCGCTCAAGGACGACACCCGCGCCAACGCTCGCAAGCGGGCCGTGAAGCTGATCAGGGAGGCGCTCGCCGAGACCGACCGCTGCCCGATCCTCTACGAGAACACGGCAGGCTCGCCCCAGCTGCTCGGCCGTGACTTCGACGAGACCGCGGAGCTGATCGAGAAGACCGGCGGTCCGAAGCGCCTCGGACTGTGCATCGACTCGTGTCATTTGCACGCCACCGGGTATGACGTCCGCACGCCCCAGGGGATGAAGGCCCTCGTCGACGAGATCGACGCGAAGATCGGCTTGAAGCAGCTCAAGCTGCTGCACGTCAACGACTCGCGCGATCCGCGCGGATCGAACCGCGACCGTCATGCCCCCATTCCGAACGGCGAGATCGGGCGCAAGGGGATGCGCGCCTTCCTGGGCGAGCGGCGCCTGCAGGGTCTCCCCGCCGTGCTGGAGGGCCCGGGCATCGACGGCAAGGCGGTCGTCCGGAAGGACATGCAGATCGTCAGGCGGCTTCACCGCGAGGCCACGCGGAAGCGGGGCTGATGCTCTTCAACCGGCGGGCGCTCGACGGGATCGAAGCCGGCGAGATCGACCTCGCCTTTCGCCGCTGGAAGCGGCCGACCGTGAAGGCGGGCGGCACCCTGCGCACGCGCGCCGGCGTCCTGGCGATCGACGCCGTCGAGCCCACCAGCGAGCGTCAGATCAGCGCCGCTGATGCGCGGCGTGCCGGCCACGGCTCGCGGGCGGAGCTGCTCGGCGGCCTGCGCCCGCAGGGGCGCCTCTACCGGATCGAGTTCCGCCGGGTCGGCGATGACCCGAGGGTGGCGCTGCGGAAGGCCGCTCGGCTCTCGGCGAAGCAGCGCGCCGAGCTCGATGCCCGGCTCGAGCGGATGGACCGGGCCAGGGCCGAGCCGTGGACCCGGCGCCTGCTCGAGCTGATCGCGGAGCGGCCGGAGACGCTCGCAGCGGACCTGGCCGCGTCGATGGACATGCAGAAGGCCCCTTTCAAGCGCGACGTCCGCAAGCTCAAGGAGCTCGGACTGACCGAGAGCCTCCTGGTCGGCTACCGGCTGTCGCCTCGCGGTAGGGCCTACCTGGCAGGCCCTAAGGCAGCCAGCAGTAGAGGTAGTAGAGCCCGTACGGGTTCGCCCCGATCTCGCGTGCGTAGCGGATGACCGCGTCCACGTAGAGGCCCGAATCGTTGTAGGCGCGGAGGGCGCGCGCGTATTGGGGCGGGGCGCCGTTGTTGTGCAGGAGGTTCGCGGCGGCGAGGATCGCGTCGTGCGGGTCGTGGATGTCCCCTCCGTTGCCGTAGATCCGCCAGGTGGAGGGAATGAACTGCATAGGTCCCTGGGCCCCTGCGACGCTATTGCTCTTCACCCGCCCGAACTTCGTCTCGACGAGATTGATCGCCGCCAGATAGTTCCAGGCGACCCCGAATCTCGACTGGGCCTCGCGATAGAAGCCAACCAAATCGGCCAATGGCGCCGGCGCGCCCTCTTTGAGCTTGCGCCCACCACCGCCTGAGAGTCGCAGCAGGTCCCGCTTGGCGGCGACCAGCCGCCGCATCTCGGCCCGCAGCCCGGCGGGCAGCAGCGGCAGGACGTTCGAGGTCAGGTTGGGGTGCTTGGCGAGATAGAGCGAGTCCTCCTCGACCGCCTCGGCCTGGTCGAAGACCTCCTGTGGCGGCTCGCCCGAGGGCGGGTCTCCCCCGGCCCGCCAGCCGTCGATCGCGGCTCGTAGCGCCGCGTCCGTCTGAACCAGCTGGTCAGCGACGTCCTGCGGTGAGGAAGCCGAGGCCCCGCCGCAACCGAGCAGAGCGAGCCCGGCGATGGCCGCGCCGGCCAGCGCCATGAGAGCCCGTCGATGGACACCGCCCACGGTTGGACTGATAGCGGGTCCGCGCATACGATGTGACCGGTTGACCAAGGGGCTGACCCTGACACTCACGCGGACGATCGCGGCACCGCGCCGTGAGGTCTGGGGAGCCATGACCGATGCCACCCGGCTCGCCCAGTGGTGGGGACCGCGGGGCTTCAGCGCACCGAGCGTCGATTTCAAGCCGAGCGCCGGCGAGCGCTATCGAATCGCGATGCAGCCACCCGAAGGTGAGCGCTTTCACCTCCACGGTGAGTTCCGTGAGGTCGATCCTCCCGCCAGGCTCTCCTACACCTTCGCCTGGGAGCCGCCCGATCCAGACGACCGCGAGACGGTCGTGACTCTCTCGCTGGAGGATCGCGGGAAGAGCACAGAGGTTTCACTCACCCAGGGCGATTTCGCCACGGAGGAACGTCGCGCGCTGCACGACGGAGGCTGGACCGACAGCTTCGACCGGCTCGAGGCGCTTCTCAGCTGAGGGAGTTGCGCAGGTCGAACGCCCGGATCGATTCCGGGGTGTCGTCCGGGGCGTCGAAGAAGCGACGGTTCACGCACTCGTGGGCCGGCCCGTCGCCCTCGTAGGCCCGTTCGACGCTGAACTGGCAATGCGGCAGCGGGCTGCCGGTCATCTTGATGCCGCCGAAGCCCTCGCGGGCTCGCTCGGCGAGCAGGAAGAGATCGAAGTCGATCTCCGCGCTGAAGACCTTGTTCATGCAGCCCATGAAGCGGCCCCCGGTGCGAGCATCCTCATACGTGTAGAGGAACTTGCACCCCATCTCGAGGCAGCCCGCGGGGTTGATCAGCTTGTCGCAGAAGGTGCGGCACTGGCGGCACTCTCCGGCACTGCTCCTCTGGGTCTGGGTCTGCCTCGGCACGGCGTTCAGTCTAGGCACCGTCCAGGAGCACATGGACATCTTCGCCCCTCGCCGGCACTTGCGCGATCGGCGGGTGATCTGCTAAGCGGCGCGCGCCGCAGCGCCAAAGAGTGCAGCGAGCTCGGCGTCGAGCCCCGCCGAGCGGCGCACGCGATAGCCCCGGCCGAAGCGAAGCTCCCGTGTCCCCTCGCGCGTCTTCATCACCAGGATCACCTCGGATTCGCCCGGGAAGTGCCCGAGGATCACCTTGAGCTCCTCGATCAGCGTGGCGCCGAACTGCGAGGCGTCGATCCCGAGCCGCAGCGGCCCGGTGTCGCGCGCGACTCGAGCCTTCGCCACCTCGTCCTCGGTGGGCTGGAAGAGCTCGACCTCCTGGGCGACGAGCTTGGTGTCGCCGCGGCCCTTGTGGTCGAGCCTGCCCTTCACGATCACGATCACGTCGGCGGCGAGGAACTCCTGCGAGGCCTCGTAGGCCTTGCCCATCACCAGCATCTCGACCTGGCCCTCGACGTCGTCCAGGGTGGCGAACGACATCAGCGATCCGTTCTTCGACTTGTGTCGCTTGAACTCGGTGACGATCCCACCGACGGTCACCCAGGAGCCGTCCTGCTTGTCGGCGAGGCTCGAGAGCGGACAGTCGACTCGCGCCCGGAGCACGTCCTTCACCTCGGCGAGCGGGTGCGAGGAGAGGAACGTGCCGAGCGTCTCCTTCTCCAACCGGAGCAGGTCGCGCTGGTCGAACTCCTCGGCCCGGATCGGTGCGTGATGCTGCCGGGCCGGGCCCGACTCCTCCGCCCCACCGCCGAGATCGAAGATCGAGGACTGGCCGAGCCGCGAGTCCTCCTGCGCCTTCTGGCCGAACGCCGTTGCGGCGGGGAGCGCCTCGAGCATCCCCTTGCGCGAGGCGCCGGTCGAGTCGAAGGCTCCGCATTTGACCAGGCATTCGACCGCTCGCTTGTTGACGGTCCGGCTGTCGACTCGCTCGCAGAAGTCCCAGAGCGAGGTGAACTCACCGTCCGTCGAGCGGGCGTCGAGGATCGCCTGAACCGCGATGTGGCCGACGTTCTTCACGGCGTCGAGGCCGAAGCGGATGCTGTTGCCGGAGACCACGAAGCCGTGATCGGAGCTGTTCACGTCCGGCGGCAGAACCTCGATGTCCATCTCGGCACAGCGGTTGACGAAGAACGGGACCTTGTCCTTCGTCGACATCACGGTCGAGATCAGGGCGGCCATGTACTCCGCGGGATAGTTGGCCCGCAGCCAGGCCGTCCGGTACGAGATCAGCGCGTAACAGGCGGCGTGGGAGCGGTTGAACGAGTAGTCCGCCGCGGCCTCCATCAGCGACCAGAGGTCCTTGGCCACCTTGCGGTCCGTGTTCGACGACGCCATTCCCTCGAGGAACTTGTCCTTCATGGTGGCCATCAGATCGCGCTTCTTCTTGCCGACCGCCTTGCGCAGATCGTCGGCTTCCGCCGGGCTGAAGCCGGCCATCTGCTTGGCGATCTCCATGAGCTGCTCCTGGTAGATCACGCAGCCGTAGGTCGACTCACTGATCGGCCGGAGGCGCGGGTCGGGATAGCGGATCGAATCCGGGGCGCGCTTGCCCTTGGCGTAGTCGGGAATGAAGCGCATCGCACCCGGGCGATAGAGGGCGCCGATCGCGACCAGGTCCTGGAACTCGGTCGGCCGAATCGTCTTGAGGGCATCCCGCATCCCCTCGGACTCGAACTGGAAGACGCCGATCGATTCACCCTTGGCGAGCATCGCGTAGGTCTTCGGATCGTCGAGCGGGATGCTCTCGATGTCGATCTTCTCGCCGCGCGAGCGCTCGATGATCGTCGTCGCGTCCTCGATGACGTCGAGGTTCCGCAGGCCGAGGAAGTCCATCTTCAGCAGGCCCATCTCCTCGATCGGGCCCATCGAGTACTGCGTGACGGTCTTGTAGGCGCGCTCCGGCTTGCCGCTGCCGTTTCCGTTCCCGGGCGAGGCGCCGCGATCCTCGGCGAGCTGCAGGGGGACGATCTCCTGGAGCGGCCGGTCCGCGATCACGACCGCGGCGGCGTGGATCGAGTGGTTGCGGACGATGCCCTCCAGGCCCTGCGCCGTGTCGATGATCTTCTGCGCGTCGGGGTCCGAGTCGTAGGTGCGCTTCAGCTCCTCCCCCGGCTTCAGGCACTCGTCGAAGCTAGGGCTCCGGCCCATGATCGGCTCGGGGATCTGCTTCGCGAGCCGGTCGCCGGTGCCGTAGTCGTAGCCCAGCACCCTGGCGGCGTCCCGGGTCGCCGCCCGCGGCGCCATCTTGCCGAAGGTGATGATCTGGGCGACGCACTCGCGCCCGTACTTGTCGGCGACGTAGCGGATCACCCGCTCGCGCCCGCGGACCGAGAAATCGATGTCGATGTCCGGCATCGACTTTCGCCCGGGGTTGAGGAAACGCTCGAAGAGGAGTCCGTTCGCGAGCGGGTCGAGGTCGGTGATCTCCAGGGCGTAGGCGACGATCGAGCCGGCGGCCGAGCCTCGGCCCGGTCCGACGGCCACCCCGTTCCCCTTCGCGTACTTGACGAAGTCCCAGACGATCAGGAAGTACGACTGGAAGCCCATCTCGTCGATCACGCCGAGCTCGAACTCGAGTCGCTCCATCGCGTCGGCGGGGATCGGATCGCCGTAGCGCTTGCGCAGGCCCTCGAGGGCGAGCTCGCGGAGCATCTCACCCGGCTCCACTCCCTCGGGCGTCGGGAAGCGCGGCAGGAGCAGCTGGCCGAGCTGCATCTCGACGTCGCAGCGCTCGGCGATCTCGAGTGTGCTGGCGACCGACTCGGGCAGGTCCGAGAAGGACTCGGCCATCTCGCCGGGGCTCTTCAAATAGAACTCGTTGGTGTCGAAGCGGAGCTTCGGCTGCTCGATCGTCGACTTCGTCTGGACGCAGAGCAGCGCCGCGTGGCTGTCGTAGTCCTCGCGGCGCAGGTAGTGGACGTCGGCGGTGGCCACCAGCGGCCTGCCGAGCTCGCGCGCGACCTTGACGATCCCCTCGTTCGCCTTGTCCTGCTCGGGGACGCCGTTGCGCTGCACCTCGAAGTAGACCTGGTCGGGCCCGAAGGCATTGACGAGGTCGTCGACGTGGGCCCGCGCGTCGTCGGGCCGGTCCTCGACCAGGCGGCGGCAGAAGCGCGACTGCAGGCAGCCGGTGAGCGCGATCACGCCCTCCGAATGGGCCGAGAGCAGCTCCAGGTCGACGTTCGCCTTGCCGCGGGAGAAACCCTCGAGGAAGCCGGCGGAGCTCAGCTTGACCAGGTTGCGGAAGCCCGTTCCGCTCGAGGCGAGCAGCGTGAGGTGGTTGCGCTCGTAGCGGGCCGCCTGCGGCGTGATCCTGCGGTCGTCGACGAAGTACGCCTCGAGGCCGATGATCGGCTTGATCCCCGCCTCCTTGCAGGCCTTGTAATGCTCGACCGAGCCGTTCATGACGCCGTGGTCGGTGAGCCCGAGCGCCGGCATGTCGAGCTCCGCCGCCCGCGCCGCCAGCTTGTCGATCTTGCAGGCTCCATCGAGCAGCGAGTACTCGCTGTGCACGTGCAGATGGACCGCTCCGGCGCTCACCCGTCGATCATGCCTGCGCGTCCAGACAGATTGGCTCCGAAACAGCCACCGAAGGTGCGCGTTTCCCGCACCGGCCGAACGAAATTTCAGCGGTTGGTGAGTTATTCACGGACGGGTGAGTAACTCACCAACGGCGATGTAAACGACGCTCGCGCTAGGTTGGTCTGGTGGTCTGGCTCCTGAGACATGGGGATGCGGAGGCCGGCGAAGGCAAGCCCGATGCCGAGCGGAATCTGACCGAGAAGGGCGAGCGCCAGTCAATCGCGGCGGGTCAGGCACTCAGGAAGCTCGGTGTGAAGCCGGATGTCTGCCTGACGAGCCCGAAGGTCCGCGCGAAGCGAACCGCGGAGCTCGCGTGTGACTCCCTTGATTGCCCCGTTGAGGAGGACGACCGCCTCGCCGGCGGAGACTTCGATCCCCTGGAGCTAGCCGCCGGCCGTGGCGAGGTGATGCTCGTCGGCCACGAGCCGGACTTCTCCGGAGCCGTCGCCCTGGTCACCGGCTCCCGCGTGAAGATGAAGAAGGGCGGCATCGCTGCGCTCGACGACCACGTGCTTCACCTCCTGCTGCGCCCCAAGGACCTGAAGGAGATCGCGAACTAGGCCAGGCCGTGCGCTTCATACTCGCGCAGGAAGCCCTCGAAGAGGCGGCGGTGGCCCTGTTCGTCGTGGAGGATGGCGATGACCATGTCGTTAGTCACCGGATCCACGCCGTCGGTCGCCTCGACGATCTTCGTGTAGTGCTCGATGGCGCCGGTTTCAGCCTCGATCACCCCGCGGATCACGTGCACGACGTCGACCTGCTCGTCGGGTGGCTGCAGGTAGCTCTGCTCGGCTGAGAAGTCCTCGGAGCCCGGGACGACTCCGTAGAGCTCCTTGATCCGCTGAGCGAAGAGCTTCGCGTGTCCGAGCTCCTCGGTGATGTCCTGCTCGAGCGACTCCTTGATCTCCTGAGCCCGGACGCCGTCCGGATTGACCGAGTTGGCCATGTAGCTCATCACCGTCTCGATCTCCATCCAATAAGCCTTACGGAGCATCCCGATGATCTCCTCACGCTTCCCCTGCTGATCGTCGCCGAGGATTCCCTCGGAGGCGCGTGTGGTGTCGGCAGATGCCATCACCTCGGACGCTACCCAACTCGGCGCGCGGACTAACACCGCACGAATGGAGAAGATGCCTTGCCCTCCGATGAGTTCACTGCCGGTGCCCGGTCCCAATGAGTAAGCGAATCAACAGGAGGAGAAGGATGACGGTGGTGGAGAAGGTCAGGTCGGAGGATGGCACCGAGATCGCGTACGACCGGATGGGCGACGGCCCGGCCGTGGTCCTGGTCGGAGCCGCCTGGAACGACCGGATGTCCGCGGCCCCCCTGGCGCAGCTGCTGGCGGACGACTTCAGCGTCTACACCTACGACCGCCGCGGCCGGGGGGACAGCGGCGACACGCGGCCATACGCCGTCGAGCGCGAGATCGAGGATCTGAGCGCGGTGATCGAGGCGGCGGGCGGCTCCGCCTGCGCGTTCGGCGACTCCTCGGGCGCCGCCCTGTCCCTGGAGGCCGCTGCGGGCGGCGCACCGATCGCGAGGCTCGCCATGTACGAGCCCCCGTACATCGTCGACGACACCAGACCGCCGATCCCGGACGACTACGTCGAGCACCTGGATCAGCTCGCCTCCGAGGGCAAGCGCAACGAGATCCTCCGCTACTTCATGACCGTCGCCGCCGGCATGCCCGCCGAGATGACGGAGCAGCTGGCCTCCTCGCCGATGGCGAAGGCGATGGAGCCGCTGGCTCACACGGTTGCCTACGACGGACGCGTCATGCTGCGCGGCGGGATGAGCGGCCGGCCGCTGCCCAGGCGCTTCACCGACGCGGTCACCGTCCCGACCCTGGTTATGGACGGCGGAGCCAGCCCGGCCTGGATGCGCAACGCGGCACGCGCCCTGGTCGCCGTGCTGCCGGACGTGCAGTACCGGACCCTCGAGGATCAGGACCACGCCGCACCGCCCGACGTGCTCGCGCCGGAGATCGAGGAGTTCTTCGCTTAGGCGGTCGCGGCGGTCACGGCGATGTGCAGTCGGCCGTGGCCGGCGAAGTTCCGGAGCGCGTCGCGGATCTTCTGCGGCGCGGTCGCGGAAACCCAGCGGTGCGCGCCGGCCGTCGAGCGGGCGCTCCCTCGCGCGACAACCGTCGAGGAGATGCCCATCGCGTCGGCGACGTTCCGCGAAACCGTCACTGTCACGTTGACCGTGCACTCGGAGTCGCAGCCGGCCAGCACGCGCACACCCGGCCTGATCAGCTTGCTCCACCGCTTCGGCGTGATGACCTGCTGGACGTCGACGGCCGGGGAAGCAGCGAGCTCGCTGGCAACTCCCCCTCCCGCGGAGCCCGGGTCGCCACTCTCCTCACTCGCGCTCAGGAAGCTCCCCAATGCCGGTCGTCCGCTCACGGAACCGACCACGACAACGCCCCTCTCGGTGAGGGCCATTCCAAAGCCCGTATTCCCTGCATCCGAGGCCGGCGTCACGGCGGCAGTCCCTGCAGCACCGAAGTTGGGGTCCGGGGCTCCGTCGGCCTCCCGAAGCCGAACCGCGCCCATGTCGTCCGAGACCAGTTCCCGGCAGTCGACCATCCCCCCGGCGATCACCCTGTTCTGGTCGTCCACGAGCACCTCCTGCACAGAAGTGCGTGGCAAGGATTGAACACCGCGGTCCCCGAAGCCGCCATCCAGCTCCCCGGCGTCGCTGAGCCTGACGACGAAAGAGCTGCACACACCGGGAGCGTCGACTACCCCGCCGATCAATGCGCGCCCCGCCGAATCGACCGCTACGGACTCGGGACTCGCGTGCGCGACCCGGTCGGATATGTCAAAGCTCGCACCGCCGTTCGTCCCAAAGCCGGCGTCGATGCTCCCATCCGAATGGAGCTCGACGGCCGAGATCTCGGGATCGGTCGAAGCGGATCCGGCGGAGGGCGAACGCCACCCCGTCACCACGAGATCTCCATCCGGTCGCTCAGCGACGGCGGAGGCGAGATCGCTCCGTCCGTTCTCCAGAGTTCCAGGCTGGGCACCCATCGCAAGCTGCCGCTGCCAGAGCGGGCTGCCGTCGGCGGTCAGCCGGCCCGCGTAGGCAATCGAGTCTTCCTGTCCGCCGGACGTGACGGCGTCCTGGGCCGTGTAGAGGATCTCCCCCGCCCCTGGGCCGTGAGTCGCGACCGCGATGCCGGTGACCGAAGGAAGGCCGCCGACGAATCCACAGCCGCACGAGCCGAATCCGGTCCCCGCCTGTCCTCCTCCGTCGTCCGGGTCCCCGGTCTCGGTGAATCGAGCGATGACCGGCTTGTTCGAGGTCGAGCCCTCTGCCAGCACGAGCACGCCGCCGTCGGGGGCGGCGACGACGGCCGACGCGAACGCCTGCATGCCATTGAGAGTGCTGACGACGACTCCATCCGTCCCAAAGCTCTGGTCCAGGGTCCCGTTGGCGTTGAACCTGGCCAGCAGAATCGAACGAACGGGGCCGTTGTCCGCAACGCCCGCAGCGACGAGCTTGCCCTGCTCGGGACCGGAGTCATAGGTCGCCACGTCGCGGAGGCTGCCGGGCACGACCCCGGCGATTGCGCTCACGCCGGCGGTCCCGAAGCTTGGATCGAGGGACCCGGCCGGCGTCTCAGCGGCGCTTGCCGCCGGCGTCAGTGCCATCACCGCGAGGGCGGCGAGGGCGGCGACTGGACGTGTTCGGAGTCGAGGGCGTTGTGCAGTCTTCAATATCTGACGCCGGCACACACCGGCTGGCGGCGCCTCGGCGGATTGGACACCGGGAGGCGGGCCGTGATCGAGACTAGAGATCGAAAGGGCCGGCACATCGGGGGTTTCCCGCAGCCGTCCCCCGACTAAACGAACGGTCTAGTCGAGGCCGCCGGCCCTAGGCGCAGGACCAGGCGCTCGGCCCGGAATCCCGCCAGATCTCCGCGGCGATGCGGTCCTGCTCGGCCTTGGGCGCGTCCTGCGGGGCTCCCTGGCCACCGTAGGCCGCCCAGGTCGAGGGCAGGATCTGGTACGCGCCGCCCGCTCCGCTCGATGAGTTGAGCGCGTGGTAGTTGCCGCCCGACTCGCACATGACGATGTAGGTCGGGATCGAGTAGGGGCCGCCGAGGTAGGCCGGGCTGCCGGAGCCCGACGAGCCGATGAGGACTGCTGCTCGGCCTGCCTGCTCCTCTCGAGCTGCGCCACCTGACCCTGGGCGTCGGAGAGCGAGGCCTGCGTTCCCGATCGCGCCGCCGCGACCGCCGCGGCGCTCTGGTTGGCGGCCTGCTCGCTCGCCTCGAAGCTCTGCTTGGCCGACGGCGAGCTGCTGCGCCTCCTGATCGGACTGCTGCTTCAGGTCGGCGACGCGGTGGACGTCGCCGGCGACCTGGTCGCGCAGCGAGGCGACCTTGTCGGCGATCCGGATGTCGGCCTCGTGGAGGGCGTTCAGGTAGTCGGAGCGGGTCGAGAGATCGTCGAAGCCGTCGGAGTTGAGCAGCACGGTCACGTAGTCCGGCGCATCGCTCTCGTAGATCGCGACCAGTCGCTGGTCGAGGTCCTTGACCGCATGCGCGTACTCACCGCGGAGCTGCTCGAGCTGGCGCTCGGCGGCATCGAGCTGAGTCGCGAGCTCCCGCGAACGGGCCTCCGCGGTCTGGACCTGCGCGTTCAGCTCCATCGCATGGGCTCCGGCCTGGTGGGCCTGTGCGGTCAGCGAGGCGATCCGCGACGTCTGCGCAGTCGACCCGGTCGGAGAGCTGGCCCGCGTCGTTCTTCGCCGAGTCGATCCGGTCCTGCAGCGACGGGTCCTTCGGCGCCGGCGAGGCTGATGCCGAGGGCAGCGGTCACCCCGACGGCCAGCGCGACGCCCAGCGCGACGCGCCTGCGACGAAAGCCCGGCGAGGCCGGACGCGAGCACTGCCTGCGTTTGTGGTCGCTGCTTCCATCTCCTTCGGTGCCTGCGGGGTTAGCTGACGGGCTCACGCGGAAAGGAGTCGCGTTACGCCGGAGCTGTTGCCGGCGATTCGCCCCAACAAATCTGGGTTCCCCGCTCTCTCGAATGAGGGATTCGGCTCAATCGAGCCAGGAACGGTAGCGAACGCAATCACAGGCGCGTCGCGCCTGCCGCGCCCCAAAACCGCTCGGCCTCTCCTGCAAGGAATCGTGCAGGCCAGGCGTGGATCAGGCGGCGAGGGCGAGCTTCGCGTCGTCCCGATAGGTCCGGCAGACCTCGCGCAGGATGCCGAGCATCTCCTCGGCGGCGGGCGAGCGGGCCTCGTGCTCACGCGTGACCGCCCAGACCCGGCGAATCGGCTTCTGCCCCCTGACCGCACGGAGCTCGATTCCCGGATGCCCGCCCGCGAGCTCGGGCAGGATCGTGACGCCCAGCCCGGCGGCGACGAAGCCCTTGATCACCTCGTAGTCCTCGCTGCGGAAGCTGATCTTCGGCTCGAAGCCCGCGTCGCGGCAGAGCTCGAGGACCTGGTCGCGGCAGGAGCTCGGCAGCGCCCCGCAGAGCCAGTCCTCATCGGCCAGGTCCTCGATGCCGAACGGACTTGGCCCCGGCGAGCGGATGCCCGGGCGCCAGCGCGATCCTCATCGGCTCCTCGTAGATCAGCTCGGCCTCGACGTCGCGGGCGAAGTCCAGCGGGAAGTCCGGATAGTCGAAGACGACGGCGAGGTCGAAGTCGCCCGCGCTTCAGCGCCGGGAACGAATCCTCGGGCTCGTCCTCGGAGAACTGCAGCTCGACCTTGGGGAATCGCTGCCGGAAGACCGACAGAGCGCGCGTCATCAGCGTGGCGCTGGCGGTCGGGAAGCTCGCCAGCCGAAGGCGCCCGCCCTCGAGCCCGGCGATCTGGGCGAGCTCTCGCTCGGCCTCCTCGAGGCGGCACATGACGGCGTCTCCGTGAGACATGAGCGCCTCGCCGGCGGCGGTCAGCTTCGGGTCCGTCGCTCGTGCGCTGCAGCAGGGGGATGCCCACCTCGCGCTCCAGCACCGCGATCTGCTGGCTGACGGCCGACTGCGAGAGGTGAAGCGACTCAGCCGCGGCGGAGAACGAGCCGCGGGTGACGACCTCCTGCAGAACCCTCAATCGCCGCACATCGAGCATAAGGGAAACTTATCAGCCCGAGAAGGAATCCATGTTGCGCTGATACCTCCCCACCGGGACCATCGGTTCGTTCCAATGACGAACCCCAGGACGAGAGGAGCTGAGATGGAGGCGCACACACCAGCGATCACCTTCCCGCGCGAGTGGGCCAAGAGGCCGCGCCGACGCCGGCTCGATCTGCTCCGCGAGCTCGTGCGGACGCGGCGGGACCAGGCCGCGCTGCGGGCGTACGCCGCCAGGTCGGAGCGCTCGGTCCCGCATCTCGATGCCGGGGTCCGAGCACACCCACCTCCTCCGCCGGCCGCGGGGCTTCTAGCTCAGGCCTCTTCCTCGCCGCCCCGGCTGGCGAGGTACGCGCCAACTCCGAGCACGGTGAGGGCGACTCCAGCGCCGGCGGCGATGCGAATCTCGCGCCCGTAGCGCCAGCGGATGAACCCGACGACCATGCGGCCGATCAGCTCGTAGATCACTCGGTCTCCTTTCGGATTCGGTGGGCGAGCCGGCTCTGGAGCGTGAAGAGCTCGATGAACCCAGGGCTCGCGTGCTGGGAGAACTCTCCCCCGGATTCGCCAAAAGATGCAAGCGACCGGTCATAGAGCGCGTACGGGGAGCTTCTCCGGATCGGGGTCACGGAGCCACGGTAGAGCTTCACGGCCACCTCGCCGGTGACGAACTCGTTGACCGAGTCCATGTACGCGTCGAGGTCGTTTCGCAGCGGCTCGAGCCAGAGGCCGGCGTAACAGAGGTAGGCCCAGTGACTCTCCAGCGCTCCCTTGAAGTTGTTCTGGTGGATCGTGCAGACGAGCTTCTCGAGCTCGCGGTGCGCAGCGAGGACGATCGCGGCGGCCGGCACCTCGTAGAGGTCGCGGACCTTGAGCCCGACCACCCGGTCCTCGATGTGGTCGACGATGCCGACGCCGTGGCGCTGCCCGACCTCGGCGGCCCGCTCGAGCAGCTCGACCAGCCCGAGCCGCTCGCCGTCGAGTGAGACCGGGCGGCCCCGCTCGAATCCGATCGTCACGTCCTGGGGCTCGTCCGGCGCATCCTCCGGGCGCGTCACCAGCTGGAAGACGTCGTCGGGCGCCGCTTCGTCGAGATCCTCGATCGCCCGTCCCTCCGAGGAGCGGCCCCAGAGGTTGTCGTCGATCGAGTAGGGCGAGACCTCCGTCCCGCCCTTGACCGGGATGCCGTGCTCGCGCGCGTAGGCGATCTCCTCCTCCCTGCCCATCTGCCACTCGCGCACCGGCGCGATGATCCGCAGCTCGGGATCGAGCGTCGCGATCGTCGCCTCGATCCGCACCTGGTCGTTGCCCTTGCCGGTGCAGCCGTGGGCGATCGTGTCGCAGCCGTGCTCGCGGGCCGCCTCGACGGCGAGCTTCCCGATCAGCGGCCGGCCGAGCGCCGTGAACAGCGGATAGCCGCCGCCGTAGAGCGCGTTCGCCTTGATCGCCGGCAGCACGTAGTCGGTCGCGAACTCCTCCCGGGCATCGACCAGGACGGTCTCGACGGCGCCCAGCTGCTCGGCCTTGCCGGTGACGACCTCCCAGTCCTCACCCGGCTGTCCGAGATCGACGGTGAGGGTCACGATCTCGGCCCCGTAGCGCTCCTGGATCCACTTCAGCATCACGCTCGTGTCGAGGCCTCCGGAGTAGAGCAGCAGCACGCGCCCGACCTGCGCCGGGTCGGCCTGGTAGGAGGCGATCCTCGGAGCTTGCGGGAACTTCTCGTCGGCCGCCATTGAGCCGGGAAGTGTGGCGCTTTCGCGCTGCCGCCGCTGAGAGAATCAGCGGCAGTGCATCGCCCGCTCAGAATCATCTCGATCATGCTGATCACGGCGGGGCTCGTCGTCTTCGCCGACGCCGGCCTGACGCTGCGTCTGGCAGGAGCCGCTCTCCGCCGCCTACGGCTCGATCAAGCAGGGCCAGGCGGCGGACCAGCTCAACCAGCTGGAGACGCAGTATCCGACGCCCGCGGACCTGGCGGCGATCGCCGGGGTGCGCGGGATCGCCGAAGAAGGCGCGGATCCTGGCCGACCGCTTCGAGCCGCACCTCCAGGACGGGCCACGCGATCGGGCGGATCAAGATCGACCGGATCGGCCTGAGCATCGTCGTCGTCCAGGGGACGGACACCGGCTCCCTCCAGAAGGGGCCCGGCCACTACACGAACACGCCGATCCCGGGCAGCCCGGAACGGTGGCGATCGCCGGCCACCGCACCACCTACCTGGCGCCCTTCCGGCACATCAACGAGATCCAGGACGGCGACGAGATCCGGCTCGAGATGCCCTACGCGGCCTTCACCTACACGGTCGAGAAGCACGAGATCGTCGACCCGAGCGACGTCGGGATCATCAAGCCGGTCGGCTATACCGCAGCTGGTGCTGACCGCATGCCACCCCCCTACAGCGCGGCCCAGCGCTGGGCCGTCTTCGCCAAGCTCACCCGGATCGACACGTTCGACGTCACCGGCGAGAGGCCGCTGGCCGGCCCCTAGCGCGAGCTCGCGACGAATCGAGACCGGCGTCTAGAGGTCGAGAGCTGCTTGAGGATCGCGTCCGGCATCCTCCAGTCCAAGCTCGTCCCGCATCACCCCAGAATCTCCTCGTGGCTGCTTCCCGGAGAGGGCCATATTCGTGATCACGAAGGCGAGCGCCGTCGGAGATCGGGAGCTCACCCGGCGTGCGCTGGCTTTCCGCGGGACCGTGCACTCGATCGCTCATTCGTGGAAACGAATCGACGCTCGCGCGCAAGGTCGTCGACGGGCGCGACGCCACGGCTCTCGGGCCGACCTGGAAGGAGGCATTCAGACGCTGTGCCTCGCCGCTGAGCTCCAGCGCCAGCTCCATCAGACGATCCGCCTGCTCCAGCAGCTCGGCGGCGTGCTTCTCGGATCACCCGGGCCGTTCGCATGCGAGCTCGTCGCCTCAGGATGCGGAATCGGGCTCGCCTGCGCTCCGCCCCGGCCAGCTGCCTCGTCAGGCATCGTGCACACCCCGCCATGAGGACCTCGAGACGCAATCGTCGGAGTTTGCGAGCGCCTGGGGAGCACCATGTTTCGAATCTCCTTGTTCGCCGGTCCCTCGGCAAACCGGCCGTTGTACCCAAACAGGCGATCGGACGCAACGCCCGTCGGCGGCATACTAGTAACTGCCCATCCCATTGGGCGAGGTGCCCGCCGGCTCCGGTCTCTGCTCAGTATTCAAACGCGGGGCTGCTACCGGCGGGCTCCGGGCGACCCCGACGCTTTCAGTCAGATGCCTGGCGTGCGCGGGCGCGGACAGCTTGCGCAGCGACAAACCGGCGAAGCGACCATGCGTCAGGGCCACCCCGGCCACCATGGCCAAAGTCCATCCCGGTGAACGGCAGAGTGCCGCTGGCACCGTTCGTCGCCGTGGCTACCGGGCTGGCGGCGCTGTTGTCGGCCGCAACCGGCCCGTTGGCCGCCGACCCGTCGGTGCCCGTCCCCTGCACCTGGGACTGAGGCTCGTACTGGGACGCACTCGGATTGGAAGAGCGTCTTGTGCGGAGCGGTGGCCGGTGGCACCAGCAGAGCCGCGCAGACCCCTACCGCAAGCGCGATCCGCAAATGTATACGCTTCATCTTGAACATCGGTGTCTCCCGTCGGTTTTGAATCGATTGTCTTCGGACTAGACATCGCGCGCCGGATCGCGCAACCCCCCCAACCCTGCGACCATATTACTAGGTATATGCGGAAAAGACGTCGCTCAGGCCGTGGTGGACGGCGACGGCGAGTCTGAGCGATAGGCAACGATGAAGCGCTCGTCCGGGCGGTTGATCGGCTCGGGGACGAAGATCGCGCTCACGGTTTCCATCAGGATCAGCAGGTCGAAGAAGAGGGACCGTTGCTTCAGGTAATAGAGGTCGTGACAGAGCTTCCAGGCCTCGCCGATGGGGGTCCCTGAGTAGCCGCACCGGACCGTCGCCCAGCCCGTGATTCCCGGCTTCAGCAGGCTCCGGCGGTCGTAGTAGTTGAATTCAGCCTCGAGTGAGTTGACGACGTCCGGCATCTCGGGGCGCGGGCCGACGAGACTCATGTCGCCCCTGAGCACCTGCCAGATCTGTGGGAGTTCGTTGATGTGCAGCCTTTGCAGGTAGCGGCCGACGGAGGTCACCTTCTCGTCGGTCGGACGAGGATCTTCGTCGGCGTCCTCGTGCAGCGTCCGCATCTTGAGGAGCTCGAACTCGCGACCGCCCTCGCCGACTCGGGTTTGGCGGTAGAAGATCGAACCGCGATCGTCGAGCTTGATAGCGATCGCGGCGATGGCCACCAAGGGCGCGGCGACGATCGCCATAGCCGCGCCAAGGACGAGGTCGAAGATCCGCTTGGACAGCGGCCAGCCTGCCTTGTACTCCGGGTGGAGCAGGTATTGGAACCAGGCCGACGTGGTGGTTCCGAGCGGGACGTGGCCAAACAGCTTCTCGTAGAACTGGCCCGATTCGATCAGGGACACCGGCAGATCGAGGCAAGCATCCGCGACCTGCTCGAAGACCTCGAGGCGGGATGTCCCGCCCTTGATTGCTTCGTCGCCCTCGGCAGGACTGAGCGGCCCGAGCACCAGGAGTTCGATTGCGTTGTCTAGAACCGTTCCGCGCAGCAGCACCAGGGACCCGAGGCAGCGGACGCCCGCGGTGACCGCCGTGTCGCAGGAGCTCTTTGGATCGATGCAGCCGATCACCTGATAGCCCTTGACACCAACCGCCTCCAGCTCGGCCCGCAGCCCCCTGGCGAACTCGTGCGATCCGATCACGGCGACCCGCACCTCACGCTCGTTGCGGAAACGATGCGTGATCCACGCCCCCATGCCTGTGACGACCCAGGCGCCGAGCACCGGCGCCACCATGTGCCGCAGGGTGACAGTGCTGGTCGAGCCATCCGAGATGGAGATCAAGACGGCCGCGAGTGCCCCGATCGGAGGCGCCAGCAGATAGATGATTGCCGACGCCAGTGGAATCAGGTGCAATGGGTAGCGCGGGCGCCGCAGCAGCATGACCGCGGCGAACATGCAGACGAAAACCAGCAAGCCCACCCACTCGGAGGAGAGGTGCTGGTGGGCGATCAAACCCCCCGTGAGAGCCGGCGCAACACGCAGCGTCAGGAATTCAACCTGGCGCTGCGCGCTTAGCCCGCTCAAGTATGGGAAATTCCCGCGTGCCTGTGATACCTCGCGTGCTGACTCGGAGGCAGCGGTCACCGCATGTCCCCCGGGTTACGCCTTGGGGGCCCTGGGTGCGGACAGCCTGCGCAGCGCGACGCCTGTACCAACCAGGGCAGCGGCCACGATCGCCAGGACCATCACATCCATACCCGTGAACGGCAGGGAACCGACGTTCCCATTCAGGCCCGAGGTGTTCTGGGCAACTGCCGCCGCTGGCTTCGCCGCTGGCTTCGCCGTAGAGCCCGTGCCAGACGTGCCCTGAACCTGGGACGTGGGCTCGTACTCAGAGGCCGAGGGATTGGACAGTGCATCCTGCGCCAAGGCCGTCGCCGGAGCGATCGCAACCGCAGCAACTACCGCGAGAAGGGCAAGGCCCCCGAATCGCTTAAGCGTGAACTTTCGCATGATTCTCATTCCTATCGGCAAAGGGAGCATCGGGCGCAAGGGCCTCCCGGTCAGCCTCCCGTAAGAAGCTGTTTCCCACCTGGGCCGGGGTTGACTCCCCATTTCGCGACGCATCTTACGAGCCGATTCCCGCGTTTATATCCGCAAAAACCCGCAATTCTGATCCGGCATGCCTGTGGTGGACTAATAGCCCCACTACTTGCTGATCCTCAGCTGCAGGCCAGGTCGTCGATATCGGGGTCGTGCGGGCTGGAGGTCGTCGATCAGTCCAGCATCGGCATAAGTCCGCGCTCTCGGGCACGGCGCTGTTCAGCTCGGGCCCCGGTGCCCGCGCACCCTCTCCAGCAGAACGCCCGGCTTCGAGTTTCTCACTGTGCGGATGAAGGGCGAAACCTTGAGGCGGAACCGCGCCGCTTCATCAATGGAATACACGCCGATCCTAGGCCAGCGAAGTGGATCCGGTGGGCCTGGACTGAGCGCCGCTCCGGCCCGATAGCCGGCCTCCCCGGCGGCCTTGGCGACTCGCTCGTCAACTGCTCCGTAGGGATACGCAAGCGATCGACAGGTCGCCCCCAGCTCCCGCGTGCAGACCTCTCGTGACTCGGCAAGCTCCTCGTGCAGATCCGCGTCGGCGAGCTCTGGCAGCTTGGGGTGCGAGCGAGTATGCGAAGCGATCTCCCACCCGGCGTCCCTCAACCCGCGCAGCTCGTCCCAGTTCATGGGCCTGAGCTCATCTTCGTAGGGCCCTCCCTTCCAGCTTGTCGATCCCAGGCCAACTCATCGGGGTGGATAGGCCGACAAGCGACGTGGGAACGAAGACGGTGGCGGGAAAACCGAACTCCCTGAGCACTGGGAATCCGTGGTCGAGCACCGATCGAAACCCGTCGTCGAAGGTGATCGCGACCGTCTTGGCCGGGACATCTCCCGCGACGACATCCGAGAACCTCGCTCCGCTGTAGCCATGGCGGACCAGGAACTCGAGTTGCTCGCGCAGGCGCTCCGGTGCTATCGCCAGCGTCGAGGGCCAGTGGCTGCTAACAGCGTGGTAGCAAAGGACGAGAGATCCCACACGAGCATTCTTAGCGTCAGGGCCCGTCGTATTCCACGACAAAAATGCCCCCCTCGTTGTCGCCGCATATCCTCGCCACATGCCGCGGCTCGGGGTCTACACCGACTACAACTACTCACTCTCCGGTGGGCGCCCTTACGCTGAGCGCGCCTTCGCCATGTTCGTGGCGGAGCTCGCCCACCGCCTCGGCCGGGTCACGGTGATCGGCAGGCTCGACCCCGAGGGGGCGTCTCGGTATCCGCTCGGCGACGACGTCGATTTCGTCGCTCTTCCTCACTATCCGAGCCTCTCCGACACCTGGCCGGCGATCCGGGGCATGCTCGGCTCGCTGTTGCCGTTCTGGAGGGCACTCGACGAACTCGACTGCGTCTGGATCCTCGGCCCGCATCCGCTGGCCTTCCCGTTTGCCCTGCTCGCCCGGCTGCGGGGGCGCCGCGTGTTTCTCGGCGTGCGGCAGGATTCGGTGGCCTACATGCGCACCCGGCATCCCAACAGCCGCGTCCGCGTCGCAATTGCGCTGGCGATGGACCGTGCTTTCAGGGTGCTCGCACGACGCTGGCC
This sequence comes from uncultured Solirubrobacterales bacterium, assembly GCA_963728875.1. Classification (GTDB taxonomy): domain Bacteria; phylum Actinomycetota; class Thermoleophilia; order Solirubrobacterales; family 70-9; genus DASUPK01. The sequence continues at coordinate 726,785 of CAVSLJ010000002.1, forward strand.
GACGATCGTCGTCGGCCCCGCCATACGCCGCCAGTACGCCCACAGCAGGGCGCTCTTGGAGGTGTCGATCTCCCTCATCCGGGCAGATGACCTCTCCGCTGCAGACCTCGGGTTCCCGCGACTACTCCGGCGAGCTCGTCGCCCTCAGCGTCGGCCGGCTCGAGTCCGAGAAGAATCCCCTGGCGCTCGCCGACGTGATCTGCGGCCTTCGTCGGATCGATCCCCGCTGGCGGCTCGTCGTCTGTGGCGAGGGAGACCTCCGACCGGCGCTTGAGGAGCGCGTTCGGGAGCTCGGGGTCGAAAACGCGGTCGACCTTCGCGGCTACCTTCCACATGACGGCGGGCTGGCCGATGCATACCGCGAGGCGCACGCTCTCGCTCATGTCACCTGGACGGAGGGGCTTCCTCAGGTCCTCTTCGAGGCATTCGCGGCACGTCTACCCGTTGCCGCAACCGATGTCGGCGGCATTCGTGAGGCGGTTGGCGATGCCGTCCTTCTCGCCCCCCCGGGCGAGCCGGCGCTGATCGCGGATGCGATCGCACTGATCGGGCGGGACGGCGGACACCGCGAGCGGCTACGGAGCGCGGCGTCGAGCTGGTGCGCTCCCGCACCCTGGAGTCGGAGACCGCCGGGTCGCGGAATTCATCATCGCCAAATCGGACGCCTAGACGGCTAGAGACCGTCGCGGTTCAGGTCCGTGCGAACAACCGCCTCGGCGGTCTGCGCGGCAATGACCTCCGCGGCTCCCGCATCCGCGGCTATCTCGGCGATCTGCGCGAGGCCGATGTAGACGGTCGCGGTTTGCTGCGCAACCTCGACCAGGTCCTCGTAGATGCTGGTGCGCTCCCCTTCATGGCCGTAACTGAGGTCGTCCACGATCACAAGCTGTGCTCTCCGGGCCATCTGCCGCCAGATCGCCGGCTTGACGCCGGCGCTCGGAACGAGCAGGACGGCGCCAGTTTCGCGCCCCAACCCGTATCGCTCGAGCCAGGACAGAGTCGACGCGCGCATCGAGCGAAGCCGCGCACTGAGGAAGACGAACTCCGCCTCGGGAAGATTCCTCCTCATGGCCGCGAGGAACCCGAGCATGTTCGGCATCGGTTCGGCATCCAGGATGGCCTGCTGGAGCGGGACGCCGGCGCGAACCAGGGATCCGGATCCGACCAGCGTGTTGTCGAGGTCCCAGCAGATTCGCGCCTGTGCGACGCTGCGACTCTCCAGGCGCCGCACCTCCTTGGCCGCCAGCCACGATTCCCACCTCGCGCGCGCGCGGAACGCGCGCCTGGCCCGGTGGACTAGCGAGCCTCCCGGCACTCCGCGATGACGTCGTTCAGAGCCGCGACTATGGCTTCGTTCTCGAAGTCCTTCCGGGCCGCGATTCGAAGGTATTCCGCCCCCTCCAGTCCGACCTTGTCGCGACAGTCGCGCACGTAGACACCGTGACGGATCAGGAGCAGAGGCACCAGAATCTCGACTGGGACCGACTCATCGAGCTGGACGAGGCGGAAGTTCGCCATCGTCGGAAAGGCACGCAGTCCTTCGACCCCCTCCATGGCCTTGAAGAACGCGTGCGCCTCGTCGAGATAGCGAAGGCGAGCCTGTGCATAGCTCTCCTGGAATTCCGGCTCCTTGAACAGCCGGAAGAAGAACTCCGTGAGTCCACTGACGTTCCACAGGTATCCGTTCTTGAGCAGCAGCTCCAATCGGTCGCGGCTCATAATCGCGTAGCCCGCCCGAACGCCCGCAATGCCGAAGTCCTTCGACATGCTCTTCACCAGCATCACGTTGTCGAGCCCCGCCGCCTCGCCGGCGAGGCTCTCGCGACTTCGCTCTTGGTCCTCGTACGCGAAGTCCACGAAGCTCTCATCGAGAATTACGAGCTGCAGAGACTCAAATTCCCGCAGCATGGTGCGCATCCTGTCGGCGGGTATATAGCCGCCGTTCGGGTTGTTCGGATTGATCAGGCAAACGGTGTCGACTTGGTTCTCGAAGACGAACTTCACGAAGTCATCGCAGTCCAGCTTGAAATCGTTCTCGGGTGAGAGCTTGTAGAAGACGCACTCCTGATCGGGGCGGAGGTACTCGTAGTAGGGCGAGAAGGTGGGCAGGATGACCGCGACCCGTTTGGCGGCGAACTGGTGCAGCCCGGCCTGGATCGCCTCGACGGCGCCGTTACAGACGAAGATCTGTCTCTCGTCCACGCCCACTGTGGGGGCAAGCAGGCTGGCAATGTGCTGGTTTTGCGAGGGATAGAACTCCAGCAGCTCGCGAATCTGGCCCGTCTCCAGCAAATCGACGGTGAGGCGGTCGATGAACAGGTCCGTCGCGTAGGGGTTCGACAGGAAACAGGCGTCGATCTTGATCTCGAGGCCGGGGACGCGATCCTGGAGTGTGAAGCGGCTAGGCGAATGCGAGCCGGCCTCGGCCTGGATCTCATTCAGGATCGAGAGGGTCCGGGCCTCATCCTCGGAGAGTTTCAACGCAGATGTCAAATCAGGTCCTGTGCGAGTAGGTCGCGGGCGACCGTGCGATACGCGTCGAACTGCTCCAGCCGGTAGCCCCGGGGAATGTTTCGTCTCTTTGCCTTGTATTCGCTGTAGGTCCAGTTGGCATATCTCTCCGGCTTGGGTGGGTTCGGCTGGTAGTAGGGGCTCAGCTCGAGGATAAGTGGATCCTTGCCGAGGTCGTCATCAGTCCACATCAAATCGACACCTGCGGTTCGAACCCCGAGTTCTTGCAGCCATTTTGCGACGAGCGGGCCGACCTCGGGTGGGATGTCACCGTGTACGACCAGCGAGTTGTAGCTCGTTGCCGTGGTGGTCCATTCGGGGCGCGCGAGTACTTCCGGGGTCTTCACCCGCCAGTACGTAGCGGATTCTACGATGCGGTCGCCGGCCATCGTCAGCCGTAGATCCTTCGTGGCGCCCTGGACTATCTCCTGCATGATCAAGCTTTCGGTCGGCTTGAATCGGTATTCGGACACGAACCGCCGGGCCTCTGCAGCGGTCTGGAAATAGTGGATACCGCCGCTGCCCGCCGAGTGCTCCTCCTTGATCAGAGTCGGTTCAAGATCGAACCCCGAGCTCTGCCATCCCTCCGCCGTGAGGATCTCCGTCCTGGGGGTGGGGGCGCCGATCTCCGCCAATCGCCTGTGCATGTGCGCCTTGTTCTCCCAGAAGAGCGTCTCGTCGGCTGAACAAAGCGGGCGATTGCCCTGGCTCTCCATGCCGAGAGCAAATTGGTAGGCCTGCCGACTGTAGTCCCAGAGGGGTGGAAAGACGAACTTCTTTTCGGGGACGAACCAAATCACCGTCTTCTCAAACACCACGCTCGGGTCTTCGGTGATCGCGAATGCTCTCGCAGCCTCCGCCAAGGCCCTTGCATAGGCCAGCTCCGCGACGTATGTCTCATGTTTGAACCCGGGCGGATACCGGCTGGTGAGGAGAAGGACCGTCTCCGTCTGATCCAGCGGGACGATGGCTTGGGTGGGCATCGCCGGCAGCGTCCGGTCTATTCCCCACTTGAAGTAGCGCCCTCCGACCTTCCGCTTGACGGTCTGGAGATCACCCTGCCTGAAGCGACGGCCGATCAAGGACGGACGGTCCGACCTGCGGACCACTGCCGGCTTACTGGCATGCGGGGCAGATTAACCGGTCCGCCGGGCCCCCACCCGAAGTCAGGGCAATCGCAGGATCGTTCCCCCCGGTTCCCCTGTCACAATGTCCGCCTCCTTCGAGGGGGGTCTAAACATTGGCGTCCACACCGACCAGAAACACTGAGTGGCTCGAGCCTCCGGAGGAGGAACTCGGCCTCAAGCGCTACATCGAGACCCTTCGCGAGCGGTGGGTCCTGGTAGCCGTGGCGACTCTGGTGTGCACGTTGTTCGCGGGGCTGTACGTCGCGGTGGCGCAGCAGACTTTCAAGGCCGAGGCGGACCTGCTGATCACGCCGGTCGATCCCTCCACCTTGCCGAGCCTTCCGCTGATCAGGCAGAGCGCCGACCCGACTCGCGACGTTCAGACCGCCGCCCGGTTGGTGACGAATGTCGACGTCGCTGCCCGCGTCAAGAACCAGCTTCATCTGAGCGAGAGCCCGCAGGACCTGCTCAAGCTGGTCACGGCGGAGCCGGTGGCCGAAAGCAACATCGTGGCGATCACGGCGACACGGAACACCAGGGCCGAAGCGCGGGATCTCGCGAACGCATTTGCAACTCAGACGATCGATGAGCAGACGGACAAGCTCCATACGGAGATCGCCAGCCAGTTCGAGGGCCTCAAGGCCGGAGGCACCCCCCCGGGCACGCTGGCGGAGCTGTCGGCACTGAGCACGGGCAAAGATCCCACCATGCGTGTCGAGACCCTCGCCGACCTGCCCCAGGATGCGGCGAGCCCCCGACCGTTCCTCACCATTACGGGCGGCATTCTGGCCGGCCTCGTGCTCGGGGTCGTTGCCGCCTTCGCGGCTCAGATCCTGGACCCGCGCCTGCGCCGAGAGGAGCAGCTGCGCCGCCGCTACCGCCTTCCGATCCTTGCGCGGATCCCTAGGGAGGAGTCCCGCCGCGACCGGCCGCTGGGCCCAGGAGTCTGTCGGCAGCCGGAGCGGAGGCGTACCGCACGCTTCGCGCGACGATCTCGCGGACCCGCACCGAGGCCAAAGCGGCACAGGTGATCCTGATCACCGGCCCATCTGCAAGCGAGGGCAAAAGCACCACGGCCCTCAACCTGGCCGCGTCGCTCGCCCTCACCGGTCAGGACGTGATCCTGATCGAGGCGGACCTTCGCCGGCCCTCGCTTGGGTCGGTCCTGGACGTAAAGCCGGAAGCGGGCGGGGTTGTCAGCGTGCTCGTCGAGCACACCCGGCTCACACAGGCTCTGGTCACGAGCTCGGCTTTCGGACCGCACCTGCGCGTCCTTCTCGCCGAGCAATCCGGGAGCGGATGGGTCACGGACCTCTTCTCGATCCCGGCGGCGGACGCGATGATCAAGGACGCCCGGAGGCTCGCGGACTTCGTCGTCATCGACTCGCCTCCGCTCAACGAGGTGATCGACGCGCTGCCGCTGGCTCGCCAGGCCGACGACGTGCTCGTCGTCGCCCGTATCGGGAAGACGCGGGTGGACAAACTTGCGCAGCTCGCTGATCTGCTGGCGGAGAGTGGCATCACGCCGATCGGCTTCGCCGTCATCGGAACCCCACGCCCTAGGGGACGCGACTACAGCTACTACTCGGAGGCCCCCTCGGACGGCGATCGGGAGCGACCCTCCCCGCTCTCCGCCGGTGTCGACCGAGGCGGCTAAGCCAGCCGCCACTGGGTGAGAGCCCAAAGCCCATCCCACCTGATCTGATGGAGGTCCTCGCACAGGCCACGGTGGACGCGGCACACGGACGGGCACACCGGGGCGAGTCCTGCTGACCCGAACTCCCGGCGGATCCGGCGCGGAGAGCATCCGGCGAAACGTTCTATTTGCACTCGCGATGCGAATCGTGAGCGCGCTGCTGACCGCTGGCCTGACGCTCTTCCTCGTTCGCTATCTGGGTCCCCACAACTACGGCGTCTACGCGCTGGCCCTCAGCGTCGGCGGTGTGGTTCTGCTCCCCGCGGACCTCGGGGTGTCGCGATCCTCTGCCCGCTTCATAGCGGAGCGCCGGGACGACATGGCCGAGGTCGTTGGGGTGATTCGACATGGCATCCGGCTGAAAGCGATCGGCGCAGCCGTGGTGGCGGTGGCGCTGGTCCTCACCGCAGGAGCAATCGCCGACGCCTACGGAACCGCATCCTTGAAGACCGCGCTCTGGATCGTCGCTCTCTTGATCGTGGTGCAGGGCTTCATGGCCTTCTTTACGACGACGTTCGAGGCTCTCGGGCGCAACTCAGTGGGCTTCAGGCTGACAACTGCCGAAGCGGCGTCGAGTTTTGTGCCGCCCTTGGGCTCGTACTCGCCGGTGCCGGAGTGACGGGAGCCCTCGTAGGCCGGGCGATCGGCTACGGCTTTGGGGCGGCGCTCGGAGCGGTGCTCCTCCTGCGCATCGTCAGCCGCGGGGGACCGCGACGCGCCGCATCCAAGACCACCCTCACAGCCAGGCGCATTGCGAGATACGCCGGGACGATCTTCGTGATCGACGCCGCGTTCGCGGCCTTTGGATATATCGATATACTGATGATCGGCGCCTTTCTGGACGCCACAGCTGCGGGAGCCTTCAGCGCCCCGTTACAGCTCCTCGTTCCCACCGAATATGTCGCCCTCGCGCTGGCCGCCGGTATCGGTCCCCGCCTGGCCGGCGATCGAGAGGCAGAACCTGACACGGAGGCCCTCCAAACGGCCCTGAGAATCGTGCTGGGATTTCAGTTCATGCTGGCGGTCCCCCTTGTCGTCTGGGCGCCCTCGATAGTGAACATCACCCTGGGCTCGGACTACGGGGCGTCGGTCGACGTTCTCAGAGCCCTCGGGCCCTTTATCGTGATGATGGGGGTCGGTCCTCTCCTCGCACTGAGCGTCAACTACCTCGGTGAAGCTCGGCGCCGGATCCCACTGGCACTCGCCGCGGTGGCCGTGAATGCCCTACTGGACGTGATCCTGATCCCCAGGATCGGGATCGTCGCCGGAGCGATCGCAACCGATGTCGCCTTTCTACTCTTCCTCACCGGCCACGTCGTGATCATCCGGAATCTCATCGACATTCCGCTCCGGCCGCTTGGACTCACCCTCGCCCGAGCCGCCCTAGCCTCACTTGCGATGGCCGTCGTGCTGATCGCCTTCGGCACCGGCAAGCTGGCGATCCCCGAGCTTGTGGTCGGAGGCGTGCTGGCGGTTTCGGTCTACGTCGCGACCCTGATGGCGACCGGGGAGCTCACCCCGTCCCATCTGCGGACTGCTCGCGGCTACGCGTCAAACGTGTTCGGCCGGCGAGGGTCGTAGCCGTCCGGAAATTCGTGCAGCAGCGCCGCCGCGGCATTGACTAGTTTGCACCGCATGCAGTCCGCCCGGTCCTCCGCTGGCCCGATGGGGTTGGTCATCGTCGGGCTGGTCGTTGCCTGGTGGGGTTGGAAGAGCGGCGGGTTTTTTGAGGTCACTTTTCTCCCGGGCACGATCGTGATGCTTGGGCTGCTGGGATGGCTTCTCCTCTTTGCCCCTTGGCGCGGGTCCCTGCGTTCGCCAGTCGGGCTCACGGTGGTTGCCCTTCTCTGCCTCGCCGCATGGACCTTGGTATCGGTCACTTGGTCAGCCGCACCCGCGGAGGGAGTGGCGGACGCACAGAGAACGCTCGCCTACGCAACTGCCTTTGCCCTTGGGGCCTGGATTTGCCTGCTGCTAGGAAAGCGCGTCCTGCTCGCCCTCACGCCTCTGGCAATCGGCGGGGCGATCGTCGCGGTGGCAACCCTGATCGCGCTTTGGACTGGCAGCAGCTCACATGACTTCTTCGAGCTTGACGCAACGCTTCGCTACCCGATCGGCTACCGAAATGCGGAGGCCGCCTTTTTTCTGATGGCGGCCCTCTCGATGCTCGTGCTGGCAGGCTGGCGTGCCTACGACTGGAGGGTTCGAGGCGCGCTCGTCGGCGCGGCTACGATCGCGATCGAGTTAATGGTTCTCGCGCAGAGCCGGGCTTCGTTGCTGGCCGCGGTCGTCGGCATCGCAGTCCTGATCGCGTTCCATCCCTCGCGCCTGCGCATCCTGGCCTGGGTCGGACTCGCCACAGTGCCGGCAGCGGTCGCTCTTCCTTGGTTGCTGGATGTCTACCAGCACGATGCCGGTAACACAGCCGGGTCCATTCCGCCTCTGCACACGGCATGCCGCGCCATTGCGATCACGGCGATCGTCGCGATCGGTGGGGGCTGCGCCGCGGCACGGCTTGAGCCATCCATTCGACTGGCTCCCGGGATGCGAAAGGCGATAGGCGGGGGACTGCTTGCTTGCCTGGCAGGCCTGATCATTGCCGGCTTGATCGCGATGGCCGCGTCGACCGGCGGAATCTCGGGATTCATCAGCGGGCACATCGGCGAGCTCAGCACCCAGAGCCCGGACCTCGAGTCCAGCGGCACCCGATTCGGCCTGGATTTTCGGACAGAACGAGGCGACATTTGGCGCGTAGCCCGCAACGACTTCGAGAACCATCCGTTGGGCGGTGAGGGCTCAGGTGGCTTTCGCGCCAGCTACATGCTGCATCGTCGCGAGGACATCGAGCCTGAAGATCCCCACAGCATCGAGATGCTGATGGCGTCTGAGCTGGGGATCCCCGGCGTCCTGTTGTTCGGAACGGCCGCGATTGCCGCTGTCGTGGGTGCAGTTCGCTCCCGCCGGATGGGGCCGGAGGCTGCGACGCTCGCGGCCGGGGCGCTTGGGCTCGGGGCATACTGGTTCGTGCACGCTTCCGTCGACTGGTTCTGGCCCTATCCCGGGATTACCCTGCCGATCGCGTTTGCTTTGGGAGCCGCGGGGGCTCCAGCGATTCGACAGAAGAGCTCATCGAGCAGAACACCAACCCGGACAGTCCTGGCCTTGGCTGCTGGCCTGGCGGCGATCGTCATGGTCCCCTTCTTCCTCAGCGCTCGCTATACGGACGCAGCCCTGCGAAGCTGGGGGTCGGATCTCAGCGGTGCGTACAACTCACTCGACAACGCCGCCGATCTGAATCCGCTGAGCAGCAGACCCCTGGCCGCCGAGGCATACATCGCCGAGAGGAGCGGCGATCGCGCGCGCGCCCTGGCCGCACTCTCCGAGGCCGAGGACCGCGAGCCCAAGAACTGGATTCTCTACTACATGCAGGCGCGCGCGCTCGCTCCGGGCGATCCCGCAGTCGGCGAGGCGGGCCCTGGAGCACGCGCTGGCCCTCAACCCGGGCGGGGAGGAGATCGCGGCGCTCATGAAAAGCTGGGCCCGCCCCACGCTAGACTCGGGCCGGGCAGGTAGCGTGATGAAGCGAGATACGCTGACCCGGGCGATCGGCTCAATCGAGATCATCTCGAATTGATCGGTCGACTCAGCCATGGCACTGAACATCGACTGGAGAAGAGGTCTATGGGCCTCGGCAGTGGCGCTGACTCGCGGCCGCCCTTGGGGTCTTGGCCGGGATCAACCCTGCGCTGTCGATTGTCGCGGCACTCGGCCTGGGGTTCGTCGTGGTCGCGTTCACCAGCCTCGCGACAGGTGTCGTGTTATTCACGGTCCTCACGTTCTTCGAGCTCATCTGCCTGCGGAGGGGCTTCCACCAAGCTCGTCGGGCTTCTGTTGGCCCTCGCCTGGCTAGCCAAGCTGAGCACGACCAAGGACGCGAAGGTGGACTTCCCGACCAGCACGCGGGCATCTTCGCGGTGCTCCTCGCGTTCTTGGCATGGGCGACGCTGAGCTACGCCTGGTCCGAGCAGCCGTCCGAGGCCCTCACCGCGGTCAGCCGACTCGCCCTCAACGCAGTGCTCTTCTTGATCGTTTACACGGCATCCGCACCCCAAGAGATGTGATCTGGGTGCTTTGGGCGTTTGTGCTCGGGTCGGCGGGGGCGATTGTCTACGGGCTCATGTCGGGTGCCGCCAACGAGCTCCTTCGGCGATTCGTCCCGCCTGTCCGGTCAGGTCGAGAACCCGAACGAGCTGGCCGCCACCCTGGTTGCGGGCTTCGTTCTCGCCCTGGGCCTCGTATTCGTGTCCAAGCGCTCGCCTGTGTTGAGGCTTGCCGCGGGATTCGCGGCCGGGTTCTTGCTGTTCGGGATCGTTCTCACCGTGTCACGCGGTGGCCTGGTGTCACTGGCCGTTGCCGGAATCGCAGCGATCATCTTCGGCGGGCGTTGGCGACCACAGATGCTGCTGTTCGCCTCCGCATGCGTTGCGGTCACCGTCTTTTACTTCGTCCTACTCGCGCCTCCGGCGGCCAGGGAGCACATCACCGCTGCAAACGGGGGCACCGGCCGTGAGGACATCTGGAAGGTCGGATGGCGGATGGTCGAAGCGAACCCCATCGAAGGCGTCGGCGCCGGCAACTTCCATACCTCCTCGATCCACTATCTGCTGGCGCAACCCGGGCTGATCCGGCGAGGCGACTTCATCGCGGACACGCAGAAGGTCGCTCATAACGTCTACCTACAGACGTGGGCCGAGCTCGGCATATCGGCCTCGCACTCTTGCTGATCCTCATCGTCGCCGTTTTGCGCGCCGGCTCCGGGCGATTCAGGCGTTCGAGAACCTCGGTGACCTCCGATGGAGATTCTGGCCCGTGCGCAGGTGGTCGCGGTCGTCGGACTGCTCGCATCCCTTTTCTTCTCATCGGACGAGTACAAGAAGCAGCTCTGGCTGCTCTTGGCCATGCTGCCGACGATGCTCGCAATCGCAAGAAGCGGCGCGTCTGCGTCGAGCGAGAATCGACGCCGGGCCCTGCCTTTGTTCGCGACCAAATCTCTAGACGATCTTCAAGAGCCTCGAGCCGGGCTGGCGCGAGCTGGCCGAGCGTCGCGGAAACGCCTTTCTGACGCCCGAGTGGTTCCGCAGCTGGTTCCGACACTACGGCGACGAGGCCACCACGCTGGTGGCGGGGGTTCGCCACCCCGACGGCAGCCTGAGAGGTCTGCTTCCGCTCTCGTTGCAGCCGGGCCGGACGGGCGTCGCGCAGTTCGCAGGCAGCAACCTTGGTGATTATTTCCTTCCGGTTTGTGAGGCCGGCGATGAGGAGGAGGTCGCCGCGGCGGCCGGTGAAGCTCTGGCGGCTACGGACCTCAAGTGGGGGATCCTGGCATTCCGCAACGTCGACTGCGAGCGGCCTTGGGTCGAGAGCCTGGCCGACGCGACCGGTGCGCGCCTGAAGGTTCGAGAACGTGTCGCCGGTGAGCTGCCCTGGATTCGCCTGTCGCAGCATGATCACTGGGAGGGCTATCTGAAGAGTCGCAGCTCCAACATGCGACAGCAGATACGACGACTGCGGCGCCGGGCCGCCCGCAACCATTCATTGCGGATCCGGTCTAGCGAAGACCCCGCATGATCAAGAGCGACATGCAGACGCTCTTTGAGCTTCACGATCGGCGTTTTGGGGCCCACTCCTCCCTACGGAGCGAAGACCGTCCGCGCCTTCCACGCGACTTCGCCGCCGCGGCGCAGGAGCGCGGTTGGCTGCGACTCTGGTTCCTCGAGCTCGACGGACAAGCCGCGGCCGCTTGGTACGGATGGCGGCTTGGCGATCGCTACTCCTATCTACAACAGCGGATTCGATCCGAACTGGGACGAGGTTAGGCCCGGGTTCATCCTGATGTCGGCGGTGATCGAAGCAGCCTTCGCGGAGGGGGCTGAGCAGTTTGACTTCCTGCTCGGGAGCGAGGCATACAAGGCCCGCTTCGCCGATGAAAGTCGCCAAGTCAGTGAGGTGATCGTCTCGCGTGCGTTTCCCCATCCGGCGTCCGCACTTTCCTGGGCGGAGCTTGGAGCGCGCCGCGTTGGACGGTCCTTGCCTGCTTCCATACAGAGGCGACTTGGTGCCCTAACGGCACGATCAAGAGTTCGAGGACCACGGCGCTAGTTGGGCGGCTGTCTCCGGCACCAAGCCCTCGAATGAGTTCGGCCCACTGCCCAGCCACCGCCTCGGGGGAATGGATCCGCCGAACATAGGCGCGTCCGTTTCGGCCTAGCTCGTCCCTGAGACCAGCGTCCCGCCACAGCGTCTCGGTCCGCGCGCGCAAGCGGTCCATCGATCCCCCCGCAACGACGCCCAGCCGATCGGCGACGATCCTTCCGTCCGGATCGTAGTCGAGGGAAATCACTGGGATTCCCCGCGCCCAGGCCTCCAAGAAGACGTTCGGCATTCCCTCCTTGGAAGAGGTCGACACCAACGCCTTGGTTCGATCCAACTCCTCGAGGACCCTCGGACGAGGAAGGCCCTGAAACAGCTCCAGGTTGCCGATCCCGGCTCCAATGTCCTCCACGCGCTCGGTCAGGGAAGGATCGACAGCGATGTACAGCATCCGGAACCGGAGCTCCGGTAGAGATTCCGCAAGCTCGAGGAAAGCGAGCGGGCGCTTGTACTCAACCACCCTTCCAACCCAGAGCATCGCGTCACCACCGTCATGCTCCGCCTCGACAGGCTCGGCGAAGCTCGGCACCAGGGCAAAGGGCTCGACCCCGATCCGTCTCGCCAAGCTCGAGCTGCTCTCGTCGCTGCACGACGACCAGGTCGACCGCCTTGAACCAAATTCTGGAGAGGAGATCGACTCCACGACGCCTGATCGGGGCGATGGAAATCGAAGTCGAGATCGTTTGCTGCCGAGAAGATGAGCTTCCGACGATGCAGGCGAGTGAACAGGGCCGCGGCGAGCGATGACCGGAGCTCCGCCGCGGAAGATGTATGTGCGAGCGTCAGCTCGGGACAGGGCGCGCCATACGTTGACCATCTCTGCCAGCTTGCCGACCAGCCGTCGGTCGCCGGCGTAGGATGCTCGCTCGGTCAATTCCGGTAGCGGCTGTTTAATCGACCTCGGGCGATGAATGGGGTAGGTGATCAGGCCAACGCGAAGGCCCTTGGCGACCAGACCCAACGCCAGGAGGGCCATTTGAAGCTCGGCCCCCCCGCCCTCCTGTCGACGGGCCTCACCGGTGACGCCTCCGGCCTCGAAGTAGAGGCACGAGCCGGGCGAGTAGATCGCAACGTCATGTCTTGCGTGGCGTCCTCTTGAGCCTGACGGAACCTTCGCCAGGACACTACGCCGTCGTACTCGTGTCCGGCTGTCCCCTGCTGCGCGGCCAGTTGCCGCGCCAAACCCTCCTCCAGCCCGGTTCGTGGCGAGTAGCCGAGGTCCTCACGTGCCTCTGCTCGTATCGGCGCCGGTCTTGCGCGCGTCTCCAGGCATGGCCGACAGCTTTTCGACCTTGAGGGGCCGCTCGAGCAATTCCCCGAGCACCCGGATCACGTCAAGGACCGTCGCATGATTGCCTCCCGCGACATTGTAGGTGCCGCCCACTTCACCGCGCTCAGCCGCAGCAATCGTCGCGGCGACCGCGTCCGCGACGAAAGTGAAATCTCTCTCCTGGAGCCCATCCCCAAGCACCTTGATCTCTCGATCCTCGAGAGCGGCGGCGATGAATCGATTGAATGCCATATCGGGGCGCTGGCGTGGACCGAAGATCGTGAAGTACCGAACGGAGACTGTCGGCACATCGAGGCCTAGTGCGTACAAGCGACAGAGGTGTTCGCCAGCCAGCTTCGTGACGCCGTAGGGCGACACTGGTCTGGGCAGTTCCCCTTCCGCCGTTGGAAAGTGCTCGGCGTCGCCGTAAATCGATGATGATGAGGCATATACGAATCGTCCGGGTCTGACTTCGCGGGCGACCTCGAGCAAACGTTGGGTGCTGAGCACGTTGTCCTGCACGTAAGTATCGAATTCGCTTCCCCAGCTGCTGCGCACCCCGGCCTGTCCGGCCAGGTGGTAAACGACGTCGGCTCCATCAAGCAACTGCTCCAGCGGAGCTTCATTTATGTCCGCCTCGACGAACTGGAAGCGCTCCGCGCTCGTGAGAAGCGTGAGATTACGGCGTTTGATTTCCGGGTCGTAGTAGTCGGAGAGCCGATCGATGCCGGTGACGTCAGCGCCATCCCTGACCAGGGACTCGGCCAGGTGCGACCCGATGAAGCCTGCAACGCCCGTGACGACTGCCTTCATTCGCCCAAGAATATTGTGGTGGTTCGTCTCATGTCCCCGAGGATCCCTTGGGTGCGAAACCTGGCATAGGCGCCTGACGCCCGTCCACCACGCCGCGAAGGACACGCTCGAGCTCGGCGATCCCGCGTTCTCTCGAGATTCACCTCACCGAACGCGCGGGCCCCGCGGCCAACCGGTCACGGAGCGTGTCGTCTTCCCTGAGGCGACGCACCGCAGATGCCAGCTCGCCGGCATCCCCGGGCCGGATGCTGAGCCCGGCCTCTGCCTCGGTCGCGAGCCGGCTCGTTTCCCCGGCGGCGGAGACTATTACTGGGCGCCCGACGGCACAGCAGTCATAGAGCTTCGAGAGGACCATTCCATCGAGATCAGGTGCCGGTGCCCGCGAGGCGAGCAGGGCGTCCGAGGCGCGCATCAGCTCTGCTGCCTCCGCCGGCGGGACCGCGTCGCGAAACACGACCTGGTCGCCGGCACGTCTGAGGCCAGCCGTTCGAGAGCCGTTCCGCGCGGCTTCCATCTCCGATCAGGACCAGCTGAAAGCCTTCGCCGAGCTCGCGTGCTGCATCGATCGCAGTCTCCAGGCCCGCGACCATGCCCAGGTTCCCTGCGTAAGTCCAGCGGAAGAGGTCGTCACGGTTCGCCCAGTAGCTCCTGGCGTCGGAGAGTGGGCGCCCGCCTCCAGGAATTCCCCAGTGGTCCCATTCGTGATCACCGCCACCTTGCCCGCACCCCCGCGGGCCTCGACCCGGCGACCCGAGGGCACTCCGTGGTGACCGTGATCGCGGCGGCGGATCTGTACAGCCGGCGCTCGAAGCGTTGAGCCGCGCGCAGCAGTGGCCCCTCGCCCACTGTCCGAGCGCGACGCGGCGTCCGGCCATAGGTCGCGGACATCCATGACCCACGGCCGGCGCTGGACGCACCGCGAGCCGCCAATCCCACCCCCCCACCGGCAAGGGCGGCGAGGATGCGAGGATCACATCCGCACGGCGCACGGCGCATGCGACGATCGTGCCGGTGAGCCCGAAGGAGACGTAGTTGGCCAGGACGCGAACGGCGGGCGTCCTTCGAGGAAGCAAGATGGACCCATACGTAACGGACCTCGCGCCGTCCATCTCCCGACGATCGACCAATCGGCCGCCATAGCCAGTGGCCACCACGCCGACCGGATGGTGGGGCACCTCGCAGACCACCTCGACGTCGTGACCCCGCCGCACCAAGCCTGCAGCGAATGCGTGCACCCGATTCGCCGCCGCGTTGATCTCCGGTGCGAAGTACTGGCTGACGATAAGGATCCGCATTCGGTCAACCCCTGGCTAGGGCCGCCAACGCCCGCTCGAGGGAGTCGACCACCAACCCGATCTGCTCCTCGGAGATCGTTGGGAAGAGCGGCAGGGTCACCGCGTGCCGCGAGTAGTCCTCGGTGATCGGCAGGCTGGTGCCATCGTCGTAGATGCTGAAGCGGTGAACCGGCAGGTAGTGCAGGCTGGTCTGTACACCGGCCTCCTCGAGCCGCGTGCGGACCGCGGCGCGGTCGATCCCCTCGTCGAGAACTATCGTGAACAGGTGGTGCGCCTGCTTGTCTCCTGGGACGTCCGGCATGGTGAGCGTGACTCCCTCGACCGGCCCGAGCAACCCGCGATATGCGCTCACGGCCGCGGCCCGCCTCTCGTTGTCGGTGTCCAGACGGCCCAGTCGCGCGGTCGCCAGGGTCGCACGGGGCTCGTCGATTCGATAGTTGAACCCCAGGTCGATCACGTCGTAGCCGCTCGCGTGCCCCTGCTGGCGATCCCAGCTGATCGCCGTCATCCCGTGCGAGCGGAGTAGCTTCACCCTGGCCGCGAAATCGTCGTCGTCGGTGACCACCATTCCGCCCTCTCCCACGGGCAGGTTCTTGTTCGAGAAGAAGCTGAATGCACCGGCCAACCCAAAGGTCCCGACGTGCCGCCCATCCCGATAGCCGCCGAGGCCGTGTGCCGCGTCCTCGAGCAGGATCACCCCGCGGTCGGCGGCGAGCGCGGCCAGCTCTGCGCTGGCGCCGGGGTGGCCGCCGTAGGTCATGTTCATGATCGCCTTGGTCTTGTCGGTGATCGCAGCGGCCGTCTGCTCGGCGGAGAGCCAGGGGCGATCGAGCGCGACGACGTCGGCGAAGACCGGGGTCGCGCCCGTGTAGCGGATCGCGTTCGCCGTGGCGACGAAGGTGAGCGACGGAACCACGACCTCGTCCCCGGGCCCGAGACCGGCCGCAAGGCAGATCAGGTGGAGCGCGGCCGTGCCGTTCGTCACGGCGATGGCGTGCCGAGAAGCCGTGTATTCGGCGAATCGCTCCTCGAGTTCGGCCGTCCGGGGGCCCATGCTGAGCCAGCCGCTTCGGTAGGTGTCGGCCACCTCCGCGATCTCGTCCTCCCCGATCTCGACGTCGGCGAGGGGAACTCGCCAATCAGGCATGCTCGAAGATCTCGGGGTGAGCCTCGATCTCGGCGGTCGCGCGCTCGTGCTCGCCGACCGTCCCGATGTCGAACCAGACGCCGGGCCCGGAGTAGACCGCGACCTTGCGTCCGGCCTCCAGCATCGCGTTGACGACATCGGGGAAGTCGAAGTGGCGCGGGGGGATCAGCTCGACGACATCGGGGTCGTAGACGTAGACCCCCATGCTGACGTCGAAGCGCATCGTCGGCTTCTCCACATACTCCATGACGAAGCCGTCGTCGGACTCGATCACCCCGAGGTCGATGTCGACGTTCTTCTTGTGGGTGGCGATCGTGATGCCGCCCTCGTGGCCGCGATGGAAGCGCATCAGCTGGGCGTAGTCGAGGGTGGTGAGCACGTCGCCGTTCATCGCCAGGAAGGGCTCGTTCAGGTTCTCGAGCATCGTCAGCGCGCCGGCGGTACCGAGGGGGGCGTCTTCCCAGACATAGTTGAGCTCCATACCCTTCGGCAGCTCGATGCTGTCCAGGTACGCCTTGATCAGCCCGCCGAGATGACCGACCGACAGGTCGATTTGATTGAAGCCGTTGTGGCCGAGCTGGCGGAGGACGAGCTCGAGGATGGGCCGATCGGCGACCGGGATCAGCGGTTTTGGCAGCACCGTGGTGTACGGGCGAAGTCGTGTCCCCTTGCCTCCGGCGAGAATCACCGCTCGCATCTCAGATCGCGTAGTCCCCGGCCGGCGTCAATGGCGGACGATCCTCCAGCCAGCGCATCGTCTTCTCGAGGCCCTCCCGCAATGGGGTCTGCGCCTGCCATCCGGTGGTCTCCGTCATCCGGCTCGGATCGGACAGCAACCGGTTCACCTCGCTCTGCTCGGGACGAACGCGCTGCTCTTCCTGGACCACCTGGAGGTCATGCCCGACCAGCGACTCGACGATCTCGATCAGCTCCCCGACCGAGATGTCCTCCCCGGTACCCAGCTGCAGCGTTTCTCCGGCCACGCCGTCCGCCTCGGCGGCGGCGATGAAACCGCTGACCGTGTCCGAGACGTACGTGAGATCTCGACGAGGCTCAAGCGATCCGATGCGGACGGTGTCCCCGCTCAAGGCCTGAGCAAGGATCGTCGGGATCACGGCCCGGGTCGACTGGCGTGGCCCGTACGTGTTGAATGGCCGCAGCAGGGTCACCGGCAGTCCGTAGGTGCGATGAAAGCTGAGGGCGAGCTGATCCGCGCCGATTTTGCTCGCCGCATATGGAGAGTAGGCGGACACCGGATGTGCCGCCGTGATCGGGAACTCGAGCGCATTGCCGTACACCTCGGAAGTAGAGGTGTGCACGACGGAGCGTGGTGATCCGGCCCGGCTCGCCTGCAGCACGTTCAGGGTCCCGAGGACGTTCGTCTCGAAATAGTCGCGCGGGTTGACGAACGAATAGGGGATCGCGATCAGCGCCGCGAGGTGGAAGACGACCTCGCTCCCCTCGACCACCGCGGCGGCGGACTCGGCGTCACGTACGTCGCCCGCCACTGTCTCAACCTCTGAGACCACGGCCTCCGGGATCCATTCGAGTGCCCCCTTGTCCCCGCGCGAGTTGTAACGAACCAGTGCGCGCACCGAGGCGCCCCCTGCCACGAGCCCTTCGACCAGATGGCTCCCGATGAATCCCCCCGCCCCTGTGACGGCGACCTTGGTGCCTGAAAGGCTGCTCATGGAAGTGGCGATCGTAGCCGAGCGCTCGGCGTACCAGCCGTCGCCGGCTGAGGTCCCTATGGCTGGCCGAGGCCGCCCGTGCCGCCCGGAAGGCTCGATCCATTCTGGCTCGGGACGGAGGTTCCGCCGTTGGTCTGGGTTGCCACCGAGGTCGTGGTCTGGCTGGCGGTGGTGCTCCGGGAGCCGGTCGGAGTGCTCGTTGACTCGATCGCCTCTGTCGTCGTGGAGTTGTCGCCGTTGTTGTCGGCCGCGACGATGATCAGTCCGACTGCCAGTCCAACCACCAACGCGAGCAAGATGCCGATCGTCCAGCGAGCACGCGTGTTCACAGACGCGATGCTAGCCGAGGGTCCGGCCGATGATCTCGAGCGCCTCGTCGACCTCCGCCTCCCCGATGACCAGCGGCGGCAGCAAGCGCAGCGTGTCGTTGCCTATCGGGTTGACGATCAGGCCTTCGGCTAGCGCGGCGACGGCGGCTTGTTTCGCATCGACCCTCTTGAGCTTGGCTCCGACCATCAGCCCCCGGCCACGCACCTCGGCGACGGCATCGATCCGCTCGAGCCCAGCGGCGAGCCTGCCCCCCAGATCCCGCACCCGCCGCAGGAGCTCCGGGTCATCGAGAACGCCGAAGGCGGCCAGGGAGGCGGCGGCGATCAGCGGTCCGCCGGCGAAGGTCGAACCGTGATCGCCGCGTTCCAGGACCACCGCCGCCTCCGGGCTGGTGACACAGGCCCCTACCGGCAGACCCCCGCCGAGCGCCTTGGCCGTTGTCATCACGTCGGGCCGCACGGGCAGTTGCTCGTACGCCCAGAGCGAACCTGTCCTTCCCATCCCGGTCTGGATCTCGTCGAAAACCAGAAGCGCCCCGGTGGCGTCGCAGAGCTCGCGCGCCGTGGCGATCATCTCGTCGGGGACGACGTGAACCCCGGTCTCCCCCTGGATCGGCTCCAGCATCACAGCGGCCGTCCTGTCGCCGACCGCGGCTCTGAGCGAATCGACGCTGTCGCGTGGAACGGCGGGAAACCCCCGCAGATACGGCGTGAAGGCCTGATTGTCGGTGAGGCCCGGCGTGGCGGAGAGTGACCCCATCGTACGGCCGTGGAACGCACCCTCGAGCACGACGATCTCGGGCTTCGAGATCCCGCGGCCATGCGCGTGCTTGCGGACCAGCTTGATCGCGCACTCGTTGGCCTCGGTGCCGGAGTTGCAGAGAAACGCCCTTCCTCCCAGGCTCGACTCGCAGAGGCGCTGGGCGAGCCGGACGCCGCCCTCGGTCAGGTAGAGGTTCGAGGTGTGGGTGAGCTTGCCCACCTGCTCGCGCACCGCCTCGACGACCGCCGGATGACAGTGGCCGACGGAGCAGACCGAGATGCCCGCCAGAAAGTCCAGGTATTCCTTTCCCTCGGAATCCCAGACACGCGCGCCCTCCCCCCGCACGAGCTCCACGGGCGCGCGCGGGTAGGTCTGCATGACCCAACGGGACTCGAGCTCCTGCAGCTCCGCGAGCTTCATTGAGTGATCTTGGTTCCGATGCCGGCGTCGGTGAAGAGCTCGAGCAGCAGCGTGTGCGGACGGCGCCCGTCGACGATGTGCGCCGCCTGCACTCCGCCGGAGATCGCGTCGACGCATGCCGTCAGCTTCGGGCGCATGCCGCCCTCGACCCCATCGAGGGCGGCGCGGACCTCGCCGGCGGTCGCCTGGGAGATGCGGGAGTCAGGGTCGTCCGGGTCCCGCAGCCAGCCGTCGACATCCGTGAGGAAGATCGCCTTGTGCGCGGGCATCGCGGCCGCGACCTTGCCCGCCGCCTCGTCGGCGTTGACGTTGTAGGAAGCGCCTTCGCGGTCAGTGCCGACCGAGGCGATCACGGGGATGTAGTCCTCGGCGATGTGCTCGATCACGTCGACGTTCACCTTCTCGATCTCGCCGACGAAGCCGACGTCCGCCGATTGCCCAACCGGCTTGACCTCGAAGAGCGAGCCGTCCTCGCCGCCGAGCCCGACGGCCGGCTGGCCGTGGCGGTTGAGCCTGGTGAGGATGTCCGAGTTGATCTTGCCGAGCAGCACCATCTTGGCCACCTCGACCGTCTCGGCATCGGACACGCGCAGGCCCTCGACGAACTTCACCTCCATCCCCATCCGCTCCATGTAGTGGGTGATCTCCGGCCCGCCGCCGTGGACGATGATCGGGTTCATGCCGACGTACTTGAGGAGGACCACGTCCCGCGCGAAGGCCTCGCGGAGCTCCTCGTCCCGCATGGCGGCGCCGCCGTACTTGATGACGATCGTGCGGCCGTGGAACTGCCTGATGTAGGGCAGCGCCTCGAGGAGTGTCTCGACGGACGAGGTCATGTCGTGTACTCGGCGTTGATCCGAATGTAGTCGTGGGTCAGGTCGCTGAAATAGACGTGGGCGCTCGCCTTGCCTCGGCCGAGATTGACCGAGAGCTCAGCCTCCTGCCCCTCAGAGGCGAGCTCCGCCGCCTGAATCCTGTCGGGCCCGAGCTCCTCGAGCTCCTCCCCGGCCAGGGCCATCCCCGCGGCCTGGGCGATCCTCCCCCAGTTCGAATCCCGGCCGAAGAGAGCCGTCTTCACCAGCGGAGAGTTGGCGATCGCCCTCGCCACCCGTTCGGCCTCCTCGGAGCTCTTCGCTCCGGTGACCTCGGCGCGGCCCACGCGCGTCGCCCCCTCGCCGTCCGCGACGATCTCGAGCGCGAGCTGCAGCAGCACGGCCTCCAGCAATCCCCTCGGCATCGCCGCGCCGGACGACCCGGTCGCCTGCAGCAGCACGGTGTCGTTGGTGCTCATCTGCCCGTCGACGGTGATCCGCTCCATCGAATCCGCCAGGGAGGCGCGCAGCACCTGGTCCGGTTCGCCGATCACGGCATCCGTCTGGACGAAGCAGAGCATCGTCGCGAAGCTCGGCTCGATCATTCCCGCCCCCTTGGCCTGGGCCGAGACGGTCACCTCGCCGGCGCGGATCGCGCAGCGCTTCGGGCCGCGATCGGTGGTCATGATCGCCTGAGCGAAGTCCTCGCCGCCGCTCGCCGAGAGGCTCTGGACCGCCTCGAGCACGCCCGCGGTCACGGCCCGGATGTCCAGCGGCACGCCGATCGTGCCTGTCTCCGCCACCGCCACCGTGCGCGGCTCGACGGCGAGAGCCTCGGCCGCGGCGTCCCGCATCGCGAGCGCATCCCGGTATCCCTGCTCTCCGGTCGCCGCGTTGGCGTTGCCCGAGTTGACCGCGATCGCACGAAGCGCACCGGCCTCGCATTCCTGCCGGCAGACTCGAACTGGCGCGGCGGCCGCCGCGTTCCGGGTGAGCGCCAGCGCGGAGCTCACGTCCTCCGCATCGCAGGCCAGCACGCCGACGTCGGTCTCGCCGCCGCCCTTCAGCCCGCAGGCCACCCCGGCCGCCCGGAAGCCCGGTGCGAGCTCGGCCGGGTCGAGCTGCTCGAACTCCGGCGGCGGCGTCACCCAGCGGGAGCGAAAGAACGTCTGCGTCGCCGGACTCACGAGATCCCCTCGCCCTCGGGGAGCCCCAGCATCAGGTTGAGGTTCTGAATCGCCTGTGAGGCCGCGCCCTTCCAGAGGTTGTCGATCGAGGCGAAGGCGAGCGTCCGCCCGGAGGCCTCGTTGAGCGCCAGGTGGATCCGGCAGAGGTTGGTGCCCCGGACGCCGCTGACGCCGGGCGGCTCGGTCGCCACCTCGACGAACGGCTCGTCGCCGTATCGCTCCTCGTAGAGCGAGAGCATCCGCGCCTGGTCGAGCGGCTCGGCGGTGCGCACGTAGCAGCTCACCAGCTCGCCCTGGTCGAAGGGCATCAGGTGCGGCACGAAGGTCAGGCCGGATTCACCCGGGCCCGCGCCGTTGCCGCCCGCCAGCTCCGCGAGCTCCTGCGCGATCTCCGGCGTGTGGCGGTGCCCGGCGACCTTGTAGGGCTTGGTGTCGTCCGTCTCCTTGACGACGGTCATCTCCTCCTCGGCCGCCCGGCCCGCCCCGGAGACGCCGGACTTGGCGTCGATGACCACGTCCTCGATCAGCCCTTCGGCGGCGAGCGGAGCGAGGGCCAGGACGCTGGCGGTCGGATAGCAGCCGGGGTTCGCGACCAGATCGGCCTCGGCGATCGCCTCGCGATGCAGCTCAGTGAGGCCGTAGACCGCGTCGCCGAGCAGTTGCGGCGCACCATGGTCGCCGTACCAGCGGCCGTAGGTCTCCAGGTCGTGCAGGCGGAAGTCGGCGGAGAGATCGACGACCTTCGTCCCCCGCTCACGCAGGGCGGCGACGACCGGAGCGGCTGCGCCGTGCGGGTAGGCGACGATCGCCGCATCGACGTCGCCACCCTCGGCCACCGGCTCCTCCAGCACCAGGTCGACGCCGTACTGGGGGTACAGCTCGTTCAGCCGCCTGCCGGCATCGGTGCGCGCGGTGACGCGCGCGAGCTCCAGGCTCGGGTGCCTTCGGATCAGCTCGGCCGACAGAGCGCCCGCGTAGCCGGACGCCCCTGCGACAAGCACGCTATTCACGGAGGGACCCCCCGAGCTTCTCGACGGCGGCCTCGATCTTCGTCCGCTGCTCCGCGACCTCCTCGTCGGTCAGCGTCCGGTCGGCCGCGCGGAAAGTGAGTCGCAGCGCGAGGCTCTTGCGTCCTTCGCCGACCTGCTCGCCCCGATAGAGGTCGAAGACCTCGGCGGAGCGCAGCAGCTCGCCGCCACCGTCGAGCACGGCTGAGCGCACCTCCGCGGCGGGGATGGCGTCGTCCACCACCACGGCCACGTCCTGATGAACCGCTGGGTAGGAGATGACGTCCTCATAGGTCTCCTCGCCCACCCGGGAGGCCGCGACCAGCGGTGCGAGGTCGACCTCGAAGCCCGCGGCCGCGTCGAGATCCCACTCCCGGCAGACGAGCGGGTGAATCTCGCCGACCCAGCCGCTGTCCGCGCCCTCCACGAGGACGCGCCCGCTGCGGCCCGGGTGCAGGAAGGGCTCCTCTCCGGGGATGACGTCGACCGCGGCATCGAGCTGGCGCGCCAGGGCCTCGAGTACGGCCTTCACCGAATAGAAGTCCGTCCCGACGTCCTGGCTCCGCCACGACCCCGGGCGGAGCGCAGCGGCGGCGATCGACGCGATGCGCCACGGCTCGTAGGCGACCGGGGGTCGCTCACCGACGAACTTCCCGGCGAGCACACCGTCCTGGGGCGAGCTGCCCTCGCGCAGGTAGGCCCTGCCGGACTCGAAGAGCGCGATCCGCTCCGCGCCATGGGCGCGGTTGTAGCTCGTCGCATCCAGCAGTGAACCGATCACCGCGGTCCGCTCGACCGAGTGCTCGGCCGACAGCGGGTTGGAGACTCGGATCGGCTCGGCTCGGACGTCCCCCTCCGGAATGCGGAGCCGCTCGGGCATGCCGGGGTCGGTCAGGCTGAGGCTGACGATCGCGTCGAAGCCGAGATCGCGCATCGCGTCCTCGGCCCTCCGGCGCAGGCGCTGCTCGCGCGTCAGTCGCCCGACCTGGCCGCTCGTCGAAGGCAGGCTCGCCGGAAGGTTCTTCGCGTACCCGTGGATCCGGCCGACCTCCTCGATCAGGTCCACCTCGCGCGTGACGTCGTAGTGGCGATGAACCGGCACGGTCGCCTCCAGGTCGTCCCCATCGCGGTCGACCTCGAAGTCGAGCCGCTCCAGGTACTCGGCGCACTGATCGGGCGAGATCTCCATGCCGAGCAGCCGGGCGACCCGTTCGTGGCGCAGCCGCAGCCGGTGGCGCTCCGGCACCTCGGCCGCCTCGTCGATCGTCCCCGGCACCAGCTTCGCGCCGCAGAGCTCGACCATGAGCTGCGAGGCGATCCGCTGGGCGCGCAGCGCCAGCTCCGGGTGCAGCTGCTTCTCGAAGCGGTTGGAGGCATCGGTGCGCAGGCCGAGCTTGCGTGAGGTGCGAAGGATGTTGACGCCGTCCCAGGTCGCCACCTCGAGCAGCACACTGGTGGTCGTCTCCGAGACCTCCGAGACCTGGCCGCCCATGATCCCGGCGATGCCGGAGGGCCCGTTGCTATCGCAGACCAGCACAGCGTCCTCGTCAAAGGTCCGCTCGACGTCGTCGAGCGTGGTCATCGTCTCGCCCCGCTTCGCCGTGCGGATGACCAGGGCACCGCCGGGGACCTTGTCGAGGTCGAAGGCGTGAAGCGGCTGCGCCGTCATCAGCATCACGTAGTTGGTGATGTCGACGACGTTGTTGATCGGCCTCATCCCGGCGCCGATCAGCCGGGCCTTCAGCCAGAGCGGCGACTGCCCGATCTGGACGTCGGTGAAGACGCGGGCGGTGAACCGCGGGCAGAGGTCGGGAACCTCGACCGTCACCGAGGCGTAGTCGGTCACCGTGCCCTCGCCCGTCGCCTCCGCGTCCTCGTCCCAGGGCGGGGCGGCGAGAGACTCGCCCGTGATCGCGTGTACCTCGCGAGCCACGCCGTACAACCCGAAGCAGTCGACCCGGTTCGACGTCGGTTCCAGCTCGATCACCGGCTCCGAGACCGGGATCGCCTCTCCAAGCGGTGTCCCGGGCGACCACCCGTTCTCAAGAACGACGATGCCCGCAGCGTCGTCGCCGATCTCGAGCTCCGCCTCGGAGAGGATCATCCCGTTCGACTCGACGCCGCGGAGCTTCGCCTTTCCCAGCTTGGTGCCGTCCGGCATCACGGCGCCGGGCAGCGCGACCGGGACGGTCTGGCCCTCCGCCACGTTCGGCGCGCCGCAGACGATCGTCCTGCCGCCGTCCCCCGCATCCACCTGGCAGACGCTGAGCCGCTGGGCGTCCGGGTGCTTCTCGACCGAGAGGACCTTGCCGACCACGAATCCCTCGGGGTCGGGCGCGCCGGCGCGCGTGATCCGCTCGACCTCGATCGAGTGCATCGCGAGCTCATCCGCCAGCTCCGCGACCGAGAGCTTGGGGTCGCAAAAGCTGCGCAGCCAGGAGTCCGGGGCCCTCATCGGAACTGCTCCAGGACGCGGACATCGTTTTCGAAGAACTTGCGAAGATCGGGGACGGCGTACTTGAGCATGGCGATCCGCTCGATCCCCATGCCGAACGCGAAGCCCTGGATCTCCTCCGGGTCGTATCCGGACTCGCGCACGAAGCCGTAGACGTTCGGGTCGACCATTCCGGCGCCGAGGATCTCGATCCAGCCGATCCCCTTGCAGAGTGGGTCGCGCGAGCCGTCAGGAAGCTTGCCGCTGCCACCGCAGCGGAAGCAGGAGACGTCGACCTCGACGCTCGGCTCGGTGAAGGGGAAGAAACCAGGGCGGAAGCGGGTCTCGCGGTCAGGCCCGAAGATCGCGCGGGCGAACTCGTCGAGCGTGCCCTTCAGGTCGGCCAGCGTGATGTCGGGGCCGACGGCGAGGCCCTCGACCTGGTGGAAGATCGGGCTATGCGTTGCGTCGAAGGGATCCGAGCGGTAACACCGGCCCGGGACGACGATGAAGATCGGCGGCGGCTGAGACTCCATCGAGCGCACCTGCATCGGCGAGGTATGGGTGCGCAGGACGACGTCCTCGGGGCCCGGCGGCAGCTCGTCGCCGTTCGACGAAATCCGCAGGTCGTCCCTCAGCGTTGACGGGTCGACGTAGAAGGTGTCCTGAGCCATCCGGGCCGGGTGGCCGGGCGGGTGGTTCAGCGCGGTGAAGTTGTAGTAGTCGAGCTCGACCTCGGGCCCCTCCATCACCCGGTAGCCCAGGCCGACGAAGATGTCCTCGATCTGCCGCTGGGTGCGCAGCAGCGGGTTCTGGGCGCCGACGGGTATCGGTGGAGCCCCCGGGAGCGTGACGTCGATCGCGTCCTCCGCCAGCCGGGTCCCCAGCTCGCTGGCGTCCAGATCCGAGATCCTCGACTCGAGCAGCGACTCGAGCCCGCGACGCGCCTCGTTGCCGGACTTGCCGACCGGGCCACGTTGCTCCGGCGGCAGCTCCGCGATCCCGCGCAGGATCTGCGTCAGCTCGGCCTTCCGCCCCAGGTACCTGACCCGGAGCTCCTCGAGCTCGGCGGTCGTCGAGGCGCCGCCGATCGCGTCGGCTGCCTCATTCCGGATCTCCTCGATGCGCTCAACCATGGCCTTCTCCAGGATCGGACGCTATCCGCTGCAGGGCGATGGCCGCCGCCGCCCCGACATTCAGTGACTCGGCACTCTCACGCACCGGGATGGTCACCCGCACGTCGCACTGCTCCATGACCTCGTCCGGTAGGCCCTCCCGCTCGGCGCCGAGGCAGAGCGTCGCCGCTCCGCCGAGGGCCTCCAGCGGATCGCCGCCGTGCGCCACCAGCGCAGCCCGCGGCTTCGGGGTCGCCCCGATCTCGCCGCGCA
Source organism: uncultured Solirubrobacterales bacterium (assembly GCA_963728875.1). Lineage (GTDB taxonomy): Bacteria > Actinomycetota > Thermoleophilia > Solirubrobacterales > 70-9 > DASUPK01. Next base: position 752,885 of record CAVSLJ010000002.1, read on the forward strand.
CCAGCGGCTCGGCGAAGACGGCCCCCATGCTCGCCCGGACCGCATGCGCTCCGTACGGATCGGCGCAGTCGGGACCCAGGACGACGGACCCACCGATCAGCGCGTTCGCCGTGCGAACCGAACTCTAATTGTCTCATCTCCTAATATAACTTCCTTGTCACTAACATCTGTCAATAAGCAAAAATTTTTTTCTTTTTCCTCATCTAAACAAATGATAAACATTTCTGGGGTTAAAGGATCAAGAAGTAATTGCTTTAATTTATCCTTGGCAGAATACCAAGATACCCCCGTCATCATATCTAATCTTTAATATTGTTATCACTTTAAAAGATTCTAAAGTTTATCAAAATAATCTTCTTCAATTATACTAGTACCAATTTAATTTAACACACTTAACGGGGTTGTTTTTCAAAATCTTTTCTAGAACACCCCTTAGTAGTTGGAATCCTCTTCATTACCATCAACATTTCCACCCCATTCATCAGAAATTCTTAAAGCAATTGCATTTGCCCAGGCATCAATTGATTTTCCTAAATGCTTTGTTGTCATAAATTAAGGTTCTTTCATTTCAGTGAGATAAAATTTAGCAAGGCATATATAATAAAGCTCTATGATCCATTGATTTAAGGCAATTTGTTTTGTATCTCCATTAATTCAGAAGTTCTTGTATGCCATTCAGAAACAGTTTCATAATCTATAAATTTAATCCGGTCTTTAATATCCTTAAAAATTCCAAGGTTAATTACGTGAATGAATTTATTATTTTTTGCCTTATGACTAACTAAATAAAATTTCGCATTAAAATCCTGTAGATCGAAATATTTACCCATGGAGTTTTGAAAATCAGTCGAATGTTCAACCTCGAATAAAGAATGAGGGAATTTTCTTTCATTGAACCAAATAGTATCAATTGTTTTTGCTCTCCTTAATGTTTCTTCATAAGTAAAAGAAAATATATTTTGAAGAGTTGTAACCGCACCTAATTTCTTTGTAAGAAACATTCTGTTTTTATCTTGGTTGGGAACAAAAGTATTAAATCCTTGCACTGTACCTAATTCAACCAATAATCCCTGATAATATGAATGTTCAAATCGTTCATTTGATTTTATGTCGTTCGTTTGAATATCAAAAAGTTTTAGAACTTTTTCTCGAAAATCATTAAGTGCCCACAAACCGGGCTTTTATTTTAAAAAGAATCTTGAGTCCTGAACAATTCTTCTTATGGTTGCAAAGGGAGTTTTCGTTTTCCAACCAGATATATCTGTTTTTTGATAAAGCTGACCGAGAGTGGCATAACCACCATTTTCTTCTATTGCTTTAATTACATGTTCATATTGTTTCATTAAAAATCCTTTATAAAGTTTTTAATGTCTGACAGCCTGTATTTCTCAACGGTTAATCCACCTTTTGATCAAAATAT
>CAVSLJ010000003.1:0-623997 GCA_963728875.1 uncultured Solirubrobacterales bacterium
TGGTTGAAGCACTGCGGATGGGTCAGGCTGAGCCGGCAGGCGCCCTGCATTTCGGCGAAAGCAGAAGCCGCCTGAAAGCAGAAGCCGCCTATCTCAGATCGTCTTCCCGCCTCACACACATGTCGTTTCGCGGCTCAGTTCCACAAAAGAGGTTCCGTTTCGGCTTCCATTTTGAGAGCAACTCAGCGCATCTGAGACGAAGAAGTTCGCGCAAACTGCGACCGAATCACACCCAGCACCACCCGCGTCCGGGAGCTCATAACCCGAAGGTCGCGGGTTCGAATCCCGCCCCCGCTACTCACGAAAGCCCTCCAAATGGAGGGCTTTCGTTTTGGTCAATGTTCGCTGGCTCGAATCCAGGGTCCCAATAGGGTCCCATTTGCCGCAGCAGGCCGGTGCTGGTTTCGTCGTCGAGCGGCACCGAATCGGGATGCCGCTCGCGCCGATTTAGCGATCGAACGCGGGACGAGGCGTCACCGCAGTGGAAGCTTTTGCTTTCAGGTCGGACCGAGCGTTTCGAGAGGAGCCGGCATGGCATCCACCTCGACGGCGCCGCCTCAAACTGGGGCCACCGCCAGGCCGCACCACCGGCGGCGTCCCGCGGGCTAGGGAAGCGCAGCGCCTTGGCGAGCCAGTCGTCCACTCGCGTGTTCGCGCGATGCCCCCGGACGACGCTCGGCAGCGACATCCTGATCAAGCAGCAGCCTTACCCGCACGCTGAGCAGGTCGGCGCCTAGAACGCGCACGTTGATCGCGTTGAGCGCGCGCAGGGGGTGCCAGCGAATGATGCGGCGTTGGCGGGCGAGCGCGTCGTCGTCGGGCACGATCTCGGCAATTCCGGGCACCCAGCGATACCTCCATCCCACTCGTAGCCGCACCCGGACCCGCGGGTCCCGTTGGATATTGCGGACGTACCCCGCACGGGCACCGTGCTCGGCGATGATCCAGAAGGTGTTGCCCTGCCGGCCGTTACCGACCGGGGTGCGGCGCGCCCGACCTGACACGCGCCCGCGGGTCTCGAGGATCGCCAGCCCCAGCGGGTTGACGCCAGCGCGCAACAGCAGGCGCATTAGCGGGTTCAGGGTCCACCGCTGAAACGTCCGCACGATCAGGACCTTGACCCGGCGGCTTCTCGCGGTCACAACGACCAAGGCCAGGTAGAGGGCGCTCTGCGCGATCGGCGAGACGAGCCCCGGCCAGGCGCCTGGGTTCAGTGCGAACATGCCCCAGGTCAGGATCAGCGCGGCGAGGGTGCCGGCGAGCAGGCCGCGCGGCAGATTCACGCCGGCGGTCGCGAGGAGGCGACAACGAACTCGGTTCTTCGGTCCCGCCTCATTCGCGGGGCCGGTTGCGTTGAAGCTGCGGTCGGTGGACATCATGAGGCTCTCCTGTGTTTGGCAATACGACTGTGCGAATACAGTAACACAGATGTGCTAAAACAGAGGAATGCCCAAGCTGGTAGACCACGAGCAGCGCCGAAGCGAGCTCGGGGCGGCCGTCTGGGGGGTGATCCGCCGCGACGGCGTCGAGGCCGCCTCGGTTCGCAAGGTCGCCCAGGAGGCCGGATGGTCAGCCGGCGCGCTGCGCCACTACTTCTCCACCCAGACAGAGCTACTCGGCTTTGCGATCCAGATGGTGATCGAGCGAATCGAGGCGCGGGTGGGCGCCCTTGCGCCCCCAGCCGACCCGCGAGAAGCGGTCGAACAGCGGCTCCACGAACTGCTCCCCCTCGACAAGGAGCGGCGGGCGGAGAATGAGGTCTGGCTGGCCTTCACCGGTCGCGCGCTGGTCGATCCGCAGCTGCGCGCTCGCCACGAGGAGGTCGACGAGGAGCTTCGAAGCGCCTGTCTCGGGGCGCTCGGGGAGCTGGGCAGCGCCGGACGCCTTCGTCCAGGACTCGACCTGGAGCTCGAGGCCGAACGCCTTCATGCAGTGCTCGACGGGCTTGCCCTGCACACCGCCATGCGACCTGACCGGATGTCGCCTCGGCTGATCCGTTCGGTGCTCGCCTGCCACCTCGACTCGCTCGATCCCGATGGCGACGGTCGGTGAAGATCGGCTTGGTCCTGGGTTGTGACCGAGAGCCAGCAGGGAGCCGATGACGAATGCTCCTGCGAGGCTCATCTATCTATCAAGCCCGAGCTGGTTCGGCCGCAAGGTCATGAACCCGTTGGTCGTGGCGCTGACCAGGGTCTGCCTGAGCTGGCTGGCTCGCGGATCCTTGAGATTTGCGGCCGAAAGACCGGTGAGCCGCGCCGAAAGCCAGTGAACCCGCTCGCGCTCGACGCCCACCGATACGTTGTCGCGCCGCGAGGGCACACGCAGTGGATTCGGAACCTACGTGCCGCTGGCGAGGGCCACCTGTTGCTGGGGCGAAGGCGCGAGCACTTTGTCGCGGCAACTGACCTCGTCTCTACCGAAGCGTGTCATGCGGGTCAACGTCATCCTTGAAGGAGACCATCGAGGAGGTCGTGGATCACTTCCTGGACATCCGCCCGCTCGCTGACGGGGTCATCGGCGCTGGCGATGCTCAGGGCGGCTTCATCGAGGGCACCGATCAAGATCGTCGCCAGGGGGCGAACCGGCTGGGCCTTCAAATGGCCGGATTGGATCGCAGCAGTGAGTAGCTGCTCGGTCATGCCAAGGCCGTAGTGCTGAGAGAACTCGCGGAAGCGAGCCCACCCGAGGACGCTCGGCGCATCGAGCAAGACCAGTTGGCGGACCTCGGGTTCGCTTGCGATCTCCAGCCATGCGTCAGCTGCAACATGAAGCGCCTCGGCCGGTGTCTCGGGCTCGGCAGTTGAAACGGCAGCGGCAAGCCGCTCGATGACCTCAGCCTCAACGGCCTCAAGCACGGCAATGAACAACGCCGACTTGTCGGCGTATTGGTGGTACATCGCACCGCGGGTCACCCCTGCGTCCTCGGCGATCTCCGGGGTGCCGACCTCGCCGTAGCCGCGTTCACCCCAAAGCCGGCGAGCGGCACCTTTGAGGGCCGCCTGGGTCGCGGCCGATCGTTCAGCTTGGGTCTGGCTCATTTACGTACAGGATGTTGGTATCTTACGTGCAGCCTGCACGTAATTCTAACCCAGGAGGTCTCTCATGCCAGCCATCACCCTCAGCGCCGGAACGATCCACTATGAGCAATCCGGGCCGGCCGACGGTCGCCCGCTCGTCTTCATTCACGGCTACGCCATGGGCGGGTCGCTTTGGCGTGGATTGACCAACCGGCTCGCGGCCCGGGGCTTCGCCTGCATCGCGCCGACCTGGCCGCTCGGCGCCCACACCGAAGCGATGCATGAGACGACCGAGTTGACGATGGAGGGACTCGCGGAGATCAGTGGCGAGCTTGTCGAGGCGCTCGACCTGGAGGATGTGGTTCTGATCGGCAACGACACGGGCGGCGCGATTGCGCAGATCCTGGCCACCACCGCCCCCGAACGACTTGGGGCGCTCGTCCTCACCGGTTGCGACGCCTTCGAGCACTTCCCCCCGCCGGTTCTCAAGCCGTTCATCGCCGCAGCCAAGATCCCGGGAGCTTTCCGAGTGGCGCTGCAGCCACTGCGGACCCGTCTCGGGCGGCAACGCGCCTATGGGGCACTGGCACACGGCGACATTGACGAGCTAGCCGCCGAGTGGGTCGTGCCGGCCCTTCACGACAAGGGCGTCCGAAGCGACCTTCGCCGCCTTACCGGATCGCTGAACCAAGGGTCGATGCTTCGTGCCGCCGAGGGCCTGCCCGACTTCCGGAAACCGGCGCTCGTCGCCTGGTCCGCTGACGATGCCTTCTTTCCGCTCGAAGACGGCCAGCGGCTTGCGGCAACACTTCCGGACGCTCGCCTGGAGGTGATCTCGAATTCAAAGACCTTCTCGATGATCGACCAGCCGGACCGCCTCGCTGGGCTGATCTCCGACTTCGTCGGTACCAGCAAGACAGCCGTGCCGGCAAGAGGAAGTGCCTAGTGATGTCCACTGATCCCAGCCCCAACGCGACTAGCCGCCCGAGCGAGAGGGAATCCATGCAGCGACCTCGCTGGCGCCTCCTGGCGACCGCGGGGGTCATCGGGCTGGTGGCAGTGGCGGCCTTGGGGTTCGTCGGCTTCGCTCTCTCGGGCGGACTCGACAAGACCACCTCGAAGCAGGTCGCGGGGCCCGGTACCCAGGTCGTCCGGGTCGCGCTCGTGGATGCCGTCGTCGGCTTTGACGTCACTCCTGATGTGCTCAAGGTCGCTCGCGGCACCCACGTCGTGCTCAAGGTCGTCAACGAAGGCGACGAGGACCACGACCTCGCAGTCGAGGGCGGCGCGATGACCAGAATGCTCGGTCCCGGCGAGTCGGATCGCCTCGGCCTCGGCACGGTGACCGACGACCTGGACTTGTGGTGCACCCTTCCCGGGCACAAGCTCGGGGGCATGACGCTGGACGTCCAAGTAGTCGACCCGTCCGCAATCAACCGCAGCGAAAAGCCGGCGACGCGATGAAGCGACGTGGCTAGTCCTCGATGACCGGGCTCGCGCGCTCCTTTCCGCCGCAGCACGCAAGGTCCGGCACAGCGCTCGTCCGGCGCTCGTGCTTCGTCGCGATGGCTTTGATCGCGGCCGCGACTAGCCCAAGCGATGGCGATCGGCTTCGCCGTGGACCGGTTCTAGTCGACGGCAATGGTTCGCGGAAGATCGCGAGCGACCACACTCCACCGGGGGAATCTCTGGTCGTCCTGATGCCTCCTTCGCGTGAAAGGAGACGTCCCGGCTACAAATTGTGCCCTCGAACGTGCCCTTGTCCGAATCAGACTGGGGGTTTCGTGCCTGGAGGAGGGACCCCCCAGTCTAGGTCGGTTGCGGCAGGATTCTGCCTCTCTCGATTCACCGAAACCGGCTGATTACCAGCGAAAAAGTCGGGGCGACTGGATTTGAACCAGCGACCTTTCGGCCCCCAGCCGAATGCGCTACTCGTGTGAATCGGTCCTGTTGAGTCCGGTCTAGGCGTCCTCAGGCGTGGTCAGTTGATCTCAGTTGCTCCGACTTTCGTGCAGATTGTGCCCTCGAATGTGCCCTCGGCGTCGGTACCAGCTTGTCTCTCGCTCGAAGCCCGAGTGCTCGCAATAACCGACCGTGCCGCAGATGTCCCCCCTCGGGCGGGCCACCGGCTTTATTCCCTGCGCGCCTCGCATTCGCGCACTGGGGCGCGTCGTGGACTTGGCACGGCGCTGCTGCTCTTCGTCTCTATGAAGAAGGACCTCCCAATGGCACGCTCGAGCCACCAAGAAACGAGCACCAAGGAGGCCCTTCGTCATTGCAGTCCAAAGCAGGACCCCGGTACCGATCTACCAGAGGGACGCGAAGCACTTGGGCACCTTCCAACGCTTCCACCGGTTGTACTTCGGCGATTGCGGCGACATCCGGGGTGGTTTGCACGTTGGGGCCGAGTAGGACCCAGCGGAGGTGCAGTTCTCCTGGACACCCGCCAAGCCATAGGGATCCCAATCCTCAACGTTGAACGTGCCGTTGACACGCGCCTTGCGGGTGACCCGGCCGTTTCGCTTCCGCTTCTTCAGGACCTTCGCCCGTAGGTCGCCTTTGGTGGAGAGGCCCCCATCCGGCACCTCTGATCCGAACGCGTGGAAGAACCGACCCTTGATGAGCTTCGCGGAGAAATAGGCGTACTTCGAGAAGCCGTTTCCCCCGATGCTGAAGGCAGAGTTGCCGCCGGGATTGCAGCTCACTCCGACTTGTAGGCGGTAGCCGACTGCCCGCCGCGGAGTGAACTCCCCGTGACGGTTCTGCTTGAAGAGCACGCCGAAGAGGATTCGACCCGGAAACGGGCTGGTGACGCTCAGGTCCTGGAAGAAGCGGTAGCGGGCATGGGGATGGAAGAACGTAGCCTGCGCCGTCGGAACGATCAGGCCACCGCCGATCAGCAAGATAAACGCGATGAAAAGTGCACGCCTCAGGGGCTCCGTGGAGGTAAACACCTGCTCTTCATGCAAGTACTGGTCGCTTAGTAAGGATCTCAAACCGGGCACCCGCCGACATCGGTTCTCCACCTACTCGGGCTCCTTGCGGGCATGGGTCCTGACAGCGTCGATGAAAACCGCTCAGGCGACATAGACGTCGCGGCGTTCAAAGAGCACCGCCGATGCAACAGTGAGGATGACGCTGGCAGCCAGCAAGACGGCGAGATGCCCGACATCGAAGCCGTTGCTGAGCGGATCCGATCCCTGGTACCAGTAGAAGGGAGAGACCTTCTGCCAGCCGTTCAGGCTCGGCACGATTGGAGCGAGCGAATAGAGCATGAAGCTGGCAACGGCGAGACTGCCGGTCCAGGCTCCGGCGTGTCCCCGGCGACCGAGAGCAGCGGTGATCGCCAGCGCTATTGCGGCGAAGGTCGCCCCGAGGAAGACGGCTGCGGCAGCAGCGGCGATCAGGCCCTCGATGGCGATGTCCATCCCGACGAGCTTTCTGCCGAGGAGAAGCGCGACGGTCAGCGCCACTCCGAGGGCGGCCAGGAGCGCCGCGCCGGCCACTGCCTTCTCGACGATCACCCGACGCCGTGAGACCGGAGCGCTCAGCAGCAGCTCGGCGGTTCCACGATCCTCCTCGCGACCGATTGCGCCCGAGCCCAGGATGACCGCAAAGATGATGAACAGGATCGGAACCACGTTCGAGAACATCTGCGAGTTCAGATAGCCGGCCGGTGATGTGACGTCAATCCCCGATCCCCCTCCGGAAAGCGCCCGAACCGCCGGCGGCAGGTTCTTGTAGAAGTCCGAGAGGGTCGTGTTGTCGCGGACCGAGGGGTAGTAGGCGAAGATCACGAGCACCAAGGCGAGGGTCCCGATCGCCCAACCCAGGATCGCCCGGCGCTGCTCGAAGAGCGTCTTGCCGAGAACGCTAGTCAGCATCACGGTCGGCTCCGTAGAGGCCGAGGAAGACCTCCTCCAAGTCCGGGTCCGGGGTCGAGACGATCTCGACGGGCAGCGCCGCAAGGGCTTTGATCAGCTTCCCCATCGGCCCCGAGATGGCGAGGCGTGCGTGCGCGCCTGAGATCCGCACGTCGTCCACCCCTGGGATCCCGCTGAGTGCCGAGGCCTCTACAGGCCGGCTGAAGTTGACCTCAACGCGCCGCCGCGCCCGTTCCTTGAGGTGGGCGATCGTGTCGAGGGCGATGATCTCGCCCTCCCGGATCAGCGCCACCCGGTCGGCGATCCGTTCGACCTCGTTCAGGTAGTGGGAGCTGAAGAAGATCGTCCGCCCCCGCCCTTTGACCTCGTCGATCATCTCGAACACCTCATGCTGGACGAGCGGGTCCAGGCCGCTGGTCGGCTCGTCCAGCACGATCAGCTCAGGGTCGTGCATGAAGGCCTGGATCAGGCCGACCTTCTCCCGGTTGCCCTTCGAGAGGTCCCGCACCTCGCGTTCGAGGTCGAGCTTGAGCCGCTCCGCCAGCGGCTCGATGCGGCTCGTTCCACGGCCTCCGCGCAAGCCGGCGAGGAACGCCAGCGTCTGCCGCGCCGTCAGCCTCTCCCACAGATCGAGGTCCCCCGGAACGTAGCCGAGCCGCTCATGGACGCTCCGCGCCTGGCGACGGGAGTCGAAGCCAAGGATCGTGATCGAGCCTTCGCTCGGGTGCAGCAGGTCGAGCATCGTCCGGATCAAGGTCGTCTTGCCCGCCCCGTTCGGGCCAATGAAGCCGAACGCCTCTCCCGGGGCGACCTCGAAGTCGAGCCCGTGCAGGGCCTGAAAGCTGCCATAGCGCTTGATCAGGCCGCGAACCTCGATCGCATTGGGCACCGTCATCGGGGGGGCGACCACCCTATTCAACCGTCCCGGCCGCCTAACAACGGTAACGGCGGCGCGCAGGTCCTCCATCAGCGCCCGCAAGGCGATGTTGAGCGCTCTCAGTGCCGGGATCACGGTCGCGATTCTCTTCCGGCTCGCACGGCCCTGACGAACGATATTCGCGCCGCCGCGATCACCGCCGCGCAGGCCGCGATCAGAGCGAGGCCGGCGCGATCCGAGCGGCCCAGATAGAAGAGCAGGCCTCCCGCCGCCCCGAAACAGGCGACCGCCCCGAGTTGGGCGAGCAGGCGGTCCCAGCCTGGGGCGGCCGTGTGACGGGCGTGCATCCAATTGATCAGGCTGAAGACGAGCAGGAAGGTGAGGGAGCCGAAGGAGACGATCTCGGTGATCCCCGGGAGCAGCGAGAAGATCGCGCCACCTCCGGCGATGCAGAGCATCGCGCCCGCCGGCAGGCCGTGTCGCTCCCGGCCGAGCGCCGCGGGCAGCTCCTCCGCTGCGCTCACGTCCCGAACCAGGCGAGCGGTCGAGAAGAGCGTGGCGTTGATCGCCGAGCTGGTCGAGAAGAGGGCGGCCACGGTCGCAGCCCAGAGCCCGAAGCCGCCGAGCACCTTCTGGCCGACGACCGAGAAGGCGACCTCCTTCTGGGCCGTGATCGTCCGGTCGGGAAGGACCATCTGGGAGCCCAGGGTCACCGCCACGTAGATCAGCGTCACCGCCACCACGGAGAGGTAGAGAGCGCGCGGGAGCGTTCGCCGCGGAGCATCGATGTCGTCGTAGTCGTAGGGCAGGAGCTCGAAGCCCTCGTAGGCGACGAAGATCACGGCGGCGCCCAGGAACACTCCGCTCACCCCCTGGTTGTCCAGGGGTGTAAGCCGCCCTGCGGAGAACATCCCGAGCCCGATCGCGGCGACCCCGGCGAGCACCACGAGCTTCGTCAGGACCACGACGTCCTCGGTGAGCCCCGAAGCGCTCACGCCACGCAGGTTGATCGCCGCGAACAGCGCCAGGACGGCCAGGCCGCTGAGCCGCGGGACCGGCGCGGGCGCTCCCAGCACATGGGCCAGATAGTGACCAAAGGTGAAGGCGTAGACGGCAAGCGCGAAGACGTAGCCGGCGATCAGAAGCCAGGCGATCCAGGCGGCGGCCCGCGGATGACCTTCGTCGCGCAGATAGGTGAAGGGCCCGCCCGATCGCCCGGAGCGCAGCGCCAGGCGGGCGTAGGCGTGGGCGGTGAGGGCGGCGATCGCTCCGCCGATCAGAAACGCCGCAAAGGCGAGGTGCCCGGCGAGGTCGATCGTCAGGCCCAGCACGCTGAAGATGCCGCCGCCGATCATCCCCCCGATCGCCATCGCGCTCGCCTCCCGCAGGCTGAGCAACTCGCTCCCTCGCCGCCTGCGGTCATGGGAGCGCGGCTGATCGGCGGGGCTGGAAGCGCTTTCGCTCACGCGGCAGCCGCGGCCGGCCGACGGTCGAGGACCCGGCAGACGATCAGCTTCGTCCGTTCCAGAACCAGCATCCAGGCCAGCGCGTACCCCCGGAGAAGAGCAACTGAATAGTGAAGCTTGAAACCCCAGACTAGGTTGCACATAGATGAAAGCGTCTGCAGCAGCCTAGGCAGGGCAATCCGTCCGGGCCTGAAAAGGCTCCCCGCACGCCTCCTGCCACCGCTCCCAGCGAGAGCCCAAATTGGGCGTTCGAATGGGCTCTCGCCCGAATCAGGCTGGGGTTTTGCGCCTGGAGCGGACGCTCAGCCTAAAGCGGCTGGGCCGCATTCAGCGCCTCTCGATTCGCCAAAATATGCCGATTACCAGGGAAAAATCGGGGCGGCTGGATTTGAACCAGCGACCTTTCGGCCCCCAGCCGAATGCGCTACCAGACTGCGCCACGCCCCGAGGGGGAGACAATCCTAGACCCAAGCGGGCGACGGGAATCGAACCCGTTCCTCGAGCTTGGAAGGCTCACGTGCAACCGTTAACACCTCGCCCGCGCGAACGTCGATTATAGGTTCGCGTCCGCGGCGTTCCGGCAGACCGACGCCGCGCGATTTGCGAAACTCAGCGGCCACGGGATGGTTCTAAGGGCAGGGTCGCCCGCCGCGCACCTCCGACGCATGCCGCTCCCCAGGTCAAGACCGACGCACACCCGCGCGTGGGCCGCCCTCGCCGCGGCGCTCGCGCTGCTCGCGATCGCCGGAGCGGCGGTATCGGCCCGGGAGGCGGAGGGCGCCTCCTCGCAGAAGAACGTCGTCTTCATCCTCACCGACGACATGACGCCCAGCGAGCTCTCGGCGATGCCGAACGTGCAGTCGCTGATCGCGGCCCAGGGGACGAGCTTCAACGACGCCTACGTCTCCTTCCCGCTCTGCTGCCCCTCGCGCGCGACGATGATGAGCGGCCTCTACATGCACAACCACGGCGTGCGCGGGAACTTCCCGCCGAACGGGAGCTGGCTGCGCTACATCCCCCACGAGTCCAACGACCTGCCGGTGTGGGTGCACGACGACGGCTACCACACGATTCACATCGGCAAATACATGAACGGCTATCCCGGGGGCACTCCCACCATCCCCGCGCCACCGGGCGACACCTTTCCCGTGCCCCAGGGTTGGGACGAGTGGTACGGAAAGGTCTCCGAAGACGCCCTCTACTACAACTACCAGCTGGTCGAGAAGACGGGGCCGAGCGCCGTCCCGCACATCACCTTCTACGGCGATCGGCCCAGCGACTACCAGACGGACGTCTTCACGGATCGGGCGGTCAACTTCGTCAACGACGACGCGGTCGGGGACCAGCCCTTCTGGCTCAACCTCTGGTTCAACTCGCCGCACGGGCCGTTCGACCCGGCGCCGAGGGACCTCTTCCACTTCTCCGGGACCCCCCTTCCGCGGCTGCCCGGGTTCAACGAGAAGGACATCAAGGACAAGCCGAAGTGGTTCCGCAAGCAGGCCAGGAAGCGCTTGACCAAGAAGCAGGTGGGGCTCATCGACAACGAGCGAAGGCGCCAGGAGGAGCAGCTGATCTCGGTCGATCAGGCGGTCGGCAAGCTCGTTCAGTCGCTGAAGGACAAGGGGATCCTCGACGACACGTACATCATCTTCTCCTCGGACAACGGCTTCTTCCGCGGCGAGCACCGGATCGCGTCAGGCAAGTACCTGCCATATGACGCGGCGTCGCGGGTGCCGCTGATCATCCGCGGCCCTGGGATCCCCGCCGGAGCGCAGAGCAGCGAGCTCGTCTGGAACGGCGACATCACCCAGACGATCCTGCAGATCGCGACCGGTTCCCAGGACAACTCGCTCGACGGGCGATCCTTCCTCCCCTTCGCTCAGCAGCCGCAGCTCCGGTCGACGCGGCCCGTCCTGCTCGAGGGCGACACGGGCCCGGGCGGGACCGGTGCCGAGTCCGCGCAGTCGAGCAGCGCCGTGGCGCGGGAGGCGCGAGTCGGGGTGGCCGGCAAGCGGGGCGTCGACAACCTCGAGCAGGAGCCCGATGCGATCAAGTCGGCGACGAACACCGACAAGGCGCCGGCCTACCGCTCGATTCGAACGGACCGGTACGAGTACACCCTCTACGCCAACGGTCAGACCGAGCTCTACGACATGAAGCATGATCCGGCTCAGCTCCACTCGCTCGCCGCGGACCCGCGCTACCGCAACGTCCGCAAGTGGCTCTACACGGCGCTCGTGCCGCTCTCGAGCTGCTCGGGTCCGTCCTGCCGAGTGGAGCTCGGTCCCGACCTGCCGCCGCTGCCGAAGAGCGCCCTGCGCCCGAAGAAGAAAAAGCAGAAGGGCCAGGGGACCGAGCAGCCCCAGAGCGGGAAGAAGCCCTCGACCAAGCCGTAGCGGTCCGAGGCCCGCGGGTTACGATTCTCCGCCTAGGGGCACTGGCCAAATTGGCTAAGGCACCGGCCTCCAAAGTCGGCGATTCCAGGTTCGAGTCCTGGGTGCCCCGCTCTTCGCCCGCGCGCTACTCCTCGCGGCGCTTCGCCACTGCCAGCCTGGTCGCGTCCCGAAGCTCCTGGATCGGCGTGCCCTTCTCCACGTACCCGTCGGCGCCGCGCTCGATCGACGGTGGGCCCATCCGGTCGGCCGAGAAGCCGGAGAGCACGATGATCGCCACGTCGGGGTCTCCCTTGCGGATCTCGGGGATGGCCTCCAGGCCGTCCATGTCGGGCATCGAGAGATCGAGCAGGACCGCGGCCGGCCGGGTCTCCGCGATCCCGTCCAGAGCGCTGCGGCCGTCGCCGGCCTCACCCACCACCGTGAACCCCGGGTCCTCCTCCATGCCGAACCTGATCAGCTCCCGGAGCTCGGGGACGTCATCGACCAGGTAGACCGAGATCGGCTGCCGCTCTGTCATGCACCCCCCAAGGCCGTGGTCCTCAGCGAGGAGCATCGCTTCCCGCCACGGTTGCCGGCCGCCGTCGCCTCAATTCGCCGGGGCCGAGAGCCACCTCGCTGTCCTCATCGCCGAGCAGCTCGGTGATGATCATTCGCGCCTTCTTCAGGGTCTCCTCGACCGCCTTCTGGCTCTTCTGGTCTTCCCCCTGATCGAGGGCGTACTTCGCCACCGAGAGGCCCTGCACGATGTTGTCGTTGATCTCGAGCGCCTGCCGCTCTCTCACCTTCATGTCCTCGAACAGCTGGGCGCCGCGCAGGACGCTCGCGTAGCTGCCCCGGAGGGAGAGGTAGTAGAGGGCGACGCCGGCTCCGACGATGTCCCAGGCCACCGACGGCCAATGCCAGGAGGCACGGAGATCGAGCGCCTGCTGGTCGTGGATCCCGAAAGAGGGGATCAGCATGTGGAAGGAATGGGTGCCGTGATGGACCCCGCAGGTGAGGAAGATCAGGCCGGTTGCGAGTCCAAGCTTGTTGGTGGTCAGCTGGTTCGTGCGAATCAGCCCGCCGAGGATGATGTAGGCGATCACCAGATAGGCGATGCCGATTACAGCGTTCGCGGCAGCTGAGATTTCCCAGGTCATCCAGACCTCCTTGGAGTCGAAGCAGCCCTGCTGGCTGGTACCCGGATGGGGCGCCATTGTGGCAAAGGCTCCTCACGGAGCACATCCGTAAAAAGCCACCGCGCCGAATCTAGAATCGGGTGCCCTGCGGGCGTGGTGGAATTGGCAGACACGCTGGCTTTAGGTGCCAGTGCTCGAGAGAGCGTGGGGGTTCGAGTCCCTCCGCCCGCATAGCCGCGCCGGCATTTTGGGTGTAGCGCGCATCCAGCCGAGTCCATAGACTTGCTCGCCATGGAAGCGGGGTCGATCCGTCCCGGATACGAGCTCTGGCGACCGAACAGGGAGAAGCCCGAGGCGAAGAGCGCTCGGGCTCTCGTCGTCTTCCTGCTCTTGATCTCCGCCGGGCTCGCGCTGGTGATCACTCTCGGTGGCTGGTCGCGCCTCGAGGGCGGCAAGATCTTCGCCCTTCTCTACATCGCGATCTACGTGCTGTTCGCGTTCCTGGTCGCGCGCTGGAACCGCGGCGTGCTGCCGGTTGCGTCGGCCCTGGCGATCATCCTGGCGATCTTCGCCGGCATCGCCGCCCCGGCCTGGTTCGACCGCGCCAAGGACGGGCTCACCAGCCCGGCCCTCCCCGAGGAGCTCCTCGGTCTCCTGACCCTCCTGCTGGTCCCCGTCCAGGTGATCCTGATCGCGGTGGCGATGGTCGCCTTCAACCAGGAGTGGCACGTGGAGGAGGAACGACCTATCGGGGATGAGCTGCCACCGGTCGACCCTCCGGCCGACAGCGGCGGGAAGGGAAGCACGGCGAAGAAGTCCTCCGGCCGCCGCGCCACCGGGCGCCGCACGACCGGCACGAGCAAGAGCCGGGCGGCCACCCGCCGCACGACCGCGACGCGCCGGCCTAAAAAAGCCTGAGCGGCGGCTCGATCAGCGCTGGCCCGTCCTGGCGGACGTCGTTGACGGCGTCCGAGACCTCCGTGACGGTCAGATCGTCCGTTGGGGCGAGCAATGCCCGGAGCTCGTCCTCTCCGCTCTCCGGATCGAGCCAGCCGGCCTCGTCCTCCTGCGCGAGGATCACCGGCATCCGGTCGTGGATCGGCGCCACCACCTCCCCCGGCTCGCAGGTGATGATCGTGCAGGAGTGCAACGAGGAGCCGTCCGAGCGGCGCGCCTCGGCCCAGAGCCCGGCGAACGCGAACGGCTCCTTCGACGGCCGCGTGATCAAGACCGGCTTCTTGCCCGTCTCCTCCGCTCGCCACTCATAGAAACCGTCGGCGACGATCAGGCAGCGATGGGTCCGGAAGGCGTCGCGAAACGCGGAGGCCTCCGCGACCGTCTCAGCCCGGGCGTTGATCAGCAGCCGATCGAAGGAATCCGGATCGGCGAAGTGGGGGATCAGCCCCCAGCGCAGGACGCCCGGCTCGCGCTCCCCGTCGCCGTCGAGCCTGACGGCGAGCACCGGATCGGTCGGCGCGACGTTGTACCGAGGCGGCTGCTCGATCCTGGCCTCCTCCGCCAACCCGAACCGGAACCGCAGCAGCCGCGGATCGGGATCGGTGAGCGTGTACCGGCCGCACATGCCGTGGAGGCTAAGCGGCCTTGCGGCGGGCGGCGAGCCTGGCGGCCACCCGCGTCAGGACACCGATGACATCGGCGGACTCGTATTGCACCTGGGCATGCGTGAACCTCAACGTCGTCAGCCCGGCGGCTGCGTGGACCTGGTCACGCCGACGATCGCGGGCCTGCTGGAACGGCGGCGGTGGTAGCGAAGTCCGTCGGTCTCGACGACGAGGCCGAGATCGGGCCAGAAGAAGTCGACGCGGAAGCCGTGGAGCCGAACGCGCGTCTGCGGAGCCGGCAGCCCGGTCCGACCAAGCAGGCGGAGGAAAGTCCGCTCCAGCTCGGAGTCCGTCAGGCGGAAGACCTGGCGGTCAAGGAGGCGGAGCACGGTCGCCGCGCCGGGCTGACCGCGCATCTCCTCCACGGCTTCCCTCAGACGAGTCGGATCGACCAGGTCCAGCGTGTCGGCTTCGTTGATAGCTGACTCGAGCTCCGCAACTGTCAATCGAGGCGCGAGATCCATCAGGGTCCGCGCAGGGCTCGTCACGGGAACGCCGAGACGAACCCGGCGATCAAGAGGCGAGAGCCCGGAACGCCGATGTACTCGGATCCCGATGGGACGACGGCGTCTCCGGATTGGCACCGAGACCTCCAGTTGCTCATATCGCGGTTCCCGTATCCGCCAGAGCTCTACGGCGCTCTGGTGACTGAGGAGGGCGTGCGCACCACAAGCCGAAACGGCCCCCATCATTCGCTCGAGCCTCCCAACCTCGCGCCCACGACCACGAAAACCCCGCGATGAAGACGCCGCAGACGACCAGTCGAAATGCGGTGATCGACCGCGCTATCGGTGTACCCAAGCTCGCGGAGCTGCGCCCGAGTGATGACTCCGTGTTGTCGATTCGCCAGCGCCCAGGCCCGGCTGCTCAACGTTTGGTCAGTTTCCCCTGCCATAGCGTGGAGAAGTGACCAAACCATCGGACTCGCCCCCCCTTTTTCCCAGCCGCCTTTTGCGCTTGGGGGCCATGCCGGAGGTGGGAGTCGAACCCACACGTCCCGAAGGACACGGCATTTTGAGTGCCGCGCGTCTGCCATTCCGCCACTCCGGCGCAGCGGCAACGATAGAAGCCCCGCCGACCCTCAGCGGGACATCCGCCGCAACGCGATAATCCGGCGCCGGTGGACTCCGCGGGACGCATCGAGGTGATTCGCGAGCTCTGCTCCTTCCAGGGGCGCGGGCCGGGGACCGACGCCGAGCGGCGCGCGGGCAACATGCTCGCCGGCAGGCTCCGCGGCATCGGGCGCCGCGCCGAGATCGAGCCCTTCTTCGCCCATCCCGAGTACGCCATCGTCCACCTGATTCACGCGGCGATGGGGGTGGCGGGAAGCATCATCGCCACGGTTCAGCCGGCGGTCGGCTTCACCCTCGTCCTCATTGCCGCCATTTCGACCTACCTCGACCTCAACACCCGCATCTACCTGGTCCGCTCGCTGCTCTTCCGGCGCGCCTCCCAGAACGTCGTCTCCCCCGGCAACCGCCCCGACGCCCCCGCCCGCCTGATCCTCATGGCCCACTACGACGCGGCCCGCACCGGCTACGTCTTCTCCAAGGCGTCCAACCGGATCCGGAAGCTGCCCGAGCGCACCCGCCTCAATCTCGGACCCTTCCGCCTCTTCTTCTGGCTCGGATTGGCGCCCCTGCTGCCGATCCTGGGCGCGCGCATGGCCGGTCTCGACGCGACCTGGCTCAACGCCCTGCAGGCGGTCCCCACGATCGTCCTGATCATCGCCGGGTTCCTGCTGATCGACATCGCCCTCTCGGACATCGTCCCCGGCGCGTACGACAACGCCTCGGGGGTCGCCGCGGTCCTCTCCGCCGCCGACGAGCTGACCGCGAACCCGCCGGAGAACCTCGACGTCTGGGTCGTCCTGGCCGGCTCCGAGGAGTCCTTCTGCGAGGGCAGCCGCGCCTTCGTCCGCGCCCACCGCAAGGAGCTGGACCGGACCACGACCGCCTTCGTCAACGTCGACTCGGTCTCCTACGGCGGGGTGGCATACGAGATCAGCCAGGGCCCCGTGATCAGCCTCCCCCACGACGCGCAGCTGATCGAGCTCTGCAAGGCCCTCTCGGACGCCGGCCAGACTGCTCGACCAATTCGTCACCCCCTGCTCGACGATGCCCTGCCGGCGCGCGTTCGCCGGCTGCGCGCGATCACCCTCCGCACCACGGACGCCGATGGCAACCTCGCCCCCTGGTACCACACCCACGAGGACGTCCCCGAGCAAGTGGACTCGGAGGCGCTCACCAGGGCCAGCGACTTCGTCGTCTCACTTGCCAGGCTGCTTGATCGCGAGGCCGGGCGCACCGTCGCGCCGCAGCCGAGCGTCGAGCGAACGCCCGTGTAAAGATCGAGCCGTGGAGGAGAGCACCGCCGAGGCAGAGATCCTCTGGGCGCCCACGCCCGAGATGGTCGAGCGCTCCCAGCTCACCCGCTACATCCGCTGGCTGGCGGAGAACCGCGACCTTCACTTCGAGGACTACCACGCGCTCTGGCGCTGGTCGGTCACCGAGATCGAGGAGTTCTGGGGCACGCTCTGGGAGTACTTCGAGGTCATCTCCGACGGGCCCTACGACCAGGTGCTCGAACAGCGCGTGATGCCCGGCGCCCGCTGGTTCGAGGGCGCCAACCTGAACTACGCCGAGCACATCTTCCGGGGCAAGGGCGACGATGAGGTCGCCGTCCTCCACGCATCCGAGCTTCGCGAGCTGACCGAGCTGCGCTGGGGGGAGCTGCGCGAGCAGGTCGCCCGGGTGCGCGAGGGGCTGCAGGCCCTGGGGGTGACCAGGGGAGACCGCGTCGTCGCCTACCTGCCGAACGGCCCCGAGGCTCTGATCGCCTTCCTCGCCGCCGCCAGCCTGGGCGCCATCTGGTCGAGCTGCTCCCCGGACTTCGGGCCGGGCAGCGTCATCGACCGCTTCGCCCAGATCGAGCCGAAGGTGATGTTCGCCGTCGACGGCTACCGCTACGGCGGCAGGGACTTCGACCGCATGGAGGTCGTCGCGGATGTGGCGGCCCAGATCCCCAGCCTGGAGCGGATCGTCATCGTCCCCTACCTGAGCGCCTCACCGGAGCTCTCGGCCATCGAGGATCACCCGGAGGCGGCGCCGCCCATGACCTGGGGGCAGCTCGCCGACCTCGGCCAGGGCGCCGAGCTCCGCTTCAAGCGCGTCCCCTTCGACCACCCCCTCTGGGTCCTCTACTCCTCCGGGACCACGGGTCTCCCCAAGGCGATCGTCCACGGGCACGGCGGGATCCTCATGGAACAGCTCAAGAAGGGCTACCTCCACCTCGACGCCCAGCCCGGCGACCGGCTCTTCTGGTTCACGACGACCGGCTGGATGATGTGGAACTTCCTGATCGGGGGGCTGCTCACGCCGGCCTCGATCGTCCTCTACGACGGCAACCCGGCCCATCCCGATATGGGGGTGCTCTGGGACCTGGCGGAGCGCACCGGCGAGACGACCTTCGGGACCAGCGCCGCCTACATCGCGGCCTGCATGAAGGACGGAGTCAGGCCCGAGGAGGGACGCGACCTCTCCCGCCTTCGCGCGGTCGGCTCGACCGGCTCCCCGCTCTCCCCCGAGGGCTTCGACTGGATCTACGAACGTCTCGGAGCGGACACCTGGCTCTTCTCGACCAGCGGCGGGACCGACCTCTGCACCGCCTTCGTCGGCGGCGTCCCGATCCTCCCCGTGTACAAGGGCGAGCTCCAGGCCCGCGTCCTGGGCGCCAAGGTCGAGGCGTTCGACGAGGACGGCAAATCGGTGGTGGACGAGGTCGGCGAGCTGGTCATCACCGAGCCGATGCCCTCGATGCCGGTCTTCTTCTGGGGAGACGACGACGGCTCCCGCTACCGGGCCAGCTACTTCGAGATGTTCCCTGGCATCTGGCGACACGGTGACTGGATCGAGATCACCTCCCGCGGCACCGCAATCATCTACGGCCGCTCCGACTCGACCATCAACCGAGGCGGCATCCGGATGGGAACGGCGGAGATCTACCGCGCCGTCGCGGATGTCCCGGAGGTCCTCGACTCGCTGGTGGTTGACGTCCCGAGGCCGGGCACGGAGGGTTGGATGCCCCTCTTCGTCGTCCTGCGCGAGGGCGCCGAGCTGGACGACGACCTGGCGGGCGACATCAAGCGCCGCATCCGCGAGCAGTGCTCACCCCGCCACGTCCCGAACGAGATCTTCCAGGTCAAGGAGGTCCCCAGAACCCTGAGCGGCAAGGTCCTCGAGGTCCCGGTCAAGCGGATCCTGATGGGCGAGCCGGCGGAGAAGGCGGCGAGCCGCGACTCCCTCGCCAACCCGGCGGCCCTCGACTACTTCACGGAGCTGGCGCGCACGACCTGAGTCGAATTCCGGGGGTCTGTGAACCAGTCGGAACGAATCGGCGTAGGAGGTGGCGTGGACATTCCACCCCGCCAGAGCTGGAAGCAGGACCTCGCGCCCTACCTCGAGGTCGACCGGCGGCGCAGCCTCGCCCAGATCGCCAGCGTCGTCCTCCCCTACCTGTCCATCTGGGTGCTGGCCGCGCTGATCCAGCCGAGCGCCCCGGTCGCCGTGGCTCTCGGCCTCGCCGCCACGGTCTTCCTCATCCGCATGTACTCGCTCTTCCACGACCTCACCCACAACTCGATGTTCTCCTCGCGGCAGGCGAACAGCCGCTGGGGCCACCTCCTCGGCTATCTGCTCTTCTCCCCGTATCGCTGGTGGCAGCGCCAGCACCGCATCCATCACGCCCACACCGGCGACCTCGATCACCGCGGCGTCGGCGAGATCAACACCCTGACCGTCGCCGAGTACGAGAGCGCGTCCCCGCTGCGGCGGCTCGGCTACCGGCTCTACCGCAACCCCCTGCTGATGCTGCTCGTCGGCCCGAGCCTCGTGTTCCTCTTCGAGCGCCGCTTCCCGCAGCGGGGCATGACCAAGCCGATCCTGGCGAGCGTCGTGGCGACCAACCTGGCGCTCGTGGGCTGGGTGCTGGCCTGGTCCATGATCGTCGGCTGGGGGACCTTCCTGCTGATCCAGGGCACCACCCTGGTCGCCGGTGGCGCCATCGCCGCCTGGATGCTCTACATCCAGCACCAGTACGAGGACACCTACTACCAGACGCCCGGCGAGTGGCAGTTCGAGCTCGCCGCACTGCAGGGCAGCTCGTACCTGCAGCTGCCACGCCCGCTCGCCTGGGCCGTGGGCAACGCGAACTACCACCACGTGCATCACCTGAGCGCGAAGATCCCGAACTACCGGCTCCCCGCCGCGCACTCCTCGCACCCGATGTTCCGGCGCACGCCGGTGGTCACGCTCGGCAGCAGCATCCGGACCTTCCGGCTGAAGCTGTGGGACACGGACAGCGAGTCGCTGGTCCCCTTCCCTGGGAGCACTACAAGGGTTGTGAAGGAACGGCTTCGCCATCAGGTCGCGGCCACGGGCGACCGCACCGCGCTTCACTACACGGGTCGCGCTCTCGCGCGCCCTCGCATTAAGGGCTTCGCCCTTCGCTCCGATTTAGAGCGGTCTGGTGGCCGCTAGGCCGGCGTTATGGGATTCCGCCGGGTGGCGAAGCTGCGGTCCTTGGTCGCCGCCAGGGCATAGCGTCGGATTAGCTCGGCCCGCAGGCTGTCCGGCTCGATCACCGCGTCGACGACCAACTCGGAGGCGAGGTGGAGGATGTCGATGTCCTCGGAGTACTCCTCCCGCTTCTCCTTGACGAAGCGCTCGCGCTCCTCCGGATCCTCGATCTCCTGGATCTGGTTGAAGAAGACCGCGTTGATGGCGGCTTCGGGGCCCATGACCGCGATCTGCGCCTGTGGGAACGCCAGGCATGCGTCGGGCTCGAAGGCCGGGCCCGCCATCGCGTAGAGCCCGGCGCCGTAGGCCTTGCGCACGATCACCGAGAGCTTCGGGACGGTCGCCTCGGAGACCGCGCTGATCATCTTGGCCCCGTGGCGGATGATCCCCTGCCGCTCGACGTCCCTGCCGATCATGAAGCCGGGAACGTCGGCGAGGAAGAGCAGGGGCACGTTGAACGCGTTGCAATTCATGATGAACCGTGCCGCCTTGTCGGCCGAGTCGACGAAGAGGACCCCGCCCTTCACCTTCGGCTGGTTTGCGACGATCCCGATCACCCGCCCGTCGAGGCGCGCGTAGCCGACCACCACCTCCTTCGCCCAGCGGGCGTGCACCTCGAGGAACGAGTCGGCGTCCACGACGGCGTTGACCAGGTCCTTGACGTCGAACGGATCCTTCTCGTTCTCGGGGACGATCTCGGAGACGGCCGGGCTCTCCCCCGGGTCCGAGGGCGGAGCGGTCGGTGGCTCCCCACGCCAGTTCGAAGGCATGTAGGCCAGGTAGCTGCGGGCGAGGTCGACCGCCTCCTCGTCGGACTCGCTCAGGAAGTGCCCGCACCCCGAGACGGAGGTGTGCATCCGGGCGCCGCCCATCTCCTCGAGCGTGACCTTCTCGCCGATCACCATCTCCGCCATGCGCGGGGACCCGAGGTACATCGACGCGTTGCCGTCGCGCATGATCACCACGTCACAGAAGGCCGGGATATAGGCCCCGCCGGCCGCGCTCGGGCCGAAGAGCAGGCAGACCTGGGGCACCTGGCCGGAGAGGCGCACCTGGTTGTGGAAGATGTGTCCCGCGCCGCGCCGCCCGGGGAACATGCGCACCTGCTCCGTGATCCGCGCGCCGGCCGAGTCGACCAGGTAGACGATCGGAACCTGGTTCTCGAGGGCCCGCTCCTGGATCCGGAGGATCTTCTCGACGGTCTTCGGGCCCCACGAGCCGGCCTTCACGGCCGGATCGTTCGCCATCAGCGCGACCGGGCGCCCTCCCACCGTTCCCATTCCGGTGACGACGCCGTCGGCGCCGAGGCCCTCCTGCTCCCAGTTGGCGAGCAGCCCATCCTCCGCCAGCGACTCGGCGTCGAGAAGCCTTGCCACCCGCTCGCGAACCGGCAGCTTCTTCTGCTCGGCGACCTTCTTGCGGTGCCGCTCGGGTCCTCCCTCGAGCGCAGCATCGAGGGCCGCCCTGACGTCGCTCACAGCCGCCCCTGGTTGCTCAGGTCCGAGCCTGCTGCTCGGACTCGGCGTCGACGATCTCGGTCTCCTCGGAGGCGGCCTCGTCGCCTTCCCCGGTCTCGAAGTCCTCCTCCTCGCCCTCGCGGTCGAGGGGGTCGAGCTCGTCGGGCCTGTCGAACGGATCCGACCCGGGCTCGGGACGGTGCTCGGAGACGGCGCCGGTCAGCTTGGCGCTGAGCTCCTCGGTGTCGGCCAGGATGTCGTCGCGCCTCCGCACGAGGTCGGCGATCACCGCCTCGATGTCCTCGCGACGCTGCGTGCCCTCCTCGACGATTCGCCGGGCCTGGGCCTGTGCGGTCGCGATGGTCTCGCGCGCCTCCTCCTCGGCCTGCCTGCTGGCGCTCGCGGCCTCCTCCTCGGCGGCCTGGCGGGTCTGCTGTGCATACGCGTCGGCGGAGGTGCGCGTCTCGCTCGCGTACTTGTCGGTCTCGGTGCGGGTCTCCTCCGCCTGCATGTTCGCCATGTTGATCGTGCCCCGGGCCTCCTCCTCGGCCTCGGCGCGAATCTGCTGGGCGCTCTCCTCGGCCTGGGACAGGATCGCGCCCGTCCGCTGTCCCACCCGCTCCAGCTCGCGCTTGACCGTGTCCGAGCGGGACTCGTCGCCGGCTCCGGTCTCGAGCCAGTCGGCCAGCCGCGCCAGGAACTTCTCGACCTCGTGCTTGTCGTAACCCCGCCGCGATGACGGGAACGTCGCGTTGCGGATTCGGTCGAGACTGGTCTGGTCGACGGGCATGCGTCCTGTCCCTCCTTGAGCTTGCCTAGCCCCCGGTGTCCACCGGAACTGGCTTGTCGCCAGAGTAATCGTAGAACCCCTTACCCGACTTGCGGCCAAACTCCCCTGCGTCGACCATCTTCTTGAGCGTGTCCGGCGCGGCGAAGCGATCCTCGCCGTAGGCGTCGACCATCACGTCCGCGATTGCGACCAGCGTGTCGAGCCCGACGAAGTCGGCGAGCGTCAGCGGCCCCATCGGGTGGCTCGCGCCGGCCATCATCCCGGTGTCGATGTCGGAGATCGAACCGACGCCCTGCTCGTGGGCGCGGATCGCGTCAAGCATGTAGGGGACCAGCAGGCGATTGACGATGAAGCCACGGTTGTCCCCCGCCGCCACCGTGGTCTTCCCGAGCGACTCGCCCACCTCGAAGCCGAGCGCGACGGCGTCATCCCCGGACTTCTCGGCCCTGACCACCTCGAGCAGCGGCATCACCTGCGGCGGGTTGAAGAAATGGAGCCCGATCATCCGCTCGGGGCGCTTGGTGGAGTCCGCCTGCGTGGCGACCGAGAGCGACGAGGTGTTGGTGGCGAGATAGGCGTCGTCCTTGACGAGCTCGTCAAGCTCACGCCACATCTCGAGCTTGCGGTCGAGGTCCTCGGTGATCGCCTCGATCACGAGGTCGCAATCGGCCAGATCCGAGTAGTCCAGCGTCGGGGTGATGCGGCCGCGCACCGCATCCGCCTCGGACTGCTCCATCTTGCCCTTCTCGACCGCCCGCGCGAGTTGCTTCTCGATCTTGCCCATGCCCTTGTCGAGCGGCGCCTGATCGATCTCCCGCACCACGACGTCCCAGCCCTGCTGCGCGCAGATCTGAGAGATCCCGTGGCCCATGAGCCCGCAGCCCAGGACTCCGACCTTGCTGATCGCCATATGCGTTTGCTCCCTCTGTAGCTAAGTTCGAGTAATTGGCGGGCGGGAGCATACGGGCCGCAACCACCTAAGGTGTCGCGGGTTTCACATCCCGATGAGCTGGGGCAGACGACACTGGGCCGGGGCCATTCTCGCTGCGCTCGTTGCGGCGGCGCTCGCCTGCGCCGGGACGGCCGCGCCTGCCCCGGCGGCCGTCAAGTGCGACAAGGCCTGCCAGGCGCACCGGGAGAAGCTGGCCCAGCTGCGCCGCCAGAACAAGCTGCAGAAGCGGCCGAACGTGATCGTCATCGACACGGACGACATGAACGCGACCGACATCTCTGTGATGCGGAACACCCTCAGCCTGCTGGGCGCGCACGGCACCACGTTCCGCAACAGCTACGTCTCCTACCCGCTGTGCTGTCCCTCTCGGGCGACCTTCCTGACCGGGCAGTACGCGCACAACCACCACGTGCTCACGGACCAGCGCTTCGACGACCTGGACAGCTCGAACACCCTGGCGGTCTGGCTGCGGCGTGCCAAGTACCGGACTGCGATGGTCGGCAAGTACCTGAACGGCTACGGCGTCGTCTACCCGCGCCAGGTCCCAAAGGGCTGGACCCAGTGGTACGCGCTCACGGGCGGAACCGAGCAGCACCGCTACGGCTTCAGGCTCAACGAGAACGGCAAGGTCCACCATTACGGCCGCAAGCCGAGCAACTACATCGACTACGTCCTCGACTCGAAGGTGAACGCGGTCCTGAAGCAGTGGACGGTCAGCCCGAAGCCGTTCTTCATCTACTACAACCCGAACAACCCTCACGGCGAGTCGGGCACGCCCTACTGGTCCACCCGCGACCCCGAGCCGGCGCCACAGTACCTCGGTGCCTTCGGCGACATCACGGCTCCTCACCCGCCGAACTTCGACGAGGCAGACGTCTCGGACAAGCCGGACCTGGTCCGGGAGATCCCCCATCTCACGGATGCGCAGCTGGCCGACATCGACCGTCGCTACCGCGGCCGCCAGGAGAGCCTCCTCTCGGTGGACGACGAGGTGAAGCGAATCTTCGGGCTCGTCCGCAAGTACGGCGACAAGCGAAAGACGTTCTTCATCTTCACCTCGGACAACGGCCTCGAGCTCGGCTCCCACCGGATCGAATTCAAGAACTTCCTCTACGAGGAGGGCGAACGGGTCCCGTTGATCATCCGCGGACCAGGCTTCCCAGTGAACGCGACGCGCGACCAGCTGGTGGCGAACATCGACCTGGCCCCGACGATCATCTCGCTCACAGGCACGACTCCGGGGCGGACGATGGACGGCATCCCGCTGCTGCCCTTGGCGAAAAATCCCGCCGAGGCCGCCAACCGGGACATCCTCTTCGAGAGCCCCGACATCGGCGCCTACGGGATCCGGCGCGGCCCCTGGAAGTACAACCTCTGGGACAACGGCGACGAGGAGCTCTACAACCTCGACGACGACCCCTACGAGCTCACCAACCTGCTCTACGACCCGCCCGGACCGGTCGCTCCGTCGCCGCAGGACATCGCGCTGGCGAGCCAGCTCAAACCCCGCCTGGAGCAGCTGCGCACCTGCAACGGCGCCAGCTGCCACTAGCGGCCACCAGGCCGCTCCACTTTGGAGCGGAGGGCGCAGCCCGAAGCGACTTATGTGCGGCGGCCGCTCGTGGCCGCGGCTTTATGGCGAAGCCGTCTCCAGCTTTCGCTTCATGGCGTCCGCGAGCGCGTGCACGCCGCTCATCGGCCGGACGAATACCTCCATGCGATTGATGCGGCCCTCGCCGTCGAAGTGCAGGAAGTCGATTCCATCGAGCTCCCGGTCGCCGACCCGTGCGCTGAACGCCAGCGCGGCGGCGTCTCCGGTTTCGACATGGTCGGTGTAGCGGAAGTCCTCGAACACCTGGCTGACGGCGCCGAGCAACATTGCGATGGCCTCGCGGCCCTCGTACGGCTTGAAGACCACGGGGCTGCGGAAGGTGACGTCCTCGGCGAAGAGGTCGTCGATCGCCGAGAAATCCTTGGCCTCGGCGGCGGCGCGGAATTGATCGCTCTTCATGTCCCGCACCCTACCGGTGCCAGTCGATCGGGCCCGCCGTGAGCAGGTGCGCACCGAGCGGCCGGCCGAGCACCTTCTGCGCCTCGGCCGACGCCGCGATCAGCTTCGCCAGGTCCACGCCGGTCTCGACGTCCATCTCCTCCAGCATCGAGACCAGGTCCTCGGTCGAGATGTTGCCCGTCGAACCCGGCGGCACCGGGCAACCGCCGAGCTCGCCGAAGGAGCTCTCGAAGGAGTCGATGCCCTGCTCGAGGGCGGCCAGCACGTTCGCGAGGCCCTGACCGCGTGTGTTGTGGAAGTGCGCGGTGAGCTCCGCATCGTCCACGCGCTCACGAGCGGTGGCGAAGAACTCGCCGACCTGCCGAGGGTTCGCCATGCCCGTCGTGTCGCCGAAAGCGATCTCCTCGCAGCCGAATCCCCTGAGCTTCTCCGCGATCTCGAACACGCGATCCGGCGGCACCTCACCCTCGTACGGGCAGCCGAAGCTGGTCGAGATCACGCCCTCGCAGCGGATGCCCGCCTCGCTGGCCGCGGCGATCGTCCCCTCCAGGTCGGCCAGGGACTCGGCGATCGTGCGGTTCACGTTCTTCTTGTTGTGGGTCTCGGAGGCGGACAGGAAGAAGTTCGCCTCCTGGAAACGGTCGCGGAGCTCGAGCGCGTTCTCGAGGCCCTTGCGGTTCGGGATCAGGACCGAGTACGCGACACCCTCGCGGGGCTCGAAGCGGGTCAGCACCTCCGCGGCGTCGGCCAGCTGGGGAATCACATCCGGGCGGACGAACGAGGTGAGCTCGATGCGTCTCAGGCCGGCCTCGCCGAGCAGCCGGATCAGCCGGATCTTCTCCTCAGTCGGGATCACCTCGGGCTCGTTCTGGAACCCGTCGCGGGGCCCCACCTCGCGGATGCGGACACCATTGGGCAGCGCTGCGGCCATTCGCCTCAGCCTAGCCGGGAAGGGTCGGCGGCCTCGCCGGGCGGCTCCCTCAGCGGTGCCGCGAGAGGAAGTCGAGCACGATCCCGCTGTACGCCTCAGGGTTCTCCTCATGCGTGTGTGTTGCGCCCGGGATCGTGGCGCGCTCCGTGTCCGGCAGCAGCTCCTGGAGCCGGTCGAGGATCCGGAGGAAGACGGCCCGCGTGTTCTCACCGGAGACGAGCAGGGCCGGCGAGCGGACGCCCCGAAGCTCCTCGTCGCCCGGCTTCGGGAAGCCGGCTCCGAGCAGGGAGGCTTTGAGCGTGCTCAGGTTCTCGTCCGCCTGCCGGCGGCGAGCCTCCGGCAGCGCGTTCCACCGCTCCTCCCCGATGACGCCGCGGACGAAGGCGAGCTTTCCCGCCTCGTCGTCCCCCCGGCGGAAGGCCTTCTCCGCGGGCGAGATCACCCTCCCTCCGAACCCGATGATCGCCACGGCGGTGCGAGGCCGGGTCACCAGGAGGCGCAGCACCTCACCTGGCCGCGGCGGCATGGAGACGAACAGGGTGATCGCGGGCGGCTCTCCGAGCACCAGGGTCCGGACGAGATCGGGATGGCGGATCGCTGTGAGCAGCGCGATGAACGCGCCCCAGGAGTTGCCCACCAGGTGAGCCGGGGCGGCATCGATCTCGCCGAGGAAGGCGGCCAGGTCCTCGACGTGCGGGAGCATCTGGTTGTCGACCCCGGGCGGGATGTCCTCGTTCGGTGGCGCGTAGCGGCGGCTGTAGGTGACCGGCCGGTATGACCCACCGACCAACCGGACCATCGGGTCCCAGCTGCGGAGATCGCTCAGATCGCCGTGGATGAAGACGACCGGCTCGCCCTCACCCTCCTCCCGGTAGGCGAGGGAGGTCCCGTTGACATCGACCGTCCTGGTTCCTTCGAAGCCCTCCATGGGCTCACCCCCTGGTGCTAGTTGCTGCCCGTCACCGACCCTATCTCGATTACGCGACGCTCGTGAGTCCCGACGCCGATGGTGCGGTCGCCCTCCTTGACCTCGACGTCAAAGCGGAGCTTCCGGTCGTCGACGACCTCATTGAGCTTGGCGAAGACGATGCAGATCTGGCCCTCTGCGGCGGCTGCGACATGCTTGACGCAGACCTCGAACCCGACGGTCGCTCTGCCCTCTCCGAGGTTCTCGAAGGCGAGCGCGGCGGCGTTGGCCTCGATCATCCCGATCATGCCCGGGGTCGATAGAACGCTCGCCCCGATGGTCCCGCCGACGTCGGTGAGCAGCCGGCCCTCGACCGTGAATTCCATCGATCTCTCCGCCCCGGGTTCGAGAGCCATCAGCCCACCATCCCCATCCCGCCGGAGGCGCCGATGCACTCGCCGGTCACGTAGGAGGAGTCATCGGAGGCCAGGAAAGCCGCCACAGCCGCGACCTCCTCGGGCTGGCCGAGGCGCTTCAGCTGGGTCCCCGCCTTCATCGTCTCGATGATCTTGTGGCCGATCTCGCCGAACTCCTTCGCCTGCATCAACAGCGGCGTCTCGATCGGACCCGGCGCGATCGCGTTGGCGGTGATCCCGAAGCGCGCGCCCTCGCGGGCCATCACCTTGGTGAAGGCGATCACGCCACCCTTCGCCGCCGAGTAGACGGCCGAGCCCTTCGAGCCGACGCGACCCGCCTCCGAGGCGATGCTGACGATCCGGCCATACCCGGCCTCCTGCATGCCGGGCAGCGCGGCGTAGGTGCAGTTGAGGACCCCCCGGAGGTTCACCCCGATCACCTTGTCCCACTGCTCGGGCGTGGTCTGCGTGAAGAATCCGAACTCGTCGGTCCCGGCGTTGTTGACGAGGATGTCGATCGGCGCGCCCGCGCTGTCGACGGCGGCCTGGGAGGAGCCGAGGTCGGTGACGTCCAGCTCGATCGCGAGCCCGGAGATCTCGCCCGCGACCTTCGTCGCGTCGTCGAGGTTGAGATCGCCGATCGTCACGTCTGCGCCCTCGGCGGCGAGGCGTCGCGCGATTGCGGCTCCGATGCCGCTCGCGCCGCCCGTGACGAGCGCCTTCTTGCCCTCCAGCCTCATAGCGCCCGGCAGCCTATTCCGGGCGAGGTGTAGCTTGCTCGCCGGTGGCAGAGCCAATCCCGATCATCGGCGGCACAGGCGCGCTCGGTTACGGGCTCGCCGTTCGCTGGGCGCAGGCCGGAGAGAGGATCGTGATCGGCTCCCGAAAGCCCGAACGGGCGGCTGAGGCCGCCGAGCGGGTGCGGTCGGCGGCCGAAGGCGCCGAGGTCGAGGGACTCGAGAACGCCGAGGCCGCCGCCCGGGGTCCGATCGTCTTCCTGACGGTTCCGTTCCGCGCCCAGTCGGAGACCCTCACCAATCTCCGGGAGGCGCTCAGCGAGGGACAGATCCTGGTCGACTGCACCGTCCCCACCGCCGCCTCGATCAGCGGCAAGGCTTCGCGAACCGTGGGCGTCTGGCAGGGCTCGGCCGCACAGCAGGCCGAGGAGATGGTTCCTGAGGGGGTCACGGTGATTTCGGCGCTCCACACGGTGAGCGCCCCCGCACTCGCGGAGGGGGAACCGATCGACGAGGACGTCTTGATCTGCGGGGACAAGAAGGCCGACAAGGCCCGCGTCGCCGAGCTGGTCGAGCGCATCGAGGGACTGCGCGCCGTCAACGCCGGCCCGCTCGAGATGGCCCGCATCGCCGAGACGCTCACACCCCTGCTGATCGCAATCAACGTCCGCTACAAGACGCGAGCGGGGATCAAGATCACCGGGCTGCCGGAGAAAAGCCCCTGGAAGTGACCCGCGCAGCGGTTCTCGCCGGAGGCACCGGCGGGGCGAAGCTCGCCGCGGGGATGCAGGAGGTGCTCGGTGAGGGCCTCTCGGTGGTGGCCAACACGGGCGACGACATCGAGATCGCCGGCGTGGACGTCTCCCCCGATCCCGACCTGATCACCTATTGGCTGAGCGGCGAGATCGACGAGGAGCGCGGCTGGGGCATCAGGGGCGACACGTTCACGGTCTTCGATCGCCTCGTCAGGCTCGGAACGCCGGATTGGTTCAGGCTCTCCGACCGCGACCTCGCGACCTGCCTGTACCGGAAGGAATTCATCGCCGAGGGCGGGCGGCGCACCGACGCGCAGGCGCAGATCGCGCGCGCCCTGGGCATCCGCGCCGCCGTGCTGCCGATGTGCGAGGAACCGGTGCGGACGCGGGTCAGGACCGCGGAAGGCTGGCGTGGGCTGCAGCAGTACCTGGTCGCCGAGCACGCTCGGGCGCCGGTGGAGGAGGTTCAGGTCGAGGGCCTGGAGGCGGCCGCCCCGACGCCCGAGGTGCTCGAAGCGCTCGGCGAGGCCGACGCCATCGTGATCGGCCCCTCGAATCCCGTGATCTCGATCGGTCCCATCGTCTCCATGCGCGCCGTGCGCGAGGCGATCGCCGCCTCCCCCGCCCCGGTCGTGGCCGTCAGTCCCTACGTGGCGGGACAGGTCGTCAAGGGGCCGACCGACCTGTTCATGCACGCGGTCAGCCGCCCGTCGACCGCCGCGGGCGCGGCCTCGCTCTACGAGGGCCTGCTCGACGGCATGATCTGCGACCCGGAGGACCCGGATCCCCCGCCCGATTCCCTTCGGGTGATGAGCTGCCCGACCTTGATGGCGGGGGCCGAGGGCAGGCGGGAGCTGGCGGAGCGGACCCTCGAGTTCGCCTCGACCCTTGCCGGGCAGGCGTAAATCAGCGGGAATCGGGTATGAGCCGCGTCTCACCCGCTAGCCTGAACATCCGTGGGGGCGGATTCAAACAACTTGCACACGACCGCGATCGTCCCGGTGAAGGGGCTCTCCGTCGCCAATGGGCGGTTGAACGGCACGCTGTCGGAGGACGAGCGCAACCAGCTGGCCGAGGCCCTCTTCCTCGACTTGATAGTGAAGCTGCCGCGCAGCCGGTGCATCGATGACGTCCTGATCGTCACCGCCGACGCCTCGATCGCCCGCCAGGCCCGCTGGTTCGGCCACCAGGTCCTGGTCCAGGACGCGGATGAGGGCCATTCCGAGGCCGCCGCGGCCGGAGCGCGTGCCGCCATGACGGAGGGTGCCGAGCGCGTCGCCATGCTGCCCGTCGACTGCCCGATGCTCGACACCGAGGAGCTCGACGCCCACATCGGCCGCTCACCGAGAACCGTGCTGATCATCCCGGACCGCCACGGCACGGGCACCAACGGCCTCGTGCTCGCCCCACCCGACATGTTCCTCCCGGCGTTCGGCCCCGACAGCTGCGCCCGCCATGTCAGCCGGGCGCGTGCCTCGGGGATCAGCTTCGCCCTCGAGAAGGTCCATTCGATGGGCCTCGACCTCGACACGCCCGAGGACTACACGCTGCTTCGCGATCGCCTGCTGCTCGACCCGCAGCCCGCTCCGCGGACGGCCAAGGTTCTCTGGGAGCTCGGCGAGCGCACCCAGCCCGCCGCCGCCTAGGAATCAGGCTTGCCTACGCGTGAGCTGCGGATCCGGCCGCTGTCCGGACTGCCCGAGCTGCGCGAGGGCGACGAGCTGGGGCGCCTGCTGGCGGACGCCGCGTCCCCCGCGGCGGAAGAGGTCGTCGTGATCTCCCAGAAGGCCGTCTCCAAGGTCGAGGGGCGCGTTCGCTCGCTCTCGGAGGTGGAGCCGGGTGAGCGTGCGCTGGCCCTGGCCGCAGAGCTCGACAAGGACCCGGCGCTGGTTGAGCTCGTCCTCGCGGAGAGCGCGCGGGTGGTTCGCGCCGAGCGCGGCGTGCTGATCACCGAGACGACCGAGGGCTGGGTCTGCGCGAACGCCGGCATCGACTCGTCCAATCTCGCCGAGGGCGAGGTCTCCCTGTTGCCCATCGATGGCGACGCCTCCGCCCGGCGGATACGCGGCGAGATCGAGGCTGCCTCCGGCTCGGCGCCCGCCGTGGTGATCGCCGACAGCTTCGGCCGCGCCTGGCGGGTCGGCCAGGCTGACATCGCAATCGGCTGCGCGGGAATCGAGCCGCTCGCGGACTGGCGCGGCAGGCGCGATCGCCAGGGCATCGAGCTCTCGGCCACGCTGATCGCGATCACGGACGAGCTCGCCTCGGCCGCCGATCTCGTGCGCGACAAGGACTCAGGGGTGCCGGGAGCGGTCATCGCCGGCCTCGGCGATCTGGTGACCCGGGACGACGGTCCCGGGGCGGGACCGCTGAGGCGAGCCGCTGAGGAAGACCTCTTTCGCTAGCTAAAGAGCCGGGGCGTGCTTCGACTTGATCTCGTCCATCGAGGGCGGCGTGGTGCCCTCGTAGGAGAACTCGGGAGGCTCGTAGACCTTGCCCGGCGTGGCGCCCATCGCCAGGATGCGCGCCGGCTCATCGCCGGTGGTCAGCTTTCGCTTCTCAGCGGCTCCGACCCTTGCGAAGACGCCCGACTCGAGCTCGTACTCCTCGCCGCCGACGTGAATGGTCGCCCGGCCCGAGAGGACCGTGTAGACCTCCTCCTGGTCGTCGTGGGTCTGGTCGTGCTCCGGGTAATGCGAGAAGTTCGGCGGCAGGTCGATGACGGCGAGCCCGAACGAGCTCACTCCCAGCCCGGCCCTCGCGCGGCGGAATCCGCCTCCGAAGATCGCCTCGAAGTCCTCGACGCGCTTGACGGTCACATCTGGCATTTGTCTCTTCCTCTCCCCGTGATGCGAGGCGCGCCGGAGGCGCGACCCCTTTCATCAGTGAGGCTACCCGCCGATGGAAAGGACGGCGGACCCTTCCACCCTACCGTGACGAATGTCATCCAACGCACGGTTCGCGTCGGCGAGCGGATACACCTGGATGCGGGTCTCCACGGGCACGCTCGCGGCCAGGGGGAGAAAATCCTCGCCGTCGCGGCGCGTCAGGTTCGCCACGGATCGCATCGTTCGCTCGTGCCAGAGCAGCTCGTAGGGGAATGACGGAATGTCGCTCATGTGGATCCCGGCCGAGACCACCGTCCCGCCCGGTGCCATTGCGCGAAGCGCCTCGACCATGAGCTCGCCGACGGGCGCGAAGACGATCGCCGCGTCGAGATCGGATGCAGCGCGGTCGCCGACGGCGCCCGCCCATTCGGCGCCCAGGCTGCGCGCCAGCTCCTGCGTCTCCGTGTCGCCCTCACGCGTAAGCGCATAGACGCGCCAGCCCTGAGCGACAGCCACCTGGCAGATGATGTGGGCCGAGGAGCCGAAGCCGTAGAGTCCGAGCCGCTCGCCCTCGCCGGCCAGCCGCAGCGACCGGTAGCCGATCAGGCCCGCGCAGAGCAGCGGGGCAACGTGCTCGTCGCTGGCGTCGCCGGGAATCGGGAAGCAGAAGCGCTCGTCCGCCACGGCGCGCTCCGCGTAGCCGCCTTCGAGATCGTAGCCGGTGAATTTCGCGTTCTCGCAGAGGTTCTCCCGATCCGAGCGGCAATAGCGGCAGGTCCCATCGACCCAACCGAGCCAGGGGACCCCGACCCGATCCCCCTCGGCGAAGCGGCCGGCGCCGTCGCCCACGCCGATCACGCGGCCGACGATCTGGTGCCCGAGGACGAGCGGCAGCTTCGGCTCCGTGAGCTCGCCATCGACGATGTGGAGATCCGTACGACAGACGCCGCACGTGGAGACCTCGATCAGGATCTGGCCCTCCGCGGGCTCGGGGTCGGGCAGGTCTCGCTCCACGAGGGGCCGCCGGGGGGCGTCGAGCACCATGGCACGCATGAGCTGATTGTCTCGAATAGGATCGCCGGGGCCGGGGTCCAGAGAGGAGAAAACATGAACGACGATCGCTACCTCGCATACGGAGCGGCGACCGGCATCGTATTCGTCATCCTGACGTTGATCGGGTTCGCCGTGGTCATCCCAACGCCACCGGACCTGAACGCCCCGTCGCAGGAGTGGGCGAGTTACTTCCTTGACCATCACAGCGCTGTCCGCGCCGGGGTCGTGATCGTGGCGGTCGCATTCTTCTTCTACATCTGGTTCCTCGGAACGCTGACGAGCGTGCTGCGGATCGCCAGCGGCACGCCGAGGCTGCCTTCGATCACGCTGATCGGCGGCATCATCGGAGGTACATGCCTGATGGTCGGCCTCGCTGCGGAAGCGGTCGCGGCCTATCGCCCGCAGGGCGTCGACCCACTGATCACCCGAGCGCTCAACGACATCTTCGTGCTGATCGGTGTCGCGGCGATCCCGGCGTTCACCGCATTCTTTGCGGCGACCGCGATCGTGCTGCTGCGGAGCGGCGCGTTTCCCGCCTGGCTCGGCTGGCTGACGGCTGTCGCGGCGGTGGTGCAGCCGCTCACCTTCGGCGCCCTCTTCACCAAGAGCGGTGCGTTTGCGGGTGACGGCGCGCTGGGGCTGTTCGTGCCCCTGATCGTCACCTTCGTGGCGTTCTTCGCCCTCAGCGCGCTGCTCACGGCGTGGGCGCGCAACGCCGCCAAGACCGGGAACCCGACCCTGACCGATCGGATTCGGGGCGCCGTCACGGGCGCCGCCACCGGCGCGGCGGCGGGAGCCCGCGAGGGCCGCACAGGCTCCGCGAACTAGTAGGTCTCGACGATCTCGTAGAGCGTCGTCCGCTGGGCCGGAGTCCGGCCGGCCCGGCGGGCAGCGTCTATGAGCTGCTCCGGCTCGAGCTTGACACCGTGGTGTGACCCGGCCATTCGCGAGATGTTCTCCTCCATCAGCGTCCCGCCGAGGTCGTTGACGCCCCAACGCAGGCTCTCGGTGGCTGCATCCAGTCCCATCTTCACCCAGCTCGCCTGCAGGTTGGTGATCGTCCTGCCGAGCGCGAGCCGGAACGCGGCGGTGTGCTTGAGGTTGTCCTGACGGGAGATCTCCTCCACCCCATGCGTGCGGCCGAGGAGAGTGTTGAAGGGGATGAAGCTGAGCGGCACGAACTCCGTGATCCCTCCGGTCCGCTCCTGGAGCTTCCGCACGATCCTCATGTGGCGCGCGAGCTCGCGCGGCTCCTCGATGTGTCCGAACATGACCGTCGAGGTCGAACGGAGGCCGGCGCGGTGCGAGGCCTCGATGATCTCGACCCAGCGGGCGACCGGCAGCTTGTTCGGGGAGATGCGCTGGCGCACCCCGTCGTCGAGGACCTCGGCCGCCGTGCCCGGCGTCGAGCCGAGGCCGCATTCGATCAGGTACTCGAACACGGAGTCCGGCGTCCGTCCCGAGCGCTCGCACATGTAGTGGATCTCCATCGGCGAGTAGGCATGCAGGTGGATGTCCGGGGCGCAGTCCTTCGCGAAGCTGAGCCAGCGGCCGTAGTCCTCCAGGGTGTAGTCGGGGTGGATCCCGCCCTGCATGCAGATCTCGGTCGCCCCGAAGTCGATCGCCTCCTGGACCCGGGCGGCGAAATCGTCCTCGGCGACCAGGTAGGCATCCGGTGAGCGCTTGCCCTGGCCGAAGCCGCAGAAGGCGCAGCCGACCACGCAGACGTTGGTGAAGTTGATGTTGCGGTTGACGACGAAGGTCGCCGTCTCGCCGGCCAGCTCCGCGCGCAGCTCGTCGGCAGCGGCCCGCATCTCCTCGATCACCTCGGGGCGCGTCTCGGAGAAGAGCGCCGTCAGCTCTTCCTCGCTGAGCCCCTCGCCGCGGCGGCCCTTCTCGATCGCCCCGGGCGCCACCTCGGGCGAGGGCGGAGTCTCCTGTCGGCGACCCGAGCCGCGCCTGGGGATGAAGCTCCAGTACTTGAGCTTCACGACGTCGAGGACGCCCTGCTCCATCCACTCCGGGTCGAGGTACTGGGGATAGGCGCAGAGGCGCTCGGTGAGCGCGTAGCCGCGCGGCGCCAGCTCCTTGCGCACCTGATGGGGGCTCGGGAAGGGCTCCTCGGGAGAGATGTGATCGCCGTTGCTCGAGAGCCCGCCCAGGTCGGTGGCGCCCGCCTCGACCAGTTCCGGCCACCAGTCGGCGAGGTTGGGCGGCACCTGGACTCCGACGTCGGGCATCAGCCGCTTGGACTCCGAGATCAGGTGCTTCATCTCATCGATGGAGACGGGCCTCGCCCACTCCGGGAGAGGAAGCTCGGCGGACCCCTCGTCCTCCCCGGTCCAGCGCCTGCGCGATGCCTCGTCGGCGATATCGGCGACCTCGGCGCCGTAGTAGCGCGGATGCGGGACGAAGTTCTGGAGGATCACCTCCTGGACGTGACCGTACTCGGCATGGATGGCGGCGATCGCCTCGAGGGCCGCCACGCACTCCTCCGGCTTCTCGCCGATGCCGACCAGGATCCCGGTGGTGAATGGAATCCGCAGCTCCCCGGCCAGGCGAATCGTCTCCAGCCGCTTCGCCGGGTGCTTGGTCGGTGAGCCCTGGTGGACGACCAGGTCTGGATTGGTCGACTCCAGCATCAGGCCCTGGGAGGCGGACACCTCCCGGAGCCGACTCAGATCCTCGCGAGAGAGGACGCCGACGTTCGTGTGCGGAAGCAGGCCGCGCTCGAGGCCCTTCTGGCAGGCCCAGATGACGTAGGAGGTGAAGTCCTCGTGTCCCCAACCATGGAGGAGCTTCGCCACCTCCGGGTTGACCTCGGGGCGCTCCCCGGTGAGGACGAGGAGCTCCTTCGCGTTGCGCCGCACGGCCTCGTCCAGGCGGCGCTCCACCTCGTCCGGGTCGTGGAGGTGCGCCCGGTGGGTGGCGAAGGCGCAGTACTTGCAGTAGCACTGACACGTCCTCGAGAGCGAGAGCGTGTAGTTGCGCGAGAAGGTGACCCTGCGCATGGCAGCCTCAACCTACCGAAGGGACCCCTTCGGCATGATCGGCCGCCACAAACCCCGCGGCCGGACCTACGGCCACAAGCGGCCGCCCCGCATAAGTCGCTACGGGCTTCGCCCTTCGCTCCTGTAGCGAGCGGCCTGGTGGCCGCTAGCTCCCGGCGATGCCGCCTGGGGGCGACGACGGCGGAGGTCCGCCGGGCCCCTGGCGCAGGGGCGGGGACTCGCCCGCGGGCGGAGCCGGGCCGCGTGGGGCGACGGTATCCGCCATCTCCTGCACCGGGCCGCTCGAGGGCTCGATGATGAACCTGTAGACGGCCGCGGCGAGCAGGCCTCCAACCAGCGGGCCGAGGATGTAGGCCCAGGCGTCGGTGAAGTGGTTGCTGACCAGCGCCGGCCCGAACCAGCGCGCCGGGTTGAAGGAGCCGCCGGTGAGCGGGCCGAGCACCATGACCAGGAAGCCCAGCGCGCCGCCGATGCTGAGGGCAGCCCAACGGCGGGTCTCCGGGTTGAGTGCCACGGCGAGCACGACCAGCACGAGGACGAAAGCGCCGATGCCCTCCACGATGAATCCCTGGAAGGCGCCGCCCAGCAGGGCACTGACCTTAGGTGTGCCGTAGTCGGATGCACGGCCCTCGTCAAGCAGGAAGGCCTTCGTCAGCAGCGCGCCGAGCACGCCGCCCGAGAGCTGGGCGAGGATGTAGACGAGACCGTCGATCGGGTCGATTCGGCGGATCACGATGAACGCGGTGGTGATCGCCGGATTGAAGTGCCCGCCGCTCGCCACGCCGATGCTGATGATCAGCGCGAACAGCAGCAGGAAGTGCGTCAGGCCGACAACGGCGAAGTCCGACCCGAACTGCGAGTTGGAGCCGGTGGCCACATAAAGCGCGACAACGCTCGTGATGAAGAAGACCAGGAGCAGCGTCCCGACCAGCTCGGCGACATACGCCGCTAGACCTCGATCTTGCATCTCTGAGTGACCTCCTCGTAGGTGTCCGACCTGACAGCGGCGCGCAGTCTAACTGCATTTCCCGCCGGGCCGAGACCCCCTCGCAAACCTTTATCGCGGCCTTATGAAACGGGTCGCTCCTCTCGGAGCGCCCTCGCATATAGGGTCAGCGGCGAATGAGACGGGTCGCCGCGCTGCTGGCGGCCGCCCTCCTCGTCACGCTCATCGGGTGCGGAGGGGGCGGCGCTGAACCGGGCGCGCCGAAGGGCGCGACCCTGGTCCTCGACTTCCAGCCGAACGCCGTGCACTCCGGCATCTACGCCGCGCAGGCGAACGGCTACTTCAGGGACGAGGGGATCGACCTCCACATCCAGGAGCCGTCGAGCACGGCGGACAGCGCCAAGCTGCTCGAAACGGGGCGGGCCGACTTCGCGGTGATGGACATCAGCGACTTCGGCATCGCCAGGGAGCGCGGCCTGGATCTGGCCGCGATCGCCGCCGTCGTCCAGCGGCCGCTCGCGTCGGTGATTGCCCGCGACCTCGACGAGATCCGGACGCCGGCGGACCTGGCCGGGAAGACGATCGGGGTCACCGGAGTCCCCTCCGACGATGCCGTCCTCGACACGGTGCTGCGGTCCGGAGGAGTGGACCCGTCGGACGTGCACCGGGTCACGATCGGCTTCAACGCGGTCGCGGACCTGGCGGCCGGCAAGGTCGACGCGGCCACCGCCTTCTGGAACGCCGAGGGAGTCGAGCTGCGGCAGGAGGGCATCCCGATCCGCGAGTTCCGCGTGGACCAGTTCGGGGCCCCGCGCTACCCCGAGCTCCTCCTGGTCGCGAAGACGGGGAATGAACAGCTCGGTGACCAGCTGATCAGTGGACTCCGCCGGGGCTACGGCGTCCTCGGCCGTCACCCGCAGCAGGCGCTCGATGACCTGCTCGCCCAGGTCCCAGGCCTAGCCGGCGCGGCGCAGAACGCTCAGCTCGAGGCGCTCACCTCGAGCAGGGCGTTCTCACTCGGAAGCACCGCCGCGACACCGGCACTCGCGCCGGACGCAATCGAGCGCTGGCGAGCCTGGGCGATCCAGTCAGGCCTGCTCGGGCAGGGCTAGACGAGCGCCTTCTCCACCAGCTCCGGCAGCTCCCTGACCATCCGGCTCCGCGGGACCGCCAGCGTCAGGCCGGCCTGCTCGGCGCGGGTCTTGGTGTCGACGTCCGTGTGCTGGTAGAAGCCGATCACCGGGACGCCCAGCTCAACCAGGCGCTCGGGGGGCACCGCATCCAGGTCGGCGACCACGAGGTCGATGCCATCGAGCTCGTCGGGCACCTGGCTGTCCTGCTCCACCTCGTGCCCGCTCGCCTCGAGGGCGGTGCGCACGCGGCTGGCAAGCATCAGATCTTGCACGAGGGCGGCGATCCGGGCCATGGCTCAAGTGTGACGGGCGAGCAGGCTCATGCGTCCAAGCAGGCCATTTGACCAAAAAAGAGGGATGTAGGAGCGGACGTGCGTTCCGATACTTGCGTCCGTGGGGCGAATCGCCGATCCCCGAAATTCCCGCCGCAGGGTGCTGCCTTGGGCTGCCGTGGGCTTCTCGATCATCTGGGGCACGGTCATCGGGCTGGCGGCGACGCGAGGAGCCACCGGATTGGCCGCGTTCGCCGGCGTCGGGATGCTGTTCACCGTCGCGCTGACCGTACTGCTCCATCGCCAGCAGGCCGAGCTGCGCGACCTCGCCGAGACCGACCCGCTCACCGGCCTGATCAACCACCGCGGCTTCCAGGAGGCGCTCCGCAGCGAACTGCAGAAGGCGGCGGCGAAGCGCGACGCCGTCGCCGTGGTCGCCCTCGACCTCGATGACTTCAAGGGAATCAACGAGCGCCACGGCCATCCGTTCGGCGACGGCGTCCTGGAGGGGGTCGGCGCCCAGCTTCGCAAGTCGGTTCGCGGAGCCGACATCGCCGCCCGCACCGGCGGCGAGGAGTTCGCGCTGATCCTGCCCGGCACCGAGGCCGAGACGGCGCAGGAGATCGCCGAGCGCGTCCGTACCGCGGTCGCCCGGCTCTCTCCCGCCGGATCCGAGCTGAGCTGTTCCGCCGGCGTCGCCGTCTACCCGGTGGACGCCGACAGCGCCGACACGCTCCTGCAGCTCGCCGAGGGCGCCCTCTACTGGGCGAAACGGTCAGGAAAGTCCCGGACTCGGCGCTTCGATCCTGATCATGTACGCCTCAGCGGCGACGCACCGCAGCGCTCGGAGATCGAGCGCATTCTCAAGGAGCGCGCGATCGAGCCGCTCTACCAGCCCGTCGCCTCCCTCACCACGGGCCGCCTGATCGGCTATGAGGCGCTCGCGCGATTCCCGGATGCCCCGGATCGCCCGCCCTCGACCTGGTTCGCGCAGGCCAACGCCTGCGGGCTCGGGCCCGAGCTCGAGGCGGCTGCGATCCAGGCGGCGCTCGAGCGGATCGGTCGCCCCCCGGGAACGCACATCGCGGTCAACGTCAGCCCCTCTGCGCTTTCCACCGATGCGGTGAAGCGCGTCCTGCCCGACGACCTCTCCGACGTGATCATCGAGCTCACCGAGCACGAGGTCTACGTCGGCGACAGCCTGTTGGCGAACTCGCTCGCCCAGCTCCGCGAGCGCGGCGCGAGGATCGCGATCGACGACGCCGGCGCCGGCTACGCCGGCCTCAAGCAGGTCATGTGGGTCCGCCCGGACATCGTCAAGCTCGACCTCGAGTTGACCCGTGCCATCCATTCCGACCCGGTGCGGATGGCGCTCGTCGAGTCGCTCGTCCGGTTCGCCCGCCGCGTCGGCGCCACCGTCTGCGCGGAGGGGATCGAGAGCCACGACGACATCGAGGTGCTCTCCAATCTCGACGTTCCGTGGGGGCAGGGCTATGCGATCGGGCGTCCCGCCCCACCGTGGAGCCAGGTCTCCCCTCCCGCCGCCGAGACCTGCCGCGACGCGCTCGCGAATGCCCTGATCTCCACCCCCGGCGGCGATACCCCGACGATCTCCGCGGGCGACCGGCGGCTGGAGCATCTCAGCGCTCGCCTGGCGAACGCCCGGAGCCGCTCCGACCTCAACAGCGTCCTCGACCTGATCGCCGGAGAGCTGCATGCGGACAAGGTCGCCCTCTCTCAGTTCCATGCCGACATGGGCGTGATCGAGACGCTCGCGGAGAGCGGCGAGCAGCCCGAGGAGGAGTACTTCGCCGTGGACCAGTACCCGACCACCGAGCGCGTCATCGAGCGGCAGGAATCGGCGCAGGTGTTGGTGGGCGACCCGCGGGCCGACCGCCACGAGGTCGAGCTGATGCTCGCGCTGGGCTACCGGACGCTGCTGATCGTGCCGGTGGTCATCCGCGGTGAGAGCCTGGGCATGGTCGAGGCCATGTGCCATGAGGAGCGGCCCTGGACCCGAACCGAGATGAACCGGGCCCGCATCGTTTCCAACCAGCTCGCCTCGGTCATCCAGACCTTCTTCCGGGTCCCGGACCCGGAGCGCTTCGTCTAGCGAGATCTACAGGCTGCGCCGGCGCTGGAAGTCCCGCCGGATGCTGTCCGGCCGGCCCCACCACTGCATGATCTCGGCGCGGCCCTCCTGAGCGTCCCTGACCCTGAGCTCCCCGCCGATTCCCTCGCGGTCCAGCTTGGTCAACGCGCCCCGCACGGTCTCGGCCGCGGCCGCGTGCCCGAACCGGTGCGCGACGTTGATCCGCCAGTGCCAGTCGGCGCGCGAGTACGGCTGCGCGTTCACCAGGGACAGGATCACCGCCGCGTCGACGTAGCGGCTCTCATCGGCGATTCGCAGATCCATCTCGAGGTCGGTCCAGTCGCCGGGGAGGGTCTCGATGACGGCCTCGAAGTCCTGTGCCAGAGCCACGGCGGAAGCCTAGCTGCCGGAGACCGGGAGACCGCCGAAGCGCCGCCGGAGCCGGCG
Organism: uncultured Solirubrobacterales bacterium; assembly: GCA_963728875.1. GTDB lineage: Bacteria > Actinomycetota > Thermoleophilia > Solirubrobacterales > 70-9 > DASUPK01. The sequence goes on from CAVSLJ010000003.1 coordinate 40,695, forward strand.
ATGGCGATGGGCGAAGATCGCCCGGAGGAGCGGGCGCATCGCCGCGCCGGGAAGTGGCAGCCGTGGTTCCCAGGCGACCGCGTCGGTGACCACGGCGCCGGCCTCGACCGGCCGGATCGTGCGGATGTGCTCCCACCAGCGCTGGGAGAGCATCCGGGAGCGCTCGACGAACCCGCGTCCCTCGTCGATCTCGTCGAGCTTGATTTCGTCGTAGTCGACCGGAAGCACCCCGAGGAGAAGCACCCAGCTGCGGCCGATCGGCTTGCCGATCTCGACCGAGTTCAGGTCGAGGTCGCCGCCCCCCGGCACGGTCATCCGCAGCCAGGGCCCCAACTCGTCGTTCACGCCGTCCGCCGTCACAACCCAGCTCCAGATCTCCTTCGGGGCTGCGTCGAGCCGCGAGGAGACCTGGATCCCCGCTCGCCTCTTCATCTATCCGATGAAGACCTGCTCGAGCAGGAAGACGTTGAGGGCGATGATCAGGCCGGAGAGGACGCTGGCGATCAGGGTCAGCCAGCGAGGGCTCGCGAGAGAGCCCATCAGGTCCGGCTTGCGCGTGAGCATCACCAGCGGGACGAGGGCGAACGGGATCCCGAAGGAGAGCACGACCTGGCTCGCGACCAGGGCATCCGTCGGATCGAGCCCGATCGCGAGGACGATCAGCGCGGGGGTCAGGGTGATGGCTCTGCGCAGGAAAATCGGGATGCGGCGCCTGATGAAGCCCTGCATGACGACCTGGCCGGACATCGTCCCCACCGAGGACGAGGCGTAGCCGGACGCCAGCAGCGCGATGCCGAAGATCGTCGCGGCACCCGGCGAGACGAGCTGCTTGAGGCCGTCGAAGGCGCCGTCGATGGTGTCGATCCCGACCAACCCGCTGCCGTGGAAGAGCGCAGCGGCCATGATCATCATCGAGAGGTTGACCGCCCCGGCGATCGCCATCGCGATCACGACGTCAATGCGCTCGAAGCGAAGAATCTGACGCTTCTCGCGCTCGTCGCGCCCCACGATCCGGCGCTGAGTCAGGGCGGAGTGCAGGTAGATGACGTGGGGCATCACGGTCGCGCCGATGATGCCCACCGCCAGCAGCACGCTCTCGGTGCCGGCGAATCCGGGCGTGAAGAGGTGCTTTGCGACCTCACCTCCGTCGGGATTCGACTCGAAGACCTCGAAGGCGAACGCGAGCACGACCACTCCGACCATCGCGACGATCCCGGCCTCGAGGCGGCGGAAGCCCTTCTGCTGCAGGCCGAGGATCGCGAAGGCGCCGGCTCCCGCCAGCAGGCCGGCGGGGAACAGCGGTATCCCGAAGAGCAGGTTCAGGCCAAGCGCGGCGCCGACCACCTCGGCGATGTCGCAGGCCGCCGCGACGAGCTCGGCCTGGATCCAGAGGCCGATGGACGTCCGCCGGGAGAACGTGTCCCGACAGGCCTCCGCCAGGTTCTTCCCCGTCGCGATCCCGAGCTTGGCCGACTGGGTCTGGACGACCATCGCGATCAGGTTCGCGCCGAGCACCACCCAGAGCAACAGGTAGCCGAACTTGGCGCCGCCCGCGATGTTGGTGGCGAAGTTGCCCGGGTCGATGTACGCGACCGCGGCGATGAAGGCCGGCCCGAGGAAGGGCCAGATGCGCGGCAGGCCGCGCGAGTGGCCGTCGAGCGACCGCCGCGCCGCTCGGTTGACCGCCGCCTCGCCGGGAAGGACATCCTCCGGCCGGACCTCCTCGATGCCGCCCAAGCCGTTCCCCGGCTCAGGCGGCGCCGAGAGCTCGCCGGGCACAGGATCCACGAGCCCAACGTCCTCCTCCAGCTCGGTCGAAAGCTCCTGGTCGCTCATCTCCCGGCCCTCCCGCGGCTGACCCGCATGCTCGCCGCCAGCTCCGGACCCAGTGGATGGGTGCGGCTCCCGATCTCCACCAATACCGGACCGCCGAAGGGCTCCTTGCCCTTGACGGTGAGGCGGGTGCCGGGCTGGATCGAGTGCTCGGCCAGGTAGCGCAACATCGACGCGTCGCTGTCGGAGACGCGGGTGAAGACCCCCTGCTCGCCGGAGTCGAGGTCCGTGAGGGCGACGGAGTCATCGGCGCTGACCTCCAGGTCGCGGTCCGGGATCGGGTCGCCGTGTGGATCGATGACCGGCTCGCCGAGCTTGGCCGCGATCAGCTCCTCGAGCTCCTCGGAGATATGGTGCTCGAGCACCTCGGCCTCGGCGTGCACTCGGTCCCAGGGCATGCCCAGGACCTCGGCCAGGAAGAGCTCGATCAGCCGGTGGTGGCGGATCATCTCGAGGGCGATCCGCTCACCGTCGGGCGTCAGGCGGGCCCCGTGGTAGGGCTGGTAGGAGACGACTCCCTCCTCCGCCAGCCGCTTGAGCATCCCCGACGCCGAGGCAGGCGTGACGCCGAGACGCTGCGCCACCTCGGTCGTCCGCACCGCGCGGGAGTCCTTCTCCTGGAGCTCGTAGATCGCCTTGGCGTAGTTCTCGGCGCCCTCGTTGGTGCGCCGCTTCGGATGGGCGTTGTGGGCCTGGACCGGCATCCGCGATATTGAAGCACATCCGAACTCGGAATTTAGGAGCAACTAACTTCTTGATGCCTTCATCGCCAGGGAAGCCCGTGGAGGCTGCGACCTACAATCGGCTCGTGACCGAGACCGCGACCCAGGTGGAGCTCGACGGCCAGTACCGGGCCCTGCGGGAGGAGGCGGGATTTCTCGCCAGGGAGCGAGCGGCCCTGCACCTCACCGGTCCGGATGCGGCCGAGTACCTGCAGGGACAGCTGACCAACGACATCGAGGCGCTCGAGCCCGAGCACGGCTGTTACGCGGCGCTGCTCGACCGCAAGGGTCATCTCTCGGGCGACATGCGCGTGCTTCGCCTCGAGAGCGGCGATCTCCGGCTGGACCTCGAGCCGGCGCCCGCCGAGGCGGTCCTGAAGCACCTCCGCACCTACAGCATCGGCCGCGAGGTCGAGATCGAAGACGTCACCGACCGCTGGGCCCTGATCTCGCTGATCGGCCCGCGCGCCGCCGAGCTCTCGGGATTCGAGGGCCTCGGGCCGGAGCACGCTCAGCGCTTTCGCTCCTGGGACGGCACCGACGTGCTCGGCGTCGCCACCGACGCCGGGATCGACCTGATCGTCAGGGCCGAGGATGCGGAGGGCCTGGAGGACATGCTCGCGGCCGCCGGCGCCGTGCGGGTGAGCGACGAGGCCGCGGAGATCGTCCGGGTCGAATCCGGCCGGCCGCGGTTCGGGCTCGACATGACCTCCGAGCACATGCCCGCGGAGGCCGGCATCGTCGAGCGCGCCGTCGACTTCGAGAAGGGGTGCTACATCGGCCAGGAGCCGGTTGCCCGCCTCCACTACCGCGGCAAGCCGAACCGAACACTTCGCGGGCTTCGCCTCAGTGTGCCCGCCGCACCCGGTGATCCGCTGCGCCTCGGGGAGCGGCAGGTCGGCACCGTCGGCACCGCCAGCCTCTCCCCCGCCCACGGGCCGATCGCGCTGGCGATCGTCAGGCGTGAGGCCGAGCTCGGCGGGCAGCTCACCGTGGGTGACGGCACAGCGACCGCTGAGGTCGTGGAACTGCCTTTCTCGTAAGCACCTGATTGCTGAAGCGGCTCCCCGCCCCGTCGGTTAGATTCCTCGGCGCATGCTGCGGAGGAGGGGCAGAGCGCTGCTGGTGCTCGCCACCCTGTTGGTGGCGCTCGTTGTCGTCGGCTGCGGCCGCGACGACTTCAACAACGATCCTCGCCCTCCGATCCCGGCCGAGATCAGCGTGAAGATCGCAACCGACGGGGTCGCGGTTTCGCCGAGGGAGTTCGGCGCCGGCCTGGCCAACATCACGATCGCCAACCTGACGAACGAGAGCGGCAGCCTCGCGATCCGCGGCCCGGTGGATGCCACCTCGCAGCAGATCGCGCCCGGTGACGCCGACACGCTCACCGTCGACATGAAGACCGGCAACTACGAGGCGAGCGTCGACGGATTCGCGGTTTCGCCCTTCAGCTTCACCGTCGGGCCGGAGCGCCCGTCGGGACAGAACGATCTGCTGCTGCCCTAGCCGGCGCGCCGGGCGGGCGCTTCGCCGACGAGGCGAGGCAGGACGGAGTTGAGCATCAGCTCGAGACGGGCGTAGCCGCCCGCGTGGTGTGGGGATCCAAGCGTCTCGACGACGCGATCCGGGTCGATTCGATGTAGGTCGGTACCGCCACGCCCCCTGCGAGGCGGTCCCCTGTTCTCGGACGCTTCCATTGGTCTCCTACTGTCCAATTCGTCCTCCCGCACGGCCGGCATGATCGCGCTGCACCCATCTGGACGGAATTCCCGCCGAGCCAAGCCTAGGCAGCTCCATCCAGCGCATCGGCGATCAGGCTGTCCGCCCGCGCCAGCGCCGCCTTCGTACCCTCCTCCATGACGCCCAGCGAAGACTCGATGCTGTCCGCGTTCTTGCGCATTCCCGTTAGCGCCTGCCGAGCGGTCTTCAGCGATTCGAGTGCCCGGCGCGCCTCGTCGATCGCCTCCTTCATCGCCGGCGCGTCGAGCGAGAGCTCGTCCTTGCGCGCCGCCAGCGCGCGAGCGCGCGCGAGGCCGTAGGCGGTCTCCAGCACGATCCGCTCGGGCTCGTCGCGGTCGACGGCGACGATCAGCTTGTTGCCCTCGTACTCGACCAGGTTCTGCGTCCCCGCCGGGAGGTTCTCCTCCATCGCCACGACGAGCACCGCGTAGTCCGCGCCGCGGTCGTCCAGCGAGCCGTTCAGGACCTCCCACGCCTTCGGGCGGGTCAGGTTGCTGACGTCCTTCGGGTCGAAGGCGACCTTCGCCATGCAGGGCCCGACAGCGGCGCCGATCTCGACCACGGTGTCGCCCTTCTTCCCCCGGGTCTCACCCGGAAGATCGCCGACATGGTGAGCGACGTCGTCGCGCGCTCCCGCGACCTGATCGATCACCTCGTGAACCTTGTCCTCGAAGTCACGGCCCTTTGCGGTCCCCCGCGACTGCTCGGCCTCGAGCTCCTCCTTCGCTCCGAGGCGCTCGCGGAGCGCGGTGACCTCGGCGGTCAGGGCCTCGAGGCGGTCACGATCCTGAGCGTGCTCGTGCTGCTGGGACTCCTGTGAGCTCTTCACCGCGCGGACCACGGCCTCCTTGAAGTCCGAAAGCGGATTCGCGCCGTCCTGGGCCGAGAACTGCTTGGCGAGCTGGGTGCGCTGGTGCTCCATCGCCGTGACCAGCATCTCCCGGATCTGCTGCTGCACGGAGCCGGTCCGCTCGCTGTCGAAGCTGGCGGCGAGGTGCTCGACGAACTCCTCCTGGCCCTCCTCGATCACGCCTCCGAGGCGCTCCGCGAGCGGTCGCATCTGGCGCTCGAGCTCGCCCTTGACGTAGTCGACGTTCGCAGCGGTCCCCTCGCTCTCGATCACGCGCGTGCCGATCTCGATGGCGCGGGTGACCGTCTCGGCGGGCTGATGACCTTCGTCGACCTGCTCCCGCACGGCTCGGGCGGCGGCCGGGTCATTCACCTCGAGGCGCTCGATCACGAGACGGTCGCCGATCGCGCGCACAGCGCCATCGGTCACGTCGGGCTCGAGGGGGAGCTGTGGCTTCTCAGACGCTTCCATGGACTCTCGAACGTAGTCGGGGGTCCGGACACCAACCTGACAACCGTTGACTACGATCCCACCCGTCCACCGTCACTAATCGGGTCGCGCTGACGCGCGCCCTCGCATAACGGGAGTCACATTGGCCGTAGAGATCGCCGACGTATCCAAGCTCGAAGTCCAACCGGGCGAATTGCCCGAGAAGATGGCCGCCTGGGTCATCCGCCCGGAGCGCGAGGGGGAGCCCAGGGACGCCTTCCAGGTCGAGGAGATCGAGGTGCCCGAGCCCGGCGCCTTCGAGGTGATCGTCCGGGTGATGGCGGCCGGGGTCAACTTCAACAACGTCTGGGCCGCCCTGGGCAAGCCCGTCTCCGTCTTCGGCTACGGCGACCACGAGGAGTACGGCCACCACATCGGCGGCTCGGACGCCTCCGGGATCGTCTGGAAGGTCGGCGAGGGCGTCACCAAGTGGAAGCCCGGCGACGAGGTCGTGATCCACTGCAACCAGGCCTCCTACGAGGACGTCGAGGTCCACGGCCTCGACCCGCTCGCCGCTCCCAGCCAGCAGATCTGGGGCTACGAGACCACCTGGGGCTCCTTCGCCCAGTTCACCAAGGTGCAGGCGCAGCAGCTCCTGCCCAAGCCGAGGAACCTCTCCTGGGCTGAGTCCTCCGCGTACGGGCTCACCTACTTCACGGCGTACCGGATGCTGATCGACCAGTGCAAGCTTCAGGCCGGCCACAACGTCCTGATCTGGGGCGCCGCGGGCGGCCTCGGCGTCTTCGCCACACAGCTCTGCAAGGCAGCGGGGGCGAATGCCGTCGGCGTCGTCTCCTCCGACGAGAAGGGCGAGCTGGTCAAGCGCCTCGGCGCGGTCGACTACATCAACCGCAACGAGTTCTCGGGGATGATGCGGACCGGGGACGAGACGCCGGACCAGGAGAAGGCGCGCTTCAAGGAGTCACGCGGCTTCGCCAAGAAGGTCAAGGAGATCCTCGGCGACTCGCCCGACATCGTCTTCGAGCACGTCGGCCAGGCCACCTTCCCCACCTCCGTCTTCGTCGTCAAGCCGTTCGGCAAGGTGGTGATCTGCGGGGCGACCTCGGGCTACACGCTCGACTTCGACGTCCGCTACCTGTGGATGCGCCAGAAGCAGATCATCGGGTCGCACTTCGCCAATGCCTACGAGTGCATGCGCGCGAACCAGCTGATGGCCGAGGGCAAGATCCAGCCGGTGCTGTGGCGGGTGATGGGCTTCGACGGCGTCGCCGAGGCGCACCAGCTGCTCCACGAGAACAAGCACCTCGGCAAGATCTCGATCCTCGTGGGGGCGACGAGCGAAGAGGACGGCAAGGAGGAGGACGGCCCCGGCGCGATCAGGGCAGAGGTGGGCGCCTGATGGCCGACGCTTCGTTGAACGGGCACCTCGAGATCGTCTACATCGAGTGGCACATCCACCCGTTCCGGGCGGAGCAGTGGTACGAGATCTGGGAGCCCGCCGCCGCGCGGGCGATGGCCTTCGGCGCCAAGGGCTGGTCGCTGACCCGCGACCAGGACGACCCGCTGCACTTCCGCCAGTCGTCCGTCTGGGAGAGCCACGAGGACTGGGAGCGCTACTGGTACTCGGATGAGGTCGCGGCGATCCGCGAGGAGGCGCTCAACTACTTCAACAAGCCCGTCCTCCCCGTCTGGCACTCCCTGATCGCCGGCGAGTAGACACGCCCTTTCCCCACCCCGCGGATTGAGCTACTTCGTGATGCCGCCGGTGTTCCTTCACTGCCCGTGCTGACGCTTTCCCACCGCCCATACCTGCGCTTCGCCCTGCCCGCGGCACTCGCGGCGGCGCTCTTCGTGGCCCCCTCCGCGGCTCAGGCGAAGGTGAACGCGTCGCTCAGCGGGAGCCTCCTGACCGTCACCGGCGGCAAGGGCTCCGACCACATCACGGTCCTCTGCAGGAACGGCGTGGTGAAGGTGAACGGCAAGGACCCCCGGACCGGCGCGATCGCCTGCTCGAAGGTGTCCGAGGTGGACGTCGTCGCGGGCAGCGGGAACGACCGCGTCGATCTCTCGGGCGTCGGCCCCGACGGCGGCTTCGGCCAGCGCGATCTGCCCGGCGGGTTCGGCCACGGCACCGGCGCGGCGGCCGACCTCGGCCGAGGGGACGATCGCTACGCGGGCGGGGCCTCCGCCTTCAACCTGGTGCTCGCCGGGGAGGGCGACGACCGCATGGCCGGCGGGCGGGTCCGTGACAGCCTGCAGGGAGGCAGCGGCAACGACTCCGCAGCCGGCGGGGCGGGCCGTGACGTGCTGCTGGGCAACTCGGGCAACGACAAGCTCAACGGAGGCTCCGACGACGACCTGCTCAGCGGCAACGCGGGCGACGACCTGCTCATCGGTGCGGCCGGCGCGGACCTGATCGGCGGCGGCGCCGGAATGGATCGCCTCATCGGCGGGCCGGGGCCGGATCAGCTGATCGGAGGCGCCGGCAAGGACCGCCTCAACGGCGGTCCCGGCAACAACACCGTGGTTCAGGACTTCCCCAAGAAGTAGCGCCCATCGGGAAAGATGGGCGGGTGACGGCCGATCCCCTGGGCGCGCTGGTTCCGGACTGGGATCCCCCCGACGAGCCGGAGGCCCGCGACGGGTCCCTGGCGGGACTTCGAGTGGTTGTCAAGGACGTGATCGACGTCGCCGGCGCCGTGACCGGCGGGGGGAACCTGGACTGGGCGGCGGCACATGAGCCGGCGAATCGGAGCGCAACGGCCGTCGCATCCCTCACGAAAGCGGGGGCGGCTCTCACGCGGAAGGGGCAGTGCGCTGAGCTCGCCTTCAGCCTGAGTGGGGACAACGTCCACTTCGGCATGCCCCGGAACCCGGCCGCGCCCGACCGCGACCCCGGCGGCTCGACCAGCGGCCCGGCGTCCGCGGTCGCAGGGGGAATCGGCGAGCTCGGGCTCGGCACGGACACACTCGGCTCGATCCGCGTGCCCGCCTCCTACTGCGGCATCTACGGCTTCCGCCCCACGCACGGCCGGATCCCAGTCGAGGGCGTCATGCCCCTGGCTCAGACCTTCGACACCGTGGGCGTGCTCGCGCGCGAGCCGGAGACCCTCCAGCGCGCGGCCCAGCTCCTGCTCGGTGAGTCCGGGGCCGCACCAGCGCCCGCCCGCTTGCTGGTCGCGCCGCGGCTGCTGTCCGCCGCCCAACCCGAGGTGGCCGAGGCAGCGCGGGAGGCGGCGCACGATCTGGCGGCTCGGATCGGTGCCGAGATCGCCGAGACCGAGCTCCTCGACCAGGCGCCCGGCCCCGAGGAGGGGATGGCCGCGTTCAACGTCGCACAGGGCGCCCAGGTCTGGCGGAACTACGGGGAGTGGGTTGAGCGCGAGAGCCCTTCGCTCGGCCCGGACATCGCCGCACGGCTCGAGCGGGCGGCGGGATTCGGGCCGGCTGAGGTCGAGGAGGCGGAGCCGGTCGTGCGGGCGGTTGCGGCCGCGGTCGCGAGACTCGAATCGGACGACGCGCTCGTCCTCCCGACGACCGGAACCCCGGCCCCCAGCCGGAATGCGGACGCCGAGGAGCGAGAGCGGGCGCGAGTCTCCGCCGGCCAGCTGACCTCGGTCGCGACGCTCGCCGGCGCGCCGGCAACCTCGATGCCGCTGCTCAGCGTCGGCGGGCTGCCCGTCGGCCTCAGCCTGGTCGGGCCCCCCGGAGCCGACCTCGCCCTGCTCGCCGCAGCTAGTGCTGCTCGAGCGGAGCCATCGTGAGGCCGGCCTGCTGCAGCTGCTCCCAGTAGAGCTCGGCGGGCTCGCGGGGGCCCGTCCACACCGCCGCCTTGCCCCGGCTGTGGATCGTGTCCGCAAAGCGGTACCCGCCGTCGAGCGTGACGCCCGGGATCACGCGCGCAAGGGTCTTGGCGACGTGGTCGAAGGTGTTGTGGTCGTCATTGAGGACGATGACGAGCCAATTTCCGCCCAATCCCTCCTCGGGACCGGCCGATTTCGGGCGCTCAACCGTGGTGGTTGACACCCGCCGCAAGGTAGAGGATCAGGCTTGCGCCGCGGGAAATTCCGTGCCCGCTAGAACGGGTTCGGCACCAGGACGCTGACGTCGTCGAAGACGCCGACGACGCCTCTGCCCGAACCGGATCCCTTGACGCCTGCGGAGACGACCGTCTGGCGCCCGTCGGGCTGGTCGGCCGCCCCGTCCGTCGTCGAGACCACGCTGTGGCCGTTGACCACCCCGACCAGGCTGGTGCTCGTCCCGCCGTAGGAGAAGGCCCTGATCGTGATCACGTTGGGCTTGGAGCCCACCTTGATGAACTTGCCGGCACCGGATGCCTCGAGCTTCGCGGGCGCCGCTCCGCTCGGGTCGCGGAGGTACTGCCACTTGTGGGAGTTGGGGAGGATCCGCAGCACGTAACCGGCGCTGCTGCTGTAGCGGACGCCGACGCCCACGAAGGTCTTCTTCTGCAGCTTCGGAGTCCCGCCGCCGGAGGTGACGGTGCCGGTCATGCCCTGGTCGGCGTACTGATCGCTCGAGTCGGCGAGCACGGATGAGCGGAAGGTGCACGAGCTCGTGTTGTTGCGCACGCCGATGCCCAGCGCCTTGTTGCCGGACCACTTGCGCTTGCAACTGGCGCCGCCGACCTTCTGAAACGCGTTCACGTCGTCCTGGGTCTGGAAGGCGTAGGTGGCGACCGGAATCGGCGCCGCATGGGCGACGACCGCGCCCGCCGTGAGGGCCGCGGCGGTGACGAGCAGGGCTGTGAGCTTGGTCTTCATGCGTGGGTGAGCCTAGCCAGGAGGCGTCCGGGAGATTGCAAGAACACTCCTCAGCGGCGGTCGGAGCGGTCGTTGCGCGTGCCCAACTACCAGCCACTTACCATTAGGGCCATGAGCGAGCACCGCCTGCCCGAGCGGGACCGTCCCTGGGTGATTCGCACCTACTCGGGCCACTCAGACGCAAGGCGCTCCAACGAGCTCTACCGCAAGAACCTCGCCAAGGGCCAGACCGGCCTGTCGATCGCCTTCGACCTGCCCACGCAGACGGGCTACGACCCGGACGCCGAGCTCGCCCGCGGCGAGGTCGGCAAGGTCGGCGTCTCGATCGCCCACAAGGGCGACATGCACGCCCTCCTCGACGGCATCCCGCTCGGCGAGATGAACACCTCGATGACGATCAACGCAACCGCCGCCTGGCTGCTCGCCCTCTACGCCACGGTCGCCGAGGAGAACGGAGTCGAGCGCTCGGCTCTGGCGGGCACCACGCAGAACGACATCATCAAGGAGTACCTCTCCCGCGGCACCTACGCCTTCCCGCCCGGGCCCTCGATGCGCCTGATCGCCGACACCGTCGCGTTCACGGTCAACGAGATCCCGAAGTGGAACCCGATCAACGTGTGCAGCTACCACCTGCAGGAGGCGGGAGCCACCCCCATCCAGGAGGTCGCCTACGCGCTCTCCACGGCGATCGCGGTGCTCGACGAGGTGAAGGCGCGGGGCCAGGTCGCCGACGATGACTTCCCCAAGGTCTTCGGCCGGATCTCCTTCTTCGTCAACGCCGGAGTCCGCTTCATCGAGGAGCACGCCAAGCTGCGGGCCATGGGCGAGATGTGGGAGTGGATCGGCCGCAACCGCTACGGCGTCACCGAGCCCAAGTTCCTGCGCCTTCGGTACGGCGTCCAGGTCAACTCGCTCGGGCTCACCGAGTCGCAGCCCGAGAACAACGTCCCGCGGATCGTGCTCGAGGCGCTCGCGGTGACGCTCGGCCGCGACGCCCGTGCCCGGGCCATCCAGCTTCCCGCCTGGAACGAGGCGCTCGGGTTGCCCCGCCCCTGGGACCAGCAGTGGAGCCTGCGCATCCAGCAGATCCTGGCCAACGAGACCGACCTGCTCGAGTACCCCGACATCTTCGAGGGGTCGGTGGTCATGGACGGGCTCGTCGCCGAGCTCGTGGAGGGCGCCAAGGCGGAGATGAAGGCGGTCGAGGACAGGGGCGGCGCGGTCGAGGCGGTCCCGTACATGAAGGCTCAACTGGTCGAGTCGAACCGCGAGCGGATCGCCAAGATCGAGCGCGGCGAGATCACCGTGGTCGGGCAGAACAAGTTCACGGAGTCCGAGGACTCGCCGCTCATCACCGGCGAGGACGGGGGCATCCTCACCCCCGACCCGGAGGTGGAGCGTGAGCGGATCGCGGCGCTCGAGGAGTGGAAGTCCGAGCGCGACCAGGCCGCGGTTGACGCGGCTCTCGGCAAGCTGGCCGAGGCGGCCCGCGACGAGGGCGCGAACATCATGCCCGCGACCATGGAGGCCGCCAAGGCCGGCGCGACCACCGGCGAGTGGGCCGGCACGCTTCGTGAGGTCTTTGGCGACTATCGGGCGCCCACGGGCGTCGGCGAGGCCACTGCCGGCGGGTCGGTCAACGGGGATCTGCTCGGCGAGGTGCGCGAGCGGGTCAAGCAGGTCTCCGAGGAGATCGGTCATCCGATCCGGATCCTGGTCGGCAAGCCCGGCCTCGACGGGCACTCGAATGGCGCCGAGCAGATCGCCGTCCGCGCCCGCGACGTGGGCATGGAGGTGATCTACCAGGGCATCCGCCTCACGCCCGAGCAGATCGCCAAGTCGGCGGTCGAGGAGGACGTAGACGTGGTCGGTCTCTCCATCCTCTCGGGCTCCCACCGCGAGCTGGTGCCGCGGGTGGTCGACCTGCTGCGGGCCGACGGCGCTGACATCCCGGTCGTGGTCGGCGGCATCATCCCCGCGGCCGACGCGGCTGCCATGCGCGAGGCCGGGGTCGCCGGCGTCTACACGCCGAAGGACTTCGAGATCAACCGGATCATGGGCGAGATCGCGGACCTGGTGGCCGACCGCCACCGCGCCGCGCAGCCGGCTTGATGCGTGAGGCCACGACCATGCACGCCTGGATGACACGCGTGTCCTCCCGCATCTGATGGCCGAGCCGGAGCTGAACGGCGACCGCAGCTCCTGGCTCCGCTGCTACCGCTGCTGGGCCCGGGACCTCGAGGTCCAGCTGCACTACGACGCGATCCTGCGCGTCGACCCGGAGACCGGCGAGCCGTCGGATCGCCTCGATGAGGTCCAGGAAGCCGTCGTGCAATGCCTGCGCTGCCTGCACGACCAGCCCCACCTGACCATCCAGGAGGACCGGGTCGTGCCGGTCGAGGACCGCTGGGAGCGGATGGTCGCCGGCACACCCTGGGTCGCCTCCTGCACGGTCACCGTCGATCAGGACCAGGTCGAGAGCTGCTCCGGGCCCGAGGCCGCGGAATCGCTCACCTACGGCTCCTTCGGCGAGCAGGGCACCCGTGAGTTCTTCACCCACGTCCGCTTCCACAAGCACGACGAGGAGCGGATCATCGTCCACCTCCTGGTCGAGCTCTACGCGCGCTCGGCCGAGGAGGCCACGGAGGTGCTGGAGGAGGCCTCGCGCGGCGTCCTCGAGATCACCTCGCTCGCGGAGGAGTCACGCCCGCCGGCGCACGCCCCGGACGAGGCTCACTAGCGGCGACCGCAAGCTGATGCCTCCGCCCACCCTCACGCCCCACGCCGTGACGCCGCAATTGGCTTGGCGCCTGGCGGCCACGCTGTTCATCGGTGGCGTCCTGGTCGCGATCCCCGCTGTGTTCCTACTCGACAGCGGACTGAACCCCGCCATGTTCGGCGTAACAGTGCTCGCGATCCTCTCCGGCTTCGCTTGTCTGGCCGCCCTGCGTTGGGAGATCGATCAGCGTTGGCTAAAGGTCGTCCCGCTGGTGGCCGTGGCCGAGATAGCGGTGGCCGTGCAGGCGACTGACTACACGCTCGCGTATCTCTACTTCTTCGCCGCCCTCTATGTCGCCGTCGTATTCCCGACCCTCCGCGAGATGGCGCCTTATCTGGCCGTGATCGGGGTCGCTCTCCTCCTTGGGTTCATCTTCGCAAGAGATACGGCCCAGGAGACGGCTCTCTGGGTGCTCGCGATCGGCCTGCCCCTGTTGTTCACGACGATCGCAGTCGGTCGGCTGACGGCGAATCTGGAGTCCAGCAGGCAGACCTATCGCGCGCTGCTTGGCGTCGACGGGCTCACCGGCGTCGGCAACTACCGGGCCCTGATCGAGCGACTCCGACATGAGACAGCGCGCCACGGCCGAAAGGGCCGGCAGTTCGCGGTACTGAGTCTCGACCTTGACGGCTTCAAGGCCGTCAACGACACCCAGGGACATCTCGTGGGCGACCTGCTGTTGGCGATGGTCGCGTCGATGATCGAACTGGAGGTTCGTGCCGAGGACGCCGTGTACCGCCAGGGTGGTGACGAATTCGTCGTCATCGCACCCGAGACCAACCGCGAACGAGCGTGGCTACTCGCCACGCGGATCCAGCGGAGGGTGGGACGCGTGAACGCCGGTCAGGTAAAGCTCTCGGCGAGCTTCGGAGCCGCCGTCTACCCGCAGGACGGCGCGGAGCCTGGGGAGCTGTTGGACGCAGCAGACAATTCACTCCGGTCGCAGCGTCTGGAGTTCGCCGGCTCGCGCCCCAGCCGGGTGACCGACGGCCCCGGCTAGATCGGGCTGAAGCTCTCCGCCTGGGCCTTGGCCTGCCTTACCTCGCGCCGCGAAGCTCCGTGATCTACGCGCTGGAGCAGCACGTAGGTATAACCACCGTCGATCAGAACGAGGGCCGACTCGGATCCGTCACGGTAGACCGCCTTGATTCGAAGGCCTTGGAGAAGACCGACCCGCTCCGGGTGCGGCGCGGTCACCCGTCCCTCAGGGTGGCGCGCCTTCAGGAAGCGGGTGGCGTCGCTGGCCAGATCATTGAGGCTGCGCTCCTCGGAGGCGTAGTAGACATCGACCTCCGCCTTGGACCCTGGGGCAACCAGGGCGATGGCGGTGTCCTTCTGACCAACGTGCCAGTCAGGCGCGACCCCGATCCGGAAGCGGCTGGCGAAGGTGGTGACCTGCAGCCTGGGCTGCCGGATCGGCTGGGGGCGGGCGCTCGGGGCTGGCGGCGACGCTGAGGTCGTCACGGGCTGCGTCGGTGTAGCGCCCGTGGATCCGCTGGGCTTGACGGAGCCTGGCGAATGGTCCGACCCGCTACCGCTGAGGAGCCCGACCAATAGCCCGACGCCGACGAGCACGCCGATAACGACCAGATACGCCGAAAGCGGGATTGGAGTCCGACGGCGCCGACCCGCCGGACCCTCCGCTCGCGGATCTGACCTGATCCTGGGGACGAGCCCTTCCAGACCTGAAGCGAGCGCCCTTTCGGCCTGCTCCGCCGCCTCCCCCGCCCGGTATTCGACGCTCTTGCCGCACTCGAGGCAGGTGATCTTCAGCGGACCGGTCGCCGCCCCACCTTTCCGGCCCACGTCGAACCCGGCGTCATGGTCCTGATGCTCGGCCAGGAAGCGTGCGACCCCGCGCGCCGGACCGCCGCCGGTTTCCTCGGAGGCGCCCATCCGCATCACGCCAGTCACTCCGCCACGCCCCTCGACCAGCAGGGCCGCCAGCTAGGTCCCAATCCGATCGAGCATCGGGCCCGCATCCCTGATCCCGAACTCTCTTGCCTCGTCCCGGAGGGCGGCCACCGCACGTTCGTCCGCCTCGAGGACATCCTCATCCCTTGTTCCGATCGAACCGGCACGCCGGCTCGCAGCTGTATCCGGATCCAGGGCGCTTTGGCCGCCGGAATTGGGCTCCTCCTCGTTGCGTCCGCTCCTCGCCATCATGATCGGGCCCCCCGGATCGAACCGCGCGAGCAGAGTACCGCGCATTCCGGTTGTCGGGTTCCCGCTCCCTAGCTGGAGCCCACGCGCTTCGCGCAGTACGTATCGCGGGACGCTCGGATGCCCGGGACCTGCACCGCCGCGATGCCCTGCGCCCACAGTGCGGCGTTCGTCTGGATCTGCTTGGCGACCACCTGGCGCTGGGCGTCCGTCTTCGCGTCGAGCAGCGGCTCCGCGTTCCGCCAGACCAGCTCCCGCCAGACCCGGACGGCCTCCAGGCCGCCGATGTCGTCGGCGGTGACCAGGTCCGGGTTGGTCACCCCGATCGACGGGTCGTAGCGCTGGCGGATCGCCGTCACCACGCGCTCGTAGGCGCGGTTGAGGACCTCGTTGACGGCGTCGTGATCGGGCTTCCGGGTGGCGCCGTCGGGAGTGCGAACGCCGAGCGCCGCGATCAGGAACGGCATGTCGTTCTGCACGTGCGCGTTGATCCCGAGCAGCATCTCCTGGGCTCCGGTGATCTGGCCGGAGGCGGCCTGCTGGAAGGCGATGCGCCAGGCGGGCGGCACCGGTCCGCCCGTCTCCCAGGCAAGGAAGCTGTCGAAGTACATGTCCGCGAACAGCGCGTCCTCGGTGTAGAGGTAGTCCGGGTAGCGGATCAGACCCGGGTCGGTGTCGAGCGTCTCCCGCAGCTCGCGGGTGAGCTCGAGATAGGTGGTGGCGAAGACGGCGCGGTGATCGCAGCCGAGCTGATCGCGCAGCGTCGCCAGCCGCCGGATCTCGGTGTCGATGCAGCCGATCGACGGCGTCTCGCAATACGGCACGGGGCCGGGCTGCGGCTCGTTCGGAGTGCCGGGCAGCGGCGGCAGCAGCGCCGTCCAGTTCGTGGTGGGGACCAGAAGCGAGTCGGCGGTCGCCGTGCCGCCTGCGCACGCGAGCAAACCTGCACAGGCCACCACCAACGTCGTGACACGTACTCGCCCACCCATCCCGCGCGCAATCCTACCGCTCCGTAGGTTGCCGTGGCGCTGAGCTGAGAGGAGAGCTAGGGCTTGTGATCCGGGCCCGCGGCCCCCGGATCCTTGATCGCCTCGCTGGCGGCCTTCGCCTTGTCCTTCAGGCTGCCCTTGTCCTTGGCGATGTCCTTGAGCTCCTCGGCGTCCTCCTTGAGGGCGTCGGTTCCGCCGCGCTTGTCGACCAGTTTCTTGGCCTGGTCGGTAAGCCTTCTGAAGTTGACCATCTCTCCTCCTAGCCGGGGTTCTTTCGCGGGACCAGCACCGCCCGCTTGAACTCGGCCACGAGCGTGCCGTCCTGGTTGTAGGCACGAGTATGGACCTTCACGATTCCGCGGTCGGGCTTCGACTCCGACGGCCGCACCTCGAGGACCTCGGACTCGACGAACAGCGTGTCGCCGTGGAAGACCGGGTTCGGATGGCTGAGCTCGTCCGTTGCCAGGTTGGCGATCGCCTTCCCGGAGACGTCGTTCACGGTCATCCCGAAGATCAGCGAGTAGACATAGGGGCCGGCAACCACGTTCTTGCCCTGCTGGGACCCGGACGCATAGACGTCGTTCAGGTGTAGTGGATGGTGGTTCATCGTCAGCAGGCAGAAGAGGTGATCCTCTGACTCGGTGATCGTCTTCGCCGGCCAGTGCTTGTAGACGGCTCCGACCTCGAACTCCTCCAGGTAGCGCCCGTACTCGTGCGCGCCCGAGGCCTCTCGCTCGGCCTGGTCCGTCGTCAGCTGGTGGTTCTCGTCACTCATCTCTTGAGTCGGTCTCCTTGAGTCGTCGTGACTCCCCTCCCGGGAATCGGCGCGGGATGGTAGTGGGGTCAGGAAATCGCTGCCTCAATCCCCTCGAAGCGCGCGAGGTCGGCGACCTCGGCCTCGATCTTCGCGCCGAGCCGGTCGCGCTCGGCCCTCGGCAGGTTGAGCTCGATCTCGAGCCGGCCGCCCTTCCGTGACGAGCGCCAGCCGCCGACCACGATGCCGTCCTCGACGATGACCGGCCGGATCCAGCCGCCTCCCCCCGCCTTCACGTGCGTCGCATGCTCGCTCGCGACCGAGAAGCCGCGGTCCTTCCAGCCGAGCAGGTAGGTGTCGAAGTTGCCGAGCATCCGGACCTGCCCGGCGGCGGGCAGGCGGGAAGGGCCGCGGCGCGGGCCGAGCATCGTCTGATCGCCAACCTTGACCTCCTCGATCTCCTTGGAGATGGATTCGAGGCCGGCGCGCACGTCACGCAGAGGCAGGCCCGACCAGTAGGCGAAGTCGCGGTCGATCGCCGGAGCGAACGCGCGGATGTAGCGGCGGGCGAGCTCGGCCAGTGCGCGGTCGCGGTCGAAGGCGGGTTGCTTGCCGATCCAGTCCTCGCGGCGGACGAGGCAGGTGGTCTTGCCCTTGTCAGGACCCAGGCAGGCGATCCCGCTCAGCACCGCCGTCAGCGCAATGTGCATGCCGGTCTGCTGGTTCAGCCTCACCCCGGCCGCTTCGACCCGCTCCCGAGCCTCGCTGCGGGTGAGCGGCCCCTCGTCGGCAAGGGCACGGGCGATGACGTCGAGCGACCTGTTCTGCTTCGTGGTGGGCAACCCAAGTTGCTCCAGCCGCCGGCGTGACCAGCGCTCGGCCTCGGGTTCGAAGAGCGGGAGCCACCAGCCGGCGTCGTCCGTGGGGATCAGGTGGATGGTTTTCCGCATCACCCAGGTGCGCAGCAGCGAGCGTTCCTCGGTTCGCGCCCGGTCGATGTCCGCGGCGGTCAGCGAGCGGCTGCGGGAGCGGAACGTCTGCGGCCCGGCGTAGACGTCCTGCGCCTGGGCGCCGGCGATCGAGCGGGCGATCTCGGCGGGATCCGTCGCGGCTGCGGGACGGTGGAGCAGCTGCGTCGCCGCTCTCCTTCTCGCGAGCTTCGTCAGTGGACTTTCTTGGTTCGCGCCCGCTGCTCGTGGCGCTCGATCACCTGGGCGATCAGCTTCTGGATGTTGCTGTCGCCGCTGGCCTTGATGTGGCCCGCCTCCCAGGCGGCGCGATAGTCGCCCACCGTTCCGTCTTCCGCGAGCCGGTTGAACTCCGACCGCGTGAACTCCACCGTGACCCGGGCGTCCTCGGTCGAGGCCGACTTGCTGATCTTCGGGCCCGGGACCTCGACGCGGAACATCTGCACATCGCCACGACCTCGCAGCTCCAGCTCGAAGACGAGCTTCAGCTGTGCGAGCGCCGGCACCTCCGCCTGGAAGCGCTCGATCGCGGTTGCGATCAGCTCTTGCGTCGAGGCCATCTCACCAAGGTATTGGCTTGCGGTTGCGGAAGAAGCCTCCCGTCGGGCCGTCGTCCGGCAGCGTGGCCAGCCAGACGGCGGTGTCGGCTCCGTCCTCGACGGATCGCGGAGCGCCGGAGCCACCCATGTCGGTGCGAACCCAGCCCGGGCACATCGCGTTGATCTTGATGTCGTCCTCGTCCCAGGCGAGCGTCTTGGTGAGCGCGTTGAGGGCCGCCTTGGACACCCGGTAGGCGCCGCGTCCGCCGTTCATGTCGGAGAGCTGCCCGGCGCCGCTCGAGACGTTGACGATGCGCGGCGCGTCGCTGCGCCGCAGCAGCGGCAGGAAGGCCTCGATCAGCCGCCAGGGGCCGAACGTGTTGACCTCCAGCACCTGGTGAGCCCGGTCGATGTCGTAGTCGGCCGCCCCCACGGGATCGCCGTAGACACCCGCGTTGTTGACGAGCGCGTCCAGGTGGCCCACCTCGGAGCCGATCCGCTCCTGAGCGGCGAAGATCTCGTCCTCGTCGGTGACGTCGAGCTCGATCGGCACGATGCTCTCGGCCTCCTCGACGTCATCGGGATCGCGCGCCCCCGCGTAGACCACGAAGTCGTGATCGGCGGCGAGCTGCCGCGCGATCTCCGCGCCGATTCCCCGGCTCGTGCCGGTGACCAGCGCGACGCGACTCAAACCTTGTTCCGCTCCAGGAGCTTCTTGCCGATGACCATCCGCTGGATCTCGGAGGTTCCCTCTCCGATCAGGAGGAGCGGCGCATCCCGGTAGAGGCGCTCGATCTCGTACTCCTTCGAGTACCCGTAGCCGCCGTGGATCCGGAAGGCGTCCTCGACGACCTCCTTGCCGGTCTCCGAGGCGATCAGCTTGGCCATGCCGGCCTCGAGGTCGGAGCGCTGGCCGGCGTCCTTCATCCGGGCGGCCTTGCGGGTGACGAGGCGGGCGGCCTCGATCTTCGTGGCCATGTCGGCGAGCTTGAAGAGGATCGCCTGGTGCTGCGCGATCGGCTTGCCGAAGGTCTTCCGCTCCTGGGAGTACTTGAGAGCGAGCTCCAGAGCGCGCTGGGCGATGCCGACGCCGCGAGCGGCGACGTTCACGCGACCGACCTCGAGCGCGTCCATCATCTGCGAGAAGCCCTTCCCGAGGCCTGCCTCCTCGCCGCCGAGGATCCGCTCCGGCGGGCACTTGTAGCCCGAGTAGACGAGCTCAGTGGACTCGACGCCCTTGTAGCCCATCTTCTTGATCTTGGGCGGGATCTCGAGGCCCGCGAATTCGCCCTCGTTCTTCTCCTTCCAGGGCTCCTTCTCGGTGATGAAGCAGGTCATCCCCTGGTAGGGCGGATCGGCCTTCGGGTCGTTCTTCATCAGGACGAAGACGACGCTCGAGCCGAGGCCGTTGGTGACCCACATCTTCTGTCCCTCGAGCACCCAGTTGCCATCGTCGTCCTTGGATGCCGTGGCCTTGATCCCCTGGACGTCCGAGCCGACCTCCGGCTCGGAGAGCGAGAAGGCGGCGCGAATCTCGCCGGTCGCCATCTTGGGCAGGAAGTACTGCTTCTGGTCGTCGGTGCCGAACTTCATCAGCAGATAGGAGCCGATGAAGTGGGTGTTGACGACACCGGAGATCGAGATCCAGCCGCGCGAGAGCTCCTCGACGATCATCGCGTAGGTGGTCAGGTCGAGGCCCATCCCGCCGTACTCCTCGGGGATCGTCACCCCGAAGAGGCCGAGCTCCTTCATCTGCTCGACGATCGGCTCGGGGAACTTGTCCTCGTGGTCGTACTCCTCGGCGTTGGGGATGATCTCGTTGTCGACGAAGCTCCGAACCATCTCGACGATGGCCTTCTGCTCGTCGGTCATCTCCTGGAAGTTGGTGCTCTCTTGCTGCTCGGTAGCGACGGCCATGGCTCCTCTGAGGTCGTGTTTGCGGTGCCTAGGATAGGGCGCGTTGACAGACGACGGCTCCGCAGAGACTTTCGACCGGATTCGCCGGGGTGCCCTCTTCGGCCCGGGATCGGTCATCGAGGGCGCTGAGGGGATCGAGCAGATGACCGAGGCGATTCGCGACCACCTCCACCCGAGTTCGTCACGCTGATGACCAGCGAGTCCGCGGCGCCGACCGAGTGGCATGGCGTCGAGGGCTTCAGGGAGGCACTGACCGACTGGATCAGCCCGTACGAATCCTTCCGGCTCGAGATCGAGGATGTGATCGTCCAGGAGGACAAGCTCGTCTTCCTCGCTCGCCAGGTGGCCACAACCAAGCACGCCGGCGTCGAGATGTCGACCGAGAGCGCCACGATTTGGTGGCTCGAGGATGGCCTGATCAGGCGGGCGGTCTTCTATCTCGACCAGAAGGCGGCTCGCAAGGCTGCGGGCATCGGTTGACCTGAGCGCGGATCACCGGTAGACCTTGTGACTGGAGGCACGAGGGGGGTTGCCGATCGGCGTCGATCGGCCGACACCTATAGAGAGCGATGGCAACCGCGCTTACAGATCCCCTGCGACCACGTGCTCCCAGGCTGATCCGGCCCATTCCCGCCTGGGGCTGGCTCGCCGCCGGAGCGCTCCTGTCCGTCCTCGTCTTGGAGTGCGTCGTCGAGTCAGGGATACTCGGCACCGGCACGCGCGCGACGGATCTCCAATCCGTCACCTATCTGTCGCTGATGTGGGCGGCGGCGCTGCTGGCGCTCGGCGGCGCGTGGGTCCGCAGGGACCCCGGCGGCTGGGGCCTGATTGCGATCGGGCTGCTCTCGACCGCCGTCGGGGACACCTACTTCCAGTTCTGGGTCGATCCGGTCAATGGCGCCTATCCCTCGGTCGCCGACTTCTTCTACCTCCTCCAATACCCCCTGATCATCCTCGGGCTGCGGAACCTGGGGAGGCGCACCCGGTACGGGCGGATGCCGTTCGCCGCGCTGTTCACGCCGCTGCTCGGACTGGCCGCCCTGTGGTGGTGGATCGCGCTCGATCCGGTTTCGGGCTCCCTGGAGGGGACCACCGCCGCCCGGCTGACCACGATCGCGTATCCCTTCCTGGACCTGCTGCTGATCTGCTCGGTCCTGGTCGCGCTCGGGGCCCTCGGCTGGCGCGCCGGCCCATCGATGACCGCGCTGATCGCGGGCGCGACGATCGTCGGAGTGGCCGATTCGCTGTACGCCGCTCAGGTCGCCAGCGGCTCGGTCCCGGACCTGACCCTGATCAACGCCCTTTGGCCGATCGGCACGCTGCTGATGGCCTCGGCCGCATGGACTGCCGACCGGGCCGACAGGACCGGCCAACCCGGCGACAACCGGTTGGAGCTCCTGTTCGCCCTCAGCGCGATCGCGATCGCGCTGACCGTCCTTGTCTGGGATCACTTCGGGCGCCTCAACACCGTCACGGTGTTCCTCGCCTTCCTCACGCTCATAGCCGCGGCGCTGAGGCTCGTCCTCCTCCACCAGGAGGGAGTCAGGGCGCGCCGTGAGACTCTGCGGGCGGAGCGCGAGCGGGGCTGGATCGAGGGCCTTCACTCGACCGCCGTCGCGGCCGCGCTGGACTGCGTGATCACCGTAGACGGGGACGGCCAGGTGGTCGGCTGGAATCCAGCTGCAACGCGCACCTTCGGCTACGGAGCCGACGAGGCGCTCGGCGAGGAGGTCGCCGACCTGATCGTCGTGGACTCGCTGCGCGACGAGTACGACCGCACCTTCAAGGGACTCGTCGCGGGCGAGAACCACAAGCGGATCGGCAAGCGCTTCGAATGGCTCGCGAAGCGCTCCGACGGAGCCGAGATTCCGATTGAGATGGCCTTCACCCGGACGGAGGCGGATCCACCGACCTTCACCGCGATCATCCGCGACATCTCCGAGCGCAAGCATCGCGAGGAGGAGCGCGAGCGGCTCGCCAGGATGGTGCTCTCGGCCGAGGACGCGATGGTCTCCTCCTCACTCGATGGCAAGGTCATCGCCTGGAATCCCGCCGCGGAGCGCATCTACGGATACAGCGCAGGCGAGGTCGTCGGCGAGAGCCAGCTGCTGGTCGTTCCCGACGACCGTCGCGACGAGCTCGAAGGCCTCAGGGAGGTCGTGCTGCGCGGCGAGTCGACGACGCTGGAGACGCAGCGGATCCGCAAGGACGGCGAGCTGATCGACGTCCTGCTTCAGGTGTTCCCTGTCCGGGACGAGCGCGGCAAGTTGACCGGTTACTCAGCCGTCTCCAGGGACATCACCGACCGGCGGCGCCGGGAGGCGGAGGCGCGGCGCAACCGGGAGCGGCAGGCCTGGACGCACGAGATCGAGGAGGCGCTCGAGCACGACACCTTCGAGTTCGAGCGCCAGCCCGTCCTGGATCTGAGCTCCGGCCGGATCACCCACCACGAGCTGCTCATCCGCATGCGGCTGGCGGACGAGCTCGTGCCTCCCGGTCGCTTCCTGCCGCATGCCGAGGGATCCCCCCTGATGAGACGGATCGACCGCTGGGCGATCCGCCACGGCATCGAGCTCGCCGCGGAGCAGCCGGTGGCCATCAACCTGTCGGCCACCAGCCTCAGCGACCCCGGCATCGTGTCCGCGGTGGAGAATGCGCTCCGCAACGCGGGGGCTCGGGCGGAGGACGTCAGCTTCGAGATCACCGAGACGGCGGCCGCCGAGGACCTCGACGCTGCTCACTCCCTCGTCGAGGCGCTCAGGGGCCTTGGCTGCTCAGTGGAACTCGACGACTTCGGGACCGGCTACGGATCGTTCACCTACCTCGCCCGCCTCCCGGTCAACACGCTGAAGATCGACATGTCGTTCATCCGCCAACTGGCGAACAGCCCGGAGGACCTGCGGGTGGTGCGCTCGATCGTCGCCGTGGCCCAGAACTTCGGCCTGAACACGATCGCCGAGGGAGTGGAGAATGTGGATACCCTCAACCTGCTGCGCGGGGTCGAGGTCGACCAGGTCCAGGGCTTTCTGATCGGCCGCCCGCAGGGCGATTGGACGTTGGAGGCCGATTTGGCGTTGGACAGCAGGCAATCCGAAGTGGAATGACGGATCGGGAGCAGATCGTCCGCCACGCGATCGACGCTCTCAATCAGGGGGACTGGGAATCGCTCGCGGACTGCATCCATCCCGAGATGAGGCTCTCGCAGCCGTTGCCGAACGTCGGGCAGACCCAGTACGAGAGCATCCCGGGCACCTTCCACGGCCGCCGGGAGGCCGTGAGTCTTCTGCGGCAGTTCGCCGAGCAGGCGGGCGAGGTGCGAATCGACCTGCGCCGCGCGGAGGAGGTGGGCGAAGATGGACTGCTCTACGAGTTCGTCTGGCTGATCGGACCGGAGGAGAACCGCGCGGCCCAGCTGGCATGGGCCCTGAGCCGCTTCAAGGACGGGCTGGTCCTCTCCAGCTCGGTCTTCACGACCGAGGAGGCCGCGCGCGAGGCGATCGCGCGCGGCGCCTGAGGCCGGTTACTCCTCGGCGAGGATCCCGTAGAGCTTGCGGCGGGTCTCCTTGAGGATCTCCGCGGCCTTCGTCATCTGCTCGTCGTCGTCGCCGCGTGCGATCTGCTTGGCGGCGCCGATGGTGCGGAAGAGCTCGCTCCGAACCTCGAAGCGCGGCGAGTCCTCGTCACCCTGCTCCCAGGGGCGTCCACCCTCGGTCCGCTCGGGAACCTCCTTCTTGCCGGTGTCCGTGAGCGAATAGACCTTGCGGCCGTCCACCTCTTCGGCGGTGACCAGGCCCTCGTCCTCGAGCAGCTGAAGCGTCGGGTAGATCGATCCGGCGCTGGGCGTCCAGCGGCCCCCGGTGCGCTCCTCGAGCTCCTGGATCATCTCGTAACCGTGCATGGGCCGGTCGTCGAGCAGCGCCAGGATGGCGCTGCGGACGTCACCGCGGCGGACCCGATGGCGTCCCCGGCCGTGTCCTCGACCGCCCCTCATCTCATGCCGCCCGAATCCGTGGCGGCTTCTCTGTCTGTGCATCTTGCGTGTCCTTTCGATGGTTCATGAAATAACACGATATATCGTAACATGGCGTTTCAGTCGGCCGGCTGGAGCTCCCAGGCGAAGCAGACCGAGCGCCAGCTGGGCTCCTCGCGCTCGTAGAAGCGGTGTGCGTCCGCCCGGGTGTCCGCGCTGTCGAGCTCGAGGTGGGTGGCACCCCGTTCCCGGGCCCAGTCCTTGGCGGCGTCCAGCAGGCTCTTCCCCACCCCCTGCGATCGGTGCTGCGGGCTGACCGCAAGGTCCTCCACCCAGCAGCGCGGGCCGAAGCGAACCGAGTTCATGTCCAGGTACGCCGTGCAGAGCCCGAGCAGGTCGCCGCGGTGCTCGGCGACCAGCACTGCGGCGGCGGGGTCCGCGATCGCGCCGGCGATCGCCTGACGCGCCCGCTCCGGGTCCCAGCGCGGCGGGACCGAGCCCGGCGGAGCGAACAGCCACTCGTACATGCCGAGCACCCGCTCGACCTCTCCGGGCACCGCTTCCCTGACCGTCGCCATGCCCTGAGGCTATCCGCGGCGCGCCCCGCGCACGCGTCCAGATAGCGTTCCCCTCATGAGAAACCCAAGAGACTTCTTCAACCCGCTGGCCATCGGCGCGCCCGACCCGCCCCGCGAGATCCCCTTCAAGCCGTCGCGGATGATTCATTTCTTTGACGCGTCCAACGAGAAGATGCGGGCGAAGGTGCCCGACATGGCCACGCATGCCGACATCCTGCTCGGCAACCTCGAAGACGCAATCCCGGTCGACAAGAAGGTCCCCGCCCGGGAGGGCCTGATCGAGGTCGCGAAGGAGGTCGACTTCGGCGAGACGCAGCTCTGGACGCGGATCAACGAGCTCGAGAGCCCATGGTGTCTCGACGACCTCACCCAGCTCGTCACCGAGATCGGCGAGGTGCTCGAGGTGATCATGGTCCCGAAGGTCCAGGGGCCCTGGGACATTCACTACGTCGACCGGCTGCTCGCTCAGCTGGAGGCGAAGGCGAAGCTGGAACGCCCGCTGCTGATCCACGCCATCCTCGAGACCGCGCTCGGCGTGGTCAATCTGGAGGAGATCGCGAACGCCAGCCCCCGCATGCAGGGGATGAGCTTCGGGCCGGCCGACCTGGCGGCGTCGCGGCGGATGAAGACGACCCGCGTCGGCGGCGGCCACCCCGGCTACCGCGTCATCGAGGATCCCGATCCCGAGAACGAGGACGCCCCCCGGGCGACCGCGCAGCAGGACCCCTGGCACTACTCGATCGGCCGCATGGTCGACGCCTGCACGTCGGCGGGCATCCTGCCCTTCTACGGTCCCTATGGCGACATCAAGGACGTCCAGGGCTGCGAGACGCAGTTCCGGGCCGCCTTCCTGCTCGGCTGCGTCGGCGCCTGGTCGCTGCATCCGGTTCAGATCGAAATCGCCAAGAAGGTCTTCTCGCCGCCGCCGGACGAGGTGCTGTTCGCGAAGAAGGTGATCGAGGCGATCCCGGACGGCGCCGGCGTCCACATGATCGACGGCAAGATGCAGGACGACGCCACCTGGAAGCAGTGCAAGGTGATGGTGAACCTGGCCGAGATGCTCGCCAAGAAGGACCCGGAGCTCGCCAAGGCCTACGAGATGTGAGCGAGTCATTCCGCCACACCCTTCGGGTCCGGTACAACGAGTGCGATCCGCAGGGCGTGGTCTTCAACGCCAACTACCTGACCTACTTCGACATCACGATGGGTGAGCTCTGGCGGGAGCTCGGCGGCTACCAGGAGATGGTCGGGGCGGGCGTCGACATGGTCGTCGCCGAGGCCACGGTCCGTTACCTCGCGCCGCTGCGCTTCGACGACCAGATCGAGGTCGTCGCCCGGGTCACTCGGCTCGGCGACACCTCGATGACGACCGAGCTCGTGATCGAAGACGGTGGCGAGCCGGCCGCCGAGGGCGAGCTGCGCCACGTCTTCGTCGAAACCGGGGGCGCGAAGACCTCTCCCATCCCCGAGGCGATTCGCTCGGGTCTGGCTCGCTACTCAGCCGGGCCGCGCTGACCCCTTCGGGCCCCGGACACGGATGTCAGGCGAGCGCGGGCGCCTCGGGAAGGTGCTCGAGCGCCTCTGTGAGCTCGTGCTCGGAGAGCTCCAGGTCCTCGAGCTCGCCGGCGAAGTAGGCCGCATAGGCGGACATGTCGAAGTGGCCGTGACCGGAGAGGTTGAAGAGGATCACCCTCTCCTCCCCAGCCTGCTTGGCCGCCTCGGCCTCGTCGAACACGGCGCGGATCGCGTGGGCGGGCTCCGGCCCGGGGATGATGCCCTCGCAGCGGGCGAAGCGGACGGCCGCCTCGAACGCGGCGGTCTGCTTGATCGCGGTGGCCTCGACCAGGCCCTCCTTGACCAGGGCGCAGAGGCTCGGTGCATCGCCGTGGTAGCGCAGGCCGCCGGCGTGCACCGGCGGCGGGACGAAGTCGTGCCCCAGCGTGTACATCGGCATCAGCGGAGTCATGCCGACGGTGTCACCGAAGTCATACGCGTAGCGGCCCCGGGTCAGGGTCGGGCAGGCGGCGGGCTCGGCGCCCACGAACCTCGTCTCGGTGCCCTCGCGCAGGCGCTGTCGCAGGAACGGATAGGCGACTCCGGCGAAGTTGGAACCGCCGCCGACGCAGCCGATGACGACGTCCGGGGACTCGCCCGCGAGCTCCATCTGCTTGATGCATTCCTGGCCGATCACGGTCTGGTGCAGGCAGACGTGGTTGAGCACCGAGCCCAGCGAGTAGTTCGTGTCGTCCGCGCCCGCGGCCACCTCGACCGCCTCCGAGATCGCGATCCCGAGGCTGCCTGACTCGTGGGAGGCCTGTGACCGGCCGGCCTCGGTGAGATCCGAGGGGCTGCGGTGGACCGTCCCGCCCCACGTCTCGATCATCGCCTTGCGATACGGCTTCTGGTCGTAGGAGATGCCGACCATGAAGACCTCGCACTCGAGGCCGAAGAGCTGGCAGGCGAGCGCCATCGCCGAGCCCCACTGCCCGGCGCCGGTCTCGGTCGAGATCTTCTTGATCCCGGCCTCGCGGTTGTAGAAGGCCTGGGCGACCGCGGTGTTCGGCTTGTGCGAGCCGGCCGGTGACCCGCCCTCGTACTTGTAGTAGATGTGCGCAGGGGTATCGAGCTCCCGCTCGAGCCGCCGCGCGCGCAGCAGGGGCGTCGGCCGCCAGAGCCGGTAGATGTCCCGGACCTCATCGGGGATCGCGACGTCCGGATCGGTCGAGACCTCCTGCTCGATCAGGCCCATCGGGAAGATCGGCGCCAGGTCATCGGGGCCGGCGGGCTGTCCGGTGGCCGGGCTCAGTGGCGGAGGCGGCGGATCGCCCGGGAGATCGGCGAGCAGGTTCACCCAGCTGGAGGGGATCTCCTCCTCGGATAGCTGGAACTTGACGGTCTCTACCATCGGCGAGCGATTCTATGCGTCCGGCGCCGACCCAATAGTGCGCACTGAGGCTAGTGCGCCCCTTCCCGATACGAGTAGCAATGCGTATCCCCATTGCATCGATCGCGTCAATCCTGCTGGGCACTGGCACCCTCCTGCTCGCGCCCGCGGCCGCTGAGGCGAAGCCCCCCTGCCACGGCAAGAAGGCGACCATCGTCCTCGGGGGAGGCAACAACAAATACGTCGCACCGAATCACGGCCATGGCAACCAGGTCGTGATCGCCGGTGGCGGAAATGACTACATCGTCACCGGTAAGGGTTCCGACGTCATCTGCGGCGGTGACGGCAACGACCGCATCCTCGCCGGGAAGGGACGCGATCGCGTCTACGGCGGCAGCGGCGACGACTCGATCGTCAACATCAAGGGCAACGACTCGAGCTTCGGCGAGGACGGCAACGACGAGCTGCAGGGCGGCCCCAGCTCCGATGCCATGGATGGCGGGACCGGCAACGATGTCGTCGACGGCGGCAGCGACCGCGACAACCTGCACGGCGGGGCCGGCGACGACCTGGTCCTCGGCGATGACGGCAGCGACAAGATCAATGGGGATGACGGGAACGACGAGGTCCACGGCGGCTCGGGCGGCGAGGACATGGACGGCGGCGGCGGGGATGACCGCCTCTATGGCGACCTGCTCGACGATCATATGGACGGCGGCACCGGCGACGACCTCCTGGTCGGCGGGCACGGCGGCGACAAGATGAGCGGAGGCAGCGGGGACGACTGGATGCGTGGCGGCCCCAACGGCGACGAGTACTCCGGCGGGGACGGGACGGACACGGTGAGCTACGGCGACACCACGCCCTCGTGGGACACGACCAGCGGCGTCGACCTGAACCTCGCAGGGGGGACGGCGGTGACCCCCGACGGCAACGAGACTTTGGCGGGCGTCGAGAACATCCTCGGCTCCGCCTTCGACGACACGATTCGGGGCACCGGTAACGCGGATGGCCTCGACGGCGGCCCCGGGAACGACAGGATCACGGGGGGCGCCGGCGCGGACCAGCTGAACGGCGGCCCGGGCGACGACAGCTGTGACGTGACCAGCGGCGACAAGACGACCGCCTGCGGCCCGGACACGTCACCCGAGTCGCCGCCCGATCCGCGGCCGGCGAGCTCTTACGTCTATATGGACCCGCGCGGGCCGGATCCGGGGCTCTACGTGCTCGGTCAACAGGGGTCGGGAACTGATGATCTCCTGGTCACCGCTGGCGGGCCATCCTTCGCCGTCACCTCGCGAGCGGGCACGGCGATCGCCAGCCTGCCGGGGTCGACGGATACCTGCACAGCCGGCAACGCATCAGTCAGCTGCCCGGCTCCCTCGACGACGCTCGGCTTCATCACGGTCTGGGGAGACTCCGGCGACGATCACCTGAGCCTGGCCGGGAACTACCCCTCCACGATGAGCACCTTGATGGACGGCGGCCCCGACGGTGACACGCTCGACGGCACCTCCGGCGACGACGTGCTGTTCAGCGGCCAGTCCGGCGCTGACGTGCTGAACGGCGGCGACGGCAGCGACGCCCTGCTGGCTCTCGGAACCGGCGGCGACAGGATCAACGGAGGCGGCGGCAACGATCAGCTCGTCAGCGACGACATCTGCCAGGGGCACGTATACAGCGGCGGTCCCGGCTTCGACATCGCCGGCTTCGCGCGCTACAGGTACGCGCCGAAGAACGGAGTCAAGGCCGTCCTAGGCGGCGCGGCCTCCGATTCCGACCGCAAGGATTGCGCGCCCAGCCAGCTCGGCAACGACCTGGAGATCCTCGAGGGCTCGGATGGCCCCGACCTCCTCACCGGGACCAACGGCAAGGACCCGCTCATCCTCGGCCGCGGCGGCAACGACACGATCCACGGGATGGGCGGCGCCGACGACGTCGACGGCGGCGAAGGGATCGACAGCATCTTCGGCGACGGCGGCTTCGACACCCTCGAGGCTCAGGACGGCGCCCGCGACCGCGCCGTTAACTGCGGCGGCGGCGGCGGCCAGGCGTTCCGCGACAAGCTCGATCCGGTGCGCGGCTGCAAGAAGCTCAAGAAGAGCACCCGCAAACGCAAGGGCCGCTAAGCGGCCACCAGGCCGCTCCACTTCGGAGCGGAGGGCGAAGCCCGGAGCGACTTATGTGGGGCGGCCGCCTGTGGCCGCGAGCTGATGGCGAAGCCGGCTTATCCCAGCCGCTCCTTGACCGCCTCGAGCTGAGCCTTGATCTCGTCGGGCAGATCGTCGCCGAACCGGGCCAGGTGCTCCTCGACCTGGGGCATCTGCGCCCTCAGGGCGTCGTCGTCGACGCTGAGCAGCTGCTGCAGGGCCTCGTCGGAGATGTCCAATCCGTCTGTGTTGAGCTCGCCGGGCGCGGGCAGCAACCCGATTGCCGAGTCCACCGTCTCGCTCTCGTCGTCGCAGCGGCGGAAGACCCACTCGAGCACGCGGCTGTTCTCGCCGAATCCGGGCCACAGGAACTTCCCGTCGTCGTCCTTGCGGAACCAGTTGACGTGGAAGACCCGCGGCATCTTCGCGCCCTCGCGGCGGCCGAGCTTCAGCCAGTGGCCGAAGTAGTCGGCCATGTTGTAGCCGCAGAAGGGCAGCATCGCCATCGGGTCGAAGCGCAGCTTCCCGACCTCTCCGGCCGCGGCCGCAGTGGTCTCCGAGGACATCACCGCACCGGTGAAGACACCGTGCTCCCAGTCGCGGCTCTCGAAGACGAGCGGAACGACCGTCGAGCGCCTGCCTCCGAACAGGAAGGCGTCGATCGGCACACCGGCCGGATCCTCCCACTCCTCAGCGATCGACGGGCACTGCGACGCAGGGGTCGTGAACCGCGCATTGGGATGCGCCGCGGGCTGATCGGAGTCCGGGGTCCACTCGTTGCCGTGCCAGTCGATGACGTGGTCGGGCGGCTGCCCCGTCATGCCCTCCCACCAGATGTCGCCATCGTCGGTGAGGGCGCAGTTGGTGAAGATCGAGCTGCGCTCGATCGTCGCCATCGCGTTGGGATTCGTCTTGTAGCTCGTATTGGGAGAGACCCCGAAGAAGCCCGCCTCGGGGTTGACGGCTCGCAGGCGGCCATCGTCGTCGAACTTCATCCAGGCGATGTCGTCGCCGA
This sequence comes from uncultured Solirubrobacterales bacterium, assembly GCA_963728875.1. Taxonomy (GTDB): domain Bacteria; phylum Actinomycetota; class Thermoleophilia; order Solirubrobacterales; family 70-9; genus DASUPK01. The sequence goes on from CAVSLJ010000003.1 coordinate 71,777, forward strand.
CAGTCTCGACCGTCCAGTCGGGGAGCGTCGGGATCAGCATCGCCAGGTTGGTCTTTCCGCAAGCCGAGGGGAATGCCCCGCTCACGTACTTGACCTTGCCCTCGGGCGAGGTGAGCTTGAGGATCAGCATGTGCTCGGCAAGCCAGCCCTCGTCGCGGGCCATCGCTGAGGCGATTCGCAGCGCGAAGCACTTCTTCCCGAGCAGCGCGTTCCCGCCGTACCCCGAGCCGAACGACCAGATCTCTCGGGTCTCGGGGTAGTGGACGATGTACTTGTTGTCCGCGTTGCAGGGCCACGGCACATCCTCCTGGCCGTCGGCGAGCGGAGCGCCGAGCGAATGCACGCAGGGGACGAACTCGCCGTTCTCGGCCAGAACCTCCAGGGCGGGCGTGCCCATCCGGGTCATGATCCGCATCGAAACCGCGACGTAGGGCGAGTCGGTCAGCTGCACGCCGATGTGAGCGATCGGTGAGCCGAGCGGACCCATCGAGAACGGGACCACGTAGAGGGTGCGGCCCTGCATTGAGCCCTTGAACAGCTTGCCGAGAGCCTCACGCATCTCGGCCGGATCCCGCCAGTTGTTCGTCGGACCCGCGTCGTGCTCGTCCTCGGAGCAGATGAACGTCCGGTCCTCCACCCGGGCAACGTCGTCGGGGTCGGAGCGGGCCAGGTAGGAGTTCGGGCGCTTCGCGTCGGAGAGCTTCTCGAAGGTGCCCGCATCGACCATCTGCTGGCAGAGGCGGTCGTACTCCTCGGCAGAGCCGTCGCACCAATGAATCGAGTCCGGCTGGGTCAGCTCGGCGATCTCGTTGACCCAGGAAACGAGCTTGGCGTTCTTGGTGGGCGCCTCTGTCGCAGCGATTGCGTCACTCACGGGATGCGTTCAACTCCTTGGTCGATGGACAATTCCCCCTCCCTGCGAGGCGCGAGATGTTTTCACACCGAACGGCGCCACCGTGCGGTTGCGATGGAAGGGACGCCGGGGAATCGTAGGGGTTCTGTGCCCGGCGGGTGAGGCAAGCCTAACCGGGTCGCGGAATCACCATCACCGGGCAGGGGGCCCCCCGGATCACGCGCGAGGAGACACTGCCGATCAGCAGGCGCATCACGGGCCCGAATCCACGCGAACCGAGGACCAGGAGATCCACCCCGGTCTCGGCCACCTCGAGCAGCTTGTGGACCGGATTGCCCTTCTCGAGCAGGGGCAGGGCGCGCAGCTCCGGGGAGCTCAGCGACGGCGTCGCGCAGGCGACTCTGGAAGTCGGGTCCGCTCTCGGGCCCGGCCTGGGCAGCCGCAGCAGCCCCCATCGGGGGAATCGGGGTCATCACACCGACCACCTTCATCGACGCCCCGAACTTCCCCGCCAGCACCGCGGCCTCGTCGAGGGCCGCCTGCGACTCCGCCATCCCGTCGTACCCGACCGCGAGCACTCGAAGCCGGTCCTGGGAGTGATCTTCCTTCGCGTATCCCTTCGGAGCGATAATCAGCCGGCAGCGGGCGCCCTGGAGCAGGTGCTCCGCGACGCTGCCCGGCGCAACCGAGCCGAACGCGGCGTGGTGGGTCGAGCCGAGAACGACGAGATCGGCCTCGCCCTTCTCGGCGAGGGCCCCAAGTGCGTCTGCGGGTGATCCCTTCTCGACCTGGACGACGTTGAGCTCACCGCCGTCCCTGGCGACGACTCGCTCGGCGAGCACGAGCGCATCCTTGCCGCGCTCGTTTTCCTCGTAGCCGGCCACCACCTTCGGGTAGAGAGGTCGTTCCACCATCGTGCCCTGAGCGTAGAAGCAGCTAGATCGAACCGAAGTCGATGTTTTGCGCGTCGCGCCCCATCGCCCTGGCCTCGTCGATCGGCACGACCTCCCGCCCGAAGGGCAGCAGCGACACCATCACGAGCTTCAGGTTGGCCAGCGCCAGCGGTATTCCGATGATCGTGATCGCGAGGGTGACCGAGGTGACCAGGTGTGCGATCGCCAGCCAGATGCCGGCGAGCGGGATCCAGATGATGTTGCCGATCAGCGACGGCGCCCCGGCGTCGGGCCGTTTGACGAGCGTGCGACCGAACGGCCAGATCGTGAAGGAGGCGATCTTGAACGCCTGCAGGCCGAACGGGATCGTGACGATCAGGACGCACATGATGATCCCGGCGAGGCACCAGAGGATCGTCGCCCAGAAGCCGGCGAAGACCAGCCAGATGATGTTGAGCAGAACCCTCAGCACGCTGTCGATATTCGTGGGCGCGGTTCGTCGTCCGGGTAGATGACGAACTCCACGATCACTCTATGCCGGGACGGGCTTCGCGCTGAGCACGGCGTCGAGCAGCCCGGGGAAGCGGGCGTCCAGGTCCTGGCGCCGAAGCTCGGTCATCTTGGTCGTGCCCTTCCGCTCCTGGCGGATCACCCCGGCCTCCCTGAGAGTCCGGAAGTGATGGGTCATCGTCGACTTGCTGATGTCGAACCCGAAGGTGCCGCAGGGCCGCGGTCCGTCGTCCGCGGCGAGGCGCCGGACGATCTCGAGCCGGTGCGGGTCGCTGAGAGCGTGCATCACGGCCGCCAGCTCGATCTCGTTCCTATCTGGGTGGTGGAGCTCCATACCGGTGAGTCTAGCTTGTACGACGTTCATCGAACTTCTTTGGTACGATGCTCATCGTACTATCGAAACGGCGCGGAGGCAAGTCAGATGTCCGACACACAGAGCACCGAAGCAGCGGCCGCCGCCCCCGAGCACGAGCATGAGGGCGACGTCCGCCGGCTGACCCCCACGAGGCGTGCGGCGGCGATCGAAGCGGCGTACATTCTGGAGGCGGTTCGCAAGTGAACCCCGTTACCGCAGCGAGGGGCATAGTGAGGCGTAACTCGAACGCACTCCTGCTGGTCGTCTGTCTGGGCCAGTTCATGGTGATCCTGGACGTCTCGATCGTGAACGTGGCGCTGCCGTCGATCAAGGACTCGCTCGACTTCTCGACCAACGGACTGCAGTGGGTTCTCAACGCTTACACGCTGACCTACGCGGGCTTCCTCCTGCTCGGGGGGCGCGCATCCGACCTCTTCGGCCGCCGCCGGATGTTCTTCGGCGGCACCCTCCTCTTCTCCGCCGCCTCGCTTCTCTGCGCGATCGCGCCCACCTCTGAGGCCCTGATCGCCGCTCGCTCCGTGCAGGGCATCGGTGCCGCCCTGCTCTCCCCCGCCACCCTGGCGATCATCACCACGTCCTTCGACGAGGGGCCGCCGAGAAACCGCGCCCTCGGAGCCTGGGGAGCCGTCGGCGCCGTCGGCGCCACCGCCGGCGTCCTGCTCGGCGGGGTCCTCACCGAAGCCTTCAGCTGGCCGGCGATCTTCCTGATCAACGTGCCGATCGGCCTGGGCATAGTCCTCTTCAGCGCCCGCCTCGTGCCGGAGGGCCGCAGCGAGGCCGAGAACCGCCACTTCGACCTCTCCGGCGCCCTGCTGGTCACCCTCGGGATGACTGCGCTCACCTACGGGATCGTCACGACCGATCGCCTCGGCTGGGGCGCATTGGGGGTACTCGGCCCGGTGGCCGCCGGCGCCGCCCTTCTGGTCGCCTTCGCCCTCTACGAGAACCACCTCGATCGCGTTCCCAGCAAGGTCGCCCTGATGCCGCTCGGCATCTTCAAGCTCCGCACGCTCCGAGCGGCGAACATCGTGATCTTCCTGCTGTATGCCGCCATCTTCGGCTTCTGGTTCTTCCAGTCGCTCTACATGCAGGGCACGCTCCACTACAGCGCGCTGACGACCGGCCTGGCCTTCGTACCCATGACGGCGGCCGTCGGAACCGGCGCCACCCTGGCTCCGCGGATCGCGAAGCGCATCACCCCCCGGTTGACGCTCGCGGCCGGAATGCTGCTCGCCGCCGTGGGCGAGTTCCTGCTCACCAGCGTTCACCCCGGCGGGACCTACGCGGCGAACGTGCTTCCCGGCGGCGTGCTCGGCGCGTTCGGCCTCGGTCTCGCGCTCGTCCCGGCGACCATCGTCGCGGTCCAGGGCGTCGACAGAGCCGTGAGCGGGCTGGCCTCCGGGGTCCTCAACACCTCGCGCTTCGTCGGCGCAGCCCTCGGCCTGGCCGTGCTCAGCACCATCGCCGCAAACCACACCCGCGACGAGGTCGCCTCCGGCGCCTCCGCCGCCAGGGCGCTCACCGACGGCTTCCAGCTCCAGTTCGAGATCGGCGCGATCTTCTGCCTGGTCGGCGCGATCGCCGCGCTGGTCATGCTGCGTCCGCAGCGGGAACGCCAGCCCGCTGCGGACATTGCCGGCGCCGAGAGCGCCTAGCTACCTACGCTTCTTGCACTTCTTCTTGGCCGCCGAGGCGACCGAGCGATGATGGTTCCTCTTGCACTTCCTCTTCCTCTTCCGCGCCTTCTGGCCGGAGGCGGAGGGTGGCGCGGACCCGCCACCGCTCAGCTGCACCGTCGGTCCTCCGGTCCCGGTGCTGAGCAGGCCCGTGATCTTGCCAACCGCGTTGGGCACGAAGCTGACGTCAACGACGCAGCTCTGCGGGATCCCGAGAACAGCCAGCAGGCTGGTCGGGCAGTTGCCCGTCTGCGTAAAGCCCGTCGTCGCGCCGATCACCGGCGAAAAGGTGTCAGGCAGGATCGACGTGATGCAGTTGAGCGACGTGCAGGTCTCGGTCAGCGTGACCGGGACGGGCAGGCTCTGAGTGCCCACCGGCAGCGTGCCGAAGTCGACGTTGGGCGGATTCGCCGTGGGCGGAATCGGGTCAGCGGACGAGCTCGCGGGAACGACGGCGATCATGGCCGTGGCCATCCCGACCAGCGCGAGCATGCGAATTGAGCGAGGCATGGGGCTCCTTCCCCTCCGGTTTGCGACAGCGCGTACGAAATCGGCCGGAAATCGGCGAGCCTCGACCCCACTACTTGGGATTTGCCTGCCCGGTACCCTTCGCCGCCGCCAATGCGCTTCTACGAGTTCGAGAGCCGCCGCATAGTCGAGCGGGCCGGGATTCCGGTGACCGAATACGGCTTCTGCAAGACCGCCGACGAGGCGAAGCAGGCCGCCGAGCGGATCGGGGGGCCGACCGTGATCAAGTCGCAGGTGCTCACCGGAGGCCGCATGAAGGCAGGCGGCGTCAAGTTCGCCGACACCCCCGAGGAGGCCGCCTCACATGCCGCCGAGATCCTCGAGCTCGAGATCAACAGCCACATGCCGGTCGGCGTCCTGGTCGACCCGAAGGCCGAGGTCGAGCAGGAGTACTACGCGGCGGTGCTCTGGGACGGGCGCGCGAAGCGGCCGATGATGCTCTTCTCGGACATGGGCGGGATCGACATCGAGGAGGTCGCCGATCAGCACCCCGACCACGTCGGCCGCGGCCACCTCTCGAACCTCCACCCCGTTCCCGACTTCCGCGCGAAGGAGGTCGTCGCGGCGGCAGGCGGCCTGACCGGCCGCGAGCTGACCCGCGCCACCCCGGTCCTCGCGCGCCTCGCCCAGCTGCAGCGCGACTACGACATGACGCTCGCCGAGATCAATCCGCTCGCCCGGCTATCCGACGGATCCTTCGTCGCCCTCGACGCCCACATGGAGATGGAGGACGAGGCGGTCGGCCGGCACCAGCAGGTGCTGAAGGAGATCGGCGTCGAGCTCGAGGAGCCGCGCGAGCTCTATGAGCCCTCCGAGTTCGAGCGCAACGTGAAGGCGATCGACGAAGCCGACCATCGCGGGGTGATCCAGGGCAAGGACCACGGCTTCAGCGGCAACCTCGGCCTGGTGATCGGCGCCGGCGGCGGCTCCCTCACCCTCACCGACGCGGTCCGCAGCCAGGGCGGCAAGCCCGCCAACTACGCCGAGATCGGCGGCAACCCCTCCGTCGCCAAGTCCTGCGGCCTCGCCAGGGAGGTCCTGCAGAAGGACGGCGTCGAGAAGATCGCGGTGATGATGTCGATCGTCTCCAACACCCGGGTCGACATCGTCGCCCGCGGGGTGATCAAGGCCTGCCTCGAGCTCGGCAAGGACCCGGCCGAGACGATCGCCGTCTTTCGCATCCCCGGTGCATGGGAGGAGGAGGGCTCGAAGATCCTCGGCAAGTACGGGATCGAGTTCAAGGACCGCTCGACCTCCATGTGGGAGGCCGCGGGCGAGGCCGTGGAGAGGATCCAGGGATGAGCATCCTGCTGAGCGAGGACTTCACCTTCATCGTCCAGGGCATCACCGGGCGCGAGGCCGTCAACCTGACCAGGGAGTGCCTGGACTACGGCTCGAAGGTCGTCGGCGGAGTCACGCCGGGGCGCAAGGGACGTGACGTTCACGGCGTTCCCGTCTTCGACACGGTCGAGCAGGCGGTCGCCGACCACGGCTCGCAGATCGACGGCTCGGTCGTCACCGTCCCGCCCGCCTTCACCAAGGACGCCGTCTTCGAGGCCATCGAGAACGGCATCAAGCTGATCGTCGTCGTCACCGAGCGGATCCCGCGCCGCGACGTCGCCCAGATGGTCGAGCTCGCCAACCTGCGCGGCGCCCGGATCATCGGGCCCAACTGCCTGGGCATCATCGCCCCCGGCGTCGCGAAGATGGGCGGCATCGGCGGCCCGGCCAAGGACGCCGCCAAGGCGTATGAGCCCGGCTCGATCGGCGTCATGTCCCGCTCCGGGGGGATGACCACCGAGATCTCCTCCACCCTCACCGCCGCGGGCCTGGGCGTCTCCACCGCCGTCTCGATCGGCGGCGACGCGATCATCGGCTCCACCTATGCGGAGCTGATGCCCCTCTTCGAGGAGGATGATCAGACGGACGCCATCGTCATCTACACCGAACCGGGCGGGCGCATGGAGGCCGAGCTGGTCGACTGGCGCGAGGCCAATGACGCGAAGCTCCCGATCATCGCCTTCATGGCCGGCAAGTTCATGGACGACGAGGAGATGCAGGGGATGAGCTTCGGCCACGCCGGGACGATCGTGGAGGGTGCCGAGGACTCGGCGACCCAGAAGATCGCCAGGCTCGAGGCGGCCGGGATCCCGGTGGTGGAGCGGATCGACGAGATCCCCGACGCGGTCAAGGGCAAGCTGGGAGCATCGGTCTAGTGGCGGACACGCAGGATTTGCAGGGTATTTTCATCGACGTCGAGGTCGACGACGCGATCGCGAACGACGCTGAGCTCGCCGGGAAGCTCGAGGAGGTCTGCCCGGTCGACATCTTCGCCGGCGAGGACGGGAGGGTGAAGATCGTCCGGGAGAACCTCGACGAGTGCGTGCTCTGCAACCTGTGCGTCGAGGCCGCCCCGCCCGGCGGGGTCGTCATCAAGAAGCTCTACGACGGAACCGAGCTCCGGCGCTAGTCATGACGCGCGCGGAAGATCTGGCGCGCACAGATTCGGAGACCGTCGCCCTCGCGGCGCTGCGCGACGCCACCGGCGAGACGGGCGGGCCGATGGAGCGCCACTCGCGTCGGGTCTTCCTGATCGCCGACCGGCTGGCGACCGCTCGTGGGCTGAGGGTCGACCGCGAGGTCCTGCTGATCGCCGGCCTGCTTCACGACGTCGGCCTCTATGACGCTGCATCGCACGGTGGCGTCTACGTCAAGGAGGGCGCTGAGTTCACCGCTGAGCTGCTGCGCGCCCAGGACTGGGACGAGAACCGCATCCGGCTCTGCTTCGACGCGATCGAGCGCCATCACGAACTGCGCAGCCAGTGGGACCGCGGCGCCGAGGTCGAGCGGATCCGGCGCGCAGACCTCGTCGACCTCTCCCACCGCCTGATCCGCTTCGGCCTGAGCCACGAGTGGATCCACGACCTCTTCGAATCGGTGTCGAGGGATGGCACCTACAGGACGATCGGGTACGACGTGGCCCGAGTCCTCCGCCACCGGCCGCTGACCCTCCCGCAGATCTTCAGGCGCTAGCGGCCGCCCCCCGTCAAGGCCGGGTCAGCCGGAACCGAGACGACCCGGCAGACTTGCCGAGGTGAACTTCATCGAGGACGTCATGGAGCGCTCCAAGGCCTCCCGGCTCGGGATCGTCGCGATCGATTCCGAAGGCTTCCGCCGGGAATGGCATTTCGGTGAGCTGATCGCGCGCAGCGCGGGGCTCTCGGGCGCGATGGCGGCCCACGGTGTCAACCGGGGCGATGTCGTGATGACACTGGTCGGCAGCCGGATCGAGTGGGTGCTGGGGATGCTCGCCTGCTTTCGGATGGGCGCCGTGGCGATGCCCTGCAACCCCCAGCTCCGGCGCAAGGACCTGGAGCTGAGGGTGAATGCGGCGAATCCGAAGCTCTGCATCGGACAGGAGGAGCTCCTCGGAGAGCTGCCGGACGGCGTCCCAGCGATGAGCCTGGCCGAGGTCGCCGAGGCGCTTGACGAGGACGAGCCCCAGGAGACTCCGGTGGAAATCGCGGATCTGGATCCAGACGATCCCGCGGTGATCATCTTCACCTCCGGGACGACCGGAGACCCGAAGGGGGTCATCTATCCGCAGCGCTACCTCCTGGGCCAGCGCCTTCAGGCCGAGCACTGGGTCGGAGCGCACCAGGGCGACCTCGCCTGGTGCACCGCCGCCCCGGGTTGGTCGAAGTCCACCCGCAACGCCTTCATCGCGCCATGGCTCGCCGGCGCGGCGGCGCTGATCCACGATGGGCGCTTCGACCCGGTGGAGCGGATGGATGTGATCGAGCGCGAGGGGGTCACCGTCCTCTGCCAGGCGCCGACCGAATACCGGATCCTGGCCAAGCGCGCCCACCTACGGCCGATTCCTGCGCTGCGGCGCATGATCTCGGCCGGAGAGCCGCTCAACCCGGAGGTGATCACGATGTTCAGGGAGCAGCTCGGCGCCGGCATCGGCGATGGCTATGGGCAGACCGAGACCGGGCCCGTGACCGGAATGCGTCCCGACGAGGACGACCCGGCTCGCTACGGCTCGATGGGACGACCGCTTCCCGGGATCGAGACCAGGGTCGTCGACGGCGAGCTGCAGGTACGCCCCGGCACGGTCCCCAGCTTCTTCAGCCACTACATCGGCGAGCGTCCATTCGACGGCGAGTGGTGGGCGACCGGGGATCACGTCCGCCAGGACGAGGACGGCTACCTCTGGTTCGAGGGCCGGGACGACGACATCATCATCACCGCCGGCTACCGGGTCGGCCCCTTCGAGGTCGAATCCGCCCTGGTCTCGCATCCGGCCGTCGCCGAAGCCGCGGCGGTCCCCGCCCCCGACGACGAGCGCGGCTCCGTCGTCCGGGCGATCGTGGTCCTCGCGGACCGAGAGCCCTCAGTACAGCTCGCGGGCGAGCTCCAGGAGCACGTGAAGAGGGTCACGGCGCCCTACAAGTACCCGCGCATCGTGGAGTTCACCGACGAGCTGCCGAAGACCTCCAGCGGGAAGATCCGCCGAGCCGAGCTGAGATGAAGCGAGAGTGGGCTTCGTTCGCGGGGCTCTTCATCGTCACCAACCTCGGCCTCCTTGCGGTGGGCGCGACGCTGGCGGTGCTCCCCCACTACGTCAAGGACAACCTGGGCGGATCCGACCTCGAGGTCGGGATCGTCACCGGCGCGTTCGCCTTCACCGGGATCGTCTGCAGGCCGATTGCCGGCAACATCGCGGATCGGCGCGGTCGCAAGCCGACGGTCGTCGCCGGGTGCCTGCTCGCGGCGACCGCGGGCGTTCTCTACTTCGTCCCGGCAGGGATCCTGGGGCTGATCGTCGCTCGCTTCTTCCTCGGCGCCGGCGAGGGCACGGTGTTCACCGCGGGCTCCGCCTGGAACGTCGACATGGCACCGGAGGAGACCCGGGGGCGGATGATCGGCCTGTACGGCCTGGCGATCTGGACCGGCCTGACGCTCGGCCCGCCGATCGGGGTGCTGCTCCAGCACGCCGGCGGCTTCAACCTCGTCTGGGCCTTCGCCGCCGGTGCCCCGCTGCTGGGTGCCGCGATCGCCTCCCAGCTGCCCGAGGGCTACCGGGCGCGGGAAGACATCGAGCACGGATCGTTCATCTCGCGCGAGGCGCTCGGCCCGGGAGCGACGTTCTCCCTCAGCGTCTTCGGCTTTGCCGCGGTGTCGGCATTCATCATCCTCAGCCTCGATGAGCGCGGCATCGGCCACGGCCCAGCCGTCTTCAGCGTCTTCGCCGCGACGGTGGTGGCGACACGGCTCGTCGCCGGCGGCCTGCCCGACCGGATCGGCGCAGCGCGCTGCGCGGTCGGAGCCGCGCTGATCGAGACCGTCGGGCTCGTCCTCCTCGGCGCTGCCCAGGATCTGGGGGTCGTGATTCTGGGGGCGATCGGCATGGGCGCCGCGTTCTCGCTGCTGTTCCCGTCGCTCTCGCTCGTCGCGATCAACCGGGTCGGCCCCGAGCGCCGAGGCGTCGCCATGGGGACCTTCACGGCCAGCTTCGACCTGGGCATGCTGGTCGGCTCGCCGACCGTCGGGGCAGCGGCCGCCATCGGGGGCTACTCAGCCGCCTTCTATGTCGCGGCATTAGCCGCTTTGGCGTGCGCCACCTTCGCACTTTCGATGTCGCGTCGCCCTGAGTTCGCGCCACTCCCCGATACGCTGCGGGCCTGATGGCGCAACGAGGGACCGCGGCCGAGACCACCATCGACCGCAAGACGATCAACAAGCTCACCGAGGAGCAGATGGCTCGCTTCCGCGAGCACACGCCGACCTCGGCGGAGTATTTCGACCGCGCCCGCAAGGTGATGCCGGGCGGAGTCCCCTCGTCATTCCAGCTCAACGACCCGTGGCCGGTCTACATCGACCGCGGCAAGGGCGCGCTGGTCTGGGACGTCGACGGCTCCGAGTACGTCGACTTCCACAACGGCTTCGGAGTGATGTGCGTCGGGCACGCGAATCCGGTGATCGGCGAGGCGGTCAAGGCGCGTCACGACGAGGGAACCCACTTCGCCGCCCCGACCAATGGCTCGATCGTCTCGGCGGAGAACCTGGTCGAGCGCTTCGGGCTGCCCCAGTGGCGCTTCACGAACTCGGGGACCGAGTCGACGATGTCCGCCGTCCACCTGGCCCGTGGATCAACCGAGCGCGACCTGATCATCAAGGTCGAGGGCTCCTACGACGGCCACCACGACTCGGTGATGGTCTCCTGCTATCCGGATCTGGACGAGCTCGGGCCGCGCGAGAGCCCGAACGCGGTCCCCTTCGGCCACGGCTACCCGCAGGCGCTCGTCGATCTGACGGTGCCGGTCCCCTTCAACGACCCGGACATCCTCGAGGGAACCTTCAAGAAGCACGAGGGCAAGATCGCCGGGATGATCATCGAGCCGGCGATGATGAACATCAACATCATCCCGCCGAAGGAGGGATACCTCGAGCGCGTGCGGGAGCTCTGCACCGAGCACGGCGCCAAGCTGATCTTCGACGAGGTCAAGACCGGCGCCACCATCTCCTATGGCGGCGCGACGCAGCGGTTCGGTGTGAAGCCGGACATGATCTGCCTGGCGAAGGCGATCTGCGGTGGCTACCCGGGCGGCGCGATCGGCATGACCGAGGAGCTCGGCGAGGTGGTCGCCTCCGACAAGGTCCACCAGATCGGCACCTTCAACGGCAATCCGCTCGTGATGGCGGCCGCGGAGGCCACGCTCACGGATGTGCTCACGCCGGACGTATACAAGAAGCTCGAGGCGACGAACGAGGCGCTCAAGCAGCGCTGCGAGGAGGTGATCGACAAGTACGGCCTTCCGGCCTACGCCGAGGGTCTGGGCGCCAAGGGGTGCGTGATCTTCGCGCCGGAGCCGATCTACGAGTACCGCGACTACCTCACCAAGGTCGACGGCGAGCTCTCCACCCTCGCCTGGCTGTACCACATGAACCACGGCATCTTCATGACGCCGGGCGTCGAGGAGGAATGGACGCTCTCAATCGCCCACGATGACGAGCACATCGACCGCTACGTGGCGGCCTTCGAAGCCTTTGCGTCGGACGTCAGCGGCGCTTAGCCCGAGGCGCCGTTCAGGTCGAGAGCCGCGCGGGCCTTCTCGGTGTCCTCGGTGACGATCACCAGTCGGACGCCGCTGAAGATCGTGTAGGCGATATCGACGCTGACGCCGGCGTCGGCGAGGTCTCTGGCGATCTCGCCCATCGCTCCGGGCTTGTCGTGCAGGTCGACGATCACAGCGTCTCGCTCGTCGGCGACGTCGATCCCGGCAGCCTCCAGCGCCGTCTTCGCCCCCGCCTCGTCCTGCACCAGGATGTGGATGAATCCCTTGCCGTCCCCGACCATCGCGCAGAGGCCCTCGATGTTGACCCCCGCCTTGCCCGTCGCCTCTCCCAGCTCAGCGAGCTTCCCGGGCCGGTCCTCCATGATCACCGTCAGGTCCTTCATCTCGGCCTCCGTTGATCGGGTGTCCGCATCATATGCACGGGGGTAGGCTGCTGAGAGGGTGCACCGCAAGCGAAGCTGAGGAGCAACCCGATTAATCATGGCGAACCTTCTCGCCGAGGAAACCAGCCCGTACCTGCTCCAGCACAAGGACAACCCGGTCGACTGGCGGCCCTGGGGGCCGGAGGCGCTCGAGCAGGCGGCGGCCGAGGACAAGCCGATCATGCTCTCGGTCGGCTACTCCGCCTGTCACTGGTGCCATGTGATGGAGCGTGAGTCCTTCGAGGACGACGAGACAGCCGCGCTGATCAACGAGTCGTTCGTCCCGATCAAGGTCGATCGCGAGGAGCGGCCCGACGTCGACGACCTCTATATGGAGGCCGTCCAGGGCATGACCGGCCAGGGCGGCTGGCCGCTGACCGTCTTCCTCGACTCGGACGCGGTGCCCTATTACGGCGGGACCTACTTCCCGCCGGAGCCGCGCCACGGGCTGCCGAGCTTCAAGCAGGTGCTCGAGGCGACCGCCGGCGCCTACCGGAACCAGCGCGAGGAGCTCCGGGAGGCATCGGCCAAGATCCGGGAATCGCTCAACATGACGGCGCAGGTCGATCAATCTGATCAGCCGATCGACGATGCGCTGATGGCGGGCGCGATCGCCTCGCTGCAGGCGAACTTCGACCGGACGAACGGCGGCTTCGGCGGTGCCCCGAAGTTCCCGCCCGCGAGCACACTCGAGTTCCTGCTCGATCGCGGCGAGACCCAGCCCGTCGGACTCACCCTCGACAAGATGATGAACGGCGGCCTCTACGACCAGCTCGGGGGAGGCTTCGCTCGCTACTCGGTCGACGCCAACTGGCTCATCCCCCACTTCGAGAAGATGCTCTACGACAACGCGCTGCTCGCCCGCCACTATCTCCATGGCTGGCAGGTGATGGGCGAGGAACGCTGGATGCGGGTCTGCACGGAGACCCTCGACTGGGCACTGCGCGAGATGTGTGGGCCCGAGGGCGGGTTCTACTCGGCCCTGGACGCCGATTCTGAGGGCGAGGAGGGCCGCTTCTACGTCTGGAACGAGGAGGAGATGCGCGAGGCGCTCGCAGAGGCCGGGATCGCCGGCGACGCGATCGAGCGCGTGCTCGGCCACTGGGGGGTGAGCGACGCCGGCAACTTCGAGGGCAGGAACATCCTGCACGTCCCGCTCGGCGCGAGCGCCAAGCAGCCCGCCGAGCTCGCCGACGCTCGGACCGCACTCTACGCCTGGCGCGACCGGCGGGTGCGCCCGGGGCTCGACGACAAGCGCATCCTCTCCTGGAACGCGCTGATGATCGCGGCGCTCGCCGACGCGGGGGCGGCGCTGGGGCGCCAGGAGTACATCGACGCGGCGTCCGCATGCGCGCGCTTCGTCCTGGAGTCGATGCGGGACCCCGAGGGCCGGCTGCTCCGCACCTGGAAGGGTGGCGAGGGACGGCTCAACGCGTATCTGGAGGACCACGCCTTTCTGGTGGAGGCGCTGCTGAGGCTGTACGAGGCGACGCTCGAGGTCCGCTGGTTCGACGCGGCGCGCGAGACCGCCGACGCGATGATCGCCCGCTTCGCCGACGAGGAGCGCGGCGGCTTCTTCACCACCTCAAGCGATCACGAGGAGCTGATCGCCCGCCGCAAGGACGTCGGCGATCACCCGATCCCCTCGGGCAACTCCTCGGCGACCTACGGATTGCTGCGCCTTGCCGCGCTGACCGGCGACAGCGGCTACGAGGATCGCGCCGTCGGGACGATGCGCGTGTTCGCTCCGGCCGCGATGCAGCACCCCGAGGCCTTCGGCCACATGCTCCAGGCGATCGACTTCCACCTCTCCCCCGTCCGCGAGATCGCCCTGATCGCGCCCGCGAACGGCGCGGGGGACTCGGCGGCCCTCGGGGAGCTCGCCGGAGTCGTCCGCTCGGCCCACCGCCCGCACGTCGTGCTCGCCGGAGGCCCGGAGGGCAGCGAGCGGCCCGAGCTCTTGCGTGAGCGCCACGCCGTCGAGGGACATCCAGCGGCCTACGTCTGCGAGAACTTCACCTGCCGGGCGCCGGTGACCGAGCCGGGCGAGCTCGCCTCCGCCCTCAACGCCTAGCCAGCGCTCCGCCGGTACGGTCCGGCGCCCAAATGTCCGCAAACGAGCAGATCGCAGTGGAGCGCTTCGGGTCGGGTCAAACGATCCTGCTCCTCCACGGAGGAGCCGGCCCGGAGCTGACCTGGGACCGCCAGATGGAGCTTGCCGAGCGCTGGGGGCTGATCATCCCGACCCGGCGAGGCTTTCCGCGCAGCGCCCCCGCCCCGCGTCAGGACTTCGAAGCCGACGCGGAGGATGTCGCCAGGCTGCTGACCAAGCGCACCCACCTGGTGGGCTTCTCCTACGGCGGGCTCGGTGTGACGCTCGCGGCGGAGCAGGACCCGAAGATGGTCCGCTCGCTGACGTTGATCGAGGTGCCCCTCTATCTCGCGGCGCCCGACGACCCGAACGTCCGCGAGATCGCCGAGGCCGGTGACGCCTTCCTCTCCGGCGAGGCCGACGAGCTGACAGAGCGGGAGTTCCTCGCCAACGCGGGGATCGACCCCGACGTCTCCGGTGGCAGGACCGCCGAGCTGATCCGCGAGGCGATCGAGGCGGCCCGCGGCGGGCGCTCGCCCAGCGAGGCCAGGCCGGACCTGGACGCGCTCGCCGGTGCCGGAATCCCGGTGATGGTCGTCTCGGGCGGCCACCACGACGGCATCGAGGCCCTCAGCGACGCTCTGGCGCAGCGCCTGAACGCGCGCCGCGAGATCGTCGCCGGCAGCGGCCACGCGGTACCGCGGGCGCCCGGATTCAACGACGTGCTCGAGGACTTCCTCAGAGGATCGGCAGGAACTGCTCGATTTCGTACGGCGTGACCTGCACGCGGTAGTCCTCCCACTCCGAGCGCTTGATCTCGACGAAACGGTTGAAGGCGTGCTCGCCGAGTACGCGCAGGACCAGCTCGGACTCGGCCGCGATCTCGATCGCCTCGCCGAGCGTCTCGGGCAGTTGCTCGATCCCCCGGCGGTGCCGCTCCTCCGGCGTCAGGTGGTAGAGGTTCTGCTCCATCGGCTCGGGCAGCTCGTAGCCGTGCTCTATCCCCTCGAGGCCGGCGTGCAGCATCCCGGCGAAGCAGAGGTACGGGTTGCAGGCGGGGTCCGGGCAGCGCAGCTCGGCGCGGGTCGCGTGCTCCTTTCCCGGGTGGTATAGCGGCACCCGAATCAACGCCGAGCGGTTGCGCCGCGACCAGGAGAGGTAGACCGGAGCCTCGTAGCCGGGCACCAGCCGCTTGTAGGAGTTGACCCACTGCGCGAAGAGCGGGCTGATCTCGCGCGCGTGCTTGAGCTGGCCCGCGATGAACGCCTTGGCGATGTCGGAGAGGAAGTACTGGTCGTCGGGGTCGAAGAAGGCGTTCTTGCCGTCCCTGGAGAGCGACTGGTGCACGTGCATCCCCGAGCCGTTCTCCCCCTGCAGCGGCTTCGGCATGAAGGTCGCGTGCCACCCGTACTTCATCGCGTACTCCTTGACCGTGATCCGATAGGTCATGCAGTCATCGGACATCGCAAGCGCGCCCTTGTAGCGCATGTCCACCTCGTGCTGCGAGGGACCGACCTCGTGGTGGGCGTACTCGACGTGGATGCCGAGCTGCTCCAGGGCGAGGATCGTCTCTCGCCGGACGTCTGTGCCGGCGTCGAGCGTGGTCAGATCGAAGTAGCCGCCCTCGTCGAGCACCTCCGGAGTCCCGTTCTCCGGCGTCGAGGAGCGAAAGTAGAAGTACTCGAGCTCGGGCCCGATGTTGTAGTCGTCGAATCCCATGCTCCTGGCACGCTCGATGGCGCGTCGCATGATCCAGCGGGGATCGCCCTCGTAGGGATCGCCGCCCGGCACCTGGATGTCGCAGAACATGCGAGCTGTCCGGTTCTTCTCCTCCTCGCGCCAGGGGATCAACTGCATGCTGGCCGGGTCCGGCATGGCGATCATGTCCGACTCCTCGATCGGGTTGAACCCGCTGATCGAGGATCCGTCGAAGCCCATGCCGCCCTCGAAGGCGTCCTCGAGCTCCGCGGCGTTGATCGAGAAGCTCTTCAGCTGGCCGAGGAGGTCCGTGAACCAGAGGCGAACGAAGCGGACGTCGTTCTGCTCGCAGAACGCGATCGCCTCCTTGGCATTGGTCGGGCCATCGGCCATGAGGCGGACAAGTTACCGGCGTCTCACATCCATGGCTCTCAGATCGTCGTATGAGAAGACAGAATCACCAACATGCCTGTACACTTACGAGGCGTAAGTAACCGGCCAAAAGTAAAGTAAAGCTTTTGTGAAACGGCGGTATCCCAGGAAATGACAGTCAAGACAGACGTAAGCCGCTTCCACATCCACGACGAGCTGACCGCACCGGACGCCACGGCTCCTCTGATCAAGAGCATCCAGACGGCCGGTGGGACGGTCTCCAAGTTCATCGGCATGCTCGCCGAGTCGCCGGCCGCCCTGCGCGGCTACACGCGCCTCCGCACCGAGCTCCGTCAGAGCAAGTTGCCGAGGGCGACCCGCGAACGGATCGGCCTGGCTGTGGCTGAGTGGCGCAACGACCCCTACACCCTGACCCAGTACGCCCGCACCGCGCGCGTCGCCGGACTCGGCCTCGACGAGGTCGCCAGGGCCCGCAACTTCACCTCCTCCGACGAGAAGGAGGCGGCGCTGCTGGCTCTGATCCGCGAGACGCTCGACCACTCCGAGCGGCCACCCCACCACCTGGTGGAGGAGGCCCGTGAGGCCGGCTGGTCGGACGAGGAGATCCTCGACGCGGTCGCCGAGACGGCGCTCGCCGAGTTCGAGAGCCTGTTCGCCTCCGTCGCGGCCCTGCCGCAGGAGGGCGATCCGGCGGTTCTGCGGGAAGCTGCGGCTTAAGCGGCCACCAGGCCGCTCCACTTCGGAGCGAAGGGCGAAGCCCGGAGCGACTTACGTGGGGCGGCCGCTTGTGGCCGCGACCTGATCGCGAAGCCGGATAGCGCTACGGCGTCGTCGTCGCCGGCGGTGTAACCGTCGCCTCGACGGGGCCCTTGCCGACGGCCAGGAAGCCGAGGCGCTTCGCGACCTTCTTGGTCATGTCCCACGCATAGCCCTTGTGGAAGGGCCCGCGGTCGATCACGGTCGCGGTGACGCTGGCGGTGCCATACGAGAAGGTCACCTGCGTGCCGCAGGGCAGCTTCCGGTGCGCGACGCCCAGTGTGGTGGGCGTGAGGGTCGTCCCGCAGGCGGTGGAATGACCCCAGAAGCCGGGGCCGTACCAGGTGGCCGCCTTGTAGACGGTCCAGCTGCCCGGCGCCGAGCTCGGCTGCGCGGTCGGCTCAGTCGTGGTGCCGCCGGGCAAGCCACCGGTCTGCGCGCCGGCGACCGGCGCCGCGACCAGCAGGGCGGCGGTACATGCGATTCCCGCAACAACACGAATTGTTCGCTTGCTCGTCAAACCTTCCTCTTTCGTTGCTTACGGGGTTAGCTGACGGGCTCGCGCTGAAAGATCGCGCTACGCGGACCTGTGTCCGCGACTCGCCCCAACTTGTGGGTCCCCCGCTCTCCCTCCTTTTCCAGTGGAGAGAGATTCAGCGGAAGTGCGCGGGGCAGCCTAGCAAAGGTCTCCTGATTATTCGGCACACCCCTCGAATCGGCCGTTCAGGCACGAACCTTCGCCGCGCACGGATCCGCCCACTCCATAAGCTGCGGCGATGCCGTCGGCGCTGGTCACCGGAGCAAGGGGAGGGATGGGCCTGGAGATCGCCAGGCGCCTCGTCACGCGTGGCTACGAGGTCGCGGTCACGGACGTCGACGAGGCCGACACCTCCGCCGCGGCGGACCAGCTCGGCGGGCGGGCCTGGCCCCTGGTCCTTGACGTCACCGACGGCGAGGCGGTCAACGCCGCCGCCGATCAGGTGGTCGAGCGGAGTGGTTCACTCGACGTCTGGGTCAACAACGCCGGCATCCTGCTCACCGGTCTGGCCTACGAGCAGCCCATCGACGTCCACCGCCGGATGCTCGAGGTGAATGCGGTCGGGACGATGAACGGGACGCTCGCCGCGATCGAGAGGATGCGCCCGAGCGGCCGCGGCCACATCATCAACCTGATCTCGCTCGCCGGGCTGGCAGCCGCCACCGGGATCGTCGGGTACTCCGCCAGCAAACACGCCGCCATTGCCTTCAGCCTCGGCATGGCCGCCGACCTGCGGCGCGGCGGGCTCGACGGGATACACATCTCCTGCGTGTGCCCTGACGGCGTCTGGACGCCGATGATCACCGACAAGCTCGACGATCCCAACGACGCGCTCTCCTTCTCCGGCGTGATGCTCATGCCCGAGCAGGTGGCTGAGCGCGCCGTCCAGCTGATCGACAAGCCGAAGCCGGTTCTCGCCATGCCCGCGTGGCGCGGGCAGTTTGCGCGCTTCTTTGATCGCCACCCCAAGCTCTCCCTCCGCCTCACCCCCCTCCTGATGCGCGACGCGCTCCGCCGCCAGCGGGCCTTCCGCAAGAAGGTCGAGTCGGGCAAGTGGCCACCGAAGTCCCCCTGAGGGGTCCACACGAGCCCGGCACCAGGGCGGGGCGCTTCCACACCGTGCGAGGGCCGATGGGGATCTCCGGCTGGCTCCGGTATCCCGCCGCGTGGTGGAGGGCGAGGAGCGGCAGGACGCCGGAACGGCCCTGGATCGTGCCGGCTTCGATTGGCTGGCTGCGGCGGCGAATCGGGTCCGATTGGTCGGTCCTCGAGCTCGGTTCGGGGCGGTCGACGGCCTGGTTCGCGCGGCGCGCCGGGCTCGTGATCAGCTTCGAGGACAACGAATACTGGTATCCGCGGACCAGGGAGCGGCTCGATCGGGCCGGTATCTCCAACGTGGACCTGAGGTTGACGGAGGTCGAGGCGTTTCCGAGGGAGGTGGGTCGACTCCCGGATGACTCTTTCGACCTGGTCGTCCTCGACTTCCTGGAGGCCCGGGCCGTCACTCGCATTGACTGCTTGAAACCGGCGATGAAGAAGGTGCGGCCCGGTGGTTATCTGCTCCTCGACGACTCCGATCGGCCCGGATATGTGGAGGCGTTCGAGCTCCTCGCGGACTGGCGCTTCCGCAGGTTCACCGGCGTCAAGGACGAGTGGCCCGAAGCCTGTGAGACCGGGATCTTCCGCCGGCCGGCCAAGCGTGCGCATTACTGGTCGCATATCGACCACAGATCCCCACGGTCCACGAACTAGAAGGGCCCCCGCGAGGGGGCCCTTCCTTAGCGAGCCTGTAAGCCGGATTCTGTCGGGGGCAGCCATCCATCTCTGCGGCCCACCTGGACCTCGCCGGGCTGGGTCGACGGTCCTGCTTGGCCTTGCACCGGGCGGGGTTTGCCGTGCGCGCCTCGTCACCGCGGCGCCGGTGCGCTCTTACCGCACCCTTTCACCCTTACCTGTGCGCGACTCACGTGTGGCCGCGCCATCGGCGGTCTGCTCTCTGTGGCACTTTCCCGCGGGTTTCCCCGGGTGAGCGTTACTCACCGCCCTTGCCCTGTGGTGTCCGGACTTTCCTCGAAGGCATCAACCTCCGCGACTGCCTAGCTCGCCTGTCCAGGGTAGCGGGCGTCAGGCGAGCTGGGACCCGCAGGCGTTGCAGCCTGAGGCCACCAGCTCTCCGTGACACACCGGGCACTCCGCCCGGCTCTGAGCCGTCAGGGCCTCCCAGGCGCCGAGGATCGTCTCTTCAAGCGTCACCTCGGACGGCTCGAACAGTTGGGCCTCTCTCTCGACCGCAAGGACGGTCACGAAACCCTCCTGAACATCCCGATGACGCGACCGAGAATGCGGGCGTCACGGGTGCGAATCGGCTTCATGCTCTTGTTCTCCGGCTGGAGCCGGATCTGATCCTTCTCGCGGAAGAAGCGCTTGACGGTCGCCTCGTCCTCCAGCAGGGCGACGACGATCTCACCGTCGCGGGCGCGCTCCGCGGGCCGCACCACGACGAAGTCTCCGTCGAGGATCCCGGCGTCCTTCATGCTCTCGCCGCGGACGCGGAGGATGTAGTCGCCGTCCTCGCCGCCGACGACGTCTGGAACCTCCAGGTACTCCTCGATGTTCTCCTCGGCCAGGATCGGCGTGCCGGCCGCGACCTGCCCGACCAGCGGCAGCCCGGACTGGCGGACGGCCTTCTTCGCTTTCTCCACCATCACCTCGAGCGCGCGCGGCTTGGACGGGTCGCGCTTCAGCACGCCGAGGCTCTCGAGCTTCGAGAGGTGGGCATGAACCGTGGAGGAGGAGTGCAGGCCGACCGCCTTGCCGATCTCACGGACGGTGGGCGGATAGCCGTGCTTGGCCAGGTAGGTGCCGATGAAGTCGAAGATCTCCTTCTGGCGCTTCGTCAGGTCCTTGACCAGGTCCACGTGATCCTCCTCAGCGAGCCGCGCTGCTTGGGGTGGGCGAACACATGTTCGTGAGAGTAGCGCCCCCCGCGGACGGTTGCAAGCAGCGTTCTGGCCCGAACGATTGCCGCGCGACTATCATCGGCGACCCTCGCGGCTGTGGCGGAACTGGTAGACGCGCAAGGTTGAGGGCCTTGTGGCCCTAACGGGCCGTGGAGGTTCGACTCCTCTCAGCCGCATGGAGAACCCGCCGGAATGGCGGGTTCTTTGCGTTGAGATCGATCCTCGGCCGTCCGAGATCCGGCTAGTGATGCTTCTTCTTCTTCTTGCACTTCTTCTTCGCGGCGAAGGCGCTGCGGTGATGCTTCTTCTTCTTGCACTTCTTCTTCGCGGGGCCGTTGCCGTTGCCGTTGCCGTTGCCCCCGCCCTGCGGAGCGTCGGCGATGTTCAGCCGGAAGGCATCGATGAAGGCGCCGTCGGAGTTGGTGTAGGGCGGCACACCATCCGCGTCACCGAAGAAGCGCTGAACGAAATGGCCGCTCGTATCCGCCGAGCCGCCGGCGTTGGTGACGACTGAGGTCGCACTCGCATCCGTAGCGAGCTGCGATCCGGGGTTCGAGAACCGGATGATCAGCCCTCCTCCGGCGAAGTTGAACGGCAGCTGCACCTTGTACTGAAGCTCGAAGTCGCCGGGGACCGTGTTGCCGCGGGGATTCGCGGGGGCCTGAGAGTTGGTGACGACCGTCGTGTAGCTCCCGGCGGGAGCGTTTCCGCCATTGGTCGTGGTCGGCGCCATCGCGATGTCCAGCTGATCGTCCGCGTCGTTCATCGCGCTCAGGTCGAAGGCGATGGAGTCGTTCGGCTTCAACTGAAAGGCCGGCACGTCCTTGTAGATGAATCCCATGTTCGGCACCCAGAACGAGCCCGTTCCGAACGGGAAGTTGCTCGCCGTGCTCAGCGAGTTCGGAGCGATCGTGATCTGCGACGCCTCTGCGCTCCCCGCAAGGCCGCCGAGCACCAAGACCGACGCTGCAAGCGCAGCTGCGTATCTCCATCCCCTATATCGCCCTCTCCCGCTCATCGCGCTGGCTGATTGTATGACGGCTGGTGGACTTTTGCCAGCCATTTCTAGGGTGTGCCCGGGAATGAGCTCGTCCCGGCGATCTCGTGGATTGCCACCTCGGGCCGCTCCGAGACGATCTCCAGCAGCCTCTTCGTGAAGTCGGCGAGGTGCGGCTGTGCGAAGTGCCGGTCGAGCGCCTCGCGATCGGCCCACTCTTCGACCGCCACGAAGCTGTGCTCATCCTCGACCGCGGCGAAGAACCCGTAGCGGATACAGCCGTCCTCACGGCGCGAGTCGTCCTGCATGCGCTGCAGCAGCGCGACGAGCTCGTCGCGCCGCTCCGGATCGCACCTCACACGCCCGATGACCAGCACCATCCAAACCTCCTGGTGGCTTCACGGCGATCCTATGGCCCACGAGCCTGCCCGGCTCAGGCCAGGAACGCGCGCAGCGAGGCGACCAGCTCCTCCGGGGCCTCCTCCGGGATGAAGTGGCCGGAGGGGACCGGGCCGCCGCGGACGTCGTCGGCCCAGCGCCGCCAGACGTCCAGGGGCCCGTCGGACATCGCGTCCTCCTCCGCGCCCCAGTGCACGAGGACGGGACAGCCGATCCGGCGGCCCGCCTCGCGGTCGGCCGCGTCCGCCTCGCGGTCGATGTGGAAGGAGGCGCGGTAGTCGGCGCACATGCCCGGGATCGTCTCGCGGTTGAACGCCTTCACGTAGACGCCGGTGGCCTCCGGAGAGATCGCGTCGGGCCTCGCCGTCCAGGTGCGGAGGATGTCCCGCACCACGTACTCGGCGCTCGCCGCGAGCACCCGCTCGGCGAAGGGAGGCGGCTGCGCGAGGAAGAACCACGGCCAGTACTCGACCGCGGCCCCCTCGGCCATCCGCTCGAACTGGTCGACGGTCGGGACGATGTTGAGCACGCCGAGGCGCACGACCACGTCCGGGTGGTCGAGCGCCATCCGGTAGGCGACCCTCCCGCCCCGATCGTGGGCGACCACGGAGAAGCGATCGAAGCCGAGCTGCTTCATGACCTCCACCAGCTCGGCCGCCCGCTCGCGGTTGCTGTAGCCCTCGCCCAGCTCTCCGCCGGGTGCGGAGAGGCTCTCGCCGTAGCCCTTCAGGTCGCACGCGACGACGGTGTTGGCCTCGGCGAGCGCCGGGGCAACCAGGTGCCAGCAGTGATGGGTCTGCGGGAAACCGTGAAGGAGCAGGACCGGCGGCCCCTCCCCGGCGACGCCCGGGTGGTAGCTCGTCTGCCCCACCTTGACCGCCTGGTAACCGAACCCGTCCATGCCCATGTCCCTGAGTCTCACCGCCCTGCCCGTGGTTACTCCCGGTGGGGCAAGGCGGTCAATACGGCAGTTCTGCCGTTGTCCAGATGGGTGGGGCGATCGATGCTGCGGTCGTCAAGTCAATCGATGCCCGAAGGGGCACGGAGGAGGAAGAAATGGACCTGTACGTGATTCGCCGCCGCAGCAACTGGGATTCCCCGGCCGACCTCGAGCTCACCGCCGCCAAGTCGACGGCGGAGGGCGAGAAGATGAGCGACGAGGTGCGGTGGATCCGCAGCTACGTCGTCGAGGAGGAGGACGGCAAGCTCGGGACAGTCTGCCTCTACGAGGGCGTCGGCCCCGAGGCGATCCGCCGTCACGCCGAGAACGCGGAGATGTCCGCCGACGAGGTCACGAAGGTCGCCGACACCGTGATCGTCCGCGAGGACCCGGTCGCCGCGTGACCGCCCTGCGCGACCCGAGCGCCGCCGGCGAGGTCGCCGTGCGGCGCTCGGGTCCGTCTACACTCGCCGCGATGGCCGACCGGGGAGCTATCGGGCGCGATCAGGAAGGCGCCCGGCTCGTCGAGCGACTCGACCGAGCGATCGCGGGCGAGGGCGGGCTGCTTCTGATCGCCGGCGAGGCCGGGGTCGGCAAGACGCTCCTGATGGACGAGCTGGCGGCCTCCACCAAGGCAGCTGTTCTCCGCGGGGCCGCCGCGCGCGACTCGACGCCGGCGTACGGCCCGATCGTCGCCGCTCTGCGCTCGCACCTGCGCTCAGACCCGCATGGGCTCGACGACTGCGGGCCGCTCGGCGAGCACCTGCGCCTGCTGCTGCCGGAGCTCGGCCCCGCTCCCGAAGACGTCGACACGACGACGCTGCGCGAGGCCGTGCGCTGCGCCCTGGTGGCCGTGGCGCGGGATCGCGGCGCGCTCGTCCTCCTGGACGACCTGCAGTGGTCGGACGCGGCGACGCTGGAGCTGCTCGCCGAGCTCGCCCCCACGCTCTCGGCGACCTCGCTTCTCCTGGTGGGCGCCTACCGCTCCGACGAGCTTTCGCGCGAGCACCCGTTGCGGCGGATGCGCATAGAGCTGCGCCGCAAGCAGGCGCTGGACGAGGTTGCGCTCGAGCCGCTGGACGAGGAAGGGACCGCCGCGCTGCTCGAGCGCGAGCTGGGTGGTCCGCCCTCGCGACCTCTGGTGCGCACGATTCAGGACCGGGCACAGGGCCTGCCGTTCTTCGTCGAGGAGCTCGCGAGCGCCCTCTCCGCCGAGGGCCGGCTTCAGCCCGGCGCCGGCGGGCTCGAGCTCGCCGAGGGCAGCGAGGTCTCGGTGCCCGAGACCGTGCGCGACGCGGTGCTGCTTCGCTGCGCCGACCTCAGTCCCGAGGGAAGGGCCGCCGCAGAGGCGGCCGCCATCGCCGGCGAGAGGTTCGAACTCGAGGCCGTGGTCGAGCTCGCCGGCGAGGAGGGAGTCGGCGAGCTGCTCGAGCTGGGCCTGATCGGCGAGGTCGGCGAGGGCAGGGGCGCCTTTCGGCACGCGCTTGTCCGCGAGGCTCTCTACCGCGACGTTGCCTGGCTGCGGCGCCGCGAGCTGCACCGCAAGATCGGTGAGCGGCTCGAGGAGAGGCACGCGCCCGGCGTCGAGGTCGCCCCCCACTGGCTCGGGGCTCACGACGAGCAGCGCGCCCGCCGGCAGCTGATGCGGGCCGCGGCCGAGTTCGAGTCGGTACACGCCTACCGCGACGCCGCCGCCATGGCCCGCCAGGCGCTCGAGCTCTGGCCCGCGGACGAGGATGCCGACGAGCGGCTCGCCGCCCTCGAATCGCACGGGGCCTGGGCGGAGCTCGCCGGAGAGCTCGCCGACGCCGCACGGAGCTGGCGCGAGGTCTCCTCCCTGCACCGGACTGCCGAGGACGGCCAGGCGCTCGGCACCGCCCAACGCCGGCTGGGTCGCGTCTTCGTCCTGCAGGGCGACCGCGCCGGAGCGATCGAGGCGCTGACGGCGGCCGCGGACGCCTTCGCGGCCGGCGGCGATCCGGGCGAGGCCGCCGCAGACCGGCTGGCCGCTTCGGACTTCCAGCAGTTCGCCGGCCGGCACGGCGCCTCGCTCGAGCTGAGCCGGCGGGCCGCCGAGGAGGCCAGGGCCGCGGCGCGCATCGATCTCCAATCCCGCGCCATGACCGCCGAGGGCGTGGTGCTGGCCAAGCGCGGCGAGTTCGAGCCCGGCATGAAGCTGGTCGAGCGGGGCCTCTCGCTGGCGCTCGAGCACAACCTGACCACGGAGGCAATCGATGCCTATCAGCGCCTCGGCACGGTGTTCGAGACCTCGGGCGACTACGCGAACGCCCGCGAAGCTCTCTCCAGCGCCCTCGACCTCTGCCGGATCGCGGACGACAATGAGCCCGAGGCCGGCTGCGTCGCCTGCATGGCCTACGTCCTGCGCGAGCTCGGGGAGTGGCCGAGGACGATCGAGATCTGCCGTGAGCTGATCGAAACTCACGAGGCCGACGGCGTGCGGACGATCGCCGATGGCGCGCTCGGCTACATCCGCGGGATTCGCGGTGAGCTCGGACCGGCGCGGCGCCTGCTGACTGCCGGCCTCGAGTCAGCCCGGCGCCTCGACATCCTCTCGATGCAGGTCGATTGCGCGGCGGCGCTGGCGCTCGTGGCCGACTACGACAGCGCCCCGGGCGAGGCGCTCGAGCGGTGCGGATTCCTGCTCGCCCGCTGGGAGGAGAGCGAGGACCACCACTACGCCGTCTGGGGGCTTCGCTTCGGGGCGTCGCTGTTCGCGCAGGCCGGGCGCCTCGACGAGGCCCACGCCTGCGCCGACGGCCTGACCCGCATCGCCACGGACTCAGGGCACGGCGACGCCCTCGCAGCCTTGGCCCACGCGCTCGGTGAGATCGCGCTCGCGGACGGGGAACCCGAGCTCGCCGCGGAGCAGCTCGGCCGCGCGGTCGAGTTGCATCGCTCGCTCCGGATTCCCGCCGAGCGGGCGCAGATCCTGCACCGTGCGGGAGTGGCGCTGGCCGCCGCAGGGGAGCCCGAGCTCGCCGTCGAGCGGCATGCCGAGGCCTACCGCGTGGCGCGAAACCTGGCCGCGCGCCCGCTCGCGGGCCGGGCGGCGAGCGCGATCGAGCAGCTCGGGGAATCCGTCGAGCAACGACTGGGCCGCGTCGCCACCGACGGCGAGGGGAGCCCGCTGACCCGTCGCGAGCTCGAGGTGGTCCGGCTCGTCGCGGACGGGCGCACGAACCGCGAGATCGCCGAGGAGCTGTTCCTCAGCCCGCGGACCGTTGACATGCACGTCCGCAACATCCTCGCCAAGCTCGACTGCCGCTCTCGGGTCGAGGCCAGCATCAAGGCCGGCGAGGCCGGTCTGCTGAGTCGCTAGCGTCCTCGGCGGGCATGGACGGAGAGCTGCTCAAGGAGCTGACGATCCCCCTGTTCACGGGCGCGATCGGCTATCTGACGAACTGGAGCGGCGTCTGGATGCTCTTCTACCCGGTCAGCTTCAAGGGCTGGCGCCTACCTGGCCTGAGTCGGGTGGCTCCCCTGCTCCCGCGGCGGATCCAGCAGATCCCGGGGGTGATGCAGGGTGGCGTCGGCTGGCAGGGGATCATCCCCTCGCGCGCCGCGAAGATGGGCTCGATCGCGGTCGACAAGGGGATCGCCAAGCTCGGCAGCCCGGCGGACTTCTACCGCCAGCTCGAGCCCGAGGCGATCGCCGAGCACATCCTCGACACCGCCCGGCAGGACATCCGGGAGGTCGTCGACCGGACCATGGAACGCGAGTACCCGGACACCTGGCGCGGCATGCCCCGGCGGGTCAGGGAGGCGGTCCACAGCCGCGTCCAGCAGCAGCTCCCCGACATCGTCCGGACGGTCACCAACGAGATCGGCGCACACATCGACCAGCTTCTGGACATCAAGCTGATGGTGATCCGGCGGATCGAGGAAAACCCCGAGATGGCGAACCGCATCTACCTCGAGGTCGGGCGCAAGGAGCTCCGCTTCATCATCAACTTCGGCTTCTTCTTCGGGGCGCTGCTCGGGGTCCCGCTGGTGTTCCTGACCCAGGCGTTCCCCCACTGGTGGATACTCCCGATCGGCGGCGTGATCATCGGCTACGTCACCAACTGGGTGGCTCTCTGGATGATCTTCGAGCCGGTGGAGCCGCACAGGTTCGGCCCGCTCAAGGTCCAGGGCCTGTTCATCCGCCGTCAACCCGAGGTATCAGAGGTCTATGGCGAGATCATCGCGGAGGACATCGTCACGCTGGGGAACATCGGGGACGAGCTTCTGCACGGGCCGCGAGCTGACCGGACGCGGCAGATGATCGAGGACTCGATGCGCCCGGCGGTCGACCGCGCGGCCGGGCCCGCCCGGTTGGCGGTCCAGGTGGCCCTCGGCAGCAGCGAGTACGACACCATCCGGGAATCCGTCGCCACCGAGGCGGTCGACTACACGATGACCCCGCTCACCGATCCCGAGTTCAACCGGCGCCAGAGCGCGGCCATGCGCGATCTGATCACCGACCGGATGCGCGAGCTGCCGCACGAGGACTTCTCGGAGCTGCTCCGCTCCGCCATGCGCGAGGACGAATGGCTGCTCCTCCTCCACGGTGCCGTGCTCGGCTTCGTCGCGGGCTGCATCCACCTGGCGATCTTCGGGGTCTGATGAACGAGGACCGGGATCCAGATCTGATCCGCACGGTGCCGAGCCTCGCCCGGATCGCGGCGGCGGCCTACTGGCGGAGCGCTCGCTGGACCGTGCGCGCCTCCGCCCAGGCGGGCTCGCGCATCGTCCGGGCCGCGGTCACGGGACAGGAGCCCGGCGAGCTCTTCCGCTCCACGGGCGCGGAGATCCGCGAGCGCACGCGGCGGGTGCTCGGCATCGAGACACGGCCCGAGGAGATGGCCGTGATGACGCCCGAGGCCGCCGAGGCCGAGCGCGAGGAAGCGCGCAAGTCGCTGCGGGAGCGAGGCGAGGAGCTGCTGCGCCGCTCCGCCGACGTCAACTTCGACGAGGGCTCCCATCCCGCGTACGCGCGGATCCTGGAGGACCTCGCCCCCGACGAGGCCCGGATTCTGCGCCTGCTCGCCGACCAGGGGCCACAGCCCTCGGTCGACGTCCGCTCGGGGATCCTGCCGCTCAAGTCCACCTCGGAGCTGGTCGCCGCCGGCCTCAACATGATCGGGACGGAGGCCGGGTGCCGGCACCTCGAGGACGTTCCCGCCTACCTCAACAACCTCTTCCGGCTCGGCCTGATCTGGTTCTCCAGCGAGTCACTGCCCGACCCGCTCACCTACCAGGTGCTGGAGGCTCAGCCGGACGTCACGAAGGCTCTGGAGGCCGCCGGCCACACCCGGACGGTCAGGCGGAGCATCCACCTCACCCCCTTCGGCGCCTCCTTCTGCTCGCTCTGCCTACCCGGTGAGGCGGGTGAGCCAGACGGAGGAGAGGACGGGGATAGCGCCAGCGGAGTCGATTCCGCGGACTGAGCCCTCCAGCCCGATTCCGGTCACCGGCCCGCCCACGACGTCAAGCAGCGGATCGCTGTCCGCGGCGCGCAGCCCCGCCGGCCCGAGTGGGTCGGCGACCTGAACGGCACCGTCCTGAAGCAGGCGAAGCCTCTGGCTCGGCTGAGGGGCGAGCACGAAGGTCACTCCGTCGAGCGAGGGCCCCAACCCCATCGAGGCTCCCCACCAGCCGGCGAACCGGGAGAGCGCCTGGCGGCCGGGCCCGCTCGGCCCCGCCTGGAAGGCGCCCGTGCCCGAGCCGGCCACGTCGGCGAGGAAGCTTGCGCTCTGGCCGCTCTGGGGATCGAGCGCGCGGGGAGAGACGATCCCGAGCCGGGCGGAGCTGAGGCGGCGCACCAGGTCGGGTACCGGCTGGTCGAGCAGGAACCGGACCTCGTCCGGCCGCGGGGCATCGACCGCGAAGAGGTGCGGCAGCAGGCTCTGACCGGCGGGGTCGGTCTGCCACCGCCGGGAGTTCGCGAGGACCGCCGCCGCGTTGAACGGCGTGCCGTCCTGGAAGCGGACGTTCGGCCTCAGGGTGACGGTCCAGGTGGTCCGGTCGCGCGATGGCCGTGCCTCGAGGGCGAGGCCCGCCTGCGGAGCTGCCTGCTGGTACGGCCCGGAGAGTCGCTCGATCAACGGCTCGAAGACCTGACGCGTCACGGTCTGCTCGGCGCGCGTCCTGGCTGCGAGCGGGTCGAGGGTCGCCGGAAGGGCCGGGAGCGCGTAGGCGATGGTGCCCCCGCCGCCCGCCGGCGGCAGCCCGGTGCTGACGCGCGAACCCGAATCCCCAGACCCACCGCAGCCGGGGGCGAGCAGAACGGCTAAGAGGGCGAGGATGGCGGCGAGGCGCCGCATCGGCCGATGCCTACAGCTTCAGAATGATGATCGCGTTCAGCGCCCAGAGGATGCCGAAGAAGATGGTCCACCGGGTCAGGTTCCGCTCCACCAGCGAGCCGCCTCCGAAGGCGCTGCCGCCTCCGCCGATTCCGAACGCCCCGGAGAGGCCGGCGTCCTTGCCGGAGTGCAGGAGCACCAGGAAGATCAGGATCACCGAGATGAAGACCTCGACCACGCTGAGCACGGTTGCCATGGCCGCGGAGTGTAGAGATCAGTCCCACCATCAGACGGGCGCGCTACCTGCAGGGATCAGCGACTAGGTACGTCGTCGTCGCGCGCCCTCGGCCGCAACCGGTCGAGCTTCTTCAGGATGTCCACGGCCTCGCCGCGCAGCTCACGGTCGAGGCGCTCGTAGTCCTCATCGGAGAGCTTGCCCGAGGCGTGGTCGGCCTCGGCGTCGCGGATCTGCCGGTACTTGGCCTCCTTGCGCGCCTCCAGGTCGGCGAGCTCCGCCTCGGCCGAGTCTTCGGAGCTCTCAGAGCGTCGTCGCCCGCGCAGGGGCTCGGTCACGAACCAGGCGACCAGCGTGACGATGGCGACGGCGAGCAGAAGCTCGAGCATGAGCCCGAGCCTAAGGCTGCCGGAGCGAGGGTGCTTGAAGGCACCGGCTAGGCCGGCGGCTGCCCTATGGCGGTTGAGGGGAGCTTCGCTTGATGCCCGACCCAATCCAGGAGCTGGTCCGCCGCATCGCGCTGCCACCTCGCACCCTGGCGCGACCAGGCGTAGAGCCACAATGCGGCTCGCTCCTGCTCGGCCAATCCGGGGGTCTCATTGATCCGAGTCTCGATTGCGTCAAACGCAACCCGTGAGCGAATCAGCCCCATCACGTCGATCCGTGCGTCTACCAGGCCCATAGTCTCCCTCCTTCCTTGGGTTGGAGCCATGTGCCGGACCGCCAGCAATACCACCTGATCAGCTCAGCTGGAGCCGGCATCTGCCAGGGGCTCCGCAAAATGCGCTGAATACCCGCTCAGTCCGCCTCGAGCACGAAGAGCTCGACGGCGTAATTCGGGTCCTGGCGATTGGCGCTCATGAAGCCCTTGACCTTGCGCTCGGTGAGCTCCTCGATCGTCTCGACGAAGCGCTCCTGCATGCTGTCCTGCCAGATCTGGCGGGCGTTGCGCACCTCGTACCACCTGCCGGCCTCGAAGAGCGTCTCCTCGCTGGCCGTGTAGCCCTCACCGAGGATCACGGTGACGAGATCGGGCTCCAGGTAGGTGCGGCAGTGGGTCGGGCCCTTGCCGTAGTGCTTCTTGTAGAGGCCGACGATCGCGGTGGAGATGTCGGCGCGCAGGGTGCCCTGCCCATCCGAGATGCGCTCCCGCATCCTCGCCTCGTCGTCCGGATGCAGCTCGCTGCTTTCCATGTCACCTCCTTCCATGCCCCCACATTCTCGGCCAATACGGGGCGGCCCTGCCTCCGTGCTGGCTACCTATTCGAGATGGGTCCGCTTTCCCTCCGTGGAGCCGGTTCGGCCCAATCAAGATCCTGGGAGAAGGCGGCCTACTAGTCGGTAGCCTGCTGAACGGGAAGCCGGACTGGGTACGCGGCTCACCATGTTTGACATGGCCTGACGTCTTCTCGGGCCGGCTTCCCCATTACGTGCAGCCCGTCATCTGGTGGGGGGGCTCGCGGTCCCCAGTTCCTTGCCCAGCCGCGCACGATAGGCGGCCTCGAGCCGGCGCCGCGACTCGAGCGCGGGCCACGCGGCCATGACAGCGCCGGCCAGCGCGATCAGTGCCCCGATCCAGATCCAGCCCACGAGCGGGTTGACGATCACGCGGAAGTTGGCGGGCTGCGGGTCCTGGATGTAGTGCTGAACGAGGGCGAGGATCGCGATCCCCTGTGCCTGAGGAGGCAGGTTGGCCAGCTGGCGGTTGCCGCGAACGATCGCCGGGTTGAGCGAGGAGAGGTCGGGCTGGAACGCGGTCCAGAGGTCTCCCCCCGCCCCCGTCTTCAGGCCGACCTCGCTGGTCGACTCTCCCATGAAGTAGCGGCCGATCGCTCCGGCGGTCGGGTCCTGGGTCGGGTAGTAGTTGCGCGCCGGGTTGAGCGTGGTGACGTGCTTGCCGTCCCGCGCGACGTCGAGCTGGGCGCCGAACGCGATCCGCTCGTTCTGGGGATCGGCGGTGATCTTCCGGTAGGTGATGTCGTAGTCGCCGACGTTGGCGGACTGCCCCACCTGGAGCCGCAGGTCGCGGTTCGTCTGGAAACTCGATGATGCGGCGATTCCGATCAGGGTGAGCGCGATCCCCGCGTGGACGATGTAGCCGCCGTAGCGGCGGCGGTTGCGCCCGACCGCGGTGGCGAGCGCCCGCGGATACGCCTCGCCGGTGAGCGCGTGCCGGGTCGAACCCGCGCGCCAGAACTCGCCCAGCAGTGCGACCAGCGTGAAGGCGGCGAAGCCGAAGACGAAGAGGGCCCAGAGATGATTGCCGGCGTCGCTCGCCGCCAGCAGCACCCCGATCGTCGCGGCGGTCGCGATCCCCGGCCAGAGCAGCAGGCGCCGGGCGGCGCCGCCACTCAGGCGGCCCCATGCGAAGAGCGGCCCGATGCCCGTGAAGAGCACCAGCAGCACACCGATCGGCGTCACGTAGCGGTTGAACCAGGGCGCGGCCAGCGAGTGCTTCTCCCCGGTGAAGAACTCCGAGATCAGCGGGAAGAAGGTTCCCCAGAAGATCACCAGCGCGAGGCCGACGAGCAGCACGTTGTTGACCAGGAAGATCGACTCGCGTGACGCGAGCGACTCGATCCGGCGCTCGGGTCGCAGCTGGTCGACGCGGGTGACGATCAGGATCGTCGATCCGATGGCGACCACCCCGATCAGTGCGAGGAGCGGCCCGCCGACCGTCGAGGCGCCGAAGGCGTGGATCGACTGCAGGACACCCGAGCGGACCAGGAACGTCCCGAGCAGGCAGAGGGTGAAGGTCGCCGAGATCAGGCTGACGTTCCAGACCTTCAGCATCCCGCGCTTCTCCTGCACCATCACCGAGTGCAGGAAGGCCGTGCCGACCAGCCACGGCATCAGCGCGGCGTTCTCGACCGGGTCCCATCCCCAGTACCCGCCCCAGCCGAGCTCCTCATAGGACCAGCGGGAGCCGAGCAGCAGGCCGATGCCGAGGAAGGTCCAGGCCACCAGCGCGAAGTTCCGGGTCGTCCGGATCCAGCTCGCGTCGAGCTTTCGCGCGATTAGCGCCCCCATGCAGAACGCGAACGGGATCGACCAGAGGACGTAGCCCGAGTAGAGCATCGGCGGGTGCACCGCCATGTAGGGGTTGCGAAGCAGCGGCGTCAGCCCGACGCCCTCGGCCGGGGCCGGATCGAGGTGCCCGAACGGCTGCGCCTTCCAGATCATCAGCCCGATGAAGAAGGAGCCGAGACCGGCCAGGATCGCCGTCGCCCAGGGCACGATCTCGCGGTGGCGGCGGCGGGTGATGTAGAGGACGCCGCTCGACGCCAGCGAGAGCACCCAGGCCCAGAGGAGCAGGGAGCCCTCCTGGCTCGACCACATCGCGGTCAGCTTGTAGAAGGTGGGCGTAGTCGTCGAGGAGTGGTCCGCCACCAGAGCGAAGTGGAAGTCGTCGCGAAGGAAGGCGAGCTCGATCAGGACCACTGCCGTGGTGAGCAGCCCCGCCATGGCGTAGACCGCCCGGCGGGCGGAGTCGACCCAGCGCCGATCACCGGTGCGGGCGCCGTAGATCCCAGCGCCGACGGCGTACAGCGCGCAGAGCAGAGCCGCCGCCAGCAATGCGGAGCCGAGGATCGTCAGCTCGACTGCCCCGGCGTCGTGGTGGTGAACTTCGACGGGCACTTCGTGATCAGGCTGTCCCGCTCACCCACGAAGGTGCCGTTCTCGAGCTTGCCCGTGACGATCACCTCGCGCCCGTCGCGAAACGGGTCGGGGACCGTTCCCGTGTAGCTGACCGGGATCGCATGCGAGCCGTCGCGGTCGGAGATCCTGAAGTCCAGCTGGTCGCCCGAGTGGTGGATCGACCCGGGGACGACGTCGCCCGTCAGCTCATAGGTGCCGCCGGGATCCGAGCTGAGCAGCTGCGAGGGCTGCTTGGCCTCGGTCGACGCCGAGAACGACGTATAGACCAGGCCGGCGGCCAGCAGCACCGCCGCCGAGAGGGCGACGATGAGTCGAATCTTGCGCTTGCGCGATGGATCCACGGCGACCGCGGATTATCGCAACCGCCGCCTAAAGGCTCGCCCTCAGACCTGGGTCGGCTCGGTCTGGAGCGTCGCTCCGCTTCCGTTCACGCCTGAGGCATCGCTCTCGGCGCCCTCGGGGTCGGCCGCCGTGTGGACCCGGTTGCGGCCGGCGCGCTTGGCCGAGTAGAGGGCCCGGTCGGCCTTGCGGAGCAGGTCCTCACGGCTCGCGGCGTCCTCGGGGAATGAGGCCACCCCGAAGCTCGCGGTGATTCCGTGCTCCAGGCCAGGGATGCGGAGGCTCTCGATCGCGGACCGCAGCTTCTCCGCCACCAGGCGCGCTCCGTTGGTGTCGTCACCGGGCAGCAGCACCATGAACTCCTCGCCCCCGTCGCGGGCGGCGAAGTCGTTCTCGCGGACCGTGTGTCCGACAGCCGAACCGACGGTGGCGAGCACCTCGTCGCCCTTCGGGTGGCCGTGCGTGTCATTGACGCGCTTGAAGTGATCGAGGTCGAAGAGGACCAGCGCCAGCGGCTTGGAGGTGCGTGTCGCGTTGGCGACCATGTGCTTGAAGGTGTCATCCGCCGAGCGCTTGTTGGGAAGCCCGGTGAGCTTGTCGCTCGATGCACGGCGCTCGGCCATCGCGAGGTTGCGCAGGTGGGCGACGACCGGGGCCGCCTCGCTGACGCTGTCCGAAACGGTTCGTTCGGCGGATTCGGCGAACGGCTTCTGCCGGCGCATCAGGACGGAGCCGATCACCTCGCCGCCGACGATGGCGGGAACGCACAACGAGCGCCCGCCGATCTTGCCGCAGACGTCGCAGCGAAGGAGATCGTCATGGGAGGTGCCGCCCGAGGAGGCCTTCGCAGTTCTGATCGCAAGGCAGTCGTCCGGCTTGGCTCCCTCGATGGCACGTCCGAGCGGGCTGGCCTCGTCGACGGGCGTCGTGGACTCGAGCCTGTCGGAGCTGTTGTTCCTGTTGAAGACCGCCACCTGCGTACCTGGGACCGAGCGCTCGAGATGGGCCTGCACCAGCCCGTAGGCCTCGTGCTCGGTGCGAGCCGCCTGCAGCCCCTCGCTGAAGAGCCGGATGCGCCGCCGCCGCCGCTCGGCACGCCGCGCGGAGAGACCGAGCGCGACGATGATCAGTCCCAGGAGTCCGATCGCCCCGAGCGAAGCGAGGCTCGTCCTCGTCTGGGCGCTCTGCCGCTGGTCGTCGATCACCTCGGCGACATGCGAGTTGGCGGCGATCACCCGGTCGAAGGCGCTGATGCGCTCGCGCTGGGCGGCGATCGAGGCGGGCGCGCCGTTCTGGCGCTGGTGGACCGCTCTGGCGTCGAGCGTCTGCTGCACCCTGACGAGCGCGGCGAGCTGGGCCACCGCCTGCAGCTCCTCACTGCTGTTGGCGGTGTCCTGGAGCTGCGTCAGGCTTCTCTCGGCCTGGAGCTGGGCGCCCTCGTACCGGCCGAGCGCCTGTGGATCGCCGCTGACGACGAAGCCCTCGGTCTGCTCGACCAGCCGGTGCATGTTGTCCTGGACCGCCTGGTTGGCCGTGTTCTCCCGGAATGACTCGTCGCCGGTGTGGCGCTGGGCCCGATCGGTGAGCAGGATCGCGGCCGCGATCGCCACGACGATCCCACAGAGCAGGAACAGGTTCGAGGATCGGAACCTCATATTTTTGGTATCGGGCGTGCCTGCGGCGCCTGTGACAGTAGAAAGCCGCAGCCGGTTGCGACAATGCGCGCATGCCTGATGGGCGGGTGATGCTGATCACCGGAGCGTCGAGCGGGATCGGCGCGCGCACGGCGCGCCGGGCCGCGGAGGCCGGCTACCGCCTCGTCCTCGGCGCGCGCCGCGAACAGCAGCTCTCGGAGCTCGCGGAGGAGCTCGGGGGCCCCGAGCGGGCGATCGCCGTGCGCTTCGACGTCACCGAATGGGAGGACAACCAGCGGATCGCCGCGGCGGCCATGGAAGGTTTCGGGCGGCTCGACGCCGTCTTCGCCAATGCGGGCTTCGGCGCGAAGCGCGGATTCCTCGAGGAGTCGCCCGAGCACTGGCGCTCGATGGTCCTCACCAATGTGCTCGGCGTGGCGCTCACCATCCGTGCCACTCTCCCCGCCCTGCTCGACGCCGGGACCGGCCACTTCGTGCTGACCAGCTCGGTCGCCGGCCGACGGGCGCTGCCGGGCTCGCTCTACTCGGCGACCAAGTGGGCCGTGGGCGCGATCGGGGAGTCACTGCGCCAGGAACTCCGGCAGATGCACGAGAACCACGGCATCCGGGTCACGCTGATCGAGCCGGGGATGACCGACACCGAGTTCTTCGACCAGCGCCCCGAGAACGCCCTCGAGGACGACGACATCGCGCGGGCCGTGCTCTGGGCACTGGAGCAGCCCGGGCACGTCGACGTCAACGAGATCCTGATCCGCCCGACGGCCCAGGCGAACTAGCTACGTCCCTATTTCCAGACCCGAACGTAGTCGACCACGGTCGCCGCGGGGAGCGGGGTCGTGGCGGGATCGAACTGGTTGGTGCCGATGCCGAGGGCCTGCGTTAGAGAAATGATGAACGGCTGGTCGAACGGATGTGATGCCGCCAGGGTGTCGATCAGACAGGTGTTGCCGTCATAGATCACCTTGAGGGTGCTCGGGGTCCACTCGAGGACGTATGTGTGGAAGTCGTCCGGATTCCCGATGATGCACGAGTTGTTCGTGACGTTCGGGTCGGGAGAGGTGTAGTGGATGTAGGGGATGGCCCGGTCCGCGTACTGGGAGTAGAGCTCCGCGATGTCGATCTCGCCGGACCCAGGCCAGGCGCCGTGCTTGTTCGCATCGAGGGGCCACAGCCAGAACGACGTCTGCAGCCCGCTCACGCGCGCTGACGAGACCTTGGCTCGAACCTCGAAGCGTCCGTACGCCTGGCTGAACCGGCCATAGGTGGAGACCATTCCACTCGTGTACTGGGTGTTGAAGTCTCCATAACCGTCCTTGCAGGTAAACGGAGCCGGTTCCTTGCGGGCAGTCAGCTGCAGGGTGCCGCCCGATACCGAGATGTTGTTTGGGGTGTCGACGAAGCACGCATCCAGACCGCTCGTATAGCCGGACCAGTCCGTTCGCTGCGGGACCCACTTCGTCGAGTCCAGTGTCGTGCCGTCGAAGTCGTCCGAGAATGTGCATTGCCAATGGTCACCCGCACTCTTCGTGACCCGCTTCTTCTTCGCCGCCCTGTTCTTCTTCTTTTTCGAGACGCGCCCCCTGTTTCGCTTCGCATGCTTCTTCTTCTTCTTCTTCGCAGCCTTCTGGCTCGTCGGAGTCTGCTTCGGAATCTCCGTACTTCCGCAGTTGGGCGCCGCTGCGGCTGCCGATGGCACGACGGCCGGCAATGCGAGCGTGCTGAGGACGAGCAGAATCGCAGCGATCAGGACGCCCGCGAAGCGAGACCGAGGCCCATTCCAGGCGGTGTCGTACGAGCGTCCCGTGTCCACACTGACACGGTCGGATCCGCGCGATCACGGCCGAAATCAGCCCCCCTGCAGTGGACTCGCGACCGTTGGCAAGAGTAGGTAGTCACGCTCGCCGAAACCTGATGTCCCCAGGCGGGCAACTAGGATCGCTGGCTTGGCCAAGCTGGACCCAGTGGTGATCCTCTGCGGAGGGAGCGGAACGCGCCTGCGCGAGCGAACGGAGTCGATCCCGAAGGCGCTCGTGGAAATCGGCGGGCGCCCGATCCTCTGGCACGTGATCTCGATCTACAGCTACCAGGGCTTCTCCCGCTTTCTGCTGCTCACCGGCTACAAGGGAGAGTTGATCGAGCGCTGGGTCGAGGGGACCGAGTGGCCGGCCGGGGTCGAGGTGGAGTGCCTGGACACCGGGCTCGAGACACCCACCGGCGGCCGGATCCACCTCGCCGCGGAGCGCCTGG
This sequence comes from uncultured Solirubrobacterales bacterium, assembly GCA_963728875.1. GTDB lineage: Bacteria > Actinomycetota > Thermoleophilia > Solirubrobacterales > 70-9 > DASUPK01. The sequence goes on from CAVSLJ010000003.1 coordinate 109,331, forward strand.
ACGGCCAGCCGTTCTCAGCCACCTACGCGGATGGCGTGGCGGACATCGACCTCTCGGAGCTGGTCGAGTTCCACCGGGCCGGTGAGGCAGTGGCGACGATGACGGTGGTCCGCCCTGAGCTCCAGTTCGGGGTCGCGGAAATCACAGATGACGGGGCCGTGAGCGGCTTCCACGAAAAGCCCCGCGCGGACCACTGGGTGAACGGGGGATTCTTCTGCTTCGAGCCGGCCGTCTTCGACTACCTCGACGCTGACAGCGTGCTGGAGCGCGAGCCGCTGGAGCGGTTGGCGAGCGCCGGTCAACTGCGGGCGTATCGTCACGCGGGCTTCTGGGACTGCATGGACACCTACAAGGACGCGGTGCTGCTGAATGAGCTGTGGAGCTCCGGTGAGCCCCCGTGGCGGGTGTGGGCCGAGGAGCCGGCGGGTTGAGGGCGCTCGTCACCGGGGGCCGCGGGTTCGGGGGCTCGTGGCTGGTCAAGGGACTGCTGGATGCGGGTGCCGAGGTCACGTCCCTGGACCGCGAGGCCGCGACCCCGACGGGGCTCGATTTGCTCGGCATCGCGCCCGATACCGAGGACGTGAACGGAGAGCTGCGCGACGGTGGGCTCATCCGAAGCCTGCTGAGCGAGCGCTCGATCGACACCGTCTTCCATCTGGCCGCCCAGGCGATCGTAGGCGACGCGAACGCCTCCCCCGTGCCCACCTTCGAGGCCAACATCGAGGGGACCTGGGTGCTGCTCGAGGCGTGTCGCGACGGCGGCATCGGTCGCGTCGTCGTCGCGTCCTCGGACAAGGCTTACGGCCCGCACGAGCGGCTGCCGTACACCGAGGAGTCGGCCCTGCAGCCGGTGTTTCCCTATGACGTCTCTAAGGCCGCGACGGACCTGATCGCGCGCAGCTACTGGCACACCTATGGATTGCCCGTCGCGGTGACCCGCTTCGCCAACCTATATGGCGGCGGAGACAGGAACTTCTCCCGGCTGATTCCCGAGACGGTCACGGCCGTGCTCGACGGTCGCCCGCCGGTGATCCGCTCGGACGGCTCACCCGAGCGCGACTTCCTCTACGTCGAGGACGCCGCGGCCGCCTACCTGGCGGTGGCGAATGCTCTCGTGTCGGATGGAATCGCGGGCGAGGCGTTCAACGCGGGGTGGGGCCGTCCACATGCCGTTCGCGATGTGGTCGACCTGATCTGCGAGCTCGGGCCGGGCGATGTCAAGCCGGACTATCGGGGGACCGGGAACCCGAGCGGCGAGATCGACCGCCAGTACCTCGACTCGGCGAAGATCCGCGAGCGGATCGGATGGGAGCCGCGAGTCGAGCTCCGCGAGGGACTCAGCCGGACCCTGGAGTGGTACGGCTCCCACCCGGAGGTCCGCCCCGCAGCCGCCTGAGCGCCGAGGCGGCCCGGACCAGCGCTCCCTCGGTCCTCGAGCCGCGACCGGGGAGCAGCCCGAGGTCGCGCATGATCTCGGCACCGTCGTAGTAGGAGGCGAGGTGGCGGATCCGGCCCGCGCCGTCGAGCGTCGCGACGTCCACCCCGGCGCTCTCCACGACCCGACCGGTCGGCGCGAGGCCCTCGAACGTTCCCGTGTGCGTCATGCGAGAGCGCCATTCGCCCGCCGTGAAGTCCTCTCCATGCGCAGCTCGCACCAGCTCGAACTGGAGATCCGCGAAGCCGCCGTGGACGCGCGCGGCATGAGCCTCGATCTCACCCGGACCGTGCAGCACGGCCCCGGCACCTCGGTCCTCATAGGTGGCGTCGTCGGCGAAGAACGATGCGATCCGCTCTGCGTCGCGATCGTTCCAGGCCGCGAGGTAGTCGCGCATCAGCCGCTCTCTCTCCTCCATCAGGTCGAGTCCGGCTCGGGCTCGACGACGTCACCCCGGCGCCGCCGGGAGCGGCGGTGTCGCCGCTGCAGATACCACTCGGCCGAGCTGCTCAGCGGGCGGAACGGGAGCAGTGTCCCGGCCACGCCGCCGGCGAGCTCGATGTGGCCGAGCTTGTCGAGCAACTCCTCGGCCTCCCGCCGCTCCCGCCCGGTGAGGTTCTTGGACGGCCTTCCCTTCGACTTCCGCGCAAGGTGAACGAGCCGGTCGCGTTCCTCGGGCTCGAGGCGCCGCCAATGCCCCCAGGACATCCAGGCGACCTCCGCCACGGCGATCAGCCAGAGCCGCTCGGCGAGCCAGCGGCTGCGACGCGCCACGCGCCTGCTCATTCCTCCGATCAGTCCCATCCCCGGTCATTACCCCCAGGTCGCGATCACAAGCGGCGGACGGGTCTCGAACCCGCGACCTCGAGCTTGGGAAGCTCGCGCTCTACCTGCTGAGCTACCGCCGCGCAGCGCACCATTCTAGGTCTCTAGCCTTCGCGTTCGTGAGCTCCAAGTCGTTCGCCGTGGTGATCGCCGTCCTGGCCGTGATCGGCCTGCTCGGCTTCGGCCTGCTCAGTAAGGGCGAGGCCTCGCTGTCGGTCGGCGAGACGGCGCCGGACAAGGAGCTTCAGGCGATCGGCTCCCCGGGGGTGGGAAAGATCGCCGACTACCGCGGCAGATGGGTTCTGGTGAACTTCTGGGCCTCCTGGTGCGGGCCGTGTAAGTCGGAGGCGCCGGCGCTGGAGAGCTTCCAGCAGGCTCACCGCGACGGTTTCACCGTACTTGGCGTCAACCTCTACGACTCGACCGACCACGCGATCGATTTCGTCAATCGCTACGGGCTCACCTATCCGCAACTGCACGAATCCGGCGGGGACGACCTCAAGGAGGCCTACGGGATGACGGGCTTCCCAGAGAGCTTCCTGATCAACCCGCAGGGTCATATCGCCCTGATCAGGCGCGGCCCGGTCGATCAGGATTACCTCGAGCGGAGCGTCGCCCCACTGATCCAGTCCCGGTCGTGAGCCTGCGTCTGCAAAGGCTGGCCATTGTGGTGCTTGGGGCGCTGCTCGTGCTGGCGGTCCTCCCCGGGGCGGCCGCGGCCGCCACGCCGCGGGCGAACCTCCCCGACATCGAGGACGAGGTGATGTGCACGATCTGCGGCACCCTCTTGGCCGAGTCCGATTCGCCGCAGGCCGAGGGCGAGCGGGCACTGATCCGAAAGCTGATCGCCGAGGGCGAGACCAAGGATCAGATCAAGGATGCCTTGGTCGCCCAATACGGATCTCGTGTCCTCGCCACGCCAAGCACTCACGGCTTCGACTTGCTCGCCTGGCTGGTCCCTGGGCTCGCCATCCTCCTGGCCGTCGCCGTGCTGTCCGTGATGGCGCTGCGGCTGCAACGGCGTCGCGGCGATTATCGCGAGACTCCGCCCGAGATGGACCCGGCCGATTCCGCGCGTCTCGATCGGGAGCTCTCCTCGTACGAGAGATAGCGGCGGCCGGGCGGCCGGCGCCCTCAGGCCACAGGCGGTGTCGAGACGGCGGCCGCCGGCATCGCCTCGATCGGTTCGTCATTCTGGGCTTTCGGACGGGGGGTGTGCGCCAGAAACGTCGTCCACATCACCACCCCGACCAGTCCCTGGACGATCGCGATCCCCCAGAAGGCACCAAGTGCGCCGTTGATCTCGGCGCCACTGATGCTGGCGGCTACGACTAGCGCGCTCATCGCGAGGTCAATCACGAGGATCTTGCGAATCGCGCGCTCGCCCAGCAAACCCGCGCGCGGCCCGGCCATCGCGGAGATAAAGATGAACTGCAGCCCGGCAGCCAGGAGGAGAGGCTGTGCAAACTCCCAGGAGTCACCGAGGATGGCCCGGCCCACGCCGGCGGGAAGGACGAGGATGACGACGGTGTTCAAGGTCGCGGTCGCGCTGGTTAGAAGCGACGCGTGCCTCACGTAACGGCGGATTGCCGGCATCTTCCCGAGGGCTCGGGCAACGTGCCCCATCGTTCCGGCGGTCACCGCGATCTGAACCGTCACGCACGGTCGCAAGAGCAGGGTCGCTCCCTGCATCCCGCCGAGCGCCTCTGCGCCGGCGATCGCGCCGACGGCGCTTGCCCCGGCCAGCAGCGCGCCCTGCTGGGAGGTGTAGGAGATCAGGTTCCGCCAGGAGAAGTCCCAGGTGTAGCGGAGCCACGCCAAGCCGAGGCGGAGCTTGATGCCGCGATGCTGGAAGAGGGCGAGCGCCCCGGCGACTGCACCTGACGCGGCCCAGGCGGCCGTCAGCAAAGCGAGCGACGTGGCGTCGGTGAGGAAGAGAGGGACGACGGTGGCAGCGAGCAGGAGCAACCAGGTGATGTCGAGCACCAGCGCCAGGCTCGGGCGCTGAGTCGCGAAGCCGAGATAGCGCCCCAGGTCCTGGAGCACGAGAAGAGGCAGAAATGCGCCCAGGACAACGAGCGCCAGGCCAAGGCTCGTGTTCAGCGCGCTCACCGCGGCGCCGACGAGCACGACCGTGCCACCCAGAGCCAGCCCCATCAGACAGCTCGTCCCGATCAACTCGTCCTTGCGTCTCTCGGCCTCGACCGGGTGGACCAGCACCGGATCGCAGACGAGCGCACGGGAGACGCCCAGGGCGACGATGTAAGTGAGGAGCATGAGCGCGAAGAGCCCGAACGAGGCGGCGCTGAGCAGTCGCGCCGCGATCACGGCGATCAGGACGTTCGATCCACCCGCGATCGCCTGGTCGATGGTGATCACGCTCAGCTGGCGACGAATTGAATGTTGCGGCCGTTGGGGCTGCTCGGCCTGCTCGGTCATCGTCACCGGTGGACCTCGTCGCCGGCCGATTCGACGTTGAGCCGGACCGAGTCGAGCATGCGGTCGAGGGCCCGGAGATCGACGGTGATGTCGTTCATCACGGCGACCTCCTCGCGCCCGGGGCGCGGCTGTTTTCCCTCCCCGAGGAGGTAGCGGTAGGTGAGGCCTGGTACAGAATCGGCCAGCTTCCAGTAGGAGACGTCGACGTAGTTCGGCGCCAGGATCTCCACGACGGACGCGCCGGGGCTTGCAAAGAGCAGGTTCGTGAGCGCCGCACCGTGGGGGCTCACGATGCACTCGGCCTCCGCGAACATCCGGATCTGCTCGGCGACGGAGTGAGCGCCCGGATCGACCACCTCGAATCCGTTCCTCGCGAGCAGCTCCAGGATCTCCTGCTCGTTGGTCACGATCCGGTTATGGCGCACCTCTCCGCGCGTCACGTAGATCCGGTGGCCTGGAACGATCTCCGCGTCGTCAGGTCGCAGCCGCTCGCGGATGAAGTCGACTGTCCACGGTGGAATGCGCTTGTGCTGGTCGGGCAGCCCCGGCACGAGGAGCTGCTCGGCGCGTACATGTGGATTGGCGTCGGCGTCGACGATTTCGTCGCGGTGCAGAAATCCAGCTAGCTCCAGGATCTCGCTCTGGAAGCGCTGCCCGAGTGGCAAGTACCACCTCTGGGGCCTCGGCACACCCGGGGCCTCGAAGAGCGCCAGGCGAGGAAAGATGTCGAGCAGGAAGTGGTAGTAGTTCAGGTCCCCCCGTCCGGCGAGCACTCCGAGGACACCCCTGACCTCCAGTGGCGGCTCGGGAAACGGATGCCAGAATTCCGCGTGCTCATTCCACCGAGTGGTCCCCCAGTAGAGCCCGCCGAACTCCTCGATCATCCGGTCGCGGCGGTCGACGACAACGCGGTGGGGGCCCAGGACCCGGGCGTCGGGCAACTCGGCGACCGCGACGCGCGGTACATCGAGTTCGGTGTCGCCCACGAACTTCGAATGGCGCGGAGGCTCACCCGTGGGCACGGACCGAGTGACGTGCTCCCCGGGGCGCACCACCCACATTCGGCCGCCGGCGTCGGAAATGGACTCATCGACCGTCCCGACGGACCCTCTCGGGAGATAACCACCACGCAGGCGGCTCAGTTGCCTGGTGAGTGGAGAGACGATCCGGGTGGACCGGGTGTAGGCCACCTTCAGTCGGGGCCACAACGGAGTTAGTGGCGCTGGGAGACGCAGGGCCATTTCGCTCAGCGCTTCGCGATGACCAGATAGTGCGTGGCGAGGTTGAGCCGCCGCCGACGCTCGACCGCGGACTCGTAGGCGACGTAGGCGCGCTGCACTGGGCGCCAGAATCCGAAGTACGTGGCCCCGCGGTAGAACGGGACGATCTCCACTTCGGACCACTCGCCCAGCGATTGCTGCAGGGCGCTGTAGCTCGATCGGTCGTAGCGAGTCGGGAACTTCTCCTCCTCCTTGTGCCCGAGCAGCCGGGTGGCGATCCGCGCGCGCACCGCGTGCGGCATCAGCCTCCCGATCAGCGCAAATGCGGCGTTCGAGCCGGTGAGCTGGGCGAGCATCGTCCCACCAGGGCGTAGCGTCGCGCGCAGATTCTCGAATGCCCCGGCGATCGGCGAGACGTGCTCGAGCACCTGCCAGCTGAGCACGAGGTCGAACTCGCCGTCCCTGTTGAGCGGAGTCGTGATATCGCCGACGACGCTCTCGTCGTAGGCGTCCTCTCCGGCCGCCGCGATCTCCTCGGCCTCGATGTCTAGCCCGACGTATTGGCATCCCCGCGGGCGATCGGAGGGGCCGATCGTCGGATAGCGACCCGCGCCGACATCCAGAATCTGGGCGTCCGGAACCAGCAGCAGACGCGCCCGCGCGAAGAATTCCTCCTGCATTGGGCGTGCGTAGCGATCCGGCAGGCGACCGGATTCGACCAGAGGCAACTCGTCCGCCGGCGCCCCCGCCTCGATCGTGGGACTCATTCGCCCAATGTTGCACATGGGCTAGCGTGCGGCGCCAATGCGGGTCGTGATCGACGCCATCCCCGTCGTGCCGTTCGGCGGCTTCGCGGTCACGCTGGAGGGACTGCTGGCCGGATGGGACGAGCTGGGCGTTGAGGACGAAATTCACCTGCTACTCACCGAAGGCGTCGAGCACGAGATACCGGCATCGGTTCGCGTGCATCGGTTCCCGGTGGGCAGGCCGGAGGCGATCCGCCGGGTGGTCGTACAGTCGCGCGCAGCGCGGAAAGTCTGTCGCGACGTGGAGGCTGACGTGCTGCTCGGGACCATTCCGACCACGGCCGCGATTCCAGTGGGCTGCCCGAAGGTGATCACCGTCCACGATCTGCGCCATGAGCTGATGCCCGAGCAATTCACTCGTGGCCGTCGCATGCTCCGCAAGATCTCTTACGAGATCGGCTATCGCGAGGCCTCGGGCGTGATCTGTATCTCCGAGCGAACCCGGCGGGACCTGCTCCGGGCTCGGCCGTGGCTCAGGAAGAAGCCGGTGTTCACGGTGCCGTGGGCGGCCGACCACGTCGATGACTGGCCGCGGGACTACAAGGTCGAGGCGGATCCCTACGCCCTCGCCTTCGGGCACTTTCCGAACAAGGCGGTGGAACGAGTCATCGAGGCCTGGCGAATCCTTCGAGATCGCGGCGAGGCGATGCCGCTGCTCTTGGTGGGGCTTCCACGAGAGGAGCGGGATCGCGTCGGCGAGCGGATCGGCTCCGCGCGCCTGCAGGGGCTCGTCAAGCCGCTCTCCTGGCTGGAGAAGGAAGAGTTCCGCGCGCGCTTCGCATCGGCTGGTCTGATCGTCTTTCCCTCGGACTTCGAGGGATTCGGCCTCCCCGCCGTCGAGGCGATGCGACTGAGGATTCCCCTCGTGATCTCCGCCGACGAGGCACTGCTCGAGGTGACCGGCGGGAACGCCACTGTGGCCGAAGGAAGCGATCCCGAATCGCTCGCCGAGGCAGTCTCGACCGGCTGGGGCGCGTCCATGGAGGACCTCGACCGCGCGAGCGCGTTCGTCGATGATTACCAGTGGGCTGACGTCGCCCGGGCAACGCGCAAGGCGCTGTTAGAGGTCGCCGGAGCCGGGTCGCCCGGTCAGCCCAAGCGGTTCTCGGCGACCAGCGCGAACTGATTCTCGAGCCCGGCGCGCCGGCCGAAGCGCTGGGCGAGCCGCGACTGGTTCGACCAGTAGCGCAGCAAGCGAAGCTCTCCGAAGCATGGCCTGAGCACATCTTCGAGGGCCCCCTCGTCAACCCCATTCCGGACCACGTGATACTCGACCATGTCTCCGGGCCGGGACGGATCCAACCGTCCCGTGAGTCGGTTCTTCAGGGAGACGAGGCCGCTGAATCGGTTTCCGCGACCAAGGCGCCAGGTCAGGTACGCCGCCCTGTCCACCCGGTGCGCGAACGGCAACATCGTGTCGTAGCGGAGGGGATCCTGGACGGAGAGGAACGCGCCGCCCGGAGGCAGATGCCGGTCAGTGACCGCCTGGACGAACGAAACGTAGTCGGGAATGTGATGCAGGACCGAAGCGCAGAAGACGACCGAGAACGGCCCGCCTTCGACCTCGCTCGCGTCCTCAGCCTCATCGAGCACGGCGCTGAAACGAGGGTTTCCGCCGAATGTCGCCTGCAGCCGTTCGACCGCGTGGCGGGAGACCTCGGTAGCGGTGACCTCGAAGCCGCGAGCCAGCAGGGGCTCAGTGAAACCCCCGTCCCCCGCGCCGATCTCAAGGACGCGCGCGGGCAGGCCTCGGGAGGCTGTGCGCTCCACCAGACCAGACACAAGGTGGACCATCCAGCCACGGAGCTCTGGGTGAGCAAGATGCGGGTCGCCAGCGTAACTGTAGGCGTCGTCGAAGACGCCCTCCTGAAGCTCGCCCATCTGGATTTCCCCGCCGGTCAAATCTGCGCTCCCCTCTGGGCAATGACTCTAGGCTACGACGCTTGACGCTGAGGGTCCTCTACGACGGCAAGGCGTTCATCCGCCACCGTCGCTCGGGAATCACGCGCTACCTGAGCGAGCTGATCCACGAGTTCCGCGCGCATCCGGACCTCGGGGTCGATCCGGTGACGCCGTACAGATGGGTGGCCAACAGCCACCTCGCTGAGGGTTGGCCCGGGTACACGCAGGTCCCGTTGCCTGGACGTCTGCGCCCGGCGGTCCTGGAGCGGCTCAACGCCCGTCGCATCCGCAGAGGGTCCGATGGAGCCGACCTCGTCCATCATTCGCTCTACGAGCCGTCGTCGCTCGAGACGTGGCGCGCTCCCCACCGGGTCTGCACGATCTACGACTTCACCTTCGAGCACTTCCCCGAATTCCTTCGTGAATGGGGCGACCATCTGGAGGCGAAGCAGCTCTTCATAGAGCGTTGCGACGCCCTGATCTGCATCTCCCAGGCCACCCACGACGACCTCCTGCGCTTTCACCCGGGGCTCGACAAGCCGTCGTTCGTCGTCCCACTCGGCGTCGGCGAAGAGTTTTTCGACCCTGAACCCGCCCAGATCAGTGGCCTTCCGGACCGCTACATGCTGTACGTCGGCAACCGTCATCCGCACAAGAACGTCGACCTTCTGCTTTCCGCGTTTGCCGAGATCCGCTCCAAGTACTCGGACCTCCAGCTGGTGCTCGTAGGCGCCTATCTTCCCGCTGAGACCGCGCGTCTCGAGGAGCTGGGGATCGCGGACCGGACGGTGCGCCTGCGCGTTTCGGATCGCGAACTCCCCTGGATCTACCGTGGGGCCGAGGCCTTCGTCTTCCCCTCGCGCTACGAGGGGTTCGGCCTGCCGGTGCTCGAGGCGATGGCGGCGGGTTGTCCGGTGGCCATGTCAAATGCGCCCGCCCTGCTCGAACTGGGATCCGAGGTCGCCCTCGTCTTCGATCCGGATGACCGGGACACGCTAGTCGGCCTGATCGAGCGCCTCCTTACCGACCCTGACCTTGCGGACGACATGCGGGGAAAGGGTCGTCATCGCGCCGGAGAGTTCACCTGGCGGCGGACGGCGGAGCTCACCGTCTCTGCCTACGATCAGGCGGTAAGCAGGTGACGGGAGGGGCGACTGCGCACAGGGGTACCCGGATGGTCGCCACGCTCGGTGCCGGTCTCGTCGCGGCGCTGGCCGTCGTTTCGGTGGCGAGCGGATGTGGGTCTTCAAGAGGCGGCGCCGACCTCGGTGCGTGCAATAACAAGTCGCGCGGGCTCCCCAAGCTCACCTGGGGAATACCGACGGCGAACCCCCGTAGCGTCGTGATCCTGCTGCACGGCGGCGGTTGGCAGCCGAACCCCATCGGCTATCGCCAGCAGGTTGAGTACGGAAAGGCGATCGAGGCGGGCGGCGTCGCCACGGTGGCGGTGGGATATGGGCCAGGTGCCACCGGGCTCCGGCAGATCGAAGACGTCTACTCGCGCGCGCGGCGCTGTTTTCCGGACGCCCCCATTTGCGCCGTCGGTGACTCCGCCGGCGGCCACCTCGCGCTCATGCTCGCGACCCGTGAGTCGGATCTCTCATGCGTGATCGCCCGTGCGGCTCCAACCGACCTCACCTCGCTCGTAGCGCAGGGTGCGAACGAGGGGCGTCAGATCGCCCTTGATGCCTTCGGAGAGCGAGGTCTCGCGCGATTCAGCCCCGTCCGCCGGGCGAGTGCGATCCATGCCCGTGTGCTGGTGATCATGGCCGAGAACGACCCACTGGTCCCGGTTGCGCAGGGGAGGGAGCTAGAGCGAGCGCTGCCCGGCGTGGAGCTTCTGGTGCTGCCACCCGGACCGGAGCCATTCGTCCATGGGCTGGGCGTGACGCAGAGCTCCTTGCATGCGGCGAACGAACGCGAGGTGACGTTCCTCGAGCAGGCGGCGCCCGCGAGCTAGCAACGCAGGGGGCCGGGCCTAGCGATCGAGCAGCGGTCGCAGCGCGTCCGCAATCCTCGCCGCAAGCTTGCAGCGACCGTCGTAGTTCAGGTGAATCGGATCGTAGAATTCCTGCGGCACGTAGTCGCCCATCGCGTTGACCACCGTTCCGAGCTCACCTATGCCTTCGAGAAATGCGGCGGCAACCAGGGCCGCGTCGTGGTCGAGCCGCTCAGGAACGTCCGGGCTCAAGATCTCAGTGAGGAGCTGGTGGTTCCCCGGCGGGATGTAGGCAACCGAGGGCAGTTTCATCTTCCCCAGGGCCGCGCCGAGCTCAGCGACAAGGCGAACGCCCTCGCTGCCGGGCTCTAAACCCTCAGCGTGATGCAGGTCCATGTTGTGTCGAAGCCGATCGATTTTTTGGGAGCGTGTCCGGCCCTTGACCGCCTGGAGGAGCTTGACCTCACCCACGTTCCAGTTCGCACCGACTGCGCTGGGCACGGGCATCCGGTGATATGCGTCCTCCTCCTCGAGACCGGGGCGCTCGAGCTTTCGCGGTAGCTTTGCGCCCGACTCGACTAAAGCCGTCAGTTGCTCGGTGACCATCTCGTACCCGAACTCAGGACTTGCGAGCCAGATTGGTTGGAGCATCTGGGCCGCGATCGGAACGAGCACGGCTCGCGGCCGCGAGCGGCACTTGGCGAGAGCCGCGAGGTAGGGCAGGATGATCCGGGCGGTGTAACTGGGACCGTAGAGCTCTAGGCAGCGAACGGAGCCGAGCTGCTTGCGGATCAGGTCGGAGAGATAGCTGCGAGACGAATCGCCCCGGCCCGTCCAGTACATCGTCGAGTCGCCGAAGAGGAGGAGTTCCGGGCCGTCGTGCCGCCCGTCATAGGCACGCCGCAGTTGACGCAATTGGCGCAGCTGCACATCCGTGACACGTCGCTCCACTCGACGCCACCACCAGCGAAACCAGGCCCAGGCGACACTCGGGCGCGGATCGATCCGAGGCTTCACGATCGCCGCAAGTTACCTGTGCCCTGCGCCCGAGGCGCCAGTTCCATCCAGGCCGATGGGCGCAGGTCGAGTTGATACTCCCGCCAGCTGAGCCCTATTGCTGGCTGTTGGGGCGGCGGGCGTAAACGATGTCCTCCGGGACGCCGTCCCGGACCGACAAGGGGCGCAATCCCACCTGCGCGAGCTGCTCATAGGCGCGTTCGGCGGTGAGCGGCGGGTGCACCTCTCCAAGCACCGCTCCCACCCGGTCGCCCCACTCTTCCACGCGCTCGAAGATCTCCTCCTCGGCCCCCTCGATGTCGATCTTCAGCAGGTCGACCCTGTCCATCCCGGCTTGGTCAAGGATCTCTGACACCGTCAGCGCCTCGACCGACCCCTTCCCTGGAAGGACTCTGATCTCGCCGGGCTCCCCGCCTTCCTCCACGTGGTAGGCGCCGGGCCTGCCGACAGCGGCAGCGTGGATTGCGCGGGCCTGAGGAAGGTTCCGAGCGAGGTTCTCCTTGAGTAGTCGAAAATTGCCCCCAGCCGCCTCGACGCAGAAGGTGCGTTCGATTCCGAGCCGGTCCGCCAGGTAAATCGAGGCGAGGCCGACGTTCGCTCCCAGATCGAGCATGGACCTGACGCTGCCGAGCTGGGAGAAGTCGACGTCGTACTCCAAAGCTCCGTAGATGAGGATGAGGATGATGTCCTCCGACCGCAGACGCAGGCTCGGGCCATCTCGGAGCTGGAGATCGAATGGCGCGGACGACCGGCGTGGCAGGTGCCGGGTCAGCGCCCGCGCCCTGCCAGCCCGCAAGTGAAGGTGCGTGAGGATCCGCAGAATTCGCCAGCGATCGCGAGGGCTGGCGCCACGCAGGATGAAACGCAGCTCGTCACCCAGGTGATCACGAACGGCGGCCACGGCCGATAGTCGCTTTTCCCCTCCCGCTGCCACGAGGCGGCAGCTTAAAGGCCGGCTACCTACGACGCGACAGGTACAGGCTCGGCCACATCCGATGGAGAGGGATGCAGCTCAGGCCGCCCGGCGGGAAGCGACGGCTTGTCGCTAATAGTGCCCGGTCTCCTGGCGTCGGCCGCAAGGCTAAGGCCCAAGAGAAGGCCGACGGGCACATAGATGTAGCGGTCCGCAATCGGGTTTTGGAGCAACCCTGAGACCAGCCAAATCGCAAAGGAGACGGTCAAGGCTCCGACGAACTCCGGGCTCCCGCGGGGCAGGGCGGGATCCCTGTAAAGGCGCCAGCCGAGATGAAAGACCCCAGTCACAAATAACAGCAGGGCCAGGATCCCGAGAATCCCTGCGGACTCCCATACCTGGACCCCCAGATTGTGGGCATCGGAAATCACTTGGAAGCCGATGCCGGTGAACGGATGACCCCAGGCAAGGTGGATCGACTCATGCAACTGGTCGAATCGCTGTGTGCTCGCGCCGGACGCACTGCCCTCCCCTTGCAGCCGATCGACCCCGGAGAACAGGGAGTTGCCCGAGGGAGCGAAAGCCGCGATCGCACCGAACGCCACTACCGCCGCGATCCCGGCCGCGAGGATTCGGGTCCGTAACCTCGGGATCAACATTCCAGTCAGCCCGACTGCCAGGAAGGCTCCGACGAGGCCGTCCCGGGAACCAGAAGCAAGGACTCCGGCGAGCAGAATCCCCGCCGCCGCGAGCGCGGCCGCGCGGCCGAGCCCACGCAGCTGGGCGGCCCGGAGGAGCGCAATCGGAAGCGCCATAACGCAAGACAGGGCCAAGGCGTTCGGATGAAACGCCAGACCGGAGACCCGACCGTCTTCTCCGCCGCCAAGGCCCGTGATGCTCGACCCGATGCCTGCTCCGGTGGAAGAATCAAATGCTCCAACCGTCGCGCTGATCGAGGCGGAGGCAACCCACAGGTTCGCGAACAGGTTCGCTCGCTGCCATGTCGATGCAACCGCGCCAACCACGATCGGAAGGACCAACATCCCCAGCTCCACCCTGGCCAAGGTCAGGAGGGGCGGCCCTTCGGGCGTGAATGACGGAGGCTCGTCCTGTGGAGGGTGGGTAACGAGGAAGAACTGGTTCAAGAGCTGTGCCGTGATCAGCAACGCCGCGGTCCCGACCAGCCAACCTGGGACCGGGATCTCGACGGTGCCCTGAACCCAGCAGTAGACCAGCGCTGCAAGCGCGGCGACCAAGAAGAGATCGGGCGCTGCCACGCTCTTCGGTGGTGCTCCGTTCCACGCCACGGTGAAAACGGCCAATCCGGTCAGCACCACCAAGACCGGGTGCCAGGTGATTCCCTCGCCCGCGCGAAAGCGGATCAGAGCAACCGCCGTGCAGAGCCCGATCAAGGCCGCCAGCAGCACAAGTCCCGCAGTGGGCAGAATGGCCGCCATCGCGCCAGTGAGTACTGCCGCGGCAGCAAGGGGCACCGTGCCCCGCATCCAGGTGGTCACAGCCATCGGGCGAAGGGTAATGAGAAGGATCGAGGCTCACGCCGCCTGGTTAGGATGCGCCACCATGCCGAGGGGGGGACCGTCATCGCCGGAATCCGTCCGGCGAGTACAACTCTGGAGCGCCAACTTCGCACCGGAGCCCACCGGCATCGCGCCCGTCAGCACGGTGCTCGCGGACGAGCTCGCCAGGCGTGGCTGGGAAGTCGATGTGGTGGCAAATCATCCGCACTACCCGGACCCGCGTTGGGGGGTGCGGCGCTGGCCTTACCGGCAGCGCCTCGGGAACGTCAGGCTGCTGCGGCTGCCTCTGCTGATCGGACGGGAGACTGCAAAGCAGCGGCTGCTCCAGGAGATGAGCATTGTTTCGAGCTACATGGCATCGATTCCGATCCTCGGCCCGCCGCTGCTGCGCAAGCCGAACGCCCTGCTGGTCGTCTCGCCCCCCTTCCCTGCGTTGCTGGCGGCGGTGATCAATGGGCGGCTGCGCGGCGTCCCCTGGGTCTACTGGATGCACGACCTCCTGCCCGACGGTGCGGTCACCACCGGCCTCGTCGACGAGGACAGCAAGATCATGCGAGCCTCGCGCTGGCTCGAGCGAACCGCCTACGACGAATGCGAGAGCGTGGCTGTGCTTTCCCAGGCCTTCGCCGACAGCGTCCTCGCGAAGGGAGTGCCACCGGAGAAGATCGACCTGATCTACGACCCCGCCACCCGCCCGTTCCCGGCGCTGGACAGCGAGGAGATCGGATCCACGAAGGGCGACGAGGTCAGGATCCTGAGCATGGGCAACATCGGTCTCACCCAGGGTCTCACCCCTCTGGTGGCGGCATGGGAGCGCTCCGAGGAGATCGCCAAGCGGGGCATCAAGCTGGTGATCACCGGGAACGGCATCGCAGCGGACGACACCCGAGCCGAGATCCGATCGGATCGGGTGGAGTTCCTCGGCCTCGTCTCGGACGAGCGTCTTGAACAGGAGCTTCGCTCGGCAACCCTCGCGCTGGTGAGCCAGAGCTACACAGGTGCCGAGTTCAACCTGCCATCGAAGCTCATGAACTTCATGGCGTACGGGCTTCCGATCGTCGCCGCGGTCCACCCCGATGGCGAGACCGCCCGGCTAGTCGAGAAGGCCGAGGCCGGCTGGGTGGCGGACAGCTCCGACCCAGACGTCTTTCCGCGCACGGTGATCTCCGCACTTGATGACCGTGACGACATGGGCCGCAAGGCGCAGGCGGCCCGCGGCTACGCAGAGGAGAACTTTTCCAGGGAGGCGTTTGCCGGCGCCTTTGACCGGCTGCTGCGCAAAGTGGCCCGAGACCGGGCCACTGTCACCTAGACGGCGACCTTCTCCGAGAGCTGCTCGTAGATCCAGGCGTACGTCTGGGCCATGCCGTCCTGAAGGGTGACGCTCGGCTCCCAGCCCAGGGCCGCCTTTAGCTGAGTGTTGTCGCTGTTGCGGCCGCGCACGCCCTGCGGCGCACTCAGGTCGTAGTTCCGCGAGACCTTGATGCCCGCGATCTCCTCGACGATGTCGATCAGTTGGTTGATCGTGACCAGCTCGGTCGAGCCGAGATTGACGGGCGCCGTGTGATCCGAGTCCATCAGCGCCTGTGTGCCGTGAACGCAGTCGGTGATGTAGGTGAAGCTCCGGGTCTGCTGGCCGTCGCCCCAGACCGCGATTTCGTGATCCCTGGTCAGCTTCGCCTCGGCGACCTTGCGGCAGATCGCCGCGGGCGCCTTCTCTCGCCCTCCGTCCCAGGTGCCCTCAGGGCCGTAGACGTTGTGGTAGCGGACGACTCGCGTGCCCAGACCGAAGTCCTCGCTGAAGTGCCGGCACAACCGCTCGGAGAAAAGCTTCTCCCAACCGTAGCCGTCCTCCGGCTCGGCCGGATAGGCATCCTCCTCGGTCAGCGGCTTGACCTCGGCCTCAGTCTGCTTCTCGGCGGCGTAGACGCAGGCCGATGATGAGAACAGGAAGCGCTCGACGTCGTTGTCGCGCGAGGCCTCGAGCAGGTGAGTGTTGATCAGCACCGAGAGCATGCAGAGGGCCTTGTTGAGCTCGATGAAGCCCATGCCGCCCATGTCGGCGGCCAGGTTGTAGACCTGCCCGACCCCTGCGGTCGCCGCGTAGCAGTTTTCGCGCAGGCTCAGGTCGAGCTCGAAGTTCTCGGCGTCATCGAAGCGCTGGTACCACTCATCGGGGGTCTTCTTGTCGACGGCCCGCACCATCGCGCCCCCCTCCAGAAGGTGTCGGACCAGGTGGCCCCCGATGAATCCGCCCGCACCCGTTACGAGAATCCGATCGCTCATCTCAATGCCCGTTCCCGAGTCCTGGTCGGCTCGATCGAGGAGTAGTAGCCGTAGTAGTCGCCATCACTGCCCTTCGTGACCCCGGTGATCACCAGGCCGGTGGGCTTCTCTGGCAGATGCTGCATGACCTGCTTTGCGGCGGCCGCCTGCTCCAGCGTGGTCTGCCGGAGCCGCACACAGAGCAGGACCTTGTCGACCAGCGGCAACACCTCAAGCGTGTCGCCCACCGGCAGCAGTGGGGCACAGTCGATGACAACCAGGTCGTAGACCTTTCGCAGCTGACCGAGAAAATCATGGAACGTCTGGGACGCGAGCATCTCGGCCGGCTGCAGCACGGTACCCCCTGCCGAAATCACCGGAAGGTTCTCGGCGCCGCGCCCCTGGACCTCGATCGTGCGCAGGACCTCCTTGGGCTCGACCTCGCCGGCCAGGTACTCGCTCAGACCGGGCACGGAGTCAAAGCCGAAGCGCGAGGCGATTACCGGTCGGCGGAAGTCGCACTCCACGAGCATGGTGCGCTTCCCGACCAGCGCACTGGCATACGCGTACCAGGAGGCGACCGTCGACTTTCCCTCCTGGGGCAGCGGACTGGTCACCGCGACGACCTTCAGATCCTCGTGATTGCCGAGGAAATCCACGTTCTTGCGCAGGATGCGGAATGCCTCCAGGTCGGCCTCAGAGACGAGGCCCCGGCCGTTCTGTGACATGCCGGCCATACCGAGGCTCTCCTGGCGCACGTAGCCGACCAGAGGCAATCCGAGGCGCTTCTGCACCTCATGGCCGTCGGTGGCTCGCTTGTCCAAGGACTCTCTGAGAAAGGCGAGGGCAATGCCCAGCATCAGACCGAGGAAGAGAGCGATCGCCGTATCTCGGACGGGCTTGGGAGAGGCCGGGCTGCCCGGGACAGTGGCAGGCTTCACGATCTCCACCGGCTCTGCGACCGCAGCCAGCGAGCGCAGCTTCACCCTGATCGGCGCACCCTGGAGTCCGCCCGGAACGGTCTTGGCGCGCTGCTCGTAGAAATTCCTCGCGTCCTCCCGGGTGAGCTCCTTGACGGAGGCGGCCAGCTGATTCGCCTCCCGCGCTGCCTCCTCCCCGGTGTCAGCGCTTACCGTCACGGTCACCAGGTTGTTGTTCTTGTTCACCGAAACGGAGGTGTCCGACCGAAGCGCATTCGGGGTGGGATCGCCGGCGAGCTTACGGCTGGCATCCGTCAGCACATCGTCGCGCGTCAGCCTCGCTGCACCCGCGCCTGCCTCGTTCTGGGGAAAGTAGTCAACCGTGCCGCCGCCGAGCACACCCCCGGCCTGCAGTCCCGGGTCCGTGAACTGCAGGTCCGTGCTCGCCTCGTAGGTCTTGTGGCGGACCGCGGAGAGAGCCAGGGCAATGCCACCGGCGAGCAGAGTTACGAAAAGGATCAGCTTGATTCGGCGTCGGAGCACGCCGAGGTAGTCGCTCAGGTTTCGCGTTTCGCCAGATTCCATTCGTGGGACCCCCCTCGAATTCGCCGTCACGATAGCGGGAACTCGACGAGCCTCACCCCACTTGATTGGCGCTTGGTCAACGGATTTTCAAGCGCGAATTGGAGATGTTTCTGGACGGGGAACCGGGGTTCCCACTCATGCGACCGCGCTACTCTGGCGCCGTGTCACCGCCAGGGAAGAAAACCGCCCGATCGGCGGAGGAATGGCTCCTCAACGGCTCCGAACAGACCAAGTCAACGGATCCCAAGGCAAACGGCAGCAGCCTTGGGAGCCCGGTCCCAGAGGAGAGAAAGTTGAAGTCTCTTCCCGGCGAGCCGATCGGGACCGAGACGGCTCAGTGGGCGAGCGATCCGGGCACCGCGACGGAAACCTCGGCGCGGTCGGAAAATGGCGCGGATGCCGACTTGAGTCGCGAGAACCGCGAACTCGCGAAGCGCATACGCGAGATGCAGACGGAGCTTCGGACGCAGGAGAAGGAGGCGAACGAGCGGCTCGAGCAGGCGACGGTGGATCTCGTCAAGAAACACGACAGCCGCGAGCAGAGGCTGACGACGGCGTTCGAGAGGCAGCGAGACGAGCTCATCAAGGCATTCGAGAAGCAGCTGGACGAGCTGAAGAAGACCTCCGAGACGAGTGAGTCCGAGCTCCGCGCCCGGATCGACGACCTCTCATCGAAGCTCGCCAAGTCTCAGGAGGCGGCTGAGGCGGCGAAGGAAGCATCGAGCAAGAGGCGCGGTACGGGCGGCAAGAAGGCAAGGAGGCCCGGCGGGAAGGACGGTGCGGTTGATCTGAACGAGGCGAGCTTCGAGGAGCTTCGCGGCCTGGGCCTCTCCGTCACCCAGAGCGCCCGGGTGATCGCCTACCGGGACGTCCGGAGCGGTTTCGAGTCGCTCGAGGAGCTCGACGAGATCCCGGGGCTCTCGAAGCAAACGCGAATGGACCTTCGCAATCGCCTCACCCTCTCGAGCTAACGGCCTTCCGGGCGAGCAGCGCGTCGAGCTGCTGCCTCAAAGGGCTTGTGGGCAGGAGATACAGACTGTTCGGGGCAAGGCGATGCGCCTCCCTGAGTTGCGCCTCAACACCGCGTCGATCCCCCAGCCGCGCGTCAATGCGGGCCAGCAGCAGATACTGTCGCCAGTCGTAGGGATCGCGGTCAATCGCATCTTGAGCGGAGCTCCGGGCGGCGGCCAGATCCTGGGCGGACTCGAGCGCCAGGGCCCGCGCGGCGTAGGGGTAGCCCGCCCATGGCTCGGCGGCGATCGCATCGTCAGCGAGGTCCTTCGCCTTCGCAGGATCGCCGGCGGCAAGCTTCGCTTCGCTTGCACGGATGCGCTCGGTCGAGACCAGCCCAGGCACCTGCGATACCGCTCCGGCTACAGCAAGCCCGACAAGCAGGACACGGATCCAGAGGCGGAGCGGCTCGGCCCCGAAGCGATCGAATCCACCCGCGCCCGCGACGGCTATGCCGCCAATCGCGAGCATGCCGATAGCGCCGAGCTCCCACATCCAATCGACGCCCGCATAGGCGATGAAGACCACGAAGCCGGCGGTCATCGCCGACCCGACCGCCAACTCCCTGCGTCGACTCCATCGCCTCCTTGCCTGGACCGCTGCTGTGAGCAAGCCGCAGAGTGCAACCAACAGGGCCAGCAGGCCGGGCAGTCCCAGCTCGGCCGCCGTTTCGATGTACAGGGTGTGCGCGTCGCGCACGAAACCCGCCTTCCCATGGCGACTCCAATAGAACTCGAACGAGCCCGGTCCCACCCCGTCCAGGGGGTGCGCCTCGAAGGCGTCTACGGCCGCGGTCCAGGTGTCGTAGCGCGCGCTGCCGAGGCTGGTGAAGCGAACTGTGCCGCCGCTACCGGGCGGCGGCCGGTCGTTCTTGAACTCGTCCCAGGCGGTCCCGATCGGCCCGTTTAGCGCGACTGCGGCCAGCAACACCCCGACTAGACCTCCACCCAGAGCGAGCCTGGCCGAGCCGGTGTCCATTCGGACCCGATCGAGGCCGGTTTTCTCGGTCATCGCTGCCACGACAGCGCAGACGAGGCCGGCCGCGATCACCACCACGGCCACAGCGCCACCGCCGGCGCCGCCCGTCGCATGCGCGATCTCCGGCTGGCCGCGGACCGCAAGAACGGCCACGGACGCAGCGGCCGCAGCGACAATCCCATTCGCCAGGCAGGTCCACCGGTTGCGGCTGGAGGCAACCGCCGCGATCACCGCAACCACGACCGCCGCTGCACCGAAGCGCGAATAGCTCAGGTAGATCGTGAGGGCTGCGGCCGGAACGCACCCCAGGGCGGTTGCCCTGATCTCAGACCGTGATGCGTTGGCGCTGAGCGTGAGCCCGATCGCGACAGCCATCGCGCCCCAACAAGAGACGCCGTTCCAGTAGTCGAATGGGTAGCTCAACCGGTCGCCCCCGCCCCCGGAGGCGAAGGAATCGGTGATCACATCCGGAAACAGTCTGGCCGTCAAGGCGAAGAACGGCACGAGGAGTGCCGCGGCCGCGAAACCCATCGCCGCACCCCGCCAGGTGTATCGGTTGAGCGCGAGAAATGCGAGCGTTACGACGCCCGTGTATTCGAGGGTTCGGGCGAGTTCCTCCGTCGTCCGCGCGTCGCTTTCGGTCCAGATGTGGGCAAGCAGCGTGAGTCCGGCCAGTGCGGCGAACCCACCGAGCGTGACCCAGGCGGCGGGCGTGAGCCGCGCCCTGGGCAGGACTCCGACGCCGAGACCAAGCGCGACCGCCGCCCAAACCGCCAGGCCAACCTGGTGGCGGATGACGATGTCGTAGCCCCCCCTCTCCAGCGCCAAGAGAAGCGTCAGTGAGAGCGCGGCGACGAAGCCCGCCGCGCGTCGGGCCTGCAGCCGCCGGGGAGTGTCCTGTCCCGAGCGACGGTGTCTTTGGATGGACTGGGGACTAAGCAATAGTTGGTACGGTCGGTTACGAAAATTGTGTAGGATAAATCGCCTTGATGAAGCACCTGTGGAGAAGGGGTCTGCTGAGGACGGCGCCGATCGTGGCCGTTGGCCTGATCGGAACCCTATTTGCGGCGCCAAGCGCGTTGGGACAGGCCGCTGTCGATCAGTACGTCCCCAACCAGAATCCCACCGGGCCCGCCGGGGGGGTCAGCGGCGATACGGGCAGTGGCAAGGCCCAGGGCACACAGGGGACGGCGGGTAAGGGCTCGGTCGCTGGACAGCCAGGCTCTGGCTCGTCCGGTGGGGGGAACCTCCCGTTTACGGGCTATCCGCTTACGCCGCTCGTCTGGTTCGTCCTGGGAGCACTGGTTGCAGGGGTGTTGATGCGAGTTGCGCATGCACGGCTGATGCGAAGGGGGGCACGAGGCGCCACGTAGCGCCCGGGCTCCATCGGACTCTCGCGCGGGGCCCTTGGGGGGACCGGTGGCGGGGGGACAACTGAATCTGTTCACGGGAGTGAGGAAAGGGCAGACGAGGATGAACTTGGCTCGAGTCGAGGCGGAATCCGCCATCGATCACGAGACGATCCGGCGACCTGCGGCGCGGAAGATGCGCCAGCTGATCGGCGACAACGGAACCGCAGTCCCCGTCTCGCCGATCGAGGCTCTTGAGATCGCCGGACCAACGGCGCCGTACGAACGGAAGCACGGCGCGGTCGCGCGCGCGGCGAAGAGGACCTTCGATGTCGCCGGCGCACTCCTGCTCATTGTGCTGCTCGCTCCGGCCTTGTTGGTGATCGCGCTTCTGATCAAGGCTGATTCGCCGGGACCAATCCTCTTCCGCCAACGACGCATCGGCCGGGACGGCCAACCGTTCTCAATGCTCAAATTCCGGACCATGGTCGACGGAGCGGACTCCTACAAGCCGGCGCTGCTGCACCTGAATCAGGCCGCTGATGGGCTTTTCAAGATCGACGGCGATCCCCGCGTGACGCGCACAGGCAACTGGCTACGCGCAACGTGCCTGGACGAGCTGCCGCAGTTGCTCAATGTCATGACGGGCAAGATGAGCCTCGTCGGTCCCAGGCCGCTCGTTCCGGAGGAGGACGCCAAGATCCTGGGATCGCAGCGTCGGAGGCTCCAGATGCGACCTGGAATGACCGGCGCCTGGCAGGTCGCAGGAGCTTCGGCCGTCCCGATAGACGAGATGGTCGAGCTCGACTCGGGCTACGTGGAGGGCTGGTCGCTCTGGGGCGACGTCAAGCTGATCGCCGTGACCGGAAGCCTGGTCCTGATGAGGAAGGGCATCTAAGAGCGCTACATCCGATCGGGCGCCGAGATCCCGAGCAGCCCGAACGTTCGGGCGATCGTGCGCTTGGTGATCAGGCAGAGTCCCAGCCGGGCCTCCTCGACCCCGTCCCCCTCCGCGCCGACCACCTGGCAGTCGCGGTAGAAGGCGTGGAAGTCGCGCGCCACCTCCATCGCATAGGCGCAGAGGCGGTGCGGAGCACGGCGCGCGGCCGCCTCTGACACCTCGTCGGGCAGCTCGCAGAGCCGCTTGATCAGGGCGCGCTCCGAGGGCTCGACCGGCAGGGCCGCGAAGTCGGCGGCCGCCCTCTGCTCCGCCCCCTCGCCCGCCTTGCGCAGGATGCTCGCGATCCGGGCGTGCGCGTACTGGACGTAGTAGACCGGGTTCTCGTTGGAGGTCATGCGCGCCAGCTCGAGATCCAGGTCCACGGTCGTGTCGTGGCTGCGCTGCAGCATGAAGAATCGGGCCGCGTCGGCTCCGATGTCGTCGATCAGCTCGTCGAGGGTGACGAAGTCGCCGCTGCGCTTGGACATCTGCGCCCTCTCCCCTCCCTCCACGACGTGGACGAGCTGCATGATCGCCACCTCGAGCATGTCCGGGTCGTAGGCGAGCACCGCGAGCGCTGCCCGCAGCCTCTCCACGTAGCCGTGGTGGTCCGCACCGACCACATCGATCAGCCGATCGGAGCCACGCTCGAGCTTGTCGCGGTGGTACGCCATGTCTGAGAGCAGGTAGGTCGGCTCGCCGTCGGAGCGGATCAGGACACGGTCCTTGTCGTCGCCGAACTCGGTGGTGCGCAGCCAGGTCGCGCCCTCGCTCTCGTAGACGTGGCCGGCCTCCTTCGCCTGCGCCAGCGACCGCTCGACCGCGCCGGATTCGTGAAGCGCGCGCTCCGACGACCAGGTGTCGAAGACGACGCCGTAGCGGCGCAGCGTCTCCTCCGCGGCGGCGAGGATCAGGGCGATCCCGCGGCGCCCGACGTCGTCGAGGTCATCCGGGCTGACCCCCTCCGCCTCCACCGTCTTCGCGATCTCGACCACGTAGTCGCCCTCGTAGCCATCCTCGGGAACCGGCCCTCCCTTCATCCGCGCGGCAATCGAGGCCGCGAAGCGATCGATCTGGCCGCCGCGGTCGTTGACGTAGTACTCGCGGGTGAGCGAGTGGCCGGCGAACTCGAGTATGCGGGCGAGGGAGTCGCCCAAGGCGGCGCCCCTGCCGCCCGCCGCGGTGATCGGCCCGGTCGGATTGGCCGAGACGAACTCGACGTTGATCCGCTCGGTCGTCTCCGGGTCGGAGACAGGGCGGCCGAGATCGTCTCCCGCCGAGGCGAGCTCCCCGGCGGCGCGCCTGTACCAGTCGTCCGCGAGGAAGAGGTTCAGGAAGCCCGGGCCGGCGACCTCGACCTTCTCGACAGTCCCCTCCAGGCTCCGGCCGAGCTCATCCGCGAGCCTCTCCGCAGTGCCGCGCGGCTGCTCGCCGAGCGCGGGCGCCAGCAGCATCGCTGCGTTCGTCGAGTAATCGCCGAACTCGGGCTTCGGCGGCCGCTCGAGGGTCGGCTGGGACTCCCCCGCCTCTGCGCCGTCGCGCAGCGACGCGGCGGCGGCCTCGACGGCGGAGCGGAGCTCTGCGACGGGATCTCCCATGGATTCAGAGCCTACGGATCGACTAGAGGTGATACGGCTCGCCGGCGAGGATCTTCGTGGCTCGGTAGAGCTGCTCCAGCAGGACGACCCGGGCGAGCTGGTGCGCCATGGTCTGGGGCCCGAGCGAGATGCGCTCACCGGCGAGCGCCATGGTCCTGGCCGAGAGCCCCTCGGGGCCCCCGATCAGAAAGCAGAGGTCCTGTGCGTCGATCCGCCGCTCCGAGAGCCAGCTCGCCCACGCCTTCGAGCTCAGGGCGCGGCCTGCGCGATCGAGGGCGATTACATGGGACCGCGTCGGGATCCGGCCCTCGATGTTGACCTCGTCGCGGACCTCGATCACCTCCACCGGCTGGTGGCGCTGGAGCATCTTGCGGTAGTGCGCATCCGCCTCCCCGAACGGCGCCTTCACCTTCCCCACCACGACGATCGTCACCTTCAAGGGCGCTCGCCCTGCTGCCACGCGACGGCCGCCCCGATCCGGTCGACCGCCGGCGGGTGCGTCCCGAACAGGAAGGTGAAGGCCCCGGGCGGGTCGGGGTCCGCGAGGTTGCGGTCGGCCAACTGCTGCTGGAGCTCGATCATTCCCCTGGGGTCGTCTGTGAGCTGCAGCGAGAAGGTGTCCGCCCGGGCCTCGACGGAGCGCGAGAGCTGGTTGCCGGCGATTCCGATCACGAACGAGGTCGCTGCGATGGCCAGCGCGAACGCCGGTAGGTAGGCCGGCTTGCCTGGCTCGGAGCCCTCGCGGCGTGCGATGGACCCCGCCATGACGGAGACGAAGATCAGCGACAGCGGCGTGACGATTGCGACGAAGAGCAGCCCGCGCCGGATGTCGTTGCCGTGGACGTGCCCGAGCTCATGGGCAACGACGGCCCGGCGCTCTCCCTGATTGAGGTCGTGGACGAGCGTGTCGTAGAGGACGACCTGCTTCGAGGAGCCCAGGCCGTTGACATACGCGTTGATGGCGGTTGTCCGCTTGCTCGCGTCGACCTCGTAGACGTGGCCGACGTCCACCCCCGCCTGCTTGGCGAGCTCGAGAACGTCGCTGCGCGCCTGTCCGGGCGGAAGCTCGTCGAACTTGTTGAAGAGCGGCGCGATCACCACAGGCGCCAGCCAGGTGAGGATCGCGGCTCCGATCACGACCGCGACGCTGCCCGGGATCCACCAGCGCGAGCCGAAACGGCGCATCAGCCAGAGGGCGAAGGTTCCGACCCCGCCGGCGAGGATTGCGCCGATCGCGGCTCCCTTGCCCCAGTCGCTGAGCCAGCCGCCTATCGACTGCGTGGAGAGGCCGACGTCGACCGAGCGCTCGTGCGCCCAGACTCCAAAGGGAATAGTGGTGACCGCGATCGCGACCGAGAGGCCGGCAGCGGCGGCCGCCCCGCCGAGCACCGGACGGTCGCCGAGCCGCTCGAGCGCCCTGCGCGCCACCGCCGGGCGCCCGGTGGCAAGGAGGATCAGCACGGCGCCCTCCGCGACCAGGCTGCACACCAGGATCAGGCGCTGGCCGGAGGCGTAATCGCGCGCCTTGGTCAGCTCCTCGTGGGAGAAGTAGGTGTTCTCGTCGACGTGGACGGGCTGCTCTATGTCCCGGGGGCGCAGCAGCCAGGCGGCTGCCTCGGCGACGACCACCGCTGCGACGGCGGTGACGCCAAGGCGCACCCATTTGGACGATGATCGGGCAGCCACCGCCCTACGATAAACGGCTCCCTCGGCCGGGCCTCGAGCGCAAGACGCCCGGCATCCCCGTGAAGGTCGCAATCCTCACCGACATACACAGCAACCTGCCGGCCCTGGAGGCCGTGTTCTCTGCGATCGACGAGACCGGGATCGAGCGCCGCTGGTGCCTCGGAGACGTGGTCGGCTACGGCGCCCAGCCCGACGACTGCACCAAGCTCGTCTCCGAGCGCTGCGAGCTCAGCCTGGTCGGCAACCACGATCTGGCGGTGACGGGCGAGATCAGCACCGAGGTCTTCTCCGCGTCCGCCGCGGCGGCGGTGGAGTGGACGCGCGCCAACTCGGATGAGTCCACGATCGAGTTCCTCAAGGCGCAGAAGCCCGAGAACACCGAGCACGAGGTCGGCCTCTACCACGCGTCGCCTCGCGATCCCGTCTGGGAGTACGTGCTGGCGGTCGACCAGGCCCGCGAATGCATCGAGGAGCAGGCCTCCAGGGTGAGCTTCATCGGCCATTCCCACGTCGCCCTCTGGTTCTCGGACAGCGACGGCCCGCCCGGCGCCGACGGCGGCGGACAGGCCGAGGACGGCCGGGAGATGGACCTGACCGAGCACCGGTGGCTGCTCAATCCCGGGAGCGTGGGACAGCCGCGGGACGGTGATCCGCGCGCGGCCTGGCTCGAGCTGGACACCGACGAGTGGAGGGCGACCTACCACCGCGTCGCCTACGACATCGACACGGCGGCGGAGGCGATCAGGGAGGCGGGACTGCCCGAACTGCTCGCGGACCGCCTCTACGTGGGCCAATGATGGCGCCGGATCCCGCGAGGAATGGCGTTTCAGGCGCCCCGGCTAGTATCGCCGCGATGCCGAAGATGCTGCGGCCAGTCGTGCTTGCACTCTTCCTGGCGGGGGTCTCCGCCGGTGTGCTCGGCTGCGGCGGGAGCAGCGGACCCGACCCATCGCTGACCCCGGATGAGGCGGCGGTCCTGAGCTCCAAGATCGACGAGATCCAGGCCAACGTCCAGGTCGGCAGCTGCCTGGTCGCCTCGGACAAGACCGACGACCTGATCGCTGACGTCCAGCAGCTTCCCTCCTCGGTCAACTCCGAGGTCAAGACCGCACTCGAGAACGGCGCCAACCAGCTCAAGATCCTGCTCGCCGACCCTGACCAGTGCCAGGGCCGGACGACCACGACCGAGACGACCACCAGCACGCCTTCGACCACTGAGTCGACGACGACGACGCGGACGCAGCCGACGACGACGACCAAGACCCAGACTCAGCCGACGACCACCACCCAGACTCAGACCGGACCGAGCACCACCACCGGAGGCTCGGGCGGGATCGGACCGGGAGGACTATGAGCCCGCGCAGCCCCAAGGGTGAGCTGATCTCCGACCGCTACCGGATCGAGGACCGTCTCGGATCGGGGGGGATGTCGTCGGTCTTCCGCGCGACCGACACGATCCTCGAGCGCACCGTCGCGGTGAAGATCCTCGCCGAGCACCTCTCCGACGACGACCGGTTCGTGGCCCGCTTCCGTCGCGAGGCGCTCGCGGTCGCGAAGCTCGTGCATCCCAACATCGTCCAGGTCTACGACACCGGCAACGACGGCGGGCAGTACTACATCGTCATGGAGTACGTCCGGGGCCGCTCCGGCGCCCAGCTGCTCCAGGCAGAGGGCAAGCTCGATCCGGAGACCTCGGTGGAGATCGGCGTGCAGGCGTGCGCCGGGCTCGACTACGCCCACCGCCACGGGATCATCCATCGCGACGTCAAGCCGGGGAACCTGATGATCATCGGGGGGCCCGCCGGCGGTGGCGACATGACGGTCAAGCTGGCCGACTTCGGCATCGCCAGGGCGAGCGAGCAGACACGAATAACCCAGGTTGGATCGGTCGTGGGAACGGCGGCGTACCTCGCGCCCGAGCAGGCCCGCGGCGAGGAGGCCAATCCCTCCTCGGACGTCTACTCGCTCGGGGTTGTGCTCTACCAGTTCCTCACCGGGCGCCTGCCCTACGAGGGCGCCTCGCTCGCCGAGCTGGCGGTCCGCCAGCAATCCGAGCAGCCTCTCCACCCCAGCTCCTACAGCGAGGCGGTGCCCGAGGCCGTCGGCGACGCCGTCCTGGTCGCGCTCGATGCCGATCCATCCAGGCGCTTCGCCGCCGCCGGCGAGCTGGCCGACGCTCTGCGTCGAGGCCTCACCGGCGAATCGCCCGTCCGCACCGCCCAGACCCGCGTACTCGGTGGCGATGCGCCGACGGCTTCCACGCGTCACATGCCGCGCACCCGCACCCAGCGGCAGCGTCGGCCCGTCCAGCCGCGTCAGCGCGAGGCGGCTCCGCCGCGGCGCCGCCGCGCCCCACAGGTGGCACGCAACCTGCTGGGGATCATCGCGATCCTGCTTCTGGCCGCCGCCGTCGCGGCCATCGTCGTCCTTGCCTCCGGCGGCGGCGGCGACAAGATCGACCTCGACAAGGTCGTCAAGGAGAACGTGAACGACCAGATCGACGCCCTCAAGCAGGTCGTCGACGACAACACGAAATAGCCCGGCCTCACATCCGGCCGTGACGCGGCAGGATCAGGTTGAGCAGCGATCGGCGATCGCATTTCGGGCACTTGGAGAGCAAATGCTCGAGCGTCGCGCCGCAATGGCGGCAGGCAGGCCTTTGTTTGACGACGCCCTTCACGGCGTCGAGTCTAGGAGAGCACTACGGGGTGTCACCGGCCGCATGCGCGAAGGCATGCCAGGCGGGCTTCGCGGCACCATCGACGTGAACCAGCGAGATATGCCGCCAGGGCCGTGACGTTACCCGGCCCGAGCGGCGGCTGCCCAAGGTGTAGAGCCGCCGAGCACCGCCTGGGAGTAGCCCGCGAAGCCGCCGTTCTTGATCGCGCGACGGCCGCCGTCGACGAGCTCGTGCATGTAGGTGAGGTTGTGCAGAGTGAGCAGGCGGGTGCCGGTCAGGTCCTTGCTACGTGCCAGGTAGTGGAGGTAGGCGCGGGTGTGGCGGCGACAGCCCTCACAGGGACACCCGTCGACGATCGGATCGTCGTCAGCGGCGTGACGAGCCTTGGTCAGATCGATCCTGAACCGGCCCTCGGCCTCCGGCGCGAGGGCAACTCCGTGGCGGGCGAGCCTCGTGGGGATCGCGCAGTCGAAGAGGTCGAGACCGATGCCGATCCCGTAGAGGAGGTCGTCGACCTCGCCGATGCCGAGCAGGTGGCGTGGTGCCTCATCAGGCAGCAGCGGCACTGTGAAGCCCAGCACCCCGTGCATTTCCGCTTTCTCGCGCCCGAGCGTGCCACCGATTGCGATCCCGTCGATGCCGGCCTCGGCCGTCGTCTCGGCCGACTCTCGCCGCAGATCCTCGTGGACGCCGCCCTGGACGATGCCGAAGACGGCCTGGTCGGGCGGACCCTCCCGCCCGTGCCAGTCGAGGCAGCGGTCCAGCCATCGATGCGTGCGTTCGGTGGAGCGGGCTG
This sequence comes from uncultured Solirubrobacterales bacterium, assembly GCA_963728875.1. Taxonomy (GTDB): domain Bacteria; phylum Actinomycetota; class Thermoleophilia; order Solirubrobacterales; family 70-9; genus DASUPK01. The sequence continues at coordinate 138,173 of CAVSLJ010000003.1, forward strand.
TGTAGTCGCGATCGGCGTGGGCGGGGGTGCACTCGTCGAAGGTAAGAGCGATATCCGAACCGAGCGCCGCCTGGATCCTCATCGACTCCTCGGGCCCGAGGAAGCGGCTTGATCCATCGAGCAACGACCGGAATGCGACGCCCTCCTCGGAGATCTCGACCTTGGCGCCTCCTGCCACGCTCCCGCGCCGGCCCTTGATCTCATCGGCGACTCCACCGTGGGCGAGCGAGAAGACCTGAAAACCGCCCGAGTCCGTGATGATCGGGCGCTCCCAGCTCATGAAGCGGTTCAGGCCGCCGCGCTCGGCGATCACCTCCTCGCCCGGGGAGAGATGGAGGTGGAAGGTGTTGCCAAGCACCATCTCGTAGCCGAGGCCCGCGACCTCGGCGGAGGACAGCCCGCGGACGCTCCCCTTCGTTGCCAGCGGGACGAATGCGGGCGTCTGAACCGGCCCACGCGCCAACTGAATCAGGCCCGCGCGGGCGTCGCCGTCACGGGCCTGGATCTCGAACCGAAGCCTGGCTGGGTCCTTTCTCAACAGGCCAAGCCTAAGGTTCGGCAAATCGCTGGGCTTGGATCTAAACGAGGACTTCGTCGAAATATGCCGCCAGCGCCCTGACGCGCCGGGGCCCGAACGATCCCTCGCGCGAGGACTCCAATGCGATTGTGCGGGCGCCGCAGACGATGATTCGTGGTGCGTTCAGGCCTTGCAGGACAAGCGGGCCCACGACCTTTCGCCGCGCGATTGCCGCATCGATCGGTATGTCGGAGTACGGGGTACCGCTAAGGAGACCTCGGACGGCGTCCACCTGAGCGAGGACGGGGTTCACCAGGTCGGCGCGCCTGCGCTTCGAGCGGCGAGTGCCGGCCATCGGCTTGTCGATGGAGCTCTTGTAACGGCGACTGTCGACCACGGTCACACCGCGAGGACCGACGATCAGGTGGCTGATCTCCGTCCGGCTACCTGGCAGGCGGCGATGGTGCAGCACGACCGCGCTCGAGTCGTGCAGGTAGCGATCAATGCGAGCGGTCGCCTCGTCCCTGACGTGGCCGTTTGGCGCAACCGCGCCACCCCCCCGCTTCGTGGAGACCAGAGCGGATAGACGCCCACCGAGGCGCCGAGCGCGGACGACCCGGTCGCCTGCGACTGCACGCGTGTGCGTCGTGTTGGCTTCCACCGTAGTTCCCTTCCCTCGCTACGCCTTTGCGGCAGCCCCCTGTCAACAAATCGTACGAGCCGACGCTCACTCGCGCGCCGGTTCTCGCGCCCCGCTCCTAGGCGCGCAGGCTGGTCCCGGTCATGGCCTCGGGCTGCGGTATGCCCAGCAGGTCGAGGGCCGTGGGGGCCACATCGGCGAGGATCCCGCCCTCGCGAAGCTCCAGGCCCGGGACCGTGACGATCGCGGGCACCGGGTTGGTCGAGTGCGCCGTATTGGGGGAGCCGTCCGGCTCGAGCATCTGCTCGCAGTTGCCGTGATCGGCTGTGATGATCAGCGGGCCGCCCTTCTCGTGGACGGCGGAGACCACCTCGCCGAGCCGGCGGTCGGCCTCCTCGCAGGCGGCGACCGCTGCGGGGATGACCCCTGTGTGGCCGACCATGTCCGGGTTGGCGAAGTTGATGATCCCGAAGCGGTAGCCGTCGGCGCTCCAGGCGTCGGTGAAGAGGCGGGCGGCCGCGGCCGCGCTCATCTCCGGCTTCTTGTCGTAGGTCGGAACGTCGCGCGGAGAGTCGGCGAGCAGCTGCTCCTCACCGGGCAGCTCACCTTCCTTGCCGCCGTCGAAGAAGTAGGTGACGTGGGCGTACTTCTCGGTCTCGGCGACGTGGAGCTGGCGGTCGCCCTGCTCGGAGATCACCTGCGCGAGAGTGGTCGCGGGCTCCTTCGGGGGAAAGGCGACCGGGTAGGGCCAGCCGTGGTGGTACTCCGTCATCGTCGTCAGCTCGAATGGGCCGGCGCCGCGATCGAATTCGTCGAATCCCGGCTCGCCGAGCGCGCGGGTCATCTGGCGGGCCCGATCGGGGCGGAAGTTGATGAAGATGAACGGCTCGTCCCCCGCGGCGCCGTCGTAGTCGCCGATCACCGTCGGCTCGATGAACTCGTCGGTGACTTCCTCGTCGTACGAGGCCTTGATCGCCCCGATCGCAGTCTCAGCGCGCGGCGCCTGGGCGTGCACGATCGCGTCGTAGGCCTTCTTCGTCCGGTCCCAGCGGCGGTCGCGGTCCATGCCCCAGTAGCGGCCGCCGACGGTGCCGATCCGCCCCGTGCGCCGGAGCCAGCGCTCGACCTCCTCGATGTAGCCCGCACCGTTGTGCGGCAGGGTGTCGCGCCCGTCTGTGAGGGCGTGGATCACGAGGTCCGAGACTCCCTCCTCCCCGGCCAGCTCGATGATCGCCTCGATGTGCTCCCAGCCGGAATGAACGCCGCCGTCCGAGATCAGCCCGACGGCGTGCAGGCGGCCGCGGCGGGACTCGCGCGCGGAGCCGCAGGCGGCGCGGAGGGCCGGGTTCTCGAAGAAGCTGCCGTCGGCGATCGAGTCGTCGATGCGGGCCAGATCCTGCTTGACGACCGCCCCGGCGCCCAGGTTGAGGTGGCCGACCTCGGAATTGCCCATCTGGCCGTCGGGCAACCCGACGTCGCGGCCGGAGGTCGAGAGGGTCGTGTGCGGGTAGGACGCCCAGAGCTCATCGAAGATCGGCGTATCGGCCTGCGAGACGGCGTTCCCGGGGCCATCCGGCGCCAGGCCGAAGCCGTCGAGGATCACCAGCGCGAGCGAGGGCACCGGCAGGCTCGTCGGCCCTGGCGGAAGCGGGCTCATCCGGCCGCCGCGTCGACGATCGCCGCGAAGTCGCCCGGGTCGAGGCTGGCTCCCCCGACGAGCGCGCCGTCCACGTCAGGCAGGGCGATCAGCTCGGCGGCGTTGCCTGGCTTCACCGAGCCGCCGTAGAGAATCCGGATGGCTGCGTCCGCCTCACTCGAGCGTGTCTGGATCAGGCCGCGGATCAGCGCACACGCCTCCTGCGCCTGCTCGGCCGTCGCCGTCCGGCCGGTTCCGATCGCCCAGATCGGCTCGTAGGCGATCACGACCTCGCCGAGACGGTCACCGGAGACCTCGGAGAGGTCGGCCTCGATCTGGCGCGTCAGGATGCCCTCGGTCTCATCCGAGTCGCGCTGGTCCTCGTTCTCGCCCACGCAGAGAATCGGCTGCAGGCCGGCCCTCAGGGCCGCCGGGACCTTGCGGGCCAGAACCTCGTCGCTCTCGGCGAAGTACTGGCGACGCTCGGAGTGGCCGAGGACCACACCGTCCACGCCGATCTCGAGGAGCATGGGTGCGGACACCTCCCCGGTGAACGCGCCCTCCCCCTCGTCGTGCATGTTCTGGGCGGCGACTCGGACCCGGCTCCCGGCGCAGCGCTCGACAGCCGCTTTCAGGGAGAGGAACGGCGGGCAGATCACGACCTCGGGACCCGATTCGGGCACCCGCGGCAGGAAATCGCTGAGGAAGCGCTCGGTCTCCTCGATCGTCTTGTGCATCTTCCAGTTGGCGGCCAGGATCGGGGTGCGGTCAGCCATCTCGGAGAGCCTCCACGCCGGGCAGTTCCCGCCCCTCCATGAGCTCCAGCGAGGCGCCGCCGCCGGTCGAGATCCAGTCGACTGAGTCAGCGAGGCCGAACTTGTGCAGCGCTGCGACGGAATCGCCGCCGCCGACGACCGTGTGGCCCGGCGCCGCGGCGACCGCTTCCGCGATCGCGCGCGTCCCGACGTCGAAGGGGGGCACCTCGAACGCGCCCATCGGCCCGTTCCAGAAGACGGTCCCGGCGCGGCCGATCCGGTTGGCGAAGTTTGCGGTTGTGTTCGACCCGACATCGAGGCCCATCCAGCCCTCGGGCACGTCCACTCCGTTCAGCTCCTGGGTCTCGGTGCCGGCCTCGAGCGCCTTGCCGAGGACGAGGTCCTCGGGCAGCTCGAGGATGGTGTCGCTCTTCTCCGCCTCGCCGAGCACGCTCTTGGCTGCCTCCACGCCCTCCTCCTCGACCAGGGAGTTCCCGGTGTCCCGGCCCTCGGCCTTGAAGAAGCTGAAGCACATCGCCCCGCCGATCAGGATCTCCTCCGCGAAACCCAGGAAGCGGTCGATCACGCCGAGCTTGTCGGTCACCTTCGCTCCGCCCAGGACCACCATCAGCGGGCGCTTCGGGTCGTCGCGCACCGCGGTGAGCTGGACGAGCTCCTGCTGGAGGAGCAGGCCCGCGTAGCCGGGAAGGTCGTGGGCGACGCCCTCCGTGGTGGCGTGGGCCCGGTGCGCCGTGCCGAAGGCATCGTTGACGTAGAGGTCGGCGAGCTCGGCCAGCGCCTTCGCCAGATCGGGGTCGTTCTTCGTCTCCCCCTCCTCGAATCGGCTGTTCTCGAGCAGGAGGATCTCCCCGGGATGGAGCGCGTCGGCCATCGCCCTGACCTCCTCGCCGACGACCGCCGGCGCGAGCTTCACCTCCGTGCCGAGCAGCTCGCCGAGCCGCTCGGCCACGGGCGCCATCGAGAGGCTCGGATCGTGGCCCTTCGGGCGGCCGAGGTGCGAGACGAGGACGATGCTCGCACCCCGCTCGCGCAGCAGCTCGATCGTCGGCAGGGAAGCGCGGATCCGGGTGTCGTCTTGGACCTCACCGCCATCGAGCGGGACGTTCAGGTCCGCACGCAGCAGGACGCGCTTGCCCTCCACATCGGCGTCGCGAACGCTCGCCTTGCCGAACGAGCTTGACCCCGGAGCGTCAGGCACTTACCGCGGCCGGCTGAAGCACCTTCTCCGCCAGGTCGACGCAGCGCTTGGCGTACCCCCACTCATTGTCGTACCAGGAGAGGAGCTTGACGAAGGTCCCATCGACCACCTTGGTCTGCTCGGCGTCGAAGATCGACGAGTGAGGATCGGTGACGATGTCACTGGAGACGATCGGGTCCTCGGTGTACTTGAGGATCCCCGACAACGGGCCCGATGCTGCCTCCTTCATCGCCGCGTTGATCTCGTCCTCGCTGGTCCCCTTCGAGACGTCGCAGGTCAGATCGACCAGCGATCCCGTGATCACGGGCGCGCGGACCGAGATCCCGCTGAGCTTGCCCTGCAGCGCCGGCAGGACCAGGCCGACGGCCTTGGCGGCGCCGGTGCTGGTCGGGATCAGGTTGACCGCGGCGGCGCGCGCGCGGCGCATGTCCTTGTGGGGCATGTCCTGCAGTCGCTGGTCGGCCGTGTAGGCGTGGATCGTGGTCATCAGCCCCCGCTCGATGCCGACCGTGTCGTTCAGGACCTTCGCGACCGGCGCCAGGCAGTTTGTGGTGCAGGAGGCGTTGGAGATGATGTTGTGCTTGTCCGGGTCGTAGTCGGACTCGAAGTTCACGCCGAGCACGACCGTGATGTCCGGGTCGGTCGCCGGCGCGGAGATGATCACCTTCTTCGCGCCCGCCTCCAGGTGCTTCTCGGCGCCCTCGCGCTTGGTGAAGAGCCCGGTCGACTCGATCACGACCTCGACTCCGAGATCTCCCCATGGAAGAGCGGCGGGATCCTTCTCGTTGAGGATCTTCAGCTTCTTGCCGTCGACGCTGATGCCATCGCCGGTGACCTCGACCTCCCCCGGGAAGCGCCCCAGGATCGAGTCGTACTTGAGCAGGTGGGCGATCAGCTCGTTGTCGATCAGGTCGTTGACGGCGACGAACTCGAGGTCGGACCCCGCCTCGTAGGCCGCTCGGAAGAGGTTCCGGCCGATGCGCCCGAAGCCGTTGATGCCCACCTTGACTGCCATTTGAAGTCCTCCTAGACGGGGTTTGCTCCACTCAAATTATCGAGCCGCCGCCCCCGCCGTCCCCGTGCGGAGCACGGAGATCCGCCTAGCGGTCGTGGGAGACGCAGACCTCGACCAGGTAGCCGTCGGGATCGGTCAGTCGGCACGAATAGGTGCCGGGGCCGAACGAGGCTGCGCTGCCCGGCTCCGCCACCGGGTCTCCCCCGTTCGCCGAACCCGACTCGAACGAGGCCTTGACGGCCGGGATGCTCTTCGCGGGAAACGAGATCAAGCCGTAGCCGGGCCGCTGCGTGTCGGAGAGCTCGATGAAGAACTCCGCCTTGATCAGGCCCCAGCTGACCGAGTTGGCGGGCGCCTCCTGCCGGCGCCAGCCCAGCGGAGCCAGGATCGAGTCGTAGAACGCGCCACTGCGTTCGAGATCGGAGACTTTTACGGCTGCGTAGTTGAGCATCGGCGTGCGACTGAGAGACGAGACTGTCCCTGCCGATTCACCTTACACGGGACACCCGGACGAAAGTCAGCGCCGGGGCTCCCAGCGAAAGAAGCGAGCCGCCACGACGAGCCCGACGAGCCCCCAGGCGGCGACCACCGCGAGATCCCCCCACTCGAAGCCGGCGCCCGTGGTGTGCGGGTCCCAGGCGGTGAACATCGCCTCAAAGAAGGGGCGGATTGGGAACACGGATGCGAAGTTGAGGACGCCATCCGGAAGCTCATCCTGGGGAATGAAGACACCTGACAGGAAGTAGAGCGGCAGGACCGTGGCGTTGGTTACGGCCGGGGCCGCCTGCGCCGTGGGGATGGCGGCGGCGAGGGCGAATCCCAGGCAGGAGAAGGCGAAGGCGCCGACCGCCAGCGTCACCAGCATCGCCGGCATCGTCTCCGTCGGGATCGTGACGCCGTAGAGCAGCGCCCCGATCGCGCTGACCAGCACGACCATGATCACCGAGATCACCAGTGAGTTCCCCACCCTTCCGGCGATGAAGGCGGCCGGGGGCAGTGGCGTCCCGCGAACGCGCTTGAGCTGGCCGGCCTCGCGCTCCGCCGGCAGGTTGGTGGCGAGCTTCACCGTGGTCGCGGAGACCACGGCGAGCGTGAGGATCGCCGGCACGTAGTAGGTCGCGCCCTTCACGTCCACGCCCGAGATGTGCGTGTCCTTGAAGATCGTCGCCAGCAGGAAGAGGAAGAGCAGGGGCAGCAGGGCCGTGAAGAAGACCGCCGCGGGGTTGCGCCAGAAGACCTTCTGGTCGAAACGAAACTGATGAAGGACGACCGCGGCGGCGCTCACCTCGGGCCCTCCGCGCCGTCGCCGCGCTCGGTCAGCTGGAGGTAGACGTCCTCGAGGCTGGGTGAGCCGACGGTCAGCCCCGGGAGCCCGACGCCCAGATCCGCGGCCCAGTTGGTCAGCTCGCGCAGCACCGGAACCGGGTCATCCACGGCCAGGGAGACAGCGCCGGCGTCGATCCGCGCGCTGGTTCGCACGGCGAACGGCAGGTCTGGGGCGCGGACACCGGCAGGGAGCCGAAAGCTGATTTCCGTGCGGTCCCCCCCGTCATCGGCAAGCTCGTCCGGCGAACCGGTCGCGACGATTCTGCCCTTCGAGATGATCGCCACGCGATCCGCGAGCGCCTGGGCCTCGTCCATGTAGTGCGTGGTCAGGAAGACCGTCTTGCCGAGGTCGCGGAGGCCGCCGATCACGTCCCAGGCCTGTCGTCGCGCCGAGGGATCGAATCCGGTCGTCGGCTCGTCCAGGAAGAGCAGCTCTGGGTCGCCGATCAGCGCAAGGGCGACGTCGAGGCGCCGTTGCTGCCCGCCGGAGAGCTTCGACGTCCTCACGTTCGCCTTCTCGGCAAGACCGACCAGGTCGACCGTGTCGTCGACGTCCCTGGGATGGGCGTAGTAGCCGGCGTACTGCTCGACCGCCTCCCGCGGGGTGAGCTCCGGGATGAGCCGGGACTCCTGGAGCACGAAGCCGACCCGGTTCCGCCAGCTCCGGTCCGCGTCTCGAGGATCGACGCCGAGCACGCTCACCTCGCCCCCATTGCGCGTCCGGTAGCCCTCCAGGATCTCGACCGTGGTCGTCTTCCCGGCCCCGTTCGGCCCGAGGAAGGCGAAGATCTCTCCCCCGCCGACCTCGAGGTCGATGCCCCGCACCGCCTCGAAGTCGTCGTAGGACTTGCGCAGCCCTGAGACGCTGATCACGGGATCCATGAACGGATGTTATGGAGCGGCCTGGTGGCCGCTACCGTGCGGCCGGGCGGGGCTCCAGGTCCACGTCCCGGTGCACGAGGCGCAGCTTGACGTCGTCCCGCTGGCCGAGCTGGCGGGCGATCCGGTCGGCGACGGTGACCGAGCGGTGGCGCCCGCCGGTACAGCCGACGGCGATCGTCAGGTGCTGCTTGCCCTCGGCGACGTACGCGGGCAGCAGGAAGTCGAGCAGTGGCATCAGCCGGCCGTAGAACTCGCCGGCCTGGGTGCCTGACTCGACGTACCCCCGCACGGGCTCGTCGAGGCCGGTGAGCGGGCGAAGCTCGTCGACGTAGTGCGGATTGGGTAGGAATCGGACGTCCAGGGTCAGATCGGCGTCGGAGGGCGGCCCGTTCTTGAACCCGAAGGTGAGGATGGTGAGCGCGAGCTGGTTCTCCTGGGCGTCCCGGCCGATCAGCTCGGTGGCGATCCGGCGGCGGAGTGCCCCGCCGGTGAGCGAGGTCGTATCGATGACGACGTCGGCCCGCTCGCGCAGCGGCGCGAGCAGGTCGCGCTCCTCCCGGATCCCGTCGACGATGCGGCCGGAGCGAGCCAGCGGGTGCCGGCGGCGGGTCTCCCTATAGCGGTGAAGGAGTGTCTCCTCGTCGGCCTCCAGGAAGACCAGCTTGAGGTCGAGGCCGCCGCCGGGCAGCTCGTCGAGCACGGCCTGCAGGTCGTCGAAGTACTCGCCTCCCCGCACGTCGGTGACCACGGCGGCCTTCTGCACGCCGCTGCCCTCGTGCCGGAAGAGCTCGCCCAGGCCACCGATCATCTTCGGCGGCAGGTTGTCGACGCAGAAATAGCCGCCGTCCTCGAAGGCGGCAATCGCCTCCGACTTGCCCGCGCCGGAGTACCCCGTGATCACGACGAGCTCGACCCGCTTGTCGCTGGGCCCAGCGCCGTCCCCATCGGTCGTGGCCCCCTTTGCCATCAGCCGGCTCTGTGGAGTTGCCTGTGGATCTCGCGAGCGAGCTTACCGGGCACCCCGGGCACCGCCTCGAGCTCCTCGCGACTGGCGGTGAGCAGGCGGTCGGGCGACCCGAAATGACGGAGCAGCGCCCGCTTCCGTGCGGGTCCGACCCCACGTATTCCGTCGAGGGCCGACGCCGTCATCGCCTTGTCACGGCGGCTGCGATGGTGGGTGATGGCGAAGCGATGCGCCTCGTCACGCACCCGTTGCAGGATCCGGAGCGCGTCGGAGCCGTGATCGAGCAGGATCGGCTCCGAGCGGCCAGGAACGAAGACCTCCTCGATTCGCTTCGCGAGGCTGACCACCGCGCCGCCCCGCTCGGTGAGCGGCTCCAGAGCCTTCATCCCGGCCGAGAGCTGTCCCTTGCCGCCGTCGATCACGATCAGATCCGGCAGGTCCGCGAAGCTCGCGTCGCGATCGGAGTCGTGCGGTGAGATGTCGGCCTGCTTCATGTATTGGCCCAGCCTGCGGGTGAGCACCTCCTGCATGGCGGCGAAGTCATCGGGGCCACCGCCGTTTCCCCCGAACTCACCGCGGATGTTGAACTTGCGGTAGTCGGACTTCTTCGGCGCGCCGCCCTCGAAGACCACCATCGAGGCCACCGTGTGGGTTTCGCCGAGGTTCGAAATGTCGAAGCCCTCGATCCGGACCGGCACCCGCTCGAGGCGCAGCGCCTCCTGCAACGAGGAGAGGGTCTCGACCCGCTGCTGGCGACGGTGCTCCCGGCGGAGCTTGTCCTGGGCGAGGGCGAGCTTGGCGTTCTTCTCGGCGAGCTCGCGCAGCCGGCGCAGGTCGCCGCGCGAGGCGACGCGCACCTCGACCTGCGAGTCGCGCTGACTGCTCAGCGCCTCCTCGAGCACGCCGGTGCGGCCCTTGAGCTCGGGGCCGACGATGACGCGCCCGGGCACCGCCGGCGCGGCGCCGTAGTACTGGAGCAGGAAGGTCTCGGCGACCTCGGCCGGATCGCGGTCCTCGGCCGTGGCCTCGTCCTCGCCCGCCAGATAGAAGCCCTGCCGCTCGGCGAGCACGCCGTCGCGGACCTGGAAGACCTGGGCGTTCGCGTCGCTCCCCTCCACCGCCACGGCGATCAGATCCGCGCTGCCGAGCGAGCCGCCCGCGACCTGCTGGCGCTCCATCATCGAGCGCACCGCGTTGAGCCGGTCGCGGAACAGGGCCGCGCGCTCGAAGTCCTGGGCCTCGGAGGCCTCCTCCATCTTCGCCTCGAGGTCGCCGGCGATCTCCTTGTACCGGCCGGAGAGGAAGGCCACGATGCGATCGATGTTCCCCCTGTACTCCTCCTTGTCGATGTAGCCGACACAGGGGGCCTGGCAGCGCTTGATGTAGTAGTCGAGACAGGGGACGCCGGAGCGCCGCCCGGGCTCCGGCCCCTCGCAGGTCCGGTACTGGAAGAGCTTGCCGAGCAGGTCGAGCGTCTCGCGGACCCGCTTGGCGCTCGAGAACGGCCCGAAGTAGGCGCGATTCGGCCGGTGCCGCTCGCGGGTGAAGTAGACGCGCGGGAACTCCTCGTCGAGGCTGACTCCCACGTAGGGATAGGACTTGTCGTCCCGCAGCCTGATGTTGAACCGCGGCCGGTAGCGCTTGATGAAGCTCTGCTCGGCCAGCAGCGCCTCGGGCTCGTTCTCCGTGACCAGGAACTCGATCGAGTCGGTGCGGTCGATCAGCTCCGCGGTGCCGCCCATGCCCGAGCCGCGAGCGCCGCCCTTGCCCGCGAAATGCGACGCCACCCGCTTGCGGATCGAGTTCGCCTTGCCCACGTAGAGGGCCTCCCCCGCTCGATTGCGGAAGACGTAGACACCGGGAGCGTCTGGAAGCTCCTTCCTCTGGTCGGCCAACTTCTGGCTGCTCTTGGGCACAAACGACAGGGTAGGGTCCCGGCTCCCCCGCCTAGCGGTGACCAGGCCGCTCCACCCCGGAGCGAAGGGCGAAGCCCGAAGCGACTTGCGCGTGGCGGCCGCTCGTCACCGCGATCTGATTGGAGGCTTTGAGATGGCAGAGACCGCAGAGACCGGAGTTCCGTTGCTGACCAACGACCCACCCGAGCTCGAGACGCTCGAGATCGAGATCGACGGCCAGGTCGGCACGCTCACGCTGAACCGCCCCGACGCCCTCAATGCGATGAGCCCCGAGCTGATCGGCGAGCTCACCACCGCCGCGGCCTGGCTCGCGGACCGCGCCCCGATCCGCGCCCTGATCGTCACGGGCGCCGGCCGGGCGTTCTGCTCGGGCGGAGACGTCAATTGGTTCAAGCGCGGGGTGACGGACGAGAGCGTCGACCTGCCCTCCGAGGTCCGCCGCGGCGCGGAGGCGCTCCACAACGCGATCGTCGACATCCGCCGGATTCCCTATCCGGTGATCGCCGCCGTCAATGGCCCGGCTGCCGGCGCCGGCATGTCGCTCGCCCTCTCGGCCGACATCCGGATCGCCTCCGAGGACGCCTTCCTGGCGATCGCCTACGGCCGGATCGGCGCGGCGCCCGACGGCGGGATGACCTACTTCCTGCCGCGCGTCGTCGGTCCCGGCAAGGCGCTGGAGCTGGCGCTCAACGACCCGAACCTCGACGCCCAAGCGGCGCTCGAGGCCGGGCTCGTCACCGAGGTCGTCCCGGCCGACCAGCTGCTCGATCGTGCCAGCGAGAAGGCCGAGAAGCTGGCGGCCAAGGCCCCCTACTACGTGCGCACGGCCAAGCGGCTGCTGCACGAGTCGATCGAGCACTCGATCAACGACCACCTGCAGCTGGAGCGACACGGCATCGCGGACAGCATGGGGACGAACGACCTCCGGCGAGGCGTCACCGCGTTCTTCGCCGGCGAGACGCCGACGTTCGAGGGCGACTAGCGGCGGCCAGGCCGCTCCACCTGGAGCGGAGGCCGCAGGCCGGAGCGACATATATGGGGCGGCCGCTTGCCGCCGCGATTTTCTGGCGAAGCCGAGCAATCCAACCGCTCGATCCACCCGTACTAAGGTTCGCCCCACCCTGGCGACGAGAGAAAGGTGTTCCGGATGAAGAGAGCTTCAGCAGTGCTGGCCGTCGTTGCACTGTCGGCGCTGGGCCTGGCGGCCTGCGGCGGCGGCAGCGACAACAACGACACGACTGCGGCCGCGACTCCTCCCGCGACGACCGCGCCGTCCGGCGGTGGCGGCGGCTCCACGGTCGACATCTCGACGCCGTCCGGCAGCGACCTGGCCTTCGACCAGAAGACCGCCACCGCGAAGTCCGGCAGCGTGACGATCGACTTCGACAACAAGCAGGCGCTCTCGCACGACGTCAAGGTCGAGGATTCCTCCGGCCAGGAGCTGGGTGGAACCGATCTGGTCTCAAGCGGAACAGCAAACGCGACGGTGGACCTGCAGCCCGGGACCTACACGTTCTTCTGCAGCGTGCCCGGCCACAGAGAGGCCGGCATGGAAGGAACGCTGACCGTCAAATAGACGGACGCAACGGCGGGCGGGTCCTGTCGCCGAATTTCATCGACACGCGCAAGGGCGCGTGTCGAAGGTGAAATTCGGCGCCACCCGCCCGAGTTGCGGATCTGGTTGCCGCCTATTCCGGCAAGGCGCGGCCGACGGAGTCGGCGACGCAGGCGGGCTTGTCATTGCCCTCCACCTCGACGGTGAAGCGGGTGACGACCTGGTACCAGCCCCCGCCGACCTCCTCGACCTCCGCGACCTCGGCGGTGGTTCTGACCCTGGAGCCTGAGGGAACCGGCGCCGGGAAGCGCACCTTGTTCCAGCCGTAGTTGACGCCCAGCTTGAAGCCGGTCGACTGCATGAGCTCGAGACGCATTCCATCGATCAGGGACAGGGTGAGGTTGCCGTGGGCCACGGTGGTCCCGAACGGGCTCTCCTTCTTGGCCCTCTCGGTATCGGTGTGGATCCACTGGTGGTCGCCGGTGAGGTCGGCGAAGGTGTCGATGTCCTTCTGCGTCACCTCGCGCCACTCGCTCGGGCCGATCTCCCTGCCCTGCAGGGCTTTCAGCCCCTCGATCCCCTGTACCTCAACCGTCGACATGCCGCGCACCCTACCGCTCGCTCAGCGGCTATGAATAGGAGCCTGAAAGGCGACGGCGACATGCTTCGGGCCGCAACGGCCATGACCGGCGTGGTGCTCGTGGTCGGCCTGGCCGCCTGCGGAGGGGGCGGAGGCGGCGGAGGCAACGGTCCGGGCTCAAAGGAGCTCAGCCTGGTGATCGGCAACTCGCTGCCCCTGAGCGGGACGTCCAAGGCCCTCGGGGACTCCGGCCAGAAGGCCTCGGATCTCGCCATTGACCGGATCAACCAGGCGATCGACGACGCGGACGCCGATCACTCGGTCCGCACCGTCTCCGAGGACCAGGGGAGCGACTCCGACACCGCGACGGAAGCGGCCACGAAGCTCGTCAACCAGGACGACGCCAGCTGCCTGACCGGCCCGTGGTCCTCCGACGCCATCGCCCAGACGGGTCACGACGTCGTCATCCCCTCCAAGGTCCTCGAGATCGTGCCCGTGCCGACGGGCGAGGAGGTCGCGGACCTGAACGATCACGACCTGGTCAACAGCACCGCGCTCCCGGAGTCGGTGGAAGGCTCAGCGCTCTCCGAGGCGATCGACCAGGACCTGGGTGGAGCTCAGGGCCACAGCGTCAACGTCGCGGCGAACAACGACACCTACGGCAGCACGCTGAGCCAGGACTTCATCGAGGACTGGCAGGGAAAGGACGGGAGCCTCAGCGGCCTGATCGAGCTTGCGACCCTGAGCGACTCATCCGACTACGCGGCGGAGGCGTCGCAGATCACCACCGGCAGCCCCGATGCCATCGTGCTGATCGACGACCTCAATGGCTTCACGCAGCTGGCGCCCGCACTCTCCTCCAGCTACTCCTGGGATCCGAGCATCGCCTGGGGCAGCGACCAGCTCGTCTCCCCCGGCCTGCCCGATCAGGTCGGGTCGGACGCGATCGACGGCATGCGCGCCCTTGCACCGGCGGCCCCGAAGGGCGAGGAGGCATCGTCCGCGTTCGTCGACGACTTCAAGTCGGCCGATCCGCACGACGTCAAGCAGGCGCCGTACGCGGCCCAGGAATTCGACGCGACCGTGCTCTGCTACCTGGCCGCCGTCGCCGCGGGCTCGACCGACGGGCAGAAGATGGCCGACCACCTGATCGACATCACCGCGCCCGGCGGCGATCAGTTCAGCTGGCAGCAGCTCCCCGGCGCGATCAAGGCGCTCGAGGACGGACAGGACATCGACTACACCGGCGCCTCCGGCCCGGTGGACATGGACGTGCACGGCGACCCGACCGCGGGCGTCTTCGACGTCTACCAGTACAGCGGCGACGGCCTCGAGGTGGTCGGCGACGTGTCGGTCGAGAAGCCCAATCCCGCTACGCCGTAAGTGGCCGCGACCTGACGGCGAAGCCGGGTCACTGGACCAAGCGAACCTCCAGCGGAGGGGCGAGCAGGACTCCCGCTCCCCCGGCCAGCGCGAGGATGCGGGCGACGTAGGCGCGAGTCTCGGGGTACGGCGGCACGCAGTGGCAGGCGGCGACCGCGCCGGATCCCGCGTTGTACGCCGCCAGCGCCAACGGGACGGAGCGGAATTGGCGGAGCAGATCTGACATCAGGTGGGCCTGGGCGTCGATCGACGCCGACGGGTCGAAGGGGTTGCGCAGCCCGTATGAGCGCGCCGTGGAGGGCATGAACTGCGCGATCCCGAGCGCCCCCGCCGGAGAGACGGCCTGCGGGTTGAAGCCCGATTCGGCCATCAGCTGCGCAGCGAGCAGGCCCGGCGAGACGTTCCAGCGGGACGCGGAGCGGAGCAACTGCTCCCGGAACTGAACCGGGACGAAGCTCGGTAGCCCGGAGCTCCGCGCCAGCCCCTCCTCCCGGCCGACCGGTCCGGTTGCCGTGACCGCGTTGCCCGCCTGCGAGCACGGCGCTGGGCCGCCGTCGAAGCCGAAGTGCCACGCCTCCCAGCTGTACCGGCGAGTGAAGCCGAATCCGGGCGCGTGCGAGAGCAACCAGCCGTACGCCGATGACGGCCCGAGGTCGAGCTCCGTGGCGCAGCGGTGCAGCGAATGCCCCGGGGGCGCCACCCAACGCGGGTCGGGGTGCTGTGCGAACAGCTGCGCCTGCTCGGCATCGGAGCGGAAGCCGGAGGCCACCACGAGATCGAGGCCGGCATGGCGAGCCGCGGCTGCCATCCGGTCATAGGCGACGGCGACGTCCGGCCTCATCCCCTCACCGTCACGGTAGGCCAGCGGGCCGGAGTATCCGCCGCCCTCGGCCCGGGGCGGCATCCCGGTCCAGGAGGACACCGGTGCGGAGGCCTCCGCGACCGCCGAGGCGACCACCCGGATCGGCCGGCTCTCCGTGAGCCGGTCGCCGCCCGGGAGTCGCCTGGGATCGATCTCGCCCACGACGGTGGCACGCGCCCGGAGCGGCGGCTGGGAGCTGGCGTCCGGGAAGGCGATCCGGAGGCGTCCGGGATCGACCTCGTTGCGCCGGGCGGACTCGATCGCCGCCAGGCGCGCCCGTGCCAGGAACTCCTCCCTGCTGAGGTGGTGCGGGTTCGGCGCTCCGTCCGGGAGCGTCGCCGGCGCGAGCAGCCGCGGTGTGTTGTCACGCATGCTGCGCACCGCCGAGAGCGCCGCGAGGTCGGCCGCCCGCTGCACCCTCCCCCTGCCGGTGGCAGCGCCCCCGATCGCCGCCAGCGCGAGTGCCGCGAGGATCAGGATCAGCGCGGCGCCGAGCAGGGCCGGCAGCGCCTGACCTCGCTCGCGACCGGCCGATGCCGGCCCCCGCCCGAGCCCCAGGAGCCGGCGGACGATGCCCACGCCCAGCTCGGAGACCCAGCCCCCGGCGCGGACGCCGGCCAGAGCGCGACGTGCCGCCAGCTGCCCGGGCGCGCGGGTGGCCACCCGGCACGGCAACCCGCGCCGCGCCAGCTCGTCGACGGCCAGCGCCGCCAGCGACCGCTCGGCGGGAAGCGAGACGAGCAGGCACCCGCCGGCGACGGCCAGTCCCTCCGCCTCCAGGGCGGGCACCCAGAACCGCCCCGGCAGATGGACCACCGCCAGCTCGGCGCCGGACTCCGCCACCGGCCCCGCCATCCCCTTGATCGCCTCCCCGCCGTCGATGGCCAGGTGGCAGATATGTCCGCGAGCCGAGGCCCGATGTCCCGCGGTTCGCAGCGCGGTCTCGACGTCCCGAGCGCCCGGCGCGGCGAGCAGGGTCGGTCCGCGCCGCCTGGCTCCCTCCCCCACCTCGATCAGCAGTGTCCCTGCCCGGGTCAGCACAGCGGCCTCAACGGCGACCGCGGCCGCCAGCCCGTCGCTCGGTCCGCGGTCGGTCCCGGCGGCGAGGATCGCCGGGATCAACCTCCACCCCGAGGCGGCCGTGACCAGGCTTCAGAGCTGACGGTGAGCGCCTTGGCGAGTGCGGCAAGCGGCGCCGGCGGGCGCAGCTCGACCTCGACCAGGCCTCGATCGGCGCTGACGTGCGAGCGTTCGCGGGCCCACCCCGGGAGCGCCTCGACCGCCGCGCGCCTGGCGTCCCGCCCCGCCGTTCCGGCGAGCGCCCCCGCCTCCGCCGCACCGTCGGCGACCGTCATCGAATACCCGACCAGCAGCAGCTGCAGCGCGAGCGCGGCGGCGAGGGCCAGCGCGGGCAGCGCGGCCAGCAGCTCCACTGAGGCCTGCCCGGCCCGCGGCCGTCTACCCGCCACCATCCGAATCGAGAGTCGCGGCCGCCGAAACGGACGGCATAGACACCCCCGGGACGATCGCCGGGACGCGCACCTTCACCCGGACGCCGTCGCCCGAGCGGATCGCGGCGCCCTCCCTCAGGGCGCCCGGCAGCGCTTGCCGCGCGGCCAACTCGAAGTCGGAGCCGACCCGTTCCGCCCGGGCTCCGGCTCGCGCCGCATTGCCCGCGGACCACAGCGCCCACCCGACCACCACGGTCTGCGCGGCGATCGCCAGGCTGACTGCGAGGGCCGGCAGGACCGCCACCAGCTCGACCGACGCCTGGGCCCGGGCGCTCGCGTTATGAGGTCTCGGCCGCATGGGCCGAACCTAGGAAGGCGCCGATCGCGGGATCCGCGCGGAACGTCCCGAATCGGTGACGAATCAGCCGGCTCAGTACGTCGTCGCCGAGCGCCAGAGCAGGAAGATCACCCCGACGCAGCCCGCCATCAGCGCGATCCAGAGCAGGACGCCGCCGGTCCACGAGCGGAAGTCGTCATAGGCGACCACCAGCAGGGCGATCCCTCCCACCGCGCCGAACAGCCCGGCCTTGCGCCCGTCTGAGAGTCCCGAGATCGTGAGCTGCTGCTCGTTGTAGACCCGGTAGAGCAGCCACGCGATCGCGGCGAGGAAGGCCATCGACAGCGCCGTCAACACCGCCGCCGCCGCGTTTCCGCCACCCGGGAGGAAATCGACCGCGGCCGCGAGCGCCAGGATGATCGCGATGTTCCGGATGTTCTGCAGCACTGCCGGCGATTCTAGGTCAGTGGGCCGAGCGAAAACTGCGCTTGCAACCTCGGCGGCGCTGTGAAAGGTTTGTCAATCGGTTTTGCCGGATTTTGCGAAGATCCGGCCGCCTCGGATTGTGTTTCGAGCACCCCGCCGTTAGCGTTTCCCTCGATGACCGAAGTCTCGACCAGACCCGAGCTTCAAACGGACTCGGATCTGGCCATGTCGGCGCTTCGATTCGCTCGCCGCGTGCACCTCGGCCAGTACCGCAAGCAGACCGGCGAGCAATTCGTCGAGCATCCGATCGCGGTCGCCCAGCTGCTCGCGGACTCCGGCTACGACGAGACCTTGATCGCGGCCGCCTACCTTCACGACGTCGTCGAGAAGACGGACGTCAGCCTGGACGAGATCCGCGAGCGCTTCGGACCGAACGTCGCCGGCGTGATCGATTGTCTCAGCGAGGACCCGGAAATCAAGGGCTACAGCGACCGGAAACGGGCTCTGCGCAGGGGAATCCTCGCCGCGGGTGGGGAACCGGTGATCATCTACGCGGCGGACCGGGTCGCCAACATGCGCGACTGGCTCAAAATCGCGCCAGAGGAACGGCCCGCCTGCGGGGAGCGCCTCGGCACCACACTCTCCGAACGCATCCAGCTCTGGACGGAAGACCTGGAGGAGCTCCACGATCTCGACCCCGAAATGCCCTTCCTGGCTGAGATCGAGACGGACCTCGGGGAGCTGAAGTCCGCAGCGCAAGCCCGGTAACAGCAGCTTCACATCCGGGTTTTTACGGATCCATCGCTCCGCCCGACTGACTATCCTGCCCGCTGCGAGTACGCGGTCCCCCGCTGCCGACGCTTCACCTCACTCCCTGACCCCCGCCGACCACAGTCAATTCGCGATCGGCTTTGATCGACGCGACCTGCCCCGGTTGCATGAGCTCTGGGACGAGATCGTCCTGTCCGAGCGCTGGTCCGAGGGCGAGCTGACCTCCCGCTTCGAGTCCGCCTGGGCGGAGTTGCACGGCCTCGGCTCCGTCGCCACCGGCGGCTGGACCGGCGCGGCGCTGGCGGCCCTCGACTTCGCCGGGGTGGCGGGCGAGAAGGTCCTCTGCCCGTCCAACACCTTCATGGCCACCCCGCTCTCGATCATCCGCTCGGGCGGCGAGCCGGTCTTCGTGGACTGCAATCGCGAGGACCTCTGCATGTCCTTCGAGGACTTCGAGCGCAAGGCCGAGGAGCAGCGTCCGCGCGCCGCGGTGATCGTCCACATCGGCGGACATGTGGCGTTCGACATCGAGCGGATCGCCGACTACTGCCGCGAGCACGGCATCTTCCTGCTCGAGGACTGCGCCCACGCGCACGGCGCAACCTGGAACGGCCGGCGTCCCGGTTCGTGGGGCGACGCGGGCGCCTACTCCTTCTATGCGACCAAGACGATCTCCACCGGCGAGGGCGGCATGCTCGTCTCGAACCGCGACGAGATCACGGAGCATGCTCGGGCCTTCCGCAACTACGGCAAGCCTGACCACCGGGTCGAGGGCCTCAACCTGAGGCTGAGCGAGTTCACCGCCGCGATCGGCCTGGTCCAGACCGAGCGCCTCGAGGAGATCGTCGCCCGCAAGAACGAGGTCGCCCGCGAGCAGCTCGACCCGGTCTACGACTCGCGCCTGGAGCTCCCCGCGGGCATGACCTCGGGCCTCTACAAGTACATCGTCTTCGAGGAGATCGAGCGCTCGACGGGCAAGGTCTACGAGGATCCCTGCCACCGCATCATGGAGACCGGCGACGAGCTGCCGAACACCGACTGGGTCAGCCGGAACCACTGGTGCGTGCCGCTCTACTACGCGCCCAAGGTCGAGGCTGACGAGCCGGCATTGGAGGAACCAGCATGAAGCGGGTAATGGTCACCGGCGGCAGCGGCTTCATCGGCTCGCACGTGGTGGACAAGCTCGCCGAGGCGGGCTTCGAGCCGCTGATCTACGACCTGCGGGAGTCTCCCCACCACGAGCCCGGCACGGTCGACACCGTCGTCGGCGACCTCTTCGACCACGAGACCCTCGTCGCCGCGATGGAGAAGTGCGAGGCGGTCGTCCACCTCGCCGCCTACGCGGACGTCGGCATCGTCGCCAAGGAGCCGGTCGAGGCAGAGGAGTGCAATTCGCGAGGGACGCTGGCGGTTCTCGAGGCCGCCCGGGCCACCGGCACGCGCGTCGTCTACGGCAGCACGATCTGGGTCTACGGCGCCTCCGGCAACGGACTGATCGACGAGGAGGCGCCACTCGGCCTGCCCGACCATCTCTACACGGCGAGCAAGCTGGCCGGCGAGATGTACTGCACCTCCTACGCCGAGCTGTACGAGGTGCCCTGCACCATCCTCCGCTTCGGAATCCCATACGGCCCGCGCGCCAGGCCCGCCGCGGTCATCCCGATCTTCGTCTCGAAGGCACTGAAGGGCGAGCCGCTGACGATCGCCGGCGACGGCCTGCAGACCCGCCGGTTCGTCTACGTCGAGGACCTGGCCGAGGGAGTCGTCGCCGGGCTCGAGCGAGGCGCCGAGAATCGCGTCTACAACCTGGCCGGCGATGAGACCGTGACGATCCGCGAGCTCGCGGACGTCGTCTCCGACCTGATCGACGACACCGAGGTCATGCACACCCCTGGCCGCAACGGCGACTTCGGCGGCGCTGTGATCTCCAACGAACGGGCCGCCGAGGAGCTCGGCTGGCGCGCCACCACCCCGCTCCGTGAGGGCGTTCGCCGCTACCTCGCCTGGCTCGCTCCCGAGCGCGCCCCGGCACCGGAGCCCGAGCCCGTCCCGGTGCTCGAGGCGCCCGAGCCCGAGCCCGTGGCGGTCGCGCCCGTCGCCAAGATCACCGAGCTGCCGGGTTGGCCCAGCACCCCCGTCTCGGGCTGGCCCAGTGCGTGGGTCGTGGCGCTCGCCTGCGCGGCCGGGACGCTGATCCCCTCCGCGCTCGCGTTCCGCACCGACGACTTCGGCACCGGCCAGGTCGGCTTCGTCGCGATCACCTGCCTGATCGCCATCCTCGCCAGCCTCAGCCTGCTGCCGCTCGGGGCCGGAGGAGTGCGTCCGGAGAGGGGCGGCGTCATCGCCGGCTGGCTGATCGCGGGCTTCGTGGTCCTGGAGACCCTCCCCTGGACGCGCAACATCTTCAACCTCGGCATGCCCCACAAGGGCACCGTGGTCCTCACGGCTATGGGAGTCGCGATCGCGCTCGTGGTGGCGACAGCGGCAACGCGCTGGCGCGACGACGGGGAAACCGCCGCCGACACGATCAGCTAGCGGCACCCCATTTGCATGGAAAGCATCGGCTCCGGGCGAGATTCGGTGGGCGCCAGGCCGTCTCCTGCCGACCGAGCCCAGCGCCCAATGAGTCCTAGCCGATCAGATGGAAGACGAAGTCGAACTCCGTTCCTGCGGGATTGTGGTATTTGAGCTCCATCTCGCCACGGGCGTTCCGGTACGCGCCCGTACCTCCGGTTATCGCCAGCACGGTGTTGCCCGTGTCGGAAAATGGGCCCTCGACCGTGATCTGCCCTGAGGGCAGGAACGTGGTCCAGTTGCATTCCCAGGACTGGCCCTCGACAGTACGCACGCAATATCCCTGGTCGCTGCCGACCGCGTGCGTATCGGCCGCGTTGTAGACGTCGTTCGCAAACGTGAGGATGTTCCCGGCGGCGTCTCCGGCCTCTCCGTTGGTGACGGCATCGGTGGTCGCATGCTCGACCACAGCGATCGTGTGACCGCCGCCCCGATGACCCTTGCTGTGGCCAGCGCTCGTGGTCACCGCTACCGCGAGCACGGCAGCGGACCCCAGTAGCGCGAGTGCGATTACCCGCTTCATCTCTACCTCCTTGTCGTTGAGCCGGTAGTTGGGTGCCTTCAATGCGGTACCTGCTGACCCCGGCTCTCCTTGCCGCGTAGCGCCATGGAGACCATATGCCCGATGACACCTGCTTTAGACGAAGAGCGCCACTTGAGATCACACGCCTGAGCGGTGAAGGCGGGGCACCAGGCCGCTCTGGGCCGCGACTGGCCTGAGCCCGGCCGAGCGGATCCGCTCCACCATCACCGGCAGCGCCGCGACCGTGGCGCGCCAGCAGCCCGGCTCGCTGTAGTGGTCGGCGTCGTGGAGCAGCAGGACGTCGCCGCCGTCCAGGTCGCGCGTCGCCTCGGCCGCGATCTCCATGGCGGGTCGGCCCGCTCGCCAATCGTGTCCCCAGCGCGACCAGAGCAGTGACCGGAGCCCGCGCGCCTGGACCTCCACCATCCCGGGATAGCTGAAGATGCCGTACGGCGGGCGATAGACCTCCGGGCGCAGGCCCACGGCGTCCTCGATCACGGCGATCGCGCGCTCCAGGTCCTCCACGAAGGTGCTCGGAGCCAGCCGCAGCATGTTGCGGTGTCTGTAGCCGTGAATTGCCGGAGCGTGTCCGGCCGCCACGATCTCGGCGGCGAGCGACGGATTGCGCTCGACCTGCTCGCCACAGAGGAAGAATGTGGCGGAGGCATCGGCGGCCGCCAGCGCCTCGAGCACCGCGGGGGTGCCCTCCGGGTGCGGGCCGTCATCGAAGGTGAGCGCGACGCCCACGGGATCGTCGATCCGGCGCGGCAGGCCGAGGACGTCGGCGACCGCCGGCACGATCGGGGCGAGCGCCGGTGTCCACCAGGCGGCCGCCGCGGCGGCCGAGCCGATGAGGAGTCCCTTGCGGATGGCAGGATGGTGCCACTGATGGACGGGGAGCTCGCTCTCGGGTTCGGCCTGGCGCTCGCGGCAGCGTGCTGCTACGAGACCGGCTACGCGCTCCAGGCGATCGAGGCGCGCAAGGCCCCGGCCGAGCGGGCACTGAAACCCTCGCTGATGACCCACCTGTTGCGGCGTCCGCTCTGGGTCGGTGCGACAGCGCTGTCGCTGCTCGGCTGGCCGCTCCAGATCGTCGCCCTGGCACATGCGCCCCTGACCCTCGTCCAGCCGACGCTCGCCCTCGGGCTGCTGCTGTTGCTCGTGCTCGGCGTGCGGATCCTCGGCGAGCACGTGGGGACACGGGAGATCGCCGCGGTCGTCCTGATCATCGCCTCGGTCGGCGTCTTCGCCTGGGCGGCACCGCGCGAGCCCGGCGAGGTCGAGCGCAGTGCGGGCCTCGTCATCGCCCTGGCTCTCCTCGCCGCGGCGACGATTCTCCCCTACGCGATCGGGATGCTCGGGCGCCGCACCTACCCCATGCTGCTGCTGGTCGCGAGCGCCGGGGCGGCCGACGGGATGGCAGCCTTCGTCGCCAAGATCGTCGCCCAGGACGCCTCCGAAGGGGCCCTGCTCGCAGTGGCGGCCTGGGCCGCGCTGGTTGCGGCGGTGGTGATCGTCGGAGTGATCAGCGAGTCGACGGCACTCCAGAAGTTCGCGGCCACGCGCGTCGCCCCCACCGTGCTCGTCATGCAGATCGTGATCCCGGTTGTGCTCGCGCCGCTGGTCGGCGGCGAGGGCTGGAGCAACACGCCGCTGGGAGGGGCGGTGCTGGTGGGCGCCCTGGTGACCGTCGCGCTAGGCGCCGGCCTCCTGGCCAGCTCTCCCGCGGTCGCCCAGCTCGCTGTCGGCGAGGCCGGGGAGGCCGAGGACGGCTGAGGCCGCCGTCGGCAGCCGGGCGAAGGAGTCGTCCGGCGTGCCGCTCGCCCCGAGGGCTCGCACCAGCGCCTCCCCCAGCTCACGCCGCGATCCGGCCACCTCGGCCAGTCCGAAGCGCTCGAACGCCGCGTTGTTGACCCGCACGTGACCGAGACCCCATCCATAGGAGACGACGCCGCAGCCCTCCATCAGCGCCTCGAGCACCGTCAGGCCGGCGGTGGAGTGGACGAGCACGTCGGCGGCCGCGAACCAGTCGGGCATCCGCTCGGTGAAGCCCTCGGTCCTGACCCGTGGCTCGTCGGAGAAGTGCCGGGCCAGCTCGGCCCGCAGCCCCTCGTTCCGCCCGCAGAGACAGACGACGGTCGCGTTCGGAATCCCCAGCGCCTCCTCGGCCGCGCCCTCCAGGTCGCCCACGGCCCAGCCGCCACCCGACACGATCACCATCGGGCCCTCGGCCGGCAACCCGAGCTGCCGGCGGGCATCGGCCTGGCTGCGCGGCTCGTAGAAGCGCTCATCGGTGAGCCCGCGCACGCAGCGCACATCCGCACCTGGGGCGATCTGCCTGACCTCCTCGGCCGATTCGGGATGCGTGATCAGGTGGAGATCGACGCCGGGGTGCGCCCAGTAGCGCAGCGCCGCCAGGTCGGTGATCGCCGAGACGACGGGGGCGTCGATCCTCCCCTTGCTCCTCAGGGCACCGAGCACCTCGGTCGTCCCGGGATACGTCGAGACGACGACGTCGGGCCCCCTCTCCAACACCGCCCTGCGGATCGACCTCGCCGCCAGCCACTGGGTCAGGTGCCCGGCGAACCACCGCGTCGGGCGCACGTCGGTGATCAGGCGGTAGGAGAGATCGAACAGCCGGCTCCCCAACCTGGAGTGAAAGCGTGAGCTGTCCATGACGAGCCGCCTCGTCAGCCAACCGACCACGGCCAGGGAGTCGACGATCTCGATCTCTGCGTCCGGCGCCTCGCGTTCTATTCCCTCGGCGAGCACGCGGGCTGGCAGGTCGTGGCCCTCCCCGATGGAGGCGCTGAAGATCAGGACCTTCAACGCGGCGGGAGCTTCTGCCTGCGCCGCAGCGGCCCCACGTACCAGAATCCGGCATACGCGAGCGCCATCACGATCGTGCTGATCACCGCGGTGGTGGTGCCGAAGATGAAGTCGCTGATCAGCGCGATCGCCCCGGTCATCCCGATCGCCAGGAGGAGAAGGCCGATCAGCGAGAGCGTGTTGGAGATCGTGACGATGAATTCCTTCTGCTGGCGGCGGAAGAGAATGCGGTGGCCGGCCGTGGGGGCGACCAGCATCACCGTGGCCAGCGCGACCGTGATCAGCACGCCGAAGTAGAGCTTCTGATCGAAGCTGCTCAGGTCCTCGAACCGCTGCGTGAACGGGACCGTGAGCAGGAAGGCGAAGAGGACCTGGACTCCGGGAAGCGCCACCCGCAGCTCCTGGAGCAGGTCCGAGAGGTTTCGATCGGCGCGCTCCTCCTCGGACTCCTGGCGGCCGCTGTCGCCGGCCATCTAGGAGTGCTTTACGGCGATCGCCTCGATCTTGTGCGCCGCCGTCTCCGTCGAGTCGATGGCGCGCTCGAGCAGGCCGAAGATGTCCTTCCAGCGGATCACCACCATCGGGTCGATCCCGTTCGAGAACAGCGAGGCGAGCGCCTCGCGCCAGACCCTGTCCCCCTCGTTCTCGAGACGGTGGATCTCAACCCAGTAGCGCTCCAGGTCGCTGAAGCCCCGCAGGTCGTTGAGCAGCCCCGAAACCTGCTCGCACGACTGGGCGAGGACGTTGGAGAGGACGTGGGCCTGCTCCATCGGGGCCTCGATCGCGAACAGGCCCATGAAGTCCGCGGCCTCCTCGATGTCGTCGATGATGTCGTCGAGCTGGGTCGCAAGCGCGTAGACGTCCGCGCTGTCGAGCCCTTTCGGGGGATCGAGGTTCAGCCGGCGGACGATCTCCTGTGTGATCCGGTCGCCCTCCTGCTCGGCCTTGAGGATGTCCCGGGCCACACCGCTGTCCTCCGGCCAGGTGTCGAACATGTGCTCCAGCAGCTTCGCCCCCCGCAGGATGTTGGCGCCGGCCTCGGCGAGCGCATCGAAATAGACCGAATCCCTGCTTGTCGCCGAGCGAAGGGGCACCTGAGGCCAAGCTACCAGAGGGCCAGACACAAACGGCGGTCACGCGAACCGCCGCCCGGAGCTAGCCACTGACGACGGCGGCCTCCTCGGCGCGCCGTGCGTGACGCTCCATCAGCTCGGCCTGAATGCTGCGCGGCGGGTCACCGTTGGTCGTACGCCGCGACCAGACCCCGTCGCTGCCGAGCTCCCAGGCATTGGTGTTGTCGGCGAAGGCGCGGTCCAGGGCATCGGTGAGCTGATCGCGGTTCGCGGGATCCTCGACCGGCGTGACCAGCTCCACGCGGTTGTAGAGGTTCCGGGGCATCAGGTCGGCGGAGCCGATCAGGATCCGGGTCTCGTCCGACCGCTCGAACGAGTAGATCCGCGAGTGCTCGAGAAACCGTCCGACGACCGACACGACCCGGATGTTCTCGGACACGCCCCGCACGCCCGGGCGCAGCGCGCAGATGCCGCGGACGTTCAGGTCGACCTCGACTCCGGCCTGCGAGGCACGGTAGAGCGCCCGGATGCAGGGCGGGTCGAGCAGCGAGTTCATCTTCATCCGGATCCGGGCCGGATGCTCGGGTGAATGCGCCTCGATCGTCCGCTCGATCTCGCCGACGATCCCTTCCTTGAGGTTGAACGGCGCGAGCAGCACCTTCTGATAGCCGGAGGGGCGCGCGTAGCCCGTCAGGTAGTTGAACATCTCCGCGATGTCCTCACCCACCACCGGGTCCGCCGTGAACAGGCCGAAGTCGGTGTAGATCCGGGCGGTCTTCGGGTTGTAGTTGCCCGTTCCGATGTGGACGTAGTTGCGGACGCCGTCGCCCTCGCGGCGGGCCACCAGGATGCACTTGACGTGCGTCTTCAGGCCGGGGATGCCGTAGACGACGTGCACGCCCGCCTCCTCCAGCGCCCTGGCCCAGCGGATGTTGGCGCTCTCGTCGAAGCGGGCCTTGAGCTCAACCAGGCAGACGGCCTGCTTGCCGCGCTCCGAGGCCTCGATCAGCCCCGGGACGAGCGGGGAGTCGGCGCTCGTCCGGTAGACCGTCTGCTTGATCGCGAGGACGTTGGGGTCCTCGACGGCCTGGCGGACGAACCGCTCGACCGAGCTGCCGAAGGAGTCATAGGGATGGTGAACGAGGATGTCGCCTTGGCGCATCGCGCCGAAGACGTCGACCTCGCGATGCGTCCGGCTGCCCTGCTGGAGCTGTGCGGGCGTCACGCCCTTCCAGGGCGGGTAGCGAAGCTCCCGGAATCCCTGGATGGAGAAGATGTCGGTGAGATCGTCGAGGCCGAGCAGGCCCGGACTCTCGTAGACCTGGACCGGGTCGATCTCCATCGCCTCGACCAGCTGGTCCAGAAGGCGGGGTTCCATCTCGGGAGCGACCTCCAAGCGCACGACCTCGCCGAAGCGGCGGCGGCGGACCTCCTCCTCGACGGCGAGGAGCAGGTCGTCGGCCTCGTCCGAGACGTCGTAGTCGGTGTCCCGGGTGACGCGGAACATCGACTGATGGACGATCTCCATGCCCGGGAAGAGATCGTCGAGGTTCGCCGCGATCACGTCCTCTAGCGGGACGAAGGTGAGCCCGTCGCCGATCGAGAGAAAGCGCCGCAGGAGCTCCTTCGGCACCTTGACCCGAGCGGCGACCTCCTCGTCCTTCTCGGGATTCCGCAGCAGCACGCCCCAGTTCAGGGAGAGGTTCGAGATGTACGGGAACGGCCGGCCACGGCCGATCACCAGCGGCGTCAGCGCCGGGAAGACCTGGCTGGTGAAGAGGTGCTCGACCTCCTCGCGCTCGGCCGCGTTGGCATCCGAGAGGGAGAGGATGCGAACGCCGTGCTCGGCGAGGGCCGGGCGAATCTCCTCCGCGTAGCAGCGCCCGAGCCGGGCCCGCAGCTCGATCGTCCGCTGGCGGAGCACCTCAATGACGTCGGCCGCGGACATCGCGTCGGCGCCGCGCGCGTCGATCTTCGACTCCATCTGGTCGTGCAGGCCGGCCACGCGGACCATGAAGAACTCGTCGAGGTTGTCCTCGTAGATCGCCGCGAAGTTGACCCGCTCGAGCAGCGGGACGCGTGGATCCTCGGCGAGCTGCAGGACCCGGTCGTTGAAGTCGAGCCAGGAGAGCTCGCGGTTGAAGTAGAGGGAGGGATCCGAAAGGTCAGGCTCGGACGCGCTGGTCCGTACGACGTCGGGCGTAATCGTGGCGCCGCCTTCGGCGGCGGGACCGGTCGACTCCGTCGTCCGCTGGGCGAGCTCGTCGGTCACACCCAGACCTTAGAGGGTCTACTAGGCCGCTCTGAGGAGCTTGATGCGGAGCTGATCGGCCGGCTCGATCACCTGGTCATAGCCGTCGGCCAGCTGCGCCATCGACACTTCCCACGTGCGGCCGCGGGCCGCCTCCAGCCCCTGGCGACCGAGCTTGGCGCGCCAAGCCGGGGAATCGGCGATCTGCAGGAGGGCGGCTGCCAGCATGCCGGCGTCCGGGTCGCAGAGGCGTCCGGTCTCGCCGTCCTCCACGATCGACGCCGGGCCGCCTTCGTTGACGGCCACCACCGGGAGGCCGCTGGCGCCCGCCTCGACCAGGACCTGGCCGAACGTGTCGGTGCGGCTGCAGAAGAGGAAGAGGTCAGCGCTGGCGTAGGCTCGCGGCAGGTCATCGCCATCGAGCCAGCCGAGGAATGTGGCGCGGTCGCCGAGACGGTCGCGGAGCATCTCCCCCTCCGGGCCACCTCCCGCGAGCAGCAGGTGCAGCCGTGGATCGGTCTCGTGCGCCCGGATGAAGGAGTCAGCAAGCAGCTCCACCCCCTTCTCCTTGGTCTGCCTCCCTACATATAGAACCTTGATCTCCCCGGAAAAGGCGTCGGCGTCGCGCAGGGCCGGGTCGAACCGCGCCGTGTCCACGCCGCGGCCCCAGCGGCCGATCGCCTCGCGCTCGATCCCGAGTCGGGTCAGGGACTCGTCGCTGGCGGGGCTCGGCGAGAGCACGCGCGCGCACTGCCGGTAGAAGACGGAGAGCGCCATGTCGGCACCCTTCTCCAATGCGTCCGAGGCCGACCGCAGGCCGGCATAGGCCCCCAGCTCGGTGTGCCAGCTGCCCAGCACCGGCAGCTCCATGATCCGGGCGAGCAGGGTCGCCATCACGCCCGCGGGTCCGGGGGCGGTGACGTGAACGGCGTCGAAGTGTCCCTCGGCCAATGCCTCGACCATGGCCGGCAGGCTCGGCATGCCGATCTCCAGGCCGGCGTAGAAGGGGATCTCGACCTCGGCGACGGCTGAGAGGCGGCGGTCGACGTTGCGGTCGGTCCCGATCACCTCCACCTCGTAGCCCGGGACGCCGAGCTCCCGGATCCGCTCGATCGTGTGGGTCACCCCGTGGACGCCGCCGATCGCGTCGGCGATCAGGGCGATCCGCCTGGGGCCCTCGGATGGGTTGAGCTTGTCCTTCTCCTTGCCGAGGAAGGCCGCCGCCGGGGCATAGGGAATCGCCGTGACCGCGGCGCGGAACAGCTGCCGGCCCGCGTCCATCGCCGTGGCGGTCAGCTCCTCGGAGCCTCCGTCGCCCACGGCCTCGACGGTGGACTCGACCACCTTGCGCAGCCGCCGCTCGTGGACGCGCCGCGCCTTGCGCTCGAGCTCGGCGTGGCTGAACTCCTCGCTCTGCATGTGGTCGATCAGAGCCCGGCCGGGCTCGAGGCCGACCGCTTCGGTGAAGGCGCTGAGCAGGGCACGGGCGTCCTCGGGGCCGATCTCTCCTCCATCCTCGCCGCGCCGGGCATCGCCCTCGCTCATCACGCGCTCGGCGATCTCGAGGATCGCATCGGCTCGCATGTCCTCCGCTCCGCGTCCGGGCATCCCGGTCCCGTTCGCGGAGGCGTCCTTGATCAGCAGCGCCCGGGTGGCGAGGCCCATCGCGGCGTGCGCCCACTTGGCGGCGCTGCCCTGTTCGCCGCGCGCCTCGGCGCGGCCCTCGCGGATGTGGCGCAGAAACTCTTCCGGCGTGGCCGCGGGGGGCGTCTCGGTGAACGTCCGCCCGATGTCCACGCCGGCGTGATCGTCCGAGCCGCCGGTGCCGGTACCACCGTGCGTCTCGATGTAGATCGCGGCCGGCATGTTGAGCTCGCGCGCGCGGGAGCCGTTGCGGGTCTCCCAAACCGGGAACAGCTGCGCGAGCCGCCGCCTGTGCGCCGGAGAGAGGGGCGCCTCGACCGCGTAGAAGGGATGTGCCAGGGAGCAGGAGATCCCGTTGGAGTGCAGGTACTCCGCGCACGCCTCGACGTCGCGGTTGTGCTCCTGCAGCCAGGCGTGATCGTCGGGGGTGATCCCGAGGCAGAGCAGGTGAACGGCCTGCGGCTCGCCGCGAAACCAGACGGTGAGCTCCTCGGAGATGAAGACGTCGTCCCGATCGGCGATCTCCAGGCAGCCGTCGATCGTGTCGTGATCGGTGATCGTCACGAAGTCCATGCCGCGCCGCTTGGCGAGCTCGTAGACCTCGTCAGGGGGAGTCGCGCACTCGGGAAGGCCGAGGCTCCGCTGGATGCCGAGCTTGGAGATCTCGGACGCAGTGGAGTGGCAGTGCAGATCGACCCGGCTGGTCGAAATGGGGTTCATCTGACCCTCTCTCTTTCGTTCTCCTTGACACACGCAGGGTGCCCGTATGCAGGGAAAATCCCGTTACGAGGTCGTGTCCCGCACGTAAAGAGGTCGTGAACGGCACCGTTGCCACACTTGGGCCGCAGTGGGCGTCGCATCCGAGAGGGAAGTCCCCGAAGGGGCGTTGTGGAGCGCAGACGAGCTTGCCGCACGGCTGCTCGCGGGGCTGCGCCCGTGGGCGTGCCGGGGCGTGGCCCGCGACCAGCTGATCACGCTCACCGAGGGTGTGCTGGTCCACGAGGAGCGGGAGGCGCCGGTGATGCTCGATGAGGAGCAGTTCGAGGTCTCCTCTCCCGCTCCCGACCGCCTGTTGATCACGGTCGACCCCCCGGGCGACTGGATGCGGCTCGGGGTGAGCTGGCCGCTCCTCGAAGCGGAGCGGGTCACCGGACTCGGAGCGCGCCACGGCCTCGACTTCGACCAGCGCGGCCGCCTCGTCCAGCTCGGAGCCGACCGCCGCTACACCGGCCCTGACTGCCCGCCGGAGTTCCTGGAGCAGGGCGGCATCCCCCAGGGGGACTACGCCCCCGTGCCCTGGTTGCTTTCCTCGGCGGGCTGGGCCGCCTGGATCGAGACCACGGGTCCCGGAGTCGAGGTCGACCTGACCGGCGATGTGGCGGCGGTCTCGGTGCGGGCGGCCTCTGGCCCCTTGCGCGTTCACCTCTTCACCGGACCGACCCCGGCGGCCCGGCTGCGCTCCTACCTCCGCGAGACCGGCATGCCCGCGCTGCTGCCCGAGTGGGCCTACGGCCACTGGAAGAGCCGCGACGTCTACGAGCATCAGGACGACGTCGAGGACGACTGGCACGGCTACCGTGAGAACGATCTCCCCCTCGACGCGATCGTGATTGATTCCCCCTGGGAGACGCAGTACAACACCTGGCGCTTCAATCCCCACCAGTTCCCCGATGCGCCCGGGCTGGTCAAGGGGATGCGCGAGGACGGGGTGCGGACCGTTGTCTGGGTGACGCCCTGGGTCAACCTCGAGTCGATCGACGGCCAGCGACCGCCGGACGCGGAGTCGGAGCGGCTCCACGCCGAGCCGGCGGAGAACTACGCCGAGGGCGCCGGCGCCGGGCACTACGTCCGGGCCGCGAACGGCGACCCCTACGTCGGCCGCTGGTGGATGGGAACCGGCTCGATCGTGGACTTCACCTCGGCGGCTGCGCGTGACTGGTGGCGCGAGCTCTCCCGCGACGTCTTCGAGCTGGGTGTCGAGGGCGTCAAGGCCGACGACGGCGAGGGCTACTACTTCCCGCCGGACGCCGAGCTCGCCGACGGGCGCCTCGGGGTCCAGGCCGCCTGGGAATACGGACGGCTCTATCGCGAGACGACCCAGCAGGCGCTCGACGAGGTCCACGGCGAGGGGCGGGGCGTGGTCTTCGGCCGGTCCGGCTGGACCGGCCAGCAGGCGACCGGGATGCTCTGGGGCGGCGACCAGGCCTCCGACTTCTGGTCGCTCCGGGCTCTGCTCACCTCGCTGCTCACCTGCGCCGCCACTGGCTTCTCCAACCTCTCCCACGACGTCGGTGGCTACCTCGGCCGGCGCCTGGCCGAGCGCTGTGAGCCCGAGCTGCTGGTCCGCTGGGCACAGCTCGGCGCGCTCACCCCGCTGATGCAGGCCCACGGACGCTTCCAGCAGGAGGCGTGGACCTACGACGGCCAGGTGCTCGACGACTAC
Organism: uncultured Solirubrobacterales bacterium; assembly: GCA_963728875.1. Taxonomy (GTDB): domain Bacteria; phylum Actinomycetota; class Thermoleophilia; order Solirubrobacterales; family 70-9; genus DASUPK01. Next base: position 169,745 of record CAVSLJ010000003.1, read on the forward strand.
CGGGAGGCCGTGCAGCTCCATGAGCGCCTGGTCCCCTACATCCGAGCCGCCGCAGCGACCGCGGCGCGCAGTGGCCTGCCGATCATGCGCCCGCTCTGCCTCGTCGATCCCGAGGATCCGGAGGGCTGGGAGATTCCCGACTCCTACATGTTCGGCCCGTCGCTCTGGGTCGCACCGGTGCTGGACGAGGGAGCGACGGAGCGACGGACCTACCTGCCGCGGGGGGAATGGTTCAACTGGTGGACCGGCGAGCGAATCGCCGGCGGCCGCTGGATCGACGCCGACGCCCCACTCGACCGGATCCCGCTCTGGGTCCGGGCCGGCTCGCTGGTCGTCACCTACCCGGCGGATGACGTCGCGCGTGGCCTGGGCAACGAGAACCCTTCGCGCCCGCTTGAGGCGACCCTCTGGGGTGAGCCCGCCTTGGGCCACACGAGCGCCCGCCTCGCGGACGGCACCCGCATCTCATGGCGGCGCGGCGAGTGGTCGGTGAGCAACGACCGCCCCGTGCGGTTCGTGGCGTGACAGAATCGCCCGGAGCAACCGAGCGATAGGGGCTGCTGATGAAGAGGGGAGTTCGCGGAGTTCTGGCAATCGGGACCGCAGCGGCGGCGCTGGTCGGGTGGACACCGGCGGCCGGGGCGAGCAGCGTCCAGGATGCGGCCTGCGCCGCGAACCTGGGGGCGAGCATCGTGCAGCCGGACGGCGACCTGAAGGTGGCCCAGACGTTCACCGCCCTGCACACCGGCGGCTTGGACACCGCGAGCACGGCAGTGACCACTCCGGTCGGCGCCACCCCGGGCGACTGGAGGCTCGAGATCGCCGCAACGATCGGCGGCGCGCCCGCAGGCGTGCTCGCCTCGACGACCGTGCCGAATACGCTCGCCCCCAACACTCAAGGCACCATCACGGGCACCTTCGCCAACCCGCCGGCCGTGACCGCGGGTGGGGAGTTCGCGCTGCTCATCTCGCGTCCCGGATCCAACGGCTACCACGTCGCCGAGCAGGGCGGTGATCCCTGCCCCGGCCAGGGCTACTACCAGAACGCACCATCGGGGCCGTTCCTGATCGACAACTTCGTCGACTTCCGGTTCGCGACGACCGTTCGGGTTCCCGACGCGACGACCACCACCACCACGCCGAAGTGCAAGAAGAAGAAGCACAAGAAGCACGCGCACGCGGCGAAGAAGAAGCACAAGAAGTGCAAGAAGAAGAAGAAGCGGAAGTAAGCCTGGGTTAGGTCGGGCGGCGCGGCGCCGGGGTGGTGCGGCGCTGGATCTGCTCGTGGCGCTCCGCGCGCTGCTCGGCTTCTTGGTTGGCGCGCTCGCGATCCAGGCGCGCCTGCTCGGCCTGGGCCTCGGCCTGCGCGGCAGCGCGGGCAGCGGCCTCAGCCTGCTGACGGGCGCGCTCCGCGGCCTTCGCGGTGCGGCGGGCCTCCCGCGCGCGGCTCAGGTATCCGTCAACGGCGCGCTCGAGCCGCCTCCAGGTTCCGGTCTCCTCCTGGCGCTTCCAGAAAGCGGCGAAGCGGTCGTCGAGCAGCTCGCGCCGGGCCTCGAGGTAGACGGCGAGCACGTCGAGGCCGCGATAGGCGGTCCGGTGCTGCGCCCGGGCGGCGAGCCTCGGATCGAGGTCCGGTGCCTTCCCCGCTCTCTCCCGGACCCTGCCGGCGTCGCTCCGCTGCAGTTCCTTGAGATGCCCGCGGACGCGGGGCAGCATCACGTCGCAGTCGTGGATCTCGCCGAGGATGTCCTGCAGGTCGCGGGCTCGGCGGCGCGCTGTGTCGGCCGGCCGTCCGAAGCAGAAGCCGGTCACCTCGAGCACATAGCGAAGTCGCTTCGCGGCGATGCGCATGTCGTGTTGGGCCCTCTTCTCGCCGTCGAGGGCGCGCGGGGCGAAATCCATCATCTCGTCGAGCCTCACCTGCACGATCCGGGCGGCGTTCTCTCCGAGGGCGCGCGACGGGTCGAGCTTCTTCACCGGTCGGGCCTTCACGCGACGGACTCCCGGGCGCCGGCGACGAGCTCGTCGATGCTCTCCCGCAGCGGACGGAGGCTCTCCTCCGCCACCAGCGGCGCGAGCTCCTCGTTCGCCCGCTCCTGCTCGGTCCGGAACCGGTCGATCAGCGAGGCGACCCCGCGGCGATCCGGAGCGGCCATCTGATCATTGAAGTTGTGGAGCGCTGCGATCGCCACGTCTCGATCCCGGCGCTCACCCAGGGCGTCCGCGAGCCGCTTCACCTCGCTGAGCGCCTGCCCGTACGGCTCGGCCGGGAAGCAGGGCTCGAAGATCTCGAGCGCGGCCCGGAGCCGTCTGGTCGCCACCCGCATGTCGTGGACCCGCTCGATGTCGCCGGTGTCCAGCACCCCCTCGGCATGCTCCGCGAGCTCCGCGCCCCGGACGGAGACGATCCTGGCGGCTGCCTCGGCATAGGGCTGCTCGGCCGTCAGATCGGGGATTGGCTTCGCCTTGGCCACTGGGTGGCCGAAGGCTACCGGCGGCGCGGGCGCGGGCGTGGCTTCCGCGGTGCATGGGGCCTCGGCGGCGGCGGGGGTCGCCGCGGCGGTGGCTTGCCGCCGAGCACCGCGTCGAGCGCGCCCAGGGATCTCACCAGCGCATCGGCCTCCGGCTTCGGCAGGCCGGCGACGAGCGGGTCGAGCCCGCCTCGCAGGAGCCGCCGGGCGGAGCGAAGCACCAGGCGGCCCTGCTCGGTCAGGACGAGGGCCTGCCGGCGGCGGTCTGCCTCCGCCGCGGTTCGCTCCACCCAGCCCGCGGCGCCGAGCGAGGCGACCAGCTGGGAGACCGCGGACCTCGAGATCGAGGCGGCCCGGGCCAGGTCGGAGGCGCCGACGGCACCGCGATCGAGCTGGTCCAGGGCCAGGTACTGCGCCACGGTCAGCGGCGGGTCGTGCTGGGCCAGGGACCGCTCCACCCAGCGGCCGATCTGGGGCGCGACACGGGCCAGCGCGGTGGCCGGGTCAGCGGCTGGTCTGGGAGGCACGGGCCATCAGTTTAGTTCAGTTTGCTTAACTAGTTTCATGCTATTCGGAGTGCTTTTGTTGATGATCCCCGAAAGCGCCTGCATCCCGGTGCCCAGCGAGGTCACCCTGATGGCGGCCGGGTTCGGCGTCCATCAGGGGGCGATCGGCCTTCCTGCGGCCGTCGCGGCGGCGACGCTGGGGAACCTGATCGGCTCACTGATCGCATATGCCGCCGGTCGCCTCCTCGCCCTGCCCGCCTCGTTGGCTCGCCGCAGCGACGCGCTCTTCGCGAGGCACGGCTCGTCGGCGGTGTTCGTCGGCCGGCTGCTGCCCCTGGTTCGATCGTTCATCTCGGTCCCGGCGGGACACGCCCGAGTGCCCGTCCCGCTCTTCATCGCCCTGACGGTCGCCGGATGCGCGGTCTGGAGCATGGCCTTCGTGCTGGCCGGCGCTTGGACCGGCGCCGCCTGGCACGCGGTCGCGGGGGCGGTCGGCCACGCCCTGCTCGCCATCGGGGTGCTCACCCTCCTGTGGCTCGCGGCGGGACGGCCGCTACGCGGCTAGCTTCTCGTGATCCCCGTTCACGTTGCCGTTCAGCAGCGTGAGGATGATTCCCTCGCGGAGCCCGCCCTTGCCGATCTGCAGCGGCTGGCCGAGCAGGTCGGAGAACTTCTCGAGCAGCAGGACGCCGGCGGGCAGCAGCTTGACGCGCCGCGAGTCGAGCTCGAAGCGCTTCGCGACCTCGTAGATCTCGTCGCTGGAGAGCACACGGACGGCCCGCTCGAGCGTCTCGTACTCGAGCACGGCCCCGACGAGGGTTCGCAGTGAGGTGGCGCTGCCGCCCACGGCGACCGCCTGATCGGGTTGCTCCAGCTCCACCTCCTCGAAGAAGTCCGAGATGTGGTCTCGCAGCTCGCGAATCTCCGAAGCCGAGGGCGGATCCGACTCGAGGTGCTCCTCGGTGAGCAACCCGGAACCGATCTTGAACGACTTCACCTCGGTGACGCCGTCGGCCATCGTCCCGTAGATCACCTCGGACGAGCCGCCCCCGACGTCCACCACGGCGACCTTCCCCTCCACCGGGTGGCTGAGGGACTTGGTCGCCCCGATGAAAGCGAAGCGGCCCTCCTCGTCTTCGTCGAGGACATCAACCTCGACCCCGGCGATCTCCTCGATCTCCTCGACGACCTTGTCGCGGTTCTTGGCCTCGCGGATGGCGGCGGTCGCCACGGTCTTGACCGTCTCGGCACCCATCTCCTCGGCGAGCCGCCGCTGCGTGGCCACGACGTCGGCGACCTCGGCGATCTTCTCGGCGGTGATCCGCCCGTTCTTGGAGGCGTCCTTGCCGATTCGCGTGTAGGCGCGTTGCTCCATCACCTTGCGGAGCTGGCCATCAGACGGCTCAGCGACGAGCAGCCGCGTCGTGTTCGAGCCGATGTCGATCGCCCCACAGAGCATCTCAACGGTGATTCTCTCAGGGCAACCGGATCAAGCCCCGCCGCAAGTCCGCAGCTTGCGCGGCTATCCGTCCAGCGGAGCGCCGATCAAGGCGAGGCGGCGGTTGAGGGCCCCGAGCCCGAACTCGGCCAATGCTCCGTCATCGACGCCGAGGGCGTCGAAGGCGCCTGCGCTTGGCGGCGAGACCGTCTCGGCGACCGCCGGGAGGAGCGCCTTGATCTGGCCGCGGACTACGCCCGCCATCGCGGGATCGGCGGCGATCGCCTCCCGCAGGAACCAGGTGCCGTACGCGATGTGGCGCTGCTCGTCGGCGGCGATCCGCGAGTAGCCGTCGACGAAGCCGGGCAACAGCTCGCGCTCGCGGAGCAGATCGAGTAGGAAGTGCGAGGTCACCAAGCCCAGGGTCCCCTCGAGGATCATGTGGTAGATCGTCACGAAGTCCACCTTCGCCTCGCGATCGGCAGGGTCCCTCAGCAGGCGAGCGTGGGCCCGGACCAGGGCCTCGTCGAAGATCTTCTTGAAGGGCTCGCCCAGGACTTCGCGCGACCGCTCCACGTGTGCGGCGATCGTGCCCGGATCGGCGATCACGTCGTTCTGGAAGCGAGCGTAGAACTGCATGTGCCGGACCTCGTCGACGAGCTGGGTTGACAGATAGCTCCCCTCCTCCTCGTCGTCCTGGGCAAGCACCAGGCCGCAGAACTGGGTCGAGATCCGCTCCTCGGCAACCATCAATGAGCTGAGCGCGAGGTAGAGGAGCTCGCGCTCCGTCTCCTCGAGCCCGGCCCAATCCGAAGGGTCACAGCTCAAATCGATGTCCTGAGCGGCCCAATGGGCGTGCTCCCAGTCGAGGTAGAGCTGTTCCGGATCCTTGAGGGCGAGCGTTTCAGCCGAGCTCATGCCGGCATTCTGGCGCGGATGATCGCCGACCCCGCCTGGTCGTGGACCCGGTGGGTCTCGCGGATCTCGACCTCGGTGAACCCAGCGGCCTCGAGCTCCGCCCGGAACTCCGGTGCGGTGAGGGCGCCTGCGATGCAGCCGGTCCACTGCGCCATGTCGCGGCGGGTCTCCTCGTCCATGCCGTCGTCGGCGACGATGTCGCTCACCGCGAAGCGGCCGCCAGGACGCAGCACCCGGGCAGCCTCACGAAATACGGCCGGCTTGTCTCCGGACAGATTGATCACGCAGTTCGAGATCACGACATCGACGGAATCGCCGGAGAGCGGGACTTCCTCGATCGTTCCCTTCAGGAACTCGACGTTCTCCACGCCGCTCTCGCGCTGATTGCGCCTCGCGAGCTCGAGCATCTCGTCCGTCATGTCGACGCCATAGGCCTTCCCGGCCGAGCCGACACGCCGGGCCGAGAGCAGAACGTCGATGCCCCCGCCCGAGCCGAGATCCAGGACGGTCTCACCTTCATTCAGTTCGGCGACAGCGGTGGGATTGCCGCAGCCGAGGGAGGCGAGCTTTGCCTCCTCAGGGAGCTGCTCACGATCCGCGTCTCGATAAAGACCCGCACCGAACTCGTCGCCGGCGCAGGCGTCAGGCACATCGGTGCCGCACCCGCAGGAGGATTGGCTCGCCTCGGACTCCTTCGACGGAGTGCAACAGGCGACGCGCCCCTCCCCGACCGAGCTCGCAGCGGCCGCATAGCGCTCGCGCACCGCCTCCCGGATCTCGTCCTTGCCGGTCAGCTGCTCAGCCATGCGCTCAACTCCTCGATTGAGTCGGGGTTGACGTAGTAATAGGCCCACAGGCCCTGGCGCTCGGAGCCGACGATGCCGGCCTCGCGCAGAACCTTCAGGTGGTGGGAGACAGTCGGCTGGGAGAGATCGAAGAGCGGCACGAGCTCGCAGACGCAGACCTTGCCGGCGTGCTTGCGGAGGACGTCCACCAGCTGCATGCGAATCGGATCGCCGAGCGCCTTGGCGACCTTGGCCATCCGCTCGGCCTGGGCGCGCTGGATATCCGGATAGACAACGGGTTCGCAACACGGCTCGCCCGCAGGTCGCTTTTGCTTCGGCACCATCTCCAAATCGACGGCCATCTATATACGTATATCGATTGAATAGATGAATGTCAAGCTTTAGGATTGCGGCCAACCCGAGGGGCAGAAGGAGGCAACATGGTGCCGACTCAACTTGACCAGACAACCAGGGACCACATCCAACGCTCAATCGACGTGCTCGCTGGCGAGTTCGCCGGCATCTTCTCCCGCGAGACGATCGAGGCATTCATCGACGAGAGCACCGACCAGTTCGCCGACTCGAGGGTCCAGGATTTCGTCCCGCTCATGGTCGAGCGGTTCACGCGGCAGCGCCTCCGCGCGCTTGGCCAGGCGGAGGGCAAGGTGAGCAAGGAGGTTCCGGAGGTCCTTTTCGTCTGCGTCCACAACTCCGGCCGCAGCCAGATGGCCGCCGGGCTGCTGGACGAACTCGCTGAAGGACGGGTGCACGTCCGCTCCGCCGGGTCGGATCCGGTCGACGAGCTCAACCCCAACGCTGTCCAGGCGATGAATGAGATCGGAGTGGACATCTCGCGCGAGTTCCCCAAGCCACTCACCGATGAGGTCGTCCGCGCTGCCGACGCGGTCATCACCATGGGCTGTGGCGATGCCTGCCCCATCTATCCCGGCAAGCGATACGAGGACTGGGACCTCGAGGACCCGGCCGGCAAGGACCTGGAGGCCGTTCGGGGGATCCGGGATCAGATCCGGGGGAACGTGGAGGAGCTGATCGGGTCCCTCACATCGGAGTCCCCGAAGTAGCGATGCCCGAGCTCAGAACGCCAATCGGGATCAACGGCTTCGGCCGAATGGGCCGGCTTGCATTGAGGGCCGCCTGGGGCTGGTCTGGCCTGGACTTCGCGCACGTCAACGAGCCAAATGGAGATGCGTCCACAGCCGCTCACCTCCTCAAGTTCGACTCGGTCCACGGACGCTGGCACCCGAACGTCAACAGCGGATCCGACTCAATCGAGATCGACGGCAGCTCTGTCTCCTATTCGCGCCGTCAGCTCCCGGGTGATGTCCCCTGGGATGAACTCGGCATCGAGGTCGTCCTCGAGTGCTCTGGCCAGTTCCGCACGATGGACACCCTCACGGGGTACTTCGAGCGTGGCGTCCGGAAGGTGATCGTGGCCGCGCCGGTCAAAGAGGAGCACGCGCTCAACCTGGTGCTCGGGGTCAACGACGACCTCTATGACCCCGACCAACACGACGTCGTCACCGCAGCCTCCTGCACGACCAACTGCCTGGCGCCAGTCGTCAAGGTGATCCACGAGGGAGTCGGGATTCGGCACGGCTCGATTACGACGCTCCACGACATGACCAACACCCAGGTGGTGGTGGATGCCCCACACAAGGACCTGCGCCGCGCCCGCGCCGCCAGCCTCTCCCTTATTCCGACAACGACGGGCTCGGCTACGGCCATCGGCCTGATCTTCCCCGAGCTCGAGGGACGGCTCAGCGGCCTCGCCGTCAGGGTGCCGATGCTGAACTCCTCGATCACCGACTGCGTCTTCGAGGTGGACCGGTCGACCACAGCCGAGGAGGTCAACGAGCTCTTCCGCAACGCGGCCGAGGGCGCGCTCGCCGGGATTCTGGGGTATGAGGAACGGCCTCTTGTCTCCGTCGACTATCGCGATGACCCCCGCTCCGGCATCGTCGACGCACCGTCCACCATGGTCATCAACGAAACGCAGGTGAAGGTGCTCGCCTGGTACGACAACGAGTGGGGCTACGCCAACCGCTTGGCCGAGCTGACGCAGAAGGTCGCGGAGCAGCTCCCGGCCGCCGGCGATCCGAGCGCTGCCCCCGCTCCCGCGCTCGACTGAGGCGATGGCGAGGGCGACGGCCACCGCAGAGCCGCGCGGGGACGTGCGCAACTACGTCCTCGTCACCGGGGCGTACTGGACCGACACGCTGGTCGACGGCGCCAGCCGCATGCTGGTCCTCTTCTACTTCGACCAGCTTGGGTACAGCCCGTTTCAGCTGGCGACTCTCTTCCTCCTCTACGAGTTCTTCGGCATCGTCACCAATCTTGTCGGCGGCTGGATCGCCGCACGTTCGGGGCTGAAGACGACCCTCTTCATGGGTCTCGCAGTCCAGATCTGCGCGCAGAGCATGCTCGGCTTCGCACCGGAGGCGTGGCTGGTCGTCCCGTACGTAATGGCCTCGCAGGCGATGTCGGGGATCGCCAAGGACCTGACCAAGATGAGCTCCAAGAGCGCCGTGAAGCTGATCGTCCCGAAGGGACAGGAGGGCGCCCTCTACAAGTGGGTCGCGGTCCTGACCGGCTCGAAGAATGCCCTGAAGGGCGTTGGGTTCTTCCTCGGCGGCCTGCTGCTCACGGTGGTCGGCTTCCAGACCGGCGTCTTGGTCCTGGCGGGCATGGCTGCAACGGCGCTGATCAGCGTCTCGATCCTGATGCGCGGGCAGCAGCTCGGCCGCCCGGACGCGACGGCGAAGTTCAAGCACATGTTTTCCAACAACCGCGCCGTCAACATCCTCGCCGGTGCCCGCATCTTTCTCTTCGCTTCGCGCGACGTCTGGTTCGTGGTCGGCCTGCCGGTCTTTCTCTACAACGTGGTCGGCTGGAACTTCTGGCAGGTCGGGATCTACCTGGCCGTCTGGGTGATCGGATACGGAATCGTGCAGGCGTCAGCGCCGCGGTTCGTTCGCCGCCGCGCCGAGGAGGGCGGCGAGCCCGACGGTCGCACCGCCGCATGGCTGGCCTTTGTCCTGGCGGCCCTGCCGGCCGGGATCGCCATCGCGCTGTCCGCGAACGCCGATCCGACCGCCGTGGTCGTGGTGGGCCTGATCTTCTTCGGAGTCGTGTTCGCGATGAACTCTGCCGTCCACTCCTATCTGATCCTCTCCTACGCCGACAACGACAAGGTCGCGATGAACGTCGGCTTCTATTACATGGCCAACGCCGTGGGGCGCCTCGCCGGAACGGTGCTTTCGGGGCTGCTCTACCAATGGAACGGCCTGTCCGCGTGTCTCTGGGTCTCGGCCGTCTTCGTCGTGGCCGCCGGACTGCTCTCGCTGATGCTCCCCAAGACGACCGCTCGCCGGTCCCCCGGGATGAAATTGCCCCGGGCGGAGCCGGCGTCCTAGGAAACCTCATCGCAACTTGGTCGCATCGTGAGTGAGGCCACCGTCCATCCGGACGAGGCCGCCGTCATCCGCCGGCTTTCGACGCTCGACCGCTTCCTCCCTCTCTGGATTGCGCTGGCGATGGCCGGCGGTCTGGCGCTTGGGTCGCTCGTGCCCGGGCTCAACGATTTCCTGGACAGTCTGGAGGTCGGGACCGTGAGCCTGCCGATCGCTCTCGGCCTGCTGCTGATGATGTACCCGGTCCTAACGAAGGTCCGCTACGAGGAGCTGGGGAAGATGCGCGGCGACGGCCGGATGTTCGGCGTCTCGCTGTTCCTGTCGTGGGTGGTCGGCCCCGCCCTGATGTTCACGCTGGCATGGCTCTTCCTGGCGGACGAGCCCGCCTACCGCACCGGCGTCATAGTCGTCGGCCTGGCGCGCTGCATCGCGATGGTGCTCGTCTGGAACGATCTCGCCGGCGGCGACAACGACCGTGCCGCGGTCCTCGTCGTCTTCAACGCCATCTTCCAGGTCGTCGCGTACGCGCTTCTGGGCTGGTTCTACCTCAACGCCCTGCCCAACCTCCTCGGGCTCGACACGCAGGGCTTCGAGGTCAGCATCTGGGAGGTCGCGCGCACCGTGCTCATCTTCCTCGGCATCCCGCTGACCGCCGGCTATCTCACGCGCCGCTGGGGCCTGCGCGCGCACGGCCGCGATTGGTTCGAGTCGACGGTGATCCCGCGCATCGCGCCCATCACGCTGTACGGCCTGCTCTTCACGATCGTGCTGCTGTTCGCCATCCAGGGCGACGCCATCACCGGCGACCCGCTGACGGTTGCACGCATCGCGCTGCCCCTACTCGCCTACTTCGTGGTCATGTGGGTGCTCGGGTTCCTCGTCGGCCGGGCGATGAACATCGGGTACCCGAAGACCGCGACGCTCGCCTTCACGGTCGCCTCGAACGACTTCGAGCTGGCGATCGCCGTTTCCGTGGGGGTCTGGGGAGCCAGCTCAGGCCAGGCGCTGGCCGGCGTCGTGGGGCCTCTCATCGAGGTCCCCGTCCTCATCACGCTCGTCTACGTCGCGCTCTGGCTGCGGCGGCGCTGGTGGCCCGACGAGCCCGCCCGTGCCGCCCCGCACTCCATGCGGAGCAGATCCGACGAGCACCCACCGATACAACCGTCCACGTCGCCGTAGGCAAGCCCGCACCCGCGACTCGCCTTCACAGGCTCTTCACGGGATTCGCAAAGAGCCGTCGTACTTTCGGATCGATGCCCAGGAGCGATTCCACGGAACGTCTCGGGCTCAGCATTCCGTACGACTGGTGGCCCGCGGCGCCGATCCTGAAGGAAATTGAGGCCGCCGGCTTCCGATTCGTCCAGGTGCCCGCTCCCCCTCCCTCCGTCCTGACGGTGCCGCGGGACGCAACGCGCCACGCCGCGGCCCTCGCCAAGGTGCTGAGCACCTCGGGCCTCAAGCTCGTGCTGCACGGGCCGGGGTCGGCTCGCGCCGGCACCCGTGACGGCGACAACGCGCTCGCCGGCCTTGTCTCCTACGCCGCGGACATCGACGCCTCGCACGTCGTCTACCACGCCGCCAACCTGCCGGACGTGCCCGCCAGTGAGGACCGGCGGCTGGCGGAGACCCGCTCGCTCGGGGCACTGGCCACCCGCGCAGAGCGCCTCGGCGTGATCATCGCCCTGGAGAACCTCGCGCCCGTCTACCCGGGTCCCGACGCACTCTCCTTCACGCCACTCACCCTGCGAGCCATGGCGAAGCGAATCTCCTCGCCGGCCGTCGGTCTCTGCATCGACGTGGGCCATGCCAACATCGTCGCCCAGCTCCGCCACACGGACCCGCTCGAGCTGATCGAGCCCGCGCTCGACCGCGCTGTCCTTTTCCACCTTCACGACAACCTCGGTGCAAGGCGCGACGACCCCGGCCCGCCCGAGGTCGACCCGCTGCGTCTCGACCTCCATCTGCCGCCGGGTCGCGGTGGGGTGCCATGGGATCGCCTGGCGCCGCTCTTTGCCCGTAAGGCCGGGGCGCCGCTGCTGCTCGAGGTGCATCCGCCGCGACCATCGGCGGCGGGTCTCTTCGAGGCCGGAGCTGCGGCGGTCGCGCCGGTGGCCATCCAGCCCGTCGGATAGCGACAACCTTCTGGACGTAGCTCCGCCGGGCCTCGTCGGAGTGGGATGGGAAACCAACCCCCCAACGCAAAACGTCCCGGGCCAATCGGCCCGGGACGTTTCGCCATGACTTCCTTCCTTGCAGGCCCTAGAGGCTTGCGAGTGACTTCTTCGCCTTCGCGACGATCGCCTTCGGGACCGCCGGGAAGTCGAGCGCCGGGCCGAACCTCTGGCCATCCGTCAGCGCATAGGTGATGAACTGCTTGTCGAGTGCCTTCTGCGGGGCATCGTGCGGCACGATCGCCCAGCTGAAGGTGGACCCGGGGTAGCCCTTCTTGTTCGTCTTCGTGGGATAGACGATGTCTATCGCGTTGTTCTTCGGGATCTTCTTGGCCCCCTTGGCCGCCGCTGCGATGTTGCTGAGGTTCGGGAACACGAACTTGCCGGCCCTGTTCTTCAGCGCCGCCACGTTAATACCGTGCGCCACGGCGTAGTCGGCCCCGATGTAACCGATAGCCCCCGTGGTCGAGCCGACGATCGCGGTCACCCCGGGGTTCCCGTTGCCTCCAACCCCAACCGGCCAGTTGACCGCTACCGCGGTGCCCACGCGCGAGCATCACGCTCGTGGCGCTGCGCATCGCTCACGATCGCTTCAGGCGGCACAGGATGGTCGCGGGGCTCGGCGTCCTCGCTTCGCCCAGGCTGCGCATCCGGCTGGCGCTCGCCGTCGGCGCCTTCACCTCCATGGCTCTGCTCCGGACGTGGATCGTCCTGGCCGGGTTCGGGCTGCCCTCTACGCCCGCCGACACCGCCCTCGTGCTGTTCTCGATGGGCGCGATCGGGCTTCTCCCGATCGGTGTCGGCACCGGCCCGGCCGCCACCGTCGCCGCCCTCGGGACCACGGACCTCGCCGCGGCCACCGCGGCCGGCATGGTGGTGAGCGCGGCGACCGTACTAGCGGTCGCGATCTACGCATCCCTCTGCTGGACCTTGAGGGCAGCCGCGCCCGCCGACGAGTCCGAGCTCGCCGAGGTCGTGACACTGTCGACGCGGACCCCCCAGCCCGAGGCTGAGCTGGACCTGGCGGCGTAGTTCTTTACACGCCCTTCACGCCACCCGTCGCTCCAGGCGCAATGCTCCAGGTGAATGCCTACAGCCATAGGCCATCACTCGCAGGACGCGAGCGTGCGCCAGCTGCACAGCGCCGTCAGCGAGCTGCGCCACGAGGTCGCCCGCGAGGGAGATGAGATCTTCGATCGCTGGCGGCCCCGTCTGCGGAGGGAGCAATTCATCCCGAGCGCGCGCAACCTCGCGTTCTATATCGCGCTTCGCCACCATGATCTGCGCGATCTCCAGCTCGAGCTGATGCCGTTCGGGCTGTCGTCGCTGGGGCGATGCGAAGCCCGGGTGCTCCCGAGCCTGGACGCCGTCGCCGCCGCTCTCGCCAGCATCGCGGGATCGGGCGATTCGCCCCCCCGGCCCACCGGCGACGACTTCTTCCGCGGGCACGAGCTGCTGCGCGGCCACACCGACGCGCTGCTCGGTCCGGCGCCGGCGCATCGGGTTGTCCGCGTGATGGTGACGATACCGAGCGAAGCGGCCTCCTCCTACAACCTGGTGCGCCGCCTGGTGTTCGCCGGGATGGACGTCGCTCGGATCAACTGCGGCCACGACGACCCGGCGATCTGGGAGCAGATCGCCGCCCACGTCCGCAGGGCCGCCGTCGACACTGGGCGCTCGTGCTTCGTCTGCTTCGACCTCAGCGGGCCGCGCTCGCGGATCGCCTCGACCACCATTCCGCCGGCCGAACGCCTCCATCGCGGCGACGATCTCCTGATGACGGCGCGGCCCGTGCCCCTGCAGGCGGAGTGCGAGTGGCAGTTCGAGTGCTCACTGCCGGAGGCCGTGGCCCAGCTCGACGTCGGGGACGAGGTCTGGGTCAACGAGGGCAGGCTCGGAGCGGTGGTCAAGGAGCCTGTCGAGTCCGGGTTGCTGCTGGAAGTCACCGACGCTCGCGACAAGGGAGAGCACGTCAGGGTCGAGAAGGGGCTCAACTTCCCGACGACGGACCTCGTGATCGAATCGCTGACCAACGATGACCTGCGCGACCTCGACGCGGTCGCGCCGATCGCCGACCTGATCGGCTACTCCTTTGCCCAGCGCCCGGAGGACATCTCCAGGCTCCAGGAAGAGCTCGCCACCCGCGGAGTCGCCGGCCTGGGACTGATCGCCAAGATCGAAACCGGCCTGGCCGTCAGGAACCTGCCCGAGCTGATCGTCCAGGGCGCCGGCGCCCAGCCTTTCGGGGTCATGATCGCTCGCGGAGACCTGGCTGTCGAGATCGGCCACCGGCGGATGGCCGAGATCCAGGAGGAAGTGCTCTGGCTCTGCGAGGCGGCTCATACCCCGGTGATCTGGGCAACCCAGGTGCTCGACAATTTCGTCAAGAAGGGGTCCCGCCATCGGGCCGAGATCTCAGATGCGGCGATGGCCGAACGGGCGGAGTGCGTGATGCTGAACAAGGGCCCCTATGCGGAGCAGGGAGTCCGGCTGCTGAATGACCTGCTGGAACGGATGCAGGGCCACCAGTTCAAGAAGACGTCGCGCATGCGAGCGCTCCGGTCCTGGTGATGGCCTAGCTCGAGGGAAGCGGCGCCTGGCCGGGGTGCGAGGCGTCCTCGAACTCGCGGAAGAGACCGGTGACCACGAAGGCGACCTGCTCGCCGATGTCGACGGCGTTGTCGCCGATCCGCTCCAGGGCGCGCGCGACGAGCATCATCGTCATCGCCCACTCCCGAACGTCGACATCGTCGCCGACCTGGACCGCGATCTTGAAGCACTCCTTGTTCAGGTTGTCGATCAGGTCGTCCTGGCGGACCAGGTCCCGGGCCAGCTCGACGTCGCGGCCCTCGAAGGCCTTCTTCGCCTGGGAGAGCATCGAGCGGCCCTGCTTGCCCATCAGCACGACGCGGTCGACCATCTCGTCGTGGACCGGAGCATCGTTGCCGGTCAGCGGGATGACCTTGGAGATGTTCACGCACTGGTCGCCCATGCGCTCGATCGAGTGCATGACGTGCAGCAGCGCGGAGATCAGCCGCAGGTCGGTTGCCACCGGGGCCTGGGTGGCGAGCATGGTGAGGATCTCCTGATGGACTTCGAGATAGCGGCCGTCGATCCGGTCGTCATCCGCGATCACCAGCTCCGCCAGCTCCATGTCCTGATGCTGCACCGCCTCCATGGTGCGGTCTAGCGAGGCGATGACGAGGTCGAGACCGCTGAGACAGTTCTTCTCCAGCTCGTCGAGCTGATCCTGGTAGTGCAGACGTGCCTCGGGCATCAGCCGAACCTCCCGCTGACGTAGTCCTCGGTTTCCTTCTTCGAGGGCGTCGTGAACATCTTGTCCGTGGCGTCCTTCTCGACCAGGCGCCCCGGCTTGCCGGCCGCCTCGAGGTTGAAGAACGCCGTGACGTCGCTGACCCGGGCCGCCTGCTGCATGTTGTGGGTGACGATCACGATCGTGTATCGGGTCTTCAGGTCCTCGATCAGGTCCTCGACCGCAAGCGTGGCGACGGGATCGAGCGCCGAGCACGGCTCGTCCATCAAGAGCACCTCGGGCTCGACGGCGATCGCGCGGGCGATGCAGAGCCGTTGCTGCTGGCCGCCGGAAAGGGCCGAGCCCTTTCGGTCGAGCCGGTCCTTGACCTCCTCCCAGAGGTGGGCGCCGCGAAGGGACTTCTCGACGACGTCGTCCTTCTCGGACTTCGACATCCCCCTGCGGTTCAAAGAGAGGCCGGCGGCGACGTTCTCGTAGACCGACATCGTCGGAAAAGGGTTGGGCGCCTGGAACACCATCCCCACCAGCCGGCGGACCTCCACCGGGTCGACGTTGGGCGCGTAGATGTTCTGATCGTCGAGCACGACCTCGCCCTCGACGCGGGCGCCCGGGGTGAGCTCGTGCATCCGGTTGAGCGACCGAAGCATGGTCGTCTTGCCGCACCCCGATGAGCCGATCAGGGCGGTCACCTGATTGGGCTCGATCGTCATCGAGACGTCCTCGACGGCGTGAAAGTCGCCGTAGTAGAGGTTCACGTCCTTGACGGTGAAGCGCTTTGCCACGCGCTCGACCTTATCGCCACCCCGCGTCACGGCCTGCTTGGCCGTCCGGGCGAGATCCGTCGCCACGTTTCCGCTCCGCCTCTCCTTGGTCGTGTCCGCTGTCTCGGGCATGTTCCTCCTGTCCCTGGGCATTCGAAGTCTCACGTGGGCTATCTGGTGTCCCGAAGATCGGTGCCGAAGCGACGATAGATCCAGCGGGCCAGCAGGCTGAGGATCATCACCAGCAGGATCAGCGTCAGCGCGGCGGCCCAGGCCTTGTCATAGGAGGCCTGGACGTCCACTCCCGGGTCCTTGTACTCGCTGTAGGCGTAGACGGCGAGGTTCTGCATCCTTCCGCTGAGCGGATTGGTGTTCACCGAGTCGATCACCCCGGTGGTGACCAGCAATGGGGCCGTCTCTCCGATCACCCGGGCGATCGCGAGCATCACACCGGTGACGAGCCCGGCGAGCGCCGTCGGCAGCACGATGCGCGTGACCACCTTCCACTTGGGGGTCCCGAGCGCATAGGCGGCCTCGCGCAGGTGATCGGGCACGATCTTCAGGATCTCCTCCGCCGACCGGATCACGATCGGGATCATGAGGACGGTCAGCGCGACCGAGCCGATGATCCCGAGGCGGATTCCCGGGCCGAGGAACGCCGCGAACAGCGCGTAGGCGAACAGGCCCGCAACGATCGACGGGATGCCCGTCATGACGTCGACGAAGAAGGTCAGCGCCTTGCGCAGCCGGCCAGTCCCGTACTCGTTCAGGTAGACGGCGGCCATGATCCCGATCGGCACGGAGATAAGCGTGGCAACCCCGGTGATCACCAGCGTGCCGACGATCGCGTGCTCCGCCCCACCGCCGGCGCCGATCACGCCGCGCTGCGCCTCGGTGAAGAACGAGCCGTCGAACCGGGCGGTCCCACGCTTGATCACCTCGTAGAGGACGGAGAAGAGAGGTAGCACGGCGACGCCGAAGCCGGCGACGATGCCCAGCGTCACGAACCGGTCAAACGCCTGGCGGCGGCCCTCGGTGATGAGCGACCAGATATAGGCGGTAGGCAGCGCGATCACGGCGGTGACGATGAAGAAGAGGACGATGGTGAAGCCGCCCGTCGCGAACAGGATCGCGAGAGCGACCAGGGCGGAACCTGCGACCACGGCACGCAGAAACCACGCGGGGAGCGTGCCGCTGCTGACCCCGGGACCGCCGATCGCCGCGATGCTCTCCGCTGGGTCGAAGGCGGCCGCCGGATTCTCCTCTCGCCTGTTCTCGGTCATTGGGAGTCCGATCTGGAGATGATCAGGCGGGCGATCATGTTGACCACCAGGGTGATGCCGAAGAGGACGAGCCCGGAGGCGATCAGCACGTTGACGTCGACGCCCGAGGACTCAGGGAACTTGAGGGCGATGTTGGCTGCGATCGGGGTCGGGTTCTCCTGGCTGACCAGGTTGAAGGTGACGATGCCGGACGCCGAGAGGATGATCACCACCGCCATCGTCTCCCCAAGGGCCCGGCCGAGGCCGAGCATCGAGCCGCTGATCACGGCGGACTTCCCGAAGGGGAGCACCGACATTCGGATCATCTCCCAGCGCGTCGCGCCGAGGGCGAGCGCGCCCTCTTCCAGCCGGCGCGGCGTCTGCGAGAAGACCTCACGCGCGACCGCCGAGACGATCGGCAGGATCATCAGAGCCAGCACCAGACCGGCGGTGAGCATGGTCCGGCCCGTGACCGAGGCCGGGCCCGCGAAGAACGGGATCCAGCTCAGGCGCGCGACCAGCCAGTCCAGGATCGGCACCATCGCGGGGCCGAGGACGAAGATCCCCCAGAGCCCGTAGACGATGCTCGGGATGGCGGCGAGCAGGTCGACGACGTAGGCGAGGGAGAGCGCCATCCGGCGCGGTGCGACATGGCTGATGAAGAGCGCGACGGCCACTGCGAGGGGGACCGCGATCAGCACGGCGACGACCGCCGCCAGGATCGTGCCGAAGGCAAGCGGCGCGATGTAGTCGACGAGTGTCTTGCCGTCCGGCAGGTCCGCGGTCTTCGCCGTTATCGCCGGGATCGAGTCGGCGACCAGGAAGATCGCCACGCCAGCGAGCAGGGCGAGAACCGTGACGCTGGCGATCACGGCCGCGTTGGAGAAGATCCTGTCGCCGGGACGGCGCTTGCCGCCGGACGCGGAGGCGAGGATCTGGCCCGCCTGGGTTGTCGTGTCGGTGTGAGCTTCCATCTACTTCCGTGTCGTTGGAAACGGGACGGGGGATCCCGCGCGTGGGCGCGGGATCCCCCGGTCCACCGTCTGGATCAGCCGCCGATCGCGTCGATCGCCGGCTGGTCCTCCTTCTTGATGCCGGGCGGGATCGGGGCCGAACCCGCGTTCTCCGCCGCCACCTGCTGGCCCTCGTCGCTGACGATGTAATTGAAGTACGCCTTGACGAGATCGGTGGTGCTCGTGTCGGAGTACTTCGTGCATCCCATCAGGTAGCTGACCAGCAGGATCGGGTAACTGCTCGCGTCGGTCGGAGTCCGCTGGACCTTGTACGCGAACACGTACGGGGCCTTGGTGAGCTCCGGATCCTGCTGCGACTGGTCGAAATCGTTGGAGGCACCCTCGGCGCTCGGCGCCACGTAGGTGTTCCCGACCTTGACCTTGGCAACGCCGAGATCTCCGGCCTGGCTCTCGTCCGTGTAGCCGATTGTGCCCTCGCCGGCCTTTACGGCCTGGACCAGACCAGAAGTCTGAGCTCCGGACTCGCCGGTCTTCAGGGGCCAGTTGCCGTCCGCATCGAACGTCCAGACGCTCGGCGCCGCCTCATGGAGGTAGTCCGTGAAATTGAACGTCGTCCCGGACTCGTCCGAGCGGTGCACCGGTGTGACCTTCGTGCTGGGCAGGTTCGCCCCCGGGTTATCCGCCTTGATGGCCGGATCGTCCCAGGTCGTGATCTCGCCCTTGAAGATCTTCGCGGCCGTATCCGGGCTGAGCTGCAGGCTGTCGACGCCCGGCAGGTTGTAGACGATCGCGAGGGGGGAGATGTAGTTCGGGATCTGGATCAGCTGACCGCCACCATCCTTGGTGCACCGGTCCGCTGCCTGGGGCAGCTCATCGGTGTCGAATGGCGCGTCGCTGCCGGCAAACGCGGTCTTGCCGCCGGCGATGAACTGGTCGCGGCCGCCGCCCGACCCGACCGGGTCGTAGGAGACAGTCGCGTCCGAGTTCTGATCCTCGAACTTGGCCACCCAGGCTTCCTGGGCGGCCTGCTGGGCGCTCGAACCGGCGCCGGCGAGGTCACCGGAGGCGCCTCCCGAGCTGCTGTCATTGCTCGAGCCGCATGCGGCCGCGGTGAGCGCCAGTACGGCGGAGGCGGCGAGTACGAGCCACCACTTCCTATTCATTGAGTCGCTCCTTTTTCGCATTTCGAAAAGGGACGGCGGCTCACGGGCTCGCCTCCCTCAGATTGATTTGAGGTGTCGGACCCTTCCAGCGGGCCGCTGGCAGCTTGTTACGTTCGTGTGGCCCACTTGTAAAAAGGATGTAAATCCCAGTCGAGTGCGGGAAATTGCGGACGTCAGGCCTGCGGCGAGAACCGGTAGCCGATGCCGGTGTGGGTGTGGATGAAGCGCCGTCCCGGCAATGCCCTGCTCAGCTTTGCTCTCAACCGCCCCACGTAGACGTCAACGGAGCGGTCGCTCTTCTTGTAGTCGCGGCCCCAGACCGTCTCGTAGAGCTCCTCCCGGGTCATGACCCGTTCGGCGTTATGGGCGAGCTCGGTGAGGAGCTGCAGCTCCCGGACGGTGAGGACGAGCGGGCGACCGTCGACGAGCGCGGCGTGATCGGCGGGCCTGATCTCGAGGCGACCGGCGTAGACCGGGGTCTGGTCTCGGCCGGCAAGGGGAATCGTCGAAACTGCGCCCGCGGCGCCGTTCTCGCCTTCCATGGCGTCGGAGCTTCGCCGCTCGCTTCGCCCAAGTAGTTACGGTCGAGTGAACTTCCGGTAAATGGGATGTGAAGACTCGACCGCGCCGAAGGGAGTCGAAGCGCCGAGGGAGCTAGTTGCTCTCGTGTGCGAGCTCGGGCAGCTCGACCGGGTCTGCGGCGGGCTCCTCGTCCGGCATCGGCACTTCGAGGGATGAGATCTCCCCCATGCTGCCGATGGCCTCCGGATCGAAGCGGTAGCCGATCCCGAAGTGGGTGTGGATGTAGCGCCAGTTGGCGGAGTGCCGCTGGAGCTTCTGGCGCAGCTTCCGGACGAAGACGTCCACCGAGCGATCGCCATGAGCCATCGCGTAGCCCCACACCTTCTGGTAGATCTCCTCGCGCTCGATCACCTGGCCGTGCGCCTCGGCGAGGAGCTGCAGGAGCTCGAACTCGCGGCGGGTCAGGCCGATGCTCTGGCCGCTGACGAAGGCCTGGTACTGGTCGGCGCGGATCTCGAGCTCCCCGGAGACCAGCGGACCGACGTCCTCCCGGGCGGCCGCGCGCTTGCGGCGGCGGACCACGGCCTCGATGCGAGCCATGACCTCCTCGGGATGGGACGGCTTGCCGATCCAGTCATCGGCGCCGAGGCGGAGGCCCCTGACCCGCTGCGCGACGGTGGACTGCGAGGTGCAGACGAGCACCCCCAGGCCGGGAATCGCGCCGCAGACCTTCTCGAGGAACTCCCAGCCCTGCGGGCCGAGGACGGAGAGGTCGACGAGCAGTGCATTCAGCTTCATCGCCACCAGCTCCTCGACGGGCACGCTGCCAGCGAGCACGCGGTGCTCCCAGCCGGCGCCCTCCAGGCGCTTGCCCAGCACGGTGAGGAACGCGCTGTCGTTGTCTATGACAGCCAGCCGTATGCCTGCTTGGTTGTTCATCGAGCCCCTCTCTCGGACTCGCCCTACCCCCGGGCGAATTGATGAGATGACTGGATCATAGGTGCGGCGGCGGCGCGGGAACCCCCCCGCACAAGGTGGTTCACCGGTTTTTCACAAGCAAATGCCGCATTTATCCGGCGACGGTGTTCGTGGTCGCCGGTTATGTGGGGCCGTATCCGGATGTTCACACAGGAAGGGAGCCGGGCGGACAGACTCACCCTCACTTTCGAGATTCCTCTCTCGTCAGCGCGCGCGACCCCTCCCTGCCCCGGGTCGCGCGCTTTTTTTTGGGGAAGGGGCGACCAGGCCGCTCTCCTTTGGAGCGAAGGGCGAAGCCCGAAGCGACTTGTGATGGGCGGCCGCTCGTCGCCCCGGCTATATGGCGAAGCCGTGAATCACCCGCTGTAATCCCTGAATGGGCCACGACCACGCACACGGTCACCTGCACGCTGACTCCGACGCCCGCCGCCTCGGCATCGCCTTCGCCCTGATCGTCGCCTTGATGGTGGCGGAGGTCGTGGCCGGGATCGTCGGCTCGTCGCTGGCCCTGCTCTCGGACGCTGGGCACATGCTCACCGACGCCGTGGCGCTGGGCCTGGCCCTGGCCGCCCTGCGGCTCGCGCAGCGCCCGCCGTCGGGCAGTTACACGTACGGGATGAAGCGAGCGGAGATCCTCTCGGCCCAGGTCAACGGCGTCACCCTCCTGCTCCTCGGCGTCCTGATCGTCTACGAAGGCATCCGGCGCCTGATCGAGCCGCCGGACGTCGAGGGGGCGCTCGTCCTGATCGTGGCCCTGGTCGGCATCGGGGTGAACCTGATCGCCGCGCGCCTGCTCGCCGGGGCGGAGCGGCGCAGCCTGAACGTCGAGGGCGCCTTCCGGCACGTGCTGACCGACCTCTTCGCCTTCATCGCGACCGCCGTCGCGGGCGCGATGATCCTGATCTGGGGACTCGACCGAGCCGACGGCATCGCCTCCCTGTTGATCGCGGCGTTGATGCTGTGGGCCTCCTACGGGCTCCTCCGCGACTCGGGGCGGATCTTCATGGAGGCGGCCCCGCGCGGGCTGGACCCGCAGCAGATCGGCAGGACGCTGGCCGCCGAGAAGGGCGTCGTCGAGGTCCACGACCTGCACGTCTGGGAGGTGACCTCCGGGATGCCCGCGATCTCAGCCCACCTGATCGTCGGCCGGGAAGCCGACTGCCACGCGGCGCGCTGGAACGCGGCCCGTCTGCTCGCCGACCGCTTCGGCATCGAGCACTCGACGCTTCAGGTCGAGCACGAGCGGGGCGACGAGCTACTGCAGATCAATTCGGACTAGACGGCCGATCCGGGCGCTGACCCGGGTCTCCCCCGGTCTGAAACCAGGCGAAGACGAAGCACGCGATCGCGACCACCGCGGCCGCCAGACCGTGCTTGAAGTGGATGTGACTCGACCCGGACTCGTGGCCCGGGAAGAACGAGGGCAGAGAGCCGGCGTCGGTCGTCCAGTAGACGATCGCGATCGCTACGAAGACGAGCCCGAGAATGACGGCGGGAACGATGAGCTGCGGGCGCTTGGTCATGGAGTCCTCCTCAGCTGAGCGCGAAGCCGATCGAGAGAGCCCCACCGACGACGCAGCAATAGACGGCGAACGGCGTCAGGCGGTTGGTCTCGAAGAAGCGCAGCAGGAACTTGACGGAGAAGTACGCGGTCACGGCGGCGCAGAGTGCCCCCACCAATGCCTCGCCACGGACGTGGTCGCCCTGAGAGCCCAACAGCTCGGGCAGCTTGAGCACCCCGGCCGCGCCGATGATCGGCGTTGCCAGCAGGAAGGCGAAGCGGGCCGCCTCCTCGTTGGACAGGCCGGCGAGCAGGCCGCCGCCCATGCTCGCCCCCGACCGAGATAGGCCCGGGATCAGGGCGAGCGCCTGCGCGGCCCCGATTCCCATGGCGTCCCGGAAGCTGAGGGAGCGGGCGATAACCTCATCCGAACGGATGCTCTGCTCGGAGCGAACCGGCGCGCGGCGGCGCAGCGCCTCAGCGCCGAACAACATCAGGCCGTTGATGAACAGGAAGATCGCGGCGGTCTGGGTGGACGCGAACAGGCTCCTGAGCGGGTGCTCGAGCAGGAGGCCGAGCAGCCCGGCGGGAATGGTCCCGACCACGAGCAGCCACCCGAGCTTCGCGTCCGTGTCGTCGGGGCCGATGTAGCGGTCGCGGAGCGAGCGTCCCAGTCCCTTGATGATGCGGACCCAGTCCTTCAGGAAGAAGAAGAACAGGACGATCGCCGTCGCGCAATGGGTCGCCACCAGGAAGCTCAGGAAGTAGTCGTCGTCCTGATGGATGTCCCAGCCGAAGAGGCGCGGGAGCACGACGCTGTGGCCGAGGCTCGAGATCGGAAAGAGCTCGGAGATGCCCTGGAGCAGGCCGAGGACGATTGCCTGGAAGTAGGAGATCGGATCCATGCCAAGGGCCCGGCCGGGGCCGGGAAGCGAGGCATCCTAGGCGACCCGGGCCTAACTTCGCCTAAGGGTGTCCTTAGACGCTCCGGCTTCCGTTAGATTGCCCGGGATGCGATTCGGCAAGTTCCTCCGCCGCGTGCTGCCGCCCCTTCTCGTCCTGGCCGGGCTCCTGATGCTCTCGCCCGCCGCGATGGCCGCCGATGGCGTCGGCGTCTACGGCCGCACGGACGACAAGGTCGTCACCTTCTTCGCCTTCGGGCTGATCGCGTTCTTCGCGATTCTGGTGACCGTCCTATCCCTGATCCAGATTCGCCTCGAAAATCGCAAAGAGAGGCGCACGCAGGACCTCGAGCGCCTCGGAAGTCGCTGAGCCCCCGGCGGTATGGGATCCGCAGGGGATGATGGTGTCGTCGATCCGCAACCGCACCGCGAGCAGGGTGGCGACCGCGAAGACACCTTCGACCCCGGGCTTGAGACCGGCTACCTGAGGCGCGCGCCGCGCGATCGCGAGCTCGAGCCCGAGCTGGGCGCCGCCCCATTCGATCCCGGCCCCGGGCACTACGACGAGCGCCGGGCCAGCAAGGAGGCCAAGCGCCGCCAGCGTGAAGCGCGACGACGCAGGCAGGCTGAGCTCAAGGCGCGGGAGATCCGGGGGGGCGCGCAGCGGACCACTGCCGCCCAGACCTCCGGGTCCGCCGCGCTCCAGCCCGCGGCCGAGCCGGAACCGGCTCCGGCGCCCGAGCCCAGGATCCCGCCCGAACCGGCGCCCGTCACCGAGCTTCGGCCCCGCCGCGAGTCGCTCGCCGACCGTCTGGAGCGCGAGCGGATGGAGCGCGAGCGAGCTGAGCGCGAGCGGCGCGCGAGGATCGAGCGGGAGCGGGCGGAGCGCGAGCGGACGGAGCGGGAGCGCAGGGAGCGGCGGCGGCGCGAGCGGGCGGAGAAGCTCCGGCGCGAGCGCGCAGCGCTGCGACCCGGCCGGCCGAAGGCAGTCCCCGTCAAGCCGAACGCTGCTCGAATCGATCCGGGGGTCAAGGGGCCGGTTCGGAAGCGCGTCCGCGCCGCCGAGAACCGGCGGCGGGTGGCGACCCGGCGTCGTGGCCTCTTCTGGCCGACCGCCAAGGCGGGCCTGGCGGTCACGGTCGCCCTGGGGCTCGGCGCCGCCCTGGGCTCCGCGCTCGGCCTCCCCGTGCCGGGCCTCGACCAGACGACCGGCAACGTGTCACTCGCCAACAGCGCCAGCATCTTCGGCATTGACCCGGGCACGCCGACCGGCCTCACCCGTGGGTACGTCTTCCCCATCCTCGGCCCGCACAACTTCGGAGACAAGCTGGCCCGCTTCGGATCTCCCCGCTACGGCCACACCCACGAAGGACAGGACATCTTCGGCAAGACCGGGACCACCGAGGTCGCGGTCCACGACGGGATCGTCGTCGACCGCGGCAAGAACAGCGATCCTGACGACGGCGGCCGCGGCAACTACGTCGCCATCTACAGCCCCTCCGACAATCACAGCTTCGTCTACATGCACATGCTGAACCCTTCCCCCGTCCAGCTCGGGGACGAGGTGCACGCCGGCGATGTGGTGGGTCAGCTCGGATGCACCGGCAGCTGCGAGGGGCCGCACCTTCACTTCGAGGTCAGGGTCGGCAAGGCGACACTGGGGGCCGACACCAAGCCGGTCAATCCCCTCCCGTTCCTCGAGCACTGGCCGCAGTCCACGCCCGGCTAGCCCGGTCACCTAGGATCGCCGCCATGCCCGAGGTCACCTATGAGCGGCGTGGCGCCGCCGGGGTGCTCACCATCGACCGGCCGGAGCGCCGCAACGCCGTCGATCCGGCCACGGCCGACCAGCTGCTCGAGGCCTACCGGGAGTTCGAGGGAGACGACGAGGCCCGGGTCCTGATCCTCACCGGCGCCGGCGACCAGGCCTTCTGCGCCGGGGCCGACCTCAAATCGGTGGCGGCCGCGATGGACGACCAGGGCATCGCCGAGCAGTGGCTCAAGCCGCGGCCGCACGGACCGCTGGGCTTCACCCGGATCACCTCGCCGAAGCCGACGATCGCCGCGATCTCGGGCTATGCCCTGGCCGGCGGCCTGGAGCTGGCGCTCTGGTGCGACCTGCGGATCGGAACGGTGTCCGCCAAGCTCGGGTTCCCGGAGCGCCGCTGGGGCGTTCCCCTGATCGATGGCGGCACCCAGCGCCTCCCCCGGATTGTCGGCATGGGACGCGCCCTGGACATGATCATCACGGGCCGGATCGTCGAGGCCGACGAAGCCCTGGCCATGGGACTGCTCACCGAAGTGGTCGCGCCTGGCAAGCACCTCGACCGAGCCGTGGAGATGGCCGAGGGACTGGCGCAGTTCCCACAGGAGACCATGCTCGCCGATCGCCGCTCAGCCCTCGAGGGCTTCTCGATGTCCCTCGAGGAGGGGCTCGCCCGCGAGGCCGAGATCGGCGGCGCGGTCTCGGGAGTCGGCGTCAAGGGCGCCGCCCGCTTCGCAGCCGGCGAGGGCCGGGGCGGCGAAGGCGCCGGCGTCTAGGCAACTCCCATCAGGCGCTGAAGCCGGCGCCTCTCCGCAACCTCGCGAAGCACGTGAGTGACATGCGCAGTCTCAAACGTGACTTGTGCGTGGGTGAAGCGAAGGGCGA
This sequence comes from uncultured Solirubrobacterales bacterium, assembly GCA_963728875.1. Taxonomy (GTDB): domain Bacteria; phylum Actinomycetota; class Thermoleophilia; order Solirubrobacterales; family 70-9; genus DASUPK01. The sequence goes on from CAVSLJ010000003.1 coordinate 195,452, forward strand.
TCAAACCGGCACCGAAATGGACTTGATCGCGCACCCGGTCTCGCGCTTGCTGCGCGGGCGTACGGTGGTAGCGGAGCCCATCGGTCTCGACGATGAGACCGAGCTCAGGCCAATGGAAGTCCACACGAAAACCATTGACGCGATCCCTCGTCCGAGGCGTTGGCAATCCGGCCTTCCTGACCAGTCGTAGGAAGCGTCGCTCGAGCTCGGAGTCCGTCAGCCGGAACGTGCGCCAGTCGAGCACAGTACGAAGGCGTGCTACCCCGCGCGCACCCTTGCGGTCATCGACGATCGTGCGCAGGGACTCCACTTCGATCAGGCCCAGCCTGTCCGCCTCGTTCACGGCTGCCTCGAGCTGCTCGGGAGAAAGGAGGGTCGCGAGGTCCATCAGAGTTCGAGCAGGGGTCGTGACCGGGATCCGGTTACGGCGCGTGGTGTCCCGGTGTCCACGAAACAGCGGCGATGAAGGCGGATGCCCTCATGGGACCGATGCACTGTCACGGGCACAGAGATCTCAATGACATCCGGACGGGAGGCGGAACTCGGGGTCTTACGAACACTCATCGCCCAGAGGGCCGCTGCGCTTGCGTGACTCAAGACGGCACTGGGTCCGCAGCTCAGAATTGCCGCCATCCACCAGCCATGGGTCGCCAGCTGCGGTCTGCCGACGGCGTAGACACCTCGCCAAAGACGATGAAGGCGGCCATGAAGAACGCGAGTCTTGATCTGGTCGGGACTCAATCCCAACCCAAGCAGCTGCTGGCGCGAGATGACCCCATGCTGGTTCGCCGCGAGCCGCCACCCGTCGCGCCGAGCGTTTTGCAGGTTTTTGAGGGCCCACAGCCACCAAAGGCTGCAGAACTCTGGATTCGCCCCGATCGGCGCGCGGATATGGGTCTCCCGTCGCGTGGCGCCCCCCTTCCCCAGCCGCAGTTGACTTGCGTCCCTAGAGCCGGAACGAGGGCAGTAGGCGCTTCTCGGTCTCCCCCGCCACCTCGGCGACCACCTCGACGTGGCCCTCCAGCGGTGTGCCGCGCAGCTTCGTCGCGAGCAGGTCGTCGACCTGGAAGATGCCCGCCGAGTTGTTCATCTCGATCTCGATCTTTACCGGGCGCTCGTCGCCCGCCTCGATGTTGACCTTGTCGATCGCCGCCGCCGAGAGGGCGTGGATCCCGTACTGGCCGCCCTCGACGGGGATCCGCGAGCGGCCCTCGGCCATGTCGAGCGCGTCGGCGACCCGCACCACCCCGGCCTCCACCGTGTAGGGCTCGCCCCGCCGGCGGTGGCCGATGATCGCGTGCAGGATCTCGGCGCTGACCACCGTGCGCTCGGGCTCGTCGTAGCACTCGGCCAGCAGCGAATCCAGCCGGTCCTGGACCATGAACAGGCTGTAGGCCTCGTGGTCGGCGCGGTGGATCGACATTCCGACGTCATGGAGAAGGGCGCCGCCCGCGACCACCACCTCCGCGTCACGGTCGCGCATCCCGTGGTCGGTGACCATCGCCGGCTCGATCCCGCCCTTCACCAGCAGGCGCAGCAGCCGCAGCGAGATGTTGAGCACGACCTGCACGTGCACCCAGGAGTGGTCGGACATTCCCAACCGTTCGGAGGTGATCTGCGCCATGTACCACCAGGCGCGCACGCGCTCATCCGAGTTGACCGCCTCGAGGAACTTCTCGAGCTTGCGATTTCCCCGGGTCGGGGCGTGCACCTGCGCCTTCGCCACGGCCTCGGAGATCGAACCGGCGCGCACATCGGGGCCCTGTGCTTCCATTTTCGTGATCTTGTCAGGGCACGACTTGGGGGTTTTCATGACTGGACGTCATCTACGCGGTTTTGGGCTATTTGCGGGAATTCCGACCGCCGATGTGGTTACCGTGATGTCGCTTCGGCTTAAGGAACTGGGATGACGGTCTGTTCGAACACAGGCATATCCGTTCCTGAGTGCTCGTGCCGGTCGTGTCTCACGGCCCAGATCGAGCGCCACATGCCGTCGTTGCTTGACGTCGAGGCGGCGACGACCGCTCCAACCGTGGAGATGTCGGCGGTTTCGTCCCTCTCCCGGCTGCGCTTCGGCCGTCGGCTGCGCCGCATGCGCAGGGCCGCCTAGCCTTCCTCAGGCCTCGGTCGGCGCCTCACCGACCCCGGAGCCCAGCACGCCGGCGCTGGCGACCACGACCAGCCCGATGCCGATCACATCGAACGTGGCCAGACCCTGATCGAGGGCGATCAGGCCGATCAGCGCGGCCACCGCAGGCTCCATGCTCATCAGCACCCCGAAGGTTCCGACGGCGATCCGGCGGAGCGCCTCCAGCTCGAGCGAGTAGGGGATCACGGAGCTGAACACTCCGGTGGCGGCCCCGACCGCCGCCGCGCCCGGATCCAGCAGGTCTCCCCCGGCCGCTGCGGTCCCCGGCACGACCATCAGCAGCGCCGCGATCCCCATCGCCAGCGCCAGGCCCCTGCCGCCCGGAAATGCCCGTCCGATCCGCGCGCTGAGCAGGATGTAGGCCCCCCAGAACGCGCCGGCCAGAAGCGCGAAGCCGATCCCCGCGGCGCTCGCGGATCCGGACGGCCGGGTGAGCAGCAGGACTCCGGCGGCCGCGCATCCCACCCAGACCAGGTCGCGCGGCCGCCGCGAGGCGAACAGCCCGACCAGCAGCGGGCCGACGAACTCGAAGGTCACCGCGATTCCCAGGGGGATCCGATCGAGCGACTCGTAGAAGCAGAGGTTCATCCCGGCGAGGGCGACCCCGAAGGCGATGGCGAGGACCAGGCCCTCGCGCCCGGCCTCCATCGGCTGCGGTCGCCAGATCGCCAGCAACACGATCGCCGCGGCCAGCAGGCGATAGAGCACAGCACCGGCCGGCCCGACCTGATCGAACAGGGTCGTCGCCGCGGCCGAGCCGCACTGAACGGAGACCACGGCGCCGATGACCATCGCCGGAGCGGCCACCCCGCTCCGGCTGGCAATTGCGGCAGGAGAGCTAATCGCCCATCACCTTGATCACCAGCCGCTTCGAGCGCCGGCCGTCGAACTCGCAGTAGAAGACCGCCTGCCAGGGCCCGAGGTCGAGCCTCCCGTCGGTGATCGGCAGGACGACCTGGTGGTGCACGAGCAGGTTCTTGAGATGCGCGTCGCCGTTGTCCTCGCCACCGCGGTGATGCCGGTAGTCGCCCGGGTCGGGCAGGAGCTGCCGTGCGACGTCGTTCGCCGGCTCCTTCCAGCTCGGCGGCGCGACCTTGTCGAGCCACTCCAGCGTGTCCTCCTGCAGGCCGGGCTCGTCGTCGTTCACCCAGACCGCCGCGGTGATGTGCATGGCCGAGACGAGCACCATCCCCTCCGATACTCCGGAGGCATCGACCGCCGCCTGCACGTTCTCGGTGATGCGGACGAACTCGCGGCGTCCCTCGGTGTTGAACGTCATGTAGTCGGTGTGCGACCTCAAGGCTCCTCCTTTGACGTTTCCGGGATCATGCCCGCTGATGGCGGGTCTGCTTTCCCTGGAGCGCCAAGAGGATGTCGCGGTGGTGACCCTGCAGCGACCGGAGAAGCGGAATGCGCTCTCGATCGACCTGCGGGTGGAGCTCGCCGAGTGCTTCGGATCGCTCGGCGCGGACCCCGGCGTCGGCGCGGTGGTGCTGACCGGGGCGCCACCCGCCTTCTGCTCCGGGATGGACACCACCCAGTTCGGCGGTGATCGCGAGCACCGGGAGCGGCTGATCGAGACGAGCATCGGCTGCTTCCGGGCCGTTGCCAACTGCTCTCGGCCGGTGGTCGCGGCCGTCAACGGCGCCGCGCTGGCCGGCGGCTTCGCGCTCGCTCTGCTCTGCGACCTTCGCCTGGCGGCCGAGGCCGCGAGCTTCGGGTTTCCGGAGCTGCCGCGCGGGATCCCGCCGAGCTACGCGGCGGCCCGCGCCGCACTCCCGGCCCCGTTGGCCGCGGAGCTCACGCTCACGGGCCGCCTGCTCGATGCCGGTACGGCCCTCCGCATGGGGATCGTCGGCTCCGTGCACCCGGATGACGAGCTGATGCCGAGGGCGATCGAGCTCGCCGGGAGGATCGCCTCCGGCCCGCGGCAGGCGATCGCCGAGACGAAACGCCGCATCCTGCTCGATCGCGACCGCACGATCGGGCACCTCTTCGAGGAGGAGGAGCGACTGCTGCGCGCGGCCTTGCTCGATTCGCCGGATGACGCGGCGTAGTCGATGGAGTCACTTCGCCTCGTCCGCCACTCCTTCCCGGACCAACCTGAGCTCAGCACGGCGGTCTCCCGGACGATCCTCGGGCGAGTGGCGGCGGGCGAGCTGCCGCCCACGATCCGAATCCACAGGCCCGGGAACGAGGTCGCCTTCGGCCGCCAGGACCTGGCGAGCCCGCGCTTTGAGGCCGCGGCGACGGCTGCGCGCGCGGCCGGGTTCGCCGCGGTCGAGCGGCTTGCGGGTGGCCGCGCCGCCGTCTTCCACAGCGGCACGATCGCGATCGCCCGGGCGTACGCCGACCCGCAGCCGCCGAAGCGCACCTACGCCCGCTTCGAGGAGATGGCGGGACTGATCGCCGGCGCCCTGCGAGGACTCGGCGTCGACGCCCGGGTCGGCGAGGTCCCGGGCGAGTACTGCCCCGGCGCCTACAGCGTGAACGCGCGCGGCGCCGTGAAGCTCTCCGGCATCGGGCAGCGCATGATCCGCGGCGGCGCCCACATGGGAGGAGTCGTCGTCGCCTCGGGCGGGGCGGAGGTGGCTCGGGCGCTGGTGCCGGTCTACGAGGCGCTCGAGCTGGAATGGGATCCGGCCACCTCGGGGGACGTCTCGGAGGAGCTCGGCCGAGAGGTCGATCCCGGCGAGGTCGAGGAGGCGCTGATCGCTGAGCTGGCGAAGTCCTATGAGCTGGTCGACGCCGAGCTCGACGAGCGGACGGTGGAGATCGCACGCCAGAGTTTGGAGGAGGCGGTGTCCGGGAAATAAGCGGGCCATGGCTGACGGAACAGCCACGGCATCAGGGAGAGAGGACACGATCAGGACGACGGTCCCCGCGCGGCTGGACCGGCTGCCATGGTCGAGGTGGCACTGGCTCGTCCTCCTTGGGCTCGGGACGGTCTGGATCCTCGACGGCCTCGAGGTCACGATCGTCGGAGCGATCGGAGCGCGGTTGCAGGAGCCCGGCGCCCTCGGCCTTTCGGCTTCGCAGCTCGGCCAGGCGGGGACGGCGTACGTCCTGGGTGCCTGCTGTGGCGCGCTCTTCTTCGGCTATCTGACGGACAGACTCGGCCGGCGGAGGCTCTTCGTGCTCACCCTCGCCCTCTACCTGCTTGCCACGGTCGGGACCGCATTCGCCGGGAGCTTCGCCTGGTTCGCCGCGTTCCGCTTTCTCACGGGACTCGGGATCGGCGGCGAGTACGCGGCGATCAACTCCGCGATCGACGAGCTCATTCCCGCCCGTGTGCGCGGCTGGGTCGACCTGGCCGTGAACGGGAGCTTCTGGCTGGGCGCGGCCTTCGGCGCCGCGCTCACGGGAGTCCTCCTCGACACCTCGATCTTCAGCACCGACCTCGGCTGGCGTCTCGGCTTTGGACTCGGCGCCATGCTCGCGATCGGGATCATGCTCGTCCGCCGGTATCTGCCCGAGAGCCCGCGCTGGCTGATGGTCCACGACAGACCCGAGGAGGCCGAGCAGCTCGTTTCTGAAATCGAGGAGACGGTCAAGCGAGAGACGAGCCGGCGCGATCTTCCAGAGCCGGATCTGGAGATCGAGATCCATCCCCGGGAGAGCACGGGGTTCATCGACATCGGCCGCACCCTCTTCAAGAAGTACCCGCGGCGTTTCCTGCTCGGGTTCGCGCTCATGGCGACCCAGGCGTTTCTCTACAACGCCGTGCTCTTCAACTTCTCCGGCCTGCTCACCGGATTCTTCGGCGTGGGCGACAGCGTCGCCGGGCTCTACCTGATCCCGTTCGGCATTGCGAACTTCCTCGGCGCCCTGTTGCTGGGGCGGCTCTTTGACACCTTTGGCCGGCGGGAGATGATCACCGCCACCTACTTCATCGGCGGGATCGGGATGCTCGTCAACGGCTATCTGGTCGCGAACACGGGCGCTTCGGTCTGGGTCTTCGTCGGGGTGATCTGCGTGACCTTCTTCTTCGCCTCCGCCGCGGCCTCGTCGGCGTATCTGACGGTGAGCGAGATCTTCCCGCTGGAGACCCGAGCGATGGCGATCGCGCTCTTCTACGCGATCGCCACGGGAATCGGCGGCGCGATCGGGCCGCTGTACTACGGCAAGGTCGTTGACGGAGGCAACCCGGACGCGGTCTTCATCGCCTTCGCCATCACGGCGGCGCTGATGTGCATCGCGGCTGCGGTCGAATGGATCTTCGGCCTGAGAACCGAGCAGAAGCACCTCGAGGAGATCGCCGAGCCCCTGTCGGCAGAGGCCGTGGAGAGCACATGAGCCCGCGCCGCTCCCGCCGTCCGCCCGACCCGACCGCTCCTCCACGCACGCAGCGCTACGGCTGGGCGCCGGCCATGGTCACATCCGAGCTGGGGGAGGACCGCGATATCGAGAGAGAGATCGGCGAGATCGTCACCGCCCTTCGCGATGACGGGCCGATGACCCGCAGGGAGCTCCGCCGTGCGGTCGGGTCCCGCTTCTGGGGCCCCGGGCGACTCGGCAATGCGCTCTGGCTCGCCCAACGGCGCGGGATGGTGCGCCGCTCCGGCAGCCGCTTCGCCGTCGCGGACGGCGACTAGGCGGTCGGGGTCCGCAGCAGGCTCTGCCGGAGCTCCTCCACGGAGGTGAAGACGTCGCGCGCTCCCGCGTCGCGGAGCTCCTGTTCGGAGAACCCCCCGGTGAGGACCGCCAGGGTCTCGACCCCGGCGCGCTTCGCTGCCTCGACGTCCCAGACCGTGTCGCCGATCAGCATGGCCTTACCGTCGGCGTCCACCTTGTCCAGCGCGATCTTGATCAGGTCGGGCTCGGGCTTGGTCTGCTCCACGTCGGCTGAGGTGGTCCAGGCGTCGACGATCTCGCGAGCATCGAGCAGGTCGAGGTAGTGCTCCACCTCCCAATCCTTCGCCGAGCTGGCCAGTACCACGGTGTTGTCTCGCTCCCGCAGATCCTCGATCAGCTCGCGCGAGCCCTCCATCGTCTGCACCTCGTCGATCAGCTTCTTGTACTCGTCAGACTCCGCCTCGCGGATGTCGTCGCCGGCACGTTCCTCGACCTCATCGCCGGCGACCGCGGCCACCAACTGGTCCCCGCCCATGCCGATGTGGCGGTGGATGCGCCAGAGCTGCTCGGTCACGTCGAAGCGCCGGAAGGCCCGGAACCAGGCGATCGCGTGCTGGTAGTTGGTATCGACGAGCGTGCCGTCGACATCGAGGATCGCAATTCGGCTCATCCGGGTAGGCCTACCCCGATGGCCGAGAAATACCCGCAAATTGAGGACTACGGCCTGATCTCCGACTGCCAGACGGCCGCCCTGGTCTCGCGGACGGGGTCGATCGACTGGCTCTGCCTGCCGCGCTTCGACTCCGGCAGCAGTTTCGGCCGGCTCCTGGACTGGGAACGCGGCGGGCACTTCTCGATTCAGCCCTCACACAGCGGGGACCTCAGCATCCACTGCGCCTATCTCGAGAACACTCTGGTGCTGGAGACGATCTTTCGGGTGGAGGGCGGGGAGGCGAAGGTCCTGGATTGCCTGACCGTGGGGCGCGAAGGGCCGCGGCACGATCCTCCGCGTCTACTCCGGGTGATCGAAGGCGTTCGCGGATCCATCGGGTTCGAAATCGAGATCGTGCCCCGATTCGACTACGGCGAGGTCGACCCGTGGATCAGGCACCAGGGTCGTGGCGTCTACACGGCGATCGGCGGGGATGACGGCCTGGTGATCCACTCCGACGCGGAGCTCCAGGCGAATCGCCACGAGCTGCGGTCGCAGTGCACCGTGAAGCCGGGTGAACGGATTCGCACCAGCGTGGCGTTCACGGACCCGGCCGAGCTGGAGGAATCCGAGGCCCCGGTTCGGGGTCCCGACGAGCTCGACGAGGCCCTCGATGACACGATCGCCTACTGGCGCAAGTGGTCGGAGTCGCTCTCGATGCGAGGCCCCGACGCCCCGAGCTCCATCCGATCGGCCCTCACCCTGAAGGCCCTCACGTACCACCGCTCGGGGGCGCTGGTCGCGGCGCCGACCACCTCGCTGCCGGAGACGCCCGGAGGCAAGCGGAACTGGGACTACCGCTACAGCTGGATTCGCGACTCCGCCCTGGCCGTCACCTGTCTCGCGGATCTCGGCGCCGAGGCCGAGGTCGACGCCACGCGCAGCTTCATGGAGCGCAGCTCGGCGGGCAACGCGGATGACCTTCAAATCCTCTACGGAGTCGGTGGCGAGCGGCGCCTCGATGAGCTGGAACTGGACCTCGCCGGATACCGGGATGCGCGGCCGGTGCGAGTCGGCAACGGAGCGGCCGGCCAGCTGCAGCTCGACGCGCTCGGACAACTCGTCCTCCAGACCTGGCTCTGGTATGAGCGTGGGCACGAACCGGATGACGACTACTGGCGCTTCATCATCGACCTCGCAGACACCGCGGCCGAGCGTTGGCAGGAGCCCGACCGCGGCATCTGGGAATGGCGCAAAGGGCGCCACCACTTCACGCACTCGAAGACCCTCTGCTGGGTCGCGCTTGACCGGGCGCTGGACCTTGCGCGCCGGTGCATGAGGAAGGCGCCCGAACGTCGCTGGCGCAAGGCGAGGGACGAGATTCGCGGCGCGATCGAGCGGCGCGGCTACGACTCGCAGCGGGGCGTCTTCGTCAAGGCGTTCGACGAGCGGGGCATGGATGCCGCTCTGCTACGGCTGCCCGCCGTCGGATTCGTCGAATACGAGGACGAGCGAATGATCAGGACCGTCGATGCGATCCGCGAGGAGCTCGACTTCGACGGGCTCATACGCCGCTATGACGGGGACGACGGCCTTCCGGGCGAGGAGGGAGCGTTCCTGGCGGCCACCTTCTGGGTCGTCGAGGTGCTGGCGCGTCAGTCGCGGACGGAGGAGGCGCGCGAGGTGTTCGATCGGGCCATGCAGACCGCGAACGGGCTAGGGCTCTTCTCGGAGGAATACGATCCCCGCCGCAACGAGATGCTCGGCAACTTCCCGCAGGCGCTCACGCACCTCTCCCAGATCGAAGCGGCCATGGCCCTTTCCGCGCGGCCGCGCTCGGAGACGGCCGCCGCCGCGGTCACCTGAGGCACCAAGTCTCGTTCTGGCAGCGCGGGCAGACGGGCAAGTTGGTGACGCCCGGGCGGGTCCTGATCTGCTGCTCGCACCGCCGGCAGACGTAGACGCCCGGCGTCACGGTCTCGCCGGAGAGCAGCGCGGTCCCCCGCGAGTAGCCCTTCTTCATCGCCGCACCCGCGAGATCGCCACACCGGCCCCCAGCGCAGCGGCCACAGCCCCGGCCACCTTGGCGCTCTTCGGCACTCCCCCGTTGAGCACGACGTCCGGGTAGGCCTGCTCCGGGTGAGACCCGCTGACCCCATCGGGGCCGTTGTCGAGCGCCATCTCCAGCAGCTGCGCCGTGTGCAGGGCCCGCCGGTCGGAGAGCTGCTCGATCTGCGTCTTGCAGGAGAACCCGTCGGCGACGATCAAGGTGCCCTCTCCCGCCTCGCGGACTGCGGGAAGGAGCCGCTGCTCGGCGATGTCGACGGAGATCTCGTGATGGCCGTGCTCGAAGCCGAACGAGCCCGCGAGCCCGCAACACCCCGAGTCCAGGATCTCGAAGTCGAGTCCCATCCGCTCGTAGAGCTTCTGCTCGGCACTCATCCCCATCACCGCCTCTTGGTGGCAGTGCCCGTGCACGACCGCCTTGCGACGCAGCTGCGGCACGTCCCACTCGGATGCGTGCTCCTCCAGGAACTCCCCGAGGGTCACGACGAGGCGCTTGAGGCGCTCGGCGTCGAGGTCCTTCGGCATCAGGTTCGGCAGCTCGTCGCGGAAGGCGGCGACGCAGCTCGGCTCCAGCCCGACGATCGGGACACCCGCGCGCAGCTGCGGGCGCAGCTGCGAGAGCATTCGTCGCCAGAAGAGCTTCGCCGTGTCGAGCATGCCGTAGTCATAGAGCGGGCGCCCGCAGCAGAGGGCCGCCTGCGGCACGACCACGCGGTAGCCGGCCGCCTCCAGGACCCGGGTGGCCGCCTTCATCGGCTCGGGATGCAGGTAGTTGTTGAAGGTGTCGGGGAAGAGCAGGACCGGGTCGGCGTTCGGGTTCACCTCTCCCCTGCCCTCGAACCACGACTTGAAGGTCTCATGGGCGAAGCGCGGCATCTCCCGCTGCGGACTGATCCCGCCCAGCCTCTTGACGATGCTGCTGATCCCCGGCGCCGAGGTGAGGAGGTTGGCCAGTCGCGGCACGTGCTGGGCCAGCCGGGCGTGGACCATGATCAGTCCCATCGTGTACGCCTGCGGAGGCCGCAGCCTGCGCTTGTAGTGGCCGGAGAGGAACTCGGCCTTGTAGGTGGCCATGTCGACGTTCACGGGGCAATCGCCCTTGCATCCCTTGCACGAGAGACAGAGGTCGAGGGCCTCCTCCACCTCGTCCGAGCGGAAGCCGTCGGTGATCACGTCCCCCTCCAGCATCTCGTAGAGGATCCGGGCGCGACCGCGGGTCGTGTGCATCTCCTCCTTGGTCGCCATGAAGCTGGGGCACATCGTGCCGCTGTCGGTCTCGCGGCATTTGCCCGCGCCCACGCAGCGGAGCGCGGCGTGGGCGAAGCTCCCGCCGTCCTCGGGATAGGCGAAGTGCGTCTTCGGCTCCCATGGCGCGTAGTCCGCGCCGAGCTTCATGTTCGAGACGATCGGATACGGATCGACGACCTTGTGAGGGTTCATCCGGTTGTCCGGATCCCAGATCGCCTTCATCTGGCGGAAGGCCTTGGTGAGCTCGTCGCCGTACATCTTCGGCAGCAGCTCGGCCCGCTGCTGGCCGTCGCCGTGCTCGCCGGAGAGGGAGCCGCCGTAGGAGACGACCAGGTCGGCGGCCTCGTCGAGGAAGCTCCGCCAGTTCCGCAGCCCCTCCGCCGTTCGCAGATCAAAGTCGATTCGGCAATGGACGCAGCCGTCGCCGAAGTGGCCATAGAGCGCGGCGCGATAGTCGTGCTTGCCGAGCAGCTCCTTGAAGTCGCGCAGGTAGTCGCCGAGTCGCTCCGGTGGGACCGCGGCGTCCTCCCAGCCGGGCCAGTGGTCGCGCTCCCCTGGAACGTAGGAGGTGGCGCCAAGACCCGCCTCGCGGACCTCCCAGAGCTTCTCCTCCTCGCTCTCGTCGTCGAAGAGCTTCATCGAGGGCGCATCCGAGTCCTTGCGCAGCCGCTTCATGCAGTCCCGCGCCCGCTGGTCGGCTTCCTCGTCGCTGTCGCCGCCGAACTCGACCAGGAGCCAGCCGGCCCCCTCCGGCAGCAGGGGCACCTCAGACTCGTGCGTGCCCTGAGCGATCATGTCGTCGACGAGCCGCTGATCCATGCCCTCCAGCCCAGTGGGCCCGTACTCCAGGATCTCCGGCACGTGGTCGGCGGCCCGGAAGATCTCCTCGTAGCCCAGCACGAGGAGAGAGCGCGACGGCGGGCTGTGCACCAGCCGGACGGTCGCCTCCAGCACGGTCGCCAGCGTCCCCTCCGAGCCGACCAGGGCCCGCGCGACGTTGAACCCCTTCTCCGGCAGCAGCTCGTCGAGGTTATAGCCCGAGACGCGCCGCGGGATGTCCGGGAAACGGGCCCGGATCTCGTCCGCATAGCGGTCGCGGAGGTCGCGCATGCGGCGGTAGATCTCTCCCCGGCGCCCACCGACGGCGACGATCCGCTCGAGCTCCTCCTCGGACGTCGGACCCACGCGCATCCTCTCGCCGTCGTAGGTGACGATCTCGAGCTTCTGGACGTTGTCGGAGGTGCGCCCCGCCATCACCGAGTGGATGCCGCACGAGTTGTTGCCGATCATCCCGCCGAAGGTCGCGTACTCGTGCGTCGACGTGTCCGGGGCGAAGGTGAGGTCGAAGCGCTCCTCGGTGACCTGCGCGAGCTGGTCCCGAATCACGCCGGGCTCCACGCGGGCAACGCGACGCTCCGGGTCGATCTCGACGATGTTCCGGAGCTTCTTTGAGACGTCGATCACGACCGCACGATTCGTGGTCTCCCCGGAGAGGCTCGTCGCACAGCCGCGCGGCAGGACCGGGGCCGAATGCCATGGCAGATCGCGACCGCCGCCGCGATCTCATCCGTCGTCTCGGGGATCACGACGCCGAGCGGGTGCTGGCGGTAGTTCGAGCTGTCGTGGGAGTAGATGGCGCGGCTCCCGGCGTCGAAGCGCACCTCCCCGCGCAGCGCCTTGCGCAGATCTCGCTGCAGCGCCTTCACCTCAACCTTCTCGATTCCCTCCGGCTCCAGCTGGCCCGTGGCACCGAAGCCGCGGACACCACCGCCCTTTGCCGCGATCCCCATCTTCACTCGGCTCGGAAGCGGTCCGCTTCGGAGCGCAGCTCTAGCCCCAACCCGGGCCGGCACCCGTCGGGCGTCAGCAGTCCGCCCTCCGGGTCAAGCGTCCCTTCGAAGAGCAATGACTCCGCCCTGACGTGGTCATGGAAGTGCTCGAGGTGCTTCACGGACTCCATCGCGCAGCACGCGTGTGCCGAGGCGGCTGGTGCGCAATGGCCCGAGAAGGGCACGCCGTGAGCACGGCAGATCCCATCGATCCGCAGCAGTTCGGTCACGCCCCCGCACCGGGTGACGTCGGACTGGAGCACGTCGACCGCGTCCGCGGAGACGAGCCGCTCCGCGTCGAAGAGGCTCCAGTTGTACTCGCCGGCGGCGATCTCGATTCCCGCGGGACGCGCCCGGCGGATATGACGAAGGCCCGCGAGATCGTCGTTCGGAAGCGGCTCCTCCAACCAGACCACTCCCAGCTCGCGGAAGCGCTCGGCGTGCTCGAGGGCGTCAGCAACGGAGTCGTACGCCCCGTTCGCGTCGACCATCAGCTCAATGTTCGGGCCGATCACGTCTCGAACCACCTTGATCCGCTCGGGATCGGCGTCCGGGTCCCTGCCCACCTTGATCTTCACCGAACGCATCCCGGCTCGCACCCAGCCGCGTGCCTGCTCGCGGAGCGCGTCGTGGTCGTACGAGGTGAAGCCACCGCTGCCGTAGACGGGCACGGAGTCGCGGAACCGCGGCAGCGCGTCCGCGAGCGACAGGCCCAACAGACGAGCTTTCAGGTCCCAGAGGGCCATGTCCACCGCCGAAACGGCCATCGCTCCCACTCCCGGCTGTCCGGCATTCCGCAGGGCCCGGCGCATCTCGATCCACGTCGCTCGGGGGGCGCATGGCGTCGACGCCACGCACCACATCACTGAGCTTCGACTCGATCAGCGTGGCGACCGAGCGGTCGCCGTAGGTGTAGCCGATGCCGCTCTCACGCCCGTTGAAGGCCTCGACGATGACGATCGTCGTGGAGTCCCATTCGAGCGTCCCGTCGGATTCGGGCTTCTCGGTCGGGATCTCATAGGCCCCGGCCTCGAGGCCCTCGACCCGCGGCGTGACGTGCGTCGTGCGGCTGCGAACCGGAGCGGGATCGAGATCGTCACGCGCGGTCGTCAGCCCCCCCAGACTCGTCGTCCCCGCTGTCGCCCCGGCGCCCGCCATCAGCGCGCCGTGAGTTCCGCGGCCTTGCCCTTGATCGACTGCTTGATCAGCTCCCAGGACTCCGAGTCGCCCTTGAAGATCGCGGAGGCGAAGGCCTTGGCCTGGTCGACTCGGATGTGCGGCGGGAGCGGGGGCACGGTGGGATCGACATGCGCATCGATCACCACCGGGCGGTCGCTCGCCAGCGCGTCGTCCCAACCGGACCCGACATCGTGGGGGGTCTCCATCCGCACCCCGCGAAGCCCGATGTGCTCGGCATAGCCGGCGTAGTCGAAGTCGGGAACGTCCTGGCTGGCTTCGAGCTTCGGGTCGCCCTCGAGCACTCGCTGCTCCCAGGTGACCTGGTTGAGGTCGTGGTTGTTGAGGACCATGACGATCAGCCTCGGGTCGGACCATTCCTTCCAGTACTTGGCGATCGTCACCAGCTCGCTGTTGCCGTTCATCTGCATGGCGCCGTCGCCGACGAGCGCGATCGCCGGCCGATCGGGATGGGCGAACTTCGCGGCGATCGCGTATGGCACGCCGGGGCCCATCGTCGCCAGAGTCCCCGAGAGCGAGGCCATCATGCCCTCGCGCAGGCGCAGGTCGCGTGCGAACCAGTTGGCCGCCGAGCCCGAGTCCGAGCTCAGAATCGCGTAGTCAGGGAGACGTGAGCTCAGCTCCCAGAAGACCCGCTGCGGGTTGATCGGGTCGGCGTCCTGCATCGCCCGTTCCTCGACGATCTTCCACCAGCGCTCCACGCCGTCGGTGATCTCATCGCGCCAGGAGCGGTCCTCCTTGCGCTCGAGGTGCGGGATCAGCGCCTGCAGGGTGCTGCGGGCGTCGCCGACCAGATGGGACTCCATCGGGTAACGGATTCCGATCATGCGCCCATCGAGGTCGATCTGGACGCCGCGGGCCTTGCCCTCCTCGGGCAGAAACTCGGAATACGGGAAGCTCGAGCCCACCATCAACAGCGTGTCGGCCCCCATCATCAGATCCCAGCTCGGCTTGGTGCCGAGGAGGCCGATCGATCCGGTGACGTACGGGAGGTCGTCCGGCAGGGCCGCCCGTCCGAGGAGCGCCTTTGCCACGCCGGCGCCGAGTAGCTCTGCGGTCTCCTTCACCTCCGCCGCAGCGCCCAGAGCGCCCTGGCCAATCAGCATCGCGACCTTCTGCCCGGAGTTGAGGATCTCCGCCGCCTGGGCGATGTCGTCTTCCTGCGGGATGACGCGCGGCCGGGAGTAGCCGACGCCGGAGTGAATGGTTCCGTGAGCGTGCGGCGGATCAACCGCCTTCTCCGACTGCACGTCGTTTGGGACGATGACGCAGGTGACTGTGCGCTCGGACTTGGCGATGCGGACGGCGCGGTCCACCGCGTGGCGCATCTGCTCGGGTGTGCTGACGAAGACGATGTACTCGCTGGCGACGTCCTTGAAGAGCGTCCCCAGGTCCACCTCCTGCTGGTAGTTGCCGCCGATCGCCATCGAGTCCTGCTGACCGACGATCGCGACCACTGGCTGGTGGTCGAGCTTCGCGTCATAGAGGCCGTTCAGCAGATGGATGGCGCCGGGGCCGGAGGTGGCGAGACAGACCCCGGGCTGGCCGGTCCACTTCGCGTGACCGCACGCCATGAACGCCGCCATCTCCTCATGTCTCGTCTGGACGAACTCGATCTCGTCCTCATGGCGGCCGAGGGCACCGAGAATCCCATTGATCCCGTCCCCGGGGTATCCGTAGATGCGCTCGATTCCCCATTCGTTGAGTCGCTCGAGCATGAAGTCGGCGGCGGTCTTCGACATGAATCCTCCTGGCTGGTGGTCTGAGCGTGGTCTTACCGGCCGGCCGACGCGCGAAACGTGTGCGGTCAGGCACGAAACGGAGACAGTTTGCGCCAAGAGGGCGCCGGGAATTGAGACGTCACGATGGCGGGTGTCGCCTTGGTAACCGGTGCGTCCGCGGGAGTGGGAAGAGCCACTGCCCGCCGCTTCGCCGAGGAGGGATATGACGTTGCGCTGGTCGCGCGCGGGCGGGACGGCTCTCGAGGGGGCCCGCCTCGACATCGAGCGAATCGGCACCCGGCCCCTCCCGATCCCCGCCGACGTCGCGGATCCCGAGCAGCTCGAGGACGCGGCCGAGCGGACCGAGGAGGCGCTCGGCCCTATCGACGTCTGGGTCAACAACGCGATGGCCACCGTCTTCGCACCCTTCGGGAAGATCGAGCCCGAGGAGTTTCGACGCGTCACCGAGGTCACCTACCTCGGCGTGGTCTGGGGCACACACGCCGCGCTGAAGCGGATGGTCTCGCGCGACAGCGGGTCGGTCGTGCTGGTGGGAAGCGCCCTCGCGTATCGTGGCATCCCACTCCAGTCCGCGTACTGCGGCTCGAAGCATGCGATCAAGGGCTTCTTCGAGTCCGTCCGAACGGAACTGCTGCATGACAAGAGCTCGGTGAAGCTCTCAATGGTCGAGTTGCCGGCGCTCAATACTCCGCAGTTCGACCACTGCCGCACCCGGATGCCGAAGCAGCCGCAGCCGGTCCCGCCGATCTACCAGCCGGAGGTCGCCGCGGACGCGATCGCCTGGGCCGCTCGCAGCGGCGAGCGCGAGGTCTACGTCGGTGCGCCGACGTGGAAGACGATCTGGGGCGAGCGCATCGCGCCGGGCCTCGGCGACCGCTACCTGGCGAAGAACGGCTACGAGGGACAGATGGCGGATGAGCCGGTCAACGGTGACCGGCCCGACAATCTCTTCGCGCCGGTTGAAGGCGACCGGGGCGCGCACGGGCAATTCGAGCAAGGAAGCAGGCGGAGGAGCCCGCTGCTCTGGCTCGGCAAGCATCGCCGCACCCTCGGAGCCGCGGCCCTTGCCGGGGCGGGAGCCGCCGCTGCGGCCACGGTCAAGCAGACGAAGGGCTGATGGCCGACACGCGGGTCGAGGTCCAGGACCTCTTCGACGCGTATCTGTGGATCGCCGTGGCCGTGGCGCTAGTCGTCTTCGGAGCAGTCGGCTTTGCGATCGTCCGCTACCGCCGAAAGCCCGGCCGGGAGCCCAGTGGGCGCAGCGAGTGGCTCCGCGGCGAGCTCGCCTACGTCGGCGTGCTCGTCCTGGCCGTCGCCGGGCTGGTTACCGCGACTTTCACGACCGAGGACAAGGTCGACGCGGTGTCGAGCGATCCGGCCGTGCGGATCCACGTGACCGCGTTCCAGTGGGGTTGGACCTGGACCTACCCGGACCGGGTGTCGATCACCGGCAACAGCAACTCCCCGCCGACCTTTGCCGTCCCGGTGGGGAAGACGATCCAGTTCACGCTCACGTCCCGCGACGTGATCCACGCCTTCTGGATACCGGACCAGCGCTTCAAGCGCGACGCGTTCCCGAACCGGACGACGCGCTTCGACCTCGACTTCGACCGCACCGGAATGAACGGAGGCGTCTGCGCGGAGTTCTGCGGGCTGCGGCACTCCCAGATGGAATTCGACGTTCTCGCCCTCTCCCCCGCTGACTTCCAGAGCTGGCTCACCGATCGCGGAGGGACGCCGTGACTCCGAACGGCGTCGCGGTGGCTCAGCCGGCAACGGGCGGGCTGCTGACCTGGGTCG
The DNA here is from genome assembly GCA_963728875.1 of uncultured Solirubrobacterales bacterium. Lineage (GTDB taxonomy): Bacteria > Actinomycetota > Thermoleophilia > Solirubrobacterales > 70-9 > DASUPK01. The sequence continues at coordinate 212,711 of CAVSLJ010000003.1, forward strand.
CGGGCGCCGACCACAAGGTGACGGCAGTTCGCACCGCAGCGGCGGCGCTGATCTTCTTCCTCGCGAGCGGACTGCTCGCCTTGGTGATGCGGTCGGAGCTCGCCCAGCCGGGGCTCCAGGTGGTCTCGGAGGGGACCTACAACGAGCTCTTCACGATGCACGGCTCGGGGATGATCTACCTGGCGCTCACCCCGCTGGCGCTGGCCTTCGGCCTCTACTTCGTCCCGCTCCAGGTGGGCGCCGCGGAGGTCTGGTCCCCCCGCCTCGCCCTCACCGGCTTCTGGATCTACGTCGCCGGCGGCCTGATCATGTTCGCCGGCTTCCTCACCGATCAGGGCTCGGGCAGAACGGGATGGGCACCCACCGTGCCCCTGGCGACGGACCACTGGACCCCGGGAATCGGCGAGGACATGTGGAGCCTCGGCATCAGCCTCGCGGTGCTGGGCATGGTCTTGATCGGCATCTGCGTGCTCGCAACGGCGCTCAGGGAGCGGGCGCCCGCAATGACCCTGCTGCGAATGCCGCCGTTCACCTGGGCGATGGTTGCGACCTGCCTGATGGTCGTGACCTCGTTCCCGGTCCTGGTCGGTGCAATGGGCCTGCTCGAGTGGGACCGGCACGTCAGCCCGGTCTTCGACCACGCGGGCGGGCCGGCCCTATTCCAGCACCTCTTCTGGTTCTACGGCCACCCGGTCGTCTACGTGATGTTCTTCCCGTTCGTCGGCGCGGTCGCCGAGGTCGTCTCGACCTTCTCTCGCCGGCGGTTCTTCGGGTACTCGCTGTTCGTCATCTCGATGCTGCTCTTCGCGGCCCTCTCGATGAGCGTCTGGGCGCATCACATGTTCACCACCGGCCAGGTGACGAACCGCTACTACTCCCTCACCTCGCACGCCCTGATCGTCCCGGCCGGGATCGAGTACTTCGACCTGATCGCGACGATGATCGGCGGCTCGATCCTGTTTCGCACCCCAATGCTGTTCGCGATCGGGTTCATCCTCCAGTTCCTGATCGGCGGGCTCACCGGGATCATGGTCGCCTCGCCGCCGATCGACTACCACGTCCACGACAGCTTCTTCGTCGTCGGCCACTTCCACTACACCCTGTTCGCGGGGAGCGTGTTCGGCTTCTTCGCGGCCGTCTACTACTGGTTCCCGAAGGTCACCGGGGTGCGGCTCCGTGAGGGGCTCGGGAAAGCCCACTTCTGGCTGCTGGTGGTCGGGACCAACGTGACGTTCTTCCCGATGTTCTTCCTTGGCTTCGACGGGATGCAGCGCCGGATCGCGGACTACCCGGCCTCCAGCGGCTTCGGCGACCTCAACCTGATCTCGACGATCGGGTCATTCCTGATCGCTGTCGCCGTCGCGATCTTCCTGGTGAACCTCGTCGTCTCGCTTCGCGGGCGCGAGCCGGCCGGCGACGACCCCTGGGAGGGGCAGACCCTCGAATGGGCGACGACCTCACCGCCGCCGCGCCTCAACTTCCGCGGCCGGCTGCCAGCGATCGGCTCCTTCGCGCCGCTGCTCGACCTGCGACGGGCGCACGGGAGATCGGAGGAGCGATGATCCGCCCGGCAACTGTCCTCGCCTTCTGGGGAGCGCTCCTCGCCGTTCTCGGGCTGGTGCTCGCGCTCTTCTCGCCGCCGCAGTACGCCTGGGCCCTGCTCGCCGGGGCGGCCGTCGCCCTCGCCCCACTCGGGGCGCTGATGCTCGTCCCGGGACGCGGCCGCGAAGGACGGCGGGCGCTTCCGGATACGAGCCTGCCGACCGTGGCGATAGCGGCGGGAATCGCGCTGCTCGTCCTCGGGCTCGCCGCCGGCATCTGGCTGGTCGGCATCGGAGCGGAAGTGCTCGCGCTCGGGCTGTTCGGGCTGGTCATGGAGCTTCGCGCGCAGCGAAGGGCAACGGAGCGATGAGCCTCGCCCTCCACATGCTGCTCCACTGCGTCCTGGTCTCGGTGCTGGCGCCCGCCGCGGTCCTCGCCAGTCCTTGGCGGATCACGTACGCCTCCAGGAGGGTGGACCTTCTGACGGCGCCGGCCACCGCCTGGGCCCTCTTCGTCTGCACTCAGCTCGGCTTCCATCTCGGGGGGCTCTATGACAGCGCTGCGGGCGTGGACGCCGTCAGCCACATGCTCTACCTGGCGACGGCGCTCCTCTTCTGGGAGGTTGCGATCGGCTCGACGCTGCGACCCCGCCGGCTGCACGGGCTGGGGCCGGCGATCTATCTGATGCTGGCGATGCCGGCCGTCGACCTCTCGGCGGCGTGGTTGATGGCCAACGGACACCCGGCAGCCGGAGCCGCAATGGTCGCGGGGATGATGCCGATCGGCCTGGCGGCCGCGATCTCGGCTTGGAGGTTCGCCCGCGCCGAGGAGGCCCGCGCGGGCCTGGAGGGCACGACGTGATCAGGGCGAGTGCTTTCGCCGCGGCCGGAGCCACAGTCCTGGTGCTAGCCACCGCCTCCCCAGGCCAACCCCGAGGGGTCAGGTCTTGCAATCCAACATCCGACCCGACATGTCGTGATGCAACACCTGACCCTCGGTTGGTTGCGGAGGGGCGGCAGAGCTATGTCGAGGGCTGCTCCTCCTGCCACGGGATGGATGCTCGGGGAGTCGACTCTCAAGGACCCTCCCTCGTGGGCGTCGGAGCCGCGTCCGCCGACTTCTACCTGCGCACCGGCCGCATGCCGCTCGCCCAGCCCGGCCACGAGCCCCAGCGATCGCAGGCTGCGTATTCGGACGGTCGGATCGAGGCGATCGACGCCTACATCGGCTCGCTGGGCGGGCCGGCGGTCCCGGCGGTCCATCCCGAGCTCGGCTCGATCAGCCGGGGGGCCGAGCTGTTCGGCTCGAGCTGCGCCGGCTGCCACTCGATCACAGGGGAGGGCGGCGTGGTGGTCGGCGGATTCGCGCCGGAGCTCCACAAGGCGAGCCCGACCGAGGTCGCCGAGGCGGTCCGGGTGGGCCCGTACCTGATGCCGTCGTTCGATCGCAACCAGATCTCCGCCGCGGATCTCAACTCGATCGCCCGCTACGTCGACGAGGCCGTGCAGCAGCCCGATGACCGCGGCGGCTGGGGCATCGGGCACCTCGGGCCGGTGCCCGAGGGACTGATCGCCTGGGTGATCGCGGCGGCCGCCCTGCTCGTGGTCGCCCGGATGATCGGCGAGCGCTCCAGCGGCAAGCCTCCGAACGAGGATTCGTGAGGCGCGCTGAGCTCGTGATCGCCGCGCTGCTCGGAGCCTGTGCGCTCGGGTCGATCGCCTTCGTCATCGCCTACGTCGAGGGCGCCGACACCCAGGCGCTCGGGCTCTCCCTGGCCGTGGCGCTCGGCTGCCTCGCGGTGGCGCTGATCGTCGCGGCCAATCGCCTCTTCCGCAGCGCGCCGGTCGCGGAGGAGAGGCCCGATTTCGCTCGGCCGCCCGGGGATCCCGGCGTCACGGTCGGCCCCGCCGCCGAGCGTGCGGAGGAGCTCGCGGGTGAGATCGGGAGCCCGGGGCTGGGGCTCACGCGCCGCCGGCTGCTCATCGGCGCGGCGGGTGCGGCCGGCACCGCACTCGGCGCGGCCCTGATCGTCCCCGCTGCATCCCTCGGGCCCTCGGTCGACGACCGTTTGCACCGGTCGCCGTGGCGGGCGGGCGTCAAGCTCGTGGACGAGGACGACGCCCCGGTGACCGTCGCCAAGGTCGGCCAGCGTGGCTTCATCACGGCCTTTCCGGAGGGCGCGGACAAGCGGGAGCTCGCGGCCCCCGTGATCGTGATGCGCCTCAACCCCGACACCCTGGACCTGCCCGCCGGCCGGGAGAGCTGGGCGCCGCAGGGCCTGGTCGCCTACTCCAAGATCTGCACCCATGCCGGATGCGCGGTGAGCATTCCGCGGAATCCGCTCTATCCGCCGCAGGCGCCGAGCCCGGCGTTGGTCTGTCCCTGTCACTACTCGACCTTCGACCCGGCCACGGGCGCCGATGTGATCTTCGGCCCGGCCGGCCGCGCGCTGCCGCAGCTACCGCTCTCGATCGGCTCGAACGAGGTGCTCCTCGCAGCGGGTGAGCTCTCCGGCGATGTCGGGCCTGCCTGGCGCGGAGTCAGGGGCGGCACATGAGCGGCCCGCGCGAGGTCGAACGCCGCGGCGGAATCACGCAGCGCGTGATCCGCTGGATCGACGACCGCTCCGGCTCGGTCCCCGCCATCCGCAGGGTCCTGCGCTACGTCTTCCCGGACCACTGGACCTTCCTGCTCGGGGAGATCGCCCTCTACTCGTTCGTCGTCCTGGTGGCGACCGGCATCTTCCTGACGCTCTTCTTCGAGCCGAGCACCTCGCACATCACCTATCAGGGCTCCTATGCGCCGCTGCAGGGGGTGAGCGTGTCGAAGGCCTACGACTCGGCGCTCAACCTCTCCTTCGACGTCAGGGGCGGCCTGCTCATGCGACAGACCCACCACTGGGCCGCCCTGGTCTTCGTCGCGGCGATCACGCTGCACCTGATGCGGATCTTCTTCACGGGGGCCTTCCGCAAGCCGCGGGACATCAACTACTTCGTCGGGCTGACGATGCTGATGCTGGTCATCGTCGAGGGCTACGCCGGCTACTCCCTGCTCGACGACCTGCTCTCCGGCATGGGACTGGCGATCGGCAACGGCGTTGCGCTGTCACTCCCGCTGATCGGCGCCGACGTCTCCAACCTGATCTGGGGAGCCCAGTTCCCGGGCACGGACGTGTTCATGTCACGCCTCTTCATCGCCCACGTCCTGATCCTCCCGATCCTGATCGCGACGCTGCTAACCATCCACATGATCCTCGTCGCCCGCCCGCACCACACGCAGTTCGCGGGGCCTGACCGGACAGAGCGCAACGCCGTGGGCACGCCTCTCTGGCCCGCCTACGCGCTGCGCTCGATCGGGCTGTTCCTGGCGGTCGCCGCGGTCCTGGTCGCGCTCGGGGGGCTCGTTCAGATCAACCCGGTCTGGCAGTGGGGCACGTACGACCCCTACCGCTCGACCAATGCGGCGCAGCCGGACTGGTACCTCGGCTGGCTGATCGGCGCCCTGCGGCTCATGCCGCCGCTTGAGATCCGCGCGTTCAACACCACGCTCGTCCCCAACCCATTCTTCGGCGGCGCCCTCTTCCCCCTGCTGCTCTTCGCCTTCCTCTACGCCTGGCCGCCGCTCGAGCGCCGGATCACAGCCGATCACGCGCTCCACAATCTCCTCGACCGCCCCCGCGACAACCCGCTGCGCACCGCCGTCGGTGCCGGGGTGCTCACCTTCACCCTGATCGTCTTCCTCGCCGGCTCCTCGGATCGAATCTTCCTGCAGTTCGGCGTTCCCTACGAGAGCCAGATCATTGCGCTGCGAATCGCGGTCCTGATCGCTCCGGTCCTCGTCTTCTTCATCGTCAAGCGAACGTGCGAGCAGCTCCGCCGCACCGGTGCCCATCCGCTCCGCGGATTCCCGGGACAGGTGGTCCGCCGCACACCGGGTGGCGGCTACGAGCAAGAGCCCTAGAGCAGCTTCTCCTCGACCTCGCCGGGGCCACCCTCCCCGTGGAACTCGGTGAAGGACGCACGAAGCGGAGCCGTCACCCGGTCCGGCCGGAGACGCGGCGAACCGTTTGACGGCGGCGGAGCAGGGTACGAAGGGGTCATGCAGCTATCACTTCTACTCATCGTGATCGGAATCATCCTGGCCGTGCTCGTCAACTACGGGCTCGGCATCGCGTGCATCCTGATCGGCCTGGTCCTGCTGATCTGGCCGCGGCTGCGCATGTCGCGCACGCTGTAGGGCGCTCGCGCTATGTTCGCGGGCGGTGAAGCTGCTCGCCTTCAGCGACCTCCATCGCGACCTCGATCAGGCGGCTCGCCTGGTTGAGCGCTCTGCCGACGCGGACGTCGTGATCGCCGCAGGGGACTTCGCCTCGGTGCACGAGGGTCTTGACGACGCGATCGATGCGCTCAAGCGCATCGGCGTTCCCACCGTCCTCGTCCCGGGCAACAACGAGACCGAGGACGCCCTGCGGGCGGCCTGCGAGGGCTGGGACGCCGCCACGGTTCTGCACGGTGAGGGCACGGAGATCGACGGAACGCAGTTCTTCGGCCTCGGCGCCGGGGTGCCCATCACGCCCTGGGACTGGAGCTTCGATCTCGACGAGGACCAGGCCGCCGAGAAGCTGGCCGGCTGCCCCGACGGCGCGGTGCTGGTGGTGCACTCCCCGCCGAAGGGCCACTGCGACCAGTCGAGCTCGGGAGACCATCTCGGCAGCCAGGCGATCCTCGAGGCGATCGAGGCGAAGCGCCCGCCGCTCGCCGTCTGCGGGCACATCCACGAGGCCTGGGGGGCCGAGAGCGAGATCGGCCCGACCCGGGTGCTCAACCTCGGGCCGAGCGGCACCGCAATAGAGTTGGGCACATGAACGACTGGGAAGCACCGCCGCGCGGGCGCGACGAGTGGCGCGTCGAGGTGGCCCTCGACGAGGAGCAGAACGGCGCCACCCTGAGCGAGGCACTCCATCACCTGCAGCTGGACAACGAGGCGCGGAAGCTGCTAGGCGGCAGCGTGGTCGTGACGCGCGACGGTCGCTACGTCTTCATCTACGCGTGGCACGAGGAGTCGGCCCAGCAGGCCGAGCACGTCGTCAAGAACCTGATGCAGGACCAGAAGCTGGCCGGCCAGGTCAGCCTGATGCGCTGGCACCCAATCGCGGAGGAGTGGAAGGACGCCTCGGAGCCACTCCCGGACGACGAGGCCGCGCGGGCCCAGGAGGTGCACGAGGCCGAGCACGAGGGCTCCGAGGAGGCTCACCGCTACGGCGAGTATCCGTGGGAGGTCGTCATCGACCTGCCCCACATCCGGGACGGCCAGGCCCTCGCGAAGAAGCTCCGCGGCAAGGGACTGCCCGTGAAGCGGCACTTCCGCTACCTGCTGGTCGGCGCCCCGTCCGAGGACAAGGCGGTCGAGCTCGGCGAGCGCCTCGAGGGCGAGGCTCCGGAGGGCGCCCGCATCGGCATTCGCGGCAACCCGGACGACATGCCCCTCCCCGCCTTCGTCAACCTGAGCGCGCTCAAGCCCGGGTTCCTGCGGGACCTCGGGCTCTAGCCCGGCCGTGACGCGCACCTACGACCGCGACAGCGTCGAGTTCAACCGGACGCTTGCGTTCACCGACGGGCTCTTCGCGATCGCGATGACGCTGCTGGTGGTGGACCTGGCGGTCCCGGTGATCAAGGACACCCACAGCGTCCACGAGCTCGGCGACGCGCTCGCGGACGACACGGCCACCTTCGTCAGCTTCTTCATCAGCTTCGCCGTGATCGGGCGCTACTGGATGGCGCACCACACCTTCATCGCCGGCTTGACGCGCATCGACCGTGGGTTGATCGCCCTCAACCTCATCTATCTCGCCTTCATCGCCTTCCTCCCCTTTCCGACCGCGCTGCTCGGCCGATATTTCGAGAACCCCCTGTCGATCGTCATCTATGCCGTGAACGTCGCCCTGATCAGCGGCATGGAGGTCGTCCTCTTCAGCCGAGCCCAGAACCACGACCTGCTGAAGCGGGAGCTGCCACGCGACGTCTACCGCTTCGGTGTGGCGATGTCGCTGTCCCCCGTCGCTCTTCTTCCTGCTCTCGATTCCCGTGGCCTTCTTCTCCTCGACCCTCGCCGTCTGCTGCTGGTTCCTCGGCATTCCGCTGGCGGCGATCGCCGAGCGCTGGAAGCCCGAGGGCGCGGACGAGCTGCTGCGCAACTAGGCGCTAGCTGCCGACGACGCGATCGCGGCCCGCGTCCTTCGCCGCGTAGAGCGCGGTGTCGGCTCGCGCCGTCAGCGACTCGGCGCTCTCCGCTCCGTCCCAGCGGCAGACGCCGGCGGAGCAGCTCTGGCCCTCCGGGAGGCAGGCGCGGAGGCGCTCGAGCATCTGCTGGGCCTGTTCGAGGTCCGTCGCCGGCAGCGCAACCGCAAACTCCTCGCCGCCGTAGCGGGCGATGATGTCCCCCGCCCGCAGGGTCTGGGACCAGGAACCGGCCATCTGCTTGAGGAACCGATCGCCGGCCTGGTGGCCGTAAGTGTCGTTGTAGAGCTTGAACTTGTCGAGGTCGAGGATCGCGACACAGAGCGCGCGACCATCCCGATCGGCACGGGACAGCTCCCGGCCCAGCTCCTCGTCCCAGGCCCGGCGGTTGAGCAGTCCCGTGAGATCGTCGGTCCGCGCCGCGACCTCGAGCCGGCCGAGGAGCTCACCGCGCTCGATCGCGATCGCCGCCTCGAGCGCCAACAGCCTGACCGCCCGGCGCGTCTCCCCACCGAGCGCCTCCAGCGGCTCGCGCCAGTAGACGGCGAGCACGCCGACGGCGGTCCCCCTGTCCCTGAGGACCGGCTGCCAGAGCGCGGCGCTCGCCTCGAGGCTCGGCGAGAGCTCCTGCGCGGCCTTGGGGCTCCGGAGCCCCGCGAACCGGTCGGTTGCGGAGGTGAACGCCTGAATAGCCCCCGAGCCGGGGGTGACGAAGGGAAGCGAGACTCCCTCGCCGTCGGCGCCCGCGACCGCGGTCACCTGCAGGGCGTCGCCGGTGTGATTCGGGCGCCAGAGGACGGCCGCCGAGGCGTGCGCCGTTCGGACGGCCGCCGAGCAGATCGCCCAGCCGACCGCACGCGGATCGCTCTGGGTGGCGAGCTGTCTCGCAACCTCGCCCACCGCCTCGAGGTTCGCGGCCCGCCTGGCCGACGCGTCGGTCTCGCTCCGCAGTCGACCCGCGAGCGCGTCGACCAGCAGCCCGGCGACGAGGATGCTTCCGACGGTCACCACCCAGCGCGCGACCGGCGTGGGGCCACCGAGCTCCGTGAGCACCCAGCCATACGCGGCGGCGACCGCCGCGATCTGGACGAGGCCCCACCGCAGGCCGAAGAAGAAGAACGCATAGACCCCGATCCAGAGGTACCAGATCGTGTAATAGCCGCTGGGGTCGTGGCCGTAGTAGACGGCGCGGGTGACCACCACGGTCCCGATGAACACGATGAAGGGCAGCGACGACCCCTGCATCCGGTTGCGGAGCAGAAGGAGCACGGCGCCTCCGACGTAGGCGAGGACGACGTTGCTCCACAGGGACGCCGCGTCGTACGAGCTCGGGTGGGGCAGAAGCAGGGAGAGCGCGCCGATCGTGGCGCCGGCGAAAAACAGCAGGCCGAGCACCGTGGCCATGGTGCGCGACTGATGGAACTCATGGCCGGCGACCCCTTTGTTCAGAGCCCCTTCGCCGGTATTCACGTTCCGAATATCGCCAATTTCCACGAGGGGGTCATCCGTAATCTTCCGAAATCGAGCGGGTCTACCCTGAACTGATGAGCGAAAACGGCTCAATCGACCCCGGTACCACGATGGGCCCGGTTCGCCTGACCGTCGCGGACCTCGACCGCGTCCGCGACTTCTACCGCGATGCAATCGGGCTCACCGAGCTCGGGCCGCAGGACGGGACCGTTCGCCTCGGAACGAAGGGGGTCGTCCCCCGGTCCATCGTCGAGCTGGCCCCCGATCCGGACGCGCCCCCGCGTCCGCGCGGTACCAGCGGCCTCTTCCACCTGGCGATCCTGGTTCCCAGCCGCGCCGACCTCGCCCGCGCCCTGCAGCGCGTCGCCGAGGCCGGCTGGCGCCTCAGCGGGGCATCGGATCACCTGGTCAGCGAGGCTCTCTATCTGAGCGACCCCGAGGGAAACGGGATCGAGCTCTACCGTGACCGGCCCCGCGAGGAGTGGCCGGTCCGCGACGGTGTCCTGCAGATGGACACGCTTCCGCTGGATCTCGATGGCGTGCTCGGCGAGCTGCGCCGCGAGGACGCCGCGGCCGCCATGCCGGAGGGCACCCGGATCGGGCATGTCCACCTGAACGTCGGCGACCTGACCGCGGCCGAGTCCTTCTACTCCGGCGCGCTCGGCTTCGACGTCACCGTCCGTGGCTACCCCGGCGCCCTCTTCGTCTCGGCCGGCGGCTACCACCATCACGTCGGACTCAACACCTGGGCCGGCGAGGGCGCACCTCCCCCGCCGGCCGGCAGCCGCGGGCTTCGGCGCTTCGAGATCGAGCTGCCCGGGGCCGACCAGCTCGCCGCGGAGGAGGATCGTCTCCGCGAGGCCGGCTTCGAGCCCGCCCGGGATGGCGACCGGGTCCGGGTCGCCGACCCGTCAGGCAACGAGGTGGTCCTCAGCGCCTCAGCCTGAGGCGGTCGCGGTCGACTGGCCGACCTCGATCAGATGGCCGTCCGGGTCGCGCATGTAGCAGCGGATCTCGGCTCCCCGGTCCTGCGGCGGGGTGAGGAACTCGGCGCCCTTCCCACTCCATTCCTCATAGCGGGCCTGGATGTCGGCGACCCTGATGTTGAGGAACGCGCTCACCCGGTTCGGGTCGTCCGGCACATCGAGGACCACCTCGGGCTTGTCCTCCGTCGGGGCGCCGCCGACGTTGATGATCACCCAGCTGTTGGCGACCTGCAGGATGGTCGGCTCGCCCTCCATCACTATCTCACCGCCGAGAACGTCCCTGTAGAACGCGGCCGAGCGCGGCACATCGGCGCTGACGATGAAATGGGTCAGGACGAAGCCCTCGCTCGGTGCCGGAAAATCGGCCATCGACGGCCCAGGCTAGCGCCCATACCTCGTGTCGAACCGCGTATTGCGATTTTTATACGCGCGGACAATGCCGTGACCGGGCGTCCGCCTCTAATCTCCGACTCGTTCGTGTGACCAACCTCGGCGCGCCCACAGGCGCGCCACGCCTGCGAGGAGGCTGCCCCGACGATGTTGAAGACGACCCGCTCCCAGAACGTCACATCCGCCACCTGGAGCCCGAATGGCAGTGCCCTGGGCACCGTCGACCTGACCAAGGACGACAACAACCCGTTCGGCGTCAACGTCTTCTCGCCGGCCGTGCAGAAGGACGTCCTGCCGAAGGACGTCTACGAGAAGCTGCAGAAGACCCTCGAGCACGGCGAGGCGCTCGACATCTCGCTGGCCGACGCGGTGGCCGACGCCATGAAGGAGTGGGCGCTCGCGCGCGGGGCCACGCACTTCACGCACGTCTTCCAGCCCCTCACCGGACTGACGGCCGAGAAGCACGACTCGTTCTTCGAGCCCAACCGCGAGGGCAGGTGGATCGCGAAGTTCTCCGGCAAGGAGCTGATCCAGGGCGAGCCGGACGCGTCCTCCTTCCCCACCGGCGGCATCCGGGACACGTTCGAGGCCCGCGGCTACACCGCCTGGGACCCGACCAGCCCGGCATTCATCGTCGAGAACCCCAACGGAGCCCTGCTCTGCATCCCGACGGCGTTCGTCTCCTGGACCGGCGAGGCGCTCGACGCCAAGACGCCGCTGCTCCGCTCCATGGACGCGCTGTCGAAGTCGGCGACCCGGGCGCTCAAGCTGCTCGGAGACGCGGAGGCCCAGCGGGTCTTCACCACCGTCGGGCCGGAGCAGGAGTACTTCCTGATCGACGAGAACTACTTCTACGCCCGCCAGGACCTGGTGATCACGGGCCGGACCATGTTCGGCGCCAAGCCGGCCAAGGGCCACGAGCTCGACGACCACTACTTCGGCGTGATCCCGGAGCGCGTCCTCGCCTGCATCCTCGACTTCGAGAACGAGCTGGCGAAGCTGGGCGTGCCGATCAAGACCCGCCACAACGAGGTCGCGCCGGCGCAGCACGAGATCGCGCCGATCTTCGAGAACTCGAACGTCGGCTCCGACCACCAGCAGCTGACCATGCAGGTGATGCAGCGCGTCGCGCGCAAGTACGGCTTGGTCTGCCTCCTGCACGAGAAGCCCTTCGCCGGCGTCAACGGCTCGGGCAAGCACAACAACTGGTCGATGGGCACGGACTCCGGCAGCAACCTGCTCGAGCCCGGCGACACCCCCGCGGACAACATCAACTTCCTGTTCTTCTGCGCCGCGGTCATCCAGGCGGTCAACAAGCACCAGGGCCTGCTGCGGGCCTCCGTTGCGGGCATCGGCCAGGACCACCGGCTCGGTGCCAACGAGGCGCCCCCGGCGATCATCTCGATCTTCCTCGGCGCGGAGCTGACGAAGGTCTTCGAGGCAATCTCCTCGGGCAGCGGTGATCCGCACACCCCGGGCTCGTTCCTCGAGCTCGGCGCGGAGGTCCTGCCCCCGCTGCCGATGCACGGCGGCGATCGCAACCGGACCTCGCCGTTCGCCTTCACCGGTAACAAGTTCGAGTTCCGCGCCCTCGGGTCGAGCCAGTCGCTGGCCTTCCCCAACACGGTGCTCAACACCATCGTCGCCGAGGCGATCGACGAGCTCTCCGACAAGCTCGAGGCCAAGGGCGACGGCGATCTGCCGGCCGCCGTCACCGCGGTGGTCAAGGAGGCCTACGACGCGAACAAGCAGATCATCTTCGACGGCGACAACTACGACGAGGCCTGGCACAAGGAGGCCGAGGAGCGCGGCCTGAAGAACCTGCGCACCACGCCCGATTGCCTGCCGGAGGTGCTCGCCGAGCCCACCGTCTCGATGATGGAGAAGTACAAGGTGCTGAACGAGCGCGAGCTCGACTCCCGCTACGAGGTCTGGCTCGAGCAGTACATCATCCGCGCCAACATCGAGGCCGAGACGGCCGACACGATGGCCCGGACGATGATCCTGCCCGCCGCCCTCCGCTACCTGGCGCTCGGCGACGACGCCGGCATCGGCGCGGTCACCGAGGAGGCGACCCCGCTGGTGGACGAGCTGGTCGCGGCGATCAAGGAGCTCGACGAGGCCAACCAGTACCCGGACGGACTCGAGGGCATGGACCTCGCGATCCACGCGCGCGACAAGCAGATCGCCGGCATGGAGAAGGTCCGCGAGGCAGCGGACAGGCTGGAGAAAATCGTCCCCGACGACCTCTGGCCGCTGCCGAAGTACGCGGAGATGCTCTTCATTCGCTAGCGGTCACCAGGCCGCTCCACTTCGGAGCGCAGGGCGAAGCCCGAAGCGACTTGCGTGGGGCGGTTGCTTGTGACCGCGATCTGATGGCGAAGCCGTCTGCCTGAAGCTATTCTTTGACTTAGTCAAGGAATATGGCGAGCGCTGCGAAGAAGGATGAGGAGCACCGCGTCGCAGCGGTCCGTGCCTTCAACCGGCTCTATCCGCTGAAGGTCGGCCTCCTTTCCCCCGGCTACCTGCACAGCTCGTTCTCGATCACCGAGGCGCGGGTGATCCATGAGATCGCCACGCACCCGGGGACGGGGGTCGTCCACCTCCGTCATGAGCTCGGTCTGGATCCCGGGTATCTGAGCCGGATCCTCAACCGTCTCGAGGCCGAGGGCCTGGTCAGGCGCATGCGCTCGAGCTCCGACCGCCGCCGTCAGCTGGTCGAGCTGACCGCCAAAGGGCGCCGCACCTTCGCAAGCCTCGACCGACGCTCGGGCGCGGAGATCGGCGAGGTGCTCGGTGCCTACTCGGACGAGCAGCAGCGGCGCCTTGTGGAGGCCATGGGCTCGATCCGGCGGATTCTCGGCGAGCCGCTGGAGCAACGCCGCGTGGAGATCAGCGAGATCCGTCCCGGCGACCACGGCTGGGTGCTCGAGCGGCACGCACACCTCTACGACGACGAGCTCGGCTGGCCGCCCGCCTTCGAGGCCCTGGTCGCCCGGATCGTCGCCGACCACCTGAGCGATCACGAGGACGAACGCGAGCGAGCCTGGATCGCGGAGCTCGACGGCGAGCGGGCGGGCGCCGTCTACTGCGTCCGCAACTCGGAGGACATCGCCCAGCTTCGCCTCCTCTTCGTCGAGGACTGGGCGCGCGGCCTCGGCGTCGGTCGCAAGCTGGTCGACCGCTGCATCCGCTTCGCCCGTTCGAAGGGCTACGAGCGGATGGTGCTCTGGACCAACAGCTCCCTCGAGAGCGCCCGCCGGATCTACGACGCGGCCGGCTTCACGCAGACGAGCGAGGCGCCGCACGAGGCGTTTCCCGAGGGCACGATCGGCCAGGAGCTCTGGCTGGACCTCTAATTGGGACCTTTCGATCAAACGTCCAATTGACGCCTGGGACCTAACTAGTCGGTATCGCCTCGGCCGATTAATTAGTGAATGGAGACACAGGCGGAACGCCTACGGGCGATCATCAAGACCCAAAGCGAGATCGCGGCCGCGGACCTGGATTCCGGCGAGGTCATGCGGCTGGTGGCCCACCGCGCCCAGGAGCTCACGGGCGCGAGCGCCGGCGTGATCGAGGTCCCCGACCGAGACCAGATGGTCTACACGGTCACCACCGGCGACGCGACCCCCTACCTCGGCATCCGGCTCGACCGCGACAGCAGCCTTTCCGGCATGGCCCTTGACCTCGATCAGGTGCTCCACTGCAACGACACCGAGGTGGACCCACGGATGGACCGCGCGGCCTCGCGCAGAGTGAACGCCCGCTCGATGATCGCCGTGCCCCTGCGGCACGGCGGCGATGCCGTCGGAGTGCTCAAGGTCTACTCGTCCGCTCCGGACGCCTTCGGGCCGGAGGAGGTCGAAACGCTTCAGCTGCTCACCGAGTCGATCTCGGCCCAGATGGCTCATGCCTCGCTCTTCGAGGTCAAGGAGAAGGAGAGCAGGACGGACGCCCTCACCGGCCTTCTCAACCGGCGGGCGTATGAAGAGCGACTGGCGATCGAGGCGGCAAGGAGCGCTCGCTATGCCCATCCGCTGGGGCTCGGCCTCTTCGACCTCGACGGCTTCAAGGCGGTCAACGATCAGCTCGGCCATCCCGCCGGTGACACGGTCCTCCAAGGCGTCGCCGAAGCGATCAATTCGTCCCGGCTGACCGACGATGCATTCCGCATCGGCGGCGACGAATTCGCGCTGTTGATGCCGGAGACCAAGCTCGAGGGCGCGAAGATCGCGGCGACACGGGTTGTCACGGCGATCGAGGCGGCGGAGCTCGGTGACGGCAAGGTCACCGCCTGCTTCGGGGTCGCGTCTCTGACCAGCGGCGACGGGCTCGCGCTCCACGATGTGGCTGACCGCTCGCTCCTGGCCGCGAAGCGTCGCTCGCCGTTCAGAACCCGGACCGTGCCCAGGTTCGCTCGCTGAATAAGCTCCGCAGATCGACTTCCAGGTCCGAAAAGACGACCTGCACGAGACGCGCTTCGCCGAGAGCGAGGTGCCGGAGATCGCGGACGGCCAGGTCCTGCTCGGGGTCGACACGTTCGGCCTCACCACCAACAACATCACCTATGCCGTGATGGGCGAGGCGATGAACTACTGGAACTTCTTCCCGACGGAGGAGGAGGGCTGGGCGCGGATGCCCGTCTGGGGGTTCGCCGACGTGGTCGCCAGCGAGGCAGAGGGGGTGCCGGAGGGGACGAGAGTCTTCGGCTACCTCCCTCCCGCCTCACACCTCGTCGTCCAGCCGGACCGCGCCGACCCGCTCGACTTCGTCGACACGACGCCGCACCGCGCAGCGCTCCCCGCCGCCTACAACCGCTACGTCCGCGTCGCGGGAGTGCCGTTCTACGAAGAGAGGAACGAGGACCCGCAGATGCTGCTCTGGCCGCTCTACTTCACCTCGTTCCTGATCGACGATTTCCTCGACGACTCGGCCTTCTTCGGGGCCGAGACTGCGGTGCTCTCCTCGGCCTCGAGCCGCACGTCCTCCGCCCTCGCCTACCTGCTCGACAAGCGCGATGGCACCGAGGTGATCGGGCTGACCTCGCCGGGGAACGTCGAATTCACCGAGTCGCTCGGCGTCTACGGCACGGTCGTGCCCTACGAGGAGATCGACTCGGTTGAGGTGAAGCCGGCGGTCTACGTGGACATGTCCGGCGATGCAAAGGTGAGGAGCGCCGTCCACGGCCACTTCGGGGACGAGCTCAAGCATTCCGCCGCCGTCGGCATCACCCACCGCGAGGACCTCGGCGGCGGCGCCGAGCTCGCCGGGCCGCAGCCCGTCTTCTTCTTCGCCCCGGATCGCCTCCGCAAGCGAACGGAGGACTGGGGCCCGGATGAGTTGAACCAGCGCATCGCCGACGCCTGGGCTCCCTTCGTGGAGTGGACCCGGGACTGGCTGCAGGTCGAGCACGGCTCCGGGCCGGAGGACGTCGAGCGCATCTACCGCGAGCTGCTCGACGGCAAGTCCGACCCGGCGGTCGGGCACGTGCTCTCGCCCGGCGACTAGACGCGGCAGACCCGCCGTCCTAGTCTTGGACTACGGCGCTGTGAGGCTCACGACGACAGCCCTGATCGCGGCTGCATTGCTCGCGGGGTGCGGCTCCTCGTCGAGTGGGGGAACGACCGCGGCGTCCACGCCATCCCCGCCGGTCCCATCGCCGACACCGGTGGCCGCGTCCGCCCACCATCACCATCTGCAACCACCATGCTCCCGGCGGGCTCGAGCGGTGCTCGCGAAGGCGGCTTCGGTTCAGTCGGACGCCGTGGCCGGCTCTCCGTTCAAGGCCTCGAACGGGGCGGCGGGCTGCCGGCTGCACGCCGGAGATGTGCAGGCGATCGCGATGCTCGACAGCGCACCCCAGGCGTACGTCCGGATGGAGCGCGAGCAGGTCGAGTTCTGGCAGAACGTCGAGTGGTCCCACAAGGCGGCTCGCGCGGCGCCGCGCCCGGTCACGACGCTGGAGCTCGGTGGCTACTGGTTCCCGGTGGAGAGCCGTCTGCTGACCACCGACGGCGTGCGCCTGATCACGGTGAAGGTGAGAGCGCCGTCAGCGGGCCCGGCCGAGCGCAGGGCCAGCGCCATCGCGCTGGCACACGTCTACCTCGGCCCGCCGCGAAAACCGCCCGGCTACTAGACCTCCAGCCGCTGCTCCTCGAGGTCGAGCTCGCGCTCGACTCGCCGCATCACGTCGACGCTGATTCGGCGACCGTTGCGCAGCTCGACCAGGGCCTCACGCTGGGATGCGTAGATCTCGTGCATAAGCCGCTGGTAGGCGAGCGAGCGTTCCTCGATCCCGTCCGATCCGTCCACCGCCCCCGCCTGCGCAGCGAACCGCCGCTTCCGGAACCGGTAGAGGGCGCGGACCCGCTCGATCGTCTCGTCGTTGGTCCACTCCTCGCCCTCGAGCGCCTCCATCCGGTCAAGAGCGGCGCGGGCGATCACCAGCCTGGCCTTGATCTCCTCGTGCTGCTCGTCCTCGCCGTCGTCGACCACCCCGAGCTTGCGGATCAGCCAGGGCAGGGTCAGCCCCTGTCCCACGACGGTGACGAGGATCAGGGAGAAGGTGATGAACTGGATCAGGTCGCGGCCCGGCAGCGGAGCGCCGGCGTCCGTATGGATTGGCAGGGCAAGCGCCGCGGCCAGCGAGACCGCGCCTCGCATCCCCGACCAGCCGCCCACGACTCGCAGGCGCCAAGTCGAGCGCCGGGCAATCTGGGATGGCCGGTGGTCGAGCGTCCGGATGACCATGGCCATCGCGAACTGCCAGATATAGCGCAGCATGATCACCGCAGCGCAGACGAGCGCCGCGTACCCGACCACCTGGCTCGCCGAACTGCCGGCCAGCCCATCCACGATCGCCGGCAACTGCAATCCGATCAGGATGAACAGGGTCGCATTCAGCAAGAAGGTGAGGATTGACCACATCGCGTAGCCCTGCATCCGGCTCTCCGGCGAGGCGATCTCGGGCGCCCGCCAGCCCAGGTAGAGCCCACAGGCGACCACCGCCAGGACGCCGGAGACGCCGATCTGGTCGGCGGGGATAAAGGCCCCATAGGCGCTGAACAGGGAAATCGTCAGCTCGGTGTTGACGTCGCTCACCCGCCGCCGGACCTCGGCGATCACGTAGCCGACGACGAGGCCGATCGCGACCCCGCCCGCGACGTCCCCGAAGAAGGTCAGGACCGTGTGCCCCGCAGAAACCGTCTCCCCGATCGCGGCGGCGACCGCGACCTTGTACATGACGAGAGCCGCAGCGTCGTTGATCATGCTCTCGCCCTCGAGAATGTTGATGAGCCGGCGCGGAGCTCCGACCCGCCTCATGATCGCCGTAGCGGCCGCGGGGTCGGTCGGAGAGACGATCGCGCCGAGTGCGAAGGCCATCGCCCAAGGCAGGTCGATCACCTCGTGGGCGATCACCCCGACGCAACCGGCCGTGAAGATCGTCAGCCCGACCGAGTTGAGGACGATGACTCGGGTGTCGTCGCGCAGGCTCCGCAGGTCGGCGAAGAACGACGACGAGTAGAGCAGCGGGGGCAGGAAGACGAGCAGGACCAGGTCCGGATTGAGCGTGATGTCCGGGATCCCGGGGATCAGACCCAGCACCAGCCCGCCGATCACGAGCGGGATCGGATAGGGCAGGGAGAGCCGGTTGGCCAGTGCGTTCAGGCCGGCGGCCGAGACGAAGAGCGCGGCGAGCAGGATTTGCACGTCCCCCATCGCCAGGCATTTTCCCGGACCGTGGCGATCCGGGGAGTGCGATCAGACCCGGCCGGCCGGCCGGCTGTAGTTGCTCGCCATGGTCGATTCAGACGGGAAGTCGGTTCGCCCGCCGCCGGCATCTCCTGCGCGCCCGGCGCGAGTGCTTCTTCTTGCACCTGTGCAGGGCGGCAGCCCGCTGGCCCGTCGCCCCGGGGACTGAGGCAGTGCTACCGGGGGCCGCGACGTAGGTCTTGAAGGCGAAGTCGATTGTCGTCTGCGGGGTCCAGGGCGCAACGGGCGGAGAGGAGAGTGCGAGAAACTCCATCCCGCCCGCATACGGGCTGGGCGGGCCCCCGTCCCACCAGTAGTAGTAGTCGGGGCCGGAGGCAGCCGTGTAGGCGACGATCGCGTACTGGCTCCCGGCCGTCACAGAAGGCGGAACGGCAAAGGGGATCGAGACGAACGCATGCGCCGCCGTCAAGGGGACGCTGGAGGCCGGGACGCTCGCGGCCGCCAGGACCTGGGTTCCCGGCACCCCGGCAGCGACATCGCGCAATTCGACCGTCAGGTTGCCCGGGGAGCCCCCCTTGGCGAGGTTCAGATCCACCTGATCAAGCAGACCCGTCCGGCCCGCGGTGAAGGTCTGGGCGCCACTTTGAGTCGAGGTGATCCCGCGCGCGCCGGGGGCGAGGGTCTGCTGCTGATCGAGGTCGCCGGCCGAGGCGCTCGCCGGGACCGACAGGCAGGCAAGGATCCCCACAAGCAGAGCGACTCGAATCGCGGGACGAGGCACGCGGGAAGTATCGACGTCGAGGGCGACAACTGGATACTACCTTTTGCGCGATCAGCCGGCCGCGGCGTGCTCCTCGCGCAGCAGGCGGCGGAGGATCTTGCCCGAGGCCGACTTCGGGATCTCATCCATGAACTCGACCGCGCGGATCTTCTTGTACGGCGCCACGTGCTTGGCGACGTAGGCCATCAGCTCGTCGGCGTCGACTCCGTCGTCGGCGACGACGAAGGCCTTGGGCGCCTCTCCCCCGTCGTCCATCGGCACCCCGATCACTCCCGCGTCCCTGACCTTCGGGTGTGAGACGAGCACGGCCTCGAGCTCGGCCGGCGGCACCTGGTAGCCCTTGTACTTGATCAGCTCCTTCAGCCGGTCGACGATGAAGGTGAAGCCGTTCTCGTCGATCCGGGCGATGTCCCCGGTGCGCAGCCAGCCATCCGCGACCAGGGCCTCTGCGGTCGCCGCGGGGTTGTTGAGGTAGCCCTTCATCACCTGCGGGCCCCTGATCCAGATCTCACCCTCCCCGCCCTCGGGCACGTCCTCCCCGGTCGCGGGATCGACCAGGCGGGCCTCGGTGTTCGGGACCAGCGCGCCGACGCTGCCCGGCGGCGTCTCCGGGACGCGTGCCAACCGGCTCTTGTGACTCACCGGGCTGAGCTCGGTCATCCCGTAGCCCTGGCGAACCGGCGCGCCCACCTTCGCCTCCGCGCGGCCGGCGAGCTCGGCGTCGAGTGGGGCCGCGCCGGAGATGATCAGCTTGAGCTTCGAGAAGTCCCGGCCCTCGACGTTCATGTGGGTGGCCAGCTGGAGGATCACCGGCGGAGCGACGTGCAGCCAGGTGACGCCGTGCTCCTCCATCAGGTCCATCAGGGTGTCGCAGTCGAAGCGCTGCATCACGACGATCGTCGACCCCTTGGCCAGGCCCATATTGAGCACGACGGTCTGGCCGTAGATGTGGAAGAAGGGCATCAGCCCGACCAGGACGTCGTCCTCGTCGACCGGCATCGAGTTCCACGCCTGCTCGATGTTCGCCACCAGGTTGCGGTGAGTGAGCATCACGCCCTTCATCAATCCGGTGGTTCCGCTCGAGTACGGAAGCACCGCGAGCTCCTCGGGATCGATCTCCAGGGCCTCCGGGGTTGTGCCGGGCTTCACACCCGCGACGAAGGCCGGCGGGTCGTCGATCAGGAGCTTCGAGCCGGAGTTCTCCTCCTGGCGCCCCATCTCCTCCTGGGTGAGCAGGGGGTTCATCGGAGTGACCACGCCCCCGGCTCGCATGATCCCTAGGTACGCGATCCCCCATTCGGCGCTGTTCGGCCCGACCAGGGCGACCACGTCGCCCTTCCCGACGCCCCGGGCCTGGAGCGCGGCGGCGACCGCGTCCACCTTGGCCGCCAGCTCGGCGTAGGTCGTGACCTCGCCCGTGGCGCCGTCGATGAACGCCGGGTGATCGCCTCGCGCGGCGGCCCCGCCCATCACGTAGTCGGGCATCGCCACGTCGGGTATCTCGATGTCCGGCTCGGGGCTCCGGTAGATCAATCCCTCACTCCTCGGCGTCAGCCTACTCGCGCCGACCGAACGCCAGGGCGGCGATCCCGCCAAACATCGCGAGCAGGGCCACGACCGCGCCGATCCGCCCCACGGTCGAGTGATGGACCTGCTCGTCGAACAGCGTCAGGCCGAGGACGACGCTCGCCGCCGGGTTGAAGATCGAGCTGGTCGCAACCGCCGGCGGCAGGATGCCCGTCTGCAGCGAGAGCTGGGTGATCGTCATCCCGGCGAAGCCGATCGCGATCAGCGCGTAGAGGTGCCAGTTGACGAGAACCTCGGCGCCGTCGTCCTGAAGGACCTCGACCGCACCCTTGGTTAGGGCCGAGACCAGGCCGAAGAGCAGCCCCGAGGCCGTGCCGAGCAGTGCCGCGCGAAGCGCCCCGGCCCGTGCCAGGCCGCCGACCACGAGCCCCGCCGCCAGGCCAATGACGACCGCGCTCGCGACGACCCACTGGCCGATCGGCGCATCCTGCTTGCCGCCGGAGGGATCGGCGAAGACGAGGAACAGCGCGAGCCCGACGGTGACCACGATCGCCGCGATCACGTCGCGCCGGGTGATCCTCTGCGCGGAGAGCCAGACACCGAGCGGCAGGGCGAACACGATCGTGGTCGCGAGGATCGGCTGCACGACGACCAGCCGGCCGTCGCCGAGCGCCGCCGCCTGCAGGCCGAAGGCGATCCCGTAGGCCGCGATCCCGGCGAGCCAGACCGGATGCTGGATCAGCCGGAAGAGGATCCCGGCGCTCGCCTCCTTCGCCTCGGGGGCGTCCATCACCACCCGCTGCTGCAGCACGGTCCCGAGCGCGAACACCGCCGCGGAGCCGAAGGCGAGGATCACGGCCATGGCCGCAGCCTATGAGGGGGGTCGGGCGCCTCCCGCCGAATCCGGCACATGCTCGATCACGCGCCCGCCGCGTCCCCGCGTGAAGAAGCTGAAACCCCAGCGAATCATCACGAGCAGCCGGTTCTGGAAGCCGATCAGGTACCAGAGGTGAACCACCAGCCAGGTGATCCAGGCGACGAATCCGCTCAGTCGAACGGCATGGAGGTCCGCGACGGCCCGCGCGCGCCCGATCGTCGCGAGGTTGCCCTTGTCCCGGTAGCGAAACGCGCCGTGCTCCCTGCCGCGCAGTCGCGCCTTGACGAGCTTGGCCGCATAGCGGCCCTGCTGCATGGCGACCGGGGCGACGCCGGGCAGGTCCTGCACCTCGCCGTCCTCGCCGCGCACTCGGATCATGTCGCCGAGCGCAATCACCTCCGGATGGCCCGGCAGCGTCAGATCGGGTTCGACTGAGACCCGGCCGGCTCGGTCGACCTCGGCGCCGCACGCGTCGCCCAGCCGCTTCGCGAGCGAGGACGCCGTCACCCCAGCGGCCCAGATCACGGTGCGCGCCGGAATGCGCTCCTGGCCCTCGTGTGCCTCCACCGTGACGCTGTGATCGTCGATGTCGACGACGGTATGGCTGAGCAGCGGGGTGACGCCGAGATTCTCGAGCGAGCGGGCCGCCTTCGCCGAGAGCGAGGGCGGGAAGGTGGTGAGGACACGGTCGGCCATCTCGAGCAGCAGGACGCGCCCGCCACGTGGATCCATTTCGCGGAAGTCCCTTCGGAGCGTGTCGCGGGCCAGCTCTCCGATCTGGCCGGCCATCTCCACCCCGGTCGGCCCGGCCCCGACCACCACGAAGGTGAGCCAGGCCCGCCGGCGCTCCTCGTCCGTCTCGAGCTCGGCGGCCTCGAACGCGCTCAGGATCTGGGCTCGCACCCCGAGGGCGCTCTCGAGCGACTTCACCTCGTGGGCATAGGCCTCCCACTCGTCGTGGCCGAAGTAGGAATAGCGGGAGCCACCGGCCGCGATCAGCGTGTCGTAGGGAATCGTGAGCGGCCCGGACTCGCCGGCGCCGGGCTCGATCCGCACCGTCCGGTCAGCGAGGTCGACCTCACGCACCTCACCGAGCAGCACGCGGACGTTCCGGCGCCGCTTGAAGATCGCACGCAGCGGATAGGCGACCTCCTCGGGCGAGAGCGATCCGGTCGCCACCTGGTAGGTCAACGGCTGGAAGAGGTGGAAGTTCCGCCGGTCGATCAGCGTCACCTCGACCGGCATGCGGGCGAGCTTCTGCACGGCCTGGAGGCCGCCGAAGCCGCCGCCGATTACCACCACCCTGTGCGGGGCTCCATCCACGGGGGTCATGCGCCCACCAGGTCACGCCGCTCGAACACTCGCACCGCCGCGACCATAGCCAGGCCCGCGATCGCGAGCATGATCAGCGCGGCCGTGGCCTTGAACGACTCGGCCGGAACCAGGGCGACCTGGTGGAACGGCGAGAGGTCCACGGCCCAGGCCGGTAGATCCAGCAGGGAGCCGAACAGCTCCCAGACGAAGGCCAGCAGCACCAGGCCGTAGGCGGCCGCGGAGGTGGCCCGTGGCCACGCCGCGAAGGCGAGCGCTCCGAGACCCAGGAAGAGCAGGGCGATCGGCAGGCAGTTGGCGCCCGCGCCGACCATGTCGCCGAAGGAGACGTCGGCGCCCTGCGACGCGGCTCCGGCCCAGGTCAGCACGCCGAGCGCCACCGCGAGCCCGGCGGCGCCGGCCATCGCGAGCAGCAACCGCCCGGCGAGCCAGCGGCCGCGGGCGACCGGCTGAGCGAGCAGCGTGTCGAGTCGCTCATCTGCCTCCTCGTGCCGCGCCGCCGCGAGCTGCGACGCGCAGAAAAGACAGACCAGCAGGATGAAGAACAGGAAGGTGAAGGCGATGTAGCCGGACGCGGTGCTCACGGAGCTCACGCCGAGCTTCGCGAGCTGCCGGTTGAGGCTCGCGGACTCGGTGGAGGTGACGCTGTCGGCGAGCACGCCGATGAGCACGGCGAACAAGCCGCTGCCGATGATCCAGGCCGCGAGCCGGCCCCGCTCGTCGCGCAGGGCCTGGGCGAGCGGCGAGGAGAGCAGACGCCGGTCGGGCTCCTTCGTGTCGGAGGTCTGCAGCAGCCCCACGCCGATATCCCGGCGAAGGGCGATCCATCTCGCCGCGTAGATCAGCGCCACCGCGCCGGCGAGCATGAGCAGCAGGACCGCGGGCCGCGACCCGGTGAAGGGCCGAAGCTCCTCGGCCCATCCGAGCGGGGTGAGCCAGCGAAGCCAGTCGAGCTGATCGGAGGTGTCGGCGGTCACCCGCAGGACGAACGCCAGCCCAAGGGCCGCGGCGCCCAGCTCGAGCGCCAGCCGCCGGGTCGAGGCGAGCTGGCTGACGATCGTCCCGACGCCCAGGAAGATCACCCCGGCTCCGGCGGTGCCCAGCGCGAGCAGCGCCGACTCGCCGGCGGGCAGCTTGGCCGCGACCAGGCCGAGCCACATCCCGGCCCAGAGGATGGCGGCGCCAACCAGGCCGGCGGCGATGGAGGCGCCGAAGGAGGTCCGCCTGCCCACCGCCTCGGCGAGGACGAGCTCCTCGTGACCGGAGTCCTCCTCTGCCCGCATCGACTTGACGGCGGAGAGCAGCCCCCAGGCGGCGGCGAAGATCGCCGCGATGCCCCCCACCCGCCAGGCGGCGTAGCCCCCGCTGGTCAGCAGGTCGTGGGGAACGCCGTAGAAGAGCCGCACCGCCTTGTTGTCGCCGAAGTCGCGGGCGAAGTTGAGCCGCTCCTGCGTTGTGGCATACGTGCCTCTGTACGCGCTCGTCTGGCCGGCCGCATAGACAAGGAAGAAGAGACCGAACAGGAGATCGCGCACGCGGCCGGCGGCGAAGCGTTGCCCGGCGATCGCCCTAGCCGCCGCCACCGCTGCCCGCCCCGTCGTAGTGGTGCAGGAAGATCTCTTCGAGCGAGGGCTCGTGGCTGGTCAGCGAGACCACGTGGTGCGGGGCGAGGGTCTCGATCAGGGGGCCGACCTCGCCGCTCACCTCGAAGCGAAGCGTGTGCTCGCCGGCTCGGCTCACCACCACTCCGGGCAGCGAGTTGATCTCCGGAGGCATCCCGTCGAAGGTCGCCTCGACCCGGTGGGCGCCGAGGTGCCGCATCTCCGCGAGCGTGCCCTCGTCAACAAGGCGGCCGTTGCTGAGGATCCCCACCCGGTCGCAGAGCGCCTCGACCTCGCTGAGGATGTGGGAGGAGAGGAAGACGGTCTGGCCGCGCTCCTTCGCCTCGTGCACGCTGTCGCGGAAGGCGACCTCCATCAGGGGATCGAGGCCGCTGGTCGGCTCGTCGAGGATCAGCAGGTCGGCGCGGGTGGCGAGGGCCGCCACGAGCTGCACCTTCTGTCGGTTTCCCTTGGAGAGGGCGCGGACTCGCTTGGAGGTATCGAGCTTGAACCGCTCGACGAGCTGGGCGCGGTAGCCGACGTCCATGCCGCCGTGCAGCCGCGCCAGGAACTCGAAGGTCTCGGCGGAGGTCATCTTCGGCCACAGGAACGGCTCGCCCGGCACGTACGCGACGCGGCGATGGGCACTGACCGGGTCCCGCCACGCGTCGATGCCGAAGAGCTCGGCCCGCCCCGCGCTGGCGCGGTGCAGGCCGAGCAGCAGCCGGATGGTCGTGGTCTTCCCCGCGCCGTTCGGCCCGAGGTAGCCGTAGACCTCACCGTCGCGAACCGAGAGATCGAGCGAATCCAGTGCGACCGTCTCGGCGTAGCGCTTGGTCAGGCCCTCGGTCTTGATTGCGTCAGCCATGGCGCGACTATGCCACCTGTCGGAGCGCGGGCTCGTAGTGGCCGGGCTCGAGCCGAGCCGTGATGCAGAGGCGGTTCCAGGAATTGATCGCGGCGATCGCGAGAACGAGCTGCGCGAGCTCCTCCTCGTCGGAGATCACCGCCTGCACCCGGTCCCAGACCTCGTCCGGGACCTGCCCGTCGGCGATCAGCGTCATCGCCTCGCAGAGCTCGAGCGCCGCCCGCTCGCGGTCCTCGTAGAGCGGGCTCTCGTGCCAGGCGTCGAGCGAGTAGAGCCGATCCTCGGTCTCGCCGCCGGCTCGGGCTTCCTTCCAGTGCATGTCGATGCAGAAGGCACAGCCGTTGAGCTGCGAGGCCCGCAGGCTGACGAGATTGTGGAGCCGGTCGTCCAGCTCGATGGACGTCTGGAACCTGAGCATCGCCGCGACCGGCTTCATCGCGACCTTGTCGATCTGCACGCGCTTGGCTGGAAACGTGGTCTCCATGTCGTTCTCCTTTTCTGATTGCTCCTCAGCGGGGCTCGGCTTGCTCTTCAAGAACGGACGGGACACGCTCGGGCCGAGTGACATCGGCCTCATGCGGGGCGCGCCAGAGGACGAATACCGCGGCGACGGCCACCGAGGCGGCGGCGATCACCAGCGCCAGGCCGAGGCCGTCGACGAAGGCGTTCTGGGCCTGGGCGGCGAGCGCGGCGCCCTTCGGGCCGAGCCGGTCGGCGATGGCGAGGGCGGCCGGGAGCGCGTCCTTCGCGTGGTCGGCGAACTGCGCCGGCAGATGGGTGGTCGCGCTCTCCACGCCCGACTGGTAGCGGCCGTTGAGCGCGCTGCCCAGCACCGCGATGCCGAGCGCGCCGCCCACCTCGCGCGCAAGGTCGTTGACGGCGGAGGCGACGCCCTGCTTCGCCTTCGGCAGCGAGGAGACGATCGCGGTCGTCGCGGGGGTGGTCGCCAGCGCCATGCCGACGCCCAGCGGAACCAGACCGGCGAGCAGCAGCCAGTAGGTCGTGTCGCGCCCGGCGGTCGAGAGAACGAAGAACCCGGCGGCCATCAGCAGCAGGCCGACCGGCGCCACGCGCCCGGGTCCGAAGTGCTTGAGCACCTTCGGCACCCGAGGCGAGAGCCCCATCATCGCCACCGCGACGGGCGCCAGTGCGATCCCGGCGACGAGCGGCGAGTACCCCAGCACGAACTGGAAGTACTGGAGCGTCACGAAGATGAAGCCGAAGAAGGCGAAGAACTGCACCGTGATCGAGACCGTGCCCGCGCCGAAGCCTCGGAGCCGGAAGAGGCGGGGATCGAGCAGCGGATGCTCGCGACGCAGCTCCCAGCTGACGAATGCCGCCAGCAGGACCAGAGCGACGGCGAAGGCGCCGAGCGTGAGCGAATCGGTCCAGCCGCGCTCCGGCCCCTCGATGATCGCGTAGACCAGCGTGGCGAGCCCGCCGGCGGAGATCACGCCGCCGGTGACGTCGAGCCGCGTGCCCTCCGCCGTCGAGTTGGGCGCGAGGCGGGCCGCAGCGACGAAGGCGAGCGCGCCGAGCACCGCGCTGAAGCCGAAGACCGAGTCCCAGGAGAAGGTCTCGAGCAGGGCGCCCGAGACGAGCAGCCCGAGCAGGGCGCTGCCACCCGCGACCCCGGCCCAGATGGAGACCGCGCGGTCACGCTCCCCGGCCGGGAAGACGTTGGTGATGATCGAGAGGGTCGCCGGCATGATCGCCGCCGCTCCCAGGCCCATCACGGCCCGCACGGCGATCAGGGCGCCCGGGCTGTCGATGAACAGGGCGGCGCCGGCCGCGCCCGAGAACACGACCAGCCCGCCCAGTAGGAGGTGCCGCCGACCGAACGCGTCCCCGAGCGCGCCGGCCAGGAGCAGGAGCCCGGCGAAGACGACGGCGTAGGCATCCACCACCCACTGGAGCTGCGTCTGGGTGGCGTGAAGATCTCTCGCCAGATCGGGGAGAGCGACGTTGAGGGAGGAGACGGCGCTGACGACGGTTCCGAGGGCCACGCACATCGCCGCGAGAACCAGATTGCGATTTATGTCCGTCTCTTGCCTTCTCATCCTCGTCGACCCCCCGGTGGGCTATAGTTGAACACTGTTGACTTAACGGCGTTGACTTTACAGTGTTGAATTCATCTGTCAAGGAATTTTGAGGACTTTTCTGTGACACCCACCACTCCCAGGACCAAGACCCCCCGCACCGGCCGCCGGCCGGGAGAGAGCACCACCCGGCAGGCGATTCTGGATGCCGCCGGCAAGCGCTTCATGGAGCGGGGCTACCAGGGCGCGACGATGAGGGCCATCGCGAAGGACGCCGGCGTCGATGCCTCCCTGCTGGTCCACTTCTTCGGCAACAAGATCACCCTCTTCTCGGAGTCCGTCCAGTGGCCCTTCGAGCCCGAGGACGCGATGCCGCAGATCCTGGCCAAGGGGCGGAGCAACATCGGCGAGAACCTGGTCGCCCTGCTGCTCCGGATCTGGGACAAGGAGGGCACCCGAAATCCGATCCTCACCCTGCTGGCGGCCGCGACGGTCGAGCCCGAGGCCGCGCAGATGCTCGCGGAGTTCATCCGCGACCGCCTCTTCCAGCCGCTGCTCGCAGAGCTCGGCTCGGATCAGCCCGAGCTTCGAGCGGACCTCCTTTCATCCCAGCTGATGGGGCTGGGCGTCCTTCGCTATGTGCTGAAGGCCGAGCCATTGGCGTCGGCGAAGAGAGCGGACGTCGTCCGATGGGTCGGACCCAACGTGCAGCGCTACGCGACCGGGAAGCTCGACTAGCCGGCTACGGGCGCGGGCGCGCCCGCGTCCTCGAGCACGGCCATCGCCGCGTTCCGCCCGTTCAGGGCGATCACCGAGCCGGCCGGGTGGGTCGCCGCGCCGCACAGGTAGAGGCCCTCCACCGGTGTGCGTGACTCCAGGCGCCGGTCCCACATCTGGTCCGGCAGCGTCTCGCCCTGGAAGATGTTGCCGCCGGTGAGGCCGATCCGCTCCTCGACGTCGGGCGGGCCGAGCACCTCGGTCTCGATCACGCAGTCGCGCAGGTCCGGGGCGTAGGTTTCGATCAGGTCGAGCGCTTGCTCGCCGATCTCCTCGCGGCGCGAGTCCCAGTCGCCCTCGGCCAGCTCATAGGGGACGTACTCGGCGAAGACGCTCATCACGTGGGCGCCGGGCGGCGCGACGCTCGGGTCATACGAGGTCTGGAAGTAGAGCTCGGCCCAGGCGACACGCGGCTCGCCGCGCCCAGCCGCGTCAAAGGCCTCCTGTGCGGCGTCAAGACCATGGGTGACCGTGACCATCGCCCGGTGGGGCTCGACCGAGCCGGCCGCCGCAAAGGTCGGCAGCCTGCTGAGCGCGGCGTTCACCTTGACCACCGGCGAGCGCACCTCCCAGCCGTCGATCCGCTCGCGGTAGTCGGCGGGCAAGGCGTCTTCGGGCAACATGCCGAGCACCCGCTTCGGGTCGGCGTTGCTGATCACCGTCCGTGCGCGGATCAGCTCGCCGGACTCGAGCTCGATCCCTTCACCGGGAACGATCCGCGCGACCGGCACCCCGCCGGCCAGCGTCGCGCCGGCTTGCCGGGCGACGTCGGCGATCGCGAAGGAGACCTGCCCCATGCCGCCGTCGACGTAGCCCCAGCAGCCGCCGTGACCCTCGACCTCGCCCATCCCGTGCATCAGGTGGACCGAGGCGGTACCCGGGTCCTTCGGCCCTGCCCACTCGCCGATGATGCCCTGGCCGAAGAGGGCGTGAACGAGGCGCGCGTCGGAGACATAGCGGGCGAGGGTCTCGGCTATCGGCTCCTCGAAGACGATCGAGACCAGCTCCTCGTCGCCCAGGATCTCCTCGATCCGCTCGCGGCTCGGAGACGGCCCACGCCAGAGATCGCCGGCCGGTCCGGCGCGCAGCAGCCGCCGGATCCGGTCGAAGGTCTCCTCGTAGGCGAGCGCTCCACGAACGTCCTGCTCTGAGAAGCCGTTCTCCCGCATGTGCGCCGTGGTGTCCTCGTCGTCCAGGAACTGGGCGAACGAGGTGCCGTCCTCGAACGGGCACCAGAGGTTCGGATCGGCCGGTGTCACGCGGTAGCCATGAGCGGGCAGGTCGAGCTCGTCGATCACGAGCTGGTCGAGCAGGCCGACCACGTAGGCGCATGGGCTGACCAGGAAGCGCTCGTCCTCGAAGGGCTGCTCGAGCGTGCAGGCCCCGCCGAACCGCTCGCGCCGCTCCAGCACCAGCACCGACTGCCCGGCGCGGGCCAGATAGGCCGCGGCCGTGAGGCCGTTGTGCCCGCCGCCGATCACGATGGCATCCCACTCGCGCGCCGCCAGCTCCGCGATCGGAGCCGGCAACCCGACTCGGCCGAGGAGGCGAGAGACCTCCATGAGCGAAGGCTACTTACGCTTCTTGCACTTCTTCTTCGCGGTGGTTGCCTTGTGGCCGTGCTTCTTCTTGCACTTCTTGTGTGGCGGTGTGACCGGCGTGGCGCCAGGCGGCGACGAAGCAGGCGGGTTCGACGCCGAGATCGCGAGGCTCCAGCCGCCGGTGATCTGCCCCGTCCCTCCGGAGAAGGCGTCAACGACGTAGAGATTCCAGGTGCCGTTGGGATTGATGCCGTTCAGTGAGGCGAGCGTTGCCGCGTATGGGCCCGGGAGGGCCGGCGCGGGCAGCGGGGCGTTGGCCGTGAAGTTGCTGCAGTCGTTCGTGGTCCGGGTGGGCTTGTAGGTCCCGCTGACGATCGGGGTCGGCACCGAGCCGGTCGCGGCGTCATCGAAGGTCTCCGTGATATTTGTCACCGGAGCACTACCTCCCGCCCCGTGCATCAGGAGGACGGGCTGTGTCGGTGCAGGACCCGCCAACAGCACTCGGACGTCCGCCGGGGCCATGTGCCCGAATCCCGCGATGGTGACGTCGACGTCGTCGATTGCCGTGGGGGCTCCACTGACCACGATCGGCGAGGGATACACATCTGCCGGCATCTGGATCATGTTCGTACAGTTGCCATCGTTGATCGTGATCGGCGTCGGGTTGCCGAATGTCTGAGCCGCCGAGGCCGTTGCCGGCAGCGCCAGCGCAGCGGTCAGGCAGACGAGCAGCGTGATCTTCCTCATCGGCCCACCTTATCCGCGCGCAGGCTAGCCGTCCACCAGATGGCGGCGCACGAACTCCAGCTGGACCTCCGCCGCCCGCTCGTGCCCCTCGAGGAACGGCTCATAGTGGCCACCCGTCATCTTCACTACTTCGCCGCGTGGCGCCCGCTCTCCCGCACGGATGACCGGGCCGGGCGGCGCCACCCCGTCCTGCTCGGTCGCAACGACCAGCAGCGGGCATTCCACGCGCGAGGCGTAGCGCGCCGGCCGGTACATCCCGATCCGCAGCGCCGACCAGGCCGAGACCTCCTGCTGCCAGTCGGGGTAGCGGTTGCCCGGGTTGAGCGCCCCCGAGCCGTTCAGCGAGTCAGGGGTCGTGAGCGCCGCGACGGTCCCACGCTCGCCTGCGAGGGGGACGAGGAGCGGATCGCGACCCACCAGACCGCCGAGCGCATCCAGGACTCCGCGGCCCGTGATCCGAAGACCGGAGAGCGCCGTCGTGTGCCGAAAGCCGTTCGGCGCCGAGGCCGGGCCGTCGGCGAGAGCCGAGACCGCGATGGCCGCGCCCAGCTTCGGGTCTCGGGCGGCGACCGGGAAGACGTGGCCACCCGAAAGGGAGAAGCCCCAGATCGCGACCTTGGCCGGGTCCACCTCGGAGCGCGTCCGGGCGAACTCGACCGCCGCCGCGAAGTCGTCCTGCTGGTCGGCGATCCGGACCACCTGCCTCGGGCCGCCCCCGCTCTCGCCGAGCCGGCGGAAGTCGAAGGCGAGCACCGAGAACCCGGCCTCGTTGAAGCGAGCGGCGAAGGGATCGGTCCCCGGCTCCTTCGCGACCGCGAGGCCGCCAGCCATGACCACGCACGTCCCGTTGGTGCCCGGATAGAACCATGCGGCACAGCGGTCCTCGCCCGAGCGGAAGTCGACCTTCTGGCGCGTCACAATACAGTTGTATCGCAATTACGATACGGGCGTATGGCGACAGCGACTTCGGAGACCCAGGCGCGGATTCTCGATGCCGCCCTCGAGGGCTTTGCCCGCGACGGCGTCGCCGCGACCTCGATTCGGGATGTCGCAGCGTCCGCCGGCGTCTCCCCCGGGCTCGTCCAGCACTACTTTCCGTCCAAGTCGTCCCTGCGCAACGCCGTCGACGAGCACGTCAAGGAGATCGCTCGCGAGGCGCTCGGCGTGCACGAGTTCGAGGGCGACGTGATCGACGACCTCGCCGAGCGGCTCACCGCCCTGGTGTCGGAGAACTTCGTCGCGCTGCGCTACGTCGCCCGGGGAGTGGCGGAGCGGGACGCGGCCGCCCTCTCGATATTCGACACGCTCACCCGGCTCTGCCGCGATCAGCTGGCCGAGCTGCAGCGCCGCGGCATGCTGCGCCCCGATCTCGACCTCGACTGGGCGGCGCTACACACCGTCCTGATCAACCTCGGCACGGTGATCATGGAGCCGGGAGTGAGCGATCAACTGGGCAAGCCGTTCCTGACCGAGCGCCAGGTCGAGCGCTGGAAGCTGGCCACGACGAAGCTCTTCGTCGAGGGCGAGATCCGCCAGGGCGACTAGCGGTTCAGACCGGGCGCGTCGGGTATGCGCCGAGGCGCTCGCGCACCTGGCGAACGACGATCACGTTGGTGCCGCACGCGCGCGCGATGCGCGTGTCGCAGTGGTCCGGGATGCGGTTCAACTCGAACTCGACGCGGCCCTCGGCATCAGCCCGCACCAGGTCCGCACTCTCATCCTCAACCCGAAGCATCGCCGCCTTCGCCTCACCGGCCATCTTCCGCCGGCAGCTGAGGCAGTAGGCGAGGCCATTCACCTCGTCCCAATGCGGCGGCAGCTCCGAAAGGCTGACCGCTCCAGGCATGAAGCGCGCGGTCATCCCACACCGGGCACATGTCCAGTCCGATCCGTTCACTCTCTCGCCCCTTCGATCACCCTCTGGAATGCAACCGCCCGGCGGGAGAGGGTCAAAAGGCCCCTCGGGCGATGACGCCAGCGGTTCTCTACCCGTTTTGTGGGGTCTCACACATGGATCAGCCGGCGATCCACTCCTTGGCCTCGTCGAGCTCGTCCATCTCGAAGACCTTGAGCTCGCCGGGCATCGCCCAGGCGAACAGGCGCATCGCCTTCGACACCCAGTCGACCCCGCTGACGAAGGCGAGCTTCTTCCAGGCGGAGCGGTTCTGGGTCTCGACCTTGAGCCCGGTCTTGACGTCCTCGATCCAGGCTCCGGGCTCGAGGCCGTCGAAATCCGGCAGCACGAACAGCACCCTGGCCTCGCCCGACTCGGTCGCCTCCTTCAGGGCCGGCTCCAGGCCGTCGGTGTAGTCGTCCTTCGTGAGCTTCCCCGAGGCCCGCAGGCCGATGACGCCGGCCGGCAGGTCTTCCATCCTCTCGATCATCGCTCCTCCTTGGCCGCTGGGCCGCAATCGCTATCAATTGATGGATGCCGAACGCCCTCGAGCTACGCAGGCTCACCAAGCGCTACGACGACGGCACCCTAGCCCTCGACGCGCTCGACCTCGAGGTCCCCTCGGGCAGCTTCTTCGGCCTGCTCGGACCGAACGGCGCCGGCAAGACCACGCTGATCTCGGCGGTCTGCAACCTGATCCGGCTGACCGACGGCGAGATCTCGGTCTTCGGCGAGCCCGGCGGCTCGATGGCGGCGCGGCGGCTGATCGGGATCGCCGAGCAGGAGCCGAACCTCGACCGCTTCCTGACCGTCCACGAGACGCTCGTCTACCACGGTGGCTACTACGGGATGACCGGCGCCGCCGCCTCCGAGCGCGCCGAGGAGATGATCGACGTCTTCGACCTGCGCGCCAAGCGCGACACGCGCGCGCCCAAGCTCTCCGGCGGGATGCGCCGCCGCCTGCTCCTCGCCCGTGCCCTGCTCCACGAGCCGCGCCTGGTGATCCTCGACGAGCCGACCGCCGGAGTCGACCTCGAGCTTCGCCACGAGCTCTGGCGCTACATCCGCCGCCTGCACGAGCGCGGCACCACCATCCTGCTCACCACGCACTACCTCGAGGAGGCCGAGGCGCTCTGCGAGGAGATCGCGCTGATCGGGCGCGGCCGGATCATGGCCCGCGACACCGCCGCCGGCCTCAAGCAGCGCTTCGACGCCGCCACCCTCGAGGACGTCTACATGAAGACGGTCGCCGCTGGACGGCACGCGGTGGAGGTCGAGGAGTCGCCGGCCTAGCCGGCGCTCGCGCGGCAAACCCTTCGGGACCCCGGGCCGTAGCTCCCTTGGGGAGAGGGACAACTACAGGAGGGAATACGGACCATGCGAATCTCCAAGCGGGTTCCGAGCACATTCGTCGCCGCCGCGCTCGCAGCGCTCTCGGCCGCGCTCGTGGTCGGAGCGCTGAGTGCGTTCGGACACGGACACGGCAGGGGACACGGCGACCGGCTCGTCGACGAATCGCTCGCACCGTCGATGCCCACCGATCCGGTGTTCCACGGCGTCGCCCCCGGTGGCGCACCATGGCTGTTGAAGGAGGGCAGCGTGCAGCTCGACGGCCACCGGCTGGATCTGCGGGTGAAGGGGCTGGTGATCCCGTCTCCGCCCGGGGACGGCACCCCTGGGCCCGTCACCACGATCGGCGCCTCTCTCTACTGCGGCGCCGACATGAACACGATGGCCGCGGCGACGACCGGTCAGGTGCCGATCAACCGCAGGGGTGACGCCCGGATCAGGGACAACTCGTTCGATGTCCCCTCGACCTGCCTGTCACCGGTGATCCTCGTCAACCCGAACGGAATCGCGACGCTGTACATCGCACTCGACGGCTGGCGGATGTAGATGCGCCCCTGGGGGCGGTCGTTGCCGAGACCACCGGCATCGGCCGCCCCCTATGTTGTCCGCGGATGAGCGAGAACGTCAAGGTCGTCCGGTCGCTGCTCGAACCCTTCCAGGAGATCAACACGGCCAAGGTCGACTGGTCCGCCGATGCGATCCAGGAGGCTCTCGCAACCGTCTGCTCGCCGGACATCGAGGTCAGGACCCTCGACTCGGGTGCGGGCACCGGCATCGACCCCGTCTACCGGGGCCTGGATGGTGTGGCCCGCTATCTGGAGGCCTGGCTGGACCCCTTCACCGAGTTCCACTCGACCTGGATCGATTTCATCGACGCCGGCGACTTCGTGCTGGTGCCGAACAGCCACTGGGGACTCGGCAAGGGCAGCGGCGCCAGGGTCGAGCTCGAGATGGCCTATGCCTGCGAGGTGAAGGGCGGGCTGATCACCCGCCTCCTCCAGTACGAGACCCTCGATGACGCTCGCGAGGCGATCAAGGCACCGCCACCAACCGGCTGAGACTCAGTCCGGGTACTCGTCCTTGCGCCGAACGCTGGGCTCCTCGGGCTGCTCCTTCGGCGTGCGATCCAAGAGGAACGAGTGGAACGGCGCCACGAACGGATCCGGCGCCATCACCTGGTAGGTCAGATACACGGTTCCGTTGTCCTTGGCGAAGGCGATGTAGCCCGGACCCTCGCGCAGGCCATCCTTCAGCTCCGCGCCGACCTGCTCGCCCCAGTCCTGCAGCCACTCCGGCGGGTCCTCGATCATCTCCTTCACCCCGGGGATCTCACCCGACATCGCCTGCTCCTCGGTCATCGCCAGGCCCATGTCGAAGGGGAAATCGCTCTCATAGGTCGAGACGTAGGGGAACTCCCAGCCCATCCGCTCCTTGTAAGCCAAGAGCCGGTCGATCGGCGCGCGAGAGAAGCAGAGGAACGTCACATCGCTGTGGTTCAGGTGGACCAGCGGGCCACTGAACTCGTCCCCGAGGCTCGTGCAGCCCGGACAGGCCCCCTTCGTGTAGTCGGGCCCGAACATGATGTTGTAGGCGAGCAGCTGCGAGCGGCCGTCGAAGAGCTCGGCGAGGCTCTTCTTGCCGTCCTCGGTGTCGAACTCATACTCCTTCTCGACCGGCACCCAGGGCAGCTCGCGCCGCTTCTCCTTGATCTCGTTGTTGCGCTCGGCCTGCTCGCCCTCGAGCTTCGCGAGCTCCGCCCGCGCGGCTTCCCACTCCTCACGTGATCCGGTCTTGTGCTCAGGCATGTCGGCTCCTCCTTGATCGGGACTTACCCAATAGACCGCGGATCCACGCGAGATTCATCGGTGCGCTCAGCGCTGCCGGAAGAACTCGGTGAACACGCGGCAGCGACCCTCGGAGTCGAAGCGCATCACGAAGCAGTTGTCGTAGACGCGGGCGACCGGGCCGTCGGGCGAGTCCTTGTAGGAGCTCGTCCCGGTGGCGACCGCCGCGTCGCCGTCGACCGCAAAGGCGCGATACCTGGCCTCGTAGGTGCCGGCCTCGTCGCGCTCGGAGGCGTCGGGGTGATCCCCCTCCCCCAGCCAGGAGTCGACCACCGCGGCACGACCCTCGATCGGCTCGTCGGCCGGGTGGTAGCGGTACCTCACGTCCTCGGCGAAGAGCGCCTCGATCTGCCCGCGGTCGTAGGTCTTCCAGGCCTCGACGTAGGCCTCCAGCCAGCGATCCACCTCCTCCCGCGTCACAGGCCGCTCCGGAAGCCCTCGCGCCAGCTCGGGTACTTCGGCCCCCAGCCCAGCTCACGCTTCGCCTTCGCGTTCGAGGTGCCGCGGATCTGGGTCATCATCGAGACCCCGACCTCACCGGCGGCGAGGCGCCCCAGCCAGGTTGGGACATGGCGCGGCGGCTTCGCCCCGACGGCCTCCGCGAGCCCGGGCAGCCAGTCGGCCACCGGAGCCGGGCCGTCGTCGGCGGCGTTGTAGATCCCTCGCTCGCCGCGGTCGAGCGCCGCCGTCGTGTTGGTGGCGACGTCGTCGACGTGGATGAAGGACCAGACGCCGCCCCCGTCGCCGATGACCGGCAGCTTTCGCTTGCGGACCAGCTCGACCAGGTCGCCGTCGGTGGCGAACCCGGTCCCCGGCCCGTAGAAGTTGCCATAGCGGAGCGCGATGCCCTCAACATAGTCGGCGCCCATCACCGCCTCCTCGAGGTAGCGGATCGCCTCGATCGACTTGGTCTGGTTCTTGGGCGGATTCGGGTCGAGGGGATCCTCCTCGGTCTTCAGCTCAGTGCCGGTGCGCTCGTAGTTCCAGTTGCCGTAGCTCTGATCGATGAAGCGCTTGGTGCCGACCGCGCGCGCAGCCTCCAGCAGGTTGTCCAGGCCGGTGGTCCGCAGCTCGTTCGCCCCGGCGAACTCCTTGTCGAAGTTGCGAAGGCCCGTCACACCGGCGAGGGCGGTCATTTGGTGGATGATCGCCTCCGGCTCCGCCCGCTCGACCGCCTGGCGCACGGCGGCGGCGTCGAGCCCGTCGGCGACGGCGGGCTCGGCACCCATCTCACGCACGGCGTCCTCCTTCTCGGGGGAGCGGGTCATGCCGACGACCTCGTGTCCCCGCTCCACCAGCAGCGACACCAGCCGCCTGCCGACCGCTCCGGTTGCTCCTGCGACGAAGACCTTCATGGCGACCTCCCGGTCCGCTAAGTTAGTGATCGTTAACTTATGAGCCTAGCAAGACCGAAGCGCCGGCTGAAGGCGGACGAGCGCCGGGAAGTGATCCTCGAGGCGGCTTCGCAGATGTTCGCCGAACGCGGCTACCTGGGGGCCTCGATCGATCGGATCGCGGAGGCGGCGGGCATCTCCGCGCCGGTGATCTACCGCCACTTCGGCTCCAAGAAGGAGCTCTACATCGAGCTGCTGCAGGCGAGCGGCGCCGCGCTGCTCGCCGCGACCACCAGGGAGGAGGGCTACGAGACGGTCGAGGATCTGTTGCGCGAGAACGTCCGCGCCTTCTTCAGCTTCGTCGAGGAGCACCCGGCCGCCTGGCGGATCCTCTTCCTCGACCCAGCCCCCGACCCGAAGATCGCCGAGACCCAGCGCCTGATCCAGGAGGCCGCGACGAAGCGGCTCGCGCAGGTGGTCGTCGCCCGGGTTCGGGGCCTGAAGGTCAGCACCCGGATCCGCCGCCGAGAGGCCGACGAGCTGATCGCGCAGGCCGGCAAGTCGGCGCTCAACGGCCTCGCCGTCTGGTGGTGGGATCGCCCGGAGCTCAAGGCCGAGCAGCTCTCCGCGGTGGCGATGGACGTGCTCTGGCGCGGGTTGGGAAACCTGGGCTCGAAGCCCTAGCCTGATGACAGTGCGCCAACCTCGAACCACGACGGCCGGCAGGGCTCTGCGGGAAGTCTCTGCGCTTGCCGCCCGGATGCGGGACCTGACCGCGATCTGGGCTCGCGGGCGCTTCGACCCCCTTCTCCGCGAGGAGGTGATGCTGGCGGTTGCCGAGGCGAACGCCTGCCGCCTGTGCACGCTCGCGCACCGGCGCTGGGCGCTGGCCGAGGGGGTCACGGACGAGGAGCTCGCGGCTATCGAGGGGCACGATCCGGATGGCTTCGACCGCCGGACCTGGGCGGCCATCGCCTGGGCACAGGCCCGGACCCAGGCCGACGTCGACCCGGTTCCCGGTGAGCTCGAAGCCGAGCTCGCCCGCCATTACGACGAGCGAGAGCGAGCGGATATCGAGCTGGTGACGCAGGCGATGGGGGTCGCGAACCGCTCGGCCAATACGTTCGACGCGCTGCTCGAGCGGCTGCGTGGCCGACCCGTGGCGGGCAGCCGCGTGGGCGACGAGATCGCGGTCGGCGGCGTCGTCGCTCTAACGATCCCTCCGGTCGCGGCCTATCTCGGGCTTCGGCGTCTACTCGGCGGGTCCGCGCGATGAGCGAGCACGCCGAGGCACGCCCCTGGCAGAGCTTCCTCTGGCTCTCGCGCCGCGAGTGCCACCGCGTCCTGCGCCTCTGGACCCAGACGACGCTCGCGCCGGTCGTCTCCTCGCTGCTCTTCATCGTCGTCTTCGGGCTCAGCCTCGGCGGCCGGATCAAGCAGGTCGACGGATTCGACTACGACCAGTTCATCGTCCCCGGCCTGATCGCGATGGCGATGGCCCAGGCCGCCTACTCCAACAACGCGAGCACGATCTTCCAGGGCCGCTCCGACCGCTACATCGACGACGTCCTCGCCGCCCCGATCCACAACTGGCAGGTCAACCTCGGCTACCTGGTCGGCGGCGCCTTCCGCGCCCTGATCATCGGCGCCGGCCTGGCCGCCTGCGCGATCCCGATCACCGGCGCGCCGGCCGTCCACCCCGCGCTGCTGATCGTCGCAGTGCTGCTGCTCGTCTGCGGCTTCGGCGCCCTCGGCACGATCGTCGG
Source organism: uncultured Solirubrobacterales bacterium (assembly GCA_963728875.1). Taxonomy (GTDB): domain Bacteria; phylum Actinomycetota; class Thermoleophilia; order Solirubrobacterales; family 70-9; genus DASUPK01. Next base: position 251,329 of record CAVSLJ010000003.1, read on the forward strand.
CATCTACGCCGAGACCTTCGACCACACGAGCTTCATCAACAACATCGTCATCCTCCCCCTCACCTTCCTCGGCGGCGTCTTCTATTCGGTCAGCCGCCTCGGCTCACCCTGGGAGCAGCTCTCCCACGTGAACCCACTCTTCTACGTCGTGGAGACGATCCGCTACGGCTTCCTGGGCGTCTCCGACGTGAGCCCGTGGATCGCCTTCGCGGTGGTCGCCAGCATGTGCCTCGCGCTGCTGGCGTGGAGTCAGTGGTTGTTTACGAGTGGGCGGAAGTTGAAGCCGTAGTTTTCAAGACCGGAAGGAGAAGCAATGGCTACCACGAGGCTGCCGAAGGAGATACTGGAGGCGCATCCGGCGCCCGCCCAGGTCGATCGCGATCTGCTGGCCCGCTGCATCGACGAGTGCCTCGCCTGCCTGCAGAGCTGCACGGCCTGCGCCGATGCAGACCTGGCGGAGGACGACGTCGCCGAGATGCGCAGGTGCCTCCGCCTTTGCCTGGACTGCGCCGACGTCTGCGACGCGACCGCCCGCCTCCTCAGCCGCCAGACGGACTACGTCGCCGAGAGCGCTCGGGCGCAGGTGGCGTCGTGCTGCGAGCTCTGTGCGATCTGCGCCCGCGAGTGCGAGCGTCACGCGAATCACCACGAGCATTGCCGGCTCTGCGGGGAGGAGTGCACGCGCTGCGAGGAGGCATGTTCCGACGTGCTCGAGGCGATCGGGGCACCGGCGTGACTCCGAGCTAGGAAGTCGCCGCGGCCTTCGCCTGTTCCGCCGCGTCGCCCTTGGGCAGCGGCACGCCGGCCACCTCGTAGGCCTCGGGCTGGTCAAGCGTCTCGCGCTCAAGCAGCGCATTCGCGAGCGACTCGAGACGGTCGCGCTCAAGGGTGAGCAGCTCGACCACGTCCCGCTCGGACTCGTCCACGATCCGGCGGACCTCCTGGTCGACCAGCTCCTGGGTCGGCTCCGAGGCGGGGGACGTGCCGGGCAGGAGGGCTCCGTCCTGGCGGCCGTCGGTGACGGCGATTGGGCCGATTGCGTCGCTCATGCCCCAGCGGCCGACCATGCCGCGGGCTACCTGGGTGAGGTTCTGGATGTCGGATTCGGCCCCGGTGCTCAGGTCGTCGAAGATGACCTTCTCCGCGGCGCGGCCGCCTAGGGCGACCTTGATCTGGGCCAGGAGCTCCTCGCGGCGGTAGTTGTAGCGGTCGCTCTCCGGGGTGCTGAGCGTGACGCCGAGGGCCTGGCCGCGCGGGATGATCGAGATCTTCCGCACCGGGTCCGCGCCCGGGGTGAGCATGCCGACCAAGGCGTGGCCGGACTCGTGGTAGGCGGTTCGCTTGCGGTCCTCGTCGGTCATCACGATCTGGCGCTCGGCGCCGAGCAGGATCTTCTCGATCGACTCCGTGAAGTCGCTCTGCTCCACCTTGGTGTGGTCGTTGCGGGCGGCGGTGAGGGCGGCCTCGTTGACGAGCAGGGCGATGTCGGCGCCGGTGGAGCCCGGGATGGAGGCGGCGATCCGCTCCAGGTCGACGTCGTCGGCCAGCGGCACGTCCTTGGTGTGGATCTTGAGGATCTCGACGCGCCCCGGCTGGTCGGGCGGGTTGACCGCGATGCGGCGGTCGAAGCGGCCCGGACGCAGCAGCGCGGGGTCGAGGATCTCGGGGCGGTTCGTCGCGCCGAGGACGATCACGTTCGTGCCGGGCTCGAAGCCGTCCATCTCGGTGAGGATCTGATTGAGCGTCTGCTCGCGCTCGTCGTTGCCGCCGCTGATGCCGGCGTAGTTGCCCGAGCGCGAGCGGCCGATCGCGTCGAGCTCGTCGATGAAGACGATCGCCGGCGCCGCCTCCTTCGCTTGCTTGAAGAGGTCGCGGACGCGGGAGGCCCCCACTCCCACGATCGCCTCGACGAACTCCGAGGCCGAGAGGTGGAAGAAGGCGGCGTGCGCCTCGCCGGCGACGGCGCGGGCGAGCAGGGTCTTGCCGGTCCCCGGCGGCCCGTAGAGCAGGACACCGTGCGGGATCCGCGCCCCGACCTTCGTGTAGCGCGTCGGGTTCCGGAGGAAGTCGACGATCTCGACGAGCTCGTCCTCGGCCTCGTCGATGCCGGCGACGTCCTCGAAGTTGACGCGCTGCTCCTCATCGGGATTGACGCGCCGGGCGTTGGTGCGGCCGAAGCCGCCGAGGATGCCGCCTCCTCCCGCTCCGGCCTGGCGCCGCGCGATCCAGATGAAGAAGCCGATGATCAACAGCCACGGCAGGAAGCCGAGGACCAGGGTCCAGAAGACCGAGCGTCCGGAGTCCGGGGGCTCGGCGTTGATCGACACGCCCGCCTGGGTGAGGATGTTGGTGAGCTGGGCGTGATCGACGAAGGAGGGGACCTCGGTCTTGAACTTGTCGACCTTGAATGGCTTGTCGTCGCCGGGCGGGTCGTAGCTGGTCTCGTTCTTCAGCTGCCCCTCGATCGAGTCCCCCTTCGAGCTGATCTCGCTGACGTTCTGCGCCTGGACCTGGTTGACGAAGAACGGCTGGTAGGGCACGCGCGGGCGGTCCGGGGCTCCGCTGGTCAGAAAGGAGATCAGGAGGTTCACCGCGAGCAGCCCGAGCAGGAACGCGATCCACATCCGGCTCCGCGGGACCATCGGCTGCTTCGGCGGCGGCGGGGCGCCGCGGCCGTCGGGCGCCGGATCGACGCGCCAGCCAGCGGGGTGGTTCGCCGGAGGCGGAGGCTTCGCCGGCGGGGCGTCCTTGGGGGAGGAGTTCTCTGTGGCCGAGTCGGAGGCCAAGCGTCCAGATTACTCCCGCGCCGCGCCCTGGGACTAGGCTCAAAAGGGAGCGAACGAGGAGGCAGCAATGGAACTCGAAGGCAAGGTCGCGCTGGTCACCGGCGCCAGCGGCGGCATCGGCGCGGCGGTGGCGCGGAAGCTGCATGACGCGGGGGCGTCGGTGGGACTGCTCTCGCGCAGCGGGGACGGTCTGGGGCTCGAGCGCGGCCTCGGGATCGTCTGCGACGTTCGCAGTCGGGACGCCGTCGCCGAGGCGACCGAGGCCGTGGTCCTGCACTTCAACCGTCTCGACATCGTGGTCGCGAACGCGGGCGTCGGCGCCTACGGGGACTTCCTCGATCTCGACCCCGACCAGCTCGAGGAGATGATCGACGTCAACCTGAAGGGCACGCTCTACACGGCGGCGGCCACCCTCCCCCACCTGATCGACTCGGGCGAGGGGGACTTCATCTCGATGGCGAGCGTCGCCGGCCTCCGCGCCCTGCCCGGTGAGGCCGTCTACAACGCGTCGAAGTTCGGGCAGCTGGGATTCACCCGCGCGCTCGATCACGAGCTCCGCGAGCGAGGGGTTCGGGCCACCTGCATGTGCCCCGGCGGCGTGAGGACGGACTTCGCGATCGGCACGGGCCGCGAGGAGGACGATCCCGAGCTCGAGGGGATGATGACCGCGGACGAGGTCGCCGAGGTCGTGCTCTTCACCGTGACGCGCCCACGGTCGTTCAGGGTCCTGACCACCAGCTTCCGGCCGATGAGCGAGGCGTCCTGGGGCTGAGGACCGGCCGCGTCCTGGGCTACGGCGCTGACGCCGTCCAGTTCAGGACGCCGGTGTCGCAGGTGAGGGCGTCGCCGTGGTTGGATCCGTCGTTGTAATGGTTCTCCATGCGAAGAGTGCCGCTGCCGGAGTGGCCGCTGATCTTGCCCTGGATGTTGAAGGTGCCGGAGTCGAAATCGCCGGTAGTGAGGTCGGTGTGGTTGAAGGTCTTGTTCTTCCTGACCGAGACCGTCTCCTCGATGTTGGTGTGGGAGTGCTGGGTGGCGTCTCCGGTGCCGCCGTCGGTCGGGTAGTAGTTCAGCCCGTCGGCGCAGCGCCAGTACACGTTGAACTCCTTGGCCTCGAGCGTCTTCGGCACGAGCTTCTTGCTCCCGTGACTCTTGTGCCCGAAGTTGACCTTGAGCTCGACGGTCGCCTGCCCGAAGGTCAGCGGCGGCTGACTGACGGGGCCGGCCAATTTGACCTTCGAACCCCCCTTCGCGACGGTCAGGGACGCCGAAAGTGCCAGGGCGGCACAGATCACGGCCGCCAAGGCCACTACGCGGGCAGGACGCATCTGGTTCCTTCCAGTCGAGGCGGGATCTGCGGGACCCTGCCGTCAGTCCACCGTACTCCTATCCCTAACCTCAAGACATGAGGGAGATCCTCGTTCCTCCGCTGCGCGCCGCGGCGGTCGCCGCCTTCATCGCCGGGTGCCTGCTGCTGCTCTTCAACCCGCCGTCGTTCGCGCATCTCGGCGGCCTCCTGACCATCGTCGTCGGGGCTCTCGCGATCATCCTGATCACCGCCTGGGCGATGACGATGCTGATCGGCGAGGAGATGCCCGAGCCCGAGTTCCGCAAGCTCGTGGACCGGAGCGAGGCGCTCGCCGCGATGCCGGCTCCCGACTACCCGCCGAGCGAGTTCGACCTGCTGGTGATCGAGGCGATCGACAACCTGCCGCCGGAGTTCCAGGCACTGCTGGCGGACACGCCGGTGGTGATCTCGAACCTCGGGCGCGAGCATGGCGCCTACGGCATGTACATGGGCGGCACCGTCGCCCGCGACATCTATCCCGACCGGATCGTGATCTACCAGGACACCCTGGAGCGCGACTTCGGGCACGACCCGGACCTGCTTCGGGCGCAGGTCGAGCGGACGGTGAAGCACGAGCTGGCGCACCACCTGGGCTGGGGCGAGTCCGGCGTGCGCGGGCTCGGGCTCTGAGCCGCTACTGCAGCGTCTTGAAGAGCTTGATGCTTCTTGGCTGAGCGACCGGTGGGCCGCCGGACGGGCTGAATGTCACGGTGGGCTTGACCTTCGCCTTGCCGCGGCGGCGCAGCTTGCCCTTGGCCCTGCCCTTCGGCTTCACCAGAAGCTTCACGGTGCTTGCACTGGTCACCGCTTTACCCGACCTCGCGCGGGCGACGCTTGCCCCTTGCTTCACGACGCCCTTCCCGCTCAGTGAGAGAGTCCCGGCCCCCGGAACCGTGACCGGAATGATCGCCGTGCCCCGCTTCGCGTTCCTCTTCAGCTTGCCGAAGCCGAAGCTGCAGAGCGCCTGGGTCGTGGGGTCGACCGGGCACTTGTCCTGGGTGTCGTCGCCGAAGCCGTCGTTGTCAAGATCGGATTCGACCGTCGCCGCCACCGACGGGCGCAGGTTGGGCCACGCGATCGTCGCCGTTCCCGTCTGGCCCGGAGGGATGTCGCCGCCCCCGAACTGCGCCAGCTGGTTCTGGGGGGTGCCGGGCACGGTGATGCCGATCTCCGCGTCGCCCACGGCGGTCAGACCGAGCAGGTCGCCCTGGTTCACCGGGATTCGCTCTTTGAAGTCGTAGGAGGTGTCTGGAGCGAGCGTCTTCAGCGAGCTTTCCGCCAGCACATCGAAGACCAGGCCGGTCCCGGTGTAATGAAAGATCTTCAGCCTCACCGATCCAGCGGCTGCGTCCCCGCTGCTGTGAAACCTCCAGCTCGTGAGTACGCCGTGCGGCGTCGCGTAAGACGGCGTGCCGGGAACCGTCGAGAAGGGAGCGGCCGGAGTGTTGACTCCGAAAGTCGGCGTATTCGTCGTCTCGCCCACCTCGGTCGAGTCGCTCTGGGCGACCGCTATCCCGAGCGCGAGGACGGCCGCAACCGCCGCCGGGCCGGCGAGGATCTTGAGCACCTGAATTGCATGGCCTTTCCGGAGCCCGGGCACCGAACGATCTTAACTGCGCTTCGGCCCGCTACGCCGGCGGCTCTGAGCCCCACTCCCGGCGGGTAGGGTGCCCCGCATGGCGGCGGCACGCGCGACGGCGGTGGTCAAGCGCTTCGAGAGCACCACCGCCCTCGACGGTGTGAACCTCGTCGTGGAGCAGGACGAGGTTCGCGGGCTGCTCGGCCCGAACGGCGCCGGGAAAACCACCTTGCTGCGCATCCTGCTCGGGCTAGTGCGTCCCGACTCCGGCTCAGTCGAGCTCCTGGACCAGCGCCAGAGCTCCGATCCCCCTGGCCTCCTCGGGGTCGCCGGCTTCGTCGAGGATCCGCGCTTCTACCCGTATCTGTCGGGGCAAGCGAACCTGGAGATCGCCGCCGACCTCGACGGAGGGGTGAGCGCCGGCCGAATCGACGAGGTGCTCGAGCGGGTCGACCTGACCAGGCAGGCCGGTGACCGGGTGAGCGGCTACTCGACCGGGATGAGGCAGCGGCTCGGCATCGCCGCGTGCCTGCTGGGCACGCCGCGCCTGCTGCTGCTTGACGAGCCGACCGCGGGTCTCGACCCGGCGGGCATCCGGGAGATGGGCGCCCTGATCAAGTCGCTGTCGGACGAGGGAGTGGCGATCCTCGTGAGCAGCCACCAGATCGGCGAGGTGGAGGACGTCTGCAACACCTTCACCCTGATTCGCCGCGGCCGCGTGGTCTGGGACGGAACCGCGGAGCGGCTGCGGGCGGAAGCGCCGGCGTCGGCATTCGGCATGTCGACGAGCGACGACCGGCGGGCCCTCGACATCGGGAGCCATCAGCACGGGATCCACGCCGACGCGCTTCGCAAGGGCGGCCTGGCGCTGACCGCTGACCAGGTATCGCTGGATCGCTACGTGCTGGCGCTCGGCGAGGCGGGCGTCGCGATCCGACGCCTCGAGCTGCTCCTCAGCCCGCTCGAATCGATGTTCTTCTCGCTCACAGGCGACTCCGAGCTCGATCTGACTCAGCCCGCCGAGATCGCGGAGCGGGCGCTCACGGAGGCGTAGGCGTGGAAGCGGCAACGGCGACACTCGGCGGCGGCACCCGGACGAGCGGGGCCGGCACCCGCCTGGCCTTCCGCGTCGAGCTGCGCAAGCTGACCTCCCAACTGGCGATCAGGCTCGTCGCGCTGATCTGCGTGCTCGGGCCGTTCGCGTTCGCCGCGATCCTGAAGATCCAGACCGGCACTCCGACCGACACGCTCTACGGCGGCTGGGTCCATGAGTCGGGCTTCGCAGTCTCGCTTGTGGTGCTGACCTTCGCCGGGCAGTGGGGCTTCCCGGTCGTCGCCGGCCTGGTCGCGGGGGACGTGTTCTCCTCCGAGGACCGGTACTCGACCTGGAAGCTCGTGCTGACCCGCTCCTGCACTCGAGCGGAGGTGTTCGCCGGCAAGTGCCTCGCGGCCGGGACGGTCTCGGTGGCGACGGTCGCGCTGGTCGCGCTCTCGAGCCTGGCCGCGGGACTGGTCTTCATCGGGGACCAGTCGCTCGTCGACCTGGGCGGCAACCTCCTCTCCCCCTGGAAGCTCCTGTTCCTGGTGCTGGTCGGCTGGCTCGTCGCCGTACCGCCGACCCTCGCCTTCGCGAGTCTCGCGATCCTGCTGTCGGTGGCGACGCGCAACGGGATCGTCGGGGTGATCGGCCCGGCGCTTATTGCCCTCGCCATGCAGCTGCTGCTCCTGGTCGGCTCCGGCGTCTGGGTGCACCTTCTGCTTGTCGGCTCCGCCTTCCTGAGCTGGCATGGGCTGTTCGCCGACCCCTCCTACTACGGGCCGCTCCTGATCGGCATCGTGGTGAGCCTGGCGTGGATCGCCGCGTCGCTCGGCATCGCGTGGTCCCTGCTGCGCCGGCGTGACTTCGCCGGCGCGCCGGTCGCCCGCCGGCAGGGCTGGGTGACGCCCGTCCGGGTCGCCGTCGCACTCGCCGCGACCCTCGCCTTCCTGGCGATCGCGAGCAACTGGGGCCCGGCAGGGGTCACCCCAAGCCGGCTGCAGAGCAGCTTGGTCTCCAACTTCAACAACCTGACGGCGCTCCAGCAGAGCGAGCTGGGAAGGACGAGCACGCCCGCCGGCCAGCTCAACATCTCCCAGCCGACCTGCAGCCGCCGGGGCAGCACCTCCAACGGGCCCGGGGAGTGGGTCTGCACGCTCCACGCTCAGGCACCGCCCGCGAACGGGGTCACGCCGCCGCCGACCTCGGTCAACTACGACCTCAACGTCCAATCCGACGGCTGCTACAAGGCCCAGTCACCGCCGGCGTTCGCCGGGGCGCAGGTGATGTTCGACGCCCAGGGCGACGAGGTCGTGAACCCGCTCTACACGATCTACGGCTGCTTCAACCCACTCTGAGAGCGAGGCGCCCGCGGGTCAGCCCGGCGGGATGTTCTGGTTCCTGTGCAGCACGTTGTCCGGGTCGTAGCGGGCCTTCAGCGCCTGCAGACGCGTGAAGTTCTCCGATCCGAAGGCCGCCCGGACCCGCTCGATCGGCTCGTCGGCCTGCATGTAGTTGGCGTAGCCGCCGCTGGTGGACCACGGCTCGAGCACAGCGGCCGTCTCGCGGGCCCAGGCGATCGACTCGTCGTCGAGCGCCGGGTCCAGCCAGTCCGCCATCACGCTGACGTTGAAGGCCGCGTCGCGATAGCCGAGGGCGGCGCTCGCGGGATCGACGTCCTTCGGCGTACCGTGCAGCGACTCGATCAGGATCGCGCCGGGCGGGCGGCCGAGGGCGCTCATGCGCTCGATCAGCTGGTCGATCAGCTCGTCGGGGAGCTCGCGGACGAAGTGGCCCTTCCAGTAGTTGCGGTCGACGCCGTAGCCGGGGTTGAAGACGAGCTGCTGGTCGAGGAAGCCCTGCTCGCGGACCTTGTCGGCGAGGAGCCCGTCGGCCGCCCGCAGCCCGGCGAGCTCCGCCACCTCCTCCCCGTCGCCCGTGTAGCAGGGGACCACGACCAGGTTGAGGGTGAGGTCGTCATCGACGGAGAGCTGCGCCTGGATGCTGAGGTCGGTGCCGGCGGCCGCGACCGCGTCGCGGAACGCCCGCAGCGCACCCGCCACCCCCTCCCCCTCGTACTCGAGCCGGCCGCCGATCACCCGCTCGAGCGGATGCAGCCACATCCGCAGCTCCGTGACGACGCCGAAGTTCCCGCCGCCACCGCGCAGGCCCCAGATCAGCTCCTCGTGGCCGGGGTCCTCGGTGCGGACGACGCCCTCCGCCGGGGTCACCACGGTGGCGCCGAGCAGGTTGTCGCAGGTGAGCCCGTGCTGGGCGGTCAGGTGGCCGATCCCGCCGCCGAGGGTGAGGCCCGTGACGCCGGTCGAGCCGACCACGCCGCCGGGCGTGACCAGGCCGTGCTGCTGAGTGGCCTGGTCGAAGTCGAGCCAGGTGACGCCGCCGCCGGAGCGGGCGACGCGCTCCTCGGGATCGACCTCGACCGTGCGCATCTTCGTCAGGTCGATGACCAGGCCGTCGTCCACCGCGCAGTGGCCCGCGGGGTTGTGGCCTCCTCCCCGCACCGCGATCTCGAGCCCGTTCGACTGGCCGAAGGCGAGCGCCGCGGCGACGTCGTCGGCATCGACGCAGCGTGCGATCACCGCCGGGCGCCGGTCGATCAGCAGGTTGAAGCAGAGCCGGGCCTTCTCGTACTCGGGGTCGCCCTCGACCAGCACGTCGCCCTTGAGCGAATCGCGCAGCGTCTCCACGTCCGCCATCTCAGAGCCTCCCGTAGACGATTTCCACCGCGCTTCTCGGCAGCTCGCGCACCGACTGCACGGAGAGCCGCTCGTCGGTCTGGATCGCCGGGGTGAGCTGCATCCCCTCCCCGGCGAAGATCGGAAGGACGACGAGGCCGAACTCGTCGATCGCACTCAGCCTGCGGTAGGTCTCGATCGTCGTGGGGCCGCCGATCAGATGCAGGTCGCCGCTGGTCGTCTGGCGAACGCGCTCGAGCAATCGCTCCGGGTCGCTCTCGATCACTACCTCATCCGGCGTTCCCTCGGGGCGCTCCGAGCTCAGCACGAAGACGTCGACGTCCGCCCAGGGCCACCGGTCCGCGACCTCGAGCGCCGGCATCAGCGTCGTGTGGCCCATCAGCACGGCGGCGCTGTTCGCCTGCAGCTCGACGAAGCCGTAGACCTCGGGATCGAACTCGGGGTCGGAGAGCTGTACGGGCAGCCCGTCGGCGTTCGAGATGTAGCCGTCGAGGCTGGTGCACATGCGGGTTCGGATCTGCATAGGGGCTCCGTTCTTGGGATCGTCACGGTACAGACGGTTCGATTCGGGGAAACTCATCGCGAAGTGACTGACGGCCAAAGCAAGCCGACGGACAGGTTCCGGATCCTCTGCGTCGACGGCGGGGGCATCCGCGGCCTCATTCCCGCCCTCGTCATCGCCGAGATCGAGCGCCGGATCCAGAAGCGCGCCGGGCCGGACGCCCGCGTCTCCGACTACTTCCAGATGTTCGCCGGGACCTCGACCGGCGGGCTGGTCGCGCTCAGCCTGACGGCGCCCGATCCGGACCATCCGGAGCGGCCGGCGGTGAGCGCCGAGGAGCTCGCGGGCTTCTACGTCGACGACGGCCCCGGGATCTTCCACCGCAGCCTCTGGCAGAAGGTCCGGACCCTGTGGGGCTGGCTCGGGCCCAAGTACACGCTCGGACCGCTGCAGGATGCGATCGAGCGGCGGCTCGGGACGACCGAGATCCAGAACGCGCTCCGCGAGCTGATCGTCTGCTCCTACGACATGACCAACCGCGACCCGTACTTCTTCAAGCGCTGGCGCGCCCGAGAGCTTCCAGAGAGCGACCGGAACAGGCCGCTGGCGGACGCGGGGCTCGCCACCTCGGCGGCGCCGACCTACTTTCCCTCGCACGAGCTCGATGGTCTCGCGCTCGTCGATGGCGGCGTCTTCGCCGCGAACCCGGTGATCGTCGCGATCGTCGAGGCCCTGAAGCGCTTCGGCGACGATCCTCATCACCTCGACCAGGACGACCTGATGGTGGTCTCGATCGGCACCGGCCTGCACGAGGACGGCTACAAGCAGGAGGAGGTCCGCCGCTGGGGCAGGCTGGGATGGGTTCTGCCCAAGCGCGGCGAGCCGCCGATTTTGGGCGCGACGCTGGGCGGCGCGGCCGACGGAGCCGACCACTGGGCGCACACCCTGCTCAACCATCCCGACGACCCGCACATCAGCGCATCCGAGCTCGGCCACGGCCCGCGCTACTTCCGGCTGCAGGTCCCGCTGGCGAAATCGGTCGCGATGGACGACGCGAGCCCGCAGACCCTGAACGAGACGCTGCCGGGCTTCGCACGCGAGCTGATCGCCACCCACGAGACGGAGATCTCGGAGATCGTGGAGCGGGTGCTGCAATTCGACCCCCTGCCGTACGACCCAGCGCCCGCCTGAGCCCGCCGGCCGCTCGACGCCTACCCGCGCTCGAGGATGCCCTTGAGCGTCGCGAAGTTCGCGTCCACCCCCCGCTTCACCGCGCGTGAGGCGAGCGGGCCGAGCGCCCCGGCCACGCCGCCGAGCTCGACCTCGGCCGCGAGCCGGACCTCGGTCACCCCGTCCTCCGAGGTGAAGCGGTACCGGTAGGTGAAGGGCGTCGGCCCCGAGGTCGTTCGGAGGTCGAACTCCGTCGGCGCGCTGCGGGTGAGGATCTCGAGCTCGTTCTCGGCTCTCCCATTCGGGAGATCCCTCTCCATCAGGTAGGTCGAGCCCACGTCCCCCTCCCCAGACGTCCGCCGCACCGACTGCACCGCCGAGTTCCATGCCGGGAAGTTCTCGGCGTTCGAGACGTACTCGAACACCTCCTCGGAGGGCCGGTCGATGCGAACGGACGTGTCGAACTCGATCATCCCGTCCCGCCGCTAGGCCGGCGGGATGTTGTGGTTGAGCCGGAAGAGGTTGTCCGGGTCGTAGCGGCGCTTCAGATCGCGCAGCCGGTCCCAGGTCGCGCCCGGGTAGGCGGCGCGGATGGTCTCCTCGTCCTCCTCGCCCATGAAGCCGACGTAGCCGCCGGCCCCGTTCTTGCCGAGCGAGTTCGCGAGCCCGTCGGTCCAGGCGTCGTGCGTCGCCTTCTCACCGCCGTCGGCGTACATCGCCGCGACGTTCACGAACAGCCCGGAGTCACGGTGCGCGAAGGCGGTGGCGTCGTTCGGCACCCGGCCGAACGCTCCGCCGAGGACGCGCAGCTGGACCGCCTTCATCATCGCCGACGACTTGGGCAGCTCCTCGAAGATCGCCTCGACCCCCGCGGGGTCGAGCGCGTCCGTGAAGAAGTTCGACCCTGACGCGAACGCCGCCTCCTGCTCCGGGCCCTCGTAGAGCTCCGGGTAGCGCATCGGCCGCACCATGTCGGCGAGCGGCTCGCCGAGGGCGCGGAAGGGAGCGATCACCGACTCACCCTGATCGACCGGGCCGACGTAGGCGTACAGCCCCATCAGCACCGGCTTCCCGTGTACCTCCTCCGGGATGAACGGCATCGGCGGCGCCAGCAGCACGTTGCCGATGGAGGAGAGCTCCTCGGGAGCGTTCTGCGCCGCCTCGATGTATCCGGTGATCACCTCGGGCGTCGCGGGGAGGATCATCATCCCGCCGACGATCTCCGAGATCTCGTGCAGCCGCAGCTTGAAGCGGGTCGCGATCCCGAAGTTGCTCTCGCCGCCGCGGATCGCCCAGAAGAGGTCGGGCTCCGCATCCTCGCTCGCCTCGACGATCTCGCCGTCAGCGGTGACGATCTCGGCGGCGAGCAGGTCGTCGATGGTTAGGCCGTTCTTGCGGGCCAGGAAGCCGACGCCCCCGGCGAGCGTGATGCCGCCGATCCCGACCGAGCCGGCATCGCCCAGCCCGGTGACCAGGCCTGCCTCGCCGGTCGCCGTCGTGAACTCGCCCGCGGTGGCTCCGGTCTCGACCCAGACGGTCTTCGCGTCGGCGTCGATGTCGATCGCCTTCATGCCGGAGAGGTCGATGACGAGCCCGCCATCGGTGGTCCCGTAGCCGGCGCGGCTGTGGCCGCCGCTGCGAACGGCGAGCTCGAGCCCGCTCTCGCGCGCCTGGGTGACGGCGCGGGCCACCTCCTCGGCGGCCGTCGGGCGGGCGATCGCCGTCGGCCGGCGGTCGAAGCCCTTGAAGAACACTCGGCGCGCCTCGTCGTAGGCCGGATCCTCCGGAACGACGACCTCGCCCTCGAGCTCATCTCGCAGATCGTTGATCGATACCCCCTGTGCCTGTGACATTTCGACTCCTTTCTCGCTTTGGTCGTCTCACCATGACGACGAACGGCGCTGGCGAATATGGACAGCTTCTCGACTCTAGTAAGAGACGTGCTTCTCTTCTGAGACGTGACATCGGGCCGAGATTCATCGCTCGAATCAAAGCAAAGTTCAACCGTCTGGTTTAATACCGCGCCAATGCCCGCGGACCAGCTCGACCGCACCTTCGCCGCTCTCGCCGATCCGACCCGCCGGGCGATCCTCGAGCGGCTCTCCGCCGGCGAGGCGACCGTCGGCGAGCTGGCGGAGCCATTCCCGGTCAGCGTCCAGGCCGTCTCCAAGCACCTCAAGGTGCTGGAGGGCGCCGGCCTGATCACCCGCGGGCGCAGCGGGCAGCTCCGCCCCTCCCGCATCGACGGCGCGGCCCTGAGGGAGGCCGCTGAGTGGATCGACGGATACAGCAGCTTCTGGGAGCGGGGATTCGAGCGCATGGAGCGGCGGCTCGGTGGCTGAGCGGCCCGACATCGACATGAATTGGACCTTCGAGGCGCCGCGCCCGGAGGTCTGGCGCGAGTGGACCGAGCCGGAGCGCTTCGCCGACTGGTACGGCGGCCCCGAGTACAGGATCGCCGTCGACGAGATCACGATGGACGTCCGCGAGGGCGGCAGGTGGACCGCCGTGATGCGCGGCCCGCAGGACCACGTGATCCACTGGGACGGCGAGTACATCGACGTGAGCGAGCCGGAGAAGCTCTCCTTCACGGTCTCCGATCAGCCCGGCGAGGACGTCTATGACCTCTGCACCGTCGAGCTGACCGATCTCGGCGGCACGCGCACCGAGATGCGCTTCACCCAGTCCGGCAGCCACATGCCGGCCGAGGCGTACCGCCGCGCCCAGGAGGGCTGGGGCGGCTTCTTCGAGCGGATCGCCGAGCGGCTCGCAGCCGATTAGTTCGGCCGCCGCGCGCGGTCTTAGGAGCAACTTCAGAAACGAACAGGAGGAACCAAATGAGTGGGAGGATCGTGGTCACGGAGTTCATCTCGGTCGACGGGGTCATCGAGGATCCGGGCGGAGCCGAGGACTACAAGCACGGCGGCTGGAGCTTCGAGTACGACCGCGGCGACGAGGGCGACAAGTTCAAGATGGAGGAGCTGATGGACGCCGAGGTCCAGCTCCTCGGCCGCGTGACCTACGAGGGCTTCGCGGAGGCATGGCCCTCGCGCGAAGGCGACTTCGCCGACAAGATCAACAAGGGCCGCAAGGTGCTGGTCTCGACGACCCTCACCGACCCGGACTGGGAGAACACGACCGTGATCTCCGAGAACGTCCCCGACGAGCTCCGCAAGCTCCGCGACGAGACCGACGGGAACATCCTGGTCGCCGGCAGCGGCTCACTCGTCAACACGCTGCTCGAGAACGACCTGGTTGACGAGCTCCGGCTGATGGTCTTCCCGACGATCCTCGGCAGCGGCAAGAGGCTCTTCCCCGATGGCATCGACAGGCTGAAGCTCAAGCTGACCGGCGATCGTGGCGTCGGCTCGGACGGCGTCCGCGTTCAGGTCTACCAGCGCGCCGACTAGGCCGACGGAGGCAGGTGCACCTCGACGCGGTGGTCGTGCTCGTCGAGCACGTACGCCGCTTCGGCGGTCGCCTGGAAGAGACGGTGGCGAGATGGAGGGCGGACGTCCTCGTCACTCAGCGGCTCGCCGCCGTGACTGACGGAGCGCTCGGAGAAGATCTCCAGGCCCTCCGCGGTCTCGTGCGCCGGCAGCTCGCGGGCCACGCCCGAGAAGTAGACGCCGTCGCCGGTGTTGATCGGCTGGGCGGAGTCGAAGATCACGATGCCCACCTCGCGGCGGTCGCGAAGGTTGACCGAATGGGTTGCGTCCGGCTGTGAGATCCAGAAGAACTCGCGGTAGTCCCGATGGGCGAAGTAGACGGGCGTCGCCCAGGGCTGCCCACTTCGATCGGACGTCGCGAGCACCAGGTAGAGGCTCGCGTCGACGATCTGCTTGGCCGCTGCGACGTCCTCGTGCTCTCCCGCCATCCCGCGCAGTATCCCCGTTCTGGGCAGGTTCTCACCAAGAGACGGAATAGGCTCCCCGCCATCGAGGTAGAGCACCTCAACTGCGGAACGATGTGCCCGAGGGGTGCCCGCCTGCTCGCCGGGCAGGGCGGGCTGCTGGAGAAGACGACCATCGTCGCCCACTGCCTGCTGATCGAGGCGGGCGGCGAGCTGGTCCTCGTCGACACCGGCTTCGGGCTTGGGGACTGCTCGAATCCGAACCGTCTCGGCCTGCCCTTCCGCGCGCTGGTCGCCCCGATCTGCGAGGAGCGTGAGTCGGCGATCCGCCAGATCGAGGTGCTCGGCCACAATCCCTCGGATGTCCGTCACATCGTCACCACGCATCTCGATCTCGATCACGCCGGCGGCATCGGGGACTTTCCCGAAGCGCAGGTCCACGTCTTCGCCGCCGAGCTGGCCGCGGCGAGGTCACCGTCGCTGACGGAGCGCGCCCGGTACATCAGCGAGCAGTGGGGCCCGAGCCCGATCTGGGTCGAGCACGGCGCGGGCGGCGACAGCTGGTTCGGCTTCGAGAGCATCCGGCTGCTCCCCCACCTCGACGCCGAGATCGCGATGATCCCGCTCCCCGGCCACACGGCGGGCCACTCCGGGGTCGCGATCAACACACCGGACGGCTGGCTCCTTCACTGCGGCGACGCCTTCTTCTTCCGCGGCGAGATCGAGACGCCGCCTCGCTGCCCGCCGGGAGTGCGCCTCTTGGAGACGATCAACCAGCACGACGGCATGGCGCGCCACCGAAACCAGGAGCGGCTGCGGGAGCTCCGGCGCGACCACGGCGACGAGGTGACCCTCTTCTGCTCACATGACCAGCAGATGCTCGAGGAGGCACAGCGCCAGCCGGCCGCGGCCTGAACCAGGAGGAGAGCGATGATCGACCAGCCAACGGCAGAGCAGGCACTGAAGGAGCTCGAGGTCCTGGTCGGGACCTGGAGCGTCGAGGCGACCCCGCCGGGCGGCGAGCCCTGGCCGGGCGAAGCGAGCATCACCTATGAGTGGCTCGACGACGAGCGGCGGCTCCTCGTCGAACGCTCGACCGTCGAGATGCCGGAAGCTCCCGACGCCGTCTGCGTGATGGGCTGCGACGCGGCCTCGGGCCGCTATTTCCAGCTCTACACGGACGACCGGAACGTCTGCCGCGTCTACGAGATGAGCATCGGCGGCGGCGAGTTCAGGCTCTGGCGCGACGGCGAGCCCTTCTCGCAGCGGTTCACCGGCAAGTTCAGCGAGGACGGCAACAGGATCGACGCGCGCTGGGAGGCGGCGAAGGACGGCACCAACTGGGAGACCGACTTCGACCTCGTCTTCACCCGCGCCGTTTAGGTGCGCGTGTGTGATACTTAGTACCGGGTAGTGCGAGACGCAGGGGGAGTGCGGATCGCGTCAACGGGAACTGCGATCGGCGGCGAAGCCGCCGGGGAGAGTGCACATGCGTCTTCGCCACCTGACCATCGCCGGGGCGGTCATCGCCTCGTCGCTTGCCCTGACGCTCGTCGCCACCGGCGGCGCGTCGGGTGCCGCGCTGCCAAAGACCGAGGTGATCCCGGGCGCCTGCGCCCTCGATCTCCGCGACAACCACTCGCACTGCAACCTCAACGTGATCGCCACCCTGAAGGGCAAGCCCAGGGCCGCGGCGGCGCCGACCGCCGGCTACGGCCCGGCCGACCTGCGGAGCGCCTACGCGCTGCCGTCGAGCGGCGGCGCCGGCCAGACGGTCGCCATCGTCGATGCCTACGGCGACAACACCGCCGAGGCCGACCTGAGCACCTACCGCTCGAACTACGGCCTGCCGGCCTGCACCACCGCGAACGGCTGCTTCAAGAAGGTCAACCAGAGCGGCGTGCAGGGCAGCTATCCGGCCAACAACCAGGGCTGGGCGCTCGAGACCCAGCTCGATCTGCAGATGGTCTCGGCCGTCTGCCCGGGCTGCAAGATCCTGCTGGTGGAGGCGACCTCCAACGCCAACGCGAATCTGTACGCGGCGGAGGACACCGCGGCCCGGCTCGGCGCCAACGTGATCTCGAACAGCTACGGCGGCGGCGAGGCGAGCTCGGAGACCACCGACGACGCTCATTTCAACCACCCGGGAGTGGCGATCACCGTCTCCTCGGGCGACAGCGGATACGGCGTCGAGTACCCGGCGGCCTCGCGCTACGTGACCGCGGTCGGCGGCACCACGCTCAGCCACGCCTCCAACTCGCGCGGCTGGACCGAGACCGCCTGGAGCGGATCGGGCAGCGGCTGCTCGGCGTACGAGCCGAAGCCCGCCTGGCAGACCGATTCCGGCTGCGCGAGGCGAACGGTCGCCGACGTCTCGGCGGTCGCCGACCCGAACACCGGCGTCGCCGTCTACGACAGCAACTGCAATTTCCTCGGCCAGCTGCTCGGCAACTGCTTCAGCGGCTGGGGAGTGGTCGGAGGCACGAGCGCCTCGGCGCCGATCGTCGGCGGCGTCTACGGGCTGGCCGGCAACAGCTCCGGCGTCAACTACGGCTCGTTCCCCTACAGCCACACCTCGTCGCTGTTCGACGTGACCTCGGGGAACAACGGCAGCTGCAGCCCGGCGTATCTGTGCACCTCCGGCGCGGGCTACGACGGGCCGACGGGCCTCGGAACCCCGAACGGAACGGGCGCCTTCTAGCCGCCGCGCTCCACGTTCACATGTCCGACGCGAGAGACGGCTCCCCGGGCGACCGGGGGGCCGTTTCGCTGACGGGCTCGCGCTCGATCTCGCCCTCGCGGACCAGCCAGAGGGAGAGCACGGCACCGGCGAACGCCACGAGCGCGCCCAGTGTCAGCACGTCATTGAACCCGGACAGGAAGCCCTCCCCCGCCGCATTCACCGCGGTCTGACGGGCGCCCGGTGGAATCGTCGCGGTCACCTGATGCAGGCCGCCGGATGACATCGCCTCCATCAACTGGCGCGGATGATCCCCTGCCGCGGTCGGGGTTCCCGCCGTCAGATCGCGGACCCGGTCCGCACCGTTGCCGATGAAGATCGCTCCCCAGACCGCGACGCCGACCGCGACGCCCACCTGGCGGAAGGTGTCGTTGATGCCGGCGGCCATGCCACTCCGCTCCTTGGGAACCACGCTGAGGGCGACGTCGGCGATGACCGGGTTCAGCAACCCCACGCCGATACCGGCGACCAGGAACCCGCCGAGCAGCGTGGTCCAGGTGTCACCGGCCTCGACACCCGACATCAGCAGCAGACCCACTCCGGCGAGCGCGAGAGCGCCGCTCATGAGCAGCCGGGCGGGGACCCTCGACAGCAGGGCCCCTGCAACCGGCGCGGCCAGGAAGCTCGCGATCGTGATCGGCAGGTAGCGCAGGCCGGCCTGGAACGGCGTCAGGCCGAGGTAGTTCTGTAGGTAGAGGGTGATGTAGAGGAAGAGGGCGAACATCGAGGCTGAGACCGCCAGGGCGGCCAGCTGCACGCCGGTGAACGAGGGGCGCTTGAACAGCCCCAGCGGAAGCATCGGCTCGGCAACCCGGCGCTCGATCGCGAAGAAGGCCGCCAGCAGCACCGCGGCTCCCGCGAACAGTGAGACGATCAGCGTGCTGCCCCACCCCTCGTCGTTGCCACGGACGAGCGCGAGCACCAGCAAGAACAGCGCGGAGCTGAATGTCGCCACGCCGGGCCAGTCGATCCGGGTCGCGTTGGGGTCCCGGCTCTCCCGCAGCTTCAAATAGGTGATGGCGATCGCCGCCAGGCCAATCGGGACGTTGAGGTAGAAGATCGACTGCCAGCCCAGCGTGTCCGTGAGCCCCCCGCCAACCAGAGGGCCCACCGCGACGGCGACGCCGATCGAGGCGCCGTAGATTCCCATCGCCGTGCCGCGCTCGCGCCCCGCCGGGAACTCCTGGGCAAGCAGGGCCAGCGAGACGGCGAACATGATCGCGCCACCCACACCCTGCAGGGCGCGCGAGAGGTTGAGGAAGGTCGGATCAGGCGACAGCGCGCAGAGCAGCGAGGCGAGGGAGAAGATCCCGAGCCCGACGGCGAAGACCCGCCGCCGCCCGAGACGGTCGGCAAGCGAGCCGGCGGTCAGGACCAGGGCGGCGAGCGTCAGCGCGTAGGCGTCGATGACCCACTGAAGATCGGTGAAGCCGGCGCCGAGATCCTCGCGGATCGACGGCAGCGCGACATTGACCACGGTGATGTCGAGGAGCAGCATGAAGGTCGCCACCGTGACGGCGAGCAGGGTCCACCATTTCCTAGCCATTCGAGCCTCCTTTGGCCGTCACACCGGCCGCGTTTCGTTCGTCAGTTGCTATGACGGATCCGAACGAGAGGATGTGACGTGAGCGATCAAGAGATCTTGGCGGAGCGCTTCGAGGAGCACCGTGCGTATCTGCACACAGTCGCCTATCGCATGCTGGGCTCGACGGGCGAGGCCGACGACGCAGTTCAGGAGGCCTGGCTGCGCCTCAGCCGCAGCGACTCCGACCAGGTCGACAACCTTCGCGCCTGGCTGACGACGGTCGTCGGCCGCGTCGCGCTCGACATGCTCCGGGCCCGGAAGTCCCGCCGCGAGGAGTTCGAGGGCGATCAGCCCGAGCCGATCGTCAGCGAGGTGGTCGAGGAGAACCCGGCTGAAGAGGCCGAGCTCGCCGACTCCGTCGGTCTGGCGATGCTGGTCGTGCTCGAGACGCTCTCGCCGGCCGAGCGCATCGCCTTCGTCCTGCACGACATGTTCAGCGTCCCCTTCAGCGAGATCGGCGAGATCACGGGCCGTTCGGCCGATGCGGCACGCCAGCTCGCGAGCCGCGCCCGCCGGCGCGTGCGCGGCTCGGCGCCACCACCGGCAACCGACATGGAGGAGCAGCGGCGCGTGATCGACGCCTTCCTTGCCGCCGCCCGCGAGGGCGAGTTCGAGTCGCTGCTCAGCGTGCTCGACCCAGACGTGGCCTTCAGGATCCACACGGTCGAGGGCGACCCGAGAGCCCGTGAGCCGATCGTGGGCGCTGAGACCGTCGCCAGGCGAGCGCTGAGGGGCGCCCGCGTCTTCGCGCCGCATGCTCGGCCCGCCCTCGTCAACGGCAGGCCTGGCGTCCTCACCGTCATCGACGGCAGGCGGTTCGCCACCATGGACTGCACCGTCCGCGACGGGCGCCTCGCGACCATCGACCTCTTCCTGGAGCCCCTGGAGCGTCGTCCGTAACCCTGAGCTGCTCCCTGTCGCTAGCGTTAGAGAACAGCAGAGTCAGGGAAAGGATCAGTCATGCAGGGAGTGAAGGTGCAGGGCACAGTCGGGATCGCCGTGGCGGGAGCCCTGGCTTGTCTCATCATCGGCCTGATCGGCGGAGCGGGCGCCAGTGCGGCGGTCGGATCCACCGACCTCTCCATCTCGAAGAGCGACACGGCCGACCCGGTCACCGTCGGGGACACGTTCGGCTACGTGCTCTCGGTTAAGAACGAGGGCGCGAACGACGCCGGCGACGTGATCACCACGGACACCCTCCCCTCCCAGGTCTCCTACGTCTCCGCCACACCGTCGGCCGGCACCTGCGAGAAGTCCGGCAGCAAGATCACCTGCGACCTCGGCCAGCTGAACACCGCCGCCTCGGCGAGCGTGACGATCACGGTCAGGGCCTCGAAGAACGGCACGGCCTCGAACACGGCCTCCCTGACCAGCGCGGACGACACCAATGCGATGAACAACCTCGACACCGAGACCACGGTGATCAACAAGAAGCCGACCACGCCGAAGCCCAAGAAGAACAAAGGTCATCCAAGCTGCGCGGCGCCGACCATCGTCGGCACGGCCGGCGATGACGTGCTGACCGGCACCTCCCACGCCGATGTGATCGTCGCCTTCACGGGCAACGACCAGGTCTTCGCCGCAGGCGGCGACGACCTCGTCTGCGCCGACGGCGGCGTCGACCTGGTGGACGGCGGGTCGGGCAAGGACTTCATCAACGGGGGCTCCGGGCCGGACACCCTGATCGGCTCCGACGGCGGGGACACGCTGAAGGGCAAGAACGGCCGCGACAGGCTGCTCGGCGGGAAGGGCGACGACTTCCTCAACGGCGGCAAGAAGCGCGACAAGTGCCACGGCGGGCCGGGTCGGGACATCCTGGTCCGCTGCCCGTAGGACTGACCTGACGATCGCCGCTCAATCTCCCGGCGCCCAGGCGCCGTATCTGAGGACGTGGCTGCCAGCCCCGCCCTCCGATCCCTCACCCTGGCGGGGCTGGCGGCCATGCTCGATCACACCCACCGACTTCGCACTGCCCTAAGGTCACTCCGGCCATGGGCCGAGACGACTTCCGCAAGGCGCGCTGGTACGCGATCCGGCCGGCGGCCAACCGCAAGCCGGCGACCTACCGCTGCCCGCTCTGCGGTGGCCTCCTCCCCGCTCTCAGCGAGCACATGCTCATCACGCCTGAGGGCGACAGCTCGCGCCGCCGCCACGCCCACTCCGCCTGCGTGATGGCGGCCCGCAAGCAGGGAAACCTGCCCCTGCGCGAGGATGTGGAGCCTCGACGCCGAGGGATCGGCGCAAAGCTACTCCACCGTAGGTAATGTTGTGAGCCGGATGGCGGCGAAGAAGATCGGACTGATCACGGCCTCGGCCCTCTGCTCGATCAACCTCTGGACCGGGGCGCCGCTGTTCGCCGTCTGGGTGGGCTCCAAGGTCCAGGGCAACCTGAACAACATCAGCATGACCGCGCTCCTCTCCGTGGTCGTCGTACTCGCGGGGACCGTCTTCGCCCTGGCCTACCTGCTCACCCTCCTGAACAGCAAGTACGACGATCTCAGCGGGCGACCCGCCGCGGCCCGCCAGACCTCGCCGTGGCTGCGCAGCATGCGCGACGAGCGCGAAGACGATGTGCGCGACAAGTACGGGATCGGGGGAATCGAGCGAGTGGCGGTGATCTGCGCGGTCGCCGGTTGCCTCGCCTTCGAGGCCTGGTTCTTCTTCTTCGCGGGGTCCTCCCTGCCGAACGGCTAGCGCGTGGCGGTCGCTCCGCGGCGGGCCGAGCGCTCCGAGCTGCCCGAGCTCGCGCAGATGCTGGCGCGGGCCTTTCACGAAGATCCGGTCGCGTCCTGGTCCGCTCGCCCCGACCACCTCCGCCCGCGCGTCCTGGAGCGGCTCTTCGGGATGCGGCTGCGCGACCTGTATCCGCGCGGAGAGGTCTGGACCGACGATGACCTGCGGAGCGTCGCGGTCTGGGCGGCGCCGGATCAATGGCACACGACCGTGCGGCAGGACGCCGCCTACGCCAGCTGCCTGCTCCACCCCAGGCTCGCGCTGCGGATGCCGATGGTGGTCACCGGGCTGCTCCGGGCCCAGAGGCTGCATCCGGATGAGCCGCCCCACTGGTATCTGGCGATTCTGGGGACCGACCCGGCAGCTCAGGGTCAGGGCCTCGGCTCGGCGATGATGGGGCCGATCCTCGAGGAGTGCGACCGCGACGGCGTCGGCGCCTATCTCGAGTCATCGAAGGAGCAGAACCTGGACTTCTACGCCCGTCACGGGTTCCGCGTGACCTCGGAGAAGACGCTGCCGCGCGGCCCCCGCCTCTGGCCGATGTGGCGGGACCCGAGTGGGAATCAGCGCGTGTAGCTGATCAGGTCCTCCCGCTCGGACTCGCCTGAGACCGAGACAGCGACCACCGGTCCGACGCCCTTCGCGTAGAGCTTGTACTCGGACACGTCGGGCTCGATCGGGGTCGTGTCATCGATCAGGAGCGCGCCGGTGAAGTGGCCGGCGGGTGCCTCGACCTGCTGGTCGAGCGCGAGCACCTTGGCGCGGTCCTCGGCGTACCCGGCGTAGTACTCCTCGCGGTACGTCATCCCGACCTGCGGGTTGGCCGGCAGCGCGATCCCGGCGTCCGCCCCGTTCCTGCCGGCCTCGAAGGATCCGCTCGTGTCCTTCTCGCCGTTGGTGAACTCGGCGGTGTTCTCGCCGAAGTACCAGATGTTCCCGTCCGAGTCCTGGGCGTACCAGTCGTCCGTGATCTCTGACGGCTTGCCGTGGTCATAGACGACGTCGCGAACCACCCTGGCGGTGACGCCGTCGGCGATCTTCTTCGTCTGGTTCTCGACGGTGATCGTCTCCTGGAGCGACTCGCCCTGGGGATTGCTGACGTGGACGTGCCATTGCGCCCCGACCGGCATCGGCCAGTAGGGGTTGTCGATGGTGGTCGAGAAGTCGGCCGGATTCAGATTTGACGGCTCGCTCGTCTGCGGGAGTGTGTTCACGCCGGATTGCGCGGCCGCCGAGGACGTGTCGTTGCCCGACGAACCGCACCCGGCGAGCGCGGGGAGCAGGACGGCGACTCCCGCCATCGCCGCTCCCACGCGCCTGATCGCCCGGGCTCTCATCTAATTACCTCCCTGGTCCTCGCCGTCGGCCTCCGCGACCACCAGCTTGTAGCTCTGGTCCAGGCGGACGTCGACGGTGCTGCCATCGGGCTTGGCGACCTCGACCTCCCAGGTGGCGCCGTTCTCCGAATCGCGCTCCACGGAGTTGGCATGGCTGCCCGGGTAGATCGCAAGGGCGGCGGCCGTCGCCTGATCTGCGCCGGGGCCGGTCGCCCCACCCTCATCGCCCCCGTTGGTCGCGATCGCGGTGCCGGCGCCCGCCGCAGCCAGGGCGAGCACGGAGCCGCCGGCGATCACGTACTTCCGTGACCAGTGCATCTCCTTCTCCTTTGCTGGATTGGTCATTGCGCCACCGTTCTACGGACACGGGATGAATCGACCGTGAAAGCGTCAGCGGGGGAGCTCGATCCAGACGTCGGCACCGTCACGGTTCGCTGCGTGGGCGCTGCCGCGATGCGCGCGGGCGATCGCGTCGACGATCGCCAAGCCGAGGCCGGTGCCGTCGCCGCCGCGAGCCGGATCGGCGCGGCTGAATCGCTCGAAGGCCTGATCGAGGAACTCGGGGGGGAACCCAGGGCCGCGATCGGAGACGTGGATCTCGAGATCTCCGTCGGTCTGGTTGGTGCTCAGGGTGATCTCCCCCGCCCCATGCTCGATTGCGTTCTCGACCAGGTTGGTGAGCGCCTGCTCGAGGCGGACCGGATCAGCGTCGACAACCAGGCCATTGACCGGTCTCACGACAAGCGAGCGGCCGGATTCATCGAGGCGCGCGGCGAAGCGCTTGCGCACGTCGCCCAGCAGATCGGAGACCTGAACCCTCCGCAGGTGCAGCGCCAGCTTCCCCTGGTGCGAGCGGGCCAGGACAAGCAGGTCCTCGGCCAGCGCGCTGAGCCGGTCAACTTCGACGATCGCCGAGGCGACCGCCGAACGCATCTCCTCCGGGGTCTTCGCGTAGCGGAGGGCAAGCTCGAGCTCGGTCTTGTGCAGTGCCAGCGGCGTACGCAGCTCGTGGCTCGCGTCGTCGACAAAGGTGCGCTCGCGCTCCAGCGCAACCTCGAGACGGCTGAGCATTCCATTCAGCGTCTCGCCGAGCCTGCGGAGCTCGTCGTCGGCCTCGGGCAATGGCAAGCGGTCGTCGGGCTCAGCGGCCGAGATCTCGGCAGCGCGGCGCCTCATCGCCTCGACCGGCCGGAACGCCGTCCCCGAGACCGCGTACCCGGCCAGAGAGGCGAGCAGCAGGGCAACCGGGCCGCCGATCAGCAGGATGGTTCGCAGGTTCCGGAGCGACTCGTTCCGGTCGTCGAGCGTCGCGGCGACCACGACGACGTAAGTCTGGCCGCGCCCCGAAGCGGGACGCGCCAGGAGTCTCGCCTCACCCTGGATGCTGCGGACGTGGGGACGGGTCACGACGAACGATTCCCCTGCGGCCCGCCCTGCCTCGGCGGGCGTCAACTGCGGGTTGTTGCCAAGTTGGGGCGTGGTCGCATAGATCCGTCCATCGGCGGTGAGCACCTGAGCGAAGCTCTCTTCTCGGCCCAACAGCTGCACGGACCTGCTCAGGTCACGGTGAGCCACCAGCGACGCGATGTCGTCCCCATGGGTCCGCAGACTCTGATCGATCTGCTCGCTGAGTTCGCTGTCAAAGCGTGAGTAGACGAAGAACCCGAGCGCGGTCAGCAGAATCGCCATCACGATCGTGAAGGCCAGCGTCACCCTGAGCCTGATCGGCACCCTGCTCACTTCGACCCACCGTCCTCCCGCAACCGGTAGCCGGCGCCTCGCACGGTCTGGATCGACTCGACCCCGAAAGGCTTGTCGACCTTCTTTCTCACCAGCCGCACGTAGGAGTCGACGATGTTCGAGCGATTCTCGTACTCGTAGTCCCAGGCGTGCTCAAGCAGCTGGAAGCGGGAGAGGACCTCGCCCGGGCGCCGCATGAAGACCTCGAGCACCGCGAACTCCTTGGCCGAGAGGTCGATCTCGTCCTCCCCCCTCCAGACCTGGCGCTTCGCAGGGTCCAGGCGAAGGTCACCGACCCGGAGCTCCGGCGAACGCTGCCCGTTTCCGCGCCTGGCGAGGGCGCGCAACCGCGCGAGCAGCTCCGCGTAGGAGAAGGGCTTGACGAGGTAGTCGTCAGCGCCCGCGTCGAGGCCTGCTACGCGGTCGGGCACCCCGTCGCGCGCCGTCAGCATCAGGATCGGCGAGATCACCCCGTCGTCCCGGAGGCGGCGGCAGACCTCGAGGCCGTCTATGCCGGGCAGCATCAGGTCGAGGACGATCGCGTCGTATTCCGTTGAGCCCGCCATCCAGAGCGCGTCCTCCCCGTTGCCGGCCAGATCGGCCGCTATCCCCTCCTGCCGCAGTCCCCTGCGGATCAGGCCGGCCATCTTGCCCTCGTCCTCGACGATCAGCACACGCATTTGAGCTCACCGAGATTGTCCCGCGAAGATGAACGGGGGATGAAAGGGGGCCCCTAGCTCTCAGCGACGTCCCGACGGAGAAACACCAGCGCAGCCGCAGCCAATGCCGGGAGCCCGTACAGACCGCAGACCCAGAGGGACCGCAGGATCGGGTCCCAGTCAGCCGGCGTCCGCAGCAGGCCCTGCCAGGCGTTGAATTGGGTGCTGAGCAGATAGGGGTGCAGCCCGCTCAGCCCGGGCAGAATCCCGACCAGCTGGACGAGGAGGGAGAACATCAGTGTTCCGACGATCGCCGCTCCGCTGTTTCGGAAGACCGTCGAGAGCAGGAGTCCGATGCAGGCGATCGCGAGTATGGGGAGCAGATATACGAGCAGGCTGGCCCCGACCAGCTCGAGTCCCTTCGGTGCAGAGACGACAGTCCCCGAGAGAGTGGTGACGGGGTTGAAGCCCGAGGCGAGGATTCCCGCCCCCAGCGCGACCGCGCCGGCGATCGCGATGGCGAACACCGCATAGGTGATCGCCGCCAAGGCCTTCCCCGCGAACACCTGGTGGCGCTCGACCGAGCGGGTCAGGATCATTTTGAGCGTCGCGTTGCGGTCCTCGGAGGCGAATATGTCCCCGGCGACGAGAGCGGTGATCAATGGAAACAGCCAGATCGAGCCGAAGAGCAGGAGGACCAGGGGCACCGCGAGCCCGGTGTCGTGGACGTACTTGCCGAAGGCGACGTCATTGGGGCGTCCCCCGCCAGTCACGAGGGCGATCACGAAGATGATCGGAACCGCGGCGGCCGCCCCGAGGCCGAGGTAGGTCCGCTTCTGGGCGCGGAGCTTTCGCAGCTCCCAGCGATAGACGGTCAACACACCGGGCTTCACGCCAACTCCTCGATCAGGTGCTTCGTGTGGGTGGCCCGCTCGCGCCCGTCGCCCTCGGTGAGCTGGAAGAAGAGGTCCTCGAGCGTCGCCTGGTGGGGTGTCAGCTCCACGACCGGCGCCCGCGATTCCGCCAACGCGACCGAGAGCGCCGCGACGGCATCCTCGTCTTCGGCCTTGAAGGCCAAGGCTGCGTCGGATGTCTCGAGCACCTCGATGCCGGGCTGGGCCGCGCAGACCTCCCTGGCCCTCGCATCGTCGGTGGTCCTCAACCGATAGCTGACGCCGGCGTTGCTGCGAAGCTCGGCGAGCGACCCCTCGTAGGCCACCCGACCGCTGCGGATGATCGCCACACGGTTGCAGAGCTCCTCCACCTCGTTCATCTGGTGACTGGAGAGCAGGACCGTGATCCCGCGCTCGCCGAGATCGCGAATCAGCGTCCGCATGTCTCGCATTCCCGCCGGGTCGAGGCCGGTGGCCGGCTCGTCCAGCAGCAGCAGGCGAGGGCTGCGGAGGAGCGCAGATGCGATGCCCAGGCGCTGCCTCATGCCATGTGAATAACCCTTGACCTTGTCCTTCGCGCGGTCTTGGAGCTCGACGATCTCCAGAACCTCGTCGAGGGTCGCCCTTTCGTCCCCGCCGTCAAACGCCGCGCAGAGCTTCAGATTGTCCAGCCCGCTCAGGTATGGGTAGAACATCGGCGCCTCGACGAAGCCCGCGACCCCTTCCAGCGCCGCGACGCTGATCTGCGGATCCCGGCCGAAGAGCCGCACGGATCCCGCGCTTGGCCGGATCAGTCCGAGCATCATCCGCAGCGAAGTCGTCTTGCCGGCTCCGTTCGGCCCCAAATAGCCGAACACGTCGCGGGAGTTGACGGTCAGGTCGACGTCGTCGACCGCGCTGATCTCCCCGTAGCGCTTGACGAGCCCCCGGACCTCAATCGGTGGAGACTCCGCCATCGACTACAGGTTCTGCGCGGCGGCCAGCACGGTGGCCGGCGGAGCAGAGGCGAGAACCGTGTACTCGACGCCGTTGCGCTGGAACCTCACCATGGACCCGAGGGCGGTGTCGAGCTCCTGGCCCTGGGCTCCGTTCACCGAGACCTGCGGAAGGCTGAGCTGACCGTGGTCGCCGCTCGACGCGGACGAGCCGTCAGACGCCTCGGCCGGTTGCTCGATCACGGCGAGCCCGCCGAGGCCCTTCCCATAGGTGACCAGGGCTCCGGCGTCCTTTCCGCTCTGGATCAGCCGGATTTCACTCTGCGGTAGCCCAGAGAGCGTGTGGGGGGCGGTGACCGGGAAGGAGATCCGCTGCTGCACTGCCTGCAGCCCGGTGACCGGCTTCGCATCGCTTGTGCCGCTGTCTCGGTGTGCCGGCGGGCTGACATCGGTCACCTGGGCATCGGGCGGTGGGGTGACATCGAAGACGGAGGACGGAACGGCGCCGTAGGAGATGTCGGTGACCTTCAGCTCGAGCACCGGCGAGCTGTCGCCCTTCGCGTAGACCGAAACCCGCAATGGCGTGCCGTGTGTCGCGTCCCAGGCGAGCTCGGCGCCGCCGAGAAGCCCCGCGTTGCTCTTGGGCTCGACGCGGACGTTGTAGGCCGGCCGGCCTGCGATATCGGTCGGCTCGGCTCCGCCGACCGCGGCGTGCTCGGCAAGCTTGGCGATCCCCTTCTTGACCTGCTCAAGGGAAGGCGGCTGCTCCCTCGCCGTGCCGGCCCCGTCACCGTCGCCATGGCCGGCGGGGAGGGTCCCCCTGTAGACGGTGTTTGATCCGGAGTCGTAGACGAACCAGCGGTGTCCGTCCGAGAGGACCTGGCTGTCGCTCGTCGCGCCCTCGGCGCTCGAGTCCGCCTGGAGCTCGAGGCGGAGCTGCCCGTCGGAGGTGGCCCAGAGCCGTCCGGAGGCGCCGGTCAGAAGCGGATCCGCGCCCTGCACGTCGGAGCCGGTGATCAGATCGTTGGTGAATTCGATGCGCGCGGTTACCCCCTGGACAGTGGGCGCCGTGAGCGCGTCGCGCACAGCAACCGGCAGGGGCTCCGCCGGAGGCTTGGGCCCGCCACCGGTTGCGGCGATGGCCAGCGCGGTGGCTCCGACCCCGACGGCCACGGTCGCAGCACAGAGGGCGATCAACCGACCCGTGGAGATGCGGCGCAGATACTTCACCCCACAAAGGCTACGCCTCGTCCCTAATGACCTGTCGTCAGCCGGCGCGCGGGTCGGGTTAGCCTGAACGCATGGCCGACATCACCACGATCGCCGAGCTCGGGACCGCCGGTGGAACGCTGATCTTGGCCGTGGCCACATTCGGCTCCGTGCGCTCGGCGAACCGGGCCGCCAGGGTCGCTGAGCGCTCGCTCCAGCTCGGCCTGCGGCCGCTGCTGGTCGAATCACGGCGCGAGGACCCGCCCGAGCCCGCGATCTTCGGCTCGGGAAAGGTCCTCATGCCCGGCAATGGCCTTGCCTGCGTCGAGCACGATGGAGACAACATCGTGATGGCCATCCCGCTGCGCAACGTCGGCGCCGGCATGGCGATCCTGCACGGCTGGCATGTCGTCGGGGGGTGGCGCCGGGAGCGCCTGGAGGTCCACCCGGACCTCGACGAGTTCCGCCAGCAGCTGCGGGATCTCTACGTCCCGCCGTCGGATACGGGCTTCTGGCAAGCCAGTGTTCGCGGCCCCGAGGACAGCTACCGCGCTCCGGTGGAGGCGGCTCTGAACGGCGAGGAGGAGGGCTTCTCGGTCTTCCTCCTCTATGGAGATCACGAGGGCGGCCAGCGGACGATCAGCCGCTTCGGGCTAAGAGCCCACGAGGAGGAGGGCCGCTGGTTCTGCTCGGTGACGCGCCACTGGAGCCTCGAGGGCCCCGACCCCAGGGCCGACGCGCACTAGGAGTACTTGCCGAAACCGAAGAAGGCGGCCACGCCCGGTGCGACCAGACGTGCGTTGAGTGCGCCCACCGCGCCGGCGAGGATGAGCCAGATGCTCGGCATGCGTGCATCCTCTACCCCCAACCGGCGGACTTCATCCGTGATAGCAGGCAGGTCGCCTGCGGTTTTCCCGCAGGGCCAATCGGGACTTGCCGCTAGCGCTTCTTCTTCTTCTTCTTGCACTTCTTCGCCGCGGCGGCGCGGTGCTTGCGCTTCTTGCACTTCTTCTTCGGGCCCGTGGCCGGAGCGCCCGTCGGCGGAATTGTGATCGTGGCTATGGCTGTGGCGGTGCCGGTCAGGCCGGTGACGTCGGTGACGGCCAGGGTCGCCGTGTGGGGCCCCGCCGTCGCGAAGGAATGGGCCGCTGTGGGCCCAGTGGCCGTGCCTCCATCGTCGAAGGTCCACGCGTAGATGAGCGCCTCCCCGTCCACGTCGCTCGAGTCTGACCCGTTGAAGCTGATCGCCTGACCTGTCGTGGCCGGCGAGGGGGGCGCGCTCGCCTGAGCCACCGGCGCAGCGTGCTGGTACTCGTAGGCGCCCATGTCGCGCTTCGCCGATGTGAACGGCGACGCGCCGGCGACGATCCGGTTGAGGCCGCGGATGTCCGTTTCCTCGGGATAGAGAAGACCGGGCGTCGGGTCCTGGTCGAGCAGTAGCGAGTCGAAGGACAGGCGGTAATCCCCGGAGAGGCCGTTCGTGCCAAGGACCGGATTGAGGAAGCCCGGATCGACTGTGTCGATGGTCGTCTCGTTCCTCACCTGGCCGGCAACCAAAGAGCCGGCGAGCGGCACGTTGTTCGCCTTGTCGTAGTCGTTGAGGAAGGAGTTGACCGTGTAGGTGGACATCGCCGCCGGCGTGGCCTGGGAGATCGGGTGGCCGACGTCCCAGAGGATCGAATCTCGCAGGCTGATGGTCTGGATCGAGTTCGGGTCGTTGTTCGTCTGCCTCACGCCCACGCTCGAGGCGCCGCCGTTGCGGATCGTCAGCTCGTTCGCATCGATCGTGTTGGTGTCGAGCGTCGCGTCGACCGTGTCCATCGTGATCGCGTCGCCGGAGCCGCCCCGCAGGTCGATCAGGGTGTTGTCGACATCCACATCGCCGTAGTAGTTGTAGAGACCGGACTGCACAGCCGAGACGCGGTCCCTGCTCAGCGTCAGGGTGTGGCCCGAGCCCACCGCGATGTCAATTCCGCGGAGCCCGACGATCGTGCTGTCCGTGATCGAAGCCGCGCCGTTCGGGGTCGCATAGATCGCACTGCCCTGTTGCGTCGAGACGCTGACGGTGCTGCTCGAGACGGTGGACGCACCCATCGCAATCCCCGTCTGCAGGTTCGGAGGCACGCTGGGCCCGGTGACCGTGAGGTTGTCGATCGTGTTCCCGCTCCCGGCTCCCAGGCCGAGCGCATTTGTGCCCGAGTTGGGGAGGTCAATCGCGAGATCCGAGACCGGCGAGCCGTTCTGCGAGATGCGTAGGACCGTCGGCTGGAAGACGGCGCTCGTCGTCATGGTCAGCGTGGGCTTCGGCGAGCCGACACCACGAACCTCGACCGTGTTCGCGTTGTTGCCGTCGCTGTAGACGAAGCCATCGAGCCGCGTGTAGTTGCCCGGCCCGATCAAGACACGGTCAGGGCCCGGGTTCGCCTTCGCATCGTCCAGCGCCTGCTGGAGGTCCGTCTCGTTCGTCCCAGAGCAGCCGGGCGGCGAGCCGACGCAGTAGTCGGTCGCGGATGCGACCGCGGGCGCGGCGAGCATTGCGGCAGCGATTGCTGAGAGCAGGAGGAGTCGAGGCTTCATCGAGGCCTTCCCTGGCCGCGCGAGATGCTAGGTGAAGCGCTTGACGAATTCCAACGCAGTATTCGCGACTTCCTGCCAGCCGTCGTCGATGGTCAGGGAGTGGCCGCGATTCGGCATCTGCTTGATCTCCGTCACGGCCGGGTTTCGCTTCTGGCGCTTGTAGGAGGCGTTCGCGATCGCCCAGGGGACCGTGTGATCCTTCTCGCCGTCGATGATCAGGAGCGGGCCGCGGTCGGGATTCTTCGTGTCCACCTTCGCCTCGGTCCACGGGTTCAGGTTGGCGTTCGCCATCTGGATCAAGGCGATCGCCGACCCGGCCACGTGGTACTCGTCGTAGAGCCGCTTCGCCTCGTCGTCTGACTCGATTGCGTTCGTCCAGCCGTATCTGAACTGGTCGAAGGTGAGGGTCACCGCGCGGCCGCGGTTGAGCGGATTGGTGATGACCGGCGCCGAGACCTTGATCGTGGAGGGAGGCAGGGGCAGGACACCGCGGAACGGACCGGGATCGATGGCGACCGTTGCGGCGGACAGGCCACGGCCGGCAATCATCTGGGCCAGCAGGCCACCGGTGGAGTGCCCCATCACCGCCGGCTTCCTGGTCAGGCCGCCGATCACCTCGGCCGTGTGGTCGGCGATCTGCTTGAGCTTCTTCTTCGCGAAGACGTCGGGGTTGGCTCTCGCCTGCTCGACGGTCTCGGGATCGTCCGGCCAGTCGGGCGTCAGCGGCGCGTAGCCGGCCTTCTTGAACAACTCGGCCCAGTTGGCCCAGCTGCTCGGCAGCAGCCACAGCCCGTGGATGAAGACGACCGGAGTCGTACCCGACTTGTTGGCCGCCTCGACTTCCTTGCCCTCGCGCTCCGAAATCGCCATCTCGCCAACTCCCCTCTGCAGGTTGAGATCGGATGGAGCCTATCGGGGCAGGATCGCCGCCTCGGCCTCGCGCTCGGCCACGTCGTCGGGCACTCCTCTCCTCTCCTCCGATCGGACCAGCCAGGCAACGACGGCGGGCGCGGCGAGGATCATCGCCAGCAGGCGAAGGCTCTGCACGGCCAGCACGAACGTCGTGTCGGCGCCGCTCCCGTAGGCGATGGGCAGCACCGCGTAGAGACCGCCCGGCGTCGTCGCCAGGTAGCCCTCGAGCAGCGAGACGCCCGTGGTCAACTCGAGCACCCAGGCGAGCACGAAGCAGGCAGCGAGCAGCGCGCCGATCGCCCCTGCGACCGGCCCGGCGATCCTGCCGATCCTGCGCATCGTCTCCCGGTCGAAGCTGAGCCCGATCCACAGGCCGATCAGGGCGAATGCCGACTCACGGGCCAGCGCGGGGACCTGCGTGTCCCCGGTGACTCCGGTGATCGAGATGACCGCGGTCAGGATGAGCGGACCGAGCAGAGCCGGCGCCGGCAGCCGCAGGAGCGGGCCGAGGGCCACGCCCGCTCCGGCGGCTCCGATCGTCAGCGCCCAACCTGCGGCGTCTCCAAGCAGCGGGCCCTCGTCGGGGCCTCCCTGCGAGTGCACGCCGAAGGCGAGCGGGACCAGCAGCGGGGTGAGCAGGGTGATCACCAGCACCCGCAGGTACTGCATGAAGGCCACGAGCCTGTCGTCTCCGCCCAGGTCCCCGGCCATCGCGACGATCCCGGATGCGCCGCCCGCGACCATGCCGAGCGACGCGGTCGGGCGGTCGAGGTCCGCAATCCGAGTGAGCAACACGCCCGCGCCGATCGTGAGTGCGAGGGTCGCGGCGCTGACCAGCACGACCGGGACCCAGCGCCAGCCCAGCGCGGTCAGTGTGGAGGACTGCACGAACGTGCCGATCGCCACGCCGGTCACCGCTTGCCCGATCCGGAAGGCGAGCGGCGGCATCGTGACGCGTCCGGGCACGAACAGCGCATAGAGGAGCCCGCAGACGATCGCCGCGAAGAGGTAGCCGGAGGGAAGCCCGACCCGGTCGGCGACCCAGCCACCGGCGATCGTGCCGGCGACGATGAGCAGCCAATGCACGGTCTGGGGTAGCGGGGAGGAATCGGTGTGGAGCACGGATGGAAGGGATGTGGGCGAAGTTAGGCTCGGGACATGGAGACGATCCCCAAACGGGAAGATCGCAAGTCTCGGATGGGGCCCCCACCCGAGTCCGACCTAATTGGCATCCCGCTGGTGGTCGGCGTGATCGCGGCGGTCCTCGTGGTGGTGGCGGGCTTCTGGCTGCTCCACTGGGCCGGAATGATCGTTCTCGGCATCATTCTGATCATCGCCCTCGTCGTCAGCTACCGCGTCATCACCGACTCGGAGCGCTGAGACCAGCCACCGGAGTGGAGCCGGCCGGTTTCGAACCGGCGTCCTCGGGATTCGGCGATCGGCTTCTACAGGCTTAGCCGGCGCTTTGATCTCGCCCCTCGACCTCTGCAGCCGGCGAGAGATGCCGAGGGGCCAAGTCCCTTTGATTTCCCCGGACGGTCGGGACGGGCCGACCGGGTGAGCCCGATTCTGATGCCGGTGACCCCACCCCTCGGGCTCGGGTGGGCCGACACACGCTGCTTAGGTTCTAGCTAAGCGGCGAGAGCGAACTCATGGTCCGCACGTATTGGTTGGTCCAGGTGTTTAACGAGGCCTCCTGGAACCTCGGCCTGCAACCTGATCGCACAAAGGCCCAAGTCGAATCCAATTTCGGCCCCGTGCTATGTGAAGGCAATGTTAGCCGCGAGCGCCTTCAGCGCCGGGCGCGCTGCTTCGCCGCGCTGGCGAGGTACGCAGCCGACATGTCCTTCTCGCCGTGTTCCTCCGCGGCCTCCTCGAGCTGCGAGCGGATCGCGTCCAGCATCGGCAGATCGAGCTCGTGGCGCTCCATCGCCTCGACCACCAGCCGGGCGTCCTTGGCCGCGAGCTCGAGCTTGAAGGCGGGCTCGAAACTCCGCTCGATCATCATCTTGCCCTTCATCTGGGCGTAGGCGTTGTCGATCGGCCCTCCCGCAATCGTCTCGAGGAACTGGGCCGGGTCGATGCCGATGCCCTCGGCGAAGGCGACCGTCTCGGCAAGGCCCTCGACCAGCGAGAGCAGCCAGGAGTTGATCACCAGCTTCATCCGGGTCCCGGTCCCCGCCTCGCCCAGCCAGACCACCTTCTGGGAGATCACGTCGAAGATCGGCTCGCAGCGGCCCTGAACCTCGTCGGGACCGGAGGCGAGGACGGTCAGCTTGCCCTGCTCCGCCGGCTGCTTCGTGCCGACCACGGGGGCGTCGACCAGGATCAGGCCGTGTTCCTCGGCGAGCTCCGCGCAGCGCTCGGTGCCCTCGATCCCGATCGTGCTCATCTGCAGCCAGGTGGCGCCGTCCTCGGCGCCGGCGATCACGCCGTCGGAGCCCTCCATCGCGTCGGCGACCGCGTCCGCGTCACTGAGGATGGTGAGGACGATCGACGCGCCACTTGCCGCCTCCGCGGCGGTGTCGAAAACCTCCACCCCGTCCGCGGCGAGCGGCTCGGCCCGCTCATGGGTGCGATTCCAGGCGCGCACCTGGAATCCGGCCTTCGCGATGTTGCGCGACATCGGCAGGCCCATCGTCCCGCCGGCGCCGATGACGGCGACTACTTCTTCTTCTTTCGCTTCCTCAGGCACTTGCCGTGCTTCAGGTGCTTCCCTTGATTGCATTTCTTAGTCGTGGCGCCGGCGGTCGCTGCGGACGGCGTCGCCGCCGGGCAGCTCGCCGTGACGTAACAGGCGAGCGGCGGCTCGGCCTTCACTGCCGGCGCGGTCGCGGTGTTCGTCGCGAGGTCGAGCGCCGCGGCGGCGAGGTCCGTCGGGTAGGTGGCCGGATTGATCCCGGGCATCAGCGCCAGCGGCGTGCAGATTCCCGGGTCACTCGCCACGGCTCGCGTCGGATCCGCCGGGCCCGGGTGCTCGAGCGCGTCGATGGCGAGGTCGTACGCCACCTTGTCCTGCGTCCCGATCGCGAGATGCTCGGAGGGATCGGCCGGACAGAGGTCCTGGATCGCCACGTTCGTGATCGCGCCATCCCCCGTGTGGAGCGACGAGCTTCCGGTGTCGTCGGAGTTGGGGGTGACGATCTCGTCGAAGTGGCTGTAGATCTCCGTGTAGGAGATCCCGGCGAAGGTCTCCCGGTAGGAGTTGAGCGCCTTGATGAACTCGGACTGGTCGGACTGCTGCCAGTCCGCGGTGGCGCAGGAAACGGAGCAGAGGAGCTCGGCCCCGGTCGTCCCATGATTGCTCGGGGCGAAGCCGATCTGGTCGTCGACCATCGAGCGCGTGTCGGGCCAGAAGCGCAGAGGCCAGCGCGGAAGCATGCCGCCCTGGCTGTGGCCGATGATCGAGATCCTCCGGCCGGCGCGCTGGTACATCGTCCGGATTCCGTTGACCACGTACTCGCCGGCGACCTGGACGTCCCCGAGCGCGTTGTCGGGCAGCGTCACGGCGCACCAGGAGATGCCGAGGTTGGTGAGGGCCGGCTCCCAGTTCCAGGAGAAGTTGTGCTCCGGGTTGCTGCCCGTGCCCGGCACGAGCAGAACGGGGGCCGGGCCCGTGGCGGGGTTGCCGGAGCACTGCAGCGCCGCGTTGAGCTGGTCCTGCGGAACGCTGAGGGCGGGACCGGGCTGGTCCACGGGCGCGTACGTCACCGCGCCCGCG
This sequence comes from uncultured Solirubrobacterales bacterium, assembly GCA_963728875.1. Taxonomy (GTDB): domain Bacteria; phylum Actinomycetota; class Thermoleophilia; order Solirubrobacterales; family 70-9; genus DASUPK01. The sequence goes on from CAVSLJ010000003.1 coordinate 287,361, forward strand.
CTGGCGGGAACCAGCAGCGCAACAGCCGCAATCGCCCCTACGAGCCCTCTGCCCGTGACCCCTCGCCTCACGCAGACGAGGCTACCAAGTAGGAGGTAGTGGCGAGACACCTCCCCCCTGGGTGTCTCGAGCTACAGGCTGAGCTTCGGCTTGACCTGGCGCAGGAACTGCCTGGGCATGCCGGGCACGTCCGCGAGGTCGTCGAGCGATGAGAAGCCGTCCTGACGCTCGCGATAGGTGATCACGCGCGTCGCCTGGGTGACCGAGAAACCGACGTCCCTGAGCTGCTCGAAGGTGGCCTGGTTGAGGTTCGTCCGGTCGCCATCGTCGGCCTCGGTCTCCTCGGCCGCTTCCTCGGGCTCCTCCTCGTCATCATCGGCCTCGGGCTCCTTGGCCTCGTCTTCCTTGGCCTCGTCTTCCCCGGCCTTGGGCTCCTCGGCTTCCTCCTCCTCTTCCTCCTCGGCCTCCTCACCCTCTCGGCCGGCCCCGACCCCCAGGATCGCTCCGACCGTGCGGCCGAGGATGCCGCCCTTCTCGCCCTCGTCGTCGTCCTCTTCCGCGTCCTCAGCGCCCGTCGAAATGACCCACTCGTCCTGCCCATCCTCGTCCAGCCCATCCTCGGCGGCCTCCGGCTCGGGTGGCTCGGGCGGGGGCGGAGGCGGGGGCTCCACCGCAGGCGGCTCGGGCGGCGCGGGAGGCGGTGGAGGCCCGGCGCTCATCACCTCGGCAGTCCGGATGCCGCTGGCTGCGGCCTGCTCGGCCTCCTGGGCCTTCCGCTCGGCCTCGATGGCGCGGGCCTCGGCGGCGTTGACGCGCTCCAGCACCTCACGGAGCTTGCGCTCGCGCTCGGCCTCCTCCAGCTTGAGCTGGGCCAAGCGCTCCGCGTCGGCCGCTCGCTGCTCGGCCTGCTGGGCCCTCTGCTCGGCCTCCTGAAGCTTCTTCTGGGCCTCCTCGATCTGGCTGGAGAGACGCTCCGTCTCGTCGCTCATCTTCGCCTGCACCTGCGCCTCGATCTGCTCCTCGGCCTCGGCGCGGGCTCGCTCCTCGGCCTCGCGGCGAGCCTGCTCAGCGGCCTGGCTGACTCGCGCGTCGGCGTCCTGGCGCGCCTGCTCGATCGCCTGCTTGGTCCGCTCCTCGACCTCCTTGCGAACGCGATCCGACTCCTCGCGGGCTCGTTGCTCGCTCTCGAGCCTCAGTCGCTCGGCCTCCTCACGGAGCTTGGCCTCGGAGCCGGCGCGCGCCTCCTCCTCCGCCTGGCGGCGAGCCTGGTCGGCGGCCATCTTGATCAGCTGCTCGGTCTCCTCCTCGGCGCGCTTGACCCGAGACTCGGCATCGCGCTCGAGACCCTCCGCCCGGCGGAGCCTCTCCTCGGCGTCCCTGCGGACCCGCTCCTCCTCCTCGCTGAAGCGCTCCTGATACTCCGTGGCAAGCTGCTCGATCTCCGGGCTGGACGGAGTCGGCGAGGGAGGTGTGGCGGCAGGCGTCTCGGAGGCTGGCGGCGGTGAAGGGGGCTCCCCACCCTCGGGCTCGGGCGGCGCGTCGTAAGGACGGGGTGGCGAGACGTCCGGCGGCAGCGCGGACTCGCTTTCGGGCGGTTCCGCGGGTGCGGACGGCTCGGGCGCCGGCGGAACCGCTGCGGACGCGGCCTCCTCTCCCTCGCGCGCCAGGCGGTCGATCTCGTCCTGCAGTGATCCACCGGGAGTGGATGACGAAGTGATCTCGACGGGTCCCTTCGGCTCCTCGTCCGGCTCCGAGGGCGGGGATGCCGCCAGTTCGGCGCCCGAAGCGTCCGGCTCCGAGACCTGCGCCTTCTCCTCCTCCGCCTCGGGCTCCCCCGACTCGGGCTCCTCCGCCTCGGGCTCCTCCGCCTCCGAGGCCGTGCGGGCGAAGCCTCCGGGGGCGTGCTCGGGCTCCGGCGCGATCGGGGTCAGCTTGGGCTCGTCAGATTCCTCCGCCGATCTGGGCTGGCCGCTTCCGGGCGGGACCCACTGCGACTCGGGCTTGGCCGGCTCCTCCTCCGCCTCGGGCGCGGCGGTCTTCTCGGGCTCTTCCTCTTCTCCGATCGGCACCTCCTCCAGCTTCGACTCCGCTCCCTCGGCCTCCTGCTCGGCTTTCTCATTCGCGCCCTCCCCAAGGCCCAGCGCGGCCGCCAACATCGTCGACTTCTCGGTCTCGGCCTCCCCGCCCGTCTTCACCTCAGCGCCTTCGACGGCCTCCTCCTTCTCCTCGGACTCCTCCGGCTTCTCCTCGAGCTCCGGCTCCGGCGCGGCTTCTCCCTTGCGCTCGGTCTTGCGGCGCGCGCGCTCCTCCTTGCGCTTCTGGCGCTCGTCGCGCCGGCGCTTTCGCTCCTCCTCCCAGGCGCGGCGGTCCTGCTCCTCGGCCTTCCGCTTCTCATCGGCGACCTGCTGGCGCTTCGCCTTGCGCTCCTCGCGCTTCTGCTTGCGGGAGGGCTTGCCCTCGGAGTCACCGTCCACCTCAGCCTTCGTGTCGGGCTCAGCCTCGGCCTTCGTGTCGGGCTCGGCCTCGGCCTTCGCTGTGGGCGCCTCGGAGGCATCGTCCTTTGCCTGCTCCTTGGCCTCGGCGGCGTCGGCCTTTGCCTGCGCCTTGGCCTCGGCGTCATCGGCCTTGGTCTGCTTCTTCGCCTCGGCGGCGTCGGCCTTGGCCTGCTTCTTCGCCTCGGCGGCGTCGGCCTTGGCCTGCTTCTTCGCCTCCTTCTCCGCGCGCTTGGCGTCGCGCCCGGAGACCTCCCCGGACTCGTCCTCCCGGGCGCGGCGGCGGCGAGAGATCAGCAGGAGGATCAGGATCAGGATGACCGCGCCCGCGATCCCGTACGCCGCGGCGGGGTTGTCGTTGACGAAGTCCGAAATCGTGGCTGTATCGATTGCAGCGAGCATCCCTGTGCCGAATCGTTGCACGGGAGTCACGTTCTCGTGCAGTGACGCTTGCCCTGCCCCCGGGCGGCTTCTTGCCTAGTTCAAGCGCTGCTTGAAGTCCCGCTCGACCTCTCTGCGCATGTCCCGGTCGGCGATCTCCCGGCGGCGGTCGCGGCCCTCCTTGCCCTTCGCCAGCGCGAGCTCCACCTTCGCCCTCGGGCCCTTGAAGTAGATGCGCGTCGGCACGAGGGTCAGCCCGCGCTCGGCGGTCTTCCCGATCAGGCGCTCGATCTCGCGGCGATGCAGCAGCAGCTTTCGCGGCCGGTCGGGATCGTGGTTCTGGTCGGACGCGGGCAGGTACGGCGGGATGTGAGCGCCCCGCAGCCAGACCTCGCCGTCGTTGACGACGGCGTAGGCCTCGTTGAGCTGCGCCTTGCCGTCGCGCAGCGACTTGACCTCGCTGCCGCGGAGCTCGATCCCGGCCTCCATCCTCTCCAGGACCTGGAACTTGTGCCGGGCGCGCCTGTTGGTCGCCACGTCCCCGCTGACCGGGGTCCTCGTGCCTTTCTGCTTCTTGGCCATCACCCCTCGGTGGGTAGCAGGTCCACCCGGCCCCGGGGCGCATCCACCCGGTCCACGGCGACCGTCGCCGGATCCCCGATCCGGATCGCGCCACCGCCGCGCGCGCCCACCAGCATGGTCTCGGTCTGATCCAGCTCGTAGCGCTCCCGTCCACCGATCCTGCGCGCCGGCAGGAAGCCCTCATATACGTCCGCGAGAGCGCCGCCGAAGCGAACGAAGGCGCCGGCTCCCACGACCCCGGAGACCTCGCCCTCGAATCGGGTGTCGGGGCCGCGCTCGAACAGCTCTCGCTGCAGCAGGAACGAGGCGCAGACGGAATCGGCGTCGCGCTCGATCCGAGTCGCGGCGCGCTCGCGCTCCGAGCAGTGCACGCCCACCTCCGCGAGCCCCTCCCCGCGAGGCGCCTCCTCCCCGGCGCCGATCGCCGAGAGCAGCGCTCGGTGGGCGACCAGGTCCGGGTAGCGGCGGATCGGCGAGGTGAAATGCGCGTAGGCGGCGCTGCCCAGGCCGGCGTGGCCGAGGTTGCGGTCCGCGTAATGGGCGGGCTTGAGCGAGCGGAGCACGAGCGATGTATAGGCCTCGCGACCATGGCCGCGGCGCCCGGCCTCGCGTGCGACCAGGCGGCTCGCCTCACCCGCCAGCTCGCCCGCCTGCTGCGGGGAGATGCGGTCGGGGAGCGCCGGCGTCGGGATATCCAGCGCCGCGAGCTGCTCGATCAGCCACTTGATGCGCTCGGGATCGGGCTGCTCGTGCACCCGGTAGAGCGTGGGAATGCGGCGGCGCTCGAGCAGCTCGGCGACCCGCTCGTTGGTGAGGATCATCAGGTGCTCGATCAGCCGGTGCGCCTCGGTCTGGGGGACCGAATGAGCGCCCACGACCTGGCCGTCCTCGAACCGGAACTCCGGCTCGAAGCTCTCGACCTCGAGCGAGGATCGTGGACGCCGCCCGGCGAGCGTCGCGGCGGCATCCCTGGCGAGCGCGAGCGGATCGGCGATCGACTCGGGCGGCCTCGCCCGCCCGGCGAAGATCTCGTCCAGCTCGTCGTAGTCAAGGCGGACGTCCGAGCGGATCAGGCTCCGGTAGAAGCTGGCCGAGAGCGGCTCGCCGGCCTCCGACAGCTCGATCTCGGAGGTGACCGCCAGGCGGTCCTTCGCCGGCGCGAGGCTGCACGCGTCGCTCGAGAGCTGGTGGGGCAGCATCGGCGCGACGGTGCCGGGAACGTAGGTGGAGTTCGCCCGGCCGTAAGCCTCCTTCTCCAGCGCATCGCCCGGCCGCACGTGGGCGGCGACATCGGCGATGTGGATCCAGACACGAACCCCCCGGTCCGTCTTCGCCGCGGAGACGGCGTCATCGAAGTCGTGGGCGCTGGCCGGGTCGACCGTGAAGGTGGGGAGATCCCGCAGATCCGCGCGATCGAAGCCGAGCGCCTGGGCGCGCTCGGTCGCCTCGCCCGCCTCCTCCTCGATGCGGCGGGAGAAGCCGGTCCGGACCTGCCGGTCCTCGAGCATTGCCGCGATCACATCGGTCGCGAGATCCGGGTCGCCCAGCTCGCGGACGACCTTGGCTCCGCCCCGGCCCTGCCCGAGCTCCACCAGGGCCATCTTTCCCGGCGACGCTGCACGCCGGCCACCGCCGAGCTCGATCCGCCCGCCGCGCTCGAACAGCAGGTCCCCGGCGAGGAACCGGCCGCGCTTCTCGACGAGGACTACGCGCCTCAGAGCTGGGGTGCCAGCGTCTGGAGGGCCTTCTGCAGGCCCTCGTCCGGCTTGGTCTTGGGGATGTCCTTCGCCTTCACCTGCGGGGCGATCCCGATGCCGTTGATCGATGTCCCGTCACGCGTCAGATACTCCCCCACCGTCAGATCCAGTGCGCCCCCGTTCTTCAGCGGGATCACCTCCTGGAAGGTCCCCTTGCCGAACGAGGTCGTTCCGATGACCTTCGCGATGCCGGCCTGCTCAAGGGCCGCCGTGACGATCTCGGAGGCGGAGGCCGTGTCGCCGTTGATCAGGACAACCGTCGGATGCCGCGGGAGGGAGTCGCCGGTGGCATCGAAGGTCTTGGTGCTCTGCGTCCGCCCATGGGTCGAGACGACCACGCCCTGGGGCACGAAGATGCTGGAGACCAGCACCGCCTCCGTGAGCAGGCCGCCCCCGTTGCCCCTCAGGTCGAGGATGAGTCCCTGGGCGCCCTGCTGGTAGAGATGCTCGATCTTCTTGCGGAGCTCGCCGTGCGCGCCGGGGAAGAACCCGGCCAGCCGCACGTAGCCGACCTTGTGGCCATCGACCTTCTCGATGTGACCGGAGACCTGAGGGATGTCCACCTCGCGCCGGGTCAGGGTGACCTCTCTCGATTTCCCGTCGCGGCTTGCGATCGTGAGCTTGACCTTCGTCCCGGCGGGCCCGCGGATCTGGCTCGTGACGACGTCCGCGTCCTTGCCGGCGATGGAGTGGCCGTTGACGCCGGTGATGATCTCACCGGGCTGGATGCCGGCGTCGCGAGCGGGCGTGCGCTTGTAGACGGTCGCCACCCTGAGCCCGCGCTCGACCTGGGTGACGGCGATGCCCACACCGGAGAGGCTCGATCCCTGCTTGAAGCGGTCGTACTCGGTGGGCGTGAAGTAGTGGGAGAAGCGGTCGTGATAGCGGTGCTTGATGTGATCGATGATCGAAGCGATCGACGCGTTCTCGAGGTCCTTGTCGTCGACGGTGTGGAAGTAGTCGTCGTGGATCACGTCGATCGCCTGAGAGGTGGCGTCCTGGCTCTTGTCGCCGAAGACGTCGTTGACCCGGTCGCGAATCGCGTCGACCTGCCCGCCGGCGACGATGCCGATGACGAAGGCGATCGCGACGAGGGCCGCGATTGCGAGTGTGCGCCGGCTCAAATCCGGAGGAAGCGACGCAGCGTCAGGCCGCTGCCCATCGCCGACACGCCCATGGCCACGCACAACAGGACGAGCGCGAGGTTGGCGAAGCCGATCGTATGCCCCGAGTTGATCAGGTTGAAGTTGTTGGCGAGCGGATCCACGATCACCTGCTTACCGACGAACAGGAAGCCTATTGCCACGGCGGCCCCGATCAGGCCGCAGACGAGGCCCTCCACCATGAACGGCCACCGGATGAACCAGTTGGTCGCGCCGACCAGGCGCATCACCTCGACCTCGCGGCGACGCGCATAGATCGAGAGGCGAATCGTGTTGGCGACCAGCAGCAGGGAGGCGACCAGCAGCAGACCGGAGACGACCGCGAGCACCCAGCGGATCGCCGTGGTGGCGCCGCTGATCTTGCTGGCGTCATCGCGCGAGTCGCCGATATCCGAGATCAGCGGGCTGATCGGGGTGGGCTGGCCGTTCGCCCCGGGTGGCGTGACGGCGTTACGCACTGCCGGAAGGTTGGAGAGGTCGTCGGGCGTGACGTTGAACGATGCCGGCAGCGGATTGTGCGTGCCCGGGAGCTGGGCCGTGATGTCCGAGCGGTTCTCCGCCTTGAGCCGGTCGCTGAGGATGCTGAGGGCCTGGTTCTTGTCGACGAACTGGACCTCCTTGACGTGCGGGATCGCCTCGAGCCTCGCCTGCAGGGCCTGGACCTGATCCGCGGGCGCCTGCTGGCCGTTGACGTCGTTGAGGAAGACGCGCAGACCGACCTGGTCGCGCACCTGGTTCGTCTTGCCGTTGGTGGTCTGCAGGACGGGGATCAGCACGCCGAGCAGCAGCACGGTGATGCAGACCGTGACGATCGACGCCAGGCCCGGAGCCGCGCTGCGCCGAAGCGCCCGCAGTCCTTCGCCGATGAAGAAGAAGACTCGCCCCATGGCGTCGCCTAGTAGCTCGGCCTCTCATCGTCGACGCCCATCTCGTCGCGAAGGCGCGCGGCGAACTCGCGGGTCGACTCGTCGTCGGCGGTGTAGGTGCCCGCCGCCTGGTCGCGGACCACGTGGCCGTCCTGGAGCGCGATCACGCGGCGGCGCATCTTGTCGACCATCTCGCGGTCGTGGGTGACCACCACGACGGTCGTACCGGTGCGGTTGATCCGGTAGAGCACCTGCATGATCCCGATGGAGGTGTTGGGGTCCAGGTTCCCGGTCGGCTCGTCCGCCAGCAGCAGCGGCGGATGGTTGACGAAGGCGCGGGCGACCGAGAGACGCTGCTGCTCGCCGCCGGAGAGCTGGTCGGGGAAGTTCTTGACCTTGTCGGCGAGGCCCACGAGACGGAGCGCGTCGGGCACCTTGCGGCGAATCTCCGAGCGCGAGGCGCCGATCACCTGAAGGGCGTAGGCGACGTTGTCGTAGACGTTGCGGCTCGGCAGAAGCTTGTAGTCCTGGAAGACGGTGCCGATCCGGCGGCGCAGCTGGGGCACCTTCTTGTCGGGCAGCGAGCCGATGTCGCGGCCGGCGATCAGCACCTCGCCCTCGGTCGGCTGGAGCTCGCGAATCAGCGTCTTGATCAGAGTGGTCTTGCCGCAGCCGGTGGGGCCGACGAGGAAGACGAATTCGCCGCGGTCCACCCGCAGGCTGACGTGCTCCAGGCCCACGTGGCCACCCGGATAGACCTTGGTGACCTTGCGCATCTCGACGATCGGCGGCCGGGACCGCTGCTCGGTGAGATGTTCAGGGCGGCGCGCAGCCTTGGTCGGGCGCGCGCGGAGGAGTTCTGATGTCTGTCGTCTTGCCATTGGGAGTGAGGGCGCGGGCCGTGTCCTGCGGTCGACCCCGCCAAAGCCACCTCGCAGCCGGGAAGGTTAGGGATCGCTCAAAAACGGATCGCAAGTTCTCGTTCGGCCTCAAACACGCACCGGCCCGCTTAGTCGCGCAGCCCCGGTGGCGCCCGGGTCAGTGGGTGATATAGCGGCGGCGGGGCCGAGTGGCGTCCTCTCGGCCCCGCTCACCGCCGTTCTCTCGCACTCCGGTGGCGTCCGATGACACCGGAGATACGTCATCGCCCCTCGAGTCCCCCGGGGATCGCCGCGACGCGCGATCCGGGCGCGGCGCGAACGGTGTGGGCGTAAGTTCAGGATTGGCAGATGGCATCGTTTCTTCCTACTCCGCCGGCCCAAGCCGCCCCCTGGCGACTGTTCCTACGCAATGAGCGGGAAACCACGATCCCTTGGCTGGGCTCGCGACTACCCGGTACTACCAATTGGGTGCTACCGGTCGTAGAATACACCCCGAGAGTTGGAGGAGCGACACGATGTCACCGGGATCGGCCGCGACCCCAACACGAAGCTTGGAGGCACTCCCTGCAAGGGGCAGGGTCGGGCCTTCTCGGCAAGCACGGACGAGCAGAACCGAGGAGGACTTCGTGAAGCTCCAGACCAGCGGGCACTCTCGACCACTTAGAGACTCCCTGCCCCATGGGAGCTGCGCACCACAAGGGGATGGCGCGTTGAGGCGAGCGGGTGGAGCGGTCTAGCGGGGCCGCTCCACCCCTCTCATCGGGGGGCGTGTCCGGGGACTAGCTGGGGTCGCCACCGTCGGTGCTTGCCGCCCCATGGTCCGGCGCATAGGAGGACGAATCACCACTCCCCTCCAGGGGCTCGAGCACGAACAGCTCGACGGCGAGATCCGGGTCGATGTGGATGGAGCTCATGTAGGCGATCACCTTGCGACCCGTGGCCTCCTCGACGACCTGGCGGAACTCAGCCTCCATCGCCTGCTGAAAGCTGCGCCGCATCTGGTAGACGGACTCGACCTGTCCGGTGTCGAGCAGGGTGCGCTCGACCCTGGTGAACCCGCCGCGGAGTATCGACACCACGGTGTCGTTGACCAGATGGGTCTTGGCCTTGGTCGGCCCCTTGCCGTAGTAGCGGGAGTGCAGCTGAACGAGGCCGGTTGATATCTGCGCAAGGGTCTCTCCCCTTGCAGATCCGTGCGGTGCGTCGTGCGGGGAAACGGCAAACCTCCAAACAAATCGGTCGCCGCCCCTCTTTTACCAGACGATTCGCGCGAAGGGAGAGTTGCGGGGAACCCAACGAGCGTGGGGCATCCTATGTGGCTGGCCTCAGCGACGCCACGCCGCCTTCACCCAGGCTACTCCCATTGGTGCCACCCAACGAGCGATCCGGCGCTAGATTATGGATGTCGCCCGGCCGGTGATCAGCCGATTCGGTGTGGCCATAGCGGCGGTCAGACGACCGCAAGCCGACCAATCAGGCTGGTGGGCGGAAGGCCGCACAGCCCGGTGGTATCGGTCAGGAGGAGTTGTGGTCAGAAATCCCGATCAATCCGAAGGTGAACAGGGCCCCGAGGACCCGGGTCGCCCTGAGGACGCGCGCCAGCCACCGACGCGAAGGGAAGTGCGGGAGGAGGTCGCCCGCGAGATCCTTCGCATCTACGAGGAGTCCTACGGAACGGGTGCGGCCAACGCCGAGACGCTGGTCGGGGAGAGCTGGGTGATCGTCGTGCTGGACGGCCTCGAGCTGCTCCCGAACGAGAGGTTCCTGGTGGAGAACGGGCAGCAGGAGACGGTCATGGAGGTCCGGACCCGGTACCAGCACGCGATCCGGTCGAACTTCAGCGCCGCCATCGAGCGAGCCACCGGCCGGACGGTGATCGGCTTCGCGAGCACGACGAGCATCGAAGAGCCCCGGTTCATGGCAGAGATCTTCAAGCTCGAGTAGGGCAGATCGACTGATGGCGTGACCCGGCTTCGCCATCAAGTCGCGGCGCCGAGCGGCCGCCCCACTTAAGTCGCTTTCGGGCTTCGCCCTCCGCTCCAAGGTGGAGCGGCCTGGGCGCCGCTAGGACCACGGCCCGCCCTGGATGGGCGGGTGCTGCACGATCGGCTTCTTGAGCAGTGCCTCGCGGGCGAGGTCGGCGATGCCGCTCGCCGTCAGCCCGAAGTGCTCCATGCAGGCCTCCGCCGTGCCGGAGACACCGAACTCGTCCTGCATCCCCAGGGCGAACACCGGGACCGGGTGCTGCTCGCAGGCGACCTGGCGGATCGCATCGCCGAGGCCGCCGACGACGCGGTGCTCCTCGGCGGTCACGGCGACGCCGGTCTTGGCCAGCGAGCGCAGCACCGACTGCGAGTCGATCGGCTTGATGATCGAGACGTTGACCACCTCGGCCTCCACCCCGTCCTCCCGCTCGAGGGTCTCCGCGGCCTCGAGTCCTCGCCAGACCATGTGGCCGCAGGTGAAGATCGAGATGTCCTTGCCCTCCCGGAGCACGTCGACGCCGGTGCCCAGGGTCTGCGGGATGTCCTCGTAGACGATCGGGGTCTTCGGCCGGCCGAAGCGCATGTACATCGGGCCGTCGAAGCGCTCGTAGGACTCGATCACCGCGGTGTAGGCCTGGTTGTAGTCCGCCGGGACGACCACCTGCATCTTCGGCATCGCCCTCATCAGGGCGATGTCCTCGATCATCTGGTGGGAGGCGCCGTCCTCGCCGAGGGAGACGCCGCCGTGCGAGGCTCCGATCCGCACCTTGAGCCCGTTGTGGGCGATGCCGAGGCGGACCTGGTCGTACGAGCGCGAGGTGGCGAAGATCGCGAAGGTCGAGGCGTACGGCACCTTGCCGCTGGCGGCGAGGCCGGTCGAGATCGACATCATGTTGGCCTCGGCGGCGCCAATGTTGAAGAAGCGCTCGGGGAACTGCTTGCCGAACTTCATCGACTGGGTGGAGACGGCGAGGTCGGCGTCGAGCGCGACCACCTCGGGGTGGGCTTCGCCCAGGGCCACCAATGCGTCGCCGTAGGCCTGGCGGGTGGCGATCGACTCGGTCTGCGGCTCCGCCGCCTCGATCAGCTCGCTTGGCATCAGCCCTGCCCCTCCAGGGCCTTCGTCTGCTCCTTGTAGCGAGCTTCCAGCTCCTCCATCGCCTGCTCGGCCTGCTCCTGGCTCGGCGGCTTGCCGTGGAACCCGAAGCGGTCCTCCATGAAGGAGACGCCGCGGCCCTTCTTGGTCTGGCAGACGATCGCGGTGGGGCGACCGACCGTGCGACTCCTCTCCAAGGAGTCCACGACCGCATTCATGTCGTGGCCGTCGATCTCGACCGCGTCCCAGCCGAAGGCCTCGAACTTCGCGCGCACGTCGCCGGTGTCCATGACCTCCTCGGTGGTGCCGTCGGTCTGCAGGTGGTTGTAGTCGACGATCGCGGTCAGGTTGGGGATCTCGAAGTGGGCGGCGGACATTGCGCCCTCCCAGCTCTCACCCTCCTGGCAGTCGCCGTCGGACATCAGCGTGAAGACCTGGGAGGTCTCGTCGAGACCATCAAGGCGCAGCGCGAGGCAGATGCCGACGCTCATCGAGAGGCCCTGACCGAGCGAGCCGGTGGATACCTCGATTCCGGGCGTGCGTGTCATGTCGGGATGCCCCTGCAGATGCGAGCCGATCTGGCGGAGACCCATCAGGTCGTCCGCGGGGAAGTAGCCGTGCTCGGCGAGCGCGGCGTACTGGATCGGCGCGGCGTGCCCCTTGGAGAGGACGAAGCGGTCACGCTCGGGCCACTTCGGGTTCGACGGATCGTGGCGGAGCACCCGGTAGTAGAGGGCCGCGACGATGTCGGCCGCGGACAGCGAGCTGTCGAGGTGCCCGGACTTGGCCACCGCGAGCATCCGGACGCACTGGATCCGCAGGACGGTCGCGTAGCGCTCCAGCTCCGCGATCGAGGGCTTGCCCGCTGTCTTGGCGGACGGCTCAGGCTTGAGGTCTGGGACGGGCTTCAGGTGCGCCATCGGAGGCTCATCGTGCGCCTGGTCATAGGGAATGGCCTTGGGCTGCGGCTTGCTCAAGACCGGGCGGCGAGGGTAGCAGCGGGCAGCACCAGCGGGGACCCTAGATCCCGCCGCCGACGGAACCGGCGCGCCCTTAGCCTCCCGACCGATGAAGCTCATGGCGATCGTCCTCGCGGTGGCGGCTCTCACCCTCGCCGGCTGCGGCGGATCTGGCGGGGAAGATCACCAGACGACCGCCGCGGTCTCGACCCGCGGAAGCACGACGACGGCCGAGGGCTCGAAGGTCACCGGGAAGCTCCCACCCGGATCGGTCGGGCCGGTCGATACGGCCGAAGAGGCCGAGGAGGGACCCGCGGCGACGGAGGCGAGCCCGGAGTCTCCGGCCAACGGGCCGGCGTCCACCGGGGATCTGCCGGACGCCGATCGCCCAGCGGTCACCGCGGCCGTCAGCAAATACATCGCGGCCCTGAATGGCCACGACGCCACCCGGGTCTGCGCCCTGATCGAGCCGGGCGGGCTCCCGCTCAGCGATCTCCCGAAGGGGCACGGCGGCTGCCGCCCGTCACTGCGAGCCTCGATCGGCTCCCGGCCGGCCGATGGCGGCCCGGCCTGGCGCCGCACCGCGATCGTCGAGATGAAGCCCGAGGCGCTGGGGGACGACCGCGCGCGAGTCACGACCACCGTCACGCACCACTTCTCCGATCGCAGGTACGTCTCGGTCGAGGACGACGTGATCTATCTGGAGCGGGTGGGCGGGCGATGGCTGATCGCGAAGCCGAGCGCCACCTTCTACCGCGCCGTCGGCTACGCCCAGCCGCCCCTCCGAGCCTTCGCTCCGCCGGCCGGCTGGTAGCTCAGAACCTGTGGTTGCCGCCGCCTCGCGGCGCGTGCTCACGCAGGTGCTTCGGGTGCCTGCGGCTGACCCCGACGATGGTCGCATCGGCGTTCGCGCCGCCCGGCCTCAGCACGGTCACGTAGGCAACCGAGTCGGTGAGGGCATCCGAGTAGAGGACCCCTGCCGAGCGCTTCAGGGTGAACAGGACACGGCCCGGGCCGTGACGGTGGCGGCCTCGGACCATCAGCCGGCTGCGGCGAGCATCCGAGCGGACGTAGGCGAACGACCTGCCGTCGACTGCGGGGTCGAACAGCAGCAGCCGCGGCGAGCGGACCAGCGCCCGGTGCTTGTGGGTGCCCATCACCCGCTGGACGACCCGGCTGCCGCGGGGCGTGGCGAGCCCGTAGACGAGGATGCCTCCGTCGACCGACGGCGGGCTGAGCTGCGCGGCGCCACCCGCGCTCGCCACCAGCAGCGGCGCCGCGGGCGACGCCGGGTTGGCGATGTAGCGGATGTAGATGCCGTCCCCCCCACCCATCGGGGCGCGGTAGGCGAGCCAAAAGTCCGAGACGGCGACGGCGTCGGCACCGGGCGCGGCGAGCTGCGCCACCGGGGCCAGGCTGTTGCGGTCGAGCAGCTGGATCGCGTCGCCGGTCACCGTCGCGATGAAGCGCCCGCCGATCGCCGGATGCTTGCCCGGGAGAGCGATCTCGGGGCCACCCCGGCTGAGCACCGCCGGTCCCCCGAGGCGCTGGAAGAGCAGCGCGTCGGCGGTGGCTGAGGGATCGGTGGCGTGGGAGACCTGGGTCCCGGCGGCTCCGGCGCTGCCCGGAGCGATCACCAGGGCGACCGCTGCGAGCAGGAGCGCGGCGGCGTCGCCGCGGCGCAGGTTGAGGTAGGTCGAGTCGCGCTCGCACATCAGCTCGGTCGCCCGGAGGCCGCGGTCGCTCCCCGACATCGGTGCGAGGACGACGATCGGTATCGCGCGGCCGACCCCGAAGGCGGCGCCCAGAAGCAGCCCCATGGTGGGATCGCCGAGCGCCAGGCTCACCCCCGCGAGCGCCCAGACGCCGAACGAGAGAACGAAGGTCGTGAAGCCGAGGCCGAGGAGGACGCCATAGAGCGCGGCCGCCAGCGGCATCGGCATCACCCGGCGCCAGTGCTCCGGGAGCTGGCGCCGGATCTGGGGCACGATCCGTGTCCCTCGAACCTCGAGGATCGCGGCGAGCAGAGCGATCGCGCCGGCGACCACATATGCGGCCCTGCCCCCGGCCCCGTGCAGCAGATCGCCGATCAGGGCAAGCGAGCCGAAGGTGATCAGGCCGCCGATCACTGCGCCCGGGAGGAACGTGGCGCAGGCGGCGGCCGTGATCCTGCGCCCACCCGTGTGGCCGGTTGGCCCGATCGTCTCGATCGCCGAGAGGCCGCATGGGGAGAAGGTCCCGGTGGCCCCGATCAACATGGCGGTTCCGGCCAGTGCGAGCTCCAACGCGCTCAACACGGCACCCTCGTGTCGTAGTACTGGACGCAGAACACCTTGCGGCCCGAGAAGCAGTAACCGGTGAGCGCGGCATCGCCGTTGATCCGCGTGCCGTGGTGCGCGCAGCAGTCGCGCAGCTGCCGGACCTTGCCTCCGCAGCAGCGGTACCAGGAGCCGTCGTTCTGGCTGTGGAATCCGTAGATGTCGCCGGTGCGCTTGCACAGCTGCGTCCGGGGCGCCGGGGGCAGCGGCCTCCCGTCGGCGTCGCGCAGGAGGCTCCCGTCATCGTCGACCGGCTGGCCCGCGTCATTCACCGGGCGGCCGATGTCGTCGACCGGCTGACCGTCGCTGGCGCGAAGGGGGAGGCCGCGCGAATCGATCCGGGGCAGCCCCGTCGGGTGCGGGCAGGAACCGGTGGTGAAGGTGTGTCCGCAGAAGTGAAATGCCTCGGAGTCGCCCGGCTCGATCAGCGTCCCCACCGTTCGCGCAGCCGTGAGCGCGACGAGCGCGCCGCCGACTCGAGCGAGGAAGCCGCGGCGCGAGCTTTCACGCGCGATCGCGTCGCTGATACGGTCGAGATGCTCAGGCACGTCGGCGCACCGCCGTCGCCAGCACGCTCTCCAGCTGGGCGAGATTGTTGAAGGTCCCCTTGGCGAGGACGGTGCCACCCTCGTCCGTGGCGATGGCGAACGGGCTGCCGGGGATGCCGAGGTCGTGCCAGAGCGCGGCGTCGGCGACCTCGTCGAAGACGCCGACCGTGACGTGGGGGTCGTTCGCGACGTTCTCGATCGCGGGCGAGAGCGTCTGGCAGAGACGGCAGCCCTCGGAGCTGAAGACTGCCAGGCCGAGATGCTCCGTTCCGTTGGGCGACGGCACCGCCAGGCGACTGGCCAGGGCCTCCGCTCGCGAGCCGACGTCGGGCCCCTCCCCCGCGATCTCGAGAGCCCCCTGGGTGCCCAGCTGCAGCCGCAGCATCCCCACCTCGCGCGCCAGAGCCAGCACGGCGACCGCCAGGCCCGCGCAGGCGAGCAGAGCGACGCCGACCGCGATCCCGAGCCAGGCATCGGTGGACAGCGCCACCGAGTCGGCCAACGGAACCAACGCGAAGCCCGCCGCCAGTGCGAGATTGCGAAGCACTCCGAGCCAGGACACCTTGGAGCGGGGTCCGAAGCAGGCGCAGGGCGCACCGGCCTGTCCGCGCAGCAGGGCGCCGGCCGTGAGTGCGGCGAAGAGGAGCATCAGGCCGCAGGCGAGATACGCGGCCGGGTCAGAACCCAGGGCGACGGCGACGCCGAGCCCAAGCTCGATCGCGATCAGCCCGGCCCAGGCGATCGGGCGCAGCGGCCCACCCTCGAAGCCGAAGCTGGCCATCGCCGCGATGCTGGTCCGGGGCGAGGCAAGCTTCGCGAGCGCTGCGCCCGCCAGCACGATTCCTAGCCCGACCCGAAAAACGATCTCCACGATCCCTCCGGCGGCAACCTACCACCAGCCAGAGTGCGAGCCGCTCTGCTCAGGCCCCTGGCGCCTGCCTCGGGCCTTGACTCGCTTCACGCAGCGCTTGCGCTTCTCGCGCTTGTGGATCCGCTTGCACTTCTTGAGCGTCTTGGCCTCCTGCGCGGCGCTCGCCGGAGCGACGGCGCCGGGTGGCTGTCCGCCGCTGCCGAAGATGCCCTCGGCCGGCAGGCCGTAGGTCGAGTCGATGTTCGAGACGTCCGCGGCGATCAACGATCGCATCGTGGGACCGGCGACGCGGGTGTAGACCCCCGGAGCATCGGCCCGCGCGCAACCGTCCCCCCAGCCGGTGATGCCGATCAGCCTGTACCCGGCCCCCTGAAGCGGCGCCTCGAGGGGCCCGCCGCTGTCGCCGAAGCAGCTGTCCACCCCGCCGTTCAGGGAACCGGCGCAGACCATGGTCGCCGGATCGAAATCGCTTCCGTAGAAGCTGGGGCTGCCGCACGCTGAGTCGGCGATCACGCCCACCCTCACGGCGCGAAGGGTGTCGACCGTGCTGCCCACCTCGCTCGTACTCCCCCATCCGCTGACGTCCGCGCCGCTGCCCGGATCCCAGAGCACCGCCTCGCCCGTCCCCGCGATCTTGATCGGAGTCTGGCCGGATGCCGAGGAGAGGACGAGATAGGCGGCGTCGTAGCGGGGCACCCCGTCACCCTGGTAGTCGCCGTCGAAATTGGCCCTGAGCACGACCGCCGTGACCGCGTGCTCGGCGCCTTGGCTCGTGTCGGTCAGGGTGCTGCGACCGAGGACGACGTCGACGTCGTTGGGGTCGATCTTGGCCGTGCCGTCGCCACCCGGGTCGCTGATCGCGCAGAACAGCGAGCAGTCGGGGTCGGTGTCCGCGACGCAGTGCCCAGCCGTGAGCACGATCCGCGAGGTGAGCAGCGAGCCGCCGCAGAACTGGCGCTGATGTGCGTTCTTGCCAGGCGACTGGGCGGTGCTGTAGACGACCGCCGCCTGCCAGGGATAGGTGGAGACGGAGGCGGTGGTGCCGCCGACGACGTGCGGCTCCACCGAACCGCCGCTCTGGGCGAGCGCGGTCGCCGGCACGAGCATCGCCAGGGCCGTGAGCGTGCCCGGTAGGAAGAGCCGAGGCGGCCTTCGCATATTCCGATTACAACGCCTCTGACCGAAAAAGGCGTAAGCAGCGCTACCCGGCCGGGGATGACCTCACCCTTCGGTTGCATCGGGTGCGCTTCCGCTTGTTCTTGATCTTCCGGCACTTGACGAAGGGATCGCTGAGCTTTGGCGTAGGGCTGCTCGTCACCTCCCGTGCAGGTGGAGTGCGATCAGGAGTGGCCGGAGGTGGTGGCGACTGCTCACTTCTCGGCTGGCCCCCGCTGCCGACGATCTCCTCGGGCGTGAGCGCGAGGGCGGTCTCGAGCGCGGTGACCTCAGTCGCCGCGGCAGATCGCAGACCCGGGCCGGCGATTCGGCTGTAGACGCCGGGGGCGTCCGGTTGGGCGCAGCCAAAGCCCCAGCTCGTGATGCCGACGAGCCGGTACCCACCATCCTCGAGCGGAGCCTCGAGCGGGCCACCGCTGTCGCCCTGGCAGGTGTCAACCCCTCCATCGAGGGAGCCGGCGCAGACCATCGTCTCCGGATCGAAGTCGGTCCCGTAGACCCCCTGTGCACCACAGGTCGGGTCGGCGACGACGGGCACGCTCGCCGCGCGCAGGGTGTCGACCGGGTCGCCGCCGGAAACGGTGCTGCCCCAGCCGGTGATCTCAACCAGCTCGTCGGGCGCCCAGACCGCCGCCTCATCGCCGCCGGCGATATCGATGGTCTGCGTCCCTGGCCCCACGGTCACCGGTGTCGTCAGGACCAGATAGCCCACATCGTTCTGGAGGGAGACGGGATCGAAGATCGGGGGGGTACCGTCGTCGCCCTGATACGCGGTGGCCTGGACGGGTTCCTCCGTCCCGTCGCTCTCGCTCGAGAGCGTGGTCCGACCGAGGACGACATCGACGTCATCAGGGTCGAGCTTGCATGTTCCGTCTCCCGGGCTCGGATCGCTCGCCGAGGTGCAGACAGGATGGTTCGAGCTGCACAGGACCGCACAGTCCGGATCGCTGTCGTAGATGCAGTGGGCGGCGGTGACCACGATCGACGCGGTCAGCAGCGAGCCACCGCAGAACTGCCGCTCGTGTGCGTCGAAGCCGGGGAACTTGGCCGCGGACATGACCACCGCAACCTGCCACGGATACTCGTCGATCGTGGCGGCCTCGCCGCCGACCACCCGCGGTTCGACGGTCTGCGCGCCGGCAGTGGACGCAACGCTGAACGACGCGAGTACGAGGCAAGCGAGAAGGCCGTCCCTGATCCTCCCCATCGGCAAAGTAAATCGGAAGCAGCGGAAGGTTTCTTTAACGTCCGTCTACCCGATGGCGACCATGCGCTCGATCGGCAGCGTCGCGCGCTCGGCGATCTCGGGCGGGACCTTGACCTCGAACCTGAAGTCGCGCAGCGAGTCGCGGACCTTCGGCAGCGTGATCATCTTCATGTACTTGCAGAAGGCCATTCGGTTGGCCTCGATCAGCTTCGCCCTCGGCGCGGCCTGCTGGAGCGGATAGAGCATCCCGTTCTCCGTAGCGACGATGTACTCGCCGTCCGGGTGCTGCTCCATGTAGTTGAGCATGCCGCCGGTGGAGAGCATCTGAACGCCGTCGGGGTCGATGTCGCCGGAGGCGACGTATTCCATCGCCTGGGTCGCGCAGCCGCACTCGGGGTGGATCAGGAACTCCGCGTTCGGGTGCTCGTCGCGGACGGTCTTGATGTCGGTCGGCCGAATGCCCGCATGGACGTGGCACTCCCCGTCCCAGATGTGGAAACGGGCGCGCCGCGCGGGGTCGTCCTTGATCCCGGTCTCCCGCTCGACGAAGGCGCCGAGCCACATGTCGGGGCCGAAGAGGATCTCGGTATCGGGGCCGTGTTCCCTCAGGATGTGCTCGACGACCGCGACCGCATTGCCGGAGGTGCAGCAATAGTCGGTCTCCGCCTTGACCTCGGCCGAGGTGTTCACGTACATGACGACCACCGCACCGGGGTGCTCGGCCTTCCAGGCGCGGAGCTGGTCGGCGTTGATCGACTCCGAGAGCGAGCAGCCGGCGCCCAGGTCAGCGATCAGGACGGTCTTATCGGGACAGAGCACCGAGGCCGTCTCGGCCATGAAGTGGACGCCGCAGAACTCGATCACCTCGGCGTCGGCCTTCGCCGCCTGGCGGGAGAGGCCGAGCGAGTCGCCGACGAAGTCGGCCACGTCCTGTAGCTCGGGCAGCTGGTAGTTGTGAGCGAGGATCACGGCGTTTCGCTCGGCCGCGAGCGCGCGGACCTCGTCGCTCAGCGTCGAGATCTCCTCCTCGCTCAGGTTGGCGGGAAGTTCGTTGACGGTAGGTAGCTCAAGCATGGAAGCCAGTCTTCCTCTTTCGACCTTATGTTCGCCGCCCCCGTGGGGACGAGCGAATGAACTGACCAAAGGTTAGCGCCACCCTACCCTTAGGCGAGGGTGCTCCGCAGGCGAAGCCGAGGAGCAACCCGATTAACGATGCCCGAGCTGCCCGAAGTCGAGATCACAGCACGCCGCCTCAACACCGCGCTCGAGGGCGCGGAGGTGGAGTCCGCGCTCGCCACCGGTGTGGCGACGCTCAAGACCTTCGAACCCAGCCTCGACGCCCTGGTCGGCGCACGGATCGAGGGCGTGCGGCGAATCGGCAAGATGCTCGCCGTCGACTTCGCTCCCGCGGATGGGGCCGGACCCCTCACTCTGCTGATCCACCTGATGTCGGCGGGCCGCCTGCAGCTCTTCGACAAGCGCGCCTCGCTGAAGGACCGCCGCTCCCGGCTCCTCGTCCGGATCGCCGACGGGCGGGAGCTGCGCTTACGGGAGTTCGGCACCAGGCAGGCGGCCTGGGCGAGGCTCCTGCGCCGGGACGAGGTCGCAGAGGATGAGCTGGTGGCGACCCTGGGCCCGGACGCCTGGCCCGCCCCGCCCCTGGATCGGTTTCGCGAGGCGATCGACGCGCCCCGGCACCTCCATCCACTGCTGCGCCACCAGCGCGACATCGCGGGCATCGGCCGCTCCTGGGTCGACGAGATCCTCTGGGAGGCGAAGCTGTCGCCCTTCAAGAAGGGGTCTGAGCTGCGAGGCGAGGAGGTGAAGGCACTCCACGACGCGCTGCACGTCCTTGGCGACGCGATCGATCACTACGAGGAGGTCATCGGCACAGAGATCCCGGACAAGATGCCGATGCCGCTTCAGGTCCACCGCCGCGAGGGAGAGCCCTGCCCGCGCTGCGGCACGACGATCGAGGCGGTCTTCTTCGCCGAACACCAGATGAACTACTGCCCGGAGGAGCAGACCGGCGGGCGGGTGCTGAAAGACCGCCGCCTCTCACGCCTGCTCAAGTAGCGCTTACTCAGTAGTAACCCCCTTCGGATGGGGGTTTTCCCGCGCTCCCGGTGAGCGGGCCTAAAGGTCCCTCTCCGATGGGCGATGCAAGAGGTAGTGGAATCTGGGATCCCCCTGCCTGCGCGCATCCTGCTCATCCTCGCCGCTGCGGCGGTCGCGGTCGCCGTCGCGATGATCGCGCTCGGCGTCCCGGAGACTGACTACCTCCAGGATGCGCTGCTGGACGGCTCGATGGTGCTCGCCGCCGCCTCCACCCTGTGCGTCGCCGCGAGCCGGACCGACCGGTTCCGCCTGGTCTGGGGCGTGGTCGGCATCGGGCAGCTCCTCTACGCGGCGGGAGAGATCAACCTGGACTTCATCCAGAACGGCCTGAGCAGCTTCCCGACCGTCTCGGACTTCCTGTGGCTCGCCTACTACCCCCTGATCCTGATCGCCGTGGCGGTCTATCTCGGCGACCGCCGTTCCTCGCGCCCGCTGGTCTGGCTGGACGGCACCATCGTCGTCCTGGTGCTGGTGGCCGGCGGGTTCGCGGTGCTGTTCGGCGAGATGCTCAGCTCGGCCTCAGCACCGGACTCCTTCGTCGAGGGACAGCTCGCCTACCCGCTGCTCGATCTCACCTTCGTGGCCTTCGCCCTGGTCGTCGCCTACGCCGGCCGCGTGCGCCTGGGCCCCTCCTTCCTCGCGGTCTCCGCGGCCGCGATCGTGCTCTTCGTGGTCGACCTCGTCTACTTCAAGCAGCTGGCCACCGATACCTACACGGGCGGGACCGTCCTAGACGCGGGCTGGGCGGCCACCTGGCTCGTGATGTCCGCCGCCGCCCAGATGAAGCTCCGCCGGCCGGATCTCGACAGGAACTCGGCCGCCGGATTCCGGGCGCTCACCGCGCTGGTCGCCATCCCGGCGTTGTTTCTGATCGTCCGGGGCGCGGGTCACCCCGGTGGGACGGCGACCGTGGCGTGCGCAGCCGCCGCCATCCTGCTGCTGGCGATCCGGCTGATGATCACCCTGGGCGAGAACGAGAGCATTGCCCGCGACAACGAGACGATCGTCTCGACGGCGGGCGAGGGAATCATCCGGGCCGATCCCGACGGGCGGGTGAGTTACGCGAATCCGGCCGCCTGCGCGATGCTGGGGTTAAGCGCAGGGGAGCTGATCGGCCAGAAGGCTCATGAGCTCACTCACCACTCGCGAGCCAACGGCACTCTGTACCCGGCCGAGGACTGTCCGATCCAGACGGTCCTCTCGGGCGACACGCCGCTCAGGGTCAGCGACGAGGTCTTCTGGCGCGCGGACGGCACGAGCTTCCCGGTGGACTACACGGCCGCTCCGATCAGACAGGACGGCCAGGCGATCGGCGTCGTGGTCGTCTTCGACGACGTCACGGCCCAGCGCACCGCAGAGGAGCGCCTCCGCTACCAGGCCGATCACGATCCGCTCAGCGGCCTCTTCAATCGCCGACGTTTCGTCGTAGAGGTCGAAAAGGAGCTTCGCCACGCCCGGCGCTACCGCACCTCGGGCAGCCTGCTGATGCTCGATCTGGACTCGTTCAAGTTCATCAACGACTCCTTCGGCCACGAGGTCGGTGATGACCTGATCCGCAGCGTCTCGTCGCTACTCAGCTCTCGGCTCCGCGATACCGACGTCGTCGGCAGGCTCGGGGGAGACGAGTTCGCGATCCTGGTCCCGGAGGCCGACCTCGATCAGGGGCTCGAGCTCGCCGGCACGCTCCGGACTCTGATCAAGGGCAGGACCGAGCCCAGCGTCGAGGCCAGCGTCGGCGTCGTGACGTTCAACGGCAGCGAGGAGCTCATCGCCGACGACCTGGTCGTCCGCGCCGACATCGCGCTCTACGACGCCAAGCAGCAGGGCGGGGGGGCCGTCGCCTGGCGCGGGCAGAAGAGCGAGCGGCTCACCTGGGTCGGGAAGGTGCGAGATGCGATCAGGGACGATCGCCTGGTGCTCTACGCGCAGCCGATCCTCGACCTGCACAACGACTCGATCGACAGCGAGGAGCTGCTCGTCAGGCTGGTCGAGGAGAACGGCGAGGTGATCCCGCCGGCCGCCTTCCTCCCCACCGCCGAGCGATTTGGCCTGATGCAGGACATCGACAGGCTCGTGGTGCGCCGGGCGCTCGAGCTGGCGCGCTCGGGCCGCCGTCTGGCGATCAACCTCTCAGCCCGCTCGATCGACGACGACGAAATCGTCAGGATGCTCGAGGAGGCGGTCAAGGACGGGGTCGATCCGGAACAGCTGACGCTGGAGATCACCGAGACAGCTGCGGTCGGAAACCTGGACCATGCGAGCCGGTTCGCCGAGCGGCTGGAGCGCATCGGCTGCAGGCTCGCCCTGGACGACTTCGGGACCGGCCTCAGCTCCCTGAGCTACCTCAAGTACATCCCGGCGCAGGTCCTGAAGATCGACATGGAATTCGTCCAGGGCGTCGCTGGAAGTTCGCTGGACCAGTACCTGGTCCGCACGATCGTCGGGCTGGCCAAGCGGCTCGGCCAGGTCACGGTGGCCGAGGGAGTCGAGGATGCGGCCACCCTCACCACCCTGCGCAGCTTCGGTGTGGACTTCGCCCAGGGCTACTACCTGGGCAGGCCGGCGCCGATCGACGCCCAACACGCCCCCGAGGTCACGGCCGACGTGCGGAAGACGCTCGCCGTGACGGGCGGCGACGGCCGCTGAGGGTCATCGCCGGCGACCCGGCGGCCGGGTGCTCAAGGACAGGCGGCTGTCGCGGCTGCTGAAGTAGTCTCGCTCGCGATGTCGGAGGAGAACGTCAAGACCGTGCGGGAGGCATTCGAAGCGTTCCTCACAGGGGACCAGGAAAAGACAGCACAGCTGGTCGATCCGGAGGTCGAGTTTCACGGCACCGTCGGCGGGCTTCAGGAGGGACAGGTGGCCCACGGTCAGTCCGAGATCGACCGGGAGTTCGAGGAGGTTGATCTGGAGGCTTGGGAAGAGCGCCGACTGGAGGCAGAGGAGTACATCGACGCTGGCGACGACGTCGTTGTGCTCTTGCACGAATACCGGCGCGGTAGGGGCAGCGGAGTCGAGCTGGAAACCAAGACCGCAGTTGTCGTTGCCGTACGCGGAGGAAGGGTGGTTCGCGTCCAGGGCTACATGAATCGCGACGCGGCCCTGGAAGCGGCGGGGCTTACGAATTGACGGTGACGACGGTCGCCGTCGCAGCGCTGTGGCGAGCGGCGTCAAGGACCTGGAGCCCCGTCACCGCATCCCAGGGATCGACCGGGGCCTGCGAGCCTTCCCGCAGGGCACGCTCGAGCTCGATGTAGAAGCGCGGCCAGTCCCCCCTCGCGCTGGCAATCGCCTCGCTGCTCTCCTCGGTGATCATCCGGCCCCACCGGTCGGGGGGTTCGACACCCCACGCCTCGTCACCGCTCGGCCGGGCCCCTGACCGGAGCGCATGCTCCTGCCCATCGACCTCGCTGACGATGTAGGCCGCCCGATCTCCGAGCACGCGCAGGCGAGGTCCCGGTGCCGCCGCGAGCAACGAAGCCCAGAGGTGACTCAATGCTCCGGAGCGGTGCTCCAGCGCCAGGAAGACGTCGTCGTCTGCGCCGCCTCGGCGGCTTTCCACCTCCGCGTAGACCCGGGCGACGGCGCCAAACAGGACGAGGGCCTGGTCCACCAGGTGGCTACCGAGGTCGAGCAACACACCGCCGCCGGCTTCCGGCGAGGAGACCTCTCTCCAGACCTTACGTCCGGAGAGAGCCGGTCGCCAGCGCTCGAATCTCGACTCGTAGCGAAGCACCTCGCCCAGCTTTCGCTCGTCCAGCAGGCGACGCAGGGTGATCTGATCGGAGTCCCAGCGGCGATTCATGAAGACGGTGATCAGGACGCCGAGGTCCTCCGCCCGCTCCACCACCGCCCGGCCCTCGGCCGCGGTGGGGGCGAGCGGCTTGTCGACCACCACCGCCAGGCCGGCGTCGAGCGCCCGGAGCGTCAGGTCAACGTGGGCGTCGTTGGGCGCCGCCACCACTATGAAATCGTGCTCCGAGGCGTTCTCGAAGACCTCGGTCGGATCGGAGACCACCCGGGAATCCGGATACGCCCGCCTCGCCTCGGCCTGCCGTTGCGGGTTGCCGGTCACCACGGCACTCACCGTCAGGCCAGGTGTGGAGGCGATCAGGGGGGCGTGGAACACCGAGCCGGCCAGCCCGTACCCGATCACGGCCCCTCGCACCTGCGCCATCCGCCGTTGCGTATCAGCGCCCGGTGACCCGCCGCACGACGCCGCGGCCGATCGTCAGCGGGTGCGTGATGAGAGTCTGGAGACGGCCGGTCAGGCTGAGCGGGTCCCGGGCGATGCCGAGCTGGCGGAGCACGGTCGTCTGGTCGAAGTAGACGCGCTCGCAGGTCAGCTTGTCGCCGTCGAACTCGAAGATCGCCAGGATCGGCAACTCGAACTCCCGGCCGGTCGGCGGGAGGTTGCGCAGCGGTCCCTTGTGGGTGCCCCGCACGACGGCCTCGACGAGCACGGCGTCGTCGGCGTGGTGCAGGGCCAGCAGCTCGTTGCGCTGGTCGGGGAAGGCGCGTCGGGTGTCGTCGTAGTAGCCCGAGACCTCCTCCGCGCCGTCATAGACCTCCCCCGTGGCGATCAGCTCGTAGCGTGGGTGATCGAAGGTATCGAGGGTGGCGTCGAACTCATGGCGGTTCTCCGAGTCCATGTGCTCACGGACGATCTCCTCGCGCTTTTTCCTCGTCGCCGCGCTCGGTGCCATCGCTATCTCCCGATCACGCGGCGAACGATGCCGCGCGAGATGGTCAGAGGGTGGCTGGCGGCAGTTTCCAGGCGGCCCGTGACGCTGGTGGGCTCGCGAGCGATGCCGAGTTGCTGGAGCACGGTGGAAGTGTCGTAGTAGACCCGCTCGCAGACCAGCGCGTCCCCTTCGAAGACGAAGATCGCGAGGAACTGCTGCTCCCATTTGCGGCCCGTGGGCGGCAGGCCGCGGAACGGCCCGCTGTGGGTACCGCGCGCGATCGCCTCCATCAACACGGCGTCGTCGGAGGTGTGCAGCCTGACGATCTCGATCTGCTGGTCCGGGAAGGCGCGGTCGAACTCCTTCCAGTGGGCAATCACCTCCTCGGCGCCGTCGTAGACCTCGTCGGTCGCGACGTACTCATAGCGCGGGTGCTGGAAGGTGGCGAGCGCCGTCTCGTAGTCCGCCGCGTTCTCGGCGTCGACGTGCCTGCGGACCAGCTCCTCGCGCCTGGCTGCCGAGGTCTCGAGGATGGACATCGGCCGACTCTACATCTCCACCGTCATGCTCAGGTCGACGGCCGGGGCGGAGTGCGTCAGCGCGCCGACCGAGACGAAATCCACACCGGTTGCAGCGATTTCCGCGACCGACTCGAGCGTGACGCCGCCGGAGGCCTCGAGCTCGGGGCCGTTGGAGCCGCGCGCAGCCCCGACCGCCTCCCGTAGCTCGGCGGGGCTCATGTTGTCGAGCAGAAGCCGGTCCGCACCGGCGTCCGCCCCCTCACGAACCTCCTCGAGGTTGCGGCATTCGACCTCGACCGGCAGGTCGGGCTGGGCCTCGCGGGCACGCCGCACCGCCTCCCCCACTCCGCCCGCGAAGGCGGCGTGGTTCTCCTTGATCAGGATCGCGTCGTAGAGGCCCATCCTGTGGTTGGTCCCGCCGCCCGCCGCCACGGCGGCCTTCTCGAGGGCACGCAGGCCCGGGGTGGTCTTGCGGGTGTCGAGGATCCGGGCGTCCGTGCCCTCGATCGCCTGGACGAAGCGGGCGGTCAGGGTCGCTACGCCGGAGAGGTGGCCGAGCAGGTTGAGGGCGGTCCGCTCGGCGGCGAGCAGGGCGCGCGCGGGGCCGGCTGCCCGTGCGACCTCCGCGGGAACCTCCTCCCGCCATTCGGACTCGGCGGCCACCGCTTCCAGGCCGCCGGCGCCGGCCTGCCGGAATACCTCCGCGGCCACGTCGGTCCCGAACAGCACGCCGGGCGCCTTCTGGGTGATCGTCGCGCGCCCGGTTGCGTCCTCGGGGACCACCGCCTCGGCGGTGACGTCGCCGGGGCCCAGGTCCTCGAGCAGGGCCCGGGCGACCAGCTCGCGCGTGTCGCTGTCGATCTCCATGGCTCGCACAGTCTCACGAAACCCCGGTGTGCGACGTTTTACGGGCGAATGCCAAATGAATCCCTTCCCCCCTTCCAAGCGCTGCTCGATGAGCACGGCTCAGACGTGCTCGGCTTCCTGGTCGCCTCGGTCGGTCCGCATGACGCCGAGGACTGCTTCCAGGAGACCTTCATCGCCGCGCTGCGCGCGTACCCCAAGCTGGAGCACGCGAGCAACCTGCGCTCCTGGCTGCTCACCATCGCGCACCGCAAGGCGATCGATCATCACCGTGCTCGCGGGCGCCGCGCCGTCCCGGCCGGCAGCCCGGAGGAGGTCGCAGGGGACACACCGAGCTCCAACAACCGCCCCGACACGACCGTCGGCGGCAGGGATCCCGAGCTGTGGACGGCCGTCAGTGGACTGCCCCCCAAGCAGAGGAGCGCGGTCGTGCTGCGCTTCGCCACCGACATGTCCTACGCCGGGATCGCCAAAGCACTCGACTGCTCGCAGGACGCTGCCCGTCGCAGCGTCCACGAGGGACTTCAGAAGCTGAGAGGTGAATTCGCATGAACCCGCTGTCCGACAAGCAACTCGAAGAGATGCTCCGCAACTCCCCGCCCGCCGGCGACCTCGACCGCGCCGTCCAGGGCGTCCTCGCCCAGGCCGAGCGCGATGGGCTGGTCGACGTGGCCTACGCGTCCGTCGACTCGCCGTTCGGCAAGCTGCTGGTCGCCCGCACCGATCGCGGCGTCGTCCGGCTCAAGCTGCCGGGCGGGCGGGACAGCCAGGTCTCCGATGACGAGGCCCTGGAGGCGCTCGCCACCTACGTCTCGCCGCGCGTGCTCGAGGCGCCGAGTCGCCTCGATGAAGAGCGCCGCGAGCTCGAGGAGTACTTCGAGGGAAAGCGCGACCACTTCGACGTCCCGGTCGACTGGAGCCTGACCTCTGCGGGGTTCCGCAGCCGGGCGCTGCACGCCGTCGCTCGGATTCCCTATGGGAAGACCAAGACCTATGCCGAGATCGCGAAGGCGGCCGGGAACGACCGCGCGTTCCGTGCCGCCGGCACGGCCTGCGGGCGCAACCCGATTCCGCTGATCGTCCCCTGCCACCGGGTCGTCCAGTCCGGCGGCGGCATCGGCAACTACGGCGGCGGCCCGGAGATGAAGCGGGCGCTGCTGGACCTCGAGGGCGCGCTCTAGGCGGGGAAAACGGCCACGGTCGCGGTGAAGCCGTGCAGGAAGTTGCGGCCGCCGACCGGGCCGATCTCGCCGGCGCAGAAGAAGCCGGCCGTCGGGACGCCCAGCGCATCCTCGAGGGCGGCCGCATCGTGGTCCGGCACCTCGAACATGTGGGAGCCGCGTCCGTTGCAGGTGAAGAGCAGGGCGCCGGCGGCGCCGTCCGAGCCGAGCGCCTGAGCCTGGACGCGCAGCGCCTCGCGGAGGTCCTCGTCCGCGGAGGAGGCATCGCGGACATGCAGCCTCACGGTTTGACCGATCCGGACCTGCTCGCCGATCGCGATCGCCCCCGAGTCGCGGTCGGCACCGATGATCGGCCGGACCAGGAAGTCGCCTCGCTCGTAGTCCGGCCGGTTCTCGTCGATCACCAGCCCGATGAGCACGCCGGACGCTGCGAGGTCCCGCTCCTCTTCCGGTAGGGACGCGATCACCTCGCCGAGCCTCTCCATCGCCGGACTGCCGGCGAGCTGGCCGATCACGTTGCCCTCTGCACTCGTGATCGTCATCTCCGGGCCGACCGGGCCAGCCCCCTGCGAGACGCAGGGCAGCACCTGGGCCCCGCGCAGCCGCACGGCGACGGCGCCGTTGGTGTGCACCTCACCGTCCCGCATCAGCATCGCGCCACCGGCGAACGAGGCGCTGGCCAGGCCGCCCATGACGGGGACGTGCGGGCGCGTGCGCTCGAGGACGGCGAGCAGCTCCTCGGCGGGGAAGCTGAACGGGTCACAGAGGGCGACCAGGGACTCGTCGGTGGCGGCCTCGTCCTCCGCGCTGTCGGTCATGGACTCCGGGAGCCCGAGCAGGCGAAAGCCCTCAGCGTCCCGCTCGGCGGCGATGTGCATCGTCTGCAGCACGGCGCCCGGCAGCGAGGCGGCCCAGACCACGACGCTGGGCGCATCCTCGAGCTCGCGGCCCGCGGCGACGGTTCCTCCCGCCCCACAGCCGATCAGCGCCCTCGGCTCGAGCCGGTCGTGCACCTCGGAGAGCAGCCACTTCGCCATGCCGAGGTGCTGGCCCGAGGCGAAGACGACCGCCAGGTCGCAGTCAGCGCCGAGTCCCGCCCGCGCGCGGTCGGCCGCCTCGGCCGCCGCCTCGACGGTGTCGAAGCTCTCCGAGGCTCCCACCGAGGCCCGGACCGTCGCTTGTCGGGAGGCCGGCACGTTCGCGCTAGTTGCCCGAGGTGGAGGCCGCGTAGTTGAGGTACTCGCGGACGAAGGCGTCGATGTCGCCGTCGAGAACGCGATTGGTGTCGCCGACCTCGTAGTTGGTGCGGTGGTCCTTCACCCGCTGGTCCGGGTGGAGGAAGTAGCTGCGGATCTGCGAGCCCCATTCCGCCGACTTCTGCTCGCCGCGCTCCTTGGCGAGCTCCTCGGCCTGTTCGAGCTCCTTTCGCTCCAGCAGGCGAGACCGCAGGATCTGCATCGCGGTCGCCCTGTTCTGGATCTGGGAGCGCTCGTTCTGGGACTGGGCGACGATCCCGGTCGGGACGTGGGTGATTCGCACGGCGGAGTCAGTCTTGTTGACGTGCTGGCCGCCCGCCCCGGAGGCCCGGTAGGTGTCGACGCGGATGTCGGAGTCGTCGATGTCGACCTCGACGTCCCCCTCGACCAGCGGCGCGACCTCCACCTGGGCGAAGCTGGTGTGGCGGCGGGCCGAGGAGTCGAATGGGGAGATGCGAATCAGCCGGTGGACGCCCCGCTCGGCGGCGAACAGCCCATAGGCGTTCTCACCCCGGGCCACGAAGGTGGCGGACTTGAGCCCGGCCTCCTCCCCGGGGGACGCCTCCTTCATCTCGACCTTGAAGCGGCGCCGCTCGGCCCAGCGCAGGTACATGCGCAGGAGCATCTCGGCCCAGTCCTGGGAGTCCGTGCCGCCCGCGCCTGCGTTCACCGTGACCACAGCGTCGCCGGCATCGAAGCGCCCGGAGAAGAGGCGCTCCTCCTCGAGCTCGGCCAGCCTCCTCTCGACGGAGGAGAGCTGCCCGGAGAACTCCTGCGCCATCTCCTCGTCCTCGGCCGCGAGCTCGGCGAGCTCCCCCAGGTCATCGACGTCGCGGGTCAGCGCCCGGAACCCCTCCAGGCGCTTCTGCGCCCGCGCGTGCTGCGCGGAGATCTCGGCGGCCTTGGCCTGGTCGTCCCAGAAGCCTGGCCGCTGCATCTCCCCCTCCAGCCGATCGAGCTCGGCGCTCAGCCCGTCCGGGTCAAAGGTAATCCGAGAGCAGCTTCAACTGCCCCCGGATCTCGGCGAGGCGCGCGGAGATTCCCTCCTTTGGAATTGTCTCGGCCATCAGGTGATCGAAATGGTCTGCGGGTTGCCCCTACAGGGTATTCCGGCCGTCCTCCAGCGGGGCGCTCAGGCTGGAACGGTGGCGCTGATGACCCAGGTCGAGGCGGGGCCGCTCACCGTGCCGTCCGGCTGCCGATAGTCGGCGAGCACCTCGCGGATCTCCTTCTCCACCTGCGGTCGCAGCCGCTCGACCTCGTCCGCCGGGCAGATCCGGAGCAGCTCAGCCGCCGGGCCGATGGACATGTTGAAGCGGACGGCGTGGTCGAGATCGTCACCGAGCTTGATGGGCAGGTCACACCGCGTGAACGTCGGTTGCTCGAACCCCGCGATCCGCAGCTGCTCGGAGACCGTGTCGGCATCGGCCATCGAGAACGGGCCGGGACCGCAGCGCACGTCCTGCGGCTCCTCGGGCTCTTCCAGGTACTGCTCGGTGACCTGCTCGGCTCGATACAGCCACTCGTTGTCGATCTTGCGCCGCCAGACGCAGGCGACGAGCCGTCCGCCCGGGCGGAGGGCGGCGCGGATGTTCCGCAGTGCCTGGACCGGGTTGGCGAAGAACATCACGCCCATGCGCGAGAAGGCGTAGTCGTAGGGCCCATGCAGGTCGGCGACCTGCGCGTCGGCGGTGAAGAAGTCCACGTTGCCCGTGCCCATGGCGGCGGCCTCCTTGATCGAGGCCTCGATGAACGGCGCGGAGACATCGGTCCCGACGGCCTCCCCCTCGGCTCCGACCAGACCGGCGAGCTGCTGAGTGGTGTCGCCGAACCCGCAGCCGATGTCGAGGACACGGTCCCCGGGCTCCGGTGGATGAAGCCGCATGGCCGCATCGCCATGTCGTTTGAGCCCGACGACCACGAGATCGCGGAACTCGACGAATCGGTCGAAGAGGACGCCGCTCCAGGCCTCGGTCGCCTCTTCGTTCTCGGCGGCAACTCGTACCGCGGTTCCCTTCTCCACGGGCGCATGGTACGCCGACCAACGCTGCTGTTACACATCAGGCGTGATCCGGATGTCCATCCTCGCCGCGGCGGTCGCGGCGCTCGCGGGCGCTCCGGCGGACGCCCCGAAGTCGCCGAGCCCGTACCAGGCGGCCGTACACATCTCGGGAAAGATCGGGGTGCGCCCCTCCGCCGGCGCCAACGAGCGGCGCGCCCACCAGTACGTCGCGCGCCAGTTCCGGGCAGCCGGCCTCGAGGTGGGCATGAATCCGTTCCAGGTGCCCGGCCGCGGGCAATCCCGGAACGTGGTCGCGAAGCTCGACACGCCCGCCCAGTGCCTGGTCATCCTGATGGCGCATACCGACAACGTGCCGCCGGGGCTCGGAGCAATCGACAACGCCTCCGGGGTCGGGGTGCTCGTTGGGCTCGCACCGGAGCTCGCCGGCCTCGATCCGCCCTGCGACGTCTGGCTGGTCGCGACGGGCTCGGAGGAGCGGGACGTGACCGGCCTCTCCTACCACGCCGGAGCCGCCGCGCTGGTCAAGCAGGTGAAGGCGGAGGGACGCGCCGGCGACCTGCGCTTCGCGCTGGCCGTCGACGAGGTCGGATTCGGACGCCGCTTCTACCTGCGCTCGCCACATGCCTCCGCGAGGCCCGGCGTCGAGGAAGCGATCCTCGCCGCGGCGGGACGCGCCGGGGTACCGGTGCGGTGGGCGCGCGACTCCGGCACCGGCAACTCGGACCACCGCGAGTTCGAGCTCGCCGGGCTTGCGGGCGCCAATCTCGAGGTCTGGAAAGGTGCCTTCCCCTGCCACCACATGCGCTGCGACCGCCCGCGGCTGCTCGAGAAGCCCGCGCTGAACCGCGCGTTGCGAATCGCCGAGGAGGTCGTGAGGGGAAGCTAGTCGCCGGGGGTCAGCCGGAACTCATCCGAGTACTCGGCGAAGAACTTCTCGCCGAGCTCCTGAGCGCTCCCCGGCCCGCTTCCATAGAGGCCCTCGAAGAACTCGGCGGTGCGAAGCGCCGGCCTGACCTCCCAGCGCATCCGGGTGGGCACGTCCGTTCCCATCTGGTGCGGCGTCGCCGGCGGCACGTCGAAGCTCTCGCCGGTCTCGTATGTCCGCTCCTCCCCGTCGACGATCGTGCGCATCCGGCCCTCCAGCACCTCGAAGCGCTCGGCCTGCGAAGGATGCAGGTGCATCGGAGGCATTCCGCCGTCGCCGCTGTAGGCGGCCTCCATCACCAGCTCGTCGGGCTCGATCCGCACGAGGCGGAGCGTCATGCCCCCGGGGGTCTCGATCTCCTGGCCGGCGTGTGCCATCAGCTATTCACGGCTTCGCCATCAGGCGCCGTGACACTTCTTGTACTTCTTGCCGGAGCCGCACCAGCAGGGGTCGTTCCTGCCGATCTTGTCCTTGTCGTCCTTGACGACCGTCTCCTGCTCGGGGATGGCGCCACCGTTGCCAAGCCCCGGGTCCCCCTCGATTGCGGCCTCGGCGGCCACATCCGCCCCGGAGGCGGTCGCCACGGCGGCCTGGCCGAGGGCCGAGGGCTGCTCGGCGGTGCCGCCCGAGTAGTCGAAGCCGCCGGGCTGCTGTGTGGGAGCGAACTGGGCCGCCTGGGGCGCGACCTCGACCTCGACGTGGAAGATCAGACGCGCGAACTCCTCCCAGATCGCGTGCATGAGCGCCTCGAACATCGTGAAGCCCTCGTTCTTGTAGGCGACCAGCGGATCGATCTGGGCGAAGCCGCGCAGGTGGATGCCCTCGCGCAGGTAGTCCATCTCGTAGAGATGCTCGCGCCAGCGGTTGTCGATGATCTGGAGCAGGATCGCCCGCTCGAGCTGGCGCATGATCTCGTCGCCGAAGTCCTTCTCGCGCTGGTCGTAGGCGGCGAGGGCGTCGGCGAGCAGGCTCTCCCGGAGGCCCTCGCGGTCGAGGTTCTCGATCTGCATGCCGGCGACGTTGACGGTGGAGGGCCAGAGCTGCTGGACCTGGGTCTGGAGCTCGGCCAGATCCCAGTCCTCGAGCACGTCGCCCGGCGTGTAGTTGTCGACCATGGAGCTGACGACCTCGACCACGCCCTCGCGGGCCGAGTCCGACATGTCCTTGCCCTCGAGGATCTCGCGGCGGTACTTGTAGACGACGCGGCGCTGCTCGTTCATCACGTCGTCGTACTCGAGGACCCTCTTGCGGATCAGGAAGTTCTGCTCCTCGACCTTCTTCTGGGCGTTCTCGATGGTCTTGGTGAGCATCTTCGCCTCGAGCGCCTCCTCCTCGCCCTCCTCGTTGACCGGGCCGAGGCGGTCGAGGATCTTGTAGATGCGGTCCCCGGCGAAGAGGCGGATCAGGTCGTCCTCGGCCGAGAGGAAGAAGCGGGATTCGCCGGCGTCCCCCTGGCGGCCCGAGCGGCCGCGAAGCTGGTTGTCGATCCGGCGTGACTCGTGGCGCTCGGTCCCGATGATGAACAGCCCACCGAGCTCGCGCACCTCATCCGCCTGAGCCTGGATCTGGGACTCGAACTGCTCGATCAGGGCCTTCAGCTCCTCCTCGTAGCTCTCATCCTGGGGCGTGAGGCCGAGCTTGCGTAGCTCGGCCTGAGCCATGCCCTCGGGGCTGCCGCCGAGCTTGATGTCCACGCCGCGCCCCGCCATATTCGTGGCGATGGTGACTGCGCCCTTGCGCCCCGCCTGGGCGATCGTCTCACCCTCCCGCTCGGCGTACTCGGGCTTGGCGTTGAGGACGACGTGGTCGATCCCCCGGCGCTTGAGCTGGTCGGCCAGCATCTCGGAGGTCTCGACCGAGATCGTCCCGACCAGGATGGGCTGGCCGAGCTCGTGGCGCCGCTCGATCTCCGCGATGACGGCCTTCCACTTGCCGTCCTTGGTCTTGTAGATCGCGTCGTTCTGATCGGCGCGGATCATCTCGACATTGGTCGGAATCTCGACCGTCGGAACCTTGTAGATCTTCATGAACTCCTGGGCTTCGGTCAGCGCCGTGCCCGTCATGCCCGAGAGCTTGTCGTAGAGGCGGAAGTAGTTCTGCAGCGTGATCGTGGCGAGCGTCTGGTTCTCCTCGCGGATGGAGACGCCCTCCTTCGCCTCGATCGCCTGGTGGAGGCCCTCGGACCAGCGCCTGCCCTCGAGGATGCGGCCGGTGAACTCGTCGATGATCATCACCTCGCCCTCGACCACCTCGTACTCGACGCCGCGCTTGTAGAGCGACTCGGCCTTGAGTGACTGGATCAGGTGGTTGACCAGGGTCCCGTGCTCCCCGAGGTAGAGGTTCTCGACGCCCAGGAACTCCTCGGCCTTGGCGATCCCCCGCTCGGTCGGCGCGACGGTCTTGTGCTTCTCGTCGTACTCGTAGTCGTAGTCGGCCTCGCGCGTGTCCTTGGACTCCCCCAGCGACTTGAGCTTCTCCTTGTGGGCCTCGCCCTTCATCTGCTTGGCCAGGCGGGCGAAGGTGTAATAGAGGTCCGCGGCCTGCTCAGGCCGGCCGGAGATGATCAGTGGCGTCCGAGCCTCGTCGATCAGGATGTTGTCCACCTCGTCGACGATCGCGAAGTCGTAGCCGCGCTGGACGCACTCCTCGAGCGAGCCGGCCATGTTGTCGCGCAGGTAGTCGAAGCCGAACTCGGAGTTGGTCCCGTAGGTGACGTCGCAAGCGTATTTTTCGCGGCGGGCGGGCGGGTCGTCACCCTCCTGGATCGCCGCCACGGTGACGCCGAGGGCGTCGTAGATCGGGCGCATCCACTCGGCGTCGCGGCGGGCGAGATAGTCGTTGACGGTCACCAGGTGCACTGCGTTGCCGGCGAGGGTGTTGAGGAAGACCGGCAGTGTCGCCGTGAGGGTCTTGCCCTCGCCGGTCTTCATCTCGGCGATGGCGCCCGAGTGGAGCACCATCCCGCCGATCAGCTGGACGTCGAAGTGTCGCTGCCCCAGCGTGCGCCTGCTGGCCTCGCGGACCAGCGCGAAGGCTTCGGGGAGCAGGTCGTCGAGCGACCCACCGTCCTTCGCCCGCTTGCGGAGCTCATCGGCCTCCGACTTGAGCTCGGAGTCGTCGAGCAGCTCCATCTCGGGCTCGATCCGGTTGATCGACTCGACCCGTCCCTGGTACTCCTTGAATTGCTTCGACTCGCCCATGCGCAGGGCGCGGTCGATGATTCCTCTGGCCATTGGGGAGAGGTTAGCGACGGCCCTGCTTCGCCATCAGACCGCGGCCACGAGCGGTCGCCCGAATAAGTCGCTTCGGGCTTCGCCCTTCGCTCCTGAAGTGAGCGACCTGGTGGCCGCTAGGCCGTCTCGCCGCGCAGCCTTTGCACCATCTTGCGCGTGCGCTGGCGCTTGCGGCGCTTCTCCCGGTGCCTCTTGACCTGGCGGCGGATGTCCTCGGCCATCTCGTGGATCGAGTGCAGCATGTCCGGCGACGCCTCCCTGGCGCGCAGCGTCACGCCCTTCAGGTGCAGCGTCGCCTCGGCCACCTCGGAGTCGGAGATCCGCGGGTTCGCCTCCTCGGAGAGCTCCACCTCCAGCGTCGCCAGCTCGGAGACCTGCTTCCCGACCCGCGTGAACCGCTGGACCACCGCCTCGCGGAGATCGTCAGTCACCTCCACGTTCTTCCCCCGCACCTCAATCCTCATGGCGGCCTCCTTCCTCGAGTTTGGGCGGACACCCATGCTACGCCCGCGCCCTCGCCCCGGCAAGGGACCGAATGTCTAAAGCGTGCGCGCGAGGGTCACCGCAACGATCCTCCTGGAGCCGGCGTCCCGAAGCGCCCGCGCGCAGGCAGAGAGGGTGGCGCCCGTCGTCCAGACGTCGTCCACGAGCAGGGACTGCCTTGGGGTCGGCGCCGCGGCCGAGATCCGCGGCGGACTGGCGAGCCGGTCCAGCCTCCTCCTCCCCACCTGCCGGCGGTCGTGGCCGCGCCGCAGGCAGTCGA
Organism: uncultured Solirubrobacterales bacterium; assembly: GCA_963728875.1. Classification (GTDB taxonomy): domain Bacteria; phylum Actinomycetota; class Thermoleophilia; order Solirubrobacterales; family 70-9; genus DASUPK01. Next base: position 323,212 of record CAVSLJ010000003.1, read on the forward strand.
CGTACGGCAACTCGGCGCGGGACGCGAGCGCGCGGGCGATCTCCTCGGCGGGATCGAAGCCCCGCCAACGCCACCGCCAACGGCCGGCCGGGACTGGGACCACCGCTCCGGCGCGCTCGTGTGACGGAAGGGTGCGCAGCATCGCGGCCGCGGCCACGCGCGCCAGCGACAACCGGCGCCCGTACTTGAGGCCGTGCACGAGCCGGCGGGCCGGGCCGTCGAACGGCGAGGCCGCGATCGCGAGGTCCACTCCCGGCGGTCCGGCCTCGATCACCCGCGGCGCCCCGGCGAGGTCGCCGTCGCAGGTGTCGCAGAGCACCGCATCCGAAGCGCACCGGTCGCCACACGCCGCGCACAGAGGTGGGGCGATCAGGGAGACGAGCTCGAGGGCCGATCTCATCCGCCCACCCTCCGCCGTCAGTAGTGACGAAGAGCGCGTGCTTTCCCAGGGAGTAGATTCAGCCCACGACACAGGGGGCTACGACCGAGGGAGCGAGCGATGGGACGATTCGACATCAGCCCCGAGGTGGCGGAGGAATGGCGCGGGAAGTACCGGGCCTCCGTCGAGCCTCACGTGGACGGCGAGGTCCTGGCGGTCGGCGCCTTCCGCCCGACCGGCGCGGGGACCAAGATGGCGATCAGCAAGACGCAGGTCGGCGCTCTCGCCTACGGCGCCGCGCACCTGATGGGCAAGAAGAAGGCCGGCGGCCTGCCGGGCCAGTTCCTGCTCGCCGTGACCCCGGACAAGCTCTACGCCTTCAAGTACAAGTCCGGGCGCAACGGCGTCACCGTCAAGGAGGAGGCTGCCGCCTGGGATCGAGCCGGTCTGAAGGTCGGGACCGATGACCGCCAGACGACGACCCGGGTGACGCTCGAGCTCGCCGACGGGCAGAAGGTGGTCTGCGACCAGGAGGGGCTCGGCGACAACCCGTGGGCGGACGACGTGATCCGCGAGCTGCAGCAATAGCGAGTACGTAGTTCTCCGCGCGAGCCCACGGGATATCCACATCCATTTCTCGGCGATGCAGCCGATTCGAATTGCATGAACACCGAACTGTCTGCAATTGCACGCCTCACGGGTACCGCTTGCTTCGCGATCACGCTCGCCGTGTTTGTCGTCGCGATCAGGCTCGTCATCTGACGCTGGATTGCCTCAGCCCAGAGGACGATCCTCCTCGATGCCATAGAGGCCGCCCACCACGAGCCCTCCGGCCGGGACGTCCGCGCCAGGCAGCACCACGCAATCCCGCAGCATCGCGCCCGCGCCCAGTCGGCATCGGTCGCCGACCACGACGGGGCCGTGAAGGTCTGCACCGGTGCCCACGTGGCAACCCGACCCGATCAGGACCGGCGACTTCACCTTGACGCCGTCCAGGTCCGAGCCGCCGGCTGCGTAGACCCCCTCCTCGACCGCCGGCGCCGGCGGCTCGATGCCGACGGCGCCCGCGAGCGCGTCGAGGTTACCCTGGACGAACTCCCCGACCGAGCCGATGTCGTTCCAATAGGCGCCGATCTCGTGTGAGTAGAACGGGATGTCTCCGTCGAGCAGCGCGGGAAAGACGTCCATCGCCCAGTCGACGAAGCCCGGCGGCTGGTCGTCGTCCCCCGCGGGGCTCTTGAAATCCGGCGGCGGGAAGTGGTCGAAGATCTCCCGCTTGAACATGTAGATGCCGCAGTTGGCCAGGTCCGAGAGAGCCTCGGAGGGCTCGGGCTTCTCCTGGAAGCCCTGGATCCGGCCGTCCTCCCCGGTGATCGCCACCCCGAACTGGGTCGTGTCGTCGACCCGCTTGGTGGCGATGGTGAGGATGGCGCCGCGCTCGACGTTGGCCTCGTGGGCCTCCCGCATCGCGGTCAGGTCGATGTTCGTCAGCGCGTCCCCCGAGATGATCAGGAAGGAATCCGTCTCGCCGAGGAAGTCGCGGACCTTGCCCACCCCGCCGGCGGTGCCGAGCGGCTCGGGCTCCTCGCTGTAGGAGATCCGCAGGCCATAGGCCGACCCGTCGCCGAGCACCTCGCGGATCTGCTCCGGAAGGTAGGAGAGGTTGGTGATCACGTCCTCGAAGCCGTGCTCGGCCAGCAGGTCGGCGATCCAGGCGACGATCGGCCTGTTCAACACCGGTGCGACGGGCTTCGGCATCACGTGGGTGAGCGGCCGCAGCCGCGTGCCGAGCCCCGCCGCCAGGATCATCGCCCTCATGACGGCGACAGGTTCTCAGACCGCGGCCGGAGTTGTCTGTTTCTTCCCCTTGTGCTTCTTCTTGTGGCGCTTGCACTTCTTGTGCTTCTTGTGCTTCTTCTTCGAGCTCACTGCGTGCTTCTTGTGCTTTTTCTTGTGGCGCTTGCAGTTCTTGGCCGCGGTCGCCACGCAGCCGGGAGAGGTGGCCGGCGGATTCGAGCCGATGATCCTGTCGACCACGTCCGAGCCCATCACGTAGAGGTTGCAGCTGGAATCCTCCCCGAACGAGTTGGGGCTGTCGGGAGTGGAAATACCCTCCGATCGATCGCTGCTCGCTAGCGGAAGGCCGAGCTGGGTGGAGCGCAGCTCCGGGTGACAGAGGTCCGTATAGAGGAGGCGGCCAGCGAGCTCCGGGATCTGGTTGCCCCGGTAGACATACCCGCCGATGATCGCATTGCACGGAGCGCTGTGCGGATAGTCGAGGACGGGTGGCGTGAAACCCCCGCACGTCCCGGAGAACCCCTCGCAGTTGGGCCAGCCGTAGTTGGTGCCGCGGCCGCGACCGGACGACGTCGGTGAGAAGTCCACCTCCTCGCGAGCGTCGGCACCGACATCCCCGACGATCAGATCACCGGTCAGGTGGTCGAAGGAGAACCGGAAAGGATTTCGCAGTCCGAGAGACCAGATTTCAGGAGTTGCGCCGCTTACACCGACGTACGGATTCGTCGGGGGCACACCGTGCACACCGGGTCCGCCGCCGTGCGGATCGATTCGCAGGATCTTGCCGAGCGCGTTGCCCAATGTCTGCGCGTTCGCGCCATTGCCGGCCTCGCCCACGGAGATATAGAGCAGGCCATCCTTGCCGAATTGAAGCTGGCCGCCGTTGTGGTTGCTCGCGCTGCTGTGACCGATCGTCATCACGGGACGCCGCGTTGCCGCGTTGGCGACGTTCGGATCGGAGCTGATGTGGAATTCGTCGATGTGGACGTCGCCGAGCGAGCCGCCGGAGTGGGTCCCGTCGCCGGTATAGAAAACGTAGAAGAGGCCGTTGCTCACGTAGTTGGGGTCGAACGCCATCGACAACAGGCCGCGCTCCCCGTCCGTCGTCGTCAGGCCACTGATGTCCAGGAACTGGGTCCTGGTGCCGTCGTGAAGCGCCTGGATCGTCCCGCCACGCTCAACGACAAACAGCCTGGGGTCACCTGGCGGCGACGTGGCGAAGACCGGGGCGCTGAACGTCCCGACCGGCTGCAGGCCGACCGCTTCCGCGCGCACCGCGGTCGACAGAGCGGCGATCAGGCATCCCGCGATCAGGGCGATCCGCATCCTCACTCGCATCCCGCCGAACATCTTGCTCCCTCCCCGCGCCTCCGGCGCGGTCATGGCGACCTAGTAGCGGTAGTGGTCGCTCTTGTACGGGCCGTCGACCCGCACCCCGATGTACGCGGCCTGATCGGTCGTGAGCTCGGTCAGCTCCACGCCCAGCGCCTCGAGGTGGAGGCGGGCGACCTTCTCGTCCAGATGCTTGGGCAGCACGTGGACCTCCTTGCCGTACGCCTCGGCCTTGCCGAACAGCTCGATCTGGGCGATCACCTGGTTGGTGAACGAGTTCGACATCACGAAGCTCGGGTGACCGGTCGCGTTGCCGAGATTCAGCAGGCGCCCCTCCGAGAGGACGATGATCGAGTGGCCGTCCGGGAAGCGCCACTCGTCCACCTGTGGCTTGATGTTGATCCGCTCGATGCCGTCGAACCCCTCGAGGGCGGCCATCTGGATCTCGTCATCGAAGTGTCCGATGTTGCCGACGATCGCCTGGTGCTTCATCGCAGCCATGTGGTCGACGGTGATCACGTCCCTGTTGCCCGTCGCGGTGACGAAGACGTCGGCCTCGGGCAGCACGCTCTCGAGCGTGCGGACCTCGTAGCCCTGCATGGCGGCCTGGAGCGCGCAGATCGGGTCGATCTCGGTGACGATCACCCGGGCGCCCTGCCCGCGCAGCGACTCGGCGCAGCCCTTGCCGACGTCGCCGAAGCCGCAGATCACGGCGGTCTTGCCGCCGATCATCACGTCGGTGGCGCGGTTGATGCCGTCGATCAGGGAGTGGCGGCAGCCGTAGATGTTGTCGAACTTCGACTTGGTGACCGAGTCGTTGACGTTGATCGCCGGGAAGAGAAGCGTGCCGTTGGCCTGGCGCTCGTAGAGGCGGACCACGCCCGTGGTCGTCTCCTCGGTGACGCCCTTGATCCCCTCGGCCATCTGGGTGAAGCGCTGCGGTTCATCGGCGAGGCTCTTCCGCAGGAGCGCGAGGATCACCCGCTCCTCCTCGGAGCCCGCGGTCTCGTCGCCCGGCACCGCGCCGGCGGCCTCGCACTCGACGCCTTTGTGGACGAGGAGCGTCGCGTCGCCACCGTCGTCCAGCAGCATGTTGCAGCCGGTCTCGCCATTCGGGCCGGGCTCCGGCCAGAGCAACGCCTGGAGGGCGCAGTCCCAGTACTCCTCGAGTGTCTCGCCCTTCCAGGCGAAGACGGCAATCCCCTTCGGGTCGTCCGGGGTGCCGTCGGGTCCGACGGCGACCGCTGCGGCGGCGTGGTCCTGGGTCGAGAAGATGTTGCAGCTCGCCCAGCGGACCTCGGCGCCCAGCGCGACCAGCGTCTCGATCAGCACGGCGGTCTGGATCGTCATGTGCAGCGATCCGGTGACCCGCGCGCCCTTCAGCGGCTTGGACTCGCCGAACTCCTCGCGAATCGCCATCAGGCCGGGCATCTCGTGCTCGGCGAGCCGGATCTCCTTGCGGCCGAACTCGGCCAGGGAGAGATCGGCCACTCTGAAATCGAGGCCTGTGGTGGTCGGGGAGCTGGTGGCGGTGCTCATGCGGTCGTTGGTCTCCTGAGTCGAGGTTTGACGAGGGCCGAGGTTACGTTATGCGGCGATGGAGGACGGCATGCGAGTCGCAGAGGCTACGGTCATTCCGCTCGAGGAGATTGAACTGCGCGCGAGCCGCTCCTCCGGGCCCGGGGGCCAGCACGCGAACGTGACCGCATCGCGGATCGAGGCCGTCTTCGACGTCGAGGCCTCACGGACCCTCAGCGAGCAACAGAAGGCTCTGTTGCGGGGAAAGCTCGGTGACCAGGTCACCGCGGTCGCCCAGGACGCTCGCAGCCAGGCGCGAAATCGCGAGCTGGCTCTCGAGCGCCTCCGGGAGAAGATCGCCGCGGGCCTCAGGCGGCCGAAGCCACGCCGCCCGACGAAGCCCTCGCGCGCCGCCCGCGAGCGGCGCTTGCAGCAGAAGCGCCAGCGATCGGAACGCAAGGCACAGCGCAGGCCGCCGCGCGAGGACTAGGAGCGGGACCGCAGCCAGAGCGCGGCGGCGAAGTAGGCGATCGTCCCGCCGGCAAACAGCTCGCTGTAGGGGCTGCCGTCGTTTCCGTTCGCCAGCTCGACCACCCAGCCGCCGATCAAGCCCAGGACCACGATCGTGCCGGCGAATGCCATCGCCCGCTTGTTGATCATCGCCCAGCGCTCGTCGCGGCGAGGAGCGGCTATCCCGCCGATCGTCTCGTTGCCGGCGCCGAAGTAGAAGAGCGCCGAGAACGCCGCGAACAGGCCGAGATTGACCAGCGCCACCGTGAGATTGCCGCCGATCGCGATCGCAGCCGAGACAACGATCCCCAGCGACAGGCTCCAAAGCGGCAGCCAGCGGCCGCGGAAGGGGGAATGCCTCGTGTTCTTTGACTCAGGAATTGCCATCTCCATGAAATACCTCCTCGACAGGTTTGCCGAAGTACCGCGCCAGCGCGATCGCGAGCGGGAGCGAGGGGGTGTAGCGCTCAGTCTCGATCGAGTTGATCGTCTGGCGCGAGACGTCCATCTCCGCCGCGAGCCGCTCCTGCGAGAGCCCCTGTTCGCTGCGCAGCCTTCGAAGTTCGTTCTGCATCGTGGATGTAAAGCTAGCTTGACAGGAAAGGGTTGTCAAGTGTGCTTTACATCACCGATGAGTTCGGAGCAGTCCGAGAGTCCTTTGACCGATGGCGAGGTTGCACAGAGAGTTCGAGGCGACGCTGCAGAGGAGCCCCGCCAAGGGCGGCTGGATCTACGTGGCCATGGACGACTCCGCCAAGTTCTTCGGCACCCGCGGGCTGATCAAGGTGCGCGGAAGGATCGACGGCAAGGCGTTCCGCAGCTCGTTCATGGCGATAGGCGACGGCAGGCACAAGCTTCCCGTGAAGGCGGACGTCCGCAAGGCGATCGGCAAGGAAGAGGACGACTCCGTTGTGGTGCGGCTCGAGGAGCGGCTCAGCGGCTGAGTCAGCCGCCCTCCCCATCCGACGGTCGTCCCATCGCGTTCTTGAATCCGTCCAGCACCTCCACCGCCAGCGGGTCGACGCCGCGCGCGTTGGCCAGCTCGATCGCCAACAGGTCTCCCAGCATCACCGCATGCAGGACGCGTTCGGTGCGGGTCTCGCCCTCGGTCTCGATGTTGATCACGGCCGCGGCGTGCGGCTCGATCGCCTTCGCGGTGAGCTCGAAGCGCTTGCGCTCGCGCGGGTGCTGGTCGCGATCCTCGAGGAAGACCGCAGCGAAGCGCCCATCGGCGCCAGACCAGCCCTCGATCTCGTTGTGGTCGGCCTCGGGCAGCATCGCGGAGTAGGCCGGGATCTTGGCGTTCTCGTTGATCTGGCACTTCCAGCGGTAGGCCACCCGGGCGGTGAGATCGCTCCCGTTGACGACTGGCGTTGCCTCGCCGATCTGCTCGGCGAGCTCCTTCGCCCGTGCGGCCGCACGCCCGAACGCGTCGACCAGGTGCGAAGCGGCGGCGTCGATCTCGGTGTGCAGCCGCGGCCCGGCGAGCGCCAGCGCAGCGAGCTCCGCGGCGACGCAGAACATGTACCCGACCGCGGCGCGCGGCTGAAGCCCGGCGGGGAGCCCGATCACCGGGACGCCGTCGGCGCGGGCGAGCTCGGCGATCTCGCCGCCGGTCGTCGCGACCAGCCGCTGCGCTCCCAGCGCCTCGGCCGCCGCGTAGCAGGCGAGGGTCTCCTCCGTGTTGCCCGAGTAGCTGGAGCAGAGAACGGCGGAGCCGGCCGGTGCCCACGCCGGCAGCTCGTAGCCGCGACAGACCAGCATCGGCTTGGTGAGCCTGTCCGCCAGGGCCGCAATCGCGAGATCGCCTCCGATCCCCGAGCCGCCCATGCCGCAGACGAAGGCCGCCGGCGCCTCCATCGCGCCGGCCCGGGCCGACTCGATCCGCCAAAGGGCATCGCGCAGGTGATCCGGCATCGCCCGGACCGCATCCAGCATGTCCCCTCCGATCACGTTCACGCTCGCGCCCCCTCCACCGTCTCGCCCTCTCCGATCACGGCGCCGTCGAGCTCGGTCCCGGCCTCCACCGTCACGCCGGCGCTCAGGATGCTGTTCGATACCACGGCGCCCTCGCCGACCAGGCAGCGGTCGAGCAGGACGGAGCGCTCGATGACGGCGCCGTCGCCGACGCGGGAGCCGCTTCCGATAACAGCGGGCGCGCGAATCTCCGCGAACTCGGAGACCTCACACCCCTCCCCCATCGTCAGCGGCTCGTCGAATTCCCCGTGGACGGTCTTGACCCGGCCCTCGAGGATGTCCCAGTTCGCCTCCAGGTAGCGATCGGGTGTCCCGATGTCGATCCAGTAGCCCTCGAGCCGGATCCCGTAGAGGCCGTTCCCGATCAGCTTCGGGAACACCTCGCGCTCGATCGAGACCGCCCGGTCCGGCGGGATCTCATCGAGCACAGAGCGTTCCAGCAGGTAGGCGCCGGCGTTGATCTCATCGGTGTCGACCTGATCCGGCTCGGGTTTCTCGAGGAACTCGGTGATCTCGCCGTCCTCATGGCGGTGGACGAGGCCGTAGCCGGTCGGATCATTCACCGGGTAGAGGGCGATGGTCGCCCTGGCGCCGGTCTTCTCGTGCTGCCCGATCTGGGCGGTCAGGTCGAGGTCGCAGAGCACGTCGCCGTTCAGGACGAAGAAGCGATCGGCGAGCATGTCCTCGGCGAAGCGGATCGCTCCGGCGGTGCCGCGGGCTTCGGGCTCCTCGGCGAAGCGGATCCTGACGCCAAGGTCGAGCGAATTCAGAACGCTCCGCATCCCCTCCGCCAGGTGGCCGCAGGAGATGATCACGTCGTCGACGCCGTGACCGGCGAGCCAGTCGATCACGTAGGCGATGTGCGGGCGGCCGACCAGCGGCAGCACCGGCTTGGCAACGGTGTAGGTGAGGGGCCGCAGGCGAGTGCCCTCGCCCCCGGCCAGGACAAGTGCCTGCATCAACCGACCTTGGACCGGTCGGCGGCGCTCGGGCGCCCGATCGCCTCGTACGTGATCCCCGCGGCGCGGACCTCATCGGGATCGAGGAAGTTGCGCCCATCGATCAGCAACGGGTTCCCCATCCGCTTGGCCACCTCTGCCCAGTCGAGCTGGCCGAACTCCGGCCACTCGGTCACGAGGATCGCGGCGTCGGCTGCGTCTAGGGCCTCCATCGCGGAGCCCGCCATCTGGACGCTTGGCAGCAGCTCGCGGGCCGGTTGGTCCGCCACTGGATCGAATGCGACGACGGTCGCCCCCTCCCCCTCGAGACGCGAGGCCAGCACCAGGCTGGACGCTTCACGCATGTCATCGGTATCCGGCTTGAACGCGAGGCCGAGAAGCGCCACCCGCTTATCGACCAGCGAGTCGAGGTGCTTCGAGAGCTTCGACATGACACGGCGCTTTTGCAGCTCGTTCACCTCGATCACCGAGCTGAGCAGCTGGAAGTGGTAGCCGCTGTTGCCGGCGAGGATCTTGAGTGCCTGAGTGTCCTTGGGGAAGCAGGAGCCGCCGAAGCCCAGTCCCGCGTTCAGGAAGCGGTCGCCGATCCTCGGATCCAATCCCATCCCCCGCGCCACCTCGGTCACGTCCGCTCCGACCTCGTCGCAAACGTTTGCGATCTCGTTGATGAAGCTGATCTTGGTCGCCAGGTAGGCGTTGGACGCGAGCTTGATCATCTCCGCGCTGGAGATATCCGTTCTCACGATGGGAGCGCCCAGCGGCTCGTAGGCCGCGGCGACGGCGTCGGCAGCCCACTCGTCGCCGGCATCGGATCCGATCACGACCCGGTCGGGTTCCAGGAAGTCCTTGACCGCCGTGCCCTCCTTGAGGAACTCGGGGCACGACACATAGGCCAGGTCGGGGGCGTCGCGGCGGATCGTCCGGCCGATGCCCACCGGCACCGTGCTCTTCATGACCAGGGCCTTGCCCTCCGGTTCACCGATTTCCTCCACCGCCTGGTGCACGGCCGAGAGATCGGCGTCCCCCGAGTAGGTCGGCGGGGTCTGCACGCAGATGAACAGCAGGCGCGGGCCATCGAGCAGGTCGGCCATCTCCGTGGTGAAGGTGAGCCGGTCGCGGTTTCGCTCGATCAGCTCGGGGAGCTCGGGCTCGTGAATCGGCACCTCGCCGCGCCGAAGAGACTCGACCTTCTCCGGGACGATCTCCCGGACCACGACACGGTGGCCGAGGTCGGCGAAGCACGCCGCGGTGACCAGCCCGACCCAGCCGGCTCCGACGACCCCGATCGGCTCCCTCTCGGTCACGTCGCCTCCCAGCTCAGGTCCCCGGAAGCTGCCGGAAGCCCTGAGCGATCCTCAGCATGTCCACGTTGGGGACCGTCTCGATCAGCGAGTTCGAGACCCAGAACGACCCTTCGTCGGTCTGCCAGCCGACCATTCGCAGGCGGTCCCCGTCGTAGAAGAGCTTGTAGTCGCGATCGCCGATCGTCCTCTCGTCGGTCGGGTCGGAGAGGATCGGCGGGTCCTGCCAGCGGGTCCCCTCGAAGCCGTAGTAGTCACCCAGCGTCGGCAGTGAGAAGACCCACTTGTAGGCGGCGCGCTGGGACTTCGGAGGAGACTCGTCTCCCTTCCCGTTGATCTTGTAGACGCGCGGCTTCTGCGCGTAGTCGCTGCCTTCCTCGAGCACGGTCGGGTAGTAGACCGGGACCTTCTCCTTCCGTGCCTTGATCCCCTGAGCGACCTGCTTTCCGTAGCTCGTGTGGACAAGCGTGCTGGGCAGGGAATGACCCGATGACTTCTTCTTCGGGGTAACCGGCCTCGACTTGGTGTGATCAGGCGGTTGCTGGGCGGTGACCGGCTTGTTCGGCTGCGCGCTCGAGCCGGCGGGTCCGGGCGTGCCCTCCACCCCCAGGAACTGGTTCACGGCGGTGTGGATCTCACCCGGAGTGGCGGTGACGTAGGAGGGCCCGAGCGTGCCGTTGAAGTGGATCTCCTTGATCTGCGCTCCGCGCAGGTCGAAGAAGAGCCTCAGCACCTGAAGCATCTCCTCGGCGGAGCCGATGTCCGACGACGTGTAGGTGGTGAAGATCTTGACCAGCTTCTTGCGGTCCTCGATCAGGCGAGATGGCGGCACCTTGGCGCGAGCCTCGCGCAGGAAGGCCTGCTGCCGCGAGGCCCGGACGATGTCGTTGTCCGTGTGGCGGTAGCGGGCGAAGGACAGGGCGTCGAATCCGCAGAGCGCCTGGTAGCCGGGCTGCAGGTTGATCTCCGCGGTGCCCGAGTTGGGCGCGATGTAGTAGCGGCGGTCGACGTCGACGTAGACGCAGCCGATCGCGTTCACCGCGCGGGCGAAGCCGGTGAAGTCGACGTTGACCAGATGGTTGATTTCGAGGCCGGTGAGCTGCTTGACGGTCCGGAGGGTCAGCTTCGGCCCGCCGAGCGAATAGGCGGCATTCAGCTTGTCCGTTCCGACGCCCGGAATCTCGACCTTGAGGTCGCGGGGCAGCGAGAGCAGGGCGATCGCCCCCCGGTCCGGGTCCAGGCGCAGCAGCATCGTCGTGTCCGAGAGGCCGAACTTTCCGCTGATCTCCTGATTGCGCTTGTCGGAGCCGATGATCAGGATCGTCTGCGGCCCGGAGCTGCTCGTCTTCGACAGGAAGGGGTCCAGACCCTGGATCTCGCTGTGGTTCTTGAGCGCGTTCGCGATGTCCGACAGGTAGAGAATCAGGCTCGCGGAGGTCGCTCCGGCGACCGCGGCGACGATCACGAACGACGCCGTCAGGAACCGCAGCCACAGCGGGAAGCCCATGTGGCGGCGGACCGCCTTGAACCCCGAGGTGACCTTCTTGCCGCCGACCTTCTCGAAGCCCGAGGTGATGGCCGAGCCCGTCTGCTGGACGCGGTCTCGCGCCGAGGTGACCAGCGTGGGCTCATCGGCCTCGGCCTCCGCTGCCTCCAGGCCGTCCCACTCCTGGGTCTCGGCGGAGACGACCTGGTCGAGCTCATCCTCCTCGTCGAGCTCCTCGTCCTCCTCGTCGAGATCCTCATCGTCCTCGTCGAGCTCCTCCTCGTCGTCGTCCACGTCCTCGTCGTCGTAGTCCTCCTCGTCGAGGTCCTCCTCTTCAGCCTCGATCTCCCCGTCGTCGACGAAGTCGTCCCCGAGCTCGTGCTCCTGCGTCTCGTCGACGCGGTCGGGATCCTCGCCGTTGCCCTTGCGCGCGGGGCTCATGCGGCGGCCATCCCGGGAAAGGTCTTGACGAAGCCCTCGAGAGCCTGCCGGTAGCTCCGCAGCGAGCTGATCGACACCCACTCACGGGGCCCGTGGTGACCGTCGCCGACCGGGCCGAATTCGACCGCCGGCACTCCCGCCGCCAGGAAGGAGACGGCGTCCGAGGCGCCGTCGCGGCCGACGCTCATCACCCGCTCGGGGTGGTGCGGCGAGGCGGCCTCGCAGAGGCCCTGGACGAACGGCGAGTCGGGCTCGACCACGGCGGGCGGCCGGCGGAAGGTCGCCAGCACCCGGGTGTCGGGCAGGCCGTCCACCTGCCCCAGGATCTCGTCGGGGTCCTGGTCGGGCAGGAAGCGGATATCGACGTCTATGACGCAGGTATCGGGCACTTTGTTCAGGGCGTCGCCGCCCATGATCCGACCGAGATTGATGGAGGGCCGGTCGAACAGGGCGGAGCTGTGACGCGCAAACGGTAGCGACTCGATGCCCCTGAACACCTCGACTGCCTTGACGACGGCGTTGTCGCCGAGCCATGGAGTGGCGCCGTGCGCCGAGCGGCCCTGTACCTCCAGCCGCACTGCGAGAACGCCCTTCGCCTGCACCCCGACCTGAAGGTTGGTGGGCTCACCCGTGATCGCGAAGTCGCCGATGAAGCCACTCGCCACCAGCGCGTCGGAGCCGCGATTCTGCTCCTCCTCGGACTCCTCGTCCGAGACGATGCCGAGTCGCAGGCGAACGTCCTCCTGGTCCCGGAGGTCGTGCAGCACCGTCAGCATCACGGCGAGGGCGCCCTTCATGTCATAGGCGCCGCGGCCGAGCAGCTGGTCGCCCTCGATCTTCGGTTCGAACTGGTCGCGACCGCCGGGGACCACGTCCATGTGCCCGTGGAGAACCAGGGTCGGCGCTTCCGGCGGCCCCACCTCGGCCGTCGTCACCGGAAGACCCCGCGACTCGGTCTGGGACGCCTTGATGTCGTTCGATTCGAGCCAGCCGCCGACGAACTCGGCGGCACGGCGGAGCCCCTCGGCGTTGGAGGTGTCGAAAGCGATCAGTCTCTGGGCAAGGGCGAGCTCGTCCATGGGTCCGCAATCGTAGGTGTAGGCGGCCGATCGGCCGCCACTGCCGGGCTAGCCGCGGAGTTTGAGCTTCTTCGTCGCCGCCAAGCCCTGGTCGGGGATGTAGGCGACCTTGACCTTGAGCTTGCCCTTTTGGGCGAGCTTCGCCGCGCCCCGCTTGGTCAACTGCACCTTGACCACGATCTTGCCGGGGCCGCCGTGCTTGGTGGTCGTCTTGACGAGCCTCGGCTTCTTCTTCTTCTTCTTGGCGGTGGTCGCGAGATTGGTGGAGCCGTCGGTGGCCTCGCCGGTGCCCTCGTTGCTGACGTTGAAGGTGACCTTCCGGCCCTTGAGCTTCGCCGTGAAGGCGTTGGAGGGGACGCCGAGGATCTCGGCGGTCTTCACGTAGACGGAACCGTCGAAACCCCCGGCGACGAGGACACGTCCGTCCGACAACTCGGCGGCGGTCGCCTCGGAACGCTTGCTGGTGAGATCGCCGATGCCGCTCGAGCTGAAGGCATTGGTGGCCGGGTCGAAGATCAGCGCTCGTTTCGACTCTGCGCCCAGCTCGTTCTCATATCCGCCGGCGACGAGCGCCCGTCCCTGCGGCAGGGACGCGCCAGCCGGATAGCTGACATGGTTCGGCAGGTCCTGAGCCGGACCGAAGACCCCGGTCGGGTTGAAGATGAAGGCGGAGGTGACCCGCATCAGCGAGTCGTTGATGCCCCCGGCGATCAGCGTACGTCCACCGGAAATCCCCGCGCTTGCCGCTCCCGATATCGCCACAGGCGTGCTGGGGCCGGGAGCAAACGTGTTCGCCTTGGGGTCGAAGATCTCAGTGCTCTTGTCCAAGGTGCCCTGCTTGCCACCCGCGATCAACACGCGCCCGTCGGAAAACACCGCCACCGCCGGCCACTGACGGGCGGAGGCCATCGCACCGACCGGGTAGAACGAGAAGGTGGCCGGGCTGAAGACTTCGGCCGTCTTGATGTCACCCCCTGCATTACCCCCGCCTGCGATCAGCACACGACCGTCCGGGAGGGACGCGACCCCCGGGCCCGCGCGGGCGGTGGTCATGGTCGCCGACAGCGAGCTGAACGTCTTCGTCTTGGGATCGAAGAGTTCGGCGCTGTCGAGACCGCCCGAGCCGTTCGTCCCACCGACGACGAGGATCCTCCCATCCGCAAGGCGGGCGGCGCCCGCCTCACCGCGGGCGAATTCCATCTCGCCCACAGGGGAAAATGTGACCGGGTTGACCGCAGCAGCGGTCGCTGGTGCGCTCAGCAGGCTGAAGGCGAGCAACAGCACTCCGCCTATGAACCATCGACGAGTCAAGGCTGGGCGAGCCTACCCGAGCGTCGGCGGCCGGTCTACGACTGTGACTCAGCAACCTCCAGGAACGCCTCGGCGCGCTCCTTGTCCTTCTGCGCCTGGGTCCAGGCGCCGGAGCCCTCCTCGGACTCGCTCAGGCGGGCGTCCGCGTCCTCGATCCGGCTGCGGAGCTCTCCCTGGTCGAGCTGGCCGGGCGGGATCGCCTCGCCGACCAGCACCGTCGCGCGGTTGGCGAAGACCTGCAGCCAGCCCTCGGCCTGGGCCCACCGCTGGACCTCGCCCCCGGGCATGTGGAGGCGAAGCTCCGTCGGGCGCAGCCGCGCCAGCACGGGCACGTGATTGGCCAGGATGCCGAGCTCGCCGACCGCGGTGCGAGTTGAGAGCTGCTCCACCTCCCCGTCGAAGACCTCACCCTCCGGGGTGAGGACGCGGACGTTGACGTTGTGGTCCGCCACTAGGCGGCAGCCCCCTCTGTCTCCTCCGCCTTCTGCTCCTGCTCCGAGGCCTCCGCGGCGGCCGCTTCCTCCGGCTCCTCGGCGCGCATCTTCTTCGAGGCGTCGAGCACCTGGTCGATCGTGCCCTGCATGTAGAAGGCGCGCTCGGGGATGTCGTCGTGCTCGCCGTCCACGATCTCCTTGAAGCTCCGGACCGTCTCCTCGACCGGGACATACTCGCCGTCGCGACCCGTGAACTGGGAGGCGACGAAGAACGGCTGCGAGAGGAAACGCTGGATCTTCCGCGCTCTTGACACCGTCTGCTTGTCCTCGTCCGAGAGCTCGTCGATCCCGAGGATCGCGATGATGTCCTGCAGCTCCTTGTAGCGCTGCAGGGTCTCCTGGACGCGGGTCGCGGTGTCGTAGTGCTCCTCGCCGAGGATCTCCGGTTTGAGGATCGTCGAGGTCGAGTCGAGCGGATCGACGGCGGGGTAGATCCCCTGCTCGACCAGCGAGCGAGTCAACACCGTGGTGGCATTGAGGTGCGCGAACACCGACGCCGGGGCCGGGTCGGTGAGGTCGTCGGCCGGCACGTAGATCGCCTGGACCGAGGTGACCGAGCCCTCCCGGGTCGACGTGATTCGCTCCTGGAGGTCGCCCATCTCCGTCTCCAGGGTCGGCTGGTAGCCGACGGCCGAGGGCATCCGCCCGAGCAGCGCCGAGACCTCGGAGCCCGCCTGGACGAACCGGAAGATGTTGTCGATGAAGAGCAGCACGTCCTGGCCGCCCTGCTGGCGGAAGTACTCCGCCATGGTCAGCCCGGAGAGGGCGACGCGGAGGCGCGCGCCCGGCGGCTCGTTCATCTGGCCAAAGACCAGCATCGTCTTGTCGATGACGCCCGACTCCTTCATCTCGAGCCAGAGGTCGTTGCCCTCGCGGGAGCGCTCGCCGACGCCGCAGAAGGCCGAGAGGCCCTCGTGCTCCTCGGCGATGGAGCGGATCAGCTCCTGGATCAGAACGGTCTTGCCGACACCGGCGCCGCCGAACAGGCCGACCTTGCCGCCCTTCGCGTAGGGAGCCAGCAGGTCCACGACCTTGATTCCCGTCTCCAGGATCTCTTGGGACGGAGCCAGGTCCTCGACCTCGGGCGCGCGGCGGTGGATCGGCCAGCGCTCCCCGTCTGGAAGCTCTGGGCCCTCGTCGATCGTCTCGCCGAGCAGGTTGAAGATGCGGCCGAGTGTCTCCTTGCCGACCGGGACGGTGATCGGCCCGCCGGTGTCGATCACCTTGTCGCCGCGGCGCAGGCCGTCGGTGGCGTCCATGGCGATCGCGCGGACGCGGTCGTCGCCGAGGTGCTGCTGCACCTCGCAGATCAGGCTCTGCTCGGTCCGGCTCTCCTCGGGCTCGATGTCGATCCGCAGCGCGTGAAAGATCTCCGGGATGTGGTCAGGGAAGACGACGTCGATGACGACGCCCGTCACCTGCTCGACGGTCCCCACATTCGTTTCGTTGCTTCCGTTGTCAGCCATTCGTCTCCTTCGTTCCTTCCAAGTTCTGTTTTAGGCGACACCCTCGGCGCCGGCCACGACCTCGAGGATCTCCTGGGTGATCTCGGCCTGCCGCACCCGGTTCATCTCCAGGGTGAGGTCTGAGATCACGTCCTTCGCGTTCTCCGCGGCGTTCCGCATGGCGGTCATCCGCGCCCCGTGCTCTGAAGCTGTGGACTCGAGCAGCGCCCGGTAGACCGAGAGCTGCGCGTATTCGGGGATCAGCTCGGCGAGCAGCTCCTCGGGCTCGGGCTCGTAGTCCCAGAGCGCCTTGCGATGCGCCTCGACCAGCTCGGAGTCGCCGTCCTCGGCCTCATCCTCCTCGTCGCCGGCTCCCTCTCCCAGAACCTCGGCCTGCTGGATCGGAAGCAGGGTCTGCCGCCACACGTACTGGGTCAGCGGCGAGACGTACTTGTTGTAGATCAGCTCGACGCGGTCGAGCTCCTCGTCGACGTAGGAGGCGACCAGCTTGTCGGCGACCTCGCGCGCGTTCGCGAAGGCCGGCCGGTCGGTGAAGCCGACGTACTCGCCGTGGAGCTCCTCGCCGCGGAACCGCATGGTCGAGGCGCCTCGGCGCCCGACCACCGAGAAGAGCGTCTGGGCGCCGTTGCCGCGCAGCTCACGCTGCAGCTGAGCGCCGGCGCGGATGATCTGCGAGTTGAACGAGCCGGCGAGCCCGCGGTCGCCGGTGATCAGCAGCACGCCGACGTTCTTCTCCTCGTCGTGTTCCTGCAGCACCGGCAGGTTCCGCGCCTCCTGCCCGGCCGCCTCGGCGACCTGGCGGGTCATCTTGCGAAGCTCCCGCGCATACGGTCGCAGCGCATCGATCCGCTGCTCCGCGCGGCGCAGCCGCGCCGCGGCGACCATCTCCATGGCGCGCGTGATCTTCTGCACGTTCTTCACGGAGGAGATCCTGCTCTTGACTTCCTTGCGGGTGGCCATCGGTTCCGGCTACGCCGTCGCGCCGGCCTCCTCGCGCTCCTCGGAGGCCTCCGGTGCTCCGCCATCCGAGTCCTTCCGCTGGGACGGGTCCTTGATCCGGTCGGACTCGCCCTCCTCGAGCGGGTTGCCCTCCTTATCGAAGTCCGGCCCGAAGTCGTCGATCGCCTGCGCGATCGACTTGCCCAGGCTTGACTCGTCCTCGTCGGAGATCTGACCGGTCTCGTTGATCCGGTCGAGCAGGTCCTTGTTCTCCGCGTGCAGCCTGTCGATCAGGTTCGCCAGGAATTCGCCGACCCGCTCGGTCTTGATCCGGTCGAGATAGCCCTCGGTGCCGGCGTAGATCGAGGCGACCTGCTCGGCGACCGGCATGGGCTGGCGCTCCTTCTGGTTCAGCGCCTCGACCATGCGCTCACCTCGGGCGAGCTGCTTCTGGGTCTCGGGATCGAGCTCGGAGCCGAACTGGGCGAACGCCTCGAGCTCCCGGTACTGCGAGAGGTCAAGGCGCAGCTGGCCGGCGACCTTCTTCATCGCCTTGGTCTGCGCGTTCCCCCCCACCCTCGATACGGACGTGCCGACGTTGATCGCCGGGCGGACACCCGAGTAGAAGAGGTCCGTCTCCAGGAAGATCTGGCCGTCGGTGATCGAGATGACGTTCGTCGGGATGTAGGCCGAGATATCGCCGGCCTGCGTCTCGATGATCGGCAGCGCGGTGAGCGAGCCGGCGCCCCGCTCGTCCGAGAGCTTCACCGCCCGCTCCAGAAGCCTCGAGTGGAGATAGAAGACATCGCCCGGGTAGGCCTCGCGGCCGGGCGGGCGCCGGAGCAGCAGCGACATCTGGCGATACGCGGCCGCGTGCTTCGAAAGGTCGTCGTAGATGCAGAGGGCGTGCTTGCCCTGGTAGAGGAAGTGCTCGCCCATGGCGCACCCCGCATAGGGGGCCATGTACTTGATCGGCGCCGCCTCGTTGGCGGGAGCGGCGACGATGATCGTGTTCTCCATCGCGCCGTTGTCCTGGAGGGTCTCCATCACCTGGACGACCGTCGACATCCGCTGGCCGATCGCGACGTAGATGCAGATCACGTCGGAGTCCTTGTTGTTGATGATCGTGTCGATGGCGATCGCGGTCTTGCCCGTCTGGCGGTCGCCGATGATCAGCTCGCGCTGGCCACGGCCGATCGGGATCATCGAGTCCACGGCCTTGAGGCCGGTCTGCATCGGCTCCTCGACCGGCTGGCGGTGGACGACGCCCGGCGCCTTGAACTCGGCGGGGCGGGTCTCCGAGGTGTTGATGTCGCCCTTGTCGTCCAGTGGGCGCCCGAGGGGATCCACCAGGCGGCCGAGCAGCTGCTCACCGACCGGGATCTCCAGCAGCTTCCCGGTGCGCTTCACGGTGTCGCCCTCCGAGACCTTGTCCCACTCGCCGAAGAGCACGGCGCCGACGTTGTCCTCCTCGAGGTTGAGTGCCAGCCCGACCACGTCGTGCGGCAGCTCGAGCATCTCGAGCGACATGCAGTTGTCGACCCCGTGGATGCGGGCGATCCCGTCGCCGATCTCGAGCACGGTTCCGACCTCGGTCAGGTCGGCGGACCCCGTGTCCATGCCCTCGATTCGCTCTCGAAGGATGCTTGCGATTTCGTCCGGCTTGATCTCCATTGCGGCTTTCGTTCCTTTCCTACGCCGCTCGGGCGACGCTCTTTCTCAGTTTCTCGAGCCTGTTCTTGATGCTCGTGTCCAAGACCATGTTCCCCACCTGCACGACCAGCCCGCCGAGGACGTCCGGGTCAACCATGCTCTCGAGCTCGACCTTGTTCCCGGTCTGCTCCTCGATCTCGGCCCCAATGCGCTCAGCGATCTCGGGGGCGAGTTCGACGGCGCTCGTCACGGTGACGCCGAGCCGCTTGTTCTCCTTGGCCCAGAGCGAGTCGAAATGCTTCCGGATCCGGAAGAGGACCGGCATCCGGTGCTTCTCCAGGAGCAGGTCGAGGAAATTGATCAGCTCCGGCTCCGCGCCGGCGACGGCCTTGGCGAGCCCGTCCTCCTTCTCGGCGGAAGAGAAGTAGGGACTGAAGAAGAAGAGCTGCAGCTCGCGGGATCCCTTCAGCGCGTCGGCGAACTGGCCGAGCTGCTCGCGGATCACGTCGAGCTTGCCCTTTTCCTTGGCCACCCCGAAAAGGGCGTCCGCATATACGCGGGCGATGTGCTCCATCTAGGCGGGAGCCCCCTCCGTGGACCCCCCGTTGCCGGAGAGAGAGGAGAAGTCGACCTCGGCGAGGGCCTCGTCGATCAGCCGCTTCTGGTCGTCGCCGCTGAGCGTCTTGCGGGTCACCTTCTCGGTCGTCAGGACCGTGAGGTCGGCGACCTCCTTGCGGATGCGCTCGAGGGAACGGCGCGTCTCCGCCTCGATGTCGCGGCGGGCGGCGGCGAGCAGCTCCTCGCGCTTCTCACGCCCCTCATCCACAGCCTGAGACTTTGCGGCGTCGGCTGACTTGCGGGCGCGGGCGACGATCTCGTCGGCCTGCTCGCGAGCCTCCCGCAGGCGGCCGCGGTATTCCTGGAGGATCTCGTCGGCCTCCTGACGCGTCTTCTCGGCCTGCTCTATGGATTCCCGGATCGCGTTGGCGCGCTTGTCGAGCGCCTCCTGGATCCGCGGGAACGCGACCTTGCTGAGCACGTACATGGTGATCCCGAAGACGAGCAGCGTCCAGATCATCAGGCCGAGGTTCGGCGAGACGAGGAAGCTGCCGCCCGAATCCTCGGCGGCGAGCGGAAGCGCTATGTGCGTGACTGGATCCACTGCCGGCCTAGAGGAAGAACGCGATCAGGCCGAAGATGAAGGTGTAGAAGGCGACGGCCTCGGTCAGGGCGAAGCCCAGCCAGCGGATCGACTGGAGGTCGTCCTTCATTTCGGGTTGGCGCGCGACCGACTCGATCTCCTTACCGAAGATGAAGCCGATCCCGATGCCGGCTCCGATCGAGCCCAGCCCGGCACCGACGCCCAGCGCGATCGCCTTGCCGGCGTCCGTGATGCCGGTGTCGGTGATCCCGCTCGACGCTTGCGCGATCGGGGTCAAGACGTCCATGGGTACTGCTCCTTTCTAGTGGGTCTCGGCGACTGCGCCGCCGATGTAGATGGAAGAGAGGGTGGCGAAGATGAACGCCTGAAGCGTTGCGATCAGCCCCACCTCCAAGATGAAGAAGACGAAGGCGAGCGGGAACGTGAGCGCTCCGAGCGCGGAG
Source organism: uncultured Solirubrobacterales bacterium (assembly GCA_963728875.1). Taxonomy (GTDB): domain Bacteria; phylum Actinomycetota; class Thermoleophilia; order Solirubrobacterales; family 70-9; genus DASUPK01. The sequence continues at coordinate 343,459 of CAVSLJ010000003.1, forward strand.
AGGCCGAGCAGCACGGCAAGTCCGCCGCCCATGAACAGGAGCAGCAGGTGCCCGGCGAGGATGTTGGCGAACAGTCGTACGGAGAGCGAGACGAGCCGCATGAAGTGGGAGAGCAGCTCGATCCCGAAGATCAGCGCCTTGGCGACGGGGTTCATGTCCTCGAGGCCCGCCGGAAGGAAGCTGGCCAGGTACTTGAATAGGCCCTTGGCCCTGATCCCCTCGAAGTGGTAGCTGATCCAGACGACCAGGGTGAGGACGAGCGAGAAGGAAATGTTGGCCGTCGCCGCGTAGATCGCGAACGACGGAATCGCGAGGCCGAAGATGTCGATCGTCTCCGCGCTGTTCGTCGGCAGCGGCAGGTAGCCGATGATGTTGGAGAAGGCGATGAAGAAGAAGAGGGTCGCGACGAAGGGGAACCACTTGATCGCGTATGAGCCCGAGAGGTTGCCCCCGGTGATGTTGTTCTTGGTCAAGTCGTAGGCGACCTCGACCGTGGTCTGCACGCGGTTCGGCTTCATCTCCATGCGGCGGGCGATATAGACCATCACGAAGATCGTCAGGGCGCTGGCGAGGAGCAGGTAGAGGACGAAGCGGTTGATGGAGAGGTTGATCCCCGCGATGTGGATCGGGATCCAATCGTGGAGCTTGAACTCGTCCTGTGGCTTGAACTCGTCGTTCTTGCCGTCGTTGCCGAAGATCAGCAGCAGCGCGATCGTGACCGCGAAGTAGACCCCGAGGCCGAAGAGAACCTTCCGCTTGGTCGACCAGGACGCCATCAGACCGGTCGGGTTTCCTCCGGTGCGAGCAGCTTGGCGAGCAGGCGGCCGCCGAGATGAACCGTGAAGAGGACCGCCACGAGCACAGCCGCCGCCAGCCCGGCGTCCTTGCTGTCGAGCACGCCGACCAGCAGGACGGCGAGGGTGACGGTCCAGACGCGCCCGAGCGTCGTGGCTCCGACCCAGCCCATCGCGGCGCGCCGGTCGCCCCGGGCCGCCGCTCGGCGCACGGCGCGGTTGGTGAGCAGCTCCACTCCGTGTTGGGCGAGCCAGACGAGGGCGACGACGACGTAGGCCGTCATCGGCAAATCGGCCGCGATGAACACCGGCAGCGCAACCGCGAGCAGGACGAGGTCGAAGTAGCGGAGCGCGCTGGCCATGCGGGATTGGCCGGCGGCGCTAGATCCCTCTAACGCGAGCGTGGACACGGCGAGTCATCTGATCTTTGAAGGTCGAACGAGAGCATGAAGTCATTCCCCCCACCATCAACGGCAGCCATAGACCCCGCCGCCGCAATCAACGACCCTCCGGCGACGGGCCGGAGGGGCGGCGAATCCTAGCGACTGCCTAGCTGCCGGGCTTCGACACGGCCTCGATCTCGCCGGTGTCCGGATCGATCGCCGTCATCTCGCCGGTCGAGGGATCCACCGCGCGGAAGGTTCCCGTGTCGAGCTCCTCCTGGACCGCGACATCGACCTCTGCCTCGTCCGGCGGCGCGGCCGGATCGCGGAGCCCGACGAGCTGCCTCCAGCGAACCCGTCGGAGCTTCAGGATCTCGAGCACGTGGATGACGTAGATGCTGGCGGCCAGCGCGCCGGCGAGGCAGAGCGCCATGAAGGTGGTCCAGAACGCATCGAAGTGGCCGTGGTTGTCGCTGTAGGGAACGAAGCGGAGCGCCAGCGCCACGCCGGCGAGCACGAGCGTCCAGGCATAGAGGTAGGTGATGGTGCGGCGCTGGCTGAACCCGATGCGCGCCATCCGGTGGTGGAAGTGCTCGGTGTCCGCCCGATAGATCGGACGCCGGTACTTGAGCCGCTTGGCGACGACGAAGCTGGTGTCGAGGATCGGCACGGCCAGGATCGCGAGCGGGAAGAACAGCGCGACCACGGCGTTCGTCTTCAGCGCCCCCTGGACCGTCACCACCGCCATCAGGTAACCGAGCAGGTTGGACCCGGTGTCCCCCATGAAGCTCGATGCCGGCGGGAAGCCGTGCCGGAGGAAGCCGAGGGATGCGCCGGCGGTCACGGCGGCCAGCACTCCGGCCGCGTTGCGATCCAGCGAGAGCGCGATCACGGCAAGCGCGGCGGCCGAGATGAGGCAAACCCCGGCGGCGAGACCGTCGACGCCGTCGATCAGGTTGATCACGTTGGCGACGGCGACGATGCCGAACACGGTCAGCACCTGGCCGAGGTCGATCCGGCCGATGCCGGGCGGGTCGAAGAGCTGAACCGTGGAGGGGTCGACGCGGCCGAGGAACGGCAGCGTGAAGGTGTCGACCGAGACCCCGGAGGCGACCGGGATGATCGCGGCCCCGGTCTGGCCGAGCAGCTTGACGCCGGCCGGCAGATCGACGAGGTCGTCGATCACGCCGACCATCGTGATCACGATCGCGCCGGCCAGGATCGAGCGGGTCTCCTGGTCCCAGGGCAGGAAGATCGAGCCGCCGATCAGCACCGCCACCAGCACCGCGAGCCCGCCGAGCTTCGGGGTCGGGAACTCGTGCAGGCTGCGCTCGTTGGGGAAGTCGATCGCCCGATCCCCGATGCTCCGCGCGAGCGACTCGGTCGCGGGCACCAGCGTCCAGACGGCCGCCCCGGCGAAGATGAAGGCGAAGAGGGCGTCGATCGTGTCGGGCATCAGCCGCCTCCCGCCGCAGCCCCCACACCACCGCTCCGCCCGCTATGCGGGCTACGCGAATCACGGGCGTAGCGGTCGTACCAGAGGGTGAAGTTGAGCAGTCCCCAGATCTGGCGGCTCAGGTCCTCCCTGCCCGAGATGTGATCGTCGAGCACCTTGGTCACCGCCGCCGGGTTCAGGTAGCCCTGCCGCTCGATGGTCTCGGGCGAGAGCACATCGCGGGCGAAAGGCCCGAGGTCGCCGCGGAGCCAGGCGGCGACCGGGATGGAAAAGCCCTGCTTTCGCCCGCGAATGATCTCCTTGGGGAGCAAGGGCTCGACCGCCCGGCGGAGCAGGCGCTTCTTGGAGAACCCCCGGACCTTCTGCTTCGTCTCGAGGGCAAGGGCGAGCTCCGCCACCACCGGGTCGAGGAACGGGACGCGCGCCTCGAGCGAGTGGGCCATGCTGGCGCGATCGGTCTTCACCAGCAGGTCGTCGACGAGGTAGATGCCGAGGTCGAGGTCCTGGAACCGGGCCAGCTCCTGAGCGCCCTCGGTCTCGGCGTAGCGGGCGCGGTAGACGTCGAGCGGATCCGAGATGCGGGGCTCGCTGAGCAGCTCCTCCTGTGCCTCGGGCGAGAAGATCTCCTTCCAGGCGTGGTGCCTCTCCACGGGCGGCAGGTGAGCGCCGCGCATGAAGCGCTTGGCCTTGTAGTCGAAGCTCACCTTCCCCGAGGAGCTCGGCAGCAGCTCGACCAGCGGCCGGAGGAAGGGCGCGGCCCTCCCGACGCGCGGCGCCAGCCGATCCGCGACGTAGGTGTAGTAGCCGCCGAAGAGCTCGTCGCCTCCCTCGCCGGAGAGCACCACCTTGACCGTGCCGGCCGCCAGCTGTGAGACGAGATAGGTCGGGAGCGCCGAGGAGTCGCCGAAGGGCTCGTCGAATGTCTCGACGAGCTTCGGCAGCAGCTCGACTGCGTCGGGCCTCAGGGTGAGCTCGTGGTGGTCGGTGCCGTACCGCTTGGCGACCAGGCGGGCCTGGTCGAGCTCGTCGAAGGTGCTCTCCTCGAAGCCGATCGAGAACGTGCTCACCTGGTAGCCGCTCTCCCCCGCCGCCAGAGCGGTGAGGGCAGCGGAGTCGACGCCGCCCGAGAGCAGGACCCCGACCGGGACGTCGGAGACCAGGTGAGCCCGGACCGAGTCCCGCAGCCGCTCGCGCAGCTCCTCGGCGAGGACGACATCGCTCTCGGCGCGCACCTCGCCGGCGGGCACGGGCGTCGGCCGGGCGAAGCGCTCGACGGTCACCTTGCCCCCCTCCGCCACCAGGGTGTGCCCAGGCGGAAGCTTGCGCGCCTCCCCGAAGATGGTCAGCGGGGCGGGGATCGAGTTGAAGGCGAGGAACGACTCGAGCGCCTGCGGGTCGATCTCGCGCGAGAAGCCGGGCTGGCGGAGCAGCGCCTTGAGCTCCGAGGCGAAGGAGAGCTGCCCGCCCGCGACACGGTAGTAGAGCGGCTTGATGCCGAAGCGGTCTCGCGCCAGCACGAGGCGGCCGTGCCGCGCGTCCCAGATGGCGATCGCGAACATGCCGCGGAGCGCCTCGACGAAGGAGGGGCCGCGCTCCTCATACAGGTGGACCAGGACCTCGGTGTCGCTGTGGGTCGAGAACGTGTGGCCCTGGCCGCGGAGCTCCTCCATGAGCTCGCGGTAGTTGTAGATCTCGCCATTCTGGATCACGTGGATCCGCCCGTCCTCGTTGGCGATCGGCTGGTCGCCGCCCGCCAGGTCGATGATCGAGAGGCGGCGCATCGCCAGCCCGCAGGGCCCGTCGATCATGCTCCCCTCGGAGTCGGGGCCCCGGTGCACCAGGGTGTCGTTCATCGCGGCGAGAGCCGCGGGATCGGGGGCCGAGGCCCCGTCGAGGCTGACGAGACCGCATATCCCGCACATGCGCGCGAGTCTAGAGAGCGGTCAGGATCCGGCGACCCCGAACACTCAACGCCCTACTTCTTCTTCTTGACCCTCTTCGGCTGGACGTTCGCCCTCCCCCATTCCCTGGCCTCCCGGGCGACGTCATCCGTGAGATTGCCGAGGGCGATGTTGGCGTCGACCAGATGCAGGCCCCAGGTCGCATCCGGGACCGCATTGAGCGTGGGCGCACCCGGCAACGGCGCTATCTGCAGCACGTGGGCATCGTTGGATGAGTCACATCCGCCCGTATACGCCTGGGCCTGGAACCACGGCGTGGTCGCGCCGCTCGGCGTGGGCTGCCCCACCAGCCCGGTCGCCAGGCCGATCGTGGTGCCCGGAGCGAACGGCTGCGTCGGGAAGACCGAGGTGAGCAGAGCCGAGCCGCCGCCGAGCGCCGCCGGGTTCGTGCACAGCACGTCGCCCGTGGCCGGCAGGCCTGATGTGGCGAAGCTGCTGGGCCGCCCGAATTTCGCGTCGGGCGGCACCGGGGCGTTGAAGGTCGAGAAGGCGATCACGCAGCCGAACTGATTGGCCTTGCGGCAGCCGGCGATGTGCTTGAAGTCGCCGCCGACCGAGCGTCCCTCGGCCACGGTCACGTTGCCGCCCAGGAGCACCGCCGAGATCAGCTGCCTGCGCACCTTCTTCGTGGTGTCGATCACGTCGTGGATCAGCTTGCGTAGCACGAAGGTGCCCTGCGAGTGCCCGATCAGCACCACCCCGCGCCCGCGGTTGTAGTTGCGCAGGTAGGTCCTCCAGGCGGCGAGGACGTCGCCGTACGCGATCAGCTCCGCGTCGGCGGGCGGGGTGCCGGCGATCGCGCCGAGGGTGAGCTGCCGGTACATCGGCGCGAAGACCCTGCAGTGCAGGCTGTAGCGCGCCGCCTGGTAGAGGGCGATCGAGCGCTCCTCCGGGTCGATCGAGAGGTCGGAGTTCGCGCCCTTGTCGTCGCTGACCGTCGGATAGACGTAGAAGCAGTCGAACTTCCGCTTGCGGTCCGGCTTGACGGACTCGGTCCCCTGGATCTGGCCGCTCGGCGAGATCAGCGTCGTGTCGAACCCCGGCTCGCACGGATTGTCGGGGATGCCCGGCTTGCAGAGCCAGACGGTGGTGTCCCTGACCTTCTTCGGCTTCTTCGCCAGGGCGGTCGGCGCCGTCAGGGCGCACAGCGCCAGTCCCAGCCCGATCGCCATCAGAATCCTGCGAAGCATCCCGCTCCTCTCCTGCTTGCCGCAGCGGAGCGTATACCTCGGTGAGACACTCCGTCAACTTTGTCTCAGCGGTTTCGTCCGCTCAGCGTGAGCCGGGCGATGCGCGCGATGGTCGCCCCGAGCACCCGCAGGTAGAGCCGGACGGAGCGGTCCGCGATGTACTCGAGGTCGTGGATCAGTTTGTCCTCCCAGGAGTCCTCGCGCGTGATCCGGGTCTGGGCGAAACCGGTCACGCCAGGCCGAACGACCAGCCGCTGCCAGTACGTCGGGAGCTCCTCGCAGATCTGGTTGAAGAAGGCGGGCCGGATCGGGCGGGGGCCCACCATGCTCATGTCGCCGCGGAGCACGTTGAAGAGCTGGGGGACCTCGTCGATGTGGGTGAGACGGGCGGCCTTGCCGACCATCGTCACCTCCTCCTCGGTGCGGCGGCTGAGCTCCTCGCCGTAGACGTTGCCGAGGCGCGTCTCCGCCCCGGGGCGCAGGGTGCGGAGCTTGTACATCGTGAAGACGTGGCCGGCTCGCCCGACCCGGTCGCCGCGATAGAGGACCGGCCGCCCCGACGTGAGCAACGTCGCCAGGGCCAGCAGCGCGAGCAGCGGAGAGAGCACGATCAGGGCCGACCCGGCGATCGCCAGGTCGAGCCCCCGCAACACGAAGTCCACCGGGCGGGGGGAATACGCCTCGGCCGCGATGTCCGAGACCTGCTCGGCGACCGTGCTCGGTTGCTCAGCCTGAGTCGCCATCCGGCTCGGCCGCTCCAAGCATCAGATCCACGAGCAGCTGCGGGTCGCGACGGATCCGCTCACCCTGGCGAGTCTTCTTCACCAGCTCGAGGGCCCGCGGGTCGGTCAGCGGGCGCAGCCGGTTGGATCGAATCAGCGCCTCGTCCACGCCGCCCAGCCGCCCCCCGTAGGTGGTGTAGACCGGCGTGCCCAGCGCCACCGCCTCGCGATTCATCGTCCCCCCGGCCGAGACGACGAGATCGGCGAGGGCGACCAGGCTCTGTGCCTCCACGGCGTGATCGGGAACGATCAGGGACGGCAGGGCGAGCTCCTTGACGTAGGTCCGCTGCTCCTCGGTGCGCGGCAACACCACCGCGTGCACACCGGGATCAGAGCCTACTCGCGCGAGCACCTGCGGGAAGAGGGGATTGGACTTGCGGTGGTAGAGCGACACATCGGGCGGCGGGCGGAAGACGACCACGACGCGCCCGGTGTCCACGCCCAGCTTCTCGAGGGCGTTCGGATCGGGCTCGAAGTCGAAGAGGTAGTACTCCTCCTTGATCCCCGGATACTGGAAGAGCTTCCCGGGAGTGACGCCGAAGCGCTTCAGCCGCTCGGGCGGAACCGAGTCCGGGAAGATCACCCGCTTGGCCAGCCGGCAGCCGACGTGATGCTGCGCGACTGCGAACTCGTAGTCGTGCATGTTGGCCTCGGGGATGCCGAGCATGCGGGAGGCGATCGCGATGTCGTTCGAACCGTGGGCGATCGAGAGGTCGAAGCCCTTTCCGCTCCCGAAGCGGCGCATCCCGCCGGTCCGCTGGATCAGCCGCATCAGCTTTCGGACCCGCGACGCCCCTCCGTGTTGGCCGATCAGCGTGTAGTCCATCCCATGCAGCTCGAGCAGCTCGAGTGTCTGCGTGTAGACGCGCGCCGTGATCAGGACCTCGTGGCCCTGCGCCCGGAGTCGCTCGATGATCGGCCGGAGCACGAGCACGTGCGCGGGCCCGCTCATGTCGGCCCAGATCTTCAAGCGGCTCTAGACGGCGGCTGCTGAGAGCTGCGGGTAGAGGGGGTAGCGCTCCATCAGGGCGCGCGAGCGCTCGAGGAGCGAGTCCTTCTGCGCTTCGAAGTCCTCCCCCAGCGCCGCGACGATCACCTGGGCGATCTCCCGCAGGTCATCCTCGACCAGGCCACGGGTCGTCAGGGCCGGCGTTCCGATGCGGAGGCCCGACGGGTCCATCGGCGGCCGCTCGTCGAACGGGATCGCGTTGCGGTTGACCGTGATCCCCACCTCCTCGAGGCGCGTCTCGGCCTCCTTGCCCCCGAGGCCGGTCGGCGTGAGGTCCACCAGGACCAGGTGCACGTCGGTCCCGCCGGTGAGGACGTCGAGGCCGCCGGCGACCAGCTCCTCGCCGAACGCCCTGGCGTTCGCGATCGTCTGCCGCTGCCGCTGCCTGAACGGCTCGCTCTGCGCGATCTTCAGGGCGACGGCCTTGGCGGCGATGATGTGCATCAGCGGGCCGCCCTGCTGGCCCGGGAAGACCGAGCGGTTGATGTCGGCGGCGAGCTCCTCCTTGCAGAGGATCATCCCGCTGCGGGGCCCGCACAGGGTCTTGTGGATGGTCGTGGTGACGACGTCGGCGTGCTCGACCGGATTCGGGTGCTCGTCCGCCGCGACGAGGCCGGCGAAGTGGGCCATGTCGACCATCAGCTTCGCGCCGACCGAGTCGGCGATCTCGCGGAAGGCCGCGAAGTCGAGCTGGCGCGGATAGGCCGACCAGCCGGCGACGATCACCTTCGGCTTGTGCTCCTCCGCGAGCTGCGCGACCTCGTCCATGTCGACGAGCCTGTCCTCCCGGCGCACGTGGTAGGCGACGACCTCATAGAGCTTCCCGGAGACGTTCAGCTTCATCCCGTGCGTGAGGTGGCCGCCGTGATCGAGGGCCATCCCCATGATCGTGTCGCCCGGGTCGATCAGCGCCATGTACGCCGCGTTGTTGGCCTGGGCGCCGGAGTGCGGCTGGACGTTGGCGTGCTCGGCGCCGAAGACCTCGATCGCCCGGTCGATGGCGAGCTGCTCGGCGACGTCGACCTCCTCGCAGCCGCCGTAGTAGCGCTTGCCGGGGTAACCCTCGGCGTACTTGTTGGTGAGCACAGAGCCGGCGGCCTCGAGCACCGCCTGCGGGACGAAGTTCTCGGAGGCGATCATCTCGAGCGTGCCCTGCTGGCGGGCGAGCTCGCGATCGAGGACCCGGGCGATGTCGGGGTCGACGTCGGTGAGGGGAGCGGTCTGGAAGTCGTCGGGGAGGTCGCTCACCCGACCAAGGTTATGCCCTCGCGGCGATGGACCGAGGGGCCCCTACTTCTACTTCTTCTTCTTCTTCTTCTTGCAGCCCTTCTTCTTCTTCGCGACCGAGACATCCCGCCTGTGCTTCTTCTTCTTCTTCTTGCACGTCGTCGTGGTCGCGGTGTTCGGGCCGCCCTGGCCGCCGGTGCCACAGGCGACATCAGCGTTGAAGAGGTATTCGAGGAAATTGTCCGTGCCGGTCGAAGCTCCCGTGCCCGAATCCGGGATTCCGTTCTTGAAGAGGTCGTCGGTGCCCGGCTGGCGGTAACGAACGCTGAAGTCCACCGTGCCGTGGTTGAAGTCCAACCCGAACTGGTCACCAGTGTGGATCGGCAGGCTGATCGGGAAGGTGTTGACGCCATCGACAGCCAGGCTGACCGCCGAGCTGGCGCTCACCGCCGCCGCCGTGCTACCGCTCAGGTGCACGACGCGCAGTCGGTAGGAATTCGCGGTCGGCACCCCATTGATCCGGAAACGGGTGACGGTGCCGTCACATGGCGAGGTCAGCTGCGCTCCGCTCGGCAGGCTGGTCGGAACGACCACGCAAGCGAAGGTCGGATTGCCGAAGCAGGTGCCCGCGCTTGGCGGGGTGCCGTTGACGTTGCTTCCGATCGTCACGTCGGCACGGGTGGGTGCGGCCCCGATCGCGCACGCCGCGATCACACCGAGGACGACGAGAATCCAGGACCTGCGTCGCCGGCCGCCCATCTCCCTGTTCATTTACCCGGACCTCCAGCCCGCCCCCTGAGTTGGATGCATTGACCCTACTCAGGAAAACCCCGGCAGTGCATTCACAAAAATCGGGACATCATCGGACGGGCTTGACATTTACTTACCAAGTGGTAAATAATGCCGCCTCGCACACCGGCAACCCTTCGGAGGAGAGAGATGACCGACGCGACCGCGACCACCAACGGAGAACTGCACACCGAGGACGAGGCTCTCTCGGTCCTGCTCGACGGCGACATCGACAAGGTGATGTCGGGGCTCGACAAGATCGTCGAGGCCGCCCCCTCCTACGAGAAGCTCTTCATGCGCTGGCAGCGCCAGCACTGGTCAACCGAGGACTTCTCGTTCGAGGAGGACAAGAAGCAGTGGGCCGACCCGGACATGTTCACCGACGACGAGCGGCGCTTCCTCGAGTTCGGCTTCTCGGAGTTCTTCCTGGGCGAGGAGCGGGTCACGCTGGAGCTGCTCCCCTTCGCCCTGGCGGCTCCGACCCACGAGGCGAAGGTCTTCCTCACCACCCAGATCTCCGACGAGGCGAAGCACACCGTCTTCTGGAACGGCTTCTACCGCGAGGTCTTCGGCATCGAGGCCGGCAGCCTGGGCGAGATGATCGACAAGCAGCGCTACGTCGTGAACAAGGACTGGGAGACGCTCTTCAACGGGATCCTCCACGAGTGCGCCGAGGACCTGCGCAAGGACCCGAGTGACTTCCCCAAGCTCGTTCGAGGCGTCACCGTCTACATGATCGTGATCGAGGGGATGCTGGCCCTTTCCGCAGCCCGCTTCATGATCAAGTCGATGCGGGAGCGAAACTGGTTCCCGGGCTTCACCGCCGGCTTCACGGCCGTGAACCGCGACGAGTCCCGCCACGTCGGGTTCGGGGTGAAGTTCCTGGCCGACGCGATCAAGGACGACCAGGCGAACGCGAAGATCATCGAGGACACGCTGAAGGAGTGCCTGCCGGTCGCCACCCTGGTCTTCGTCCCGCCGTGGGTGGAGGACCCGTACAACTTCCAGACGCCCTTCTACCACTCGTCGGAGATCTTCGAGTACGCGGCGAAGTCGCTTTCGAAGAAGCTGGCGGCGATGGGCCTCGACCCGGCGATGCTCGCCACCGCCTAGGTGGAAGCCACTGCTGCGACGAAGCGGGGGCGCCCCTCCACCGGCGCCCGCGAGCGGATCCTGGACGCGGCCATCGAGGTGCTGAAGGCCGACGGCTATGCCGGCCTGACGATCGCCAAGGTGGCGGCCCGGGCCGGCGAGTCCAAGCCGCTCGTCGTCTACCACTACGGCTCGAAGCAGGGCCTGGTCGAGGCGAGCGGGCGCGCAGTCGCCGAGCTGATCACCGCGGAGGCGCTTGACGCCGTCGCGGGCGCCACGACGGTCGAGGAAGTCATGCGCGGGGTGGCGGACGGGGTCGACCGGCTGCTCGAGCAGGACGAGCGGCTCGCCCGCCTCTACTTCGACCTGGCGGCGGTGTCGGTGGTCGATCCCGAAATACGCAGGACGATCACCGAGGTCAATGAAGGCTGGCAGCGCGTGCTGATCGAGCTGCTCGAACAGGCCGAGGACGGACCCCCGCCCTCCCAGGCGCGGGCCCTGGCCCTGATGATCAACGCCTGCCACCAGGGCCTGGTGCTGGAACGGATCGAGCGCGGGCCGACGGCGGAGTGGAAGCAGGCCCGGGAGCTGTTCATCCGAAGCGCGCTGGCGGCCACATCTCACAGTCGCGCCTGAACGCTGGATCTACGCTGAAGGCAGTGTCGAGCGACAACCTCGAAATCGTCCAGAGTGGGTTCGAGGCGTTCAACGAAGGAGGGGTCGAGGGGATCCTCGTGTTCATCCATCCCGACTTCGAGGCGACCACTCCACCAAGCCTCGCCTCCGAGCCTGATACCTACCGGGGCCACGACGGCGTCCGCCGCTGGTTCGATTCGTTCTACGAGGTGATGGACGAGATCCGGTGGGACGCGCATCGGTTCCAGCAGGTCGGCGACCAGGTGGTGGTCGAGTTCACGCTCCGCGCACGCGGCAAGACCACTGGACTCGACTTCGGCCAGGACGCAGTGATGGTCTGGTCGTTCCGGGACGGGAAGGGCAGCCGGATCGAGCTGTTCGAGACCCTGGACGAGGCGCTCGCCGCCACGGAAGGGACGACCTGAGATGGCCTCCCGCCACCAGAGCCTGCTCGAGGCCTCGCGCGACGCGTTCAACTCGCGCGATCCCGAGGCCTGGCTCGCCGCCTGGAACCCCGATTGCGAATGGCACCCGTTCCTCACGGCCCGCGAGGAGGGCGACCCCGGCTACCACGGGCCCAACGGGATCAGGGCCTGGTTCGAGGACGTGGACGAGATGTTCACGGACATGCACGTGGAGCTCTCGACCTTCAGGGAGGTTGGGGACCGTCTTCTGGTGCTCGGCGAGATGACCGCGAAGCGGAGGCTCGGCGGTGAGCAGGTGACGGCCGACGTCGCCTGGGTCGTCGAGCCCCGCGGAGAGAAGCTCCAGCGCGGCTGGTCGTACGAGAGCCACGAGGAGGCCGAGCGAGCCGCCGAGGAGGCGGCCCACTAGCTCGCGGCGATCGAAGCCAGGACCCGCTCGACGTCAACCGCGGGAAGCGCGCCCTCCCGCAGGATCCCCCAGGTGCCTCCCGCATCGATGTCCGTCAGGTCGACGACCGTCGAGGGCTCGCCGATCACCTCGCCCGCGTCGATCGCGAGGTCGGCCACGGACAGGATGTTCGGGTCGATCGCGTCGAAGCTCGTGGGTGCGGCCACTCCGCTGCTATTGGCGCTCGTCTGGAATATCGGCGTCATCCCTCCCGCCAGCGGGCCCTCGATCAGGCGGACGCCGAGCCGCTCGGGGTCCGCCCGGCAGGCCAGCGGGTAACGGCGCTCGGGGTTCGCCACCACCAGCGTCACCGGGCCAGGCAGAAGCGCGGCCGCGGCGTCACGAGTCCTCGGTCCGAGCCCGGAGAGCAGCTCCCGCATCGCCAGGGGAGAGAAGTACATGACCGCCGACGGCTTCCCCGCGTCGCGGCCCTTGATCGCGTGGATGCGCTCGACCCCCTCCGCACTGAGCGGATCGCAGGCGAGGCCGTAGAGCGTGTCCGCCGGGAAGATCGCGACGCCCCCTCCCCCGACGCAGCGCTCGAGGGCGGCGCGGGCGGCATCCTCCCCGTCCGCCTCGATCGAGACGATCTCGGTCACCGCCCGACGATCACCCGGTCGAGCCCGGCCAGGTCCTGTCTGATCTCCACCTCGGTGTAGCCGGCGCCGCGGACCAGTCCCGAGACCGCCGCGGCCTGCTCGGCGCCGATCTCGAGAGCGATCGCAGCCGGCCGCCACTCCAGCCCCGCGAGCGAATCGAGCAGCCCTTCGATCGCCTCCAACCCCGACTCCCCGGCGACCAGCGCCTCGCGGGGCTCGTACTCGCGGATCTCCGGGGCGAGCCCCTCCCAATCGCCCTCGGCGACATAGGGGAGATTCGCGAGCAGCAGGTCGCAGGGACCGGTTGAGGAGAGCGTGGCCACGCCTCGGTTGACGACGTCCACCCGGTCGCCAAGCCCGAGCCGGTCGGTGTTGACCCGCGCGACCCGGAGAGCATCCATCGAGATGTCGATCGCGAACACCCTTGCCTCGGCCAGCTCGTCGGCGACGGCCAGTGCGATGGCGCCGCTTCCAGTCCCCACGTCGATCACGGAGCGCGCCCCGTCCTCCAGCGCCACCTCGACCAGTAGCTCGGTCTCAGGCCTCGGGATCAGCACCCGCCCGTCAACCAACAGCTCGATCCGCCGGAACCCCTTTCGGCCCAGGATGTAGGCGACGGGCTCGCGCCGCACACGCCGCCGGACCATCTCGGCGAACTCCCTGGAAGCTCCGACCGGCAGCCGCAACTCGGGCTCGGCGGCGATCCGGGCGCGATCCCATCCCGTTGCCTCGGCGAGAAGCAGCTCGGCGTCGAGACGCGCCGACTCGCAACCGGCCGCCGTCAGGGCACCGACGGCCCCCTCCAGTGCATCCCGGGCTGCCGAGGCCTGGGCGTTCAGGCCGTCTCCGCCGTCTGCGCTTCCAGGCGCCGGCGCTTCTCCTCGGACGCGAGCGCGTCCGTGAACTCGTCCAGTTCCCCGCCGAGGACGCGGTCAACGCCGCTCGCCGTCAGCTTGACCCGGTGGTCCGTGATCCGGTCCTGCGGGAAGTTGTAGGTGCGGATCTTCTCCGAGCGCTCGCCCGAGCCGACCTGGGCCCGGCGCTCCGAGGCGATCTCCTTCTGCTGCTCCTCGATCTCGCGCTCGAGCAGCCGAGCGCGGAGGACCCGCATCGCCTTGTCGCGGTTCTGGTGCTGGGACTTCTCGTCCTGCATCGCCACCACGAGGCCGGTCGGCTCGTGGGTGATCCGAACGGCGGAGTCGGTGGTGTTGACGGACTGCCCTCCCGGCCCCGAGGAGCGGTAGACGTCGATCTGCAGGTCGTTGGGGTCGATCTGGACGTCCACCTCCTCGGCCTCAGGGAGGACGGCGACCGTCGCCGTGGAGGTGTGGATGCGGCCCTGGGACTCGGTCTTCGGCACCCGCTGCACCCGGTGGGTTCCGCCCTCGTACTTGAAGACGGAATAGGCCCCATCGCCCTTGATCGCGAAGGTGACCTCCTTGAAGCCGCCGACCTCCGACGGCGACTGCGAGAGGAGCTCGACCGAGTAGCCCCGGCGCTCCGCGTAGCGGGTCAGCATCTTGAAGAGGTCGCCGGCGAACAGGGCGGCCTCGTCTCCCCCGGTCCCTGCGCGGATCTCGACGATCACGTTCTTGTCGTCGTTCGGGTCGCGCTCGACCATCGCCAGCCGGATCTCCTCTTCGAGCTCCTCGAGCCGCGCGGGCGCCTCGGCCAGGACCGTCTTCAGCTCAGGGTCATCGCCGTCCTCGGCGAGCAGCTCGCGGGCGCCCTCGAGGTCGTCCTTGAGCGTCAGCCACTCGCGGGCGAGCTCGTGCGCACCCTGCAGCTCCCGGTACTCCCGTCCCACCTCGGCCGCGCGCTCGCGGTCCGAGTGCAGCTCGGGGTCCGACATCTGCCGCTCCAGCTCCGCATAGCGGCTCTCGATCTGGTCGACCAGTGCATCGATCATGCTCCCGATTGTCGCGCACGAACCCGATCAACCCCCGGCTCTCCATCGCACCCACCCGCGCGGCAGGCCCGGCCGCCACCTGCACGCCTGGCTGCTGCGCCACCGCCCGGCCATGCTCAGCGCCGGCTACGGCGCCGCGCTGCTCGCGGTGGTGGGTCCGGGCGTGCTCGCCGGACTGTCGGACGACGACCCCGCCGGCATCACCACCTATTCGATCCTCGGAGCGAAGTACGGCTACGAGCTGCTCTGGGTGCTCGCGGTCTCGACCGCGGCGCTGATCGTCTTTCACCTGCTCGGCGCCCGGATGGGCGTGGTCACCCGCAAGGGGTTCCTCACGCTCATGCGCACCCACCGCGGGACCCGTGACGCCCGCATCGTGCTGGTCGCCCTCGTCGTCGCGAACGTGGGCACGATGTGCGCGGAGTTCGCGGGCGTGGCGGCGGGCCTCGAGCTGCTCGGCGGGATCAGCCGCTACGTGACCGTGCCACTGGCGGGAATCGGCGTCTCGGCGCTGGTCCTGCGCGGCTCGTTCCACCGGGTCGAGCACGTCCTGCTGGCGCTGAGCGCCGTGTTCGTCACCTACATCGTCTCGGGCATCCTCGCCCACCCCGATTGGGGGGCGGCGGCGAAGGGACTGGTCGACCCGCATCTGCCGCTGAACCGCGACGCGGTACTGGTGGCGGTCGCGACGATCGGGACCACCCTGGCGCCCTGGGGACTGGTCTTCATCCAGTCCTACGCCGCCGACAAGCACCTGAAGCTGAAGGACCTGCGCTTCGAGAACGTCGACGTGGTCGTCGGGGCCGCCCTCACCGGCATCATCGGATTCTTCGTCGTCGTCGCCTGCGCAGCGACGCTGCACGTGAGCGGCATCGAGGTCGACGACGCGAGTGACGCTGCCAAGGCGCTCGAGCCCCTCGCGGGGGGCTCGGCCTCGACCCTGTTCGGAGTCGGATTCGTGGGCGCCGCCCTGCTGGCCGCAGCGGTGGTTCCGCTCTCGACCGCGTACTCGGTCGCGGAGACGGCCGGCAGGCCCGCCGACGTCAACGACAGCTTCTCCGAGGCGCCGCTCTTCTACGGGAGCTACGGAGCGGTCGTGCTGATCGCGGCGGTGCTCGTGCTGATCCCCGGCGCGCCGCTGATCCAGATCCTCTTCCTCTCGCAGGCCCTCAACGCGGTGCTCCTCCTGGTGATGCTGCCGTTCATGCGGCGCCTGGCAGCGGACCGCGAGCTGATGGGCGACGAGGCTCTGGGGACGACCGGGCGCGTCGTGACCGGAGTGGCGCTGGGGCTGATCGCCGTTTCGGTGATCGCGCTGGCCGTGCTCACGGTTGCCGGCTGACTACGACGTACTGCTGGTCACGGGAGCCGGCGCGGACTGCTGGGTCGAGTATCCGGAGCCGGAGTAGCCGCTCGACCCGGAGTAGTCGCCGGAGCCCGAATACCCGCCGTATATCTGGCTGTACGGATCGGTTCCGGAGCTGCTGCTCGAAGAGCTGGGGTTCGAGGCGCCGCTGGTCGAGTTGGCGGCGGATGCCTTCTTCGCCCGAGCGGCGGCCTTCGGCCCCAGGGCCGGGTCGTTGCCGGCCGCCATCTGCGCCGCCATCAACCCTCCGATCGCCAGCGCGGCGGCGACCGCGAGCGCGGTGAGCTTGACGGTTACGGCCTTGGTGGACTGCACCGGGCCGCGAGTCGAATAGCGGCGCCGCTGCGAAGGGCGGACCTCCCGCCCCGTACGCGGGCGCCCCACGGAGCGCCTCGGCGGCTGATCGGGGAATCTGGGATCTCTGGTCATCCCACGGCCTCGTATCGGTTTGCGCGGGCGGCGGTCTGGAACTGCTCGGAGGGAAGCGGGATGCGCCGGCGCGGCCTGCCACGCGGCGGCTCATCGCCCGGCAGGACGCGGATGGCGGTCATCACGGCGAGGGGTGCGGCCGTGGCGATCAGGATCACCAGGAGCCAGAAGGAACGAGCGTCGGTCCCGGCGCCGAGCGTATGGAGGACCGCGAGGGCGTAGACAGCGAGCGTCCAGCGGTGCATCCGCCGCCAGAGCTTCGGTCCGATCCAGCGCCGGGCGTAGAAGGTCAGCCCGAGCAGTGCGGCCATCCAGCCGCCGACGACACCCAGTCCCGTCCAGAGAGGACGATGCGACATGACGAACGGGATTGCGATGCCAGAAAGGCCAGGCCGCAGGTACGTGTCCCCGAGCAGCACCAACCCGTGGGCGGCGATGAAGATGAGGGCCGTCAGGGCGGTCGCCTCGTGCGCCTGCTTCAGCTTCGCCATCGCGCCGGGGCCCTTGGCGGAGCGCATCGCCATCGCCAGGCCCATGCCGACGGAGACCGCCACGAGCACCAGCGCCACCACGCCGAAGGCGCGGCTGGCGATCCAGAAGATGTGCTGGCCGGGATCTGCGTAGGAGTTCACGCCGCCACCGCCTCGACGGGATCATCGGACCGAGCCAGTGGACCGCAGAGCTCGACGGCACCATCGTCGAGGACAAGCAGGCCACCATGCTCGGCGAGGATCTCGCGCGCCCGCGCGGGACCCGAGAGGAAGGCCATCTTGGCGAGAGTCTCGGCCTCCAGAGCAGTGCCGCCGAGGGCGCTCGCCTGGATCAGCCCGGTCCAGGCTGGCTTGCCCGTGAATGGATCGAGGAGGTGATGCGCGAAGCCGGTGTCCGTGCGCCACAGCCGCGTCTTGACCCCACTGGTGGCGACGGCCCCTCGGCCCAGCGTGAACTCGTGGGCCGTTCCATCCGCGAGCGGGTGGTCGATCCGGACCTGACGATTGGGCGGGTGCTCCCCGCCCAGGCGCAGGTCGCCGCCCGCATCCACGACGAAGCTCGCGTAGCCGCCGAGCCGCTCCGTGGCGAGGTCGGCGGCGAGGCCCTTGCCGCTGCCACCCGTATCGATCCGCACCCCGGCGGGACGCTTCACGACCCCGGCCACGGCGTCGACGGTGATGTCGCGCCAGCGAGAGCCCGACCGGGGAGTGGCGGGCTCCCGCTGGGGGGCAACCGCCAGGGCCTCGTCGATGGCGGCGGATGGAAGATCGGCTCGCGAGGTTGCGTATCCCGCGTCCTCGAGCTCACGGACGAGCGTCGGGTCGACGAGCCCCTCGGACCGGCGAGCGGCCCAGAGCGAGGCATCGACGGCGACGGCGAGCGTCGGGCTGACGGAGCATGTCTCGCCAGGCTCGGAATTGAGGGCGCTGAGCTCGCTGCGCTCGTCGAAGCGGGTCAGCTTCCGGTGCAGAAGGCGGAGGAAGAACTCGATCTGGATTCCCATTGCTTCCGGGGAGGGAAGCCCGGGCCTCGCCGGCGAGCCGATCAGGACACGCACGTGGGAGCCGAAGAGCTTGAAGCGTCGATCCGTCTCCACGTAGGGCTGCTCGCTGCTCGAGATCACGACCGGGATACTCGGTTTCCGCCATGAACAGCCCGTAAGCGGCCGATGAGAGTTCTCTTAGAAGATTCCCGTCGCGTTCGGGCGCCCACCTAGCATTGCCGCCATGCGCATCCTGGTGGTCGAGGACGAGCGCCCCATCGCCGAGTTCATCGAGCGCGGGCTCGAGGCGGAGGGGTACTCCGTCTCCTGCGCGTACGACGGCGAGGAGGGCCTCGCCCTCGCGCGCACGCGGGACTACGCGCTCGTCATCCTCGACGTGCTCCTCCCTAAGCTCAGCGGCCTCGATGTGATCACGGCGATCCGCGAGGACGACGAGGTGTTGCCGGTGGTCATGTTGACCGCCCTCGCCGAGACCGACGACGTCGTCACCGGGCTCGATCTGGGAGCGAGTGACTACCTGACCAAGCCGTTCGCCTTCGCCGAGCTGCTGGCGCGGATCAGGGCGCACCTGCGCCAGCCGGGCCAGTCCAACGCCACCTCGCTCGAGGTCGGCGGGATCAACCTCGACTTCCGGACCCGCGAGGTCGACCGCGACGGCCGCGCGGTGAAGCTGACCGCCCGCGAGTTCGAGTTGCTGGCCTACCTGATGAGGCATCCCGACCAGGTTCTCTCCCGCGCGCAGATCCTGAATGCGGTGTGGGGCTACGACTACGACCCCGGGACCAACGTCCTCGACGTCTACGTCGGCTACCTGCGCAAGAAGCTCGCGGAGGCCGACGGCGAGGCGCCGATCCAGACCGTTCGCTCGGCCGGCTACCGGCTGGTGAGCGCCGATGCGTAGGTGGGTGCCGCGCGGCATACGGCTGCGGCTGGTGCTCGCGATCTCCACGGTGAGCGTGGCAGCCGTGGCCGCGAGCTTCTTCGCGCTCCATGAGACGACGGCGGCCAACCTCCGCGGCCGCATCGACCGCGAGCTCAACGAGCAGTACGCGGAGTTCCAGCAGCGGGTGCTGAGCAGTGGCAGGGCGACGGACCCCGCCTCGCTGCGCGCCGCAAGCGAGCGCTTCGTCGCGGGCCAGCGCTACCACCCCGAGGCGCGCATCTACCTGATCGCGCCCGAGGACCTCGCCCCCGTCACGAACCAGACCCGGATCGTCGACGAGGAGCTGAACGAGAGCCGCTCCTCCGGTGAGAGCGATGAGTCCGACACCGGCGGGATCGTCACGGCAGGCCATGGACTGACCACGATCTCAACCGATGAGACCGGCAAGCTCCGGGTCCTCACCCAGCCGGTCGTCGTCAACGGCGCCAGGATCGGGACCTTCCGCGTGGCCGATCCGCTCACCTCGGTGGATCAGGCGCTCGAGTCCCTGCGCAACCGCTTCATCGCCGTCGGCCTCGGGGCTCTGCTGCTCTCGGTGGTGATCGCGATCTGGCTCGCCAACCTGATCACCCGCCCGCTCCGCCGGATGGCCGCGGTCGCATCGGCGGTCGACTCCGGCGACCTCACCCACCGGATCGACTACACCGGGGAGGACGAGGTCGGGGTGCTCGCCGACTCGTTCAACCACATGATGGACCGGCTCGAGGAGGGCTTCCGCCTGCAGCGCGACTTCGTCTCGGACGCCTCACACGAGCTCCGCAGCCCCCTCACGGTCCTGCGGGGCCGGATCGAGCAGCTCACCGACCACGCCGGCGACGGCGACGCCGTCCAGACCGAGGCGGATGAGCTGATGAAGGAGGTCCGGCGGATGGAGCGCCTGACCGACGACATGCTGACCCTCGCGAAGGCGGAGCGCGGCCAGTTGGTGCAGCGGCGGCACGTGCCGATCGACGACTTCGTGGAAGACCTCCGCCGCGACCTGCCGCTGCTCGGGTCCCGCCACTACAGCGTCGAGTCCAGCCTGCACGGCGAGCTCGACGCGGACCCGGACCGGCTCGCCCAGGTGCTGCGGAACCTGGTCACCAACGCAGTTCGCCATACGGCCGACGACGGCCACATCGACATCTCGATCGGCTCCGAGAACGGCTCCGCGGTGTTTGCCGTCAGGGACGACGGCACCGGGATCGAGCCCGATCAGCTCGGGCGGATCTTCGACCGCTTCCACCGCACCGACGAGGGGCGCAGCCGCGCCGAGGGCGGCAGCGGGCTGGGGCTCGCGATCGCTCGGGCGATCGTCGAGGCGCACGGAGGCACCATCGGCGCCAGCTCCACCCCGGGGCGGGGCGCAACCATCCGCTTCCGGATCCCGGGCTACAGGCCGGACTAGGGCGCGATCTGCTCGCCCGTCTCGGCGTCGATCAGCGTGATCGCCTCCGACGGGCAGGCACGAGCGGCGTCGACCATCTTGCGGAGCGGGGCGCTGCCGACCAGGTGAGCTGTGTCATCGACCTGAAAGGCCTCGGGAGCCAGCTCGGCGCAGTCACCGTAGGCGAGGCACGCATCCCTGTCGATGTGGACCTTGAGCTTCATGCCGCCATGGTCGGCGGCGGGAATGAACCCGGGGTAAGGCCGGGGTGAGAGGCCACTTAGACACGCTAGACGCGGCTTCGCCATCAGATCGCGCCCACAAGCGGCCGCCCCACATAAGTCGCTCCGGGCTTCGCCCTCCGCTCCGAAGTGGAGCGGCCTGGTGGGCGCTTAGGCGACGATCTCGATCGGCTGCTCGCCCTTCGCCTTGTACGGATCCTCGACGGCGAGCACGCCCTGGAGCGAGCGAATCGCGACCTCGAGCTGATCCAGGTCGGGCTCCCGGGTGGTGAGGTTCTGCAGCATCAGGCCCGGCCACATCACGGCACGGACCCACTTCTTGTTGCGGTGCTTGCCCGCCCACTTGATGACCTCGTAGGAGAGGCCGGCGATCAGCGGGATGCCCAGGATCCGAGAGAGCACGAGCCAGTACCAGGCCGGCAGGCCGATCGGGGCGAAGACGAAGATCGCCAGCACCATCACGATCAGCAGGAAGCTCGTGCCGCAGCGCGGGTGCAGCCGCGAATAGCCCTTGGCCCGCGTCGGGACCAGCTCGTCACCGGCCTCGAAGCAGGAGATCGTCTTGTGCTCGGCCCCGTGGTACTGGAAGACCCTCCGGAGGTCCGGGAGCTTGCTGATCAGGACGAGGTAGCCGATGAAGATCGCCGTGCGCAGAACGCCCTCGACGAGCCAGAAGAGAAGCGGCGATCCCAGCTGGTCCTTGATCAGGCTGGTGGCGCCGACCGGGATGACGAAGAAGAGCCCGACCGCAAGCAGCAGCGAGAAGAAGATCGTCAGGCCCCAGGTGAAGCCGCCGATCTCCTCCTCCTCTTCGCCGTCGGCGAGCTGCGCGTTCGCCGAGATCGCCAGCGCCCTGAAGCCGATCTTCAGCGACTCGGCGAGCGCCACGACCCCGCGGATGACGGGCAGACGCAGGATCCGGCTGCGCTTGGCCCAGGAGACGATCGGCTCGGAGGTGACCTGGATCTCCCCCTCGGGGGTGCGGCAGGCGACCGACCAGGTCGAGACGCCGCGCATCATCACTCCCTCGAGCACCGCCTGGCCGCCGACCGGAGCGTCGCCGACGGCGACCGGCTTCCCGTCCGGCATCACCTCGGACTGAGCGGCCTGCGGCCGCGCTCCGTTCTGCGATGAGGCGGGCTCTGAGCTCAACGGGCGCGCTTGGCGGCCCGGCGACGGAACCGCTCGACCCTGCCGCCGGTGTCAACCAGCTTCTGCTTGCCCGTATAGAAGGGATGGCACTGCGAGCAGAGCTCCACGTGCAGTTCGGGCTTCGTGGAGCGCGTATAGAAGTCGTTGCCGCACGAGCAATGGACGTGCGAGAGAACGTATTCGGGATGGATTTCAGTCTTCATCTCGTTCAAGTCTAGCCAGGCAACGGAACACCGCCGCGGCCCGCAAGGAGCGGCCCGCGGTGTGTGCTGCCACTCACGTTGACATACAGACTGTAGGTCAGATATACATACAGCCTGTATGCGAACCCGAGCCAAGAGGAGTGCCACCCGATGACGACGGCAACGGACACCAACACCGCAATCCGGATGCTTGCCGACCGCTACGGCGAGGCCTGGAACAGACAGGACCTCGACTCGATCATGGACCTGCACACCGACGACAGCGTCTTCGTCGCGCACGCCGGCGGCCCTCCCCCGGCCGAGGGCAAGGAGGCCGTCCGTGAGGCCTTCGCGGGCTACATCGCGATGATGCCCGACATCAAATTCGCCGAGCGAGCCCTGCATGCCGGCGAGGACCACTGGGTACTGGAGTCAACGATGAGCGGCACCGTGGAGCAGGCGATCGAGGTCGAAGGGGAGTCCTTCGGCACGAGGGGCGCGCGCATCGAGGTTCCGTGCGTCGACGTGATCGAGGTGCGCGACGGCCTCGTGGCCACCAAGCACACCTACCTCGACACCCTCTCCATGCAGCGACAGCTGGGAGGCGATCGATGACCACGGCAACCGAGAACGGAACCGCCGCCGAGGCCGAGGCCCGGGCCTGGGTCGAGATGTTCGCCGAGGGCTGGGCCAACCCGGTGGACGCCGACACCTTCTGCGACCACTTCGAGCCCCACCTCCAGCCGGAGGTGCGGATGATCCAGCCGTCGATGCGGCCGATCGTGGGCAAGGAGGCGTTCAGGGAGGAGTTCGCCAGGCCGCTCTTCGACCTCGTTCCCGATCTGCACGGCACCGTCGAAGGTTGGTCGGCGGACGGCGACGTCGCCTACATCGAGCTGCGCCTGGAAGGCAAGGTGGGGCGGACGCCGTTCACGCTGCACACGTGCGACCGCATCAAGCTCCGCGACGGAAAGGCCGTCGAGCGCGTGGCCTATCTGGACGCAACCCCGCTGCTCAAGGCGGTGGCGCGCAGCCCGCGCGCCTGGCCCAAGTTCCTGAAGACCCAGCTCCGCAGCCTGAGGAGGCCAGCATGAGCATCAAGCTCCAACAGGGAAACATCCATTACCGCGAATACGGCGAGGGGCCGCCGATCGTCTTCGTCCACGGCCTGCTCGTGGACGGCCGGCTGTGGCGCAAGGTGACGCCTCTACTCGAGGACGACTTCCGCTGCATCGTCCCCGAGCTGCCGCTCGGCTCCCATCCCGAGCCGATGAACCCGGACGCCGACCTCTCTCCCCCGGGCCTTGCCCGGATCGTGGCGGGCTTCCTGGATGCCCTCGACCTCGAGGACGTCACGCTGGTGGCGAACGACACCGGTGGCGCGATCTCGCAGATCACGGCCGCGCACCACCCGGAGCGGATCGGCCGGCTGCTGTTGACCAATTGCGACGCGTTCGAGAACTTCCTCCCGCCCGCCTTCCGGCCGCTGCAGGTGGCGGCGAAGGTCCCGGGGATGCTCACGGGGATGATGGCCGGGATGCGTTTCGCGCCGATGCGGAAGCTGCCGATCGCCTACGGCTGGCTGATCAAGCGCGATTTCGCCGGCGCCCCCACACGCGAGTGGGTGGACCCCTACCTGACGAACAGGGGCGTCCGGCGCGACGTGATCAAGGTGCTCAAGGGCATCGACGCGAGGTACACGTTCGAGGCGGCCGAGCGGTTGCGGACCTTCGATCGCCCGACGATGCTCGCCTGGGCCGTCGAGGACCGCTTCTTCAAGCTCTCCTTCGCGGAGCGGCTCGCGGACACCATCAACGGCGCCACCCTGGAGAGGATCGAGGACTCGTACACCTTCGTCTCCGAGGATCAGCCCGAGCGTCTCGCGCAGCTGATCGGCACCTTCACCGGATCGGTCAGCAGCCCCGCAGCTTCCGCGTCAGGCTGACGGTTCGCCCGTCGAGCGAGCTCGCGACCGCCTCCAGCTTCTCGCCGGAGAAGGCGTGGTGCAGGCCGATCCGGATCGGGGGCTTTGCGTCGTGGCCGATCTTCTTCCCGCGGAGATAGAAGGTCGCCTCCTGCGGATCGCCCTTGCCGGCGACGAGCGCGACCGAGCAGTGCCTGGGCTTGAGCTTCAGGGCGGGCTTCGCCCGGCAGCTCTTGCCGGCGCAGCGCGCCAGACTGGCCAGCAGCGCCTGCAGGGAGCTCTTCACCCGCGCGTAGGCGGGATTGCCGGTCGCGTTCTGCAGCTCGAACGGGTCGTTGCGCAGGTCGTAGAGCTCCTGCTCGCCGGTGCCGTAGTTGGCGTAGAGGTAGCGGTCTGTTCGCACACCCTGGTAGTTGAGCGGCGGGTCCTCGGGGTCCTCGAGCGCATCCGGCGTGAAATACGTCTCGAGGTCCATCGCGCGGCCAGGCCAGTAGCGCTTGTCGAGCATCACCTTGCGCAGGGACATCCCATCCTCCTTCCGCCCGGCCTTGGCGTTCGCGAAGTCGAGGATCGTCTCGGTCAGATCGACGTTGCCCACCGGCTGGCGGCGGTGGACTCCCTTCGGCATCCCCGGCGCGCGGATCTCCAGCGGCACGCGGATCGAGGGCTCATAGAGCCGGACCTTGCCCTGCGGCACCCGGTGCTCGCCGTGGAAGAAGCCGTTGTCGGAGGTGAACATCAGGACCGTGTTCTTGAGCTCGCCCTGCTGCTGGATGGTGCTGACCACGCTCTGGACGAGGTCGTCGACACCCAGCACAGCCTCCGCGCGGGCGCGATAGCGATCGTCCACGGAGCCCTGCTGGTTCGCGTTGAGCAGGGCCAGGTTCTTGACGTTGGAGGGCTTATCCGAGACATCGGCCTCGTTGAAGTCCGGGTTCCGCGGCGCTGTCAGCCCCGCGAGTGTGCCCTCGTAGCGCGGAGCCGCCCGCGGGTTGTTCCCGGCGCAGTTGCACGCGGCCGCCTCGGCATGGGGATCGCGCGGAGCGACCGAGAGGTAGAACGGCTTGCGGCTGGGCGCCCGCCGCCTGATGAAGTCGGCCGCCTTCTGGGAGTAGACGTCGGTCTGGTAGGTGGCGGGATCGACGACGTCAGGCGTCGTGCCGTAGTGAACGATCTGGCCGTTCTCGTTGAGCGTGTAGCCGTAAGCCGTGTAGGTGCCGCCCGTGAACTGATCGGGGTTGTCGATCGAGCCGTACCACTCGTTCCAGCCGGGCGGGACCGTCGTGTCCGGAACCGTGGAGCCGTAGCCGTTCAGGAACTTGCCGATGTGCGCCGTGTAGTAGCCGGCGCGCTGGAGCCAGACCGGCATCGTGTTGCCGATCGTCGGCGCCAGCTTGCTGTACCCGCCCGAGGGGAGCTGGTTCCCCCTGACGCTGTGGTTGTGCGCGTACTGGCCGGTCAGCATCGTGGCGCGGGACGGGCAGCACAGCGAGTAGTTGACGAAGGAGTTGTCGAAGGTGACGCCCTTGGCGCCGATCTCGGCGTTCGTCTTGGTAAGGAACTGCTGCAGATTCGTCGACTGATCGTCATCCATGATCAGGACGATGTTCGGACGCTGCTGCTTGCTCGCGTGGCGCTTCTTCTTGGCCTCGCTGCCCGTGGGAGCCAATCCGACCGCCGCGCAGAGCAGCGCGGTCAACAGAAGTGCTCCGAACGCTCTCTTTTCGACCCCCTTCCCCACGGCCATCTGAAACAGGACACCGGGCGCCGAGTTGCGGCACCGGAGGTCTGTATCTCGCGCCCGCAAGCCTGGCTAATGTACGCCCGTGGCTGCTGATACAGGGGAGGTGTCCGAGACGATCTCGGTGGTACTGGCCGATGACCACGCCGTCGTTCGCAGCGCGCTGCGGCTGATGCTCGAGCGCGAGCCCGACATCGAGGTGGTCGCCGAGGCGGGCGACGCCGATTCGGCGAGCCGCTACGTGAGCGGGCATCATCCGAAGGTCCTGATCTTGGACATCAACATGCCGGGCGGCTCCGGACTGGCCGCGATCCCCTCGATACGCGAGCAGTCGCCGGGCACCGAGATCGTCGTCCTGACGATGCAGGACGAGACGGCCTTCGCCCGCGAGGCCCTTCAGGCCGGCGTCCTCGGCTACATCCTCAAGGAGGCGGCGAGCGAGGAGCTGGTCAAGGCCGTCCGGATGGCAGCCGAGGGCCGCACCTACCTCCAGCCCGAGCTCGGCGCCCGCCTCGCCGCCGAGCCCGACGCTGCTACTCCGGACGATCTGTCCGAGCGCGAGCTCGAGGTCCTGCGGCTGATCGCCCTCGGACACACCAACAACGAGATCGCGGAGCAGCTCTACCTGAGCGTCCGCACGGTCGAGTCCCACCGCGCCCACATCCAGCAGAAGCTGGCGATGACCACCCGCTCCGAGCTCGTCCGCTACGCGATCGAGCGCGGGCTCATCGACGTATAAGCGGCCACCAGGCCGCTCCACTTTGGAGCGGAGGGCGAAGCCCGTAGCGACTTATGTGGGGCGGCCGCTCGTGGCCGCGACCTTACGGCGAAGCCGTGTCTTCGCCGTCCTCCCGGGTGAGGAACGGCATCTCGGCGCGGATCCGCGTCCCGGATCCCCTGGTCGAGTTGATGTCCAGCGTGCCTCCGAGGAGCGCGGCCCGCTCCCGCATGCCGACCAGCCCGAATCCCTCCCGCACGAGGTTGGGCTCGAAGCCGACGCCGTCGTCGCGGACCTCGATCTCAATCGTGCCCTGTGAGGCGCGCACCGCGACGTCGGCTCGGCGCGCCATCGAGTGCTTGGAGACGTTGTTGAGCGCCTCCTGCACCAGGCGGTAGACGGCGGTCTCGAGGACCGGCGTGGGACGGGCCTCCTCGCCGTGAGGCAGCTCCAAGGCGCAGTCGACATTCATCCGCGCCGCGTGCCTGTGCTGCTCCGCCAGCGCCTGCAGAGCCGCCTCCAGTCCGATCGTGTCGAGCGAGGCGGGCCGCAGCTCGGTGATCAGCCGGCGGAGCTTCACGATCTCCTCGTCGATCTGCTCGACGGCCGCCTGGCCGGTCTGCTCGAGCGCCTCGGGGGCGTCCTCACGCAGGGCCGAGGAGAGGCGCATCCGCAGGACGGCGAGGGCCTGAAGGGTCTCGTCGTGCAGCTCGCGGGCCCAGCGGCTGCGCTCCTGCTCCGCCGCGTCGATGGTGTTCTGGAGCCGCTCCTCGGCCATCGACCGCGCCGTCGCCACGCCGGTCGCGGCACTGGCGGCGAATGCCTCGAGCATCCGCTGATCCTCGTCGTCGAAGCTGCCGGGCTCGCCGATGCGGTCCAGGGCGACGACCACGCCCAGCGGGTCGCCGCGGAAGAGAAGCGGCGCGATCAGGGCGCGGCCGCTCTCGCTGCCGCCCAGCTCCACGCCGGCGAACCGGCCGAGCAGCACCTGCTCGGAGGCCTCCTCCGCGCGGATGCGGAGCTCCCCGACCTTCGGGTCGAGGCCGTCGGCAACGGCGGCCGTCGCCGCAACCACGAGATCCTCTCCCTCCCGCAGCAAGATGATCAGGGCCCTCGCCTCAACGAGCGCCCGGCCCCGCTCGACGATCGCCTCGAGCACCCGGTCCAGGTCGGTCTCGCCCCCGACCGCGATCGCGACGTCGGTCGCCGCCTGCAGGCGCCGCACCGCCCGGCGAAGGTCATCGCGGTCTCGCCTGCGGTCGGTGATGTCACGGATCGCCGCCAGGGCCATCATCCCCTGGTCGGTGGCCACGGTCGACAGCGAGATCTCGCACGGGAACTCACTGCCGTCCTTGCGACAGGCGTAGAGGTCGAGACCCGCGCCCATCGGCCGGGTGCGCGGCGCCTCGAAGTAGCGGTCTCGATGGCCGACGTGGCCGCCGCGGAGTCCCTCAGGCACCAGCATCTCCACGTGCTCGCCGATCAGCTCGTCGCGGGAGTAGCCGAACACCGCCTGGGTCCTCGAATTCACGAGCTTGATCTCCCCGCCCTCATCGACGCCGATCACGGCATCGGGTGCGAACTCGAGGAACTCCCGCTCCAGCGTTTTGCTGGCGTGGTTCGCCACGGCGCGAGCATAGATCAGCCCCTGGCGGGTAGCCGTGCAGGGGGATGCGAAACCGATTCACTACAGTCGCCGCCTGCCTGGTGGCGGGTCTCTCGGCCGCGCTCCTCGGGCTGGGCTGCGGCGGAGGCAATGACTCCGACACGGTCGAGCAGCACACCTCCTCGAGCGGAGCGCCGCTGGGAGGCGCGGTCGAGCAGCCGCTGTCGGCGGCGCAGCAGCACGGGCAGGAGCTCTTCGTGGCTCACTGCGGCTCCTGCCACACGTTCCACGCTGCCGGCACCGTTGGCCAGATCGGCCCGAACCTCGACGACATCGCCATCGACGAGGCCGCCGTGCTGCACGCCATCAGGACAGGCGGCGGGAGCCACAGCCATGGCGCCGGAGGCAAGACCGGCAACATGCCTCGCAATCTCGTGACGGGGAAGGAGGCGCAGGACGTCGCCTCGTTCGTCGCCGCGAACGCCTCCGGCAGCTCGACGCCCTAGTCGGAGTCCTCGGATTCGAGAACGAACAGCTCCACCGCGAAGTCCGGGTCCTGGCGGTTGGCGCTCAGGAACGCAGAGACCCGCCTTCCCGTGAGCTTCTCGATCTTCGTGACGAAGAGCTTCTCCATGCTGTCCTGCCAGACCTGTCGGGCGGAGCGCACGTCGTGCCACTTGCCGGCCTCGAACATCGTTCTCTCGCCCGGCGTGTAGCCCTCACCCAGGACCACCACAACCAGATTGGGCTCCAGGTAGGTGCGGCAATGGGTCGGGCCCTTGCCGTAGTGCTCCTTGTAGAGGCCGACCATCGCGGTCGAGATCTCGGATCGAAGCGGACCCTGTTCGTCCGCCGCCGGCTCGCGCATGCGCGCCTGATCCTCCGGATTCAACTCCTGACTATCCACGGCGCCCTCTCCTCTTGTCGAGACGACCAGATTGAAAACTCGCCGATGTGCTGTTCATCCTAGTCCCTCATGATCGATCTCCACTGTCACATCCTGCCCGGCATCGACGACGGCGCCCTCGATCTCGCGGACTCCCTCGCGATGGCGCGCGTGGCGGCGCGGGACGGGATAGAGCTGATCGCCGCGACCCCGCACATCCGCCACGACCACGACGTTCGCATCCCGGAGCTCGCCGGGCGGGTCCAGGATGTGAACGTGGAGCTGTCGCGGAACGGCGTCCCGGTTCAGGTGGTGACCGGAGGAGAGGTGGCCGAGACCGCGCTCGAGGGGCTTGGCGACGACGAGCTCGGCGCGGTCTCCCTGGGAGGGGGACGCTGGATCCTGCTCGAGCCCCGTCCCGGACCGCTCGGCGATTCGCTGTTCGAGGCGGTGGCGGAGCTGGGGGAACGCGGCTTCGGATCCCTGATCGCCCATCCCGAGCGCCATCTCTCCCACGACATGTTCGCGACGATCCGACGGCTGATCGACGCCGGAGCGCTCATCCAATGCACCGCCGCCTACCTCGTGGCGGGCAATGCGCGCAAGGGGATGCTCGCCCTGGCCGCCGCGGGCCTGATCCACGTCCTCGCCAGCGACGCGCACTCCTCACACGGCGGCAGGCCGCTCCGGATCTCCGACGGCCTGGCGGTTCTCGGTCAGGTCGAGCTGCTCAGCCCGCACCTCGACTGGATCGCGCGCGACGCGCCCGCGGCGATCCTCAAGGGCGAGCGGCCCGAGCCACCCTTCGCCCCGATCTAGGCCGGACGGAGATCGACCTCCCGTGCCAGCTCCTCGACCTCGCGCCGGGAGCCGGTGCCGAGCCCGTGATGGAGGAAGTTGACGGCTCCGGCGCCGGCGCCGAGCACCAGGGCCTCGGGCAGCTCGCTCCCCTGGGCGAGTGCGGCGGCGATCGCGCCCATCATCGTGTCGCCGCAGCCCTCTCGCGAGCCGGCCTCGAGCTTCGGCGGGATCAGCTCCCATGCCTCATCCCCGAGCAGGGCCAGGGCGGGGTCCCCCGCCCTGGTGACGAGCACGTTGCGCGCGCCGAGCTCGCGCAGGCGGCCCGCGGCCTCCCGCAGTCGCTCCGGTGTGTCCACCGGCCCGACCACGAAGGCGGCCAGCTCCCAGTCGTTCAGCTTGACGAGGTCCGCCCCGGCAGAAGCGGTCGGCTCGATGCGCGGGCTGGAGAGGTCGGCGATCACCGGGATGCCCGAGGCCCGCGCGTTCGCGACCAGGTCGCCGTATGCCTCGAGGGGAACGGTGTCGCCCGGAAAGGGGTTGCAGATCGCCAGCAGGTCGCACTCGAGCGCCGCCGCCGTGGTCGCGGCGACGAGGTCATCGCATTCGTGCCGCGATGGGGGCTCGACGTACGCTTGCGCGATCGGAACCCGCTCGCCGCTGCGGCGGTCGGTGACGTAGCAGCCGCTCGAGCACTCCGTTCGGACGAGCCTCCGCTCGCCCGGCAGATCCTCCAGCAGCGGTTCGAGAACGAGCCCGGTCTCCCCGCCGATCAGCGAGCAGAGGACGGGCCAGGAGCCCATCTCCCCCGCCATCCGGCTGAGCCAGACCCCCTGCCCCGCCGGGTGGCAGTGGATGTCGTCCCGGCCCTCGCCCCGCGCCTCGATCGTGACGCTCAGCATGGGGCTGGGCCCGAAGACGGCGATTCGTCCGCTCGGCTTCTCCATGGCGGCAGCCTAAGCGGCCGCCGCGTCGAAACCTAGACCTCCTGGTACAGAGGCCCGTCGCCACCCTCGGGCAGCGTCAGCCGGCCGCCCTTGGCGGTGATCGCGCCGCACTGCACGCAGTTCGACGGCGTCACGTGCACGTCGACCGTCTCCGCGCCGCTCTCGAGCTGCTCGTCGGGGATCTCGTAGACCTGAGCCGGGCACATCGAGACCCAGGTCTGGGCGATCTCCTTCGGCACGCGCTCCTGGATTCGGATGTGGTTGGGAGCGTCGTCCCGGGTCGCGTTGCCCGAGAGGAAGACCGAGTTGAGCTTGTCGTACAGGTACTTGTTGTCCGGCTTCGGGTAGCTCTTGGCCGCGCCGTCGATCTCCACGGGGATCTCGGCGTCGGACTCCGCCTTCCAGTGACCGCCGGGGAACCGTCCCTTGGTGATCGTCATCGCACTGGCGAGGGCCCCGCCGACGAAGAAGCCCTTGGAGAAGACCTGGCGCATGTTGCGCGACTCGTAGAGATCCTCCTCGATGATCGACTTCTTCACCTTGCGCTCGTAGTTCTCGAAGTTGACCGAGTCCTGCTTGAGCGACTCGACGATCGCCTCGGCCGCGTACATGCCGGCGTGCATCGCGTAGTGAATCCCCTTCAGGGTCGGCACGTTGACCATCCCGGCCGCGTCGCCGGCGATCATCATGCCCGGGCTGGAGAGCCGCTTCGGCATCGACCAGTAGCCGCCCGACGGGATCGTCTTGGCGCCCCAGCCGACGCGCTTGCCGCCCTCGAGGATCTTCTCGACGAACGGATGCGTCTTCAGCTCCTGCAGGGCGTCGTGGCAGGAGAAGGTTGCGTCCGTGGTGTCCAACCCGACCACCAGGCCGAGCGCGACCTTGTCCTCGCCCATCGGGTAGATGAAGCTGCCGCCGAACTCGTTCCACTTGGCGCGCTTGCGGAGCGGCCAGCCCATCGTGTGGATGACCCGGTCGAGGGGCTTCTCCACCTCCCAGACCTCCTTCACGCCGATCTCCCAGCGCTGTGCGTTCGGACCGCGCAGATCGAAGTAGTCGAGCGCCGCCCCGGTCAGATGGCCGAGGGTGCCCTCGGCCAGCAGCGTGGCCCTGGCAACCACATCGGACCCGGGCTCGAAGTTGGAGAGCTCCTCGCCGTCCTTGCCGCGCCCCTTGTCTCCGGAGCGGACGCCGCGGACGATGCGATCCTCGACCAGGAGCTTGTCGGCCGAGGTCTCGCTGAGGATGTAGACGCCCGCCTCCTCGGCCTTCCCGGCGAGGAAGCGGCCGAGCTTGGCGACCGAGGTCACGTAGTTGCCGTGGTTGCGGAAGTTGGGCGGCATCGGCACCAGGGGCAGCGCCATCTTCTTGGTGAGGAGGTAGACCGCGTCCTTGGTGACCTCCTGGTAGACCGGCCAGTCAGAGGGATCGAGATCCGGGAAGAGCTCCCGCATCGCCGAGGGCTTCATGTTCGCCCCGGAGAGGAGGTGGGCGCCCGGGGTCTTGCCCTTCTCGATGACCGCCACCGGGACCTCGCCCAGCTTCTCGGTCAGCTCGGGCTCGTTCTCGAGCAGCTGCATGAGCTTGTTGGCACAGGCGAGCCCGGCGGGCCCGCCGCCCACGATCGCCACGCCCACCTCGATCCGCTCCTCCTCGGGATCGGTGATGCCGGTGATGAACTCCTCCGCCGGCCTTACGGGCGGCGGGAACTCAGCGGGCTCGACGGGCATCAGCCGCCCTTCTTGGCCTTGATCGCCTCGGTCAGCTTGGGGACGATCTTGTGCAGGTCGCCGACCACGCCGAGGTCCGAGAACTCGAAGATCGGTGCGTTCTGGTCCTTGTTGATCGCCAGGATGTTCTCCGAGTTCTGCATGCCGACCTTGTGCTGGATCGCGCCGGAGATCCCGAGCGCCAGGTACAGGTTCGGCGCGACCGTCTTGCCGGTCTGCCCGATCTGAGCGGCGTACGGGTACCAGCCGGCGTCGACGACCGCACGCGTTGCGGCCACCGCACCACCCATTGAGTTGGCCAGCTGCTCGGCGAGCTCGAAGTTCTCCTTCTTGCCGAGACCACGGCCTCCGCCGACCAGGATGTCGGCGCCCTCGATGTCGACGTCCTCGCCGCGCTGCTCACCGCGGGTGACCATCTTGGCCTTGGTCGACCACTCCGAGAGCTCGACCGCCACGTCCTCGACCTCTGCCGTGCCGCCGCTCTCGTTCTCGTCGAAGGCGTTGAGGCGCCCGATGATGATCCCGGGCTTCTCCACGTAGCCGACGTCGGCGATCTGGGAGTCCTGCAGGATCGGACGCTCGGCGACGAGCTTGCCGTCCTGGACGTTGACCTGGGTGACCTCCATGGTCACTCCGGCGTTCAGGCGAGCGGTCAGGCCGGCCCCGATCTCGAAGCCGAGCAGGCCTCCGCCGAAGAGCGCGTAGTCGAAGTCGTTGTCCGTCATGACCTTGGCCATGACGTCCACGATCGGCTGCGCCAGGCCCTCGGGGGCCTCCTTGCAGCGATAGACCTTCTTCACGCCGTAGGCGCCGAGGCCCGCGGCGGCGTCGTCAGCGACGTCGCCGACCACCACAGCGGCCGCCTCGGTGCCCAGCTCGCCGGCGAGCTTCGCCGCCTCGGAGAGGGCGCCGAGGGAGTTCTTGTTGAAGTTGCCCTCGTCGTCGTGCAGGGCGTAAACGAGAATCCCACCCATCTAGATCAGCTTCCTTTCCTCGAGCCAGGCGACGATCTTCTCGACCGTCTCGTTCGTGTCCTCGTCCTCGATGATCTCGCCGGCCTCCTTGGCGGGAGGCGGCTTCAGCTCGAGCACGGCGGTGCGCGATCCGCCCTCGCCGACCCGGTCTCCCTCGATGCCGACGTCGCCGATCGCCTTGGTGTCGAGCGGCTTCTTCTTCGCGCCCATGATCGCCTTCAGGCTCGGGTAGCGAGGCTCGTTGATCGCGTCGCCGACGCTGATCACGGCCGGCAGCTCCACCTCGACGGTGTCGTAGCCGTACTCCGCCTGGCGCTCGCAGGTGAGCTTGCCGTCGGCGACGTCCATCTTGATCACCTGGGTCAGCGACGGCATCTTCAGGTGGTCGGCCACGACGGCGCCGATCGTGTAGCACTCGCCGTCATCCGACTGCTGGCCGAGCAGCACCAGGTCGGGGCTCTCGGCCTCCAGGACCTTCGCCAGGGCGTAGCCCGTGGCGCAGACGTCGGAGCCCGTCAGGGCGTCGTCCGTGAGGTGCACGGAGCGGTCGGCGCCCAGCGCGACGGCCTTGTGGAGGGCGCGCACGGCGCTGTCCGGGCCCATCGTCACGGCGACGATCTCCTCGACGTCGCTGCCGCCCTCCTTGACCTGCATGGCGGCCTCGAGGGCGTGGGTATCGAAGGGATTGAGGTTCTTCTCGCCTGAGCGGTCCAGGCGCTTGGTCTCGGGATCGATCCGCTTGTCAACGGCGGCGTCCGGGACCTCTTTGACGAGCACGCAGATCTTCAAAGTTCGGGTCCTCTCTGAATGGGGAGCTCAGCGGCGGCGCGGGATATTAGCGCCTAGCCCGACTGGCTGACTGACCAGTCAATCAGCCCTCCAGGCTATCGGCTTCGCCATCAGATCGCGCCGCCAAGCGGCCGCGCTTCATAAGTCGGGGCGGCTCGCGCCGCCCCTCCGAAATACAGCGGCCTGGGCGGCGCTAGCCCGTGAAGTGGGCGACGAGCGGCTCGCCGCCGGAGGCGGACGACAGGCGCAGGAACGACACGTCGTGCGGATTCGCCGGGATCCCGCCCCCGGAGCTGCCGGTCGGGTCGAGGTGGAACCAGTGCAGCGGCACCTGCCTGCCGTCGTTCATGACCAGTTCGGCGCTGCTCAGGTCGGCGCGGTGTCGCTGGTCGACCTCGATCTGGATCCAGGACGGGGACCCCTCGTAGGAGAACACGGTCCCCGCGGGTGAATCGCCGCTGTAGAGCGAGTACGCCTCGAACTCGGTTCCGTTCGCCTCCTTGAGGGTGTCCCGGTAATGGGAGGCCGTCTGCAGGTCGGCCGACACGATCGCGAGCGTGATCGCGACCGCGGCAAGCGCCGCGGCCGCCGGCACGAGAACGAGCCGCAGCCGGCGCCGCCGCTTGGGCTGCGGCGCCGGGAGCAGCTCGTCCAGAACCCGCGACTCGAAGCCCACGGGGACCTCTCGGTGCGGGGCGAGGAGCAGAAGCTCGTCGGCGACCTCGGAGTACTTCTCGACCTCGGCGCGGCAGTCCGGGCACTCGGCCAGATGCTGGAGGGCCCGACCGCGCTCCTCGCCCTCGACGATGCCCAGCGCCAGGTCGGCGGCCATCTCGCGGGTCTCCTGGCAGCGCGGATCCATCACTCCAGGACCTCCAGCTCCTCGCGCAGCTTGAGCATCGCCGTGCGGATCCGTGTCTTGACCGTGCCGAGCGGTACGTCGTCGAGATCGCTGATCTCGCGAGCCGTCCGCCCCATGTAGGCGGAGAGGACCAGGGCGCGGCGCTGGTCGTCGGGAAGGTCGGTGATCGCCGAGCGCAGCTGGTCGCGCTCATCCGGCTGCAGGCCCGCCTCGTCCGCCCCGGGGGCCTGGTTCTCGATCGAGATCTCCGCGGCGATCACCTCGGGGTCGACCGGGTCGAGACGCTTCATGCGGGTCACGTCGATCGCGAGGTTGCGAGCGATTGAGAGCAGCCAGGTCGAGACCCGGCCCTTGCGGGCGTCGTAGTTGCCCGCGTGCCTGTAGACGCGCGCGAAGGTCTCCTGGGCGACCTCCTCAGCGATCGCCGGCTGACGCACGATGGTCAGGGCCAGGCCGAAGACGCGTCCCTGGAAGCGGCGCACAAAGGCAGCCGCCGTACGCGGATCGCCGGTCGCGAAGCCGGCGAGCAGTGCCTCGTCAGAGGGATCCACACAGATTCCTACGTTTGGAGCGCGGGCACGGATTGCAATCCCGGCATTGCTACTAGCTGGAGGCGGGCTCGCGCCCCGCGACCGCGCGCTGCACGAACTCGACGATCTCGTCGGTCGGCGCTCCCGGAGTGAAGACCTCGGCCACCCCGAGCTTCTTCAGCTCCGGGATGTCGTCGGCCGGAATGGTCCCCCCCACCGTGACCACCACGTCCTCGGCCCCCTGGTCCGAGAGGAGCTCGACGACCCGCGGCACGAGGGTCATGTGTGCGCCGGAGAGGATCGAGAGCCCGACCGCGTCGGCGTCCTCCTGAATCGCGGTCTCGGCGATCTGCTCGGGGGTCTGGTGCAGGCCCGTGTAGATCACCTCCATGCCGGCATCGCGCAGCGCCCGGGCGATGATCTTCGCTCCGCGGTCATGGCCGTCCAATCCGGGCTTGGCGACGACGATCCTGATTTTTCTGGCGGTGTCGGTAGGCACTATTCAGTCATGCACTCGTTCGATTGCGAGTTAACCGTAGTTGAACAGGAAGTTTCTACGGTTCCAAACGCGGTATGCCGATACCAGAATGAGCATTGATAGGGGAATCGGTTCAACAGGAGGCATGGGCATGTACGACGTTCTCTTTCTAGATCGCAGTCACGGAGAGAAGCTGCTTGCCAGCGGCCTCGATCACGACGACGCCTGCCGGGTGGCCAGGACCGAGTCGGCGCGCCGCGGCGTGGGCCGCATGTTCCTCGCCGGGTCGGAACTGAGTCCCGTCGGCGAGATGATCGTGATCGTCGAGTCGTCCGCCCGTGCCGCGTAACTAGCCGTCCGGGTCCGCGGCGGACGCCCAATTGACGGGCAGGCCGCGCGCGGCCCTGCGGAACTGGCGCACCAGGATCTTCGCGTCCACCGCATCTTCGTCCCGCTCGGTGCTGTCCTGGGTAGATGCGTTCGGGCCGGGTGGCGGCGGCGCCGACTTCCATCCGTGCCGGTAATGCCAGAGCATCGCATCGAGCACGCTCTGGGATACCTGATCGGTGCTCTCCAGATCCAGGCCCGCCGTTGCCGCAAGGTTCTGCTTGCTCGCGGGATTGAGCGTGGTCATGTTGACGCTCGGCGTGATCGCGTCGTACGGGGCTGAGTTGCCCGGATTGGGGGTGAAGGCGTCGTACAGCGGAACAGCCAAAGCCTCGGCGAGGTTCAGCGACTTCATGCCCGAGACGATCTCGAGCGTGCGCAGGAATGAGAGCTGGTCGAAGCGGTTGTGGATCACCGCGCCCTGCTGTGTGTAGGGGCTGATCGCCAGTGCCGGAATGCGGTGCGCGTCGACGTGGTCGGCGCCGTTCTGCGAGTCGTCCTCGACGACCAGGATCAGCGAGCTGTTCCAGATCGAGGAATGCGAGATCTCGTCGACGATCTGACCGAGCCCCCAGTCGTTGTTCGCGATGTCCGCATCCGGCGTCCGCTTGCCGGGCTCGAGCCCCTGCGTATGGTCGAGGGGCAGTGAGATGTAGTTGAAAGTCGGGACCGAGTTCGCGGCGAGCTGGCTCTGGAAGTGCCCCTGGAAGCAGGTGAACCGCGAGGCGTCTCCAGGGTTGGCGCCCGGCGGCTTCGACGAGTCGTACACGACCCCCGTCTTCGGCCCGATCGCCGGCGTCTCGAAGATGTTGATGTCGCTGTCGTAACAGCCGCCGGCGATCTGCACGTCCGTCAGGCTGGTGGAGGCCAGCGTGTTGTTCTCATCCGTCTCGGCTTGCGTGCGGTCCTTGTCCGCGAACGGCGAGAGCCCGGCCAGCCCCTCCCCGTAGTTGTAGAAGGAGACCCCCTCATGCAGCATGCGCTGGAAGATGTACCCCTTCGGTGGAGCGCTGACCATGTAGGAGCCGAAGTCGTACGGCCGGTCGCGGCCGGCGTAGTTCTGGTGCCAGTTCTTGGTCACATAGTCGGAAACGGCGCCCGCCGCGGTCCAGTAGTGGCCATCGATCGACGCCTCGGAGTTCGCGTAGACGTGGTCGAGCAGCGGGAATCGCTGCGCCAGTGCATGCAGGTTGGGCGTGATCGAGCTGCCGAACAGGGTGAGGGCCGGGTCGCCGTCGCCGCGCGGATCGTCCCCGAGCACCTGGTCGTACGTCCGGTTCTCCCTGACGATGTAGAAGACATGCTTGATCGGCCCGCCGGCCCGGATCGGTGTGTCGCCGGGCGCTGACCGCGCATCGGCCGGAATCACCTGGCGCTCGCCGATCGGGGTGAGCTTGCGGATCTTGCGGTCGCTCGGGTAGTTGAGCACCCCCGAGGCCCCGGTCACGATCGAGGGCAGGTACTGGTTCTGGTAGGTGTCGTCCCCGGTGCTCGGGTTCGGCCCGCCGGGGTTCGGCCCGACGCCGAGACCGCGCGCCGAGACCCAGACGAGCTGTCGGCGCTTGGAGGTCGCCGCGACGGCCGTCGGGTAGGACCCCGTCGGGATGCGGCCGACGAGCTGGTAGGGGCGGGCCTTGCGGCGATTCGACTTGCCCTTCTTCTTGCCGTTGCCCTTGTGCTTTGCCGCCGGCTCGGCCGCAGT
Organism: uncultured Solirubrobacterales bacterium; assembly: GCA_963728875.1. Lineage (GTDB taxonomy): Bacteria > Actinomycetota > Thermoleophilia > Solirubrobacterales > 70-9 > DASUPK01. The sequence goes on from CAVSLJ010000003.1 coordinate 381,406, forward strand.
AAGCGTGCTCTTCCTGCCGCCCTTCCCCTTGCCGCCGTGCTTCTTCTTCTTCTTGCCCGCGGGCTTCCCGCCCTGCCCGCAGCCCTTGGCGCGGGAGAGAGCGAACACGGCGACGGCGTCCTCACCGGAGTCCGCGGAGAGCAGATCGCAGCCGTCCGGGGTGACGCTCACGTTGGTCGGCGAGCTGCCGAGGCCCTGCGAGCGCTCCACCGAGAGCGTCCTGGAGACTTCCATCCGGTTCGTGTCGATCACGGTGATGGTGTCCTGGCTCGCGTTCGCGACGAATGCGAGTGGCGCCTTGGGGTCGACCGCGATCGCCTCGGGGTGCGAGAGCCGAGGTGCAACCTGGATCGTCTTGATGGCCTGGGCGGTGGCCAGATCGATCACCGACACGGTCCCGGCCGTTTCGCTGGTGACCATGCCGTAGCGGCCGTCAGCCCTGATCCCGGCGCCATATGGGTAGTGGCCGACCGGCACGTAGCGAACGTTGCCGGTGGCTGTGTCGATGACCGCCGCGGCGTCCGCGAGGTTGAGTGCCACCAGGAGGGTGCGCCCGTTCCGGCTGACGGCGATGTCGCGCGGCCACGAGATGAGCTGGCTTGCCGGAGGGAAGGATTGGGCCGGCGGCGCGTAATTCGGGGGAGGCACGGGGATGATCCCGGCCCTGCTCGCGATCCCGGTCTTCGGGTCGTAGCGCAGGATGTGGACCACATCGCCCTCCCGGCCTGGGACGCTGGAATCGACCTGCTCCGGCGGATGCTCCGAGTCCTTCAGGCCCGAGACGTAGACGGTGCGTCCGTCGGGCGCCATCGCGATGCCGCCGCTCAGGCCGGGGAACGGAATCGTCTGGACCACCGTGCCGACCTTCCGCCCGGCGCGGCGGTTGCATTTCCTGGAGCCCTTCTTGCCCTTCTTGCCGCAGGGAGTCTTGGCCACCTGGACGATCCGGATGTCGTTGCGGCCGCGTCCCGTGGAAAGGGTCCAGAGGAATCGGCCATTCGGCGTCACGGCTCCGCCGGTGGGCAGGTTGCCCAGCTGCGTCAGCCTGCCCTCCGGATTCAGCTGGCGGCCGGAGGGCTGGATCCCGTTGGAGGGGCCGATCACGCCGAGCGGGTCCTGGACGGCCGCATACGCGACCCCCCCAGCACACGCCAGGATGACCAGAATCCCTACCGGACCGACCCGCAGTCTCCTCACTGAGGAGACTCTAGAAGACCGGGAGCTCGGTGTATTTACCGAAAACCTGCTGGAGGGCCGCCACCATCTCGCCCTCGGAGACCCTGGCCCGGGCGCAGGCCAGGATCGGGTCCATCAGATTGGCGTCCGTCGCCGCGGCCGCCCGGAGCTCGCCGAGCGTCAGCTCCACCTCCGCCGAGTCGCGCTTCGCCTTGGTCGCCTCGACCCGGCCCTTCTGCTTGCGCTCGAGCTCCGGGTCGATCCGCAGGATCGGGATCTCCTCGTCGTTCTCCAGGACATAGTCGTTCACTCCGACCACGATCCGCTTCTTGGCGTCGACCTCCTGCTGGTAGCGGAAGCTCGCGTCGGCAATCTCGCGCTGGGGGAAGTTCTGCTTGATCGCGTCCACCATGCCGCCGAGCTCGTCGATGCGGGCGAAGTACTCGTATGCCGAGCGCTCCATCTCATCGGTCAGCGTCTCGACGAAATAGGAGCCGCCGAGCGGGTCGATCGTGTTGGTGACCCCGGTCTCGTGGGCGATCACCTGCTGGGTCCGGAGCGCGATCCGCACGGCCTCCTCGGTCGGCAGGGCCAGCGCCTCGTCATAGGAATTCGTATGCAGGGACTGGGTGCCACCGAGGACTCCCGCGAGGGCCTCGATCGCCGTGCGGATGATGTTGTTCTGCGGCTGCTGGGCGGTCAGCGAGACACCCGCGGTCTGGGTGTGGAAGCGCATCCGCCAGGACTCCTCGCGCTTCGCGCCAAAGGTCTCACGCATCTCACGGGCCCAGATCCGGCGGGCGGCGCGGTACTTGGCGATCTCCTCGAAGAAGTCGATGTGAGCGTTGAAGAAGAAGGAGAGCCGGGGCGCGAAGTCGTCGACGTCCAGGCCCCGCTCGATCGCCTGCTCGACGTAGGTGAAGCCGTCCTTGAGCGTGAAGGCAAGCTCCTGCTGGGCGGTCGAGCCCGCCTCGCGGATGTGGTACCCGGAGATCGAGATCGGATGCCAGCGCGGCATGTGTTCGGTCGCCCACTCGATCATGTCGCCGACCAGGCGCATCGCCGGCTCGATCGGGAAGCACCACTCCTTCTGGGCGATGTACTCCTTGAGGATGTCCGTCTGGATCGTGCCGCCGAGGCGCTCCGGCGGGACTCCCTGCTCCTCGGCCGCGGCGACGTAGAAGGCCAGCAGGATCGCGGCCGGCGCGTTGATCGTCATCGACGTGGTGACGCTCCCCAGATCGATTCCGGCGAACAGGGTCTCCATGTCGTCGAGGGTGTCGATCGCGACGCCCTCAACCCCAACCTCGCCCAGGGAGCGGTCCGCGTCGGAGTCGAGCCCCATCAGCGTGGGCATGTCGAAGGCGGTCGAGAGCCCGGTCTGGCCGTGGTCGAGCAGGTAGTGGAAGCGCTCGTTCGTCTCCTCGGCGGTTCCGAAGCCCGCGAACTGGCGCATCGTCCAGAGGCGGCCGCGGTACATCGACGGATAGACGCCGCGCGTGTACGGGAATTCGCCCGGGTAGCCGAGGTCCCGCTCCGCGTCGGCCCCCTCGCGGTCCTCCTCGCTGTAGAGCGGCTTGACCTCCTGGCCGGAGATCGTCTCGAAGAGGGCCTCTCGTTCGTCGAGGCGCGAGTAGACCTCGGACAGCCACTCGTGCGCGCGCCGGCGCGCCTCGGGTTCTACGGCCATGCCGAAAGTCTAGAAGGCGACGCCGAGGCTCCCGGCTACGTCACTGCCCCTCGCGGCTCTCGAGCATCGCGGAGTCCGCGCGTGCGATCAGGTCGGCCAGGGTGTCGTCCTCCTGCAGCTCCGCGAGGCCGAAGGAGACGGCCCTGCCCTGGTTGGTTGCGGCGAGCGACTCCCTGACGTCGCTGAACCGTTCGCCGGCCTGCTCCAGATCCACCCCCCCGACGACACAGACGAATTCGTCCCCTCCGAAGCGAACGATCGGCTCGTACGAGCGAATCTTCGACTGGATGGCGGAGACCACGTCTCGAAGCAGCGCATCCCCAGCCGGGTGCCCGAGGCGATTGTTGACCTCCCTGAGGCCGTCGACGTCGACGAACGCCAGCACCAGGTCAAGGCCCTCACGTAGGGCGCGATCGATCTCGTCCTGGAGCGCCTCCTCCCCGGCTGCTCGCCGGAACACTCCGGTGAGGTCATCTCGATGAGCCTGCCTCAACTCGTTGAGAGCGACGTCGCGTTCCTCGGCGGCCCGTTGGCGATCCGCGGCGGCAAGCGCTCGGTCCTCGGCCGCCCTGGTGCGATCCCTGGCGGCCTGAGCCCGGACATCGGCGGCGTGCATGAGGGCGACACGGAGCGAGGACCCACGCGACCCCATCTTGCGTTCGATCTTGGCCGACTCTCGGTCGCGTTGAGCGGCGTCGGTGTCCCGAGCCTGGGCGGTCAGATCGCGCTGCCAGGCGGTCTTGTCCCTTCCCTTCGCCAGCTGAGCTCGCTCCTCCACGGTCTGGGAGCGAGTCCGGGCGGCCTTCCTCCGTACCCGGGCGCCCTCCTCCCGATCGGCGCGGTGGGCCTGGTGCGCTGCCTCGATCCCCGGATGCACGCGCAGCTCCTCGTCTGAGACGGCCTGATCTCGATCGGAGGCGCGCTGATCCTGATCCGAGGCCCGCTGCTCCGCGGCGACGAGTCCGCTCTCGGTGTCGGAGACGGCTTGGTCCGCGTCCGATTTCGTCTGATCGGCGTCGGAGGCGGTCTGGTCCGAGGCGGCGGATTCCTGATCGGCCGCGACCTCCGAGAGGCGGTTCAGATTTCGGCCGTTCTCCCCACCGTTTCCCTGGCGGGACCCTTCATCCCCGGTTCCCACTTTCGGCACAGCTCTCCAATCCCGTGTCGACCGTCGGGCGTCGCCCGCCGGCCGGCCACTTGAATTGCATCGAGTGTGACAGATACTGGGCGAAAAAAGTGGATCTGTCGTTACCGACGAATTGAGCCCGAGAAGCCGCCCAGGCGACCCTCCTGGCGCCGCCTCGACGCCAGGCCGAGACCGCCCGCTGCGGCCGCCAGCACGGTGGCCCCCGCGATCGCGAGCTTCCGGCCGAGCTTCTCGAAGCGCATCACCTGCCAGTCCTCCTGACGAGCGATCTCGAGCAGGTCGGCGTCGGGGTTGACGACCACCGCGTGGCCGACCGAGCGCAGCATCGGCAGGTCGCTGACCGAGTCGGAATACGCGTACGAAGCTTCCATGTCGATGTCGTGCTTGTCGGCGAAACGCTTCATCGCCTCGACCTTGCCCTCTCCGTAGACGAAGGGACCATCCATCTCGCCGGTGAATTTGCCGTCGGCGCCGACCGCCCACGCGGTCCCGATCCCACCCTCCATCCCGAGCACCGCCGCCAGCGCCTTGACCAGGTCGTTGCCCGCGGCGCTGACGATGAAGGTCGCACGCCCGTCGTCCTGGTGGCGATGGACCTCGTCGAGCATCTGCGGATAGATGCGGGGCAGGATCCCGGCGAGCACCGCCGGCGCCATCCGCTCGACGTCGCGTTCCGGGATCTCGGCGAAGACCCTCTTGGCGACATCGAGAACCGCGCTGGTCTGCTCGTCGGAGGACCCGCGCAGCCGGTAGCGCAGATGGTCCCAGCCCCACTTCGCGAGCTGACCGCGCGGCACGAAGCCGCGCTGGTTGGCGACGCGCGCGAAGACCATCCCCGACGAACCCGCCATCAGGGTCTTATCGAGATCGAAAAAGGCGGCTCCCTTGCCGCCCCCTCCGCTAGCCCCCATTGACCTCCACGAGGATCGCGTCGCCCTGGCCGCCGCCGGAGCAGATCGCGGCGCAGCCCAGGCCGCCGCCGCGGCGCTTCAGCTCATGCACCAGCGCGCCGACGATGCGCGCGCCGGAGGCGCCGATCGGATGCCCGAGCGCGATCGCCCCGCCGTTGACGTTGACCTTGTCCTCGTCAACCTCGAGCATCCGCACGGAGTTGATCGCCACCGACGCGAACGCCTCGTTGATCTCCCAGAGGTCGACGTCGCCGGGCACCTTGCCGATCTTCTCCAGTGCCTGAAGGGCCGCCTTGGCGGGCGTCCTGGCGAGGTAGGCGAAGTCGTCGGCGACCTGGCCGTAGGCGAGCACCGTGGCGATCGCGCTCTTCCCGTTCTGCTTCGCCCACTCGTCAGAGGCGACCACGACGGCGCCGGCGCCGTCGTTGACGCCCGGCGCGTTGCCGGCCGTGTGGGTTGCGTCATCGCCGCCGACGGCCTTCAGCTTGGAGAGCACTTCGAGGGTCGTGTCAGGGCGGATCGCTTCGTCGGTCGCCACCTCGGTGTCGCCCTTCTTCGAATGGACCGTGACCGTGACGATCTCCTCGGCGAGCTTCCCGTCCTCGGTCGCCTTGTGTGCAAGCTGGTGGGAGCGCTCGGCGAAGCGGTCCATGTCGGCGCGGGTGATCTCGAGCTCGTTCGAAACGTCGCTGGCCTCGTTGATCATCTGCTTCTCGGTGAAGGGGTTGGTGAGGCCGTCGTGGGTCATCGCGTCGATGGCCTGGACGTCCCCCATGCGGAAGCCGAAGCGGGCGCCGGGCAGCAGATACGGGGCCTTGCTCATCGACTCCATCCCGCCCGTGACGCCGATCTCGAGATCGCCCGCCCTGATCGCCTGGTCGGCGATGCCGATCGAGCGCATGCCCGAGGCGCAGACCTTGTTGACCGTCTCGGAGGGGACCTCCTTGGGGATGCCGCCCTTGATCTGGGCCTGGCGCGAGGGGATCTGGCCCTGGCCGGCCTGGAGCACCTGGCCGTAGACGACGCCCTGGACCTCGTCGGCCTTCACCTCGGCGCGGTCGAGCGCCTCCGAGATCGCGGTGCCGCCCAGGTCGGTGGCATCGAGGGACGAGAGCCCGCCGCCCATCTTCCCGAAGGGGGTCCTGGCGGTGGAGAGGATGACCGTCTTCGACATCTGCGCCTTTCGTCTGGGCCGGGGGCGATCCCTCCGGCGTTCCCAAGTTCAGACGGAAGGTTAGTGACCGTCTGTAATCTGGCGCTCCTTGCGCGTTCAGGTGTCAGACAAGCCGCTGGCCGAGGTCGACTCCGACCTGCTCGCGGTCCTCGTCTTCGACGGCGACGAGCTGCCTGACCCGCTCGCCGGCGCGCCGGGCTCCGAGGACGTCAAGGGCGCCTACAGGAAGACGACGCTCATCCACCCGGGGCAGCCCCGGCGCGCTCTGGTGGTCGGCCTTGGAGACCGCGACGAGTTCGAGCCCGAGCGGGCGCGGGTTGCGGGAGCGATCGCCGCCCGGAGCGCCGGCTCGATCGACGCGACCTCGATGACGCTCGCCGGGCCGGACGCCGAGGACCCCAGGGCGCTGGCGACCGCGGCCGTCGAGGGGGTGATCCTCGGATCCTACCGCTTCGATCGCTTCAAGTCGAAGCAGGACGAAGACGAGGATTCGGACAAGCGCCTCGATGAGCTGACCGTGATCGCCGACGGCGGCATCTCCGAGGACGTCGAGGCGGCCCGGGTCGCAGCCGAGGCGGAGAACTTCACCCGGGAGCTGCAGGACCTCCCGTCCAACGTCGTCACTCCTTCCTACCTGGCGGGACGCGCCAAGGCGATCGCGGACGAGCACTCCTCCGTCACCTGCGAGGTGATGGGCCGCAAGCAGATCGCCGATCAGGGAATGGGCGGGCTGGTGGCCGTGTCGCAGGGCACCGAGGAGGAACCGCAGCTGATCGTGCTTCGCTACGAGGCCGGCGGCGACGGAGAGACCCTCGGCCTGGTCGGCAAGGGCGTCACCTTCGACAGCGGCGGAATCTCGATCAAGCCCTCGGGCGGCATGCAGGAGATGAAGATGGACATGTCGGGCGCCGCGGCCGTGCTGGAGGCGGTCTCCGCGATCGCCAAGCTGGAAATCCCGATCAACGTCCTGGCCGTCATCCCCTCCACCGAGAACATGCCGAGCGGCACAGCGGTGAAGCCCGGCGACATCATCACCCAGCTCAACGGCAAGACGGTCGAGGTGAACAACACCGACGCCGAGGGCCGCCTCATCCTGGCCGACGCCCTCGCGTACTCGGTCGAGCTCGGCGCCGACCGGATCGTCGACCTCGCCACCCTGACCGGCGCGGTGATCGTCGCCCTCGGCTCCACCTACGCCGGGCTGATCTCCAACGACGACGCGTTCGCCGCGGAGGTGGAGGGCGCGGCAGGCCGCACCGGCGAGCTCGCCTGGCGCCTCCCCCTCCATCCCGAGTACAAAGAGCTCACCAAGGGAACGGTCGCCGACCTCACCAACGCGTCGTCCAAGCGCAAGGCCTCGACGATCTACGCCGGCTCCTTCCTCGAGGAGTTCGTCGACGGGAAGCCCTGGGTCCACCTCGACATCGCGGGGACTGCCTGGGACGTCGGCCGCGAGTACACCGGCAAGGGCCCGAGCGGATTCGGGACCAGGCTGCTCGTGGACCTCGCGCGCTCCCTGTCCGCGGCTGGGAGCTAGACAGCGAGCAGTCGCAGCAGCCGGCGGCCGAGCACGCGGTCGCCCTCGATCCTCACCCGGCCGCTCGCGATCCGGCCGAGCGCCTTGCGCCCCCGGGGGCGCCGTGGGTCCGGGACGCCGTGGAGCCGGCCCTGCAGAGTCGGGACGGTGGCGAAATGGACTATGTCCGGGAGGCGGCCGGAGATCACCAGGTCCGGCTTGCGCGAATCGCCGTCCTCGACGACGACGCTGCGCGGCTTGAAGTGGATGCGCAGCGGCGAGAAATCCTCGGCGAAGCGAAACACGACTCGACCGCGCATCCGAGCGGCCAGCTCCGGTTCGCGGGCGATGCCGCGCTCGATCAGCCCGAAGATGCTCGGCGCGACTCCGTCCTCGACCATCCGGCCGAGGCGCACCGTGTGGACCTTGCCATTGCCGACCATGTTCCGATCGTAGGATCTGCGCCATGCGGCCGGTGACTCCGCGCCTCAGGCTCATTCTCGAGGTCTTCGCCGGGCTCGCGCTGATCGCGGGCGCCCTGCTCTTCCTCGGTGCCACGCGAACCGACGCGTGGTGGTCATGGACGATCGAGCCACCGCTCACCGCCGCCACCCTCGGCGCGTTCTACTGGGCCGCCTTCGTCCTCATCCTGATGGCAGCTCGATCACAGACCTGGGCCCGGGCCCGTCCGGCTGTGTATCCGGTCGCGGTGATCGCGGTGCTGCTGCTGCTCATCACGCTGATCCACATCGACCGGTTCGACCTGAACAGCCTGTTCGGCGTCTTCTGGGTGGTCGCCTATGCCCTGGTGCCGGTGCTGCTCGCTTGGACACTGGTCGAACAGCGGGGCACCCCCGGTGAGGACCGGCGCGGGGGGCAACGACTGCCAAGGCTGCTGCGGCGGGTGCTGATCATCGAAGGCGTGGTGATGCTCGCCGCCGGCATCCTTCTCCTGGTGGCGCCGGGAGCCGCCGACGACATCTGGCCCTGGGCGCTGTCGCCCCTCACCTCGCGCGCGATCGGCTCGTTCCTCTTCGGGATCGGGCTCGCGGCCCTGATCGCCGTTCGGGACGACGATCCGCTCAGCTTCCGCGGCGCCGCGCTCGCCTACACCGCGCTGGGGGTGCTGGAGCTGCTCGCCCTCAACCTCCACATCCCCGATCTCGGTGACCGGCCGCTGGCGACGACGCTCTACGCCGCCTTCTGGGTCGCAGTTGCGTTGACCGGGGTCTACGGGTTGAGTGCCGCGAGGGCCTCGGCCCGGTCGTAGAAGGCGTCGACGCGGATTCCCTGCGTGCCTGAGACGGTCCAGAGATGCGCATAGCGCGCGTCGACATCAGCGGCTGAGCCTCGGCCGGTGGCCTCCAGGTGGATCATCACCAGAACCCGGTCCCCCTCCTGCCTGACCTCCTCGACCGTTTGATGGAAGCGCTCCCAGGAGCCGAGGAAATCTGTGAGGAAGGCGCGGATCGCCGCTCGGCCCCGGTAGACGCCGGTGTCGGGAAGGACCTCGCTCTCGTGCCACTCGGCATCCTCGGCGAGGACCTCCATCGCCGCGTCGATGTCGCGACGGTTCAGCGCCTCGTATGAGGCGACGATTGCTTCCTTGCCATTCGCAGCCTCCATCCCGCCAAATTTAGGGCCTGCCGTCAGGTCGCGAGGATGAGGCAGGTGCTGGTGCCGGTGGCGAGCAGCTTGCCGTTCTCAACAGAGGTGAGCTTCGCCTCCGCCGTCGCGGTCTTCTGGCCCCTGTGGACCACGACCGACTCGGCACGAACGGCGCCCGTGTCGCGGAGAATCGGACGCAGGTACTTCACCTCGAGGGTCTGGCTGGTGTAGCCGACGCCGGCCGCACACGTCGTGTGCACCGAACAGCCGAGGGCGGAGTCGAGGATCGTCGAGGCGTAGCCGCCGTGGACCACCCCGATCGGGTTGTAGTACTCCTCGCCGGGCTCGCCGACGAAGACGGCCCTCCCCTCCTCCAGCTCCTCGATCGAGAAGTTCATGACGACGGCTATCGGGGGCGGTGGGATCTCGCCGAACTGGATCGCCCGGACGTAGTCCAGCCCCGCCATCTGCGCCCCCACCGCCGCGCTCGCCATCGGGTCCTGCCAGCTGATCGTCCGGCTGCGACTGCCAGCTGACTCGGTGGCCGGCTTCGCCATCAAACGGGTCGCCCCTCGCTTCGCGCGGGGCGCCCTCTCATACCGCGCCTGCGCCCGCCGTTGTCGCGATCCCTGCGGACGGGATAGCTGAGGTCCGCGAGGATCTCCTCGGGACTGATCCGGACCTGCTCTGGATGAAACTCGAATCGCAGTGCTTTCATGACCGCGCCTCTTTCCGTTTCGTTGGTTGCTTCACGCAACTCCAACTCCCCGGACCCTACCAGCGTGAGTTGCATGACGCAACCGAGTGTGCGAAGATCACACTGATGCTCGGCAATGACTACGAAGGACAGACCTGCTCCATCGCTCGCAGCCTCGAGCTGGTCGGCGAGCGCTGGACGCTGCTGGTGGTGCGGGAGATCTTTCACGGGCGGCGGAAGTTCTCGGAGATGCAGCGGTCCCTCGGCGTCGCCCGGAACGTGTTGACCGCCCGGCTCCAGCGAATGGTCGACGAGGACATCATCGAGCGGCGCCCGTACAGCGAGCGGCCCGAGCGCTACGAGTACTTCCTGACGGAGAAGGGGCTGGACCTGTGGCCGGTGATGACCGCGCTGATGTTCTGGGGGGACAAGTACGAGCCGCTGCCCGACGGTCCCCCCGTGCTCGTCATCCACAAGGGCGAGTGCGGCGGCGTCATCGACGAGCGCCGGATCTGCACCAAGTGCGGCAAGCCGTTGACGGTCCGCGAGACGCGCGCTGTCGAAGGGCCGGGAGCGGCCACCAGGCCGGTCGCTGTCGGAGCGTAGGGGCGACGCCCGAAGCGACTTATGCGGGCCGGCCGCTTGTGGCCGTAGATCCGGCCGCGGTCTTTGTGGCGGCCGTCGATGCTTGAAGCCGTCCCTAGACTCCCGCGCTGGGATGGACTTCGACCTGACCGACGAGCAGCGGCTGCTGCGCGACACCGTCCGCGACTTCGCCCGCCAGGAGGTCGCACCGGTGGCCGAGGAGCTCGACCGCACCAAGGCCTTCCCGTACGAGCTGGTGGCGAAGATGGGAGAGCTCGGGCTGATGGGCATCCCGTTCCCGGAACAGTACGGCGGAGGAGGAGCGGACACCCTCGCCTACGCCCTGGCGGTCGAGGAGCTCACCAGGATCGACTCCTCGGTCGCGATCACGATGGCGGCCCACACCTCGCTCGGGACGATGCCGATCTACCTCTGGGGCACCGACGAGCAGAAGGACGATTGGCTCCCTCAGCTCTGCAGCGGCGGAAAGCTCGCCGCCTTCGGCCTCACCGAGCCCGAGGCCGGGTCCGACGCCGGCAACACGCACACCCGCGCGGAGCTCGAGGATGGCGAGTGGGTCGTGAACGGCGCCAAGCAGTTCATCACCAACTCGGGCACGGACATCTCCGGCTGCGTGACGATCACGGCGGTCACCGGCCGCGACAACGGGAGCAAGGAGATCTCCAACATCATCGTCCCCAACGGGACGCCGGGATACGAGGTGGGCGAGCCCTACCGGAAGATGGGCTGGAACGCCTCGGACACGCGCCCGCTCACCTTCGCGGACTGCCGCGTTCCGGAGGGCAACATCCTCGGGCCGCGCGGCGCCGGCTTCAAGCAGTTCCTGGCGATTCTCGACGGCGGCCGGATCGGCGTGGCGGCGATGGGAGTCGGCCTGGCGCAGGGGGCGCTCGACGAGGCGATCTCATACTCCAAGGAGCGCCAGGCCTTCGGTCAGCCGATCGGCAAGTTCCAGGCGATCCAGGCGAAGATCGCCGACCTCTCCGCCCAGATCGAGGCGGCGAGGCTGCTGGTCCATCGCGCCGCAATCGAGAAGGACCGCGGCGAGTCGTTCACGCTGACCGCGGCCCAGGCGAAGCTGATCACCGGCAGGCTCGCCGTCCGGGCGACCGAGGAGGCGGTTCAGATCCACGGCGGCTACGGCTACATCGAGGAGTACCCCGTCTGCCGCTTCTATCGCGACGCCAAGATCCTCACCATCGGCGAGGGCACCGACGAGGTGCAGCAGATGGTGATCGCTCGCCAGCTCGGGGTTTAGTCGCGGGTAATACCGCGGGGCCCCGCAGCTTTCGTTTGCATGGAAAGCAGTGGTCTCAGCCCAGCTCGGTTGCTTGGCGCTTTACCGGTCCATGTGACCGGCTTCTCGCCGAGCAGCCCGTGTCGAGGTGCCCTCTGGTGAGTTCTTCCGGAAATGCCGGAACAACTCACCAAGTGTGCCGCTTTGGACGAGAAGCGGCCATGGGGCCTAGGCAGCTCGCCCGGCCCGTGGGACAGAGCTACTTCTTCTTCTTGCAGTGTTTCTTCTTGGCCGACTCGGCGGACCGCTTGTGCTTCTTCTTCTTCATGCACTTCTTTTTCTTCACGGGGGCGACAGGGCAGGCCCCCTGAGTGCCCGCATTGGTGGGGCATTGATCCTGGGTCTCGTCGCCGAAGCCGTCGAGGTCGGCATCGGGCTCCAGCGTCGCGGAGACGTTCACGCGCTGATTGGGGAGAGTGCTGGTGGTCGCCATCGACTCTCCCGGGGCGATGTCCGGGGCGGCGCCGCGAGCGATCGCGGTGTCGCCAGCTCCGGTCATGAACGTGCAGCCGGCGTTCATCGAGTGCACCCGGAGACCGAGGACGTCGCCGGGCGACACCGGGACGCGGGTCGGATAGCTCCGCAGCTCGCCTGCCGTGAAGACCTCGACCCCGCTGCGACCGGCCAATGTCAACGGCGACACCGGCGGGCCGTCCCAGACCAGGAGCCTGCCATCGCCCCCGTCCGCGTGAGCCTTGTGCTGCCAGGCCGTAATCACGCCCGCGCTGGGAATCACGTATGAGGGCGGGCCAGCCTCCGCGCTCTGCGCGCTGTTGCCGGTCCCGCACAGCTGGGTGGGGCCGGGGGCGGTTTGCCCGACAGAGACGGCCCCGTCCGCTACCGGAGCGGCCAGCAACGTCACCGCCAGGGCGCTGGTCGCCACCACCGAAATCTGCAGCTTCGTTCGCATGCCGCGAACCTCCCTCTCGACGATCCTACCGCCCGTCAGATGACCGCCGCTTCAATGCCAAACGAAAGTGCTGCTTTGGACGAAAAGCAGCGGTTTGGCGACTTTGCTCCGGATAGCGGAGCCAAGTCGACAAATGGGGGGAATCTTTCCCCTGGGCGGGATTCGTGCCGGGATCAGTCCCCGGCGGGGACAGCGGTGATCTCGTCGGCGTCCTGCTCCGCCACCTCGGCCGCGCGACCCTGGCCCTCGCTGATGCCCCAGTGCGCGCAGAGCTCGAGCTCCTGCAGGGCGGTGAGCGACTCGCTCGGGCGGAAGCGTGGGGCCTCGCGGATCCAGTCGCGCTCATAGGCCGCCCAGAGGCGGCCGGCGCCCTCGGCGACGTGCTCGAACGGGATCGCGGTGCAGCCGGCCAGCGGGCCGAGGCGGATCAGCACCCAGCGAGGATCGCCGTCCTCGGCGTCCACATGGATGCCGGCGACGCGGCCCAGGCTCTTGTTGCCGAGCCCGTCGATCTGCTTGCCCACCCACGCGATCGCGTCCTCGAGGCTCGGCAGGGACGCCTTGTCTCGTGACTTGCCCTGCGTCGTTCGGGTTGACCGCTCCTCAGCCACCCTCACGCTCCAATAGCTCCTTGGCCGCGCTGGCGGGATCGATCTCCCGCTTGACGACGCGGTCGAGGAGCTCGCGGATCGATGCATCGTCCGAGACGGTCTCCTCCAACCGCCGTCGCATTCGCGATGCTGCCAGCTCGAGCACCTCGTTGCGGAGATTCCGGGCCCTCCTCTCCTCCAGGGTGCCCTCGGCCTCGATGTGCTCGCGGTGCTCGGTGATCTTCTCGGCGAGCTCGGCGATGCCCTCGCCCTTCGCCGCCTCGGTCTTGACGATCGGGACCCTCCAGGAGGTGGCGGGCCCCAGCGACAGGACGCCGCGGATCTCCCGGATCATCGTGTCGGTCATCGGATGGTCTGACTTGTTGACCACGATCACGTCCGGGATCTCCATGACGCCGGCCTTCAGAGCCTGGATCGAGTCCCCGGACCCCGGCATCAGCACGAGGACGATCGTGTCGCCGTGGTCGACGATGTCGATCTCGGCCTGACCGACCCCGACGGTCTCGATGAAGACGTCGTCCTTGCCCGAGGCGTCCATCAGCAGAGCCGCCTGCAGGGTGGCCTCCGAGAGCCCGCCCAGGGCGCCGCGGCTCGCCATCGAGCGGATGAAAACGCCTTGATCCAGGAAGTGGTCCGAGAGCCGGATGCGATCGCCGAGCAGCGCTCCGCGCGTGAAGGGGCTGGAGGGGTCGATCGAGAGGACGGCGACCTGGCGGTCGGCCTTCCTCATCTCGGCGGTCAGCGCACCGATCAGGGTGCTCTTCCCCACCCCGGGCGGTCCGGTGAGGCCGACGATCCTCGCCCTGCCGGTGCGCGGGAAGACCTCGCGCACCAGCTCCCAGCCGGCCGGGTCGTCGTTCTCGATCAGCGTGATGGCACGGGCGAGGGCGCGCTTGTCGCCCGCGACCAGCCGCTCGGCCAGGCTCTCTTCGGTCTTCTGGGCCATCGCGTCGCAGTCTAGGTATGGGGGCGGAACCTAGAATCGCCGCCCGTGTTCCGCGCACTCGGCTTCTACCGCCGCAACGGCATGCTCAACCTGCGCTACGGCCGCCTGCTTTGGCGATATCTGTGGCGCCGCTTCCTGACCCCGGCCGGCTGGCGCTGGCAGACCGACGGGCCGGTCTTCTTCGGCAGGGGCCTCCAGCTGCAGATCGCCAAGGGAGCCGAGATCCGCTTCGGGCGCTTCTGCTGGATCGGGGACGGGTCGAAGATCCGCAGCCATGAGGGCGTGGTCGAGATCGGCGCGAAGACGGTCTTCGGCCAGGAGTGCACGATCTCCTCGTACAGGCACGTGCGGATCGGCGAGCAGTGCGTGATCGCCGACCGGGCGATGTTCATCGATTTCGACCACGGCGTGGTCGAGGTCGAGCGCCCGATTCGCCAGCAGGGCATCTACATGCGCGAGTGCGTGATCGGTTCCAACGTCTGGGTCGGGTACGGCGCCTGCTTCCTGCGCGGGGTCAGGGTCGGCGACAACGCGATCGTGGGCACGAGCTCGGTGGTCACCCGGGACGTCCCGGCCAACGCCGTGGTCGGCGGAATCCCGGCCAAGGTGATCCGCATGCGAGAGGAGCCGCAGTCTCTGAAGTGGCCGGATCCGGTGGAACCGACGCGTGAAAATCGCTGATCTGCCTATACTCGCTTCTCGGCACCGGGGCCGGGCAGTTGGCAAGAAGTCACAGGGGTAAGAACGGAGAGGCATGAAGCGGACTCCAAGGCGTCTGATAGGCACGCTGATCGCGTCCATCGGTCTTCTCTTTGCCGTGCCGGCATCAGCCCAGGCGCTGTCGGTCAGCGGCCTCGTCGCCGCGCCCGCCAGCACGCAGGCTGGCGCCCACAGTGACTTCCACCTCCACATGGACTTCAGCGGTGGCCAGGTCAAGGATTTGACCATCGGGTTGCCGCCGGGGATGATCGGCGACCCGAACGCCGCCCCCCTGTGCACCGTTGCCCAGCTCAACGCCGACACCTGTCCCGGCGCCAGCAAGGTCGGCAGCGTGAGTGTGAACGCCACTCTCACCGTTGTCGTCCTGCCCGTCCCGGTCACGGTCAACGGCGATCTCTACAACCTCACGCCGCAGCCCGGTGAGCCTGCTCGCTTTGGGATCGTCCTCCGACCCGTCAACAGCCTCCTCTGCCCCCCGCTCCCACAGGCACTCTGCGACGCTCTCCCGCCGGTCGTGCCCAACGTCATCCTCCAGTCCGCGGTCCAGCTGCGGCCGGACTTCGGCCTCAACACGGTCATCAACAACATCCCGAACTCGACCTCGGGCCTCGACACGACCATCAACTCGCAGGACATCACGCTCTTCGGGCACGCTCCGGGGACGGGGAAGGCGTTCATGCGCAACCCGACCTCCTGCGGCACCAACACGACCAACTTCTCGGCTGTCCCCTATACGGGCGGGAACGCGAGTGGCCAGGCGAGCTTCACGACGACGAACTGCGGAGCGCTCGACTTCTCGCCCGCCTTCACGGCCACGGCCGGTGGGCCCGGGCAGACGACAAACGGCGTCCCCACGACCGCGAGCACCTCGATCCTCCAGGACACTGACGAGGCGGGTCTGCTCAACGCGGTGGTCAGGGTCCCGAGCGACTTCAATCCGAACTCGTCTCTCTTCTTCGCCGCCGCCTGCGATCAGGCGAGCTTCGTGGCCGGCAACTGTCCGTCCAACACCGTGGTGGGACTGGCGACCGCGGCCTCCCCCCTGCTCACACAGCCCCTGATCGGAAACGTCGAGCTCGTGCAGGGGAGCGGAACGTTCCCCAACCTCGGCCTCGACCTGAAGGGACAGCTCCACCTGCTCCTGCAGGGCACAACGGCCATCAACCCCAACACGGTGACCTTCAGCGGGCTGCCTGACATCCCGATCTCCAACTTCCAGCTCACCTTCACGAATCCGCCGGCGTTGCTCGGCACCACCCGGGATATCTGCGTCCCGCCGGCACCGCTGTTCCACGCGGACTTCACCGGCTACAACGGCGCCACCGCCTCAGTGGACGCCCCGGCGACCGTGGATGGGTGCGGTCCCTCCGGGAACGCCGGCGCGAAGAAGTGCAAGAAGGCCAAGAAGAAGAAGAAGCGCCACCATCGCGCCGCGGAGTCCAAGAAGAAGCACAAGAAGAAGACCTGCAAGAAGAAGAAGCGGCACAAGAAGCACCGTAAGTAACCGCTGCTGCAGCTAGAGCCTCTTCCCCGTCGCAAAGAGCAGAACTCCGGCCCCCGCGGCGATCCCTCCGGTGATCCAGAAGACCAGGCGGCCGGTGCTGGCCGCGGTGGCGATCAGCGCGATGCCGATGACAACCAGCGGGAGGCCGAACGAGATCGGGACGCTGACGTTGAGGCCCGGCCCGAAGTCGGGCGCGCGCCGCTTGGGCGCCTTGTCCCGCGACGGATAGACCTCACGCCGGCCGTCGGGCAGCCGCGTCAAGGGCCACCACCTCCGCGTAGACGTCGGCGGTGCGCTCGGCGACGTCGCCCCAGTCGAAGCGGCTCAGATGCTCAAAGGCCTCGGCGGTGAGCCGGCGGCAGAGCTTCGCGTCGTCGAGCACCCTGATCGTCATCTCCGCCAGCGACTCGGGATCGCGTGCGCGGAAGCGCAGCCCGACCTCGTCATGCGGAACGACCTCTCGCAAGCCGCCGGTGTCGGCGACGATGCACGGGCAGCTCGACGCCATCGCCTCGAGGGCCACCAGGCCAAACGGCTCGTAGATCGAGGGAACCACGCAGACGTCGGCGATCCGGTAGAGCGAGTGGAGGACATCGTCCCCGATCCAGCCGACGAAGGTGCCATGTGACATCAGGCCTAGCTCCTCGGCCTGGCGGCGGAGCTCCTCCTCGTGCGTCCCCGAGCCCGCGACCACGAACCTCGTCTTAGGCAGGCGCTCGATGATCTCGGGGAGCGCCTCGAGCGCGACCTGGAAGCCCTTCTCGTAGACGAGGCGCCCGACCAGCAGCACGAGCGACTCATCGGGCTCGGCGAACTCGGCGCGCAGGCGGCGCAGCTCGTCGTCGTTCTGGGGCTGGAGGTCCTCGGGGTCGATCCCATTCGGCGATCACCTCGATCGAGCTCTCCGGGACGCCGAAGACGTCGACGATCTGCTCGCGCATGAAGGTGGAGCAGGCGATCACGCGGTCGGAGCGGTTCGTGATCCAGCGCTCGACCCCGTGGATGTAGGACTGGGGGTGTTTGTCGACCCAGCCCTGGTGACGGCCGTGCTCGGTCGCGTGGATCGTGATGATCACGGGTGCGTCGAAGCGGCGCGCGAGGTGGTCGCAGGCGTTGGCGACCAGCCAGTCATGGCCGTGGACGAGGTCGAAGTCGAAGCGGTCGCCCAGCTCGACGCCGGCGGCCAGCATGTCCGAGTTCATTCGCTCGACCCAGGCCACGAACTCGTTGAGCTCGGCGGGTCGGGTCGGCTCCATCACGCGGTGGACGTGCACGCCCGCCATCACCTCCTCGGACGGCGACTCCTCCCCACCGCGGGTGAGGACGTGGACCTCGGTGTCGCGCTCCACGAGCGCCTCGGAGAGCTTGCGGACGTGGCGGGCCAGGCCCCCCTCGATGAGGGGCGGATACTCCCAGGAGAGGATCAGGATGCGGCTCATGGTCAGGCTCTACGGCTCGAGCAGCGGCGCGAGGCTCAGGTCGGGGGCGAGATTGCGCACGCGTGCGTCGACTGCCTCGAGGGAGTCTATGGCCTCCAGCAGGGCCTGAGCATGGGCGGTCGCGCGCGCGTACGGATAGTCCCCGGCCTGGCCGCGGTGGTCCATGAAGGCCCAGTCGCTCGACTGCAGGGCGAGCAGCTCACGGGCCGCCCGCTCGGCGGCGTCGCGGGCGAAGTCGCGCTTGCGGAGCGCTCGGAGGAGGCGGAGCTCGGACCGCCGCGTGGCCCAGACCAGGTCCGAGACCGGCGGTGAGTCCCAGGTCTCGAGGCTCTTGCCCTCGCCCCAGCTGGCCCTGTGCACCGGGCGGGACTCGGCCTCGTGCTCGTCGAGGGCCTGCGGCAGGGTGAGCAGCCGGACTCCTTCCAGCTCCGCGCCCTTCACCACCTCGTGGAGCCAGATCGGTCCCTCCGCCCACCAGTGGCCGAGCAGCTCGGTGTCGATGGCGAAGACGCAGAGGCCACGCCTGTCCGTGTCGGCGCGATGGCGCTCGAGGCGGTCGCGAACGGCGGCCAGGAACGAGGCGGCGTGCTCGCTGGCCCGCTTGGACCCGACCGCCGCGTCGTACGGCGCGCCGGATATGGACCAGAGGCGCATCCCGTTCTGCGAAAGCCGGTGGTACTCGAGGTAGGCGGGGTCGGCGGGGTAGCCCCCGTCGGACCAGACCAGCCGCACGGTCGGCCAGTCGATGGTGAAGCCGACGGGCCCACCCGGCAGCCGGATCGGCGCCAGCGCAGCGGTCCCGCGCTCCCGGGCGCTCTGGTCGAGGCAGGTGAACGCGATGCCCCGCTCGGCCAGCACCGCCTCGACCCCGGGCGCATAGGCGCATTCCGGCAGCCAGAAACCCGCGGGCTCGCCGAAGCGGCGCTCGTGAGAGCGCAGGCCGGCGTCCACCTGCAGGCGGCGGCCCGCCAGCGTGGCGAGCTTCGGCAGGACGGCGTGGGTCGCGGCCGAGGCCATCAGGGCGATCCGGCCCCTCTCGTGCGCCTCCTGGAAGGCGCGCAGAGGGTTGCCCCCGAGCTTTCGCAGCCGCCTGATCGCCCGCGTGTAGTGGTCCGCCTCGGCCTTGGCGGCGGGCCGGACCGCGGCGCCCGCGTCCGCCACGTCGCGATCGGCGGCGTCCACCCGGTGGCGGCGCAGGAAGCGGAGCATCCTCTCCCCCACCCCCCGCGCCTCCAGCTGGTCGGCGAGGACCGGGGTGATCGTCATGGTGAGGCGCTCCGCGACGTCCAGCACCGGCAGGTGGGAGCGCGCGAAGGCGTCGAAAAGCCACTCCTCCCCGAACGGATAGGTCCCGAAACCCTCGACGTAGGGCATGTGGGAGTGGAGGACGATCGCCAGGTCGCCGGCGGAGCGCTCGGCCATGGGCCTCAGGCGCGACAGACGGCCAGGAAGTCCAGGGCCCTGTCGAGGTCCCCGGCCCCCAGGCGGAAGTCGCGGGCCCTGATCGCGGGGATGAAGCGGTCGTAGAACGGCTTGGTGACGTGAAGCGCCGCATGGACCCGGTCCCACCCGGCCCGGATCGCGAGCTCGTGCGCCCGGAGCTTGCGGGCGTGGAAGAGGCCGAGCAGCTCGACGCTCCGAAAATGTGGCTCGAGCAGCTCGCGGTACTCGCCCGCGTCGTACTCGCGCAGGTGCCAGGGGTTGTCGGACTTCTCCGCGCCCGGCGGCGCGAGGGTGAGGCGGTTCGGGGTCGACATGTAGGCGACCGGAGCCACCTGCGCGATCCGCTCGAGGAGCTTCTCGGGCTCGTGGATGTGCTCGATGGTCTGCAGGAAGACCACGGCATCCACCCGCTCATCGAACTCCTCGACGACACCGCGCTGAAAGGTCAGGTTCGGGCGGCGGTAGCGGGCGCGGGCGTGCTCGAAGGCCTCTGGGTTCGCGTCGACCCCGGTCACCTCGGCCGCCCTGGCGGCGAGCAGGTCGGAGCCGTAGCCCTCGCCGCAGGCAAGGTCGACGACCCGCAGGCCGGCGCAGCGCTCCGCGATCCACACATAGACGGCGACGTGCCGCCGGTACCAGTAGTTCTCCTCGGGGACGTCGGGGAGTGTGCGCTCGCCCGTCAGCTCGAGAGGCGGGACCCCTTCCGGCTGATCGGCCTGCAGATAGGTCTGATCGGCTTCGCCCACCGCGGGGAAGTTAGGGACTGAGGCGTTTTCGTAGAGTCCGGAGTGGCCGCGAGCGATGAGTTCCGGCGCGTGATCCGGTCATACACGGGGAATCCCAAGGACGGAAAGACGCTTGAGCGAGGACAACGCGACCACCCCTGCCATCCAGGCCCGCGGCCTGACCCGAACCTTCAAGGGCGACATCGAAGCCGTGCGCGGGGTCGATCTCGCGGTGCCCGAGGGCGAGATCTTCGGCTTCCTCGGGCCGAACGGCGCCGGCAAGTCGACCACGGTGCGGATGTTCTGCACGCTCCTCCCACCGAGTGACGGCAGGGCGTCGGTCGCCGGCCACGACGTGGTGGCCGACGGCGACGAGGTGCGGCGGAGCATCGGCGTGGCACTCCAGGAGATCGGGCTGGACCCGGTGCAGACGGGCCGCGAGCTGCTCGAGCTGCAGTGCGGGCTGTACGGCATCACCGGCGTCGCGGGGAAGACGCGGACGAACGAGCTCCTCGAGCTCGTCGGCCTGACGGAGGCGGCGGACCGCCGCACCAAGACCTATTCCGGAGGGATGAAGCGGCGGCTCGACCTGGCGAGCGCGCTCGTTCATCGGCCGAAAGTGCTCTTCCTGGACGAGCCGACGACCGGGCTCGATCCAGCTTCGCGGCTCACGGTCTGGGACGAGGTCCGGAGCATCAACTCGACGGGCACAACGATCTTCCTGACGACGCAGTACCTGGAGGAGGCGGACGAGCTGTGCGAGCGCCTCGCGATCATCGATGCGGGTGAGATCGTCGCCGAAGGGACACCCGAGAAGCTCAAGGGAGACCTCGGAAACGACGTCGTCACTGTCGAGCTCAAGGGCGCAGACCCCGACAAGACCCAGGCGGCGATCGGCGACCTGCCGGGACTCGAGCGCGTCGTCCCGGCTGATGACGCGCTGGCCCTCTACGTCGAGGACGGCGCCGCCTCGATCGCGGCGATCGTCGGGCGCCTGCACTCGGCGGGCGTCGATGTCGGCGCGATCGCCGTCGATCAGCCCTCGCTGGACGACGTCTTCCTGGAGGCGACCGGGCGCCGCCTCGAGGGGGCCGGCACCGAGCCTGAGGACAAGGCGGCAGAAGAGGATGAGGCCGCGGCGCGGGCGGTGATGTCATGACCGAGGTCCTGCTGCTCGGGCGGCGAGCGGTGCGGGAGGTGATCCGCTACCCGGAGGCGACGATCCCGACGCTGTTCATCCCGCTCTTCTTCCTGGCGGTGAACATCGGGCAGGTCTCGAAGACGTTCCCGAGCACGACCCCCTTCCTGCACGGGCAGGGATACGTCGCGTTCCAGATGCCGGTGTCCCTGATGTTCGCGGTCGCGACCGCGACCACGGGGCTGGCGCTGGTCACCGAGATCGACAGTGGGTACTTCGACAAGCTGCTGGTCGCCCCCATCAGGCGAACGTCGCTGATCGTCGGGAGGCTCGGGGCAGACCTGGTTCGGGGGATCGCGGCGTCCACGGTGGTGCTTCTGGCAGGCCTCGCGTTCGGAGCGCACATCGAGACCGGCGTGGCGGGCGCCGTCGTTTGCGTTCTGCTGGCCTCGCTCTTCGGGGTCGCCTATGCGGGCTTCGGGATCCTGGTCGCGCTCACCACCCGCAACGTGCAGGCGACCAACACCAGCTTCCTGCTCTTCTTCCCGCTCCTCTTCCTGACGCCCAACTTCGTGCCGTTCGACCGGCTCTCGCCGGTGATGGAGACGCTGGCTCGGATCAACCCGGTCAGCTACGTGATCGTCGGACTGCGCTCGCTGATCATCGATGGATGGGTGGTGGACAAGCTGCTCGTCTGCTTCGGCGTGATCGTGGTCATGGGCGTGATCCTGATCGGCCTGTCGCTCAGAGCGATCGCTACGTACGACCGCTGACCCGGTCTACGATCCCGCGTCATGGCTGCACCCTCGAGCCCCGAGCGGATTAAGGAGGTCAACGAGCGCTACCACGACGTGGCGGCGGCCTCGTACGACTCCAAGTGGGGCATCGACTTCGGCGAGATCGGCCGGGAGCAGGTCACGGGCAAGCTGCGGAAGGCACTTGGGGGGTGGCCTGAGGCTCCGTTCGGAGACGCGCTGGAGATCGGCGCCGGGACCGGCTACTTCTCGCTCAACCTGCTGCAGGCCGGGGCGATCGAGCGGGCCACCGCGACGGACATCTCGCCGGGGATGCTGGCCACCCTGGAGGAGAACGCGGAGCGGCTGGGTCTGAAGGTCAGGACCGCGGCGGCCGAGGCGGAGACGCTTCCCTTCGCCGACGAGAGCTTCGACCTGGTCTTCGGCCACGCCGTGCTCCATCACATTCCCGATCTGGGGCAGGCCTTCTCGGAGTTCGCCCGGGTGCTGCGACCGGGTGGGACCCTCGCGTTCTGCGGGGAGCCGTCACGCTACGGCGACCTCCTCGCCGCCATTCCCAAGCGGACGGCGCTGCTTACGGCGCCGCTGTGGCGGCGGCTCGTCGGCGCGTCAGCGCGTGACTACGAGGCGGAGGCGGAGCACCGTCACGACCTCGAGCCGGAGGTGGACGTGCACGCCTTCTCGCCGGGGGACCTGCGGCGCTTCTGCGCCCAGGCCGGGCTGGGGGACGTCAGGGTGAAGGGCGAGGAGCTGCTCGCCTCGATTCACGGCTGGACGGTGCGGACGCTGGAGGCCAGCGCCGAGCCGGACGAGGTGCCGTGGGGATGGAGGCGATTCGCGTTCCGGAGCTATCTGGCCTTGCAGCGGGTCGACAACCAGGTGCTGGAGCCACGGCTGCCGCCGCAGCTCTTCTACAACCTGCTCGTCTCGGCGCGCCGGCCCTAGCCGAGCTTGCGAACCGCTCGCCAGGCCTGGTCGGCGGCGAGCAGGATCAGGATGATCCCGACGGCGATGGTGAACAGCGCCGCGCTCGGTCCGGGCTTGATTCCCATGCCCCCCGCGAGGATCAGAGAGGCGCCCCAAAGGGTGGCGACGATCGCAGCGAGAAGCTTGCCGAGCAACGACATGTAGGTCTCATCGCCGCCATCGAGGTTGGCGGCGCTGCGGACGAAGGAGCTGCGCCTGGGCGAATCCTGTTCCACGCGTAGAGCATCGGCCATCGGGCGCGTGCGCCCGCACCGCTTGGCCGAATGTCAGCCGCGGCCGCCCGGCTCTTCGTCCACGTTGCGGTCGGCCCAGGGAAGCGCCTCGAGACGCCCGTCCGGGATCGGCTCGCCGCTGACGACGGACTTGCCGTAGGTCCCGTCCTCGATCCGCTCTTCGGCGCGCCTGATGTCGTCCAGGGTCCGCCGCAGGTCCTCGACGAAGGCGCTGTCCGTGCTCGCCTGTTCGAGGTCGTTGGCCTCGTCCCCACTGTCCTCGGGCTCGTCCGAGGTATCGGGCTGCTCGTGCTCCTCCAGCTCGCCCTCGACACGGGCTCGCTCCTCGGCCAGCCGCTTTCGTGCGTGTTCGAGATCCACGAGGGTGATCCTATTGACCGCGGGCGCGGAGGAGCCGGCGGATGGTGCATGCGACGTCGGCTGGCCCGTTGGTGAGCTGCCGCCAGGTGAGGCGGATGACGTCGTAGCCGAGCAGCTTGAGACCCGCGTCGCGCGTGCGATCGGCTTCGAAGGCGGTGCGCCCGGAATGAGCGCGATAGCCGACGAGCTCAACGATCAGGCGCGCCTCGGGCCAGATGAAGTCCATCGTTCACCTCCGGCTGGGGAAGGCGGTGGCGGCGGCAGAGGGCGAGGAAGCGCGCTTCCAGCTCGCCACGGGTGTGGTCCGGGTCGGGTCCGTCATCCGGCGGCAGGCCGAGGTACTCCGCCTGCCGCAGCGCCGCTGCGAACTGCGGCTGGGGAAGAGGGTGGTTGACCGATGGACTCGGATTCCGGCGCGGTTCTTCCATTGCCCGCGACGGTTACGTGCACGAAACCCCTCTGAGGAAGGAGTTGCCAGAGCGCGGCCGCGCTGGTGTGGCTCAGAACCGCTCCGGGGCCGCAGGCGAGCACCGCAGCCATCCATCTGCCCTTCTCGCTGAGTCCAAGATGCCCGACGGCGTAAACACCGCGATGAATGCGCTGAAGACGCTGGGCCGCCAAGCGGCGGGTCAGACTCTGGCGCCGTACGCCGAGTCGCTCGAGCTGAGCGAGGGACACGACTCCGTGTTGGTTGGCCGCAAGCCTGGCGATGGCCCCGTCCTGGGCACCGTTGGTGAGTTCCTCACGCACGTCCGTGAGTAAGTCGCCAACGGCGCGAATCTCTCCCCTTCCCCAGCCGGTTTTCGCCGTTCGCCCCTAACCGAACGTGAACGCGTACCCGGAGATCCCCGGATCGAAGATCAGCGAGAGCCGGTGCTGCGAGACCGCCGGGAGGTCTACCAGACGGTAGAGCCGCTGCGCCCGGATCGTCGCTCGCCCGTTGCGCACGTCGGCCCCGGCGAGCTTCGCGGGGATCGGCTTGCCGTCGAGGAGCACCTGGACGTGGCGCGCCTCGTCCGGGGAGCCGAGGACGAGGAAGACGCGGCGGGCGTTGAACTCCGTGTCGATCTCGGCACCGGCTCCGGCCGTTGCGTCCTCGTCGGTGATGCCCCAGTTGCCTGCGTAGGCGAACTGGTTGACCGAGAGCGGGCCCGCCGCTGCGCCGAAGTCCTGGTCGCCGGGATGGATCGGCGTCACCCAGCCCTGGGCGCGGGCCGCGCCCAGATACGTCTCCGGGGTGATGTCGCCGGCCGAGGGCGCCTGGGCGCTGGCGCGGGCGCCGGAGCCGAGGTTTCCATGCCCCGCCTCCTGCAGAAGGGTGCGAATCGCTCGCTCCGTCTCGGCGTAGTCACCCTCCCCGAAGTGCGCGTCGCGCACGTTGCCCTGCGCGTCGACCAGATAGTCCGCTGGCCAGTACTGGTTGCCCCACGCGTCCCAGGTCGCCAGGTCGTTGTCCTGGGCCACCGGGTAGGTCAGATGGTTCTGGTGGATCGCGTCCTGGACGTTCGACGCGTCCTTCTCGAAGGGGAACTCCGGCGAGTGAACGCCGACCACGGTGAAGCCATCGCGCCCGTAGCGCTGCTGCCAGGCCTCCAGGTAGGGCAGCGTGCGGATGCAGTTGATGCAGGTGTAGGTCCAGAAGTCGACCAGCACCACCTTGCCGCGCAGCTCGCTCATCGAGAGCGACTCGCCGTCCGGCGTGTTGAACCAGTCCTGGGTCCCGGTGAAGTCGGGGGCCTGCCCGTAGGTCTGCAGGCTGACCGGCTGGTTGAGCTCGTCCTCCGGGACGACCGGCGTCCCGTGCTGGCTCACCCTGGCTAGGTTGGTGGAGATCGCATCGCTCTTCTCGATGCTCTCTGTCGGGTTCACCAGGAACCTCGGCAGCGCGCTCGCTATCTCCGTCTGAAAGCGGACGTCGAGGTTGGCGGTCATCGCGATCGCGACGAGCACCATCACCGCGCCCATCGCCATCTGCACCCGGCCCTGCACCGGCTTGAGCCGCTGCGTCAGCCGCCTGCCGCCGAGCAGGAGCAGGTAGAGCACGAGCGCGGATCCCACCGCGTAGGAGAGCGCGACCGCGAGCCGCCCGGCGGTGAAGTCCTGGGCGGCCGAGACCACGATCACCCCAGCCAGGATCGGCCCCGCGCACGGCGCGTAGACCAGCCCGAGGCTGGCGCCGACGATCAGCCCAGAGCCGAAGCCGTCCCCCCGGAAGCGAGCGGGACCTGGAGCGAGCCGGCTCGCGAACGCCTCCACCCGGTCTCCGATCGGTGGGATCAGCAGCGAGATGCCGAATCCGAAGAGGACCGCGATCGCCAGGTCCCGGGCGAAGCCGTTCGGCAATCCCAGGGCGTGGATCACGTAGACGAGCGCGACTGTGGCGAAGGTGAACGACAGGGCCAGGCCAGTGACGACGCCGAGCGGTCGCCGCCGACCTCCGGTGACTCCCGCGGAGAGAATCGCGGGCAGGATCGGCAGCACGCAGGGGGACAGGGCCGTGCCCGCCCCGGCGACGAGCGCAAACAGCATCAGCAGTGCCATTGGCATCCAGACTCGGACATCCGCCCAGCGTTACGCCGGGTCGTTACGAGCGGATTAACGCGAGTCGTCGGCGTTGCGCCGGACGCGGTGCACGGACACCTCGCCCTCGATTCCCTTGAAGCGGCGCTTGCCCGCGAAGGAGAAGGCGAACGGCTGGCCGTTGCCCTCGGCGATCGAGTCCCTCACGGCCTGATCGACGATCACGCTCTCCGGCCGCGCGAAGTTCGTGATGCGCGCCGCCAAGTTGACAGGCCGTCCGTACCAGTCACCCCCACGCCCCAGCGCCTGTCCCCGCGCGACGCCGGCCCGCAATGGCGGGATCTCCGCGGTCCCGGCGGAATCGACCAGGCTGACGACCGCTTCGAGCAGTGGCGCGGACTCCAGCGAGGCGAACATCGCGGCGTCGCCGATCATCTTCACGAGCCGGACCGGAGGTCGCGCGACGGCGGTGGCCAGCTCGAACAACCTGCCGGTGAGGTCGCCGATCTGCTCGATCTCGAGGGACTCGCCCAGCCGCGTGAATCCGACAAGATCGGCGAACGCGACCGTCACCTCGTCCGAACCGGACACCCGGCCCTCGGCGAGCTCAGCCTCGGTGATCACCGCCTGGCGGATCCGCTCCCGCAGGTGGATGCGATACGCGTGCAGGAGGGTGTCGCCGAGCAGCGGCGCCATCGTCTGAGCGGCGGCGGCGTAGCGCATTGCCAGCTCGCGCTCGTCGACGCCAGGCTCCGTGAACACCTCACCGACCAGGTCGACGTTGGCAGCCGCGAGATTCGCCATGGAGATGCCGATCAGGCGGGACGTCTCCAGCAGCCCCTCCTCCGGCAAACCGGCATCGAGGAACAGCTTCGCCCTCTTCGCCGCCTCCAGGTCCGTCTCTGCGTAGACGCGTTCATCGTCCTCCGGGATGGGTGCGCCCAGGGCCTGCAGGAGCCTGCCGAGGAACTCGGGATCGAGTCCCGAAGCCCCAGCGATCTCACTGGCGGTGTAGCTGTCGGCGCCCCTGTCGAAGGCGCGCTCGACCGGGAGGAGCACCAGCCTGTCCTCCTCGACCGCACGCTTCAGCTCATCGAGCGAGACGCCCTGCTCCGCGAGATCTTCCAGCAGCGCCAGGCGAGCCTCACGCGCCTTCCCCTTGAGGTCTCCGAGCAGCCCCTCAGCCTCGAAGTCGATGCCGGCCATCCGGGAATCCTAAGATGGGCGGGTATGGCAGGTCTCGAGCTTCCGATCTTCGAGCTGCCGCTGGTGTTGCTCCCCGGTGAGCAGGTGCCGCTTCACATCTTCGAGGAGCGCTACAAGCGGATGGTGGGAACGTCTCTGGAGGAGGGGGAGCCCTTCGGTGTGGTCCTGCGCGACGACGACGGCGCCCGCTCGATCGGGTGCACCGCCCGGATCGACGACGTGACGGAGCGCTTCGACGACGGTCGCATGAACATCGTGGTCCGTGGCGAGGCGCCCTTCAAGGTGCTGGATCGCTTCGAATCGCCCGAGTACCCGACCGGCGAGGTCGAGCTGATCCCCGACGAGGACATCCCGCCGCTCGACGAAGACGCGGCGACGGCGGCCCGCGAGGCCTTCGCCGAGCTCGCTGAGCGGGCCACCGGCCAGCGCCCAGAGCCGGAGGAGCTGGACGGCGCCACCGCCTACGCGATCGCGGCGCGCATCGAGCTGCCGCCCGAGACGAAGCAGCAGCTCCTCGAGATGCGCGACGAGGACGACCGGATGGCGCTGCTCGGAAACGCCCTCGGTGCGGTCGGGAAGGCCCTGGAGCGCGCCGAGGAGGCCGCTGAGCGCGCCAGCGGCAACGGCAAGGTCCACCTCCCCGGGCTCCCCGAGTAGCCGGCCGCCGAATCAGGCGAACGCCACAGCGCCTCCACGGCGAGGATCGCCGCCACCGCTCAGCTTCCCGCCCGCAGGATCCCGGCGCACCGCCTGCGCCCCGCCGAAGAAGAGGTTCTTCCGCTTCCATCGCACGACGGGGACGCCGCGACGCTCGAGGTCGTCCAGAGCAGCCTCGTCGACGCCCGGCTCCGCCTGCACCGTCCCGGCCTCGAAGTGGAGTCGTCCGGCGATCACGGCCTCCTCGGCGTCCATCCCCTGCTCCAGCACCCTGACCGTCGTCTGCAGGATCGCGGAGCGGATCCGGTTGGATCCGGCGCTGCCAAGCCCGAGCACGACCTCCCCGTCGCGCAGGGCGAGGGTCGGGGACATCATCGAGCTGACCCGCCGCCCGGGCGGGATGCGGTGAAAGCCCTGCGGGTTCAGGTCCTCCTCGCCCAGCATGTTGTTGACGTGGACCCCAGTGCCGGGGACGACGACCCCGGAACCGGTGCCGTTCGAGCAGGTGACCGATGCGCAGTTGCCGTCCGCATCGATGACGGCGAGGTGCGTCGTCGAGCCGAGCGGGTCGGGCGGCTCGTCCGGGCCGCCCGCCCCGCCGTGGCCGCCCACCCATTCGCCGTCCGTGATCCGCGCGGCGGCCTCGTCGAGATCGGCGTCGAGGAACCGCCGCACGTATTCGGGGTCATGAAGCCCCTCGTGGAAATCATCGGCGCGCCTCGCGTTGGCCGCCTCGGTCGCGGCCACGATCTCCTCCACGCCGCTGCTCGAGCCGAGCCGCTCGAGCAGGCCGAGCGAGTATCCGATCAGGATTCCACCCGACGATGGCGGCGGGTTGGTGAGGACCTCATGCCCGCGGAAGCGCGCGCTGACCGGCCGCCGTTCGATCGGCTCGTACGCTGCCATGTCGTCCATCCCGAGTGTCCCGCCGCGCTCGCGCACCCACTCGCAGACCAAACGCGCCGTCTCCCCGCGATAGAACGGCTCGGAGCCCTCGGCCGCGAAGCGCTCCAGCGCATCGGACATCTCCGGGTAGTGGAAGGTGTCGCCCTCGACGAGCTGCTTCCCCTCCGGGGTGTAGAGGGCCGCTGATTCAGGTGTCGAGACCAGGATCGGGTGGAGGATCTCGTGGAAGTACTCCGCGGCGGCGGTCAGCACCACCCCTTCACGGCCGAGCTCGATTCCCGGCTTCGCCAGGCGATCGAGCGGGAGCGACCCCCAGCGCCTCCAGACATGCTCGAGCCCCGCCGGATTCCCGGGGACTCCGCAGGAGGCGGCCCCGCAGTTGAAGATCTGGGGCGTCTCGTCGAAGTAGACGGGGATCGGGACCAGCTCCGCCGTTCGCTCCACACCGTCCGCCCCCCCGGCCGCCACGAAGAAGTCGATCAGGGTGCTCTCGCCGCCCTCGTGAACCATCATGAAGCCGCCGGCGCCGAAGCCGGTCAACTGGCTCTCGCAGACGAACGAGGTGAGGATCGCGCAGACC
This sequence comes from uncultured Solirubrobacterales bacterium, assembly GCA_963728875.1. Classification (GTDB taxonomy): domain Bacteria; phylum Actinomycetota; class Thermoleophilia; order Solirubrobacterales; family 70-9; genus DASUPK01. The sequence goes on from CAVSLJ010000003.1 coordinate 410,868, forward strand.
GCCGCATCGACCGCGTTGCCGCCCTCGCGCAGCACCTGCGCGCCGGCCTCCGCGGTCAGCGGGTGCCCCGCGGCGACGACTCCCCTCGGATCGCTCATGCGAGCAGCCTAGGGAGAGCGTGCAGAGCAGGTTTGGCTCAGGAGGGGCAGCCGAAGGTCGACGGGACGCCCGGTCCGCCGGTGACGGTCAGGCTGTGGCCCTCACCCGAAGCACCGATGACCGGCAGGGTCTGGCTCTGCCCCAATCTGTTCACGCCCGTGAAGGTCACGGTCGTGTTGGCGTAGAAGCAGATCGCGTAGGCGAACTCGCGATTGGCGGCACCGCCCGGGACGAAGATGTTGTCCGTGAAGGTCTCCGAACCGCCGTTGTTGGCGTCGGGCGAGTGCGTGCCGTTGGGGATCCCCTCGAACATCGCACAAGGGTTGGCTGAGCACGGAACCGCAATTCCGCTGCGGTTCCCCGCCGTGTCGAACGCGTGCAGGTCAACCTCGCCGGACGGCCAGGTGATCGTCGCGCGGACGATCGGGCCCGGGATCGTCAGCCTGTGCTTGCACTTCCTCTTCTTCGCGGTCCGGAAGCCCTTCTTCTTCTTGCACTTCTTCTTCGCGGCGACGGCGCGAGCATCGCGGGCCGCACCCGCGTTCGCGGCGACGGTGCCGACGAGCAGGCTCGCGGCGATCACCAGAATGGCCAGCGTCCAGACGCTGCGAGTACGCATGAAGCTCCCTGTCACGATCGTGCCTCCTTGGCTGTTGGGAGGTCCCTCACCCCTCCCTACGTACGATCGCAGTCTATGCACTGACGCCGCTAGTCGCCCGGCTTGAACTCGGGCACGTCGAGCACCCGGCCGTCGAGCGGCCGCGGCTCGGTCGGCGGCCGGCTCGGGTTCCGGCCCCAGACCCCGTCGCCGTAGAGCTCGTCGGCGGTGCTCGCCCGCCTTGGGGCGGGCTCACGGTAGTCGCCGACCGGGTCGGAGTAGCGCTCCGGCCGCAGCGCCGCGTCCCGGTCCGGGGTGCGCGGCTCGCGCGGCTGGTTGCGCCGATCGCGGTGGAAGCGGTGTGAGAAGGCATTGTCGAAGCGGGTGGCGATCACGGTGATCCAGACCTCCTCGCTCATGTCCTCGTCGACGCTCGCGCCGAAGATGATCTCGGCCTCCGGATGCGCGGCTGCCTTGACGATCTCGGCCGCCTCACTCGCCTCGATCAGCGAGAGGTCGGGACCGCCGGTGATCGAGAGCAGCAGCGAGTGCGCGCCCTCGACTGAGGTCTCGAGCAGCGGCGAGGAGACGGCCTTCTCGGCCGCGATCGTCGCGCGGTGCTCGCCGGCGCCCATGCCGATTCCGAGGATCGCGTCCCCGGCCTCGATCATGGTCGTCCGGACATCGGCAAAGTCGAGGTTGATCAGGCCCGGGAGCATCACCAGGTCGGAGATGCCCTGGACGGCCTGGCGCAGTACGTCGTCGGCGACCTTGAAGGCGTCGACGATCGAGGTCCGCCGCTCGAGGATCGTCAGCAGCCGCTCGTTCGGCACGACGATCATCGTGTCGACCTCCTTGCCCAGGGCGGCGATGCCCTCCTCCGCCTGGGCCGCCCGGCGGGCGCCCTCGAAGGCGAACGGCTTGGTCACAGCGGCGACCGTGAGCGCGCCGATGTCGCGGGCGAGCTTGGCGACCACCGGGGCCGCTCCGGTGCCGGTGCCGCCGCCGGAGCCCGAGGCCAGGAAGACCATGTCCGAGCCCTTGAGCAGCTCCTTGATCTTGTCCTGCTCCTCGTACGCGGCGCGGTAACCGACTCTGGGATCCGATCCCGAGCCGAGGCCGCGGGTGAGCTCGGAGCCGATGTGGAGCGTCACGTCGGCGTTCGAGGTCTGCAGTGACTGAAGGTCGGTGTTGATCGCCAGGAACTCCACGCCGGGGAGCTCGGCCTCGACCATCCGATTGACGGCGTTGACGCCCGCGCCACCGACGCCGACCACACGGAGGACGGCCTGGTGGGTGCGCGGGACGACCGGCTGGCGGGTGGGTGCGGAAGTGTCCGGCTCATCGCGGCCGAAGGCCGGGCGAATGTCGGTGCCGGGACCGCCCATGAGGCGCTCGAGGCCCTCGTGATGCACCTCCGCCTGCTCGATGGTGATCTCGCCCTGGGGCTCGTCGATCTCGGCGACGGGATCGGGCGGAGTCGGCTCGGGGACGGGATCGGGCGTGGGAAGCGGTTCCGGAACGGGGTCCGGGGTCGGCTCGGGTACGGGCTCGGGAGTGGGCTCAGGAACGGGCTCTGGGGCCGGCGTCTCCTGGGCGGGCTCCTCCACGGCGACCTCGACCGGAGCGTTGCCCGAGCCGTTGGCGGTCACCTTGATCTCCTCGGGCACGACCGACTCGTCGGTCGAGCGGAACAAATCGGCGAGGGGGCCCTCGCGCATGCTGGCGCGCTTCTTACGAGCCATGGGTCAGGACCTCCTTCGCGAGGTCGCGGTACGCGCCCGCGGCCTTCGAGCTTGGGTCGTATTTGAGGACGGACGCCCCCCGGACCGGCGCCTCGGCGAACTTGATCGCCTTGCGGATCCGCGACTTGAAGACGAGCTCGCCGAAGTTCTCCTCGAGGATCTCCACCGCCTCCTTGGCGTGGACGGTCCGCGAATCGAGCATCGTCGGCAGGATGCCCTCGATCTCGACGCCGGGGTTGAGGTTCTCCCGGATCATCGTCAGGGTGTTCTGAAGCTGGACGAGTCCTCGCATGGAGAGGTACTCGCACTGGACCGGCACGATCACCTTGTCGGCGGCGGTGAGCGCGTTCACGGTCAGCAGGCCGAGGCTCGGCGGGGTGTCGATGCAGACGAAGTCGTAGTCGTTGCGGACCTCGTCGAGGCCCTTCTCCAGCGCCCGCTCGCGGCCGATCTGGGTGCTCATCGCGATCTCCGCGCCGGCGAGGTCGATGGAGGCGACCGCGACGTCGATCTCGCGGTGGGCGATGATCTGGCTGATCGGGTACCGGTGGACGAGGACGTCGAACATGCTCTTCTCGACCTTGTCGGGGTCGACGCCCTGGGACATGGTCAGGTTGCCCTGCGGGTCCATGTCGACGCAGAGGACGCGGTGGCCCGACTCCTTGAAGGCGACGGCGAGGTTGAGCGCGGTCGTCGTCTTGGCGACGCCGCCCTTCTGGTTGGCGAAGGCGATCACCTTGGCCGGGCCCTTGTTCTTGGGCTTGTCCGGCTGCTTGGCCTTCGTAGGGGCCTTGGCGGCGGCCTTCGAAGTCTCCTTGGACTCCTTTGAGTCCTTGCCCTTGTCCTTCTTCTCGGGCGTCGGACCGACGAGGTCCTCGGGCCTCATGCGCCCGGCCTCATCCACGGTTTGAGAAACCTGCTTTTTGCGGAAACTAGCCATCTAGGCGGGCTAATTCGCAGGCGAGGACCGCTTTCCTTCTTCCGCTTGGGAGAATCCGCCCGTATGCCCGAGCTACTCGACAAACGACTCGTGTTCGTGACCGGCAAGGGAGGCGTGGGCAAGTCGACGATCTCCATCGCGCTGGGCATGGCTGCGGCGAATCGGGGCCAGCGGACGATCGTCTGCGAGATCGGCGGCCAGGAGACCGCCTCACGCGTCTTCAGGCGCGCCGAGATCGGCTTCAACGAGGTCGAGGTGGCGGACAACCTCTGGGCGATCTCGATCGACCCCGATCACTCCCTGCGCGAGTACCTGCTGCTCCAGCTCAAGGTCCGCGCCATGCGCGACCTGCTCGTTCGCTCTCGAATCTTCAACTACCTGGCCGCCGCGACCCCCGGCCTCAAGGAGCTGGTCACGATCGGGAAGATCTGGGAGCTCGCCCAGCCCGATCGCAAGGTGAAGAAGGCGCAGGAGTACGACCTGGTGATCGTCGACGCCCCCGCCACCGGTCACGGGATCGGCTTCCTGCAGACCCCCCGCACCTTCGCCGGCATCGCCCGCGTGGGCCCGATCCACTCCCAGGCCGAGGAGCTCGACCGCTTCATCACCGACCACGATTCGACCGGCGTCGCGATCGTCTCGCTCCCCGAGGAGATGCCCGTCAACGAGTCGGCCTCCCTCGAGGATTCGCTGACCGGCGACATCGGGATGGCCGTCGACCGCGTCTACATGAACGCCCTCTACCCCGAGCGCTTCTCGAAGGGCGACGCCTCCGAGCTCGAGCGCGCCCTCGATCAGGCCGACGGGCCGGCGAAGGCGGCCGTGCGGGCGGCCCTCTCGGAGTTCCGGCGCTCGCGCTCGCAGCGTGAGCAGCTGCAGCGCCTGAAGCGGGCCGTCTCGACGCCGGTCAAGACCCTTCCCTTCATCTTCAAGCCCCAGCTCGACCTGCCCTCGCTCGAGCGGCTCTCGGGCGCCCTCGTCTGATGCCGTCCATCACCGACATCGTCGAGGGGCGCGGGATCTGCATCTGCGCAGGGTCGGGCGGCGTGGGCAAGACCACCACCTCCGCTGCGATGGCGGCCGGTCTCGCCGCGCGCGGCCAGAGGGTCTGCGTGCTGACGATCGATCCCGCCAAGCGGCTCGCCGACTCCCTCGGGCTGAAGGAGCTCGAGAACACGCCCAGGCAGGTCGACCCGAAGCTGTTCGAGCCCTGCGGGATCGAGATGAAGGGCGAGCTCTGGGCGATGATGCTCGACGCCAAGGCGACCTTCGACGACCTGGTGCGCAAGCACGCACCGGACGCCGAGACGCGCGACCGCATCCTCGAGAACCGGATCTACCGCCAGCTCTCCAACGCCCTGGCCGGCTCCCAGGAGTACATGGCGATGGAGAAGCTCTTCGAGATCCATCAGGAGGGCCTCTACGACTTCCTGGTCCTCGATACCCCCCCGTCGCGCAACGCGCTCGACTTCCTGGACGCTCCCAAGCGCCTCACGCAGTTCATCGAGGGTCGTGGGATGCAGATGTTCATGAAGCCGACCGGGTTCGCCACCAAGGTCGTCGGCCGCGGCAGCTCGATGGCGATGAGCGTGCTGAAGCGGGTCACCGGCCTCGACCTGCTCACCGACCTGAGCGAGTTCTTCCAGGCCTTCAGCGGCATGGTCGACGGCTTCCGCGAGCGCGCCAAGCGGGTCTCCGAGCTGCTCTCCGATCCGGCGACCACCTTCGTGGTCGTCTGCGGCCCCCAGGGCGAGCCCGTCAACGAGGCCGTCTATTTCCACCGCAAGCTCGTCGAGGCGAAGCTCCCCGTGGGCGGCGTGATCGTCAACAAGGTCCACTACGAGGCCGACGAGGAGGCCGAGGGAGAGGCGGAGGCGGACCTTCATGGCCTGCTCGACGACGACCTCGCGGAGCGCGTCGCCCAGAACTTCGCCGACTATCAGGCGCTGGCGCAGCGCGATGCCCGGAACGTGGAGCATTTGAGCCGCGAGCTCAATCCGAAGGCGGTGATCCGCGTCCCGTATCTGGATGAGGACGTCCACGACCTCGAAGCCCTGCTCAAGATCGACCGCTACCTGTTCGCGACCGAGGAGCAGCGGGAGGAGCTGGCTGCCAGCGGCGCCGCTTAGTCAGCCCGAGCGCTTGCGCTCGTAGCGAAGCTCGCCCACCGACCAGTCGGTGGCGTCGGGAACCGGGAAGAGGTAGCGGACCCGGTCCTTCGAGGGCTCGCGGTTCTCATGATCCTTGCGCCTGGGCTTGGCGAAGGCGGGCCATTCCGGCTCGCCGTCGCCGGCGCTGAACCAATCGGCACGACCCCCGTTGTCGTCGGGCGGTGTCGGAGCGCGATGGTCGCCGTCGGCGCTCATGATCTCTGGAAGTTCGACGTCGTCGACGACGATCCTCGTCGTCAGTTGCCGATCCTCCTCGGCCCCGCGGACGGACAAACCGTCCATTTGGTTCGTCTCCGGCCCATCGTCGGTTTCCGCCTTGTGAACGGAGATCTCCTCGTCGCCGATGTTCCCGTCGGCGATCGCCGACAGGTCGAGGGCGTCGTCGGGCGTCGGGTCCGGGAGCCGCCATTCGGCGGTCTCGCCGATGCCCGGCGTCTCGACGTGGGTCGCCGAAAGACCCTCGGAGAGCAGGACCTCGTCAGCTGCGGCCCTCAGGTCTCCTCCCAGCTCTCCGGTGGCAAGTCCCTTGAGCAGGCGCCGCAGGAGCTCCTCGAGCTCCGCGATCACGTCCAGCGGCGAGGCGCCGGCCACCGGCCGATAGCGGCCACCGCTCATCAGCTTTCGCTCGATCGCCAGCCCACGCTCGACCGTGACACGGCCCTGCTCGCGCTCGTACGGCTCGCAGGCGAGCGCGGCGACGCGCGCGGACATCGTGGTGCGTGAGGCTCCCCCGCCCTCCAGCAGCCCTCGGAGGGCGAGCAGGTAGTCGCTCAGCGCCTCGATCAGCGATCCGCGCTCGGCGCCCAGCTCAAAGCGGGAGGCGGCCCAGTCGAGCGAGGGCAGTCGCGAGCCGCGCTCGTTGAGCGTGCGCGCGAAGCTCTCCAGCTCGGGAACCTCGTTGCCGGTCAGGCGGTAGCCGCCCTGCCGCGGGCGACTCGCCCCGGTTCCGAACCGCTCCCAGCCGCCCGACCGCTTGGCCCAGCCGTGGGACGCGAGCCCGACGGCGCCCGGCCTGAACAGCCGCATCGTGCGCAGCGCGCGCCTCAGGTCGTCCGCGACGGCGGCGGCCGGCGCGACTGCGGCGAGGCCGCAACTCAAGCACGCGAGAAAGCCGGCCTTCCCGTTGCCACCGGACCTCGTTGCATCCACCGCATCGATCGGTGCGTCGTCGACCAGGTCGGCGCGCACGATCCGTACCCCATCAAGCTCCATTTCGTCCTTCGGCATGTGAAAGCCGACCAGCGGGACGATCACCTCTCCGGCGGGCGTCGCCTCGTCGGAGTCCGAGCTGATCGTCGCGAGCACCGCGTTGATGGCGCCCTGCAGCCGGTCGCCGGCGATGTCGAACTCGGTCTTCCCCTCCCAGAGCCCGACCATGAACCCGATCGCGGCCTCCTCACCGGCGATCTCACGCACCTCGATGAACGCCTCGAGGCGCCGAAGCTCGGCGAGGTGCCGCTCGATGAACTGCCCCGTCAGGGGGGCGTAGGAGTACATCGGCAATGGCCCGTCATCCGTCGGCTCAAGGTCGAAGGGCATCTCCGCCCCACTGGCCAGCAGCTCCTCGAACACGTCAGCCGCCTCGACGGCGAGGCGCCTCAGCGCCTCCTCGAGTCTCTCGGTTGTGCTCTCAAGTGTCGTCACGCAAGTCGGATTCGCCCGTCCTCAGGGGGCTTCCTGCGTGTGACAGAGGAGTTGCAAAGACCAAAACCGGCAATGAAGGTGGCCCGTCCCGGCGGTTAGGCATCTCACGGGGAGTTTCGAAGGATTGTGGTCGCCATAACGCGCAAATCCTTCGAAACTCTCCTTGCGAGTCCTACGGCGCGCCCCGATGCGCATCGCCCTACGGGCCCTCCCCCTTCATTGCCGATTTGGACTTTGACTGTCGGCCCTAGACCGCGGCGCCGACGGGCTCGCGCTCGTCGACGGGCAGCCACTGCCGCCCGTAGCGGCGCATGTCCTCGATCAGCGGAACCAGGGCCGTGCCCTTGTCGGTCAGCTGATAGGTCACGCGCGGGGGAACCTCGGGGAAGGTGCGGCGCTCGACGATGCCCTGCTCCTCGAGTGCCCTCAGGCGCAGGGAGAGGGTCCTGGGGCTGATGCCCTCCAGGGAGCGCTCCAGCTCACAGAACCGGAGCGAGGAGTCCGCCAGGTCGCGGATGATGAGGAGAGTCCACTTGCCGGAGATGACCTCCGCCGTCCGGCAGACGGGACATTCGCGGTCGACCACGCGGCCCAGGATAGCGTCAAAGCTTTACTTTGTGAAGCGCTGGCCGAGGCTCAGCCGGGAGGCTGCGAGCTGTTCACGCGCTTGATCTTCGTGACCTGCAGGTGGTAGGTCTTGCCGTCGGGACCGTAGAGCAGGTCGGCGCCCGCCCCGGCGTTCAGACCAAGCAGCTGGCAGGCATCGGCGCTCGGGAAGCAGACGCCGTTTCCGCCCACGCTCGTCACGTCCTTCGAGACCAGGAAGAGCGCCTGAGTGCCGCCCGAAGCGGTGCCCATGTAGACCAGCACCGGCGTGGCCTGGGTCGGCAGGAACTGGAACTGCGTGAGGCTGTTGAGTGCGGCCGGCGTCCCGCCGTCGCTCACGGTGACGTCGGTCAGGTAATAGGTGTAGAGGGTCTGGGTCTTGCCGCCCGAGTTGCCGTTTCCACCCTTGCCGCCGTTCCCGCTGCCGCCGCTCGATCCGGTGTTCCCGCCGACGGGACCCGTCGAGGAGGTCACGGAATCCAGGGCTGTGCTTGACCCCGACGAGGACTCGGTCTTGTCGCTGACGGTGTACTGCTGAACGAACGGGTTCTTGGGGCCGAGGTCATTCAATCTCTTCTTCAGGTTGCGGACGCCGGGGTGGTAGGAGACGACCGCGTTCTCGGCCTCGGGTGCGCTGGGGACCGCAGCCGGCGCGCTCAGGCTGACATCCGGCCCCTTGGATCCGGACCCCGAAATCAAGATCGGTACCGCGATCATCCCGACGACCAGCATTGCCACGACCGGCAGCAGGTTGCGGCTGCGCAGGTCGTAGACCAGATCGCCGAAGAACTTGTTCACCTTCCAGCCCTTCACTTGGCCACCACCGCGCTCGCGGGCTGAGCCTGGGCCGCTCCCGGGCTGGCAGGGGCCGGAGCGCTGGGACTGGCTCCGAGCGTCAGGCCCTGGTCGGCGGGCGTCGCGTAGGTCGTCACCGCAAAGCTCGCCTTGAGCTCGGGCGAGGAGCCCGGGTGGCCGCCGTTGAGAACGAACCCGTCGATCGTGAACAGTCGCCCGTCAGGGGTCAGGCGAAGGCCACTGTCCGTCGGCTGAACGAGGTCGTCGACGCCGCCGATGAAGTTCGAGATGTCGAAGAACCCGCCCCTGAACTTGAGCGTGTACGGGAGCGTGGGGAAGCCGGCCGGCCCGACCACGGCGCCGATCGGAAGGGCGGCGGCGGACGACTCGGTCGCGGGCACCGGCGTGGCGGCGGTGGAGGCCGACGTGCCCGCCGTGGCGCCGCCGCCCGTCGAGTTGACCGAGCTGGTCGAGGGTGACCCGGTCGTGGATGCCGGTGGGGTCGTCGAGCCCCCGGAAGAGGCCGTGCTGGAGGTTGACGGGGTGCTGGTCGCGGCTCCGGTGCTCGCACTGCTTCCGCTCCCCGCCGATCCCGCGTCCCCGCCCAGCTCGATGGAGCGGAAGTCCAAATCGTTATGGTCGGAGATCGAACTGAGCTGCACCAGCATCGAAGCGGTGTCGGCCTGCGCCGGAACGGCCTTGCCCAGCACGACGAGGCGCCCGTAGTAGCGCGGGAACTCCTTCCGCGCCTGTTCCGCGTAGCTCGCCACCGACTCCTGCTGCGAGATCGAGGCGTGAATCTGGTCGATCTGATCGTTCAGTTCGCTCGCCTTCTGGCGCTGCGGGGCCAGGAGGAGCATGTAGAAGCCGATCGCAAACACGACGACCAGGACTCCGAAGACGATTCCCTTATCGCTGACCTTCATGATCAGCCTCCCGCCGATGGGGTCGCGGTGGACTGGGAGGCGACCTGGGAGGACGCCGTCGTGGCCAGCGAAGACGGCACGGATGGCGTCGTCGTCGCGCCTGCGGGGGCGGCAACCGAGTCAAAAGCGACGACGATCTCGAACTTGGCGAGGAAGTCGTTCGTCCGGCATTCGGTCGTGGTGTCCTCGCCTGCGCCGGAGGTCACCGAGGCACCGCTGGCGGAGCCGAGGTCATCCACCTTCGCCGACTGCTGGAGGCCGACGCGGGTGACGCCATCGATCTCCTCCAGGCTGGAGACAAGCCCGGCCACCGCGTCCTGGCTTGGCGCGCAACCGACGAGTTCCAGCGCGGGGCCTGAGACGTCGTCGCGGATGCTGATCTCGGGCCCGTCGGGAACGGACACCTGGGGGTTGACGGTGCCCTGGAGCTGGACGAGCCAGATGTCGGACGGGACCACGCGCGCGAGCTCGTTGAGCACGCGCTGCCAGTCGAAGCGGCTCTGGGCGAGGCTGGTGATGGTGGAGGAGCGCTGGTCCTGGACCGCCCGGAAGTTGGCGAACGCCTGCAGGCTCTGAGCCTTTGCCTCCGCCTGCTGGGCCTGGACCTGCAGCTTCACCACCTCCGACTTGCGGTCGGAGACTTGCTTGCTGGTGAAGGCCAGAGCGATGATCCCCAGCAGGGCGAGGGCGAGGGCGCCGATCAGGACGTAAGAGAAGGCACCCGTCCGCATCGTGCCGCGGTCGCTGCCTCGCTCATCGGGTGGGATCAGGTTGACGGGACGCATCTCGGATCAGTCTCCGAGGGCCAGGCCGTAGGAGACGGTGAGGCGGGCGGCATCCTCGGGATCCAGGTGGGAGAGCTCGCTCGGCGCCTCCCGCGAGATCTCGAGGCCGAGGTCGGGCCGGATCCGATCGGCGAATCCCGGGATGGCGCTGCCGGCGCCGCAGACGACGACCCGCTCGACGGGGGTGACCCCCTCCTGGGCGCCGTAGTAGTCCATCGACATCCGGAGCTCGTCGCTGAGCTTGCTCGCCCCTCGCTCCAGCTCCTCGCGGGCCGCGGAGCTTCCATCGTCGTCGTCGAAGAGATCGATGTCCTCCTCCAAGCCGACCTCCATCAGGAGCTCGCGAGCCTCCTCGGTCGAGATCCCCTCCCGGCTGGCAAGCCGGTCGGCGATCGTCTCGATCCCGAAGGGGCTGACGCGCGTAAAGAGGCAGCCACCCCCGCGGGCGACTGCGATGTTGGTGAGATCGCCGAGGTGGCAGTAGAGGGTGGTCGAAACGGGCAACTCACCGGTCTCATCGACAGGGGGGCCGCCGTTCTGGGCGCTGAGGGCGCGGATCATGCCGAAGGCCGAAAGATCGATGCCGGTGGGAGTGAGGCCGGCGTCACGCATCACCTGCACGAGCGGATGGATCATGTCGCGGCGCGCCGCCACCGCGAGGACGTCGATCTGGGGATTGCCGTCGGGGCCCTCGCCCCTGCCGATCACCCGGTGATCGAGCACGGCCTGGTCGAGCGGCATCGGGATCTCGTCCTGGGCGCGGAAGCGAACGGCAGCGTCGAGCTCCTCCGGATCCTCGATCCTGGGCAGCCGCAGCGTCCGGACCACGACGCGCTGGTTGGCGATGCCGAGACGGACCGACTTCGCGAGCTTGTGCTGCTCGAAGAGATCGGCGAGCGCCTTGCTCAGCGCGGCAGGGTCATGGACCTCGCCCTCGCGCACGACGCCAGGCTCGAGCGGCACGATTGCCGTACGCCCCACGGAGCGGTCGCCATTTCCCGCGACCTCGGTCGCGGCGACGCTGCCCGACTCGATGTCGAGGCCGATGATTGAGGTGTTCTTCTTCACAGAGGCCATTGCAGGAGGCTCGTTGCCTCACCTCTCCCATCGGCCGCATTCGGCCACAGGTCCATACCCAAGACTGATGAGAGTGGGTTAGTGGACGAAGACGTTCAGGTAGGCGTCGACGAGCTGATCGCCCGCCAGCAGGGCCACCACGCCTCCGAGCGCCAGGAATGGCCCGAACGGGACCGCCAGCTTGCGCGCCCCGGAGCCGCGGTGAAGCATCACGCCCATCCCGACCAGAGCACCGGTGATCACCCCGACCGCGAGCGCCACCGACACGGCGCTGCCGAGGTAGAGGCCCATCACTGCGGCGAGCTTGACGTCGCCCATCCCCATCCCCCGCGGATAGGCGAGCGCGATGAGGAGCAGCAGCCCTCCGGCCGCCGCCGCGGCGATGCCGCGCTCGGGCAGGCTCGAGGGATCGGTTGCGGCGGCGATGGCGAGGCCCGCCACGGCGCCGGCGATCAGGATCTTGTTCGGGATGATTTGCCGCTCGAGGTCCGTGAGCGTGATCGCCGCGAGCATCGCGACGAAGACCAGTCCGAGCGCCAGCTGGGCCGGATCGTCATGGAAGACGACCGCGGTGGCCGCGAAGGCGGCGCCGAGCGCCAGCTCGACCAACAGGTAGCGCAGCGGGATCCTTGCCCCGCAGGATCGGCAGCGGCCGCGCAGCAGGAGCCACGAGAGCACCGGAACGTTGTCGTACGCGGCGATCTGCACTCCGCACGAGTCGCAGACCGAGCGGCCCCCGACGATCGAGGAGCCCCGCGGCACGCGATGAGCGACGAGGCCGACGAAGCTGCCGGTCATGATGCCGCCGACGAAGGCGAGTGAGGCGATCGGGAACATGATGCTTTCTCGGCTCCTGCGTCGGAGGCCTTTAGGCCTACCCGAGCGTCTCCCGCTGCACGTGCCAGGCGGACTGCACGGGGTCGAAGAAGTGAGGCGGCTCCTGGTAGCGGAGGCGGTCGTCGTAGTTGTAGTCCTTGATGTATCCGGTGCCACCCGTGGTCCCGACCGCCCCGCGGAACTTCTGGGCGATCGCGCCATTCACCGTCAGCGTCCCGAGGCTCGACCCGCAGTCGTAATGATCGACGATGAACGAGTGGTCGATGGCGAGCAGAGCCGCGTCGATGTTCAGGTTTGGATTGCGGGTTTCACCGTTGGACGACCCGCACTGGCCCTTCGCCGTCTGGTTGGGATAAGCGTGCTTGACACGGATGAAGTTGTTCGCGACCAGGCCGAGCAGGTCCGCGGAGCTGCTGGAGCGCTTGATGTCGTCGTCGATGATCACGTCGTTCTCGGCGGCGATCGTGAGCTGACCGGAGTAGGTGCCGTTGCTGTGCACGATCGCGTTGCCGCAGCCGGAGCTGGCGGGATAGGTGGCTGTGAACGGCGAGTAGGAGGAGGTACAGGTGCCGTTCTCCACGTAGACGACCCCGCTGCTCGGCACCGCGATGTAGGCCCCTCCGTTGATCGACATCGTGTTCCCGCTCAAGGTGATCGACGTCTGGCCCGTGTAGGTATAGGTGGGTCCTGCGAAGGTCTTCAGCGATCCGTTGGTGGTCGGCGGGGTCAGGACCGGCGCGTTGGTCGCAAACGGTCCGTTGAAGTCCGGGGTGCCGGAGCAGTTGTTGCCGGGGTCCCAGCCTCGCGGAGGTGCGCTCACCTCTGTGACGTCGGCCGCGTTCCGCCCGAAGCTAGGGGTGCCGCAGACGGCGAGGTCGTCGTTGGTGTGCAGAGGGCCGTCGATCTGGTCGCCGCCGACGAAGACGATCTGGTCGCAGAAGCGGTTGCTGGTGCCCGGGATCGGTGAGTCTTCGCGGCCGTCGCGCCGGAACTTCGTGCACTGGCTGTAGGCGCCCGTCAGGGCCGCCGAGGGGTTGGCGAAGCCGTAGGTCACCGGGTCGGACGTCTCGAGCTGGGTGAAGTAGACGTAGTCGAGGAAGGTCGCCTGCTTGAAGGTGGCGACGATCGACTGCTTCTCGGTGCCGTTGTAGCCGATCGACCGAATCCTGAAGGTCCCGATGTTCGAGCCGCTCGACTCGAGCATCGATTGCGTCGGGTTGTTGATGTCGCAGGTCGACTGACCCGACGCCGGCAGCAACTGGATCGCGTAGGTCGAGCCGTCGGTCGAGCCCGGAACCGGCCGGCGATTGGCGGTCGAGGTCTGCTGGTTGACGGCGTTCGGCGTTGGGACGTTTGTGCAGCGGGTCCAGTAGCCGCTGTCGTTGTTGAGGTGGTAGGTGTAATCCGCCACGCCGGCCTGTGCGGCCGCGTAGGCGCGTTTCTGCTCGAGGTCCAGGGAGATCAGCCGCTGGTCGTCGTTGGTCGCGGCGAGGGCGGCGGTGACCAGCAGGGTGACCAGAAAGGTCGCGCCGAGCACGGCGATCAGCGTGTAGCCGCCCTCGGCGGTGGCGAGCGCGCGGAGGCGGGTCCGAATCAGACGCATGGCAGGTTGTCCTGGTTCGGGAACTGCCCGGCGTTCTCCAGCCTCAGGTCGGCAGAGTTGGAGACGACCAGTGGAGAGCCGGGATCGAATGTCGAGACGCCCTTGGTGGGCGAGCTCGAGAGGGTGACCTTGACGATGGCGACCTTGGCGGCATCGGTGGCGCTCACCGGGACAGCGGTCGGCGACGTGTCGACCTGCCCGTTGACGAAGTCGTAGTACTGGAACATCCCGGACGCAGGGGCCGAGACCTGCGTGAGCAGCTGGGTGCTCGAGGAAGCGGTGGACGAGAAGGTCCAGGGCCCGGGCTGCGTGCCCCCGGTGGCCGGGTAGACCGACTCGGACAGGGTCGTACCGCCGAGGCTGATCACATGCAGCTCGGGCGTCGGGGTGACCGTGGCGCCGCTCTTGGAGAGGAACGAGATCTGCGTGGCGGTGCTTCCGCTCGCAGTGCCGTTCCCGATGATCGGGGTCATCCGGGGTGCGATGCAGGCCGAGTGGAGCTCCTGGATGATGTGCGTCATCACCGGCCGCACCCGCTGGTTGGCGTCGACCCGCTTGTTGATGCGGTCCTGGTTGCGCAGCGAGGTCGTCAGCATCATCACGATCGCGCTCATCACGACGAGCGAGGTCAGCATGGTCATCAGCAGCTCGACCAGGGTGAAGCCGCCTTCCGCTCTGAAGGCCCTCATGGACAGGTGCTCCCGGAGGTCGAACCCGTCCCCCGCAGGAGGAGGTTGAGAGTCGTGCTGGGACTGTTGAGGTCGGTGGGATCGTCGAGGCTGACGTTTGCCGGTGCCAGCGTGTCGCCGGTGCGGATCTTCCTGTTGCCGAACCCCGAGACGTTCGCTGTCGCGCAGATCCGGTAGTCGCTCATGGGCAAGCCGGGGTTGTCCAGCTGACCCGAGGCGTTGGTGGTGAAGGTCCGCCTGAAGCCTGTCGTGGGGTTGTTGGGGCAGAGCAGATCCTCGACCGTCACGGTCGCGCCGACCGCCTTCGCGCTCAGGGTCGTCGTCCCCTGGTACACGTTGAGATGGAGAGCCGGGAGCTGCACGGTCGCTGACTGCGAACCGCCCGAGGGAACGTTGACGCTCGCCACGGCCGCTCCGCCGACCGTCGAGCTCTGGCACAGGCCGGCGTAGACCGAGACCGGTGAGCTGAAGGGGAAGAGGCCGCTCGCGGTGATCGTGCTCGCGAACGTTCCAGGAGTTCCGAATCGCTTCGGGCCCGTCGTCATGCCGGTGTTGAACGCGATCAGTGAATCGGCCTTCACCGGGCCGCTGGGCAGGGTGCTGACGATCGCGTTGTCGCTCTGGCGCCGGGTCGTGAACGTGACCGGGATCGATCCTGGGCGGTCGTACTGAAGGTTCACCGTGTTGGTCGCCTGGTCGACGACGCTGACGGTCTCCCCGGTCGGTGCTGCGCCGTCGGGATCGACCATGCCGGTGGCGGTGCCGCCCGCGGTCATCGTGTAGGTGCCCGCGGGGAGGTTGCGCCAGAGGACGCAGCCGGTGGCCCCCGTGGTCCCGCTGAACGAGCCCGCTCCGCTTCCCGTGAGGGTGACCCCTGAGATGCCGTTGCTGTCGGCATCGTCTATCTGGACCAACAGAGAACCGGCATTGGGGACAAGAGAACCGTTTGGCGGCGAGATCACCGTCCCGGCGGTCACCGGTTGTGCCCCGGTCCTCATCCCCGTCCAGGTCACCGAGACCTGAAGCTGGAGGTAGTCGCGGGATCCGGTGCCCGAGGCGCAGGTGCTCGTCGAAGCCGGCTCCGTCAGGAACTGGGTGACCGAGGTGACCGTGTAACAGGTCTGCCCGCCCGCGGGACAGGTCGCTCCGGCGGCGAGCTCGGTGCCGTTCTCCATCACCCGGCGGGTCGAGTTCCAGGAGGAGAGGTCGCCGATCCGCAGCGAACGCACCCGCTCCAATTCCTGCTCGGCCAGATCATTGGCCTTGGCGCGGTGACGCTCCGTCGCGGTGGCGCGGTTCCCCGCGGTCAAGGCCGTGAAGAGGCCGGCGGAGACGATCAGCAGCACCATGGAGCTGATCAGCACCTCGATCAGCGTCACGCCACTCTGCTCACTCCGGGCTCTTTTCAGGCTGCGCAAATGCATGGATAGACGCTCGAGAGGTGCATCGGCAGGCGGGCGGCAGGTACCGATACCCAGATTTAGTCCGGCTGGCCGTTCGTACGAAAGAGCGTGGCGCTTGCCGGGGCGGAGCTAGCCCCATCTGCCGCTGCTGGGACAACCGCCGCGATTCTGGCCCGCGGCAACGGTGCAGGTGTAGGTCAGAGCACTGGTGGCGCTCTTGGCGATCCTGAATGTGTTGCCGCTCGGCGCCCGGATCGTCAGGGTCCAGGTGTTGCTGGTTCCGCTCGCGGCGCTGAGGAAAGGCTTGGCAGGCGTACCGGCCGCGGTCGGAATCGAGCTTTCGATCGCCTTCAGCCTCGCGCGCGAAGCGGTCGAGTACGACCCGTTGTTTGCGGCGCCCAGGGCCTCCATCGCGACCTGGGCGGTATGAGCCATCTCCTTGCCGCCCGAGTCGGTCGCCTTCGTGCGCTGATTGAGGAACGCGGGAATCGCGATCGCCGCGAGGATCCCGATGATGAGCATGACTGCCAGGAGCTCGATGAGGGTGAAGCCCTCTTCGCGCTTGACCATCCGCGTACCAACCTTCCGAGACATCTCTTCCTCCCGAAGTCGTTGTCGCCAGAGCCCCCAGCACCGGCATTCTTGGACCAGTCCTGAATCGGTCATGGGCCACGGGCGCTTTAGCAAGTGACCGAAAATTGGGGACCCGGTGCCGTTGCAAAAAAAAGAGGGCGGGCCCGGAGGCCCGCCCTCTCTCGCGTTGGGCCCTCTCGGGCTTCACGCAGACTGGCTAGCTTGGGTTAGCCCCAATTACCGCCGGTCGGGCAGCCACCCCGGTCGTTGCCGGCGGGGACGGTGCAGGTGTAGCTGAGAACGCCAGTGGAGCTCTTGGCGATCGTGAACGTGTTGCCGGTCGGAGACGTGATCGTCTCGGTCCAGCTGTTCGCGGTGCCGCTCGCGGCGCTCGCGAACGGATGCGGCGGTGAACCCGCGGCCGTCAGGATCGACGAATCGATCGCGCGGAGCGTGGTCGGGCTGACCGTGGTGTAGGAACCGTTGTTGTCAGTGGCGATCGTCTCTGCCGCCACCTGGCCAGTGTGCGCCATCTCCTTGGCGCTCGAATCGCTGGCCTTGTTCCGCTGGTTGAAAAACGTGGGAATCGCGATTGCCGCGAGGATCCCGATGATGAGCATGACGACCAGGAGCTCGATAAGAGTGAATCCCTCTTCCCGATTGGCCATCCGCTCACGGAGCTTTCGAGACATCTCTTTCCTCCCAGGGACGTTGGATGAGTCCCCCATCGGTCACCGGCCGCAGGCCTTTAGCAAGTGACTGAAAAGTGCTGACGACTACATGTCCAGGCCTCCAGCAAAAAAAGAGGGCGGGCCCGGAGGCCCGCCCTCCCTCGCGTTGGGCCCTCTCGGGCTTCACGCAGACTGGCTAGCTTGGGTTAGCCCCAATTACCGCCGGTCGGGCAGCCACCCCGGTCGTTACCGGCGGGGACGGTGCAGGTGTAGCTGAGAACGCCAGTGGAGCTCTTGGCGATCGTGAACGTGTTGCCGGTCGGAGACGTGATCGTCTCGGTCCAGCTGTTCGCGGTGCCGCTCGCGGCGCTCGCGAACGGATGCGGCGGTGAACCCGCGGCCGTCAGGATCGACGAATCGATCGCATTCAGCGTGGTCGGGCTGACCGTGGTGTAGGAACCGTTGTTGTCAGTGGCGATCGTCTCTGCCGCCACCTGGCCAGTGTGCGCCATCTCCTTGGCGCTCGAATCGCTGGCCTTGTTCCGCTGGTTGAAAAACGTGGGAATCGCGATTGCCGCGAGGATCCCGATGATGAGCATGACGACCAGGAGCTCGATAAGAGTGAATCCCTCTTCCCGATTGGCCATCCGCTCACGGAGCTTCAGAATCATTTGATTCTCCTTGTTGATATCTCCGTGCCAGAGCCCCGTGGCCGTCGAAGTCACAGGTGACCCCGGTGGCAGCCCGGCCAGCTCTCGAGAGATTTCTCTCGGAGCCCCGATGGCTTTGCGTCCCCACCTCGCGATGGGTTTGCCTTTCTCACCGAAGGCCCTGGCGTTTCCTTTACGCGGGATTCATCGGCCCCCCACCGAGGGGCTTTAGCAAGTCCCTCAAAAGTGCTTAGGGCCCAGCACTCGTACTTGCGTCTAGCGGCTGCCAGGCTGCTGCATTCAGGAGCGAACGGCGAAGCCCGAAGCGACTTGTGATGGGCAGCCGCAGCAGCCGCGACCTGATGGCGAAGCCGGGCCTCGACCCCTTCCAGATCGCGCGATTTACCGGATCTTGTCGTAGAGCGAGAAGAGCGGCAGGTACATCGCGATGACGATGAAACCGACCATCCCGCCCACGATCACGATCATCGCCGGCTCGATCAGCGAGGTGAGCGCCTTCACCTTGGTGTCGACCTCTGCCTCGTAGAAGTCGGCGACCTTGGTCAGCATGGCCTCGAGCTGGCCGCTCTCCTCGCCCACGGAGACCATATGTCCCACCATCGGAGGAAAGACAGCGGCCTCCTCGATCGGGTGCGCGAGCGTTCCGCCGCTCTTGACCGAGGCGTAGACCTCGTTCATCGCCTCCTCGACCGGCACGCTGCCGGAAGTCTGGCCGGTCAGCTTGATCGACTCGAGCAGGGGCACGCCGGAGGCGACCGCGCCGGAGAAGGTGCGCGACCAACGGGCCACCGCCGCCTTTTGGACGATGTCGCCGATGTGCATCGGCAGGCGAAGCTTCACGTGGTCCCATTGAGCTCGTCCCTTGTCGGTCTTCTTCCACTGGAGGAAGGCGATGACGGCTCCGATCGTGCCAGGGATCCAGATGAACCAGTAGCCCTTCAGGAAGGCTGAGATGCTGACCATGACCTGGGTCAGGGCAGGCAGGGCCGCGGACTCGCCCGGCTGGTCGGAGACGGCCTCCTTGAAGGCGTCAGCGAAGATCGGAACGATGAAAATGACGACCGCGAGCATCACGGCGACGCCTGCGGCGAAGACGAAGGCCGGGTAGAGAATGGCGGAGCGAATCTCCCGCTTCAGCGCGTCGAGCTTCTCTATTTGATACGCGATCCGGTCCAGCGCCTCTTCGAGTCTTCCCGAGCTCTCGCCCGATTCGACCATCGCGCGGAACAGCTTGTCGAAGATCTGTGGCCGCCTGGCCATCGCGTCCGACAGCGAGCTGCCGGCCTCCACGTCCTGCCGGACCCCCGCGATCGCCTCGCTCAGCCGCTCGTCCTCGGTCTGGTCCTCGAGGGTGTAGAGCGAGCGCAGCATCGGCATCCCGGATGCGACCAGGGTGGCGAACTGGCGTGAGAAGACGGCCAGCTCCCGCATTTTGACGCTGCGGAAGCGATCGAAGAGCTTCTCCAGCTTCATCGCCTCGTTCTTCTCCGCGACGTCGAGCACGATCAGTCCCCGCTCGCGCAGCTGCTCGCTCACCTGGCCCTTGGTCTCGGCGTCGACCTCCCCCCGCGACGGAACCCCGGCGACGTCGACGGCGCGGAACGCGAAGGTGGTCATCTCATCCTCCGGCGGCTACCGTCGCCGGGGCCGCGCCGTTGCCGGGCGTCGGCCCGAGCAAGCGCTTGAGCTCCTCGGGCACAGAGGCACGCTGCTCGGCGAGCTTGCGCGAGATGCGCCCCATGCGGACCAGCGAAGCCAGGTGGGCGTCCATGGTCTGCATCCCCAGGGAGCCGGAGGTCTGGATGGCGGAGTAGATCTGGTGGGTCTTCCCCTCGCGGATCAGGTTGCGCACCGCCGGCGTCGGCACCAGCACCTCGGTGGCGACCACGCGCCCGGCACCGTCCACGGTCGGCAGAAGCTGCTGGGTGATGATCCCCTGGAGGCCGATCGAGAGCTGCATCCTGACCTGAGCCTGCTGCTGGGCCGGGAAGATGTCGATGATCCGGTCGACCGTCTGCGCGGTGGACTGCGTGTGCAGGGTCGCGAACACCAGGTGCCCGGTCTCGGCGGCGGTCAGCGCGGTGGACATCGTCTCCAGGTCGCGCATCTCGCCGACGAGGATCACGTCCGGGTCCTCGCGCAGCGCGGCCTTCAGTGCGCTGGCGAAGTCCTCCGCGTCGGCCCCGATCTCGCGCTGGTTGACGATGCAGCGCTTGTGGCTGTGCAGGAACTCGATCGGGTCCTCGATGGTGAGGATGTGCTCCTCACGCTCCCCGTTGATGATGTCGAGCATCGCGGCGAGGGTCGTCGACTTACCGGAGCCTGTGGGCCCCGTGACCAGGATGAGGCCCCTGGGCTTGCGGGTCATGTCCTCGAGCACCTTCGGCAGCCCGAGCTCGTCGAGGGCCGGAACCTGGTGCGGGATGCGCCTGAACGCGGCGCTGATCGAACCGCGCTGGAAGAAGCAGTTGACCCTGAAGCGGGCGACGCCGGGCACGGCGTAGGCGAGGTCGAGCTGCTTGTGCGACTCGAAGCGCTTGCGCTGGTCGTCGTTGAGAAGGCTATAGACCGTGTCCCGGGTCTGCTGAGGCAGGAGGCGCCCGTACTCCTCCAGGGGCACGATCTTGCCGCGCAAGCGCATCGCCGGCGGGTATCCGGAGGTGAGATGGACGTCCGAGGCGCGCTCCTCGGACATCCGGGTGAGGATCTCGGCAAAGTCGAAGGGACGGGTACCTGTGGCCGCTTCCATACTTGTTCCAATCGTCCGTTGTCCGGTCGTGCTTGACACCAAAAAGTGGGGTCGCTGCCCCTAGCTCGCCACCCGGGAGACTTCCTGCACGCTCGTCAGCCCCGAGCGGACCTTCTCCATCCCCGCCTGGCGGAGCGTCAGCATTCCCTCCTCGATCGCGACGCTCGCGACCTCAGCCTCGGAGGCGAGGTTGACCACCATCTCCTTGATCCGCTCGCTGAGCACCATCACCGAGTAGATCCCCATCCGGCCCCGGTAGCCGCTGCCGCCGCAGCGCGCGCAGCCGACGGGCTCATACGCTTCGACGTCGGTCCCGACCCTGAAGCCGGCCTCCTCGAGCGATGCTTGGCTGACGACCGTTCGACGCTTGCACTGGGGGCAGAGCACCCGGGCCAGGCGCTGGGCTACCACGCACTCGACCGCAGAGGAGGTGAGGAACGACTCGATGCCCATCTCCTGCAGTCGGGTGATCGCGCCCGGAGCGTCGTTCGTGTGCAGCGTGGTGAGCACCATGTGCCCCGTCAGCGCAGCCTCGATCGCGATTCGCGCGGTCTCAGCGTCTCGGATCTCGCCGACCATGATCACGTCGGGGTCGGCACGGAGGACCGATCGCAGTCCGGTGGCGAAGGTGAGGCCGGCCTTGCGGTTGACGCCGATCTGATTGACACCGACGAGCCGGAACTCCACCGGGTCCTCGATCGTGACGATGTGGCGGTCGACATCGTTGATGTCCTGGAGCGCCGCGTAGAGGGTGCTCGACTTACCGGCTCCCGTCGGGCCGGTAACCAGCACGGCGCCGTACGGCATGCGGAAGGACTCCTCGAAGCGGAGTCTCGCCTCGCCCTCCATGCCGAGATCGTCGAGAGTGCGGAGCGCGGCGGTCTCGTCGAGGATGCGGACCGAGGCTCCCTCCCCGCCCTGCGTCGGCAGGGTGGTGACGCGGAGGTCGATCCGGCGATCGTCCACCCGGACCGTGACGCGGCCGTCCTGCGGCACTCGCTTCTCGGCGATGTCGAGCTCGCTCATGATCTTCACGCGAGAGATCACGCCCGCCACCATTCGCTTCGGCACCCTGGCCGTCTCCTGGAGCACGCCGTCCACGCGGAAGCGGATGCGCATCTCGCCCTCCTCTGGCTCGAAGTGGATGTCGGAGGCGCCCTCCGCCACGGCCTGGCCAAGGATGCTGTTGACGAGCTTGATCACCGGGCCGTCCTGGGCCGAGGCGCGGATGTCGGTGATCTCGGCGGGGCTCTGCTCGGTCCCCTCCTCCCCGTCGCCCTCGGCGATCGCGTCAGCGACCGTGTTCTGCATCGTCCCGAGCCGCGTGATCAGGGCCTCGATGTCGTTGTAGGGGGCAACCGCGACAGCGCAGTTCAGCCCGGTCGCCATCTGCACGTCGTCGAGGGCGAGCACGTTGGTCGGGTCGGCCATCGCCAGCAGGAGCGTGCTCTCGTCCACATAGGCGATCGGCAGCGCCCCGTGGCGACGCGCCGACTTCACAGAGATCAGGTTCGCCGCCCCCATGTCGACCGAGAAGACCGAGAGGTCCACGAAGTCGAGCCCGTAGCGCTCCGCCGTGGCGCGGGAGAGCTGCTCGGAGTCGATCGTCCCCTGCTCGAGCAGGACCTCCTCCGGCCGCTTGCCCGCGGTCCGCGACTGCATCACGGCCTGGTCCACCTGCTCCTGGGTCGTGTAACCGAGCTGGACGATCGCGTCGGTGATGAACCCGCCGGTGTGACCGCGGTTGACGGGCGGGATCAGCCCCTGCGTCCCGCGCTCCTCGGTCGGCCCCTCCGACGGAGCCGCGGCGGCGCCAGCCTCGGCAGCGTCGTTGGGGCCTGGCAGCGGGCGCAGGTAGTCAGGCAGCTCCCGCATCGGGGAGGCCTACCTCGGGCTGTACGGCAGATCGTCCTTGCCTGAGTAGAGCGCGTCGTGGACGTACTGCACGACGGTCTGCGAGTCTCGGAATCCGTAGGCGACCTGCGCCTCCGGCACGGAGCCACTGATTCTCTTCGGGCGCACGATGACGAGCGCCGGGACCTGGCTCACCCCGACACCCTGGGTGATTCGCGAATAGCGGGCGATCCGGTTGGCATGGGCGACGAAGATTGAGAGGTTCGAGTCTCCCGACAGGCCCCGGACGGAGTGGCTGACGAGCTGATCGTCGATGCCGTGGTTGCGGACGATCAGGAGGACGACCGCCTTGCCGTCCTTCCAGGCGTCGATCAGCGGGCGCGGCAGGCCCGGGCCCGGAATGAGGGCCTGCGGGTCAACGGTGGTCGGCGGGGACGCCACACCGGCGGCACCCGCGGTGGCCGCCGTTTCCCCTGCGGGTGGCTGGGTCGTCTCCACTGTCACATCGACTGAGCCTTGGGGGGTGGTTGCCCGCGCGCTGACGGTGTTGGTCGTCGCCCCACCGCTGCTCGAGCTCTTGCCTCCCATCATCGACGGCAGCAGCACCACCGCCGCGACGAGGACCAGCGCAGCGAGCACCCCGAGTTGCACCTTCGGGTTGTTGTTGATGGCATCCCTCATCCGACCACCTGCTCGATCCCGCTCGCGCGCTGTCCCTTGGCGGCGAGCATCAGCTTGAAGTCGTGGGGGCTCGAGGCGGTCTCCATCGCGACCTGCTCGGAGACGATGCCCTGGGTGACGTAGCCGAGCAGCGCCTGGTCGAAGGTCTGCATGCCGTAGAAGTCGCCCTCGCCGATCACCTCGGTGATCCGGCCGGTCTCCTCCGGGTTCAGGATCAGGTCCTGGATCCTCCCCGTCACGACCATCACCTCGGAGACCGCGACGCGCCCCTCGCGGTCGATGCGGGGGACGAGCCGCTGGGAGATCGCTCCCTTCATGGTCGAGGCGAGCATCACCCGCGCCTGCTGCTGCAGGTGCGGTGGGAAGAAGTCGATGATCCGGTTGATCGTCTCCGTGGCGTCGAGCGTGTGCAGCGTCGACATGACGAGGTGCCCGGTCTCGGCTGCCGACAGCGCGGTCCGGACGGTCTCCTCGTCGCGCATCTCCCCGATCAGGATCACGTCGGGGTCCTGGCGCAGGACGCGGCGCATCGCCTTGGGGAAGCTCTTCGTGTCGGTCCCCACCTCGCGCTGGTTGATGATCGAGAGCTTGTCGCGGTGGAGGTACTCGATCGGGTCCTCCATGGTCACGATGTGACGCGCCCGCGTGGAGTTGATGTGGTCGATCATCGCCGCGAGCGTGGTCGACTTGCCCGAGCCGGTCGTCCCGGTCAGCAGGATGATCCCGCGCGGCTCCTCGGCGAGCCGGCGCACGACCTCAGGAAGCCCGAGGTCGTCGATGGTCCGCACCGAGAAGGGAATCGCGCGCAGCGCGATCGAAACCTCCCCGCGCTGGCGGAAAGCGTTGACGCGGAAGCGCGACACGCCTGGCAACTGGTACGAGAAGTCCACCTCGCCGGCCTCCTCGAACTCGGTGAGGTGGTGCTCGTCGGCGATCTGATGGAGCGCCTTCTCGGTGTCGCTGGAGGTGAGGTTGCCTGCGTCCTTGAGCGCCCAGAGGTCGCCGTGCACGCGCGCCACGGGCGGCGAGTCCACCTTCACGTGGAGGTCGGATCCGTCCCGCTCGACCATGTAGGTGAGCGCAGTGTCGATATCAAAGCCCATCTACTCGCCCTATCGGGCGTGGGCACGCGTAGCTACATCAGCAAAAGTGGGTGCTAGGGCTTGATCTCCTCCACGACCTCGTAGATCCCCTCCAGCGGGATGTCGTGGACGTGCTCTGCGATCTTCTCCTGGCGCTTGAGCTCGTCCTCCTCCGAGCCGCGAACCACGTTGAGCGAGTCGCGGTCGATCGGGAAGATGCCGAACGAGATCACCTCATCCTCGTCCTTGATGTTGCGGGCGTGGTAGACGACGGAGCCCTCGGGCATCCCCTCGGGATCCTCGTCCCCGCCCCACGCCTTGCGGAAATCGTCCCAGTGGCCGCCCTTCAGGCGCCGACCGCTGAAGAACACGAGCATGGTGTCTCCTCTCCTCGCTGATCCTGGGCGAGGAGCCTATGTCTTCGGGAGAGCCGCCTGGCTACGCAACCTCGCGAAGCTTCTGCGCTTCGGCGAGGGACTGCAGCTTCTTCAGCGACTGGTTCTCGATCTGCCGGATCCGCTCGCGGGTGACGTTGAAGGTCCGGCCGACCTCGTCCAGGGTCCGCGGGTGCTCGCCGCCGAGCCCGTAACGGAGCTCGAGCACGCGGCGCTCGCGGTAGGAGAGATTCTCGAGGGCCTCCTTCAGCGCCTCCTTGGTGAGCAGCTCGGCGGCGCGCTCGAAGGGGGACTCGGCACGCTCATCGGCGATGAACTGGCCGAACTCCGACTCCTCCTCGTCGCCGACCGGCTTCTCCAGCGAGACCGGCGCCTGCGCCGAGCGCTTGATCGAGTCGACCTCCTCGGGCTCGATGCCGGTGACCTCGGCGATCTCCTCCGGGGTCGGCTCGCGGCCCAGCTCGGTGACGAGCTTGCGCTCCGCGCGGCCGATCTTGTTGAGCTTCTCGACGACGTGGACCGGGATGCGGATGGTCCGCGCCTTGTCGGCGAGCGCGCGGGCGATCGCCTGGCGGATCCACCAGGTCGCGTAGGTCGAGAACTTGAAGCCCTTGCGGTAGTCGAACTTCTCCGCCGCGCGGACCAGGCCGAGGGTGCCCTCCTGGATCAGGTCGAGGAAGGGCAGGCCCTGGTTGCGGTAGTTCTTCGCGATCGAGACGACCAGGCGGAGGTTCGACTCGACCATCTTCTGCTTGGCGTCGAGGTCGCCGCGCTCGATCCGCTTGGCGAGCTCGACCTCCTCGGCGGCGGTCAGCAGCCTGACCTTGCCGATGTCCTTGAGGAAGAGCTGCAGGGAATCGGTGGTCATGTCCGGCTTCAGGTCGAGCGCCTTCTTCTTGCGCCCGCCCCGCTTGCCGTCGGAACGCTCGTTCTCGGCGGCGGCCTTCTGAGCCGGATCGAGATCCTCGACCAGCTCGATGCCGACCTTCTCGAGGTGTCCGTACAGGTCCTCGACGTCGGACTCGTCGAGCTCGACCTCGGACACAGCGGTGGCGACATCGCCAAAGGTGAGCACGCCCAGCTGCTGGCCCCTGGTGACCAGCGTCTTCACTTCTTCAAGTTCTTGGATCTCAGCTACGAGCATTCGCTTACGCTCTTCCTTCCTGGCTGTCTTTCAATTTCCTGGCGGCCCGGCCTTTTACCCAATTCTGGCGGGCCTACTAAGTGTCGGCCGCTGACGAGAAACCTTTACTCCAATCCCCCTCAAAGGCCACAAAAACGCGGAGCGGGCTAGCCGCCTCCGCGTTTCCGATACTTCATCACGCCCAGATCTAACGATTCCTCAAACGTCCGTGCCTATGGTAGCCACTTCATTTTTTGAAGTCAACGCACAACCCAGGCGTGGCAACGGTCCTGCCACGCAAAGAACAAGCAATTCCCGGGAAAGTTCCGGGCACCCTTCGAGGTACCCCTCTCTGGACGTACGTTACGCATGAGCGTCTGGCCACTCGGGCGAGAGCCCGAGCCACAGCATCCGGCCTGGCACGTCTGGCGGCAGCCCTGGCTCCGCGCCTTCTGGAACCGCGCCTACAAAGAGAACATCACCGGCCTCTCCGGGATGGTCGCCTACAACCTGATGCTGGCGGTCTTCCCGTTCGCCCTGCTCGTCCTCTTCATCTTCGGCCAGGTCGTCAACAGCGCGGACATCGAGCACAGCGTCGTCCTCGACATTCAGCGCCTCTTCCCGAACATCGAGCAGGACACGCTGCAGCATGCAATCGATCGCGTCCGAGCCAGCTCCACGACCATCGGCATCGCCGCCGCCGTCGGCGGGATCTGGATCGGCGCCTCGTTCTGGGGCGCGATGGACACGGCCTTCTGCCGGATCTACCACGTCGAATGCCGCGGGTGGGTGCAGCAGAAGCGCTGGTCGCTGGTCATGCTGCTGGCGCTCCTCCTCCTGCTCGCGGCCAGCGTGACCGTGCCGACAGTCGAGAGCGCGGTGCTGACGAGTGCCAACAGCCTGCCGTTCGGCCTTGACGAGTGGGGCTCTGTCCGGACAGCGATCGTCGTGATCGGCGGCCTGATCGTCACCTTCATGATCATCTCCGCGATCTACTGGGCGGTCCCCAAGGGACACATGCCCTGGCGGTCCGTCTGGCCGGGCGCCCTGTTCTTCGCCCTGATCACGTCGGCGGGCAACTACATCTTCCCCCTCTACCTGACGAGCGTCTCGGACCTGCACCGAATCGGCGGGACGATCGGCTTCATCCTCATCGCCCTGGTCTGGTTCTACGCGATCAGCCTGGCGATGCTCGCCGGCGCGGTGATCAACTCGCTGCGGCACGAGTCGGATGACACCGGGTCCCTCCCGACGGAGGGCTGACTCGGTCTGCGGCCCTACGCTACCGGCGGGCGAGTCCCGATCTCGAACCAGAAGGCGCCGCCCTGCGTCGGGATCCCGCGCAGCTCATTCCGTTCCCAGAGCGAGTCGAGCTCCGCGGCCAACTCAGGCCGCCGACTGACATAGTCGGCTGCGAGCACCGGGCGCAGCCAGCCGGGGCCCGGGAGAAGTAGAGCTGCGAGCAGATACTGCTCCGAGTAGTGACGCGATCGGATCTCGTCCGGATAGTCGTTCGGCAAGTAGACGTCGTGGACGCCGACCAGGACTCCCGTCGCAATCCGGGGGAGCAGGTCGAGAAAGAAGACCGTCACGTCTGAGCCGGTGAAAGCACGGTGGGAACCGTCGAAGAAGAGGACATCGCCGGCAGTCAATCGGTCGACGAGCGTCGGAGGCGCCAGCTCGAGCGGGCTCCTGACGACTTCGTCGCAGAGGGCGTCCACCTCGGCCCGCGGGTGCGGGTCGACCGAGACGATGCGTGTAGGCAATCTGCCGTCCACTATCGCCGCGCGAGCGAACTTCGTCGAGTTTCCTGACCCTATCTCCATATACAACGCCGGCTCGCGCGCGCGCAGAAACCCGTAGATCGACGCCCCGTCGAGCCCGGGGATGAACTCGTTGCCCCAGGCGGGCGTCCGGTCATCCCGCGTCCTCACGGGGATCCTTGCCAGGTCCTCTGTGTAGGCGGCAAGCATCCGCATGGTCGCGCGGTACGACTCCTCACTGGCCGCGACGATGTCATGCAGCCGGCCTTGGGTACGCACCTCCGCGGCGTCCCGCGCTGTCGGCGGGTAGTCGAGAGAAATGAAGTACCCGAGCCGGACCGCTCGCAACGCTGCAACGACGGCATGCTTCACCGCATCGCGGCGACTCGCGAGCCACCGCCGCAGGCGCTGCCTGCGGGTCAACGCTGCAAAACCAACCTACCCATACCGCTCCCCAACGATCTCGCGCAGTTTGGGGCGGTTGTGGGTCGCCTGGACCCTGCGGATGGTTCCCGACCGGGATCGCATCACCAGCGACTCCGTGGTCGCGTGCCCGTCGTCCAGATAGCGGACGCCGTCGAGCAGATCGCCGTCGGTGACCCCCGTCGCGGCGAAGAAGACGTCGTCGCCCGAGACCAGGTCGTCGGTGTCCAGGACGCGACTCAGGTCGTAGCCGGCGTCCTCCGCCGCCTTGCGCTCGTCGTCGTCACGGGGCCACAGGCGGCCCAGGATCCGGCCGCCCATGCACTTGATGGCCGACGCGGAGAGCACGCCCTCAGGCGTCCCCCCGACTCCCCAGAGCAGGTCGATGCCGGTGTTCGGCATGACCGCGAACAATGAGGCGGCCACGTCGCCGTCGGAGATGAAGCGGACGCTCGCGCCGACTTCCCTGAGGGTCGCGATCGCCTCCTCGTGGCGCGGGCGATCGAGCATGATCACCGTGACATCGCTGGTCGCCCCGCCCTTGCGCTCGGCGATCCTGCGGATCACGTCCTCCAGTGGATCGTCAAGGCTGATCAGATCGGCCGAGCGCGGGCCGGCGGCGATCTTCTCCATGTAGACGCAGGGCCCCGGGTCGAACATCGTGCCCCGCTCGGAGAGGGCAATCACGGCCAGCGCCGACGGCATGCCCCGGGCCGTCAGGGTCGTCCCCTCCAGCGGGTCAACGGCGATGTCTACGACCGGCGGACTGCCGTCCCCGATCTCCTCGCCGTTGTAGAGCATGGGCGCCTCGTCCTTCTCGCCCTCGCCGATCACGACGACGCCGTCCATCGGCACGGTGTCGAGCATCAGGCGCATGGCGTCGACGGCCGCGCCGTCGGCGCTCTCCTTCTGGCCGAGGCCGACCCAGCGGCCGGCCGCCAGCGCACCCGCCTCCGTGACGCGGACGAGCTCGAGAGCGAGGTTGCGGTCCGGATGCGACGAGTCCCGGACGTCCTGCGAGATCACGTGGTCATTCGCTTCGCTCATGGCGCCAGGTTATTCGGCTTCGCCATGAAGTCGCGGCCACGAGCGGCCACCCATCACAAGTCGCTGCGGCCTTCGGCCTCCGCTCCCGAGTGGAGTGGCCTGGTGGCCGCTAGAAGGTCGCCGGCGGTTTTCGCCGTGCGCCGCCGCCGCTCTCCACGGCCCTGAAGCCGCCGGAGAGGAAGATGCCGAGCGAGGCGAGGAGCGCGAGCCAGTAGCCGAAGCCGAGGCTCATCTCCAGCCCCTCCTGGGGCTTGTCGACCAGGCCGTTGTAGGCGATCAGGACGAAGGCCGTGAGACCGACGATCGCGGTCAGCTCGCCGCGCGGCCAGGAGAGGGCGTGGCCGCGCATCACGATCCAGGCGAGGATGAAGGGAGCCGAGGCCGCCAGGAGCAGCAGGACGCTGACGACCGGGAATGTGTCCCAGCCGCTGCAGCTCGAGTTGCCCACCCCGCAGGCCCAGTTGGCGGGGTCGCTGCCGCGCTGCACCACGCTGGGGTCCGTGGAGAGCGAGTACCACTCGAGAAAGAGGCTGATCACGAGGACGGCGGCGGCGACCATCCCGATGATCTCCGAGCGTTCCAGCTTGGAGGTATCCATGGCGCGACCCTACCTCGTTTCCCAGGTATAGGGTCGCGGTTGTGGCTCAGCGATGGGGACTGACGGTTCCGCTCACAGGCGTCGGCCTGCCGGACAACGAGGAGCACTACAAGCGCGCCGAAGCGGCCGGATACACCGACCTGTGGTCAGGCGAGACGAACGGCCCGGACGGCTTCTCGCCGCTCCTGCTGGGCGCCGCATGGACCGAGAAGGTCCGGCTGGGCACCGGCGTCGTCGGCGTGATGCAGCGTGGCCGCGCGCTGCTCGCCCAGGAGGCGGCGGCCGCGGCGGATGCGTCGGGCGGCCGCTTCGCCCTCGGCATCGGCGCCTCCTCGGACCGGATCATCGAAGGATGGAACGGGATGCCCTTCGAGAAGCCGCTCTCGAAGATGTCGGAGACGATCGACTTCCTGAGGACCGCACTCGCCGGAGAGCGGGCAGAGGGCGGCTTCAAGCTCGAGCGCGCCCCCGCGGAGAAGGTCCCGGTCATCCTGGCGGCGCTCCGCGGCAAGATGCTGAAGCTCGCCGTCGAGAAGGCGGACGGGGCGTTCACCAACTTCCTGCCGCTGGAGGGGTTGCCGAAGGTCGCCGAACAGCTCGACGGGGCGCCGGAGGGCTTCGAGCTCCTTTGCCGCTTCTTCTGCATCCCAGGCGAGCGCGAGCAGGTCGAGCCGCTGGCGCGATTCATGTTCTCCTCCTACATCACGGTCCCCGTCTACGAGAACTTCTATCGCTGGCTCGGCTACGGCGAGAAGATCGATGCGATGGTCGAGGCCTGGAACGCCAAGGACCGCCAGAGGGCGGCCGAGGAGGCGCCCTGGGACCTGATCGAGGAGATGTTCATCTTCGGCGAGCCGGCTCAGATGAAGGACCGCCTTGAGGCCTTCGTCGACGGCGGGATCACCCTGCCGGTGATCACGCCGATCACCACGCCGGATCGGCTCGGCGGGCTGATCGAGGCCCTAGCCCCCGCCTAGCCCCCGCCTAGTCGCTTCCAGAACCTGACGTACTCGCGCTCGTGGCCGATGCCGGCCTCGATCGCGTGCACGATGCCCCGGGGCGCCTTCATGCGGAGGCACTCCTCCAGCTGGGCCTCGTACTCGCGCAGTTTCTCCTCGTGAGCCGCGAGCTGCTGCGGGGCGAGCGTCTTCGGGTCCGCCCCGAAGAACAGCTTGAGCAGGCCGGCGTCCCTCAGCTCATAGAGCTCACCGGTCGGCTCGGCGCGCCAGCGATCGAGGTCGTCGGAGCCGTCCTTCGTG
Organism: uncultured Solirubrobacterales bacterium; assembly: GCA_963728875.1. Classification (GTDB taxonomy): domain Bacteria; phylum Actinomycetota; class Thermoleophilia; order Solirubrobacterales; family 70-9; genus DASUPK01. The sequence goes on from CAVSLJ010000003.1 coordinate 441,675, forward strand.
AGCCGGTAGATGCGGCGGCGCCGGCCCGACTCCTCGCGCCTCTCGGAGAGCAGTCCGGCCTCGGCGAGCCGCGCGCACTCAGAATAGAGCTGCGTGTGGGGCAGCGACCAGAACTGGCCGACGCCCGCGGCGACCGCCCGCTTGAGGTCGTACGGCGAGGCGGGCTCCATCTGCTCGATCAGACCGAGCACCACGTACGAGGTGGGTGTGAGGCGTGTCGTTGCCATTTCGCAGCAGGATACGATACAGTCCGGATCGTTCGGATTGAACTATTGAGGAGGAGACATGAGCCAGGTCGCCGACGCCACCGCCCAGACTGCCGCCACTGACCTCACCCGCGGCTTCGAGTCGCTGGATAGCGAGACCCGCTTCGACCGGCTGCCGCTGGAGGGGCGGCTCCCCGACTGGCTCCAGGGGTCGCTGGTCCGAACCGGGCCTGCGAGATGGGAGGTCGGCGGCCGGAGGATGAACCACTGGTTCGACGGCTACGCGATGCTCCACCGCTTCGGCATTTCGGATGGCGAGGTCTCCTATGCCAACCGCTTCCTCCAGACGAAGGCCTACCGCGCTGCCGAGGAGAAGGGCGAGATCGTCTACTCCGAGTTCGCTACCGACCCCTGCCGGTCGCTCTTTGCCCGGGTCTTCTCGATGTTCTCGCCGAAGCTCACCGACAACGCCAACGTGAACCTGGTGAAGCTCGGCGAGCGCTACATCTCGATGACCGAGACGCCGATCCCGGTCGAGTTCGACGGGGAAACGCTCGAGACCGTGGGCGTCGCGTACAAGCCGCCGGGGATGCTCACCACGGCCCACCCCCACCTCGATCGCGCCAGTGGCGGGATGCTCAACTACGCGGCCAAGGTCGGGCCGCGGAACCGCTACCGCTTCTTCCACCTAGGGCCCGACGCCGAGAAGCCACGCGTGATCGGCGAGCTGCCGGTGAAGGAGCCGGCCTACATGCACTCGTTCGGGCTAACCGAGCGCTGGCTCGTGCTCGCCGAGTTCCCACTGGTGGTGAACCCGATCAGCATTCCCCTCTCGGGTCGCCCCTACATAGAGAACTACCGCTGGAAGCCGGAGCTGGGAACCAAGTTCACCCTGATCGACCGGAACACCGGCGAGGCGAAGGGTCCGTTCGAGACCGATCCCTTCTTCTGCTTCCACCACGTCAACGCGTACGAGGAGAACGGTTCCGTCGTCGTTGACGCCTGCACGTACGAGAGCGCGCAGATCGTCGAGGATCTCTACCTCGATCGCCTGCGAAAGGGAAAGCCGGCGGACCGCGGGGACATGCGCCGCTTCACGATCGACGTCGCCTCCGGCAAGGTGGCCAGCGAACAGCTCGCCGAGGGACTCGAGCTGCCGCGGATCAACTACGGCCGCCACAACGAGCGCCCGTACCGCTACGCCTGGGGCGTCGACGCGAAGTCGGGATGGCTCGACCGGATCATCAAGGTCGATACCGAGACCCGCGAGACGATCGAGTGGAACGAGGACGGCTGCAGCCCCGGCGAGCCCGTCTTCGTGGCGGCGCCGGACTCAGCCGACGAGGACGCCGGCGTCCTGCTTTCGGTGGTCTTCGATGGCAGGTCGGGGGGCTCGTTCATGCTCGTCCTCGACGCAAAGGACCTAAGCGAGCTCGGACGGGCGGAGACCCCTCACCACATCCCTTACGGCTTCCACGGCCAGTTCATGAGCTAGGCGGGCTACTTCTTCGCGCAGACCGGGTCGCTCCTGGTGCAGCGGACCTCGCGCCCCGCGTTGACGAAGCTGTAGCGCCGGGTGACCCGCTCATAGGCGCCGATGTCGTTTCGATCCGGTCGAGCGACGCCGCGTTCGTCCGTGCCACTGGCCGACTCGAAGGCGTGGTCGATGGCCCTCGAGCCACGAAGCAGCGCGATCGTCCGCAGGGGACGGCCGTAGGTCCAGTGCCTGGCGCCGCCGTTGTCGGCGAGCTTGCCCAGCCCCAGGCGGCCGCCGAAGAGGTCACCCGCGCCGAAGCCCAGGCAGCCGTGGGCATCGCCGATCAGGTTGTGACCGCGCGAGGCGACGCTCGACCCGACGCTGCAATCGGAGGGGGTGGCGCCGGCGAGGTTGAGCGCCAGGATCGTGTTCCCCACGCTGACGGTGTCGCCGTTACCCAGGTACAGGCCTCCGCCCAATCGGCCCGCGGCCGCTGCATTGCGGGCGAGGGTGACGCTCTCGATTTCGGTGGTCGACTGCCCGCCCGGCGCCGCGATCCCGCCGCCGTCGGCGCCTGCACGATTGTTCGCGATCGTCGAAATGGCCGCGAACAGCCCCTTGTCCCCCGTGACCGGGCCGCCCCCCGGGGCGGTCGTATAGACGCCGCCGCCGGAGAGCGCAGCGCGGTTCCCGGAGATCGTCGACCAATCGAAGCCGCTCGAACCGGCCCCACTGAGTGCGATTCCGCCTCCGTTCTCACCCGATCGGTTGTCGGCGATGGTGGAGTAGCGGATCGAGAAGCCTGAGCCGAAGAGCGCGCCCCCGGAGCCCCCGGCGGTGTTGTGGGTGATCCTGAGCTTGTCCATCGCCAGGAACCTCCTCGGGGCGCTCTCCACGTACAGCGCACCACCGTTCCCAGCGGCACGGTTTCCCTTGATCAGCACACCGTTCATTCCGCCGTTGAAGGTCGGTTCGGAAAGTGTGGTGGCGAAAGCGCCGCCGTTGCCGTCGGCGACGTTGTCGACCAGGCGGCTCTTGCTGTGGAGCTTGAGCACTCCCCCGCGGATCGCCCCGCCATTCCCATCGTCGCCGGCCGCCCTGCGGGCATGCCCACCTCTGACCACTGTCCAGACCAACCTCAGGGTGGTCGCGTGAATGTCGAAGACGCGGTCGATGTCGTTGCCGTCGATCACGGCCAGCTTCGTGCCGCGATGGCGCCTCCTGGTCCCGATGAGCCCCTTGGTCCCCACCAACACCGGGGCCGTCACGTCGAGGTCACCAGTTAGGGCGGCATCCTCGCCTGGTCCGGGCCGAGTGAGTTTGTAGTGCCTGCCCGGGCGCAGCAGGATCGTCGAGGAGCCCGCGTTGCCGGCGGCGTTGGCCGCGATCACCGCCTCGCGCAGCGAACAGTCCTTCGACTTGCACCCGTTGGGCACTGGGTCATCCGTGCGGGTGGGCTTGTAGGTGGCGGCGGAGCTGGTGGAGACCGTCGTGAGCAGTGCGATGGCCGCCAGCAGAGCGGTGATCAAGACGCGTCTCATTTGCATCCCTACCAACACCGAGACGAGGCCGACGGAGCGATGGCCACCCAGCGGCGCGAGCTACACGGCGCGGGCCAGGGAGAGGGCGTAGAGACCCTCGGAGTCCGTCCACCAGTCGGTGAGCTCGAGACCGGCCTCGGCGTAGATGCCCTCGAGGCCCGGGCGGAGGAACTTGGTGGAGATCTCGGTGCGCATCTCTTCGCCGGCGCCGAACGGGACCAGCATGTCGAGCGCCGACACGTCCACGACCTGGTTCGACTGGGAGCGCAGCCGGATGTCGACCCAGAGGTTCTCCGGATCCCAGCGAGCGACGTGCTCGAAGGAGTCGATGTCGAAGTCCGCGTCGAGCTCCTGGTTGAGGACGGAGAGGACGTTCTTGTTGAAATCGGCGGTGACGCCCTTCGAGTCGTTGTAGGCGGCCTCCAGGACGGCGGGGTCCTTGACCAGGTCCGTGCCGAGCAGGAAGCGATCGTTCGGGTCGAGCAGATTCGCGATCCGGCGGAGGAACCCGGCCCGCTGGTGCGGGGCGAAGTTGCCGATCGTCCCGCCGAGCAGGGCGATCACCCTGGGTCCACCCACCGGGACCCGCTCGAGATCGAACTCGAAGTCGCAGACCAGGCCGCGCACGCTGATTCCCTCGTACTCGGCGGCGATGCGCTCCGCCGTGTCGCGGGTGATCTCCTCGGAGATGTCGACCGGGCAGTAGGTCTCCAGGCAGCCGACCTTTCTCATCGCGTCGAGCAGCACCCGGGTCTTGCGCGCGGAGCCGGAGCCGAGCTCGATCAGGCTGGCCGGGCGGTTGGCTGCCTCGCAGATGTCGGAGGACCGCGTTTGGAGGATCTCGCGCTCGCAGCGGGTCGGGTAGTACTCCTCCAGCTCGGTGATCTGCTCGAAGAGCTCCGATCCGCGCTCGTCGTAGAAGTAGCGCGGCGAGAGCTCCTTGAAGGGACTGGTCAGCCCGGCGCGGACGTCAGCCGCCATGCCGGAGAGCGGCCCGCCCGGGGGCAGGTTGACCTCGACGGTGATCCGGTCGGTTGTGTCGGCGGGAGTGATGGCGGGGTCCGGTTCGTCGATTCTTCGTGCTCGTCTCCCGTTCGGATCAGTCGTTACGCGCGCAGCGGATGCCCGCGAAGATCTGGCGGCGGATGGGCAGATCCCAGTTCCGGAAGCTGGTGCGGATCACGTCGCGGCGAGTCGCCCAGGCTCCGCCACGCAGGACCTTGTGGGCGTCGCCGAAGAAGACCTCGGAGTACTCCGGGTAGGGGAACGCCGCGAAGCCGGGGTAGGCCGTGAAATCCGAGCTCGTCCACTCCCAAACGTCCCCCAGCATCTGGACAGCCCCACATTCGGTGCACGAGTCGGCGTAGGCGCCCGCCGGGGCGCAGCCGAACGAGAGCTCGTCCAGGTTCGCGTGGTCGCGGCTCGCTCCGGCGGCGGCGACCTCCCACTCCGGCTCCGTCGGCAGCCGCTTCCCGGCCCAGCGAGCGAACGCTTCGGCCTCCTCCCAGGACACGTGGATGACGGGCAGGCTCGGGTCGACGGCCTCGGTCCTCCCCATCGCGGTCCGGACCCAGCCACCCTCCCCGTCCCGCTCCCAGTACATCGGCGGACCTCCTCCGGCGTCCTCCATGAAACCCATGTAGGCGCCGTTGGTGACCGGGGTTCGATCGATCAGGAAGGGCGAAAGCTCGACGCGGTGGCGGGGACGCTCGTTGTCGTAGGCGAAGCCGTTCGGTCCGGCGCCGATCTCATAGGCGCCACCGTCGACGCGGACCATCTCCGGGCCCTCGGTGACCTTCTGCTCGGCCGCCGAGCCGTCGATCTCCACCGGCTCGTAGGACTCGACCATCTGCAGCACCTGCAGCATCGTCTCGTTGTGCTGGTACTCGTGGGCGAGCAGCATCTCGTAGACGAAGCCGTCGGCGAGCAGGGAATCCTCCGAATCCAGGTCGATCTCGCCGAGCACCTCGAGGGTCCGCTCGCGCACCTCGTCCATGTACGGGCGGACCTCGTCAGCTCGCAGGATCGGCAGCTCGCCGCGGATCTTCCGCGGCTGCTCGATCGCGTCGTAGAGCTCGCCGAGGTCGCCGCGGAGAGGCTCGCGGCCGCCGATCCGCTGCACGAGCCAGAGCTCCTCGAAGTTGGCGATGTGCCCGAGATCCCAGATCAGCGGGCTGAGGATCGGGTCGTAGACGCGGTTGAGCTGCTCGTGGGTGAGCGGCTCGACCAGCTTCAGGGTGTGGCGGCGTGCCTCGTCCAGCCGCTCGGCCAGCTCGGCCTTGCGATCGGAAGCGGGACGAGTACCACCCTCCGTGGCTGCAGCGACCTCCGCGATCGATCAAGACTACCGGGGCACCCTCCTCGTCCGGTGGACGTCCACAGTCGCCGCCATGGGTGGGAGAGGGCGAATCGGTCTGACGATGATCGTCGCGCTGCTCGCGGGCGCGATCGTCGCGCCGGCGGTCGCGACCTCTGCGGGCCCGGCGGCGAGTCACGGGCGGAAGTGCAAGAGGAAGCATGGCGTGCGGGGAAGGCGGAACTGCCGGCTCCGAGCGAGGATCACCATCGCCCCTCCGTTCCATGACTTCGGGACCAGCGGCCGGATCGACAGCGCTCCCACCGACTTCGTGATCAGCAACGCCGGCCGCCGCCCGAGCGGGATTCCCGCTGCTTCGATCAGTGGCTCGGGCTCGCGCTACTTCCAGATCAACGCGACGACCTGCGCGTCGCCCCTCACCGCGGGAGCAACCTGCACGCTGACCGTCCAGTCCGTCCACAACGACGGGGCCACAGGATGGGCTGAGCTCAGCGTGAGCGCCGCTCCCGGCGGGAGCGCCTCCGTGCCGCTGATCGTAAATCTCTTTTAGGGCCGCCTCCGTATCAGTGGCACCGCATGGATGCCAGGGGGAAACTCAGCAGCCGGATCGGCGTGGCCGCCCTGGTGGCGTGCCTGGCCGCCGGCGCGTCCACGCTCTCCGCACAGGCTGCCCAGGGCCATCCGGCGGCAACTGCGGCCAAGAAGTGCAAGAGGAAGCACCACGGCAGGAAACACCGCTGCAAGCGACGGATGCCCGCCCCGGCGACGATCGCGATCTCACCGGCGAGCCATGACTTCGGGGTCGCACAGATCGGCGGTGAGGATCGGACGTTCACGGTCACCAACCTTGGCGAGTCCCCGAGCGGTGTACCCGTTTCGGGCCTCACCCAGACCGGCACCGACTTCTCCATCGCGGCCAACGGCTGCACCACCCCGCTCACCGCGGCCGCGAGCTGCTCGATCGTCGTTCACGTCGGCACGACAGGCGCAGGACATGTGTCGGCCCTCCTGACGGTGATCGCAATCCCCGGCGGGACAGTCACCGCATCGGTGATGGCCAACATCGAAGCCTGACGCTGCAGCCTCCCCCCGGATCCAGTCAATAAGCTGCCGCCCGCGGTGAAGATCGAGGGAGCAAGCGCGCTGGTCGCAGGCGGGGCATCGGGCCTCGGCGCCGCGACGGCGCGCGCGCTGCATGAGCGCGGCGCCTCCGTCGTGATCGCCGACCTGAACGCCGAGAAGGGCGAGGCCCTCGCGGCGGAGCTGGGCGAGAACGCCGCGTTCATGGAGATGAACGTGATGGAGGCCGAACCCGTCCAGGCGGCAGTCGATGCAGCCGCCGACGCGCCCGGCGGGCTGCGGATCTCAGTCTGCTGCGCCGGCATCGGCTGGGCCCAGCGCACCGCCTCGAAGCAGGGCCCGCACGACCTCGAGATCTTCCACAACGTCATCAAGGTCAACCTGATCGGCACCTTCAACGTGCTGCGGCTCGCCTGCACGGCCATGTCGGACAACGAGCCCGACGAGGAGGGCGAGCGCGGAGTCTGCATCAACACCGCCTCGATCGCCGCCTGGGACGGGCAGATCGGCCAGGTCGCCTACTCCGCCTCCAAGGGCGGCGTCGTCGGGCTCACGCTTCCTGCCGCCCGCGACATGGCGGGCCGCGGGATTCGCGTCAACACGATCGCGCCGGGGCTGTTCGACACGCCGCTGCTCGCCGCCTTGCCGGAGGACCAGCGCCAGGCACTAGGCGCCGGCATCCCCTTCCCCTCGCGGCTCGGCAAGCCCGAGGAGTACGGGCACCTGGCGTGCGAGATCGTCACCAACACGATGCTGAACGGAGAGGCGATCCGGCTGGACGGCGCCCTCCGGATGCCGCCGCGCTAGGTCTACGCCGAGGAGCCCGAGTGCTGGGCGCGCGCGGCTCGCGCGTCGCGGACCCGGAAATACGCCCAGGTGGTCAGCGCGGCCACCATCAGGCTCGAGAAGAGGAGCACGAACCAGAAGACGTGGTGGCCGCTCTCCTCGCTGTAGGTGCTGAGCGCCGGGTGGAGGATCACGATCGAGAACCAGACGAGTGCTCCTCCCCACATCGCGGCCCATACGCCCTTGCGCCAGGTGAAGAGGTCAGTGCCATCGAGGAAGCGCATCGGCAGCAACCCGAAGGCGACCGACTCGAGACTCGAGACGAAGGTGATTGCGAGAGCGGAGTCGAGGATCAGGGTGAGGTTGCTGGCGCCCTCCTTGGCCGCGGCGTGCTCGACCGGGATCCATGCGAACCAGGCCGCGAGCCCCAGGACCATCAGCACGCCGTAGGTGACCGCCACGCGGATGCCGGCGGTCCTGACGCTGAGCGGCTTCGCCGGCTCGTACTCGGCCACGGTCCCCAGGACCACGCCGGGGATGAAGTGGGCGAGCCGCGCCATCACCACCAGGAACGCGGCCAGGAAGATGAACGGCGGGTAGAGCTTCCATTCACCCTTGCTCCCCGGCTCGAGCCGGTGGATCACGAGGCGCCAGGTCGCGAAGAAGACGATCGAGACCAGCGCGAATCCGAGCAGCATCCCGGTCAGATACTGGAGCGCGCCATCCTCGGTGGGGAACCCCGGTTCGATGAACGAGAAGAGCACGGCGCTCGCCACCACGCCGAACGTGAGGGTGAAGAGGGGATGTCCCCGGAACGGGATCCAGCCGAAGAGGAACAGCAGGATGGCGCGGGGCTTCTCCGTGAGGCGCTTGAACGCCTCGTGGTTCTTCTCGGTCGCCTTGTTGAAGATCGTCACGGGGAGATAGAGCAGGGCCGCGAGCAGCAGAGCGAAGAGGCCGCCCTTCCCGAGGTTCTCGGCGGAGAGATCGATCTGGGTCGGCGAGAGCAGCCGGTCGGCGAAGGTCGAGCGGTTCGGGTTCCCGCTCGCAGCGGCGGCGACGCTCGGGGGCGGTGCCGCCGCTGGCGCGCTGACGTGCTTGGGCGGCTTGGCCTTGTGCGCGACCTTGGCGGCGGGGTTGGTGTGGGGCTTCACGATCACGCTCGCCTCAGGCGTCACGCCGCGGGAAGGACCTTCGGCGTGGCCGCTGGTGGATACCCCGGCCACCCCGCTGAGCCCGGAGCCGGTCGAAGGTGTCGACGTGGTTCCGCCCCCGGTGCTGATCGGCTCCACAGCCGGAGGCGGATTGTCGGGAGGAGGGATCTCGGGAGGCGGGTTCTCCGGAGGGGGGTTCTCGGGAGGCGGATTGTCGGGAGGCGGAGGCGGCGGCTTTGGATGCTGCGGACCATGGTTGCCACCGCTCGCGTCCATGTGATCGTTACCGCCGCCCGGGTGGACTCCGTCGCCATGTGAAGGCTGCGGCGGATTCGCCTGGACCCGGCCACCCCCGAAGACGATCGTGGAGACCACAGTCAGGGCCAGACACGTACAGAAGAGAAGCGCCAGATGCGCAAGCGCATGGCGTCCGCTTCCCCTTGAGCGGCGAGTCCACGGCATCGCGGGCATTCTCAACGAATGTTCGGGTCTTTGCAAATGGGAAAATCACGGATCTTTTGAGATCCAGGGCCCAATTCAGTCGGTCCCGGGGTACTCAGGGTCGGTGTAGACGCGCTTGCGCCAGGGCGAGGTGATCGCGAAGGAATAGGTCTCCAGGTCGGCGAGCTTCTCGATCGGGACCAGCCTGACGCTGCCCCGCGGCGTCATCCGGGCACCCGGGCCGAAGAGCGAGCTCCGCAGCCGATTCGCCAGCAGCTCCTGGCGGTGTCGCTCCTCCGTCGGGCCGAGCGGCCCGGGCAGCCGCTTGGCCCCGAGCGCCAGCCGCTCGGTGGCGAGCAGGCCGGCGAGCTCGCGGGCCAGGGACCCCTCCGTGGCGTGGCCGGCGTGGCTTCCTCCCGAGACATAGAGGGTGCCCTGAGACGAGGTCCACCCTCCTTCGCCGCGGAGCCCGATCGACTCCGTCGCATCCTTCACCGCGGTGGCCAGGGGCGCCTTTCCCGAAGCATCGGAGGCCCAATCCACGGCCGGTGCGTCCGCGCCGTTGTAGCCGTTGTGGGAGCTGGCGCGGGCGTCGACGGTCCCGTCCGGATTGATCCGGACCTCGTAGCCCTCCCAGTCGTCTCGGTGGTAGCCCGCCGCACCGTAGAGGGCGCGAGAGGTGGCCGAATCGCCGTAGTAGGTCCAGTACTGGATGTAGACCCGCCCGGAGCGCTCGCCGGAGCAGTCATAGCCAGCGGCCTCGCCTCGAGCCGGTTCGCGGCAGTCGATCACATGGGTGAAGGCGGTGACGGGCCGGCCCGAGAGCGAGTGAGTGACGCGGCCGGTCTCGGGCCCGTCGGAGCACGACGGCGAGCGGCAGCTGCGGAAGTCGACCGGCAGGGCCGCCATCCCGCGCTCGTAGATGATGCGGGGGGCCTCGTCGCGCACCTCGCCCGCCAGCTCGCCGTAGGCGCTCGCGAGTAGAGGGTCGCTGCGACAGCCGTAGCTCAGCTTGACGGCGCAGACGATCCGCTCGCCGATCTCATGGGCGAGCGCCACCCCGGGCAGCCGCAGACCGACCAGCCAGGCCAGCGCGGCCAGCACCAGCGAGACGAGGGCGATCAGCGCGATCCACTCGACCGTCCCCTGCCCCGATCTGCTTCGGGCACACGCGGGCGAAGCTAGGCCTGCCGCTGCTTCGGCGGGCGCACGACGGTGCCGAGAGCCTCACCGATCGGTGCCGAAGCAGGTGCTAGGGTCGCGCCGAATGGAGCCGACGCGCAAAGAGGGCCGTGGGGCACGCTTCTGGCTCATCATCGTCCTCGTCGCGATCGGCTTCGTCTTCGTCGCGGTCAACTTCCAGAAGGTGACGATCGACTTCGTGGTCGGCTCGACCCAGGCGCCACTGGTGATCGCGCTGTTGATCTCGGGCGCGATCGGCTTTCTCATCGGCCTCGTCCTGCCGCGCTTCCGCCAGCACGACGACAAGTAGGAGGTAGCTAGAGCTCCTCGACCTGCGCCGCGATGTCGGAGGCCGCGCCCTTGGCGTCGCTGAACAGCATCGAGGTGTTGTCCTTGTAGAAGAGGTCGTTGTCGATGCCGGCGAAGCCCGGGCTCAACGACCTCTTGATGACGATCACCTCGCGGGCCTGGTCGACCTCGATGATCGGCATCCCGGCGATCGGCGAGTCCGGGTCGTCCTTCGCCGCCGGGTTGGTGACGTCATTGGCCCCGATCACGACGGCGACGTCGGTACGCGGCATCTCAGGATTGATCTCGTCCATCTCCTTGAGCTGCTCGTAGGGCACGTCCGCCTCGGCGAGCAGCACGTTCATGTGACCGGGCATCCGGCCGGCGACCGGATGGATCGCGTAGTTGACCTCCACCCCGCGCTTCTGCAGCTCGTCGGCGAGCTCCTTGACGGCGTGCTGGGCCTGAGCGACCGCCATGCCGTAGCCGGGGACGAAGACGACGGAGTCGGCGTAGCCCAGCTTGATCGCCGCGTCTTCCGCGCCGATCGAGTGGACCGGGCGCTCCTCCCTCTCACCAGCGGCCGCGCTGACCGCGCCGAAGCCCGAGAAGAGCAGGTTGCCGATCGAGCGGTTCATGGCCCGGCTCATCTCGAGCGTGAGGATCGTTCCCGAGGAGCCGACCAGCGTGCCTGCCACGATCAGGACGACGTTGTCGAGCGCGAACCCCGCGGCGGCCGCGGCGAGGCCGGTGAAGGCGTTGAGCAGCGAGATCACGACCGGCATGTCGGCGCCGCCGATCGGCAGCACGAACATGTTCCCGAGCACCGCCGCCGCGATCAAAACGCCGATGTACAGCCCCTGCGAGGGCGAATCGTGGTCGATGCCGAGGACGATGCAGCCGGCGAGGATCGCCGCGAGCAGCAGCCCGTTGAAGATGTGCTGGCCGGGGAACTGGACCGGCCGGCTCGGGATGATCGCCTGGAGCTTGCCGAAGGCGATGTTCGAGCCCCAGAAGGAGACGGAGCCGATCACGGTTGAGAACAGAATCGGGACGAAGACGTCGAGCGGGATGCTCGAGCCCCCGGCCGAGACGTGCCGGAACTCCGACCAGGAGATCAGCGCCGCCGCGCCGCCGCCGACGCCGTTGTAGAGGGCGACCATCTGCGGCATGTCGGTCATCTGCACGCGGAGGGAGGCGACGACGCCGACCGCGGTCCCGATCAGGATCCCGATCAGGATCAGCCCGCCGTTGCCGATCACGTCCAGGGAGAGCGTGATCGCGATGGCGACCAGCATCCCTGCCGCGGCGATCAGGTTGCCGCGGCGTGCGGTCCTCGGGTGAGTGCCCTGCCGGATCCCGAAGATGAACAGGGAGAAGGCGACGATGTAGCAGGCGGTGACGAAATCGCTGTTCTCCGTCAGCGCCAGAGGCGGAGCTGGGATCACTTACCGGCCTCCCCGGGGCTGACGGTCTCCTCGGCTGGAGCCTCCTTCGGCTTGCGGTCGCGGCCGCGGAACATGCCGAGCATCCGGTCGGTGACCATGAATCCGCCGACGATGTTGATCGTGCCGAAGGCGATCGCAATCACCCCGATGATCTTCTCCAGCGAGTCGTCGGCCGAGCCGATCACGATCAGCCCGCCGAGCATGACGATGCCGTGGATCGCGTTGGTCTGGGACATCAGCGGCGTGTGCAGGGTCGTCGGCACCTTCGAGATGACCTCGAAGCCGACGAAGGCGGCGAGTACGAAGATCGTGATCTCGGTCATCAGGCTCATGTGCTCGCGGCCTCCTTGGCTCGTTCGTTCACGATCTCGCCGTCCTTGGTGAGCAGCGAGCCGGCGATGACCTCGTCCTCGGTGTCGACCTTCAAATTGCCCTCGTCGTCGATGAGGAGCTCGACGAGGTTCTGCAGGTTCTTGGCGTAGAGGGCCGACGCGTTACCGGCCATCTGGCTCGGCAGGTTGGCCGGGCCGATGATCTTGACCCCGTCGACGTCGACGGTCTCACCCGGCTTGGAGCCCTCGACGTTGCCGCCGGTCTCGGCCGCGAGGTCGATCAGGACCGACCCCGGCGCCATGCCCTTGACGGCGTCCGCCGTGATCAGCCGAGGCGCAGGCCGACCCGGGATCTGCGCCGTGGTGATGATCACGTCCTGGCGCTTGGCGGCCTCGCCGAGCTCCTGCCGAAGCTTCTCGTTCTCCTCCTCGGTGAGCGGTCGCGCATAGCCGCCCTCGCCCTCCGCGTCCTTGACGGCCTCGACCTCGAGGAAGCGGCCGCCGAGCGACTGGACCTGCTCCTTGACGACCGAGCGGACGTCGAAGCCGGTGACGACGCCGCCGAGGCGCTTGGCGGTGGCGATCGCCTGCAGGCCGGCGACACCCGCGCCGAGGACGAGGACCTTGGCCGGCGGGATCGTCCCGGCCGCAGTCGTCATCATCGGGAAGAGCTTTCCGGACTCGCGCGCTGCGATCAGCACGGACATGTAGCCGCCGAGGTTGGCCTGGGAGGAGAGCGCGTCCATCGACTGCGCGCGCGTGATCCGCGGAATCGCCTCCATGGCGAAGCTCGTTGCTCCCGCATCGGCCAGGGACTTGGCGAGCTCGGGGTTGGTGAGCGGCTCGAGGAAGCCGATCAGGATCTGGCCCTGCTTGAGGCGGCCGACCTCCTCAGCGGCGGGCGGAGTGACCTTGAGCACGACGTCGGCGCCCCAGGGGTCCTCGCCGACCTTCGCGCCGGCATCCGTGTACTCGGAGTCGGGGTGGGATGCGCCCTCCCCCGCGCCGGGCTCCACGGCGACCTCGATCTCCTTGGCGGTGAGTGCCTTGACCACGTCCGGGACCAGCGCCACGCGGCGCTCTCCCTCTGCGGTTTCCTTTGGAACTCCGATCTTCATGGGACGATTCACACAACCCTGCGGGGATTGAGACGCGGCAATCTAGTCGGTTTTCGTCCCGGACCACTCCGGTAGCGAGGCGGCCCCGATCGCGCCCTCGGATGTGAGGAAGAGCTGGATTCGCGTGATCGCGCCGTCCTCGACGCGATACAGGTAGGACCTCCGGTCCCTGACCTCCACGCCGCTGGCGCGGCCGCTGCCCCCGTAGCTCGCGGTCATGAACACGAGACCCGGTCGGAGCTCCCGGATCTCTTCGATCTCGAAGCGATAGTCCGGCCCGAACGCGCGGAACCAGTCGCCGTACCACTCCCCGACCGCCTCCTTGCCCTCGAACGTGCCCGTGTTGAGGAACCCCTCCTCGACCACCAGGACGACGTCGTCGGCGTAGTAGGTCATCGCGCGCTCGAAGTCGCGGTCATTCGTCGCGCCGAACTGCTCTTGGAGAACGTCGACTGGGTCCTGTGGCACGGAGTGAATCTACGCGGGGGAGCCGGCGCCGACCAGGTCAGCGAGCTTCTCGAGGCAGCGCACGTTCTCGTCGTGGTTGCCGTGCATCGGCGAGACGATCATGCGATCCACGCCGGCATCGGCGAAGCGCTTGACGCGCTCGGCGACCTGATCCTCCGTGCCGATCATCGCGGTCGCGTCGACCAGCTCGTCCGGGATCGCGGCGTAGGCCTCCTCGCGCTTGCCGTCGAGATACAGGGACTGCACCTCGTCGGCGACCTCGGCGAAGCCGAAGCGGCGGGTCAGGTCCGCATAGAAGTTCGTCTTCTTGGAGCCCATGCCGCCGAGGTAGAGGAGCAGGCCCGCCTTGACCAGGCCGCGCGCGGCGTCGAGGTCGCCGTCGATCGCCACCTGCACCGAGGGCGAGACGGCGAAGTCCTCGCGGCTTCGCCCGCTCTTGCTGAGGCCCGCCGCGATGTGCTCGCCCCAGGCGTCCTCCCACTTGTCGACGGAGAAGAAGATCGGGATCCAGCCGTCGGCCACCTCGGCGGCGAGCTCGACGGACTTGCGGCCGATCGCGCCGAGGTAGATCGGGATCTCGTTGCGGATCGGATGCACGTTGAGCTTGAGCGCCTTGCCCTGCCCCGTGACGCCCTCCCCCTCGGTCAGCGGCAGCTTGAAGTGCTTGCCCTCGTACTCGAGCCGGCCGTCGCGGGCGACGACCTGCTTGACGATCTCGACGTACTCGCGCGTGCGGCCCCAGGGCTTCTCATAGGGGACGCCGTACCAGCCCTCGGAGACCTGCGGCCCCGACGGGCCGAAGCCGAAGATGAACCTTCCGCCCGAGAGAGTGTCGATCGTGATGCCCGCCATCGCCGCCGCGGCGGGCTGGCGGGCCGGAACCTGCAGGATCGCGGCGCCGAGCTGAATGGTCTCCGTCTTCGCGGCGAGGTAGGCGAGCACGCTGACGGCGTCGGAGCCGTAGGACTCGGCCGCCCAGGCGGAATCGAAGCCGGCGCGTTCGGCGGCGAGCACGATCTCGGTCGCCTCGTCCCCCTGCGGGCCGATGCCCCAGTAGCCGAGGTTGAGTCCAAGCTTCAAACCCATGTGCTGCGCGACTCTAGTGATTCATCGTGTTTTCTGGGGTGAAGCCGGGGGGGCGGGAAGCCGAAAAGAGGGGAATGACGCCTGAGCAGATGGAATACCGCGCGCAGCAGGCCGAGTACCTGCTCGAGCGGTACAGCGAGCTGGAGCGCGAGCGGGAGACCGCCGGGCTCTATGAGGAAGCCCTCGAGGCGCGGCGTCTGCGACTCGAGCAGGAGGCCTCCGTGGCCTACTGGCGCGAGCGGCTCTCCGCGGTCGCCTAGTTCCGCTCGACGCTCCCGGCTGTGCCCGCGGCCGGGCTAGGTGCCGAGGCTGGTGACGTTCAGCGGCGCCTGCTGCGGGCCGCCGGTGCCGGAGTCGGCGCTGATCGTCGCCGTGCCGCTCGCGGTGGCGTTGATCGTGAAGGTGGCGCTGAGCTGATCCTGCGGGACGGTCACGGTCGGCTGCGCAGGAGCGGCTATGCCCGGAAGGTCGGACGAGAGGTTGACCACCGTGCCTCCGCTGGGGGCCTCGCAGTCGAGCGTCACCGTGCCGATGGCCGAGCCGCCGACGGTCACGCTGCTCGGCTGAATCGAAAGGCTCGAGACGGCCGGGCTCGGGGACAGGGCGCTGACCGAGGCGGTGTCGGTCACCGACGGACCGAGCGTCGCGGTAACGGTCACCAATGGATCCGGCAGCAGGGCAAGGACACTGAAGAAGGTCGAGGTGGATCCGGACGGCACGGTGGCGCTGGCCGGCACGCTCAGGTCGAGCGGGTGGTCGCTGACGAGGGCCACGGGGGTGTCGGCGGGCGCGGGCACGTCGAGCGTCACTCGGTTCGCCGCGAATGTGCCGGGCGTGAAGCATTGCCTTTGTAGCGACACCGAGTCCACGCTCGGGGCCGACACGACCTTGAGCTGCGCGGTGGCGTTGCTGCCCGCGATCGCGGCGGTCAGGGTCGTCGTCACCGTCGATCCGGCGGTCGTGCCGACGGGGAAGCTCGCGTTGGTCTGGCCGGCTGGGACGACGACGCTCGCGGGCACAGTGACGCGGCTCGGATCGCTGCTCTGCAGGCCCACCGACTGACCCCCGCTCGGCGCGGCCCCGTTGATCGTCACCTGCCCCGAGGTCCCGTTCCCTCCGAGGATCGGGCTGCTGGCGACGCCGAGGGCGCTGACCAGGATGGTGGGAGCCTGCGCCGGTGGCGTGACGTTCGGATGCGTCGCCTGGCCTGGAAGCGTGTTGCCGCTCTGACCGGCGCCCTTGCACTTCTTCTTCTTTTTCTTGGCCGACTGGGCGGAGCGGTGCTTCTTCTTCTTCTTGCACTTGCTGGCATGGGCGACCGGGCCCGGCTTCGAGCTCGCCGGCAGGGCAAGCGTCCCTCCGACAACGGCCGCGATCAAGGCGGCCAGCGTGATCTTCCTGATCAGCAGCAACACGTAGGTTCATTCGGCCGACGGCAGGCCGGGTAAAGCCCAAATCGGGGCCCTGGACAGAAGTCCTGCCCCCTCACTATTGATGAGTTGATGCGGTCCGAGAGGACCTTGCGAAATGCTTGCGCTAGGATGAACGAGATGACCCCGGTACTCACCCCCACGCTGCTGGACCCAGTCGCCGAGACCCTCGAGCTCTCCGAGACCGAGCTGGGCCGCCTGTTCGGGGTCAGCCGGCAGGCGGTGGGCCAGTGGCGAGAGCGCGGTGTCCCCTCGAACCGGATGGCGAAGCTCGCGACGGTGGCGGCGATCTGCGACCTGCTGCGCCACCAGCTCAAGCCCGAGCGGATTCCCGGGATCGCCCGCCGGCCCGCCGGCGCCTACGGCGGGCTCTCGATGCTCGAGATGATCGAGCGTGATCGCCAGGACGAGCTGCAGGCGAAGATCCGGCGCTCGTTCGACTGGGGCTCCACGGCGTAGATGCGAACCATTGGGCGGGGCGGTCCCTACCTCCGGGTCGCCGACCCGGACTGGGACGACCCGCTCGACGGTCGCTACGCCGCGGAACGCGGAGGCCGCTGGAACCCACCCGAGTCGTTCCCGGTCGTCTATCTCTGCCGGACGGTGGCAGTGGCCCGGGCCAACGTCTACCGGCGGCTCGAGCGACAGCCCTACGGGCCCGAGGACCTGCGTCCCGGAGCCGGCCCGATCCTGGTCCGGGCGATCGTGCCGGAGGACCGCTACCTGAACGTCGTCACGGACGCGGGCTGCAGGGACGCGGGCCTCCCCGAGACGTACCCGCGGGACGGACGGCGCAGGATCATCCCCCACAGCCGCTGCCAGCCGATCGGCCTGCGGGCGAGAGAGTCGGGGCTGCCGGGCGTGGCCGCCCGGAGCGCGGTCGGCGATGGTGAGGAGCTCGCGTACTTCGGGAGGCGCCGGTTGCGGCGCGGAGCCATCCGCTCATTCGAGGACTGGTTCTGGGGCTCCACATGAGCCGCCTCCTTCGCTTCGCGTCCGGGGCGCCAGCGCTTCGCTAACAATGCGGCAGTGAGCGACCAGCGCCATCCCGGGGGTCTGTCCAGCCAGGAGGCTGCGAAGCGACTGCGCCAACTCGGGCCGCTGGAGGATCGGACGAGCCGCTCGGTCGCGAGCATCGTCGCGGGCAACGTCTTCACCCTCTTCAACCTGATCATCGGAGTCTTCTTCGTGATCATGCTGGCGCTCGGGCTGTTCGCCGACGCGCTCTTCGGCTTCATCGCCGTGATCAACAGCTACATCGGGATCCGGCAGGAGCTGAAGGCCAAGGAGACGCTCGAGAGCCTCGCGCTGCTGGTGGCGCCGAAGGCCAGGGTGGTCCGCGACGGCGAGCTGGTCGAGCTGCGGGCTGAGGAGATCGTTCCCGGCGATTGGGTCCGGGTCGAGCCCGGCGACCAGTTGGTCGCGGATGGCGAGGTGACCGAGAGTCGCGGCCTGACGGTGGACGAGTCGGTGCTCACCGGAGAGGCCGACGGCGTCCGCAAGCGGGTCGGGCAGCGGGCGCTCTCCGGTGCGTTCTGCATCAACGGATCGGGCTACTACGTGGTCGATGCGGTGCGGGAGGACAGCTACGCCGAGCAGGTCGCCGGCGAGGCTCGGACCTTCCGCCATCCCCCGTCCCCCCTTCAGGACGAGGTCAACCTCGTGCTGAAGGCGAGCACCTGGGTGATGATCCCTCTCGCCATCGTCCTGATCTTCGCGCTGCAGGCCCGGAGCACTCCACTTCACGAGGCGGCCCAGACGGCGACGGCCGGGCTCATCACCCTGATCCCCGAAGGGCTCGTGCTGCTGATGAGCGTCACCCTCGCGGTCGCCGCCGTCCGGCTCGCCCGGCTGGACACATTGGTGCAGCAGATGAGCGCGACCGAGGCGCTGGCGGCGGTCGACACGATCTGCGTCGACAAGACCGGGACGCTGACCAGCGGCGAGCTCGAGCTCGTCTCGGTCGACGTCTCCGATCCATCCGAGGCGAGCCGGGCCCAGCAGGCGCTGGCCCGGTTCGCCGCCAGCTCCGGCGAGCGCAACCGGACGCTCGAGGCGATCGCCGAGAACTACCCGGCGAGCGGAGAGCGGGTCAGGGCCGAGGTGCCGTTCTCCTCGGAGTGGAAGTGGAGCGGCCTCAGCTTCGGGCGGGGCGAGACGTTCGTGCTCGGGGCACCCGACGTGCTGATGGCCCGCGGTTCGCTGGCGCTGCCGGTGCCGCTGCAGCGCAGCCTCGAGGAGAACACCAGGGCGGGACGGCGGGTCGTCGCCTTCGGACGCGCGTCCGGCGGGCTGCCGGACAACCCCTACTCCGACCCGCCACCCGCGGTCACCCCGCTCGCCCTCATCGTTCTGGAGGAGACCCTGCGCCCGGACGCTCGCGAGACGATCCGCTACATGCGCGAACGCGAGATGGACCTCAAGCTGATCTCCGGCGACGCTCCCCAGACGGTGACGGCGGTCGCCTCGGCGGTGGGCATCCCGGCCGGAGTCGGTGTCGTCACGGGCGACGACCTGCCCGAGGACCACGCCTCCCTCGCGCGCGTCGCGGAGGAGAACACGATCTTCTGCCGCATCCGGCCCGAGCAGAAGAAGGCCCTCGTCTCGGCGCTGGCGGAACAGGGGCGCTTCGTCGCGATGATCGGCGACGGGGTCAACGACGTCCCGGCCCTGAAGCGCGCCAGGATGGCCGTGGCAATGGGCTCGGGAAGCCAGATCACGAAGGGGATCGCGGACATCGTGCTGCTCAAGGACCAGTTCTCCCGGCTGCCGCGAGCGATCACGGAGGGGCGCCGGATCGCGCGCAACATCCATCGCCTCGGGCGCCTCTACGTGACGAAGTCGGTGTACGCCGCGGCGCTGATCCTGCTGGTGGCAGTGCCCGGCTGGGCCTTCCCGTTCCTGCCCCGGCAGCTGACCGTGGCCGCGTTCGTGACGATCGGGATCCCGTCCTTCGTGCTGGCCCTGGCGCCCAGCGACGGGCCCTTATATAGGGGGCGCCTGCTGCGGGCCCTGGCCGCCTTCGCGGTCCCCGCCGGGCTGGCGATCGCCGCGGCGTCGCTGGCGAGCTTCTTCCTGGTCGACACCGTCTTCGGCGGCTCGCTGGAGGCCGGGCGCACCGCCGCGACCACGACGCTGGTGGTGCTCGGGCTCTGCTTCATCCTGCTGCTCGAGCGCGGGCCGGGCCGAGAGCACATCGCCATCCAGAGCTACATGCTGGCGCTGGTGGCAGCCCTCGGAGCCCTGTACGCGCTGATCCTCGCCGTCCAGCCCGTCCGTGACTTCTTCGACCTGACCCGGATGGGCGGCGGCCAGCTCTTCATCGCGCTGCTCTCCGCCGCGGCCGGGTTGGTGCTGGCGAGCGTCGTCTGGCGCATCCCGGCGATCGAGAACCTGGAGGACAGGCCGCCGCCCCCCGATGAGGCGCCCACTGGACCCGTCACCGAGTCACTCACGGTGCCGCCCACCCCCACCCCGGCTTCGGGACGGTCCTGATGCCGTCCTCCGGACAGGGCAGCGGCGCGGCGAACGAAGATCGTCGCCACCGTCGGGACCCGCGAGCAGCTCGCCCGAGGTGCTGCGCGAACTCTTCGGTGCCGGCGTCGACGTCTTCCGGCTCAACTTCGCCCACGGGACCCCCGAGGAGCAGGCCGAGAACGTTCGCCGGATCCGCGCGATCAGCGATGAGGTCGGCCGCGAGGTGGGGATCATGGGAGACCTGCCCGGCCCGAAGCTCCGGCTGGGCGACCTGGAGGGCGACGTGGCCGTTCTCCACTCAGACTCGAAGGTGGTCTTGCGAGGCGAGACGAACGGGACGCCGGGGAATCCCGAGCTCCTCACGGTCCAATGGGACGACTTCGCGAAGGCGGTTCACGAGGGCGACCCTGTCTTCCTCGCCGATGGCCGGGTTCGACTGCGCGTCGTCTCGGTGGAGGGCGGTGACGTCACCTGCGAGGTCGAGGCCGGCGGCGCGGTCAGCTCCCACCAGGGCGTGAACCTCCCCAGCGCCGACCACGACCTGCCCGAGACCGGCGCCTCCGATGAGCCCTGGATCGACTTCGCCTGTGAGAACGGGATCGATCTGCTCGCGGTCTCGTTCGTGCGGCGGCCCTCCGACCTCGAGAAGGTCGAGGCCCGGATGCAGGAGCGCGAGGCCGATATCCCGCTGATCGCAAAGATCGAGAAGCCGCAGGCCGCCGAGCGAGCCGAGGAGATCATCGAGGCCGCCGGCAGCGGGATCATGGTCGCGCGTGGCGACCTCGGCGTGGAGCTGCCGATCGAGGAGGTCCCGGGGGCGCAGAAGAGGCTGATCGCTCTTGCCGGGCGGGCATCGAAGCCGGCGATCACGGCGACCCAGATGCTGGCGACGATGGTCCGCGCTTCGCGGCCGACGCGCGCCGAGGTGACCGACGTGGCCAACGCGATCTACGACGGCACCGACGCGGTGATGCTCTCCGAGGAGACCGCAATCGGGGACCATCCGGTCGAGGCGGTCCGGGTGATGGACCGGATCGCGCGAGTCACCGAGCCCCGGCTGCGATACGGGGAGCTGGTCTTCACGCGGGTCGAGGAGCATGAGCACGACATCGCCGAGACCGTCGCGCAAGTGGCCGTGGCCGCCTGCTACCGCCTCGGCCTGAAGGCGATCATCTGCCCGACCTCATCCGGCCGCACCGCCCGCCTGATCAGCGCCCACCGCCCCCGCGTCCCCGTGCTCGCTGTCTCCCAGCGGCTGGAGACGGTTCGCCGGATGAATCTCCTCTTCGGGATCAGCTCGGTCCAGGCTGAGGATTGGACCAGCATCCGCAAGCTGCTCGACGACTGCGCGACGCTCGCCCGCGATCAGGGGATCGCCGAGTCCGGCGACCTGGTTGCGATCACCGCGGGGCTACCGGCGCAGGGCGTCGGCACCAACCTTTTTGAAATTCACCGAGTTCCGTAGGCCGCGTCAGCCCACGGCATCTCGCGCCTGGGCCGTGTCGCCGAAGAACTCGGCGTCCGTGAGCTTGCCGTCGCTGACCTTGTACAGCCAGACCGAGCGGCCGCCGAGCTCATTGCCCGACTTCGTCGTGCCCGTGCCCTCGACGACCACGACGACGGTTTCGCCGTCGTCGGCCTCGAGGAAGGCGGTGGGCTTCGGGTCGACGGACTCGAAGTTCGACAGGAACTTCTGGATCATCTCCTTGAACCCGTCGGGGCCCTTGTAGGTACCGCCCCAGGGCAGGGTCTCCGGAATCCTGATCTCCGCGCTCTCGTCGGTCGTCGAGACAGCCCCGTCCAAGTCGCCCTTGGCGAAGTCACCCCAACGCTCCTTTACGGCGTCTGCGTTCTCACCCATCTCAATCTCCTCTCTGCTGCAGTGCTTCTGAACAGCGAGGCTACGCCCTCCCGGTGGGGCGCGCAAGGGCAGGAGCAGCGCCTAAAGGGGCGAACTCCGGGCAGAGGGCCATGCCACTCGCCTCGCTCGACCACGGCATCTTCAACCTGCACCTGGGGATCGACGAGAAGATCCTGCGGTCGGTCCTTGTCTTCATCTTCCTGGTGGTGGCGCTGAGGCTTGGGGGCAAGAGGGAGCTCGCCCAGATCAACGTCCTGGATCTCGCCGTGCTCCTGCTGGCGTCGAACGCACTGCAGAACGCGCTGATCGGAGACGACAGCTCCGTAACCGGCGGCGTGATCGGTGCGGCAACCCTGTTCCTTGCGAACTACCTGTTCGTGCGGCTCACGTTCCACAACGCCCGCGCCCGGCGCATCTTCGAGGGCAAGCCCCGGGTCCTGCTGAGAAACGGAAGGCTCGACCGCAAGGCGATGCGCAAGGAGGTCATCACGGAGGTTGAGCTCGAGGATGAGCTCCTCGCCCGCAACATGACGGACTTCGAGCAGGTCGGGCTGATCGTGCTAGAGACGAGCGGCAAGCTGGTCTTCCTGACCAGGGAGCAGGCCAAGCGCCTCAGGCCGGAAATGGTCGAGCAGCCGGGCTAGTAGCGAATCGAGCCCTGCCAGTGCCCCCTGTACTGCGTGGCCTCGGGGTGGAAGGCTTCGAAGCCGATGATCTGGAAGCTGCCCTTGGCGCCCCTGAACGTGCCTTTGCCGCCGGTGATCGAGCCGGTTATGGGACCCGTTGGGTCGCCGTTCGAGTCGATCGAGTAGTCATAGAACCCCCTGAACGACGCGCCATCGCTGTAGAAGACAGCCTTGAAGGTGACGTGGAAGCTGCCGCTGAAGTCCGTCCTGGGGCTGCCGGTGCTGGGTTGGTTGTACGTCAAGAGAGAATCCTCGTCCAGGTGCGCCTTCAGGTTCCCGAACGGCCTGCCCACGAGCTTGGCGTCATCGGAGAACTCCACGGTCTTGTCGGTCGGCTCGTCGATCACGCTCACAGGGGCGGTCTTGTAGTCCGCGCTGAGTGCGTGGTTCTTCTTCTTGCCCTTCGCCTTGATCGCGGGATGACCCGACGGGTGGGAACTCGCGTACGCGACGCCCATGCCCCCTACCGACAAGGCGATCACGACAGCGGCGATCGGCGCAACGTGCCTCTTGGCTGCTTCCAGCATTGCCGCAACTCCTTCTCCCCCAGCAGAGCCATCCATTGGCCCTCAGTCGACGCTACCACGATGGGCCCTTCTTCAGGCGAAGCCGTCAATCCCCGGGCGGGTAGTCGCCCGGCGCCGGCCGCTCGGCGCGCGGGTCGCGGCCGGGCAGCACGAACTGGGTGACGATCAGATTGGCGACGGCTTTCTCGCCCTTGCGGATCCTCGCCTCGATCACGGCGGTGCTGCGGCCAACGTGGAGCGGGCGCGCCTCGCAGATCAGCTCGTCGCCGAGGGCGCCGGTCGCGAAGACGTTGAGCTTCAGCTCGATCGTCGTGAAGTCGTGGTTCGACGGCAGGGCGCGGAAGGTGGCCCAGGCCGCGACCGAGTCGCCGAAGGCCGTCCACACGCCACCGTGAACGAAGCCGCCGGGATGGAGATGGCGCTTGTCCACGACCATCCTGCCCGTCGCGACCTCGTCCGTGACCTCGACCGGCTCGATCGCCATGTCGCCGGGGAAGGTCCCGGGCAGCCAGGCCTTGATGTTCTCGGCGGTGATCTCGGGGTTCACGGGCGGGACAGGCTATTGCAGCCCGTAATCGCCGAAGGGCTCGTCCCGCTCGCGCACCGCCTCCTTGAATCCCTTCTCGGCGGCTAGCCGCTGCCAGTCGAAGCCCTCCGGGGTGTGCCGCGCGATGCCGTCGAAGAAGACACCCAGCGCCTGGGTCGCCTGGAGGCCCTGGGCGTAGAGGGCCTGGTTGACGAGCAGCTTGTGCATGACGAGCTGGTTGATCGGGATGCGCGCCACCCGCTCCAGCAGCCCCTCGAAGCGCTCGTCGAGTTCCGCAGCCGGGGCGACCTCCGATGCCAGTCCCCAATCCGCCGCGGTCGTGCCGTCGATCGAGTCGCCGGTGAGCAGCAGGCGCTTGGCGCGGGCGGGCCCGACGCGGTAGGCCCAGAGGGCGCTGGTCGGGACGCCCCAGACCCGGGCCGGCGGGTAGCCGATCTTCGCCCTGTCCTCGACGACCAGCAGGTCCGAGCAGAGCGCCATGTCGGTGCCGCCGGCAACGCAGTAGCCGTGCACCTTGCAAATCGTGGGCTTCTCGGAGTGGAAGAGGCTCATGAAGCCGCGCAGGTTGCGGCTCATCATCTGGTAGTCGGTGACCGGGTCCCAGGTGCCATCTGGGTCGTGGTTGCGCGCCTGGACCATCGGATCGAGAGGGGATCCCGCCGGCGCCTCCGGGTTGGCGACTCCCTCCATGTCGTGCTCGGCACTCGCGACCAGGTCGTAGCCGCCGCAGAACCCGGAGCCGTTGCCCGCCAGCGCGATCACGTGGACCTCGGGGTCGAGGTTCGCCCGCTCGACGCAGGCGGCCAGCTCGCGCGGCATCTCGAGGGTGATCCCGTTGCCGCGCTCCGGCCGGTTCAAGGTGATCCGGGCGATTCGCCCGGTCACGTCGTAGGTGAGCGTCTCGAGCGTTTCGATCCGTGGATTCAATCAGCGCCGATGATTCGGGCCCGGATTCCCGGTCGAAATGGAGAAGATGTCCACGGTGGCGAAGTCGAACTACACGACGCTCGAGGTCGCGGGGCGCGAGGTGCGCCTCTCGAACCCGGACAAGGTCTTCTTCCCCAAGCCGAAGTTCACGAAGCTCGACCTGGTCGAGTACTACATCGCCGTCGAGGAGGCGGCCGTCAACCAGCTGCGCGAACGCCCCGGGACGATGAAGCGCTTCGTTGACGGCGTGAGCGGCGAGTTCTTCTTCCAGAAGCGCGTGCCGAAGGGCGCGCCCGACTGGCTGCAGACGGCGACGTTCACCTTCCCGAGCGGGCGGACCGCCACGGAGCTGGTGGCGAACGACGGTGCACACCTCGCCTGGGCGGTCAACCTCGGGGTGGTCGACTTCAACCCGCATCCCGTCCGTCGCAGCGACCTCGACAACCCGGACGAGCTCCGGGTCGACCTCGATCCGCAGCCCGGCGTCCGCTGGAACACCGTCCGCAAGGTCGCGATGTGCGTCAACGAGGTGCTCACCGAGCACGGGCTGGTCGGCTATCCGAAGACCTCGGGATCGCGCGGGATCCACGTCAACGTGCGGATCGAGCCGCGCTGGGACTACGTCGATGTACGTCGCGCGGCGCTGGCGCTCGCCCGCGAGGTGGAGCGGCGCGTCCCGAGGAACGCCACCAGCAAGTGGTGGAAGGAGGAGCGCCACGGCGTGTTCGTCGACTACAACCAGAACGCGCGGGACAGGACGATCGCGTCCGGCTACTCGGTCCGGCCGGTGCCGGATGCGCGGGTCTGCTGCCCGCTCGAGTGGAGCGAGGTGCCCGACGCCGAGCCCGCCGAGCTGCGGCTCGACACCGTGCCGGCTCGGGTCGCGAAGCAGGGCGACCCCGCCGCCGACATCGACGAGCACGCCGGCTCGCTCGACGAGCTGCTCGACCTGGCGCGGCGGGACGAGGAGGGCGGCCTCGGCGACGCCCCGTGGCCGCCGCACTTCGCGAAGCAGCGCGGCGAGCCCAAGCGGGTGCAGCCGAGCCGCGCCAAGAAGTAGGTCTAATGCCCGCGGCTGGGGGGGCCGATGGGTTGACGCATGGATGCGAATCAGTACGTGCTCGTGCACGGCCTGCGCCGGACGCGATCGATCCTCGAGGGCTGGGGAGAGAACCCGTGGCCGGTCCTTCGCACCTGGTTCGCAGGGGCCGTGCTGATCGCCCTGGGTTTGCTCTGCGCCGTGACCATTGCCGCATCGTTGCTGCAACCCGACTACGGCTTTCACTACGGCCCGACCGCGCACGGCGGCGCCAGTCCCGATCGCGTCCTCGGGGTGCTGGGCCGCAACTCCCTGGTGCTGGCGCTGCACGCCTTCGCCTGCGTCGCGGGATTCATCGCAGGAGCCACCCTTCCCCTGACCGCCGAGCGTCATACCGGGTTCAAGCGCCTGATCCACGAGAAGGCGCGGCCGATCGCCTTCGCCTGGGTGATCGGGGTGACCTGCTTCTCGCTCTTCACCCAGACCATCGCGCTCGGCCTCGTCGGCTCGACGATCTCCTGGGACCTCGGCATCTCGGTCCCGCTGCTCGTCCTCACCGCCCTCCCCCATGCGCTGCTCGAGCTCACCGCGATCTTCCTGCCCCTGGCGGCGTGGACCCTGGCGAGCCGAACCGGCGAGTGGGACCAGCTCCTCGCCGCTACGTTCGTCACCGTCGCGATCGCGGTCCCGATGCTGATCGTCGCGGCGACCTGGGAGGTCTACGTCTGGCCGCACCTCCTCCACTCGGTTGCGCCCACCCAGGTGTTCCACTGGGGACCGGCCAACTGAGCGGCTAGACCAATTGGTCGAACTTGCAGTCCTTGGGCGCCTTGTCGTCGCGCCAGCGGACGATCTTCGAGCCGTGGCGGATGCGGCCGCCGCTGGTGTGGTCGTAGGTCACCTCGACCACCAGCTCCGGCCGCAGCGAGTACCACTCCAGGTCGCGGTCGGCGTCCCAGCGGCTCGGGTCGCCCGATCCCTTCTCGCCGGTCTCGTACTCGGCGAGCGTCTTGACCAGGTCCTTCTTCTCCTTGGCCTTCAGCCCGGACGTGTGGCCGATCGGCCGCAGCTTCCCCTTCTCGTAGAGCCCCAGGATCAGCGAGCCGACCGTCCCCTTGTGCTTTCCCGGCCGCCAGCCCATTACGACGCAGTCGATCGTCCGGACACGCTTGATCTTCACCATCCCCTTGCGCTGGCCGGGCCTGTAGATGGCATCGACCTGCTTGGCGATCACGCCCTCGCCCGAGAGCAGCAAGCGGCTCGGCGCTTCTCGCCGTCCTGCAGAGCGGCGTCAGCTCGACCGAGCCCGACGCGCTCTTCTTCCTCCCAGGCGCGGCGGCGATCAGCTTCTCCAGCTCCGCGCGGCGCTCGGCGAACGGCTTGCCGGTGAGCTTCCGGCGATCGACGGCCAAGGCGTCGAACGCCCGGAACAGGGCCGGCGTCTTCTCGGCGAGCATCTTCACCCGTGATTCGGCGGGATGGAGGCGGTTCTGCAGCAGATCGAATTCCTCCCTGCCGTCCTCGCCGAGAATCACCAGTTCGCCGTCGAGGACATAGCGGCCCTGCGGGAACTGCACCTCCGGGAAGTAGCGCCGCAGGGGCTTGCCGCCCCGCGACTGCAGGTAGACGTCGTCGCCGTCCACGAAGGCGAGCGCCCGGAAGCCGTCGTACTTGGGCTCATAGACCCAGTCCTCGCCCTCCGGCAGAACCTTGCGGGAGAGCGCGAGCTGCGGCTTGATCGGGGGCTTCAGCGGAAGGGCCACCACGCGATCCTAGTCCCGCCATAGTCTGGCCGATCTTGAGCGATCCACCGAAGACCTGCGACCTCGTCGTCATCGGCGGCGGCATCCTCGGGCTCGCGGTCGCCCGCGAGATGCTGTCCCGCAATCCGGACTCCACCCTGTGCGTCCTGGAGAAGGAGGACCGGCTCGCCGCCCACCAGACCTCCCACTCGAGCGGCGTCATCCACGCCGGCATCTACTACACCCCCGGCTCGTTGAAGGCGCGGCTCTGCGTCGAGGGCGCCGGCCTGCTCTACGCCTACTGCGACGAGCGCGGCATCGAGGCGCGCCGCGACGGCAAGCTGATCGTCGCCCCGGATGATTCGGAGCTGCCGTGGCTGGATGAGCTCGAGCGTCGCGGGCGCGAGAACGAGGTTCCCGGATTGCGTCGGATCGGCGCCGATGGGATCGCCGAGATCGAGCCCCACGCGCGCGGGGTGGCGGCGCTGCACTCGCCCGAGACCGGAGTGGTCGACTTCGCGCAGGTCGCCCGGTCCTACGCGGGTGACGTCGAGCGGGCCGGCGGTTCGGTGGTGACCGGCGCCGGCGTACGGGGCCTCGCGCCCCATGGAGACAGCATCACCGTCCAGCACGAGCGCGGCACCACCGAGGCCGGCTTCGTCGTGAGCTGCGCCGGAGCCTGGTCGGATCGCCTCGCCGTCGCCGCCGGCGCCCCGGCCGAGCCCCGCATCGTGCCCTTCCGCGGCGGCTATTTGCGCCTCCGGCCCGAGCGGCGGGAGCTGGTGCGGGCCAGCATCTACCCGGTCCCGGACCCAGACCTTCCCTTCCTCGGCGGCCATCTGACCAGGACGATCGACGGCGAGGTCCTGCTCGGCCCGTCGGCCCTGCTGGTCGGCGCCCGGGACGCGTATCGGCTCGCTCGACGTCCGCGTTCGCGACCTCGGCTCCAACCTCTCCTGGCCGGGCACCTGGCGGCTGATGGCCCGCTTCTGGCGAACCGGCCTCACCGAGATCCGCCATGCCGCCAGCAAGCGCGCCTTCGTCTCAGAGGTGCGCCGCTTCGTCCCGGAGCTCGACGTCCAAGATGTGCTGCCGGGCCCCTCCGGCATCCGGGCGCAGGCCCTCGACCGCGACGGCAAGCTGGTCGACGACTTCGTCGTGCACCGAACGGAGCGCGCACTCCACATCCGAAATGCACCCTCGCCCGCCGCCACCTCCGCCCTCGCCCTCGCCAGGCTGATCGCCGACGAGGCCGACCGCTAACAGCCGCCGACCAGCAGGAAGATCAGGACGATCACGACGATCACCGCCGCGCCGGCGATCAGCCGGCGGCGCATGTAGACGTCGGGTCCGCCGTAGTGGTGGGCCATCGGGCCCTCGGCGCCGCGGGGACCGTTCCCGCCGAGGAGCTCCTCGTCGCCGGTGGCCGGCGGTTCGCCCGAGCGCGCGCGGGCGCGCGCCTCGGCCGCGGCCTTCCTCTCCTCTGGGCTCCTACCGCTCGATTCCATGGGGCTCAGCCTAAGGGGATTGATACCCCAAGATCATTCAATGTGAGCGCCAGATCGCGAATCGGGCGAAATCCTCCACCGGCCGGAATCGAGATCTCCTGGTGCTCCCCGACCTCGCTGATCGCCACATCGAGGTCGAGGGCAGCTGACGTCGATCCGCTGAGCAGGGCTCGCACCTCCAGCTCGTGCAGCACACGGTCGTCGAAGCCCACGCACGCGCTCGCCGTTCCCGATACCGAAGGGATCCCCGACAGCCCGATTCCGGCGGCCAGAGGCGCAAGATCACGCTCCACGGCGTCCCCGCGCAGAGGCGCGGAGATGCGCTCGCAGTCCGCGCCGCCCTCATGGCCCTCGCCTTCGACCCGGGGCCGGCCGAACCAGGATCTCGGATGGATCGCGGCCGCCTGCCCGAGCCGCTCATTGGCGGCGGCGACGGTGGCCGTGCCCACCTCGTACCTGTTTCCGTAGACGGTCAGGTAGAGGTTCGTGCCGCTCGAGACGACATGGCCGCCGACCGGGAACCCGAGCGCGCTCGCGTTCATCCGCCAATCGAACTTCGGGATCTGCCGGCCTCCACCGCTCACGTAAGGGCCGGAGAGCCGCAGCCGCAGGGGCCCCGAGAGCCGTGAGTCTCCGTTCACCTGCAGATGGAGATCGAGGTCGATCTGAGCGCTCGCTGACCGGATGCGCGGCGGCGGCGTCGAGCATCTTCTC
This sequence comes from uncultured Solirubrobacterales bacterium, assembly GCA_963728875.1. GTDB lineage: Bacteria > Actinomycetota > Thermoleophilia > Solirubrobacterales > 70-9 > DASUPK01. Next base: position 471,057 of record CAVSLJ010000003.1, read on the forward strand.
CGGGCTGACGGTCTCGTGCTCGGTGCCGCCGCAGCCCGCCGCGTTGACAACTGCGGCGAGCAGAAGCGTCAGGATTGCCCGGCTGCGCATGCGGGCGCAGCGTAGTGGCGGCCAAAGGTAGTCTCAGTCCCGATGGGCGTCCGCGAGGCGATGCCGCGGGATCAGGAGGCGCAGGAGGGCGTCTCGTCGTTCGCGAAGTCGCTCTTCCTCGGCGAGATCCACGAGGAGCTCGTCTTCCCCTGGCCCGCCACCGATCCCGAGGAGCAGGACCGGATCCGGGACCTCAACACTCGGATCCGCGAGTACTGCGCCGAGCACTACGACGCGAGGAAGGCCGAGGAGGAGCGCTGGATCCCGGACGAGGTGCTCCGCGACCTGGGTGAGATCGGCGCCCTTGGCCTCTACGTCGACCAGCGGTACGGCGGGCAGGGCCTCTCCCAGACCGGCTACGCCCGGGTCTTCGAGACGGTCGGCCAGATCGACGCCACCCTGGCGATCGTCCTCGGAGTCCACCAGTCGATCGGCTTCAAGGGCATCTCGCTGTTCGGGACTGACGAGCAGAAGGAGCGTTGGCTGCCGGACCTGGCCACCGGCCGCAAGCTCGCCGCGTTCGCCCTGACCGAGCCCGAGGCCGGCTCCGACGCCTACAACGTGCAGTCTCGAGCCGTCCAGCAGGCCGACGGCTCCTGGGTGCTCAATGGGGAGAAGCGCTACATCGGCAACGGCTCCCGCGCCGACGTGATCACCACCTTCGCCCGTGCCGAGATCGACGGCGAGGACCGCCACATCGCCCTCGTCCTCGAGAAGGGGATGAGGGGCCTCGAGGTCGGGGAGCGCTTCGACACGATGGGCCTGCGGGCGAACGACCTCCGGCGGCTCCAGTTCAACGACGTCAAGGTGCCGGCCGAGAACGTTCTGGGCGAGCCCGGGCAGGGCTTCCGGGTGGCGATGCAGATCCTCAACAACGGCCGCATCGGGCTGGGCACCGGCTCGGTCGGCGGCGCCAAGAGGCTGCTCGACCTGGCGATCGACCACGTCAAGGAGCGCCGCCAGTTCGGCCGCTCACTGGCCGAGTTCGAGCTGGTCCAGGACAAGATCGGCTGGATGGTCACCCACCTCTTCGGGCTCGAGTCCATGTGCTACCTGACCTGCGGCCTGGTGGATGCCGGGGTCCCCGACTACTCGCTGGAGTCCGCGGTCTGCAAGGTCTCCGGAACCGAGTTCCTCTGGTACGCGGCCAATCGCGCCCTTCAGCTCGCGGGTGGCGAGGGCTACATGCGCGACCGCCCCTACGAGAAGGTACTCCGCGACACCCGCATCTATCCGATCTTCGAGGGCGCCAACGACGTCCTGCGCGCCTTCGTCGCGCTCGGCGGCTTCAAACCGGTCGGCGAGAAGCTCGAGGGCCTGTCGGAGCTCGAGCTGAGCGACCCGATCCGCTCGATCGGCGTCCTGGTCGACTACGCCAGCGACCGAATCCAGCGCGAGGTGCGCCCGGACAAGATCACCAAGGCCCACGAGGATCTCTCCGACCACGCCGACGCGATCTCCGAGCAGGTCAAGCGGCTCGCCGGCGTCAGCGAGAAGCTCCTGCGCGACCACAGGAAGGGAATCATCGAACGCCAGTTCCAGCAGAAGCGCCTGGCCGACAACATCGCCGACATCTACGCGCAGGTCGCGCTGGTCTCCCGCGTCACCCGCATCTTCGAGGACCAGGGGGTCGAGCCATCGGGCCAGGAGCGGTTCATCGCCGACACCTTCTGCTCACGCGCTGCGACGCGGGTTGAGAACCGCTTCGACCAGATCGAGGCGAACGACGACGAGCGCATGACCGCGATCGCGAAGCTCGCCTACAAGCGCGGCTCGTACGGCTACGCCCTCTTCGAGGACTAGCGGCCACCAGGCCGCCCTACTTTGGAGCGGAGGCCGAAGGCCGGAGCGACTTATGTGGGGCGGCCGCTCGTGGCCGCGACCTGATGGCGAAGCCGTCTATCGCTTGCGCGCCTCGCCGAACACGTCGCGGTCGAGGAACGGCACGATCGTCTTCAGGAAGGCGTTGGACTTCGGCGCGGCCGTGAGCGGGTCGAGATGGCTGAACAGCGGGTTGCGGTTGACGAGCATCGACTCGCGGCGGGTGATCTTCGACCGGCGGATCAGGTTGCGCGCGCCATCCAGGACGTGGGCTCCGGCCAGATCGGTCGCGATCGCGTAGAGCGGCAGGTTGACCTTCCGGGTGTGCGTGAGACGGAGGCCGAGGAAGTTGGCGACGTCGTTCTGGGACATCTGGTCGGCGCCGTTCGTATCGATGGTGAGGAGCTTGGGGAAGTACCACTCGACGGCGTTGGTGGGCTCCTGGCCGAAGGTGGCGGCCAGGCGGCTCACCGGAGTCACCCCGCCGTCGGCCCAGTCGCGCGGACTTCCGGAGGGCGCCAGCGACCCGCCGTTGATGTGGAGCAGGCCGAGGTCGGCCGGCGATGAGTCGCGGTCGAACGCGTAGCCGAGCAACGCTCGGTTCGTCACCGGGAACGGAGGGTTGAATTGCGACGGCAGGAGCGGATAGCTCTGCAGCGTCGTGGCCGGCTCGGTCGGCGCCTGCTTGGCATAGAGCCCGCCTATCTCGGCAAAGAGGCCGGCCGCCTCCGGCAGCCCGATGCCGAGCAGATCCAGGAACGGGTCGCCCGTCTGCAGTGCCGCGACCGCCTGCTGGGCCTGCGCCAGGTCGTACGCGTCGAAGCTGCCGAGCAGCCCGCCGTCGATCAGGACGAGGCCCGCGAGGTCCTTGTAGCCCGGGCGGCCGTTGAAGTCCCAGGCGGCGTAGGCAGCGGTCAGCGATGCGCCCAATGAGTGTCCGCCGAGCACGACCTGGCGGCGGCCACCGTTCCTGGCGAGCTGGACCACCGCATGTGCATCGTTGAGCGCCACCCCCATCCCCCAGTCGCGAGCGTACGGGTCATCGTTCGGGCCGCGGAACGTGAACCCGCCGCCATTGAGGTAGTAGTTGAAGGCCTGTTGCAGGGGGATCTCGCCGCGATCGGCGGCCGCGAAGGTCGCGGTGTCCTCGAGCGCCTGGGTGCGGCGATCGATCGCCCAGACCTGAAGGCCCTTCACGCGCTTCACCAGATAGCGGGCGTCGAGGGTGAAGTCACCGGCCCCTCCCTGCGTGCCCGGCATCAGGACCAGGATGCGCTTGCCCTTCGCGGGCCCGAACTGGTGGACCGTCACCTGGTTGAACTGGGCGGGACCGGGCGCGGGCGGCGTCCGGACCGTGATCACGTTCTCCCTCGCGGCCGCCGGCGCTGCGGTGAGCGCGAGTGCGGTGGCCGTCCCCGCAAGCGCGAGTCCCACGCGAATGCGAACCCTCATCGAAGTCCTCTCCTGCATCCCTGGAGGAGCCAGCCTAGTTAATGCCTACTTCGAGTGCCCGTTGGCGTTGCCATTGCCTGGGGTGGTCGGGGTCGCGTGCCCCGGCGGGGTGTGAGTCGTGGTGTGCGTCGCCGACTTGCCCCCTGCGTTGCTGTGAGCAGGGGGGCCGGTCTGCTTGGTCTTGGCCTGACCCGGAGGAGTCGCGCCGTTCAGGCCGATCGCCTTGCCCTTCTCGTGGCCGACCGCCTTGCCATGGGCCTTGTTGTGCTGCTCCTGAGCATGCTTGTGGGCGGCGTCCGACTTGCCCTCGCTCGTCTTGGTCTCGCTCGTGGTGGTGTCGGAGCCCGGGGCGCTCTTGCCTGTTGCCTTGCCCTGGCGCGACGCATGCGAGTGCTCCAGGGGCTGGTTCGGGAGGCTGATGCCTGCGGCGTCGAACGCGTCACGGGCAGGCCCGGGCACGGTCACGCCCGCGAACGCGAGCCCGGCGAGCACGAGCGGGATCAACGCAACGGCGATCCCGACCCTGGCTACCAGCGCAAGCCTCGAACGAGGCGCCCTCGATCCCCGCCTCGCGCCGTGCGTCTCGTCCTCGACCGTGGCCGCGCGGGCGACCTGGGCCAGGCGTGGCACCAGGGCCGTCCTGAGGCTCGGATCGGGCCGGATGGGCACGGCGGCGCGCAGTGCGTTCTCGAACAGGGCGACCTCGTTCATCTCATTACTAGAAGCGCCGTTGCCGCTCACAGAGTTACCCCCTTGCGCGCGAGCTCCCGCTTGACCGCTGCGAGGCCCCGGCGCTGAAGCGCCTTGACCGCGCCAGGCCGCTTGCCCACCGCCTGTGCCACATCCTCGATGCTCAGATCGCCGACCACGCGCAGCAGCAGGACCGCGCGCTGGTCCTCGGAGAGCGCCGCGAGCACCCGCTGGACCTCCTCGACGCCGATCCTGGCGAGCGCCTCATCGGCCGCGTCGTCGGCGCGCCCACGGGGCTCGGGCGGCTCGGGCGAGAGATCGACCGGGCGGCGAGCCGAGTGGCGGCGCGCGTCGATCAGGCGGTGATGGGCGATCGTGAAGACCCAGGAGCGAAAGCCCCGCTCATCGCCGTCGAATCGGGCGACATCGCGCGCCACCTGGAGGAATACCTCGCTGAGCACGTCCTCTGGGTCCGGCGCGTTGTTGGCGCGCAGGTACCCGAGAACCACAGGGGCAAGGTCGTCGTAGAGATCCTGCCAGGCGGCCTCGCTCCCCTCCCTGGCCGCCTCCAGGAGCGAAGTGAAGCGCTCAGGGGACATCCCGCAGCGACGGTACAGGACTCAGCCGGATCCACCCTTAACCTACAGGCTGTATGTCAACGCACGCCGCACGAACGTCCACGGGCTCGGGCCGCCGCGAGGCGGAGGCGCGGGCGACCCGCGAGGCCCTGATCGAGGCCGCCCTCGAGCTCTTCACCGAGCGTGGGTACGCGGACGTCGGCACCGAGGAGATCGTCACCCGAGCCAAGGTCACGCGCGGCGCGCTCTACCACCACTTCACGGACAAGCGGGATCTGTTCCGGGCCGTCTTCGAGCGCGTGGAGGGCGACCTGATGAAGCGGATCGGGGCGACGATGGAGGCCGCGGACGACCCGTACGAGTTGATGGTGAGCGGCATGCGGGCCTTCCTGGACGCCTGTGAGGAGCCCGCCGTGAAGCAGATCAGCCTCACCGACGCCCCGCCCGTGCTGGGCTGGCAGGAGTGGCGCGAGATCGACAATCAGCACGGGCTCGGCCTCACCCGGGCGGCGCTCCAGTCAGCGGTCGAGGCCGGCGTCCTCCGTCCGATCGCCGTCGAGCCGATGGCGCACCTGTTCGTCGCCGCCCTCTCGGAGGCCGCCTTCGTGATCGCCCACGCGGACCGACCGAAACAGGCGCGCAGCGAGGTCGAGCAGGCGCTGCTTCAGTTGGTCGAGGGGCTGCGGGCCTAGCGGCCACCCCCCTCGCCGCCTAGATCGGGAGGAGCCGCGCGTTCTTCTTGCAGCTCGTGAGGCGCTGCTTCGACCAGCTGTGCTTCTGCGCCCGCTTCTTGCACCGCTGGAGAGCCGCGGCGCGCTGCCCGGTGATCGTGGAGCTCGGCGCTGGGTCCGAAAGCGGCGGATCCGAGGGCGGCGGGTCCGAGGGCGGGGCGGGCACGACGAAGGTCTTGAACGCGAAGTCCTCGAACGAAAATCCACTCCAGTTGGCACCAGGGGGAAGGGGATCGCTGCTGACGAACGTCTCACCGCCCGAATACGGGTCCCCTGTGCCCTGAATGGACCACCCCACGGCGTTGCCGGCCATACCGGCCGAGTAGACGACGAGCGCGTACTGAGTGCCGGCCGCGACGGTAGCGGGCGTCGCGAAGGCGACCGGTACAAAGGCCCCACTCCTTCCAAGCGCGGATGTGGCGATGGTGCCGCTTGCGAGCACCGTGGCGGTGGGCTTACCCGCGGAGGTGGTGCGTATCTCCACGCTGACGGTGGCCGGGGCCGTGCCGACCTTCGAGAGGTTCAGATCGGCTTGGTCAAGGTCCCCGGTGATGCCGGCCGTGAAGGTCTGAGCATCACTCTGGGTTGTGAACACACCGAGGTCGCCGTTGGAGCTGGTTTGCTGCTGATCGAGCGTCCCGGCTGAGGCCGAGGCTGCGACCCCGAGGAGCAGCGCCACGGAAGTCGCCGATGCCAAGACGAAGATGCGCGATACGCGCCCAACCCTGACCCTTGCGTTCATTGTGATCCATTACGGGTCCTGAACCGCTGGAGATTGCTTTCCATGCAAAGGGGTAGTTCGGTTTGGCCGCGACCTCATGGCGAAGCCATGCGTCGCGCCCGCCTCTTCTCCAGCGCGAGCTTGATCCATTTGCGCAGGTAGAGCACAAGCGCAATCCCGATCGCCAGCAGCACCACCACGACGGCGAGAGCGATCAACGGCTCCTTCAGGGCAAGGGCGACCACGGCCGCCATCAACCCGTCCTCGATCAGGCTCATGATCACGTTCGAGAAAGGCTCGGGGGAGGTGTTGATCCCGAGCCTGATCCCCGCCTTCAGGCTGTGAGCGACGAGTGCCGTCGTCCCGCTGGCGCCCCCGACCGCGACGGTCTCCGGCCCGGTCACGTTGTCGAGGCCGGCGAAGGAGACACCGATCAGGCTGCCTATCGCGGGCCGGATCGCCGTGTGCAGCAGGTCCCAGGTGCTGTCCAGGAACGGCACCTTGTCAGTGATGAACTCGATCGCGAACATCACCCCGGCCGCGATCAGGATCGGCCCGGTGGTGAGCTCATGGGGCACCTCGCCGAAGCCGGCCCGCCCGAGCAGACCGAGCAGGAAGACGGTGCCGTAGGCGTTCAGCCCGGCGGCGTATCCGGCGCTGATCGTCGTCGGCACCAGCTCCATGGGAGCGGCACCCTATTTGAGGTCCTCGCGGCTTGATCGAATCTCGCTACTTGATCCACTCGTACAAGACCCGATGACCTCCACCGAGACGAGCGAGACGAACGGCCGCGAACTGCAGGGTGGTTCGAAGGTCGGGGCCGGGGTGACGCCGTTCCAGACCGATGCCGAGGCGACGATCCGGCTGGCGGTCGCCGCCGAGGAGCTCGGCTTCGCCCGCTTCGGCACGGCGGAGGGCTGGACCCACGACGCCGTCGTGGTGCTGACGCAGATCGCCGAAGCGACCTCGCGAATCGGTCTCGGCTCGGGCGTGCTCCCGATCTGGAGTCGTTCGCCGGCGGCGATCGCGATGGGCGCGACGGGCCTGCAGCGCGTTTCCGGCGGCCGCTTCGCCCTCGGGCTCGGTGCGAGCAGCCCGCCGCTCGTCGAGGGGTTGCACGGACTCACCTGGGAGCAGCCGATCGACCGGATTCGCGACACGCTCATCTCGATCCGGGCGCTGCTTCACGGAGATCGCCTGCCCCTCGAGCGTGCGGGCGTCAGGCCGCTGCGGCTGGGGTCCACGCCCGACCAGCCCGTTCCGATCCTGCTTGCGGCACTCGCCCCGGCCTCGGTGCGTCTGGCGGGAGAGCTGGCGGACCACTGGCTGCCCTTCCTCTGGGCCCGCTCACGACTCCCCGACGGCCGTGCTCTGCTCGCCGAGGGCGAGGCGCGTCCCGGGGCTCAGTCCGCGACCGGGGTCACCGCCAGCGTCCCGCTCGCCATCGGCGAGGACGAGGAGACGGCTCGGCGGATCGCCGCCGGCTGGCTGATCGCCTATCTGACGCGCATGGGACCTCTGTATCCGAGAATGCTGCGCGAGCAGTTCGGGTTCGCCGACCAGGTCGACGCGCTGCTCGCAGCCAACGATGGCGGCGGGATGCCGCAGCTGCCGGCCGCAGCGGAGGAGCTTGCGCGAGAGGTGACGGTGATGAGCACCTACGGCGACGCGCCGGAAGCAGTTCGGGCCTGGCTCGGGGCGGGAGCGGACGCGATCGACCTCGTGCTCCCGCTTGGCCTCCCGGAGGAGCAGCTCCGCGAGATGCTCGCAGCCGCCTCGCCGGCCACGCCCTAGTGCGGCCTTGCGCTCCCTAGTTGAGCCGCTCGACCAGCTGCGCCTCGCCCTGCCCGCCCGCGACGCACATCGTCTCGAGTCCGATCGCGTGGTCGTCGGTCTCCATGACGTTGAGCAGGGTTCCCATGATGCGGGCGCCGGTCATGCCGAACGGGTGGCCGAGGGCAATCGCCCCACCGTGCGTGTTCATCTTCTCCAGCGGGATGTCGCACTCGGCCATGATCGGGATCACCTGGGCGGCGAAGGCCTCGTTGAGCTCGACCACGTCGACGTCGTCGATCTTCATCCCCTGCCGGTCGAGGACCTTCTTGATCGCACCGATCGGGGCCACGCCCATGTATTCGGGCTCGTTGCCGTGGGTGGCGGCCGTCAGCAGCTTGGCGCGCGGCTTCAGGCCGAGCTCCTTCGCCCTGTCCTCTGACATGACCAGGACCGCGGCGGCGCCGTCATTCAGCGGGCACGAGTTGCCGGCGGTGACGCCACCGCCTCCCTCGAATGCCTCGTCCAGCGCGGCGAGCTTCTCGAGCGTCGAGCTCGCTCGCGGGCCGTCGTCCTTGGCGACCTCGGTGCCGTCCGGCAGCGTGACCGGGGTGATCTCGCGGTCGAAGAACCCGTCCTCCTGGGACTTCACGGCGAGCTCCTGCGAGCGCTGCGCGTACTTGTCCATATCGGCGCGGCTTACCTCGTATTTCTTCGCCACGTTGACGGCCGTGAGGCCCATCTCGATGTAGGCATTCGGCGTCCCGTCCTTGCCCTGGAGCTTCTCGTTCTGGTCGGCGGCCCCGGCCGGCTCCGTGCGCTCGTTGTAGCGGGACACCCACTCGACTCCGGCGGCGATATAGGTGTCGCCCTGCCCTGCGCGCACGGCGTTGGCCGCGTGCCTGATCGAGTCGAGGCTGGAGGCGCAGTAGCGCGACATGGTCACGCCGTTGACCGTCTCGGGCAGCTTCTCGCTGAGCAGGACCATGATCCGGGCGACGTTGAAGGCCTGCAGCCCCTGGGGCATGCCGCAACCGCAGAAGACGTCCTCGACCGAGGCGGGGTCCACGTCGGGGTTCCGCTCGAGCAGCTGGTCGATCACGAGGGCGCCCATCTCATCGGGACGGAGCTGTGCGAGCGAGCCCTTGAAGGCCCTGCCGATGGGCGTGCGGATGGTGTCGACGATCACTGCCTCGGGCATCTGGGGTTCTCCTTAGGTGGTGTTCCTGCGATGGACGGGAGGCGGAATGGTACGGACCGTGCTTGACCGGCGTAGCGCCCGGGACTGCCCACTAGGATGCTCCCGATGCCCGAATTCCGCGCGCCACGCGTCCGTATGCCCAAGGTCACACGACCCGGCCGTGCCAGCAGGGGCGCCAAGCAGCCGACCGCGTCCAAGGCCAAGACCAAGGAGCAGCCGAAGGACGGCAACGGCGCTAAGCCTGCGGCCACGACCACTGAGGAGACGGCCACCAAGGAGGCTGCGAAGCCGACGGCGGCGGCGACGTCGCCCGACCCCAACCTCCAGGAGCGGATGGAGGGCCTGCAGGGCTGGATGGCCGAGATCGAGCGCAAGCAGGGGCGGATGACCTATTTCGGCCTCGCGGGCTTGGCGATCGCGATCCTCGCCGCGGGCGCGGCGCTCTACTTCGGGCTGACGACCAAGTCCGACAGCGCGACCAAGGGCGACCTGGATGGCCTCTCCCGGCGCATCGACGCCCTCGAGGCGGCCGCCGCGAAGAACTCCAAGGACACTCAGGCGGCGCTCAACGCCTCCGTCGCCCAGCTGCAGCAGTCGATCGCCGCGATCCAGAAGCAGCAGTCGCAGAACGCGGCCAGCATCGCCACGCTCCAGAGCCAGGCGGCGGCGGGCGCGCTCGGCAAGGGTGCGGCCGTGGGCGCAGGCACCGCGCTCACGCCCACGCCTGGGACGACGACCACCACGCCTGCGGGCAAGTAGCTAGTTACATTTCGCACTAAGTTGCAGCCGCTCGGCCACGCCCGTCCGCTGTGTGCTCTAGCGTGATTTGCGGAATCGGCTCGAAAGGAGGTCCTCGATGCCTGAGGGCTACTGCGTCAAGGAACGCAAGAAGGTCGAGATCAAGGACCCGCAGCAGGTGACTATGAAGAACGGTCGCCCCGCGATTCAGGGCACATGCCCCGACTGCGGGACGAAGATCTTCAAGATCGGGAAGCTCTCCTAGCTCTGGCTCTCCGTACGCGTGGGGGACCACCCACGCGTGCTCGGCGACCCGCCGGGGTTGGCGGGACGCGTGCCCTGATCTCAGCAAGCAGGCGTGTCGCGACCTCGGCCGGCGTGCTCTCCGGCCGAGAGTCGCCCATCTCCGGGGCGAAGAATTCGACGCTCACGCGTGGGCGCCGCGGAAACCGTGCGTATCCGGTCGTCCCACGCACAGCGCAGAGGACGACCGTGACGCCTGGGCACGCCTGAGCCAGGCGTGCGACGCCGCTGTGGGCGCGCAGCGGCTCGCCCCAGGAGAGCCCGCCCTCAGGGAACACGCACACCGCCTCGCCTGAGCGCAGGGCCGCCACCGCGTGCTCGAGCGCCCCGGCGTCGCCGGCGCCTCGCCTGATCGGGATCTGGCCCCATGCGGTCGAGGATCGGCCCCAGGCCCGGGATGCGCCACAGGCTGGCCCGCGCGAGGAAGCGCAGCCGCCTGCGTGGCCGAACGGCGAGGCCCACGAGCACTGGATCCCACTGGCTGTCGTGGTTGGGCACGACCAGGAGCGGCCCACGCTCGGGCACGGCCTCGAGCCCTTCCGTGCGCAGGCGTCCCCACCAGGCGACGGGCCGCAGCAGCGTGGCTATGACGTCGTAGAGCAATCCCGGGCGGGGTCGGGGGCGTAGGAGCTTAGGCAGGCAGTCCTGTCCAACCTACGACTGCAGTGGAGGTGCGGATGCTCTCGAGTAGACGATTCGCGGCGCTGTTCGCGATCGGAGCCGCAATCGCGGTGCCGGTGGCGGGCTGCGGCGGCTCAAGCGACGACGACAGCACCAGCAACGCGGCGACTCAGGCGTCAACGACCGGCAGTGGGGGCGGCGGTGCCGGTGGCACGGTCGATCTGAGCGCCACCGATTTCAAGTTCACCCCGTCCGACCCGAGCGTGAAGGCCGGTGAGGTCACCTTCACGCTCAAGAACGACGGGGGGACCACTCACTCTCTCGAGATCGAGGACGTGAACGGCCAGGACGTCGAGATCGAGGACGACGTCTCACCCGGCCAGAGCGGAACGCTGACGGCGAATCTGAAGCCCGGGACCTACGAGTTCTATTGCCCGGTCGACAGCCACAAGGAGATGGGCATGGAGGGCGAGATCACTGTGAAGTAGCGGCCGCTTGTGGCCGCGATCTGATGGCGAAGCCGGGTTACTGCAACTCCACGAGCCCACCCAGCACCCCGACGTAGGCCGTGCCGTCTGGCCCGAGCGTCACGGGGGCGTAGTTGTTGTTGAAGCCGAAGCCGGTGCCGGCCAGGCGCCGGTAGACCGTGCGCCCGGTGCGGAAGTCGAGGGTGGTGAGGTACCAGGCGTCGAGGCCGTCTGAGCGCGGGGGCTTCGTGTACGTGTAGACCAGGCCATTGGCGAGCGAGAGCTTCGGGACGACGGACGGCGCCCGCTCGTTGCTGGTCCAGACGGTCCGGCAGCGGAAGCGCGCCCTGCGCTTGCGCCTGCCCTTCTTGGCGTGCTTGCCGCGCTTCTTCTTGACCACGTCGATGCGCGTCAGTCCGGGCACGCTCTCGGCGCCGCTCAGATCGCCGGCGCTGACCACATAGCCGTAGTTGTTCTCGACGATCATCGACCGGTTGGTCGCGATCAGCGAGTTGTCGGTCGAGCCCGCTCCCTTGCCGAAGACCGCTGAGGAGCAGACCAGGCGACCTTTCGCCTGCCCGCGCTTGCCCTTCTTCGCCCTCTTCCTCGGCTTCGCCAGTGTGCGCGCCCGCCGGTAGACGACCACGTCCATCGGGTCGGCGTTGTCGGTGATCGACACCCAGTCGCGCCCCATCAGCGTGGGCGTGGTCCCCGAGCCGGCGTCGCTCTGACCGGGCTTGTGGATGTCCGAGTTCGGATAGACGACGCGCCAGCTCATCGTCGGGGCCTCCTTGGAATCGGCGTCGAACCGGTAGAGCGCGCGGTCGGAGACGATGTAGACCCCGCCGGTCTCGTCGACCGCGAACGAGTTCGAGATTCCCTCCCCCGCCAGCCGCATCGTCCACACGGTCCCGTCGCCGCGATCGATCGTGCCGACCAGGCCACCCCGGGTGACGAACCAGAACAGCCCCTTCCAGTCGGGCAGCACCGAGACGATGCCGTCGGCGGAGGGGATCTTGGCGCTCAGGTCGTAGTTGCGGTCGACGGCGAACCCCGACCCGCTTTCGGAGACGACGAGCACGTGGTGGTCGTTCGTCGGGATCACCGCCCGGTCGTGCTGGTCCAGGTAGAAGTAGCCGCCGCCCGAGAAATCCGTGAACGGATTGCCGCCCGCGGCCAGGTTGCGAATCGGCAGCGGCATCGCGGCCAGCACCGAGAGGGTGTGCGGGTCGAGCAGAGCGAGGATCGGAAGGTCGAGGCCGACGCAGACGGTGACGATCCGCCCCTGGGAGTCGAAGGTGATCGAGCCACATTCGCGGGCGAACAGCTCGGAGACCTCGGAACCGTCCCCGAGCGGCCCCGAGAGCGCGTAGGTGTCGCTCATGTAGGCGTCGTCGTGGATGTTGCTGCGCCAGTTCGGCGCCAGGAAGGGGTTGCGCGGCGGCTGCGTCATTCCGCCGACGGGCGCGGGCGTTGCAGCCGTGCCCTCGAAGGGGGTCGCCGCCCCGCCCATCGGATCGCCCACGATCGGCAGAACCGGCAGGCCCGGAACCTGCGCAGCGGCGGGCCCCGCCCAGGCGACGGCCGCCACGAGAACCGCCCCTGTGAGAATCATCACCCCGCAAGCCCGGTGGCGCATCTTGCCGCGAGCATACGCGAGACTTCGTGGCGAATGACGCAGAGGCCGCAGAAGCCGCTCGAGCTGATCCTGGCCCGCAACTTCCTGACGAGTCTTTCCACGCCGGCCTTTCTCGTCGACGAGAGCGGCGCGCTGATCTTCTACAACGAGGCCGCCGGCGCGCTCCTCGGAATCTCCTTCGAGGAGTCCGGTCGCATGCCCGCCGACGAGTGGAGCCACGCGGTGGGACCGTTCGGCGTCGATGGGTCCCCGATCCCGATCGAGGAGCTGCCGACCACAAAGGCCCTCCGTCAGGGGCGGCCCGCGCATGGCGGATTCACCGTGCGCTCGGTGACCGGCGACGAGTACGAGATCGAGTCGACGGCGCTCCCGATCGTCGCCGAGGGCGGCCAGGAGGGGGCGATGATCTTCTTCTGGACGCGGACCAACAACTCACCCGAGTCGGGTTAGACCGCTATAGGGTGGGCAAGAGGATGGAGTGAGGAGAAGGTGACGATTCGATGAAGGTCAAGGTATGGGGCGCCCGCGGGTCGATTCCGGCGCCGGGGCCCGAGATGAACCGCTACGGCGGCAACACCTCCTGCGTCGAGCTTCGGCTCAGTGACGGCTCCACCCTGATCATCGATGCCGGCACCGGCATCCGCAGCCTCGGCGTCGGCATCGCCAAGAACCTGCCGAAGATCAACATCCTCCTCACTCACCTCCACCTGGACCACATCCAGGGACTGATGTTCTTCGCCCCGTGCTTCCGATCGGACTCCGAGATCACGATCTGGGGGCCGTCCTCGCCGGAGGCCTCCCTCGAGGAGCGCATCTCGCGCTACATCTCGGCCCCGCTCTCCCCCGTCGAGGTCCGCGAGCTGCCCTGCGAGGTGAACTTCAAGGACACCCCGCCCAGCGAGTGGGATCTCGGCCCGGCCAAGATCCACGCCGAGGCCGTCACCCATAGAGGCCCGACCCTGGGCTACCGGATCAGCGACGGCCCGACCACGCTCACCTACATCTCGGACCACGAGCCCGGGCTCGGCGCGCCGCTGGAGAGCCTCGAGCCGGAGTGGATCTCGGGCTACGACCTCGCCCGGGGCACCGACCTCCTGATCCACGACTGCCAGTACACGGACCAGGAGTACCCGGACCACGTCGGCTGGGGGCACTCGCGGCTCACCGACACCCTCACCTTCGCCCGCCGCGTCGAGGCGCAGCGGCTGTTGATGTTCCATCACGATCCGCTCCACTCCGACGACTTCCTGGACCGGTTCGGGGAGACCGCGCGGGAGCGCTGGCAGGAGCTCGGCGGCCCGGATGGCGCCGTCGAGATGGCCGCCGAGACCCAGGAGCTCGAGGTCCTCGCGCCGGACCGGGTTCCCGCCGCTATCTAGAGGGGCGGCCGGCTTTCGGCCCAGGGCCGCTCGGCCTCGAGCTGGGCGGCGATCGAGATCAGCATGTCCTCCCGGTTGGGACGGGCCGCGAACATCACGGAGCGCGGCAGCCCCTCATCCGTGAACCCGGCCGGCACGACAGCTGCCGGCTGGCCCGTGTAGTTCCAGGTCGCCGCGTAGGGATAGACGCTGCCCATCCCGTTGATCGTGCGAAGGGCGCCCTGGCCGCGCCAGTGCCCGATCTCGACCGGGAGCTGGGCGGTCGCCGGCGTGATCAGCAGGTCGTAGTCCCGGAAGAGCTCCATGATGCGCGCGGCTGCCCCGGGCATGCGGTCGCGAACCTTCGCGAGCCGGCGGTCGCTGAACAGCCTGCCGGCCCTGACGAAGCTCTTGGTCTGATCAGAGAGACGGTCGGGATGCGGCAGGGTCAGCGCCTCGTCGCGGATCCCGCGGAAGTACAGGGGATAGAAGTCCGTGTACATGCGGCCGTAGCTGGGGCCCGCCTCGGTCACCTCGTGCCCCAATGACCTGAGCAGCTCGACCGTCTCCCGGTAGGCGGCGATCACCTCCGGCGCCTTGGGCCCGGGGAGAATCGTCTTGGTCGTGCAGGCGATCCGCAGCTTGGCCGGCTTGGTGTCGGTGGCCTCGACCAGGGGGCGTTCGAAGGGAGGGGGAGACTCGAAGTCGCCTCGCTCGGGACCGCTCATCGCGTCCAGGTAGAGAGCGGTGTCCACCACGGTCCGGCTGACGCATCCCGAGACGGAGAGGCCGTACCAGTGCTCGCGGTGGGGTGAGAGCGAGATCCGGTTGCGCTGCGGCTTCAGGCCGAAGAGGCCGTTGTAGGCGGCGGGGTAGCGGATCGAGCCCGCGCCGTCGGTCGCGTGCGCGATCGCGCACATGCCCGCAGCCACCGCGACGCCGCTACCGCCGCTCGAGCCGCCACTGGTCCGAGAGGTGTCCCAGGGGTTCCGCGTGTCCCCCCAGGTCGGGCTCTCGGTGAAGCCGTAGATCGCCAGCTCGGGGAGGTTGGTCTTGCCGAGGATGGTCGCCCCGGCCTCGCGCAGCCGCCGGACCACCAGCCCGTCCTCGGCCGCCGGCTCGCCGTAAGCGGCGGTTCCGTGCGTGGTCACCTCGCCCGCGTAGTCGACGTTGTCCTTGATCGCGACCGGTACCCCGAGCAGCGGGGCAGCATCGCCCTTCGCGAGCCGCTCCTCCGCCCGCTTCGCGTCGGCTCTCGCCCCCTCGGCGAGGACGACGCGGTAGGCGTTCAGCTCGGGATCGAGCTTCTCGATCCGCTCGAGGTACAGATCGACGAGCTCAGTGGGCGAGACCTCCCCGGCCCGGACCATCTCCGCGATCCGCGCCGCTCCTGCGAACGCAACGTCGTCGCTCATGCCCGCAACCTATCTGGGTGCGCCGCTCAGCCGCAGGCGACCGGGATCTGCGGACTGCTCTTCGTGCCGATGTGGACCACGAGGTGGGCCGGCCCCGAGCCGGAGCACGTGTACGTGCCGGTCGCGAGCCAGGTCCCGGTGACGAGGGCGTTGACCGCCAGGTTCGCCACCGACGAGACCGCGCCACCGGCCGTCACGCTCCCCACCAGGTCATCGGCGCCCTTTCCGGTGATCGTGAAGAGGCAGCCCAGGTTCAAAGGCAGGCAGGTCAGGCCCTGGGCGGAGGTGACCTCGAGGACATTGGGGTCGGCCGCGCCGCCCCCACCCCCACCCCCGCCGCCACCCGCCGTCCCCTGGCCCGCCTGGAGCCTGCCGCAATTGACGGTGGTGGGGAGATCGAGCGGGATGTCGACGATGCAGGTGTTCGCCCCGCGGCCGCCGTTCACCGACCGGTCGGCCCTGCCGTCGAATGCCTTGACCACGTCGTTGCCCGGGCCACCGGCGATCCGATCGGCGCCCCTGCCGCCGATCAGGAGGTCACGGCCCTTGCCGCCGCGCAGCGTGTCGCTGCCGGCCTTCCCCTTCAGGATGTCGTTGCCCGCTCTGCCGCTCAGCCTGTCGGGCCCGCCGGTGCCGGCCAGGAGGTTGGACGCCTTCGTCCCCACCAGGCTCAACGCCGTGGCGCCCGCCGCGCCGACCGAAAGAACTCCCCCGCAGACCAACACGACGACGGCGAGCCGTCTCGCTCCCATCAAGACCTCCTGTCTCGGTCGTCCGCCCGCATCCCGTGCCGGCGACGGCCCAATTATGCAGAAACCGCAACGGCGACCACCCAAAAATGTTCTAGGGCTGACAAACGATCCCAGGGAGGGATTCGGATGCGAAAGAAGATGATGGGACTGATCGTCGTCGCCGCGATGGCGATGGCTGCAGCGGGGGCCACCGTCGCGCTGGCGGCAACGATCGTCGGCGATGACAACCCGAACACGCTGTTCGGGACTCACAGGGCCGACCTGATCCAGGCAAGGGGCGGGGACGACGCAGTGTTCGCCCGATCCGGGAACGACCTCGTGGACGCCGGGGACGGGAACGACACCGTCTTCGGCAACGCCGGCAACGACGCGGTGGACGCCGGGCCCCGAAACGACGTGGTGGACCTCGGGCGTGGCGCCGACACGGCGTTCGGTCAGGACGGCAACGACGTCCTGCTCGGGCGACAGGGTCGGGACCATCTCCGTGGACGGAGCGGTGACGACATCGTTCGCGGCGGGCGGGGGCGCGACCTCCTCTTCGCCGGGATCGGCGTCGACACCGTCTTCGGCGGGCCGGATAACGACGTCATCTACGCGCTCGCCCAGGCGGACGCCGCCCTGCCCGGTGGTGACACCGTGTTCGGCGGCAGGGGCCACGACGTGATCCACGTCAACGATGGCGAATCGGACACGGTCGATTGCGGCCGCGACCGCGACGTCGCGATCGTGGATCTGGCCGACCTGGACCACGTGCGCAACTGCGAGGTGGTCATCCAGCGGGCCCCGAACCCGCAGGACGACCAGCAGGAAAACGGGAGCTAGCTAGCGCCGATTCTTGTGATGACGGTGACAGCGGCGGGAGCTGCGAGCGTGATGCTTCGGGCGCTTGCACTTCCGCCGCTTCGTCGCCGTCGCCGTCGCTGCGTCGACGCCGCCGGTTCCCGGCTCGCCCGCGGCCGCATCGGTGATCACCTTCGTCGGTAGGCCCCCCAGCTCCTCAGCGCAGAACGGCGGATCCACCCACTGCTTGTTCGAGAACATCCGGGTCTGGTCCGCGAAGTAGGGCGAGTTCGGGTTCTCGGACTCCGAGTAAGTCAGGATCGAGCGGTCGTCGGGGCAGCCCGAGCCGAAGCTGGTCACCATCACGAAGCTCGAGCCGTGGGGGACGTTCGGGTATCCCGGCTCGCTCGGGTCCCCCGACCAGCTCACGTTGATCGCGTTGAAGTCGCCGTTCGGATCGCCCGGGCCGCCGTGGATCGGGATCCTCTCGTCGCCGCGCTTCTCGTACTGGTATCCGCGCAGTGGAGCGTCGAGCGGGATGCCGGCGCCCTGCAGGTCGGTGACCGCGTCGGCGAGCGCTTGCTGGACCTTCGGGCTCACGATGTTCAGGCCTGACGGGGTGTTGACCGGGTCGTTGGCGTTGAAGGCGGTCGCGAAGACGGTCAGGTCGCCCGTCGGCAGGTTGATCGGCAGCCCGCCGGGAGTGGCCAGGGCGCGGGTCGCAAAGCGCCGGAAGAGGATCGCGCCGTTCGAGTCGAGGTTGTCATGGAGGTCCCAGGCCGCCAGCACCGGGCAGGCTCCGCTCACGTTCACAGGGCCGGAGCTGCCGAGCAGGTAGCCGCCAGGCGCGCTGTTGCAGAGCTGCACCAGCTGGTCGCGCCAGAGCTCGCCGGCGAACTGGCGGTCGTTGAAGACCGCATCCTGGAGCTGTTGGCGCGTGAAGGTCGTTCCCGGCAGCCCGTCCGTCCCGTCGAGCCGCTGCTGGACGATCCGAAGGCCGAGCCTCGTCCGCAGCGTCCGCGGGGTCCGCTCGTCGCCGATGATCCGAGCGAAGCCCTCGAGCGGATGCTGCGGATTCGCGAGCCAGTAGCTGTCGTTCGAGTTGGTGACGTAGTCATCGCGTGTCAGCGAGGGCAGGTGCGAAGGGCCGAAGATCCCGGGCGCGGCCGCGTCGTCGTCGGTGTCCCATTCGCACGAGGACCTCGACCCGTCGAGGACCGGCAGGCCGAGGAGGGCGAAGGTGGCGACGCCGACCACGGTGTCGCACTGCTGTGCCTTTGCGTTGGAGACGTTCGGGATGGCGCCGATGTCCGCGTAGTAGGCCTTGCCGTGGGAGTCCGCGGCGATCGTGTTGACCCAGGGGATGCCCTCGTAGGTCTTCTCGATCTGGTCCAGCTGATCGACGCTCTGCGCCTCGTTGGTGAAGAAGAAGTGATTCAGGTAGCGGAAGTTGGTCGCGTTGGCGTCGCCCATCGTGAAGGCGGTCACCGGGGTCCATGGGAGGGGGATGCCGGCGAGCAAGTCCACGACCGGGCCGTGACTGGTCGAGTAGAGCGTGCGAGTGTCGGGCACGAGGCCGCTGTCCGTCTTCACCTGGACCGTGACCTGCTCCTGCTTCATGTCCTTCCATTGCCCGTCGTAGAGGTATTGCGTCGGGTTGAGCGGATTGACGATCTCCTGGAAGGGCGTGAAGCGGAAGGCGGTCGAGACCGTGTGGCTCCAGGCGAGGTTGTCCGTGTGGCCGATCAGGATCAGCGGCACGCCGTAGAGGCTGCCCCCGGAGACGTTGACCTTGCCGGGGATCGTGAGGTGGGTCTGGTAGAAGCGCTCCGGCCCGTCCCAGGGGAAGTGCGGATTGCCCAGCAGCATGCCGTCGCCGTTCGAGGTCGCCTGCGAGCCGAGCGCGATCGCGTTGGAGCCGATCGGCATCGTCAGATTGGCCTGCAGGCCCTGGGCGATCGAGGTCGGGTCGACCGGCAGCGACGCGCCCCCGGGCGTCTTCGCGTTGGCGATGCCGTCGATTGCGACGGTTCCGGAGGCGAGCAGGGCGAGCTGGTAGAAGCGCCGGTAGGCGTCCATCTCGGTGATCGGCTTGACCCAGGCCGCGCCGCGGCAGTGTGGGTCCGGCAGGTTGTCGACGCCGGTCTCCGTGAGATAGCGGTTGTAGCCGGCGACGTAGCCGCGGACGCCCTCCCGGATCTCGTCGACCGGCCCGTCCGGCGGAGGCTGGGCGAGCAGCTTCTCCACCGTGTGGTCGTCGATGATCCGCTGGTAGAAGAAGTCGGAGTTGAGGTTGTTCGCCGAGAAGCCGTTGCCGCGCTGCAGATAGCTGCCGTCGGGCCCGAAGCTCCCCTGAACGCCGTCCCCCGAGTACTGGGAGCGCTCGCCGCGGACCGTCACATAGGTCTCGGCGAGGTCGCAGATGTTGTCCTGGGCGAGCGAGTACCCGTAGCCGTAGCCGATGTCGGCGAAGTTGTCGCCCACGATGTTCGGGATGCCGTGGTCGTCCCGGCTGATCGTCGCCTTGAGCGGCGCGGCGGTCGCCGGCGAGGCGAGAGCGAGCAAGACGAACGCCACGGCAGCCGTGATCCTCCCGTTCCCCATCGGCGGAAGAGACTACCTACTCAATAGTGCGTAGGCGCTAGTTCTCGGAGAGGATCTTGGCCTTCTCGCGCTCGAACTCCGAGTCGGTGAGCGCGCCGGACTCCCTCAGCTTCTGCAGCCGCTCGAGCTTGGCGATCTGCCCGCCGGTCCCGCCGCCGACCGACGCGGTGGATCCCGTCGATCCCCAGGGCAGCCGGCTCGAGAGCTGCTGCATCGCGCGAGCCTGGTTCAGCCCCGCGCTCATGCGCGCCATCGGGCTGCCACCCATGCCCGCTTCGGCGGCCGCCGGGCGCTCATCCCGCCCGCCGATGCCGCTGACCAGATTCCAGAGCGTGTAGAGCAGCACGGGCAGCCCCATCACGATGAAGGTGCCGCCGACGATCAGGCCGCCGAGCTTGCCGCCGCTCGAGTCCTGGATCGCCTGGTTGGTGAGGGATGCGATCAGCGCGGTCGCCCCCGTCGCGGTGAAGAAGATCCCCCAGGCGAACAGGCCGAAGCTGAAGTTGCTCCCGCTGTTGATCGGCCGGTCCCTGTCCCAGGGCGGATCGCCCCGGAAGGCGAAGATCCCGGCGCCGATCAACCCGCCGAAGATCCCGGCCATCAGCAGCAGGATGTCGGTCCCGGTTCCCGAGGGGCAGGGCTGGGCGATCTGGTACGGCGTGTTCCCGGAGGCGCAGGTGCCGGTCTCGAGCAGCGAGACGAGCTTGACGTTGAAGAGCACGATCCCGCCGAAGAACATGCCGAGGCCGAGCGGCGCTTTGATCAGATAGCCCATCTCCCCGGCGGGCAGACTACCCCGCCGCTCGGCGCGCGGGTCCTGTCGCCGAAATTGATCGACAGGCGCAAGCGCGCGTGTCGAATGTCAGTTTCGGCGCCACCCGCGAGCGAGTGGCGGAGAGGATCAGCGCCGAACGCGAGACGGAGTGCTGCCTTCGTGGTTCCGCCGCTGTTCTGCGTCGCGTTGTGTCCGACTGTCGGACAGGGATCGACGCAGTTCGTCGAGCTCACCGCGTCCGGCGCGGGCGCCTCTCGCGCGGGTGGCGCGGAATTTCAGCCGGCGTGAGATGCCTCGATCCCCGGTGAAATTCTGCGACAGGACCCGCGCGCCTGGCGCATGGTCCCTAGGTGCTCAGCTCCGCGCGGCCGTCTCGCGGTGCGGCAGCTTCCAGTCCGGCCGCACGAAGTGGCAGGTGTACCCGTTCGGATACTTCTGCAGGTAGTCCTGGTGCTCCGGCTCGGCCTCCCAGAAGGGACCGGCCTCGCTGATCTCGGTGACGACCTTACCCGGCCAGATGCCGGAGGCGTCGACGTCGGCGATGGTGTCCTCCGCGACCTGGCGCTGCTCGTCGGTCGTGTAGAAGATCTCGGAGCGGTAGCTCGAGCCGATGTCGTTGCCCTGACGGTCCTTGGTCGTCGGGTCGTGGATCTGGAAGAAGAACTCGAGGATGTCCCGGTAGGAGATCCTGTCCGGGTCGAAGATGATCTCGACGGCCTCGGCGTGGCCGGGATGGTTCTGATAGGTCGCGTTGGCGTTCTCGCCGCCGGTGTACCCGACGCGGGTCGAGATGACCCCGTCGCGCTTGCGAAGCAGCTCCTGCGCGCCCCAGAAACAGCCTCCCGCGAGGATCGCGGTCTCAGTGTTGTTCGTCACGGCGCTGCTCCTTCCGTTGGAGGTGATTCGTACTCCACAGTCCATCCTAGGCCCCGCGCGTTACTCGCCCACTGAGCTCAGGCGCCGGGTAACGGCTGCCGCGCCCAGGGGGTCAGCGCGCGCACGAACCTCCGCCAGCGGTAGCGCCTGATCGCCTTCCCAACGAGCTCCTTGTCGTGCGGATAGGTGAGCTGCTCGTCGGCCTCCTCGGGCGTCAGCCAGCGGAGCTCGTCGACCTCGTCGTGGGGTTTGAACTCCCCCTTGGTCGGCTCCATCAGCCAGTAGCGGACCAGCTTCCGGCGGGACTTCCGGTCCAGATACGAGACGTGCGGGAGCTCCGGCCCGAGCTCGCACTCGTATCCGATCTCCTCGCGCACCTCGCGAAGCGCGGCCTCCCGCCACCCCTCCCCCTCTTCGAGCTTCCCCTTGGGGAGCGACCAGTCCCCGTACTTGGGGCGATGGATCACCGCCACTCGCGTGCGGCCCTCCTCGTCGCGGCGCAACACCACCCCGCCGGCGGCGGTGATGTCGGGCTTGCCGTCCGCCAGGTCGAATTCCCCTCGGGCCACGGCTGCAGACTACGGATCCCGGAGGGCGGCCTAGATCCACTCCAGGACGACGCCGAACAGCAGCAGGGAGACGATCACGATCGCGGCCATCGCTCCGACGATCCGCAGGCGCGATCGGTTGTCGGGCCGGTCGTAGACGTACCCCGCGATCAGGAAGAACCACAGGTAGCCGAAGACGACGATGAGCGGAACGAATGGGACGTTCCACCACCAGTACTCCCAGTGGAAGTAGCCCGTGCCGTGCAGCAGGACCTCGACGAACGTGGCAAACAGTGAGAAGCCGAGGCCGATCGTCAGGCGGTTCGGCATCCCGAGCAGCTTCGCCTTCGGATCCTCCGGGAGGGACTTGGCGTAGATCACCCCCGAGATCGCGAACATCAGGGAGATCTCGATGGTGAGCCCGATCAGGATCAGGTACGCGGTGTCGCCGGTGACCGTCCAGAGCGCGGCGCGGTCGGAGAAGTGGAGGATCAGCGAGTTGGCGATCTCGTTGATCCAGTCCGCGAGCCAGAAGGCGACACCGGCCAGGATCACATCCCAGCGCGCCCGCTCCACCTCGACCGCGTAGACGTAGATCACCAGCGTCAGGAGGGTCACGACGTACCACTTGAACTGGTGCTCGTCGCGCAGCAGGTGCTCGGCCTGCATCGTGAAGTCGGTCACCGAGGTCAATGGCACGCCGGCGACTCTATCCGCGCTCCCCATACGATCGCGGGATGCGGACGCTCGGCATCGACCTCGCGGCGCAGCCGGCGAACACGAGCGTCTGCGCGATCGATTGGGGGCCGGGCGCTCCCGTCCTCTCCGATCTGCGAGCCGGCGTGGACGACGAGGGGCTGCTGGAGGCGATCCCCGAGGCCGACAAGGTCGGGATCGACGCCCCCTTCGGCTGGCCCGACGATTTCGTGGACGCCGTGGTCGCGCATCGCGACCGCGGCGGCTGGCCCGGCAGCGGCGAGGACCAGGACGTCTACCGGTTCCACCTCAGCTTCCGGGCGACCGACCGCCGCCTGATCGAGGGCGGCGCAAGGCGCCCGCTGAGCGTCTCCACCGACCTGATCGGAGTGGTCGCCATGCGCTGCGCGTACCTGCTGGATCGCCTGGCGGCGCGCGGCGAGCCGGTGGACCGAGCGGGATCCGGAAAGGTGATCGAGGCCTACCCGGCTCCGGCGCTCAACGTCTGGGGCATCTCCGCCACCGGCTACAAGAGCCGCGTCGGCGTGGCGCGGATCCCGGAGCTGCTCTCCCGGGTGGAGGAGGGACTCGGCGGAATCGACATGACCCCACAGGAGCGGGAGCTCGCCGGCGCAGACCACAACTGCTTCGACGCGCTGATCGCCTCCCTGGTGGCGCGGGCCGCGGCGCTGGGGCTCACCCAGGGCCCGGAGTCGGAGGAGGACGCCGACCGCGCCGTCCGCGAAGGTTGGATCCACGTGCCGACGAATCCCCTGCCCCACCTTCTGGAGTCATGAGCGCCCAGGACCAGAGGAAGCTCCCGGCCAGGCAGGTCGCCCGTGAGGTGGTGGATTCCTACCGGGCGCACTGGCTCTTCCTGATCGTCGCGGCGATGTTGGTCCTCCTGCCACAGGCCCTCGCCGACGGCTTCCTCGACCACCTGCAGGTCGAGGGCGTCCACAGCGCCAGCGACGTGGCGATCCTGGCCGCCGTTCCATTCACGGCCGTGGTCAACCTCGGCGGCCAGGCCTTCTACGCCGGGCTGACCGCAGCCGCCGTGATCGAGTGGCGCCAGCACCATCCCCTGCCGGACATCCGGGCGCTCCTGCGCGCCTTGCCGATCAAGCGGCTGATTCTGGTGGACCTCGTCATCTCCTTCGGCGCCGCGCTCGGGCTCCTGCTCATCGTTATCCCGGGCCTCGTCTGGCTCGCCTACGTCAGCCTCGCCCCGGCGCTCGTCAAGTTCGAGCACCGCGGCGTCTGGGAATCCATTCGCCGGAGCCGGCAGCTGGTCCGCGGCAACTTCTGGCGCGTGATGATGATCGTGGTGGGGACCATCGTCGTCACCGAGCTCGCGGTGGGGGCGGTCAGCACGCCACTCCACAGCGACGCGCTCGTCTCCGGAGTCGACCTGATCGCCGATGGGCTACTGCAGCCGATCGAGGGACTGGTGATCGTGGTCGTGACGCTGAAGCTGCTCGAGCTGCGGGACGAGCTGCCCGAGCAGGCCGAGCTGGCGCGCACCGTCGGCGACGTCCGCGAATAGAGTTGCCGCGATGGGCCGGCTCGTAGACGCCGTCGTTCCCGTGGCGGGCCTCGGCACCCGCCTGCTCCCCGCCACCAAGTCCCAGCCCAAGGAGATGCTGCCGGTGGTCGGCAAGCCGGTGGTCCAGTACGTCGTCGAGGAGCTCGCCGCCGCGGGCATCGAGCGGGTCCTGTTCGTGACCGGCCGCGGCAAGAGCTCGATCGAGGACCACTTCGACCCGGATCCTGAGCTGATCCGAACGCTGCGCGAGGCCGGCAAGGAGGACCTGCTGGCGGAGCTCGACTTCGAGCGGATGGGCGTGGACTTCCTCTACACCCGCCAGGCCGAGCCGAAGGGGCTCGGCGACGCGGTCGCCTGCGCCGCGCGGTTCGCCGGAGACCGGCCCTTCGCCCTCGCGCTGGGGGACTCGATCCTGGGCCAGGGCGAGAGCTCGAACGTGGTCGCCCTCCTCGCCGGGGCCCTCGAGGAGGCGGGCGCGGTCGCGGCCCTCGCCGTCGAGGAGATCGACCCGGCCGAGGCGCCGCTGCGAGGCGTGGTGGTGCCCGCCGGGGAGGTCTCAGATGCGCCGTTCGACGTGGCGACGATGGTCGAGAAGCCGGCCGCCGATCGGGCGCCCAGCCGGTTCGCCGTGGCCGCGCGATACGTGCTGGCGCCCGCGATCTTCCCCGCCCTTCAGCGGATCGAGGCCGACGCGAGCGGCGAGATCCAGCTGACGGATGCGATCGCCTCGTTGATCGACGCGGGCGAGCGCGTGGTCGGGCTGCGCCTCCCGCCCGGCGAGCGCCGCCACGACGTCGGCACCGTCGAGGGCTACTGCCGGACGTTCCTCGAGCTGGCGCTGGCGGACCCTCGCTTCGGCGAGGGCCTGCGCTCGCAGCTCCGTTGAGATGAGGCTGGTCCGCGCCGAGGCGTTCGCGCGAGCCGCCCTGCTCGGCAATCCGTCAGACGCCTACGGCGGCCGGACGATCAGCTTCGCCTTCACCGACTTTGCGGCGCGCGTCGTCGTCTACGAGTGGCCCCGGCTCGAGATCGTGCCCGGCCCATCCGATCAGGCGAGCTTCGACGGGCTCGCCGATCTCGTCCGCGATGTCGAGGCCAACGGCTACTACGGCGGCCTGCGGCTGGTGAAGGCAGCGATCAAGCGCTTCGCCGACTGGTGCAACGAGCGCTCGGTCGAATGTGAGCGGCCCTTCTCGATCCGCTACGAGAGCACGATCCCGCGTGCGGTCGGCCTCGGCGGCTCGAGCGCGATCGTCACCGCCGTGCTCCGGGGGCTGCTCGACTTCCACGAGCTCGAGATCCCCATCGAGGATCTGCCGGACCTGGCGCTCTCGGCGGAGACCGAGGAACTCGGGATCGCCGCCGGCCTGCAGGACCGGGTCGCCCAGGCCTATCAGGGGCTCACCTACATGGATTTCGATCCCGGGCGCGGGCGTCCGGCGTACGAGCCACTCGACCCGTCGCTCCTCCCTCCGGTGTGCCTCGCCTATGCGACCGGCTCCGGCCAGCCCTCGCACGACGCGCACCGCGAGGTTCGGGATCGCCACCTCGCCGGCGAGGAGGAAGTCGTGTCGGCGATGCGCTCGATCGGCGAACTGGCCAACCGCGGGAGGCAGGCCCTCCTCGATCGCGACGCCGAGTTGCTGGGGACGCTGATGCGGGAGAACCTCGAGCTACGCCGGCGCATCTTCCGGTTGGAGCCGGGGCACCTGCGGCTGGTGGAAACGGCCGGGGAGCTGGGGCTGCCCGCGAACTACGCCGGATCAGGCGGCGCGATCGTCGTCCTGATCGAGGATCCGGCGGGGGTCGAGGAGCTTCGCCGGCGCCTCGGAGCCGACTGCGCCGTGATCGAGCCGCGCCTCGCCCCCGCCATCGCGCACCGTCCCGTGAAAACAAACGGGCCGCCCCCCTAGGGCGGCCCGAAAGTCGAAAACGGCGGCGGGCGGGTGGTTTGGTCTCCTGCTCCCCTTGGCAGGAGGAAGTCTGCCCGCTGGCCGGCCGGGCGTCATCGGGAAGAACTGCGCGTTCGGGTCCGTAGTTCTCCCCGTTCTCTCACGACAGAGAGGCCGGAGCAAAAAGCTCCGGCCTCCGGAATCCCTGCTTCAGCTGTTCAGCGGGCGGTCAGTCCTGAGGGTCGTCGTGCCCGGTCCCGATCTTTTCCTTCACCTTGTCGGCCGCGTCGTCCACCTTGTCCTTGACGCTCGAGACCGCGCGGTCGATCTTGCCTTCTCGCTTGAGCTTCTCGTCGTCGGTGAGATCGCCGGCCGCTTCCTTCGTGCGGCCCTTGGCCTCATCGATGTGCTCACCCATTTCGATCGTCTCCTTTTTCGCTCCCCAATGGGTACCCGCCGCTCAACGTGAAAAACAGGGAATGACAGACGCCGCCGGAGGCGGGAAGATCACTCCATGAGCCCGGCGACGAGAGAGCGGCTGAGCGTCGACGACGCCCAGATCCTGCGTCTGGAGTCCCCGGTGATCAAGGGGCACACCGGGAAGGTCCTGATCCTCGCACCGGATTCGGCGGGCGAGCCCCTCTCCGGTCCCGCGCCTGCGCGAGCGCGTCTCCGAGCGCATGGACGCCTTCCCGCGCCTCAGCCAGCGGGTGGTGGAGCCCCGGCTCGGGCTCGGCCGTCCGGCGTGGGTCGAGGCCGAGCAGGTCGACCTCGACTGGCACGTCTCCGAACCCGCCCACGCCGACCCGCTCTCCGACGAGGAGCTCCGGGCCGCCGTCGGAGACCTGCTCTCCGAGCGGCTCGATCACACCCGCCCGCTGTGGCGATTCGACTGCCTGCCGCTCACCGGGCACCGGGTGGCGATCATCGGGCGAATCCACCACGCGATGGCCGACGGGGTCAGCGCGATCAAGCTCGCCGCCGGGCTGCTCTGGGACCTCGACGTCCAGACGCCGAACCCCCATGCCTCGGAGACCGCGCCGGAGCCCGCGAGGGCGAAGGCCTCGCCCGCCGCGCCCGCCGCCGGCGCCGCGGAGGAGCGGATCCTGGTCCGGCTGCCGGCCGCCCTCTGGCGCGAGCTGCGACCGGGGCGGGACACTTCCCTCGACCAGCACATCGGCCCCAAACGCGAGGTCGCATGGAGCAGCTTCCCGCTCGAGCGGCTGAAGCGGATCGGCCACAGCGCCCCCGAGGCCGCCACTGTCAATGACGTCGTCCTGGCGGTGGTCGCGGGAGCGCTTCGCCGCTGGCTGCCTGAGGCGGGCGGTGTCGCCCAGGACCTTCGGGTCCAGTGTCCGGTCTGCCTGCACGCCCGTGAGGAGGAGAAGGGAGAGCTCGGCAACCGCGACTCGTTCATGAACGTGGACCTGCCGATCGCGGAGCCGGATCCACACGAGCGGCTGCGCCTGATCAACGCGGAGACGAGCGAGCGAAAGTTCGACCACGACGCGGACGCGCTCTACGCCTTCTTCCATGCGCTCAGCCGGTTCCGGCCTCTCTACAAGGGCGTGACCCGGCTGACCGCGGGCCCTCGCGAATTCGCCCTCTCGGTCTCGAACGTGCCCGGGCCTCGGGAGCGTGCCGTGATCCTCGGCCACGCCGTCGAGCAGTTCTGCTCCTTCGCCGAGCCCGCCGACCGGCATGCCCTCCGGATCTCCGTCGTCTCCCTCGAGGGCGAGCTTGCCTTCGGCCTCTGCTCCGATCCGGAGGCGATCTCGAAGCTCGACGGCCTGCGCGGGGCGCTCGCCGACTCGATCTCAGAGCTGGAGGGAGCGGTCTGATGCCTCGGTCGCTGAAGGAGTACGAGCGCAAGCGCGACTTCTCCAAGACCAGGGAGCCGAGCGGCAGGGGAAAGAAGCGCAAGGCGAAGGCGCGCCGCAGGCATCCGCGCTTCTCCTTCCAGAAGCACTCGGCGACGTCGGAGCACTACGACCTGCGGCTCGAGGTCGACGGCGTGCTGGCCTCCTGGGCCATCCCCAAGGGGCCCTCGCTGGATCCCCGGGACAAGCGACTCGCCATGCGGACCGAGGATCACCCGCTCGAGTACCTCGAGTGGGAGGGCGTGATCGAGGAGGGCTCCTACGGGGCGGGGCCGATGATCGTCTGGGACCGCGGCGTCTTTCAGAACATCTCGGAGACCCGCAAGGGTGAGCCGATGGAGCTGGATGACGCCATCGAGAAAGGCGACGTGAAGGTCTTCATGCTCGGCGAGAAGATCAAGGGCGCCTACGCGCTGGTCCGCACCGGTCCGCCCTCCGACCGCGAGAAGTGGCTCTTCATCAAGAAGCGCGACGAGGGCGCCGATGCCCGGCGCAGGCCGACCTCCTCCCAGCCTGAGTCCGTGCTGAGCGGCCGCACCATCGAGCAGGTGCTCGACGAGGAGGCCGAGCCCGGCCAGTTCCTCAAGCACCGGGCCCGCCGGCGGTCCAGACGGCGCTAGGCTGCGCCCATGGCCACCGCGGCCGAGGCACGGACGCTTCAGAACTTCGTCGGCGGCTCGTTCGTCGACGCGGCGGTCGACGAGACCCTCGACGATCGCGACCCGGCGACGGGCGAGCTCGCCGCGCGCGTCCCGCTCTCGGGGCCCTCCGACGTCGACGCGGCCGTCGGCGCCGCGCGAAGCGCGCAGCCCGCCTGGCGCGAGGTGCCGCCTCAGGACCGGGCCCGCGCGCTGCTCGCCCTGCGCGACACGCTGGTGCGCAACCGCCAGGAGCTGACGGCGCTGATCACCGCCGACATGGGCAAGACCCTCGCCGACGCCGACGGCGAAGTCGGCCGCGGGATCGAATCGATCGAGTCCGCGGCCGCCATCCCCCACCTGCTCAAGGGCGAGACCCTGGAGGGCGTCGCCTCCGGTCTGGACGTCGAGATGGTGCGCCAACCGGTCGGCGTCGTCGCCGCGATCACCCCCTTCAACTTCCCGGCGATGATCCCGCTCTGGTTCCTGCCCTACGCCGTCGCCTGCGGCAACAGCTTCATCCTCAAGCCCTCGGAGCGGGACCCCCGCCCGTCGCAGCTGATCTGCCACCTGATCGAGGAGGATGAGGTCTTCCCGCCCGGCGTCGTCAACCTCATCCACGGCGGCCGCGCGGCGGTCGAGGCGATCCTCGACCACGAGGGAGTCGACGCGGTCTCCTTCGTCGGCCAGGCGAGCACCGCCCGCCTGATCGCGACCCGCTCGGCGGAGACAGGGAAGCGCGTGCAGGCGCTGGGCGGCGCGAAGAACTCGATGATCGTCGCCGCGGACGCGGATCTCGCGACCTCGGTGCCGGCGATCATGGGGTCGGCCTTCGGCGCGGCTGGCCAGCGCTGCCTGGCCGGATCGGTCTGCGTGATCGTCGGCGACGAGAGCCGGCAGGCCGAGGTCAGAGCCCACCTGAAGCACGCCGCGGAGGAGCTCGCAACCGGGGCGGGTGCGAACCCCGAGACCGACGTCTGCCCGATGGTTTCGCCGGAGGCCCGGGAGCGGGCCGAAGCCGCCGTGGCGACGGCGGAGTCCGCCGGCTCCACCGTCGTGCTCGACGGCCGCATCGGCGGCGGCGATGCCGGCGCGATGCTCGGCCCGACCATGGTCGAGGTCAGCGACCCCGAATCGGAGCTGGCCCGCGAGGAGATCTTCGGCCCGATCCTGGCGCTGGTCGGCGTCCCCGATCTCGACGCGGCGATCGACTTCGCCAACGGCTCGCGCTACGGCAACGCCGGCTCGATCTTCACGACCTCGGGTGCCAACGCGCGCGCCTACCGCTGGGGCATCGAGGCGGGCATGCTCGGCGTGAACATCGGCGTTCCCGCGCCGGTGGCGTGGTTCCCCTTCTCCGGCTGGAAGGACTCGATCGACGGCGACCTGCACGCCAACGGCCCCGACGCAGTCGACTTCTACACGCGCAAGAAGGTCGTGACGAGTCGCTGGTAGCGGCCACCAGGTCGCTCCACTTCGGAGCGGAGGGCGAAGCCCGGAGCGACTTATGTGGGGCGGCCGCTTGTGGCCGCGGCCTTATGGCGAAGCCGTGCCGCGCTCACCACGAATCCACGGTGCGGCCGCTCGGCTCGGGCGTCCCGGCGGCGGCCAGGGTGCGGGCGATCATGGCCCGGGTGTCGGCCGGATCGATGACGTCGTCGATCTCGAAGATCTGCGCGGCGTTGAGCGCCCCTGCGTTCTCGTACATCTGCGCGGTGAGCTCGCGGACGCGCTGCTCGCGCTCACCCTCGTCCTCGATCGCCTCGAGGTCCTTTCGCATGGCGAGGCGCACCGCGCCCTCGAGCCCCATGGGACCGAGCGTCGCGTCCGGCCAGGCCGCGGTCAGCAACGGCTCGTGCAGGCTGCCGAACGCCATCGCCTGAGCGCCGAGCCCGTATCCGCGGCGCAGGACGATGGCGATGGTGGGCACGGTCAGGGCGGCGCCGGCGATCAGCATCCGGCAGCAGCGCCGAACGAGGGCTTCCCGCTCGGCCTCCGGCCCGACCATGTAGCCGGGGGTGTCGATCAGCGAGATGACCGGGAGCCCGAACGCGTCACAGAGCTGCATGAAGTGCGTGGCCTTGTCCGCGGCCGCGCCGGTGACGACCCCGGCCTGGTGCGTGGTGTTGTTCGCGATGACCCCGGCGGGGCGACCCTCGATGCGGACCAGCGCGGTGAGGAGCTCCGGCGCGAAGGCCTCGCGCAGCACCGTGACCGAATCCTCATCGGCGATCGTGCGGACGATCGGCGTGGCGTTGTAGGCGCGCCGGGAGCTCTCCGGCACCGCGTCGCGGAGCGCCGCCTGGTCTGCGGCCGACCACTCCTCGGTCGGGCCGCGGAAGTAGCCGAGCAGGCGCTTGGTCACCGCGACGGCCTCCTCCTCGTCCTCGACGACGAGATCGAGCACGCCGTTGGGCGCCTGCACCTCGACCGGGCCGACGTCCTCGGGGTTGACGTCGCCGAGGCCGCCTCCCGCGATCATCGCGGGGCCGGCCATCCCGAGCGACGAGTTCTTCGTGGCCACGATCAAATCCGAACAGCCCGCGATCACGGCGTTGCCGGCGAAGCAGTTGCCGGCGACGACGGAGATCCTCGGGACGTGACCGGAGAGCTTGGCCCAGAGGGCGAAGGCCCGGACCTGGAGCGCGCTGACGACGGGGTGGTCGGTGTCGCCGGGTCGGCCCCCACCACCTTCGGCGAAGAAGACGACCGGCAGACCCATCCGCTCGATCAGCTCGAACATCCGGTCCTTCTTGAAGTGCCCGACTGTGCCCTGGGTGCCGGCGAGCACGGTGTAGTCGTAGGACAGCACCGCGGTGGGCTGTCCATCCACCGTGGCTGTCCCCGCGACGAGTCCGTCGGCGGGGGTGTTGGCGATCAGGTCATCCCGGCTCCGTCGCGCGCGCTGCTGCGCGACGGCGTAGCGCCCGTACTCGACCCACGATCCGTCGTCGATCAGGTCGGAGACGTTCTCGCGGGCCGTCCGCCCGCCGCGGTCGTGGCGCTTGGCGACGGCGTCGGGTCGGGCGACGTCCTCCGTGAGCTCTCGCCGGCGCCGAAGCTCGGCGAGGTCTTCCCGCTCCGTGTCGTTCTCCCGCGGCATCGCCGCTGGAGTATTCACTGCACGGGCCCGGCTTCGCTGCGACCGTCTCGTGCCTCAGGCAGGGAACGCATGCGTCTGCGTCGATGGGCGTGTGACCCGTGCCAGTGCACGGGCGGCGAGCGGCATCTGCCCAGAGCGCCATACCTGTCGCTTCTCGTAGGGCCAGGCGTAGATCGGATTGCCGTCGCGAACCAGCTCGAGTAGGTGAGGTTCGCCGAGCTCCTGGGCGGACCACTCGTACAGGCGTTGCAGGCGAGGGACGATCACGGCATAGTCGAGCATCCGGCCCAGGCGCTGCTCGTCGGCGACATAGCGCCCGACGTCGCCGTCGAGCGGATAGCGGTTCGGGAGCACACGTCGAAGTGAGAGGAACACTCCTGTCATCCCGACCCGCGGATCACCCACCAGGCGACCGAGCGGAGCCAACCGCCCCAGCGCGAGGCGCGGCGCCGCAACCAGTGCGTGCGCGTAGAGGACGCGCACCAGCGCGACGTTCATGAAGAAGCGCTCCGGTGCGCTCTCCGATTCGGCGAGTGCCCGATGATCCAGGTGGCCGGCCACGATGCTCGCGTTGTGTGCCCGGTACCAACAGTGCCCCGTCGGTGTCGCGCTGAACTCCAGCCAGAGGCCCACGGAATGCGAGGACGGCTGCCCCGCCCGGCCACTGAGAAGCGCGATCGTTTCGCAGCCATCACGCAGCAGTCGCTCGTTGACCGCTCGCCACCACTCGCTGCCGGGCGGCGACGCGTCGAGCGGATCGAGCACACCGCGCTGCGCCTGCCAGCGCATGAACGACAACGCCGCCCGCCGGAAGGGCAGGTGTCGCGGCGCGTGCCCGTCGGCCCGTGGAAAACCCACGCCATCAACGCAAGACGTGCCGCCGGATCGTCGCGCACGGCCGCGACCTGCGCCTCAGCCCGAGCGAGCGCGCCTTCTTGCTGGCTCATCGCGAGGAGTAATAGCCGTCCATGCGCGACGGGGGGTGGCCCGTTAGGCCTGGCCGATGAGCACGCCGGCGGTCGCCACGATCACGCCGCCCAGGGTGACCTGGATCAGGGAGCTCTTCAGCGAGACGTCCAGGAACCGCTTGCGGATCCAGGCTATCCCGATCAGCTCGCAGCCCACCGTGAAGGAGGCGACCAGCAGCGCCGTGTGCAGGTCGCTGATCAGGAAGGGCAGCGCGTGGAAGGCGCCGCCAAAGAAAGTGGCGCTGCCGGTGATCAGGCCTCGCGACATCGAGCTGCCCCGGCCGGTGACCGAGCCGTCATCGGAGAGCGCCTCCGAGAGGCCCATGCTGATCCCGGCGCCGAGCGCCGCGGCCAGCCCTACGAACAGCGCCGCATGCGAGCCCGCGAGGAAGGCGGTCGCGAAGATCGGCGCCAGCGTCGAGACGGTGCCGTCGATCAGTCCGATCAGGGCGGGCTGGACGCGCTGGAGCATGAAGCGCTCCTCGTCCGCCGGTCCCATCCTCCCCGCCAGCCTGGCCACCAGTTCGCTCATGCGGTCATAATACAAGGAAATTAAGATAAGGTTCCCCTAAGATGTACGATGTTCTTAGGTTGCCCTGACGGATATGCCTGACTCTCACCTCCACACCCCACCCCGCGACGACGCCGAGCTGACCGAGCTCCTGCGCGAGCGAGGCCTGCGCGCGACGTCCCAGCGCGTCGTCATGCACCGCCTGCTCCGGGATCGGGACCGCCACGTCAGCGCCGAGGAACTCCTCTCCGAGGCCGGCGAGCAGCTGCCCGGGGTCTCCCTCCCCACCGTCTACGCGACGCTCGAGCTCTTCGAGCAGCTCGGCATCGTTCGCCGGGTGAATGGCGGCGGGGGCACGCTGCTCTGGGACACGCGCGCCGGCGCGCACCACCACATGATCTGCCGCAACTGCGGCCGGATCGAGGACATGGAGACCCCGTTCGACCTGGAGCGGGCCCGCCGGAGCGCCGCCCGGTCCGGCTTCCAGCCCGACCGGGCGGAGGTCGTGGTCAGCGGGCTTTGTGCCAGCTGCGCCCGGGCCTGACGAGGCTCGGGGTAGCGCGACTCCTCTATCGCTTTCGCCGCGCGCCCGCCAGGATCACGCGGCTCACCAGTTCGGGGTCGTCCCAGGTCGGGACGTGGCCGCAGCCGGGCAGCACCACCTGCTGGACCCGCTTCGGCAGGATGCCGTCCCGGAGCGGCTGGGTTCGCACCAGCGTGTCGTGCTCCGCCCAGGCGAGGGTGATCGGGGTCTTGATCCCCTTCAGGTCCTCGACCCGCCCGGCCCGCATCAGCGCGCTGGCCTCGTCGTAGGCCGGAGCGGTCACGTACGCCTTGGCGATTGCCTCGGCCTCACCCGGACTGAGCCGCTCCGGGTGATGGATGAAGCGGCCGAGCGCCCGGCGGCGACCGCGCGCGGTCGACATGATCGGGCGCAACAGGGCGCTCGCGGCGCGGCCGCTGCGCCTGGCGCGCGCGACCGTTCGATTCGAGGACGCCGGGGAGCGCTTCCAGAAGCCGGCCGGACAGAGTGCGACCACCGCCTTCGCCCCTCCCTGGCGGGCGCATTCGATCGAGGTCCAGCCTCCGAGGGAAATCCCGGCGACAGCAGGCGTGCCTTCGATCCCGAGTGAGTCATAGAAGTCGAGCACGGCGGTCGCCAGATTGGCCGCGCGCGGCTCCACGCCCTCGGGCAACTCGGGGGACTCACCGAACCCGGGCATGTCCACCGCGATCACCTCGTGCTCGGACGCGAGCCGGTCCAGCACCGGGGTCCACTGGACCAGCGAGCCGCCGAGCGAGTGAAGCAGCAGCAGCGGCTCCCCCTCACCCCGCCTGACGTGATTGAGCCTCCCCGCACGCCCGCGGCGGCGCGGGCTCACAGCTCGAGGTCGTACTCGACGTACGTATCCGACTCCGCGCCGGTGCGGTTGTAGACCTTCTGCGCGCGATGGTTGTCCGGCGCGGTCAGCCACTCCAGCGCGGGCATGCCGAGCTCGCGGCAGCGCTCGGCGCAGGCCTCGATCAGGGCGTCGGCGGTGCCGCTGCCTCGCGAATCCGGATCCACGAAGAGGTCCTCCAGGTAGCCGATCCGAGCACCCTTCAGGCTCGACCACTTCCAGTCGAGCGTGGCTACCCCCACGGCCCTGTCGCCATCGCGGGCAACGAAGACGGCACCCTGGGAGGGCTCGGTGATCAGGGTCCGCAGCATCTCGATGACGCCCTCGTCGGGCGGATCGCATTCGTAGAACTCGCAGTAGGCGCGCATCAGCGGCATCAGATCCTCGATCTCGTCCTCACGCGCAGGACGGATCTCGACGCCCGCGGCGAGCTCGCGCGGCCCTTCGGCGACTGGTTCCTCGGCCATCGGCGCCCGATACTAGGCATTTGGTGGATTCTTCACGGACGGGGGTGAGGAACTCACCAACGGGGCCGTTTTCGGTGCCAGGAAGCTCGCTTCCGGCCCCGAATAGAGAGGGTCGGCATGCCGAAAATCGACTCTCCAGCGCGCGCGATCGCCCGCAACGTGCTCGTCGTGGCGGGAGTCGTGCTCGTGCTCTACGTCATCTACCTGCTGCGGACGCCGATCAGCTGGCTGATCATCGCCGCCTTCCTCGCCATCGCCCTCGCGGGCCCGGTCAACTTCTTCCAGCGCTACATGAAGCGGGGTCTGGCGATCGCCCTCGTCTACCTGGGCATGCTGGCGATCCCCATCGGGCTCGGTGCGGTGCTGCTCCCCCCGATCGTGAACCAGGTCAGCGATGTCGCCACGAACGCCCCGAGCTACGTCAGCGACATCGAGGACTACGTCCACAAGAACAAGACGCTCAACGACCTCAACGACAAGTACGACATCACCGAGAAGCTCAACGAGGAGGCCGCCAAGCTGCCGAGCAAGGCCGGTGACGCCGCCGGCGTGCTGCGCGACATCGGCTTCGGCCTGGTCAGCTCGATCTTCGCCGGCTTGACGATCCTGATCCTAAGCATCTTCATGGTCTCCGCCGGGCCCAGATGGATCGAGAGCTTCATACGAATGCAAAGACCGGAGCACGCCGAGCGGATCGAGCGGACCCTGCGCCGGATCGCGAACGCGGTCGGGAACTACGTGGGCGGAGCGCTGCTGCAGGCGACGATCGCGGGACTTGCCGCCTTCATCATGCTGACCATCCTCGGCGTGCCGTTCGCGGGTCCGCTGGCGGTGGTCATCTTCGTCGCCGATCTGATCCCCGTGGTCGGCGCAACCATCGGCGCCGTATTCGTCGCGATCGTCACCGCGTTCGTCGACTTCCCGGTCACGCTGATCATCTGGGTGATCTTCGCGATCGTTTACCAGCAGATCGAGAACTACCTGATCCAGCCGCAGATCCAGAAGCGGGCGACCAAGATCGAGGCGTTCGTCGTCCTGGTCGCCGTGCTCTTCGGCAGCACCCTGTTCGGCATCCTCGGCGCGATCCTCGCGATCCCCGCCGCGGCATCGATCCAGATCGCGATCCACGAGTACCGCGAGTACCGCCGCGAGCTGGAGGCTGCCGAGACTGAGGCCGGCGGGCCCACGCCGGCGCCCGAGGTCACCTAGCCCGGATTCACCCTCCGGCGGGCGCCTTGCCGGCCAGCGCGTCGGCGGCCTCGGCGTCCGAGATGCCCTCGACGGCGCGCTGGAGGATGTCGCGCAGCTCGCGTTGATCCTTCTCCGAGAGCGAGGCGATCGGCGGGGGCGGCTCGGCCATCCGCTTGGTGATCTCCACCCGCATCCGCTCGCCCTCCTTGGTGAGGACGAGGAGCTTCACGCGGCGGTCCCCCTCAGCGGCCTCCCGTCGAACCAGGCCGCGCTCCTCGAGCCGGTCGACGATCCCGGTGACGTTCGAGTTGTCGCAGAAGAGGGCCTGGGCCAGCTCGCTCATCTTGCGGGGACCCGAGGCGAGCATCCGCAGGGCGATCATCTGCTGCGGAGCAAGCTCGAACTCCTGGGCCATCGTGAAGAGGCGGTGCTTGTTGGTCACCATCAACCAGTGCATCAGGCTCCAGGCCTGGCTGCCCGGATCGGTGCGGCCCAGCTCTCCGGCCAGCCACGACCCCGGACCTGGCCCGGGGCGCCCCATCTCAGAATCCTTCGGCTTGGCCATCTGGGAGCGATGTTACCGGGAAAGTTTGATACATACAAGGTTGAAAGGTTCAACTATCTATGTATACTGCCGTCCTTCGCTAGCGATCACTACCCGGAGGGGGATCCGGATGTCGAGCACGAACGGAGTCCATTCGAGCGCCAACGGCATAGAGGTAAACGGGCTCGTCCGTGAGTTCAAGGGCAGCGTCCGCGCGGTCGACGGAATCGACCTCGAGGTCCGGCCCGGCGAGATCTACGGCTTCCTCGGCCCGAACGGCGCCGGCAAGTCGACCACGGTCCACATGCTCACCACCCTCCTCCCGCCCACCGCGGGCTCGGCGACGGTCGCCGGCTTTGACGTCGTCAAGCAGGGCGCCGACGTGCGCGACGCGATCGGCGCCGCACTTCAGGAGGCCGCGCTCGACCCGAACCTGACCGCCCGCGATCACATGCGGCTGCAGGGCGCCCTCCACGGCATGTCCAAGGCCGACCGCACCAGGCGCGGCGACGAGCTGATCGAGCGCGTCGGGCTTGCGGACGCGGCCGACCGCAAGGTCGGCGGCTACTCGGGCGGGATGAAGCGCCGCCTCGACCTCGCCCTCGCCCTGCTGCACGGCCCGCGCGTCCTCTTCCTCGACGAGCCGACCACCGGCCTCGACATCCAGAGCCGCAGCGCGCTCTGGGACGAGGTCGCCCATCTCTCCCGCGACGAGGGGATGACCGTCTTCCTCACGACCCAGTACCTCGAGGAGGCCGACCAGCTCGCCGACCACCTCGGGATCATCGACCACGGCAAGATCGTCGCCGCGGGTACCCCCGAGAGGCTCAAGGCGGAGGTCGGCCGCCCGACGGTCGAGGTGGTGCCGACCGATCACGCCGAGCGCGACCGGGCCGTCGAGCTGCTTCGCCCCTTCGGCGAACTGGTGCCGGGCACCCCGCAGGGGGCCGCGGTCAGGCTCGAAGCGGACGGCGGCGAGCAGCTCGCCGACATCGTCCGCGCCTTCGACCAGGCAGGTGTCAAGGTCGCGAACCTCGAGCTCCACGAGGCGAGTCTCAACGACGTCTTCCTCACCAAGACCGGGCGCTCGCTCGAGGGCGCCCAGCAGGAGGCCGCCAAGGAAGGCGAGACCGGCGAGCATCCCGCGCTCGAGGGAGCGCCGGCGTAGTGGAGGCGGCCGCACTCCCAATCTCGGCGCCGATCCGCCAGCGGCCCTCGATCTGGACCCAGGCCCCGGAGCTCGCGCGCCGCTCGATCAAGCGCACCATCCGCCAGCCCGCCGCGGTCATTCCCGCGACGACCTTCCCG
The DNA here is from genome assembly GCA_963728875.1 of uncultured Solirubrobacterales bacterium. GTDB lineage: Bacteria > Actinomycetota > Thermoleophilia > Solirubrobacterales > 70-9 > DASUPK01. Next base: position 509,134 of record CAVSLJ010000003.1, read on the forward strand.
CTGATCCTGCTCGCGATCAACTCCGTGGGCCTGAAGTCTGCGACGAGCCTCCCAGGCTTCCCCACTGACTCCTACGTCACTTTCGCCCTCTCCTTCGCCTTCATCCAGGCGGGGGTCTTCGCCGTCATCGGCACCGGCCAAAACCTGGCGGAGGACAACCAGGGCGGGTTCTTCAACCGCCTTCAGCTGACGCCGATCCACCCCGCCGCGCTGGTCGCCGGACAGCTCGCTGGGACCCTCGCCCTCGGCCTCTTCCAGGCGGCCACCTACATCTCGGTCGGGCTGCTCGCCGGCGCGCACATCGAGGCCGGCTTCGCCGGTGCCCTCGTGCTGATCGCCCTCGCGATCTGCATCTGCCTGGCCTTCGGCTCCATCGGCCTCGCCGTCGGGATGCGCGTCGACGCTCCGGAGAAGGTCCAGAGCCTCTTCCCCCTGATCTTCGTCTTCCTCTTCCTCAGCTCGATGAGCCTCCCTCGGAACCTGATCCAGACCGATTGGTTCCGCGAGATCGCCACCTACAACCCGGTCAGCTACATGATCGAGGGACTCCGCAGCCTGTTGATCACCGGCTGGGACGGCGAGGCGCTGGCGCTCGGCTTCGGCTGCGCGCTCGGCATCCTCGCGATCGGCCTGTACCTCGCCTCCACGGGCCTGAAGGAAAGGATGGCCCGCACATGAGGCGCTACTTCTCGGTTGCCGGTGGCCTCGCCTGGCGCCTGCTGCACAGCCTGGTGACGAACCCACTGCTCTTCCTGCCACCGATGCTGATGCCGCTCTTCTTCTTCACGGCTTTCGCGGGCGGCCTCTCGGCGGTCAGCAACGTGCCCGGCTTCAACTATGGCCCCGGATACACGTCCTTCATCTTCGCCTTCGTCCTCTGCCAGAGCGCCGCGTTCGGCGGCGTCTTCAGCGGCTTCTCGATCGCCGCGGACTTCCAGTTCGGCTTCGGCCGGCGGCTGATGCTCGCCACGCCGCATCGCAGCGCGCTCGTCCTCGGCTATGGGATCGTCGCCCTGATCCGCGCGGCGATCACGATCACGGTCGTCACCCTCGTTGGACTGCTCGTCGGCATGAACATCGGCGGGAACGGGCTCGACCTGTTCGGGATGTACGGGCTCGCGGCGATCATCAACGTCACCGGCCTGCTCTTCGCCGCCGGGGTCGCCCTCCGATTCCGCAGCCTGCAGTCAACGCCCCTGATGCAGGTACCCGTCTTCCTCTTCCTCTTCCTCGCGCCGGTCTATGTGCCGCGGGAGCTGCTGGGCGGCTGGGTGCACGCCGTCGCCCCGTTCAACCCCGCGACCCACGTGATGGAGACCGCCCGTGACCTGATCGCGGGCACAGGAGCCGAGTACCTGGCGACGCTCGGCATCATCGTCGCGCTGCTCGCCGTGGTCACCATCTTCATGTTCCGCGGCCTGCGTCAGGCCGAAGCCGCCGGCTAACGGCCACTCCCCTTCGCCGCTTACAGGTGTGACTTCCTGACAGCTCCCGCATGGAAGGAAGCACACCGCCGCGAGATACTCCGTGGGCGATGTCGCAGGCGAACATCTGGCACCTCAACATCAGCTACATCGGCACCGGTGAGGACGGAGGACGCGCCAACGACATCATCATTACGGCCCGCAAGCGAGGGAAGCCGGTCTACGGCGAAGGCCCTTGGTGGAACGTCACTTACGAGAACGTCGAGACCCGCGAAGCTGCGCTGACCGCCCTCAGCATTGATCTGGACGAGATCGACCCGGGCTGGCGGGAGGTACTGGAGGTCAGATAGGCGATGTCGCAGGAGAACGTGAAGTTCGTGCTTGACGGCTACGCCCGCTTCAACGCAGGGGAGAGAGTGGCGGGGTTGTGGTTCATCACCCCGGACGCTGAGTACCACGTCGCCCGCGACGATCCGGACTCCGCAATCCATCGGGGAATCGACGCCGTACGGCGACAGTTCGCCGGCTGGGTAGAGGCGTATCCCGACCTCACGGTGGAGCCCCTGGAGGCAAAAGGAAACGGGGACAAGGTCTTCCTCTGGGTGCGCTTCAGCGGTCACGGAGAGGGAAGCGGGGTCCCGGTGGAGATGGAGCTGGCCCACGTGCTGACGATGCGGGATGGCAAGGTCGCGCGCACCGTCGAGTACTTCGACAGAGCCGAGGCCCTCGAGGCTGCCGGGCTGCGGGAGTAGGTGATGTCGGAGGAGAACGTCGCTGCGATGCGCCGGGTGTATGAGGCGATGGCTCGCGGGGACTTCTGGGCGGCGCGCGAGGTGTTTGACCCCGAGATCGCGTGGGAGTGGTCCTCGAACCTCTCGGGTCTGACCGGGGTCCGCACCTATCAAGGGTTCGAGGGCGTAGAGGCGGCAACCCGCGACTTTCTCAAGGCATGGGACTGGTTCTGGCAGGAGGCCGAGGAGTACATCGATGCCGGTGATGCGGTTGTGGTCCTCACTCGCACGCATGGGAAGCCAAAGGGAAGCGAGCGGGAGATTGAGGGCAACGGGGCCGACGTGTGGACATTCCGGGACGGCAAAGCCATTCGTTTCAAGTCCTTCGACACAGCTGAGGAAGCCCTCGCATCAACCAGGGAGAGGGAATAACGCAGGGGCGGCCGCTCGTGGCCGCGACCTATTGGCGAACTCGCTCGGCGATTCGGGCGTCCGCTCGGCGCTTCGCCCCGTCGGTGACGAACCTGCCCCAGATGCCGCGGTTGCCGGAGACGAATCGGTAGCCGCTCTCGGTGGCCCGCGGAAGCCTGGCGGCGACCGCGGCGAAGGGGCCGGCTCCCGGCAACAAGCTGAACAAGGGCTCGAATCCCGAACCCGCCGAGTGGACCGTCCCGTCCTCATCGACCAGGTGCCAGGACCTCGGTCGCTCGGCGGCCGGGACGTCCGCGAGCAGGCGGTTCGCCTCGGGCGTGCCGAGTGCGACCGGCCGCACCGCGCGGCGGCGGTCCCAGGCGAGAACCTTGCCGAGGGACCAGCGGCAGAAGCCGCAGTCGCGGTCGTAGATCAGGGTCACTCGGGACATCGCGTGAACTAGTCTCCGTCATCGTGGCGACAACGACCCTCTGGGAGGAGATCGTCGATGCCCTCCACGCCGTCAACGGCGGCCCGCATCCCGGGCATCGCGCGGTCCACGCCAAGGGCACGGTGTGCAGGGGCACCTTCACCCCCACGCCGGAGGCAGCCAAGCTCTCGCGCGCCGCTCATCTCCAGGGAGACCCCGTGAAGGCGACGATCCGCTTCTCGAACGCCAGCGGACACCCCGGCACGCCGGACGGCGATCCGCTGGCGGGGCGTGGCATGGCCGTCAAGTTCCACCTCCCCGACGGTGAGGCCACCGACATCGTCTCCGTGCCCCTCGTCGTCTTCTTCGCGCGCAACCCCGAGGACTTCCTTGAGATGACCCGCGCCCGAATCCCCGATCCCGAGACCGGCCAGCCGGATCCGGAGAAGCTCGGCGCCTATCTCGGTGCCCATCCGGAGGCCGGCGTCGCGCTGCAGAAGGGCATCCCGAAGCTGGCGCCGACGACCTCGTTTGCGACCTCCGATTACCGGGGACTGCACGCATTCGGCCTCGTCGATGCCGACGGCGAGACGCACTGGGGGCGTTACACCTGGGAGCCTGAGGAGGGGATCGAGTACCTGACCGATGAGCAGCGGGAGGCCGCCGACCGCGACTATCTCCAGGACGAGATCCGCGAGCGGCTCGATTCCGGCATCGCCCGCTTCACGCTCGAGTTCGCCCTCGCCAACGACGACGACCCGCTCGACGATCCGACCGAGGAATGGGAGGGCGCGCACGAGGTCGTGGAGCTCGGCGAGCTCGAGGTGATAGAGGTCGTCGAGGACCCCGAGACGCCCGATGACCCGCTGGTGTTCGATCCGATGCGGCTGACGGACGGCATCGAGCCCTCCGGCGACGAGATCCTCGCCGCGCGGCCGAAGGCCTACAACGTCTCGATCGAGCGCCGCTCTGCTTAATGCGAGGGTGCGCCGCCAGGCGCAACCCGTTTAGTCAGGATGGAAGGTGAGGACGAACGCCGGGTGGTCCGGCAGGATCCGCTCGATCTCCTCGTCGGACGCCTTCGCGTCGATGCCGAGGAAGCCCTTCACCTCCCAGGACCACTTGTCCATGTACAGGCGCATCAGCGGCAGCTTCTCGGAGTCGGGGACCTCCTCCGCCGTGAAGTGGCGGACCTTGCGCCCGCTGCGCAGCTCGCCCTCCTTGGCGACCCGCATGTTGCGCACCCACTGGGTGGTGCCGCGAGGGGCGAGCAGGTAGGTGCGGCCGTCGAGCTCGAACGGATTGACCGGGTTGGTCCGCATCTCCCCGCTCTTCCGGCCGCGGACCGCCAGGGTCTGCGAGCCCTGAACGCTCACCCCGAGCTTGTGGAGCCCGGCGACCAGCGGGTTGAACACGTTCCGCGTGAACCAGTCGGGCTCGTGATACACGGTGTGCGAATCCGCCATTAACCGCAGCCTAACGAGGCCGGGTTTTCGGCCCCGCGGAGCGGGTACCTCTAGGCCCATGTCAACAATCGTGATCATCGTGATCGCAGTCGTGGTGGTGGCCGTAGTGCTGTTCGCCATCCGGCAGATCACCGAGAGGCGACGGATCGCCCGGGAACGCGAGAGACGCAGGCTGGAGGCGGAGGCGGAAGGCCACCGCTCGATGGCGGCGGGACATCGTGAGAAGGCTGACGAGCTCAATCAGGCCGCGCAGGCCGAGGAGGAGCGCGCCAGCCGCCACGAGGACCGGGCCGCCGAGGTCCAGCCCGGAGATCGCCGCTAGCCCGCATGCATAGGCGCGGCGGGCCCGGCCTGCTCACCGTCATCTATCTCGTCGTGGGCGTCTTCGTCGCCGGAGACCACAACTACATCCATCACCACACGATCGGTCAGATCGTGTCGGCCCTGCTGGCGATTCTGCTCTGGCCGCTGATCCTGATCTTCGACGTCAACCTGCACATCCACTGACCGTCGAGTAGGTTCCGCCGGTGGCCGACGGCGAAACCTTGATCAGCTGGCCCGAGGGGCACCGCCCCGGCGAGTCGTCGTTCTGGGCCGTCAACGAGCTGCAGGTCCCCGCGGAGCCTGAGGTCGTCTGGGCCTGGATCTGCCGGCCCGATCTCTGGCCGAGCTACTACTCGAACGCCAAGTTCATCAAGCACCTGGGCGGCCCCTGGCCGAAGCTCGAGTTGGGCAGCCGCTTCCGCTGGTTCAGCTTCGGGGCCTTCGTCACGTCGGAGGTCGTCGACTACCAGCCGGGCGAGCGGATCGCCTGGGACGCCAAGGAGCTCGGCGGCCGTGGCTACCACGGCTGGGTGCTGAAGCGGGCCGACGGCGGCACCTTCGTCCGCACCGAGGAGACGCAGAAGGGCTGGGGGATCGCGCTCGTCAAGCCGGTGCTGCGACCGGCGATGGTTCGCTTCCATCAGCGCTGGCTCGAGGGCCTCGCGAAGGTGGCGGCGGAGGGCGCGCCGCCCGCGCCCCAGCAGTAGCCGGGGCGAGCCGACCATTACATTCAGGGGAATGGCCCCCATGGATGAACTTCGCGAACGCCTCGGCGCAATCCATGACCTGAGCCGTGCCGCCTCGCTGCTCGCGTGGGACGAGCGGACGATGATGCCCGCGGCCGGCGCCGAGGCGCGGGCCCAGACCCTGGCGACGCTCGCCAAGGTCCGCCACGAGATGTTCACCGAGGACGAGATCGGCAGGCTGATCGACCAGGCCCGATCCGAGCAGGGCGACGTCCCGCCGGGCGAGTCGATCGACGCAGACCTCGCGCGGGTCGTCGCCCGGGACTGGGAAAAGGCCCGAAGGGTCCCCTCCGAGCTGCGAGCCGAGATGGCGCACGCGAGCTCGGTCGCCGAGACCGCCTGGGTCGAGGCCAAGCGGCGCTCCGACTTCGCGATGCTGCTCCCCCACCTGCGGAAGAACGTCGACCTCACCAAGCGCTACGCCGAGTGCTACGAGGGATTCCCCGGCTTCACCCACGCCTACGACCCCCTGCTCGACGAGTACGAGCCGGAGATGACTACCGAGCAGATGCGACAGGTGCTGACCGAGCTGCGCGAGGGCCTCGTGCCGCTGGTGCGCGAGGCGGCGGACAACGGTGGAGGCCAGGCCGATGACCCCTTCGCGGGCGAGTTCCCCGCTGACGAGCAACGCGAGCTGGTCGCCGAGCTGATCTCCGAGCTTCCCTTCCCCGAGGGCTCCTGGCGCCTCGACCCGACCGAGCATCCCTTCGCGATCTCGATCGGCCGCGGCGACGTTCGCCTAACCACCCGCTACGACGAGTCCAACCTGGCGATGGCGCTGTTCAGCGCCATGCACGAGGCGGGCCACGGCCTCTACGAGTCTGGCGTCGACCCGGAGCTGCGCCGGACCACGCTGGCGAAGCCGCGCTCGCTCGGACTGCACGAGTCCCAGAGCCGCCTCTGGGAGAACTGGGTCGCGCGAAGCCGCTCCTACCTCGACCGGCTGCTGCCGCGGCTGCGCGAGCGCTTTCCGGGCAGCTTCGACGAGATCGAGGGAGAGCAGCTCTACCGCGGCGCCAATCGCGTCGAGCGCTCGCTGATCCGGATCGAGGCGGACGAGGTCACCTACAACCTCCACATCCTGATCCGCTTCGAGCTCGAGCTGGAGATCTTCGAGGACGGCCTGGAGCTCACAGAGCTCCCGGAGGCGTGGAACGCCCGCTATCGCGACTACCTCGGCCTGGACGTCCCCGACGATGCCCACGGCGTCCTCCAGGACGTGCACTGGCCGAGCGGCGCCTTCGGCTACTTCCCCACCTACAGCCTCGGGAACGTCATCGCCGGGCAGCTCTGGGAGGCGGCCGGGCGCGACCTCGGCGAGCTCGATTCCAGGATCGCCGACGGGGACCTGACCTCGATCGGCGAATGGCTGCGCGACCGGGTCCATCGCCATGGCCGCCGCCTCTCCCCCGCCGAGATCCTCGAGCTGGCCGGCTGCGGCGAGCTCTCGGTGGAGCCACTGCTCGCGCACCTTCGCGACCGGGTCGAATTGGCCGTTCAGGCATAGTCGGCGCATGCGACACACGAATCCGCAATTTGCGGCTATGTTGGGCGTGAGAATCCGGTGGTAGGGCGTCGAAACGGCATATACGGGGGCTGGACGCACGCGGGCAGCAACCGCGTCTACGTGCGCGTCCCGACCGAGCTCAAGCGGCGGGCCGGGGCACACGCGAACGGCTCGAACGGAAACGGGTCCCGCCCGGAGCTCGAGGAGACACCGATCGTGCTCATCCACGGCCTCTCCTCGGGCCGCACGCTGAAGCCCCTGATCCGCGCCCTCGGCACGCGCAGGCCCGTCTTCGCCCCGGACCTCCCCGGCTTCGGGATGAGCAACCAGCCGATCCACCCGCTCGACATCCCCGGCCTTGCCGACGCCCTGCGGCGCTGGCAGCTCGACAACGAGCTCTCGCCCGCGATCGTCGTCGGCGTCGCCTTCGGCTGCCAGGTCGCCGCTGACCTGGCCGCGGCCTACCCGGCCGCCGTCGACCGGCTGGTGCTCGTCGGCCCGATGTTCGATCCCAAGGCGCGGGGCGCGGGCCGCCTGGCGCTTCGCTGGGCGCGGAACGCGCCGCGGTCCTCGCTGCGGCTCGCCCCCACGATCGTCCACGGCTTCTTCGACGCCGGCCCCTGGCGGACCGCGCGCAACCTGCGCCAGGCCCTCGACGATCCGATCGAGGACAAGCTCGGGGACATCGAGGCGCCGACGCTGGTAGTTCGGCCCGAGCGCGATCACCTGGTACCCGAGGCCTGGACCGAGCGCGTCGCGGAGCTGATCCCGGACTCGGAGCTGGTCACGCTGCCGAAGGCGGCGCACACCATCGGCCCGAAGGCAGCCGCCCGGCTGACGGCGCTGATGGTCCCCTTCCTGGCGGAGTCGGACGACCTGGCCGAGTCGGACGACGCCGTCGAGGAAGCTGCGTCAAGCTAGAGCGCCATGGAGCTCCAGCAGCACCGCGGGCTGATCCGCATCGCCCTGATCTACCTCGCGGTGACGATCGGCTGGCTCGCGGTCTGGATCCTGGCCGCCCCGAAGGGCTTCTATGACACGTTCCCGGGCGGCGGCACCCACTGGGTCTCGGCACTGCCTCCGTACAACGAGCACCTCGAGCGCGACTTCGGCGCCGCGGCCCTCGGCATCACCGTGCTGGCCGCGCTCTCGGCCTACTGGATGGAGCGACGTCTGGTGCAGGCGGCGGCGATCACCCTCCTCGTCGCAGGCCTCCCCCACCTGATCTACCACCTGACCACGACCTCCCACTACTCCACCGGGGACAACGTCGGCAGCCTCCTCGGCCTCTCCCTCGACGTGCTCGTGCCGCTGGTGATCCTCTATCTGGCGAGCGAGGGCGCGCAGCGGCGGCTCCAACCAGCGTAGATTCCGCGCCGCAGATGGACTTCGGCGTCTCCTACTTCCCGACCGACGAGGCGATCGAGCCCGCCGAGCTCGCGCGCATGGCGGAGGAGCGCGGCTTCGAGTCGGTCTTCGTCACCGAGCACACCCACATCCCCGCGAGCCGGGAAACCCCGTATCCGGCCGGCGGCGAGCTGCCACGCGAGTACTTCCGGATCTACGACCCGTTCGTCTCGCTCGCGACGATGGCCGCCGCGACCGAGCGGATCAAGGTCGGCACCGCGATCTGCCTGCTGGTCGAGCGCGACCCGATCACCACCGCCAAGGAGGTCGCGTCGGTGGACAGGCTCTCCGGCGGGCGGATGATCTTCGGCGTCGGCGCCGGCTGGAACCTGGAGGAGATGAAGAACCACGGCACCGACCCGGAGAGGCGCTTCAAGCTCCTGCGCGAGCGGGTCGAGGCCTGCAGGGTGATGTGGGCCGACGAGGAGGCGACCTACCACGGCGAGTTCGTGAACTTCGACCGGATCGTCTCCAGGCCCGGACCGCTGCAGGAGCCGCATCCGCCGGTGCTCGTCGGCGGCAATGGGCCGAACGTGCTGAAGCGCGTGCTGGCCTTCGGCGACGGCTGGTTCCCGAACCGGCTCCCGCCCGACGATCAGATGATCGCCCGCGTCGAGGAGCTGCAGCGGCTCGCCGGGGAGGCAAACCGCGGCCCGATCCCGGTGACCCTGCAGATCCCGCCGCGCGATCCCGACGTGCTCCGCCGCTACGAGGAGGCGGGCGTGACGCGGACGGTGCACATGCTCCGCCCCGGGGACGCCGCCGAGGCCGGCAGCGCGGAGCGCAAGCTCGACGAGTGGGCGGAGCGCATCCGGGTATATCGATAGCGTCGCCGCCGATGTACCACGCCCTCCTCTTCTTCCACCTGCTCTCGGCCTTCTTCCTGGCGGCGGGGATCGTGATCTTCACGTCCTTCGCCCTGGGTGGCCCGGTGAACCGGGCGACCAAGCTGATCGGCGAGATCCTCTGGGGCGTCGGCGGCCTGGGCACGCTGGTCTTCGGCGTCTGGCTGGCGCTCAACCGGCCCGAGTACGAGATCTACGATGGCTGGATCATCGCCGCCCTCGTCCTCTGGTTCCTCGCAACCGGATCGGGCGCCCAGGCCAGCCGGGGGATGCAGCCGGCCGGCGATGACTCCGCGATAGCGATCGATCGCCGCACCACGTTCGCGCACTGGATGCGGGTCTTCTGGTTCCTGCTCCTGCTCATCGTGATGGTCTGGAAGCCGGGGGCATGAGCATGCTCGCCCTCATTCGCCCCGACAGCTGGGACCTGCCGCTCTTCGTCCACATCTTCGGCGCGATGCTCCTGGTCGGCGCGCTCACCCTGTCGGCGATCTCGCTGGTCGCGGCCTGGCGAAGCGGCTCCGCGCCTCTGACCAAGCTCGGATTCATGAGCCTCTTCTACGGGGCGATCCCCGGTTACATCGTGATGCGGGGCGGCGCGCAGTGGATCGCCCACAAGGAGGGGCTCGACAACGACGACGTCGACCTGAGCTGGATCAACATCGGTTTCAGCGTCTCCGATCTCGGCTTCGTCCTGCTGGTGATCGCGCTGGTGATCGGCGGCATCACGGTCCGCAGGATCAACCGCGGCCAGGGGGGAGCGCCGAACGTCTCCGCCCGCATCGCCACCGGCCTGGTCTCGGTCTTCTTGATCGCGTGCCTGGTCGCCGTCTGGGCGATGACGGTCAAGCCGACCTAGCTTTGCTCCCGTTCCGCGCATGATTTTCAGCAGTGCCGCCTCTCGTCCAAAGCAGCTACTCCGACAGCCCGGCGGCTTCGAGGGCTTCGCTGTGTGCTGAAGACAAGATCTCCGGACGATGCGCAGAAACATTCGTCCATATCCAGGTCGAAACGCTGGGCGCCGATTCGCCAAGAAGATAATTCCGCACGAGAGTGCCCAAGAAGATAATTCCGCACGAGAGTGCTGAGAGGTAGCTGGCTCAGCATTCCAGGGGGAGGCTCGTCACACAACGAGTCATTCCTAACGTTCAGGGGGCTTGCGAGGCTGCGGGTCCCCTGAACTCACTTAGAGAACATGGCCGTCGCAGTCGGCCAGCTTCGCGGGCGTGGCACGGGAAGCGGGGCCGAGGTCGAGTCGCCCATCGCGTACGTGGTCGAGTTCAAGGACGGCCGGATCATTCGGATGGACGACTCCTTCGACCCCAAAGAGGCCCTCGCAGCCGCCGGGCTTCAGGAGGAGCTGCTTTGGACGACGCATGAAAGTCAAGTCATCTCTGGACGTAGCACCTCCAATTTGCGAGAGTTCGGCTCGGGCGCCGGTAGACGACCAGCTAAAGAGCAGGCCCGGGGGCTTGGACCTGCCGCGCTGCTTGACCGCTTGACGGTCCACGAGATGCGCGCCCCGGTGTCGCGCCGGCGCCCTTTCTCTTCGCCTGGGTCGCCTGCCAGTCGCGGACGCTGCGTCGGTAGGCGGCTTCGCCCTGCTGAGCGAGCTCGCGCTCCGCGGCCCGCATCCTCTGCCGGGTCGCAAAGGTCCCGGTGGGGGCGCCCTTGCGCGTCTTTTCACCGGCGCGGAGCTCCAGCAGGCGGAGCTTCTTGGCGGTCAATGAGGGCTGCGCGAAGGCGTAGTCCTCCTCCCGGATGAGCAGGCACCAGAACAGGCAGGCGAGCTTGCGGGCGCAGGCGACGATCGCGACGCTGTGGCCGCGCCGGGCCCTGATCCGCTCATAGAACGCGTGCAGTGGCCCCGGCTGGCGGACCGCCGACCAGCTCGCCTCGACCAGGGCGTGGCGGCCGGCGACCGATCCCTGCTTCGAGACCCGCCCGTGGGTGGCGGGGCCCGAGCCGGACTGGCTCACCTTGGGATCGAGCCCGAGGTAGGCGGCCAGCTTGCGGGTCGAGGGGAAGCGCCGGATCTCGCCGACCGCCGCGATGAAGGTCGCCGCGCAGATCACGTTCACCCCGGCACCGTCATCAGCCGCCTCACCTCGGGAGATTCAAGCGCCGCGGCTGAGATCAAGCGCTCGACCGCCTCGATCTCGGAGTCGAGGAACTCGACCTGGCGCAGGGCCGAGTCGACCGACTCGCGCTCCTCCTCCGGCAGGGCGAGCCCGGCCAGCCAGCCTCGGCCCTTGACCCCGAAGAGATCGGAGAACGGGGGGCGGCCGACCAGGCAGCGCATCAGGGTGGCGTGGATCTGGTTCTTTGAGCGCGAGCGGGCCGAGACCAGCTGGCCGCGGCGCTGCAGCCGTCGACGCATCACCTGGGTCTGGCGGTCGGGCACCCAGACCGGCCTGAGCTCGCCCGCGGCCAGGAGCCTCGCCAGGGTGCGGGCGTCGAGCCGGTCGGTCTTCGCCCGCGCGGAGCGGATCCCGGTGTCTCCCGGCGAGACGACGATCACCTCGGCGACGTGCGGCTCGACGAGGCGCTTGATCTCCCAGGCGTTGCCGGTGACCTCGAGCGCGACGCGATCGTCGGGGCCGAGGCTCTGGGCGAAGAGCTCGATCTCCTCCGGCCTGGTCGCGATCCGTCCCGCCGAGCGAAGCTCACCTCCTTCTGAGATCGCCACCTCGCAGAACTCGAGGTGGACGTCCAATCCGATTGCCCTCATCTGCTCCTCCTCTGCTCGAACGATTGGGAGAGGCGGTGGGCAACACGACATCGACGCATTCGCGCTCTAGGCGCACCCGGACAAGTCGCAGGGGCGGCCACTGAAAAGCTCGGGCTCTGGGCCCATCGTCCAAGAACCGGCCTGCCCACCTCGCGTTCTCCCGGAAGCCCCTGTCCCGGTCAGCCGACCGTAGGTCGCGACCCGGACGTCAGCTTCCGGGGAGGATTTTCATCTCCCGAAAAGCAGGAGTTCTTTGCTCGCTCCCCGTGAAATGGGCGCAGCCCGAAGGCTTCGAACACCTGTCGTCGTGCATTGGCACGCGTATAACGTCCTGACGATGGCGCTACTCGAGCCTCTCACCCGTCAGGCCCGGTACGGCCTCCAGCTCGCCGGCGCGGCGTGGCCACAGTTCCTCCGTCCGCTCGTGCTCGAGCTCGCATCGCACCGGCCGATCCGCGAGGTGCTCCCCGGCGTCCATCACTGGACAGCAATCCACCCGAGAATCAGGCTGCCCGTGGACTCCTACTACATCGAGCCCACCCGGATGGTCCTCGACCCGATGGTGCCGCGCGAGGGCCTCGGGTGGTTCGAGCAGCGAGAGGCCCCGAACCAGATCGTGCTCACCAACCGCCACCATCTCCGACATAGCGAGCGCTATGCGGAGGCGTTCGGCTGCCCGATTCGTTGCAGCGATGCCGGCTTGCACGAGTTCGAGCGCGGTCCGAAGGTCGAGGGCTTCGCGTTCGGGGAGGAGCTGGCGCCGGGGATCACCGCACACCAGCTGGGAGCCATCTGCCCGGACGACACCGCGCTACACATCCGGATCGCCGACGGCAACGCACTCGCCTTCGCCGACGGCCTTACGCGCCCGCGCGGCGGCCGGCTTACCTTCGTGCCCGGATTCCTGATGGGCGATGACCCCACGCCGGTGCGGGCTGGGCTGCGCGAGTCGCTTCGCCAGCTGCTCGACCTCGATTTCGACAACCTCTTGTTCGCACACGGCGAGCCGCTGATTGGTGGCGGCAGGGTGGCGCTGCGCGAGTTCGTTGCGGGCGGATGACCGTCGTGACGCTGGGCAAGACTCGGTAAAGAGCTTCGGCGCGCGCTTGCCGCTTTCGTGTGAAGGGAGAGGCTAGGTGGCCGCTGATCGTCAACTGAAAGGCGCCGGTTTGGACCAAGAGCATCGCTCTGCACCCAATCTAGGAGGCAGCGATGCTCAACGGCCAAGGCTCCCACGGCGCTTTTCAACTCCGTCAACCGATGCGGCGCAGGCCCGCAAACAAGGGCCGGCGCTACCCGGCGGACCCGCCGCGAATCGAGGAGACAATCGGTGTGATGCGCGAAGCGGGTGACGGGCCGTTCGGGTGTCGAATGCGAGGGCTCATCGCCGTCCTCTGGCGCGCGGGCCTGCGTATCTCCGAGGCCCTCGCCTTGGCGGAATCCGATCTCGAGCCAGGGCGTGGCGCAATCCTCGTTCGAAACGGGAAGGGCGGAAAGCGACGGGAAGTCGGCATGGACGATTGGGGCTGGGAGCATCTTCGACCGTGGAGTGAGTGGCGCGAGGCACTCCCTATCGGCCCGCTCTTCTGCGTGATCTCAGGGGAGACCCGCGGACAGCCTTGGTCAGCAGCTCAGGTCAGGACGCGACTTAGACGGCTGGCCGTCAGCGCGGGCGTCAGGCGCAGATTTGCCCCGCACCAGCTGCGCCACGCCCACGCCGTGGAAATGGCGCGCGAGGGCGTCCCACTGAACGTGATCCAACGTCAGCTCGGCCACGCGCACCTCGGGATCACCTCGATCTACCTCCAAGGAATCGACAGCGGCGAGATCATCGAGACGATCCGCGCTCGTCGATCGCCAGTGATCCCTGCTGCTGCCGCGCTCCTGCGGTGAGCTGCTTCTCGTCCAAAGCGGCGGTCGCCTACTCCGAAACCCCGGCGGCTTCGAGGGCTTCGGACTCGGTCGTACAGTTGCGCCACCACACGCATTTCCCGTCGCGCCACCTCTGCGGCATCCAGAAGGGATCGATGAGTGGCGTTGCGCTGTCAGCACCATGGCCCCAACCCCGGATGTGGGCGAGCGTGACGTCGCCAGCGAGATCACGCAACTCCTCGACCTCGATCTCGTAGTCGGGAAAGACGCCGAGGAAGTTGTCCCACCACCGGCGCAGTCCCTCGTGTCCGATGTAGGCGCCCTCCATCGCAACCAAGCGCGACTCGACCTGAATCTCGTCGTGTGTGAGCGCCACAAAGGCATCCCAGTCCCGTTGGTTGAACGCGCGGGCCATTGCCAGTGTCCTCTCGACGTTCTCCTCCGACATCGCTACTCCGACAGTCCGGCGGCTTCGAGGGCTTCGGCCTTGTCGGTGAAGCCGTCAATTCGGACTATGAGACCGTTTCGAAAGGTAAAGATGGTCGGAAGCTCGCGGTCGATTTCGATGCCGTCCCTCCCGCGGAAGATCCACCGATCGATGGAGAGGATTCGGTTGCCCGTCGCCTCGATGATCTCCTTGGTCTCGATATCTACCGACTCCCAGGCTTCGGTGGCGCCCTCAATGAACTCACTCCACCCGTCGCGGCCCACGTATTTCATGTGCTGGTCCGGTGCGTCGATGCCGGGATATAGCTCAACATTCGGGTCCAGGTATTGCAGAACGTCCTGGCTACCGAGGTCAACCTCGTAGACAAGTCGGAGGATTTCCACGTTCTCCTGCGACATCGCCTACTCCGAAAGACGGGCGGCTTGGAGGGCTTGCGCGTGGTCGAAGAAGAACTCGATCTTGGTGATCTGTCCCTCTCGGACGGTGTAAATGGCGGTCAGGCTGGAGCGCAGGTCGATACCGCTGGCCTGTCCCCTGCCTCCCCAGTCGGCCCTGGCCATAACCCGGTCGCCCACGGAAGAGATTTCCCTGATCACCCCGGTGCGTGCGCCCCCCTCCCAGCCCTGGTCGATCTCGGCGAAAAAGCGTCTGAACTCCTCGCGACCGCGAAACGGCTTTGCCTCGGGGAAGCGGGACGAATCGGGGTGGACCTCGACATCTTCTGCCATGAATTCGAGATACGCGTCAGCACCACGGCGTCGTAGGGCCTCGATCGACGCCCTGACCAAATCGACGTTCTCCTGCGACATCCCTACTCCGACAGCCCGGCGGCTTCGAGGGCTTCTTGCTCGGACCGGAACGTCGTGTTCCGCGCGATCTTTCCGTCGATCACCGTGTAGAGGGTGGCGATGTGTTGATCTACCGGCACGCCGCTGCCTTTGCCGCGCCCGGTCTCGGTCACAACGGCCAGTATCGCCCCAGAGCCGAGGTCGGTCAGTGGCCCAACCTTGTAGTCGTAATCCTCAAACGTTCCCCGGAAGCGGGTCACCCACTCCTCGATCGCCTGGTGGCCGTGGCACGGATCGGAGCCGTCTATGCGGCTCAAATCGAGGACGGCGTGCGGGTCCATCAACGAGAAAGCGACCGCCGTGTCCTGGCGACGATACGCCTCGATGTGCTCGCGTACGACCTCGACCTGCTCCTCCGACATCGCCTACTCCGACAGCCCGGCGGCTTCGAGGGCGTCGTCGAACTCGTTGGAAAAGAGGCCACGGATCATGACTCCGTCTCGAAACGTCCAGCAATAAGCGCCCTTGGCCTGCACCTCAATCCCGTCCCGGCCCACGAAGTGAGCGGTCCCGCGCTGGACGACGTGCTCACCAGCGTCGATCAACTCGTCGATCTCGATACGCACGGACTTCCACGGTTCCAGGAACCGCTGTATCCCACGCAAGACCTGATCCGGTCCTCTGGTGACCCCGCGCCACTCACCGAGGGCCGTCGAGCCGTCGAATTCGAAGTCCGGGCTCAAGTAGCTCCGCCACTCGTCCCAATCCCCGCGATTCCAGGCGTCCCATGCAGCCCGCACGATCTCCATGTTCTCCTGCGACATTGCCCACGCAGTATCTCGCCGGGGAGTGCTGCTTTCCATGCAAAGCGGCGGTTTCGGAAATCACACCCCCATGCGTGGGAGGGGGCTTCACTCAGCCGCTGAGCAGCTTGCCGAGCGCTCCGCTCGCGCTCGAAGCGCCGCCGCCCGAACCGCCCGCGGCCGTGCTTGTCACTCGGCCCTCCGACGGCTGGATCAGCAACCAGCCATTGCCGCTGAACGCCAGTCTGGACCGTCTCGCCCGAGCCTCGGCCGATGAAGGTCTTCAGGTTGACGTCGGTCTTCACCGAGGTCTTGACGCCGTCGGACCAGGTGATCGTCGCCTGCGGGTCGGCGAAGGTCTCGGTGCCGTCGAGCTCGAGCAGCACCGGCGGGCCGTCGGAGAGGATCGCCACATAGCCGGATCCGGAGAGGTGGGTGTTGTACATGCCGCCGCCCATGAAGCCGGAGACGCCGTCGACCTTCTTGATGTCCCAGTCGATGTCGGCGTCGAACGCGAGGAGGTTGGCGCCGTTGACCGTGATCGCCTCGTCGGAGAGCTTCAGCAGCTGGATCTCCTGCGCCAGGTCGGCGAGAAACACCTCGCCCGAGCCGGAGATCTTCATCAGCTCGGCGCCCTCTCCGGTGACCGCCTTCTTGGCCATCCGCTTGAGTCCGCCCGAGCCGGCGTGCTCGAACTTCACATCGCCCTGGTAGGCGACCATCGATCCCAGCTTCGCCTGGATGGTCTCGTCCGCGAGCTGGACCTTGACCATCTTCGAGCCCTGCATCTGGAAGGACTCACTGCCCGCGGTCTCCTTGAACTCCTTGAGCGACGCCTCGACCGACATGCCGACCTCCTGTCATCAAGTCATTGAAAGGACGGCGCAGCCTATCGGCGGGAAGAACGGCGTTCTATTCGCGGTCGTTCCGCTTGCCGCGGCCCGGGAAGCGCCCCGCGAGCCGGCCGACCGGCGCGATGTGCTCCTCGAGCTCCTCCACGGAGACGCCGAGCTCGTCCACCGAGTCGACCATTCGCTCCATCAGCTCGACGATCCGGTCGAGCCGCTGGTCGATCGTGTCCAGGTGCCTGGCGTGCTCCTCGATCCGGCGCGTGTCGCCGGACATGCTCTTGACGTTGTCGACCATGCTCGCCGATGGCCGAGCCCGCGTCGGCGATGCGCTCGAGTATGCCCTGCAGCGCCACTAACCGCGGACGCTTTCGAGCAGGCTGGCCGTAAAGGAGGTGATCCGCTCGCGCGAGTAGTTCTCGGGGTCGTCCAGGTGCATCCGCCCGCCCTGCTCGGCGAGCGTGATGATCGTCTGGACGAGCAGGTCGACGTCGGAGATCGGCACCTCGAGCCGCTCGACCCCCCAGCGGACGATCGAGGCCAGCTGCTTGGCGACGGCGGTGCGGTCGCGCTCGACGTGCTTGCGGACGATCCCGGGCTGCGCCTCGATCGGCATCAGCGAGAGGCGCCAGGCGTCGGGCCGGGTCTCGATCGCGCGCAGGAAGGCGTCGAGGCCGTCGACCAGGACCTTGGCCGGGTCGGCGTCCTCGGCCGGCGTCGGCATCAGCTCGGCGAGCTGGTTGAGCGCCCGCTCCTCCTCCCGCTCCAGCAGCGCCTCGAGCAGGTCGGCGAGCGAGCCGAACAGGTCGTAGACGACCGGCTTGGTCACGCCGGCCTTCCGCGCGATCCCCTCCATCGAGACCGACTCGTAGCCCTTGGCGGCGATCAGGGAGAGGGTCGCGTCGAGCAGCTGCTCGCGCCGCTCCTCCGGCGGGAGCCGGGGCGCGTAGCGGCGGGGCTTCTGCGCGGTCGCGGTCTTCTTGCTGGGCGGAGTCACTCGGCCAATTCCTACGGCACCGTAACTACGGCACCGTAACAGCCTAGACGGCGGACTGCGCCGCCGCGGCGAGCCGGCCGAGCTCGCGGCCGAGGGTCTCCGGCGTCCAGTCGTCGGTGCCGGAGAGCAGCAGGCGGGCGCCGGCCTCCGCCAGGCCCGCGATCGAGTTGCCGAGCAGATGGGCGGTCCGCTCGATCTCGGCCTCGGAGCGCTTGCCGTTCCCGTCCGACTGGAGCCAGCCCTTCGCCAGCGCGCTGAGCCGTCGCACCTGCTCCTCGCGCCCGCGCTGGATCCGCTCGGCGAGGGCGGCATTGCCCCCTCCCTCCCCCAGGAAGATCAGCCGGTAGACCTCGGGCGAATGGTCGACCGCCCCGAGGAAACCGGTGAATCCATCGACCAGGGTCTTCTCGGGATCGGAGAGGTCGGCGCCCTTCGAACGCGCCCGTGATCTCGCCGAGGATCCGCCGCTCCTCACGGGCCATCAGCGCCCGGAAGAGCTCGTCCTTGCTGTTGAAGCAGGCGTAGACGACGGGCTTGGTCACGCCGGCCTCGTTGGCGACGGCCTGCATCGAGGTGCCGTCGTAGCCGCCCTTCAGGAAGAGCTTGAGGGCGGCGTCGAGCACCTCGGGCCGGCGCCGCTCGGGACCGAGATGAGCCGCGCGCTTGCGCGGTGGTGCCTTCTCCTGTGCCCGAGTCGCCATTTCCTACCCAAGGTAGCATTTCGCCCGGCCGGACCTGGTTAGGTTGCTGTCGTGCCCGGCGCGGCCTTCGACGTGATCGTTGTCGGTGGTGGCTCTGCGGGCTGCGTGCTCGCGGCGCGGCTGAGCGAAGACGAGGGGCGCTCGGTCTGCCTGATCGAGGCCGGTCCCGACTACGGCCCCGTCGAGCAGGGCCGCTGGCCTCCGGAGATGCTCGACGGGCGGGTGCCCCCCACCTCACATGACTGGAGCGACTCGCAGGGGACGCTCCCGATCGCCCGCATCCTCGGCGGCTGCTCGGCGCACAACATGTGCACGCTGATGTACGGCGCGCCGGCCGACTACGACGCCTGGGCGGAGCTGACCGGCGAGCCCGACCTCGGCGGCGCGGGCTTCCGGCCCTACCTGGACCGGGCGCGCGAGGTGATGACCCAGCGGGTCTTCTCCGGGGACGAGCTCGACCCCTGGTTCCAGGGCCTCGCCGCCGCCTCGCACGAGCTGGGCATCGCCGTCAATGCGGACGCGAACGACCCCGCCGCCACCGAGGGCATCGGGCCCCACCCCTTCAACCTGCGCGGCACCACCCGCTGGAACGCGGCCTTCGCCTATCTCGACCCCGTGCGCGGCCGGGGCAACCTGACGATCCTCGCCGACGTCCTGGTCGACCGGATCTCGCTCGATGGCGCGCGGGCCACCGGCGTCGAGGTGATCGACTCGGGCGAGCGCCGCACGCTCGACGCCGACCTGGTCGTGCTCTCGGCCGGCGCCTACAACTCCCCGGCGATCCTGAAGCGCAGCGGGATCGGCCCCGAGGCGGAGCTGGCGGAGCTCGGCATCGAGGTGCGCGAGGCGCTGCCGGTCGGCGAGGGGCTGCGCGAGCACTTCGGCGTGCCGGTCCGCTTCGCCCCGAGCGAGGAGATGGCCGCCGGGATCGCGGCGCACCGCGAGCGCCACGACGACGCCAGCGCCCAGGGCGTCTTCAAGGCCCGGACCAGCTCCTGCCCCGAGGGACTCTGGGACCTCCACCTGCTCCCCGCCGTCTTCCCGGCGGGGGACGGCGTCGTCCTCGCGCTCAGCTCGATGCTGCTCCAGGCGGAGTGGATGGGGAGCGTAAGGCTGCGCTCGAGCGATCCCTCAGACCTGCCGCGGGTCTCCGAGCTCCACCTCGAGACCGGCGGCGACCTCCGTTCCGCACTGGAGGGCGTGGAACTGGCACGGCGGCTGGCCGGGACCGAGGCCCTGGGCGAGCGGATCGCCGAGGAGCTCGAGCCCGGGCCGGACTCGACGCCGGAGTCGATCCGCGCCGGCGGCCGCGAGGCGCTGACGACCTACTTCCACCCCGTCGCGACCTGCGCGATGGGCGCGGTCACCGACGCGGCCGGCCTCGTCCGGGGATTCGAGAACCTCCACGTCGTCGACGCGTCGGTGATCCCGAGGCCGCTGCGGGCCTCACCCCACCTCACCGTCCTCGCCCTGGCCGAGCGGGCCGCCGATCTGCTGCGCGGCTCCTGAGCCGGGCGGCTCAGGCGTCCATCGAGGCCTTCACCTCGCAGCGATCGACGGAGGCGCGGGTGCCGGGCGTCTCGCCGGCGTCCATCGCGTCGAGGGCCGCATCGGCCTGGTTCATGTCCTCCTCGGAGTCGAAGAAGAGCGCCACCACGGCGGTGCCCTGGGAGTCGTCCACCATCACCTTGATTCCCTTGGCGTTCACGCCCGGCGGCGGTCCGTCTCCACCCTCGATCTCGCCCTTGATCCGGTCGATCTGATCCGACTTGACGTCGGTGAACCTCACCACTCGCGCGTACATACGCTCCTCCTCCGGTTGAGTGGGCGGATCCTATGCCCTCGGCCGAGGCGGGCGGCTAAACTGGGTTATCCCGGTCAGGATTCGTATGATTAGATCCCGGCCACCGAAACCAAGCTTTGGAGAGGAATAGAGAAATGGCTCTTCTCACCATCAACGACACCGCCCCCGACTTCCACGCGGAGACCACGGAGGGCCCGATCGACTTCCACGACTGGATCGGCGACAGCTGGGCCGTCCTGTTCTCCCACCCCCGCGACTTCACCCCGGTCTGCACCACCGAGCTCGGCTACATGGCCTCGATCAAGCCGGAGTTCGACAAGCGCGGCGTCAAGATCGCCGGCCTCTCGACCGACCCGATGGACAACCACGAGAAGTGGGCCAAGGACATCGAGGAGACCCAGGGCACCGCGCCGAACTACCCGATCATCTCCGACTCGGACCACCAGATCGCCAAGGCCTACGGGATGCTCTCCGACGACGTCGAGGGCGACCCGACCGAGCGCACCCCGGCCGACAACCAGACGCTCCGCAACGTCTTCGTGATCGGCCCGGACAAGAAGATCAAGCTGATCCTGGTCTACCCGATGACCACCGGCCGCAACTTCGACGAGGTGCTGCGAGTGATCGACTCGCTCCAGCTGACGGCGAACAAGAAGGTCGCGACCCCGGCCCAGTGGCAGCAGGGCGACGACGTGATCATCGCCGGCTCGGTCTCGGACGACGACGCGAAGGAGCTCTTCCCGGACGGCTGGGAGACGCCGCTGCCCTACATGCGGGTTGTGAAGCAGCCGAAGTAAAAAGCGCCGCCTCGTTTCGGGCGCTCAATAGGAGTACTGTCGATAGAGGCTGGCCCTGCGGCCGAAAGCTCAACCTCCACCGGAATGCCACCGACGGCGCGCTCTGCGCCACGAGGCGCGAGATGGGGGCTACTGATTTGACTGCGGGGCCGGTGTTCTCTCTCTAAGGGCGTCACCTCACCGGCTCGGTGGAAGCGCCTATATCCGCAAGGAGCACAACGATGGGCGCAAACGCAGACACAGTCAAGAACGGTTGGGACGCCTTCGCAAAGGGCGACATGGACGCCGCCAGCACTTCGTTAGTCGAGTAGCCGAGGCGCTTGAGCAGGACTCGGTAGACCGGAAAAACGAGGCTTTCCCCCTCCCGGAGCATGTCCCGCCCACTGGCCAGGTCGATGAACACCGATATGGAAGGAGCCAGCGTGTGGGCAGTGTTGAGGAGCGCTTCGAGCTTGTGGGAGTTCGCTCGCGGAAGGAGCCGTTCGGCGGCTGTGCGACCTTCGATCATTGGATTGCAAGCGCGTAACCAACAGCCTTCGCGAATGAAATCTTCCCGGAGCCGAAGAAGTCCACTTAATCCAGACGTTCGTCGACTCGCTGGGGTTTCGCGCGGTATCGGCGTAGACATCAACGAGCTGCTCGAGATGTTCCCGAATGTTGTCAGTGACGACATACTCGGCGATCTCCTGCGCCACGATGGCCTCGTCCGAGAGATCGACGTGGATCACACGGTCTCGATCGCACGATCGATGTCGCCGCGGAAAAGATCTCTGATCTTCACGAACGCTCTCCTCTCGGCACTATTAGGGCCCTATAGCCGTACGCGGGCTCGGTCCGGTCCATGAATTTAAGGCCATAGTCGCCGACGATCCCGCCTGGGTAGAGCAGGGTGACCGGCAATGACACGCGGCTTCTTAGGTCGTCGATCAACGTCGAGGTCCGATACGCCGGATAAAGCGCGCCCGCCCGGTAGAGGAAAACCGCTATGCGGTCGGCTTCGAACGCCTCGACGGCGCAATCACGCGCTCCGGAAGTGACGGCGGCAGCCGGAGGATCTCTCCCACAGCTCGATAGATCTCACGCAGCGCTGCCTGATCGCCAGCCGCCTCGCGCTCCTGTATGACGAGTTCGTCAATCCAGCCCTCCGCCTCAAGCGCCTGCCAGAACAGCTCGGCTAGTGAGATGGCTGACACCGCACGCCTTGATCGGGAGCCTCAAGCCATAGCTGCAGATCCTTGAGGTCGCGGCGAACCGCCCATTCGTCCGCCGGCGGATAAACGTCCCAGGACATACGGCGGCTAGCCGCCCCGCTCGTGGAAGTCCACGATCCGCTTCCCGATTCGGGCGAGATCCTCACGCAACGGCAGCCACCGCCCCTGACAAGGTCTCTTGCAACCAATCGACACGCACGGCGCTCCAGCCGCGGAGTAACGCAGGAGGCCGTGGCGTTCGGCTTCGTGGAAGAGCTCAACGACCCTGGCTCGGTCGAGGAGCCATCGCCGCCACACAAGGTTCTCGATCAGTGTCGGGAGGATGTCCCGACTTCGTGCAGCCGGAATGCCGCGTATCCGAAGCCGGCGAGGCTGAGCGACGGGGACGCGAACTCCTTGCGCACTGCGCCGGTCAAGATGCCGAAATCCCGCAGTGCCGCCAGCAGCCCTCTAGCCACCTTTAGCCGGATCGGGTCTGACCACTGTGGCGTTAGGCCCTCGCGGGACAATTCGTAAGCCAAGCGAATACCCGGTCGATCTCCACGCCGATCGACCCTGCTCCCACCATGCGTAGAGCGGGCCCTCCGCAAACGCAGCCAACAACGTGTCGTCGCGGCTCGCCTCGAAGTAATACGCCTCGACGAAGGCCCGTGGCCACGGAAGCAGCCGTTTCAACGCCTCGATCACCTGGGGCCCCGGCTCGACAAGCCGTGGGCCTAGCACGCGCAACAGGATGTCATCCGACCTTGTGCGCGAGCGTTTCGCAAGCAAGTTGTGCTCGGCGATGCGGGTCAGATTCCATCGGGCGTCCTGACCCAGATCCCAGACCTCCACCAGCCGCCGAGCGTCATCGAGCAAGGCGCCACCTTTTTGGATGTTCGACGTGAACTGTGTCATCGCGCCAGATCGAAATAGGGGATTTGCAGTGTTCCCGTCTGGTCGAGATATGCAGCGCAGAGCTGACGCGCTATCCGCGTCGACGCTGCGGGTCGTGCCTTGCCGCGAGCCGGCCGAGCAGCAGGCCGCTACCGAGAGACTCGCCGGGATTAACCTCAACCGGGTCACACCAGTCGCGCAACGCGGTCACGGCAGCGGCCTCGCTCCATCCCTCGAGGTCGGTGATGAGATCGGCCACCTCGGACGCGGTCTTTTGCTCCGCGAGCCATCCGCGTGCCCAGCTTCCGAAGGGCACCATGTCCGAGAACAGATGCAGCGCCGAGTCGCGACCAAGGCGCTCGCGATGCATCCGCGTCGCCGCGGCCACGTCGAGCTCCAACGCGGCGGCGCGCCACGTGCGGGCAAACATGCTGGAAAGGACGTATCGGCCGGTGGGATCCAGGCCATGCGCCCGCCACCAGCCGCGTAGGTCCATCTCACCCAGCCGGGCGATGCCGAGCACGAAACGAACCGCGTCGAGTGCGTCAGAGGTCACGGGCTCGGAGCCTATTCGCGAATCCGGAGGATCCGCCGCACTCGCCCGCGCGGGCCCCACAAGAAGGCGCCCGGCTTCTGGGCCGGCGGTCAGCGTGCGAACGCCCGAGCGGCTGAGATGAGTTTCGTCCCAGCCTCGGCGAGAAAATCTGCGACCATCTCGAGCCGTTGCACGGCACCGTCAAATCACCCGGACGCCCGCCCGACAATGACGTCTGGCACAAAGGCTGGAGAGCGGACAGCCGGACCGCCATCGACACAGACATCAAGACGAAACGCGGTCCAGCCCGGTTCAGCCTCCTCTACTACGGGGAACACGGCTTTCACCCCGAATCCCTGCGGCCTCACATAGCAGTCCGCGCACACAGGAGGTATGCAAAGGACTTCAACTCATCAACCTTGCGTGGACCGTCGGGGGGACATGCCGACAGCCGTCAAGCGCCTCCTTCAAGGTGAATGCCCAACCTGCACGTCGTGCCTCACCCCGGGTTCGGTAAGGAGAGCCACGCACAACGTCGTCGATGAATCCTCGAGTCGGTCCGACAGTAAAACGCTCAGCATTCACGATTGCGAAAGCTACTCGGCCTCGTGGCGCACGCTAGGTCATCGAGAGACGCCTCGAGGTCGAGCTCCCCCGAAAACGGTGTACCCCTCGCTGCTGAGAAATGCCGCGAGTGACGCCTCGACGTCCTCGGCTTCCTCCCGAGTAGAAAAGACAAGTCCCCGCGCCAGGTCTCGGCCCGCAGGAACCCACCGCATTGGGTCACCACGGTGCGCTTGAAGCCAGCGGGTGGCTCGAGATGGTCCGCCAGCCGTTCCTCGGGCGTATTGCCCGTCGAGCCCACGTAGACACAGCAGCGCATCCCAGCCTTACGGCGCGCCTTGCACCTCGGGAACAGCGTTTTCGGACTTGGACGACGTAGACGGTGTATTCGGTCAACGCAACGCTGCAGGTTTCAAAATAAATTGGACCCCAATTGGACCCCGCCAGCGAATCACACTAACCGCAATCTGTCGAGAGAAACCGCCGCATTAGCGGCGGTTTCTTTTAGTCGGGGCGACTGGATTTGAACCAGCGACCTTTCGGCCCCCAGCCGAATGGGTTCCTCCTGCATAAGCGGAAGCCAAGCTCACCAAACGGAGGGTTGCGATCGTGCGACACGATGGAGCGCGCCCACCGTGCGCACTGAAAGACTGAAGTAGTGGCGCCATCAATCTTCATAGAGCGTCTGGTCGTAGAGGAGGGCTTCCTTGACGGCCTCGACCTGGAATTTGCTCCCGGGCTTAATGTGGTTATCGGGCCGCGTGGCGTAGGAAAGACGTCGGTTATCCAGCGGCTGGTGCGTTTCTGTCTGGGGGTTCCCGCATTCGGGGCGCCCTTTCAGACTGCAGCGCTCAACCATGCGCGAAACATCTTGGGTGAGGATGGTCGCGTCTCGGCAGCGCTCCGCGTGGACGATGAGCAGATCGTGGTGAGCCGCCGAAAGCGAGATGAGCGTCCGGAGGGCTATCTAGATGCTCTACCTGAGCCCATCGTTCTGGCACAGACTGAGATCGAGGAGATCGGAGTGGATCCGGAGGGTCGACTTCGTCTCCTCGACGACTTCCGGTTTAGCGGCGCGCGAATTTCGGGCCGCGAACGGGCAAGCGTCTCAGCAATCCAATCTTTGACGATAGAGCTGGCAGACCTTGAGGCACAGATTGAGCAACAACAGCAGCAGCTCGCAGATCTGGAGCAGGCAACCGAGCAATTGGGCGCTGCCGAGAAAGAAGTTGGCTCTGCCTGAAGGAGATAGCAAGTTCGGCAAAGGAAGATCTCCAGCGGCTCGACGCGCTGGGGCAACAAGCGGCCGCCGCCCAAGCGCGTGTCGGCGTCCTAAACCGCGCAAACGCTGCGCTTGAGGAGTGGCTCGTCGAATTGACGAGCGCACGCCGCGCTGCACCGACCATCGAAAGCTGGCCCTCGGAGTCGACGACCCGCTGCAGGCCATTCGTGAGCGCATTGAGGCAATTCAACAATCTCTCCAGGAAGCCTCGGACAGCTTGGATCAGACGAAGGACGAGCTCCAACTCAAAGTCGACCACGAAACAGCGCAGGTGAACGAATGGGAGGACGAGGCGCGAACGCTTCGCCGGCGGGTTCGAGGAAGTTCAAGCGGGCGCTGGGGCGGCAGTGCGTCGCCTTGCCGCGCTGCGAGAGCGTGGGGCTCAGCTTCAGGCTTTGTCGGAACTCGTACGGGAGCAACAAGGCCGACGCGAGAAGGTGCGGCTCTCACGAGAGGAGGCCGTGCGCGAACTAGACGCGGTCCGTGAGGAGCGCTTTGCAGAACGAGTTGCTCGCCTGACGAACTCAATGCTGCACTCGGTCCGCGCATCGATGTTGATGTTCAGCGGTCCGGACTCTGGACCGCCTACGCGGAAGCGATTGCTCACACCATTCGTGGCTCAGGGTTGCACTACTCCGAGCTAGCCCCTCAGCTCGCCCAGGCCTTAAGTCCCCAGGAGCTTGCTCTTGCAGTTGAACAAGACGACGCCGAGAAACTCACCAGCTGCGTCAACATTCCGGAAGAGCGAGCACGTCGGATCATCGACCGGATCACGGAGACCGGCCTAGGCGAGCTGCTGTCGGCACCGGTTGAGGATGCGGTTGAGCTTAAGCTGCTTGACGGGAGCGATTACAAGCGAACCGAGGACCTGTCGACGGGTCAGCGGTGCACAGACGATCTTACCGATCATCCTGCGCCATGAAGAGCGGCCCGTGATTATCGACCAGCCCGAGGACCATCTTGATGGGGCTTTCATTGTGGACACCCTTATCCAGGCCATTCTTCAACGCGGGTCCGGGACGCAACTCATCACCTCAACCCACAACCCAAACATTCCGGTTTTGGGGGACGCCAATCGAGTGACTTTGCTTGGATCAAATGGCCAAAGGGGGTTTGAAGTCCATAGCGGGGCTTGGATGACGAGGAAGTCGTGACGGCCATCACCTCGGTCATGGAAGGTGGGAGGGAAGCATTCGAGCGCAGGGCCAGTTCTACGGTGAAGGTTGATCATGGCCGAGCCCGACTCGAACCCCGGAGGTTGAGGAGGCTTTGCGGGAGCTTCGTTTGGGAAACGCCCCCGAGCGTCTTGCAGCGGCGAGGTTGTTGGGTCAACGCGCTACGCAAGGCGAGGTCGATGCTCTGGTTCGCATCCGAAGGCGGGAGATGGACCACTACGTCGAGCGCAGTATTGATGACGCGATCGCTCAGGCCGAGACCCGCACCCCGAGGGCTCCCCACTCGGCGGCGGAAACCGGGGAAACGATGGAGGAGCAGCCCTGGGATGACGAGGCCTATGTCCAAGCCCTAAGCGCCACCACGGCGTCCCTCGTCCACGAGTTGCGCCGCCCACTTGGGCTAGCGCGGCTGGCAGCCGGACACGAGGACGTTCCGAAGACTGTTGTCTATCTCGAGCGCATGGAACGCCTGCTTGATGCGATGGAGCAGCTGGTTGAGGTCGCAACTGGAGGGGTCGTTACCGAATTCGACCTTGCGGCTCGGTAGTGACGGAGGTCGCGGCCGAACAAGCTGAGCTTCACGGCGTGCCGGTCGATCCGTCGGACCCGTCTATTGCCCCAGTCGTGGGGAACCGAGGCGCCGTTGAGTTGATCGTCCGCAACGGAATAGCTAACGCCTGTGAGAGCACTCGGCAGGTTGGAAGCAAGCCACGCCCGGTGGTGGTGACTTGTGGAAAAACCGATCGCGACGCTTGGGTCGCAATCCTGGATCATGGAGTTGGACTGCCAAGCGGTCTTGATCCCTTTGTGTTCGCGGCGACTCGGAAGGAGGGCCACGACGGAGTAGGGCTCGCCTTGGCACGGCAGGCAGCTCGCTCGCTCGCGGGCTCACTGTCTCTCGCACAAAGAGACGATGGCGGAGCCACGTTGTCTCCTGGCCCTTCGAGCCGTCGTGAGGCTGTTGTTCATCGAAGATGAGCCGGAGCTGCACGAGGCGGTGCGTGCTGAGGTCGAAGCGTTCGGCGTAGTGGTGGACACAGCAATCAATGCTGAGGAGGGGCTGTCGAGGAGGTCGATGCGGGCGGTTACGACCTCATCCTTTGTGATCTCAAGATTCCGGCTTCGGCTGAGGCGCCTGAGCCTCACAAAAAGCACGGCATTCGGTCCTATGACCGCATTCGTGTGGTTGCACCAGGAGTTCCAATCATCATCTTCTCGGCGTTCGGAGAACTTGCTGATCTAGGTGATCGATTGTCGGAGGCCCAACCCGAAGACTTATTTGGGCAAGGGCCAGACAAGGTGGCGGTGAGCCGCACCAAGAGCCAGCTGGTTGAGGTTGTCGCCCTTGTACGTCGTCACCAGGAGAGCATGGAAGCCTTAGCCAGAGAGATAGAGGTGTCTGGATCGGAGGCGCGAGCTGAGATGAGCGATCTGGATGTGCGGTTGCTCAGCATCCATGCTCGTAGGCACGCCGGAGCAGCCGCGAAAGTGCGCCTTCTCAATGGAGGTAGGTCAGGGGCTCTGACCCTCAAGGTTGAGGTTGACCAGCCAGACGGCTCGCCGGCTAGCAGGGTCGTCGCGAAGCTGAATGATCTTGACGACATCGAGGACGAGGAAGGTCGCTATGAGACGCATGTGTCACCGCTGCTTAATGCAGCCACCTACACGAACCGGCTGGAAACGCTACGAGCAGGCGCGCAAAACCGCGGTGGGCTCTTTTACTCACTCGCAGAGACTTACGACGCATCCCTGTTCGATGTCCTCAGGCGAAGCTCGGAGGATGCCACCGAAATCGTCAAGGAGATTCAGGCCAGCCTCGCCCCTTGGCACGGCGATGCGATGGCAACGACTCTTCAGGTCGGCGATGTCCGCCATGTTTTGTGCCAGAACGCGCCTCTCCGAACTCTTATATGAGGCGGATTGGGCGAATAGCGGCTCGCCGAGGTCTCGACGTCTATGTCCGCAGTGCCCCAGCGCACGGCGACCTCCACGGAGGGAACATCCTCGTGACGCCGGACAAGCGAGCGATCCTCATTGACTTCGGCCGAGTCGGTCCTGCCGGAAACGCGGTTGACCCGGTGACGCTTGAACTCAGCGCGGTTCTTCACCCGGACGCAGGAATTGAGCTTGGCGGCTGGCCGAGTCGCGAGCAGGCTGAACGCTGGAACGAGCGCGCCCACTACGTCAACGGGTGCCCGATCACCTCGTTCGTCGAGACCTGTCGGGATTGGTCAGACGCGGTGAGCCGGGGCGACCGAGAGGCTGACGCCGTTGTTTATGGGTATGCCCTGCGCCAATTGCTCTTCGACGAAGTTGACTTGGAGCTTGCAGCCGCGTATTCCCGCGGCGCAGCTCGCCGCTTGCTTGACGGTGAGGCCGGTTAGAGAAGCAACCGTCCAAGCGTCGAGTCTCCCCCTGCGCTACGGCCTTCGCGTGAAAGGAACACTGACGCCGGCCGTTCACGTGCACGCTGGTGGCTCGAAGTCGCCAGGCCAAAAGTCGCCGCACCGAGGCTTTATTAGGTGAGCGACCGCGCTCTAACCGTGGACCGCCCGCAGCACGACCAGGCGACACGACCTCCCTACCATCCCGCGCCCCATGCCCCGCCGCTCCGACCTCCGCAACGTCGCGATCATCGCCCACGTCGACCATGGCAAGACGACGCTCGTCGACGCCATGCTCTGGCAGTCCGGGGCGTTTCGGTCTGGGCAGGACGTCGCCGAGCGGGTCATGGACTCCATGGATCTCGAGCGGGAGAAGGGGATCACGATCCTCGCCAAGAACACGGCCGTTCGGTACGGGGAGACCAAGCTCAACATCATCGACACGCCCGGGCATGCGGACTTCGGTGGGGAGGTCGAGCGCGGGCTGACGATGGTCGACGGGGTGCTGCTCCTCGTCGACGCCTCCGAGGGGCCCCTCCCCCAGACGCGCTTCGTGCTCCGCAAGGCGCTCGAGGCCCATCTGCCGGTGATCCTGGTGGTGAACAAGGTCGATCGGCCCGATGCTCGGATCGGCGAGGTGGTCGATGAGGTCTATGAGCTCTTCCTCGACCTCGATGCCGACGAGTCGCAGATCGACTTTCCGATCGTCTACACGAACGCCAGGGCCGGCTGGGCCTCGCTGGAGGAGGGCGACGAGGGCACCGACCTCTCCCCCCTCCTCGACCTGGTGCTGGAGCGGATCCCGGCGCCGGAGTACGAGGAGGGCGCGCCGCTGCAGGCGCACGTCACCAACCTGGACGCGTCCCCTTATGTAGGGCGGCTCGCGCTCTGCCGGGTGCGGAACGGGACGATTCGCGACGGGCAGCGGATCGCCTGGTGCCGGGCGAACGGCGAGATCTCCAACGCGACGGTCAGCAACCTCTACGTGACCGAGGCGCTCGAGCGGGTGGAGGCCACCGAGGCCGGGCCCGGCGAGATCATCGCCGTCGCCGGCCTGCCCGACGTGACGATCGGGGAGACGCTCGCCGATCCCGAGGACCCGCGGCCGCTGCCGGTGATCACGGTGGACGAGCCCTCGCTCTCGATCACGGTCGGGATCAACACCTCGCCGCTGGCGGGCAAGGAGGGCATCGCGCCTGACGGCGCGGCAGATCCGCGACCGCCTCGACCAGGAGCTGGTCGGGAACGTCTCGATCCGGGTGCGCGACACCGAGCGGCCCGACGTCTGGGAGGTCGAGGGGCGCGGCGAGCTGCAGCTGGTCGTGCTGCTGGAGCTGATGCGGCGCGAGGGGTTCGAGCTCACCGCCGGCCAGCCGCAGGTGCTGACCCGCGAGGTCGACGGCAAGCACTGAACGAGCCGGTCGAGCTCCTCTCGATCGACGTGCCCGAGGACTTCGTCGGCGTCGTCACCCAGGCGCTCGCGGTGCGCAAGGGGCGGATGGAGCAGATGATCAATCACTCGACCGGCTGGGTCCGCCTCGAGTTCCTGGTGCCGGCGCGCGGGCTGATCGGCTTCCGGACCGAGTTCCTGACCGAGACCCGCGGCACCGGCCTGATGCACCACGTCTTCGACCGCTGGGAGCCCTGGGCCGGCGACCTGCGGATGCGGCCGACCGGCTCGCTGGTCGCCGACCGCCAGGGGAAGACCGCCGCCTTCGCGCTCTTCGGCCTGCAGGAGCGCGGCATGCTCTTCGTCGGCCCGGGCGAGGACGTCTACGAGGGGATGATCGTCGGCGAGAACTCGCGCGCCGAGGACATCGACGTCAACGCGATCAAGGAGAAGCAGCAGACCAACGTCCGGGCGGCGTCGGCCGACGAGATGGTCAAGCTGGTGCCGGCCAAGCGCCTCTCGCTCGAGGAGGCGGTCGAGTTCATCCGCGAGGACGAGTGCGTCGAGATCACGCCCGAGTCGGTGCGGCCGCGGAAGGCGCTGCTCGACCGCACCGGCCGGGTGAAGGCGGCCCGCGAGGCCGCGCGGGTCGGCTGAGCAGCCTCTCAGGGGACTGCGGCAAACAGCCGCCACTCGTCGGGGATGCCCTTGAGCTCGTGCGCGCCGCGCTCCTCGAATGGAATCCCGGATCCGGCGACGAGATCCTTGACGGTGCTGGTGACGAGCACCTCCCCCGGCCCGGCCAGGGCTCCGACGCGCGCCGCGATGTGGACCGCGATGCCGCCGACGTCATCGTCCATCACCTCGACCTCGCCGGCGTGCAGGCCGATGCGCACCTCCAGCCCGATCGAGCGGGCCTTCTCGGCGATCGCGCCGCCGCAGCGGATCGCCCGTGCCGGGCCGTCGAAGGTGGCGAGGCTGCCGTCGCCGAGGCTCTTCACCTCCCGTCCGCCGAACCGCTCCAGCTCCCGCCGCACCGCGTCCTGATGAGCTCGCGAGCAGCTCCCGCCAGGCGGCATCCCCGAGCTCCACCGCGCGCGCGGTCGAGCCGCAGATGTCCGTGAACATCACCGTGGCGAGCACGCGGTCGGGCTCGGCCACCGATCGCGCGCCGGTCAGAAACTCCTCGATCTCGCCGACCACGGCCTCCATGTCGCCCGCCCAGGGCAGATGGTCGATCCCCGGCAGCTCCACGTACCGGGCCCCCGGGATCTGCTCGGCGAGCTCCTCGCCGGCGCGTCGATAGACGACCCGGTCTCCGTGCCGGTGGATGACCAGCGTCGGGACGTGAATCGTCGGCAGGATCTCTCGGACATCGATGTCGAGGAACATCTCGAAGATCTGCTGGACCATCGCCGGACTCGCGGAGGAGCGCTCCATGCGGGCGGTGAACTCGGCGGCCTCGGGACTGCCCGCGAAGCTCGGAGCGAAGAGCTCGATCATCCCCTCCGCGTCCTGCCCCCAGTAGGGGGCGATGAACTCATCGGCCGACTCGCGAAGCGCCTCCGCGGGGGAGGCCCACGGGTAGTCGGGCGCCTCGGTGGTGCGCCCCATCGCGCCGTGGAGCACCAGGGCCGACACCCGTTCGGGGTGGGTGGCGGCGAACAGAATGCTCATCGGACCGCCTTCGGAGATCCCGAAGAGGGCCGCCCGCTCGGAGCCGGCGGCGTCCATCACCGCCCGGACGTCGTCGATCCGCTGCTCCAGCGTCGGCACCTCGGCGACCGGGTCGGACAGCCCGTTGCCCCGCTTGTCGAAGATGATCAGGCGCGAGAACGAGCTGAGCCGCTCGAAGAAGTGGGCCATCGGAGGGGACTCCCACTGGAGCTCGAGGTGGGTCGAAAAGCCGAGGACGAGGACCAGGTCGATCGGCCCATCGCCGACGACCTGATAGGCGATCGAGGCGTCGCCGGACTTGGCGTACCGGGTCTGAGGAGAGGTCAGCGCAATCCTGAACCGAATCGTATCCCCGCCTACCGGCCGGCAGCCCGGAGCCCAAGCGGCGCACGCGTGCCAAGGGCTCGGGACTGACCCGAATGGCGCTGGTCCGTCGGGACACAGATTCCACAGTTCGTCGCAGAATGCTTGACTTCTAGAAGGATTGTGTTATGAACGGTGCGATGGGAAGTCGAGTACACCGACGAGTTCGGCCGCTGGTTCGAGCAACTGCCGGACGGGCGCCCAGCGCAGGATCAGCGCGACGATGAGGATCCGTCGAACGAAATGGCCCGACGTACTGGTCGTCCGACTGTCGATGCCGATCGCCGCTGCGCAAAGGAAGGTCTGATCTGATGGCCAGAAAATTCAGCGAGCTCGCCGATGATGGTGCGGGAAGAGACCGGGTGCTGAGGAGGAAATCAACGCCCATGTGCGTGCCATCGAAGACGCGACGCGGCTTGCGGACCTGCGGGAGCGATCCGGCAAGACCCAGCGCGAGCTCGCCGAGGTGATGAAGGTCACCCAGGAGAACATCTCCCGGATTGAGCGGGCGAACGATGCCTACCTCTCCACGCTGGCGGGCTACGTCGAGGCCCTGGGCGGACGCCTCGAGCTGAACGCAGTGTTCCCCGACGAAGTGATCCTCCTTGGCGCGCTTTCGGACCGCGAGGAGTGACGCGGCGACCTGGCTCTGTCGATTCTCCGCCGTCTAGTTTGCCCATTCCTACCTCGGGTAGTATTTTGCTACTCTGGGTAGCAATGAGAGTCGCATCGAGACCGAAACTTGAGGAGGACTTGACGCGCCATGGCGACCGCTGAGCAGAAGGCGACGGAACAGGCTGAGAAGCAGGGGCAGAACGGGGAGGTCGACGAGGCTCAGATTCAGGAGCAGCTCGGGATCGAGGCCGGCGAGACCACCTTCTCGCTCGAGCTCTCCCAGGACCAGCAGGACATCCGCGACTGGGCGCACGGGTTCGCCGAGCAGGTGGTCCGGCCCGCCGCGCACGAGTGGGACGAGAAGGAGGAGTTCCCCTGGCCCGTCGTGCAGGAGGCGGCCAAGATCGGGCTCTACGGCTTCGAGTCGGTCGCGCAGTTCTGGGCCGATCCCTCCGGGCCTCACCTTCCCGCTGGTGAACGAGGAGCTCTTCTGGGGCGACGCCGGGATCGGCATGGCGATCTTCGGGACGACCCTCGCGGTCGCCGGGATCTTCGGCTCCGGCACGCCCGAGCAGATGGTCGAGTGGGTGCCGCAGTGCTTCGGCGACCGAGAACGACGTCAAGGTCGCCGCCTTCTGCGCCTCCGAGCCGGATGCCGGCTCCGACGTGTCCGGCTACCGGACCACCGCCAAGTACGACGAGGCCAAGGACGAGTGGGTCATCAACGGGCAGAAGGCCTGGGCGACCAACGGCGGGATCGCGAACGTCCACGTCGTGATCGCCTCGGTCGACCGCGAGCTGGGCTCGCGCGGCCACGCCGCCTTCGTCATTCCCCCGGGCACCAAGGGCTGCGAGCAGGGCGCCAAGGTGAAGAAGCACGGCATCCGCGCCTCCCACACCGCCGACGTCCACCTGGACGACGTCCGCGTCCCCGGCTCCTGCCTGCTCGGCGGCAAGGAGAAGCTCGACGAGCGGATCGCCAAGGCGAAGGAGGGCAAGAGCTCGCAAGGGCCAGGCGGCGATGCGGACCTTCGAGCTCTCGCGGCCGACGGTCGCCGCGCAGGCGGTCGGCATCGCCCGGGCCGCCTACGAGTACGCCCTCGACTACGCCAAGGAGCGCGAGGCGTTCGGCCGCAAGATCATCGAGAACCAGGCGATCGCCTTCACGCTCGCCGACATGAAGATGGAGATCGACGCCGCGCGGCTGCTGACCCACCGCGCCGCCTGGATGGGCAAGGCCGGCAAGGACTTCGACAACGCCGAGGGCTCGATGTCGAAGCTGAAGGCCGGCGAGGTCGCCGTCTGGGCGACCGAGCGCGCGATCCAGATCCTGGGCGGGAACGGCTACAGCCGCGAGTTCCCGGTCGAGCGGATGCACCGCGACGCCAAGATCTGGACGATCTTCGAGGGCACCTCGGAGATCCAGCGCCTGGTTATCTCCCGCGCGATCTCGGGCATGCAGATCAAGTATGACCGAATCGCACCCCGCCTGGCCGAAGGGCGGAGAGCCGCTCGGCGAGTACGAGGAGATCGAGCTGCACGGCCACAAGGTCGGCTTCCAGGGCGCCGGCTCGGGCGCGAGCTGATCGTGCTGCTGCACGGGATCACCTCGACCTCGGAGGCCTGGCGCGAGGTGATGCCGCGCCTCGCCGAGCGCTACACGGTCGTCGCGCCCGACCTGATCGGCCACGGCCGCTCGGCGAAGCCGCGCGGCGACTACTCGCTCGGCGCCTACGCCGCCGGCGTCCGCGACCTGCTCGCCGTGCTCGGCTTCGAGCGCGGCGACCGTCGTCGGCCACTCCTTCGGCGGCGGGATCGCGATGCAGTTCTCCTATCTCTTCCCCGAGTACGTCGAGCGGATGGCGCTGATCGCCTCCGGCGGGCTCGGCCGCGAGGTCCACCCCCTGCTCCGCGCCGCGGCCCTGCCCGGCTCCGAGTGGGTGCTGCCGCTGATGGCGCGCGAGTGGTCGGTGAAGGCCGGCGACGCGGTCCGCTCGGTGGCGGCCAAGGTCGGCATCGAGGCCGGGCCCGACATCGCCGAGTTCGCCCGCGGCTACGCCTCCCTGGTCGAGGAGGGCGCGCAGCGAGGCCTTCATCCACACGATGCGCAGCGTGATCGACCACGACGGCCAGCGCGTCTCGGCGCTCGACCGCCTCTACCTCGCCGACCAGCTGCCGACCCTGATCATCTGGGGCGACAACGACCCGGTGATCCCGGTCGAGCACGGCCGGAACGCCCACCGGATCGTCGCCCACAGCCGCTACGTCGAACTGCCGGGCTCCGGCCACTGGCCGATGCTCGACGCGCCGGACCGGATCGTCCAGGAGCTGACCGCATTCATGGAGGAGACCGAGCCGTTCGAGTGGTCGCTGGAGACGGTGCGCGAGCGCCTGCGGCGCGGGCCCCAGCCCGCCCCCGAGGCGATCGCCGCCGGGACCTCATAAGGAGGAAGCGATGCTCGCCAGCCACTCTGCTCGGGGCGAGCAATCCGCCGGCGGGAGGGGCTGCGACCAGCGACGTGATCTACGCGACCGCCGGCGCGGTGGTGGTGACGATCCTGCTGCTCGGCCCGATCCTGCTCTACAAGCAGGGCCGCTTCCCGGCTGCTCGGCCGGCTCGCCGCCCTCGACGAGCGGGTCACGAAGCTGCCCGGCTGGGCCGCGCTGCCCGGCACGCTTCCTCGGCGTCACCCTGCTGATCGCCGTCTTCGGCATGTACTGGGACATCTCCCTGCACATCGACCAGGGCCGCGACCCCGGCCCGCTCGCCAACCCCGCCCACTACTTCATCCTCGCCGGGCTCTTCGGCGTGCTGCTCGCCGGGGTGCTCGGCCATCGCCCTGCCGAACAAGCCGACCCGGACCTCCTTCGAGATCGCGCCCGGCTGGCACGCGCCGATCGGCGCGCTGATGATCGCGATCTGCGGCGCCAGCTCGCTGGCCGCCTTCCCCCTCGACGACATCTGGCACCGGATCTTCGGCCAGGACGTGACCCTCTGGGGACCGACCCACCTGATGCTGATCGGCGGCGCCTCGCTCTCGGTGCTCGGCGCCTGGGCGCTGCACGTCGAGGGCGATGAGGAGCGCAAGGCCGCGGGCCGCGCCCTGCCCCATCTGGACCCGCTTCCGCGAGATGATCCTCGCCGGCGCCTTCCTGGTCGCGATGTCGACCTTCCAGGCGCGAGTTCGACTTCGGCGTGCCGCAGTTCGCGCTCGCCCTCCAGCCCACCCTGATCATGCTGGCCGCCGGGATCGCGCTGGTCACGGCGCGGATCCGGATCGGCCCGGCGGCGCGCTCGGCGCGCTGGTCGGCTACCTCGCGATCCGCGGCACTGCTCGCCCTCCTGGTCGGGCCGCTGTTCGGCGAGATCACCCCGCACTTCCCGCCCTACGTCGCCGAGGCGCTGGTGGTCGAGGCGGTCGGCCTCGCCTACCTGCGCGGCCGCGACCGCCGCGGAGCGGCCGATCAGCTTCGGCGCGCTCGCCGGCCTCGGGATCGGCACGATCGGCCTCGCCGCCGAGTGGGGCTGGTCGCACGTCTGGGTCGTCAACCCCTGGCCCGCCTCCCTCTTCCCCGAGGGCGCGATCGCCGGCCTGATCGCCGCGCTCGCCGGCGGTCGTGATCGGCGGCTTCATCGGCAGGGCGCTGACCCCGGCGGTCGAGCGCACGCGAGCGGGTGCCGCGCCCCGCCCTCGCGGTCGCCGCCGTGGCCGCCGTCGGCGCGGTCGCCTTCCTGATCCCGGTGAACGCCGGGTCGCACGTCGACCGCCACCTTCGACCTCGACGTCCGCCAGACGCCGGACGGCCGCGAGGCCACCGGCACCTTCCGGCTCGACCCGCCGGACGCCGCCCAGGACGCCTACTGGTTCAACCTGACCAGCTGGCAGGGCAAGGACGGCCCCGCGCAGATCGACACGGCCGGAGCGGATCGGCCCCGGCCTCTACCGGATCACGAGCCCGATCCACGTCGACGGCACCTGGAAGACGACGCTGCGCCTGCACAAGGGCCGCCAGCTCGCCGGCCTGCCGATCTTCATGCCGGCCGATCCGGCGATCCCGGTCGGCCAGGTCCCGGTCGCAGCCGCA
The DNA here is from genome assembly GCA_963728875.1 of uncultured Solirubrobacterales bacterium. Taxonomy (GTDB): domain Bacteria; phylum Actinomycetota; class Thermoleophilia; order Solirubrobacterales; family 70-9; genus DASUPK01. Next base: position 546,372 of record CAVSLJ010000003.1, read on the forward strand.
GATGACCCGCACCTTCCAGCTCGACCACAGCCTGCTCCAGCGCGAGCAGAAGAAGGGCGTGCCGGCGTTCCTGACGCTGGCCGCCTACCTCGGCGTCGGCGGGATCTCCTTCGCGCTGATCTTCGTGGTCGGCTGGGGCCTCGCGCGGCTCGAGCGCCGCGGCGGCGGGCCGCCGCGGCGCTCAGCCGCGCGGGCCGGCGGCGCGCGAGCCGAGGCGCAAGACCGGCACCCGACCGGCCACGGCCTGATGGGACTCCGCGATCGGATGAAGGATCTGGTCACCGGCCGGATCCCGACCGCCGACCTCGACGACCGCGACCCGGACTACATCCGCGAGCAGCTCCCAGGGCTGTGGGTGCTCGCCTCGTTCTATTTCCGCGCCGACGTGCGCGGCCTGGAGCGGATCCCGGCCGAGGGGCCGGTGCTGCTGGTCGGCAACCACTCCGGCGGCAACGTCACCCCGGACACGATGGTCTTCACGCTCGCCTTCTCCGCGCCACTTCGGCGTCGAGCGCCGCCTCCACCCGCTGGTCCACAACCTGGTGCTGGCGATGCCGCTGCCCTTCAACCTCGCCAAGTTCGGCTGCGTCGCGGCCTCGCCGGAGAACGCCCGGCTGGCGCTCGAGCGCGACGCGCGTCGGTGCTCGTCTATCCCGGCGGCGACTGGGAGGTGCACCGCCCCTCCTGGCAGGAGGGCAAGGTCGACTTCGCCGGGCGCAAGGGCTGGGCGAAGCTCGCGATCGAGACGGGCGTGCCGATCGTGCCGCTGGTCGCGGTCGGCGGCCAGGAGACGGCGATCTTCCTCTCCCGCGGCGAGCGGCTCGCCAAGGCGCTCCAGCTCGACAGGCTCTTCCGGCTCAAGGTGCTGCCGATCTCGCTCTCGATCCCCTGGGGGCTCAACGTCGGCGACATGCTCGGCCACTGGCCGCTGCCGGCGAAGCTCACGGTCGAGGCGATGGAGCCGATCGACCTGCGGGAGCGGTTCGGCCGCAACCCGGACGTCGACGAGGTCTACGACGCACGTCACCGAGGTGATGCAGGCGAAGCTCGACGAGCTCTCCGCCGAGCGGCGCCTGCCGCTGGTCGGCTGAGATGCGGGTCGAGCGAGAGCATCGAGATCGCGGCGCCCGCGCGAGCGGGTCTGGGAGCTCGTCTCGGAGCCCGAGCGCTACGAGGAGTTCATGGTCGGCTCGCACTGGGAGCCGGTGCAGGGCGAGCCGACCAGCGGGCCGCGGGCGCGCTTCTGGCTCGCGGTCGAGGTCGGCTCGACCGACCTGGGCGGGGTGGTCGAGGTGGTCGAGTTGGACCCGCCGCACGAGCTCGCCTGGACCAACGTCAGCGGGATCGACAACCGCGGCCGCTGGATCCTGCGCGACCGCCGACGGGAGGACCGAGGTGACCCTGCGCTTCAGCTACCAGGTGCCGGGCGGAGTGCTGGCCCTGATCGCCAGCCGGCTCAGCGAAGCCGCTCGATCCGGCGCGACGTGCGCCGCTCGCTCGCGGCGCTCAAGGAGATCGTCGAAGGAGGACCCGACATGATCCTGTTCCCGCTCGCCCACGCCGGCCACATCCTCGCCGACGCCGCGATCTTCGGCGTGCCGGTCGGCTCGGTGCTGGCTGACGATCTGGGCGCTCAACCGCTGGGGGCCGAAGGACGAGTAGCGCCGCGCTAGCGACTGCCGGCCGGCGCGGATGTGGCGCTGTACCCGTCCGAGGACGAGTGAGCACCAGCTTCATCCGACGCTGCGTACGCTGCGTGCGCGGAGCCGGCAGTAGGAGGTGGAGCGAGCGGCTCTACGCCGCTCGGAGCACGAGCGGACCGTCGGCAGCTTGATCGACGTGTGGCGGGCGGAGGCTCCCTGCACGACCCGTCCCGAACGACCGTCGGGCGCGCAGCCGGCAGCGCGAGACGCTGTTGCACGCCGCATCGCCGGCGACGAATCCGCGGCGATGCGTTCGGAGGACATCCTCCAGCGGAAGCTGACGAGCGCCTTGCCCTTCGCGGCACCGACGCCGGAGAGTGAGGCCGTCACCGGGCCGCTATCAGCGGACAGCGGCAAACGGGCGGACCGCGCAACCCTGGCATCCGGCGCAAACCGGACGTGCACCTGGCAGCTCGCTCCGGCGGATAGCGTGACGTCGGTGCACCCGTCTCCAGCGAGCCTGAACTGGTCCGCGTCGTCGCCGACGATCGAGGCGCCGTTCACCTGGAGCGAGGTGTCGCCGTCGTTCGTCAGATCGAAGCTGTGCTTCCGGCTGGTGTCGCCGACCGTCAGCCGGCCGAAGTCGTGATCTCCCGGGGTCAGCGAGGCCCGCGGGTCGACGCCGGTCCCGACCAGGTTCACCTGCGCGCCTCCATCCTGGTCGCCGAAGAAGCTCAGCTGCGCCTCCTTCGGACCCGCCCCATCGGGCTGGAAGCGAATCTGGGCGGTGCAGCTCGCCGCGGGATCGAGTGGGACGACGGTGCAGTTCTCGTGCAGCAACACGAAGCTCGCGACGTCGCCGCCGGAGACCACGGCGACGAAGAATCCACCAGGCAGTTGGCCGTTGTTGGTCAACGTGACGGTCTGCGTGCTTCCCTGCTGCCCGGCTGTCGCCGTGCCGAACTCCACGGGGTTCGGGAACCCGGTGACGACGCCTGCCCTCCGCGTCCGCTCAGATCGGCGGCGAATGAGGTGCCGTTGGTCCAGGCGCGCACCTGCGCCGCAAAATCCACGGTGTCGCTCGGGCCGAACCACACCTGAATGCTGCAGGTGTCATTCGGCTGGAGCGTGGCGCCGTAGCAGCTGACGAAACGGTCCAGAACGCACCCGAGCCGGGGCCCGTGATGTCGACCGAGTTGACCTGGACGGCGGCGTCGCCCGTGTTCCGCAGCGTCAGGGTCGCCTGGGTACTGCCCCTGTTGACGTACTGGACGCCGAAGTCGTAGCTCGACGGCTCGAAGCTCAGCTCGGGGTCGGCCCGGTGCCGGTCAGCTCGACCGTCTGGTCGCCGCGCGGGTCGTCCGAGGAGACAGCAGGGTCGCCTGGCGGGCGCCGGCGCCTCCCGAGGAGAAGAAGACGTCGAGCCCGCAACCTGGCCCGGGTCGAGCTGCCCTCCGCAGTTCCCGTTGACGTTGAAGTCGGAGGGGTTGCTCCCGTCGACGTAGACGTTGCCGATCGACACGGGCGCATCGCCGCCGTTCTTCACGGTCACCTGCTGGTGAGCCGCCTGATCGCTGACGGTCGTGGTGCGGAAGTCGAGCTGGGCCGGAGAGACGTCGAGCTGGCCGGCGGCCTGGGCCGCTGCCGGCGCGACCGTCAGGGCCGCGGCCAGGGCAACCGTGACGAGGATGAGGCGGAACGGGGGATTTCCTGGACGGAACATGGAGGCCCCATCGGCCCGTCACTAAACGAATTGACCCCCCATGCCGTTTGCCAAATAAGGCCAGGCACGAACCTGGGAGATCCCTTGCAAGCGGCGCTAGCTCGGGCCGAGCTCGGTGTCCTCGTCGGGGTCGGGCGTGGGCTGGATCTGGAAGTCCTCGGAGATCCAGTCGTCCATGCCGCCGTCGACGGCGACGGCGTCATAGCCCTGCTCGCCGAGGCGGCGTCGCCGCCTTCGCGGCCAGCTTCCCGTCCTTGGCGATCACCATCAGCCGGGCGCCCTCCTCGGGCTGCTTCGGCCACGCTCGGCATCGCCATCGGGCAGGTGGATCGCGCCCGGGCACATGGCCCTCGCTCCACTCCTCCTCTGAGCGGACGTCGACGGCGATCGCGTCGCCGCCGGCGATCTCCCGCGCGCCTCCTCGACGCTGAGCGTCTTCGCTCTTCCTTGCCATGCCAGTTGCGTACCCGCTCCTGACCGAGGCCAATCCGCGGGCTGAGGCCCGGGCGTACCATGGAGCGATGGCCACTGCGCCGAGGTTGGATCCGACCGAGGTGGCGGAGATCGGCTCGCGCCTGCAGGGAGAACATCGCGCCGCGCGGTCAAGGCCCCGGAGCGGGTGGTGCGGGACCTGATCGTGGCGCTGCTGGCCGAGGGGCACGTGCTGATCGAGGACGCCCCCGGCGTCGGCAAGACGGCGCTCGCGCGGGCGCTCGCCCGCTCGCTGGAGGCCGAGTACGCGCGGGTGCAGTGCACCTCCGACCTCCTCCCCGCCGACCTGGTCGGCACCAACGTCTTCAACCAGCGCAGCCGCGAGCTTCGAGTTCCACCCCGGGCCGGTCTTCGCCAACGTCGTCCTGGTCGACGAGATCAACCGCGCCTCGCCGAAGACCCAGTCCGGACTGCTCGAGTGCATGCAGGAGCGCCAGATCACGATCGACGGGACCAAGCACGAGCTCGCCCGCCCCTTCCTGGTGCTCGCCACCCAGAACCCGGCCGAGTACGAGGGCACCTATCCGCTGCCCGAGGCCGAGCTCGACCGCTTCATGGTCCGGGTCTCGCTCGGCTATCCGGCGGCCGACGCCGAGGCCGCGATGCTCGCCGAGCACGCCGACCGCGACCCGGTCGACGAGCTCCGGCCGGTCGCCGACGTCGCCTCGGTGCGCGCCGCGCAGGCCGCCGCTCGCCGGGATCGAGGGAACCGAGCGCGCTGCGCCAGTACGTGGTCGCCATCTGCGAGGCGACCCGCGAGGACGAGCGGGTCGAGCTCGGCGCGAGCCCGCGCGCCGGGCTGATGCTCTTCCGCGCCGCCAAGGCGCTCGCCGCGCTCGAGCGGCCGCGACCACGTGCTCCCCGACGACGTCCAGGCCCTGGCGCCCTCGGTGCTCTCCCACCGCCTGCTGCTCTCCTTCGAGGTCGACGGCGACCAGCGCGAGACGGTCGTCCGCGACGGCGATCGAGAGGGTCCCCGCGCTTTGAGATGAGCCGAGCGAGGGAGTCCGGTTCGCCCCGGGCGCCGGCGACGGCGGCGCTGGGGCGTCGCCCTCGTGCTCGCCGGGCTCGGCTTCGGCCTCGCCGGCGCGCTCGTCTGCGGCGATCGCGCTGCTCGGCGCTGGCGATCGGCGCGGTCGCCTGGGTCGAGCTGGCGACGCTGCGGGCGCAGGCTCGAGCGCGACGCCGGGCCGGGCCGCCTCGAGGAGAGCGAGCCCTACCCGCTGCGGATCGAGCTGCGGCGGCGCCCTGCTGCCGCCTCCCGGCGGCGAGCTGACCGATCCGCTGCTCGACCGCGCCGTCCCGGTCGGGCCGCGCTGGCGCGCGGCGGCTCGAGCGCGACGATCTGGCTGGAGAGCCCGGGGCGGCGGCGGATGACGCCGGCGCGGCTGGTGGTCCGCGACCCGCTCGGCCTCTGGCGGCGCGAGCTCGACTCGGGCCGATCCGGCGAGCTCGTCGTCCTGCCGCGGATCGACCCGGTGCGCTGGACCGGCGCCGGCGCGAGCCGCGGCGGACAGTCCGCCGGCTCGGGCAGGGCGAGCGACGCGACCTCCCGCCGCGGCGGGCTGGCGCAGTTCGAGGTGGACGGACTGCGCCCCTACCGCGAGGGCAGCCCGGCCTCGCCGGATCCACTGGCCGGCGGTGGCGCGGACCGGCGAGATGATCGAGCGGCGGCTGATCGCCGGCGGCGAGCCCCGGCCGCTCGTCGTCTTCGACCCCCGCGGCGGAGACCGCGACCCAGCGCGAGCGGGCGATGCGGGCCGCCGCCTCCCTCTGCGTGCGAGCTCGCCCGCTCGGGCGGCTGCGACCTGCTGCTGCCCGGGGAGCGGCGGCCGCTCTCGATCGACCCGCGCTGCGCTCCTGGCCCGAGGCGCACGTCCGGATCGCGGTCTGCGATCCGCGCTCGGGGCCGCCCTGCCGCGGGGTCGGCTCGGGGGCGGCGGTGCTCTGGGTGACGCGCCGGCCGCGCCCTCCCCTCCTCCCTGCGGCGGCTGCGGCCCGGGAGCTTCCTGGTCACGCCGAGCGGCTCGCGGCGGGCCGCCGCCTTCCGGGTCTCGGGCTGCTTCGCCTATCCGCTGGCCGGGCGAGCGCGCGCCCCGACGCCAGGAGGGTGGCGGCGTGAGCGCCCTCGCCCGCGATCGCTCCCGGCGGGTCGAGCTGGCCTGCTTCGCCGCGCTCGCCGCGCTCGTCGACGGTGCAGTGGGCGAGCCTGGTCGCGCATCCGCCGGCGGGACGGGTGCATCTTCGCCGTCGCTGCTCGCGACCGGCGCCGGGGCGCTGCTGGCGGCGATCGCCCGCCTCGAGCCGCGCGGCGCCCGCTGGGCGCTCGCGGCCGCGGCGACCCTCGCCGCGCTCCTCGCCGGGATGGTCGTCGTCGGCCTTCCCGCCCGGCTGCTGCTGCCCGGCCACTGGGACGAGCTCGGCGACAACGTCAGCCGCAGCCTCAACGGCGTCGGCGACGTCCCCATCCCCTACTCCGGCGCCGACGACCTGGACCCGGCTGGTGATCCTGCTGGCGGCCCCGCTGCTCGCCGGCCTCGCCGCCTTCGTCGCCTTCTGGCCGACCCGTCGCCGGGTCGCCGGGCGAGATCGCGCGCGCTCGTCCTGCTCGTCGGCCTCTACCTCGTCGCGGTCGCCTGGGCGGAGCCCGTCGCGCCAGCTCGCCGGCGGCGCGCTCCTGCTGCGTGCTGGTCTGCGCCTGGCTCTGGCTGCCGGGCGTCTCGACCGCCCGGCGCGCCGCTCGGCGGCGCGATCGCGGTCGGCGCCGCCGCGCTGGTCGCCCTGCCGGCCGCCGCCGCGCTCGACACCGGCCGCGGCCTGCTCGACTACCGCCACTGGGGCCTGCTCAGCGCCAACGGCCAGAGCTTCCGCTGGGACCAGACCTACGGGCCCGCTCGACTGGCCGCAGAAGGGGACCCAGCTGCTCGCAGGTCTCGAGCGAGCACACGCACTACTGGAAGGCGACCAACCTCGAACACGTTCGACGGGATCCGCTGGGTGCGCTCCTCGGTGGCCGGAGGGCCAGCCCGCCCTCGGCGAGCCGCTCAAGTTCCACCCGAAGGCGGTGCCGCCCCGTCCCGACCCGGAGTACGTCGACCGGATCAACTTCGTCGACCGCGGGCTGAGCAGCGACTTCGCGATCGGCGCCGGGCACGATCCTGGCGCTGCGCGGCGCCTCGGCCCGGCCGACCACGGACGCGGTCTGGGAGATGACCCGCGAGCTCAGTCCGGGAACCGACTACACCGCGCTGATCTACGACCCGCAGCCGAGCGCCTCCGTGATGCGCTCGGCCGGGACCACCTATCCGTCGGAGGCACGCCGCTACACCACCTTCACCCTCGCCGGCGGACCCGGCGGGACCCGGTCGGTGGACGCGCCGCTGTGGAGCGCGATCGGGCCGCCCTCGATCGCCGGCGCAGGTCCGCGGCACGCCCTACGCCGGCATGTACGCGCTCGCCCGGCGGCTGGCCGCCGGCGCCGGCGATCCGTCCATGGCGGTCGGCGAATCGCATCGACCTCTACCTGCGCGCGCACTACGACTACCGCCAGAACGTCCCGAACCACGACTACCCGCTGCCCGCCTTCCTCGCCGAGGACCGCGCGGGCTACTGCCAGCAGTTCTCCGGGACGATGGCGCTGATGCTGCGCATGCTCGGCATCCCGAGCCGCGTCGCGACCGGCTTCGCCCCGGGCGGCCGCGACCCCGAGCGCAACAACTTCCTCGTCGACGACACCGACGCCCACGACTGGGTCGAGGTCTTCTTCCCCTCGATCGGCTGGGTCACCTTCGACCCGACGCCGGGCGCCGCGCCGGCCGCGACGCAGCTCGACGACAACGACCTGGGGGTCACCAAGTCCCCCGGCCGGCCGAGAAGAGCACGGGGCCTGCCTTCCCCGACTCGCCCACGCGGCCCCGTCGCCCTGCCGAAAGCACCCGACCGGCCGGTCGCCCACGGGCCGGCGGCGCCAGCGCTCGGGCCCGAATGCGTGGATCCCGCTCGGCGCGGCCGCGGCGAGCCCTCGCCCTGGCCGCGCTCGCCGCATACGGCTGGCGGCGCTGGCGCCGGGACCACCTGGAGCCCGGACCGGCTGGCCGAGGCGGAGCTCGCCGAGCTCGACCGGGCGCTCGAGCGGATCGGCTCAGCCCCTGCCGCCCGGGCGCCACCCTGCGGCGCGCCGAGGACCTGCTCGACGGCTCGCCGGGCCGAGCGGCCGCGGCTACGCCGCCAGGCTCAGGGAGCAGGCGCTACCGGCATCCGGGCGCCGAGCCGCCCGGACATCGACGAGCGCCGCGCCCTGCGCCGCGCGCTGCTGCGAAGGCCGGCGGCCGCCGCTCCTGGCTGCGGGTGCTGCTCGCGATCCCGCCCGGGGGGCCGGCTAGCCCGCGTACGGGGCGCGGGGAGTCGACGACCAACCGGTAGGCGGGCGCCGCGCCGGCCGTCGTCCTGCCAGCGGCGCCGGCGGCGCGGCGTCGGGATCAGCGCGATCAGGAAGGCGCCGATCGACGAGCCCGGCGAGCAGCTTCCACTTCGCGGCGACAGCGCCGCGGCGGCGTTGGTGCCGAACTTGAGCGAAGACGATCCCGCGTGGGAGATTGCGTGCTCGCCACGACCCGGTAGTCGCCGTCAGCCGGGCACATCGAGCTTGGCGATCGCGCCGTGCTCGCCGATCACCTCGCTGCGCTGGACGCCGTCGGCCGAGATCGAGCCGCCGGCCGCGCTCATCGGGACCGGCACTGCCACCGGCCGCGGGGACGACCTGGAAGGCGAGCGCCACACCGTGCTCTGCTCCGCGCTTCGGAGGTGGCTGTAGAAGACGGTCACCGTGCCCTTCGGGCAGGTGGACCACGCCGCCCGGCGGGCAGCGCCACCTGTCCGTAGTCGTCGGAGTGGTCGCTGAACACGGTGGCCACGAGCCAGCCGCGGCCGCGGCGACCAGGAGGCCGACCGTGAGCACGTGCTTGAGCCAGCGCATCGGACCTGCCTATCGGCAGAAATGGACCGTAGTTCGAGCCCTGGGCGCGTTTTCTCGACTGATGTAGGGTCGCGCCATGCGAGACTCGCCTGCGCGGCGCGCGTGCTCGCCCTGGCCTGGCCGGCTGCGGCGGCGACACGAAGACCGTGACCGAGACCCAGACGCGGCGCAGAGCGACGCCACCACCGCGCAGGGCAGACACGGTGACGCGTCGCAGCGACCGGCGGCGATCCCGCGCCGGGCAACCACGGCCCCCACTACTTCGAGACGCCCACCCACAACATCGGCTGCTACCTGAGCGCCCACGACGCCCGCTGCGACATCCGCGAGCGCGACTGGAATCCGCCCCCGGAGCCGCAGTACTGCATCAGGGTCGGGGTCGACTGGGGCCAGGGGATCGCCGTCGGCGCCCACCGCGCCGCGTTCGTCTGCGCCGGCGACACGACGCTCGGCGGCCCGGGCTGCTCGGCTACGGCCGCTCGGCCCGGCGCGGGCCGATCTACTGCCTGAGCCGCACCGCCGGGATCACCTGCCGCAACACCGCCAACGGCCACGGCTTCTTCCTGTCGCGCGCCCGCTATAGGCTCTTCTGACGCGACTGAATGCGAGGGTGCTCCGCAAGGAGCGACCCGTTTGATGGAGGAGGAACCGGTGAAGGCAAAGTGGGGACTGGCCATCGGCGCTGCGCTGAGCGCGCTCGCGCTCGCCGCCTGCGGCAGCAGCGGCGGAGGCAACGCTCGACGAACGGCAACGACGGAGCTCTTCACCACCGCCGGCTTCCAGAAGGCCTACGACGCGGTCAAGGAGAAGGCGGGCGAGAAGCGCAGGCGCTGCAGGTCCAGATCACCGAGGGCGGCGCCGACTTCAAGCTGCGCGAGCGGCGAGCAGGCGACCGGCTTCGTCTACACCGGCGGCGACCTCCACGACGAGCAGGTCGATGTGATCGGCCCGGGCTCGCTCGAACGGCCAGGACTTCCCCTTCTCCGAGATCGATCCCGCGGCGATCGACAAGATCGTCTCCGGCGTCAAGGAGAAGGCCGGCGTCAGCGACCTGAAGGTGACCGTGATGACGCTCGAGAAGAGCGCCGTCGACGGCCAGCTGAAGTGGACGATCAACGCCGAGGGCGGCGGCCGCACCGGCCTGGTCTACAACGCCGAGCCCGACGGCTCGAACGTGACCTCGCCGCTCGGCGACATCGCGGGGTCGGGACGGGCTCGGGACTACCGGCGACCACCGGCAGCTCGGCCACCGACACCTCCGCCTCGGAGGGCGGGGTCACCACGCCGAGCGGCAAGACGCCCGCGGAGATCGCCCAGTGCGTCCAGGCCGGCGGGCACCGACGTCGCCAAGATCCAGGCCTGCGCGCAGTAGCTCTCAGGCATTTCTCAGGCGATCCCGCCAGCATGGGCTCGTGCGAGTACTGGTCGTAGACGACGAGCCGCAGCTCCGGCGCGCGCTCGAGCGGGCGCTGAAGCTGGAGGGCTACGAGGTCGAGCTGGCCGCCGACGGCGAGGAGGCGCTCGGCGGTCGGCTCGGGCTGCGCCGCTGGACGCGATCGTCCTCGACGTGCTGATGCCGAAGCGCGACGGGCTCGAGGTCTGCCGCGAGCTGCGCGCCCGCGGCGACCGCACCCCGGTCCTGATGCTGACCGCCCGCGACGCCGTCCAGGACCGGGTCGACGGCCTCGACGCCGGCGCCGACGACTACGTGGTCAAGCCGTTCGCCCTCGAGGAGCTGCTCGCCCGGCTGCGGGCGCTGCTGCGCCGGACCAACGGCGAGCCCGCCGAGGAGCTGAGCTACGCCGACCTGACCCTCGACCCGGCGACCCGCGAGGTGAAGCGCGGCGAGCGGCCGATCGAGCTGACCAAGACCGAGTTCGCCCTGCTCGAGCACCTGCTGCGCAACCCGCGCCTGGTGCTGACCCGCTCGCAGCTCTTCGAGGCGGTCTGGGGCTACGACTTCGGGCCGCGCTCGAACTCGCTCGAGGTCTACGTCGGCTACCTGCGCCGCAAGACCGAGGAGGGCGGCGAGCCGCGGCTGATCCAGACGGTGCGCGGGGTCGGGTACTCGCTGCGCGAGAAGTGAGCCTGCGGCGCCGGCTGGCCCTGCTCTCGGCGCTCGCGGTCGCGCTGGCGGTGCTGCTCGCCTCGGCCTCGTCTACGTCGCTGGTCCGCGACCGGCTGCGCGGCGACATCGACAACGACCTGCGCCACCAGGCCGACGTGGTCACCCAGAGGGCGCGGCCAGGTCGGCGCCGCGTGATCGCGGGCTCGGCCCAGGGACCGGTGACGATCGGCACCGGACAGGGGCCCGCCGCTCTCCCAGAACGGCAAGCCTCCGCCGTTCACCGCCCGGTCCCCAGCCGACGGCCAAGGGGAAGAAGGCCGCCAAGCAAGAGGCCCGAGGCCGGCGACCGGGTCTTCCTGCAACAGGCGGTCCCCCCCCCGGGCCGGGCGCACCCCCGTCCCTCGCCCAGCTGATCGGGCCCGATGGCGCGCTGGTGACGGACGTCGGCTCGCAGCTTCCGGATCCCGGTCTCGAGCGCCGACCGCGACGCTCGCGATCGACGGAGGCGACCGCCGAGTTCAGCGACGTGGACTCGCAGCGGCACCTCGCTCCGCGTCCTGACCCAGCCGCTGCCGGAGGGCGGCGCGATCCAGGTCGCCCGCTCGCTCGAGGACACCGAATCACACCCTGAACACGCTGATCATCATCCTGGCCGCGGTCAGCGCCGGCGGCATCGCGCTGGCGGCGGCGCTCGGCCCGGTCGTGGCGCGGACGGCGCTGGCGCCGGCCGGCGAGGTCTCCGACGCCGCCGAGGAGGTGGCGCGCACCCACGACCTCACCCACCGGATCGAGGTGCGCGGCGACGACGAGCTCGGCCGCCTCGCGGCCAGCTTCAACGAGATGCTGGCCGCGCTCGAGCGCTCCGAGGCGGCCCAGCGCCGGCTGGTCGCCGACGCCTCGCACGAGCTGCGCACCCCGCTCGCGACGCTGCGCACCAACATCGAGACGCTCGGGCGCAGCGAGAACCTCGACCCCGAGGAGCGCAAGCGCCTGGTCGCGGACGTCACCGCAGGAGCTCGAGGAGATGACCGAGCTGGTCGGCGACGTCGTCGAGCTGGCGCGGGCGCCGGGCCAGGACGCGATCGCCCGCCAGGACGTCGCGCTCGACGAGCTCACCCGCGACGCGATCGAGCGGGCGCAGCGCCGCGCCCGCGACATGCGCTTCGCCGAGGACCTCCAGCCCAGCCTGGTCCACGCCGACGCCCAGCGGCTCGGCCGGGCGATCTCGAACATGCTCGACAACGCCTGCAAGTGGAGCCCGCCCGGCGGGCACGATCGAGGTGAGGGTCGACGGCGGCCGCGTCACGGTCCGCGACCACGGCCCCGGCTTCCCCGCCGGCGACCTCGACAAGGTCTTCGACCGCTTCTGGCGCGCGGACGAGGCGCGCGGCAAGCCCGGCTCCGGCCTCGGCCTGGCGATCGTGCAGCGGGTCGCCGAGGAGCACGGCGGCAGCGCCGCGAGCCTCGAACGCCGAGGACGGCGGCGCCGTGGTCAGCCTCGAGCTGCCGGAGATCGACCAGACCGAACCGATCTGAGCGCCAGCTCGAGCTCGAAGCGGGCGTCCGGGTCGGCCAGCTCATCGCCGAAGAGCTCGCGCAGCCGGCCGAGCCGGTAGCGGATCGTCTGCGGGTGGAGGTGGAGCGCGCGGGCCATCGCGGCCGCGTTGCCGCCGTGCTGGACGAAGGCGAGGGCCGTCTCCTCCATCCGCGGCTCTGCCGGCCGGCGTGAGATCGTCGAGCGGCGCGAGCCGCGCGCCCGCAGGCGCTCGGCGAGGCCGCCGGAATCGAAGAGAAGCAGGTCGGCCAGGTGCTCCTCGGCGTAGAGCGGGCCATCGGCCTCGATCGCCCCCGCCTCGGCGGCGCGGAGGGCCGCCACGCGATCGACCAGGCGCCGGCGAGCTCCGCGCGCGGGACGGTCGGGTCCGATGGCCGCGTCTGATGTCGTGCGTCGCCTGCTCGAGCTCCGCACGGTGCGCGGTGAGGAACGAGCGCGCAGCCGATGCCGCCCACGCTCGCGACCAGCGCATCCGCCGAGAGGCGGCGGCCGACCCGCGCCAGGTCCTCCTCCGCGACGGCGAGCGGCGCGGCGCTTCGGGCCAGCCTCCAGCCCGCGGCCTGCGCCGCGGAGCGGATCTCGGCGTCGGGCGGCTGGGGATCGCGGAGGAGCAGGGCGAGCAGCTCGCGGCGGCGGCGCTGGCGCTCGCCCTCCTGCTCGCGCTGGGCCTGCGCGTAGCCCTCGACCGAGTCCGCCGAGAGCTCGTCGATGTAGGCGAAGATCGCCTCGGCGAGCAGGCCGAGCTGCTCCGGATCCGCGCCCCTGCGCCGCGCGGCGGCGCGAGACCCGGCGCCAGGCGACCCGCGCGCCCACCCGGTAGGCGGACTGGAGCGCATCGAGCGTCCGCCCCTCGCGGTGCTCGGCCCGGCCCAGCCCCACATATACGTCGCGTCCGGGCTCGCGCCCGCCCGCCGGGTCGCGAATCAGCTCCACGAACTGGCGCAGCGCCTCGGTGACGCCGGTGCGGATCGCCGACGCCGAAGGCGCCCTCCAGCGGGCGGGCGTACTCGGGCACCTCCCTGCCGATCGTCGGCGAGGATCTCCTCGGTCGCGGCGGGCAGCTCGGGCTCGATCGCGTCGGCGAGGGCGGGCGAGAGCGCGTGCCAGGGCTCGGTCGGGGCTGTTTTTGTCATCTGATTGACAAGAAAACGGTGGAAGAGTTGGGTTTCAGGCTAACTCTTTGTGGCTCGTCCTGCCTACGCTGACCCTCATGACGCGTGTCAGCAAGATCGTCAACCTCGGCGCCATGGTGGTGCCCTTCGCGGCCACCGTCGCGGCGATCGTCCTGCTCTGGGGCAGCCTGGTGAGCTGGCACGACCTGGCGCTGCTGGCGGTCATGTACTTCGTCACGGCGGCCGGGATCACGGTCGGCTTCCACCGCATGCTCACCCACCGCTCCTTCCGGACCCACAAGCCGACCGAGTACGCCTTCGCGGCCTTCGGCTCGATGGCCGTGCAGGGCCCGGTGATCGCCTGGGTCGCCGACCACCGCAAGCACCACGCGCACACCGACGTCGAGGGCGACCCGCACAGCCCGCACGTCGGGCACGGCGACGGCGTGATGGGGGTCCTGCGCGGCCTCTGGCACGCCCACATGGGCTGGCTGCTCTCCGAGCACGGCCGGGCCGACTGGAAGCGATACGCGCCCGACCTCTACGAGGACCCGGGCATGCGCCTGATCAACCGGCGTTTCGTCGTCGCTGGTCTTGCTCGGCCTCGCCATCCCCGCGGTGGCCGGCTATCTGCTCACCGGCACCCTGCTCGGCGCCGCGACCGGACTGCTCTGGGGCGGCCTGGTCCGCGTCTTCTTCGTCCACCACGTCACCTGGAGCGTCAACTCGATCTGCCACTTCCTGGGATCCCGCCGCTTCGAGGTGGACGACCAGTCCACGAACGTCTTCTGGCTCGCCCTTCCCTCGCTCGGCGAGTCCTGGCACCACAACCACCACGCCTTCCCCCGCTCCGCGGTGCATGGCCTGCGCCGCTGGGAGCTCGACCCCTCGGCCCTCTTGATCGCGGGCGATGGAGCGGGTCGGGCTCGCCTGGAACGTGATCCGGATCGCGCCGGAGCGCCAGGCGGCTAAGGCGATCGGCTCCGCCCGTGCCTCGGGCGCCGAAGCTCAAGCCGCTTCTTAGCCCGGTCTCAGCCTCCTCTCATACCCGGCTGGCTTGATGGTCCTCAAGCCCGGTTGATCCGGGAAGCGACGGACAGGAGTGGATGATGAAGGAGAAGAGGAAGAGAGGGCTGACCATCAGGCTCGGACCCGCTCGGGCTGTCCCTGCTGGCGGCGGCGATCACGGCGGTCGGCGTGGCCGCCGTCTCGCTGGCGGACAGCGGCAGCGGCAATGCGAGCAAGGGAAGCGGCTCGGCGACCTTCTCGGCGCCGGGGCCGCGCGGCGGCGTCGGCGTGATGACGTTCCGCGGTCCCAACCTCTCTGCCGCGGACAGGCAGAAGATGGAGGAGTTCCGGAAGTGCATGGAGGACAACGGCGCCCCGGCGCCTCCGGATCCGGGCAAGATTGACCGCGAGCAATCCGCCGAAGCCGCCGAGCGCGGCCGACCGGGAGAAGATCCAGAAGGCCTATGAGGCCTGCAAGGACAAGCTCCCGACCGACATGCAGCACGCCGGACCTCCCGGCATCGCCAGGTTCAAGTGCGGTCCGCCTCCGGGCGCGCCGGCGCCGGGCAAGGAGCAGGGACAGAACCAGGACCAGAGCAACGACTCGGGCACCAGCTCGAGCGGCTCGAGCTCCTGACCAAGACTCGTCCGAACACACAACACGGCGTCACCCTGACGCCTCCATAGATCCCCCCAGCGAGCGGGCCCCTCTGAGCGGGGCCCGTTCGTATTCTCGGGACGGCTTCGCCATAAGATCGCGGCCACAAGCGGCCGCCCCACATAAGTCGCTCCGGCCTTCGGCCTTCGCTCCAAAGTGGAGCGGCCTGGTGGCCGCTACACGGGCAGATCCACCGACTCCAGCGCCGCGGAGATCTCCGAGTAGGCCGTGACGCTCGCGACCTTGCGGTCGCGCTGCTCCAGGACGTGGGCGAGCGGGACGTCGAGCTCGTCGCCGCTCTCCTTCTCGGTGATCTGGAGGCGGCCGAGGACGACCCAGCGGCCGTCGGCGGCGGCGCGCAGGCCCTCGGGCTTGAAGCGTCGGCCTCGAAGAGCTCCTCCATGTCGCCGCGCCAGTTCTTGAAGCCGCGCACGCCCTTGTAGGTCTTGCCGTCGATGAAGACGGTCTCCATGCGGATCTGGAAGTCCGGATGCAGCAGAGCCTCAAGTCCAGCGCCGCCACGGTCGAATCTCGTCATATATGCGCCTCACCGCATCCAGCGCAGAGCCGGTGTCGGCCTCCTCCATCGCCGCGTTGAATTGACGCTCGAGCGTCTCGACGTCGTGCTGGTCGTACATTTGCTGGCCCTCAGTATTTCCCCAGTAGTGCGGATGACGCCGCGCGGTCGCCCGGGGAAGCTATCGGAGCCATCGCGAAGGGAACTTCCAGCGTGATGTGGGAGAGAGCGCCGGCGGAGGCCGGCGACGTCGCGAGCAGGAAATCCGGAGCCGGCTCGACTCGATCGGAGGTCGGTCTCTGGCTCTCGGTCATCGTCTGCCTCGGCGCGGGCGCCTACGCGCTGCACACCTGGGGCGGGCCCCACCGCGATCCTGATCGTCGCCGCGAGCGTCGTCGGGCTGCTCAGCGTCGCCCCTGATCCTGGCGCTGCCCGGCGAGCGGATCGTCCGCAGCCGGTACTCCGACCTCTTCTTCGTCGCCTGGTCGTTCGCGGACATCCTGCTGATCGCGACGATCGCCGGGCTGGACGGGGGATCGACCAGCCCCTTCATCCTGCTGCTGGTCCTCCCCTTCCTGTTCGCCTCACTCTCCTACCCGCCGCGCGCGATCGCGGCGGTTGGGTTCATGGACCTGACGGCCCTCTTCGTCCTCGCGTTCGCCGTCGGAGGCGGCCTGCCGCTCGGCGGCTTCGGCCTGTTCGCGATGGTCTGCGTCGGCCTGATGGGCACCTGGGAGGCTCACAACCTGGCGAGGCAGCGCAACGCGCTCAGCGAGACGGCCGCGGCGCGAGCCCGCAGCGAGGAGACGAGTCGCCAGCTGACCCGCCAGCAGACGGCGGTGGCGCAGCTTCGGGCAGCTCGCCCTGGAGGGGACGGACATCGACGCGCTCACCGATGAGGCGACGGCCCTGATGAAACGGGTGCTCGACCTCGACATCGGGGGCGTCCTGAAGCTGCTGCCCGGCGGCGATGAGCTTCTGCTGATCTCGGCCGTCGGGCTCCCCGAGGGGGACGTCGGCAAGGTGCGGGTGCCGACCGGACACCAGTCCCAGTCCGGATACGCGCTCGCCACCGGCCTGCCGATCGTGGTCGACGACTGGCGAACGGAGAATCGCTTCCGGGAGTCGAAGCTGCAGGCGGACGCGGGGATGCGCAGCGCCGCAATCGTCCTGATTCGCGCGAAGGGAGACCCCTACGGCGTGCTCGGGGTCGGATCCCGCATCGCTCGCAAGTTCAGCCAGGACGACGTCTCCTTCATGCAGGCGATCGCGAACGTCCTCGCCAACGCAATCGAGCGGCGCCGCACCGAGGAGCGGACCCAGCACGAGGCGCTCCACGACCCGCTCACCGGCCTGCCGAACCGCAACCTCTTCCTCGACCGGCTGCAGCACGCCCTCTCGGTCGCCGCCCGGCGCCGGACCTCGATCGCGGTCCTCTTCCTCGACCTCGACCAGTTCAAGCTCGTCAACGACAGCCTCGGGCACGCCGCCGGCGACGAGCTGCTCGGCGGCGGTCGCCCCGCGGATCGAGCAGGCACTGCGCCCGGGCGACACCGTGGCGCGCTTCGGCGGCGACGAGTTCGCCGTCCTCGCGGAGGACATCGGCAATGAGCGCGGCGCGACCCGGATCGCCGAGCGCATCGCGGAGGCACTGGCCCGCCCGTTCGTCCTGCGCGAGCGCGAGCACTTCGTCAGCGCCAGCGTCGGCATCGCCATCGGCGACGGCCACGAGGCGCCCGAGGCCCTGATCCGCGACGCCGACTCCGCCCTCTACCGCGCCAAGGAGCGCGGCCGCGGCGGCTACGAGATCTTCGACGAGGTCATGCGCTCCCGCGTGATCGAGCACATGCAGATCGAGAACGACCTGCGGCGCGCGATCCAGCGCCAGGAGCTCGAGCTCCACTACCAGCCCGTGATCAAGCTCAGCGACGGCTCGATCGTCGCGCTGGAGGCGCTGCTGCGCTGGAACCATCCCGCGCGCGGGCTGATCGGCCCCCTCGGCTTCATCCCGGTCGCGGAGGAGTCCCGCCTGATCGTGCCGATCGGGCGCTGGGTGATCGAGCAGGCCTGCCGCCAGGCGGCGACCTGGCAGGAGCTGCACCCGGACTCCGCGCCGGTCTCGGTCGCGGTCAACCTCTCCGCGCGGCAGATCGCCGACCCGGATCTCCTCTCCCACATCGAGGGATCGGTGCGGGCGAACCGGATCGACCCATCGAGCCTCTGGCTGGAGCTGACCGAAACGACCCTGCTCGACGACACCGCCTTCGTCGAGCGCACCCTCGAGTCGCTGAAGGGTCTCGGCGTCCGTCTCGTCCTGGACGACTTCGGGGTCGGCTTCTCCTCGCTCGGCTACCTGAAGCGCCTGCCGCTCTCGATGATCAAGCTCGACCGCAGCTTCGTGGAGAACCTCACCGAGGGCTCGCACGACGCCGCGATCGTCCGCGCGGTCAACGAGATGGCCGACACCATCGGCATCGGCGTGGTCGCCGAGGGCGTGGAGACCGAAGAGCAGGTGCAGATGGCGAGCGCGCTCGGCTGCGGCTTCGCCCAGGGCTTCCACTTCTCGGAGCCGGTGCCGGTCTCGCACGTCGAGGCCCTGCTCGAGCAGCCGATGCCCTCCATTCGCTGATCCGCGAAACTGACCCGGTGGCAAGCCCCGGCTTCTTCGAGCGGACCCTGGCGAGGGCCCGTGCACGCACCCTGGATGAGCGTCTGCTCGCGGGCGCGCGTCCCGAGGAGAGCCGCCTGACCATGGCCCGGAGCGCCGAGCTCCTCGAGCCCCACAACCGGTCAGAGGTGGCCGGGGCGTTGAGGGACATGCTGGACGCGGCGGAGCACGCCAGGCGGAATTACCTGAGGGCTCAGCTCACCCTCAGGGAGTTCGACCTGGTGAAGGCCAGAACGCAGATCAGGGACCTCGCCGACGCGCTCGAGGGGAACGCGCCGGCCAACCCGCGAGGCGTGATCCTGGCGGATCGGCTGGTACGCGACGGCAACTCGCCGATGTACTGGCCGTCCGAGGAGAGCGTCGAGGCGGCGGTGAGGGAGGCGCGCGCCGCGCTCGATCTCAGCTAGTTCCCTGCCCCTCGGCGAGTACCATGTCTTGACCTCAGTTGTCCGAAGGGGGAACGCATGTCGGCAACTCCAAGCGCAGATATTCCGCAGTTCGAGATCGACTCGGGGCCCGGCCCGGACGACGTGTATTTGGTCCGCGTCAGCGGGCGAGGTCGACATGTCGCATGAGGACGAGCTGCGGGGCGAGCTCCGCAACGCCGTCGCCGCCGGCTCCAATGGGATCGTGGTCGACCTGACCGAGTGCGAGTTCATCGACTCCAGCGGCGTCCGCGCCCTGCTGCTCTCCCGCGAGGCCCAGAACTCCGAGGAGGAGGAGGACTCCGAGCACCTGGCCGTCGCGGCCTCCAGCGAGCAGATCCTCCGCATCCTCTGGCGTGATGGGCATCGACCGGGTGATCCCGATCCGGCCGACGGTCGAGGAAGCCGCGGCCGCGATCACCGGCTGACCCAGGCGAATGCACGACATCGCCGAGTTCCTGGGGGGGCGCGATCCCTTCAGCGGGCTCGACGAAGCGGCCCTCGAGGCGATCGCATCGAGGACCGAGGTCGAGTTCTTCCCGGCCGGGACGATGATCGTTCCCCAGGGGCGCCTCTCGCAGGACCGGATCAGGGTGATCAGGCGGGGCTCCGTCGAGCTGGTCGACCGCGACGCGGTCGTCGACCTGCTCGGCCGAGGGCGAGATGTTCGGGCACCCGTCGGTCCTCTCCGGCCTGCCGGCGAAGTACGGGGCCAGGGCCCGTGAGGACACCCTCTGCTACTCACTGCCGGCCGAGGAGGTGATCCCCCTCCTCGGCCGCCCCTCGAGCCTGCGCTTCCTCACCCGCTCGCTGCTGGCGCCAACCGGGCGGGCCGCGGGAAACGAGGTCGCGCCTCCCAGCCCCGAGGTCGCCCAGCAGCCGGCGGCAGCCCTGGTGCGCCGCCCGCCGGTCGATCTGCCGGCCCGAGACGAGCCTGCGCGAGGCCGCTCGGCTGATGAACGCGGAGGAAATGAGCTTCGTCCTGGTCGAGCTCGGCGACGCCGGCTTCGGGATCGTCACCGACCGCGACCTGCGCGCGGGCGTGGTGGCCGGCCCGCTCTCGCCGGACGATCCGGTGAGGGAGGCCATGACCACGCCCGTCATCGGCGTCGGGGCCGACCAGACGGGCGCGGACGTGATGCTGGCGATGCTCGACAACGACATCCGGCACGTCCCCGTCTTCTCGGCGCGATCCGAGGTGCTCGGCGTGATCGTCGGGATCGACCTCGTGGCCGCGGAGACCAGCTCGCCCTTCGTGTTGCGCCGGGGCATCGCCAGGGCGAAGAACAAGCGGGAGTTGAGCGAGGCCGCCGGGCCGCCTGCGCTCGACCGTGATCGCGCTGCGGCGGGCCGAGCTCGCGCCGCCACAGATCAGCGAGGTGATCTCCGCGGTCGCGGACGCGCCTGATCGTGCGGATGATCGAGCTCGCGATCGAATCGCGAGGGCCCGCCGCCGGCGGAGTTCTGCTGGATGTCGCTCGGCAGCCACGGCCGGCGGGAGCCCGTCCCCTCCTCCGACGTCGACTCCGGCATGGCCTGGCGGGACGCCCCCGAGCACGACACCCTCCCCGAGGCGAGGCGTCACCTGCGCCTCCGACCCG
The DNA here is from genome assembly GCA_963728875.1 of uncultured Solirubrobacterales bacterium. Lineage (GTDB taxonomy): Bacteria > Actinomycetota > Thermoleophilia > Solirubrobacterales > 70-9 > DASUPK01. The sequence goes on from CAVSLJ010000003.1 coordinate 566,817, forward strand.
GACCGGCGAGTACATGCGGGGCAATCGCCGCGAGCGTCGCCGATTGCGTCCGGGTGATCGGCTGGCGTCTCGACCCACACGGGGTGACGGCTTCGGGCGCCTTCTCGGCGAGCTCGATCGAGGACTGGCGGCGAGCGATCGAGCGATGGCTCGCCCATCCCAGCGACAACCGGGTGCTGATCGCGACCTCCGATCCTGCTCGACGGCCGCGTCGTCTATGGCCCGCAGCGCGGCCTCGACGTCAAGCAGCTGCTCTTCGAGACCGGGTCGACGGGAGATCCTGGAGCGCTGGATGCTGCGGCTGGCCCTGGCCGCGAAGCCCCCGACGGGCTTCATGCACGACATCGTCGTCGAGGGCTCCGGCGAGCGGAAGGGGACGTTCGACATCAAGCACGGCGGGCTGCTCCCGATCGTCGACCTGGCGCGCTACGCGGCGCTGCGGGCGGATGTCCGCGTCACCCCCACCCTCGAGCGGCTCCGGCGGCCGCGGCCGACGAGGGAATCCTCCAGGCGCCACCGAGGCCCGGATCCTCGAGGAGGCCTACGAGCTGTTCAGCGCGCTGCGGCTCGAGCACCAGGTCGGGCAGCTCGAACAGGGCCAGCGCGCCGGACGACCGGATCGACCCGAAGCGGCTCGACCCGCTCACCCGGCGATACCTGCGCGACGCCTTCCGGGAGGTCGCGGCGGTGCAGCGCTCCATGACCGGCCAGCTCTCACCGCGTTAGCCGTGGGCGAACCCAGCTCAGCCGCCGCGCGGGCCTACCGGGAGACGCCGATGCCGGGCCGCGAGCACGCGCTGGCGAGAGGCGAGCTTCACCGTGGTCGACTTCGAGACGACCGGCCTCGATCACGCCGGCGACGAGATCGTCTCCTTCGCCACCGTGACGGTGAGCGGAGGGAAGGGTCAGCCTCGCGGATGCCCGCTACGAGCTGGTGCGGCCGCGCCGGATGCCGGACGCCGAGACGATCCGCATCCACGGCCTGCGCGAGGCGGATCTGGAGAAGGCCGCCCCCTTCGAGAGCACCTCGACGGCCTGCTCGAGGCGCTCACCGGGGCGGCCGATCGTCGCCCACGTCGCGCGCGGTCGAGCGTGGCTTCCTCGGAGCGGCCCTGGCGGAGCACGGACTCGAGCTGCTCAACCCGCTCGTCGACACGGCGGCGCTCGACCGCGAGCTGCGCCGGCTGCGGCGGCACGCCGCCGGCCGGAGCGCGACCCGATCGGCTCTCGGCGATGGCCCGCGAGCTCGGGCTGCCCGTCCACCGCCCGCACCACGCCGACGGCGACGCGCTCACCACCGCCCAGGCCTTCATCGCGCTGGCCACCCACCTCGAGGAGTTCGGGCCGCAGACCGTCGGGCTCGCTCGTGCGCATCTCGTGCTCCGGAGCGGGACAGGCCGTCCCTGTCGGGGCTGCTCGGCCGATTGGGCCTCGGTCGCCGCTCCGCCTAGACGATCCGTACAAGATCCGGCGAACCTCCTCAATTTGCGGAAATCGGGCTTGACGGATGTCCGCTTCCGCACATAGGGTCCCGACATTCCGGCACATAGGCTCGACCGCAAGGAAGTGACCGGGCCGCGACGGAGGGAGAAGAGTGTGACTCCACCTGAGGGCATTTCCGACGTCGACCAGACGAGGCGCGACGAGCAGCGGCTCGCGGAGCTCGGCTACAAGCAGGAGCTCTCGCGAGGCTGGAGCGCGTTCACCAACTTCGCGATCTCGTTCACGATCATCTCGGTCCTTGCCGGGACGTTCACGACGTTCTCGTTCGCCTGGCTGCACGGCGGACCCTCCATGGCCTCGATCGGCTGGCCCGTGATCTGCTTCTTCGTGATCATGGTCGGCTTCTCGATGGCGGAGCTGACCTCGAGGTACCCGACGGCGGGCGGCCCCTACTGGTGGGCGCACGACCTCGGCGGCAAGGGCTGGAGCTGGATGACCGGCTGGTTCAACATCGTCGGCCTGGTCGGGATCGTGGCCTCGGTCGCCTACGGCTGCGCGTTCTTCCTCTGGAACCTGCTCAACCTCTACGGGCTCAACATCTTCGGGGTCAACTTCGGCGACACCGAGCACATCCTCGGCGAGACCTGGCTGCTCTTCTTCATCATCCTGCTGCTCTACACGCTGGTGAACATCTTCGCCGACCGGGTCCTGGCGCTGATGAACAACATCTCCGTCGGGCTGGCACCTGCTCGGGGTGGCGGTGATCATCGCGCCTGCTGGTCTTCGTGCCGGACCACCACCAGAGCACGAGCTTCGTCTTCGGCGCAGCGCTTCAACGAGAGCGGCACGCTCGGCGGCGACAACGGCGGCCTCGGCTTCTGGTTCCTGGTCGCGCCGGTCGGCTTCCTGCTCGGGATGTACACGCAGACCGGCTACGACGCCTCCGCCCACACCGCCGAGGAGACCCACGGCGCCGCGATCGGCGCCGCCCAGGGCGTCTGGCGCTCGATCTTCTTCTCGGCGATCATCGGCTGGCTGGTACTGCTCGCCTTCCTCTACGCGGCGAACGACGTCGGCGCCGTGAACGACTCGGGCGGCGCGGTCTTCGGCATCTTCAACTCCGCGCTCGATCCCTGGGCCGCGAAGATGGTGGTGCTGATCGCGACCGTCGGCCAGTTCTTCTGCGGAGCCGCGGGCCTGACCAGCGCCTCGCGGACCTGGTACGCGTTCTCGCGCGACCGGGCGATCCCGGGCTGGGCCGTATTCCGGCGCGTCAATCGCGACCGGGTGCCGTTCAACGCGGTGATCGCGGTCTCGGTGTTCTCGCTGATCATCGCGATCCCGGCGCTGTTCGGGAAGAACGACATCCCGTTCGCGTTCTTCGCGCTGACCGGGATCTGCACCGTCGGCCTCTACCTCGCGTACATCATCCCGGTGTTCCTCCGGCTGCGGGCAGGGCGACTCGTTCGAGACGGGCCCGTGGAACCTGGGCCGGCGCTACCGGCGTGATCAACGTCCTGGCGATCCTCTTCGTGATCGTCGTGGTCTACGCGCTCGATCTGCCGTACGACCCGACTGGGCTGCCCTGGAACGAGGCTTCGATGCCGCGAACGTGAACTACACGCCGTTCGCGATCATCCTGCCGCTGCTCTTCGGCGATCTGGTACCTGGTCTCGGCGAAGAACAAGTACCAGGGTCCGGTCAGCACACTCGAGGAGGACGTCGTCACGCGCGACTAGGAAAGGCGAGAGCAAGCCATGAACGATTCGGACAGAAGCATCGGCGAGAAGGACTTCGCGATGACGCGGGGATCCTCGGGTTGATCGCCCTGGTCGCGATCATCATCGAGATCGTCTCCTAAGCCGATCACGAACCAACTGCGCGGCCGCCCACTCCCAACGGGACGCGGGATGCGAACGCCCGACGGACCCGCGTTTAGCGCGGGTCCTCTTTTCCGGCGGGGCGTGGCTAGCGCGGGTCGAGAGCCTCGGTCGCCTTGACGAAGTCCGCCAGCGCTCGTGCTCGGTCGCGCGCCAGTCCTCGTCGCGCTCGGGCTCGACGCTGCGGTCGGCGGGCAGCATCTCCGGCAGGTCGGTGAGCGAGCCGATCACCCCGGCGCCCACGCCGGCGAGCGCGGCCGCGCCAAGCACCGTGGCGTCGGCCCCGGCCGCCTCGACCGGTGCGCCGATCATGTCGGCCTGAAGCTGCAGCAGCAGCGGCTCGTTGGTGAGGCCGCCGTCGACCCGCAGGGTCTCGACGGGCGAGGTCTCCTTGATCGCGGCGACCACGTCGGCGACCCGCCAGGCGATCCCCTCGAGCGCCGCGCGGGCGACGTTCTCGCGCGTGGTGCCGCCGTAGATCCCGGAGATCACCGCGCGGGCGTTCGGCCGCCACCAGGGCGCGCCGATGCCGGCCAGGCCCGGCAGCACCCGGGCGCCCGCCGAGCTCTCCGCCTCGCGGGCGAGCTCGCTGAGCTGCGGGCGGGTCGTCCGCGATGCCGAGCTGGTTGCACATCCACTCGAGCATCGCCCCGGCGGCGAAGACGCCGCCGTCGAGCGCGTACTCGAGCTTGCCGTCGATGCTCCAGGCGACCGTCGGCAGCAGGCCGCCCGCGGGCTTCGGGACCTCCTCGCCGACGTGGGCGAGCACGAAGACGCCGGTCCCGTAGGTCGCCTTGACCCGGCCCGGGCTCGACGCAGGCGGCGCCCGCCAGTGCGGCCTGCTGGTCGACGACCTGGCCGCGGAAGGGCAGCTCGACCGGCCAGCTCTCGTGCTTCAGCGTGCCGAGCTCGCCCGCCGTGTCGCGGATCTCCGGCAGCACGTCCATCGGCACGCCGAAGATCTCGCAGAGGCGCTCGTCGAAGCCCGGGTCTGTCGATCCGCTGCAGCTGGGTCCGCGACGCGGTCGCGGGCTCGGTGGCGAAGCCGGCGCCGAGCCGGTCGCAGAGGAACGAGTCGACGGTGCCCATCCGCAGCCTGCCGTCGTCCAGCGCCCTCTTGACGTCGTCGTTGTGCTTCAGCAGCCAGGCCAGCTTGGCGGCCGAGAAGTAGGGGTCGAAGGGCAGGCCGCTGAGCTCCTTGACCTCGTCCTCGTCGTCCGGTGAGCTCGTCGAGGATCTCCTGTGAGCGCTTGTCCTGCCAGACCACGATCGGGCTGAGCGGCTTGCCCGTCTCGGAGTCCCAGGCGAGCACCGACTCGCCCTGGTGGTCGAGCCCGCAGGCGGCGACCTCGCCGTCGGCGCTCGTCGAGCAGCTCGGCGACGGCCTCGGTGACGGCGGCGATCACCTCCTCGCCGTCCTGCTCGACCCAGCCCTCCTCGGGGTGGCGGTTGACCTTGTCGCGCCGCGCTTCCGCGACCGGCTGCAGCCGCTGGTCGAAGAGCGCGGCCTTCACGCCCGGTCGTCCCCTCGTCGATGCCGAGCAACATCCCGTCGCTCATGCGGGAGACCCTATTTCACCGCGACGATCACGGGGCCCGCATCCGGATCAACTTGCGAGGTCCACCTGGCCGGGATGTATGCCGAGCGTCCCGGGACGAGGCGGCCGACCCGACCGCTCCAGAGCTCCCGCCCACCCTGGCGAACCTGGATGCGGGCGCGCCGGACGAACTCCCTCGAGCGCAGCAGGAAGCGATCGCGCGGCGGCGGGTGCCCGGTCGCGAGCAGCAGGTTGGGCGCGATCCAGGCGAGCGGGTCGCGGGCGCTGAGCCTGACCTGGGACGGCCACTCCCCCGGCCCGCGCAGGTAGGCGGCGACCGGCGGGCGCCACGTGGCGGCCGTCGAGCGCGCAGACGTCTGCCGTCTCGGCCGGGTGCAGCAGGTTTCCGGCCGCGAAGACGCCCCGGCGGGTGGTGCGCAGCGCCGGGTCGACGAGCGGGCCGAGGCGTGCCCGGATCGAGCTCGCAGCCGGCCATCACCGCCAGCTCGTGGTCGGGGATCCAGTCGGCGGTGAAGATCGACCAGGTCGCAGTCGACGGTGCGCGTGCGGCCGGAGTCGAGCTCGGTCAGCTCGACCGACTCGACCCGCTCGGCGCCGTGGATCGCGCTGACCCCGTGCGCGACCAGACCGGCGCCCTGTAGCGGACGGCCGCCCCGGCGCGGAAGGCCCGCAGCGACTGGTGGCTGCGGGAGCTCGGTGACCAGGCCGGCCACCGAGGCGCCGCCGTGCGCCAGGGTGGCCACCGCCGAGAAGCTGACGTGCTCGGCGCCGACGATCACCGCCCGACGCCCGACCTTCTGGCCGCGCAGGTGGACGAGCTGCTGGAGCGTCGCGGTGGTCATCACGCCCGCCGGCCGCGAGCCGGGGACCAGGCGCGCCGAGCGGGGGCGCTCGCGGCAACCCGTGGCGAGCACGACCGCGGGCGGCTCGATCTCCCAGCGGCCGTGCGGTCCGGTCAGCTTCAGTCGACCGGGCGCCCTCCCACTCGGTGACCATCGTCTCGGCGAGGACCTCCACCCCGGCCGCCTCGGCCAGCTCGCGGTAGCGCGCCGCGTAGCGCGGGCCGGAGAGCACGGTGCGCAGATCCCGCAGTCCGAACCCGGTGTGGTCGGAGTGGCGCGGGATCCCGCCGGCCTCGCGCTCGCGCTCGATCACGGTCACGGGCGAGATGCCGAGCCCCGCAGCTCGATCGCGGCCGCCAGCCCGGAGGGCCCGCCGCCGACGATGACCGGGCCGTCATCGATCGCCATCGTCATCGGCCGTCCATCGCATGCCGCGACCTCGGCGCCGCAGAAGAACCCCTGGCAGCGGCCCATCAGCGCGCGCGTACGGCGGCGCAGCCCATCGAGGTCGTCGGGCGGGATCGGGCTGCGGAGCGCGGCGTCGATCTCGCCGCGGGTCACCCGCTCGCAGAAGCAGATCGATCGCGCCCTACCCTCCTGGTACGGGCGCGCGCCGAACTCGCCGATGTTCGGCATCCGCAGGCCCGCCCGCCGCGGCTGGAGCTCGAGGTCGAGCCCGGCGTCAGCCAGAGCCTCCCGCACCCACTCGGCGATCGCCAGGGAGCCGGTGATGCCGGTGGAGCGGATCCCGCCCGCGCAGACGTAGCGCTGATCCGGATGGCCGGTGAGCTGGTAGTCGCGGTGCTCGGTCGCCGCCCGCAGCCCGACGTAGGTGGCGGTCACCTCGTGCTCGCTCGAGCGCGGGCATGATCCGCGCCCCCGCCTCCATCAGCGAGGCCAGCCCGGCCTCGGTGGTCGAGCGGTCGGCCTTGTCCTCGACGTCGTCGGCGGTCGGGCCGAGCAGAACGTTGCCGTAGATCGTCGGCGAGACCAGCACGCCCTTGGTCTTCTCCGTCGGGACCGGCAGCAGGACGTGGTTGAGCAGTCCGCGGGCGAGCTTGTCGAAGACGATCAGCTCGCCGCGCCGCGGCGTCACCCGGAACTCGGAGTGGCCGAGCATCGCGTCGACCTCGTCGCTGCGCAGCCCGGCGGCGTTGACCAGGTACTGGGCGCGGACCGGCGCCCCTCGCGGTCTCGATCTCGTGGCCGCCGCCGCCCGGCCGCACGCCCGGTGACCGCGGCGTTCAGGACGAGCTCGCAGCCGGCGGCCAGCGCCTCGGTCGCGTACGCGAGGGTCGTGGTGAACGGGCAGACGATCCCCTCGCCGGGAATCTCCACCGCCCCCTCCGCGCCGGGCCCGATGTTCGGCTCGCGCGCGTAGAGCTCCTCGAGCTCGACGGAGCGCGCCTCCGCAGTAGCCGTTCTCGCGCGCCGTCGCCTCGACGCCGGCCAGGGCCTCGCGCTGCTCGGGAGTCCAGGCGATCATCAGCGCGCCGAGCTTCGCCGTCGGGATGCCGACCTCGGTCGCGTAGTCGCTGAGCAGCTCGTAGCCGCGCGCCACCAGGCGCGACTCGATCGTGCCCGGGCTTCGCGTCGAAGCCCGTGTGCAGGATCGCCGTGTTCGCCTTGCTGGTCCCGGCCCCGACGTCCGGGCCCGGCCTCGATCAGGACGCAGCGAGCGCCGCGGGTGCTGAGCTCCCGGGCGACCGCGCAGCCGACTGCGCCCGCGCCGACGATCGCGACGTCAAACGGCCCCTCGGGTGCCTGTCCCGCGCGGTTCATGGTCGGCTAAGTTCACCACGATGCCCCGCCCGTTGATCGGAGTATGCGCCGCCGTCGAGAAGGCCACTTCGGCGTCTGGAAGGACGAGCCGACCGTGCTCATGCCGCTCTCCTACGCGCGGGCGATCCACGGCGCCGGCGGGATGATGGCGATGCTGCCTCCGGACCGCATCGCAACCGAGGATCCCGATCGAGCTCCTCGACCGGATCGACGGGCTGGTGCTGGGCGGCGGCGCCGACATCGACCCGGAGAGCCACGGTGCGAGGCACATCCCGAGACGGTCGGGACCAACCCCGACCGCGACCACTTCGAGATCGCACTCGCGCGCCGGGCGCTCGAGCGCGGAATCCCGCTTGCTGGGCGTCTGCCGCGGCATGCAGATCCTGAACGTCGCGTGCGGCGGCACGCTCGACCAGCACCTCCCGGACCGGCTCGGCCACGAGCGCCACCGGCCCGTCCCCGGCTCCTGGGCGGAGCACGATGTCCGGATCGAGCCGGGCTCGCTCGCCGCTGAGGCCGCCGGCACCGAGCAGCTCACCGTCAAGAGCCATCATCACCAGGGCGTCGACGCCGTCCCCGATTCGCTGACGGCGAGCGCCTGGGCGACGACGACGAGAGCGTCGAGGCGATCGAGTCATCCGATGGGGGGTTTGCCCTCGGCGTGCTCTGGCACCCGGAGGAGGACGCGCAGGACCAGGTCATCGCGGCGCTGATCGCGCAGGTCTCGGGGGCGCCCTAGGCCCGGCGGCGGTAGAGCCACGCCGTGAGAGGAGCGAAGACGATCACGAGGACGGCCGTCGCGGCCAGCACCCAGAGGACCTCCGAGGCGGTCGCGGTTCCCTCCATCAGGCCTCGAGACGCAGTGACCAGGTGCGTCACCGGGTTGATCTCGGTGAACGAACGCAGCCATCCGGGCATCGTCTCCGGGCGAACGAAGACGTTGCTCATGAACGTGAGCGGGAAGAGAACGGTGAATCCGACGCTCATCACCGCGTTTGGCGTGCGCAGCAGCAGGCCCAGCGTCGTCCAGACCCAGGAGAGCCCGAAGGCGAAGGCGAGGACGAGCGCAACCGCGGCAATCACGCCGGCCGGGCCCCCACCGGGATCGAAGCCCATGACGAGCCCCAGCCCGATCACCAGGATGGACGCGAGCAGGTAGCGGCCGAGGTCGCCGATCAGCCCGCCGACGATCGGAGCCGGTCGCCAGATCGGAAGGGAGCGGAACCGGTCGAACGCGCCGGTCGCCAGGTCCCGGTTCAAGGTGACCCCGCTGTACACCGTGACGAAGACGACCGCCAGGGCCAGCGTCCCGGGCAGCAGGAACTGCAGGTAGGCGCCGGTCGATCCCGCCAGCGCCCCGCCGAACAGGTAGGTGAACATCAGCGTGAAGAGCAGGGGAATCCCGATCACGTCCCCGAGCTGCTCGGGGACGTGCTTGATCTTTAGCAGGGCCCTCCAGGCGAAGGTCAGCGATGCCGACATCGCGCCTGCCGGCTTCATGATGCCTCCGGCTGAGCGGGCTCGGACTCGGCTCGCCGGCCCGTCAGTGCGAGAAACACCTCATCGAGGCTGGGCTGGCCCAGCGCGAAGTCGGTGACGGCCACACCGGACCGGTGGAGCTCCGCCAGCGCCCGCTCGGCCCGGTCGACCGAGTCGCGACCTCCGTCGGCCGATGGGATGCTGGCCGACAACCGACCCGAGCCGTTCTCCCCGTGCACCGGAACACCGAGCGTCCCCTCCAGGACGCGCTCGGCCCGTGTCCGCTCTCCCGGGTCGCGCAGCCCCACCCTGAGGTGGCCCTCCCCCACCGATGCCTTGAGCTCGGCGCGGGTCCCCTCCGCGACCACCCTGCCGCGGTCGATGACGGCGATTCGATCGGCGAGCTGGTCCGCCTCGTCCAGGTACTGGGTGGTGAGCAGCACAGTGGTTCCCCGCTCGGCCAGTGCGCGCACGACCTCCCACATCCTGTTCCGGCTCCGCGGGTCGAGGCCCGTGGTCGGCTCGTCGAGGAAGAGCACTTCCGGCGTCGAGATCAGGCTCGCGGCGAGGTCCAGGCGACGGCGCATGCCGCCGGAGAGCCTCATGACGGACCGGTCCGCCGCGTCCGCCAGGCCGAACTCTTCGAGCAGCTCCGTTCCCCGGGCCCGCGCGTCCCGCCAGGAGCGACCGAGCAGCCGCCCGAGCAGAATCAGATTCTCGAGACAGGTGAGATCCTCATCCACCGAGGCGAACTGCGAGGTGAGGCTGATCTTGCCGCGGACCGCCGCCGCCTCGGAGACCACGTCGTGACCGAGCACGCGCGCTGTTCCGCCATCGGGTCGAAGCAGCGTGGCGAGAATGCGAATCGTGGTCGTCTTGCCGGCTCCGTTCGGCCCCAGGAAGCCGTAGATGGAGCCGCGAGGAATCGCGAGGTCGACACCGTCTACGGCGTGGTTTCCGCCGAACGACTTGCGGAGACCGCGAGCCTCGACGGCTGGGGCGGCGGGGTCGGTGGGAAGGGTTTCCGTCATCGCGTCCGACTGTAGCATGTATTCTGTCCATATGGCCAGTCCACTTGGACAAAGAGCCTCCTCGCACCGTGGAGGCGGATCCGCGGAGACCCGGCGCCGCCTGCGGAGGGCCGCGGCCGAGTTGATCGCGGAGATCGGCTGGGCCCGGGTCACCACCAGAGCGGTCGCGGAGCGGGCGGGTCTGCCGCACGGCACCGTCAGCTACCACTTCCGCGGCAAGCAGGAGCTCCTGATCGATGCGGCGCTCGGAACGTTCGAGGAGGCCTTCCCGCTCAGCGCATTCGCGCAGCTCGAAGGCGTCGATCAGCTCCTCGACATGATCGAGGCCGAGATCGGGGATCCCCACGGGCTGGACCCGGTGCTGCGCGGTATCTCGATGGAGGCCATGCGCGAGGCGGAGCGGGACCCGAAGGTGCGCAGGGGGATGGCGAAGCTGATGAGGGAATACCGGGAGGCGATCGTCGAGCTGGTACGCGCGGACCAGGACCTGGGCCGGGTGACATCCGAGGCCGGCTCCCGAGGCATCGCCACGCTCCTCGGCGCCGCCGGGGACGGCCTGCTGCTCCACGTGGTGGTGGACCCGAAGCTGGACGTGAGCGAGGCGCTCGACGCGCTGCGCATCCTCCTGAAGCCAGGCTCGTAGCCCGCGACCATCGGCCCCGCGCTCGACGCGGTTCCCCGTGGCGCTCGGCGTATCCTCGAAGCGGCTGTCATGGCTCGACGTATCCCCAGGGACGAATCGCTGGCGCGTGTCCACGGCGTGGGCGCGCTGTTCTCGGCCGCCTACGGCAACGTGGGCTCATCGATCTACTACGCGCTGGGCGTCACCGCCGCCTTCGCACTCGGCCTGACCCCGGTCGCGTTCGTGATCGCAGGGCTGATCTTCATGTGCACGGCCTCCACCTACATCGAGGCCACCGTGATGTACCCGGAGGCGGGCGGGTCCTCGAGCTTCGCGCGCCACGCCTTCAACGAGCTGATCAGCTTTCTCGCCGCCTGGGGGCAGATGCTCAACTACATCATCACGGTTGCGATCTCGGCCTTCTTCGTCCCCCATTACCTGGCCGTGTTCTGGCCGTGGCTGGGCGAATCGCCGGGCGACATCTTCGGAGGTGTCGCCGTCATCGCGTTCCTCGCCGCCCTCAACGTCAAGGGGACCCAGGAGTCCACCCGGCTGAACCTGATCCTGGCCATCGCCGACCTCTGCACGCAGGTCATCCTGGTCGCGATCGGGCTCGCGCTGGTGTTCAACCCCAACATCCTGGTGGACAACGTCCACCTCGGTGTGGCGCCGAGCTGGGGGGACTTCTTCCTCGGGATCGCGGTCGGGATGATCGCCTACACGGGGATCGAGACGATCTCGAACATGTCCGAGGAGGCGAAGGACGCGTCCAAGACGATTCCCAGGGGCACGGGCTTGACGGTTCTCGCGGTGCTCGGGCTCTACACGCTGTTGCCGCTGATCGCGCTCTCGGCGATGCCGGTCCACCACGTGGCTGGCCACTACACGACCGATCTGGGCACGAAGTTCGCCGACGACCCCGTGCTCGGCATCGTCGAGAACCTCGGCCTGGGCGCCGGCCTCACGAACATCATGCGCTACTACGTCGGCGTCCTGGCCGCGGTGATCCTGGTGATCGCGACCAATGCCGCCCTGATCGGCGTCTCCCGTCTGACCTTCTCGATGGGCCACTACCGCCAGCTCCCCGAGCGGTTGCGCCAGATCCACCCTCGCTTTCGCACTCCGTACATCGCGATCCTGGTCTTCTCGCTGATCGCAGCCATCACGGTGCTACCCGGCGAGACCGAGCTGCTCGCCACCCTCTACTCCTTCGGGGCGATGCTCTCGTTCACGATCGCCCACATATCGGTGATCAAGCTGCGAAAGCGCTATCCCGACAGGGAGCGCGAGTGGAAGCCGCCGGGCAACTTCCGGGCGTTCGGCTTCGACATACCCCTGACGGCCGTGTTCGGCGGCCTCGGAACATTCGCGGCGTGGATCGTGGTGATGGCGCTCAACCCCCGCACGCTGGTGATCGGAACGATCTGGATGGCGCTTGGGATCTCGATCTACCTGCTCTACCGCCGCTCGCAGGGCCTCTCCCCCTCGCAGACCCACAAGGTCGTCCTGCCCGAGCCGCTCGGAGTCGAGGAGGTCGAGTACAAGAGCGTCCTCGTCGCCTTCGAGGAGGACGAGCCCTTCTCGGACCAGACGATGGCGACCGCTGTCAAGCTGGCGTCCAAGAAGCGGCGTGCGATCCACGTGATCTCGGTCGTGATCGTGCCCAGCCATCTGCCGCTCGACGCTTCGCTCCATGACCAGGAGGAGGCCGCGCGATCGAAGATCGAGCAGGCGAAGCTGATCGGCGGCCTTCGCGTCAGCGGGCACGTCCACCGGGTGCGGCCGAACCAGGCGGGTCACTCGATCGCCGAGGAGGCCCGGGAGCTGAAGGCGAGCGCGCTGGTCATGGGCCTGCGCTACCGCAACGGCGCCCCCCTCTACGGCAAGACGCTGCAGACCGTGCTCGCGGAGCGGCCTTGCCGGGTGATCGTCGTCGGCGAGCCGGAGCGGGCGCGTGAGGCCGCGGGGCTAGCCCCAGTTCCTGCCTGACGGCTTCGCCATCAAGTCGCGCCCACGAGCGGCCGCCCCGCATGAGTCGGGCCGGCTTCGCCGCCCCTCCAAAGTGCTGAGGCCTGGTGGGCGCTAGCCGCGCTCGAACATGCGGCGCTTCTCGTAGTCCGTGACCACCTGGTCGAACTCCTGCTGCTCGTAGCGCGCGTAGTTCGAGTAGTGCTTCTGGACCGACTCGCCGAAGGCGGTCTTCGACGAAGTCGCTTGCGTCCCAGAGCTCCTTCGGCCTCCCGCAGCGAGGAGGGGAACGGCTCGGCCTCGCCGGCCTCGTAGGCGTTGCCCTTCAGCTCGGGGCCGGGGTCGGTCTGCGTTCTCGATCCCGTCGAGGCCCGGCCGCGAGCAGCGCCGCGAAGGCGAGGTACGGATTGGCGTCGGCGCCGGGGATCCGGCACTCGACCCGGCGTGACTGGCCGTGGCCGACCACGCGGAATCCGCAGGTCCGGTTGTCGCGGCCCCAGGAGACCGAGGTCGGCGCCCAGCTCTCGGCGGCGTAGCGCTTGTAGGAGTTGATCGAGGGCGCGATGAACAGGGCGAGGTCCTTGATGTGGTTCCGCATCCCGCCGAGGTAGTGGCGGAAGGTGTCGGTCTCCTCGCCGTCGCCGTCGACGAAGACGCGACTTGCCGTCCGTCGCCGACCAGGCTCGAGTGGATGTGGCAGGAGCTGCCGATGTCCTTCTCCGAGGGCTTCGCCATGAAGCTCGCCGAGATCTCGTTGAGGAAGGCGATCTCCTTGACGCCGTTCTTGTAGATCGTGTGGCGGTCGGCCGAGGTGACCGCGTCGGCGTAGCGGAAGTTGACCTCGTGCTGGCCGTACCAGGCCTCGCCCTTGGAGAACTCGACCGGGATCCCCGCGCCCTGCATGCCGCGGCGGATCGGGCCCAGGTACTGCTCGTCCATCGTGGTGGCGAGGATGTGGTAGTCGAGGATGTAGGGGATCGTCGGGGTGAGGTCGCGGAATCCCTTCTCCCAGGCCTCGGCGTAGCTCTCCTTGTAGAGGTAGAACTCGAGCTCGGAGGCGAAGTAGGGCGTGTAGCCCATCTCGGCCGCCCGCTCGTACTGGCGCGATCAGGATCTGGCGCGGCGAGGCGACCACGGGGCTGCCGTCATGGTTGACGACGTCGGCGAGCACCAGCGCGGTGCGATCGAGCCAGGGGATCCGCCGCAGCGTTGAGAGGTCCGGGCTGGATGCCGAAGTCGCCGTAGCCGTCCTCCCAGTTCGCCATCTCGTAGCCGGGGACCGGCTCCATCTCCATGTCCAGGGCGAGCAGGTAGTTGCAGCCCTCGACGCCGTGGCCGGTGACCTCGTCGAGGAAGTACTCGATCTCGATCCGCTTGCCGAAGAGGCGCCCCTGCATGTCGGTGAAGGCGGTGACGACCGTGTCGATCGTCGCCGGCCTCGCCGGCCTTGCGGAGCTCGTCGAGCGAGAGCATGCCGCGAGTGCCGCCGGGACCACCGGGCCTGGGAGCGGCGTCCTTGCTCTTCTCCCCAGATGCCACGCGCGGACCCTATATCGTCGGAGCGTGGCGAGCAAGGAAGCGATCCGGGTCATCGAGCCGGCCACCGAGGAGGTGATGGCGGAGATCCCGCGCGCCGGGGGTCGAGGAGACCGACGCGGCGATCGCGCGCGCCAGCGACGCGTTCCCCGCCTGGCGCGCGATGGCTCCCGACGACCGCTCGTCCCTGCTCCACGAGCTGACCGACGCGATCGCCGCGCGCCAGGAGGACCTCGCCCAGCTCGAGGCTCGCAACGCCGGCAAGCCGATCTGCGACGCCCGCGGCGAGCTGGGGATGGTGGTCGAGACCTTCCGCTACTACGCGGGCGCCCCCGAGCGGCTCACCGGCAAGACGATCCCGGTCGCAGGAGGCGTCGACATGACCTTCCGCGAGCCGCTCGGCGTGGTCGGCCTGATCACTCCCTGGAACTTCCCCCTCACGATCGCCTCCTGGAAGGTGGCCCCGGCGCTCGCCGCCGGCAACACGATCGTGCTGAAGCCGGCCGAGCTGACGCCGCTGACCGCCATCGAGCTCGAGAAGATCGCTCTGGAGGCGGGCGTTCCCGAGGGCGTGTTCAACGTGGTCCCGGGCAAGGGGAGCGTCTGCGGGCAGCGCATGGTCGAGCATCCGGACGTCGCCAAGGTCGCCTTCACCGGCTCGACCGAGGTCGGGCGCGGGATCGCGGAGAGCGCCGCCGCCACGATCAAGCGCGTCACGCTCGAGCTGGGCGGGAAGTCCGCCAACGTGATCTTCGCCGACGCCGACCTGGAGGCGGCCGCCGCCTCCGCCCCGCTGGCCGTCTTCGGCAACGCCGGGCAGGACTGCTGCGCCCGATCGCGGATCCTGGTGGAGCGTTCGGCGATGGACGACTTCATGTCGGCCCTGGAGAGCGCCGTCAAGTCGATCAAGGTCGGCGACCCGCTCGATGAGTCGACCCAGATGGGCCCGGTGATCTCCGCCGAGCAGCTGGAGACGGTCTCCTCGTACATCAACGGCGACGCTCCGGTCGCCTTCCGGGGCGACCGCTCCGGATGGCCCCGGCTACTGGTTCCCTCCGACCGTCCTGGCGCCGGTCTCGAACGACGCCCGGCCGGCCCGCGAGGAGATCTTCGGCCCGGTCGCCTGCGTGATCCCGTTCGAGGACGAGGCGGAGGCGATCCGGCTCGCCAACGACACGATCTACGGGCTCTCGGGCTCGGTCTGGACCCGCGACGGGGCCAAGGCCCTGCGGGTCGCGCGGGCGATCGAGACCGGGGTGATCTCGATCAACTCGAACACCTCTGTCCGGGTGTCGACTCCGTTCGGCGGCTTCAAGCAGTCCGGGGTCGGCCGGGAGCTGGGCCCGGACGCGCTCGAGGCCTACAGCGAGGTCAAGAACGTCTACTACGCCACGGATATGCGAGGGTCCTCCGCAGGCGAAGCCGAGGAGGAACCCGCATGACAGCGGGACGTCTCGAGGGGAAGGTCTGCGTGATCACCGGGGCCGCGAGCGGGATCGGCGCGGAGACCGCGCGGCTGTTCGCGGAGGAGGGCGCCCGCGTGGTCGGCGTCGACCTCGCGGAGGGCGCCGAGGGCGAGCTCGCCCTGCGTGCCGACGTCGCCGACGAGGACTCCGTGCGCGAGATGTACGCGAAGGCGGCCGAGGAGATGGGGCGCATCGACGTGCTCTTCAACAACGCCGGGATCAGCCCGGACGACGACGTCTCCGTGCTCGACACCTCCCTCGAGGCCTGGCAGCGGGTCCAGGACGTCAACCTGAAGTCGGTCTTCCTCTGCTGCAAGCACGGCATCCCGCACCTGCTCGATGCCGGCGGCGGGTCGGTGATCAACACCGCCTCCTTCGTCGCAGTGATGGGCGCCGCGACCTCGCAGATCTCCTACACGGCCTCCAAGGGCGGCGTGCTGGCGCTCTCGCGGGAACTCGGCGTCGAGTTCGGCAAGCGAGGCGTGCGCGTCAACGCCCTCTGCCCCGGCCCGGTGAACACCCCGCTGCTGCAGGAGCTGTTCGCCAAGGATCCGGAGAAGGCGGCGCGCCGGCTGGTCCACCTGCCGATGGGCCGCTTCGCCGAGGCTCGGGAGATCGCTCAGGGCGCGCTCTTCCTGGCGAGCGACGACAGCTCGTACGTGACCGCCTCGACCTTCCTGGTCGACGGCGGCCTCTCGGGCGCCTACGTCACCCCCGAATAGCGGCGAGAACTCGCTGCGCGGTGGCGACCAGCGTCCCCCTCGACACCTCGGGGTGGTCGAGCGACCAGAGGGCGAGCCCTGCGCCGCCCGCGCGAAGGAACTCCGCAAGCGGCTCGACCTGCGCCTTCGGGACGCCCTTCTGCGCGGAGACGAATCCTGCGAGCACCTCGCGGGCCCGATCCTGGTTGCCGCGGCGGAACTCGCGGATCTCGGCGTCGCCGCCCGAATCCCGGAAGATCATCCGCCACGCGTAACCGTGCTCCGAGACGTAGTCGAACCAGGCCTCGATGATCGCCTCGACCCGCTGTTCGAAGGCCAGGTCCGGCGGAACCCGCTCGAAGAACCGGGGCAGGTCGTCTCGGTGGCGTTCGAGCAGGGCGAGGTAGAGCGCCTTCTTCGAATCGAAGTGGCGGTAGAGGATCGGCTTCGTCACCCCCGCCGCCGCGGCGATCTCGTCGAGGCTCGCGTGCGCGTAGCCACGATCGCCGAAGAGCCGGGCGCCGGCCTCCAGGATCAGCTCACGTCGCTCCGCAGGGGGCAAGCGCTTGCGAGTCTCGGTCGCCATCGTGGAATCTTTGCTAAGTTACCGGACAGTAACTTATGCTGAAGCCGGAGAGACCGCTGCAGCCGGTCCAGTGGGCCGCCATCCTCGGGTCGATCGCCGTCCTCATCTGGAGCGTGCCCGGTCTGATCGCCAACCCCGACTTCCACGTCGGTGACGGCGCGACCTCGGTGAGGATTCTCGGCGTCGACATGAACGGCTGGCACGCGGTCTCGGGATTCCTCGTCGCGATCCCGGGCTTCTACGCCGCGCTCCGCGTCCAGTGGTCGGCGCTCTTCAACCTGGCCGCGGCGGGAGCGCTGCTCTCGACCGCCGTCTGGGCCGTCGCCAGTGCCCACCCGGCCGGCGGACTCTTCTACTTCCCCCACGGGGACGCGGACGCCCTTCTGCACGTCGGCACCTCGGCGATCTTCCTGGCCGGGGCGGCGCACCACTACCTGGTCGCGCCACGGCTTCGCGACAAGGTCGCGGCCACGAGCGGCCGCTAGAAGAGCGAGACCGCGTCGGCGGAGAGCTCGAAGCCGTGTCCGTTGCGGTCGTTGGCGCAGCGCACGCTCGTATCCAGAACCATGCAGGTGTAGCGGCCGACCGTGACATTCGCTCCCGGGCCCAGGGCCGGTGACTTGATGTTGACGACGCTATCGCCCGCGCAGACGTAGCGGCCGCCCTTCTTGCGGGTGACCTCGACGCCGAATCCCCAATCGACGGGACACCACTTGGGTTTCGGCGGCGCCGCCCAGGTGTGGCTCTGGATGTCGCAGCGGGCAACCCCGGGGAAGCCGGGAATCTTGTGGTGGTGCTTCCGGCGTGACTTCTTGTCCTGCAGCATCGCGCAGGAGATGTTCCCGTCGAGGGTGTGGAAGAAGCGCTGCTTGATCCGCGCCGAGCCGCTCGCCGGCAAGACCAGCGCAAGCGCCGCCACGACCGCGATCGCCATCAGAGCTCCCCGCCTCACGAATCGGACCCTAGCCCCTCTCGCCCCCCGTCGCAACAGCCCATTCCAGGAACCGGCCGCAGAGCTCGCGGCCGAGCCGGTTCCAGTCGGCGATCTTCTCCTCGGTCTCGGCGCGCAGAGCCTCCGGGTCGACGCCGATCCGCACCGCGTCCTCGTCCGAGCGGTAGTCGTCGATCCACGCCCGGCGTCCGCCGCGCGTCACCTCGGCGTGGAACTGGATCCCCCAGGCGCCCTCCCCGACCCGGTAGGCCTGGGCGCAGACCGGGCTGCGGGCGAGGATCGCCGCGCCCTCCGGGCGGCAGCGCCTCGTAGCTGTGCCACTGGAAGGCCTCGAAGCTCGGCGCCAGCGGGCCGATCACCGGATCCGCCCTCCCCTCCTCGGTCACCTCGACGTCGAGCCAGCCGATCTCCGGCTCGCTCGCCCGGCGGGCCGAGCCGCCCGGCGCGCCTCGGCCAGCAGCTGGTAGCCGAGGCAGACCGCGAGCACCGGCATCCGGTCGTCGATCATCGCGGCCAGGAAGTCCTTCTCGAAGCGCAGCCAGGGATGGCGGTCCTCCTGGTCGGCGTGCATGGCGCCGCCGAAGGTGAGCACCGCGTCGTACTCGGCGATCTCGAGCGGGGGGCCGGTCCCGCGCTCGGAGAGCGAGCCACTCGTCCAGCTCCACCCCGCGCTCGGCCATCTCCTCGGCGAAGACGCCCGGCCCGGCGTCCGGCTGGTGCACGATGGCGAGCGCCCTCATCGGTGAGATACTGGCGAATCGGCCTCGGTCACCTCCAGGAGGCCGGCATGGACGCATCGCAGAGCACCAGGAGAGTGATCGAGACCGGCGAGGCGCCCGCGCCGATCGGTCCCTACTCGCAGGCCGTCGATGGCCGAACGGCGTCCTCTACTGCAGCGGCCAGGTCCCCCTCGATCCCGGGACCGGCGAGCTGGTCGAGGGCGGGATCGCCGAGCAGGCGCGCCGCTGCCTGGAGAGCCTCGACGCCGTCTGCCGGGCCGCCGGCACCCGGCTCCAGGACGCGGCGCGGATCGGGATCTACCTGACCGACATGTCGCTGTTCGCCGAAGGTGAACGACGTCTACGCGACCTTCTTCGAGGAGCCGTTCCCGGTCCGCACCACGGTGGGGGTCGCGGCGCTGCCCAAGGGCGCGCTGGTGGAGATGGACGCCACCGTCCCGCTGGCGCCGTGACCGACTCGGTCTCGCTCGAGGACATCGAGCGCGCCCGCGAGGTCGTCGCCGACGTCGTCGCGGCGCACCCAGGTGATCGAGTCGCGCTACCTCTCGCGGACCACCGGCGGCACGATCGCGCTCAAGGCCGAGAACCTGCAGCGCACCGGGCTCCTTCAAGCTGCGCGGCGCGCTCAACAAGATCGCCACCCTCGACCCGGGCACCACGGGCGTCGTCACCGCCAGCGCCGGGCAACCACGGCCAGTCGGTGGCCTACGCCGCCCGCGCGCGCGGGCTGGCGGCCACGATCTTCATGCCCGAGCGCGCGGCGCTCGCGAAGATCGCCGCCGCCCGGGAGTCGGGCGCCGAGATCGTGCTCAGCGGCGAGTCGGTCGAGGCCTGCATCGGCGACGCGCGTGCGCACGCCGAGTCCGAGGGGCTCGCCTTCATCCACCCCTTCGACGATCCGGCGGTGATCGCCGGGCAGGGGACGATCGGGCTGGAGCTGCTCGAGCGAGGTCGCCGACCTCGCCAAGGTGGTCGTGCCCGTCGGCGGCGGCGGGCTGGCCGCCGGGATCGCGACGCGCGATCAAGGGCAACCGAGCCGGGGTCGAGGTGGTCGGCGTCCAGGCCCAGTGCCGCGCTCGCCGACGGCATCGCCGTCAAGCACCCGGGCGAGATCACCGCGCCGCTGCTCGACGACCTGCTCGACGACGTCGTCACCGTCGACGAGAACGCGATCGCCGACGCGATCATGCTGCTGCTGGAGCGCACCAAGCTCGTCGTGGAGGGCGCGGGCGCCGTCGGGGTCGCCGCGCTCAGCGGAGAGCTGGTGCAGCCGGCCGCGACGGCACGACGGTCGTGGTCCTCTCGGGCGGCAACATCGACACCGGCGTCCTCGCCGACCTCGCCCGCCACCACGAGACCGGCCGCGGCCGGCGGCTGCGGATCTTCACCAAGATCCCCGACGAGCCCGGCTCGCTCGCGGCCCTGCTGACGGCGATCGGCGACGGCGGCGCCAACCTGATCGACGTCGACCACGTGCGCGAGGGCGTCGGCCTCTCGGTCAGCGAGACCGGCGTCGAGCTGGTGATGGAGACGCGCGGGCCCGAGCACGCGGAGCGGCTGCTGGAGCTGATCAGGGGGATCGGCTACACGCCCGACGTGCTGAGCTGAGCGTCCGCGGCCTGGTCGCGGCGTCGCTCGTAGTCGGCCGGATCAGGCGCCGCGTCCGGCGCCGGTACTCGAGCGTGAAGCCCGGCCAGTTGTTGGTGTTGCGGCCGTTCTCGTCGACGTACCAGTTGTTGCAGCCCGTCTGCCAGACCGAGGTCGAGAGGCGGCGTCTGCATCTCGCTCGTCGAAGGCCTCGCTGGACCTCGGGCCGGACCGACGAGCCAGCCGCCGCGTCCGCCGCAGCCGCTCGACCGCGTCGGCGATGTAGGCCATCTGGCTCTCGAGCTGGAAGATGATCGAGCCCGGAGCCGAGGTTGGTGTTCGGCCCGTACATGACGAACAGGTTCGGGAAGCCGGCGACGGTCATGCCGAGGTAGGCCTTCGCCCCGTCGCGCCAGACCTCGTTGAGGTCGCGCCCCTCGCGGCCGCGGATCTCCATCGGCGCGAGGAAGCGGGTGGTCTCGAAGCCGGTCGAGAGGACGATCACGTCGGCCGGCCGCTCGGTGCCGTCCTCGGCGATCACGCCGCTCTCGGTCAGCTCGCGCACCCCCTGGGTGACCAGCTCGACGTTCGGCCGCTCGAAGCGTCGAGTAGTAGTCGGCGCGAGATCAGCACCCGCTTGCAGCCGAGCACGTGGTCGGGAGTCAGGGCTCGGCTTCAGCTCCGGGTCGGAGACCTGCTCGCTCGAGATGGCGTCTCGAACATCCGGACCCCGAGCCGCCCGACCGGCTTGAACTGGTTGAAGGCCGAGATGAAGACCTCGAAGAAGAGCCACTGGCTGAAGCGCGGGAGCAGCCGCGCCGGCGGGAACCAGCGGAAGAGCACGCTTCTCCCAGCCCCGGTAGGGGCGGTCCTTCTTCGGGATCACGTAGGGCGCCGAGCGCTGGTAGACGTCGAGCTGGCCGACCCGGCCGGCGATCGCCGGGACGACCTGGATCGTGCTGGCGCCGGTGCCGATCACCGCCACCCGCTTGCCCTCGAGCTCGACGTCGTGGTCCCAGCGGGCGGTGTGGAAGATCGGCGCCCTCGAAGCGCTCCGCGCCCGGGATGCGCGTGAGCGCCGGGCCGGCTGAGCTGGCCGCGGCCGAGACGAGGACATCCGCCTCGACCACGTCCCCGTCGTCCGTCTCGATCCGCCAGCGCCCGGCGCTCTCGTCGAAGTCCGCCCGGGCGACCTCGGTTCCCAGGCGCAGGTCGGCCGCAGCCCGTACTTGCGAACGCACCGCTCCAGGTAGTCGAGGATCTCCGGCTGCGGCGAGTAGCGGCGGCTCCAGCTCCGGGTTCGGCTCGAACGAGAACGAGTAGAGGTGCGAGGGGACGTCGCAGGCGGCGCCCGGATAGGTGTTGTCCCGCCAGACCCCGCCGACCCCGTCGGCCTTCTCGAAGATCGTAAGAGTCCGATGCCCGCCTTCTTCAGCGTGATCGCGAGGCCGATGCCGCCGAAGCCGGCGCCGATGATCGCGACGCTGGGCGTGCGATGGCCGTTGCTCGACGTCGCGGCCGGGCGGTCCGCCAGCGGCCGGCCGGCCCAGATGTCGTCCAGCGCCCGGCCCAGGTCGGCCATCGCCTCGTCGGCCTCGCGCAGCAGCCCCGCCGCGAGCTGGAAGTCGTGCCACATGCCCTCGAAGCGGCTGTAGCCGACGTCCACCCCGGCCGCCCGGGCCCGCTCGGCGAAGCCGTCGGAGTCGCTCAGCAGGATGTCGTGGGTGCCGACCTGGAGGTAGGTCGGCGGCAGGCCGGCGAGGTCGGCGTTGATCGGCGAGAGCTCGGGGTCGCTGCGGCGCGTGGTCTCCCCGGTAGAGTCGCCGCCGTGCACGGTCCAGGGCGCGGCGCAGGCCGGCGTCGTGGCGGGCATTGCCAGCGCATCGAGTCCCGGAGCAGGTCAGGTCGAGCCAGCCGTTCAGGATCGCCAGCCCGGCCGGCAGCGGCTCGCCCGAATCCCGCAGCCGTGCCGCCAGCGCGAGGGCCAGCCCGCCGCCGGCCGAGTCGCCGGCGACCACGATCGATCCGGAGTCGAGCCCGGAGTCGATGCAGCTCGCGGTAGGCGGCGAGCGCGTCCTCGAGCGCCGGCGGGATGCGTGTGCTCGGGCCCCAGCCGGTAGTCGAGCAGGTGGACCGGGCGCACCGGCCGCGAGCGCGATCTGGGCCGCAAGCCCGCGATGGGTGCGGCGGGAGCCGAGCAGGTAGGCGCCGCCGTGCAGGTAGAGGACCGCGCGGCCCTCGTCCGCGCCCTGGGGCGCCAGGCGGTCGGATGGAACCCCGCCGAGCGAGCCGTGCTCGATCGCGATCCCCCGCGGGATGCGGGTGATCCGGGCCGCCGCCTCCGTCCACGCGCGCTGGGCCCGGATGGGGATCCAGGTGCGCTGAGGCGAGCGCTGCAGCGCTCGGGTCGAGCAGCTTCACCACGGGCCGAGGCAGATACCGTGCTCAAGGGAGAGGAATGAAAGCCGATGCCGATACAGAGTGTTTCTCCGGAGTGTTACTCTCTTCGCCAATGGCGGAAACCGACACGCGCCGCCGAGTCCTGGACGCCGCACTCGCCGGCTTTCTCGGGGACGGCTATGCGCAGACCACGATCGCGGACATACGGTCGCGCAGCGAGGTATCCAACGGCGCCCTCTTCCACCACTTCCCGACCAAGGAGGCGATCGCGGATGCCCTCTTCGTCGAGGCGATCTCGTCCTTCCACGAGGGCCTCTGGGAGCTGGTGGGCCGCAGGCCGCGTTCGCTGCGCTCCGCGGTTCGCGGCGTGATCTCCCATCAGCTGCGCTGGATCGAGGAGCATCCGGAGCTCGCGCGCTTCGTCTACATGCGCGGGCACCTCGATTGGGACTCGGAGGGCGGCTCCGAGGTCGCGGAGCTCAACCGCAGCGTGGCAGGCGCGATCCGGGGGTGGATGGCGCCCCTGATCGAGAAGGGCGAGATCCGCCCGCGCTCGATGCTGGTGATCTCGGCGATCGTCACCGGCCCGGCCCACGCGATCGCGCAGCGCTGGCTCGCGGGGCAGCTCGACTCCCCTCCCACCGCCTTCGTCGACGAGCTCGCCGACGCCGCCTGGGCGGGGCTGCGCGGCAAGCCGGCCCCCGGCCGGTCGCAGCCGGCGGTACCCGCCGAGCGCGGGCGACTCGCCCTGGAGCTGCTCGCCGCAGACGGCACCGTTCTCGCCCAAGGCCAGGCGACGGCCCGGCTCGTACGAACCGACAACGACACCTGAAGAAGGAAAGGACCGACCGCATGCCCACCCACGAGACGATCGACCTGACCACCGACGGCCCCGCCGCCCGGATCCTGCTCAACCGTCCCGACGCGCTCAACGCCTGGAACGAGCAGTTCGGCGAGGACCTGCTCGACGCGGTCGCGACCGTGGCCGGCGACGACTCGGTCCGGGCCGTGCTGATCACCGGCGCCGGCCGCGGCTTCTCCTCCGGCGCCGACCTGAAGGAGCAGCGCGGCGCGCGACGACGGCGGCCTTCCCGACCTCGAGCGCCCGCCTGAAGGAGATCTACCACCCGATCATCACCGAGCTGCGGGAGATGCCGAAGCCGGTCGTCGCCGCCGTCAACGGCCCCGCCGTCGGGATCGGCTGCTCGCTCGCCCTCGCCGCCGACCTGATCGTCGCCGCCGAGTCCGCCTACTTCCTGCTCGCCTTCGTCAACATCGGGCTGGTCCCCGACGGCGGCTCGACCGCCTTCCTCCCGGCCCGGGTCGGCTACGCCCGCGCCGCCGAGATGGCGATGCTCGGCGAGCGGGTCCCGGCCGAGCAGGCGCTCGACTGGGGCCTGGTCAACCGGGTCGTCCCGGACGGCGAGCTCGAGGCCGAGGCCGGCGCCCTGCTCGAGAGGCTCGCGAACGGGCCAACCCGCTCCTACGCCGGCTCGAAGCAGCTGCTCAACCGCCGCGCTGTACGCCGACCTCGCCGGGCCAGCTCGACGCCGAGGCCGAGGCCCAGAAGGGCCAGGGCACAGAGCAAGGACTTCATCGAGGGCGTGATGGCGTTCGTCGAGAAGCGGGAGCCGAACTTCACCGGGACGTAGCCGACCCTAAGCTGACCGGGTGCTGTTCCGCCAGATCCTCCACGAGGACCTCGAGCTGCGCCTCCTACCTGGTCGGCGACACCGGCGCGGGCGTCGCCGCCGTGATCGACCCGCAGTGGGACGATCGAGCCCTACCTGCGGCTCGGCCGCCTGCACGGCGTCCGGATCGAGCACGTGCTCGAGACCCACAACCACGCCGACCACGTCTCGGGCCACGGCCGGCTCGCGCAGCGCGACCGGGGCGACGATCCACATCCACGAGCTGGCCGAGGCCGAGTACCCGCACGAGGCGTTCACCGACGGCTGGAGGCTCGAGCCTGGGCGACGTCCGAGATCGAGGCGCTCCACACGCCCGGCCATCGGCCCGAGCACACCTCCTTCCTGCTCCGCGACGACTCGCGCGGCGGGGATCCCTGGGCGGTGCTGACCGGCGACTCGCTGTTCGTCGGCGACGTGGCGCGACCCGACCTGGCGATCGAGAAGCGCGAGGGCGCGGCGGGCATCTACCGCTCCCTGCACGAGCGGCTGCTGTCGCTGCCCGACGACGTCGAGGTCTGGCCCGGCCACCTCGGCGGCTCGTCCTGCGGCAGCGCCGGGATCGACCACAAGTCGACCTCCACGATCGGCTTCGAGCGCGAGCACAACCGCGCGCTGCGGTTCGAGCACCGAGAGCGAGTTCGTCGAGGACGCCGTCGCGACCCTCGGCGCCCCGCCGCCCAACGTCGAGCACATCGTCGCCCTCAACCGGGGCCCGCTGGTCGAGCGAGATGGGCACGCCGGTGCCGCTGGCGCCGCGCGCGGTCGAGGTCGGGATCGCCGAGGGCGCGCTGCTGGTCGACGCGCGCACCAACGAGCAGTTCGACGAGGCGCACGTCCCCGGCGCGATCAGCGCCTCGGCCTACGAGACCGGCTTCGCCACCAAGGTGGCCAAGGTCGTGCCGCCCGACGTCGAGCTGATCGTGATCGCGGCGTCGGACGGCTACGAGCTGGAGGCGGCGGAGCTGCTCGCCTCGGTCGGGCTCCGGGTCCGCGGCTACCTCGAGGGCGGGCATGACCGCCTGGCGCTCCGAGGGCCGGCCGGTGCGGCGGATCGAGCAGATCGACCCGGACGAGCTCGCCGGGCGCCTGGAGAGCGACGACATGTTGGTGCTCGACGTCCGCGACGAGGACGAGTTCGCCGAGGGGCACATCCCGGGCTCGATCCACCTCCCCTACGGGGAGCTGCCCGACCGCCTGGGCGAGCTGCCCCGCGACCGGGCGATCGCCGCGATCTGCAGCGGCGGCAAGCGCAGCGGCCTCGCCGCCTCGATCCTGCAGCGCGAGGGGTTCGAGCGGGTCGTGCACGTCGCCAACGGCGGCGTCGGCACCTGGCGGCGCAGCGGCCGTCGGCGCTCGAAGGCGACTGAGAGCTAGCGTCGGCCTGCGCCGTTTAGATCGCCGTGCCGATCTGAGCGAGCCGCTAGCTGATCGACTTCAGGAACGGGATCAGCCGCTTCAGGAACGCGTTGACCTTCGGCTCCGCGGCGCTCGGGTCGTTGTGCGCGTAGGTCGCCGCGCGGTTGACCAGCTTCAGGTTCCGGCGCGGGATCCGGCCTCCGCCGCGAGCGCCCGGGCGCCCTGGATCACCCGCGTGTTGCCGAGCGCGGCGGCGAAGGCGTAGATCTTCAGCCTCTTGCGCAGCTTGGTCGCGTCGGTCGAGTGCACGTCGAGCACGGCCTGCGCCGGGTTGGCGACGCCGTCGCCGACCGCGCCCGAGTCGATCGTCAGCCGCATCGGGTGGTACCAGGCCGTGCCGTCCTGGTTCTGCAGGCCCCAGCCCGAGAACATGCTCGCCCAGCGCTGGATCGGGGTGATGTTCCCGGCGCGGTCCCAGCCGCGCGGGTCCCCGCTGGCGGCGAGCTGGCCGGTGTGGACCTGGGCGGCGATCAGCGAGGCCGGCGAGGTCTTGACGTCGGTGGAGAGGCCGAAGCCCGCCTCGTTGGTGGGGTTGACCCCCGGCGGCGGCTGCAGGTTGGACGGGAGGAGCGGCCAGCCCTGGAAGACCGAGAGACCGTTGGGCGACGCCTTCGTCGCCGCGGATCCGACCGTCCCGAACAGGCCCGCGAGCGGGGCCGGGATGCCGCCGAAGGCGAGCCACGGCGACGAGGTCTGCAGGTTGTTCAGCGAGGTCTGCGCCTGGTCGGCCGTCACCGGCGTCGGGCTGCTGGCCCCGTCGATCAGGACGAGGCCGGAGAGGTCGCGGCCGCCGGGCCGGCCGTTGAAGTCCCAGGTCGCGTAGGCGGTGGTGATCGAGCCGCCGAGCGAATGGCCGCCCATCGCGACGTTGCGGCCGCGCCTGGCCGCCGCCTTGACCACGACGCGCAGGTCGTTGATCTCGGTGTTCATCCCCCACTCCCGGGCGAAGGGGACCGCCGAGTCCGGGACCGTGTTGAAGTGGTTCGTGACGCTCGAGTTCCGATGATAGCCGAGGTAGTAGTTGAAGAAGTCGGTGGGGCTCGACCTTGCCCTGCTTGAGGAGGTTGAGCTCGGACTGGTCCTCGAGGTAGTTCTCGCGGCGCTCCACGGCCCAGACCTGCCAGTCCGGGAAGCTTCTTGACGATCGTCCTGGCGAGCGGCTCGAAGTAGGCCGCGCTCGCCGAGGTGCCCGGGTTGAGGACGAGGACGTTCTTGGCCTTCGGATCGCCGGTCTTGAGCACGCCGACCACATTCAGGTTCGGTGGGGTGCCCGGCGACGGATAGCCCGCCATCGTCTTGAACTTCACCGGCACCTTCGCGCTCGCCGCCGGGGCGAGCCCCGCGCAGAGCGCCGCGGCCGCGACCGCGATCAGCGCGAGTCCTGCAGGCATCCTGTCCCGTCTTCTCATTCCTCTCCTCCTCGTCCGCGCCAGTGATACACGCAATAGGGCAATGTATCGCCAAGCCGCTGCCCGGGCCCCCGGCAAGATCCGCGCAACTTCCCGGTAGCCGGCGGGTTCTGATCGACCCATGAAGCGAATCGCCCTGCTCGCCGACCCTGATCGCCGTCCTCGCCGGCCTGCTCGTCGCCGCGCCGAGCGCGTTCGGGATCAAGGCGGGCTTCAACATCGCGACCAAGCGGCTCGAGGCGAGCCTACAAGATCGCCCTCTTCGAGCGCCGCTTCAACCCCGACGGCTGCTACCCGGCGCCGCCGCAGCTCGCCCGGGCGATCCACAAGTCGAGCCACCGCAAGGTCGGCGTCGCCGGCAACACCAAGCATCTCGCGGCACACCAACCAGGTCTACGTGCTCGTGACAGGGGACCAACTGCGAGCACCTGCGCATGGCGCTGCGCGCGGTCGGCGGCATCTACGTCCTCGACTCGAAGCAGGGAACGGTCCGGCTCCAGGGACACAAGGGGGCCGCGACGCCCGGGTCTCGCCCGAAGCGATCACCAACCTCACCCTCGCCACCAGGACCTTCCACGTCACCACAGCCCGACACGGCTCCACGACTGCAGACCATCTGCCCCGGCGGCAAGTTCCCGCTCGGCGGCGGGATGACGAGCAGTCCCGCCGACCGGCAGCGACGGCGAGGGGATCTACCCCCACTCCTACGAGCGCCTGGGCGCCCAGCGCGGCTGGCACATCAGCGTCGTCTTCCTCGACCCGAGCCGCGCGAGCACGACCCCGCGCGATGTCACCGTCCAGGCGATGTGCGGGTTCGGCGTGATCCCGGCGAACCCCGACCCCCCACACCACCGTGTACCTACGGCCCGGCGAGACCAAGACCGTCACGGCGCGTTGCCCGAAGGGCCAGTCCCTGGTCTCCGGCGGCTTCCAGCGCACCGACTTCCGCAGCGACGGCGGGGACTACGTCACCGAGTCGCACGCGGTCGGCACCAAGGCCTGGGTCGTCAGCGGCCACGCCTACGGCGTCGGCTCGGGTGAGCTCACCTCGATCGCCTACTGCGCCCGGATGAAGAGGCCGATAATCACCGAGGTCGCCTCCTCCCCGGCCCCGGTGGCGGCCGGACGGCTCCGCGACCACGACCACGCCAACCTGCCCGGCGGGCAAGCGGCTGGTCACCGGCGGGTTCAGCACCGAACGGCTCCACCAACGCCCTCTTCGACGGCGGCCGCATTCAACCCGGACGGCACCTTCACCGCGAACGCCCAGGCTTCTTCGGCGCGGCGCCGCAGCTGACCGCCTACGGCTACTGCCTGCCG
The DNA here is from genome assembly GCA_963728875.1 of uncultured Solirubrobacterales bacterium. Classification (GTDB taxonomy): domain Bacteria; phylum Actinomycetota; class Thermoleophilia; order Solirubrobacterales; family 70-9; genus DASUPK01. The sequence goes on from CAVSLJ010000003.1 coordinate 595,227, forward strand.
GCGAAGTCCTGACTAGGCGCGGCTCGGGGCTTCGTCCCCGTGCCCGAAGCGGACGTCGGGGAGAACCCGGTCCGCCCAGCGCGGCAGATACCAGGCCCATGGGCCGAGCAGCCGGAGCAGGACGGGCATCAGCAGCAGCCGGATCAGCATCGCGTCGAGCAGCACCGCGATGCCCAGGATCAGCCCCATCTCCTTCGGCGGCAGCGGGCCGGAGAGGGCGAAGGTGAAGAAGACCGCCACCATCACGGCCCCGGCGGCGAAGATCACGCGCCCGAATGCGCGAGCCCGCCGACCATCGCCTCCTTGGCGTCATGGGTGCGGTCCCAGTGCTCCTTCGCCGAGGAGAGCAGGAAGACCGTGTAGTCCATCGAGATCGCGAAGATCATCGCGAAGAAGAAGACCGGTCCCCAGGCGTCGAGGAAGCCCTGCGGCTCGAAGCCGAGCAGCGGAGTGAAGCGCTCCGTCCTGGAAGATCCACTTCGCCACGCCGAAGGCGGCGCCGGTGGCGAGCAGGTTGGTGACGACGCCTGCGGCCGCGATCAGCGGCGCCTGGAGCGCGAAGAGCAGCAGCACGAAGCCGAGGGCGAGCACGACGCCGATCACGAGCGGCGTCTTCGCCGAGAGCGCCGCCTGCAGATCGTGGTTCTCGGCGACGGCGCCGCCGACCAGCGTCCCGGCCGGGAGGTCGGAGCGCAGGCGGTCGATCGTCGCAGCCCACCGCCGGGTTGGACGGGTCCTGCCTGGGGATCGCCTGGATCAGCGCCAGGTCCCCCGATCGCTGGGCCGGCGTCACCTGGGCGATGCCCGGGTCGCGCCGCGGCAGCCGCCGAAACCGCCTGCGCGTCGGCGGCCGGCGCGACCAGCTGCAGCGGCCCGGTCGCCCCCGGCCCGAGCGCCGCCTGCACCTGCTGGTAGCCGACTCGCGACGAGTCGCCCGAGGGGACGACCTTGATCGAGGGCATCGCGGTGTTCAGCTGCGTCACCGGCACGATGAGCACGACCAGCGCCGCCAGCGCCGGGATCCCGTAGCGGAGGGGATGGCGCCAGAGCCGCTCGCCCCAGGCGGCGAAGCGGGGCGAGCGGTGCTCGCCGGAGTGGACCCAGGGCAGAGAGAGCTTGTCGATCCTCGGCCCGAGCTTGGCGAGCACCGCCGGCAGCAGGGTCAGGGTCGCGGCCAGCACGAAGAGGACGGCGAGCATGATCCCGAGGCTCATCGAGCGGAAGGCCGGGCTCGGGACGAGCATCACCGCGCTCAGCGAGATCAGCACGGTCATCCCCGAGAAGAGCACGGCCTTGCCGGCGGTGTCCATCGTCTGCGCCACCGCCTCCTCTGGCGGAGAGCTTCGAGCCGAAGAAGGCGCCGCGGAAGCGGTGGACGACGAAGAGCGCGTAGTCGATCCCCAGCGCCAGCGCGAACATGAGCGCGAAGTTCATCGCCCAGATCGAGATCGGCATGACCTGCGTCCCGAGGTAGAGCGAGCCGGCGGCGGCGACCAGGCCGACCATCGTCAGCATCAGGGGCAGGCCGGCGGCGACCAGGGAGCCGAAGGCGACCAGCATGATCGCCAGGGTCACGGGCCAGGAGATCACCTCCGAGCGCAGCATCGCGCTCTTGTTGGCGGCGTTGAAGTCGGACCACATCCCGGCGGCGCCGGTCAGGTTGACCTGGACGCCGTCGCGGCCCAGAGCGTTCGAGCGGGGCCTTGAGATCGTCGGCGGCGCGCACCATCGCGTTGGAGTCGCGGGCCGCGCCGGCCTGCACGATCGCGGTGTGGCCGTCGGGGGAGATCGAGGCCCCGGGCCGCGGCGGGACGACGGTGCGGACGGCGGGGTCGGCGCGCAGCTTGCGCTCCACCGCCGCGACCGTCGAGTCGAAGCTCGGATCGCCGACGCTGGCCGTCGGCGAGTGGACCACGACCATCAGGCCGTAGCTCGAGAGGCCCTGGAAGTTCCGGTCGATCAGCTGGCGGGCCTGCACCGACTGCGAGCCGCTGGTCTCCCAGCCGGCGCCGGAGAGCGCCTTCTCGACCCTCGGGGCGAGGAAGCCGAGCCCGAGCGCGACGACGGCCCAGCCGATCAAGACGACCCGGAAGTGGGTCGCCGTGTAGCGGCCGAGCCTGCCGATCGGACCGACCCTGGTCATCGTGCGATCCGACGGTTCGAGCGGATGAGAGTCCGCTCCGGGAGCGGCCCCAGCTCGTCAGGATAGACGACCGAGCAGAAGCCGAGACCCGCTTCAGGATCAGCGACGCCGGACAGGCGCCGACCAGGACGTAGAGCCACTGATTGACCCCGACGAAAGCGGTGAGCAGCAGGAACCACGGCGAGACCAGGGCGACCAGGGCGACGCTGAGCAGCGTCATGGTGCCGGCGAGCGCGAAGAGGACGCGCTCGAGCGGCCAGCGAGGGCCGTGGGTCGGTCGGAGCGATACATGTCAGCTCCCTCCCTCGAGCAGCGCGTCGAGCTCGTCGACCTGGCGGCGCAGCCCGCCGCAGACCTCGTCGCAGAGGGAGAAGACGACGGGGTCGGTGATCGAGTAGAGGGAGAAGTTGCCCTGCTTGCGGCGCGCGACGATGCCGGCGCGGAGCAGGACGCCGAGATGCTGGGAGACGTTCTGCTGCGAGGCGCCGGTGGCCTCCTGGAGGTCGCTGACGCTCGCCTCGCCGTCGCGCATCGCCTCGAGCAGCCTGATCCGCATCGGCTCGCCGAGCACCCGGAAGCGCTCGGCGACGCGCTCGACGAGGGCTCGGGGAGCGGGTGCGGGATCTTCGTCTTCGGTGGCCATGGCGAACACATAGCACAATTAAATAGTTGTGTGCTAGTGTACTTGTCGATGACGATGACAGCCACCACCCATCGCGTCGGCGGAACTCTCAAGCACCGCGTCGACGTCAACGGGCGCCACACGATCGTCACCGACGAGCCGCTCCGGCTCGGCGGCACCGACGAGGGCCCGGCGCCTCACGAGCTCCTCCCCGCCGCCCTCGCCTCGTGCATCGCGACGATGGTCGCCATGTACGCGGAGCGCCACGGCTGGGAGATCGGCGACGCCTTCGTCGACGTCGAATACGACCCGGAGTCCGACGCCCTGCCGCTTCGAGATCGAGCTTCATCTCCCGGCCGGGCTCTCGGACGATCAGGTCCGCCGGCTGGAGCGGGTCGCCGAGACCTGTCCGCTGCGCCGGGCGCTCGAGACCGGCTTCGAGTTCGAGGAGCGCATCGTCTCCTGCGGCAGACGCACCTAGACTGCGGCCTAGTACCCGGCCGGGTGCCGCGCGACGAAGCTCGAGGCGTCGTCGCGCATCACGCGTGCTCCAGCGCGGGCCGTTGCCGCCGCCGGGGCCGCCGGTGTCCCAGCGCAGGCCCGGCGACGTAGGCCCAGGCGTGGCCGCTGTTCGCGAAGACGGTGATCCAGTTGCCGCCGCCCGACTCGCCCCAGACCTCGAGGCCGGTCGAGTCCAGCGGGCTGGAGAGGAAGCCGCCGCCGTGCAGCGTGAAGCTGACGGCGCCCGAGCAGTCATAGCCGCTCGAGGTGAACGAGCCGTGGCCGCCGCCCCAGATGTAGGGAAGGTCGTCGATCTGGTTGGCGGCCTCGATCGCGGCGCGCACGGCGAGCGGCGCGTTCGAGGGCGGGATCGCGTCGCCGCTCGAGTCGATCGTCGCCCGTCCCGCCGGCGCCGGGATGTTGGAGAGATCGGTCTGGATCTGGTGCTCCTTGCGGAGCAGCGCGTTGAGGACTCCCTCGCGGGCGTTCCGGGCGGCGACCAGCTGCGGACTGCTGCTGCTGGATCTGCGCGTGCTGGCTGGCGATCTGCCGCTCCTTCGCGGCGATGGCGTCGCGGGCCGCCTGGATCCGGTCGTGGGTCGCCTGGAGCTGGTTGACCAGGGCGGTGATCTGGTCGCGCAGGCCGCGCACGCGCGAGACGACCTCGTTGTCGTAGCTCTGGATGTGGTCGATGTACTCGGTGCGGGTGAGCAGATCCGACCAGTTCGCCGAGCGCATGATCACGGCGGTGACGTCCGGGTCGTTCGACTTGTACATCTCGACGAGCAGCTGCTCCAGGGCGCCGACCGCCTGCTGCAGCTTCGCGCGGATCCTGCGCCAGCTCCGCCTTCTCGGCGTTGAGCTGGGCCGTCGCCTTGTCCAGCTCGGTCTGCTTCTGATCCAGCTGGGCCTGGGCCGCGGCCTCCGCCTGGCGCAGCTGCGACTCCTCGCCGATCAGCTGGTCGACCCGCGCGTTCATGCTGTCGATCTGGCTCTGGAGGGAGCCCGCGGTCGACTGGATGCGGGTCAGCTCGCTCTGCTTCTGGGCGATCTTCGAGGCCGGGTCGCCGAAGGCGCTCTGGCCGATCACCGCACCGATCACGAGCGTGCAGAACACCATCAGCGAGACCACCGCGATGCGCCCACTGCGAGTGGTCCGGGGGCGTGGTTGAGGTGCGCGAGTCGGCATAGACAACGAGAGGCGACGAGTCGCCTCCCAGCAGTTGGCCAGGCTAGAGCTTCGGCCCCGAATTGTCAGCAGTTGCTAACAGGCGTGCAAGATCCCTTGCGCCTGTCCTACCGAATAGCACCTAGAAGCTGTGCGCCTCCGCGGGCACGTCGGCGGAGCAGCCGCTCCATCTCGCGCACGCTGTCGTTGAGGTTGATCGGCTGCGGCTTGACGACGTCCCGCCGGCTGAAGATGAGCAGCTGGCGCGTGAGCTGCGTCGCCCGTTCGGCCGCCCGCCGGATCTCCTTGACGTCCTCGTACGCCGGCGAGTCCTCGCCGATCTCCTCGGCGATGAAGTCCGCGTAGTTGAGAACGACGCCGAGCAGGTTGTTGAAGTCGTGCGCCACCCCGCCGGCGAGCTGGCCGACGCTCTCCAGCCGGCTCGCCTGCTCCCGCTGCTTCTCACGCTCCATCTCCGCCATCAGCGCCTGCTTCTCGCCGCTCCGATCTCGACGCGTTCGGTCGATGTCCCGCACCGCCGCGATCGCCATCGGATGCCCGCCGGAGTCGATCGAGGACAGGGAGATCTCGGCCGGGAACTCCGTGCCGTCGCTGCGCAGTCCGAAGAGCTCGAGGCCGGCGCCCATGGGACGCGTCCGGGGGTCCTCGAAGTAGCCCTCCCTGTGGCTGACGTGCTGATCCCGGAAGCGCTCGGGAAGCAGGAACTCGACCGGCTTTCCGAGCAGCTCCCGCCGCGGGTAGCCGAAGAGGCGCTCGGTCTGCTGGTTCACCATCGCGATCTCGCCGCCGCGATCGATCCCCACGATCGCGTCCGGCGCAAACTCGACGAACTGCTCGAAGACCCCACTGTCAGTCGACGCGAGAGCGGTCCCCCATCGGCTCTCCCTCTCCCCCACCTGCGCGACTTCCCGGACGAGCGCGCATCCTCTCTCCTCTCTCGGGCCGACCATCCCTGCCAAATCGACCGTTCTTCACGGTACGCCTCTTCGCGCCAATAATCAATAGTGAGTAGACCGCTCCAGAACGAGCGTCCAGTTCCGGCACGGCGGCCCTACGATGCCCGGATGGCGGAAGAGTTCTGCGACGTGGGCCGCGGCGTGACCCTCTGTTACGAGACGTTCGGCGACCCGGACGACACCCCGATCCTCCTGATCATGGGGCTGGCGACGCAGATGATCGCCTGGCACGAGGACTTCTGCGAGCAGCTGGCCGAGCGCGGCTTCTACGTCGTGCGCTTCGACAACCGCGACATCGGCCACTCGACCCATTTCGACTTCCGCCCGGCGACCCTCACTCAGATGCTTCGGCGCAAGGTCGGGCCGGAGCAGTACACCCTCTCCGACATGGCCGAGGACGCCGCCGTCCTGCTCCGCGAGCTCGGGATCGCGCCCGCCCACGTCGTCGGCGCCTCGATGGGCGGCATGATCGGCCAGATGCTCGCCGCCGAGCATCCGGAGGTCGTCCGCTCGCTCACCTCGATCATGTCGACCACCGGCAGCCGCTGGCACGGCCAGCCCGCGCTCTCGGTCTACCGCTATCTGCTTCGCCCGCCTCCCCGCGACCGCGACGGCTACATCGAGCGCTCGGCCGAGGTCTTCGGCCTGGTCGGCTCGACCGGCTTCGAGCGCGACGAGCAGTACATCCGCGAGCGCGCCGGCCGCAGCTTCGACCGCGGCTTCGACGTGCGGGCCGGCGGCCGGCAGCTCGGCGCGATCGTCGCGTCGGGTGATCGCACCAAGACGCTCGGCCGGATCAAGGCGCCGACGCTCGTCATCCACGGGACCGTCGACAAGATGGTCCGGCCCTCCGGCGGCAAGGCGACCGCGAAGGCGATCCCGGGAGCGAGGCTGATGATGATCGAGGGCATGGGCCACGACCTGCCCCGCGGGGTCTGGCGACAGATCATCGACGCGATCGCCGAGCACGCCAGGGCGGCGGACGGCGCCAGGACGCGAGCCGCAGCCTAGGCCCGCACCAGCGAGGCGTGCAGGGCGCTGCCCTCGGCGCCCTCGATCCAGATCGAGGAGCCCTGCCTCAGCAGGACGGCATCGCCCGGCATCGCCGGGTCGCGGTATTCGATCTCCGCGTCGATCGATTCCGGTTCCGGGCCGCCGGCCAGCTCCTCCTCGAGCGGCACCCAGTAGTGCGAGTTGTTGATGTGCCCCGCCGGGTCCATCTCGGTGGCGCGGAATCTCCAGGCCGAGCGCCGGGCGTCCTCAGGAGGATCCGGGTGGCGCAGGCGCACGTTTGCGTCGCGGCCCCCGGCGCTCTGCTCGTAAGCGGCGAGGAAGTCAGGCGGGAAGCGCATCGGGCGGCCGCGCTCGGGGTCGAGGCAGACCCAGAGCGAGACCGTCTCCACGGCCGCTCCCTCGCCCTTGGATCGAGGTGCGCCGCTCGGCCGAGAAGCGGCCGATCCCGCTGCAGAAGGTCCGCAGCGTGAGCTCCTCCCCGAAGATCGGGAAGCGCTCGACGCGGATCCTCGTTCGGCGCACGATCCAGGCGCCCCGACCCTCGAAGCCGGCGTCGATCAGGTCCGCGTAGGCGACGTCCTGCAGCCAGCGGGCCATCGCGTCGAGCCGGCAGCGGCCGGCCGCGTCGCCGTCGGCGATGCCGGGCCGCATCGCCTGCTCGTAGGCGCGGCCCGCTCCAGGGTCCGGGACGATCTCGGTGAGCTCCGTCGCTACTTGAGCTCCTCGAGGGAGTCGCGCAGCCGGTCGAGCATCGACCACAGGTCGGGCATCTGATCGCGGTCGGCGACGATGCCGAAATCCATCTTGCCGCAGTAGCTCATCACGGTCATGTTGAGGCCCATTCCATCCGTGATCACGGAGACAGGATGGTTGGCGACGAGCCGGGCCCCCGCGCAGTAGAGCGGGAACTGCGGTCCGGGAACATTCGAGACGACCAGGTTCCAGGTCGGCCGCCCGCGCCCGCTCGTGGAGATCGCGAAGGTCGCCCGCGCGGCCCTGGCGAAGACCGCCGGGGGGATGAAGTGGTTCGTGTCCTGGAGCAGCTCCGCCGGAAGCGCCCGGTGGTGCTCCTTCATCGCAGCCAGAGCTCGATGCGTCTTCTCCAGCCGACGCTCCGCGTTCGGCTCGTTGGTGAAGAAGGGAGCGCTCATCAGCATGATCCGGTTGCCGTAGGTGCCCATCTCCTCGTCGGTCCGTACCGAGACGGGCACCTGGACGACGAGCGGATCGGGCGGCAGGTCGTCGTGCTCGAGCAGCCAACTCCGGACAGCGCCCGCGCAGACCGACACGACCACGTCGTTCACGGTGACGCCGTACTTGTTCTTGACGTCCTTGACCTCGTCCAGCGTGAGCTGGCCGAAGGCGAAGCGCCGGTGAGGGGAGATCCGGCCGTTGAAGCAGGTCTTCGGCGCCTTGTAGCGAGTGTGGGCGAGAACCCCGCTCTCGCGGTTGCTGAGCGGGCGGGTGATCCGGTCGGCGACCTTGGCGACCAGCCCCGTACCCGGGATCCCGGCGAAGACCGGCGACTCGTCGAGGTTGGGCAGCGCCCGCGGCAGGGAGCGGAGGATCCTCAGGGGGTAGCGGGGGAAGCCCATCAACCCGCGGGTGAGCATCTCCAGCTCGGTCGGCTGCCGATCGGCCCCGTTCTTGCTCGGCTCGGGCAGCTCCCTGCCCTCGGGGGCGAGATCGAACAGGACGCCCATGATCTCCGCGCCCGAGAGGCCGTCGATCACCGAGTGGTGGATCTTGGTGAGCAGGGCCTTGTGACCGTCCTCGAGTCCGTGGATCAGATACAGCTCCCACAGGGGGCGAGAGCGATCGAGCGGCCGGGAGGCGATCCGCGCGACCTGCTCGGCGAGCTTCTCCCTGGCGCCACCGGGCGGCAGCGCCAGCTCGCGGACGTGGAAGTCGAGGTCGAAGTGCGGATCGTCCAGCCAGTAGGGGTAGTCGAGCCCGAACGGCACCTCGACCAGCCGCCAGCGCAGCGGCGGGAGCAGGGGCAGGCGCTCCTCCATCAGGCCGCAGATGTCCTGGAAGGTGAGCTCCCCGCTCGGCGTGGTCGAGGGGTCGAGGATCGTCAGCCCGGCGACGTGTCCAGTCTGATTTGAGCTCTCCAGCGCCAGGAACTGCGCGTCGAGGCTGGTCAACTGACGCATGAACTCATCCTATGGGGGTAGATTCGCCCCTGGCAATGGGATCCGGGGGGCACCGAGAGCTCTATTCGCCGCCGTCGTCGCGGCCGCTGCGCTGCTGGCCGCCCCGGCTCTGGCGAATGCCACCACGTATCCGGTCCGCTACGACTTCACCCAGGGGCTCATCGCTCAGGGCGTGAGTCCGGATTCGCCGCCGCCTGGTGCCGATGACTGGTCGTGTGAGCCGAGCGCCACGCACCCCCGTCCGGTCGTCCTGGTCCATGGCCTGCTGGCCAATCAGACCGACAACTGGCAGACGATCTCGACGCTGCTCGCCAATCGCGGCTACTGCGTCTTCTCTCTCACCTACGGCACCAAGGCAGGCGTGTCGTTCCCCGGGTATCAGCCCGGCGGCCTCGCGCCCATGGAGGACAGCGCCCAGGAGCTCGCGGCCTTCGTCGACCGGGTTCGCGGCGCCACGGGCGCATCGCAGGTCGACATCGTCGGCCACTCCGAGGGCAGCCTGATGCCGGACTACTACGTCAAGTTCCTGGGTGGGAACCGGGCGGTCCACAACTACGTCGGGATCACGACCCTGTGGCACGGCACCAACCTGGCCGGCCTCGGCACGGTCGATCGGATCGGCGCCGCCTTCGGGCTCTCGAGCGCCGCCGAGCAGGCCGTGTCGACCTTCTGTGCGTCCTGCCCGGAGTTCCTCGCCGGATCGCCGTTCATCGCGAAGCTGCGCGACGGCTGAATCGCGGTCCCGGGCGTTAAGTACACGAGCATCGTCACCCGCAACGACGAGCTGGTCGCCCCCTATACGAGCGGAATCGAGGACGCACCGAACATGACGAACCTCGTCGTCCAGAAGCAATGCCCGCTCGACCAGGCCGAGCACGTCTCGATGGCCGCGGATCCGGTGGTCGCCCAGGACGTCCTCAACGCCCTCGATCCGGAGCACCCCGCCCAGGCGCCGTGCACGCTGGTCCTGCCGCTGATCGGCGCCCCCGCCTACATCGGCCCGCCCCGGTAGGCGTTTGAAAATTACTTGCGTGGGCAAGTAATTCGGGACGAAAGAACTTCGACCCGAGGAGGATCCAGATGGACCTCGCATTGCTCGTACTGCGCATCGTGGTCGGGCTGCTCTTCGCCGGGCATGGTGCCCAGAAGCTCTTCGGCGCCTTCGGCGGTGGCGGCCTGGAAGGCACGGCAGGCATGTTCGACAACATCGGCCTACGCCCCGGCTGGCTGCACGCTCGCGCGGCGGGGACGCTGGAGTTCGCCGGCGGCGCCCTGATCGCCCTCGGTCTGTTCACGCCGTTCGCGGCGGCCGCGATCATCGCCGTGATGACAGCCGCGGTGATCACCGTTCACGCCCCGAACGGGATCTGGAACACCAACCGGGGCTACGAGTTCAACCTGGTGATGGCCGCTGCCGTCTTCGCCCTGGCCGGCGTCGGAGCGGGCGCCTGGTCGCTCGACAACGCTCTCGGCTTCGACCTGAACGGTGCCGTCTGGGCGATCGGGGCCCTCGTCGTCGGCGTGATCGGCGGCGTCGGCACGGTGCTCTCCGGCCGCGCCGTCGCCGGGCACGAGCCGCATCCCGTTTCCTAGGTAAGCGGCTCGAACGTCGGTTGGAACGCCCTATCGCGCCGTCAGTTGGCGCGGTAGGGTGGGCCTCCGCCTGCCTCGAGAAGGAGAGAAGATGCTCGGCAAGCCGTCGAAGAGACTCACGAAGCACCTGGAGGAGAACGGAAAGCGAGCCAACGCGACCGTGGTGGAGATCGCCGAGAAGGGCATGGCGGTGACCCGGGGAGCCGAGGGCGTGATCGGCAACACCGAGCTCGCGCTCAAGGCCCACCTGCGCGTGCAGCCCGACGACGAGCCCGAGTTCGAGGTCAAGAAGCGCTTCAGCTTCCCGCAGCTCGCGGTGCCGAGCGCGGGTCAGACCGTTCCCGTGATCTACGACCCGCAGGACCACGAGAAGATCATCGTCGACTACTCGCCCGAGGCCCAGCAGTCGGCGGCGTTCACGGCCAGCGGGATCGATCCGAGCCAGATCGGCCAGCTCATGGAGCAGGCCCAGCAGCTGCGAGCCCAGGCCTCGCAGGCGCAGGGAGGCATGGGACAGATGCCCGGGGTGGGCCAGATCCCCGGCATGACCCCTCCCCCGCCCGCCCAGCCTCAGACCGATTCGGTCTCGCAGCTGGAGAAGCTCGCCAAGCTGAAGGAGTCCGGCGCGCTCACCGAGGCCGAGTTCGAGGCCGAGAAGGCGAAGATTTTGGGGCAGTAGGGGTCGCTGTACGGCTTCGCCATCAGGTCGCGGCCACAAGCGGCCGCTAGTGCCCGAAGATCAGCGGCAGCTGTAGCCCGATCGCGAGCGCGGTCAGGACGAGCGCGGTGATCCGCTGATACGGCCGGACGGCCAGCGCCGCCAGCGGCAGGAACCAGATCAGGTACCAGGGCAGGAACCAGGTCGTGGTGACCAGCACCGCGAAGGTCGCCCAGCCCGCGTTCTCCAGCCAATCGCCGCCGCGGTAGACACGGACCAGGAGCAGGGCGACCGTCGGCAGGAGCACCAGCATGCCGATCCTGCCCAGGGTGTGGGTGGCGATGCCGAGGCCGAGGACGTCGTTGACCACGCCCGGGATGTCGTTGGGCGTCTCGAGGCGCGCGTCGTGCTGGAGGACGTGCAGCAGGCTCGAGATGTGCGTCCCGAAGGCGATCAGCGTGACGGCGCCGAGCGACCACCGCGGCAGCCAGCCCCCAGAGGATCGCCTTCCACGGCCGTCGCGAGCCGAGCAGCGCGAACGGCAGCAGGACGACCGACGAGCTCTTCACGGCCGCCGCCACGACCAGCGCAGCCATCCCGGACTCCCGCCCGGCCAGCAGCAGATAGATGCCGCCGAGCGCGGCGACCAGCATGAGCAGGTCGTTGTGCCCGCCGCCGACCGCATAGGCGAGGAGCACCGGGTTGAGCCCGAAGAACAGGATCGCCGGCAGCGCCGGGCCGGCCCAGCCGGGTCGCGCACATCCAGACCAGAGCGACGCAGGCGAGGCTCGCGATCGCGGCCGAGCGCCTTCAGCGGCCAGATCGCGGCCGTGAAGCTGACCCAGCCGAGCGGCAGGGTGCCGAGCGTGAACAGCGGGCCGTAGGCGGTGGTGTTGAGGGGCCAGCCCACGTACACGTAGGAGGGATCGGTCGGCGCGGCGGAGAGTGGATGGACGTACGGGTTGAGGTGATGGACCGCGTCGAGCCGTGCGTAGCCGACGTAGTTGAAGATGTCGCTCGAGAGCAGCGGCGGTGCGATCACGAAGATCACGTGCAGGGCGACGATCGCCCCGACCCCGACCCGGAACCGAACCGAGTCCGCGAACAGCAAGCACCCCGAGGTAGCAGAGGCCGAGCACGATGAAGAGCGGCCGCGAAGTCGGTCCCGCTCAGCGAAAGCCCGAGGCCGTGCAGCGGGCCGCGGAGCGAGGTCGGCAGGCCGTGGTGGATGTGGAGCGTCGGCCCGTAGTGCTTGGCCGCGGCCCCGGCCGCCATCAGGAAGGCGGAGGCGAGCATTCCGCCCAGGAACGCGTTCGCGATCAGAGTCCGGTGCCCGGCACCCAGGCGTGGAAGCGCCGGGACCCCTCTGCGGGCCATGGCAGCCGGCTCGATCGCAGGGTCAGCGGTTCCGGGCAGGGACTCCATCGGCGGGCGAGATGGTAGAGCGGGCCCTTAAGGCCCGCTCAGCCTCGCGTGGCGCGGAACGCGGACCAGGTAGGTCCCGTCGGGTGAGCTGAACTCCGGGCGGAAGCCCGCCGCCTCCAGCTGGCGGATCGCCGAGTCACGTGGGTGATCACCGCCCCCGCATGGATGCGTCTCAGCGCGCCCGGCAGGTCGGCCGTCCAGCGCGCGCAGCACCCCGTAGTTGTCGCGAAGCTCCTGCGGCGTGTAGTGCTCGAGCCAGCCGTTGAGGACCACCCGCGTGCTCGGGGAGCGCCAGTTGATGTAGGAGCCGACGCCCGCGTAGGTGACGATCCGACCGTGCTTCGGCGGGTGGGCGATCGCGTAGTCGGCGACCGGGAACCCGAGTGTCGGATCGTCGCGGGCCGGACCCAGCACGACGGCCCAGATGAGGGTCGCGGCCGCCGCCGCGGTGCCGACAGACGGCGATCGGGGCCCGCAGGCGCGCCGGGCCGCGATTCGGCGCTGTCCAGGCGACCTGGAGGGCGAGGATCGGCCCGATGAAGACGATGTTCCGGATCGAATAGCCGGCGAACACGAGGAAGCCGGCCGTGACGAGCAGCGTGGTCGCTCGCCGCGGCCGCGGCGAGCGAACCCACATCCAGGCGGCGAAGCACGTCGCCAGAGCGAGATAGAGCGACGGCGAGCGGCGAACTGAAGGCCGACCCCCACTCGGTGCTCGCCAGCGAGATGGCCTGGTTCTGGAAGCTGAGCAGGTAGTCCCAGATCGCCGAGCCGAGCGGGGTCGCCACCGTGACCGTCGCCGCGGCCAGGAGCGCGACGATCGCCGAGCACCGCCACCCGGGAGAGCGGCACCGCGCCGGGGATGCCGCGCCAGTGATCGATCGCGAGCCCGATGGTCGCCAGCCCGAGCAGCAGGAGGCCGGCGACGAAGCCTCCGTGGAGGTTCGCCCAGAGCGCGAACAGGGCCAGCATCGCAACGCGGCGCCCACCAGTGACGCCGCTCGCCGGACCGGCGCCGCGCCGCGCCCCCAGAGCGCGACGAGAAGCATCACCAGCAGCGTGAAGATCAGCACCGTGAACCCGGCGGCGCGCGGGTGGACCACGGCCAGGACTCCGGGGAAGTAGAAGGCGGCGACGGCGACCAACATCGGCCAGCCCTTTCGCCGGCAGAGCCAGAGCAGCAGCGCCAGCGGCGCCGTGATCAGCACCGCATAGAGGACGGTCAGACCGGTCGGGCCGAAGACCTCCGAGACCCGGAAGAAGGCCAGCTCCGAGAGCCACTGCTGGTTGAGCCAGGTGCCGCCCTGGGCGACGGTCGAAAACGGGTCATGCGTGACGAAACCGTGCTCGGCGATGAACCGGCCGCTGGTCAGCGAGAGGTAGAAGTCGCCATTGTGGAACCGGTCGAGGCAGAGCGACAGCGCGCCGACGAGCGCGATCAGGGCGCCCATCAGGGCCCAGGTCGATCGCGTGGTCAGGCGGCCGCCTGAATCGACGGTTGCATCGAGGCCGCGCACGGGGCCGGTATTCGTAGCGGTTCGAGCGGTCCAAATGCGTCACCGAAGCGTGAAATCGGCCGATTTCGGCCAGAAATCGGTGATTTGCAGGTATTTCAGCGTCTGCTAACATGTACGTCCCCGCCGGGCCATGGAAACCCGGCATTTGCAGCGTTTTCGCGCAGCTCTTCCACCATAGGCAGCCTTCGCGAACGCAGCACTCGACCCGCGGAGGTAACTCATGTCTCAGACCAAGACCGCTCACAACACGCGCGCTCGCGCGCCCCGCACACGCCGCTGGACCTGCGCCGGCTGCGAGGTGACCGTGCGCTACGCCGCGGGCAGCAAGTCCACCCCCCGGCGGCCCGAGGGCTGGACCAAGGCCGGCGGCCAGTGGCTCTGCCTGCACTGCCAGCGCGAGAAGGCCGTCGAGAAGGCGACCATCGGCGCAAAGGGTGACGGCTGGGCCTCCCGGCGCCAGGCGCTGCTCGAGTTCGAGCTCCGCCGCAGCCCCGAGGAGCCCGACGGCGTGATCGCCAAGCGGGCCAACTGCTCGACGGGCCACGTCCGCAAGGTCCGCGAGGAGCTCGAGCGCGACGGCAAGCTGCGCAAGGCCGCCGCGTAAAGCGCGCGGTAGCGGCGCAGCCGGCCGGTCATTTCAATAGCGTGGTTTGAGCTCGTACCCATCGGGTACGGGCAAGCCAATTGCACCTGCCGAATTGGGCTGGCCATCAGCTCAAGCGGGGGAACCAACTGAAGCGCAAGCTTCAGGGGCGAATCGGAAAGCCGTAGCGCACTCTTTCAGCGCGAGCCCGTCAGCTAACCCCGTAGGCCCGAGAAAGAGAGGTTGGCATGAGCACGTTGATCGATCATCTGGCGACCGATCGCATCCGGGGCGGACGTCTTGTACTCGCGTACTCGATCGGGGCGGTCTTCGGGATCGCTCTTGCGCTCGTTGCGCTGCTGGCGGCTGGGACCGGCCTCTAGCGCTGCTCAGCGCCCGAGCAATCCCATCCAGGCGAAGAGCGCCGCGTTGGCGGCGTGCAGCTGGAGGCTCCCCTTGGGGGCACCCGACTTGGATGCCTTCTTTCCGTACCAGGTCCGGAGATAGAGCCCGTGCCGGTCGCGGGCTCGATGTAGAGCGCTTCGCGCGTTGCGCTGCACGATCCCGTACCAGTTCCCGCCATTGTCCAGCCGGGCGAACTCGAGCATGGTTCGCACGTACCAGAAGTCGTACTGGGGACCCATCCAGAAGCGCCGGTAGACGGCCAGCGTGGCGGTGGCGAGGGCTTCGGCTCGCTGGCAGAAGGACTTCTGACCCGTCGCCTCGCAGATGACCCGGTGGGCGAGGATCATCGGGCCGTTCACGTACGGCATCGGGACGGCGTCGAACGGCGGATAGTTCCTCTTTGCCGTCTCTGCCACACCTGGGGCAGGCGCAGGATCACCGGCCGCCGCCAGTTTCGCCGCCTCGTCGGGGTTCGCGCCCAGGGCCCGCCGGTCGGCAGCCGCCGCCGACCCTGCCGAGGCGCTGCTCGCCTTGCCCTTTCGGTAGTAGGTACCCGGCCTGCGCAGCCGCGCGTACAGCCCCGTACCGGGGTCGGTCAGCCAGACGTCGCCCCAGGCGATGTACTTGAGCGCGTCGTCGAGGTAGTGCTGCTCATGGGTGATGGCGTAGAGCTTTGCCGAGAGCAGGGTCCCGCCGGCAAGGGACTCGCCCGCGTAGAAGCTGTGGTTCGTGTTCCACCAGAGGCCCCCCGGACGCCCCGGGGTCGTGTCCCAGCCCGACACGCTGATGAAGCTCTGAGCGATCTCCGCATCGGCCAGGTAGCGGGCGTTTCCGGTGGCGTTGTAGGCGTCGAGGAAGGCCAACCCCCACCAGCCGTTGTCGTCGAACCACGCGGTCTTGCCGGGATTGTGCTGTCTCGGCCGGGGCCCGAAGCCCGGAACCGGCCTGAGGGTCGGATTGAGGTAACGCTGCGCTCCCCACGCAAAACGGTTCAGCGCGTGGAGATGCGCGGCGGAGGGCTGCGCGCTCTGCAGTCCGGCCAGTGCCTCGAACAGCGGGACGACGCCCCAAAGCGAGGCGACCCGGGACCCGCCGAGCGTGGAGCTGTACCAGTGCCTGCCGCGGTTCCACCACCGGTGCGTCTGCTTGACGCCCCTCTTGGCGGCCTTCAGGTAGGTCAGCCTGACTCCGGCTCACGGCGCCGGCCCCCACGGGCGCGACGAGGAGGCCGGCGACCGCAATGGCCACCAGCGAGATCAGTCCTGCGAGCGAGCTTCTCCGGACGAGCGACACTGCTACCCCTCGAACACCGCAAGCGGGGCTTCGACTCGGCGTGAGAGGCCGTCTGGGGAGGGTCAGTCCAGAAACGGCAGCTCGTCTGCCGCCCCGGTCAGGTCGATGACGCGCTGAACCTGCGGTGATCGGGCCCTGGTGATGCACAGCCGGCGGCCGTTGCTCCGCGATCTGGCGTTGAGATGGAGCAGGAGGCGGATGCCCGAGGCGTCGAGGAACTCCAGCTCCCCCAGGTCGAGAACGATCCGGGCGGCGTCAGTCGCCTCGACTCGGCTGATCTCGCGATCGACGCTGCCGATGACGGAGAGATCCATTTCGCCGAGCAGCCTGACCCGCTCCTCGCTGCCGGTGCGCTCGCTGCGCACGGCGAAGCGACTCCACTCCATCTCTCCTGTGCCCTGTTTCCCCTGTGACATCCGTGTTCCCCGAAACCGAAATCCAGTCTGTTTCGTATAGCGGCAGCAATGCCAAATTAGGTACGGCCCGAGGCGAAAAGCCCGGACTTTGCGCCGAAGTCGGCCCAGTGCGGCCGGGCTTTTGGGGCGGGGAGCCGGCCGCGTGGGCGGCCGGCTCCCCGGTCCCAGCTAGCCGGTCGTGTTGTGCACCACCGGGTAGTAGCCCTTGGCGTGCCCGGTGGTCTTCGGGTGGTAGCTCTCCCCAACCGGGTTGGAGAGGCCGTTGATCCATTCGGTGGACGAGCCGCTGCCCCCGTCGCAGACGGCGTGGCCGATGAACGGCGGGATCACGTCACGGAAGAGGAAATTCGCTCCCGCCCGCGACGCCGCCGCGCTGTCCGCGCTCTTCAGCATGTCGGCCGTCTGGTTGAGCCGCGTCTCCTCATGCGAGCTGAACCAGGTGAACGCGTTGCAGTCCGTGCCGTTGAAGAGGCGCGGATAGTCGAGCACGATCACCTTCGCGTTCGGAGCCCTCGACTTGATCGCGTTGTTCACCTGGTCGAGTCGTCCGGGCAGCGTGTTCTGGATGAACGACTGCGCGTTGTCGATCGCGCCATCGCAGTCGGACGCCCAGGACGGCTGGGCGCAGGTGGTGATCACGCTGGAGAACCCGGCGTCGTTGCCGCCGATCGTGTAGCTCACCCAGTTGGTGTCGGAGGTGACGCTCGACACCTGGCTCGAGAGCAGGTTGCTCGTCGTGGCGCCCGAGCACGCGGCGTGCACGAACGTCCATGACGGATGAGCGTTGTGGAGCAGATACGGATAGGCGTAGACCGATTTCTGGCAATTGCTGTCGTAGTAGGTGCGCGTCCCGGTGCCGGACGAATACGAATCGCCCAACGCGACGTACTTCGTCGCCCACGCCGGGGCCACGAAGACGAAACAGGCCGCAACCACGCAGAGAACTGCGAACACGCGACTCTTCATTTGCTCTCCTCCCAGAGAGTTGTTGGCGGCGGCGACGCTACTGCTGGGTAGGCCGGCCGGCGAGTGATTCGCCGGATTGGAAAACAGCAGGCCTCACCTATGCGACCTGGATCCGCGCGATCGTGGAGAGCGACTGGTAGTAGAGGTCCCGGCCGAAGCCCGGCGCCGGGAAGAGGAAGCCCTGGATCGCAGAAGGAACCTCGACCCGCGCCTTCTCGGCCCCGGAGTCGAGGTCGAGGACGACCAGCTCGTCGCCGCCGGGCGACCGGCTGCGCGCGCACGCCCGGGACGCGCGCGCGATCACCGGGCCGGCCGCCGCGACCGCGCGGCGCAGGCGGCCCGCGCCTGAGCGCCCGATGGCCTCGCCAGTCCCCGACGACCAGCTCCCGGCTGTCCGGGTAGAGGATCAGGTGGCCGGCGTGGGCGAGCCCGTCGCGCCGCCAGAGCGGCTCCAGCTCGTCGCCGTCGAGGCGCCAGGCTCGGACGACGGCGTTTCCCGCGTCATAGGCGACCACGATCCGTCCCTGCGGGATCCCAGCCGGGCGGGTTCGACTCGGTGCCGTAGGGCAGGCCGCTGATCTCGACGGAGCGCGGCTGCGTCCTCGTCGAGCCTCGCCCACCAGAGCCGGACGGGGGAGCTCGTCGGTGCCGCTGCCGAGCATCGTCTGATCGACCCGGTTGCGGCCGTTGTCCATCCAGAAGACATGCTCCGGTCGGTGATCGACCGGATCCCAGCCGTAGCCGCGGCCGGGCGCCGGCCCGTATCGCGGCTGCCACTGCCGGTCGACCACCAGCTCGCCCGCGTCGCGGTCGAACCGCAGCGCGGAACATCTTGGTGGTCCCGATTGCGAACACGCTCTCGCCGTCGCCGGAGAGCCGCCCGACGCGATGGCTCGGGCAGGCGCAGCGGCGGCGCAACCGGCAGCAGCGTCACCGGGTCGAGGACCGAGACGGTCGACGGCTCCCGTGCCGCCGGGGCGTCGCAGTCCTTGGTCACCAGCTCCCCGCCGTCCAGGAGGACGAAGGAGTTGTGCGGGCGGTCGACGGAAGCCGGTGCGAGGCGAGGACCTCCAGCTCCGGGCTGAGCCGGTGGGTCCAGCGGCCGAAGACCACGTGCAGGTCGCCGCTGGCGTGGGCCGCGATCCCGCCGGGCCAGAACGGTCCGCCCGGCAGCCGCGGCGTGGAGGCGGTCACCGCGAGGGTCTCGGGGTCGAGCCGCTCGACCCAGGCCTCCGCCGGCGCCGCCTGCGGCCCGCCGCGCGGAAACTCGTGGCGGAGCGCGTAGAGCTCGCCAGGCTCGCGGCGGACCAGGGCGTCCGTCGCGAAGGCGTCGTGGATCGCCGCGACCTCGAGCCGCTCACCCGCCCGGATGCCTCAGCCCGGGCCGCCGACCGCGCCCCACCAGCGCCGCGGGCCGCCGTCCTCGCAGGTCCAGGGACGGGGCCAGTAGGCGCCGGCGGTCAGGAGGCGGGCACCGCCCCGAGCGGCCGATCACGTGGCCCTTCGAGTCGAGGGCGCGGACGGCGAAGGTCGTCGCGGAGGTGCTCGAGGTCGACCCGGGTCTCGAACGAGCGCTTCGCGCGACGGTCGCGATCGCGCGACGAGCGCGCCGGCGCTCTGGCCCGCGAGGAACCGCCACCTCGCGACCCGGCGTCGCCCCGTTCCAGCTCGCGAAGACGTGAGACCCGTCGAGCGCCCGGTGCGCTGGGCGACGATCGCGGGCTGCGTCCTCGGCGTGGCCTTCCACTGCTCGCGGTACGTCCGGTAGGTGCCGTCGTCCTGGCGGAAGGCTGCGCGTCGAGCAGCGAGCTTGCCGCGCGACGAGAACTCCGAGAAGAACGGCTCGGAGCCGAAGCCGACGAACACGTTGCCCGCCGGGCAGGCGCTGCACGCTGCCCTCGCTCTGGGCGGAGGTGCTGGTCGAGCGAGCGAACTGCCGCACCAGCGTTCGCGCGGCGGCGGCGGAAGTTGAGCTGGAGGATCGAGCCCGCGCGAGAACGGGTTCAGCATCGGCGGCCCCGCGCCGTCGTCGAACATGCTGATGCGGCCGTTTGTCGAGCATCTGGGCGTCGTGCTGGAAGTAGAACTGGGCGCCGGGGCCGAGCTGGAAGTCGCTGCCCTTGCCCGCCGAGGGTCCAGAGGATCCGGCCGCTCGCCCGGTCGACCTTGTAGACGCGCGGAGGTGTCGCGCGCGGAGATCAGCACCCGGTCCCTCTTCAGGGCCTGGATCGCGTTGATGTGGAAGGCGTCGTAGGAGGCGCTGTTCTGCGGGGTCGCCTGCGACGTCTCGAGGGGGATGTGGCCGTAGGAGTGCCATTCCCAGACGACGAGCCCGGTCGGATGTCGACCTCCTGGACGATCGCGTCGAGCAGCGGCGAGAGCGTGCCCTCGGGCGTGCCCGGGCAGGTGGACCGGATCGGCGAGTAGACCGTGAACAGAGCGTCGCCGTCCTTGGTGAGCTGGAACTCGTGCAGGTCCATCGGGTAGCCGTTGCCGGCATGGACGACCTTGATCACGTTGTAGGCGCGGTTGGCGATCACGCCGCCGCCGACGCCGAATGCGGCCGGGGTCACGGTCCCCTCCCACCAGGTCAGGACCTTGCGCCTCTTGAACTTCTGGAGCCGCAGGTTGGCGGCGACCTCAGGTGGGGTGAGCTGCCTGAACCAGACGAGGTTGCCCGCGCCGTCGACGATCATGGGGCCGCCGGGCCCGACGGGCTTGATCGTCACGGTGTTGTTGCTCTCCGGGGTGGACGACGGGTGAGGGCAGGGGCGTCAGCAGGACGCTCGCCGTTGCCGCGGGCCCGCTTGGAGCTCTTGTTCACGGTGATCTTCGGAGGGGTCAACCCCGGTTCGGTGACGAAGTGGTCGAGCTTGTCCGGCTGCGTCGAGGTCAGGTTGAGCGGCGGTTGTTTCGGGCCGAAGGTGGCGACGGTGAACGAGAAGCGAACCGGCTTGCGCCCGCTTGACGCGGATCTCGACCGCGACGGACTCTCCCTGCGTGAGCGGCTGGTCGAGCACGAAGCTCGCGCCGCGGTGTCGTCGAGTACGAGCGCAGGTGGCCGGAATGGGGCCCGGAGGCCGATCCCGTCACCTGGACGGAGCGGATCCGCTGCGCGCGGCACCCCGAGGATGCTGATCTGAGTCTGCGGCGAAGCGTCCGGAGTGTTCGGCTGAGGCGAGATCGTCAGCTTGCCGGTCGACGCGGAGGCGCCGGCCGGCACGGCGAGTGCCGCGATCGCCAGTCCCGCGATCAGGTATCTGCTCCTTGCCTGCATCGTCGCGGAAGGCTAAGCCCCCCCGTCGGACGACCCCACCTCAGTAGTGCGGTAAATAGGCATCGAACTAGGTAGAGAGGCGCTGGTGCACTAGCGATAGCCTGCCCGCTTGCCTTGACGAAGCTTTTTCCGCAGCTCGGGTACCGCGACCCGGAGCGGGCGATTGCCTGGCTGGAAGCGCTCGGCTTCGAGCTGCTCCTCACCTGGCCTTACCCGGACGGGGCCCTGCGTCACGCCGAGCTCAGGCTCGGGGAGGCGATCGTCATGATCGGGGGAGTTCGCGAGGACCTCCAGCAGCCCGAGCTTCGCGGGCGCACCGTGGGGCATGGGACCTACGTGCATACGAAGGATGTCCCGGCCATGTACTGGGCCGCCATCGAGGCGGGCGCGACCAGTGTCTTTGAGCCCGAGGCGACCGAGTGGGGCACCGAACGGGCTCGAGTACTCGACCCCGAGGGCTACGAGTGGTCGTTCGGGAACTACGAGCCGGGCTCGGACTGAGCCAAGCCGACGATCCTGATTCCAGGGTCCCCGCGAACGGCGGGGGGCGCCGTGATACTTTCGCTGAGAGCGAGGGGAGCAAGGAAGCTTTGATTCGTCTCGGGATTCGCAACTGGTTAGCTGTGGTCGGCTGCGCATTCGCGGCCCTGCTGCTGTTCTCGCCCGCGGCCAGGGCGGGAGTGGACCCAGGAGGGAACCCAGGGTGTCCGGCGATCGCGGACAAGCCGAACGCGGTGGACCACGTCGACTACGACCAGGTCGAGCACCTGACCTACTGCTACGGGCCGATCACCATCAAGCCCGGCCAGAACGTGATCCGGCTCCGGCCGGCGATCGACGGCAACGGCCAGAAGCTCTGGCCCCAGGTGCCGGGCTACGTCACCCGCTTCGACCCCGAGTTCATCTACGCGGACGGCACGGTCCCACGGGTCGACGTCCTTCACCTCCACCACGCCGTCTGGCTCGTCAACAACGGCCCGCAGTTCGCCGTCGGGGAGGAGAAGACGATCCAGCAGCTGCCCCAGGGGTTCGGCTGGCCCAGCGATCCCGGCGACTCCTGGGTCCTCAACGACATGCTGCACGACCTCGTCGCCCAACCGGCCCAGGTGTACGTCGTCTGGCGGCTCGACTTCGTCCCGGAGACGTCATCCGACTACGGGTCGATTCTCCCGGTACACACCAAGTGGCTGGACGTCGCCGGCAACCCGAGCCTCTATCCGGTCTTCGACGCCCTGCGGTCCGACGGGCACAACGGCACCTACACGTTCCCCGATCAGGCGCCGGCGGCTGATCGGCATCCGTGCGGAATCTTCGGGCGGGCGCAGGACAGCCACGGCTGCCTCGGAAGCGCCCAGCGCTGGACCCCCAACCATGACGTGACCCTGATCGGGACCGCCGGACACCTGCATCCCGGCGGTCTCAACACACAGCTGCGGGACACCCGCGGCGGCAACACCAACACCCTCTTCACCTCCGACGCCCACTATTACGAGCCCGCCGGAGAGGTCTCATGGGACGTCGCGATGCGTGCGACGCCGCCTGACTGGCGCGTGCAGGTTCAGGCGAATGACCATGTCAGCGTGCACGCAACCTACGACACCCGAAGAGCCGACTGGTACGAGGTGATGGGGATCATGCCCGTCGCCGTCTACAACGGGACCCTCCCAGGCGACCCCGCCGTCAAGGACGCGCAGGCCCCGGACATCCCGCAGGCGGGAGTCCTCACCCACACTCACCTGGCCGAGAACGACAACCACGGCGGGAACTCGACCGGGGTCGCGAACCCGTTCTTCCTGCCGAGCGCTCCGGCGCCGAACAACACGATCGGCATCCAGTCGTTCGCGTACCGGGCGGATCCGAATGCCGGCTTGAGCGTGCCCACGATCGAGCCGGGCCAGACTCTCACGTTCCAGAACTACGACGCGGTCCCGAGCGTCAATGCCTTCCACACGATCACGGCCTGCAAGGACCCCTGTACCGGCAAGACCGGCGTCGCCTACCCGATCGCCAACGGGCCGGTTACGTTCGATTCGGGCGAGCTCGGCTTCAACGGAAACAATGGCGGCGTCGGGAATGCTCCCGCCGCCGACCGCGATACATGGCAGACGCCCAAGGATCTCCCGACCGGCACCTACACGTACTTCTGCCGGATACATCCATTCATGAGGGGAGCCTTCCGCGTCGAGCCGCAGTCCAAGCCGCGACAAACGCTGAGAGCTCGGAAGAAGCAGAGGCTCGCCAAGGCCGCGGTCAGCGAGAAGGTCGACAAGCCCGCCACGGTGAAGCTTCAGGCGAAGCTCAGGGGCCCGAAGACGGCCGCCGGATCTTCGCGCGGTTCACGGGTTCTCTCCCAGGCCCTGGACGCCAAGCGGACCACCTCGCTCGCTCCCAAGGTCAGGAAGAAGATCAAGCTCAGGTTCTCGAAGGCGGCGCGCAAGAGGATCAGGGCGGTGATCGCGACGGGCAGGCGATGGAAGGTCGTCGTCACGGCCACGGCCACCAGTCGATTCGGCAAGACCTCCACCGCCAAGACCCGCTTCAGGCTGATCGGCTAGCCGACCTCCCTGCTCGAGAGCGACGAAGCGCCCGGATCACGGAGCCGTCGGCAGCGGGCACAAGGCGAAGGGCCCGGATCTCCGGGCCCTTCGTGAGTAGCGGGATTGAGTTGAATCAGCCGACGAGACGCTCAGTGATGGTTCGCGCCCTCATGCTTGGCGATGCATTTCTTCCGCTTCTTCTTGTTCTTGATCTGCCGGCACTTGTCGTCGGCTCGGGAGGCCGCCTTCGCCCGGACTCCATCGTTCGCCTGGGTGGCTGCGATTCCTGCGGGGGCCAGCGCTGAGCCGAGCACCGCGGCCGAGAGCAGGGCGGCCGCCAGCCGTGAGATGCGTGTGCTGTGGATTCTGGTTTTCATGCCACGCATACTCCTCGTCGCGGGTTAGGGCTTGGCCAAAGGAGGGTTAGGCCTTCGACTTTGGCCGGCTTTGCTCGCCTCCAGGAGGCGCCGCGGGCGCGGCGGCCTGGAGCATCTCGTGGAGCTGCTCCTCCGGCAATCCGAGAGGCAACACCAAGTCGATCGCGTCTGCCCCCGCCTCGAGCCAGGCGCGGACTGCGTGCCCCGCCTCGTCGTAACTGCACATGAGGGTCACCTCGCGCGCCAGCCCCTCCGCCGCCGGGGGGAGTTGCGGCGGCCCACCGCCTTCGTTGGCGCCGAGCAACGCATCGACGCCATCCGCGAATCCGAACTGATCCCGGAGCATCCGCGGATACAGGGGCCCCATGCGGGTGAGGTAGGCAAGTAGCCAGCCAGCGGCGATCTGCCGGGCGGCCGCCTCGTCTTCACCGATCGCGAGCGGGACGCTGGCGGTCAACGCGGTGGGCGCCGGGACCTCGGCACGCGCCTCGCCCTCGGCGAGCAGGGCTCGGCCATCGGCAAGTCGCGAGCGCGCCCACAGGAACGGCAGCCACTGGTCCGCCAGCTCACCGGCCACGCGGACCGAGGCTGGGGCGAGCGCTGCGAGGAGGATCGGTACGGGCTCTTGGGGCGGTGCGCCCAGGCGTAGCGCTCTGACGCCCTGCCGCTGGATTGGCAGGCGAGCGCCGCCGAGCAGCGCCCTGACGGCGACGAGCGTCGCACGCATCCGAGCGACCGGTTGGCCCCAGGTGAGCCCATGCAAGCCCTCGACGAGCGGCGGGCTACTCGCGCCGAGGCCGAGAGCGAAGCGGCCGTCGGACGCGCGCTGGAGACCCGCAGCGGCCATTGCGATCGCCGCCGGCGTGCGGCTCCAGACCGGGAGCACCGCCGTGGCGAGGCCGATCCGCGAGGTCACTCCCGCGATCTGGGTGAGCATCACGACCGCATCGTTGGTCCACCCCTCGGCGGTGCCGAAGCGGGCGTAGCCAAGTCTCTCGGCGCCCACCGCGAGCCGAATCGTCGCTGCGGCGTCGGTCTGGAACGGTGTCACGCCGGCGCCGACCCTCGAAGCGCCGGCCGGCCACCGGCGGGTTGTCTGGGTCTCGTCGGGACGGGTCATCGTCAGGGCTACGCGGCCACGCAGAAGACGGATTGGGGCTACCCCGTCGGCGTCGGTTGGCCGATGCAGTGTCGTGCGGCGGCCGTAGACTCGGGTAGTTCCCGAGGTAAGGAGCGACCATGCCAGCAACGAAGAAGACGCCCGAACGCGTACGTGTGTCGACTAATGCGACGAAGAAGCGGGCGGAGGCTGCGCTGAAGCGTGCGGGCGGTTCGCTCGATCAGGTCCAGAAAGCGCTGGCAGAGCTGCAGAAGGACCTTGGCCGGGGCAGGCGCGACATGGTCCGCAATGTGCAACAGCTCTTGAAGGATCAGCGCCGGGATTTGGGCAAGCTGAGTCGTACGCTCTCGGCCGACATGCGCAGGCTCCAGAAGGCACTGACCGAGGAGCCGGCATCCTCCCGCGCGAAGGGCACAACGACCCGCGCGAAAGGTGGGTCGGCCCGGGCGAAGAGCACTAAGGCCCAGGCGAAGAGCACAAGGACCCGGGCGAAGAGCACAAAGACCCGGGCGAAGGGCACTTAGACCCGGGCGAAGGGCACAACCGCACGGGGCTAGCGGGGCGGGACGACGACGGCCCCCTCCCAATCCGTGTCCCACCCCCTCGTGCGAAATGGAAAGGGCCGCATTAGCGGCCCTTTCTGAGCTGGCGGTCGATCGCCGCATCGGGGTCGAAGCGCTCGATCAGGGCGCTGAGCCCGGCCGGGCTCAGCGGAAGCCCTGCAGCACCCGGGTCGCCGACTCGTAGCCCTGCCGGATCAGCCGCGGCCACTGGGTCCGGTCCAGGAACAGGTCGTAGAACGAGACGCCTCGGATCTCCGCCTCGTCGATCGGCTCGATCAGCTTCAGCTTCTCCCCCAGCTCGTCCTTCGCCCGCCGCGCCAATTCGAGGTGGTAGCCCTGCTGCAGCTGTCGGCTCGCCTGCAGCAGCCCGCCGGTCCGATCCGGCCAGCCGCTTATGTCCCGGGGCTCGAAGCCCTTGGGCAGCATCAGGTTGACGCCGATCACGTGATCGAAGCGGTCACCGGCTTCGATCGCCGGCTGTGCCGGCCAGTTCTCGATGATCCCCCCGTCCACGTAGAGATGGCCGCGTACGGGAACCGACTCGATGAACAGGGGCAGCGCGATCGCCACTCGGACGAGGTGGCCGATGGTGACCTCGGGCGTGCGCCTCGACCCGAAGTACTCGACCCTGCCGAGGTCCATGTTGTAGACGATCGTCGTGATCGGAATCGGCGCCTCCCCGCACGGCATCCTGGTCAGCCGGGTGTCGAAGAGGCGTTCAATCGCCTCCCCCTTCGCCAGCCCCGAGAATCCTCTGAGCGCCGAGAGGGCGAACCGCGGCAGCTTCAGCCACTGGATGTCCAGGTAGTCCTCCGGCCGCCAGGAGAGCGAGAAGTCCGCCATCTCGTCAGAGCTCATCCCCGCCGCCCACATCGAGCCCCAGATCGCGCCGCCGGAGCACCCGATGATCTCGGCCGGCTCGACTCCCGCCTCCTCAAAGGCCCGCTTGACCCCCACGAGGGCCACGGCGGCCCCGCCGCCCCCGGACGCCACCAAAGCGATCCGCCTTTCCTGCAGCTCCGGGACCGGTCGCGGGCGGAACGGCTGCAGGTGCGCCGAGGGGTCAATCGGGGCGGGTCGGTCGATCAGTGGCAGGGGCAGCAGCGTTCGTCGCGCCCGCCGCAGGAACCCCAGGTCGGCGACGATCTCGCCCAGGTCGAGCCACTCGGTGAAGCGCTCGAACTGCGCCTTCACCTCATAGAGGTCCAGCCGGTCGTCGAGGGCCATTGCCCGGCGAGCGTACCGCCCAGGGCTCGGTTCCAGGAAGGACGAAGGCGATAGGTTCAGCGTGAGGACACAGCGACCAGGAGGCCCGCTCATGAAAGCTCCGGGCGAGAAGCAGAGCGTAACCGGCGACCAGCCTTATGGCACGCGCGAGGAGACGATCGAGGCCTTCGCCTCTCACGTCGACCGCGGCAAGGCGAGGGCCCTCGAGGCGATCGGCGTCGACCTCGTGATCGGGGCGCGGGAGGGCGCCCGCTTCCGCGATGCCTACTCGGATCGGTGGTACTGGAACTGTCACTGCAACGGCGGCGTCTTCAATCTGGGCCACCGGCATCCGGCGGTGATCGCCGCCTTGCGGGAGGGCCTGAATCACGTAGACGTCGGCAACCATCATCTCGTCAGCGGCTACCGAGCGCGGTTGGCGGAACAGCTTGCGGCGAGCACCGACGGTCTGCTCACGCACGCCGTCTTCACCCCCTCTGGAACCGAGTCCGTCGACCTCGCCCTGCGACTCGCTCGGGCAGTAACCGGCCGGCCCAGGATCGTCGCCGCGCTCGGCGGCTACCACGGGTCCAGCGGGTTCGCACTGGCCGCCAGCGACCCCCGCTGGCTCGAGCCCTTCGGGTTCGGGCCGAGCGGTTTCTCACACGTCCCGTTCAACGACATCGAGGCCATCCGGCGGGAGATCGACTCCGAGACCGCGGCGGTGATCATGGAGACGATCCCGGCGACGCTCGGCTTCGTCCCGCCCGATCCCGGCTACTTGCGCGAGGTCGGCAAGGCCGCCACGGACGCCGGCGCCCTGTTGATCCTCGACGAGGTTCAGACCGGCCTCGGTCGCACCGGGACCGCCTGGTACTACCAGCAGCAGGATGTGAGGCCGGACATGCTGATCACCGGCAAGGGCCTCGGCGGCGGCGTCTATCCGGTCAGCGCCACCCTGGTCACCGAGGAGCTCGAATCCTTCTTCGAGAGCCACCCCTTCTCGTATGTCTCGACCTTCGGCGGTGCGGAGATCGGTTGCGTCGCAGCCAGCGCGGTCATGGACCAGATCTCAACGCCCGGCTTCCTCGAGCGGGTCGAGGAGCTTGGTCAGCGATTCGAGCACGCGTTTGCGGAGATGCCGTTCGAGCTTCGGCGCTTCGGACTCACCATGGGCCTGGTGTTCGAGCACGAGCAGGGAGGGGTGATGGCCGCCAAGCAGCTGATCGACTCCGGGGTCTTCGCCGTGTACGCCGAGCACGACCACTCCGTGACCCAGTTCAAGCCCCCACTGATCGTCAGCGAGTCGGAGGTCGACGAGATCGCCGCGGCGGTCGGAGCCGCGCTGTCATGACCGGCACGGAGACCGGCCTCGCCGGCCTCGCCGACGATGACCTCCGCCGCCTCGAGGATCTGGTCGAGGCCGCGCTCTCGTCGGGCGACGAGAGGGGCTCCCAGTGCTGGGCTACGGGGAGATCTCGCTCGTCCTGAGCTGGCCGCCCGACGGCGGGCGATTCGCCTGCAAGCGGCTCCCCCCGTTCCGCTCCCGGGAACGGCTCGATGCCTACCGGGCCACGCTCGACGACTACCTCAAGGCACTCGGCGACGCCGGCGTGCGGGTCGTCGAGACGGAGATGCGCGCCGTCGAGCTCCACGACGGCAGCGTCGCGGGGTATGTCGTGCAGCCGATGCTCCCGGCCGATCACCTGGCGACCACGACCCTGCGGCCAGCGGACCCCGAGGCTGGGCATCCGCTGATCGAGGCCGTCGCCTCCGCCGCGGCTGCGGCGGTTGGCCCCCACCTCGGCTTGGATGCCCAACTCGCCAACTGGACCTGGGATGGCGACGAGCTCACCTACTTCGACGTCTCCACGCCGCTGATCTGGTCTCCCGAGGGCGACTCCCAGCTCGACCTCGACCTGCTCGCGGACGCTTATCCGGCGATCCTGCGGTGGCCGCTACGCCGCTTCGTCGCCCCGGGAATCCTCGACACCTACCGCGATCTCCGCAAGGTCTACCTGGACCTGGCGGGAAACCTCCTGAAGGAGCGGCTCGAGGGCTGGCTCCCGGCGTTCCTCGACCGCTTCAACCCACACCTGGACGAGCCGCTCACCGAGGACGAGGTGCGCCGCCACTACCGTTCGGACGCCCGGCTCTGGGCCGCCCTGCTCCGGATCCGCAGGCTCGATCGCGCCTGGCGCCGTCGGGTCAGGCGGCGGCCGTACCCCTTCCTGCTGCCCGGCCCGATCGAG
Organism: uncultured Solirubrobacterales bacterium; assembly: GCA_963728875.1. GTDB lineage: Bacteria > Actinomycetota > Thermoleophilia > Solirubrobacterales > 70-9 > DASUPK01. The sequence continues at coordinate 623,996 of CAVSLJ010000003.1, forward strand.
CG
>CAVSLJ010000004.1:0-209777 GCA_963728875.1 uncultured Solirubrobacterales bacterium
GCGCTGCTTTGCATGGAAAGCGGCGGTTTCGGCGTAGCGCTCGCTTCTCGCGCGGAGGAGTCGCTACGGGAAGTGGCGCTGTCTTCAGTCCGGCCCGGGCGGAACGGAATCCTTGACCTTGCCCACCGTGTGGGTAAGGCAAGTATTGATCTCCGACGAATCGAGGCGCTCGCCGGGCTTACTTTCGAGCCGGATCGCGATCCGATCCTCGTCCGCATCGACGTCCATCGAGGCGACTTTGCGGTACTCCTCGGTGGGACACGTGCAGCGGCCCTCCTGGCACTCGCGAAACGCGTGCAGGAGCTCCCCCTGCTTTCCGGCCAACTCGGTCAGCTCAATCGAAACGGCAGCCTCTTCCTCGTCGATGCGATAGCGGGCCACGGAGTGAGTCTAGTTCGCAGGCTCAGGCTGTTGGCCCGCCGCAGTGTCGCCCTTCGCGCAAAGCGCAAGGGACGTCGAGATCGGCCTGGGTGGCTGCTGGTCAGTACGTGGCCGGATCCAGCGCGTTCACCTGACGTACCACCCGACCAGCGTCCACCTCGGTGGTCTGCACGATCACGTAGTCGAGAGTCTCGCCCGTGGCGGGTGAGCGATGGCGCAGGCGCGCCCGCCGCACGAAATGACCATGAGAAGCCTCCTCGAGAGAGAGGTTTTCGATGGTGTTGTCCTCGTAGCGGGCGAACACGCCGCGCCAGAAATCCAGCACGGTCGGGCGACCTCGAAGCTGACCGTCCTCGTGAAGCGGTGGCGGCGGCGCGTATTCCACGTCATCGGCGAACAGGGCAAACACCACATCGAGGTCCCCACGGTTGAAGGCATCGCGAGCACGATCGAAAGCGGCCTGAAGAATGCGGCGGCGAAAGGGTCCAGGCAAGCCGCCCAGGACTCGCGCGGCAAGCGTCGCCACTCGCGGGGCACCGACTTCCAGACGGTCGGCGAGTGGGCGAGGGCCGGCTGTCACGAGTAGAACCTACCGGGAGCCGGTGCACGGGACTTCCACTTCCGCGTGCCACCGGAAAATCGCCAGCGGTGAGCGACGCATCGCTATTGCTCCCGCTCTAAGCGAGGAGGAGCACCGTGCCCTCGCGGTGCTCGGTCTCGCGCACAGGAGGAGCGAGTCGTCAGCTCCACGGAGTGCTCCTCCTCCGAAGCGAGTAGACGCTCCGTAAGGGACACTGCGGCGATGTCGCGAGGCAACGCCGAGATCATCCGACGGTTCGCAGACGCTCTCGCCCAGGGCGATCGAGACGCCACGGCGGAGTTGATCCATCCGGACGCTGAATGGCACACGATGGCCGGCCCAATCCTGGGGGTCGAGGCGATGCGAGGTCGAAACGAGGTGATCAGCCTCCTCTTCGACCGCATTCCCGAGGGATTCGAGGGCTTCACGGCGACCGTTGACAGCATCCGGGAGCTGCCGGACGACCGATTGCTTGTACTCGGCCACTACACGGGCCGCGGAAGGAGCAGCGGGGCGGCCATCGAGATGACGAGCGCGGCGATCTACGGTTTCGAAGCCGGCATGATCGTGTCCTTCCACGACTTCGCGAGCGAAGCTGAGGCGCTAAGGACAGCCCGCGCATCCAACTAGCGCGTTCGGGCAGGACAGGGAGCTCCCGCTCCTCGCGCAAGGGAGGCGCGTTCGGCTCGCAGGTGGAGCGCTCGCCCTCGGCATGGAAGCGAGTGCGTTGCTATTGGGTTCGGCCGTTGACCAGCGACTGGCGGCCCGGATAGACTCGAACCTCATCCAGGGCGACGACCAGGGAGAAGGGGATGCGGAGAAGGCAGCGAACGCCCCACGCGGCAATGGCCAAGATGGTGCGGCCTACGGTTTCAGCGATCGTCGCAGTTGCGTGCGCAGCCTGTGCACTGGCGCCGGCCACGGCGCTGGCCGGGACTCTCGATCAGCAGCAAACGAACGCGAGCGCCGGCTATGTCGGGATCGGATCGGGCCAAAGCGGGGCCCAAACGTTCACGGCCGGTCTCAGCGGCGGCGTCGATCGGGTCGATCTCGTTCTCCAAAAGGTCGGTGACCCCACGGCCCCCTTGATCGTCGAGATTCGAAATGCCTCGGGCGGCGTCCCGGGCACCACTGTCCTGGCCTCCGAAAGCGTTCGGGCCGCCGGTATCGGCGCGTTTCCCGTTTTCGTGCCGATCAAGTTCCTCTCGCCCGCAGCCGTGGTGGCGGGGACTCAGTACTCCATCGTCCTTTGGAGCACGGACGCCCCCAACTCGTACGGATGGAGTAACAGCTCGGGCGAGACCTACGCGGGTGGGGGCCCGTTCTTCGTGCCTGTTTCGCCACCCTCCACCGCCTGGACTCCCGTCGGAGGAGACTTTGCGTTCATGACGTACGTGGAGTCGCCTCCAACCGGCCGGCGCGCCGCCGCCCTCAAGAAATGCAAGAAGCTCAAGAAGAAGCCGAAGAGGCTCAAGTGCAGGAAGAGAGCAAACCGCCTGCCCTTTTAACGAGGTGACGCCTCCTGTCGCGTGAAAGGAGCAGTCAGGGTCCCTTTAGCGATCGACGAAAATAGCGCCGCTGGACGAAAAGCGGCTCCGAGCGTCACCCTAAGGTGCTGGCGAATGAAGTTCGTGTTTATCGATGAGACAGGGGACAGCAAACGCAAGCAGTACCTGGGGTTCTCGGTTGCGCTTGTCGATGCCAAGTCTTATCCCAAGCTGAAGGCCGAAGCTCGCGAAATCCTTGAGCGGGCCGAGTGGAGCCCGGATGTCGAGTTCAAGGGCGCATTTCTCTTCTCGCAGACCAAGGGTTGCTCAGAGGTTCAGGTAGAACGCCGCGTCGAAGCTGCGGGAGAGCTCCTCGATCTGAACGCTGGGAAGAACGCGCAAATGCGCTTCGCGTACGGGAGTTTGGAGTCCGAGGACCATGGAGCGGACTATCTCCGACTCGTCCCCGGTCTGGTCCACGAGCTTCTTCCCAAAGCTCCGAAGGGAGCCGGCAAGAACCTGCTTGCAGTGGTTCATGACGAGCGGCCAGACCTCGAGCTCGACGCGTTCCATCAGGCAATCACAGAGGCAGTGGAAGCCAAGGGTTACGTCCTCTTCGAAAGCACGGTTGAGGGTCACTCGAGCTTCGACACAGTGGGGCTGATGTACGCCGACCTGGTCGGATACCTAGCGGCACGCGTGGAAGTGATCTCCAGCGACGCTGAGCTATTCGAGGGCCTTGACCCTGAGAAGTACCCCGAGAATGGCAAGGTGCGAAAGCTTCAGTCCTCTTCAGAGCTGATCTCGAAGATCAAGAGTCTTGATCTCTACCGACCGCACGAGGATGGATAGCTTCGCTGTTGCTTCCTCCAAAGGAGGACCACCTTCAGACTGGAGTTGAGCCGAGCAACCGCCGATGATCTCGGGTGATGGGACCCACGGGGATCATTCCGGTCATCGGCTACCTGGTGCTGTTCCTCCTCGCGGCCGTTGTTGTGCTCGGCTATCTAGGTGGCGGCTCCGGGTCGCCCGTGGACGCATATGAGCGGGGCTGGGAGCGAATCCGCCGCGCTCTTCGCTCGTTCTTCGATTAGCCGCTTTTCGGGAGATGAAAATCCTCCCCGGAAGCTGACGTCCGGGTCGCGACCTACGGTCGGCTGACCGGGACAGGGGCTTCCGGGAGAACGCGAGGTGGGCAGGCCGGTTCTTGGACGATGGGCCCAGAGCCCGAGCTTTTCAGTGGCCGCCCCTGCGACTTGTCCGGGTGCGCCTAGAGCGCGAATGCGTCGATGTCGTGTTGCCCACCGCCTCTCCCAATCGTTCGAGCAGAGGAGGAGCAGATGAGGGCAATCGGATTGGACGTCCACCTCAAGTTCTGCGAGGTGGCGATCTCAGAAGGAGGTGAGCTTCGCTCGGCGGGACGGATCGCGACCAGGCCGGAGGAGATCGAGCTCTTCGCCCAGAGCCTCGGCCCCGACGATCGCGTCGCGCTCGAGGTCACCGGCAACGCCTGGGAGATCAAGCGCCTCGTCGAGCCGCACGTCGCCGAGGTGATCGTCGTCTCGCCGGGAGACACCGGGATCCGCTCCGCGCGGGCGAAGACCGACCGGCTCGACGCCCGCACCCTGGCGAGGCTCCTGGCCGCGGGCGAGCTCAGGCCGGTCTGGGTGCCCGACCGCCAGACCCAGGTGATGCGTCGACGGCTGCAGCGCCGCGGCCAGCTGGTCTCGGCCCGCTCGCGCTCAAAGAACCAGATCCACGCCACCCTGATGCGCTGCCTGGTCGGCCGCCCCGTTCTCCGATCTCTTCGGGGTCAAGGGCCGAGGCTGGCTGGCCGGGCTCGCCCTGACGGAGGAGGAGCGCGAGTCGGTCGACTCGGCCCTGCGCCAGGTCGAGTTCCTCGACTCCGAGATCGAGGCGGTCGAGCGCTTGATCTCAGCCGCGGCGCTTGAATCTCACGAGGTGAGGCGGCTGATGACGGTGCCGGGGTGAACGTGATCTGCGCGGCGACCTTCATCGCGGCGGTCGGCGAGATCCGGCGCTTCCCCTCGACCCGCAAGCTGGCCGCCTACCTCGGGCTCGATCCCAAGGTGAGCCAGTCCGGCTCGGGCCCCGCCACCCACGGGCGGGTCTCGAAGCAGGGATCGGTCGCCGGCCGCCACGCCCTGGTCGAGGCGAGCTGGTCGGCGGTCCGCCAGCCGGGGCCACTGCACGCGTTCTATGAGCGGATCAGGGCCCGGCGCGGCCACAGCGTCGCGATCGTCGCCTGCGCCCGCAAGCTCGCCTGCCTGTTCTGGTGCCTGCTCATCCGGGAGGAGGACTACGCCTTCGCGCAGCCCTCATTGACCGCCAAGAAGCTCCGCCTGCTGGAGCTCCGCGCCGGTGAAAAGACGCGCAAGGGCGCCCCCACCGGGACCTTTGCGACCCGGCAGAGGATGCGGGCCGCGGAGCGCGAGCTCGCTCAGCAGGGCGAAGCCGCCTACCGACGCAGCGTCCGCGACTGGCAGGCGACCCAGGCGAAGAGAAAGGGCGCCGGCGCGACACCGGGGCGCGCATCTCGTGGACCGTCAAGCGGTCAAGCAGCGCGGCAGGTCCAAGCCCCCGGGCCTGCTCTTTAGCTGGTCGTCTACCGGCGCCCGAGCCGAACTCTCGCAAATTGGAGGTGCTACGTCCAGAGATGACTTGACTTTCATGCGTCGGCCAAAGCGATAGCGAGCAGTCACCTGTCCGGCGTTGTTGATTCCGGGCTTATTCGCGGCTAGCATCATTGCCCTCGGAGGGAGCCCATGCACGTACGACAGATTCGCGGCGTGGTTCCGGGAACACCTCTGCCGCGCTCACTCAGGCGCTTCGCGGGCGCCGCCTCGCTCGCTGCGCTGTCGCTGGCGGCGACCGCCTCGCCTGCTGATGCGGCGGTGACGATCGGGCAACTCGGCCTCTCTCCTGGAACTTGCAGCCCTGGAATCGACATCGCGCAATCAGCGGTCAGCTCCGGTGCCTCTTACACGGTACCCGGGACGGGGACGATCACCTCCTGGAGCCATCTCGCCATTTCCGGCCCTGGGCAGAGCCTCACGATGAAGGTGTTTCGAAAGGTCGGCGATCCGGACATCTACAGGGTTGTAGGTCACGACGGCCCGCAGCCGCTGAGCGCCGGTGGACTCCTCAACACCTTCCCGGCCAACATTCCGGTCCAGCCCGGGGATATCCTCGGCATCAACACCTCGAGTCCCGGCATCGGATGCGTGTTCCCGGGCAGCCTCACAGACACGATCCTGACCCACGCCCCCAGCAACTTGGCCGACGGTGAGGCTGCATCGTTCACCGCAGGCCCGCTTGACCGCACGAATGTCTCGGCCGTGTTCAATCCCGCGAACGCCTTCATCCTGGGCGGCACCGCGCGCAACAAGAAGAAGGGCACGGCCACCCTCAACTTCACCCTCCCCAACCCCGGCGAGCTGACCGCCTCGGGCAAGGGCGTCAAGGCCGCCTCCGCAGAGCGAGCCGTGATCAGCAAATCGGTCGGCGCTGGTCCGGCCCAGTTCTTGATCAAGGCGAAGGGGAAGCAGCGCAAGAAGCTCAAGACCACCGGCAAGGTGAAGCTGAACGTCGCGATCACCTACACGCCGACCGGCGGCGACCCAAGCACCCAGTCGGCGAAGGTGAAGCTAAAGAAGAAGCTCTGAGGCGCCGGTCGGCGCCGAAGACAGCTGCTTCCCATGCAAAGCAGGACCGCTGCTACTCGTCCAAAGCGGCGGTTTCCGGTTCGCAGCGATCCGGGCTTTGGTCTGGGACTGCCCTAGAGCGGCAGCAGATTCGCCTTCTTCTTGCACTTCTTGAGGCGCTTGTGCGACCAGTGGTGCTTATGAGCCCGCTTCTTGCAGCTCGCGAGGGCCGCGGCGCGTTGGCCGGTCGGCCGTGGCGGCGTGCTGGCGATCGAGACGGCGTCCGTGCTGGCATTGAAGTAGCCCGCGCCGTCGACCTCGGCGAACCGGAGGCGAACCGTCTGGCCTGCGAACGGGGTCAGATCGGCCGTCATCATGGTCGGCGCCAGCGTCGTGGGATCGCCGGTCGCCGTTCGAAAGATCGGCAGAAGGATATCGGCCGGGTTGATCGAGGTGAGCGGGGCGCTCGGCTTCATCACGTCGATGCGGTATTGCTGATTCGGCACGACGAAGTAATCGAGGCTGTCCGTAGCGGGGTGGGCGATCGGCGAGTTGCTCTTGTAGTAGACGTAGAGGCTGAGCGTGTGGGTTTGGCCGGGCTCGAGCGCAACGTCCTGATAGAGGATGCGGGTGCCCTGCCCGACCTGGTCGGTGACCGCGGCGAAGGACCCCTGCGGCGGAGCAGCGATCGGCAGGGCGTTTGTGGGGGAGGCCGTCCCCGAGTACGCGAACCAGCCGCTACCGGTGTTCTGGGTCTGCCAGCCCGAGAGGCTGCCGGTCTCGAAGTCGCCATTGGTGACGATCGCGGCGTGCGCTGCCGCAGGCGCGGCAAGCACTGCCATGGAGACTGCGATGAGAGCAATCCAGCGGCGCATCCCTGGCACAAATCCTCCTCAGCGAACCGACCCTTTCCCTCTCAGGCCTGACTATTTCAGAGGTCTAGCAGCGTGTCGAGCTCCTTGCTGGCGCCAGGCAAGATGAGCCGTCCGGTTGTGGCTGGCCAAACCGCTCCATTCCATGCAAAGCGGCGGTTTTTGCAAGACCGCCGCAGCAAATGGGACGACATTGGGACGACGGATTCAGTCGTCACTCCCCCGGCCAAAACGAAAGGCCCGCCGGAGCGGGCCTTTCGTGAGTAGCGGGGGCGGGATTCGAACCCGCGACCTTCGGGTTATGAGCCCGACGAGCTACCAGACTGCTCCACCCCGCGTCGGTATGAGCAAGTTTACCGCGCCCGCCTTGGTTCGCAACTTGAACGAATGTCCGAAATGCATGCTAAATTTTCGCGTTCCATAGACCTGCTTAATCGCTGGCCCACGAAGGGCCGGCGACCGGGGGACCCAAGGTCCCAGGGGCGAATTGCCGAATACACGGTATAGCGCGACTCAATCCGCGCGAGCCCGCCAGCTAACCCCGGCAGCACGAAGACTGAGAGGTCGGCAATGGGCCATGAGCCAGCGCCGGAGAACGTCAGCCGGCGGTTTCCAAGGAAGGTCGGACTCACGATCGGATTCGCAGTCGCGGCGATGCTCGGCGCCTGGGCGCCATCGGCGATCGCCTGTCCCGGAGCGCAAGTGGGCGCCCCGTACCTGACCACGCAGCAGGCACGTACCTCCGTCGTCTGCCTGATCAACAAGAAGCGTGCCCACAATCACGCCAAGCCGGTGCACGAGAACGCGCTGCTCGATGCGGCCGCGCAGGGCCACACGGACGCGATGACGACCCAGAACTTCTTCTCCCACGAGGGTGACGGCACTCCGGCCTCGCGCGCCTCGACGGCCGGCTACATGGCCGGCGCCAGGGCCTGGGGAGTCGGCGAGGACCTGTTCTGGGGAGCCGACAAGCGGAGCACGCCGAGCGCCACCGTCAACGCGTGGATGCACAGCGCGGTCCACCGCAGCGTGATGCTCTCCCGCTCCTACCGCCAGGTTGGAGTCGGCGTCGACCAGGGCTCGCCCGCCGGCGCGGACAACACCAACACCGGCACCTACACGGGGCTGTTCGGCTTCCGCAAGGGGGGGTAGCCGGGCGGCTTTGGGTCATTAGGAGGATGTGAGCGTCCTGCGGGCACATCCTCATCAATAGGAATAGGATGCATCGCGGGTGACCGGGGATCGGACGACATGGATGTCGCGATGCGAGTTGCCGTAGTCGATATCGGCACCAACTCCACCCGGTTGCTGATCGCCGACGTCGAGGGGACGAGCGTCTACGAGGTCGAGCGGCGCACCACGGTGACCAACATGGGCCGCGGCGTCGACCACACCGGCATGATCTGCTCGGATGCCGTCGAGGACGTCTGCGGCGTGATCGCCGACTACAAGTCGCGCTACGAGGAGATGGGCGCGGAGCGGGTGATGGCGATCGCGACGAGCGCGGCCCGCGACGCCGTCAACGGCGACGCGTTCATCGCGGAGCTCCGCGAGCGCTTCGAGCTCGACGCGCGCCTGCTCACGGGAGAGGAGGAGGCTCACCTGACCTATCTCGGCGCGACCGCGCACCGGCCGACGGCAGACCCCACGCTCGTCTTCGACATCGGCGGCGGCTCCACCGAGCTGATCGTCGGTACCGGCCGAGAGGTCGGCTTCCACACCTCGCTGCAGGCGGGCACGATCCGCCAGTCGGAGCGCCACCTGACCTCGGACCCGCCCGATCCTCATGAGCTCGAGGACCTGGCCGCCGACATCCGCAACCTGATCGACCGGGCGATCGCCGCCCAGCCGGAGGGCGCACCCACCCGCGCGATCGCCGTGGCCGGCACCCCGACCTCGCTCGCGGCGATCGACCAGGGCCTCGAGCCCTACGACCCGGGCCGCGTGCACGGTTACCACCTGGGCCTGAAGCGCATCCAGCGCATGCTCAGCCGGCTCTCCTCACTGCCGCTCGCCGAGCGGCTCAGGGTGCCGGGGCTCCATCCCGGTCGCGCCCCGACGATCGTGGCCGGGACCGTGATCCTGGTTCAGGTTATGCGGGCATTCGGCATCCAGGAGGTCGAGGTGTCAGAGCTCGACATCCTGCACGGCTCGGCGCTCTCCACCGCGATGTCCCCCGCGTAAGCCGACGCTTGGCCGGTTTGTACTGACTTCTGAGGATCGACCAAGTTTTCGGTATTGCCTAAAACTTCGCGCGGATCAATACTTCTGGGGTCGGGAGAAATGGTGCTGGGCCGGACGCCCAACACCGCCTCTCGACTCATAGGATTCGGGCGTTTGCCGCAAGGCGCCTCCCGTCGCCTGGATCCACTACATACCCCCCAAGTAAGGCCCCTGAGACGTACCCCTGCCCGTCCTGACGGGGCCTGTTTGCAAAGACCGGCCGCCATGGATTGGCGGCCGGTCTTCGTATGGGCCCCAAGGCCGCTCTCCGTCGGAGCGTAGGGGCGGAGCCCGAAGCGACTTATGGAAGGCGGCCGCAGCGGGCCCAGCCTGATGGCGAAGCCGGATTTCAGCGTTGCTCTAGGGTGATCCCATGAGTGAATCACGGGGTCCCCGCCTCTTCGATGAGTGGGAAATCGAGCTCCACGGCCACCGGGTCATCTACCGGATCGCCGGTGACGGACCTCCCGTCGTGCTGATCCACGGCATGGTCAACTCCTCCAAGCACTGGGAGAGGGTTGCCCTCCAGCTCGCCGAGCGCTACACGGTGATCGCCCCGGATCTGATCGGCCACGGCGACTCGGCCGCGATACGAGGGGACTATTCCCTCGGCGCCCATGCCTCCAGCATCCGCGATCTGCTGACGACCATCGGGATCGAGAGAGCCACGATCGTCGGCCACTCCCTGGGAGGCGGCATCGCGATGGTCTTCTTCTACCAATTCCCCCAGAGGGTCGAGCGGCTTGCCCTGATCTCGAGCGGCGGCCTCGGCCACGAGGTCAGCCCGCTGCTCCGGGGCGCCGCGCTACCGGGCGCCGCAGCCGGGATCTGGCTTGTTGCCAACCGTCGCGTCCGCGAGGCGATCGAGGCCCTGGGCGAGCGGATGCGGGGTCGTGGCACCCGCAGGGGCGTCTATCTGCAGGCCGTCGGCCGCGCCGTGCGCCCCCTGCAGGAGGCGGCGGCGCGCCGCGCGTTCCTGCAGACGCTGCGCTCGGTGATCGACGTGCGCGGCCAGCACGTCAGCGCCATTGATCGGCTCTACCTCCTCGGCGAGCTCCCCACGCTGATCGTCTGGGGCGAGCGCGACAACACCATCCCGATGAAGCACGGGCTCGCCGCCCACGAACGGATCCCGAACAGCCGGTTCGTCACTCTGCCGAAGGCGGCGCACTTTCCCAATCTCGAAGATCCGGACGGACTGGCGAGCGCCCTCCTCGGCTGGCTGGACGAGACCGAGCCCGGCCTGATCGAGGATGCGGAGTGGGGACAGATCGTCGGGGCGCGCTCGCCGCGCAGGCAGCGCCTCGGCGTCTAGCTCGGGGCGCGCTAGGCCGTTGCCATCGCCACCGAGTGGTTGGCGACGATGCGGTTGTCCGGATCCCAGCTCCGCTTGACCTGTGAGAGCCGCTTGCAGGTCTCCGCGGGTAGGATCGCCTCGACGTCGCAAGGACGCTCCGCGTAGTTGTAGTAGCCGCCGTCCGCGGCCCACGGACCGAATGCGTCATGGAGCTTGTCCAGTTGTCCCTCGATCGCGGACGCGCGTCGCGGGATCCATCGGCATCCCTATGCCGAACATCACGAACTCCGCGTCGAGCTTGTCCAGCGCGCCCGGGTTGTCGGGAGCGCGCCTGAGAGCACCGCCGAGATGGCGCAGCTCGGCAAGCAGCAGCGGCGAATCCGTATCGGGGCCTGCGGCCCCCATGAAGGCGTCGAGCGCCTCGTCGGGCAGCTCGTTGATCGTCGCATGGTGGCCGAGACCCGGGACGGGCGGCTCAGGATCCATCGCGATCCGGGTCAGCCCCGGCGAGGGGATCTGGTCGAAGGCGTCCATGGCAGGCTCGCCGATCTCCCGGAGCGGAGCGATCAGCTTCTCCCCCTCCTCCCTACCGCCGATACAGCAGGCGGTGATTGCAAGCCACTTCTGACCGCGGATTTCCTCGGGGATATCGGGGATCGGGGGGAGGTTGAGCATGCGGACCATGCTGCCGACCTCCTCGGGAGCCTCGGCCGTCCAGTCCCGATAGCGCCGCAGCCCGGCCTCGGTGACGTCGGGCGGGAAGAGCAGGCCGCCGGCGTATGCCTCTGCAACGGGAAAGAGATTGACGTGCAGCGCCGTCACGATCGCGAATCCGCCCCCGCCCCCGCGGAGCGCCCAGAAGAGGTCCGGATCGCTGCCCGAGTCGACCGTGCGGGCCTCGCCGTCGGCGGTCACCACCTCGATCGAGTTGACGTTGTTGCACGCCCAGCCGAACTTGCGGCCGAGCCAGCTCAGACCGCCCCCGACCGTGTAACCGGTCACGCCGACGTTCGGGGAGGTTCCCGGGAGAAAGGACATCCCCTTCTCGTGCGCGGCCCCGCCGATCTCCTCGGCGAGCACGCCGGCCTCGACGCGGGCAGTGCCGTCACCGACCTCCACCGCGCGCATGCGCTCGGTCTTGATCAGGATCGTGTCCTCCAGCGATCCCATCGCGGCGGCTCCGTGCCCGGTTCCCTGCCCCGTGACGCGCAGATCGTTCTCGGCGGCGAAGGTGACGGCCTTGGAGACGTCGTCGGCGCTCTCCACGAACGCGACGGCGGCCGGTCGCTGGTCGGCGGCCAGGTTCCAGGCCTGGCGCGCCTCGTCCCAGTCGGAGTCGCTCGGTGTCGCCACCCTCCCCCGGATCGAAAGCTCAGATACGTCGCCCATCGGCGCGCACTCTATGCGAGCCGGCGGGCAAATCGCAAGGCTCAGGAAGAGGGCGATCTAGGCCGGGTGCGGCGTGGCGTCGATCGGGACCTGGGCGACCCGATCGAACGCGACTCGGGCGACCAGGGCACCGGCAATCCCGGCGATGCCCGCCATCACGAGGGCCGCCCGCGGGTCGATGGCCTGCGAGAGCCAGCCCGAGAGAGGTCCGCCGATCGGCGTCGAGCCGAGGAAGACGATCGAGTAAAGCGCCATCACCCTCCCCCGCATGTTCGGTTCCGAGGCCAGCTGCAGCGAGGAGTTGATGCTGGCGGCCAGGGTGACCGTCGCAGCTCCAAGCGGGGCGAGGGCTGCGATCTCGAGTGCGAGGCTGGGTGCGCCGGCCGCAAGCAGCGCGATGACGCCGAACAGCAGGGACGCGCCGATCAGGAGCATCGGGGTGACTGAGCCGCGCGCTCCGTTGATCAGGGCGCCGATGATCGCTCCGATGCCCATCGCGGCCACCAGGACCGCGTAGGTCGAGGGCCCGCCGTGGAACGTGAACCGGGCGAGCAGCGGGAGGACCACCTGGAAGTTGTAGCCCAGGGTTCCCACGATGGCCATCAGCGCCAGCGGTATCCAGAGCTCCGGCTCGCGCCGGACATAGCGGAGGCCGGCGCGTACGGCACCGGGCTCGCGCGGCACGATCGCGGCGGGCTGCAGCCGCTCGGTGTCCAACCCGGCGAGCACCCAGATCATGAAGGCGAAGCTCGCGGCGTTGAGAGCGAAGCAGGGCTCCACGCCGACGGTCGCGATCAGAACCCCGGCGAAGGCTGGGCCCACGACGCGGGCGCTGTGGACCAGGACGCTGTTCAGGCTGACGGCGTTGACGACACGGTCCGACCCCACCATCTCCATGACGAACGCCTGCCGGGTCGGGTAATCGACCGCGTTGACGCAGCCGCGCACGAAGACGAGCGAGAAGACCATCCAGGGGACGAGCGCACCCTCGGCCGAGAGGGCGAACATGCTCAGCGGGGCGATCATGTGGAGCCCCTGCGTGAGGATGAGGAGACGCCGCTTCGGGACGCGATCGGCGATCAGGCCGCCCCAGGCGCCGAAGACCAGCATCGGCAGGAACTGGAGGGCGGTGGTGATGCCCACCGCGAGACCGCTGCCGGTGAGCGAGAGGACCACCCACATCTCGGCGATCATCTGCATCCAGTTGCCGGACAGCGAGACGAGCTGCCCGGCGAAGTAGCGGCGGAAGTTCGGGATCTTGAGGCTCGCGAAGGAGCGGCCGAGGGCCTCCGTCACTCGAGCATCCCCTCCATCAGCTCGGCGGCCCGCTCCAGCGTGCGGCGGTCCTCGGCGTCGAGCTTGGAGAGGCGAGTGGCCAGGTAGGCCGTCTTGCGGGCGCGGAGGCGCTTCAGGAGCTCGCGTGCCTCGGGCGTGGCACTGAGGATCGAGGCGCGACCGTCGTCCGGGTCCCTGACTCTCTCCACCAGGCCGGCGGCCTCGAGATGGCCCACGATGCGGGTTGCGGTCGGGCGCTTGATCCGCTCGCGCTCCGCGAGCTCGCTCGGGGAGAGCGGTCCGTGACGCTCGATCGTCGCCAGCGCAGCGACCTGGGACGGACCGAGATCGGTCCCGGCCTCCTGGCGCAGCCGCCGAGCCATCCGGGTGATCGCCCAACGCAGGCGCGGGGCGAGCTCTTCCTTTACCTCCGGGATAGTTCGCATTGCTAATTAGCTTAGCAAACCATTCTGCCGTGCCTCCCTTAGGGCTCCCTAATCGAAGTTGTGTTAGGGTGCCCGAACGTTGAACCCCGACCAAAGCACTCGGAGTTCCCACACCCGCCTCGCCTGGTGGGTCAGCGGCCTCGCGGTGGTGGCCGGTCTCGTCTACCTGATGGCCACCGCCAACACCGGGCCGGCCGACCCGACCGAGCAGCACATGAGCCACGGCACCGCGGTCTTCAACTCGGGGATGATCGTCTTCAGGGAGGGGCTCGAGGCGATCCTCATCTTCGCGGCTGTCACGGCGAGCTTCCTGGGCACGAACAAGGCGAAGCGGCGGCCCGTGGTGGCCGGCGCCGCAATTGCGTTCGGAGTGACGATCGCGACCTGGTTCGTTGTCCAGGCGCTGCTCGACGTCGCGTCGCCGCTCGGGCCGAAGCTGGAGGCGATCACCGGGTTCCTGGCGATCGTGGTGCTGCTCGTCGTGCTCAACTGGTTCGTCCACCGCGTCTACTGGACCGATTGGATCGGCCGCCACCACAAGCGGCGGCAGAAGCTGCTCACGCAGACCGGCCCCTGGGTTCTGATCGGACTGGTGGCTCTCGGCTTCACCACCGTCTATCGCGAGGGCTTCGAGGTCGTCCTCTTCCTGCAGAACCTGGAGCTCCAGAACGGCAGCTCGACCGTGCTCGAGGGTGTCGCGATCGGGCTGGCCTGCACCGCGGTGGTCGGCGTCCTCACCTTCTGGCTGCATCACAAGCTTCCCTACCGCCGCATGCTGATCATGACCGGCGCGCTCGTCGCCATCGTCCTGATGGTGATGATCGGCGGGACGGCTCTGTCCTTCATGGACCTGGGCTGGATCCCGAGCCACCCCACACCGTTCACCGTGCCGACCTGGATGGGCTCCTGGTTCGAGATCTACTCCTACTGGGAGACGATCGGCGCGCAGCTGCTCGCCGGCATCCTGGTGGTCGGCTCCTACGTTCTCGCCGAGCACGTCAAGGTCCGGCGCCGTGTGCAGAAGGGCCAGCAGCCCGCCGTCCGCGCCGACGCTCCTCCCTCGCTGCAGACCGAGTCCGTCTAGCCCGTTCAGCTCCTCTAGCCTGGCGGCATGCGCCGGTCGCCAGGGAACGTCGTGCTGGTCGCCGGTCTCGGCTTGCTGCTGATCACGGCGGGCATCGCCCTCGCCAAGAAGAAGCACCATCACGGCAACCTGCCCCGGGGTCCATATCCGAGCCTGGGAAGCTGCCCCGTGTTTCCCCCCTCGACCGTGGGCGCCACCGCCCCCTCGGCCGCCGACGAGTCGGCCTGGAACCAGGACATCTCGGCGGCCCCGACCGACCCCAACTCGGCCGCCTACGTCTCCTACATCAGCGCCCACGGCGGCGACCTGATCCACCCGGACTTCGGCTCGCCGCGGGAGTACGGCTTTCCCTATGCCGTCGTCGGGAAGAAGCAGAAGCGCACCAAGGTCAACTTCACGGCCTATGGCGACGAGTCCGACCACGGCGCCTACCGAGTGCCGCTCAAGGCCCTGGTCGAGGGCGGGCAGAGCTCGGACGGCGACCGCCACGTGATCGCGGTCGACTCGGCTCGCTGCAAGCTCTACGAGCTCGGCCGCGCCTTCGCCCGCAAACGGCCGAAGCCCCATTGGAACGCCGACGTCGGAGTGATCTGGGACCTGCGCTCGGCCGCCCTCCGCCCCGAGGCCTTCACCTCCACCGACGCCGCCGGCCTGCCGATCTTTCCAGGCCTCGTTCGCTACGACGAGGCCGCATCCGGCCACATCAATCACGCGATCCGTGTCACGGTCGACTCGACCCAGGACGCGTGGGTCCACCCCGCCTCCCACTGCGCCGGCGACACGTCGAGCGCGAGCGCCCCGCCGATGGGCCTGCGGCTCCGCCTTGAGGCGGGGTACGACATCTCCGGCTTTACAGGCCCCGCTCACGCCATCGCCGCCGCGATGAAGCAGTACGGGCTGATCGTCGCCGACAACGGCTCCAACTGGTACATCTCGGGCACCTCCGACCGGCGCTGGTCGGACGAGAACCTCGATCAGCTCAAGTCGATCCCCGGTTCAGCCTTCCAGGCAGTGCAAAGCGCCGCAGCCATTCACCACTGCTGAGGCCCTCGGCCGGCGCGCTCACCATCCGCACGCCGATCAGGGCGAACACCAGGCCGACGACAGCGCCGATACTGAGCGGCTGACCGAGGATCGGAACTCCCGCGATCGCAGTGGTGGCCGGCACCAGATAGAGGAAGCTGGTCGCCTCGCCGCTCTTCTCGTTGCGAAGCAGCCAGAAGAAGAGCATCACGGCGCCGATCGAGAGGCCGAAGGTGAGCCAGGCGAGTGGGGCGAGCGCCTGAGCACTCAGGCTGAACCCCTCGGTGAAGAACGCGAGGGGCGCGATCACGACGGTCGCCACCGCCAGCTGGATCGCGTTGGCGACGCGCGGGTCGACGCTCGCGCCGCTGGCGCGCTGCACGAGGGTTCCACCGACCAGCCCGGCCAGGCCGATCACCGCGAAGAGGAAGCCGAGCGCCGAACCGCTGCCGCTGAGTTCCTCGGCAACGGCCAGGACGACTCCGCCGACGCCGATCGCCGATCCGAGCCACTGCACCGGCATGAGGTGCTCATCGAGCAGGAAGGTGGCGAGGACGGCGACGAGAAGAGGGCTCGATCCAGCGAGCAGCGCGACCAGTCCGGCGGCGACACCGTGCTGGAGTGCGAGAAAGATCCCGACGAACTGCGCCGCCTGCAGGAGCAGGCCGACCACGACCATCCGGCTGATCGCCCTCTTCTCGCGTGGCCATGGCGCGCGCAGGGCGAATGCGATCGCGGCCATCACCAGCATCGCCACCGACATGCGCCAGAAGAGGATCGAGAGTCCGGATGCATGCCGCACGGCGAGCGTGCCCACGATGAACCCACTGCTCCAGACCGGCACCATCACCGCCTTGGCGAGTCGAAGCCTCGGTCGCTTGCTCATCACTGGCCCTTTCTCACAGAGGTCGCTAACTAAACGTCAGCGACGGGCGGGCTGTGAGATGGCTTCGCCCTCCGCTCCGAAGTGGAGCGGCCTGGTGGCCGCTAGCCCCCGCGCGCTGCGGAGACGAGGTCCGGTGGCGGCACGATCGTCTGCTCGAGCTCGAACGTGGCGGCCGCCTTCTGCACGCTGATCGGGGCGGGCTGTGGATCCCCGCTGGGCGTGATCGCGAAGGAGCCGGTGATGCCGTCGGTGACCTTGGTCTGGAAGAGCTCGCCGATCGTGCCCGCGCGGGTCTTGCCCACCCTGATCGCGTTGAGCAGCACTTCGGCGGCCTGGCCGGCATATGGCGCGAAGACCTCGATGGGCTGATCGCCGACCTGGGAGCGAAGCTGGGCCACGAAATCCTTCCCCTGGCCGGTGAGGCCCTCCGGCACCTTGCCGGGGAGGCTGACGTACATGCCGGCCGAGGCTGGGCCGGCCTGGTCGATCGTGTTCTGCTGCGCGAAGCCGTCCGGCGCCAGCAGCTTCACCGCGCCGTCGTTGGGCCCGAGCACGGAGACCTTGTCCTTGACCAGCTGGGCGCCGTTCTCCTCGAGGATCGCGGCGAGAAAGACCGCATCCGCCCCGGCGGCCTTCGCCTGCTTCATCAGATCCGTATAGCTGCTCGCCTTCGGGTCGTAGTGCTCGACCCCGGCGATGCTCATCCCGAGCGACTTCGCCGCGCCCTCGAAGGTCCGGCCCTGTCCCTCGCTCGTCGGGTCGTCCGATGCGATCAGGATGAACGGCTTCCGGATCCCCCGCTCGTCGGCGAAGCTCGCCATCCCGGCGCCCTGGACCGCGTCGTTCGGGACCACGCGGATGTAGTTGCGCCTGCCGGAGGGGAAATACACCTCCGGCTCGTCCGGCTTGCAGAGCGTCGGGCTGGGCTCCGTCAGGCAGACGAAGGTGTTCCCGGGCGAGACCATCGGGACGCCGCCGCCCGCGGCCTTGTTCAGGATCGGCATCTCGATCGTCGCGCAGCCGGAGTTGTACGTGCCGATCACGCCGATCACGTCGGGGTTCGCGGCGTACTTCTGGGCGTTGGTGCGACAGAGGTTCTCATCCCATTCGCCCGTGGAGGCGATCGAGTCGTCGCAGGCCTGGAACGCCACCTGGATGTCATTGCCCGCCTGCCATCCCTTGCGTGCCAGCTCCTGGATGATCGCGTCGTTCTGCTGCTTCGAGCGCTCGGCGGAATCCCCCTTCAGCGGCAGATCGGAGACGATCAGCTTGGCCGGGGTGCCGCTGCCGTGGTACTCGATGTTCCCGCAGTCGGCCTGGATGCCGTTGACGTCGCCGAGCTTGTCGCTGCTCCCACCGCCGTCTCCGCCGCAGGCGGCGAGCACGAGGCCAGCCGCGATCGCGGCGCAGGCGACCAGCGACGGGAGGAGGCGGGCCACGGCGCGTGACCCTATTGGCTCAGGCGGCTGCCTTGGCGGCCTGTCGCTCCGGAGCGATCCGGACGACATCCCAGGCGAGGCCGAGCTTCTCGAGCGACCAGATCACGGCGGCCGAGGGATCGATCTGCCGCTTCTTCATCCCGTGGACGGCCGAGGTCGGGAAGGCGTGGTGGCTGTTGTGCCAGGCCTCGCCGAAGGTCGGGATCGCCAGCCAGGCCAGGTTCCGCGACTCGTCCGTCGTCTCGAAGTCCCGCTTGCCGAACATGTGGCAGAGCGAGTTGATCGAGTACGTGACGTGGTGGAGGACGAAGATCCGCACCGCACCGCCCCAGAGCAGCCCGGTGACGCCGGCCATCGCGGTGCCGCCGATGGCGACGCCGAGCCCGAACGGCACTGCGAGCCCGACCAGCGCCCAGAGCACGAAGGTGCGGTCGATGAAGCGCGCCACCGGATCCTTCATCAGGTCCGGCGCGAAGCGGGTCTTGGAGCCGCGCTGGGTGTGAATGAAGAGCCAGCCGAGGTGAGCGTGGAAGAAGCCCTTGAACTGGGCCAGGACGCCCTCACCGTGCCCGACGTGCGGGCTGTGCGGATCGCCCTCCTGGTCCGAGAAGGCGTGGTGCTTGCGGTGGTCGGCGACCCAGGAGATCATCGGCCCCTCGATCGCGGCCGAGCCGAGAGCGCCGATCACGGCGCGCACCATCGGGCCGGTCTTGAAGCTGCGGTGGGTGAAGAGCCGGTGGAAGCCGACGGTGATCCCAAGCCCGGTCGGGATGTAGATCAGCGCGAATACCACCAGGTCGCTCCAGCGCAGCCAGCTTCCCGCCAGCTGCCAGACGACGAAGCCCAGCATCAGGAACGGAATCACGGTGAGCAGCCCCGTGATGATCCGGTCGCGGGTTTCGTGCGCGACCGGCTGGATCGCGTCAGCGAGGGGTTGCGGCTTGCGGGGACTCGCCTCAGCGGGTGAAAGCTGAGTCGAGGTCGACGAGCCGGTAGGGGGCGCTGTCAATCCGGCAACGTCCGACATGTGACTCTCCTTTAGTTGGTCCTGACCGAGTCAATCCGACTCTCGTCGTCGCGACTCGAGTCCCGGGCAACGGACCCTAGCGACAATTCCTTTGCATGTGGTGACTGATTCGGCCTCCCTAACAAACCGTGAATCTCCACCCTCGCTAGGGTCGGTACATGCCGACTGAGCCCCTGGTCAAGGAGATCGAGCGCGCCTTCCCCGAGCGCCCCTTCACGATCGAGCTCTGGGACGGATCCGAGGTCCCGGCCACCAACGGCGGCGGCCCGACCTTCAGGGCCCGCTCCGAGGACGCACTCGCCTACGCGGTTGCGGCGCCCGGCCAGCTCGGCCTCGGCCGCGCCTACGTCGCCGGCGAGATCGAGATCGACGACATCGATGGAGTGATCGGCGTCCTCAACGAGTGGAAGCCGCCTCCTGTCGGCGCGGCGGCCAAGGCCCGGCTGATCGCGGCGGCGCTGCGCGCCGCCGGCGTGCGCCGTCCCCCTCCCCCACCGAAGGCCGAGATGCATCTCCGGGGCCGAAAGCACACCACCAAGCGCGACCGCGAGGCCGTCCGCCACCACTACGACGTCGGCAACGAGTTCTTCTCGCTCTTCCTCGACGACTCGATGACGTACTCCTGCGCCTTCTTCTCTCGGGTCCCGCCCCGCAGGGGATTTCGCCGCGAGCCGCCGACCCTCGCCGAGGCTCAGGACGCCAAGCTCGAGCTGGTCTGCACCAAGCTCGGCCTGGAACCGGGACAGCGAGTGCTCGACGTCGGCTGCGGCTGGGGCAGCTTCGTCATCCACGCCGCGCAGCGCCACGGCGTCGAGGCCGTGGGGATCACGCTGTCGGAGAACCAGGCGGAGCTCGCGCGCAAGCGGGTCGCGGACGCGGGGCTCTCGGGCAAGGTCGAGATCCGCGTTCAGGACTACCGCGAGCTCGCCGGCGAGGACTTCGACGCCGTCGCCTCGATCGGGATGGTCGAGCACGTCGGCGAGTCCCAAATCGACGTCTACGCCGAGCAGCTCGCCTCGATGCTGCGACCCGGCGGGAGGCTGCTCAACCACGGCATCTCGCGACTGCGCCACGGGAACATCGAGGGCGGGGCGTTCTCGGAGCGCTACGTCTTCCCCGACGGCGAGACTACCCACGTCTCCCGGGTGATCCTCGCGCTGGAGCGCGCGGGCTTCATCTGCCGGCACGTCGAGGAGTTCGGCGCGGACTATGCGGAGACCCTGCGCCACTGGATCCGGAACCTCGACGACAACATCGAGCGGGCCGAGGAGCTCGCGGGCCCCGAGCGGCTCCGCGTCTGGCGCCTCTACCTGCGCGCGGCTCGGAACGGCTTCGAGATCGACTTCACCTCGGTCTATCAGGTGCTCTGTCGATTGGGCGAGAGTTAGCACACATCGGGCGCAAACGGTCACGATTCGATCCCAGGTTCCGTCCGCCGGGCTGCTACCGTCCCGCGCGTTAGGCCGGTGTACCGGCACAAGGTGTGCGTAGCGCTCGCGTTGTTGCTTCTCAGCTTCCTCGCGTTCGCAGCACAGTTAAGAGGAGGCGAGATGCCTACCGGAACCGTCAAGTGGTTCAGCAACGACAAGGGCTATGGGTTCATCACACCCGACGATGGCTCAAACGACGTGTTCGTCCATTTCAGCTCGATCGAGGGGGACGGCTACCGTTCGCTCGAAGAGGGCGCGAAGGTCGAGTACGAGACCGAGGCCGGCCCCAAGGGCCCGGCTGCGACCGGCGTGAAGCAGGTCGCGTAGGGAGCCCAAAGCTTCTGAACCGTTCGGAGAGCGGCCCCGCGAGGGGCCGCTTTCTTTTTGCGCAAGGCCCGCGTCGGGCCTGGGTAGGGTGCAACGGAACGGCCAATCACGGAAGGGGGAGCATCGATGGGCTGGGAGCTCGAGGACGAGATGCCACCCGAAGCACCGGGCAAGTACTTCATGGCCCGGCTCCGCGGCTTCGACGTGGCCACGGTCGGGTCGATTCCCGAGGGGGCACCGCCGATGGCGATGTGGAACACATACTTCTGGGTCGACAGCGCCGACGAAGCCGCAGCCAAGGTTCGGGATGCCGGCGGAAGCGTCGTGATGGAGCCCTTCGACGTCATGGAAGCGGGCCGGATGGCGGTCGTGACCGATCCCGAGGGCGCCGCGTTCGGCCTGTGGCAGGCGAAGGGAAACAGGGGGGCGCAACTCGTCAACGACCCCGGCATGCTCAACCTGAACGCCCTCAACACCCGCGACGTCGAGGGCGCGAGGTCCTTTTACGGCTCGGTGTTCGGATGGGGAACGCTCGCCCTGTCCCCCGGGCCCTTGATGTGGACGCTCGCCGGCTTCGGCGACTTTCTCGAGCGCGATAACCCCGACCTCCGCAAGCAGATGGGGGGAGCGCACGCACCGGATGGGTTCGAGGACGTCGTCGCCACGATCACTCCAATCGGTGACGACCAGCCGGACACGCCGCCGCACTGGAGCGTGATCTTCGCGGTCGACGACGCCGACGCCACGGCCGCGAAGGCCACCGAGCTCGGCGGAGCGGTGATCGTCTCGCCATTCGATGCCCGTGGGTCCGGATGACGGTGCTCGCCGACCCCCAGGGCGCGACGTTCATCGCGAGCAAGTTCGTGCCGGAGAACAGGGACCTCGGCGGCGACAACGACACGGGGTAGGACTGACCCGCAGGTGGCCACCTTCTGCCTGATCCACGGCGCCTGGCACGAGCCCTCCTGCTGGGATGAGCTGACTCCGCGGCTGAAGGAGCGCGGCAACCAGGTCGTGGTGCCCGACCTGCCGTTGCAGGATCCCGAGGCGGGGTTCGACCAGCGCATCCGGCCGGCCCTGGACGCGATCGACGGCGTTGACGGCCCCCTGGTCATCGTCGGGCACTCTCAGGGCACCGCGTACTCGGCGCTCATCGCGGCCGCGAGGCCCGATGCCCTGCTCGTCCACCTCTGCCCGAGGCTCGGCGGATTCGAGCCGCCACCGGGCGCGCCGGAGATGTTCCGCCAAGGCATCCCGTTTCCAGAGACTCGCCCGGACGGCCTCAGTATCTGGGATCAGGAGGTCGCGATCCAGGCGCTGTACGGGCGCGTGCCCCCGCCGCGCGCCGGCATGCTGGCGGGGCGCCTCCGGCCAACGGCAATGCCGGAGGAGGAGTTCCCTCTCGACGGCCCTCCCGACAATCGGGCCGTGCTCATCTACGCCGCCGAGGACGAGCTCTTCGAGCCGGCGTGGGAGAGGTTCATGGCGGGCGAGGTGCTCGGCGTCGAGCCGATCGAGATCCCCGGCGGACACTTCCCGATGGCCGAGGACCCGGAGGCCCTCGCCGAGCTCCTCGACCGGGTGGCCGCGGGTTAGGGGTTCTTCGAACCTGCGCGGACCTCGGCTCCGTCGACCTGCCCGGCGCCGAGGCCCGCGCGGCTCAGACCGCTACGCCGTGGCCGCCGCCGGCTGGCCGCTGCGGCGATAGATCAGGATCGCGACTATCACCGCCCAGAGGAGCACTACGAAGAATCCGAAGAACCCGACGGGCGTGAAGGCCACGATCCCGATCACGACCATCACCCAACCGAGCCACTTGGGCAGAGCGCCGGAGGCGATGATCGCCAGCCCAATGGAGAGCGCAAAAACGACCAACCCGATTTCGAACGGGAAGAAGAAATCGTTATTCAGCACGTTGAGTGCCTGAGCGGCCTGCGGGGTGATGTCGTGCCTGGCGTCGATCAGGGCAACGTCCAGGCTCGTGAAGATCGCGCCGCCCACCGCAATCAGGATGCCTCCTGCGAACGCGGCCAGCGAGAGCCCGTCCGCACCTTCCTTGTCCTTGAAGAAGCTCCTCAATGAGGTGATGAAAAAGAGGAAGAAGACCACGCCGACCCCGCCGGTGAGATCGCCGATCAGGTGGGCCGAGTGATGATCGCTGTAGTGGTTGATGACCTGGGCCCCGGTGTCGTGAACGCCGGGGGTGGTCGGGGTGGCGAAGGTCACCACGAGCAGTGCTGCAAAGACGATTCCGCTCAAGGGCGCAAGGCGCCTCAACGAACTGGGCATTCGAGTCTCTCCTTAGGTATTTGTGCCCCAGGCGTGCCCCCAGCATGCGCCCCTCAACCAGCCACGCCGCGGTAACCCTATGCGGGCCGGCGGCCAATGTGCATCCGTAGAAATTCCCGAAACGAACGGCGTGCTAGCGGTGCGTCACGCCTTCCTGGACGAAGTTCGCCAGCCGCGGTCCGGTGACGGTGACGCCGTCTAGCGCCTCGTCGATCGCGTCGAGGGTGTCCTGGGAAAGCTTGACTCCAGAGGCCTTCACGTTGTCGAAGACCTGCTCGGGCCGAGAGGCGCCGATGATGGTCGACGCGACGTTCTCCTGGCGGAGCACCCAGGCCAGCGCCAGCTGAGCCATCGTCAGCCCGGCGTCCTCTGCGATCGGCGTGAGGTCCTGGACGGCATCGAGCAGCTCGTCGGACTGGAAGCGGCCCATCGCCCAGTTCATGGACTCCGAGGCCGCCCGCGAGTCCTCCGGCGGCGGCTCACCCGGCCGGTACTTCCCGGTCAGCACCCCCTGGGCGAGTGGCGACCAGACGACCTGCGAGATGTCGTCCTCCTCGCAGAAGGGGATCAGCTCGGCCTCGGGGGCGCGCCAGATCATCGAGTACTGCGGCTGGGAGGAGACGAACTTCTTCGTGTTGGGAACCTCGAGCCCCGCCCGGATCTGCTCCACGGTCCACTCGCTGAAGCCGATTTCGCGAGCCTTGCCGGCCTCGCAGACCTCGGTCAGCGCCTCCATCGTCTCCTCGATGGGCGTCTCGGGATCGGGGCGGTGGCACTGGTAGAGGTCCACGTAGTCGGTCTGGAGCCGTTCCAGCGATGCGTCGATCTGTTTGTGGATCTGCTCGCGCGAGAGGCCGCTGTCGGTGTCCGACATCGGGAAGAAGACCTTGGTGGCGAGGACGTAGTCGGAGCGCGTGAAGCCCTTGAGCACCTCGCCCCAGGCCGTCTCGGCGGCGCCGCTGCCGTAGACGTTGGCGGTGTCGAAGAAGTTGATGCCGGCATCGAAGGCCGCCTTGGTGCAGGCCTCGGTCCGGTCGCGCTCCACCCCCGCTCCGTAGGTGAGCCAGGAGCCGAGCGAGACCTCCGAAACCTTGAGGTTCGAGTCGCCGAGCTTGCGGAACTCCACGGAGCCACCCTACCCAGGCGCGTGCGTCGGCAAGCGTCGGCGATGTCTATTTCGGCCGGTTTCCGGGCAAGATCCGGGGGCTAGGGGGAATGCACAGCAAGGAGGCTGCGCCCGGCGGTCTAGGTGCCGTCGGGCCGCCTTCTTAGGCGTGCTCCCGCCCAGCTTCTCGACCCTGACGAGGCGTCCAGCAGGGCTCAGGATGGGGCTTTCTCGTGCCGATAGGGACGGGGTGAGACAGCACTGCACACAGTGCCTGACCGAGGTCTACACCAACGGCCGCCTGACGCCCGCCGGCGAGACGCTCTGCGAGCCCTGCTACTCCGCTCTCTGGGGCCCGGCCACGACCGACGAGTTCCGCGGCATGGTCGCCCTTCACATGGGCCAGGCGATGCCGGGCCGGATTGCCCCGCGGCTGGCTCGCTGAGCTGGTCGCGTTCCGAGGGGAGAGGTTCCGCCGCCGCCCCCTTAGGGAGCAGTGAGTCCCTCCCACGCCAAGAGCAGGTCCTCCGCGGGCGCCGGGCGATCCAACTCCAAGATCGTCATGGCGCCCGCGGACAAGCTCAAGCGAGGGATTCAGGCCGTGCTCACCGACGAGCTGGCCCACGACCAGCACCGCAGCGGCTTCGGTCGATTCGACGGCTTCGCCCACGTCGCCGCCGAGGCGTACTTCCACCTCGCCGGCGGCTACGACGCCGGCCTGCAGCCGATGCAGCTCAGGTACCGGGGGAAGAGCCACTGGTGGCTCGTGGATGCGGACGGCCGGGTCATCGACCTCAGTCTCGGCCCGCGTGAGACCTCGGACTTTCCGTATCGCCGCGGGACGCGGAGACCCTTCCGCCACACACGGGCCGGGCTCTCTCGGCGAGCCCAGACGGTGGTGGACCGGGTCAAAGCCGCCCGTGGCTGATCCACGCGAGTACTCTGGAGCCGCGATGGAACGGAGTCGGTGGACCGATGAGCGCCTCGGTGACCTGGTCGGCGAAGTGCGTCGAGGATTCGACCGGGTGGACCAGGACGTACGCGAACTCCGCCAATGGATGTTCCGGCTGACGATCGGCATGTCCCTCGGCTTCATCAGCGTCCTGGCGGCGATACTCGCGCGGGGCAGCTGAACCTCACCGATCCGACCGCGCCCTCCGCCATGGTGGGTGAGTGACCCGGCGGGGCGAGAATCTGGCGCAGGCCTCTTTTCCGGAAATGGAGGAGGCGAAGGCTGCGCTGCATGGGCTCGAGGGACTCGAGGGCGACGCCACCCAGGTCGTCCGCGTCTATGACGGTCCGCGCGACCCCGACGCCCTTCTCGCCCACCTGGGCTACGACGGCTTCCGGCCCGGGCAGCGCGAGCCGGTCGAGGCCGCACTCGCCGGCCGCGACTCCCTCGTCGTCATGCCCACCGGCGGCGGCAAAAGCCTCTGCTACCAGCTCCCCGGCCTGGCCACCGCCAAGCTCACGATCGTGGTCAGCCCGCTGATCGCGCTGATGGCCGACCAGTGGCGGCGGCTCTCGGCCGACGGCCACCCGGCGGTGATGATCGCCTCGGGGCTGCCGGAGGAGGTGGCGCGAGACGCCATGGCGCAGATCGGCGACGGCCGGGCCCGAATCGTGTACTGCTCGCCGGAGCGCTTCGCCCAGCCCGGCTTCATGAACGCGGTCGGCCGGCGTGAGGTCGATCTGCTCGCCGTCGACGAGGCCCACTGCATCTCCGAGTGGGGGCACGATTTCCGCCCCGACTACCTGCGTCTGCCGCGAGTGCTCGAGCGACTCGGCCGACCGACGGTGATGGCGTGCACGGCGACCGCGACCCAGGACGTCTCGGCCGAGATCGCCGAGCGTCTCGGCCTCTGCGACCCGCTCATGGTCCGGGCAGGCTTCGACCGCCCCAACCTCTCCTTCGACATCGTCCGGTTCGAGGGCAAGGGGTCGAAGGCGCGCAAACTGGCGATGCTCCTTCACGGCCTCCGCGACGAGGCCAACCGCCCGGCGATCGTCTATTGCGGGACTCGGAAGGACACCGAGGAGGTCGCGCAGTCCCTGCGCGAGGCGGGCCTGAGCGCCGCCGGCTACCACGCCGGGATGGATCCCGACGAGCGCGCCTCCGCGCAGCACCGCTTCATGACCGGCGACGCCGAGGTGATCACCGCCACCAACGCGTTCGGGATGGGGGTCGACAAGGCCAATGTCCGGTCGGTTTGGCATTGGGCGATCCCGACGAGCGTCGAGGCCTACTACCAGGAGGCCGGCCGCGCGGGCCGCGACGGAATCCCCGCTCGAGCCGTTCTGCTCGCCGGCCGCTCGGACCTGGGGCGCCTGGTGCGCTTCATCCAGATGCGCGAGGTGGAGCCCGACTCCGTCTCGCTGTACGCGCAGCGCCTGAAGGCCGGCTCGGACGGCGAGGGCCACCTCACCATGGATGCGCCGCGCGACGAGGCCGACCGCATCCGCCTGGCGATCGCCGAGCGAGCGCACGCCTTCGAGGTGGAACCGGCCCCCGGAGGTCGCCTGGAGCTCCGCTTCAACGACCGGATCGACCTGGCCGAGGCCCGGGCGGCATGCAGGGCGGCTCGTGACCGCTCCTGGCGTGCGTATCGGGCGGTCGAGTCGTTCAGTTTCGGCGAGGGGTGCCGGCGCCGCGGCCTGCTCGATCACTTCGGCGATTCGACGCCCGGAGTCCCCGAGGGCCGCTGTTGCGACGTCTGCGATTCCGAGTCCTGGCTGCCCGCGGCGGAGGATCTGGAGGTGAAGGCGAGAGGCCGCGGCTCGAAGTCCGCGGCCGTGCCGGCCGACCTCTCTCCCGGCGACGCGGCTCTCCTGGACGAGTTGCGGGCTTGGCGCCTCCGCGTCGC
Organism: uncultured Solirubrobacterales bacterium; assembly: GCA_963728875.1. Taxonomy (GTDB): domain Bacteria; phylum Actinomycetota; class Thermoleophilia; order Solirubrobacterales; family 70-9; genus DASUPK01. Next base: position 27,090 of record CAVSLJ010000004.1, read on the forward strand.
GCGGGGGAAGCCGGCCTACACGGTCGCCAACAACCGCACGCTCGAGGGAATCGCATCAACGCGGCCGCGCGACGCCCAGGCGCTCGCCGGCATTCACGGTGTCGGACCCGCCTTTCTGAAACGCCACGGGGCCGACGTGCTCGAGCTCGTCGCCGGAAGCTCCCGGGTCTGAGACGCAGCTACCAGTTCCGCTTGGTGCGGAAGAGCTCCTGCACGTAGCCGATGACGCTGATCGGCGACATGAAGAGCTGGTAGAGCAGCAGGTAGCTCAGGAAGCCCTTGACGTTGCGGCGCACCCTGAGGCCGACCTCCTCGAAGGAATTTCGGCTGAGCTTGAACATGATTCCCGAGAGGATCATGTTGAGGGGCAGGACGAGCAGCGTGAGCGGGCCGACGATCGCGTAGTTCTGAAAGCCGAGGGCGAGGATGATGCCCACCGGAAAGGCGATCGAGTAGACCAGGTCGACGTAGGGGAATACGTAGTCGACGACGATCGAGTGGGCGTAGGAGCGGCGGCCCTTGATCAGGGCCGGGCCGAACTCGCGCAGGCCCTCGATCATGCCGCGAGCCCAGCGGCGGCGCTGCTTGGCGAAGGCCTTGGCGGTCTCCGGGGCGTCGGTGAAGGCGACGGCGGTCTTCTCGTAGGTGACGCCGGCGCCGGCGTCCATCATCGCCCAGGTGAGGACGATGTCCTCGCCGATCCGGTCCGGCCAGCCGCCGACCTCCTTGACGCGGTCGGTCCGGTAGACGGAGAAGGCGCCCTGCGCGACCAGCGTGCCCTGGAAGAGACCCTGCTGGCGCTTGATCGAGGCGATGCCGAGGAAGTAGTCCCACTCCTGGGCCTGCGTGAGCAGGTTCGTTCGCGAGTTCCGGACGAAGACCGCTCCGGCAACCGCGACCGTGCTCGGCGGTGAGACCACCAGACGCGCGACGCAACGCTTCAGGGCCTCGGGCATGAGCAGGGTGTCGGCGTCGAGCGTTGCCGTGAGCGGCGTGTCGACGTTCCGCAGCCCGTTGTTGAGGGTGTTCGCCTTGCCGCCGTGCGGGAAGCTCTTCACGGAAATGCGCTCGTCCATCTCCGCGTACCTGCTCGCCAAGTCGATCGTCCTATCGGTGGAGCCGTCGTCCGCGACCATGATGTGAAACTCGCCCGGGTAGTCCTGGGCGGTGGCGTAACGAAGGGTCTCCTCGATCTGGTCCTCCTCGTTGAAGCAGGCGATGATCAGGGTGATCGCCGGAAAGTCCACGTCGAAGCGAAGCGGCGGGGCCTTGTCGATCAGCAGCGAGGAGATCAGGTGCGCGTTCAGGTAGCCGGGGATGATCGCGATGCCGGCGATCACCGCCGCGGCGAGCGGCACCGTGATCGACTTGCCGAGCTCCTCGATCCACGGGATCGCCAGCCAGAGCGAGAAGCCCACCCAGGCCAGGCTGCAGAGCGCGACCAGGAGCAGCTTGAGCTTGAGCGGGATGTAGAAGCGGCGGTGATGGTCCGGCAGCTTCTCGGCGACCGGGAAATCGTTCCCGTTCGCCGAGATGACCGGCAGCTCTTCGTCCAGATACGCCGGCTTGGGCAGTGTCCGTGGGTCCAACATGGGCTATTGCCCGCATCGGCCACGGCCCGCGCCTCCGGGTCCGTAGTTTTCATTCGATCCGAGACGCCTGGACGAATGGCCTAGCGGCGCCCGGAGCCCGACCGGCGGCGTCGCCTGGGCCTGCGGCCGCCGCGCCCGTTCCCGTTGAAGCTCTTGCCGCTCGCTGATCCGTTGCCGGAGTGCCGGCGAGCGGCGTGCTCGAATCCGGGGCCTTCGCTGAACTCGCGATGAAGGCCGAGGTCCGTCGCAATCTTTCGCATCTCGTGATGCTGGTCGGGAAGGACGAAGCTGGCGGCGACTCCCGTGGCGCCCGCGCGGCCGGTGCGACCGGTTCGGTGAACGTAAGTGTCGCGGTCCTCGGGGGCGTCGAAGTTGATCACGTGGGTGATCTCATCGACGTCGATGCCGCGGGAGGCGACATCGGTGGCCACCAGGGTGTCGATCTTGCCGTGCTCGAAGTCGGCGAGGGCTCGGCGACGCTGGCTCTGGGACTTGTTGCCGTGCATGGCCACCGCCCTGACCTTCTGGTTGCCGAGCTTCTTGACGAGCCGGTCCGCGCCGCGCTTGGTGCGGACGAAGACCAGGGTACGGCCTCGCTCCGTATGCCTGAGCTCGGCGACCAAAGCATCGACCTTGTCCGCATGAGGCAGATGGACAAAGCGGTGCTCGGTCGCCGCCTTCTCCACCTTCGGCGCGTGGACGTGCCTGCGCGCGTCACGTGTATAGGCCGCGGCCAGCTTCCCGGCCGCACCTTCGAGGGTTGCCGAGAAGAAGAGCGTCTGGCGATCCCGCGGCATCCTCGCCACGATCCGGTCGACGGCGGGCTTGAAGCCCATATCGAGCATCCGGTCCGCCTCGTCGAGGACGAGAAGCTGGATCCGCTTGAGGTTGAACGCGCCGCGATCGAGGAGATCCTCGAGGCGGCCCGGGGTGGCGACGACGATGTGAGCCTGCGCCGCCTTCTTTGCCTGCGCCGGGATGCCGACGCCGCCGTATACCGGTGCGATCTTCAGGGCTCGTGACTGCGCGATCGAGCGAAGCTCGTCGACGATCTGCTCTGCAAGCTCCCGGGTGGGCGCCAGGACGAGGGCCGCGGGGCGGCGCGCTTCGGCCTGGATGCGCTCGACCATCGGAATGCCGAAGGCGAAGGTCTTGCCCGATCCGGTCGGGGACTGAACGAGGACGTCCTCACCTGCGAGGACGTCGGCGATGCACAGCCTCTGCACCGCGAACGGTTCTGTGATGCCGCGCTTGGCGAGCGCGCCCAGGACTGGGCTACTCACGCCGAGATCGGCGAATGATTCGGATGACATGTGTTGCTGACTCCTTATGTGCGTCGCGTTGGAGATCCTGTGACCCCAACTAACGGCGCATTCGGAGCGCAATGAGGGAGGAAACGGAACCTCTCGGGGACCCGTGTGGTCGACCCGACAGCGACCACGGTAGCAGGGTGCCCGGTCCGGACCGGGCGGAACCGCTCAGTCCGGCTGCTTCGGGTCCTCTTCGACAGCGTCCCCCTCGAGGCGCGCGCGTGCCTTGCGGACGGCGAAGGTGGATGTCCCGACGGCCTTGGCGATCCGATTGTCCTCGCGGGTCGGATCGCGCTTGATCTCGAACTCGATCCGCGCGTGCGAGCGCATCTGCAGTCTCTTCTGGGAGGGGGTGTCCTCATCCGTCCCCTCGACTCCAGCCTCGCCGGCCATGTCGCGGCGGCAGCTGAGGCAGTAGAGCTGGCCATCCTCCTCGATCCAGGTATCGGGCAGGCCCTTGTCGGCGACGTCGGGCGCGAAGGAGACGGTCACCTCGCAGCGCGAGCAGGTCCAAGTGTTGGGCGACGCGGAGGCGGAGTTCGTCACCAACCCAGTGTACGGACCACCCAGGAGGGCTACTCTGGTGATCCAATGAAACGCCACTCTTGATCCGCGCGAGGGTGGCGGCGATCCGCTCGATGGTTCGCCGACACCCCACGATGGTCAGCCTCGGAGGTGGAATGCTGGTGGCGGTCGCACTTGCGATCGGACTCGCGGGCCACGGCCATGACTTCATCGTCGCCCTCGGCTCGGCACCCATCTGGGTGCTCGGCGCCGCCGTCGCGCTCCATGTCCTCTGGCTGCTCGTCCGCAGCGAGGCCTGGCGTGTCTGCATCGGTGCGGCCGGCGGCACAGTGGGCCGGCGCCGCCTCTACCAGGCCTCGAGCCTCGGCTATCTGGGAAACATCTTCAACGGTCAGTTCGGACTGGCGGTCCGGATCGCCGCTCTGCGCCGGTCATCGCCGCGCGAATGCCCGCGCGCGCCGGTGCTGCTGGCGGCCGAGCTGCCAATCGTCGTGATCGAGGCCGCCCTCGCCGCCATCTGCTCCTTCACCCTGGTTGCTCCACTGGGCATCCCCTGGTGGGTGCCGTTGGTCAGCTTCGCGGCGATGGCGGCACTGATCGGCGGCATGCAGCGGGTCGCTCGTCACCGCCGCGAGGGCTTCTGGACCGGCATCGCCGTGCTGCGCGGCATGCGCGGCCGCAGCCGGATCATCGCCCTGGTCTGTGTCGCGGTGGTGCTCCAGATCGCCCGCAACTGGCTGTTGCTCAACTGGAGCGGCGTCAACGCCTCGGTGCTCGACTCGACGGCTCTCCTGATCGGTCTCGCCGTGGTCGGGCTTTTCCCGGTGGGCCCAAGCCTCGGCGCCGCCACGGTGGTTCTCATCCTCGGGACGAACGGTGTGGCGGCCGAGGCCGCAGCCGGCGCGCTGCTGACGGCGACCGCCGCCGCCGGCGCACTCTGCTTCGCGAGCTGGGCGCTCGTGGACCGGCTCTGGATGCGTCCTGAGCCGGCCGCGGCAGCAGCCCTCCCGGTCCCCGCCGCCTAGGCGGCGGGCCGCCTCGACTGCAGGCCGAGGCGAACGCGCGCCTGTTGCACAGCCTTGACGTTGGTGTGGCACACCTGGGCGATCCGGTTGTCCTGGCTTTCGGGACGGCGCTTCATCTCGAAGTCGATGCGCGCCCGCGACTCCACCTGCTTGCGGCGCGTCACGGACTCATCATCGAGCCCGACCAGCGCGGCCTCACCCGCCATCTCCCGACGGCACCCCAGGCAGTAGAGCTCGCCATCCTCCTCGATCCAGGTGCCGGGCAGCGCCGGCCGCTCCACCTCCGCCATCCAGCTGACGGTCACCTCACAGCGCGCGCAGGTCCAGTCGGCCGTGGGCTCGATCGTCGTCGTCTTTGACATGTGACTCCACCTTCCAGCCCTCTGTGCTGGTTCGCGCGAGGGAAGAGGGAAAGAGCCGACGGGCGAATGCTCTCTACCAGCGTACCGCCGCCACCGGGCCTAGCCCTCCGAGCCCGCCTCGGCCTCAGCCTCCATCTTCTCCAGGCGCGTGTAGTAGTCGGCGAACTCGTTCAGGTGTGCCCAGGCGATCTTGCCGGTGATCACCGGGTCGTCGTTCGTGACGTCCGTCCTCGGGTCATGGCTGCCGTGCTCGAACTCGACCTCCATGCCGATCCGGAACTGCTCGACGTCGAAGGGAGCCGAGTCCCAGTCGATCCCGATCTGCTCGCCGATGCTGCGGGCCTCGTCGACGTCGACCTTCCTGTCAGAGCTCATTGCACCACCTCCATCACGCCAGATTTGCCCGGCGCGGGTAGACGACCTCGGGATCCGTGATCACGTTGACCAGCGCCGGCTTGCCCGAGGCGAAGGCTCGCTCGAGGGCGGGCTTCAGCTCGTCGGGCGCCCGGACCAGCTCGCCGTGGCATCCGAGCGCCGAGACGACCTCGTCGTAGCGGGTCTCTGGGCGGAGCTCCGCGGCGAGCGAATAGCCGTAGAGGAACTTCATCGGGTGATGCTCGAGCGCCCAGATGCCGTTGTTGCCCATCACGGCGACGATCGGCAGGTTGTGGCGGGCCATCGTGTCGAACTCCATCCCGGAGAAGCCGAAGGCGCCGTCGCCGAGCAGCAGGCAGACCTGGCGCTCGGGGTGGGCGAGCTTCGCCCCGATCGCCTGGCCGGGGCCGGCGCCCAGGCAGCCGTAGGGGCCCGGGTCCATCCAGGTGCCGGGCTCCCAGGTCTCCCAGACGCGACCGGCGAAGCTGACGAAGTCGCCGCCGTCACCCACGACGATCGCGTCGCGGTCGAGGAAGTCGCCGAGCTCCTTGTAGACCCGCATCGGGTGAAGCGGGGAGCGGTCGTCGTCGAGCAGCACCTGCTCCTCGGCGCGCTTCTCGAGCTCGACCCGGCGGAGCCCCTCGACCCACGTCGCGGTCCGCTTCGGGTCGCCGGCGGCGGACTCGCGGATCTCGGTGAGCGTGGCGCCGATGTCGCCGGCCAGGGCGAGGTCGGGGTGCCGCGTCTTCTCGAGCCTCGACGGCACGAAGTCGAGCTGCACCAGGGTCGCGTCGTCCGAGATCGAAGCGCCGAAGCCGAGGCGGAAGTCGAGCGGCACACCGATCACCAGGCAGACGTCGCAGCCGCCGAGGCCGGCGCTCCGCGCGCGAGAGAAACAGAGCTCGTGGTCCGGCGCCAGGCAGCCGCGGCCCAGGCCGTTGAGGAAGACGGGGATGCCAAGCGCCTCGGCCAGTTCGCGCAGCTCGCCCTCCGCCTGCGCCCAGTAGAGGTTGGAGCCGGCCATGATCGCGGGGCGCTCAGCCTCGGAGAGCAGCTTCGCCACGCGGCCCGCGCCCTCGGCGGGGCGGTCGGACTGCGCGGGCGCGTCCGGGATCTCCGAGTCGGCCTCCGAGAAGACGACGTCCAGCGGGTAGTCGACGAAGGTCGGCCCGAGCGGCGCGGTCGTCGCCGTGTCGATCGCCTCGGCCGTGGTCCGGACGATCTTTCCCGCGTCCTTCACGGTCTGGGCCGACTTGACCAGCGGCGAGACGAAGGGCAGATGGTCGATCTCCTGGAGCGAGCCGCTCCCCCATCTCATCTCGGGCGCCCGACCACCGAGGGTGACCAGCGGCACGCCATCCGCCTGCGCGGAGGCGATCGCGCTCATCCCGTTGGTGACGCCGCAGCCCGCGGTCAGCGCGCAGATGCCCGGCTCGCGCGTCGCCTTGGCCCAGCCGATCGCGGCGAAGGCGGCCGACTGCTCGTGCCGGGTGTCGACCACCTCGATCCCCTCCGCCTTGCAGCCGTCGAAGATCGAGAAGAGATGGCCGCCCGAGAGGGTGAAGAGCTTGGTCGCCCCGCGGCTCTTCATCGCCTGAGCGACGAGCCGCCCGCCGTGCACCGCGCCGCCCTGCTCGGCGCCTTCACGCTGGGTCTCGGCCTGTTCGGTCGCCACGGGCCGAGACTACAACCCGTCCAGCTCGCGGCGCGCGGCGTGCGCATCGAGCTCGGCGTCGTGGACGCGACCCTCAGCGTCCTCCAGGGCGTCCCGGGCGCGTTCGAGCTTGGCGCGCTCGCGCTCGAGTCGCTTCTCGGCCGCGGCCAGCTTGCGCTCGGCCGCCTGGCGGCGCTTCGCCTGCTGCTGGCGTTCCCGCCGCTCGGCGGCCTCGCGATGCTTGCCCTTCTTCCGGGTGGAGGGCGCGGCCGGAGCGGCGGTGCCGATCCCCCCGACCGACGCGGCCCTCTGCTCGCGGGTGAGCCGCCCGCGCTCTATGGCCTCGGCGAGCTCGGGGTCGCCGGCGGCGGCCTGGAGCGTCTCGCCCACCCGGGTGAGGATCTGCGGCCCCACCCCGTGCTCAGCGCCGATCGCCTCGGCGGCACGGGTCAGCGAGTCGACGGTCCGCTGCTCTCGCCGCGCCGCCTCGCGCAGCTTGCCGCGATCGGGAGAGCCCGCCAGCATCTCCTCCTGGGCGAGGCGCAACTCCTTGCCCAGCTCGAGCAGCTCGGCGACCTGAGCGGCCTCTTTGACCGACAGCTGATTGACGAGCCACGCCGCGCGGCTCGGCTTCTGCAGTCCCTTCACCCAGTCCGACCCGAGCTCCTTCGCCAGCTCGTTTCGCGCGGCCGTGAACTCCTCGAGCGGGACCCGGTAGAGCCCATCGAGGGCCGTCGGTGGGATGCCCGCGGGCGGATTGAGTGGATGTGAGGAATCGGCCACCAGTGGAGTCTTACCCCGAAGCGTCTCAGTGGCGCGCACCGCCGTAGATCCCCCGCACGTGCTGGGGGATTTACCGAATTGCAAGGTGGCAGCGGACCTGGCTGTGGCCGATAGTCGTCAGGCGGCCGGGGGAATCAGGGACCTAGGGGGTCAGTGGGCCGCCGCCTCCCGGATGGGCGGCGGCCCACTGACTCTCTTTTCTTCTGGCGTACGTGCTCCCCACGCAGGCGGCGATCAGTAATAACCCGAACTAGTGGGTACGTAGATCTGGCGGAAATTGGCCGATGGTTGGAGGGCGGCGAGCCTTCGCGCCGTGGACAACCCAACAGGAGGTCAAACCGGATGCGTCGCAAGGAAAAACTTCTGCTCAGCTTTCTGCTGGTGGGGCTGCTCGGAGGGCTCGCCGGCCTGGGCGTATTCAGCGCGTTCTCGAGCACCACGACGAACTCGGGGAACGACTTCGCGACCGGTTCGGTGACGCTGGCCGACAACGACTCGAATCAGGCCCTCTACAACGTCACGAACCAGAAGCCCGGAGACCCGGGCGCCACAGACTGCATCAAGGTCACCTACACCGGATCGCTGGCCTCGGACGTGAAGATCTACTCAGCCGGCACGATCGGCTCGTTGGGCCAGTACGTCGACCTGACGATCACGCCGGGCACGCAGGCCAGCCCCAGCTTCCCGAGCTGCAGCGGGTTCACCGCGGATGGCACCGGCCCGATCTACACCGGCACGCTGCAGAACTTCGCGAACACGTACTCGAGCTACGCGAGCGGGCTGGCTGACTATCCGGGCTCTGGCAGCGCCTGGAACACGAACGACTCGGTCGTCTATCGCTTCCAGGTGTCACTGCAAGCCGGAGCCCCGGACGCGGCCCAGGGTCTCGCGGTCGGTTCGCACAGCTACACCTGGGAGGCCCGCAACCAGTAGGTCCCGGATGACCGTTCGCACGGGAATCTGGTCAGCTCGAATCTGGGGTGCGCTCGCCGGCCTCGTCGCGGCGGGCGCACTGCTGATCGCGAGCCACCCCGCCCAGGGCGGGGCGGCGGTTGGGGCCGAGGTGACCGCACACGCCGACATCACCGGCGAGCTCTCCGTGACGCCGGCGGACCCGGCCGACTTCATCCACGTCCGGACCCTCAGGCCCGGCGAGGACGCGACCGGCAGCGTCACGGTCACCAACGAGACCGGACAGGCGCAGCGGGTGCGGGCTCGGGCCATTCCCTCGGATCCGAGCCTCGCCTCGGTCGTCGAGTTCGCCTTCGCCGACGGCGGCACCGTGGTGCTGAGACCCGGCGAGTCGGCGCCCATCTCCGCAGGGGTGAGCGTCTCCCCCACCGCCGGCTCTCGCTGGCAGGCGGCGCTGATCGACTACGCCGTGCTGCTCCACTCGAAGGACGCGCGCTGATGCTGTCGTGGCGCTGGCACGTGCGGCGGGTGCGGGCGGGCGCGGCGCTCTCCTGGTGCGTCGGGGGATTCTGCTTCGCCCTGCTACTCGCCTCCGTCGCGCCGATGGCGATCGGGATGCGGGCCTACACGGTGCGCTCGGGCTCGATGACGCCGGCGATCCGCACCGGGGACATCGTCATCTCCGAGCCGATCTCCCCGACCGATGCCCACGTCGGCGACATCGTCACCTTCACGGATCCGAGCGGCAGTGGCAGGCTGATCACCCACCGGGCGCGGGCCGTCTCCGCGCGGGGGAAGGTCGTTCGCTTCGTCACCCGCGGTGACGCAAACAACTCCTTCGAGCGCTGGAGCGTCCCAATGGACGGGCGGATCGGACGCGTCGCCTATCGCGTGCCGGCCATCGGCTACCCGCTCACCTGGATCGGGTCTGGCCTCGGCCGGGTGGGGCTGATCGTGATCCCCGCGATCGCCCTGGTGGTCCTCGGCCTGCTGCGAATCTGGTCACCACAGACGATCGGCGCCGGCGCGGCGAACGGCGCCTCCAGGCAGGCCCTCTGATGCGGCGGCGCGCGGCTGCAACCACCGCGGCGCTCTGCGCTGCGGCCCTCCTCTCCGGCCTCACCATCACCCTGGGCGGCGTCTTCGGGCTGTTCAGCTCGACCAACGCAAACCCCTCCAACAACTTCGCCAGCGCGCCCGACTACGTCGCACCGAGCGCGGCGCGCTCGGTGATCGGCAAGACCCAGGGCGGGACGCCCGGCTACGTCCACCAGGGCGGCACCTACTACGTCTTCGCGGACCTCTCCGATTCCGGCAACCCGGCGAGCGGCATCGCCGGCGCCACCTCGAACACCTCGACCGTGACGACCGGCGCGTCGTCGACCACCCTCTCCTCCGGCTCCTTCACGGTCGGCGGCCTCTCCTACAGCCACCGCACGGCGAGCGTCACCGCCAACGCCTCCCTTCCGGAGGGCACCTACACCTACACGCTCGGCCTGAGCGACAACGCCGGCAACTCGCGCAGCCAGTCCGGCTTCAGCGTCGTGGTGGACAACACGGCACCGAGCGCCTCCGACGTCCAGAGCGCCAACACGGGCGGCGGGACCCCCGGCAGAGCCGAGGCCGGCGACACGATCACCTACACGTTCTCCGAGCCGCCCGATCCCAACTCCATCCTCGCCGGGTGGGACGGAACCTCGACGACGGTCACCGTGAGGATCTTCAACGGTCTGCTGTCGCTGCTCGGCCCCGACACCCTGCGGGTCTACGACTCCTCGAACAGCAGCCAGCTGCCGCTCGGAGTGGTCGACCTGGGCCGAAACGACTACGTCGGCGGGCTGCTCGGGCTCGGCGAGTACACGGCCTTCACTTCCTCGGCGATGGCCGTCAGCGGCAGTGCCCTGACCGTGACTCTTGGCACCTCGGGCGGCAACGTCATCACGGCCGGCGGCAACGGGACCATGCAGTGGACCCCCACGACGACGCCGACCGACCGCGCCGGCAACGCGATGAGCTCCAGCGCCGCCAGCGAGAACAACGGCAGCGGCTCGGACAAGGAGTTCTGAGATGCGCACCGGCAGTCCTGGGGTTGCGGGACCTCTGATCGGCGTCGGCCTGGTCGCGATCGCCGCCGGTGCGCTGATCTTCTCCGTCGCGCGTGGCGGGCCACCCGCCGGCGCCAGGCCCGTCGCCTACGCCAACGGCATCCTCACCACCTCGACCTCGGGCGACGGCGAGGCCATCCTGAGCGCCTCGGCGATGGCGCCGGGCCGCACCGGGAGCGGACAGGTGACGGTGAAGAACGACTCCTCCAGCGACGGGGCGGTCTCGGTCTCCCAGCGGCTGCACTCGGAATCGCCGGGCGACGGGGGCGGTCGGCTCTATGACGATCTCGTCCTCACGATCCGCCAGACGGCGGGCGGCAGGGACGGGCTGGTCTACGACGGCCCGATCTCGGCGATGGGGCCGACCTCCCTCGCGCGCTTCTCGGGAGAGGAGCAACGGACCTACTCGTTCAAGGTGACCATGCCCGACCACGGCGATCCCGGCGCGCCGCTCGCCGGGGACAACTCGCTCGAGAACGCGGCGACGTCCGTCGACTTCGTCTGGTCGGCGAACTCGCTCGCCGCCTCCGGCTCCCGCCGCTGCCGCCACGGGGTGCTCGGCACCTCGGGCGCGGACGTGCTCGCCGCGGGGAAGCGCGGCGAGCGCATTCTGGGCCGGGCCGGGAACGACCGGATCCATGGCGGGAGCGCCAGGGACTGCGTCTATGGGGGCAGCGGCGACGATCGAGTCCGGGGCGGCGGGGGCGCCGACCTGCTCCGCGGTGGCTACGGCAACGACGTGCTGCGCGGCGGTCCGGGCGACGACCGCCTGAGAGGCCGGCAGGGGGATGACCTGGTGGTGGGCGGCCCGGGGCGCGACCGGCTGCGGGGAACGTCGGGGAACGATGTGGTCGAGTCCGCCGACGGCCTCCCGGACCGAATTCGCTGCGGGGTGGGGACCGACACGGCGATCGCGGATCAGGTCGACCGGCTCACCGGTTGCGAGCGGGTCGTCTACCGCTAGGAGCCCGGCAGGGTGTGGGTGCTGCCGAGGCCTCCATCCTGGCTCGTTCCGGCGCGCCCGACCCCGGGGCCCGGACGAGAGCGACGGCCGAGGCCATCGCCGGGGACGGGGGCGCGACCGAGCCCGCCGACGACCGGTTCGCCCAGCGGGTCGTTCACATCCGTCCCCGGGCCGGTGCTGAGCGCGACCGGAATCACCGGCGCGAACAGCTCCACCCTCCGGTCATAGCCGCGGATCTCCCGCTCGCCGCGCGGTGCGACCTCGATCGTCTCGGAGAGAAGGGCTCGCGTGTCCCCGGTGATCAGAACCGGGTCCCCCGTGTCCCGGGTGGCGGCCTCCACCCGTGAGCAGAGGTTGACGGCGTCCCCGATGACGCTGAAGGAGAGGCGGCCGGCGCCGCCGATCGCCCCGGCGACGACCTTGCCGGTGTTGACTCCGATCCCCACCTCGAAGCCGCCGGGCTTGCGGCTGTTGATCGTCCGCGCCAGCTCGACCGCGCACTGAACCGCGCGATCGGCGTGCTGGGGGACCCGCTCCGGCGCGCCGAAGACGGCCAGCACGGCGTCGCCGATGAACTGGTCGATGTGGCCTCGATGGCGGGCCACGATCGGGACGATGCACTCGAAGAGCTCGTTCAGGCGCGCGACCACGTCGGAGGCATCGGCCTCCGCGGCCGCCGTGGTGAAGTCCCTGACGTCGCAGAAGACGAGCGAGACCTCGACCTCCTCCCCGTGCGGCTCGAAATCCTCGCTGATCAGGTGCGCCGCGACCTCCTCGTCGAGGTACGTGCCGAACGCCTCGCGCAGGCGCTCGCGCTCGGCCAGCCCGTCCACCATCTGGTTGAAGCCGGAGGACAGCTCCCCGAACTCGTCCGAGGTCGTCACCGGAACGTGCTCGTCGAAGCGGCCCTGGCGGATCCGCTCGGTCGCGGCCTCGAGGTCCTCGATCGGGCGCAGGATCGAGCGGGTCAGCAGGACCGTGAGCTCGAAGCTGATCGTGAAGGAGACGAAGAGCGCGATCAGCACGTTGATCCCGAGCGCGTCGGTGCCGCCGCCGTCGGAGGTGAGCGCCGCGACGACCAGGCCGGTGATCACGTTGATCAGCGGCAGCGAGCCGAGCAGCTTCACCCGGAGCGGGACCACGGGCCGGTCGATCCGCACCGGCACCTCGAGCTCGTCGTTGATGTCGAACAGGATCGGCCGCATCGCCAGCTCGAGGGCGAGGTAGTGCAGGGTCGCCGCGTAGGCGACGGTGAGCAGAGCGGCGAGCGTGATCGGGAAGAACGCCGGCCAGCTCAGATCGAGCACGACCATCGAGCCGATCACCGCCGCGACCGTGACGATGATCGGCGCGAGGAAGTCGCGGCGGATGAACGTCATCGGCATGTTCACGGCGAGGTGCCAGGCCTCGGCCGTCTGCTCGGCGGAGCGCGCGCCGCCGATCCAGGCCTTCAGCGGCCGCAGCCGCTTCAGCACACGCGCCAGAACGATCACCAGCGCGATCGCGGTCAGCCCGAGCGTGATCGCGAGGATCTTGACGAAGTCCGAGCTCGAGACCGAGTAGTAGAAGCTGAACAGGGCCACCGCGCCCGTCGCGATCAGGAAGGCGGTCTGGAGCTCGACCGTGATGAACACGGCCGGGTAGTGGCGCCCGAGCTTGCGGTACAGCCAGGTGAGCGGGTGGGGATGGGACATGGGCAGCCCCGAATTGTCCCCTACAACGCGGCGATGGCCTCCGGTACGGGTGTTTCGCCCCCCAGCAGATCGAATGCCTTGCCGATCGTGTTGTCGGCGCGGAGCGCCTCCGCGAGCACGAGGGCCACGTCGTCGCGGGCGACCGATCCCGAGCCCCCGCCGTCCACGCTCACCTTGCCCGTGCCGGGATCGTCGGTCAGCCGGCCGGGGCGCACGATCGTGTAGTCGAGTCCGCTCTCGGCCACGAACTTGTCCGCGTCGGCCTTTGCCTCGTAGTACGGCTTCATCTCCTCCGACCAGCTCTCCGGGTGGTTGGCGCCGATCGCGCTCACGATCAGAAAGCGGCTGATCTCCTTTGCGATCGCGGCATCCACCGACTTGACCGCCCCGCCGTAGTCGACCGTGAGCTTGCGCGCCGGCCCGCTTCCCGGCCCCGCCCCGGCGGCGAAGACAACCGCGTCGGCGCCCGCGAAAGCATCATCGATGTCGTCGACGTTCTCGATGTCGAGCACGATCGGCTCCGCGCCGATCTTCTCCAGCTCATCGGCCTGCTCGGTCTTGCGGATGATTCCCCGCGGGCTGTCGCCGCGCTCGGCGAGGATCTTCTCGAGCCGCATGGCGATCTTGCCGTGGCCTCCGACGATGACGACGTTCACGGGGCGACCATACCCCCATCCGCCGGTTTCACCGCTCCAGCAGTCTCTCGAACGCCGCGGTGACCTCGGCGTGGTTTTGGGACCGATCCCCCTCATTTCGTGCCACCCGGAGCCGATACTGGTGCCATGGCCACAGCGGATCTCACGGTGATCGGGCTCGGGCGTGCGGACGCAAGTGCCGGCGGGTACATCGCAGCGATCCAGCGGCGCCTCGCCGCGCAGGACAGGGTCGGCTACGAGCTGCACGCGATGGGCACCTCGCTGGAGGGATCGGTCGAGGACATCCTCGACGTCGTCGCGGAGCTGCACCGCATTCCGTTCGAGATGGGTCTCCCCCGCGTCTACACCATCCTCAAGATCGACGAGCGCCGCGACAAGGAACAGAGCCTGGGCGACAAGGTCCGCTCGGTGGAGAAGCGGCTCGAGGACCAGCAGGACCCGGATCGCTGGCGAACCTCCTGACTCAGCAGTGCCGGGGGTGGGATTCGAACCCACATGTCCCCGAGGGGACCACGCCTTTTAAGAGCGCTGCCTAGACCGGTTTGGCCACCCCGGCGGGTATGCGATACGCCGAGGCCGCTGCCCGAGCTCGGCTAGGCCGAGATCGCGAGCGAGTGGTCCTCGAGCGCCTTGGCTAAGAGGTCACGCAGCTGGTCGCGCTCGGAGCGGTCGAGCTTGCCGAGCACATCGTCCTCGAGGGTCTCGAGCTCCCGCTCCGCCTTTTCGAGGGATCGGTAGCCCTTCGGGGTGATCTCGACGATGTGCCGGCGGCGATCCTCCGGATCCCGGGTCCGCGCGATCAGACCCTCTTCCTCGAGGCCGTTGAGCAGAATCACGCAGTTGTTGGCGTCCATCATCATCGTCTCGGCCAGCTTCTGCTGGGTCGCCCGCCCCGACTCGCGGAGATAGACGAGGGCGACGAACTCCTTGATCTTGATCCCGATCAGCTCTGGGACCGCCCGGCGATAGATGACGCGGGACAACCGCGTCAGCAGGTTCATCGACCCCGCAACGGATGGAGCTTGCGTATTCATCTCTCCCAATCGTAGCCTGCCTCGCGGATTATCCTTGGCCGAGAGATAATCCCTGATATAGTGATGATCCTCGTGGAGGCTACTGAGCACAAGATAGCGCGGGAGTCAGACCGCCGCAGGTGGATCGCTCTCTTCGTCGTCTGCCTGGGGCAGCTGATGATCATCCTCGACACGACGATCGTCAATGTCGCCCTGCCCTCGAT
This sequence comes from uncultured Solirubrobacterales bacterium, assembly GCA_963728875.1. Lineage (GTDB taxonomy): Bacteria > Actinomycetota > Thermoleophilia > Solirubrobacterales > 70-9 > DASUPK01. The sequence continues at coordinate 42,284 of CAVSLJ010000004.1, forward strand.
CCAGTCCGACCTCGACTTCAGCCAGTCGAGCCTGACCTGGGTGGTCGACGGCTACCTGATCACCTTCGGCAGCCTGCTCCTGCTGGCCGGCCGCCTGGGTGACCTCTTCGGACGAAAGCGCATCTTCCTCCTCGGCGTCGCCGCCTTCACCGTCGCCTCCCTGGTCTGCGGCATCGCCCCGAGCGGAGGCGCGCTCGTCGCCGCCCGCTTCCTGCAGGGCGCCGCGGCCGCGCTCACCTCCGCGGTGATCATCGCGATCATCGCCGTCGAGTTCCCGCAGCCGGGCGACCGCGCCAAGGCGATGAGCCTCTACACCTTCGTGATCGCCGGCGGCGCCTCCCTCGGCCTGCTGCTCGGGGGCGCGCTGACCGAGGCGATCAGCTGGCATTGGATCTTCTTCGTCAACCTGCCGATCGGCGCGATCACCTACGTGCTGGGCCGCTCACTGATCGCCGAGAACGAGGGACTCGCCGCCGGAGAGCGCATCGACTGGCTCGGCTCGGTCCTCATAACCGCATCGTCGATCGCGCTGATCTACGCGCTGATCAAGATCCCGGAGTGGGGCTGGACGGGCGAACGCACCCTCGGGCTGGCCGGCATCTCGGCTGCGCTGCTCGCCGCGTTCATCGCGCTCGAGTCCCGGATCGAGAACCCGATCATGCCCCTGCGGGTCCTCGGCCTGCGCAGCCTGGTCACGGCCAACCTGGTGAGAGGCTTCCTGGTCACGGGCGCCTACTCGACCTTCTTCCTCGGCGCCCTCTACTTCGAGCACGTGCGCGGCATGAGCCCGGTTCAGATCGGGCTCGCCTTCATGGCGATGAGCGTCTCACTGGCGGCCATGTCTGCCGGCCTCGCCGCCCGGTTGGTCGAGCGGTTCGGGCCGAAGCGGACACTGGCGGTCGGGATCGCCGGCCCGGTCGTCGGGCTGGTGCTCTTCTCGCAGATCGGGCAGTCAACCCCCTACTTCCCGACGATCTTCGCCTCGCTGGCCGTGCTCGGGCTCGGGTTCGGCGCGGCCAATCCGCCGCTGATGATGATCGCGATGGAGGACGTGCCCTCCAAGGACGCAGGCCTCGCGTCCGGAACGATCCAGGTCTCGATCCAGCTCTCCGCCGCCATTGGGCTGGCGGCTCTGGGGACGATCGCCACGGACCGCACCAATGCGCTCCGATCCGCAGGCGAGAGCGCCACCCAGGCGCTCAGCGACGGTTACCACCTCGCCTTCCTGATCGCCGCCGGCGCGGCGGCGATCGGATTGCTGATCGCGATCTTTGCCCTGCGGATGCCGAGCGCGGAGCAGATCGAGAACGAGATCGACGAGGGGGCACCCGTCGGCATCGAGGCCGAGCCCGCCGAGCGCCTGGCGGCTTAGGCCAGCCTTAGAGCCGGGTGCGATGATCACGGTGCTTCGAGGAGAGAATCCCCGCAAATAGCGGTTAAATCGCACGCGTAACACCCAGATTTCGGGGGCATTAAGCCTCCGGTTAGCGCAACCGAACCGCTGCTACGGTGTTTCCGGTGGCAGGGAGAGCAGCTTCGAAGTCACCCCGGTCTTGGAAGCCTCAACACTCACACACGCACAGCGACGCGGGCTCTTCGCCCGGCGCTCACCCCTCCTTCGCTTTCAGGACGATGAGCATCTCGTCGCACTGACCCGGAGGGGTCATCAGCACGCCTTCGACGCGCTGGTCGAGCGCTACCAGTCCCGCCTCCTCGGCTTCTGCCGGCAGATGCTCGGCTCGACCGAGGACGCCGAGGACGTGCTCCAGGAGGTCTTCGTCGCCGCCTACAACGCGATGGTCGCCGACGAGCGTCCGATCGCGGTCCGCCCCTGGCTCTACCGCATCGCCCGCAATCGCAGCCTCAACCACCTTCGCAAGCCGACCGCGGACGGCCAGGACACGATGGACACCCACCCTCACATGAACGGGGTGACCACCCTCGAGCGGGTCCAGAACCGCGAGGAGTTCCGGAACCTCCTCTCCGACGTCGGCAAGCTGCCCGAGACGCAGCGCTCGGCGCTCCTGCTCCGCGAGATCGATGCGATGAGCTACGAGGAGATCGCCCAGGCGATGGACACGACCGTGCCCGGCGTGAAGAGCCTGCTGGTCCGGGCCCGCATCGCCCTCGCCGAGTCGAGCCAGGCCCGTCAGCTCACCTGCGACGACGTCCGCCTTGAGCTCGCCGAGGCCGCCGAGGGGATCGCCAAGGTCACCGGCCCGGTCAGGCGGCATCTGAAGACATGCGAGCCCTGCCGTGAGTTCCGCTCCCAGCTTCGCTCCGACACCAAGGCGCTGGCCGCGATCTTCCCGGCCGGACCGCTTCTTCTCCTCAAGGGCGCGCTGGTCGCCAAGCTCACCGGCCTCTTCGGCGGCGGTGGTGGTGGCGCGGCGGCCGGCGCGGGCGGTGGCGGCGGTGCCGCGGCCGGTGCAGGTGCAGGTGCAGGTGCAGGCGCAGGCGCGGGCGCTGCCGGAGCTGGGGCCGCGGGCGCGGGCGCCGGTGCCGCTGGAGCCGGAGCGGCGGGAGCCGGTGCCGCCGCGGCGGGCAGCACTGCCGCGATCGGCGGAGCCGCCGCCGCGGGCGGAGCCGCAGCCGGAGGTGGCGCAGCCGCCGCAGCCGGTGGCGCAGCCGCCGCGATCGGCACCAAGGCGGCCGCCGGCATCGCGACCGCGGCGATCATCGCCGGCGGCGCGGCCGAGATCCAGAACGTCTCCGATCACCCTTCCAAGCCCGCCCCGCCCAAGCACAAGGTCGTCGACCGCGGCAAGGTGACGAAGATCAACATCCCGCCCAAGGTCGACGCCACGGCTCAGGATGCCGCGGCCGCCCAGCCGCCCGCGGGCGCAGCCGTCCCGGCGGCCACGCCGCCGGCCACGGTCACCGTCCCGCCGCAGCCGACCGACCCCGCTGCCGCCCCGGCAGCTCAGACGGGCGGCACCACCGTCGCGACGACGGGCAAGCACAAGCACCACAAGAACGCCATCGCGAACAGCGACTCGCAGCCGAATTCGCCCGCGCAGACCGGCCCGGTGACCACCGGAGTGGAGCCCGCGAGCTGCGATGCGGACGGCGATGGCGTCATCGACGCGGGCGCGCCCGGCAGCTGCACCGCACCGCCTCCTCCTCCCCCTCCGGCCAATACCGGCGCGAGCGGCGCGATCGAGAGCGGCAGCGTGAAGCCGCTGTACTACTCAGCCCCCAAGAAGCACAAGGCGCCGAAGAAGAAGATCAGGCGGTAGCGGGCACCAGCCCGATGACCTTCAGCCTCCGGGTCAGGGCCTGAGCGGCGAAGGCGTGGGTCTCCCCGCGCGTCGCACCGAAGAGATCCGTGTTGTCCTCCTCCTCGGGCCAGGGCGGGTCGATCACCTTGTCCGCGACCGGTAGAGACTCCTCGAGCATCTTCTGGATGACGTCCCGGTAGCGGTCGTCCTCCTTCACGCAATCGGTCAGGAACCGAACGCCGAAGGCGATATGGCGGTGCTCGTCGCGCGCCACATTCGAGAAACCCTCAACGAATCCGGGCAGCGTGCCCACCCGCTCGTTGTAGTCGATGATGAAGTGCTGGCCCGTGAGGGCCAGCATTCCCTCGATGACCATGTGGTAGAGCGTCACCGCCTCCACCAGCGCGTCGCGGTCGTCGGGCTCCTCCGCCAGCCGGTCGACCCGGCTCTTCAGCAGCTCGTCGAAGAGTGTGCGGAAAGCGTCGTTGAGGTGCGCGTCGAGGGCCTCGAGGCGCTGCGGAAGGTCGTCGGATCCCTCGAGCACGCCGACCTCGCTGAAGAAGCGGTCGAAGAAGCGGACGTGACGAGCCTCATCGGCGATCTGGGTCGAGAGGAAGATCCGCTGCGCCTCCGTCGGGGCGGCGCGCATGATCGGGCCGAGCTCGTCGGCGACCTTCTGCTCGCCGATGAAGAAGCTCGAAAGCCCGTACAAGCGCTGGAAGCGCTCCTCCTCGGGGATGCGCTCGTGCCAGTCGACACGGTCCTGGGAGAAGTCGAGATCCTGGGTCAGCCACTGCTGCTTCTCCCAGAGGTTGTAGAGCTGCGTGTAGTCGAGCAGCTTGACGTCGCTTCGGCCGCCCTCCTGGAGGGCCGGGTCCGAGGTGGCCTTGAAGTCCTCTCGGCTCGCTCTCGAGGGCCCTGCCTGCGTGACTTCCTTCGCCTCCACGGCGTGCACCCTAGCGCACGAACTGGCTGGCTGGCCAGTTTCGACCGGCGCATTCCCCGGAGCGGGGCGCCATCATCGAATACCGAATCTTGTGCTGATCGGCACGACGCGGGAGTCCGATGAGAGGACTGAGATCGATGAAGCCCTGGAAGCTCGGAAATCGGATCGTGGGAGTGGACCCGGAGCTCCGCCGGCTCTGGGTCGGCGGGCAGCGGCTCCATCACGGGCTCACCGGGATCGCCGTCGCCACCGCGGGGATCGCCCAGCTGGCGATCCGGCGATCGGAGGCGAGCCGCGCCATTGCCTGGACCCTCGCGGGCGGCGTGCTGATGGCGCACGACTGGAAGGACCGCTCCGTCTGGTTCCGGCGCGGGCCTCAGGTCGACTAGACCGAAGTCGACTCCCCCGGCGCGAGCACCTCGACCTTCGACTTCGTCTGCGACTCGACGTCTGACTTGAACGCCTCGGCGTCGGTCTCGATCGGCGGGAAGGTGTTGTAGTGAATCGGGATCACCGTCTCCGCGCCGACGAAGTCGGCGGCGACGACGGCGTCGTGGCGATCCATCGTGTAGTGGCCGCCGATCGGGATGAAGGCGACGTCCACGGGCGTCCGCTCGGCGATCAGTTTGAGATCGCTAAACAGGGCCGTATCCCCCAGGTGGTAGAGCGTCTTCCCTCCGAGGTTGATGACCGCGCCGGCCGCGGCGCCGATCACCGTGCCGGTCGAGGGGCTGAAGGGCCGTTCGCCTGCGGGGACCGTGCTGGTGTGGAAGGCCTGAACGAGCTTCACCCACCCCCAGTCGAACTCGACGGTTCCGCCCAGGTTCGGGTCGGCGAAGTTCTCGAGCCCCTCCTCGTCGAGCACGTTGGCGAGCTCGGAGATCGCGACGTAGAAGGCCTGGGTCCGTTTGCCGACCGCGATCGCATCGGCGTAGTGATCCTGATGAGCGTGGGTGATCACGACGTGCGTCGGGTCGACGTCGTCCGCCGACACCTTGGCGGCCGGGTTGTGCGGCGCCAGGAAGGGGTCGACCAGCACGCGGGTCTCGCCGTCCACCAGCTCGACCGTGGAGTGGCCGATGTAGTTGATCTCCATCTGGGTCAGTCCTCCTTCGTAGGTTCGGATTCCTGCTGTTCGAGCTGATCGGCCAATGCCCAGCCGACAGCCACCCCAACCATCATTCCCATGCGCGCCTCCTCGGCCAGCAGCGTGCGCACGGCGGTCAGCCGGGCCTGCTCGTCCGGCACGGTCGCCGCCTTGAGCGCCTCGGCGTCATGGGACTCGCCGAACCAGCCACCGGCTCCGAGCGCCTCGGCGAGGATCTTCTGCAGCCGCGGTGCGGCGCGAGCCACCTGGCGCTCGGTCTCCCTGAACGCCTCGGGATCGGAGATCGCATCGATCGCGGAGTCGATCTGGTCGTCGCTGTAGGGACCTCGTGTCACGAGCGGGACCCTACTTCCGCCGCTCCCACATCTGCAGCTCGCCGTGGTCCGAGTAGCCGAGCTTCACGTAGACCGGGTAGCCGAGCTTGGTCGCCTGCAGCGTCGTGGTTTCGAGTCCCTCCTCCGCGGCATCGGCGAGGGCGCGGCCCATGAGGCGACCCGAGATCCCTCGGCCGCGGCCCTCCGGCAACACTGCAACGAAGACGATCTCGCAATCGCTGCCGTTCGTGAACGCACCGGCGCACGCGACCGTCTCCCCGTCGATCGAGCCGAGATAGGTGCGAAGCGCCGATAGGTCTCCCTTCATCACCGGGAAATCACCGGGCGCGAAGCCGTAGGCGACCTCGTTCAGATTCGAGACCAGCTCGTAGTCGGGCTCCTCGCGGATCTGGAGCTCGGGGTCGGGCTGCGGCGCCCGCAGGCCATTGATCGGCATGGCCATCGCCCGGGGCGTGGCATCCAGCCGGTGCCCGGCCGCGTCCAGCGCCTGTGCAACCGCCGTGTCGGCCTCGGGGACCCACACCGTCCAGGCCTCGACGCCTGCGTCGGCATAGACCTGGTCGAGCTCGCCGATCGAGGCGACCATCGACTCCGGGTCCTCGTACAGGACCGAATTGAAGAACGAGCGCTTCGGTGAACCAGGGACGATCGCCGCGGTGACCCCCATCCCTTCCCACACGCGCCCGCCTGTGCTCTCGGCGAGCAGTGCCCAAAGCGGCGGCATCGAGCGCCGGATGAGCCGGAGCCAGCCGGAACCGTCGGAGGGAATCGTCATCGCCGGCCTAGCGTTTGCGAACCAGGGTGATCCCGTCGGCGAAACCGAGCATCGCGACGTCCACCCGGTCATCCGCGGCGATCCGGTCGTTGAGCTCGACGATCACCGCGGTTCCCTCATCCCCCTCCGGCGGGTCCAACACGGTGCCCTCACGCAGGGTGTTGTCGAGCATGATCAGCCCGTTGGGTCGCAGGAGGCGGAGGCACTCCTCGTAGTAGGCCGGATAGCCGACCTTGTCCGCGTCGATGAAGACGAAGTCATAGGCACCGTCATCGCTGAGTCCCCGAAGCGTGTCAAGCGCCGGCCCGACCTTGACCTCCACCCGATCGGCGAGACCTGCCTGCGTCAGGTGTTGATAGGCGCGCTCGGCGTACTCCTCTTTGAGCTCGCAGCAGGTCAGCTTGCCGTCGTCGGGAAGCCCTCGGGCGATCGAGATCGCTCCATACCCGAGGAAGGTGCCGACCTCGAGGGCGCATCGGGCGTCGATCGCGCGGACGAGGATGGTGATGAAGGCGGCCTGGTCGCCGCCGATCTGCATCTCCTCGAGCTCGCCCATGTCCCTGGCGGCCTGCTCCACCTCGGCGGTGACACCTTCTCTGAAGGAGCTGTGCGCGACGAGGTAGTCGTGCAACTCCGGGCTGAGAGTGATGAACCTCTCGACCGTCAACCCGGGCGCCTTTCACGGCGGGCGTAGGCCGCGACGAGGCCGCAGGCGACGCCGACCACGGCACCGCCCAGCCCGGCGAAGACGTTGGCGAAGTCGTCGACCAGCGGGAGCAGGATCAGGACTGCGGCGGCCACGGCGGCGCCGATCACCTCCACATCCTGGCCGGGACGGGAGCGAACCTCCGCTCCGCGGATCACGGCCCAGGCTGCCAGGAGCCCCAGGGCGATCCCATTTCCGCCGGCTGCGAAGAGGATGTCGTTACTCGGCGCGAAGGCGGTCTCCATGCCATCCGCCGCGAGCATGCCGAGGGCGCCACAGGCCACGATCAGAATCGCCGTCGGAATCGTGCCCAGGCGCTGCTCGACCGCAATGCCGAAGATCGCGATGCCGACGGAGGCGACGAACAGGTAGCCGATGTCGGGATAGATGAAGGGCGAGACCAGGTACCGCCACCAGTCATTCCCGACCGGGCCGAGGATCCCGCCGAGGCCGAAGGTGTCGAGCGTCGGGCTCGCCACGCGCAGCAGCACGAGGATCGCCGGGATCACGATCGCGGCGAGCACCGCGTATGGCCGGTCCGCGAGCCGGTCGGTGCGCTGCGCCCGGGCGGCACGGCGTCGGGCGCGCCGTGACTGCTTCGGGGTGAGCTCCTCACCGCGGAGCTCCAGCTTCGGCGCCCGCTTTCGCAGCCGGGTGCCGCAGTACGGACACTCGGTGACGTAGGGACTGACCTCCTCGCCGCAGCTCCGGCAGACGACGCTTAACTCAGGCGAGCTCACTCCGCGAGGATACCCCTGCCTGCTCGGCCCATCTGTTGACCTCGTAGAGGATCCGGGCCAGTTCCCGGCCACGTCCACTGAGGCGGTACCGGCGTCCGGAGTCCCGCTCCACGACGCCGGCCTCGACCAGCTCACCGAGTCGTGCCGAGAGGACCGCCGGGCTGATCCCGGTTCGCTCGCGGAGCTCCGTGAAGGTCAGGGTGCTCCGGCGCAGCTCCCAGATCAGCCGCAGCGCCCAGCGCCGGCCGAGCACGTCCAGTGCGCGTTCGATGGGCTTGGCGGTGGCCACTGGTACGGAATCCGTATTCTACGCCGCAAAAACCGAGTACTGCACTATGAAAATCATAGCGGCAACGTGAAAATAGGTTCGGTTACGACTCGTTCAGTCCTGGTCGGGGTCGGTCGCCGCGACGATCTCGCGCATCAGCCCATCGATGTCGCCGTGGTCGGAGAGCCAGTTGAGCTGGCGTCTGGCACCCGTTCCGTTCTCCGTCAGGTCGGTGAGGATGGCGAGCTCGGCCTCGCATCCGAGCTCCCGCGCATGCTCGGCGAGGTCGTCGATCGCGCCCCGTGCCATCTTCTCCCCCGGCACCTCCAGGCCATGGTCGAAGTCGATCAGCTTCCCCTCGATCCCGACCACCGCCGCCCTCACCTTGTTGTCGTCGATCAGCTCATGCGGATGCTCGATGCTGGGCACGCCCTCGTCGAAGTCAGCCGCGAGACGATGCGCGAGCGCCTGCGCCAGAGCGGCGAAGCCGATCGTGTGCTCGACCCGCGTCTGCTGGTCGAAGACCCGCACCTCCACCGTCCCCAGATTCGGGTGGGGGCGGACGTCCCACCACAGGTAGGTGTAGTCCGGGATCGCGCCGCCGCGCATCATTTGCTCCACCCGGTGGGAGTAGATGCTCCAGTTGCCGTAGTACGGCGGGATTCCGACTCTGGGGAAGGCGCGGAACACCGGGGTCCGCGAGGACATCATCCCGGTGGTCTTGCCGCGCCAGAGAGGCGAGTTCGACGACATACCGAGCAGCAGCGGCAGATAGCCGCGCATGCCATCGGCGACGTAGATCGCCTTCTCCGCGTCGTCGATGCCGACGTGGACGTGGGTTCCGAAGATGAGCTCCTGTTCGGCGATCCAGCTCAGCTCCGCGGCCAGCTCCTTGTAGCGCGGCCGGTCGACGATCAGCTGGTCCTCGTAGAGCGCAGCCGGATGGGTTCCGGCCGCGCCGATCGCGAGTCCGTTCCGCGCCGCCACTTCGCGAACAGCCCGCCGGAGCTGGCGCAGCTGGTCCGCCGCCTCGGCCACCCCGGCGCAGGGCCGGGTCGCCACCTCGAGGACCGACTGCATCAGCTCGGGCTTCACCTCGCCGGGGAGGTCGTCGGGCAGATCACCGAGAATCACCTCGATCGACTGCGACAGCTCGAGGGTCTCTCCGTCGCAGATCATCAGCTCCTCCTCGATGCCGAGGGTGAACGACGTCCCGCTGAAGTTGTGCTCCAACACGGAGGGGACCATGACAGTCAGATCGGGCATACTGACCCTCAAGGCCCAATCAGGAGGTACTCGAGAAGATGGAAGTGAAGTCGATAACCGAGCAGAAGTCACTGCTCACCACGCTCTCGCCCGGCAAGCGCGCCCGGCTGCGCCGGCTGCTCTTCGACTACGGCCCCGGCAATGGGACCCTGATGCTGTTGCCGATCGACCAGGGGATCGAGCACGGCCCTCGAGACTTCTTCCCGAACCCGGCCTCCAAGGACCCCGAGTACCAGTTCAGCCTCGCCGCCGAGGCCGGCTACTCGGCGATCGCCTGCCAGATCGGCCTGGCGACGCGCTACTACCCCGACTACGCCGGCCAGGTGCCGCTGATCCTCAAGGTCAACGCCAAGACCGACATCCCCCCCTCAGACGACGCCCTTTCGACCACCAACGCCTCCGTCGAGGACGCGGTGCGGCTCGGCGCCGATGCGGTCGGCTACACGCTCTACGTCGGCTCGCCCCGCCAGGACGCCGACCTACACCAGCTCAAGGGCGTCCGCGAGGACTGCGAGCGCTACGGCATGCCGCTGGTGGTCTGGGCCTACCCGCGCGGCTCGGCGATCGACAAGAAGGGGGGCGCCACTTCCTTCTACGCGATCGACTACGCCGCCCGCCTGGCGATGGAGATGGGCGCCGACGTGGTCAAGCTCAATTTCCCCAAGTTCGATCCGGAGAAGGACAAGGACCAGCCCGCTCCCTACAACGAGATGGACGTGACGCCCGACGAGGCCGTCCGGCAGATCGTCGAGTCCGCTGGTCGCAGCCTGGTGGTGCTCTCCGGCGGGTCGAAGACGGACGACGAGACCGTTCTCAACCACACCAAGACGATCATGGAGGCGGGCGGCTCCGGCGTGATCTTCGGCCGCAACGTCTGGCAGCGCGAAAAGGCTCAGGCGCTGGAGATCATCGGGCAGATCAAGGAGACGCTGCTCAACAACGTGCGGCGCATTCCGTAATCGTCGGATAGTTCCGGCGGCCTAGCCATCATCGAGGTGTGAGCCGGTCCCGCCGCGGCGCCCTGCGCGCTCCCCTCTTCATCGCCGCAGTTCTGATCGCCATCTCCCTGTCGCACTGCGGGATGAACGGCGACGGCACGGCGGAGCCGTCCGGGCCGTTGAGCGCCCGCGTCACCCACGTCGTCGACGGCGACACGATCGACGTCAAGCTCGCGGACGGGAGCGAGGAGACGGTGCGCTACATCGGCATCGACACTCCCGAGACGGTCAAGCCCGACACGCCCGTACAGTGCGGCGGTCCGCGGGCGCATGAGGTGAACGACCGGCTGGTCTACGGAAAGACGGTGACGCTCCGCTTCGACGCCGAGCGCCGCGACGTCTACGGTCGCCTGCTCGCCTACGTCTATCTGCCGCGTCCCGACCGGCGGCCGCTGTTCGTCAACGCTGAGCTCGCGCGCCGCGGGCTCGCCAGGACGCTGACGATCCCACCCAACGACTCCTTCGCCGACCTGTTCGCCCGGCTCGCGGGCCGCGCCGGCGCCCGTGGGCGCGGCTTATGGGGTAGCTGCCCTCTATAGTCGAAGAGCGCCCTGCCGAGTCGGCGGCCAGGCTTGTGCGGCTTGGCTCTTGCAAGTTCCTTTGCTAGCTTGCACCGCCGCCCCGGGGGGCAATTGCGATGACTCAGATGCGGATGCGACAGAGCATGGCTCAGATCGAGCTGGCGTTCGAGCAGGAGATGGCGCTCGAGCGACGCCGGCGCGATCAGCTGCGCAAGCGCGCGGTCAACCGCTCGCGGGCCCGGCGCATCACGCGTAATGAGTCGCGCGGCAAGGTCCGGTTCAGCGTCCTGCTCGTCTGCCTGACGATCACGGTCGTGACCGTGGTCGTCGTGATGTTCGAGACGCTGGCCTGGCTGATGGGAGGCTGAGCGGCCACCAGGCGAAGCCGGGTGCGCTACCGCCGGCCGAGCCGCTCCAGCGCATCGGCCACGGCTGCATTTGCGCCACCGTCGTCGGCGCCTTCGTCATCCCGCGAGGAACGTTCCTCGCTCTCGATCCGGTCGTAGACCTCGTTTCTGAAGATCGAGACATCTCGAGGAGCCGTGATACCGAGGCGGACTTTCTCGCCGGCCACGGAGAGCACCTGAACTTCAACGCCATCGCCAATCATGATGCTCTGGCCCGGCTTCCTTGTCAGCACCAGCATCGCTCGCCTCCTACTAGTCGTCGCCCCACCCCCTGGGACAACCACGTGTGTCGATACCAAGAAATAAGTAGCGTACAGGGTTCTACCTCGCCTGCCAAGGCGCAAACGACGAATCATCTAGAGTCCGCCGCCGATGGCCCGCAAGTCCCTGCGACCGCAACTCAACCAGATCCGCGCCTGGGTGCGCCAGGGGCGCACCGACGCCTGGATCGCCCATCAGCTGGGCGTGCCGACATCGCAGCTGCGCGATTTCCGCAGCCGGCACGACCTCACCGCTGAGGGCGAGGAGCCCGCCACCGACGTCGACCTCCGCGACGAGATCGAGGCCGAGATCGAAGCCGAGCTCGGCGAGCCCGAGCCGGAGGAGGAAGAGGGATCCACCGACGAGGGTGAGGGCGACGGGGACGGCGACGCGGACGGCGGTGACGATGGTGAGGGCGGCGGCCGGCGGCGGCGCAGGCGGCGCCGCGGGCGCCGCGGGCGGGGCCGCAAGCGGCCGCTCGAAGCGACTTTCGACCAGGGCGAAGAGGAGGGCTACGGGATCTGGCTCGACCCCTCCATCAAGGACGACCCCACCTACGCCGAGCACTGGAAGGGGAAGCGTGCGCTGCGGGTGACGGTGGAGCCGGAGCGCATCGTCCTCGAGCGCGTCGAGGACTGACGCCCAGTACTTCAGTCCTGTTCGGCTCTGACCCTCCCGCCTGAGTAGTCGTACGCGCCCCTCAGGTAGGCGAAGAAGGCTCCGTCCACGATCGCCTGCGGATCGAGGTCGACCGCCGCTATCGGCGCTGCGCTCCTCGCGGCCTCCAGGCACCAGTCCGTGCCCTGGGCGTAGAGGTTGGCCAGTTCCTGCGCCGAGAAGGTTGGGCCGATCCGGCGGCGGAGCTCCTCGCGGATCGCCTCCACGGCGCGGCGTGCGTTGCGGGCTGCTCTCGGTTCCGAGTCGAGCTCCCGGAGGCGCCGGGCCCCCTCCTCCCATTGGAAGAGGGCGTTGTCGAGCGGGTAGGCCACGCCTACTTGGTAGCAGGCGGCAGCTTGCCGGATAGCGTCCCCGCCACACATGCCTCCGGTTCGAGCGGACCGGTGATCTTCCAGACGTCGACGAGGCCCGCGCCCGCGACGCGCTGCACGTTTCCGGCGCGGGAGATCCAGTCGCGCTGAACCGGCGCGGTGTCGGCGGCCGGGTCGTCCTGGTGGAAGGTCGGCGTGGTGACGACGTAGTCGAAGTCGCCGTCGTTGAGGGCTCCGATCCACTCGGGGCACTCCGGGATCTCGTCGAAGGATCCGCGCGAGCCATGCTGGCCGATGTAGGTGACGCTGTTGCTCGAGTCGCCTCCCCAGAGGGGGTATTGGAACATCGCGCCCATCGTTCCCGCGAGCGCAATCCTGAGGTTGCGCGTGCCATTCGCCCAGTCGTAGGCGGCACCCAATCCCTGGTCGAGCTCGATCGCAGGCTGCTCCGTCTTCGGGTAATCGGGTGCAGCCGAGGAGTAGCGCTCGTCGAGGTAGTGGGTCTGGGCTATCCGCCCGAAGACGGCGAGAACGATCAGCGCCGCCAGGCCGATTCCGGCGAGCGGAACCGGCGCCAGCCCTCGGCGCGAGAGAAGAACGAGCAGCAGCGGCAGGGCGACGATGGCGAGTGCGAGCGCCGCGCTGCCGGGGATGCGCCCGGTGTCGATCGCTCCGATCGCGCCGGCGCTGACGATCACCAAGACGGCGAAGGCCGTCAACGCTCCGAGTTGCCATAGCCGCGCCCGCGTGCCGAGGCGCCAGACGCGCTGCTCCCCGGCGAACCGCGGCGGGATCGCGAGCAGCGTCAAAGCGAGGATCAGCCCGGGCGCCAGATAGCGGATGTTGAGCCGGAACCCGATCGGCGCGCCCTGCGGCCCTGAGGCGCCGAGCGGCGTCAGCAGATAGGCGATCGCGGCGAGGATCGCCACGACGCCCAGCATGCGCTCCATCCGCCCGCCGCGCCAGAGCACCAGCACCACCCCGATCACCGCGAGCGCCAGATAGGCCGGCCAGAGATCGCCGAGGCGCTCGTGCAGCGCCGGCGTGAAGTAGCGGCCCCAGATGTCGGTGTCGGTGGCGTAGTGGGCGATCGCGTAGGGGTGGCGGCCCTGCAGCGCCTCGGCGTGGTGGATCGGCCCGATGTCCTGCCAGGGGAACGGGTTGCCGGAGACGATCAGGTTGCGGACGTACCAGTAGCCGCCGCCGACGACCATCGCCCCGATCCACTCGGCCGAGGCGCGCAGCCGGTATCCAGCGCCGCTGATCCAGATCACGCCGACCGTGAGCGCCAGGACGGGCGGGACGACCGTCAGCTTGGTGCCGAGAGCGAGCCCCGCGGCCAGCCCCGCCACCAGCAGAGTGCCCGAGGGCGGCCCGGTTGATGGGCTCTCGGAGATCCCGGGCCGTTCCGGCCAGCGCACGTTGAGGAGCAGCGCGACGGCCGAGAGGAACAGGGCAATCGCGACGACATCGTTGTTGGCGTTGCCAGGCTGGCGGGAGAAGAGCAGGTTGGCGGCCATCACAGAGGCCACCGCGGCGAGGCCGATCGGGCCGGTCCCGTAGGGGCGCCCGATGCAATACCCCGCGAACAGGGCGAGGCCAAGCCACGCCATGTTCAGCAGCGGCGAGAGGAAGTCGTTCCCGAAGAGCAGCAGGCCACCCGCGTGGATGAGCTCCGAGACCTGCGGATAGAACCAGTTGAGGTAGAGGGGGTCCGTGTAGAGCAGGCCGGTGACCGACCCGGTGTCGGCGATGTGCGCCGCAAGCGGCAGGTGGTACCAGAGTGAATCGCCGCCGTAGATCCCACGATCGAGGGCGAGCAGCGTCGGGCCCGCCCACTGCGCGGCGACGATCAGCGCAAGGACGATCCCGGCTCCCAGCTCGATTCGTCCGACTGCCGGTGCCTGGCGCAGGTCGGTCTCATTGCCCTTCCCCCAGTGCGCGACCCGCGCGCCGGCGCGGATCAGCATGGGCTCGAGGCGAAGCGCGCCTCCGCCGACGATCACCGCGGCCGCCACCAGCAGGACGCCGTCGAGCAGGCCGAAGAGCCCGAGCAGCTCCGCGACGACGACGAGGACGCCGATCGCGAGCACCGCGTCGGCCAGGAGCGCCGGGGTTCCGGTCCAGCCGGGCAGGGCGGCGCGTCGTATGGTTCGACCGGCGATCGCCATCGAGAGGGCGACGGCCACCAGGCCGATCACTCCGAGGATGTAGTCGCCCGTGTTGCTCACTTCTCCCTCGCGGCTGATCCTCCCGGTTGGCCCGCGTCGCCGCGCCGGTTCGCCTTGCCGCAGCCGCTCGGCGAGAGCTCGCCGCTGATTCGGAAGACCGAGACGCGACCGGAGTGCACGATCTCCTGGACCGCCGGGTCATTCCTCACCCAGCCCCTCTCCGGCGATGTCTCGGCGGTCGAGGGGTTGTTCAGGTCGAGCGCCGGGGTCGTGACGAGATAGTCATAGTCGCCTTGGTTGACAGCCCGCCTGAAGTCGGCGCAACGCTCGATCGCCTGGAAGTCCGCCTCCGGCAGGTGGCGGCCGACGTACTGGACGTAGTTGGAGACGTCGTCCCCGTAGAGGCCGTACTGGTTGTAGGCGCCGCTCGTGCCCGCGACGGCGATGCGCAGGTCCGAGGTCGGCTTCGCCCAGCGCACGGCGTCATCGAGCTGGAAGCGGAAGTCCTCCGCGCGGCTGTAGCGATGGGCAAGGTAGTCGTCCTGCCGCGCCCAGCCGACCGCGGCGATCGCGAGGGCGAGCACCGCCCCTGCCAGTCCGGCGAGCAGCGGACCGCGCCTGGCGAGCAGGGTCAACCCGACCGGTACGGCAACGAAGAGGATCCCCATCAGCGCGGCCCAGGGAATGGACGCGAACGCTCCCTTCCAGGCGACATTGGCGTCGGAGTAGTGGGATGTCAGGAAGAGCGCGATCAGGGCTCCCCCCAGCAGTGGAAGCCGCAGGCGCGCGGGGACGAGGCGCGGCTCGAGCGGCACCAGCGCCAGGCCGAGCGCCAGGCCGGGCGTCAGGTAACGGAGGTTGATCCCGAAGGCCAGCGGATGGCCCTCGGGTCCGGCCGCCGTCAGCGGTGTGAACAGGTAGACGATCGCGGCCACGATCGTGACGGCGCCCGCCAGGCGAACGGCGCCGGAGCGCGGGCGCCAGGCCGCGAGGACCGCTCCTGCGGCGGCGCCACCGAGAATCAGGAACCAGAGCGGCCCGAGCAGGTTCTCGATCGGGTTGAGGAAGTACGCGCGCCAGAGGCCGGTGCTCGGGTTGGAGAGGATGTAGTGGGCCACCGTGTAGTCGTCGCGTCCCTCCAATCCGCGGTTGGGCCCCGGCAGGTCGATCGGCCCGATGTGCCTGATCCAGGGCAGCGGGTTGCCGGCGTGGATCAGGTTGCGAAGGAACCAGAAGCCGGCGGTGGCCACGACGCCTGCGAGGAAGATGCCGAACGCCCTCCGGCGCACCCCCGGGGGCACCAGGAAGATCACGCCGATTGCCATGGCGGCGGTGGCCCCCGAGATCGTCAGCTTGCTGCCCAGCGCAATGCCCATCGCCAAACCAGCAATGAGGAGCGCGCCGACTGGGGTCGTCGTCGGGAGGGCGGCGGCGGGAACTCCGCGTGAGCCGCGGGACGGCCCGTCGTCAGCGGGACCGCCGATCGGCGACAGCGCGCCCGCCGACGCCCTCCCGACGGCGGCCCCCGTGGCTCCAGATCCGCGGGTTGCCCAGGCGTTGATCAGGATCGCCGCCGCTGCCAACAGCATGGCCACCGGAACCGTGTCAGTCGCCGGGGTGCCCGCCTCGCGCGGAACCATCGGCCCCGTGTCCATCGCTATGCAGACCGCGACCAGGCTGAGCGGCGCCACGCCGTAGGGGCGGCCGACGCACCAGCCCGCGAGCAGGGCGACGCCGAGCCAGCCGAAGTTGACCAAGGGGCTTGCCAGGTCCCGGTCGAAGAGGACGATGCCCGCCGCGTGCAGCAGCTCCGAGTTCTGCGGATAGAACCAGTTCAGGTAGAGGGGATCGATGAAGTGCATCCCCCACACCGATCCGGTGTCCGCGATCCGCGCTGCGAACGGACCGTGGTACCAGAGCGTGTCGAAGGTGAGCATGCCGCGGCCCCAGACGTCCTGGAGGCCGGTGGCCCAGTGGGCCGCGACGAACGCTGCGGCCGCGAGGGCCAAAACCAGCTGAGGAAGGGGAATCGCGGGGGCCGGGGGCGCGGAATCCCCGGTGCTTGGCGCTTTACTCGTCGTCTGGCCGAAGAAAGCGCCAGTCGCACCGAAATACAGGCCCAGGCCGACGAGCAGTGACGAAACGATCAGGACGGCGGGGACGAGAATCCCGAAGGCGCCGAGGAGCTGTAGGAGGACCGTGAACAGCGCGCCGCCCAATACCGCCTCGGCGAGCCGGGCCGGTGCGCCTCCCCAGCCGGGAAGCAGGTGACTGCGCAACCGAATCGCAGCGAGCGCCATCGGGACCACGACGGCGGCCAGGCCGACGACGCCGCCCAGGTATTGGCCGAAGCTCACTGGGTCTGGCGCGCGGCGGTCCCGCCGAGGCTGCCGCCGCCCGAGCCGGGACCACTCAGCTTGGCGCAGCCAGCCGGGTTGAGGTCCCCGTTTATGTCGAAGATGTAGACGTCGTCCTGAGAGTCGATCTTCTTGGCCGCAGGGTCAGTTCCCGTCCACACGGCCTCGATCGGCAGCCGCGACTGAGTGCGCTGGTCCGGCCCGATCACCAGGTAGCGGTAGTCGCCGTCGTTCACCGCCCGCCGCCACTGCTCGCACTCCTGCACGAAGTTCCGCTCGCGGTCGTTCTGGGCTGCCTCGCTCGCGATCGGCAGGAAGGCGCCGTGCGGGCCGTGGCGGGCGATGTACTGGACGTGATTGGAGAGGTCGTCCCCATAGAAGATGTATTGCTTGAAGCCCGGACGGCCGCCCACCACCCCGATCCGGGTGTCGTGGGGATTCGCCCGGTTGAACCAGGCGAGCGCATTCTTCATTCCATCGGGGAAGTCACTGGGCGCGGTCGAGGCCTGGTACCGGTCCTTGACGTAGTCGTCCGACTTGGGCCAGCCGATCGCGACGGCCAGGGCCAGCGCCACCACTGCACCCGCGGCCACCATCCCCGCCGACGCACCGCGTTGGCGAGCGAGCACCAGCCCGACCGGCACCAGGACCAGGAAGACGCCCAGGCCGATCGCGCCCAGCAGGAAGTGGCGGGTCCAGACATGGCCCGAGAGATCCCACACCGGAACCGCCTGAACCAGCAGCAGCACCGCCAGGATGCCGAGGAGCCAGGCCTGATCACGCCTGCGACTGCCGAGGCCGGGGTCGACGCCGAGCAGCATCGCGCCCAGTCCGATCGCCGGGGATGCGTAGCGCAGGTTCGTCGTGAACGCGGTCGGGTCGCCCTCGGGCCCGGCTCCGGTCAACGGCGTGAAGAGGTAGGCGATGCCGCTGAGCAGGGCGACCACTCCGAGCATGCGGACCACGGGAGTCCGCCCGTTGATGATCGCGAGCAGGAAGCCTCCGATCACGACCGCCAAGACGAGCGGCCAGAGATCGCCGAAGCTCTCGTGCAGTCCAGGGACGAGGTGATGTCTGATCACACTGCCGTCCGGGGGCAGCAGGTAGTGGGCGACGGTGTGAGGCTCCCGGATGTTGATGTCGACCTGGTCCGGGCCGGGCAGCGGCCCGGCCTTGATCCAGGGCAGGGGATTCCCCGCGTTGACCAGGTTGCGCGCGAACCAGAAGCCGCCGGTGACCAGGGAGCTCAGGACCCAGATCCAGGTGGCACGCCAGCGGTAGCCGGCGCAGACTGCGATCACCCCCAGCGTCAGGAACGCGAATGGCGCGAGGAGGTTCAGCTTCGTGCCCAGCGCCACGCCCGCCGCCAGCCCGGCGACGATCAGAGCGCTGTCGCTGAACCTCGCCTCAAGCGGCGGCCCTCCGGAGTGGAACGTGTGTGCGGAGCCGGCCGCCGCCCGCCTCTGCGCATCCGCGTTGACCAGGATGGCCGCGGACGCGAGGAAGAAGAACAGCCCCATCGTGTCGTTCTTGGCGTCACCGGGCTGGTAGAGCAGCAGCATGTTGGCGTCCAGGACCAGGGCCATCGCCACGACGGCAACCGGTCCCCCGCCGTAAACCCGAGCGAACGCCCACGCCGCCAGCAGGCAGAGGGCCGCCCAGCCGATGTTGAGCAGCGGCGAGAGGAAGTCGTTCCCGAGAAAGAGGATCCCGGCGGAGTGGAGGAGCTCCGAGTTCTGCGGGTAGAACCAGACCGTCAGATTGAGGACCTCGGTGAAGTGCAGCGCGCCGACCTGGTGGTCCTGGACGAAGCGAGCTGCAAATGGGGCGTTCTGCCAAGTGGTGTTGGGCAGGTACATGCCGATGTCGAGGCCGGTCTGAGTGGGCATCGCCCAGTGCGCGATCGTCAGGAAGGCCGCGCCGACCGCAAGGGCGAGGGCGTACGGGGCAATCCGCGGTGACGGCAGCGGGAGTCCCTGGCCGGGTGAGCGCAGCGCCATCCCGACCCCGACGCCGACGAGCAGCGTCGCGAGCAGCACCCAACCCGGGCGGTACAGGCCGATGACCCCAACCAGCTCGAGCACCACGATGAGGAGCGAGAGGCCGAGCACTACCTCGGCGAGCCGGGCCGACGCCCCCGACCAACCGGGCAGGAGGCGGCCGCGCAGACCGACGGCGGCGAAGCCCATCGCGGCCGCGACGGCGATCAGCTCGATCGAGCCGGCGAGGTAGTGGCCGAAGCTCATGTGTGCGCCGCCGCTCCCAGCTTGGCGCAGGTCGCCGGATCAAGCGGCCCGGTCACCTTGTAGACGGCTGCCGGTCCGGTCTGGATCACGGCCTTCACGTTCTTGTCGCTCTCCGTCCAGCGCGCCTCGGGCGGAGCGCTGACTTCGAGCGCGCCGATCTTCGGGGTGGTGACGATGTACTGATAGCGGCCGTCATTGACGGCGCGGCGCCAGGCCGCGCAGCTCACGATCGGCCGGAACGTGCCGCGACGCAGCTCCTGGCCGACGTACTGGACGTGATTGGAGAGATCGGTGCCGTAGAAGAAATACTGGCCGAAGGCCGACGCTCGTCCGACCACGCCGATCCGCTCGCCGCTCTGCTTGCGCCCCCAGTCCTGCAGCGGCTGCCACTCCGGCGTGGAGCGGAATCCTCCCTCGAGCGGTGGCCGCGACGCCGTCACGTAGCGGTGGTCGAGGTAGTAGTCCTCCCGGACGCGTCCCAGCGCCACCGCCGTGATCGCCATCACCAGCCCGAAGGCGGCAAGGGCGATCACCGGGACACGCTGGCGTGCTCCGGCGACGAGGAGCGCGGGAACGCCGACGATCAGGAAGGCGAGCGCGATCGAGGCGAGGTGATGCTTGAACTCCCAGTTCGACTGCGTGACCGTTCCCTGAATCAGCAGCACCGCGAAGAGCCCGATGAGGATCCAGGGCCGGTTGCCGTGGCGGAACCAGGGGATGAGGGGCAGCAGCAGGAAGCCGACGATCAGCACCGGGGCGGCGTAGCGCAGGTTCGCGTCGAAGCCCGCCGGATCACCGAGGCTTCCCGAGGCCGTCAGCGGAGTGAAGACGTACGCGATCCCGGCGACCATGCCGGTCACGGCGAGAATCCGCATCAGGGCGCTGCCGCCCCGGAAGAAGGCCCAGACGAGGGCGACCACCACGACCCCGAGGATCACCGGCCAGAGCGGCCCGAGCCGGTCGTGGAGGACCGGGAAGAGCTTGTCGTGCCAGACGCTCGGGTCGTTGTAGTACTCGCTGAGCGAGTGGGGCTGGCGGGGATAGAGCGCGAGCTGGTCCGGGCCGGGCAGGTGGATCGGGCCGAGCTTGTGGATCTGAGGGAACGGGTTGAGCGCCTCGACGAAGTTGCGTCCGTACCAGAAGCCGCACGTGATCACCATGCCGCCGAGCCAGATGCCGACGGCACGGAGCCAGTGGCGGCGCCCACCGAGGACGGCGACCCCGATCGTCAGCACGGCGATCGTCGCCAGCAGGGTGATCTTGGTGCCGACGCCGAGGCCGGCGGCGAGGCCGGCCATGAAGAGCGGACCGGCGCCGACGGTCGCCAGCGCGTGCGGATCCCCCTCAACCGGCACGTCCTCTACGACGCCCGTCTCGAGCTCGCCGTCCGGGGTCGCATTCCAGGCCCGCCCCCTCTGCTCTGAGCGCGCGTGCGCCGTGGCGGCCCCGTCCACCAGGAAGGCGATCGCGGTCATCAGGAAGAACAGGCCCATCACGTCGTTCGGCGCCTGGCCCGCCTGTGAGCCGACCAGCATCTCCGAATCGAGCACCACCGCGGCGCCGAGGACCGTGACGCCGCCGATCGCGTAGGGCCGCCCGACGCACCACGCCGCCAGCAGGCAGAGCGCGACCCACATCAGGTTGATGAGCGGCGAGAGGAAGTCCGTCTTCAGGTAGACGATCCCGATCCCGTGGATCAGCTCCGAGTTCTGCGGATAGAACCAGGCCGCGAGCTTGAGCGGATCGGTGAAGTGGAGCGGCCCGACGTGGCCCGTCTGCGCGAACCGGGCCGAGAAGGACATGTGGTACCAGGTGGTGTCCTGGTAGTACATCCCCTGGTCCACCGCCTGCCCCGTCGGATGCGCCCAGTGGATGACCACGAGCGCCGCGGCCGCGATCCCGATCGCGACCATGATCCAGCTGGAGCGCGCCTCGGGCGTGTCCGTTGCCTCGGGCAACCCCCGCGAGCGAGCCCAGAGCGTGCTGCCCAGTCCCGCCGCGACGAAGCCGATCAGCAGCGGCACCTCCTTGAAGAGCCCGAGGACGCCGAGGAGCTCGGCGACCAGGATCAGCATCGACACGCCGATCACGATCTCCGCCAGTCGCGCCAGCGCACCCGTCCAGGCGGGCGCGAGCAGGGCTCGCAGGTGGTAGGCGCCCAGACCGAGGGCGGTGACGATCACCGCCAGCTCAGCCGCGCCGAGCAGGTACCGGCCTGTACTCATCGGCTCATCGGCTCAATTCACGCAAAACGCGCACAGCCGAATGCCGCGCGCGCGAGGCGCGGATGATATCCGTGGCGGTTAACCCGGGTTCAGCGGCTCTGGCCGAGACCCTTGACCACGTACGCGTGCTCGCCTGGCTTGACCATGCCGAGGCGCCTCGCCTCGCGCTCGAGGGACGCCGGGCTGGAGGCCTCACGGAGCTGCCTGGTCAACTCGACCTTC
Source organism: uncultured Solirubrobacterales bacterium (assembly GCA_963728875.1). Classification (GTDB taxonomy): domain Bacteria; phylum Actinomycetota; class Thermoleophilia; order Solirubrobacterales; family 70-9; genus DASUPK01. The sequence goes on from CAVSLJ010000004.1 coordinate 64,046, forward strand.
TCCTGCTTGAGCTGCGCGAGCTGCTGCTCGCTCGACTTGGAGCCCTGCCATGCCTCGAGCAGGTTCACCATGGGGTTGAGATAGGAGACGAGCACCCCGAAGAGCACGAGCACGAGGGCGATACGGCCGACGCGGTCCCAGCGGATCCGGCTGGGGCCGGCGCGCCGCTGCACGCGTCGGCGCGGCGCGCGCCTCGGCGCTGCGTATGCCCTGCTGCTCATGCCTGGTGATTCGACCGGGGGGCACGAATGTCCTTCCGCCTAGCGGTCGAAAACCGAGGCCCCGGGGAACCTGGCCCGGTCGCCCAGCTCCTCCTCGATCCGCAGGAGGCGGTTGTACTTCGCCACGCGGTCCGAGCGCGAGGGCGCGCCGGTCTTGATCTGGCCGGCACGGGTTCCCACCGCCAGGTCGGCGATCGTGGTGTCCTCGGTCTCGCCTGAGCGATGCGAGATCACCGTGGTGTAGCCGGCGTCACGAGCCACCTGGATCGCCTCCAGCGTCTCCGTCAAGGTTCCGATCTGGTTGACCTTGATCAGGATCGAGTTCGCGACGCCCATCTCGATGCCACGGCGCAGGCGCTCGGGATTGGTGACGAAGAGGTCGTCACCGACCAGCTGGCAGAGATCGCCGATCTTCTCGGTCAGGGCCTTCCAGCCGTCCCAGTCCTCCTCGTCCATGCCGTCCTCGATCGAGACGACCGGGAACCGGGCGCGGATGTCATGCCAGTAGTCGGCCATCTCGTCGCCCGACAGGGTCCTTCCCTCGTGCTCGAGGACGTACTTGCCATCCTCGAAGAGCTCGCTCGTCGCGGGGTCGAGCGCGATCATCACGTCCACGCCCGGCGCGTAGCCGGCCTCCTCGATCGCATCGATCAGGAAGTCGAGCGCGGCTCGGTTGGATTCGAGATCCGGCGCGAAGCCGCCCTCGTCCCCACCGCCGGTCGAAAGGCCCTTCTTGCCGAGGATCCCCTTCAGGCCGTGATAGATCTCGGCGCCCGTCTGCAGACACTCGGTGAAGGTCCCGGCGCCCGCGGGAACGACCATGAACTCCTGGAAGTCCACGGCGTTCTCCGCATGGGCCCCGCCGTTGAGGACGTTCATCATCGGGACCGGCAGCAGGTCCGCCGGACCGGCGTCCTTGGCGCCGGTGGCTGCGTAGAGGTCCGCGAAGTAGTCGTACAGCGGCTGTCCGGCATCGGCAGCCGCGGCCTTCGCGACCGCCAGCGAGGCTCCGAGGATCGCATTGGCACCAAGCCGGCCCTTGTTCGGCGTGCCGTCGAGCTCGATCATCGTTCGGTCGAGCGCCGACTGCTCGGCGGCCCGGGCTCCATTGAGCAGGTCGGCGAGCTCGCCGTTGACGTGCGCGACCGCCTGGGTGACCGCCTTGCCGCCGTACTCGTCGCCACCGTCTCTCAGCTCAACGGCCTCGAACTCTCCCGTTGAGGCTCCGGACGGAACAATCGCCAGGCCGGTCGCACCGGAGTCGAGCCTCACCTCGACCTCGACCGTAGGGTTCCCTCGCGAGTCCAGCACCTGCCGCCCGTGCACGCTCTCGATCGTCGACATCGAAGTGGACGCTAGTCGAGAAGCCGACGGGCCGTCTGGCGAAGGGCGAGCTCAGGATCGACGCCGAGCCGGCGGGAGGCCACGACCGCCTCCATCAGCAGCGTCCCGACGAGGTGCTCGGCCTCGTCGCGGGTGGCCGGATCGGATGATGGGCCTCCGGGCTTGTCCTCGCCGGCCGACCCCTCGGGATCCACCCGGCGCAGGACCTTCCGCGCGTAGAGGAGCGCCGGCAGGTTCTCGGGCAGCTCGGCGGGCTCGCCGCTCTTGCCCTCGACCTCCCGTTTGATCTCCTCCCACTGAGAGAGGACCTCGCCGGCCGTCTCGAGATCGCGGTCGCCGTACACGTGCGGGTGGCGGCGGATCAGCTTTGCGGCGCAGGACTCGGCGACCGCGGACAGGTCCCCCTCTCCCCTCTCCTCGAGCAACAGCGAGAGGAACATGACCTGGAAGAGAACGTCGCCGAGCTCATCGACCATCGCCTCGACGTCGTCGCGGCTGGCTGCGTCGGCGAGCTCGTACGCCTCCTCGACAGTGTGCGGGACGATCGAGCGGGCATCCTGCTCGCAATCCCAGGGGCACTCGCGGCGCAGGCGCCGGGTGACCTCGTCGAGGTGCTCGAGGGCTTCCAGGTACGACGACGGCGTGACTACCCGCCGGGTGTGAGGCCGGAGAGGCCGGCCGGGAGACTGCCCGTCGACGGCGCGCCCGCGCCCGCGGGATGGGGTCCCTGGGGTGAGCTCGACGTGGACGGAACGAACGGCTTGACCGAGCCCGGCGCGGCCGGCGTGGGTCCGGTGCCGGAGCACTGCAGCTGGCCGCCGCTGCTGGGGGCGCCCTGACTCGCCTGGGCCGTCTGGCAGAAGGCGAAGACGGGAGCCGGGCAACCACCGCTCGGCTGGCCGGGCTGAGACGGCGCGAGCTTGTCGGGGTCACAGCTCGGGCCGCCGCCGCTGAAGTTGTCGCAGCCCTCGACGAGATAGTCACCGCCGCACTGCGTCAGGTTGCTCCAGTAGTCGCGGAAGTGGCTCCCGAAGTCGGTCAGGGCCTGCTGCTGCATCTGGCTCTTGAGCTGCTGCTTGATCTGATCGCTCACCTTCCCGGAAGCCCCGCCGGAGGCCGCCGCGACGGTGTCATCGAAGCCCTGGACGTGCTCGGGCGTGGCGGACTTCACCTCGAAGACGAAGTTGCCGGTCGGGGTGACCACCGGCCCCTGGATCTCGTTCAGGGGTGCCTTGAAGATGTCGTCGTCGAGCGGCTGCTGGAAGGAGCCGGGGACGACATCGGTGCGGAGGCCGCCCTTGTCCTTCGAGGTGGTGTCGGTCGAGTACTGGGCGGCGACCTTCTGCCAGTTGGCATCGGAGTCGTCGGTGCGGAGCGCCTGGTAGGCCAGATTGATCTGGTGGGCGTCCTGGTTCTGGACGATCCGAATGGTGCGCTTGGCCGGGATCGTGAACTGGTCCTTGTGGGAGTCGTAGTACTTCCGGGCGTCGTCGGTGGAGACGTCACCTGCGCTGTTTTGAACGCTGTCCTGGATCTTGTTCTGGATCAGCTGGAGCTTCGCCCGCTCGAGCACGTCGGCGTCCGTCAGCCCCGCCTGGTCGCGCGCCTTCACGTACTCAGCCTCGGTCTTGAACTGAGACTTGATCTGCTGCAGGGACTGCTGGACCTCGGTGTCCGTGAAGGTCAGCCCGCGCTTGTTGGCCTCGCCCACGATCCAGCCGATCTGGAGCGCGGTCTGCATCGCCTGGTCCTTGATCTGCTTGTACTGCGGATCGCTGGGCTGCGGAACGGACTGGACTCCGCTCTGCTTGGCCGTCTGGAGCAGGAAGCGGTTGAAGTTCGTCTTGCTGATGACCCCGTCCTCCACCAGGCCGGGGACGTTGATGCTGTCGTCGTCGATCACGGCGGCGTCATCCGAGGGAACGCTCGGGTGGCCGACGCCGACCGCGGCGGCGACGATCGCAACGGTCAGCACGAAGGTCGCGCCGAACAGGATCGCCAGGTTGCGCTTGGAGAAGAAACCGGTCTTCACAGGGGCGGCAGCATAACCGTCATCACCTAAGTCGGCGCTAAGGCTGAGGTCGCCGCCCCCAGCCCATCCACCAGCGCCAGCAGGGCTCCCAGGCGCGCGCCGGCCTCCTCGGGTACGGGCACGGCGACCGTCCGCTCGCGCCACTGATAGATCGCCTCGGGGACGCGCTCGTTGAGCGCGCCGACCCGCTCGGAATCGAGCTCGATCGGTGAGACGCGCAGGCGCCCGGCCCGAAACTCGACGTTGCGCACACCCGCGTCACCCAGCGCGATCCGGACCCGCTGCAGGTCGAGGAGGTTCGCGACGGATTCCGGCAGCGGCCCGAAGCGGTCCTCGAGCTCCTCCCGAAGCGCACGCAGCTCCCCGGGCTCCCTGGCCGCCGCAACGCGGCGGTGGACGTCGATCTTGGCGGCCTCGAAGGGGATGTAGTCCGCCGGGACGTAGGCGTCGACGTCGACGTCGATTCGCACCGGCTCCCTCGGCTCCGCCGGCAGCTCCGTGATCCCCGCCCGAAGCTCCTCCGCGGCGTCCTCGAGCATCTGGCAATAGAGCTCGAAGCCGACCGCGGCGACGTGGCCCGACTGCTCGTCGCCGAGGAGGTTGCCCGCTCCGCGGATCTCCAGATCGCGCATCGCCACGCGGAAGCCCGAGCCGAGCTCGGTGTTGTCCGAGAGCGTGGAGAGCCGGGCAGCCGCGTCCGGAGTGAGCGACTCGGCCGACGGATAGAGCAGGTACGCGAAGGCGCGCTCGCGGCTCCGTCCCACCCGGCCCCTGATCTGGTACGCCTGGGCGAGGCCGAGCTGGTCCGCCCTCTCGACCAGCAGCGTGTTCGCGTTCGGGATGTCGAGGCCGGATTCGATGATCGTCGTCGCGACGAGGCAGTCGTGCTCACCGCGCACGAAGGCGAGCATCGTCGCCTCGAGCTCCAGCTCGTCCATCTGGCCGTGCGCCTCGGCGAAGCGGACGCCCGGGCAGAGGGCGCGCAGCCGCTCGGCGGTCTCGTGCAGCGAGTCGATCCGGTTGTGGAGGAAGAAGACCTGCCCGGAGCGCTCCTTCTCGCGCATGATCGCCCGCTTCACCAGGTCCTCGTCGTAGGGGCCGACATGGGTCCGGACCGGGCGGCGACCCTCGGGCGGGGTCTCGATCACGGAGATGTCGCGGAGGCCCGCGAGCGACATCTGGAGGGTGCGCGGGATCGGGGTCGCGGAGAGCGAGAGGACGTCCACCTTGAGCTTGAGCTGGCGCAGCAGCTCCTTCTGCTTGACGCCGAAGCGCTGCTCCTCGTCCACGATCAGAAGGCCGAGGTCCTTGCCCCGAACGTCACGGGAGAGCAGCCGGTGCGTCCCGATCAGGACGTCCACCCTGCCGTCGCCGAAGCGCAGCAGCGCCTCCTTGATCTCGGGCGGCCGGCGCAGCCTCGAAACCATCTCCACGATGAACGCGGTGTCGGCGAACCGCTCGCGGAATGTGCCGAAGTGCTGCTGGGCAAGGATCGTGGTCGGGACGAGCATCATCACCTGCTTGCCATCCGCGACGGCCTTGTGCGCGGCGCGCAGGGCTATCTCGGTCTTGCCGTAGCCGACGTCTCCGCAGATCAGCCTGTCCATGGGCCGCTCGGACTCCATGTCGGCCTTGACGGCGTCGATGGCGTCCATTTGGTCAGCCGTCTCACGATAGGGGAAGGCGGCCTCGAACTCCATCTGCATCTCTCCGTCCGGCGGGAAGGTGTGTCCGGTCCGGACCTGGCGCTCCGCATAGAGGTTGATCAGCTCACCTGCCATCGCGTGCGCTGCTTTTCGCGCACGCGATTTGAGGCTAGGCCAGCGCTTGCCGCCGAGCGGGCTGAGCTGCGGCTCGTCACCCTCCGCCCCGATGTAGCGGCTGATGCGGGCCAGCTGGTCGGTTGGCGCGAAGACGCGGTCGCCGCCTCGATACTCGAGCTCGAGGTAGTCGCGGGTGACCCCCGCGAGCGTCCTGGTGTCGAAGCCCGAGAAGCGGGCGACACCGTGGTCCTCGTGGACGACGTAGTCGCCGACCCGCAGCTCGATCGCGGCCGCCAACCGGGCGCGGGCCGATACGGGTGTTGCCGCCGCCCGCCTGCGATGAACCAGGCGCCGCTGGGGGATCACCGCCAATTGCAGCTCCGGAGCCAGGAATCCCTCGCGCAGACGCGCCTCGGCGAAGCTCACGCCCGGCTCCTCCGGCGCCCTGTCTGCCAGGAACGGAACGTCGATGCGGCTCAGGTTGAAGCGGGTTCGCTCCGCCTCGCCCCGGCCCTCGAAGGCGACGACGGTCCGGTATCCGGATCGGGTCAGCTTCTCGAGCTCGCCCTCCGCCTCCGCGAGCGTGCGCGATGGGAACTCCGCCCGCTGCGCCCGGAAGGAATGCTCCTGCCCCGCATCGGCGCCCAGCGAGAGGCGGGCCCTGCCCTGCAGAGGCTCCGCGACGTCCACGTAGAGGCGGCGCGCGTGCTCCTCGATCATCGCGGCGGTGACGTCCTCCCAATGGTCGTGCAGCGCGCCGGGTATCTCCTCGGCCGCGGCGATCACCACCAGCGCACCCTCCGGCACCAGGTCGAGGGGCGCGAGGAAGTCCTCGGGGTCCGCGTCATTGCGGTGTTCCTCAGAAAGCTCCGCCGCCGGTGCCAGCTCCACGCGGTCCGCATCCCCCAGCGAGCGCTGGGTGAAGACCGAGAAGCGCCGCATCGAGTCGATCTCGTCACCGAACAGCTCGACGCGGATCGCCTGCTCCTCGGTCGCGGGATAGACATCGAGGATCCCCCCGCGAAGGGCGAACTGCCCGCGCTCCTCGACCTGGTCGGTGCGGTCATATCCGGCGTCGGCGAGCAGCAAGGTGACGTCGTCCAGGTCGACGCTCTCTCCCTTGTGGAGCGCGAGCGTCTCCGGCCGGAGCTTCGGGTCCGGCACCTTCTCCGCCAGCGCGATCGCGCTCGCGACGACCACGGCCGAGGGATCCGCCATCGCGTTCATCGCCGCGATCCGCAGGCCGGCGAGATGCGGTGGCGGGTCGAGATGGGACTCGAAGGTGGTCCCGCGCGACGGGTAGACGTGAACGGGGCGTGGCGACAGGAACGCCTTCAGATCGCCGGCCAGATCACGAGCGGACCGGTCGTCGGCTGCGACCGCCAGCACCGGCCCCGGCGCCGCCTCCTCATCCTCACCGATCAGCGCCGCCAGCAGATAGGGCCGCAGCGCCGCCGAGACATAGGCATCGACGGTGTCGTTCGCCGAGCTCAGCACGGACCGAAGCGCTCGTAGGCGCTCATTCTCGTTCGCGATCTCGAGTAGTGGTCTGAGGCTCATGATTTGGGCACGACGAATGCCCGAATCGAGGATCCGGGTGGTACGTCCGGGCACGGGCCCGGCCTCATTCGAGCTTACCTAGCGGCGCCTGCGGGTTAGTGCCGCTTCTTCTTGCGGCGCTTCTTCTTCTTTGATTCCGCCGCGTGCCTCTTGGCCTTCTTCTTGCACTTCCTCGGGGGGCAGACCGTCTGCGACGTCGCGCTGACCGGGCAGCCGTCCTGGGTCTCGTCACCGAAGCCGTCGCGGTCGGCGTCGGGCTCCAGGTGTAGCTGGAGCAGGAGCTCCGTCCCGGATGCGTCGGTGGAGCCCGCGGGCATGCCATTTGCAGGCAGGCCCGGGGAGGTGGTGCTGTACGCCGTACCTGGGCTCGATCCGAACGCGAAGAGACCGGCCAGCGTCTCGGGGACGCCCTCGACCCCAACGAACTCGCCGGCGTTGATCGGTACCCGCGAGGCGAATGACTCGGTTTCGCTCAAGTCACTGAGACGAACGTCGGGAGTGCTGGAGGCGAGACCCTGCCAGAGCCCCCGACGGGATGGACGACCCGCAGGTGCATCAGCGGCTCGTGATAGCCACCGCCGCTGGAGCCATGCTTGAGCGTGTACCTGGTGATCACGCCGCTTGAGGGAGCGACGTCGGAGAGCAAGCGGTTCGAGGATGCGACGGAGCGATTCCAGATGGTGCGCCGACCTCACATGTGAAACCGACGCCGGTCGACGCACTCAGGTTGCTCCCGTAGTCGACGGCGGCCTCGCCGCTTGCCGGAGCGGCGAGCAGCACCCCACAGGCCAGAATCGCGAAGCTCGCCTTCCTCATCCATTCTCCCCGGTGTCGACCGAGAGCCGACGCTATCCGATCAGCTGCGGTACGGCAAACCGGGCCCGGTCCGCTGCCACTCGACCTGGCCGCGGCCCTCGTCGGCGGTGCGCTCCACCACTCCATCCCAGCGATGCAGCATCGCCTTGAGGCGGGCGACCGCCTCGGGTGGGTGGGCGGCGACCTCAGCGGCGAGGTCGAGAGCCGCATCCTCGGTGCCGGCAGCGGGGGCGACCCGATGTACCAGTCCCATGCGAAGCGCCTCGTCGGCCGCGACGCTGCGCGAGGTGAGCAGCAGGTACTTGGCGGTCGCCAGGCCGCAGAGGGTGACGAGCCGCGCGGGGCCCACCGGCACTCCGAGCTCGGCTCCGGGAAACCGCATCCTCAGGTTCGAGCCGCCGACGCGGAGGTCGCATGCCACCGCGATCTCCGCGCCCCCGCCGACGACGGAACCGTGGCAGGCGGCGACGGTCGGCTTGGGGAACGCGGTGAGCTCGTCGTAGAGGAGCGCGAACAGCTCCATGCGGCGGACGCGGCCGGCCTCGTCGAGCTCCTCCTTGACGTCAGCGCCCGCCGAGAGCCCGAGGTGGTCGTTGGATGAGATCACCACGACCCGGGTCCCCTGGTCCCCTTTCGCTCGGTCGAGGTGCTGCAGGATCTCCTCGAGCATCTGCGTGTTCATCGCGTTCCGCGCGTCCTCCCGCTCCAGGCGGATCAGCGCAACCTGCTTCTCGTCGACCGTGTAGCTGGTCAGCGTCATCAGCTCTCCTCTTCCGCCATCTGCTCCACCAGGCGCTCCGCCTCGTCCGCGGCCTCATGGATCAGCCTCTGGACATCCTCTCGCGGCTCGCGGAAGCGAGAGAGAACATAGGACGAGACGATCTCGGGATCGGTCGAGTCGGGGCGACCGACCCCGCCCCGCACCCGCCAGAAGTCCTTGCCGCCCAACCCCCGGTTGAGGCTCTTCAGTCCGTTGTGCCCGGCGACGCCGCCGCCGAGCTTGCTTCTCACCTCGCCGAAGGGGAGGTCGATCTCGTCGTGAATCGCGATCACGTGATCCAGCGGGATGCCAAGCTCACCGCGCGCAGGACCGGCGGCGTTCCCCGATTCGTTCATGAACGTCTCCGGGACAAGCACAGCGACGCGCGGTTCCCCGGGGCCCGTGCGGCCCTCGGTGTACAGGCCGCCGTACCGCTTGCGCGCCTTGGGCATCTCCCACCGGCGGGAGAGCTCGGCCGCGACCTCGAAGCCGAGGTTGTGCCGAGTTCCCGCATAGCGATCGCCAGGGTTGCCGAGTCCGACGATCAGGGCGTCGGCCCGGGCCTCGCGATCTTGGCCGCCGCGAGAGCGCCGCGACCGGCGGAACAGGGACAGGGACTACTCCCCGCCGGACTCGTCGCCGCCGCCCTCGCCCTCGGACGGGGCTTCGCCCTCGGCGCCCTCGGCGGGCTCGGCGCCCTCCTCGCCCTCCTCGCCCTCTTCGCCCTCGCCGACGAGCTCGGCCTCTTCCTCGACCTCCGGCTCGGGCTCCTCCTCGATCCGAGGCGGGCTCAGGGTGGCGATGGTGATCTCCTCGGGATCGTCGGCCATCAGCTTGACGCCGCTCGGGATGGACACGGTCGCCAGGTTGATGGTGTCGTTGATCTCCATCGCGGAGACGTCGACGATGATCTGCTCGGGGATCGCGGTCGGCAGTGCCTCGACGGTGATCTCGCGGGTGACGTGCTCGAGCACGCCGCCCTCTCGCACACCGGGAGCGTTCTCCGTACCCTCCAGCTCGATCGCGACCTCCGCCTGGATCTCCTCGTCCAGGCGGACCTCGAGGCAGTCGAGATGCGTGACCTCACCCCGCACCGGGTGATGCTGCTGCTCCTTGATCACCACGGGGACGGCCTTGGCACCGTCGACCTCGAGGTCGAGCAGCGTCTGCCCCTCCTGCAGGACGTTGCGGAGCTCGCGAGCGGGCACCTGGAACGGACGGGCCTCGCCGCCCTGCCCGTAGACCACGCCGGGAATGAGCCCGTCCTTGCGCAGGCGACGCGTCGCGCGCGACCCGAAGATTTCGCGTGGTGAGACCTTGAGTGTGGTGCGGCTCTGTGCCATGGGACCTAGTAAAACGGGTCGCGCTTACGCGCGCCCTCACATTAAACCCGCCCGCACCGCCTGGGCAGCTACGCTCGGGCGCCAGGATAGAAAATGACGGGAGACCATGGGCAGCGACCGAGACACTGAACCCGAGAGCGAGAGCCAGAACTGGGCGATAGAGGTGCTGCGCGCCGACCTCAGCAATCGGCCGCGCTCCAAGCCGCCCGAGCCCGAGGAGCAGGAGCGGAAGATCCCGCAGACGCGCCTCCGCCGCTCGGCCAAGCTGGGAACGGCGATCGGCGGCCAGGCGACCCGCTATGCCGGGACGGCCGCGGCCAACGTGGTGCGCTCGGACGAGAAGGCGCAGGAGCGCCTCGAGACCCGGCACATCGAGACCGCGCTGAGGATGGCGTCCGTGCTCGGCGAGATGAAGGGTGCCGCGATGAAGATCGGGCAGATGGCCTCCTTCATCGACGTCGACCTCCTGCCGCCCGAATACCGCGAGATCTACCAGGAGCAGCTCGCCAAGCTCCGCACACACGCCCCGGCGATGCCATGGGAGAAGGTGCGCACCGTGCTCGAGGAGGAGTACGACGAGCGCCCGGAGAGCGTCTTCGCGTCGATCGAGGAGGAGGCCTTCGCGGCCGCGTCGATCGGCCAGGTCCACAGGGCAACGCTCCACGACGGCTCCAGGGTCGCGGTCAAGATCCAGTACCCCGGGATCTCGGACGCGCTCGAATCGGACGTCGCCAACGCGGGGATCCTGGTGCGCCTGGCCCGTGTCCTCGCCCCCGGCCTCGACGCCAAGGCCGTTGCCTCCGAGCTGCGGGAACGCGTCCTCGAGGAGCTCGACTACGAGTTCGAGGCGCAGAACCAGCGCAGCTTCGCCCGCGCCTACGACGGGCACCCCTTCATCTTCGTTCCCAAGGTGCACTCGCGGCTTTCGCGCCGCCGCGTTCTGGTCTCGGATTACGTCGAGGGCCGCCGGTTCGACGAGGTCAAGGAGCTCGAGCAGGACGAGCGCGACATCTTCGGCGAAATCGTCTTCCGCTTCTGCTTCGGCTCGATCTACCACCTGCGGCACTTCAACGCCGACACCCATCCCGGTAACTACCTGCTGATGGAGGACGGCCGCGTCGCCTTCCTCGACTTCGGGATGACCAAGCGGCTGACCGACCAGCAGATTCAGCTCGAGCAGCGGGCGGTGGATGCCGCGGGCCGTGACGATCCCGAGGGCCTGCGCGAAGCGCTGCACGATCTCGGCTTCATCTCTGATCCCAGCAAGGTCGACGCCGAGCGTCTGATGGAGCACGTGAAGATGGTCGGCGGCTGGTACCTGGAGGACAAGGAAACCCAGATCACCTCCCGCCGCGTGATGAAGATGATCGAGGTGACCTCCGACCCGCGCTCGGACTTCTTCGACCTCGTTCGCAGGGAGAGCCTCCCCGCCGACGAGCTGATGGGCCGCCGGATGGAGACCGGGCTGCTGGCCGTGCTGGCGCAGCTGCGGGCTACCGCCAACTGGCACCGGATCATGCGCGAATGGGTCTACGCGGACCCGCCGTCCACCGTGCTCGGCGAAGCCGAGTGGCGTTACTTCGAGCGCCGCGGCACGACCCAGACGCCGGGCCTGGCCGGCCGCGTTTAGACGAACAGCCTCGGGTCGTTCGAGCAGATCCCGTCGACACCCATCTCGAGCAGCTCTCGCATGCGGCCGGCGTCGTCGACCGTCCACGCCATCAGCTCGAGGCCGATCTTGTGGGCGACCTCGACGGCCTTCGGCGTGATGATCGGGTGGTAGACCCAGACGGCGTTCACCTGGAGGTCCGGCCCCTGCTTGGCGAGGATGCTCGGGTAGCGGCGGCGGAGCGCCGATAGGCCGGCTTTCAACGCCGGCCGAGCCCAGCCGTACTGCGTCCAGTCGCGCTTCGTCTTCGGATAGGTCCAACCCAGGCGCAGATCCGGCTCGAGCTGGCGCAGCTTGCGCAGGCTGTCGATCTCCTGGGTGGAGACCATCGCTCGCTCGAGCAGGCCGCGGCCCTCGAGCGCGCCGGCGAGCTCGGCCTCGCTCCCCTGCAGCTTCAGGTCGCAGTCGATCTCGACCTCGTCGAGCGGTGGCTCGAGGAACAGATCGAGCGCCTCCGTCAGGTCCATCGGCCGTCGTCTCAGGGCGTCGTCGAAATCGTGGGCGACGATCAGCCGGCCCTCCTGCTCGCGAAGGACGTCGAGCTCGATCATGTCGACGCCGTGCTCCACCGCCGCGTCGAAGCTCTCGGGCGTGTTGCCGGTGACGATCGCGTCGGCTCCCTTGTGTCCGATCCGGCGGTACGCCGGGATCCGCTCGGGGGCCTCCTCGGGCGCCTTCTGGTCGGGTGCAGGCTCCTTTTTCTCCTGTTTGGGCTTGGCCGGCATGGCGGCGCACACTAGCCGTTCGATCCGGATGATTGACTCTGAGCCGATGAGGCGCGCCTGGATTGCCGGAGCAGTGTTCGCGGCCCTGATCGCCGGCTGCGGCGGAGGTGGAAGCGGCGGCCCTCAGAGCGCGAGGGACGCCGCGGAAGCCTACGTGAACGCCCGTAATTCCGGGGACGCCGCAAAGGTGTGCGAGCTCTACAGCCAGCAACTGATCCAGCAGCTCAAGACCTCCAACTGCGTCGCGTTCGTCCAGGAGCAGACCTCCGGAACCGCCACGGACCTGACGGTTCTGCGTGTGAAGGAAAACGGCGACCAGGCCACCGCCACCGTTCAGGCTCGCGTCGGGGGTAGCATCGCCAACGCGATCGCGCCGATCGAGCTGAGACTGACGAAGGAGAGCGGCGAGTGGCGGATCTCAGGCCTGGGAGGCTCTGGCTCGCACTGACGGTCTCAGGGCTCAGGATTTGTCGGTCGTTGTCACCCATCCCGAGTCTCCCAGTCTTTTTCGCAGCCTCTCCCCGGGTCTCTTGGTTCTCGCGCGGCCCGGTCGGACCCTCCCCTCCCGGTGTGTGGGTCCGAGCACACCATCGCCTACGGCAGCTGCTTGTGACCAAGGTCACCGTATTCCTGGGGTAGGCGGCAATACGGTCGCAGCAGGGGGAAGAACCGAGGAGAGAAGGAAAAAAATGGCTTCCCAGCTGATCAAGCTGCAAGCACAGACCCGTTCGGCCGAACAGCATCGGAGCGCCGAACTCAATCGACTCCATCGCCTCGACGTCAAGGCACGCCCGTCGGAACCTCGCGCCAGAACGGCGCGTCCGTCCCATCGGTATCTGGGCAGCCCGGCGAGGGCGTTCCGCTGGACCGCCGCCCACGTCGGCGCCACATACGCGGCACTGCGGTAATCGGCTCGAAAACGGACGCCGGCCTGCCGATCTGACGATGCTCGCCAAGCTGTCCTGTGCCCTCGCAAGAGCGCGAGTCGTGGCGCTCTTCGCATAGGTGTCACCCGTCGTCGGGCGCAATACTCCCGCAACGATGCCCGAGGAGTCCACGACACCCGACCCGGCTGAGCTCACGCAGCGGGCGTTTGAGGCTGTGAATCAGCGTGACATCGACGCGGTAATGAGCTTCTTCGCTCCCAATGCGATCCTTGACGGGCGGGCGGTGGGGGGCGTTTACGAAGGCCGAGCGGCAATTCGTGGCTTCTTGGACGACTGGTTCGCCTCCTTCGCCGAGCTTCGCATGGAAGTCGAAGACTTCGTCGTCCTCGACGACGGGGTCGTGCTTGCGGTGGTCAGCCAAGAGGGTCGTCCGGTTGGCGTCGATGGTCAAGTCCATCAGCGCGAGGGATGGGCCATCTGCTGGTCGGCCGATGGCCTCCTCGTGCGATTGACGACCAACACCGACGTCGACGGGGTCCGTGCTGCCGCCGAACGGCTCGCCGGGGGTTCTTAGAAGAGCTGGTTCTCGCCTGCGAAGATCTCGGAGACCGAGTCGTCGGTGAAGATCCGGCGCATCGAGTCGGCCAGGGTCTGGGCGGCTGAGATCACGGTGATGTTGTCCGGGGCGCCGGGTCGCTGCGGCAGCGTGTCGGTGACGACGATCCGCTCGAGTCCCGAGCTGTCCTGAGCGAGCCGCTCGTACGCGGGGCCCGAGAAGACCCCGTGGGTGGCGACCGCGAGCACCCGCCTGGCGCCCTCGTCGAGGACGGTCTGGGCAGCGGCGGTGAGCGTTCCGGCCGTGTCGATCATGTCGTCGACGAGGACGGCCGTCTTGTCCTTCACCTCACCGACGACATAGCCGATCTCGGCGACCTGCTGGGCGGGCCGCTCCTTCTCCATCACAGCCCAGTGGGTGCCGATCTTGCGGGCGAAGTTGCGCGCCGTCTTCACTCTGCCGGCATCCGGGGAAACGATCACCAGCTCCTCGTCGAAGCCCATGTCTGCGACGTATTGCGCCAACATCGGCATCGCGGTCATGTGATCCAGGGGGACGTGGAAGAAGCCCTGGACCTGGCCGGCGTGCAGGTCCATGGTGAGGACGCGGTCGACGCCGACGCCCTCGAGGCACTTGGCCACGATCCGCGCGGAGATCGGCTCGCGCGGGGCCGACTTCTTGTCCTGGCGGGCGTAGCCGTACCAGGGCATCACGGCGATGATCCGGTGGGCGGAGGCGCCCTGGGCGGCATCGATCATCGCCAGCAGCTCCATCAGGGCGTCGTTCGGGGTCATGCCCTCGATCTCGTTGGCCGCCGTCGACTGGACGATGAACACGTCGGCGCCGCGGATCGACTCCTCGTAGCGGCAGTAGACCTCTCCGTTGGAGAAGGTCTTGAGCGTGACGTCGCCGAGGTCGACCTGGAGGTTGCGGGCGATGTTGGAGGCGAGCTCTCCGGAGGCGCGGCCGCCGAAGACCATCAGGCGCTTGCGGTAGTCCTGAACGATCTCCGACATCGGCTGAGGCTGCTCGATGGTGCTCACGAGTCTTCTCCCTCGCTCGATTCCTTGTCCTTCTTCGCCGCGTAGCCCTCGACGTTCTTCTGGTCTGCCCTTGAGATTCCCAACGCACCGGGGGGAATGTCCTCGGTGATCACCGACCCGGCTCCAGTGTATGCGTCGTCGCCGACTTCTACGGGAGCGATGAAGGTGGTGTCAACCCCGGTGTGAACGTTCTTCCCGATCTTGGTGCGATTTTTGTTGCGCCCGTCGTAGTTGGCGGTCACGGTGCTGGCCCCGAGGTTGGTCCCCTCCCCCACCTCGGCGTCGCCGATGTAGGACAGGTGGGGGACCTTCGCGCCCGGCCCGATCTCCGAGTTCTTGATCTCGACGAAGCTGCCCGCCTTGGCTCCCTCGCCGACCTTGGCGTCCGGGCGCAGGTAGGTGAAGGGCCCTACCTTGGCCTCGTCCCCCACCGAGCATGCGGTCAGATGGGAGTGGACGATGGTGGCGCCCTCTCCCACGCGGGAGTCGACGAGCGTGGTCATCGGGCCCACGGTGCTCCCCGACCCGATCTCGGTGCGGCCACGCAGCGCCGTGCCGGGAAGGATTGTCGTATCCGGCTCGATCCGGACATCGGCGTCGATCCAGGTCGCCGCCGGGTCCTCGATCGTCACGCCCGCCTTCATATGGGCCAGGTTGATTCTCCGGCGCGCCTCCTCGGCGACGCGGGCGAGGTCGGCGCGGTCATTGATGCCCAGGTTGACGGCCGGGTCACCAACCAGGTGCGCGACCACCCTGCCGCCGCCCTCGCGGATCAGCGGCAGCACGTCCGGCAGGTAGTACTCGCCCTGGGCGTTGTCGTTGGTCAGGCCGTCAAGGGCCTCGGCGAGCTTCGTTCCCGAGAAGGCGTAGGTGCCGGCGTTCACCTCCTTCAGCTCGAGCTCCGCCGGCGAGGCGTCGCCCGGCTTCTTGGCCTCCACGATCTTCTCGACCTCGCCGTCGCCCGTGCGGATCACGCGGCCGAAGGTCCCGGGATCCTCGAGCTCGGTGGTCATCAACGTCGCGGCGGCTCCGCCATCGGCGTGGGCCGCGAGCAGGCCCTCGATCTCGGCGGCGCTCAACAGGGGCGTGTCGCCGGAGAGCACGAGGACGGTGTCCGCGTCACGGACGACGTCGGCCGCGGCGCGCAGCGCCCCACCGGTGCCGTCGGCCTTCGGCTGAACGATCGTCTCCGTCCCATCGGGCAGGACCGATGAGAGATCGAGGTCCGGCGAGACGATCACGCAGATCCGCTCAGCGCCCGCCTGGCGGGCGGCGATCAGCGGCCAGGCGATCATCGGTCGCCCGCAGACCTCGTGCAGGACCTTGGGCACGTCCGACCGCATCCGCGTGCCCTGCCCGGCGGCCATGATCAGGGCCGTGGTGGCGGGGGGATTCACAGCGGAATCGTAGTTGCAGGGGGCCGATCGGCACGGTCCTGCCCGACCGCTGGGCGACGCGCGTCAGCCGGCTGCGGAAGCCCCCTCGGCCTCTCGCGCCTCAAAGGCGGCACGCACCAGCTCGACGATCTCGGGAGGCGCCTTCTCGGGGGCGCCTGCGTCGTGCGGTGGCTGCGGGTCGTACTCGATCCCGAGCTGCACGGCCTGCGCAACCTCCGGACCGTTGATCCTGGTGACCAGGTGAAGGGCCATGTCGATCCCCGACGAGACTCCGGCGGCCGTCACGATCTTGCCGTGCTCGACGATCCGGTCGGGGACGGGCACCGCCCCCAACTCGGCGAGCACGTCGCGCGCCAGCCAGTGCGTGGTCGCAGGAGCGCCGTCGAGGAGGCCCGCGGCCGCGAGCAGAAGCGATCCGGTGCAGACCGAAGTCGTCCAGGTGCTCGTCTCGTGCACGCCGCGGATCCATTCGTGCAGTGGCTCGTGCTCGAGCAGCATCCGGTTGCCGAAGCCTCCGGGCACGACCACGATGTCCGGGCTCGTCACCTCATCTAGCGAGGCGCCGGCCACAATGGAGAGCGTGTCTGACTCGTTGCGGACCGGGCCGGCCTCCTCCGCGACGAAGATGGCCTCGTTGCCCGGGACGGAATTGAAGACGTCATGCGGGCCGGTGATGTCGAGGGCCGTGAAGCGGTCATAGAGCAGGTAGGCGATCTGCATCGGGTTCTCCTCTCAGGTCCGTGCGGACATGGGTTCGTTGACTGTGCGGAAGCGCCCGCGGTAGGCGGCGGGCGCGACGCCGACTCGGCGGGAGAAGGCACGGCGCATCGTCTCGGGGGTGCCGAAGCCGCAGCGGGCCGAGACGAGCTCGACCGGGTCCGAGCTCTCCTCGAGCAGCTGCCGCGCGCGCTCCACCCGGAGCTCCTCGACGTAGGCGGCCGGGGTCATGCCGGTCTCCCGCCGGAAGAAGCGGGCGAAGTTGCGCGGGCTCATCGCCGCGCGCTCGGCCAGAGCCTCGACGCGCAGGTCGGCGTCCAGGTTGTCGGCGATCCAGGACTGGAGCTCCCGCAGCGGCCGGCGCTCGGCGAGCTGGGCCGAGAGGTGAGTGCTGAACTGGGCCTGGCCGCCGGGCCGCTGGAGGAAGAGGACCAGCCAGCGGGCGATCTCGAGGGCGATCTCGCGACCGAGGTCCTCCTCCACCAGCGCCAGCGAGAGGTCCATGCCGGAGGTGACGCCGGCGGAGGTCCAGACGTTGCCGTCGCGGACGAAGATGGGATTGGGGTCGACGGTGAGCTCCGGGTGGCGGCGGGCGAGCTCGCCGGTCGAGGCCCAGTGGGTCGTGCAGGTCCGGCCCTCGAGCAGACCGGCGCGGGCCAGCAGGAACGCTCCGGAGCAGACCGAGGTGACCCGCCGAGACCGGCGGGCGGCGCTTCGGATCCAGCGGATCAGGGAGGCGTCGTTCTCGGCCTTGGCGACGCCGAAGCCGCCCGCGACCACGAGGGTGTCGATCGGCCCCCGGCAGCGTGCGGTGGTCGTCTTCGGCACGATCCCGTAGCCGCTCGACCGGACCGTGATGGGCTCGGGCTCCCTGGCCACGACCTCGACGGTGTAGGCGTGTCCCTCGGCCAGGGCATCCGCGCCGGCGAACACCTCGGCCGGCCCGATCACGTCGAGCGGCTGCACCCCCGGGAAGGCGAGGATGACGATCCGCCGAGGAGTCTTGGCCGCGTCCACGGGCGAATCATGGCCGTATCCGCGTCTGTCCGCAATGCCCAATAGCGGGCGATTTCTGCCACCCGCCCGTCCCCCGGGGCCCGACCTAGACTGGAGTCCGCGTTCCGGGGTGGTGTACCTGGCCAGCACGCCTGGTTTTGGTCCAGGAAGAGGGGGTTCGAATCCTCCCCCCGGAACTCCGCTCCTCGGAGCGGTTTTGTGATCCGAGCGACGCTCGAAGTCGCAGTAGACGTACCGCCCCGACCCTGGAGAGAAGAGCATGGCCAAGGAGTACGTGTTCCTGGACGAGTGGGACGTCGACGCCCCGCAAGAGAAGATCTTCGAGGCGCTCGCGGATGCCCGCACCTATCCCGAGTGGTGGAAGCCGGTCTACATCGAGGTCGAGGGCGATGAGCCGCCCGGCCAGGGCGTCACGACCAAACAGCACTTCAAGGGCAAGCTCCCCTACACGCTCCGGACCACCTCGAAGATCGTCGTCTTCGATCCGCCGACCCACTTCCAGGTCGAGGTGGTCGGCGACCTGACCGGCACCGGCAAGTGGACGCTGGCACCGAACGGCGACGGCAGGATCCACGTCCGCTTCGACTGGATCGTCCACGCCGACCGTCCCTTCCTGCGCTACCTGACGCCGATCATGCGGCCGATCTTCCGCTGGAACCACAACTGGTCGGCGGCCCGAGCCAAGGATGGTCTCGAGCCCTACGCGCGAGCCAAATAGTCTCCCGGGGCCCATGGCCCCGATGTCCCGCTTCCCGCGCATCTCGTCGTACGGCTTCCTCTCGGACTGCCACACCGGCGCTCTCGTCTCTCCCGAGGGCGCGATCGAGTGGCTCTGCCTCCCCCGCTTCGACTCCGAGAGCGTCTTCGGCTCGCTGCTCGATCGCAGCGCCGGCTTCTGGCGCGTCGGCCCGCCCGGGCTGATCGCTCCGGTCAGCCGCCGCTATGTCCCGGGCACGAACGTCCTCGAGACGACCTGGATGACGGGATCCGGCTGGGTGGTCATCCGCGACGGGCTCACGCTCGGGGACTGGCGCCAGGACAACGACTTCGAGCCGCACCGGCGACCGCCGCCCGATGACGAGGCCGAGCACGTCCTGATCCGGCAGATCGAGTGCCTCCAGGGCGAGGTCGACATCGAGATGATCTGCCAGCCGGCCTTCGACTACGGGGCGACACGGCTCGACTGGCAGCGGCGCGGGGATGGCGGGACCGACGCCGAGGTCACCCACAAGGACATCCACCTGATCCTGACGGGGGACCTGCCCATCGGGGTCGACGGCACCGACGCGCGCGCCCGCCACCGGATGAGGGCGGGTGAGATCCGCTTCAGCGCGATCAGCTGGGGCCCCTCGCCGGTCCCACCGACCGCTGCCGAGGAGTGCGAGCAGCGCCTCCAGCGCACGATCGACTACTGGCGCCGCTGGCTCGAGGGCGGCAGCTTCCCGGACCACATGTGGCGCGACTACCTGCAGCGCTCGGCTCTCGTCCTGAAGGGTCTGAGCTACGCGCCGACCGGCGCGATGATCGCCGCCCTCACCACCTCACTGCCCGAGACGCCCGGCGGCGAGCGCAACTGGGACTACCGCTACACCTGGATCCGGGACGCCACCTTCACCCTCTGGGCACTGCACACGCTGTCGCTCGACTACGAGGCGACGGACTTCATGGGCTGGCTGGCGGACGTCTACCGCCAGAATCTGGAGGACGGCCATCCGGGCCTGCAGATCATGTACGGGATCGACGGCAAGAGGGACCTGACCGAGACGACCCTCGACCACCTCGGAGGCTACGAGGGCGCCAAGCCGGTTCGCATCGGGAACGGCGCATACGACCAGCGCCAGAACGACGTCTACGGCGCGCTGCTCGACTCCGTCTACATCCACGCCAAGGTCCAGGACCACCTCCCGCACGAGCTCTGGGAGGCCCTCTGCCGCCAGGTCGAGTCCGCGATCGCGGTCTGGGAGAAGCCCGACCAGGGGATCTGGGAAGCCCGCGGAGACCCCAAGCACTACGTCTCCTCCAAGCTGATGTGCTGGGTCGCGCTCGATCGCGGCTGCCGGCTCGCCGACCGGATCGGCGACGAGGACCGGCTCGCGCGCTGGAGCGAAGTCGCGAAGCAGATCCGCGAGGACATACTCGACAGGGGCGTCTCCGACCGCGGGGTCTTTCGCCAGCACTACGAGACCGACGCCCTCGATGCCTCGACCCTGCTCGTCCCCTTGGTCCGCTTCCTGCCGCCGGACGACGAGCGGGTGATCAACACCGTCAAGGCGATCGACGAGGAGCTGACCGAGAATGGGCTCGTCCTCCGCTACCGGGTCGGGCAGACCGACGACGGCCTGCACGGCGAGGAGGCGAGCTTCCTGATTTGCTCGTTCTGGCTGGTCTCGGCTTTGTCCGAGATCGGAGAGCGCCAGCGGGCCCGCGAGATGTGCGAGAAGCTGCTCTCCATGGCGGGGCCGCTCGGCCTCTACGCGGAGGAGCTCGACGCCAAGACCGGCCGTCACTGGGGGAACTTCCCGCAGGCGTTCACGCATCTCGCCCTGATCAACGCCGTCAGCCACGTGATCTCCGACGACCGCGCGACCGGGGACCGTGAGGTCACGGCCGTCCTCAGCGAGATGATCTCCCAGCAGACGGGTAGTTAGTCCGCTTCAGCCGGAGGCACCCGCCCACCCTCGGTGCCCGGCTCGCCCGCCGGCCCGGTCGGCGAGTGGATGCCAAGCACCCTCATCGCCTTCAGCCCGAGCCCGAGCTTCTCCCGCCCCTCGGTGGAGGTGACGTCGTGCCCGCAGAGCTCGCGGGCGCGCTCCAGCCGGTAGCGGATGGTGTGGCGGTGCGTGTAGAGCTGCTGGGCGGTGGCCGCGACGTTCCCGTCGTTCTCGAGATAGGTCTCCACCGTCGTGACCAGGTCGGTCTCGTACTGCTCGTCGTAGGCGACCAGAGGCTCAACGGTCTCCGAGTAGAAGCGCTCGAGCTCGGCCGGGTCCTCGCTCATCGCCGGGAGCAGGAGCCGGTACGCGCCCGTGTGCTCGAAGGCGAGCACGCGAGCTCCCTCGGCCTCTCCGACGTTGGCCGCCAACAGGGCCTCCTGTCCCGCGCGGTAGAGGTCCACCGGGTCCAGGGCGACCCGGCTCCGCGAGACGCCGACCGTGAAGCCGCTGAGGCCAGCCTCGAGCTCGTTGGCAAGCGCGTCCGAGGCGCGCGCCAGCTTCTCCTCGCCGTCCGCCGGGACGACCGCGATCACCTCGGCGCCCTCGGCCTCCTGGTTCCCCTCCGCGCCGAGCGCGCCGGGGCTGATTGCGCGAACGGCGCGCAGCGCGATGGCAAGCACCCGTGAGCGCCATTCGCCGGTCTGCGCCACGTGGGGCACCGCGCGGGCGATCAGGACGCCGGCGCCGCCGGCCAGGTCGGTGCCCAGCTCCGCGGCCCGGGCCTCGATGTCGCCGCGGTCCGTGATCTTGCGGGCCAGCAGGGCCGCGACGAAGTCCGCCGCGGCCTCGTCCGTGGCCCATTCGGGCGAGCGGGAGCGCTCGAGCTCGAGTCCGACAAGCGTCGCGACCATTCGCAGCAGGGCGGCGTCGGGCGCGTCCTCTCCGCGCGGGCGCCAGCGCAGCTCCCCGACGGAGCTGTCCGCGACGCGCAGGTCGACGGTCTCGACGGCGTCGCCGCCGGCGAGCAGCTTCCTCTCCTCGTCCGGCGACGCGGCCGCCACGGCGAGCACGTTGCTCGTGCGGTCGATCAGCGCAACGCTGGCGTCGAGGGCTCGGCCCGCGGCTCGGGCAACGGCCGGCATCCCGGCACCGGCCTCGATCGCCGCCGAGAGCTCCTCGAGGCTGCCGGGGTCGGCATGGCGCATGCGGTGACCAGGCCGCCCCATCATGAGCGAAGGGCGTAGCCCCGAGCGGTTATGCCGGGCGGCCGCTTGTCACCGCGACTTGATGGCGAAGCCGTCAAAACCATGTTGAGACCTTGTCCCAGTTCAGGAAGATCACGACGCCGATCACCAGGCCGACGAGGACGAGCGCGGCCAGCACGAAGAGGGAGAGGAAGCCGGCGACGATCTTCTCCCAGGCGCGCCCGTAGGAGCCCAGCGCAGGCGCCAGGATCAGCCCGACGAATACGGACAGGGAGACCAGCCCGGCGGCTGCGAAGAGGTAGTACTCAGTGCCCAGCGCCAGCACCGGCGCCAGGATCGAGTTGAGGGGCCCGTTCATGACGCCGAGGATTGTGGCGGATGTAGGACGTGATCAGCGCCACGATCGCCGCCGCGGAGAAACAGGAGAGTCCCAGCGCCCATCCGGAGGTCACGTCGCTCATCCAGTGGACCCGCAGGTAGACGCGTGTGAGCCCCACGAGCGCGGCCACCACGGTCCCCGCCCCGATCACCAGGCTCCGCTTGGTGATGCCGGGAACGAGCCTCAGCGCGAGCGTGACCGCCAGCCAGACATACAGGGTCGAGTATGCGGCGTGGCCGCTCGGAAACGACGAGCCCGACGCCGAGACGAGCGGATCCGGTGGGCGAGGCCGGTCGGTCCAGACCTTGATTCCATGGACCAGCAGGATCGTCATCAGCATGCCCGCCACCAGGACCCAGAACTCCATCCAGCGCCGCGACGCGGCCAGGGCCACGGCCGCCAGCGCGGCGAACGGCCAGGTCACCCAGCCCGAGCCCAGATGGGTGAGCCCCTTGGCGGCGCTGGTGAGCCAGGAGGCCTGCAGGTCGTTGGCGACGTTGAGCGCCGTCTGATCGCCGGGCGTCGGCCCGGGGTCGCCTGAGATCACCGCCCAATAGGCGATCAGCACGAACAGGCCGACCGAGAGCGCGGCGAGCAGCGTGGTCAGCTCGAGCCCGAGGCCACCCGGGGTCAGGCGCCGGCCGAGAAAGGCGAACTGGGGCTGCAGCCGGCGCCCGAGCGCCAGGAGCGGCCGGAGCGCGCGGCGCTTCTCCATCTCGGCCACGATCTTCCCCCGGTTCTCGGGGTCGCGAAGAAAGCGGAAGGCGAGAAACAGCCCCAACCCCACCCCGATCGCGATCCCGAAGACGACCAGTCCCTGACCGACGACCGCGGTCACCTTGTCGAGGCTCTGCGCGAAGAAGTAGCCGGCGAGGATCAGGCCGGTCGACCACAGGCCGGTGCCGAGGATGCTGAACGGCGCGAAGTTCCGGTACGGCAACTTGCTGCTGCCGGCGATGAACGGGGCGAGCGCCCTCACCAGGCCGATGAACCTGCCGATCAGGATCGTTCGTCCGCCGTAGCGGGCGAAGTAGCCCTCCACCTGCTTCAGGCGCTCGTCGGTGATCCTGAACCGCCGGCCGTGCTTGACGAGGAACCCCCGGCCCAGCCTGGCACCGAGCATGAAGCTGACCGAGTCACCGGCGAACGCGCACGCCCAGGTGATCGCCAGGATGGCCGGCAGCGAGATGTCCCCCTGCCCGGCCACGGCGCCGCCCAACATCACGGTGAACTCACCGGGCGCGATCAACCCGACGAAAGCTCCGGTCTCGAGGAACGCGAGCGCGCCGACCAGCAGATAGGTCCACGCACCGAGCCCCTGGGAGAGGTCCTGGATCGCATTCTCGAGATCGATGTGCGGCAGGTCACCGCGGAACATGAAGAACGCGACGATCGCCGCAGCGAGGAGGCCACGGCGGATCCATTTCCAGGAGATGCGGGATTCGCTCACGTTGTGAGTGGGGCCGTCGTGATCGCCCCGGAGATGGTCTCGCGGAGTCCCTCGGCCGCGGTGACCGCGGCGTCGACGGTCGGATAGAGGCCGAACGCCGTCGGCCCGGAGCCGGTCACCATCGCGTGGGCGGCTCCGGCTTCCTCGAGCGCTCGAAGTGCATCCTCGATCTCGGGGCGCAGCGAGATCGCCGCGGGCTGCAGATCGTTGACCAGGTGCTCTCGATAGTCGAGCGGCGAGCCTCCCTCGTCCACCGCATCGCGGAGCTGCCGCCGGATCGCCTCCAGCTCGGCCTCGCCCCGCGGCGTGCCCAGGCGGTCGGCCTCGGCGTAGACCTCGGTCGTGGCGAGGCCCACGGGCTGCGGGATCAGCACCACGCCGTGCTCGGCCGGCGGCGGAGCGGGCTCGATCACCTCACCCGCCCCCGCCACCAGGCAAGCGCGAGGCTGGAGCTGCGAGGGAACGTCCGCGCCGATCTGCGCCGCGATGGCCCGCAGGCCCTCCACCTTTCCGCGCGCCAGGCGCAGCACCGCGGCCGCGTCCGCGCTGCCTCCGCCGAGACCCGCCGCGACCGGGACGCGCTTCGTCACCTCGATCCGGAGCGGCGGCCCGTCCCAGCCGTTCTCCCGCAGGGCGGCGAGAGCCTGGGCGGTCAGGTCCGGTCCCTCGACTCCCTCGCAGATCACCTCGTCGGCCGCGGCCTCGCTGAACTCGAGCTCGTCGGCCAGCTCCAATGGCTCGAACAGCGAGCGGATCTCGTGCAGGCCGTCGTCCCGCCGTGGCCCGACGTAGAGGCAGAGGTTGAGCTTCGCGGGCGCCAGCATCGTCCCGGGCATCTCGGCGACGCTCACGAGCCGCCCCCTCGCTCCCTCAGCGCCTCTGCGAAACGCACGAACTCCTCCGGCGAGAGTGTCTCGGCGCGGGCATCCTCCGGCTTCCCGATCGACTGCAGGGCGGTCCGGGCCGGCTCGAGACTGCCGGCGCGCGCGAGCTCCAACGAGCGGGCCAGCGACTTTCGCCGGTGGCCGAATGCGAGCCGGACGAGCGCCGCCAGATCCTCAGAGGCGCCGGGGCCCTTTCTGCGCAGCTGCAGCAGGGCTGACTCGACGTGCGGGCGCGGCACGAACACCGCGGGGTCCACCGTTCGAAGCATCTTCACCTCGCAGGCGAGCTGCACCAGCACGCTGGGTGAGCCGTACTCCCGCGTCCCGGGCTCGGCGCGCAGTCGATCGGCGATCTCGCGCTGGACCATCACCACCCAGCCCTCGAGCGACGGCAACTCGGCGATCGTCCTGACGAGCAGCGGCGTGGCTATGGAGTAGGGAAGGTTGGCGACCATCTTGGTGGGCGGGGGCTGCAGCCGGCCCAGGTCCACCTTCATCGCGTCGCCCCAGACCAGATCCAGCCCTCCGTCCACCTCCTCGACCAGGGACTCCAGCTCGTGGCGCAGCCGCTCGTCGATCTCGATGACGTGCATCCATCTGGCCTCGGGCGCCAGCCGCTCCGTCAGGGCCCCTCCTCCGGCGCCCACCTCCAGAACGACATCGTCCGAGCCGAGCGCCGCCTCCCGGACGATCGCGTCCAGCAGGTTGGGGTCGGCGAGGAAGTTCTGCCCGAGCCGGCGCGGAGACCGCTCCGGCGGTCCGGCGCGACCGCTCACCACCCGAAGACTCTCGCCGCGTTCTCCTCCACGATTCCCTCGAGCTCACCGTACGGGACGCCGCGGACCTCGGCGAGCCTCTCGGCCGTGGCGACCACGTTGGCGGGCTGATTCGGCTTCCCCCTCACCGGCTGGGGCGCGAGGAAGGGCGAATCCGTCTCGACCAGCAGGCGCTCGGTGGGCACGACCTGCGCTGCCTCGCGGATCAGCTCGGCCTTCGGGTAGGTCAGGTTGCCCGCGAACGAGCAGTACCAGCCGCGCCCGGCGGCCCTCTCCGCCCAGCGCGGGCCGGCGGAGAAGCAGTGCAGGATCACCCGGACCCCGTCGCCCTCCCGCTCGAGGGTGTCGAAGGCCTCCGAGACCGCATCCTCCGAGCCGTCCTTGTCGCGCAGATGGACGACGAGGGCCTTCCCCGTGCGGGCGGCGATCGCGATCTGGGCACCGAAGGCGCGGCGCTGATCGTCCGGGGCGGAGCGGTCGCGATAGAAGTCGAGGCCCGTCTCGCCGACGGCGACCACTCCGGGCTCGGCGCACAGCCCCTCGATCGCCTCCGCGGCGGACTCGTCGAAGCCGTCCGCGCTGTTGGGATGACGGCCGACGGACGCGAAGACCTCCTCGTGGGCCCGCGCGGACGCCGCCGCGCCGGGGTTCGAGTCGTCTCCCAGGCCGACGGTGAGGATGCGCTTCACGCCGGCATCGCGGGCGGCGCCGATCAGCTCGGCCTCCGACGGCTCGCAGAGCCCGAGGTGCGCGTGGGTGTCGACCACGGCGCGAACTCTAGGTCAGGGCCCTAGGTTCGCCTGAAGGAAGCTGTTGTAGAGGAAGGTGCGGGTGTGCACCGACGGGTAGCCCTTCAGCCCGCAGATCACGAAGAAGAACGGGTTGCGCTTGGTGGGCGGTGCGGTGCTCGCCTCGGAGGTGCCGACCAGGCGCGGGCCGGCGGGGGTGTTGGCGACCAGCGGGCCCCCGCTGTCGCCGGAGCAGATCGTGGCCTTCACGGTGCGCTTCTTGACCTTGTGCCTGATCCGCCGGAACGCCGTGCCGATCCTGCCGCCGGAGTCGCAGATCGCCCAGGGCGGCAGGGGGCAGAACCGCGCCGAGACGTTCGTCGCGGTCAGCAGGCCGATCCGCGGCTTGCCGATGAGCAGCGGATTGCGGTTGCCGAATCCGGCTGTTGACAGCGGCGCGCCGGCCTGTGTGTAGGCGGCGTCCTCGGCGGCGTCGGCGAGCTGAATCGGCGTCGCGCTGGTGGGGGTCTTGAGGGTCAGAACCGCGAGGTCGTTCTCGAAGGTGTGGTTGAAGCCGGGGGCGAACGCGACTGACGAAACGGCGAGCGTCTCGCCGCCCGAGAACGCCGAGGTGGACAGGGTCCTGACGACCATCGTGAGCGGATTCCCGACGCAGTGGCCGGCGGTCAGAACCCGCGTCGGGGAGATCACGCTGCCCGTGCAGAGCGTCGTCGGCGTCAGCACGGCCGCCGCGAACGGCCACTGATCGATGGTCGCGGGGGTGCCGCCGATCACGCTCTTGCCCGCGCGCGGCTTCGCCTGCGCGAACCCGGCAGCGAACGCAGCGGTCAGCGCCAGAGCGCAGAACGCCACACCTCCCACCCTGGCGATACGGGAGAACATCGTGTCCAGGGTAGGGGAAGACCTAGCGCTTCAGCCTGAAGGCGTGCGCGATCTTGTCGGTCGCGCCGGTCGCCGGGTCCTGCGCCGTGATGTGGCTGACCAGCTTGTACCTCCCGGGCGACGCCTTCATCAGCTTCTTCAGCGGCCCGCTCGGCTTGATGAAGTGCCCCGCCGGAACGCCTGCCGGCAGCGACCCAGATTCCGTATCGGAGCCCTTCACGAGCGGCCCCTTGATCTTCAGGGTCGAGACCACGTTGCAGCTCACCGCGCATTGGAACGGCACGATCATCTTCTTGGAGATCTGGATCTTCCCGGTGGTCAGGTAGTTGACGATGGCGCCCGACTTGTGAGCCGTCGGCGCGCTGACGGCGCTCGAAGCGGGCAGCAGAAGCACTCCGATCGCTGCGACGGCCGCGGCGAAGCTCCCGATACGAGACTTCCTGCTCATCAACTTCCTCCCTGATTCGCCTGTCCGGACTGGGCGAGTCACACTACCAATCACGCGGGAGCCAGCTTCGGAAAGAGCGGGGCCAGCTCGCCGAGCCGCTGGCCGCCACCCCGAGAGCCGAAATCGGCGAGGTCGCGGGATTGCTCGTCGAGCGCATCGAGCAGCCGACCTGTCGTCTCGGGCATGTAGGCGTGGAGCAGGAGCGTCGTCACCCTGAGCCCCTCGGCGAGTCCGTACAGGACGGCGTCGAGTGCCCCGGCGGTGGCCTCATCCTTCGACAGCTCCCATGGCTTCCGTTCCTCGACGTACTGGTTGAGGCGCCGGACCAGCTTCCAGATCTCCTCGAGCGCCTGGGTGAGCTCGGCATCGTCGAGCAGCGCCCTGACCCTGTCCGGGGCTCCTTCGAGATCCGCCGTCAGCTCCGTCTCGGCCTCGGCCTCCGGGACGACGCCCTCGCGATAGCGCCCGATCATGGACAGCACCCGGTTGGCGAGGTTGCCGAACTGGTCGGCGAGCTCGGTTTCGTAGCGGGACTCGAAGCCCGCCGGCGAGATCTGGCCGTCCTGGCCGAAGGAGACCTCCCGGAAGCAGTAGAAGCGCAGCGCGTCCGAGCCGAACTTGCCGATCACCTCGTCGGGGTCGAGCACGTTGCCGAGTGACTTGGACATCTTGTGCCCCTCCATCAGGAGGAAGCCGTGGATGAACATCCGCTTCGGCACCTCGATCTCCGCCGCCATCAGGAAGGCGGGCCAGTAGACCGCGTGGAACTTGAGGATGTCCTTGGCGAGGATGTGGAACGGGGGCCAGAACTTCTCGGTGACGTCCTCCCCATCGATCCCGTAGCCGAGCGCCGTGTAGTAGTTGAGCAGTGCGTCGAACCAGACGTAGATCACCTGCTCCGGGTCCCACGGGACGGGTACGCCCCACTTCAGCGTCGGCCGTGAGAGCGAGACGTCCTGAAGCCCCTGCTTGATGAATGCGACCGCCTCGTTCTTGCGGAACTCGGGGATGACGAAGTCCGGCCGCTCCTCGTAAAGCTTTTCCAGCCTGCCCTGGAACTTCGACAGGGCGAAGAACCAGTTGTCCTGCTTCTCCCGGGTCAGCGGGATCTTGTGAATCGGGCAGGTGTTGTCCGGGCCGATCTCCGACTCCGTCTTGAAGTCCGCGCAGCGCGGGCAGTACCAGCCCTCGTACACCCCCTCGTAGACGTGGCCGTTGTCGTAGACGCGCTGGACGATCTCCTGCACCCGCTTCATGTGCCCCTCGTCGGTGGTGCGGATGAAGAAGTCGTTCGAGGCGTTGATCTTGGCCGCCATCTCCCTGAAGCGGGGCGCGAGGCGGTCGCCGAGCTCGCGCGGCGTGGTCCCCTCGGCCTCCGCCTGCTGGGTAACCGGCTCACCATGCTCGTCGGTACCGGTCAGGAAGAAGACGTCCTCGCCGCGCTGGCGGTGATGCCGGGCGAGGATGTCGGCGGCGATCGTCGAGTAGGCGTGCCCGAGGTGGGGCTCGCCGTTGACGTAGTAGATCGGGGTGGTGACGTAGAAGCTCACGACGAGTGAGCCTAACTACAGAAGCTTCTCCTGCCCCTTCGCCCCCGCCCTCGTCTTGCGCCGCGGGATCCCGGCGGCCTCGGTCAGCGCCGCCTCGACGTCGGCAAGGATCGCCCGCTCCGAGCGGGATGCGACGATCGGCTCCGCCAGGTCGTCCACGTGGACGTAGGTGCGACGCCCGTCACCTCTGTCCTTCGGATCTAGCGGGACGATCGCGTAGATCCGATCGGCCCGGGCGAACTTGCCGTAGCCGAGGGACACCATGCGGGGCTCGCGCTTTGCCATAGGGGCACGGTACAACGGCTTCGCCATCAGATCGCGGCCACAAGCGGCCACCCTGCATGAGTCGCTTCGGGCTTCGCCCTTCGCTCCAAGAGAGAGTGGCCTGGTGGCCGCTAGCGCCGAGGTTCGCGGCCGGTAATGCCCTTGTAGAGGTCGTTCGCGGGGACGCCGGTGAGAGCCGAGACGACGCTGGCCGCTGCGCGCGGACGCGCGCCGGCGCGGATCAGGCCGCGCAACGCGTCCGTGGCGAAGCCAATGTCGGCCGTTCCCCGCTCGGCGGCAGGTCCGATCACCACCACGATCTCGCCTCGGGCCTCGTCTCGAAAGCGGCGGGAGAGCTCGCCGAGCGTGCCCCGGACGATCTCCTCGTGCAGCTTGGTGAGCTCGCGGCAGACGGCCGCCGGCCGGTCCGGTGCGAGCTGGGCGAGCGCCCGCAGCGACTCAGGCAGGCGGCGTGGCGACTCGAACGCGATCAGCGTCTCGGTGGACTGCAGGACCCGCTCGAGCTCCCCGGTCCTCCTCGGCAGGAAGCCCTGGAAGCGGAAGCGATGGGTCGGCAGGCCGGAGACGACCAGCGCGGTGATGATCGACGACGGCCCCGGCAGCACCTCGATGTCGAGGTCGCGGTCGATGCAGGCGCGGATCAGGCGAAAGCCCGGATCGGAGATCGCCGGCGTGCCGGCGTCGGAGACGAGCGCGACGTTGTCCCCGCGCTCGATCCGCTGTGCCAGCTCCCGGGCGCGCTCCGCCTCGTTGCCCTCGTGGTAGGACATCAGCCGCAGCGCCTGGATCTCGAGGCGCTCCAGCAGCAACCCAGTGCGCCGGGTGTCCTCGCAGGCGATCACGTCCGCCTCGTACAGGGCGCGCCGCACCCGGAGGGTGATGTCCTCGAGGTTCCCGATCGGCGTCGGGCAGACGACGAGCTTCCCCGGCATCCTCAGCTCTCCTTGTCCAGCTCGATCAGAGCCATCGCCGCGGCTCCGATCATGCCCGCCTCGGGCCCCAGCTGCGCGAGCTGCACCGGCGTCTGGTTCATCGGCGGCAGCGCCCGGGTCCTGAGCTCCTCGCGCGCCGGGTCGAGCATCAGATCCCCCACCGCGGAGACGCCGCCCCCGATCACGATCACGTCTGGATCGAAGATATTGGCGAGGCTCGCCAGCGCGACTCCGAGGTGGCGCCCGGCATCGCCCACGACCTCGGTGGCCAGCGGATCCCCCTGGAGAGCGAGCTCGGTCACGGTCTTCCCGACGATCGGGCCCTTATCCAGCGCCTTCCCGAGCGCCGAATCCGGTTCCCGTTCCGCCGCCTTCTTGCCCTCACGGGCGATCGCCGTCCCCGAGGCGAGTGTCTCGACGCAGCCGTGGTTCGGGCAGTTGCCCTGGCACGGAGGGCCGTCCTCCTGAACCACGACGTGGCCCAGCTCGGCCGCGGCACCGGTCGAGCCGCGGAAGATCTCGCCGTCCAGAATCAGCCCGCCGCCGATTCCCGTTCCGATCGTGAGCATCACGACGTTGCGCGCCCCCCGGCCGGCCCCGAAGAGGAACTCGGCGAGCGCGGCGACATTGGCGTCGTTGTCTATGTAGACCGGCAGCCCGAGCTTCTCCCGCATCAGATCTCTGAGAGGGACGTCGGAGATCTCCAGGTTGACGGCCTGGATCGCAACGCCGCGGTCGTGGTCGATCGTGGCTGGGATCCCGAGCCCGGCCGCGAGGACATCCGACCTCGCGTCCCTGGCCTCGTCCAGCTCCTTGCCGAGGTCCACAACGAGCTCGTCCTCGGTGAGCCCGATGGACGACTCGTTCCCCTGGTAGTGGATGTGCTGTTCGGAGTCCACCACGCCGACGGCCATCTTGGTCCCACCCAGGTCGACGCCGATCGTCTCGCGGGCACTCAAGAGGACGTAAAGGGGTCTGGCATCGGCATGCGTAAGTATTGATATCCCATGTCTCCGCAGGGAGATGACCGGCCGCCCGAGCGGCGCGAGGGCTCCAAAGGCGGCGGGAAGCCTGCGGGGCCCAGGAAGCCTGGTTCTTCGGGGGCCGAAGGCAAACCCAAAAAGGGGAAGAAGCCGGAGTACACGGTCTATGGGCGAGGCGGTCGCGGCGGCCAGAAGCGGGCCTCGCCGCAGGGCAAGAAGCCCGCGTCCGCCAAGGGCGGCAGAGGCGAGAAGCCCCCGTACACGGTCTACCGCTCCCGCCCCAGCCTCCGCGACCGGTTCCGCAAGTCGAGCGGCTTGGAGGGCATCCGCCGCGACTCCGCCCGCGGCGGCGGTGGCGGCGGTGGCATCCGCGGCTTCTTCGGGAGGCTGACCGGCGGCAAGCGGCCCTGGCTGCGCTGGATCCTGATCTTCGTCGTCGGCTGGCTGCTGCTCAGCTTCATCACGTTCGCGATCTCAGCGCAGATCCAGAAGGGAAAGCTCCCGCAGTCCGCAAAGGACGCGCTCGAGGGCGGGCCCGCCGTCCTGGCCGGCCAGAACATCCTCATCCTCGGCGGCGACCGCCGTGGCAAGACCCAGCACAACGCCAACGGCAGCGAGGGCCAGGGACCGCCCCGCGCCGACACGATCATGGTTTTGCACGCCTCGCTCACATCGTTCCGCAAGCTCTCGATCCCGCGCGACAGCTACGCCGCGATCCCCAACTGCGGCTCGCAGAAGATCAACGCCTCGCTCGCCTGCAACACGCAGAGCACCAACGGCAACCCGGCCGAGACGATCAAGACCGTCGAGAACTTCCTCGGCATCGACATCAACCACATCATCATCGTCGACTTCGACGGCTTCGCCGACTTCATCAACACGCTCGGAGGCGTGACGATCCACGTTCCCGGGAATCCGGACAAGAAGGGCGCGGTGGTCTGCGGGGACGTCGACGGCGGCAAGGAGCAGGGCGGTGTCTCGCTCAAGCTGCCGCCCGGGGACGTCACGCTGCAGGGCGACAAGGCACTCGCCTACGCGCGAATCCGCCACAACAACTGCGATCCGTCGGAGGACGACCGCGACCGGGCCGCTCGCCAGCAGGCGGTGCTCAATGCGATCAAGGGACGCCTGACCAGCGTCACCCGGTTCCCCTACAACTTCCTGAAGGGACCCTGGATCGGCTGGAACGCGCCGAAGGCATTCATCAGCGACATGGGCGGCTTCACTCTCCCGCAGGTCGCGATCGCAGCCATCCTGGGTGGCAACGGCGACACCAACGTGCTCGGCAGCGACAAGGCTGGCGTGGGCGTCGGCCCGGGAGGCAGCCTCGAGATACCCCAGGGCGCCTGCGACGACGCCGTCAAGACGCTGCTGGGCGGCGATCCTCCGCGGCGACCCGCCTGCTCGCCCTAGGCGGAGCCCTGAATGGCCCCTGGCTCTCCGGGGAACATGATCGTCGCGGGATTCCGGCCCCAATACGGGAGCCTCTCGCGCAGGGTCATGCTCGGATTCCCACGCCCCGTGTTCCTCGTGTGAGCGAGGCAGTTGGCGATGAGATTGGCGAGGCCGGCGCCGGCGTTTCCGTCGCCTGAGACCAGTGGCTGGTCCGGGCCGAAGTAGCGGCCGAACTCATGCTCGATCGCGTAACGAGCCGAATTCCGGGCCTGCGGCTTGCTCGAGGTGAGCTGTTGTCGTGCCGTCAGTCCGATGTTGATGACCCGGGGGGCGCCCCACTGGTCCCCCACCGCTCCGGTGGTGGTGTAGCCCTGGCCGTTCGGGACGAACAGCATGTTCGGCGCGGGCATGCCCTGGTCGCCGAAGTAGCGGCGATCCTGCTTCCAGATGCGGTGGTAGTCACGAGATGCGCTGGCACTCGAGCCGCTCGCGGGACCCCTCGCCCATGGTTCGAAGGCGAGCATCACCACCGCGACTGCAACCAGGAGGGCGGCGAGGAAGGTGAGCGCCAGCTTTCCCCCTGTTGTTCCTTCCAGATGAGCTTCGTCGGTCATAGCGATCGCTCTATTGATCGACCGCTAAGCCTCCCGACGGTTCCGTATTTACGCGCCCGCCGGTTCCGTGCTGACTACTCAGCTAGTCGGAGCCGGGGCTCGACTTCGCCTTGTCCGCGCCGTTCGAGCTCGCCTTCTTGGAGCTCGATTCCGTGCCTGAGGAGTCCGACCCCGAGTCGCCGGAGGATGAGTCGCCATCCGAGCCCGACGATGCCTTGCTCTTGCTCTTGTAGTCGGTCGAGTAGAACCCGGACCCTTTGAAGTGCACCGCGACCGGGTGGAAGACCCGCTCGACGGGCGCGCCGCAGACCTCGCAGGTCTCGACCGGATCGTCGGACATGCTCTGGATCACCTCGAAGGTGTGCCCGTTCTGGCAGCGGTACTCGTAGATCGGCATGGCAGGCGAGAGGGTAGTGGGCGCCGTCGCCAGGCACCGCACGCGAGCCGCCGTTTAACGTGCTGCTCATGAGCGACCCGCGACTCGAAGACATCGTCGCCCTCTGCAAGCGGCGCGGCTTCATCTTCCCGGCGTCGGAGATCTACGGCGGCTTCGCCAACACGTACGACTACGGGCACTACGGGGTCCTGCTCAAGAACAACGTCAAGGGCGAGTGGTGGCGGGCGATGATCCAGGAGCGCGACGACATCGTCGCCCTCGACTCGGCGATCATCCAGAACCCCAGGGTCTGGGAGGCCTCGGGGCACCTCGCCGGCTTCACCGACCCCCTCGTCCAGTGCCTCGGCGAGTGCAAGAAGCGCTGGCGCGAGGACGACCTGCGCCAGGAGCAGCTCGGAGCCGAGGACGCCGAGGGCGAGATCCGCTGCCCGAACTGCGGAGGCGAGCTCTCGGAGCCGCGCCAGTTCAACCTGATGTTCGAGACCTACGTCGGTCCGGTCCACGACGAGTCGAACAAAGCCTATCTGCGCCCCGAGACCGCCCAGGGCATCTTCATCAACTTCAAGAACGTGCTCAGCTTCGCCCGCAAGAAGCCGCCGTTCGGGATCGCCCAGATCGGCAAGTCGTTCCGCAACGAGATCACTCCCGGCAATTTCATCTTCCGCACGCTCGAGTTCGAGCAGATGGAGATGGAGTTCTTCGTGCCGCCGGCCGAGGCGTCGACGTGGCACGAACGCTGGATGGAGATGCGGATGCGCTGGTACACGGACCTCGGGATCCGCCCCGACCAGCTCCGCCTGCGCGCCCACGGCGCCGACGAGCTCTCCCACTACTCGAGCGCCACCTCCGACATCGAGTACCTCTTCCCGATGGGCTGGTCCGAGCTCGAGGGAATAGCGAACCGCGGCGACTTCGACCTCACCCAGCACGCCAAGTTCTCCGGCGAGAAGCTCGAGTACGTCGACTCCGGGAGCGGGGACCGCTACGTGCCGCACGTGATCGAGCCGGCCGCAGGGGTCGACCGGGCGATGCTCTCGTTCATGGTCGACGCCTATGACGTCGAGGAGGTGGAGGGCCGCCAGCGCACGGTGCTGCGCCTCCATCCCAGGCTCGCGCCGGTCAAGGTCGCGGTCCTGCCGCTGGTCAACAAGGACGGCCAGCCCGAGAAGGCCCGCGAGATCTACGAGCAGCTGCGCGAGCTGATGCCGGCCGAGTACGACACCGGCGGCTCGATCGGCAAGCGCTACCGCCGCCAGGACGAGATCGGCACTCCCTGGGGCGTCACCGTCGACCACCAGACGATGGAGGACGAAACCGTCACCCTGCGCGACCGCGACTCGCTCGACCAGTCGCGGATCGCCATCTCGGAGCTGGCCGAGGAGCTCAGCCGCCGCTTGGGCGAGCCCTGGACCTCGCCGAAGCTCGGCGCCGCGGCTTAGACCTGCCGGATCCATCCCCGCCCGAGGAGGAGTCGGCGACCCCAACCGCTCGCCATGCGCCGGCGGCGAGCACCTCGGCGTCGTCCTTGGTCGGTGCTTCCCCTCCGCGCGCGAGCCAGTTGCGGACGAGCTCCATGGCCGGCCCGATCCAGAGCGCATAGCTCTGCTGAGGTGTCATGCGGAGCAGAGCGCCGTGGTGCGAGTGCAGGCGCCACCACGACTCCACGTCCGAGAGGAATCGCTCGTTCTCGGCCTCCATTTGCTCCTGCGCCGCGGCAACCACATCGGGCTCGCGGAGCGTGAACAGGAAGCGAGCCAGATCGCGATGCGACCGGCACCAGTCAATGTGGAAACGCACGACCGAGCGGATGCCCTCCTCCGCTCCCTCGTTCTCCCAGAGCGCTTCGACGAACTCCCGCTGGTAGCTCGTCAATGAGTCGACGTAGACGGCGGCCGCAATCGACTGCTTGCCGCCGAACAGGTGGTAGATGCTGCCGGTGCTGGCGCCCGACTTCTCGCGGATCTGATCGAGCGTCACGCCGGCCACCCCGCGCTCGAGAAACAGCGGAAGCGCGGCGGCGAGGATTTCCTGCCTGCGTGCCGTCCCCTTGGGGGTGGTTGCGCCGGTCATCGCGTCGAATTTACCAAACTAGGGTGTTGATCTGTTATATTAGAATTTTATTCTAATGTACTGGAGGTTGGTGGAAATGGCACGCAGCGACTTGGATGCTCGGCGAGCGGATTCGAGCGGCGTGGAACAGCCAGGACGTCGATCGCGTGCTGGCCACCTATGCCGATCATTTCAGCTACCTCGACCCCGATACGCGGGGCGAGATCGCCGACCGCGACGGTCTCCGCCGCTACCTGACGAAACTGTTCGCCGCGGTCAGGGCCCACACGACCGTGCACAGGGTCTTGGAGGCCTGGTCGTCGAACACGGTCACGATTCCTCTGGTCCGCCACGGTTCGCCGGGCCGACGCCGAGCACGGGGTCGAAGTGAACGGGGTCGACGTCGTCCTCTTCGAGGGCGAGCGAATCGCTCGGCACGAGATCTACTTCGACCGGCTGGCGCTCGCCCCGCTGTTCGCAGCCGAGACGGAGAGCAGGTAGATGAACGACCGTCCGCGAGTCAGTCGTAGCTCGGCCGATAGCCGCGCACCCGGCCGAAGGCGGCAAGCAGCGGCAGCGCCGCCTTCTGGATCGCGACCGGTGGCGAGCCTCCGTATGAGCGGCCGTTGGTCGCCTTCGCGATGACCAGGATCTGAAGGAGCGGCAGCTCCTCCTGGTCGTTGAGCCCGCCGTTCTCCAGCAGGTGCGCGTAGGCGGCGCCGTAGGCCTCGATGAAGTCGTTGTTCGGATCGAAGGTGGCGCGGACGTGCAGCTCGCCCTCGTCCGAGTTCCATGGGTCGCGGTGGCGAATTCCCGGCGGGATCTCGACCCGGTCTCCCTTGCGGAACTCCCGCTCGGCCCCGTCGACCTCGATCCTGCCCTTCCCGGAAAGCGCCTCCCAGGTCTGGGTGAGGTCATCGTGGAGGTGCGGGTCGGCGCGTCCGGAGCCGGGCGCGAACGACCGCTCGAACTTCATGGTGGCGCCCTCCCGCTCGACGATCTGGATCCAGGTCCCGCTCTCGGGGCTGGTGTAGCGCTTGCCGATCTCGAGCACGGATCGACCCTATCCGCCCCCTCCGGTACAAGGCAACCCTGTGAGCGCCCGGCGCAGCATCGGCGTCTTCGTTCTCGCCCTGGCGATCACGGGCTGGAATTGCGGCAACGTCGGGCCGGTCGTCGGCCCGCTGACGAAGGAGTTCGACATCGGCCTCGGGGAGGTCGGGCTGCTCTCCGGCGCCTTCTTCTTCGCCGGCTCAGCGGTGGGCAGCCTGATCGGCGCGGAGCTCGCCAGGCGGATCAGGGTCCTGGTGGGAATCTGGGCGTGCTGCGCGCTCTCGATCCTCGGAAACGTGATCTTCGCCCTCGGGGACAGCGTCGGCGTGCTGGCGGCGGGCCGGGTCTTCGCCGGGCTCGCCTTCGGCCTCGCGGCGGTCTTCGTGCCCTCCTACGCCCGGGTCATGGGCGGCGTCAAGTTGGTCGGCCTGTTCGGCGCCGGATTGACGCTCGGCGTCGCAGCCGCGCTGCTGCTCGGCAGCATCCTGCAGGGCGCCGGCGTCGACTGGCGCGTGGCCTTCTGGATCACCGCAGCGCTGGCAGCGGTCTCGCTCCCGATCCTGCCGAACGAGCGGGTGGACGTCCCGCGGGCGCCGTCGGAGGGCGAGGGCCTCGTGCGGGAAGCGCTCACCAACCAGGCCTGGTGGCGCGTACAGCTGCTCGGGATTGCGACCCTCAACCTCCCGCTGATCGTCGGCGCGTGGCTGGTGCACTTCCTGATCACGGATGTGGGGCTGTCGGCGGCCGGCGCCGGGGGGCTCTCCTTCGCCCTCTTCGGGATCTCGGCCGTGATGAGGGACATCGCGGGGCGGCTGACGGCCGGAGGGGCGAGTCCGGTGATGTTGGTCGTGATCGGCCTCAGTGTGGGGGCCGCCGGGCTGGTGCTGCTCGGCGAGAGCGAATCGGCCGCCGCGGCGCTCGGGTCGATCGTCCTGATGGGGATCGGCCTCTCCCTGCCGTACCCCCTCTACTACGACGAGGCCGAGCGCGTCCTACCCGACCGCCCCATCGGCAGTCTCGGGCTGATGCAGGTCGGGGCGGGCATCTTCCCGATCCCCGTCATCCCGGCGTTCGGCGCCGCGCTCGCGGCCGGGAACGCGAACGTCGCCTTCGCCGCCCTGGCCGGCTTCGCGCTGTTCACCCTGTTGCTCAACGCCCTCCCGCCCGTCCCCCCGCGCGGCGCTGAGCGGACGCCTAGCCGGTCCAGCGCTGGCCCTGGCTGATCCGTTCCTGGCCGACCCAGGCGAAGTCCATCGCGGCCTGGACGACCTCGTCCTTCGGGACCTTGCGGTGAAGGTCCCACCAGTCGGCCAGGGACTGCATCGCTCCCACCATCTGCTGGGCGATCATCTCGACGAACTGCGGCAGCTTCGGGAAGTCGAGGCCCTTCCGCTCGGCCTCCTCGCTCATCAGCTGGACGATCGCGGCGGCGACCTCGTCGCGCAGCCGGTCCAGCCGAAGGGCGACGTCGGGGTCGCCGGCGTTCCGGAACATGATCCGCCAGGCTCCGCGCCGCTCCTCCACGAAGCCGAAGAAGGCCTCGAGCCCGGCGCGCATCCTCGCCTCGCCGGGCTCCGCGCCGGCGACGGCTCCGCTGATCCGCTCGACCAGCTCGTGGACGTGCATCTCCAGCATCGCGACGTAGAGCTCGCGCTTCGAGGCGAAGTGCTCGTAGAGCAGGGCCTTGGAGACGCCAGCGCGCTCCGCGACGGCGTCCAACGAGGTCTCGTGGTAGCCGGTGTCGGCGAACGCCTCCCGCGACGCGGCCAGGATCGCCTCGCGGCGATCGGCGGCGCTCATCCGGGAGCGGGTCTTGGCTTGTGTGACGGGACTCACGGTACTAACTGACTGGTCAGTCAGTTAGTATACGCGAGACAGGAGCGGCAAACCGAGAGCCAGGAGGCACCGATGTCGGTCGCGCAGCAGAGCAACGCCGGAGGAATCACCTACGACGACCTCTATCGCCGCTGGGAGGAGGGCAACTGGAGGGCGACCGAGCTCGACTTCTCCGAGGACCGCCAGGGCTGGGACTCCCTCAACGACATCCAGCGGAAGTCCGCCCTCTGGATCTACTCGATGTTCTTCTACGGCGAGGACGCCGTCGCCGACGGCCTCTCCCCCTACATCGAGGCCGCGCCGAAGGAGGAGCAGAAGTACTTCCTCGCCACGCAGCAGGTCGACGAGGCCCGCCACGCCGTCTTCTTCCACCGCTTCTTCAAGGAGGTGATCGGGGTCGAGGGCGGCATCGCGGAGGGCCTCGAGTTCACCAAGTCCCAGCTCGGCTGGGGCTACAGCAACGTCTTCGGCCGGCTCGAGCGGATGGTCGAGGAGCTCCAGACCGACCGCTCCCTCCCCAAGTTCGCGCAGGCGATCACGCTCTACCACATGATCATCGAGGCGACGATGGCCCAGCCGGGCCAGCACTTCATCGAGGACTTCTTCGCGAAGGCCGGCACCATGCCCGGCTTCAGCGCGGGGATGGAGAAGGTCTCGCGCGACGAGCAGCGCCACATCGGCTTCGGCGTCAAGGTGCTCTCCGAGCTCTTCGCCGAGTCCGAGGAGTGCAAGGCCGCCGCGTCGGAGCTGCTCCGCGAGGTCCTGCCCTGGGTCACGGGCGTCTTCGTGCCGCCGGGCTGGGACGAGCGCTACACGACCGAGTACGGCTTCACGCTCGAGCAGATCTACGCGTTCGGGATGAAGTCGGTCGAGATGAAGTGGAAGGCGACCGGATACCCCCTGCATGAGCATCCGCCCGGCATCTATCCCTTCGACCCGGAGATGCCGCACGAGGAGCGCGCGAAGCGCCAGATCAAGCTCCTCCGCGCCGGCGTCATGGGCGAGCCGAACGGCGCGCCCTCGGTCGACTCCGAGATCGAGGCCATCCTCTTCGACCTGGTCGCGCGCTCCGCGCACACCGACGCGGTCGATCGCCCGGTGACGATCCAGTGGCGCTTCGAGGACGCCGAGCCGTACCACCTGCGGATCGACAACGGCTCGACCCGTGCGGAGCGTGGGCTGGCCGAGAAGGCCGACCTCACGCTGCGGACGACGTGGGCCGACTGGATTGACGTCTCGGTCCGCGGCCAGGATGCCCGCCGGGCGATGCTGCGGCGGAAGCTGAAGCCGCGCGGCTCACTGCGCCAGCTGGCGCGGATGCCGAAGATCTTCCCGCCACGGCCTCAGCCAATCGGCGACCAGGCCGCTCCACTTGGGAGCGGAGGCCGTAGGCCGTAGCGACTTATGTGGGGCGGCCGCTTGTCGCCGATGACTTGATGGCGAAGCCGGGGGCCTGCTAGCTCAGCCGGCGACGAAGGTGTGCTGGCCGGCCCCCACCTTGACCCGGGCGGTGCCTCCCCTGCGCTTGGCGTGAACGTCCTTGCCGTCCATGGCGATCGCACGGGCGTGCCGGGGCAGCGGAAGGATCACGACGCCTGAGGTGCCCTTGGGTGCGACGACCGTGAGCTTGAAGGAGCCGCCCTCGCGGCGCCACCGCGAAGCGAGTGGGCCGTGAGGCGTCGGCGCCTGCCCCTGCGCGAAGCGCAGATCGCCCGGCTGCGGGGCGACGAGCCAGTGGCGGTAGCCGGGAGCCGTGGGCCGGATGCCGAGCACGTATCCGGAGAGCGCCGGAACCGGGCCGCCGCCCCAGCCATGCGCCGGATCGATCACGTAGCGCTTCCACGCTGACCGCTCCCTTACGGGAGCTTTCGACTGCCGGCCCGCAGAGGCGTGCACGGGGGCGGCCACGACTGCGAACGCGGCAAGCGCGAACATGAGCACGGACGGCCCGCTCGCTCTCCCCAGGCGACTCACGGGCGCGCGACCCTATCAGCGCAATTCGGCGGCGGTTTCTGTGGCCGCCGTTATTCCTGGTCCAGCAATCGCTTCTTTTGTGCCTCGAACTCGGCGTCGGTGATCTGGCCGGCATCCCGCTGCCGGTCCAGGTGGGCGATCTGGTCGAGCGGATCCTGCTTCGGGGGCGATATCCCGCCGCCGAAGCCGCCGGCGTTCGGGACCGGCATCATCCTGCCGAGGATCCCGGTGATCTTCTCCTGCAGGCCCGGGACGCTCGATGCGTCGATCGTCTGGCCCTTCTTGTCGGGATCGATGCCCGACTCGCGCAGCGCCTCCTCGATCTCCTGGCGGGCTCCCGTCCCGCGAAGATCGATCGTCTGGCTCGACTTCTCGACCTTGGCGTCGGGACTCGTCCACCCCGACTCTCCCATCGAGACGCTCTGCGAGTCGGGCAGTGCGGAGCCCTGCACGGCAGCCTCGAACTCCGGCGTCCCGGGCTCCGGGATCGCCTTCTCGTCCTTTCTCCTCAGGAAGCCGAACAGCCCCACGTCGCGACTGTACCGCTAGGCGCCGGGATCGTCCTCGGGATCGGATGACCCCGAGCCCAGCTCGACACCGATCAGGTTCGCGGGCCTGCCCGGCAGGTACATGGACGAGCCGGTGGCGAGCGCCACCTGCTTGCCCTCGGCGTTGGTGATCTCCGCGGCGGCGATCACCAGGGTCCGCCCACGGTGGAGGATCCGGGCGCGGGCGGTCAGGTCATTGCCGTCCGGGAAGACCGGCCGCAGGTAGTTGACCTTGAAGTCGAGCGGCGCCACGGCGGTGTCCGGCGCGGCCGTAGTGAAGGCGGCGCCGGTCATCGCGCTCTCGGCGAGCATGGCCGTGAAACCGCCCTGGATCGTTCCGGCCGAGGTCGAGAGCCACTTGCTGCAGGGCAGGTCGACCACCGCCTCTCCGTCGCCGACCTCCACCGCGCGGAGGCCGGTGAGGTGGTGGATCGGGGGACGCGGCAGCTCGTCGCCGATCAGCGCCCGCATGACCTCCAGCCCGCTGCGGCGCTCGAACTCCTCCTGGGGCACCACCTCGCCCTCGACCGGCCGCCGCAGCGGGTCGTCCGGGGAGCTGCCGGGAACCGGATTGTCGTGCGGAGGCGCACCGACATCCGGAGGGTCGGGGATCGGATCGACCGGTGGGAAGATCGTGCAGCGGGTCGTCCCGTGAGAGACGAGCTGGTCGTCCTGGTCGAACAGGAACGCCTCGGAGATGCCCATGGTGCGCCCGCGGTGGATCAACTGCCCCGATCCGGTCACGGCCGCCCCCTGTCGAGGGACGATGGGCCGCAGGAAGGACATCGAGAGCTCGGCGGTGGTCATGCCCTGTCCCGCCTCGACCGACGAGTGCACGACGGAGCCGAGAGCCGCGTCGCCGATCACTGCGAGCATTCCCGCCGAGATCAGGCCCGACGTGTTGGCGAACCAGGGCGAGGCCGGCATCGAGAAGGTCGAGTGCCCCAGCGAGCCCTCGGTCATCTCGAGCTCGGTGAGGTACCCCATCGGCGAATACGGGATCAGCCCGCGCCTGCCGGCGCCCATGCGCTCGATGCCGGGCAGCCCAAGGAAGGAGC
This sequence comes from uncultured Solirubrobacterales bacterium, assembly GCA_963728875.1. GTDB lineage: Bacteria > Actinomycetota > Thermoleophilia > Solirubrobacterales > 70-9 > DASUPK01. Next base: position 105,997 of record CAVSLJ010000004.1, read on the forward strand.
GGTCCGGATATCCGCCCTTGGCGGGTTCCTGCCAGATCACGAGGCTGGTCTACCCAGCCAGCAGGTGGCGGGCCGCCACGGTCCCAGCGGCGATCACGTCGGCGTGATCGCGCTCGGGATCGGAGAGCAGCTGCAGCGCGATGCCGTCGGCGAGCGCGAAGAGCAGCGCGACGACGGCGTCAATCTCGAATTGCGGGGCGATGACGCCCTCGGACTGCTTGGCGCGGAGGATGTCCGCGACGTGTCCGCGAGTGCGGTTGAAGAGCTCCCCCACCTCGCGCTGGATCTCGGGATTCCGCCGGCCGGCCGTGAACAGGTCGAAGAGGAGGACCCAGAAGCCGGGATCGTTCTGGATTGAGTCCTCGAGGTCCTCGACCAGGACGCCGAGCAGCTCGTCCGCGGAGCCCGCCTTGCCCAGCGGCTCATCGAGCCGGGCGATCCGGTGCTCGGTGTCGCGCCGGACGACCTCGACCAACAGGGCCTCCTTGGTGCCGAAGTAGTAGTGGAGCAGCCCGCGGCTGACGCCCGCCTCGCGGGCGACGTGCTCGAAGGTCGAGCCGGAGATGCCGCGGCGAGCGACGCTCGATCGCATCGCCTCGACGATCCGCTGGGCCTTCTCCCCGCTCAGCTCCCTTGTCTTCGTCGCCTCCAAGAACCCGGAACTCTAGGTGTTTGGCTGGCTGGACAGCTTGCTCGGGGTGACTGCCTACCTGAGCTTGACCGGCGGGTTGTGACCGGGGATCACCACGGCGGGATCGAGATCACGGATGCGCTTCCACTGCTTCAGAAGTTCCTCGCGCTCGGGCCCGAAGTCCTCGGGCAGGTCCATCCGCTCGAAGTACTCGGGCAGCGGCCCCACGCAGTCGGAGGCGACGACCACCAGGCCGTCGTCCGTGTCGACCAGCAGCGAGATCAGCCCGTCGCAGTGTCCGGGCGTCAGCATCCAGCGCAGGCCGGGCTCGATCTCCCCCTCATCCCCCTCGAGGATCTCGAGGTTCGCCAGCTCGAGCTGGCCGGAGACGATCTGGGCGTACGGCGCCTCGGTCTCGATCCTGTGCACGTAGGTGCGGCGCATCGGCCAGGCGGCGAGCCCCTCCGCATGGTCGAAGTGGAGATGGGTGAGGATCACGTCCTTGACCTCGTTGGAGTCGACGCCGAGCTCCCCCATGGCGCCGATCACCGGGGCGCCCTGCATGATCAGGCCCGGATCCACCAGGTAGTCGCGTTCGCCGCGGATCAGCAGCGTGTTGGGGAAGGCGACCATCCCGGTCGTCCGCCCGCCCTCCTGGAGCGACTTGTACCGCTCGAACCCCTCCGCAGAGCTGTCGATGGCGGCCGCCTCCGCTTCGCCGTTGGAGACGGCGAAGACGTAGCGCTGGGCCGGAACCAGGACGTGAACCGATGCCATGGCCGGACCCTACTCAAACGAAGAGGGCGCCCCGAAGGACGCCCTCGATAAACCGGTTGATGTCGCTCGTCAGGCGCTGGGGACGGTCTCGGTGTCCGGAGCCGGCGTGGTGGTCGAGGTGTACTCGAACTCCTCCTCCGCGCCGAACAGCTTGTCGAGGACCAGCTTGCGCGCGTCCTCGCTCAGGATGAGAACCAGAGCCGCGCCGAGGATGCCCACGAGCAGGGCCTTGCCAAGCCCGAACCGGCGGCGGGTGCTCCGTCCGCGCAGCTGCTGTGAAGCATCCCGAAGGGACTCTGCCGCCGTCCGCAGATCACGCTGAACCTTCTTGTCGTCCATCAGGGCCTTGGCGGGGCCCTTCCCATTCGACATCCGGGCGTATGCGCCCTTGGCCGCCTCGAAGGCGACGCGGATGTTCTCGCGCAGCTCCTCATCCTCGATGAGCCGGCGAACGTATGGATTGGACGCGACCGACCGGGCAGCATCTCCGGCTTTCGCGCTTCTGCTTTGTGCCCCCATGGGTCTCCTCAGATCGTTTCCAGGGTGCAGAACGGAGACTACCCGCTCGGACGTTTCCCGTCCGCTTGCAGGGCAACCTTCAGCACATCGCCGATGTCGTCGGCGTAGACGAAGTCGAGTCCCTCGCGTTCCTGCTCCGAGATCTCCTCCACGTCGCCCTCGTTGCGGTCGGGCACGATCACCTGCTTGATCCCGGCTCGCTGGGCCGCAAGCGACTTCTCCTTGAGGCCGCCGATCGGCAGCACCTGGCCGGTGAGAGTGACCTCGCCGGTCATCGCGATGTCGTTACGGACCGGGCGATTGCTGATCAGCGAGGCGAGGGCCGTCGCCATCGCGATGCCCGCCGAGGGACCGTCCTTGGGTACTGCCCCGGCCGGGATGTGAACGTGGATGTCGTGCTTGGCGAACCACTCATCCTCGAGATCGGGTGCCAGCTCGTGCGCATGCCGCCGGACCCAGGTGAGCGCCGCCTGGGCGGACTCCTTCATGACATCGCCCAGCTGGCCCGTGATGGTCAGATTGCCCGACCCGGGGACGGCCGTCGCCTCGATGAAGAGGACCACCCCGCCGACCGGCGTCCAGGCGAGCCCTGTGGCGACTCCCGGGTCCTTGGTCCGGCGGCGCGTCTCCGAGAAGAAGCGGCGCTTGCCGAGCAGCTCGCGGGCGCGCTTGGCCGAGATCCGGACCTTGCCGTCGACCTTGTCCTCGGCGACATCGCGGGCGACCTTGCGGCAGACGGTGCCGATCTCGCGTTCCAGGTTCCGGACTCCCGCCTCGCGGGTGTACTCCTCGATGATCGCGTTCAGCGCCGGGTCGGCAAATCCGATCTGGGACGCCTTCAGCCCATTGGCTCGAAGCTGACGGGGCACGAGGTAGCGCTTCGCGATGTGGAGCTTCTCGTCGATCGTGTATCCGGCGAGCTGGATCACCTCCATCCGATCCTGGAGCGCCGGCGGGATCGTGTCGAGGATGTTGGCCGTCGCGATGAAGAGGACCTCAGAGAGGTCGAACGGCAGATCGAGGTAGTGGTCGCGGAAGGTCGAGTTCTGCGCCGGGTCCAGCACCTCGAGCATCGCGCTGGAGGGGTCCCCGCGGAAATCAGAGCCCATCTTGTCGATCTCGTCGATCATGAAGACGGGGTTGCGGGTGCCGGCGTCCCGGAGCGCCCTGATGATGGTGCCGGGGAGCGCGCCGATGTACGTGCGCCGATGCCCGCGAATCTCGGCCTCGTCGACCACGCCGCCCACCGAGATCCGCTCGAACTCGCGCCCGAGCGCCTTGGCGATCGAGCGGCCGAGGCTGGTCTTGCCGACCCCCGGCGGGCCGACGAAGCAGAGGATCGGCCCGGGCGAGTCCGGATTGAGCTTGCGCACGGCGAGGTACTCGAGGATCCGGTCCTTTACCTCCTCGAGGTCGTAGTGGTCCTCGTCGAGCACCTCCCGCGCATGAGGGATCTCGAGGTTGTCCTCGGTCTCCTTCGACCACGGCAGGTCCACCAGCCACTCGAGGTAGGTGCGGATCACGCCGTATTCGGCGGCGACCGGCGGCAGCTTCTCCAGGCGGGAGAGCTCGCGCTCGGCGGCCTTCGTCGCCTCCTCGGGGAGTCCCGCCTGCTCAATTCGCTCGCGCAGCTCGTTGAGCTCCGCCTGCTGCTCGTCCCCCTCACCCAGCTCCTCCTGGATCGCCTTCATCTGCTGGCGCAAGAAGTACTCGCGCTGGCCCTTGTCGATCTCGGACTCGACCTGCGACTGGATCTTGGAGCCGAGCTGTACCACCTCGAGCTCCCGGGTGAGGATCTCCGAGAGGCGGTGAAGCCTCTTGGTGACGTCCACGGTCTCCAGCAGCTCCTGCTTCTCCTCGGTGGAGATGCGGAGGGCCCCGGCGATCAGGTGGGAGAGAGCCGAGGGCTCGTCGAGGTTGGCGACGGCGAGCTGCAACTCCTCCGGCAGATACGGGATCGCCTCGATGATCTCGCTGAAGGTGGTCTGGACGTTGCGGGTCAGGGCCTCGAGCTCGGTGGATTCCTCCACCACTTCGGCCATCTCCTCGATCCTCGCGACCAAATAAGGAGACTCGCTGACGTAGTCGACGATCCGGATCCGCTCGCTGCCCTGCACCAGGATGCGAAGGGTGCCGTCGGGCACCTTCATCATGCGCGCGACGGTCCCGGCGACGCCGACGCCGTAGAGGTCGTCCGGGCCGGGGGTGTCGAGCTCCGGGTCCTTGGAGGCGACCATCGCCAGCATCCGGTTGCCCGAGAGCACGTCGTTGACCAGCTTGATCGAGCGCTCCTGGCCGACCGCCAGCGGAGTGAGCGTGTCCGGATAGGTGACGGTCTCCCGCAGGGGCAGAATCGGCAGGGAGTCGGGCAGAGGCTCCGTGCCGGCAATCGCCTCCTCGACGTCCGGGATCTCCACCACCTCGAGCTGCGGGGTCTCGACCTCGGCCATCCTCAGCTCCTGTTCATGGACGGAGGCCCGCTACTCGGCCCGCTCGATCGGAACCTGGCGGGCGGCCTGCGGCAGGCGGGTCGGCAGCTCGACGCGGAGGATGCCGTCCTCGTAGGTCGCCTGGGCCTGCTCGGCGTTGACGTCCACCGACAGCTCGACGACGCGCCGGAACGGCCCCGAGGGAAGCTCGACCTGCTGGTAGGTGCGGCCCTCCGTGTCGCGGACCGGGCGCTCGCCGCTGATCACCAGCGTCCGGCCCCGGACCTCGAGGTTGACGGCCTCGAGCTCGATGCCTGGAAGCTCGACCTTGACGACGGCCTTCTGAGGAGCGTCCTCGCCGCAGTAGTAGACGTCGACGCGCGGCACGAATGCGGCGACCTGGCGGCGCTGGCGATAGCCGGCCTGGTCCCAGAAGTCGCCGAGCAGCTCATCCATCTCACGCCGCATCCGGGCGAAATCGGCGAAGGGGTCGCGCTGGCTGCTCATCGCAAGACAGCGTAGCTAGACCTCGTAGGTGGCTCCCTCGCGGGCGATCTCCGCCGGGCCGCCGAACCCCTTCTCGGCCTGCTCGCGGGCCCAATCGTCGCCGATCTCGTCGGAGATGTGCGTGATGACGACGCGCCTCGCCCCCGCGTGCTTGGCGTGCTCGCCGGCCTCCTCCGGCGTGAGATGGCCGCGAAGCCCGGTCCGCTCAGGGCGCGGCAGCGTCCCCTCGATGATCAGCAGTTCCGCGTCACGGGCGACGTCGACAATCTCCTTGCCCGGCCGGGTGTCCGCGCTGTAGGCGATCTCGCCGCTGCCCTCCGAGCCGATGCGCACCGCGAAGGTCTCGACGAAGTGGGGAACCGGGTGGAAGGTGGCCCACACGTCCCCGATCTCGACCCGGTCACCGGCCGAGTACACCTCGATCTGGAAGGCGCTCTCGATCAGGTCGTCGTTGCCCCAGGCCCCGACCACGCGGCGGAAGGTCTCGACGGCGCCGGGCGGAGCGATCAGCCTGGGGCGGGCGGGGTCATCGGTGCCGTCCCAGATGTGGACGGGCACCGGCTGCTGCTTCGGGGCGTAGATCAGCGCGTATGAGTAGGGGACCAGGTCGAGGAAGTGGTCGGCGTGGAGGTGGGAGATGATCACCGCGTCGACCTCGGTGTAGTCGACCCGCTCGCGCAGCTTGCCGAAGACGCCGTTGCCGCAGTCGAGCAGGACGGTCGTCTCGCCGGTCTCGATCAGGTATCCGCTGCATGCGCCTCCCGCGTCCTGCCACGAGGGCGACTTGCCTAGCACGGTGATCTTCAAGACAGCTGCCCCATGACGCCGGGGGGACTGTAACCGGGTTTCGCCTCCAGCTATGCAGCCTGCACGGCGACGTGCGAGGCGGCCGGGTTGGTCCGGTTCCTCATGAGAAGCGCGGGCTGCCGGGGCGGAACCAGGCCCTCCGGAGTATTGGGCCTGAAGGTGGGACACGGCGAGTCGAGCCCGAGGGCGCACAGGCCGCGGCAACGGAAGAAGCAGTCGTCGCATGTCACGGCAGCTGCGCGTGCTCGACCATCAGCCAAGTCTCCCCAACCCCTCTCTCGTCGGATTTCGTCGCCCCGGTCAATGACCCGCGACTTGGCTTGATGATGCCATTCGCAGGGCGTCCCGTCAGGGGCGTTTCCGCAAATGGCGCTGTTCTTTTTTCACCGGTTGGTCACGAGTTCCGCTAGCACCGGGGAAGCGGCGGCGAAGGTGATCTCCGGGGGCGCGAGTTAGGCCACCCTAACCGGACTGCGCCGGCGCATGGGCTCTCGCTAAGATCAGCGACCGATGGCACACGAGCGCACAGTACGGCTCGCCGACTCCCCGCCGATGTTCGAGAGCAGGTTCCTCGACTTCTTCTCGCGGGTCCATCCGGTCATTCCGGCGCTGATCTTCGTGCCGGTCGTCGTCGGGGGGATCTGGCTCGGGATCGACCGTGGCCTGGGGGTCGGGACGGCGATCCTCCTGTTTCTCGCCGGCATCGTCATCTGGACGCTGACCGAGTACTGGCTCCACCGCCTGTTCTTCCACTGGGAGCCGAAGTTCCGCGGCGGCGATCGCCTCCACTTCATCATCCACGGCGTCCACCACGACCATCCCAATGACGCCATGCGGCTGGTCATGCCGCCCGCCGTCAGCGTTCCCCTCTCGGCTCTCTTCCTCGGGCTCTACGTCCTCGCCTTCGGGACACCGGAAGCCTTCCCCGCCTTCTCCGGGTTCATCCTCGGCTATCTGACCTACGACTACATGCACTATCACCTGCACCACCACGTGCCGAAGACCAAGTTCGGCAAGCAGCTGCGCACCCACCACATGCGCCACCACTTCCAGGATCACCGTTACGGCTTCGGCGTCTCCTCCCCGCTCTGGGACGCGATCATGGGGACCCTGCCTCGGAGCCGCAAGGCGGCCTCACGCGAGGAGCAGGGGCAGGGCGAGCCGACGCCCTCCGCCTAGACGATCCGGCTCGGCGGCTCCTCCCCCTCCAGCACCGCGATGACGTTGTCGGCGACCGCGTTCGCCATGCCGTCGCGCGACGGGATCGTCGCCGAGCCAATATGCGGCAGGAGGACCGCGCGCGGTGCCTCCAGCAGCCGCGGGTTGACCTCCGGCTCGTTCTCGTAGACGTCCAGGCCGGCGGCACCCGAGCTGCCCGCTCTCGAGGGCCGCCGCCACCGCCTCTGAGTCGACCAGGGGCCCGCGGGAGGTATTGACCAGCACCCCCTGCGGCCCGATCAGCTCCAGCTCGGTGGCGCCGATCAGTCCCCTGGTGTCCGGTGTCGACGGGGCGTGGATGCTGACCACGTCAGAGGCTTCGAGCAGCTCGCGAAGCTCCAGGCGGCGTGCGCCCAGCGCGCTCTCCGCCTCCGGTTTCGGCGACTGGCTCGTGTAGGCGATCTCGGCACCGAGGCCATGAGCGAGCCGGGCGTACGCGGTCCCGATCCGACCGAGGCCGACGACGCCCACGGTCGCGCCCCGGATCTCGATCCCCCTGTACGCTGCCGGGTCCCAGCCGCGCCAGCGCCCGGCGCGCAGATCGCGCTCGGCGTCGCTCATCCGGCGGGCCGCGGCCAGCGTCAGCGCCATCGCCAGCTCCGCGGTCGCCTCGGTGAGCACGTCCGGCGTGTTGGTGACGACCACCCCCCGCTCCCGGCAGGCCTCCAGGTCCACGTTGTCGTAGCCGACCGCGAAGTTGGAGACGACCCTCAGACTGTCACCGGCGGCGTCGAGGACCTCGCCATCGACCGGGACGCTCGGGTCCGCGGCAAGGGCGGCGGCGCCGGGAACCATCGCGAGCAGGTCCTCCCGGGTCGCGTCGAGCCCACCCTGCCTGACGTCGAAACGCTCCCTCAGCCGCTCGAGGCCCGCGGGCAGCAGGACCCTGGCGACAACTACGAGCTGGCGTTCATCGTTCATAGTTAGCTGAAACTAACCGTTACGGTGAAGTAACTGTCAACCGGGATAGAGAGGACTTGAAAGACATGCCAAGCGCTTCCAACACAGTGGATCAGGCCAGGACGCTACTCGAGCGCCGGTTGCGCGAGCTCGATGACGAGCGCAAGCAGGTCGAGGCCGCGCTCGCCGGCCTCGGTAAGAGTGCCAGGCGCGGCCCGGGCCGCCCGCGTGCGGCCGGTCGCCGGCGACGCCGGCGGGGCAGCACCCGCGCCGACCAGGCCGTGAAGATCATCAGCGACAACCCGGGGATCAAGGTCTCCGAGCTCGGCAAGAAGATGAAGCTGAATCACCCGAACTACCTGTATCGGGTGCTGCCGGACCTGGAGAAGGAAGGCCGCGTCCGCCGCAAGGGGACCGGCTATTACACATAAACGGGTTGCCCTGGCGGGCACCCTCGCATCAGATCAGTCCCAGGTCCTTCACCGAGTCGCGCTCTTCCCTGAGCTCGGCGACGGTCGCGTCGATCCGCTCGCGTGAGAAATCGGTGACCTCGAGGCCCTCGACGCGCTTCCACTCGCCGCCGGAGCACTCGCAGGCCGCGCCGCAGATCAGGCCCTCCTCGATGTCGTATGAGCCGTCGGAGACGACCGCCATCGAGGCCCAGTCGCCGTCGGGAGTCCCGAGGACCCAGTCTTGCACGTGGTCGATGGCCGCATTCGCCGCGGAAGCGGCGCTTGAGGCCCCGCGGGCCTCGATGATCGCGGCGCCGCGCTTGCCGACGGTGGGGATGAACTCATCCGCGATCCAGGCCTCGTCGTCCACCTGATCCCACGCCGGGCTGCCGTCCACCAGCGCATTGACCAGGTCGGGGTACTGCGTCGGTGAGTGGTTGCCCCAGACGGTCATCCGCTTGATGTCGGTGACCGGCCGCTCCAGCTTGTTGGCCAGCTGGGCGATCGCGCGATTGTGGTCGAGCCGCATCATCGCCGTGAAGCGCTCTGCCGGGACGTCGGGCGCGTGCGACTTCGCGATCAGGCAGTTGGTGTTGGCGGGGTTGCCGACCACCAGGATCCTGACGTCGTCGGCCGCGTGCGAGTTGATCGCCTCGCCCTGCGGCTTGAAGATCCCGCCATTGGCCTCGAGCAGGTCGGCACGCTCCATGCCCTTCGTCCGCGGCCGGGCGCCCACCAGCAGCGCGATGTTCGTCCCGTCGAAGGCCTCGTTCGGATCGTCGGAGATGTCGATCGCGCGGAGCAGCGGGAAGGCGCAGTCCTCCAGCTCCATCGCGGTTCCCTCCGCGGCCGTGACCGCGTCGGGGATCTCCAGAAGCCGGAGGTTCACCTCGGTGTCCGGTCCGAGCATCTGCCCGGAGGCGATGCGGAAGAGGATGGCGTAGCCGATCTGGCCGGCCGCGCCGGTGACTGTGACGTTGACGGGGCTCAATTCATCTCCTTGGTCAGGTTTTCGTCGATGGCGGCCAGGAACTCCTGGGTGGTCAGGAACTCCTGGTCCGGGCCGATCAGCAGGGCGAGGTCCTTGGTCATCTTCCCGCTCTCGACCGTCTCGACGCATACGCGCTCGAGGGTCTCGGCGAACTCGGTCACCTGCGGCGTCTCGTCCATCCGGCCGCGGGCGGCGAGGCCGCGCGTCCAGGCGAAGATCGAGGCGATCGGGTTGGTCGAGGTCGGCTTGCCCTCCTGGTGCTGGCGGAAGTGGCGGGTGACTGTGCCGTGGGCGGCCTCGGCCTCGACGGTCTTGCCATCGGCGGTCATCAGGACGCTCGTCATCAGGCCGAGGGAGCCGAACCCCTGGGCGACGGTGTCCGACTGCACGTCGCCGTCGTAGTTCTTGCACGCCCAGACGTAGCCACCCTCCCACTTCAGCGCCGCGGCCACCATGTCGTCGATCAGGCGGTGCTCGTAGGTGAGGCCCGCCTGCTCGAACTCCTCCTTGAACTCGGAGTCGTAGACCTCCTGGAAGATGTCCTTGAAGCGGCCGTCGTAGCGCTTCAGGATCGTGTTCTTGGTCGACATGTAGACCGGGAAGCCACGGTCGAGGCCGTAGCGCATCGAGGCCCGCGCGAAGTCCCGGATCGAGTCGTCGAGGTTGTACATGGCGAGAGCGACCCCGCCGCCGGGGAAGTCGTAGACGTCGAGCTCGATCGGCTCCCCGCCGTCCTTCGGCGTGTAGGTCAGGGTCAGCTCACCCTCTCCCGGCACCACCAGGTCCGTGGCCCGGTACTGGTCGCCGAAGGCATGACGGCCGATCACGATCGGCTTCGTCCATCCTGGGACCAGGCGCGGCACGTTCGAGATCACGATCGGCTCACGGAAGATGACCCCCCCGAGGATGTTCCGGATCGTCCCGTTGGGGGAGCGATACATCTCCTTGAGGCCGAACTCCTCGACTCGCGCCTCGTCCGGCGTGATCGTCGCGCACTTCACCCCCACGCCGTATTCCTTGATCGCGTTGGCGGCGTCGACCGTGATCTGGTCCTCGGTCTCGTCCCGCTTCTCGATCGAGAGGTCGAAGTACTTCAGGTCGATATCGAGGTAGGGCAGGATCAGCTGCTCCTTGATGAAGGACCAGATGATCCGGGTCATCTCGTCGCCGTCGAGCTCGACGATGGGGTTTTTGACCTTGATTTTCGGCATGCGGGGTCGGCGATGCTATGCCAATCCCGAGGTCGGCGAGCCTCGTTATCTTGGTCACATGAACAGCTTGGGAGGAGAGCGGAAGATCGCGACGATGCTGTTCGCCGATCTGGTCGGCTCCACCCAGCTTGCCACCGAGCTTGATCCCGAGGACCTGCGCGGCCGGCTGGAGCCCTTCTTCGAGGCCGCCCGGGGGGCGCTCGAGCAGCACGGCGGCACGGTCGAGAAGTACATCGGCGACGCGGTGATGGCCGTCTTCGGCGCGCCAGTCGCCCACGGCGACGACCCGGACCGGGCGATCGCGGCGGCGCTGTCGGTCGTCGACAGGGTCTCGGCGATCGACGGGGACCTTTCCGTGCGCGTCGGGATCGAGACCGGCGAGGTCCTCGCCGTCCCGGAGAGCGGCGACCTCCGCGTCACCGGCGAGGCCGTGAACGCGGCCGCCCGCCTGCAGCAGGCGGCGGCGCCGGGCGAGGTGCTGGTCGGCGAGCGGACCGCTCGCGCCTGCCGGCGCGCCCAGTTCGAGCGCAATGGCGCAGTCGACGCCAAGGGCATGGAGGCGCTGACCGCGTTCCGGGCGGTGGCGGTATGCGACGAGGACGAGGTCACCGACGTTCCGCTGATCGGCCGCGAGGACGACCTCGCGATGCTCCGCCTGATCGCTCGTCGGGCGGAGAGGGAGCGGGTTCCCCAGCTGGTGACGGTGATCGGCGAGGCCGGGATCGGCAAGACTCGGCTCGGCAGCGAGCTCTTTGCCGAGCTCGGCAACGATGGCTGGCGAACGGTGGTGGGCCGCAGCCCGCCCTACGGGCACGGCATCGCGTTCTGGGCGCTCGGCGAGATCCTTCATGACGCGGCCGGCTACTCGACCGAAGCTCGCTCGGACGAGGTGGAGCCCGCTCTGCGGAACGTTCTCGAGAGGCTGGGCGCCGAGGATGCCGCCGACCTGGCGGCCGCGCTGGTGGTGGCGATGCGAGGAGCCGAGGAGGGCGCCGACGCGGAGGATGAGCTGAAGCGGGCCTGGCGCCGCTTCGTCGCGCTGCTGGCGGCCGACCAGCCGCTGGCGATCGGCGTCGACGACGCGCATTGGGCGGACGAGGGCACACTCAACCTGCTCGAGGAGGCCGCCTTCGGCCTCTCCGACGCCCCGGTCATCATCCTGTGCACCTGCCGGCCCGAGCTCTCCGAGCGACTGCCGGACTTCGGGCGCTCCGCGCGCAATCACACGCAGATCGAGCTTTTGCCGCTCGATGGTCCCTCCGCGACGCGGCTCGCGGAGCTCCTCCTCCCCGAGGACCGTCGCCCGATCGCTGGGCGGATCGCCGACGCCGCGGGCGGCAACCCCTTCTTCACGGAGGAGGTCTCCCGCGCCATCCGGGAGGAGCATGAAGAGGCCGTACCCGAGCGGCTGCCCGACACGGTGCAGGCCGCGATCGCCGCTCGCATCGACCTGCTTCCGCCGGAGGAGAAGCGCGCACTGCAGTTGGCGGCCGTGCTCGGACACACCTTCGCGCAGGGCCCGCTGGAGGATCTCCTCGGCGAGGATCCCGGCGACCTGCTCTGGTCGCTTCGGCGCCGCGCCCTGGTCGAGGAGCGCACCACCTCCGAGGCCGGCAGCTACGCGTTCCGCCATCAGCTGATCAAGGACGTCGCCTACGGCTCCCTGCCGCGCGCGGAGCGAGCGGACCTGCACGACCGGGCAGCGGAGGCGCTGATGGTCCGCGCGCCATTCGCCGAGAGGGCGGAGCTGGTCGCCTACCACCTCGACCATGCCTTCGAGCTCCAACCGACACCTGAACGGCGGAATGCGGCCTGCACCGCCCTCGCCGAGGCCGCCGCCAGCGCCGTGCGCCGCGGAGCCGCGGCGCGGGGACAGGCGCTCTACGAGCAGGCGGCCGAGCTGTCCGAGGGCTCCGAGCAGGTGGATTGGCTGATCGCGGCCGGCGAGGTGGCGCTGCGCCGCTGGCGCGGCGACTACGCGCTGAGGCTCTACCGTGAGGCCGGGGAGACGGCGGAGCGGATCGGCGATTCCCGTGCCGCGGACGGCTACGCGCGGGCGGTCGAGATCGGCACCCGGATGAGCGGGATCAGCGGGAACCCGGACCGCGAGCAGCTCCGGCCGCTGCTCGAGCGCGGACGCGCCCTGGTCACCGATGACGACACAATCACCAAGGCCAGGCTGCTGCTCGACGAGGCATGGCTCGCGTGGAAGAACGACCAGACGCTCGAGATGGAGCGACCGGCGCTCGGTGGATTGGAGCTTGCCCGCGAGTCGGGTGACCTTACGGTCCTGCAGAGTGCGCTGGACGCCGTCACCGCGAGCGACTGGCAGCAGGGCCGGCACCGCGACGCGGTCGAGCACACGAGGGAGAGGCTGGACCTGCTTCGCGACGCGCCGCGCACCGGGACCCTCGACGTCGAGCGCAGCGACGCTCTTCACATGATGATCGAGTGCCTGCTCCAGACCGGGGACTTCCACGAGGCCGAGACCTACGCCAGGGAGGCCCGCGATCTCGACCTTTCGCGCGGGATCATCTACTCCGCCTGGCAGCGGGGCCTGCTGCCCGCCTTCTTCCTGGGGCGCTGGGATGAGGCGCTCGATATGGCGAACCACGTCCGTGACGCCTGGGTGGCCGCGGAGCGCCCGCCGCTGGGTGCCTTCGCCACTTCAATCGCGTGTGCGGGCGCGATCATGGGCCTGCGCGGGGACGACCGCTGGTCCGGCTGGTTCGAGATCGCCGACGAGCTCGGGGAGGGCGGCCTCGGCAACAAGGCGGGCGTCGTCGTGATGAAGGCCGAGATCGAGTTGCACCAGGGCGAGCTCCAGTGCGCAGCGGACCGCTTCGTGTCCAAGATCTCGACGACCTGGTTCCGCTCTCCATACCTGGCCGCGCGTGCCGAGGCCTACTCGCGCCTGGGCAGCGAGGACGCCGACGACGCGATCCTGGCCGCCGAGGACGGCATCGGCGAACACCGCTACGCGATGGGCATCCTGCTGCGTGCGAAGGGGATCCGCTCCGGCGATGAGAAGATTCTGCGGGAATCGCTCGACCTCTTCAGGCAGCTCGACTGCCCGTATCAGTCGGCGCGCACCGGCTGGCTGCTCCGCGGCGAGGATCGCGAGGAGGCGAAGCGGACGTTCGAGTCGCTCGGAGCGACGCTCCCGGCCGACTAGGTCGACCCCTCTCGCTCGCTTGGAGATGTGAATTCAGGACTGCCGCTTCTCGTCCAAAGCAGTAGTTGAACGAAGCCATTAGAGCGGCAGCTGTTTCGCCTTCTTCTTGCACTTCTTCAGCTTCTTTTGCGACCAGTGCTTCTGTTTCGCCTTCTTCTTGCACTTCTTGAGGGCGGCGTCGCGCTGCCCGGTGGGCTGGGCTGCCTGCGCCCCGGTGACAGTTACCTGTACCGGCCTCGCCTTGTCGTTGAACGTCCCGAAGGGCGCCATGGGGGTCGTGCTTGGAGGAACATCCCCTGTGAAGAAGGTCGTCACATAACCCACATCGTCGCTCGCGCAGCTGCCGCCGTTCTGGGTGATGCCAATGATCTGGCCCGCCTTGACGGGGATGTTCGCCGGGTAGTCGGTTACGGCGTTAGGGGTCTGCGAGCCCGCCGGCGCTTGCGCGTCGATCACGAATTGGCCCCCGCCCACCGCGTGACCCACCTTCAGCTTCAGGTCCGTAACCGGCGTCGCGCCGGCATGCCAGGCCCAGGAGGTGATCACCCCATCGAAGGGGATGACGTAGGAAACGCGGCTGGGACTCCCCGTCTCCAGATAGGTGAATGGTCCGACGCAGTTGATGGCGGGCGTGAACAGCTGTCCCACGGTGGCAGTCGCCGCGCAGGAAGTGCTCGTCACGATGCCCAGGACGAGGACGGAAAGCCCGGTCGCTAACACGCTCCCGCGAATCATCTGAGCTCCCTTTGGTCGAGACGGGGCCTGGCAGGCACCCATGCCCGACTCTGTCAAAAGCCTTGGCCGCATGTCAAGGCAGACGCGCGTCTGAGGGGGGTCGACCTAGGCGTGGCTGCGCTTCTCGGCGTCTCGCAGACGCGATGCCAGCGTCTCGAGCAGCGGCCAGGCAACCTCTGGGTGCTCTTCGATGAAGGGCCGGAACTCCCAGGCGGTGATCCCCTGACAGCGCAGGTCCGTGGTCGCGACGATCGTCGCCGAGCGCGGCCCGCTGTCGATCAGCGCGATCTCGCCGAAGTACTCCCCCGGCCCGAGCGTCCGGACGATGTTCCCGTCGATGCTGACGGTCGCGTTGCCGTCCTCGATCACGAAGAAGCCGATCCCGCTCTTGCCCTCGGTGGTGATCTCGTCGCCCTCGTTGAAGCCGCGCTCCTGCATGCGATTCGCGAGCTTCTTGAGCTCCTTCGGCTTCACCCCCTGGAAGAGGGGAACGCCGCCCAGCGTCTCCACCACGTCCGCCACATGTACAGCATATTCCGGCTTCGCCATCAGGTCGCGGCCACGAGCAGCCGCCCCACATGGGTCGCTTCGGGCTTCGCCCTCCGCTCCAAAGTGGAGCGGCCTGCTGGCCGCTAGGTTGACGCAAAGAGTGAATCATGATTCACTTCTTGACCGATGGCCTACCGCAGCACCGAGCGCACCGAGGCGCGCCGGGCCGAGACCCGGGAGCGAATCGTCACCGCCGCACGTGAGCTGATCGCCGAGGGCGGCTACGTCGAGGCCCAGGTCGCCGCCGTGGCCGATCGAGCCGACGTGGCGGTCGGGACGGTGTACCGCCACTTCCCCTCCAAATCCGATCTGTTCGCGGAGGTCTTCCGGGAGGCCTCGCAGCACGAGGTCGACGCGATGAGCGACGCCATCCACACGACGAGCGGCCCGGCCGCCGAGCGGGTCGCCGCCGGCATCGAGGTCTTCGCCCGCCGCGCGCTCCGCGGGAAGCGCCTCGCCTGGGCCCTGCTCGCCGAGCCGGTCGATCCCGCCGTCGAGGCCGAGCGCCTGCAATTCCGCCACAGCTACCGGGACCTGATGGCCGAAGTCATCTCCGAGGGCATCGCCGCCGGCGACCTGCCCGACCAGGACGTCGACGCGACCGCCGCCGCGCTGATCGGGGCAATCGGAGAGACGATGATCGGTCCCCTGTCACCCACCGCAAACGGAGGCGACCCCGACGCGTTGATCGCCTCCCTGATCGACTTCTGCACTCGCGCAATCGGAGAGGAGCACTAGATGTCCACCGTCGAGAAGTCCACCGGAGTGAAGACCCACACAGTCGAGAACCAGGCTCCACCGCTCGTCGACTACAACGTCTTCGAGTCCGACACCGTCATGAAGGAGGCGGTGAAGCGCGAGGGCGCGGGCTGGGCGACCGACAAGATCTCCGAGGTCGGCGAGATCGCCGGCCGCGGCGATGTGATCGAGCTCGGCCGGCTCGCCAATGAGAACCCGCCGAAGCTCCGCACCCACGACCGCTACGGGAACCGGGTCGACATCCCCGAGTTCCATCCCTCCTGGCACGAGCTGATGCGGCTCGGCGTCTCGCACGAGCTCCACTCCCTCCCCTGGCGCGAACCGCAGCCCGGCGCCCACGTCGCCCGCGCGGCCGCGTTCATGTGCTTCTCGCAGGCCGAGGCCGGGGTCGGCTGCCCGATCTCGATGACCTACTCGGTCGTCCCGGCGCTTCGCAAGCAGCCGGAGCTGGCCGAGGAGTGGGAGCCGCGGATCCTCTCCGACGTCTACGACCCGCGGCAGATCGCCGCGTCCGAGAAGGAGGGCTCTCTCTTCGGCATGGGCATGACCGAGAAGCAGGGCGGCTCCGACGTCCGCGCCAACACAACGGTCGGCAGGCCGATCAACGGCGGCGGTGCAGGCGCCGAGTACGAGATCACCGGCCACAAGTGGTTCTTCTCCGCGCCCCAGTGCGATGCGTTCCTGGTGCTGGCCCAGGCCGAGGGCGGCGTCTCCTGCTTCCTGATGCCCCGGCGCCTGCCCGATGGGGAGCTCAATCGCTTTCGCCTGCAGCGGCTCAAGGACAAGCTCGGCAACCGCTCCAACGCCTCTTCGGAGATCGAGTTCGACGGAGCCTGGACCCGTCTCGTCGGCGAGGAGGGCGCGGGCGTGCGCACGATCATCGAGATGGTCAACCACACCCGGCTCGACTGCGCGACCGGCAGCGCGACCGGGATGCGCGCCGGGGTGGCCCAGGCGATCAACCACGCGTCGCACCGGGTCACCTTCGGCAAGGTGCTGGTCGAGCAGCCGCTGATGCAGAACGTCCTCGCCGACCTGGCGGTCGAGTCGGAGGCGGCGACGATCAGCTCGCTGCGGCTCGCCCGCGCCTACGACGAGGCGATCGCCGGCGATGACGAGGCGCAGGCCTTCAAGCGGATTGCCAACGCCGTCCTCAAGTACTGGATCTCCAAGCGGGCACCGAGCCACGCCGTCGAATGCCTGGAGAGCCTCGGCGGCAACGGCTATGTCGAGGAGTCGGGGATGCCCCGCCTCTACCGTGAGGCACCGCTCGCCTCGATCTGGGAGGGCTCCGGGAACGTCCAGTGCCTCGATGTGCTGCGGGCGATGGTCAAGAACCCGAACTCCGTCGACGCCTTCTTCGCGGAGGTCGCCGAGGGCTCGGGGGAGCCGCGCCTCGACGCATACGTCTCGGAGCTGAGGGCGGACCTCCAGGACATGAACGGGATCGAGTCGCGCGCTCGCCAGCTCGTGGAGCGGATGGCGCTCGCTCTGCAGGCTTCCCTACTGCTGCGCTTCGGCGATGAGGCGGTGGCCGACGCATTCGTCGCGTCCCGCCTCGCCGGAGACTGGGGCCACGCGTTCGGCACGCTGCCCACCGGGACCGATTTCGTGCGGATCATCGACCGGCACCGCGCCGCCGTCTAGCCAGCCAAAGGAGAGGCCATGGACTACGAGACCCTGCGCTATGAGCGCGACGGGCACGTCACCGTGCTCACCTACGACCGGCCGAAGGCGCGCAACGCCGTCAGCCGGCAGATGAACCGCGAGCTCCACTACGCCTGGCAGCGCTTCCGGGACGCCGAGGACGAGTTCGTCCTGGTGATCACCGGCGAGGGTGACGCCTTCTGCGCCGGCTGGGACCTCGAGGACGCCGCCGAGCTCGGCGAGGGCGGGCAGCCCGACTGGGACGCCTTCAAGACGTCGATCTACAACACGCCGGGCGAGTGCGGCTACACGCGGAAGGTCGACGTCTTCAAGCCGGTGATCGCCGCGGTCAACGGCTGGGCCGTCGCGGCCGGCCTCGAGAACGCGCTACTCGCCGACATCCGGATCGCCGCCGAGAACGCCGTCTTCGGTGCCCTCGAGCGGCGCTGGAACATCGTCGGCGGCGACGGTATGAACGTCCGACTGACCCTCGCGGTCGGCTACGGGCGCGCCATGGAGATGATCATCACCGGCCGGCCCGTGAACGCCGAGGAGGCGCTGCGGATCGGGCTGGTCAACGAAGTGGTGCCGGAGGGAAAGGCACTCGAGCGGGCGGTGGAGCTTGCACACCAGATCGCCGAGCTCCCGCAGGGTGCGATCCGCTCGGACAAGGAGACGATGGTGATGAACGTCGGGCGGACCTTCGAGGAGCAGCTGCGCCGGGAGGCCGAGAACACGATCTCGATGTTCGCCCGGCGGGACTCCCACGCCATCGGGGCCCGTGCCTTCAAGGAGAAGCGGGTGCCGGAGTGGCCCAACCACGGGCTCTAGCGCGCGGATAGCTCAACCGCCGGTGCGGTAATGGAGATGGATCACGCCGCTGCCGAAGCGGTGTTGGTCCACCAGCTCAAGCTCTACGTGCGCGTCACTCGGGAGGGCCGGCGTGCCGCCTCCCACCACGATCGGATTGATGAAGATGTGGTACTGGTCGACCAGGCCGGCCCTGATCGCCTCTCCGGCGAGCCCCGGGCCGCCGACGCTGATGTCGCGGTCGGCTTGGGCCATGAGGCGCCGGATCGCCTCGGGATCGAACTCGCCCTCGATTCTCGTCTTCGTGCTGGAGACCTGGTCGAGCGTGCGCGAAAAGACAACCTTCTCGGCGGCTCGCCAGATGTCGGCATAGTCGCTGGCCGGGTCACATTGATCGGGAGAGACCTCCGCCGTCTCCCAGAAGACCATCGTCTCGTACATGCGGCGCCCGTACAGATAGGTGCCGATCGACCGCTCGATGTCATTGACGAAGGCGTGCAGCTCGTCGTCGGGCCGGGCCCAGCTGAAGTCTCCGTGCTCGTCGGAGACGTAGCCGTCGAGGGAGCAGATCGCTGAGTAGATCAGCTTCGCCATCGGGGGCCCGGCAGGCCTAGCGGCGGCGAAGCTTTGCGATCCTGATCCGGACGGCGGCGCGGCGCTGTTGCTCGGCGCGGTGGGCATTGCTGGCGGTGTGTGTGAAGTTGGGGCTCATGGGGTCCTCCCGAGTCGGTGTGTACGCCAACTGAGACCGGGCGGCCTGAGAAAACTCATCGGTACGCTGAGGCCATGTGCAGAAACATCAGACAACTCCATAACTTCGAGCCTCCCGCGACCCAGGAGGAGGTCCACGACGCGGCGCTTCAGTTCGTACGCAAGGTGAGTGGATCGACCAAGCCGTCGCAGGCGAACGCCGAGGCGTTCGACCTGGCCGTCGCCGAGGTCACGGCGTCGACGCGGAAGCTGCTCGATTCGCTGGTCACCAACGCTCCCCCGAAGAACCGGGAGGAAGAGGCGGCCAAGCGCCGAGCGAAGTACGAAGCGCGCTTCGCGGCCTAGGGCCGAGACCAGCCTGTGACGCTGCCGGGGATCGGAGGGTCTCCGCGGAGGTCGGGCGCCGGGATCGGGTCGCCGGTCCCGCCGGTCAGGGGAAGCTGACCGGCCCAGGAGGGGAGCTCCATGTCGCGCTCCTCGTCCACCGGCGGGCCGGTCCGGACCTTCGCCGACGCTTCCTCGATCGGGATCGACAACACCCTGGTCGACTTCAGGTCCGTTTCGTCGGCACCACGGATCTCATCTGCCCGGCCCGGCGCGATGTGCTCGACGACAGCCCGCAGGGCTCGCTCCTTCTCCTCCGGATCTGTGACCTCGCGCGCCTCCCCGAGCACCATCGCCGAGCGGTAGTTGAGCGAGTGATGGAGAGCGGCCCGCGCCAGGACGAGCTCGTCGACCAGCGTGACGGTCACGCAGCAGGGCGTTCCGTCGATCAGCGCCTTGAGCATCCGGTTGCCCTTGGCGCCGTGCAGATAGAGCGTCTCCCCCTCCCTGGCGTGGATCGTGGGGATGATGTAGGGCTGCCCATCCTGGACGAAGCCGACGTGGCAGGTCAGCGCCTCATCGAGGATCGAGTGGACCAGGGCGCGGTCGTAGCTGCCCCGACCGGGCTTCCTGTAGATCCGGGTGCGCTCTGTCGGTTCGTACTCGGTTGCCATCGGCCGATGGTAGGCGCGAGCGTTGCACGGGTTGCGATGAATTCAGACGCGTCCGTGTGCCACTTCGGCTACTTCAGCTCGTCAGCCAGCGGTCGTCGAGCTTGCGGATCGCGGCCTCAGAGAGCGTGATCGCGTCGGCGACGGTCCCGTAGTCCACCCGGTCCGGCGTGTCCGTCTTCCAGTGGTAGTTCGTGGGGTTCTTCCACTGGTTGCAGGAGGCGACCGAGACGCACTGGTATCCGGCCGCGAGAGGGAAGATCCCGTCCGTCGCGTTACGCAGGCGCAGATTCGGCATCAGGTCGATACCGAGCTCCGCCGCGGTCGAATCGAGCAGCTCGAGCGAGGGCGCCGGGTACTCCCGCAGGTTCAGCATCCCCTCCCCACGCAGGACGAGCAGGTTGGGCGAACCGACCGTGTCGAGACATAGGAAGAAGGTCCGGTCGACGGGCAGCTCGGCCGCGTGCCGCTCCATGAACAGGCCCATGCCCTCGCAGAGCGCCTCCTCGGAGGTTGAGAGGAGCAGGATCCGAGTGTTCTCGGGCGGGCGCTCGGCGAAGGCCCGAGCCAGCGCCAGCTGAGCGATGCAGCCCGTTCCGTTGTCGTTCGCGCCGGGCACGACCTCGCCCGCGCCGATGTGCGCCATGAACGCCGCGCTCCCAGCCGACAGGAATGTCCCGAGGCCGGTCAGCTTCCGGCTGCCGAGCGCAGCACCGGCCGCCACCACCGCGGGACCGGCGACCGTCGGCCACATCAGCGGCGGGCTGGTGTCGTTGTTCTCGAAGACCCAGGGCGCGTTCTGGCCGACGGCCTCGGTGATAGCCGGGTTGAAGAAGAACGCGGTGTGGGCCGCGTCGTGGTGGGCCATGACGACGATCGTCCGCTCGGCGTCGGCCGGGCCGAGCTCAGCGAGGACGTGGTGGGCGCTCCGCTTGGGCAGCATTCGCCGGAACCGCCGCTTCCCCGGAGGCAGCTCGTCGGCGATCAGGGCCGACGCGGCTGCTCCGGTCAGCGCGGCCAGTGCCCGGGTGGCGCGACCGCCGCGCCGAGCCGCCAACCCCGCCAGCACGCCGGCGCCGGCGAGCAGCCCGATCGGCCACCAGAAGGTGCCGTTGGCCTCCGGCTCCTCCTCGACGCGCACGTCGCGAGCACCGGCATCCCGGAGCTCGCCGGCGAGCCATTCGGCCGCCCGTCGCTCGCCCTCGGAGGCGGATTCGCGATCCCACGAGCAGAGCTCGTCGAGCCGCGCGCGCATCCAATCTTCGTCCGGTGGGGCCGCGAGCCCGGCCGGAGCCTCCGTCGCCATGCTGGAAAGCTACCCGGCGCGCTCTAGCATCCGGTGCATGGCCGGCGGCGGCGTCACGCTGTTTCGCATCCGAGGCATCCGCATCGCGGTGGACTACTCGTGGTTCATCGTCCTCTTCCTGATCATCTTCTGGCTCTCGGGCTTCTACAAGGACGTGCTCGACGAGCCCGAGGGATCGTCCACGCCCTATCTGCTGGCCGTGGCCAGCGCGGTCCTCTTCTTCGCGTCGATCCTGTTCCACGAGCTGGGCCACGCGTTCGTCGCGCGGCGCCACGACATCGGCGTCTCCGGGATCACGCTCTGGATGTTCGGCGGCTTCGCACGACTGGAGAAGGACTCGGACACTCCGGGTACCGAGTTCAAGATCGCGGTCGCCGGGCCTCTGGTCACCGCCGCGATCGTCGCCGCCTGTTTCGTGGCCGGGATCGCACTCGCCGGGGGCGATGAGTTCAAGCACGCCGTCCTCACCCAGGGCGACACCCGCACCTCCGGGATCGCGGCGCTGGTGAGCTGGCTAGGCAGCATCAACCTGCTCGTGCTGATCTTCAACCTGGTCCCGGCCTTCCCGCTCGACGGCGGCAGGATCGCCCGGTCGATCGCCTGGTGGCGCACCGGCAGCCGCAACAAGGGCACCCGCTTCGCAGCGACGCTCGGCGAGTGGTTCGGCCTCTTCCTGATCCTCGCCGGCTTCGGCTACTTCCTCGTCTACCTGGGGGACGTCCTCGGCGGCGTCTGGCTCGTCTTCGTCGGCTTCATCCTCCGCGGCGCCGCCAAGGCGGCGCTGGCGCAGACCGAGGTGAGCAGCCGGATCGAGGGGATCTCGGTCGCCGACGTGATGGAGCGCGATCCGGTCGCGATCCCGGAGGGCGCCTCGATCGAGCAGGCGCTCGACGAGTACTTCCTTCGCTACCGCTCGCCCTGGTTCCCGGTCGTCGACGCGGGCCGGCACTTCATCGGCCTGGTGGACCGCGGCGCCGCCGACAATGTCCCGGCTGTCGAGCGCGCCTCGTCCGTCGTGGGCGACGTCCTCGCGCGGGACAGCGACACCCTCACCATCCGCGAGGACGAGCCGCTGGAATCCGTCCTCGGCAACGAGGCGCTGCGCCGCCTGGGCGCCCTGATCGCCACGGACGCAGAGGGCCGCATCCGCGGCGTGCTCACGATCGACGCGATCGGGAAGGCGCTGCGGCCGATCGCCCCAGGCAGCGCCGATACCAGCCTGTAGCTCTACGGCTTATTGCTGATGCCCAGACGTCGGCCGGTCGGTTAGGGTCGCAGCAGATGAGGGAGAAGCGAGGCGCCCGCCGCCTCTGTCTGGTCACAGAAGCGCTGGTTATGGCTGCGGTCCTTCCGACGGCACAGGCGCTCCCGCTGTGAAGCGCCTTGCCGGCCTGCTCGTTGCCCTCGCGCTGCTGGTTCCTGCGCTTCCCGCGCATGCCGCGACTCCGACGGTGACGATGTTCAACAGCGGCATCCCCGACCCGGCGACCCTCCTCGGGATCACCGCCGCACCCGACGGCAAGGTCTGGTTCGCCGACGCCTCCAACAAGGCGCTCGGCGCCGTCACGCTTTCGTCGGGAGCGACCAACGAGATCGCCGTCGATCGGGACACACCGGTGGGGGTCACCGCCGCGCCCGACGGCAGGCTCTACTACTCAGAAGCGGGGTTCCCGGGAATCGCCCTGAGCTTCGTGGGGCTGATGAACCCGGCTAACGGCAACCATGGCGAGACCTGGTACGGAGGCGGCAACAACTCCATGCCGCGCTACCTGGCAACGGGCCCAGACGGGAACGTCTGGGTCACGGAGCCACGTGATCCCAGCGTGACGACGGGCGACGACAAGATCGGGTTGCTCGACCTCAGCGGCAACCCAGACGCCGCAACCCCGACAGGGCCTTCGATCCGCAACGAGATCGGAGGAAGCGGGAATCCGTTCTCCGGCGACAACCAGGAGTTCGAGGCGATCACGGCCGGGCCGGGCGTCAGCTCCGGGACCCCCACCCCCATGCTGTGGGCGACCGAGTTCAACGGAGGGAAGATCCTCCGCCTCCAGCCGATCTCTGTCGGCGCGGGCGGCCCGAACGGGACCGACGGCGCCATTGCGGACGAGTACATCCTCCCCACCGGGGGCGCAGGGCCGGAGGGCATCACTCCCGGGCCCGACGGGAACATCTGGTTCACCGAGTTCAGCGCCAGCCAGGTCGGCAGGCTGGTTCCGCCGACGAGCTCGTTGCAGGGGAGCCCACTACCCGTGCCGATCGACGAGTTCCCGCTGCCCGCCGGCAGCAACCCGGTCGGGATCGCCGCGGGCCCCGACGGGAACCTCTGGGTCGCTCTCTCGGGACCGGGCGCGAACGGGTCGGTCATTCGCATGGACACCTCCGGCAACATCACCGGCGCGTTCCCGACGCCCCAGTTCCAGTCGCCGTACATGATCACCCCGGCCGCTGACGGGAACCTCTGGTTCACCACCTTCGGCGGAGCTCGGGTCGGCAAGATCACGACCGCGCTCGATCCACCGGCGTTCCGCAACACGGCTCAGATCAACGTGCCGACGAGCGGCCAGAGCGGCCCCGCCAGCACCTATCCCTCCAACGTCAGCGTCTCGGGCCTCCAGGGAACCGTCACGAAGGTCACCGTCCGGCTGACCGGGATCAGCCACACCTTCCCCGACGACCTCGACATCCTGCTCGAGGGGCCGGAGGGCCAGGACGTGATGCTCGCCTCGGACGTCGGCTCCCCTGCGGGCAACACGTCATATCCGTCGAACGGGATCACGCTCAACTTCGACCAGTCGGCCGCGCGCTCCCTGCCCGACAACGACCCGCTGGTCTCGGGCTTCTACAGGCCGACCAACAACGCTCCGAGTGAGAGTCAGACGGAGCTGATCACCCCCGCCCCACCCTCGCCGTACGGGACGTCCCTCGGCACCTTCAACGGCACCGACCCGAACGGCACCTGGAGGCTGTTCGTAATCGACGACGCCACTCACGCCCAGGGGAACACGAACGTCGGCCGGATCATCGGGGGCTGGGGTCTCGACATCAAGACCAGCACCCAGCTCTTCGTCGGCAAGTCCGGCGCCGGGTCGGGGACCGTCACCAGCGTCCCCGCCGGCATCGACTGCGGCGCCACGTGTGTTTCGTCGTTCGCGACGGGTACCCCGGTCGTCCTCACCGCCACCCCGTCCACGGGCTCGCGGTTCGCCCTCTGGCAGGGCTGCGACTCGGTGAGCGGCAACCAGTGCACGGTCAACCCGGACGTCGACATCAAGAACGTGACCGCGAGCTTCGAGTTAAACGGTGGGGCCAGTCAGACGCCCGCGAACCCGACCCCCACCCCGGCGCCGAAGAAGAAGTGCAAAAAGGGCAAGAAGCGCTCCGCCCTGGCCGCCAAGAAGTGCAAGAAGAAGCGCAAGTAACCCAACGAAAGGAATCACGGCGATGAAGCGCACGCTCGGCGTCCTGCTCCTGATCTCCGCGACGGTCCTCTGCCTAGCGGCGGCGCCGGCGGCGCAGGCGACCTTCACCATGACCCCCCAGGTCGACTTCGCCACGGACCCGATCGCGGTCGGGTCATCCGGCGCGGGCAGCCTCACGTTCTCGAACGACTCCACCGCCGGCGAGGACGCTGACTCCATCGACCGGATCGTGCTCGAGCCGTCGTGCCGGCTCCCGGGCTCGACTCCGCCATGCCTGAACCGCGACCCCGGGATCTTTGCGATCAGCAGCGGGACCGGTGTGACCGGCACGTCCTGCCAGGGGATCACGTTCAACGTGAACCTGGGCGCGGCCCCATTCGGCGGGTCGCTCGAGTTCACCCCGCAGGGAGGCCTGGGCACGATCCCGAACATGCCCGCCAACGCGAGCTGCGTGATCAACTTCACCTACACCGCCTTGGCCGTGCCCACGTTCGACACTCAGGGAGAGACCGGAGTTCAAACCGACCAGCTCGCCGAGGTCAGAGCGGAGCACAACGGCGGCGGCCCGGAGTCATTCGGCCCCGGGACCGGCGACACCACGGTCACCCCCGCTCCACCGGCGGCGGCCCCGGCCCCCACACCCACCCTCTCACCGGCGCCGGCGCCGGCGCCGGCGCCGAAGAAGAAGTGCAAGAAGGCGAAGAAGCGCAGCGCCGCGGCGGCCAAGAAGTGCAAGAAGAAGAAGTAGCGGCTCAGGCCGGGTAACGGCGCTCGAGTCCCGCCGCTTTATAGGATCGGTTGCGTGCCGGACCACGACGTACTGGTGATCGGGGCGGGCCTCGCGGGACAGCGGGCCGCGCTTGCCGCTGCGGAGCAGGGGGTCTCCGTGGGGATCATCAGCAAGGTCCACCCCGTCCGCTCGCACTCGAACGCCGCGCAGGGCGGGATCAACGCCGCGCTCCAGGAGGACGACAGCTGGGAGTCGCACGCCTTCGACACGATCAAGGGCTCCGACTACCTCGCCGACCAAGACGCGGTTGAGATCATGTGCAAGGCCGCGCCTGAGGAGCTCCTCCACCTCGAGCACCTCGGGGTCACCTTCCACCGCAACGAGGAGGGCAAGCTCGGCACCCGCGCCTTCGGCGGCGCGTCGGCGGCCCGGACCTACTACGTCGCGGACATCACCGGCCAGGCGATCATGCACGTCCTCTACGAGCAGCTCATGAAGTTCTCGGAGGACGTCGCGCGCTACGAGGAGTACTTCACGACCAGCCTCGCGATGGACGACGGCGGCAACTGCGTCGGGGCGATCTGCCGGAACGTCCGGGACGGCTCGATGGAGCACTTCGGAGCCAAGGCGGTGATCCTGGCGACCGGCGGCAACGGCCAGGTCTGGCAGCCGACGACGAACGCGCTGATCTGCACCGGCGACGGCATCGCCCAGGCCTACCGCGTCGGGGCGAAGCTGATGGACATGGAGATGGTCCAGTACCACCCCACCACGCTGGCCGGCAAGGGCTTCCTGATCACCGAGGGTGCTCGCGGTGAGGGCGCGCACCTGCTCAACGCGAACGGCGAGCGCTTCATGGAGAAGTACGCGCCGAACAAGATGGAGCTCGCCTCGCGCGACGTCGTCTCACGGGCCGAGCAGACCGAGATCCAGGAGGGGCGCGGCTTTCCGGACGGGACCGTCGCCCTGGACATCACCGTGGTCCCGCGGAAGCGCATCCACGAGGCGCTGCGCGAGATCGTGCTGGTGGGCCGTGACTTCGCCGGGGTGGACATCACCAAGGAGCCGATCCACATCAAGCCCGGCAACCACTACACGATGGGCGGCGTCAAGACCGACACCGAGGGGCGCACGAACGTCCCCGGCCTGTACGCGGCGGGCGAGGTCGCCTGCGTCTCGGTTCACGGGGGAAACCGCCTGGGAGCCAATTCCCTCCTCGACACGCTGATCTTCGGGCGTCGCTCCGGCGTGGACGCCGCCGAGCGAGCCAAGGGACGCGAGTCCGTGCATCCGCCCCACTCCGCCCAGGACGCCGACGAGGCGCGGATCGCGGAGATCCTCGGCCGCGAGCAGGGCTCCGGCCGCCGGGTCTCGGAGATCCGCAAGGAGATGGGCGCGACGATGGACGAGCACGTCGCCGTCTTCCGCGACTCCGAGGGCCTCAACACCGCCCTGGAGACCATCAGGCGCCTGAAGGAGGAGGCGAAGAGCGCCTACGTCGACGACAAGGGCCGGGTCTTCAACCAGGACGTGCTCGGGGCGATCGAGCTCGAGTACATGCTCGACTGCGCCGAGTGCACCTGCGTGGGGGCGATTCACCGCACCGAGAGCCGCGGCGCGCAGTTCCGAACCGACTTCCCCGAGCGAAACGACGAGGAATGGCTCAAGCACATCGACCTGGCCCGGGGCGACGACGGTCCCGAGATCAGCTACTCCGACGTGACCATCACCCAGTGGGAGCCGCAGGAGCGGACCTACTAGGTGGGTAGGGTGAAGAGAGATGGCTGAGTTCACCCTCAAGGTCAGGCGCTTCCAGCCCGAGGAGGCCGAGGGTCCCTATTGGGAGACCTTCGACGTCGACCTCGACCCCACGCTTTCGGTCCTGGACGGCCTGCTCCAGGCCAAGGACCGCGACGACGGCTCGCTCGCCGTCCGCTGCTCCTGCCGCGCCGCGATCTGCGGCTCCTGCGGGATGAAGATCAACGGCCAGTCCGGCCTCGCCTGCAAGACGATGATCGGCGAGGCATCGGAATTCGCCAACCGCAACAACGGCGGCGAGCGCGCCAACGGCGCGCGTGGCGAGCCTGGTGAGCGGCCGATCGTCGTCGAGCCGATGGGGAACATGCCGGTGATCAAGGACCTGGTCACGGACATGGAGTCGACCCACTGGACCAAGATCCGCCGGGTCACTCCCTGGCTGTTGCCCGAGGGCGATCCGCCCGAGCGCGAGTACATCGTCCCGCCGGAGTCGATGATCGACATCACCCAGTCGATGGCCTGCATCCAGTGCGGCGCCTGCGTCTCGGCCTGCCTCTCGATGGAGGCCGACCCCGACTTCATCGGGCCCGCCGCGCTCGCCAAGGCCTACCGCTTCGTCGGCGACCCGCGCGACGCGGAGACGGTGGAGCGCCTCCACGACCTGTCCCAGGACCCGCACGGGATCTACGACTGCACGCACTGCTTCTCGTGCATCGACGCCTGCCCGAAGGGCGTGGCACCCATGGACCAGATCATGCGCCTCCGCCGGGCGGCCGACGAGGAGGACATCCACGACCAGAACCACGGCCGCAATCACATGGAGGCCTTCACGAAGATCATCGAGAAGAAGGGAACGCTCGACGAGGCCCTGCTGCTGCAGGAGTCCCTCGCTCCCGGGGTCAAGGGCAAGCTCGCCCCCAAGCACGGCGCGATCAAGGGCCTACTCGAGTCGATCCCTACCGCGGTCCGGGGCATCAGGACCGGCAAGATGCGCTCGCTGCCCAAGCTGATCCCGGGCGTCCACCCGAAGCTGCCCGGCGACGCGCAGAACCACGTGAAGCGGATCTACGCCCACACCGAGGAGCACGGGATCGAGCTCAACCTCTACATCCGCGGCGAGGAGGCCGACGCCGATGAGAGCGTCCCCGAGGGCGAAGCCGTGCCCGAGGCCGAGGTCCTGCCCGAGCCCGACGAGGGAGATTCCTGATGACCGACCTGAAGATGGCCTACTGGCCGGGCTGCGTCAGCCGAGGCTTCACGACCGAGCTGCACGGATCGATGGGCCTCGTCGCCGAGCGGCTGGGAATCGAGCTGGTCGAGCTCGACCGGGCCAACTGCTGCGGCGCCGGCGTGATCGCCGAGCACAACCAGGAGCTCGCCGACACGCTGAACGCGAGGACCTTCGCGCTCGCCCAGCAGACCGGGCTGCCGATGATGAACGTCTGCTCGACCTGCCAGGGCGCCCAGTCCGAATGCCAGCAGCGGCTGCGCGACTCGGAGTACCGCTCCCACATCAACGAGACGCTCGCCGAGGAGGGACTCTCCTACGACCCGGAGGGCTTCTCGAACAAGAACTTCCTCTGGGTGCTGGTCGAGGACTACGGACTCGATCGCCTCAAGGAGCAGGTCCAGCGCCCGCTCGGCGGCCTGAAGGTCGGACCCTTCTACGGCTGCTACATCCTGCGACCGAAGCACCGCCTCGGCTATGAGGAGCACCCGGAGCGAGACCTCTACCTGGACCGCCTGATCGAGGCGCTGGGCGGCGCGGTGGTCCAGTACGACGGCGCCCGCAAGTGCTGCGGCTTCCCGATCATCACCATGGCCCGCGAGGTCTCGCTGCGGCAGGCCGGGACCCACATCGGAGACGCGATCGACGCCGACGCGGACTGCCTGGTCACGCCCTGCCCCCTCTGCCACCTCAACCTCGACATGCAGCAGCCGGAGGCCGCGAAGGTCGTCAACCGGGACCTGGGCCTGGCCGTGCTGCACCTCCCCCAGCTCGTCGGGCTCGCCCTCGGCTTCTCCCCCAAGGAGCTCGGCATGAAGAAGCACATCGCCTCGACCAAGTGGGTCGAGGAGCGCCTGACCGAGGCGCCCGCCGCCGCCTGAGCGGCTCGAAATCGACCGGACCCACGCGTAGGGTCCAGGTCGCATGGCGTCGATTCAACCGCCCGAGATGCGGCACCGAGTCAAGGTGCGCATCCTCGTCATCGCTGCCTCGATCCTCGCCTTCCTGGCGATCTTCACCAGCTGGATCGACCGCCAGCTGCTCGACACGAATCAGTGGGTCCACACCAGCGGGCGGCTGCTCGAGGACAAGGAGATCTCGGACGCCGTGGCGACCTACTCGGTCGACCAGCTCTACGCGAACGTCGATGTCACGCGGCTGATCAAGAAGCGGCTGCCCGACGACCTCCAGCAGCTGGCCTCGCCCGCCTCCGCCGGCATTCGGGAGGTCGCCACTCGCGCAGCGATGCGGGCGTTCCAATCGCAGCGGGTTCAGAGCCTCTGGCAGGACGCCAACCGCGTCGCGCACACCCAGCTGGTCGCCATCCTCGAGGACAAGAGCCAGGCGATCTCGAGCCAGAACGGCAAGGTCGTCCTCGACCTGAGGCCGATCGTCTACCAGCTCGCCGATCGGCTCGGCTTCAAGAAACAGGTCGCCAACGCGGTCGCCAACGGAGAGGAGACCGGGCACCTGAAGCCGGGCTTCGGGCAGCTCGAGGTCGCGGACTCTCAGGAGCTCGACACCGCACGAACCGTCACGAAGATCCTCAACGGGCTCGCCTGGTTCTTCACCATCGGCTCGCTGGCTCTGTTCGTCCTGGCGATGTGGCTCGGCAAGGGTCGCGATTGGGTCATTGTCCTCGGCTACGGACTCGGCCTGATCGCGGCGGGCCTCGGTGCAATCGCGGTGCGAGCCATCCTCAAGGGTCCGTTCGTCGACTCGCTCGCGAAGACCGAGGATGCGCGAGTCCCGGCACAGCACGCGTGGGCCATCGGCACGTCGCTGCTCCACAGCATCGCCTCCAGCGTGATCATCTACGGGATTCTGTTCGTGATCGCCTCCTACATCGCTTCGCCGCAGAACGGGGCGGTCAGCATCCGCCAGGCCCTTGCCCCGACACTGCGAGAGAGGCCGGGAGTGGTCTGGTCGGTCTTCGGGGCGGTCGCGCTGCTCGTCCTGATCGTCTGGCCGCCCAACGGCACCCGCCAGCTCGTTCTGACGCTGCTCCTGATCGCTTTGGCCGCGGCCGGCATCGAGGCGCTCCGGCGCGAGACGCGCAAGGAGTTCCCCGATGCCAAGCGCGGCGACTGGGTGGCGGGGATGCGCCGGCGGGCGCGGAGGGCGAGGAAGGAGGCCGGGCGGCGCATGGGCTCGGCGTTCCGGGAGATCACCTCGGACGACAAACACCCCGACGACGCGAAGCTCGACCGGCTCGAGAAGCTGGGTGACCTGAAGGAGAAGGGCGTGCTGACGGCGGCCGAGTTCCGGGAAGAGAAGAAGAAGATCCTGAGCGCCTAGGGCATCGTGCCGCCGCCGGTTGCCAGGCCGGGATCAGCTTCGTCAGCGAGCTCCGGGTCGGCCTCGATCCGCCGTTCGATCCATCTCGTCCCCAGAGTGTCGGTGGCGCCGTGGATCAGGATCGAGGCGAGGATGACGAAGGCGGCGGCCTCGAAGATCGTGTTGCCCTGCGCGACGTCCGAGTTGAGGACGAGCACGGCGAAGAGCATCCCGGCCACACCCTTCGGCCCGAACCAGGCGATGAACGCACGGTGCGGCTGCGGCAGGTCCACGCGCACGAACGAGAGGAAGATGGCCACGGGCCGGGCGATGAACAGGGCGAATGCGATGAATGCAACCAGCAGCGCGACGTCGCTGTGGTAGCCCGTCGTCACGATCAGCGCCCCGAACACGAAGAAGGTGAGGACCTGCAGGATCGAGCTGACGTTCTCGCTGAAGACCACGAAGTCATCGGCGATCGCGCGGTCCGCCACCCCGAGTGAGATCCCGCAAACGAAGGCCGCGATCAGCCCATTGCCGAAGGTGACATCGGCGATCCCGTAGGCGAGCAGCCCCATCCCCAGGGCGTAGATCCCCTCGTAGCGCCGAACGATCCCGCCGCCCGGCAGGTGGTGGGTGAGGCGCCCGGCCGCCTGGCCGAGGACGATCCCGATCAGTGCCCCGAACGCCGCCTCGCCGGCCAGCTTCGCCGCCTCGGTTCCGGCATCGCCACCGGGCGAAGCGAGAATGATGAAGAAGAGCACGAAGGGAAGCGCGAGCCCGTCGTTGAGTCCCGACTCCAGGTTGAGCGCGTGCCGCACGGATGCCGGCACGCGCTGCGAGGTCACGACCGACGAGGTCACCACCGGGTCCGTGGCGGCGAGGACCGAGCCGAGCAGGAACGCCTCTGCCCAGTCGAGGCTCGTGAACAGCAGCTTCGCCGCCACCGCCAGCAGGACCAGCGTGAGCGGCATCGCGATCACCAGCGCCCGGGCGACTGGCCCCCAGTGGACGACCAGCAACTCGCGATCCACGAAGAGGCCGTCGGAGAGCAGGGTGACGATCAGGGCGAGCTCGAAGAGATGGACGACCGCGTTGTCGCCCGCGTAGACGTGGATCGCGTCCACCTCGGCCAGGATCAGCCCGGCGGTAACCGAGAGCACCGCGATCGAGAGCACCGTGCCGCGCATCAGCCCCGAAAGCGCAGCGGCGATCCCGAGCAGTCCTCCGGCGAACAGCATCGCGGTGCCGAAGCCAACGTCCATGCGGGGCTTATACAACGTGCCCGTCAGGCGCTCTGAGAGTGCCTACCCGGTTAGGTCAGTTCACTTCTTCAGGCGCTTGCACTTGCGCCCGTGACGCTTCTTCCGGCACTTCGCCCTGGAGCCGAGCGTCCCAGCGCCGCCCGGCGTCGTCGCGGTGGTGCTCGCCACCGTGCCAGTGCTGGTCGTGTCTGTGCCGGTCCCCTGGCCGCCCGCAACGCAGGCAGGGTCGTTGAGCAGACTGGTGTCGAATCCGCTGACGCCGGTCGCCTGTCGGGCGAAGCCGAGGCGGGGCAGGCCGAAGTTGTCCTCCACCCAGCGCAGCAGGCTGTAGTGGTTGTACGCGGCGCTCACCGTCGTCCCCGGGTTGATGCAGGGCGAGAGCGCGACGGCTCCGACCTTGCCGCCGCCGGGACCCGGGGTGAGCGCGCCCGGGTTGACGGTGTTGGGACCGGGTTGCTCGTCGCAGCAGGCGCTCGCGTCCCCGGTCAGACCCGAACCGCCCTCGGCCTCGTCGAAGGTGACCAGGAGCAGGCCGTTGTCCTGAAACGCCGGTGAGCTCGTGATCCGGGGCACCCATTCCTGGAGGAACGAGCTCGCCTGGACCATTCCGCCGGGGCCACCGTCGGCGCAGGAACCGGCGGTCCCGTTGCCGTCGTGCCCGTCGTTGCAGAGGTCAGGCGAGATGAACGAGTAATCGGCGGTGCTGGCCTCGCTCTGCAGGTCGCTCGCCAACTGCTCGAGGTCGACGTCGTTGGCATCACAGGTCGGGAAGTCGATCAGCGACTCGAAGTAGACGAACGGGTTGTGCCTGGCGGCGTATTGATCCGTGGCCGTGGCGCTCTGGGTCTTGTCCTGCGAGTTCGGGGCGGGATGGCGGCAGGTGGCGGGCTGGGCCGGAGCGGAGCTCGCCATGTCCTGCATGTACGCCCTCCAGGTGTAGCCGTTCCCCTCCAGCTGGGTGGCGATGTTCTGCACGCCCGGCGGGTAGAGGCAGCCCTGGCCGATGTACTGGCCGTTGGAGGCCGGCAGCCCCGGGCGTGAAGTTGGCGAACAGAGGACAGTCGGCCTGGGTGACCAGGTTCGGTCCCAGGCCGCTGACCATGGCGATGTAGTTCGCGAGGCTGTTGTGCGCGATCCCGTAGTAATTGGGGATGTAGCCGCCCTCGTCCTTCATCGTCTGCGCCAGATACGGGATCTGCGTGTCCGGGCCGAAGGTGCTCGCGGCGTCCTCGTTCTCGAGCACGATGACGAAGACATGCTTGACGTGCGGGACGGTGCTCCCCGGAGGGTTCTGCCTGCGCCACGACAACGCCCGCGATCAGGCCGCGACGACGGCGAACACGAGCGCAAACCGGCGGCTCATCCGCCCGCCTTCTGCGCCGCGATCTGACTGGCCGAGCCGCTTCACCGTTGCGTCCGGGCTGTGAGAAGATCTGCTCGGGCTTGGCCGGAGCGGTCGGATAGCCCAGCGCGTCGAGGTAGGTCGAGCGTCTCCGGGGAGCCGATGTGAAGGCCCTCGCTCTTCTCGGCGCGCTCGGCCGCCGCGTCCTCGCCGGCCGTCGTGGAACCCGAGGGCAGGATCCCCTGGAGGTCACAGGGCGTGGTGACGGCGGCAGCGGAAGTGGCAGGTCCGGGACGTCGAAGTTCGGATTCTCCCAATCGAATGAGCGGCCGATGTTCGACGCGTAGCGGTGGCGCTTGTTCAGGTAGCCGAGCCCGAAGCGATACGAGAGGAGCTTGAGGATCGACTCGTGTGTCACGGTCATGTGACTGACATGGCCGCGCCGCGCATACGGCGAGATCGCGACGCCGGGGATGCGGAAGCCGGTGATCCCGAAGTTCTCATCCATGTTCGAGCTCTGGCGGTCGTCCGGGACGGCGACCGGTGAGACGTGGTCGAAGAACCCGCCCCACTCGTCGTAGTTGACGAACATCGCGCCGGTGCGGAACTGGGGGGAGGCCAGGAAGGCGTGGACGACGTCCGCCATGAACGCCTGGCCGATACGGATGTCTCCGTGCGGATGCTCGTCGCCCGAGAGGCCATGCCCGCCGCCACCGTCGAGGAACATCGGGTCGACGAAGGCGAGGTTCGGGAGGTTCCCGGTGGCAGCGTCGACGTAGAACTCCGCGACCGGCTTGATGATTGGCAGGTATCTGGAGCCGAAGACGCCGATGAACGGGAGGTCGCTGAAGTAGTAGGTGACCTTCAGCCCCTGGGAGAGCATCAGGTCCCAGATCGTCAGCCACCTGTAGAGGCCGCTCCCGGTCGCCCCGAGCAGCACGTCCTGCACCTCGGCGTTGGTCTTGACCCCGCCCGACTGAGCCGAGTGCATGTACTCGCGGTTCGGCCAGGTCGGGCCGAGCAGCGAGCAGAAGTAGCGGTCGTACAGCGTGAAGGCGTCCGCGACCGATGGCAGGAACGGGATGTCCCCCTTGTCGTAGTAGCCGAGCGCGAAGTCGTCGTTGGGGGATTTCCGGAAGCCGTCCAACGCGCCGCCGTGGTACTGCCGGCGCCCGCCCTCCCAGGAGTGGTCGGGGTCCTCGAAGGCGCAGCCCTGGAAGTCCGGCGCGAGCGAGTGGGTCGGATGCTGGTTCCCGTCGTCATCGGGATAGGAGAGGCCGGCGTTCTTCGCGTCGGCGTCGGGATGCCAGCCGAAGTAGTGATCGAAGGAGCGGTTCTCCTGCATGAGGACGACGAAGGTGTCGATCGGCATGTTCGACGGGCTCGGCAGCCCGCCCACGGTCTGGGCCTTCGCGGCCCCGCTGAGCAGCGCCTTGGCGGGCAGCGCGGTCGCCAGGCCCGCCGCCCCGGCCAGCATGGCGGTCTTGGTCAGGAACTCGCGGCGGCGCAGGTGGTGCTCGGGCTGCTCCTCGGCGAACCGCTCCTCGGCCTCGCGGTCCGGAAACTCATCCGGATTGATCGGAGCGCTCACGGCGTCACCACCGTCTCGCAGTCGTAGACGCCGTCCTCGGATCGGTCCACGTAGACCGTGTCGTTCCCGGCGCCGCAGTCGACCGTGTCCGGGCCCCCGTCCCGCGCGTGGATGACGTCGTCACCTGAGGTCGCACTGATCGCGTCATACGTCGGTGTGCCGTAGATCGTCTGGGCCACCACCACCGCCCCGGCGGCAAGCGCGATCGCCGCGATCACGGCGACCGCCAGGATCAGCGCCCTGCCGCGATCGAGTGCACGGCGCCCCCCGGCGCCGGAGATTCTGCGCGTGCCCCTCAAGCCAGGCGAATATATCCCGCACGCCCAGGCGGTGCGTCAATTCCCTGTGAATGAACGGCTAGCTCAGGCCGGCGCCGGCCGGAACGCGTACGAGATCGCGCTCGTGCAGCAACTCAGCGACCTGGACGGCGTTGGTGGCCGCGCCCTTGCGGAGGTTGTCGCCGACGACCCAGAGGTTGAGGCAGCGCTCGTGCGAGGGGTCGCGGCGGATCCGGCCCACCAGGACCTCGTCCTGCCCGGCCGCGGCGATCGGCAGCGGGTAGATGCCGGCTCCCGGGTCGTCGAGCACGATCAGGCCGGGGAACTCGGA
This sequence comes from uncultured Solirubrobacterales bacterium, assembly GCA_963728875.1. GTDB lineage: Bacteria > Actinomycetota > Thermoleophilia > Solirubrobacterales > 70-9 > DASUPK01. The sequence continues at coordinate 141,348 of CAVSLJ010000004.1, forward strand.
GAGCAGGTCGCGGCACTCCTCAGGCGAGAGGTCCTTGGTGGTCTGAACGTTCACCGACTCCGAGTGCCCGGTGACCACCGGCACCCGCACGCAGGTGGCGGAGATCCCGACCTGCTCCGAGAGCCCGAGGATCTTCCGGGTCTCGTCCATCACCTTGCGCTCCTCGGTCGTGTAGTCGTCGCCGTCCTTGAAGTTCTCCACCTGTGGCAGCACGTTGAAGGCGACCTGGTGCGGATACACCTGGGGCGGGCTGATCCTGTCCCCATCGAGGACCGCCTGCGACTCGGCGCGAAGCTCCTCGATCGCCTTGCGGCCCGTTCCGGAGACCGACTGATAGGTGGAGACGATCAGCCGCTCGATCCCCGCCGCGTCCAGGATCGGCTTGAGCGCGACCATCAGTTGCATCGTCGTGCAGTTCGGGTTGGCGACCAGCCCGTTGTGGTCGGCGACCGCGTCGTCGTTGACGCCCGCGACGACCAATGGGACGTCCTCGTGCATGCGCCAGAAGCTGGTGTTGTCGACGATGACCGCCCCTGCCTCGATCCACTTCGGCGCCCACGCCGAGCTCACCTTGCCGCCCGCCGAGGAGAGGATCAGGTCGAGACCCTGGATCGACTCCTCGGTGAGCTCCTGGACATCGAGCTTGTTTCCCGCGAAGTCCACCTTGCTGCCGGCGGAGCGGGCCGATGCGAGCGGCCTGACCTCGGCCGCCGGGAACTTCCGCTCGGCGAGCACCTCGAGAATCGTCGAGCCGACGGCACCGGTGGCACCGGCGACCCCGACTCGGTATTCGCCGCTGGGACTCATGCCCAAAGGGTACGGATCAGTTCAGCCGCTGACGGTCGGGCGGTGCTCGGGACCGGTCGGATCCTCTTCGTGGATCGCGTCCTCACCGAGCTCGAAGGCATCGTGAAGCGCCTCGACCGCCTGGGGCACCGAGTCGGCCCGGATCACGCAGGAGATCTTGATCGGCGAGGTGGAGATCATCTCGATGTTGATCTTGTTCTCGCCGAGCACGCGAAAGACCTGGGCGGCGACGCCTGGGTGGCTGCGCATTCCCGCGCCGACGATCGAGACCTTCCCCATGTTCTTGTCGCTCTCGATGCCGATCTCGGAATCCTCGATTCGAATCGCCTCCTCGGCCGCCTCGAGCTCATCTGCCTCCACGGTGAACGAGAGGTCCGCCCCGCCGTCGTGGGAGACCGGCTCGTTCTGGATGATCATGTCGACGTTGATGTTGGCGTCGGCGAGGGCTCCGAAGATGCGGCCAGCAACGCCCGGCTCGTCGGGCACGCCGGTGAGCGTGACGCGAGCCTCGTCGGTCGAGTGGGTGACTGCTGTTACCGAAGGCTGTTCCATGGTCTCCTGCTCCGAGACGACGAGGGTACCTGGGGCGTCCTTGGTTGAGCTTCGACAGTGGATCCGCACGCCGTGGTTGCGCCCGTACTCCACCGCCCGGAGCTGCAGGACCCGGGCGCCCGAAGAGGCCATCTCCAACATCTCCTCGTACGAAACAACGGGCAGCTTGCGAGCGTCGGAGACGATCCGGGGATCGGCGGTGAATACGCCATCGACGTCCGTGTAGATCTCGCAGACCTCGCCGCCGAGCGCCGCCGCCAGCGCTACGGCCGTCGTGTCGGAGCCGCCGCGGCCGAGCGTAGTGACGTCGTGGCTGTCGGTGGAGACCCCCTGGAAGCCGGCTACCAGGACGATCGAGTCTTCCTCGAGCGCCTTCAGGATCCGATCGGCGCGGACATCGATGATCCGCGCCTTGGTGTGCGACGAGTCGGTGACGATGCCCGCCTGCGACCCGGTCAGCGAGATCGCGCGATGGCCGAGGTCGTTGATCGCCATCGCGCAGAGGGCGCAGGACTCCCGCTCGCCGATCGAGAGCAGCATGTCCATCTCGCGCGGATCAGGTCGCGGCGAGATCTCCCGCGCGGCCTCGAGCAGCCGGTCGGTGGTCTTGCCGCGCGCCGACAGCACGGCCACCACCTGATGGCCCTGGTCGCGGGCCGCGACGATCCGCTTTGCGGCGCGCTTGAGCTCCTCGGTCCCCGCGACCGAGGTGCCGCCGAACTTCATCACCACGATTCCGTCTGTCTTCTGCTCCGTGGCCATCGAGCCCCGAGCATAGGCGAGCTTTAACCCTCACCCACTAAGATCGCAACCGGATGGCGCAGGACGCTGCGATTCACGTCTCCGGCCTGCACAAGTCCTACGGCGAACACGAGGCGGTCAGGGGGATCGACTTCGAAGTCGGGAAGGGCGAAGTGTTCGGCTTCCTCGGCCCCAACGGGGCCGGCAAGACGACGACCGTCGAGATCCTCGAGGGCTACCGGGAGCGAACGGCCGGAGAGGTCTCCGTGCTGGGCATCGATCCGATCCGCGCCACCCGCGAGTGGCGAGCCCGGATCGGCCTGGTTCTCCAGGAATGCGAGCTCAACCCGCTGCTCACTGTCACCGAGACGATGGATCTGTACTCGAGCTTCTTTCCGAATCCCCGCCCGGTCGACGAGACCCTCGACCTGGTGGGTCTGGGCACCAGGTGGGATGCACGGGTCGGCTCGCTGTCAGGCGGACAGCAGCGGCGGCTGGATGTCGGCGTCGGAATCGTCGGGGATCCGGAGCTGCTCTTCCTGGATGAGCCGACCACCGGCTTCGATCCGACGGCCCGGCGGGACGCCTGGAACATGATCGAGGGGCTGAAGGACCTGGGCACGACGATCGTGCTCACGACCCACTACATGGAGGAGGCCCAGCACCTCGCCGACCGCGTCGTGATCCTGCGCGAAGGGCAGATCGTCGCCGAGGGAGAGCCGGAGACGCTGGGCGACCAGCTCGGGCGGGAGACGATGATCCGGTTCCGGACCTTCAACGGCGTCGCCGACAAGGCCGCGGATGCGATCGGCCGCGAGGCCGTCGTCTCGGGCAACCAGGCGACGATCGCGAGCACCGAGCCTCAGCGCGACCTCTATCGCCTGCTCGCCTGGGCCGAGGGCGAGGGAATCACGCTGCCGGACCTCGAGGTCAGACGGCCCAGCCTGGAGGACGTCTTCCTCGAGGTCACCTCCGATCAGGGGACGAACGGCCGATGAACGACCTGCGACTGGTCCTGATCCAGACGAAGTACGCGCTGATCGCCACGCTCCGCACCCCGCGGGCGATGCTGTTCGGCGCGCTCTTCCCTCTCATCTTCCTGCTCCTCTTCAACTCCCTCTTCACCAACGGCGGGCCGCAGACGACGACCGTCGACGGTCACACGATCGACGTCCACGCCTACTTCACGGCGGGGCTGATCGCCTACGCGCTGGCGCTCTCCTGCTTCAGCACTCCGCTGATGGCCCTGGTCAGCCAGCGCGAGCGGGGCCAGCTCAAGCGCCAGCGGGGCATGCCGGCGCCGGTCTGGACGTTCGTGACCTCCCAGGTGCTCCGCTCGGTCGCCTTCGCCCTGACGGTGGGCGGGATCATGATCGCGATCGGGATCATCTTCTACGGCGTTCACCTCCCGGCGCGGACGATCCCCGGCTTCGTCATCTGCCTGGCCCTTGGGACCGCGACGCTGTCCGCACTTGGGATCGCGGCAACCTCGCTCGCCAAGAACGAGGACAGCGCTCAGCCGATCGGGGCGTTCACGGTGGTGATGCTCTCCTTCGTCTCCGGGATCTTCATCGCGCTCGACTCCCTTCCCAGCTTCCTTCAGGAGGTCGGTCGGCTCTTCCCGCTCTACCACGTCGCCCAGGGCCTGCAGTCGACGGTCGCCCAGAATCCGAGCGGGATCGGCCTCTCCGCGAGCGACGCCGCCGCCCTCGTCATCTGGGGCCTCGCGGGCATCTGGGTCGCCACCCGGCGGTTCAAGTGGGAGCCGCAGGGTCGCGCCGCCGAAGCGGCGTGATCGACGTCACACACGCTGATATATCGGATTGATATATCTAGTGGCGATGGAACTGAGCGCCACCGCCAAGGTCATTCTCGGGATGCTGGCCGCCCAGCCGCGGTCCGGCTACGAGATCAAGCAGCTCGTCGACAACTCGGCCCGCTTCTTCTGGGCGGCGAGCTACGGGCAGATCTATCCGGAGCTCAAGAAGCTCGAGAAGGAGGGATTGATCTCCGGTGATGACTCCTCGCAGGGCGCTCGCCAGCGAACGACGTTCAAGCTCACCGCCGCCGGCAGGCGCTCGGCGCGCGAGTGGATGGCGCAGCCTCCGGAGGTCCTGGAGACTCGGGACGAGGGCCTGCTGAAGCTCTTCTTCAGCGGCTCCATCGAGCCGGGCCGGGCCGCGGAGATCGCCCGCGAGCGGGCCGCCATCTCCCGCACGAAGGCAGCGGAGCTGCGCGCGATCTGGGAGACAGTTGACCAGAAGGGCGAGCCCGACGGGCCCACGGCCGAGCCGGACCTCGGCTCGATGACGGTCCTCCGGTACGGAATCGAGATGAGCGAATGGGCGGCCGAGTTCTTCGAGCGTGCCGCCGACGATCTGGAACGCGTGAGATCCGGGGCGATCAGCGCCACCGGCGGGAGGTAGGAATGTTCAACGCACTCGCATCGCTTGCCCAGGGTCACGCCAAGCGGACCGTGATCTTCGCCGCCGTGTTCTTCGTCGTGGCCGGCGCGCTCGGAGGTGGTGTCGCCGGCAAGCTCGCGCCCTACGGAGCGGACGATCCGTCGACCGAGAGTGTCCGGGCAACCGACCGCCTGCAGGACGACGGCTACCGCGATCCGAGCGTGATCGTTCTGCTCCAGGACACCGTGCCGACCACGCCGGCCGGGCAGCAGAAGATGCGGCGCATCGAGCAGCAGCTGCGTGCGAATCCCGAGGTCGCGCGCGTCACCGGATACCTCGACACCGCCAGCCACGACTTCATCTCCGGAGCGGGCAACGCGACCTATATCGCAGTCAGCCTCAAGGCCACCGGCGACAAGGAACAGCAGGACGCCGCCAAGGAGATCGCCGCCGAGCTCGACGGGCAACCGGGCGTCTCCGTTGGCGGCTTCGCCCTCGCCGAGGAGCAGGTCAACAAGCAGGTGGAGAAGGACCTGCGAATGGCCGAGATGCTCGCCTTCCCCATCCTCTTCCTGCTCTCGCTGATCTTCTTCCGGAGCGCCGTCGCCGCGCTCCTGCCCCTGCTGATCGGCGGGCTGGCGATCGTCGGCACCTTCCTGCTTCTGCAGCTGGCGAACGAGGCCGTGTCGGTCTCGATCTTCGCCATCAACCTGACCACGGGGCTCGGCCTCGGATTGGCGATCGACTACAGCCTGTTCGTCGTCTCGCGCTACCGGGAGGAGATCGCCAAGTTCGGCCCCGGCGCCGAGGCGATGAAGCGAACGATGAACACCGCGGGCCGAACGGTCCTGTTCTCCTCGATCACGGTCGCGGTCGCGCTGGCCTCGCTGATGGTCTTCCCCCAGCGCTTCCTCTACTCGATGGGAATCGGCGGGGCCCTGGTCGCGCTTCTCGCCTCGTTCATCGCGCTGACGGTCCTGCCGGCCGTCCTCACCTTGCTCGGCAACCGCGTCAACGCCGGGGCGCCGAGCTTCCTGCAGCGGCGCGCCGAGCGTGACGCCACCGAGACCGAGTCGGGCTTCTGGTACCGGCTCTCGCGCTTCGTCATGCGCCGGCCGATCGGCATCGCCACGGCGACCGCGGCCCTGCTGATCGTCCTCGGGATCCCCTTCTACTCGCTCAAGTTCACCTCGGTGGACGCCCAGGTGCTGCCCGAGAGCGCGAGCGCCCGGCAGGTCGACAACGTGATGCGGGCGCAGTTCCCGCCCTTCCACGACACGCCTCACATCCTGCTGGTGGAGCACGCCACGCCCGCCGCGCTCAACACGATCGAGCGCGACGTGGCGTCGGTGAGGGGCATCGCGGAGGTCCAGCCGCCGCAGCGCCTCGCCAACGGCGACGCGGTGATCTCGGCGTACTCGACCGAGAGCTACATCTCCGACTCGAGCCGCAACGCGGTCAAGCAGATCCGCGACCTGCCCGTCCCCGCCGGCTCGCAGCTGCTCGTGGCGGGGCGCAGCGGCCCACTTCGTCGATCTCCAGCACAGCCTCGAGACGCATGCGCCCATCGCGCTGGCGATCGTGATCGCGGCGACCCTGATCGTCCTCTTCCTGATGACGGGATCGGTCGTGCTCCCGGTCAAGCAGCTGCTGATGAACGTGCTCAACCTGAGCGCGGTCTTCGGGATCCTGGTGTTCATCTTCCAGGACGGCCGGCTCGAGGGCCTGCTCGACTACCGCAGCCAGGGAGCGCTCGAACAGACGATGCCGATCCTGCTGTTCGCCGTCGTCTTCGGTCTCTCCACCGACTATGGGGTCTTCCTGCTCTCCCGGATCAAGGAGGCCCGCGACCACGGCGCGAGCGACTCCGAGTGCGTGGCGATCGGCCTGGAGCGGACCGGCCGGATCGTGACCGCCGCCGCGCTCCTCTTCGCGATCGCGATTGGCGCCTTCGCCACCTCGCAGATCATCTTCATCAAGGAGAACGGTGTCGGCACGGCCCTCGCGGTCCTGATCGACGCGAGCCTGATCCGGGCGCTGCTCGTCCCGTCGCTGATGGAGCTGCTCGGCCGCTGGAACTGGTGGGCGCCGAGACCGCTGCGGCGGCTGCACCACCGCTTCGGGCTGAGCGAGACCGACTACGGCGCCGCCGCTCCCCCCGACCTCTCAGCGTAAGCGGCCGTGCATATGGCGGCGAGGGCCGCGGCTATGCTGGCGATCGTGACCATCGCCACGGCCATCTTCCTGATCGCGATCGGCGCGATCCTGCGCTACGCGATCAACGTCCACTCCGACGTGATCAACATCCAGACCATCGGTCTGATCCTGATGATCGCCGGCGGCGCCGGCCTGGCGCTGTCGCTGCTCTACGAGCTCGTGCAGCAGGGTGGGCCTAAGGACAGGGACGATGCCCCGCCGCGCGGCGGGTACGACGACCCGACCCGCCGCATGTAGAGCGCGAAACGCTCGCCACGCGGCAGGCCGAGTCGGCCTACTCGGCTAGGGCGCCGGGCAGGTGAATGTGTTGTTGGCGGGGGCTCCGCCGCTGTCGCTGTATCTGGCGTTGTACCCATCCCCCGTGCCCGCCTGCGAATCGGTGAAGTGCGTGCTGTTCGCGCTCACGTACTCGATGCTGTAGCTCGACCCATCGTTCCCGCCGTCCTGGTGACAGACGCCGAAACCGAACGCACGGTGCGCACCGAAGTTCAGATCGGTGAAGGTCTCAGTACCGGCCGAACCGGGCGTACCGGGCGAGAACGAACTGTTCGAGATCGGGTTCGAAACCGCCCTGCCCGTGCCTCCGCTCGGGTCAAAGACGTACAGGTCGTAGTCGGTGGAGTCTCCGCCACCCGACCAGGTCAGCGTCGCCCGAACCATCGAGATCGGGGCCGACGGGGCCGTCGTCGTCGAATTCTTCTTCTTGCACTTCTTCTTCTTCTTCGCCGAGTGCGCCTTCTTCTTCTTGCACTTCTTCTTGGCAGCCACCGCTCCCCCGCCGGAGGCGCTCGCCGTCGCGCCGACCGTCGCCACCATCAGCGCCAGCGCGGCGATCAGTGCCAAACCAATGAGCCCCTTGTTCATTCGCATCTAGAGATTCCCCTCCTAGGTTGACTGCGTTGACCCTATCCCAGGCTCAGGCCGGGATCTACCCCCGGGGGGTCGCCGGCCCGCTGGCGCCCGCGACTCAATGCGTGCAATAGCCCGAGGGAATCGGGGCCCCACCGGGGTAGTCGAAGTGGAAGCTGCTCCCCGGATTCTCGGAATCGCCATGAATTACGCCGTCGGCTGTCACGTAGGTGATCGTGAACGGAGTGTGGACCGAGCCGCCGACCGTGTAACAGACCCCGAAGCTGAGGTCCCGAGCCGCCTGCGGAGTGAACAGGCTGTCCGTGAACGTCTCGCTTCCCGCAGGTCCTGAGAAGTCCGGCGTGATCGAACTGAGCGGGATCGTGTCCGAGCCGTTTCCGGCGCGGTTGCCGTCCGCATCGAAGACGAACAGGTCCATGTCCACGTCATCGGCGCCGCCGTCCGACCAGGCCAGCGTCGCGCGGATGACCGGCGACCGCATCGCATCGGTCCTTCTCTTCTTGCAATTCTTCTTCTTCGCGGAGTGCTTCTTCTTGCAATTCTTCGCCGCCTGCGAGGCTCCGGGCGCGGCGGTCGCGGTTCCAGCGATCGTGATCGCAAGGGCGAGCGCCGCAACCATGCAGGCGGCCGGGATCCCCTTGTTTTTTCTCATTGTGTTCCCCCTGATCGAGTCAGATGGTTGTCAGTACCACCTGGATACGGGGGCCTCTACGAGAGAGATTGCCTTCCCGCCAGCGCCTTGCCGAGTGTCACCTCGTCGGCGTGCTCGAGGTCGGCGCCGACCGGCAGCCCACTCGCGAGCCTGGTCACGGTCACACGGCCGCGCAGGGCATCCGCGATGTGGAGCGCGGTGGCCTCTCCGGTCGTGGTCGGGTTGGTGGCCAGCACGATCTCATCGACCTCGCCGTCGACGCGGTCGATCAGCTCGGCGATCCGCAGGTCCTCGGGATCGATGCCGTCGATCGGCGAGAGCGCCCCGCCGAGCACGTGGTAGAGGCCGCGGTACTCGCCGGTCCGCTCGATCGGAATCACGTCCGCGGGCTCCTCGACCACGCAGATCACCGATTGGTCGCGGCGTGCGTCCTCGCAGATCCGGCAGCGCGGCCCCTCGGCGAGATTGAAGCAGACCTCGCAGAGCCCGACCTTCTCCTTCACCTCGCGAATGGCATCCGCGAGACCGATGGCATCGGCGTCGTCAGCCCGCAGAATGTGAAAGGCAAGCCGCTGCGCCGTGCGCTGCCCGATTCCCGGGAGCTTGGAGAGCTCGGCGATCAGCTGGCTGATCGGACCTGCGTACATGCTGAGAGCGTAGGGACCGGAGTGGCTCTACATCCCGGGCAGACCGGGAAGTCCTCCGCCGCCGCCACCGAGCCCGGCGATCCCACCCATGCGGCTGGCGGCGAGCTCCTGCGCCGACCGAAGAGCCTCGTTGACCGCTGCGGCGACCATGTCCTGCAGCATGTCGACGTCCTCGGGGTCCACGGCCTCGGGGTCGATCTTGATCTCACGCAGCTGCATGTCGCCGGTCATCGTCACCTTCACCATGCCCCCGCCTGCGCTCGCCTCGACGACCTCGTTCTTGAGCTGCTCCTGCGCCTTGGCCATTTCGGCCTGCATCTGCTGGGCCTGCTTGAGGATCTGGTTCATGTTGGGCCCCTGTGGCATCAACCGGCCTCGCTTTCGCGCTCTTCGTCGGGGACGACCTCGGTTGCGTCGAAGTTGTCCTTGATCAAATCGACCTTCTCGTCCTCGCTGAGCTCAGTCTCCGTCTCGGGAGCCCCGGCGGGCTCGTCACCTTCGATCAGCTCGTAGGTCGGCCGCATTCTGGTGCCGACGATCAGCGTGATCGCCTCCGTCATCCGCTCGACGTTCGGCGCGGCCTCGGCCTTCTTCTTGTTGAACTTCGCCGATGAAGGGAAGCCAATCCGGACCATCGACCGCTCTTGATCGATCTCCAGCGGCCGTGCTTCATCAAACAGCGTGGATAGCATCGCGGACCCCGAGTCCCTGAAGTGGTCGACAATCGCGGGCCAGGCCTCGACGACCCGCTCGATCTCGACGGTGGCGGTGGCTACCGATGCCTCGGGCTCCGGCTCCTCTGAAGCGGCCTCCTCCACGGGCGGCGGGGCCGGGGAAGCGTTCTCAGCAGGCAGGGCCGGCGCTGGATCCGGAGTTTCGGGCTCGGCCGAAATTGAGCCGGCCATCGGACTGCGGGAGCCTGCTGAGCCCGCTTCCCCGCCCCCGCCGCCGGTCAACCTCGACTCCAGGGACTCGATACGGCGCAGCAGGGCCTCACGGGAAGAGTCCAGGGACGGCGTCGACACCTTGAGCAGCGCCACTTCGAGGGTCAGGCGCGGATCATCGCCTTCCCGCATTGCTGCAACGGCCGCACTGAGCGAATCGATCGCTCCGACCAGCTTGGCGTCGTCCAACTTCTTGGCCTGTTCAGCAAGCCGCTCGGGTTGCGCAACGGTCACCGTGAAGGACTCGGGCACCGCGCCGGTGGCCCTGGCGACCAGCAGCTGCCGCAGATGCGCAATCAGGTCCCGCGCGAACTGGCCGGGATCGCGACCAGACCGGGAGAGGGCCTCAACTGATTCGAGTGCGGCCTTCGCATCGCCCGAGGCGAGCGCGTCGGTCGTGTCGAAGAGGAGCTCCGCATCGGCTGCGCCGAGCACCTCGACCACCTCGTCGGTCGTCACCGAGTCGCCCCCGAAGGCGACGAGCTGGTCCAGCGTGCCCAGGGCGTCTCGGAAGCTTCCGGTGGCTGAGCGAGAGATCAGCGCGACGGCGCCGTCCTCCACCTGGATGGACTCCGCAGCGGCGACTCGGCGGACCACCTTGGCGATCTGCTCCAGCGACGGGCGCTGGAAGTCGAAGCGCTGGCAGCGGTCGACGATCGTCGCCATCACCTTCTGGGGCTCGGTGGTCGCCAGGACGAAGACCGTGTTGGGGGGCGGCTCCTCCAGAGTCTTGAGGAAGGCGTTCCACGCCTCCTTGGTGAGCATGTGGGCCTCGTCGAGGATGTAGACCTTCCACTTCCCCGCCGCCGGCGCGAAGCCGACGCGCTCCCGCAGTTCGCGGATGTCGTCCACAGAGCGGTTCGACGCTGCGTCCATCTCGATCACGTCCAGCGAGGTGCCGGCAGCGATCGTCCGACACGGCTCGCATTCGCCGCAGGGAGTCAGCGTCGGTCCGTGGACACAGTTGAGCGACCGGGCCAGGATCTTCGCCATCGAGGTCTTCCCGGTGCCCCGGGAGCCGACGAACAGGTAGGCGTGATGGACGCGCCCCTTCTCCACGGCGTTGGAGAGGGTGCGCACGATGTGCTCCTGCCCGACCACCTCCGAGAAGCTCTGCGGGCGGTGGCGGCGGTAAAGAGAGGCTGCTTCGACCACGAATCGAGTCTATCCCCCGGCCTCGGCGTGTCCCGCGCGGCGCAGGGTGAGGTTCCGGAAACTCCGGGCGATCAGGTGCAGCTGACCCCGAGGTCCGCGACGACGTTCTTCGGGACCAGGGCGTAGAGGCTCGAGCAGTCGAAGCTGCTGCCGGCGGTGACGAAGCGCCAGTGGCCGACGGACTTCCGTACGACGGTCACGCCGTTGCTCCCGAACGGGTTGCAGTCCTTGGGCCCGGGGCGAAAGGAGACCGCGCCCCATTTCGGCTTCTTCGTCTCGGTCGAAACCCTCACCCGCGCGCACTTCGCCGGCAGGTCGACCACTCGCGCGATCCGCACCTTCTCCTTGTGGGTCGGCTTCCGGTCGGCGTTCGCCACCCCCGCGACGAGAAAGGCGGCGACGGCGAGGCCGGCGAACGTGATCCCACGCACGCCGCGGAGCCTATACGGGCGCTACTTCTTCTTCTTCTTGCACTTCTTGGCCGCGGAGGCCGAGCGCTTCTTCTTCTTGCACTTCTTGGCCGTCGTGGTGGTTCCCGTTCCCGTTCCCGTAGCGACGCCGATGCCCTTCAGGGCGACCTTCACCGGGGTTCCGGATGGACTGGTCGTAGTGCTCAGGGTGCCGTTCACGGCGCCGCCCAAGGTCGGCGTGAAGGTGACCTGGAGCGCGCAGGTGTCGACACCGGGGAACATCGCGGTGACTAGGACTCCGCTTCTGGCAGCGCAGGCGTCGGTACTCGGGACGATGGCGAATCCGGGGCCCGTCGTGGTGATGGCTCCGTAATTGTGGACGCCGGCCCCGGGAAAGGCGCATGGTGAGGGGGGCACACCGGTGGGGGCGTCGCAGGTGGCGACGAGCGTGAAGGTCTGCGGGTCGCTCTTGGTCCCAACGCTCCGGCTGCCGAAATCCGCGCTCGCCTTGTCCCAGAAATCGGCCGCATTCGCCGCCGGTGCGGCGGCCGCCAGCATCGTCCCGCCCAGCAGCGCAGCGCACACGGCTCTACTCAAGGTTCGTCTCACCCTTCGCTCCCTCGTCTGGCTTTTGGCGCCGCGGCCTGGTTGGGCCGGGCGAAGAAGGGTCACCCTATTTCGATGGACGACCCTGGCGCATCGGGAGTTTTCCGCAGATCAGCGAACGAAAAATGGACCGTGCACCCGTCCTCGAGACGAGGCTCCCGGGCGTGTCCCCCGCTGTTGGCTCGGGTCAGGCTTGCCTGCATCACATGTCGGCTACCGCTTAAGGCTGCTTCCTTCCGGATCTGACCTGGTTCACAGGCCGACATTGCGCAGGACCTGGCCTTCAACGCCGCCTGCGGCGGCCCGGCTCCGAGGGCCGGTCCCTCGTAAGGGAATTCAGCTCCGCTTGAGCGGGTTGCGGATTACAGGGCACCGCTAATTCCCCGCCTAGCACGGTCCACGGAGCAGTCTAGTAGTGGGGATTCATTTCTTGGCGCAAACGGCCGATAGATGCGGGGATGAATCCCAATGCGATCACCGCTGCGGGCGCGCTCGATATCCCCGGACTGGTGCCGCCCTCCGGCATGGGCGACCCCAGCCGCCGCGTGGGCGAGGTCGCCATCGACCTCGGGTTCACGAACCGCGAGCGCGTCGAGGAGGTCATGGCCAAGGAGGATGGGTCCGAAAAGCCGGTGGGCCAGCTCCTGGTCGAGCACGGAGTCATCGACTCCAACCAGCTGGCGCGGATCCTGGCCGAGCGAAACTCGCTTCCGTACGTCGATCTGAACACCTTCGAGGTCGATCAGGGAGCCGCCAACCTGGTTGATTCCAGCGAGGCTCGCCGGTACGGGGCTATCCCCATCGCCTTCCTCGACGGTGGCGGGCTGCTCGTGGCCACCCCCGATCCCACCAACGTCGTCGGCGCCGACGACCTCGCGATGGCGACCGGCTACGACGTGAGGAGAGCCGTTGCGGCGCCCGACGGCATCGACGCCCTGATCAGCCGCCTGACCGGACTGAGCGGCTCGGTCACCGAGATCGACGACACGGAGGCCAACCCCGATGGAAGCGATGTGGTCGAGCTGCGGGCCTCCGCCAAGGAAGCTCCGGTCGTCAAGCTCGTCCACTCGATCATCGCCGACGCGGTCAACCGGGGAGCTTCCGACATCCACTTCGACCCGCGGCGGGAGGCGATGCAGGTCCGCTACCGCGTGGACGGCGTCATGGTCGACTCGACCACCGTGCCCAACAACCTGGTGCCGGGGATCATCTCCCGCATCAAGATCATGGCCGAGCTCGACATCGCCGAGCGCCGCATCCCCCAGGACGGACGCGTCGCCCTCGAGGTCGACGGCGGCCACATCGACATCCGCGTCGCGGTCCTGCCCGTGATTCGCGGCGAGTCGGTGGTGATGCGGATCCTCGACAAGAATCGCGTCGTCCTCGACCTCAGCTCGCTCGGAATGCGAGAGCAGGACCAGGAGCTGGTGCTCAAGGCCGTTGGTCAGATCCAGGGCGCCATCCTCGCCACGGGACCCACCGGCACCGGCAAGACGACCACTCTCTACGCCCTGCTCCGCGAGCTCAACACCCCCGACCGCACCCTGATCAGCATCGAGGACCCGGTCGAGTACGAGGTCGACGGGGTCAAGCAGATCCACGTCAACCAGAGCGCCGGCGTGACCTTCGCATCGGGGCTTCGCTCGATGGTGCGCTCCGATCCCGACGCGCTCATGGTCGGCGAGATCCGCGACCGGGAGACCGCCCAGGTCGCCATGGAGGCGGCGCTCACCGGCCATCTCGTCCTGTCCACGATTCACACGAACAGCGCCTGCATCACCGCCGCCCGTCTGATCGACATGGGGGTCGAGCCCTTCCTGATTTCATCCGGAATCCGCTGCATCATCGGCCAGCGGCTGGCGCGCCGGCTGTGTGAGTCGTGCAAGCGGCCCGCGAGCCTGTCCAGCGCGGAGCTGGCGGCGATCGGCGTTGTGGAGAACGGCAATCCGCCCACCGTCTACGAGGCCGAGGGATGCGTCGGCTGCCTCGGCACGGGCTACCGCGGGCGGGTCGGGATCTACGAGGTGCTGACCTTGACCGACGAGATCCGCCACCTGATCGTCTCCAAGGCCTCGAGCGGCGACATCGAGGCGGCCGCCGTGGCAGCCGGGATGCACCGCATGCGCGAAGACGGGCTCGACAAGGCTCGCCAGGGGATCACCTCGGTCGCCGAGGTCCTGCGCGTCGTCGGCGACGCCTAGGCCGCGACCCGCTCGATCAGCTCGGCCGCGCGCTCGTTCCCGGCATTCGCCTGGAGCCTCTCCGACACCTTCGCGAGGCGGGTGTGGATGTCACGGTCCCCCAGCAGCCGATCGATCGCCGCCGGCAGATCACCCTCCCCGAACGAGTAGGTCGGCAGCCGGATCCCGAAGCCCGTCTCGTCGATCCGCTGTGCGTTGTCGTGCTGGTCCCAGAAGATCGGCAGGACGATCATCGGCTTGCCGAAGTGGAGACTCTCCGTGGTGGTGTTGTTGCCTCCGTGCGTGATCACGAGGTCGACCTGCGGCAGCACCGAGACCTGCGGCAGGAACTCCTCCCCCACCATGTTCTCGGCGAGCTCGTACTCGGAGTGCTGCGGGCCCTTCGAGACCACGTAGCGGTGTGGCGTCTCTGCCAGCGCCGCGACGATGGACTCCATCAGGGGCACGTCGCCTGAGCCGAGGGAGCCGAGGCTCACGTAGATCAGTGCGCTCTCCCGCTCGGCGAACTCGGGCGGGAGCTTCCATTCTGCGTCCGTGGTCCGGACGCTCGACTCGAGGTTGTGCCAGGTCGATCCCAGCGGCGCCGAGCGCGGATAGTCGACCTCGCTCGGATAGAGGTAGAGGTTGAGCCACTCCGACGTGTGGATCATCTCCCCATCGGGAAGCGGCGGCGCGCCGCGCTCGACGCAGAACTCGCTGAAGCTCGCCTGCATCTCGTCGATTGCCCGCCGGTACTCCTGGCGGTACTCGTCCCAGCTCGAGCGGTCGTCGATGGGCAGGCCCGTGTAGGGGGGCGGCAGCTCCGGGTCCTTGAGCTCGAGGGGATTGCAGGAGACGATCCGGACCCACGGCCGGCCGCTGGCCGGGATGGCCGGGAAGGAGCAGACGTTGTCCTCGACGATCGCGCCGGGCTGGAGCTCTTCGAAGATCTCCACGAGCCGGTCGTCGACATACCTGGCGCCGTCCAGCAGGGCCTCCCAGGTCGGCGCCATGAACTCGCCGAGCTGATCGAAGATCGACTTCCGGAAGACCGGCGCCGTCTCCCGGATGAAGTCCTTCCAGAACTGGCCGGGCTCCTCCGGCACCTCGGGCGGCGGCGCAAGGCGCATGAGGCGCTCCTCGAAGCCCTTCTCCTCGAGAGTCCCGGCGAACGACTCCTCGATCACGAAGACCACTCGGTTCCCGCGGCGGCGCAGCACCTCGCCGATCCCCACGCAGTTGTTGGTGGGCCCGAACGCCCCCTCCGGAAAGAAGACGATCGTCTTTCCCTCGGCTTGAGCCATGCCGGCGAGTCTATGCCCGAGACGACTGGTCGATCCGGGCGGCCTCCGTTCGTCGTTAGGGTGAAAGCAGCGAACGGCGCTGCCGCAACAGAAGGAGCTGAGAGATGAAGTACGCGTTCACGATCTACGTCGACGAGGCCCGGCGCGCGACCGCCAGCGAGGAGGAGCTGCAGGCGATGTCTCAGGCATACGGCGCTGTCACCCAGGAGATGCAGGACAAGGGCGTGCTCGTGGCCGGAGAGGGTCTCTACCCCACTCCGACCGCCACGACGGTGCGCGTCCGCGAGGGCGATCGCGATGTGACCGACGGTCCATTCGCCGAAACCAAGGAGGCCCTGGGCGGCTTCTATGTCCTCGATGTGAAGGACCTCGACGAGGCGATCGAATGGGCCGCCAAGATCCCGGGCTCGCAGATCGGCTCGGTCGAGATCCGGCCGGTGATGGTCTTCGACGAGGCCGGGAACCTGGTCGAGGAAGCGACGGCGTAGCTGGAGTCCTCTCCAGAGCTCGTCGATCGCCTGTTCCGCAACGAGTCGGGACGGTCGATCGCCTCGCTGATCCGCGTACTCGGCGACTTCGACCTCGCCGAGGACGCGGTTCAGGAGGCTTTCGTCGTGGCCATGCAGGTCTGGCCCGAGCGCGGCATCCCGGACAACCCGGGCGCCTGGATCACGACCACCGCGCGTAACAAGGCGATCGACCGGCTCCGGCGGGAGCGACGCGGCACCGAGAAGCTCGAGGAGCTACAGGCGCTCGAGCCTCCACCCCCCACCGAGGACGACGATGAAGAGGAATCTCCGGTGATCTCCGACGACCGCCTGCGGCTGATCTTCACCTGCTGCCACCCGGCGCTTGCGCCGGAGGCTCGAGTCGCACTCACCCTGAGAACGCTCGGGGGCCTGGGGACGCCCGAGATCGCACGCGCCTTCCTCGTCTCGGAGCCCACCATGGCGCAACGGCTCGTCCGAGCCAAGCGCAAGATCAAGACGGCCAGGATCTCCTACGAGGTCCCGGCGGACCACGATCTGCCCGACCGCCTCAACTCGGTACTCGCCTCGCTCTACCTGATCTTCAACGAGGGCTACTCGGCGACCTCGGACGAGGCCCTGGTCCGGCGCGAGCTCAGCGGCGAGGCGATTCGCCTCGCCGGCACCCTGGCCCGGCTGATGCCCGATGAGTCGGAGGCGCTCGGCCTGCTGGCGCTGATGCTGCTCCAGGGCTCACGGCGGGATGCCCGTGTCGGTCCGGATGGCGAATTGGTCCTGCTGGAGGAGCAGGACCGGTCGCTCTGGGACCCACGGGAGATCGAGACGGGGCTCGGCCTGCTGGAGCGCGCCGGACGCCTCGGGCCGTCCGGCCCCTACCACCTGCAGGCGGCGATCGCCGGGGAGCACGCCCGGGCCTCCACCCCGGAGGACACCGACTGGCGGCGGATCGCCTCTCTGTACGGGCTGCTGGCTCAGGTCCAGCCATCACCCGTGATCGAGCTCAACCGGGCCGTGGCCGTCGCGATGGCCGAGGGACCCGAGCGCGGGCTCGAGCTGCTCGACGCACCGGATTTGGCCGAGGCGCTCGACGGGTACCAGTGGTTCTGGTCGGCGCGCGCGGATCTGCTGAGGCGGGCGGGAATGACAAAAGCGGCAACGAAGGCATACGAACGAGCGTGCGAGCTGGCGACCAACCCGGTCGAGAGGCGATTTCTGGAGAGTAGACTCGCGGAGTTGGCGAGTTAGTCGCGTATAGCGCGAGTAAGTCGCCAATCAGGGAGCGAGCCGCTCGATGCTCCACCCTTCATCGCCGGTTTTCCGCGTGTAGAGGAACCGATCGTGCATGCGGCTCTCGCGCCCCTGCCAGAACTCGATCTCGTCGGGCCTGACCAGGTACCCGCCCCAGTGGTCGGGCCTGACCGGATCCTCATCGCCAAGCTGCTCGAGGCTCTCGCGGTAGAGCCGGTCGAGATCCTCCCGCTCGATCGGCCGGCTCTGCGGTGAGATCGAGGACGCCACCTGGCTGTCGTGTGGGCGACTGGCGAAGTAGGCGTCGGAATCGGCCGCGGAGAGCCGTTTGACGCTTCCCCGGATCCGGATCTGGCGGTCGAGCTCGCGCCAGTAGATCACCAGCGCGGCGCGCGGATTCGCATCGAGCTCGGCGCCCTTGGCGCTCTCGTAGTTCGTGAAGAAGCGAAAGCCGTCGGGGCCGAAGCCCTTGAGCAGGACCATCCGCGCATCGGGCGCGCCATCGGCGTCCGCGGTGGCCAGCGTCATCGCCTGCTCGAGCGCGACGTCGGCCTCGGCCTCGCGGAACCAGACGGCGAACTGCTCCATCGGATCCTCCGCGAGCAGCTCCCGCTCGAGTGGCGGGTTCTCCGGACGGCGCGGGCTCACAGCTGCATCGAATCCTTGCCGTTCTTCGGAGGCGGTTTCGGCTCAGGCTTCGTCTTCTCCGGCGCGCCGTCGCTCCGATCCATCGTCGACCCCTCGATGTCGATGTGGGGCACGACGCGCTCGGCCCATTTCGGCACCCAGAACGCTCCCCGCTTCCCGACCAGGACCAGGAGGGCGGGAGCGAGCAGCATTACCGTGAGCCCCGCCAGGGCCACGCCGACCGAGAGGCCGACGCCGAACTGCTTGACCGTCGGGTCCCCGTTGAGGATGAAGCTGGCGAACACGCAAATCATGATCAGGGCCGCCGCGCTGATCACCCGGGCTCCGCCGGCGAGGCCGACCGCGATCGCCTTCTTGTGATTCCGGGGATAGCGGGCGCGCGCGTGCTCGATCTGGCTCATCAGGAACACCTGGTAGTCCATCGAGAGGCCGAAGAGGACGGCGAACATGATCAGCGGCACGTAGCTGGCGATCGGATCGCCGCTGCTGTCAGTGTCGATGCCGACCAGTCCCAGACCCCATCCCCACTGGAAGCAGGCGGTCACGACGCCGAAGGCGGCACACACCGAGAACACGTTGGCGAACGCGGCCTGGGCCGGGATCGCGATCGAGCGGAAGGCCATCAGCAGGACGGCGAAACCCAGTGCGATGACGGTGAAGATCACCAGCCCGAGCTTCGACGAGATCCCGGATGCCAGATCGACGTAGGACGCCGTCGATCCTCCGACATGCACCACGAGGCCGGTGCCCTGCGTCGACTGTGGGATCACGTAGGCCCGGATGGTCTTCACCAGGTCGGCGGTCTCCCGGTCGGCCGGGTCGGTCGTGGAGATCACGTTGAAGATCGCCGCCTGCCCGGACTTGTTGATCGCCGGTGGTGAGACGACCTGAACGCCGATCGTCCCCTTCAGGGCGTTCTGGAGGTTGACCAGCCGCGGATCGGTGCCGCGCTTGTCTCCGCCGGCAGCCGTCAGGTCGGCTGTCAGCGTCGACTTGAGCTTCTCCGCCTGCTGCTGCTGGGTCTCCGCCTGCTGCTGAAGCGTCTCGAGCTGGGCCTGCTGGGTCTGCAGCTGCGCTGCCTGCACCTGCGCGTCCGCCGCCGCGAGCGTCAGCTGGTTCTTCTCCTGGACCAGGGTGATCGCCTCCTTGGCGGCATCGGCTGCCGCCGAGGCGAGCGCGAAGGCCTGGCCCCCGGCCTTCGAGGCCTCGTCCTTGAGCTGGGCGAACTCGGCCTTGAGCTGGTTCCCCTGGGCCTTCAGCGCCTTGAGCTGCTGGTTGACCTCCTTCAGCTGCTGGATCAGCGCCGGCGTCGGATTCTGCTGGAGCTCCGCCACGATCTGGCTCGCCTGGGCGGAAAGGGTCTGGGCCTCGGCAGCCAGCTCCCTGGCCTGACCGGTGAGGTCCTGCGCCTCAGCGATCAGCGTGCTCTGCTGCTTGAGCTTCTTGGCGCTGTCCTTGAGCGTCGCCTTCCGCGCCTTCAGGCTGTTCGCCTGGCTCTGGAGCGATGTCTTCTCCGCCTCGAGGCGCCCCTGCTCCGCCTCGAGGTCGCCGGCCTGCGCCTGCAGGCTGGCGGCCTGCGCCTGCCCCGTCGCCTGCTCGTCCTCGAGCTGGCTCTGCAGGCTCTGCGCCCGCTTGTACTGCTTGTTGAAGGTGCTGCTCGGCTCGGCCGGGCTGGGCAGCTTGACCGCGACCAGAAGCGGCGAGGTGTAGCCCGGGCCGAACCCCTGGGACAGGTAGTCGTAGGCCTGCCGCTCGGTGGTCGACTTGGGCGTCGCCCCGATGTCCTCCTGGCCCAGGTACAGCGAGAAGAACGGGATCACCAGGATCCCGAGAACCAGGAAGGTGATGCCGACGGCCGTCCAGGGATGGGTCGTCACCCACTTGCCCCAAGCTCCCCAGAAGCCCCGGTCCACCGGCTTCGGCTCAGGCCGCAGGAACGCCGGGAGGCGGAACGAGTCGATGTGGCGGCCGACCGCGCTCAGGACGGCGGGAAGCAGCGTGACCGCGGCCAGGACCGCGGTCAACACCGCAAACGCCGAGGCGTAGCCCAGCGAGGTGACCAGCGGGATCCCGGCCACCAGGAGCGACACGAGCGCGATCACCACGGTTCCCCCCGCGAACACGATCGCCGTGCCGGAGGTGGCGACCGCCGTCGCGATCGCCTCGTCGATCTCCTTGCCCTCGTTCCGCTCGAATCGGTAGCGGGTGACCAGGAAGAGCGCGTAGTCGATCCCGACGCCCGAGTCCGATCATCGTCGCCAGCGTCGGCGCGATGGTGGGGACCGTCGTCAAATGCCCGAGCAGGCCGATCAGGGAGAGCCCGCCCAGGAGGCCGAGCACCGCCGAGACGATCGGCATCCCCATCGCCACGAGCGTGCCGAAGGTGAAGGCGAGGATGATCATCGCCGCCGTCAACCCGACGATCTCGCTGCTCTCGGTTGCGGGCTCCGAGAGCTCGCTGCCGATCTGCCCGCTCGCCGCCACCTTCATCCCCGCCTTGCGAGCGGGCTCGGCCGCGTCCAGGTACGACTGCGCGAGCTCCTGCGTGATCTCCGAGTTCGGGACCTTGAGGAGCACGGCGATGAACGCCGTCCTCTTGTCCTTGCTGATCTGCGCCTGACCCTCCTGGCTGAACGGGTTGGTGGCGCTGTAGTAGTGCGGCAGCGCCTTGATGTTCTTGTAGGTCTGCTCGATCGCCTGCTTGTTGGCGGAGTCGGTGACCTTGGCGTTCCCGGTCGCCTGGAAGACGATCGGGTTCTTGCCGTTCTGCTGCGGCGGGAACTGGTTCGTCGAGCAGGTCGCTGGCCGCCTGGCTGTCCGTGCCGGGAAGGTCGAGGTTGTTGCTCGTGTTGGAGCCGGCGGCGTGGTAGAGGCCGCCCACGATGACGAGGGCGATCACCCACGTGAGCAGGACCACCCACTTGTGGTGGGCGGCGATCAATCCGAGTCGATGCAGACGCCTAGGCAACCTCGACCACCGTAATCCGTCACCCGGCGGGCCCGACGCCGGGACGGCCTCGATGGCCGGGCGTATCATCCGGCGTCCCGGGCGCGTAGCTCAGCGGGAGAGCGCTCCCCTCACACGGGAGAGGTCGTTGGTTCGATCCCAACCGCGCCCATCACGCGCTGCTCCCGTGTTGGGCAGCTTATTTCACAGAAGCCCAAGTTGGACAGAGCGTAAATAAGCTGTAATCTCGCCCCCCATGGAGGTGAGCTCACCCCCGCGCCGCCTGCCGCCGGCAGAGCGCCGTGGGCAGCTGATCGACTCCGCCCTGGCGATCGCCGCCCAGGAGGGATACGAGAACCTGGCTTTCGAGAAGGTCGCGAACCGGGCCGGGGTCACGCGCAACCTCGTCTACCACTACTTCCCCGGCGGGCGGCCGGAGCTGCTGGAGGCGGCGGTCCACCGGGCCGGGGAGCAGCTCTCGAGCGGCTGGGTCACGGATCCCGAGATCCCACTCAGCCAGCGCCTCGAGGCGAACTTGAACCGGATGATGGATCACGCCGAAGCACCGACGGACGCCTGGCAGCTCTACCGGCAGGGACGCGGCACCGTCGATCCCGGGCTGCTCGAGATCGCCCGTCAGTACCGCGAACGGGTGATCGGGCTGATCGCCCTCAACCAGCTCGGCACGCCCGAGCCTCCCCCGGTGGTCCGGATCGCACTGGACGGCTTCATGGCCTATGTGGAGACGGTGATCGAGTCCGCCATCGAGCAGGAGATGCCGCGTGAGCAGGTGATCGAGCTGGTGAGCGGGACGCTGATGTCGACGATGAACGCAGCCGCCGGGGCCAGCGCTCCCGGCCCGCAGGGCTGATGGCCGGCGGGATGCGAGGGATCGCCCTGCTGGCCTCGGCCCTGCTGGCCGGGGCTGCCGCATCGGCCGGCCCCGCGGGCGCCGCCGTCCCGACCGGGCACAACCCGAACAACCTGCCGGTTGCGAGCTGCTTCTGGACAGGCCCGTTCACCAACGTCGACCCGAGGACGAACCAGGGATTCCCAGGACAGGAGATCACGTACTGGGGAGCCAAGTTCGCGACGTCGCCGGGGGCGGTCCTGAAGCTGCGCGGCAAGTTCAGCCACGCGCGCTTCCAGTCGCTGACCGCGTACGTGAACAACGGGACCGCAACCAACACGGTCTCGGACTATCTGACCCGCCCCGACAAAGGCTCCTCCAACCCCTTCATCAAGGGGCACCGCCGCGATGTGAAGAAGCGCAATTACACGGTCACGGTGCTCGGCTCGCCACCGCCCGCGCAACCGGCGCGCAACACCCTCTACGCCCAGCCCGACCCGAACTACAACGCCTATCAGGACATCCTCTACCGGGTCTACGTGCCCGACAAGGGACGCAACCGGGCCGGCGGCGAGCCCTTGCCCACCCCCGAGCTCCACCTCGCCGACGGCAACGTGCTGAAGGGGCAGGCGCTCTGCGACGCCATCAACTCGAACCACGCCTACGCATCCCAGAACCTGCCGCTGGCGGCCTACCAGAGCTACGTCAACTGGCCCGGCAAGGACCCCGCCACCAATCCCGCCGAGCCCGCATTCAGCTTCGAGAAGTTCTTCAGCCTGAACTACACGCTGAGCTCGTACAAGAGCCCCGCCGAGCATGCCGCGGCGGACTACACGCCCGTCGGCACCTTCTACAACAACCTCGACGCTCGCTACATGGTCGGCACCTACAGCTTCGCCTACGGCCAGGTGCTGGTCGTCCGGGGCAAGATGCCGAAGACGCCCCACACCGACTCGGGCGAGACGCGAATGGGCGGCGGGCAGATGCGCGAATGGGACATGTGCGTCGAGGAGTCGCTTGCGGTGACGGGCACCTACAGGTGCCTCTACGACGAGCAGTTCCCATTGCGGAAGGGACGGCGCTACGTGATGGTCGTCGCGCACGCCGGCTACCGGCCTCGCAACGCCACGAAGCGGTGCGGCGTGGCCTGGCTGCCGGCCGATCCCGTGGGCGATGCTGCGGGCCGGCCTGACATCGGCTCGCTGGTGACGCGGAACGTCATTCCCTCGCCCGGCTTCCACAAGACTTCCTGGGACGTCAACCAGCCGAACACCGCCGCCCAGGTGATGGGCCCGTACTACCCCACCGGGACCTACATGAGCAAGGCTCAGTTCGAGCAACAGGGCTGCAAGGGCTAGCCACGGCCGTCAAGCCCCCCAACGTCCTCCTGCTGATCACCGATCAGCAGCGTTATCCCCGCCACTGGCCCGACTTCCCGGGCTGGCTGCGAGAGCTGACGCCGAACCAGCACGCGCTCGAGCAAAACAGCCTGACCTTCCACCGAGCGTTCACCAACACGTCCATGTGCTCGCCGAGCCGGGCGACCCTGCTGACCGGGCGCTACCCCGCGCAGCACGGCGTCACCCTGACCCACACGCAGGCCGACCTGCGCCCCGATCTCGGCAATTCGCCCGCGGTTCTTCGCGAGCTCGCCGGGATGTTGCACGGCCCGAACGCTCCCCGGCGGCGCGCCCTCCGCAACTTCGGGCGAGGCCTGGTTCAGGCCGGCCCGCGGTCCGGGAACGAGCCGGAGCTCAGCCCCGGGACCCAGAGCCTGGCCCACGTCCTCCGCGACCGAGGCTATGAGGTGGCCTACAAGGGCAAGTGGCACCTCACCCATCCCTCGGGCGGCCAGATGCTCGGGGGCTGGGCGCCGTCCGACGCCGAGCGCCTGCGCGACGAATACGGCTTCGCCGACTGGGAGCCGCCCGACGCCGGCGAGAACGCCAAGGCGGAGCACTTCGGGGCGGGCAACGCCGGTCCGCTCGGCCTCGGCTGGGACGAGGTCTACACCCGCCAGGTCGAGAGCTGGCTCGGGCGCGCCGACCTCCCCGAGCCCTTCTGCCTGGTCGTCTCGCTGGTCAACCCGCACGACGTCCTCGGCTTCCCCGCGCAGCACGTTCGCGGCGGCTACAAGGAGAGCGGCTTCATCGACCTCGGCGTCAGGCTCCCCCCGACCGTGGACGAGTCGCTGCGGGACAAGCCCTCGGTCCACGAGCTGATGAAGATGGGGATGACCGCCTACCTCGGACCGCTCCGGGGCGAGCGGGAGAAGCTCGAGTACATCAACTTCTACGCGCACCTCCACCGCGTGGTCGACGAGCAGCTCGGCAGGGTCCTGGCCGCCCTCGGCGACCCCTCCGATCCCGACTCGATCCGCTCGCGGACCATGATCTTTCGCTGTGCCGACCACGGCGAGATGGGTCTCTCGCACGGCGGCCTGCGGCAGAAGGCGTTCAACGCCTACGAGGAGACGATCAACATCCCCCTCGTCGTCTCGAACCCTGTTCTCTTCCCGGAGCCGAGGCAGTCCGATGCCCTGGTCTCCCTGGTGGACGTGCTGCCGACCATCGCGAGCGTGGCGGGGACCAGCCTCAACGGCCAGGCGAAGGGCCGCGACCTGGCGCCGATCATCGCCGGGAAGGCGGCGCCGGAAAACGAGCGGCTGCGGCGGACCGGGGTCGACCTCGGGCCGATCGTGGGGCACCCGGCCCCCGGCGAGTCGGTCCAGGACGAGATCCACTTCACCTACGACGACCATCAGGCCGCCACGGCCCTGCAGGACGTCCCCGGCCAGCCGAATCGAATCCGTGCGGTCCGGACCGCTGACGCCAAGTTCGCCCTCTACTTCGATCCGGACCGGAAGAAGCCACCCGAGTACGAGATGTACGACCTCGCTCGAGACCCGGACGAGAGCCGCAACCTGGTCGATCGCGACAGCGGTGAGACCCTCAGCCCCGGCGACGCCGCGCTCCGCTCGGAGCTCGGCCAGCGCCTCGACCGCCTGATGGCCGTCAACGGCACTTCGCCGGCCTGACCCGACCCCTACGATCCCGCGCCATGGATCGCAGGGTGATCGGGCTGCTTGCGGCCGGCGGGATGCTCGTCGTCGTCGTCGCCGCGATCCTGATCGGCCGCGGCGGTGGTTCGAGCGACGACACGTCGAAGGCCGCGATCACGGTGCCGAACGGGCCGACCATCCAGTTGCCCACCGGAGCGGCCCCCACGCAGCTCCAGGTCAAGGACCTGAAGACCGGTACCGGTGCCGCAGCCAAGCCAGGTGACCAGGTCAGCGTCCAGTACATCGGCGTGCTCTACGACGACGGCAGCAAGTTCGACTCCTCCTACGACCATGGCCAGCCCTTCTCGTTCAAGCTCGGCGGCGGCCAGGTCATCGCCGGCTGGGATCAGGGAGTGGCCGGCATGAAGGCCGGCGGCCGCCGAGAGCTGATCATCCCGCCGGATCTCGCCTATGGCGCCCAGGGCCAGCCGCCGACGATCCCGCCGAACGCGACCCTCGTGTTCGTGATCGACCTCGTCTCCGTCGGCTAGCGCAGCTCGATCACGGAGTCGAGCGGCGTGCCGGAGGCTCCCAGGCCGCCGAGCAGGTACGCGCGTCCTCCGAACGTCCCGGCAGCTCCGTCGAAGACGGGCTGGGAAAGGCGCCCGGCCGGAACCGCGACGTTTCGCGTGGGATCGAAGCGAAGGATCTGGTCGCTCGCGTGCCCATTCACCCGGCCGCCGAGGAGGTAGATGGTGCCGTCGAGAGTCACGGCCGAAGCGTGAGCGACGGGATCGCGGAGATGACCCGCCACCACCGCCCGCTCCGTCGCCAGGTCGTACTCCTGGATCTCGGTGGTGTCCCCACCACCGCCGCCGAGCTCACCCCCGAAGGCGTAGATCTTGTCGCCGGTCGTGGCCGCCGCGGTGTAGCGGACCGGGGTCGGCAGGCGAGCGACCCTCGTAAACGCTTGACCGTTCGTCGTCTGGAGGACCGACGCCGACGGACTCTGGCCGTCGTAGCCCCCGAGTACGTACGCCACTCCCGCGAGATGGACGGCGGATATGTCGGACAGTGCGTCGGGCAGCCGTCCGACCTGCTTTGCCCCACTCCCCGGCGCGAGCACCTGAACCAAATCCAGTGTCGAGGTATTGCCACCACCGAAGACGAGGGTCGTGTCGCCCAGCGTGACAGCCGCGCCGTCGTGGAGCGGCTCGGTCAGTGAGCCGCTCAGAGAGGTACGACCGGTCGCCGGGTCCACCCGGTAGACGCGATCCGTGGAACCCCGGCTGTCCTCGCCCCCGATGACCAGGAGACCGCCTGGCGTCGGGGCAACCGCCTCGCCGTGCAGGGCAACCGGCAGCCGGGCGTCGCTCGAGGCGGCCGTGAGCCGCACTGGGCCGGCGTGCCGTGCACGTGCCTGTGCGGTCTGGCCGCTCTCGCTCTGCCCGCCACCCGATCCCGAGATGACGTTCAGTCCGACCACCGCCAGGGCCGCAATCGACCCGAGCAGGATGCCCAATCTGACGAGGCCTCGGCGGCGCTCGGAGCTCATCCGACGGACGCTGATCGGGCCAAGTGAAGCGTTCCTAAGGCCCGCATGAGCGTTCTCTACTCCTGCTCTTAGATTGGCTTCATGCCACGGCTTGAGCCTTGCTGCGATGAGCCGGGCCAGGCGACGCGGTCTGATTCGCCTCGCGGCGCTGCTGTCCTCGATCGCCGCGTTGCTCATCTGGTTCTTCGCCACCGGTGGATCCGGCGGCGGTCCTGACGCGACGACCGCCGACGGAAGCTCGGGCAAGTCCCGGTCGTTCCGCGTCCCGCCATCGCTCAACCCCCATGACGTTTATGCGGCCGACCGCCCCGGGCTGCTCTCACCGGTCGTGCGCCGGTTCCCATCTCGCGTCTACGTCCCGAACAGCGAGAGCAACACGGTCAGCGTGATCAACCCCCACACCTACCGCGTGATCGGGCAGTTCCCGGTGGGCGCACTTCCCCAGCACGTCGTGCCCTCTTACGACCTCAGAACCCTCTGGGTCAACAACGACGAGAGCAACAGCCTGACACCGATCAATCCGGCCACCGGAGTGCCGGGCAGGCCTGTCCCGGTGGCGGACCCGTACAACCTCTATTTCACGCCGGATGGCCGCTACGCGATCGTGGTCGAAGAGCGAATGCAGACACTCGCGTTCCGCGATCCGCGGACGATGAGGCTGCACAAGTCGGTCGCGATTCCATGCTCCGGGGTCAACCACATGGACTTCACGGCCGACGGCCGCTATCTGCTGGCCAGTTGTGAGTTCGACGGGAAGGTGGTCAAGGTGGACCTGTCCCGGCAGAAGGTCGTCGGGTCGGCGGTGCTCGATGCCGGGGGCATGCCACAGGATGTGAAGCTCTCCCCCGACGGCAGGGTCTTCTACGTCGCTGACATGTCGGCGGGCGGCGTCTGGATGGTCGACGCGAAGACCATGAAGAAGGTCGGCTTCATCACGACCGGCGCAGGAGCGCACGGCCTCTACGTCAGCCGAGACTCGAAGTACCTCTACGTATCCGACCGCAGCGCGGGCGAGGTCTCGGTCATCTCCTTCGCCACCCGCAAGGTCGTCCACACCTGGCACATCTCGGGCGGCAGCCCGGACATGGGCGGCGTCTCAGCCGACGGCCGGGTTCTCTGGCTCTCCGGGCGCTACGGCGGAGAGGTCTACGCGATCAGCACGCGCAACGGGCACCTGCTGGCGCGGATACCGGTCGGCAGCGGCCCGCACGGCCTCTGCGTGTATCCCCAGCCCGGGCGCTACTCGCTCGGGCACACCGGGGTCTTCAGATAGACCTCAGACCAGCGCGACCTTGCCGGTCTCGATGTCGTAGACGGCGGCGACCAGCGCGATCCGCCGCTCCGCGATCGCCGGTTCGACGATCGGGCCTCTGGATGCGAGGTCGTCGGCCTGGGCACGGGCATTGACCGAGATGCAGTTGGGGAGCGTCCGCTCGGCCGGGTCGATTCCCTGGATCGGCGGGACGATCCGGTTGACGACCTCTCCGATGGCTCCGTATTCGTCCTCCGGGTACCTCGCGGTGCCGTCGGCGACGCCGACCGCCGCCTTGACGGCTCCGCAGTCGCTGTGCCCGAGCACCATGACCAGCTTGACGCCGAGCACCTTGACCGCGAACTCGGTGCTGCCGAGCGTGCCGGAGTCGATGCCGTTGCCCGCGACCTTGGAGGAGAAGATGTTGCCCCGGTCGACATCGAAGATCAGCGTCGGGGAGACCCGCGAGTCCGCGCAGCTCACGATCGCCGCGAATGGGGCCTGCCGGATCGCCCGGTCCTCCGCGGCGGGGGAATAGTCACGCAGCTCGACCTTTCCCTCCTGATGGCGGCGGTTGCCGTCGAGCAGCACCGCCAGGGCCTCGTCCGGATTCTTCGGCGGCGCCACGCTGCGAGTATCCCATTCTTGTTTTGCGTAACTCTTCGCCCCGCCGGATGACTGAATCGCATGACCACGAGCTCGTTCAACGGCTGCGCGAGGGCGATGAGTCCGCCTTCGCCGAGCTGATCGACGCCTACGGAGCCACGATGCTTCGCGTCGCCCAGATGTTCGTGCGCGATCGTTCCACTGCGGAGGAGGTCGTGCAGGAGACCTGGCTGGCGGTGCTCAACGGCATCGACCGGTTCGAGGAGCGCTCGAGCCTGAAGACCTGGCTCTTCAGGATCCTGACCAACCGGGCCAAGACCAGGGGGCAGCGCGACGGGCGCACGGTCCCGTTCTCCTCGCTGGCGGGCGCCGGCGAGGAGGACGAGCCCTCGGTCGACCCCGACCGCTTCCTCGGTCCCGATGCACCCCACCCCGGCGCCTGGGCGGCCCCGCCCCGGGCGTGGCCCCAGGACAAGGTGCTCGAGCACGAGACGCTCGGCGTGATCCGGATGGCGATCGACGAGCTGCCCGAAGCCCAGCGCGAGGTGATCCGCCTGCGCGACGTCGAGGGATGGAGCCCGATGGAGGTCGCCGAGGCGCTCGAGATCAGCGACGGGAATCAGCGCGTCCTGCTCCACCGGGCGCGGTCCAAGGTGCGGGCCGCGCTCGAGATGTACATGAACCCGGAGACCGTGGGGGGCACGCGGTGAGCCTTCTCACCCGCCCATTGGCCTGCCAGGAGCTGGTCGAGCTGGTCACCGCTTACTTCGACGGTTCCCTCTCTCGCAGAGACCGACGGCGCTTCGAGCGACACATCGGCGGCTGCGACAACTGCTCCGCGTACGTCGAGCAGATGCGGCTCGTGATCGAGGCGTCGGGGCGCCTGACCGAGGACGACATCGACCCAGCCGAGCGCGAGGAGCTGCTCGAGGCCTTCCGCGGCTGGAAGGCCGCCCGCTAGGCGCCGATCGCCTTGTTGACCTCGGCGACGAAGGACTCGGCCTCCGACTGGCGCTCCAAAGGAACCCAGATGGCCAGGATCAGCCGGTCGAAGTCGACTCGGACTCGCTCCTCCGCCTTGCCGAACACGCCGAGCGTCTTGCCCTTGTCGTCGCGGAAGACCTTTCCCGGACTGAGCTCGCTGACGGGGACCTGGTTCTGGACGGCTCCCCAACGCAGCGCCTGGAGCTGATTCCCGTCGAGGACGAGCGCGCGATCGTCACAGCCTTCGAGCTTTTGCATCCCCTGCTCCTCCCTCTTGGTCGGTTGCCGGCTCCACCGTATCCGACTCCCCGCCGCTCAAGCTGCGGCCGCTTCTGCCCGATAGGTCACGCATGAACGCCGAGATCAGGCGAGAGCGCATCGTGCTCGAGACCGAGCGGTACACCATCGTCGGCGACGTGACCCTCCCCGCCGAGGGATTCCACAGCCGCCTCTCCGACCTGCTCAACCGAGAGGGCGTCCAGTTCATCCCGCTGGTCGACGCGACGATCAGCGGGCGCGACGGCGAGCCTCCGGTCCAGCGCCCATTCATCGCGGTCGCCCGGGACCACGTTCAGATCGCCTACGAGACCGAGTAACCGCTCAGTTGACCGACGGATCGGCGGGCATCCGCGCCAGCAGCGCGTACTCGCCGCCCTTCCGGCCGAGGACGTCGGCCCAGAGGTCTCCGTCGCCGAACGGATCCTCGGGATGCGCGTCGTCGAACGATCCAGGCCTCCTGCTCGAGCTCGCCATCGAGCTGGCCGGGTCCCCAGCCCGCGTAGCCGGCGAAGACCCGGACGCGCGAGAGCTCCGGCGGGTCGTCCAGATCCACCATCCCGACTGCGCCAACGATCAGCTTGGTGGCCTCGGCCGGATCGGGATGCTCGCCGATCGCGGTGACGGCGTTGGGCTGAACGGGACCTCCCACGTGCAGCACATGCTCCTCGCCGATCAGATCCGCCAGCTCCGGGGAGGCCTCGCCGACCGTCGTCTCCGAGGGCCTGTTGAGCACCAGGCCGAATGCCCCCTCCTCCGCGTGCTCGACCATCAGGACCACGGTCCGGTGGAAGTAGTCGGGCATGCTGGGCGACGCGATCAGCAGCTTGCCGTTTAGGGTGACGTCCATGGGGATCAAGTTGTACGGCACGCTGCCCTCGCCCCCCTCCCACACCGTCCGGCTGGAGCTCGAGGCGAAAGGGCTCGAGTACAAGCCGATCTGGCTGTTGCCCGGCCTCCACCCCGTATTGCTCCGTACGCGCGGCTTTCGCGGCGGAACCGTCCCGTCGATCAAGGTCGACGGACGCAGGCTCCAGCAGTCGCGCGCGATCTCGCGAGCCCTCGACGAGCTGCAGCCGGAGCCGCCGCTGTTCCCTGCGGATCCGCAGAAGCGGCTCGAGGTCGAGGAGGCGGAGCGCTGGGGGGACGAGGTCCTGCAGGACGTGCCTCGCCGGATCATCCGCTGGCTCTCGGTTCACCGGCCCGAGACGCGGGTGATGATCGCGAAGGGGATCGGCGTCCCGCTGCCCAAGCTCGCGGCCTGGATCAACGCCCCAACGGCCCGCTACATGGCGAACAAGGTCGACAGCAACGGGGAGATCAGCAACGCGATCGGCGCGGTCGGGGAGGTACTCGACCACGTCGACGATCTGATCGAGGAGGGCGTGATCGGCGGCGAAGTGCCGAACGCCGCCGACTTCCAGATCGCGACCTCCGTGCGCGCCCTGCTCACCGTCCGAGACCTCGACCGAGCCACCCAGGGCCGCCCCGCGGCGGATCATGCGATGCGGCTGGTCCCGGAGTTCGGCAACGACTTCCCCGCCGGCCTGCTGCCCGCGGAGGTGTTCAGGGCGTCAGAACGATCTTGAGCGCCTCACGGTTGTCGTAGGCGCGGTAGGCGTCGGGCGCCTCGTCCAGCTTCATGTGGTGTGTGACGAGCGGCGCCGGATCCAGCTCGCCCGCGGAGAGCAGCTCGAGAACGCGGTCGAGGTGCTTGATCACGTTGGCGTGGCCGCTGGTCAGGGTGAGCGCCTTGATCCAGAGAACGCCCATGTGAACCTCGGTGCGTTCGGCGTAGACGCCGGTGACCGAGACCGTCCCGGCCTTGCGCGCGAGGCGCAACGCCATGTCAAGGGCCTCCGGGTGACCGACCGCTTCCACCGCCAGGTCGACTCCCCTCCCCTCGGTGAGCTTCTTGACCTCGGCGCGCGGGTCCTGCTCTTTCAGGTGAACCGGAGTCGCGCCGAAGGACTCGGCCATCGCCAGGCGGTCCTCCACCGTGTCGATGGCGATCACCTCGGATGCGCCCGCTGCCTTCGCGGCCTGCACCGCGCACAGGCCCACCGGGCCCAGGCCGAGGATCGCGGCGCTCTCGCCCTCGGCGAGCGGACGCGAGTCGATCGCGTGGAAGCCGGTCCCCATCACGTCGCCGGCGAAGAGGGCGACGTCGTCGGAGAGACCGTCGGGCACCTTGCGAAGGGTGAGGTTGGCGTGCGGCACCAGAACCTGTTCGGCCTGGGCCCCCTGCAGCGATCCGAGGGTCGCGCCGTGCCCGTAGACACGGGCCTCGTCGCACTTGTGGAACTCCTCGCGCTTGCAGAAGAAGCACTCGCCGCAGGCGGTGCCGTAGGTGCCGAGAACCCGGTCCCCGACGGCCACGCGGGTGACCTCGTCGCCGGCGGCGATCACCTCGCCGACGAACTCGTGGCCGATCACGAACCCGGGCTCGATCTGGACACGCCCGTGGTAGATGTGGAGGTCCGAGCCGCAGATCCCGCTCGCCTCGACACGGACGATGGCGTCGTCCGCCGCCAGCAGCTCGGGTTCGGCGACCTCGTCGATCTGAACCTCGCCGGGGGCCTGGAAGGTGACCGCGCGCATGCATGGAGCCTATGAAAGGATCGACTCATGGGGATCGAGAAGTCGAGACCGGTGCTGATCACGGGCTGCTCGACCGGAATCGGAAGGGCGACCGCGGAGCGGCTCGCCGACGACGGATGGAACGTGCACGCGACGGCGCGCAAGCTCGAGGCGATCGAGGAGCTCGGCAAGCGGGGCTGCACCCTCAACCAGCTCGACGTCACCGACGAGCGCTCGATGGAGAAGGCGGCCGCCGAGGTCGAGAAGGACGGCCCGATCGGCGCCCTGATCAACAACGCGGGCTACAGCCAGAGCGGCGCGATCGAGACGATCCCGATGGACAGCGTCCGCAGGCAGTTCGAGACCAATGTCTTCGGCCTGATGCGGATGTGCCAGCTGGTCCTCCCCGGCATGCGCGGGGCCGGCTCGGGGAAGATCGTGAACCTGAGCTCGATGGGCGGCAAGCTGACCTTTCCGGGCGGCGGCGTGTACCACGCGACCAAGCACGCCGTTGAAGCGCTGTCCGATGCGCTCCGCTTCGAGGTGAAGGGGTTCGGCATCGACGTCGTCGTGATCGAGCCCGGCCTGATCGTCACCGAGTTCGGCGAGACCGCCGCCGGCAGCCTGGACGAGGTCGCTGAGCACGGCCCCTACGCCAAGTTCAACGCCGACGTCGCCAAGCTGACGGCCGAGGCCTACAAGGGCGGGATGGCCAGATTCGGCGGGCCGCCCGAGGCGGTCGCGGCGAAGATCGCGAAGGTGCTGCTCACGCGACGGCCGGCCACCCGCTACAAGGTCACCCCCTCGGCCAGGGTGGTGATGGGAATGCGCGGCCTGATGACGGACCGGATGTGGGACCGCTTCGTGCGCACCCAGTACCCGCCGCCGAAGCCTGGGGCCTGATCGGCCACTCGGCAGGTTTGAAAAGCGCCCGATCTGCACATGATCCTTGGGCATGGGCATCAGTCCCACCGTTGAGCGACCCGTAATCACGAGTCCCCCCACCGAGCCGATGGTGCTTCGGCGGCGAGGGCGCCGGCGCGTCGGCCGGCAGATCCAGTGGGAGACCGTCTTCTTCGGACTGCTCGCCGCGGTCGGACTGGCCGCGTTGCTGGTGGCCATGCTGCTCGGCGGCCTGGTTGCAGCGGGCGTCACGGACTTCAGGGACGACGCCGCCACCTTCTTCGACCACCTCACCACGGCCGGCGGGGGCGTGGCAATCGCGATCGTCGCGCTCAGCTACCTGACGGGCGGTTACGTCGCCGCCCGGATGGCGCGATTCGACGGCTGGCGCCAGGGGCTCGGCATCTGGATGCTGAGCCTGCTGATGGCCGTCGCAGTTGCGATCGCCGCATGGATCGCAGGCGGGACTCTCGACCCGACCAAGTCGATCACGTTGCCGAGCAACCCGGTCGACGCCGGTCCGTTGAGCCACTCCGGGTGGGCGATCCTCGCCGTGGTGCTGGTGGTCTCGCTGGTTGCCGCGGTCGCCGGAGGCGTGCTGGGCGAGCGGTATCACCGCGCCCTGGACGACGCCGCCTTCGAGCCGGATGAGCTCGAGCAAGAGCCAGAGCGGGAAGCGGAGACGGAGCTCGACTCCGAGGATCAGCCGTACGGGCCGGACCGCGTCAGGCAGGCCGCGCCCGCCTCCGCGGCGAGCTCGAGCGAGGAGTCGACCGCCTCACCCGCGGCCAGCCCGTAGGTCAGGGCCGCCGCGAAGGAGTCGCCGCAGCCGTAGCTGTCCGCGATCGGGCCCGGCAGAGGAGCCGCGTTCCAGGTGCCCGCCTTCCCGTCGGCCGTCTCGTAACGCCCCCCCTCGGCTCCCCGGGTCGCGACCAGCAGAGCGGGACGCGGCTGCAGCGCCAGCGCCAGGGCGGACTCGAGCTCGTCCCGGTCGGAGTAGACCAGCGCGTCGAGCGCGACGCCTGACTCGGCCAGGACCTTCCCCGCTCTCGGCGAGGCGACCAGGACCTGCGCCTCCCGCGCTGCTTGCAGAGCACCGTCGTCGCCGGCGGTGAGGTAGACGCCGTCGGCGCTCGTCAGGCCGGCCCAGTCGAGCGGGTCGGCCCGCTCGGGCTCGAGCCGCTCGCCGATCGTCGTGATCGTCCGCTCGCCGTGCGAGTCGAGGAAGGTGTGGGCACGGCGTGTCGGGCCCTCCCGGCTCGCCGCCTCGACGTGGACGTGAAGCTCCGCGAGCCGCTCGCGCGATCGTTTTTCCAGGTCGTCAGACCCAAGGGCCGTCAGCAAGATCGAACTACCCGCCATGCGGGCGAGCTGGACCGCGGCCACCGCCCCACCCCCGGCCGGCTCCTGGAAGCTTTCGGTTGCGTGGACGATCTCGCCGGCCACGGGAACGTGGTCTCCGCGAACGAAGTCAACCCACTCGACGTGTCCGACCACCGCCACTTGCACGTCTTGATTGTCGCGTTCGGACCGCGAGATCGGCGAGTGACCGTGTCTGAGGCAGATCTACCGCAGGCTCGGCGCCGACTTGCGAGTCAAGCACGGCGCACGCCGTGACCGCACGCTCGCCACGATCTCCTTCACCTGAGCATCACCCCGCCGTCTACCGCCGGGCGAGCGAAGATCAGCGGGAACCGCCGGAAGCTGGGGCGCCTGATCGATGCCGTTGTGATGCCTGAAACGGCGCCAGTCACAGCCGGCTGAATTCGCAGCTCCTGCCGTTCGAGGAATTCCCGTGGTCAAGCAGGCGCGGCTCGACGAAAGCGGTCCTCAGAGCTTCTTCTTCAGCTTCAGCTTGATCGACTGAGAGCTGGGGTCGCCTCCGGTCGGGGTGTAGGTGATCGTGGGCTTGACCTGGACCTTGCCCTTCTGCTTGAGCTTCTTCTTCTTCTTCCCGGTCGCCTTGATCGGCAGCCGAACCTCGCCCGGGGCAGTCACGGTCGTGCTGACAACGGCTCCACCGGCAGAAGCGAGCTTGACGCCCTTGCCCGACGCGGTGAGCGTGCCGGGGTTAGGAACCTGAACCGTCAGCTTCGCCGTGCCCTTCTTCTTGTTGCGCTTGACGCCACCGAGGGTGAAGGAGTTTGTGGGCGCGAACACGGCGGAGAGGTTCAGGCGGCTGTCGTGGCCGACGTTGACAAAGGCGGCCACGTCACCGTCGGCAAGGTTCCCGACCCGGAACAGATTTGAGTCACCGGGAGCTGTGAAGCTGCACGCCGTCTCGGCCGGGCTGGCGAGGTTCAGGCCCAGGACGTCGCCGGGCTTCACCGGGATGCTCACCGGGAAGGTATTGACGAGGCTGGCGGCCAATGGGCGCGGGCCATCGCGTCCGACCGCTTGGTAGAAGGCGGGATCAGCGGTCTTGCGGAAGACCTTCATCGTCAATGTCGCCGCGTTTGCGTTGGCGTTGTGGCTCCAAGATGTGATCGTCCCGGTCCCCGGCACGGTGTAGGCATTGGCCGAGGTGGCGGATGGTTGAAGGATGTCGATCGACTGCATGCTGCAGAGGGTTGTCGTGTTGGGGGCGAGTTGCCCGATCGTCACCGCCGCCGCCGGCGAGGCGCTCGCCGCCGCCGCGATCACGGCAAAGGCGACCGTCGCGGTCCCCCATTTCGGACTCCAACTCATCTCGATCTCCTCCCTCTCATCTTCTCGTGCCCATTTGCAGCCTGCAGGCTATGTAACCCATGCGCAGCGAAGGGGTTGCGGCCGGGGCGCCTTGGCCCGCCGCTTCCATGGACCGGATACGCAAATCGCCCGCTCCGCTCGCGGCCACACGAATGCGGTGGACCGTCGAGGGCACATCTGGCTTGGCAGAGCCAGATGTGCTGATCGAGCGGAGGGGGTGGGATTCGAACCCACGAGGGACCCGAAGGCCCCTAACGGTTTTCGAGACCGCCCCGTTCAACCACTCCGGCACCCCTCCGGGTTCCCTTTTGCTGGGAAATCTCGGGGGCGAAGGCTAGCGGCGCGGGCTGGGTACCACTGTGGGTACCAGTCTCTGTCCGCCTCTGCGTCCGCGCTACGGGAACAGTTGACGAGGACAAAAGGCTGTTGTAAAAATCCGGCCGTCGATCTGTTGCAAGACGGGTCGTCCGGCCGAGAGTGGAAGGGGCGACTCGGATTGCGTTTTCTTTTGAAAAGGAGGAGACGCGATGCGACCTGTTGACGATTCGAACGCTGGCTCACGGGTCCTGGCTGGCAAGCCGCTGGAGATCGAGACAGAGCGGGAGGGCGACTCGATAACCATCGCCCTCTCCGGTGAGATGGACCTAGCGACGGTGGATCGACTCGAACTTGCAATTCGCAGGGCCGAAGGAACGGACGTTGGACGGATCGTTTTGGACCTGTCCGAACTCTCCTTTCTCGATTCCACCGGCCTCAGTGTTCTCTTGGCGGCCAACGCGCGGCACCGAGAGGACGGCAATCGGCTCACCTTCATTCCGTCGAAGCATGAGGCGGTTACGAGGGTGCTCGCCCTGACCGACACAACCGAAATGTTTGAGTGAAACCTCGGCTACGCGCCCGCGGGAAGCTTGCCGTCGAGCACGTAGCGCAGGACGTCCACGACCTGCTCCGGAGACTCTGCCGTCGCCATTGCGGCGCGGTCGATCTCCTTCAGGGCGTGCGTCGCGTCGGGGTCGTGCAGGGTGACGATCGGCTTGCCGAGCGCCGCGGCGAAGCCCGCGTCGAACGCGGCGTTCCACTGCTTGTACTTGTCGCCGAAGCGGACCACGACGACGTCGGCCTGGCGGATCAGCGTCTGGGTGCGGATCGCGTTGACGCCCGCCCCCTTGTGGTCCTTCCAGAAGCCGTTTGATTCCTCGCCGAGGATCGCGACGCCGACGTCGTCGGAGGCGCCGTGGTCGGTGACGGGCGACGTGAACGCCACGTCGAGCCCCGCCCGCTCGGCCCCCTCCGCGATCCGCTCGCGCCAGTCCGAGTGGATCTCCCCCGCCAGGTAGACGTTCCATGCCATCGCGGCGATCTTAGTGAGAGTAGGATCGCGCGCGAGTCATGCCGGAGGGATGGAGAGTGCAGAGGCTGGTCCGCGCCCTCGCGCTGATCGCGCTGGGAGTGATCCTCGCGACCGCAGTCGGGGCGCTCGGCAAGAAGAAGCCGCTCCAGCCCGCGAAGCCGCAGCCGAGCCCACCCATCTCGATCCGGGCCACCGGCGTGGGCGTGCCCGAGATCGGCGAGCAGGGAACCGTCGGGATCTCCGACCTCGCCAGTGCTCTGCGCACCTACCACGACGGGGGCCAGTACGCGGCGGATCTGAGCGCGGTGGACTCGCAGGCCCAGTCCTTCATGTTGCGGCAGGCCAAGGCGATCCGCCAGACGAAGAAGCGCAAGTGCAACACCAAGAAGACCAAGAAGAGGGCGCGCGCCGCCGCCAAGTGCAGGCCACCCAAGCTCGCGATCGTGCTCGACATCGACGAGACCTCGCTGTCCAACTACGCCCAGCTCGACACGAACAACTTCGGCAACGCACCGGTGGCGCTGGCCACGGCCGCGATCCTCGGAACCAGCCCGGCGATCTCGCCGACCCTGGATCTCTACCGGCAGGCCCGCGCCACCGGGATCTCCGTCTTCGCGATCACCGGTCGCCCGGCCGGCGTCCAGGCGCCGACCCAGCAGAACCTCAGCGCCGCCGGCTACACGGACCTGCAGGGCGTCTTCTTCAAGCCGAGCTCGGACGCCACCATTCCCTTCAAGAGCGGGCAGCGCGCGGCCCTCGAGCAGCAGGGCTACCGGATCGTCGCCAACGTCGGCGACCAGGAGAGCGACCTGGCCGGCGGCCACGCGGATCGCAGCTTCAAGCTGCCGAATCCCTTCTACTTCATCAGCTAGCCACCCACTAGCCTTTGCGCCGCACCCGGAGAGGTGTCCGAGTGGCTTAAGGAGCTCGCTTGGAAAGCGAGTGGGCGGGTTAACCGCCTCGTGGGTTCGAATCCCACCCTCTCCGCTTGAGCAAGTGGCTTGATCGAGTCAGGAAGGTCGACCGGATGGTGGATCGGGTCGCCGACGTACCGGCGAACCTCGTGGGCGGAGGACGGGCGATCAGCGACACCGCCAAGCGGGACCTCTACGAGAAGGGCCTCGATGGCGTGGCGACGGTGGTGAAGGCTCCGAGCAAGGGGCGGGTCAGCCAGGTGAACCGGAACGTCGGCCGCTTCACGGTCACGATCGAGATTCAGGACGAGCAGCCCTACGAGACGAACGTCTGGCAGGAGTTCATGGGCGATGAGTGGGAACGGATGCAGCCCGGCATGCAGGTGCCCTGCAAGGTCGACCCGGAGAAGCATGAGCTGGTGTGGCTGACGCCGACCGGCATTCGGGCCCCGGGAAAGCAGGGCAGAGGTCTCAGCATCGACATCGGCCGCATGCTGGGAGGAGGCCGGATCACCGACTCCTCCCAACTGCTCGCCACCGGGCAGCGGGCGACCGCGACCGTGCTCTCCTCAAAGCCGATCGGAAAGAAGGCGCCCGGCACCGACGACGAGTTCTTCCTCCTGGACCTCGAGCTCCGGTCCGACGACGAGCCGAAGAGCTGGAAGGCCAACTTCGGCCAGCGGGTGCCGAAGGGCGCCGAGGAGATGGTCGGCGACGGCCAGGAGCTTCAGGTGGCGTTCGACGGGAGCCAGGTGGCCGTCGACTGGCCGGCGACGAGCGGCGGTAAGTTCAGCTAGCGCCTTCGGGCCAGGGGAAGCCGCTCGGCGCGGCCCGGAAATCGGCCAGCAGATAGAGGCCGACGACCGTGGAGAGGAGAAGCGCACCGCCCAGGACCGCCAGGTCGGCCGGATCGTGATGAAGCACGCCCCCGGCCCCGACGACCAGGATGCCGAAGCCCACGATCGCCACGGCGATCCCGCGGTGGAAGCGGCCCACCTCGGAGTGCGGCCACGGATCCAGGGCCCTGGTCAGCTCGCGCCCGCTGTCCGACTCGGTGCAGTCGCCCTTGCGCGGGCACGAGTTGCAGACGTGCGCGCGAGCCCGGTAGCGCGCCAGCCGCATCTGGTGGTCGGTTTCGATCCGGTGGAGCTTCTCGCCCTCCGGGCACTCCCAGGCGTCGTGTTGCGGGTCGTAGGAGAAGCCCGCGGTCCGGTAGAGCTCGGAGCGCCGGTGCGAGTGCTTCGCGAGGGCATCGAGCGCGAGCGCGACCAGAACGAGGAAGAGCGCGTAGCCCGCGGCCAGCAGGCTCTCCACAGCGACCCCGCTCATGACGCCCCCACCGGCTGCTTCGGCTCGGTCACCTCGGTGAAGAGGATGTCCTCCGGCTCCTCGATCACCTCTTGCTTGACCGTGTGACGGACGCCGAGATAGGTGAGGTAGACCAGCGGGCAGACCCCGACCAGGATGAAGTAGATGTCGCCCGGGAGCCTCAGCCACTCGATCACCGTGTTGGTGTTCGTGGTCAGGTAGTCGAGCGAGCGGGCGTGGAAGTAGCCGCTGTTGACGGACTCGTAGATCTGGCGGATGCCGAGCGGGAAGAGCGTCGCGAACGACATCCAGGCGAGCCCGATGTTGAGCCCCCAGAAGCTCATCTTCGCCGCGCGGTCCTTCCAGCGGTCCTGCGGGATCAGGTAGCGCAGGCAGAAGAGCGCCAGCCCGACGGCGAGCATTCCGTAGACGCCCATCATCGCCGTGTGCCCGTGGTTGGCCGTCAGCGCCGTGCCGATCTCGTAGTAGGAGACGATCGGCAGGTTGATGAGGAAGCCGAAGATGCCTGCGCCAAGGAAGTTCCAGAAGCCGACGGACACCAGGAACATGACCGCCCAGCGATGCGGGAACGGAGTCGCCGACTTCTGCTCCTGTTGCGCTCCCAGCTGCAGGAAGCTCCAGGCCTCGACCGTGAGGAACGTCAGCGGCATCACCTCGAGGGCGGAGAAGAAGGCGCCGAGCGCCATGTTCTCCGCGGGCGCACCCGAGAAGTACAGGTGGTGCATCGTCCCGATCACGCCGCCGACCGAGTAGAGGATCACGTCGAGCAGGACGACCGTCAGCGCGACGCGCTCCCGGACCACACCGAGCAGCACGAAGATGTAGGCGACCATCGTCGTGGTGAAGAGCTCGAGGAAGTCCTCGACCCAGAGGTGGACGACCCAGAAGCGCCAGTAGTCGGTGATCGTGAAGTTCTCGCCTGAGTTGACGAGCAGCCCGACCGCGTAGAACGCCGGGATCGCCAGCGCGGCGAGGAAGAACAGCCAGGGCATGTTGCCGACCCGCTCCTTCGTCAACCGCCCCTTCAGGCCGCGGTAGAGCATGAAGCCCCAGACGCAGAGGCCGATGATCAGCAGCACCTGCCAGAAGCGGCCGAGGTCGAGGTACTCGAAGCCCTGGAGTCCGAAGATCGAGTTTGAGAACCAGCCGTGGATTTGGGCGAACTCGCCGATCAGGCTGCCGAAGACCACCACGGCCAGCGCCCCGAGCAGGAAGAAGGCGAGCTTCCGCTGTCCCTTTGGTTCTCGCCCGGCGATCATCGGCGCCAGGAAGATCCCCGCGGCGACGAAGGACGTGGAGACGAAGAAGATCGCGAGCTGCACGTGCCAGGTGCGGACGAGGTTGTACGGGAAGACGTTGGCGATGTCGATGCCGAAGAAGCCGCCCAGGTCGGCTCGGTAGTGCTGCGACATGCCCCCGACCAGCGTCTGGAGCAGGAAGAGCGCCGCCATCACGAAGAAGAACCAGGCGGTCGCCCGCTGTCCCGGCGTGAGCGCCACGTCGCTCGGTGAGCGGAAGCTGAGCGTCGCCTGGTCGCGCCCCTGCCAGCCGAGTCGCCAGCGCCCGAAGGCGGCGAACAGGATTCCGATCCCTCCCAGCAGCGCGATCAGCGAGATCACCGACCAGACGATCACGTTGGCGCTCGGGGCGTTGTCGACCTGCGGCTCCGGCGGCCAGTTGTTCGTGTAGGAGTAGTTGTGTCCCGGCCGGCGGACCGATGCGGCCCAGGACGACCAGGCGAAGAAGGCCGTGAGCTGGTGGATCTCGGTCGGGCCCTTGACGGGGTTCGGCAGCAGCCCGTACCGGGTGGTGTCGCTGTCGAGGAAGTCGGAGTAGTGCTGCTGGAGCTGGGCGAAGGCGCTGGCCTGCTGCGCGGAGAAGGGGAGGGTCTTCGTGTCGGAGTCGTAGCGGTTGGTCTGGAACTGGTCGATCGTCTGCTGTCGCGCCGAGTCGGAGCCGGTTCCGCCGAGCTCGCCCTGCACGATCGCCGAGGAGCGATGCAGGTAGTCGTCGGTGAAATCGGGGCCGAGGTAGGCGCCGTGCCCGAAGATCGAGCCGTACTCCATGAGCCCGTGATGGAGGAAGACCTTCTGACCCGCCCGGATGTCGTTCCCGGTGAAGAGCACCCGGCCGCCCGGGTCGACCACCTTGTCGGGAATCGGCGGGTCGGACTGGTAGGTCCGGTAGGCGAGCAGGACGAGGACGAAGAAGCCGACCAGGATCACCAGGGCGGCGATCTGGATCCAGGTCTTGGAGACGATCAGCTCGCGCTTGCCCGACGGTTGCTCCCCGGCCGGCATGCCGACGGTGGTCTCTCGTCTTCTTCCGAGCAAAGCCATCCGATCTGGACGCTGGACCGACGCTTGCTGCGCGCACCCTATTCCTCGAGGCGATGAACGACAAGAGCACGCGCTCCCCCATATAGGGTTCGCCGCGATGGCGCAGGTGCAGACCGTCACCGGCCCGATCGAGGCGGAGGAGCTCGGCACGACGCTGATCCACGAGCACCTGCGCAACGCCGACGAGGCGGTCCACAACCAATGGCCGAACGCCGGCGCGGTCACGGAGGAGCCGCCGCACGAGGTCGCCCCCGGGGAGGTCTACGAGATCGCGGTCCGCGAGGCGAAGGCCGCTGTGGATCTCGGAGTCAAGACGATCGGCGAGCCCACCGCGATGTTCCTCGGGCGGGACGTCAACTTCATGAAGCGGGTCTCCGAGGAGACCGGGCTGCAGGTCATTCCCTGCACCGGGATCTACACCTATGACTATCTGCCCCAGTTCTTCATGAATCGCGATCCAGACCAGATCGCGGAGCTCTTCATCTCCGACATCGAGCAGGGGATCCAGGGAACGGACATCAAGGCCGCCTTCATCAAGTGCGCCGCCGACGCGCCCGGGGTGAACGAGAACATCGAGAAGATCCACCGCGCCGCGGCGCGCACGAGCCTCAAGACCGGCGCGCCGATCATGGCCCACTCACGGCCGGCCAGCGACACCGCCCCGCGCCAGATCGAGATCTTCGAGGAGGAGGGCGTTGATCTCTCGACGGTGCAGATCGCGCACTGCGGCGACACCGACGACCTCGACTACCTCGAGGGCCTGATCGAGAAGGGCGTCTGGATCGGCCTCGACCGGTACGGGCTCGACCTCTTCCTGCCATACGACAAACGCCAGGCGACGGCGAAGGAGCTGATCATCGAGCGCGGCTACGCCGAGCGGATCTTCCTCTCGGCGGACTCGGTCGCCACCACCGACTGGTTCCCGGTGAACGTGATCGAGCAGCTGATCGCGGCGGGAGCGGCGAAGGACTGGACGATCCGGATCGTGCCCGAGAAGGTGCTCCCCGAGCTCCGCGAGGCCGGCATGACCGAGGAACAGGAGCGGACGATGATGGTGGACAACGCCGTTCGCTGGCTCAGCGCTTAGCGCCGGGACGAGAAGAACCCCTCGAGCAGCGCGGCGGATTCCTCGGCGAGCAGGCCGCCCTCGACCGTCGGCCTGTGATTCACAACGGGCTCGGCGAACAGGTCGATCACGCTCCCGACCGCGCCGCCCTTGGGATCGGCCGCGCCGTAGACCAGGCGCGGGACCCGCGCCAGCGTGATGGCGCCGGCGCACATCGGGCACGGCTCGAGCGTCACGTAGATCGTGGTCTCCAGCAGGCGCCAGCCGCCGAGCCGATCGGCGGCCTCACGCAGCGCGAGCACCTCGGCGTGGGCGGTGGGATCACCGCGGAGCTCACGCTCGTTGCCGGCCGCCCCGAGCACCTCCTCCCCCCTGGCCACGACGCACCCGATCGGCACGTCGCCGCTCTCGGCCGCTCGCGCGGCGAGCGCCAAGGCGCGGCGCATCAGCTTCTCGTCGATTTCGGGAGGTGTCATGGGCAGGAACTTTTTCGGCGCGAGGGTGTTTACAACCTAAGCTGCGCGTCCGCGCCGGCCTCCTCTTCCAAGGGATTTCTACTTGGGGACCATGCGAAAGCTGATCGCCACAACCGTGCTCGTCCTGACAGCGGCCGCCTTCCTGGCCGTGGGGGCTCAGGCTGCCGAGCTCCCCGAGCACACTTCCTATGTCCCCGGGGAGCTCCTGGTCCGCTTCGACGGCGGCGGGGAGCGGGTGCTCCAGCTGCCTCAGGGGGTTGACCTCCCCTCCGCGGAGCAGGCGCTGGCCGCCAATCCCGCCGTCGCCTACGCAGTGCCGAACTACGTCGCGCATGCCTCGGCCATCCCCAACGACCCCGGCCCGGCAGGCACCCCCGGTGGCTGGCAGCGGACCCAGTGGAACTTCCTGCCGTGCGGCTCGCTCTGCGGGGAGACCGCTTCCCAGAACCAGGCGAAGGGCGGGCTGAACGCGCCGGAGGCCTGGGACATCCTGAAGCAGCGCGGCGCCGCGTACGGGCGGAACGCCAGGGTCGCTGTGCTCGACACCGGCGTCGCCTACATGAACCAGAAGCACCGGT
Organism: uncultured Solirubrobacterales bacterium; assembly: GCA_963728875.1. Lineage (GTDB taxonomy): Bacteria > Actinomycetota > Thermoleophilia > Solirubrobacterales > 70-9 > DASUPK01. Next base: position 184,917 of record CAVSLJ010000004.1, read on the forward strand.
TCCGCAGGAGCCCGGACTTCGCCCGCGGCCAGTTCCTGCCGGGCTACGACTTCGTCGACAAGGACCGGATGCCGCTCGATGAAGACGGGCACGGCACCCACGTGACCGGCACGATCGCCGAGCGGGACGGCAACGGCATCGCCCTGACCGGCCTCGCCCCGAAAGCGAAGATCATCCCCGTCAGGGTGCTCGACTCCGAGGGCTTCGGAACGGCGAGGGACATCGCTCGCGGGATTCGGTTCGCGGCCACCCACAAGGCCCAGGTGATCAACATGAGCTTCGAGTTCTCGCTCGGCGTCAACAGCTGCGCGAAGATCAAGGGAATCTGCTCGGCGATCAAGTTCGCGTTCAAACGGGGCGCGCTCGTCGTGGCGGCGGCGGGTAACGAGAACGGCGAGCCCGTCGCCTTTCCCGCCGGCGCGCCGCACGTGGTCGGCGTCGGCCGCACGACCAAGGACGCCTGCCTGGCGAGCGACTCCCGCACCGGCGCGGGTCTCGACGTCGTCGCGCCCGGCGGCGGGTTCCCGCTGCTCAGCACCTGCGGGAGCGATGACTCCGTCTTCACCCGCGGGCTGCCCATCTTCCAGCTCACCTTCGACGGGCCGGGATTCACCAACTTCGGCTATCCCGGCGGCTACGAGGGAACCTCAATGGCCGCCGCGCACGTTTCCGGCGTCGCGGCGATGGTGATCGCGAGCCACGTCGTGGGCAGCTCCCCCACCGCGGTCGAGTGCCAGCTCGAGGGCACCGCCCGCCACACGGACTCCCAGCTGGGTCAGCCGTACGACCCGCGCCTCTTCGGCGCCGGCCTGATCGACGCCGCGGCGGCGGTCAGGGCCAGGGCTCCCGGCTGCTAACCATCCGCACATGGACGAAGTCAGCTTCGAGCTCGCCCCGGCGGGCGGCAACTACGCGGACGGGCTCAGACAGATCCGGATAGAGGTCAACGGCACGGACCTGGTGGACCTGGTCCGGCAGGCCGAGCTGCCCTCGGCGCAGGCGGATGACGAGGAGGAGCTCGCCGGGACGTACGTCGGGCTGGTTCCCGGGTACGTCCGCATGGACGTGGCGAGCCAGTTCCTCGGCGGCGCCGCGACCTCTCTCTTCCCGGGCCCCGAGGACAAGACCGCGTTGTTGAGCTGCAACTGCGGCGAGGTTGGCTGCTCACCTCTGCTCGCCCGGGTGACGGTCGAGGACGACACGATCACCTGGGACGAGTTCGAGCAGCCCACGCGGCCTGACTGGGACTACGACGGCTTCGGCTTCACCTTCTCGCGCCCGCAGTACGAGCAGGCGCTGCTCGCGATGTTCGGGTAGCTCTCCGAGCTAGGTCGTCTTGACGATCCACACGTCGCAGGGCGCGTGGTGCGAGATCTTGTTCGGCACGCTGCCCAGCAGGAACCGCTTCGCGCCGGTCATGCCCTTGTTCCCGACCAGGACCAGGTCGGCGTTGTTCTCCTCGGCGACATCGAGGATGGCGTCGGCGGGATCGCCCTCGCGCGGGTGCGTGACCACGTCGACCTTCGCCTTCTTCGCCTCGGCGGCGGCGTTGCCGAGCACCAACTCGACATCCTCCCGCGGGTTCACCGCGTACGCGATGTCACCGGAGATCCCCTCCCCCTCATCCCTGAGGCGCTGCTGCGGCACGGGCTGGTAAGCGCTGACGATCTCGAGCTTCGCCTTCGAGAGCTTGGCCAGCTCGACTGCGGTCCGCACCGCCTCGGTGGCGGTCTCCGAGCCATCGGTTCCAACCACTATGCGGTCGAACATCACCCCTCCTCGCCGTAATTAGCGCGCCGATACTACCCGGAGGGGACTGCTGGGCGCGGCGATACGGCTACGTGAGCTTGGCGATGGCGATCACCATCGAGGCGATCAGGCAGATCACGAGGATCACCAGGCTGGCGGCCCAGAGACGCGGCATGCGGCGATCGTATTAGTCGTCGGGCTCGATCGGCTGCGCCTGCGGAGCGGCAACCCCGCCCAGGGCGCTCGCCGGCGTGCCGGGCGCCACCGCATACCAATCGACGTAACGGCCGCACGCCCGGCTCAGCGGGATCGTCTGGCGCGCCGGGTCGGAGCGGGTGGCGGCGAGGCCGCTCAAATACGCCTTGCTCTCCGTGCGCAGCAGGCGGCCGATCAGCGGCGGATCGTCGACGTCCACGTTCACGATCACCGTCCCGGCCCTCCTGACCTCGAGCGAGCCGACCGGGTAGTACGGCGAGGGGCCCCGGAAGAGCAGATTGGTGCGCAGCTCCGTGCTGAAGGGCGAGGAAAGGCCGGGCCCGTTCGCCGTGACGTGCAGGGGCTGCGTGCTCGCGTACTGGATCGAGAGGTCCCAGCGTCCCGGCGTCAGATAGAGCCGCATGTGAGCGGGCTTGGTCTGCGTCAGCGCCGGGCTCGGGTTCCAGACCTTGCCGATCACCGGCTGGACGGTGAAGACCGTCGCGGTGCCCTCCACCTTGGTGATCGGCGCCTGCTCGGGGTTGTCGCAGTCGAGCGGGGCACCCGGGTTGATCGGCTCGTAGAGCGTCCGCCGCTGGCCGACCGGCTGGTCGCGGTGCCAGAGGATGAAGTCGCCGGTCCGCAGCCGTGGCACGAAGCCGGGCGGCGCCTGGCTCTGCATCGCCGCGCTCGTGGTCACCACCCAGTCGAACTTGTTCATCACGAACGGCGGCACGTTGTCCCAATCGAACTTGGCGTTCAGGTCGGTGGCCCGGTAGAGCGGATGGACCTCCTCGACGTCGTAGTGGTTGGTGATCGGCGCATAGACCTCGGAGCCGATCAGCTCCCAGGAGACGAAGTTGTCGCGGCCGAGGAAGAGCACGTTCTGCCCGTCGACGATCGGACGCATGCGGAGCATCTCCTGGAGGTGGTAGTCGGGCCCGACCGCCGACTGGCGCAGCGGCAGCAGCGTGGAGAAGGCCGCAGCCGCCGCGAAGGCGAGCGTGAGGAGCGGCACGGCGAAGCCCGCGAACGGGCGCACCAGCCTCGGCGGCCACCGCGCCGCACCTCCCCCCTCGGGGACGTCGGCCTCCTCGCCGGGCAGGGAATCGGCCGAGAGCAGGCCGCGGAGCGCGATCACCATGATCAGCGGAGCGGCGATCGCCAGCGCCTTGGCCTGGGTGTAGGGCGTGCCGAGCGCCAGCGAGGCGAGGTAGAGAAGGGTCGCAGCGAGCAGCGCCGAGGGCAGTGCCGACTCCTGCCGCGACAGCGCCCGGCCCAGGCCCCACGCAAACGCGACCAGGGCCAGGAGCGCCCCGAGATAGAAGGCGATCTCCGGCGTGGTCGAGTTGGTGGGGGTGATGCGGAACTCGCCCGAGGGCCAGACCCCGAAGGCCTCCAGCGGGTTGAGCGGCTGGCGCAGGTTCCCGAAGCCCACGGTCGGGCCGGTGCCCGAGGGGTTGAAGGCCTTGAAGCTCGAGAAGCTGGCGAGCCGGAAGATCTCGGGCAGCGCGGCGACGATCGGGATGGCGACGCCGAGTGTGATCGCCGACCTGGCTCCGCGGAGCCGCTCCCGCAGGCGCAGGCCTCCGGCCGGGTCGCGCTCTCTGAGCGCAATGACCAGCATCCAGAGCAGGGCGGCGCCGACCAGCCAGGCGAGCCCGGGAAAGCTGTAGTTGTAGATCGTGCCGGCGCCGACCACCCCGAGTGGGATTGCTGCCCTTGCCTGCGGGAGGTAGCGATCGCTACCCGGCGGATAGCGGTCTCGATACCCATTGGTATCCCCCTCGATCGACCACACTGCTCGGAGAGGGGGCAATGCCAGCGTGAACCCGAGCAGCGCCAGCGCCAGCAGCGGCTCCTTGAACGCTCCCTGGGCGAGGTAGGCGGCTGCCAGGTATGGGCTCGCCGCCAGCACGGCGGCCGGAACCCGAAGCCAGCCGCGGATGCCACCGAGCGCTCCGTACCCGGTCAGGGCCAGGAGCACCGCGATCGCGCCGGTCAGGCCGGCGAACGCCTCGATCAGGCTGGCGCCGCTCACCTTGGCGGAGACCGCGACGATCGCGTGCGGCCCGAGGGGATATCCGTCCTTGATCAGGTCGGGCGTCGGGCCTGCGTGAGAGGTGATCCACTCCGTGAAGAGCAGGTGCGAGGCCATGTCGTCGTTGACCAGGCCCTGGCCGAGGATCCCGACGCGGCCGCTCGTCGCGAACGGAATGGCGACGACGAGCGCCGCACCGATGACGGCGACGATCGCTCCGATCCGCACCGTCCCGGCGGGCACTCGCGCGCGGCCGAAGACGACGAAGCAGCCGATCAGCGCCACCCCGGTGACCACGGCCGCGGTCACCGCGTGGCCGGGGAGCTTGATCGAAATGCCGCAGATCACCAGCAGCGCGGAGATCCCGGTGGCGGGGCCGGCAGCGGAATGCCGCGGCAGGCCGGCGATCGCCATGATCGCCGAGCCGAGCAACAGGGAGGCGGCAGCGATCAGCGCACCCGCCAGCAGAGCCGAAAGCATCGCGGAAGCCTAGAGGCCGGGTACGTGCCGCGCGACGAAGCCCGTCGGGTACGCGTCGAAGGGGTGCCAGCGCGGCCCGGAGCCGCGCGCGTCACCCACGGTGTCCCAGCGCAGGCCGGCGATCACGGCGTAGACGTGATTCGCGTTCGCGTAGATCGTCAGCCACTGTCCCTGGCCCGGCTCGCCATAGCCCATGAACTGGCCCGAGGTCAGCGGGGTCTGCAGCAGCCCCGCTCCGGCGAGTGCATAGCTCACCGCGCCCGAGCAGTCATATCCCTTCGACTGGAAGGACCCGTGGCCACCGCCCCACCTGTACGGCTGGCCGACGATCAGGTTGGCGGCGCTGATCATGGCCCTGATCGGATCGGGCGCCGAGGGCGGAGCCAGCGCGGTCCTGTTGAGCAGGAGCGCCGGATCGTTCCCGCCGACGGTGTGCGTCGCTGTGTAGACCCGCCTGCGCTCCGCGGGAGATGGCGGGGTGAAGGAGCCGTTGGTGCCCGCCGAAGCCGCGGGCATTCCCGTCTTCGGGTCGATCGGCGCCTTCGGAATCGGCTTGGCCTCGGCCGTGGTGGTCGGCACCTCGCCCCCCGGCCGGTACTGGGGGTCGGCGGCCCAGGGCTTCGGGGCCAGCTTGGTGTCCGCGAACTTGTCGGAGGATTCCTTGGACGCGCCGCCGAGCCGCGGCACGGCGACCGCCGCCGCCGCTGCGACCACCGCTACTGCCGCGATCACGACCACGGCGCGAATGTGACGACGAAGTCTGTGGAGCACGTCCCGGCCCTCGCGGCTGAGTATGCCTCAGCCGACCTGAATCCGGTGCACCTGGACCACGCCCCGCACGCGGGTTTCGATGGGCCATCGCCCGCTCGCCTGCTCCATGAAGGCGTCCGCCGCCGGCCGACCCGGGTCGGCCACCCACGCCACCGGCGCGAGCCGCGGCAGCAGCTCGAGCAGCAGCGAGACGCTGGGTCGCTCGTAGAGGATGTCTGAGCACAGCACGAAGTCGAAGGGCCCCCGCTCCACGAGCTCGTCCGGGTCGGCCCAGTCGACGGCGGCCGTCTCGAGCTCGACGCCGTTCGCCTCGGCGTTGCGCCTGACCAGGCCGAGCGCGTCGATGTCGCCGTCGGTCGCGATCACCTTCGCCCCGCCGCGGGCGGCGGCGATGCTGGGCACCGCCAGGCCGCAGCCGAGCTCCACGACCCGCAGGCCTCGCAGATCCACCCCATCGAGCTCCCGAGCGAGGGCCATTCCGCTGCGCCAGAGGACGGACCAGTAGGGCGCCAGCGGCGCCCATTCGACCTGGTGGTCGTCGGGGATCTCGGCCGCCTCCGCCGGCTGGAGCAGGCGCAGCTCGCCGCTCGGCAGCTCGATCGCATGGGTGACGAACTCGTCGGTCAGGCTGCCGTCTCTTGTGCGGCCCATTCGGCGCGGAAGACGCGGTGACTCCCGGCCAGGCCCTTGAGCTCCAGCTCGCGCCCGCCGTCGAAGCTCAGGCCGTTCCCGTTCCCGTCGCCGCTCGTCGCGGCATCGCGCATCTCCTCGGAGACCAGGATCTCTCCCCCGAGCGCCTGGGCGGCGATCCGGGCGGCGAGAATGACGTTCTTGCCGAAGTAGTCGCCCTCCTCGGAGATCACCTCGCCGGTGTGCAGGCCCATCCGGACGCGGAGCGACTCCCCCTCCCCGGCCTGCTCGCGCTCCGCGAAGGCGCGCTGCACGTCGATCGCGCATTCGAGCGCCTCGCAGGGATCGGGGAAAGCGAGCATGAAGCCGTCGCCCTGGCTCTTCACCTCGTAGCCGTCGTGGCGGGAGATCTGCTCGCGGAAGATCGTGTTGTGCTCGCGCAGGACCTGAAGCCACTGCTCGTCGCCGAGCCTCTCGGTGAGCACCGTCGAATCCTCGATGTCGCTGAAGAGGATCGCGACCGTCCCATCGGGCGCCGCGTGCGCGCGCATGTCCGGGCGCTCCTCCTCGAGGGCCGAGACCATGTCGTCGATCGAGGTCGTCACGTCGACGCCGCTCAGGCCCTGGGCGTCGAGGCGGTCGCGCAGGGCCCGGTCGACGATCCAACGCGCGCCCATCTCCCGGGCGGTGCCGAGCACGGTGGAGAGCATCTCCTGGGCGAGCTCGCGGTCGTTGGACTGGTCGCGGGCGAGCAGCAACTCCGCGAGCGCCAGGCCGCAGAGTGCCATCCCCGGCCGGTCGCCCATGCGGGTCGCGATCTCGACGGCGTTGCCGAAGTGGCGCTCGGCCTCGTCCGCACGGCCGAGGAGCTGGGCGAGCATCCCGAGAACGCGATCGACCGGGCCCGTTGCAGCCCACAGCCCGAGCAACGACGATCGCCAGCCCCTCGTAGGGGAGCAGCTCGTCATAGGCGCGCTCGGCCCGATCGACGTCGCCGATCAGCGCAATTGCCTCTCCAAGCAGGCTCATGCCGGCGATCCAGTTCACGTCCCGCGGGATCGCCGAGAAGTCATCGCCGGCGAAGCGCTCGAGCTCGCGGCGGGCAAGCTCGGAGTCGCCAGAGCGGGCGGCCAGAGTGATCAGGCCGCCGCGCCAAGCCGGAATTCCCGGAAAGCGCTCCGCGAGAGCGCGAGCTGCGGGGAGCAGCTCGCCGGCGCGGCCCTGCATGACTCCGGATCTGGGTCATCTGGATTCCATAGAACTGCTCGGAGACCGGCTGCTCGGCGCGCTGACCCGCACGCCTCGCCTCGTCGCCAGCCGCTCGGCCCCCTCCATATCGCCGTCGAGCAGGGTGCGCATGCCCCGGAGGGCGATCGTCAACCAGGTGTGCTCGGGCATCCGCAGCTCGTCGGCCAGCTGGGCGTAGGCGACCAGCTCCCGGTCGGCGGCGGCCACATCCGCGAGCTCCAAGTAACATCCAGAGCCGGTAGCCGTGCGCGCGCAGAATCAGCCTCTCGGTTGCCGGTCGCCTTCCCGAGCTCGAGCATCTCGTCGGCCAGCGCGAGTCGTTCCTTCGCGCCTCCGGGTCCGGACGGGATGAAGATCTTGCGCTGCAGGGCGGCGGACAGCGACGCCGGCGCGTCGACTTCGCGGGCGATCTCGATTGCCTCATCGACCAGCCGGGATGACTCGATGACGTCGTTGTCGACCCAATACATTTCCGCCGACTTGGCGCTGAGCAGGGCCGCCCGTCGCGCGGTGCGCTCCGGGCCGATGCGCTCCAGCGCCTCGTTGAGCAGGGCAAGCAGCTTCTCGTCAAGCTGGCCGGCGGCGCTCATCATCGCGATCCCGATCGCGGCTCCGACCAGGCTGTCGGCGTCGTCCAGCCGGCGCGCCGAGTCCGCGGCGCTCTCGAATGCGTCACGGGCGTCGGCGACACGGGCGGACTTGGCCTCGGCTCCGCCGAGAGCGAGCAACAAACTGCAACGCAGAGCCTCGTCGGGCTCGTCCATCAGCTCGAGCACCTCGAGGGCCCGGCCGTAGACGTCGACGGCATCCTCATAGGCGAGCTGCTCCATGTCCTGCTCGCCCGCCCGCTGGGCGTAATCGATGGCCTTCGCCAGATCCCCGCGCGGGGCCGCCTCCAGGAAGTGGTGTGCCAGCTCGCCGAGGCGCTCGTCGACGTTGCCGCCACAGACCGTCTCAATCGCCAGGCCCGCGCGCTCGTGAAGCGCGGAGCGCTTCGGCGGGGTCAGCTCCTCGTAGAGCGTGTCGCGGACGAGCGCATGGGCGAAGGAGTAGCGACCCTCGCCGAGGTCGGTGACCAGCCGCTCCCCCACGGCCTCCTGCGCCGCCCTCATCAGCTGCTCGGGCTGCAACTCCGCCACTCGCCAGACAAGCTCCTCCTCGAAGTCGCGACCGATAACCGCCGCGACGCGCAGAGCCTCATTGGTCTCCTCGCCGAGGCGATCGAGGCGGCGACCGACCACCTCGCGGACCCCCTGTGGGATCTGCAGTTCCGCGGCGCTGCCCCCGGCGGCCAGCTTGCCCTCGCTGGCAAGCAGCCGAACGACCTCGCCGACGAAGAAGGGGTTGCCGTCGGTCTGCTCCTGGACGGCCTCCGCCAGACCCGGCGGCGCCGGCGTCCCGGCCGTCATCTCCATGTAGCGCTCGACCGCGGCGACCGAGAGGCCTCTGAGCGGGATCCGCCCGCTCCCCTCGACTCCGGATATCTCTCCCAGCATGCGGGCCAGCGGATGGTGGCGGCCGAGCTCGACGTCGCGATAGGTGCCGAGGACGAGCAGTCCGCTGGAGGCGAGCTCTTTCGCAGCGAAGCGCAGCAGGAGCAGCGAGGGCTCGTCGGCCCAGTGGAGGTCGTCCAGCACGATCACGATCGGACGATCCCGGGCTGCCCCGAGCAGGAGGGTGGTGACCGAGTCGAATAGCCGGAACCGGGCTTCCTCCGAGTCGCCGCCGTTGGCCGGCTCGACGTCGAGCTTCTCGGCCACCTCGGGAACCAGCTGGGCGACCTCCGGCGCTCCCGCACCGAGCTGCCAGGCGAGCGCGACGGGGTCCGCATCGCGCACGTATGAGCGGATCGCCTGCACCCAGGGCCAGTAGGCCGGTGCGCCTTCGTCCTCGCGACAGCGTCCCCAGTAGACACGGGCCCCGCTGACCCGGGCGTAGGTGGCGAGCTCCTCGGACGCGCGCGTCTTGCCGATGCCGGGCTCCCCCACCAGCAGCTGGAGGGATCCGCGGCCGGCGAGCGCCGAGTCCACGGCCTCGCGAAGGCGCTCGAGCTCGCGCTCGCGGCCGACGAAGACCCCGCCGGCGAGGCTCTCGAGCGGGTTGGCGCGCCGCTCCTCGGCCGGCTCGGCTGGCTGTTCCTCGAGGGCCGCGAGCATCAGCTCACGCGCGGCGGCGGCGTTGGCCGGGCGGTCCCCAGGGCGCTTGGCAAGGAGTCCGAGCACTGAACGGTCCAGCGCCTCCGGGACCGCCTCGTTGTGCCGCGAGGGCGGTACCGGATCGGCGTGCAGATGCTGGGAGATGATCGAAACTGCGTCGTCACCCGGGAACGGCGGCTCGCCGGTGAGCATCTCGTAGAGGAGGGCGCCGAGCGAGTAGAGGTCGCTCTTCGGGCCGGCGGCCTCGCCCAGTGCCTGTTCCGGTGGCAGATAGGCGACAGTGCCGACAAGCGTCCCACCGCTGACGCGGGCCCTTGCCTCGGTCGTCGCCAATCCGAAGTCGCCGAGCCTGGCGTGGCCGTCGTCGTCGATCCAGACGTTGGCGGGCTTCAGGTCACGATGGACGATGCCGCGGCTGTGGGCGTGCTCGAGCGCACGCGTGACGTCGGCGGCGATCTCGACTGCCCGCTCCACCTCCAGCCGCCCGCCGGCCGCGGCGAGCAGGCCCTCGACGTCGCCGCCCGGCATGTAGCGGCTGACGATGAACGGGTTGCCGTCCTGCTCTCCGGTGTCCAGAACCGGGACGACCTGAGGATGGTCGCCGAGCTTGCGCATCGCCTCGGCCTCGCGCCGGGCCCGCGCCTGGATCGATGCGCCGACGCCCTCCGTGTCGAAGAGCGCAATCGCAACCTCCGTGCCGGTCGCGGTGTCGTCGGACAGGTAGACGCGCTTGCGGCCCCCCTGCCCGAGGAAGCTCCGCACGCTGTAGCGCCCCGCGATCTCGGCGGGGACGTCGGCGGGCAGCTGCTCGGGCCTCGGCTCCGGGGCGGGCTGAGCGGTCAGCTCGCTGCCGCACGAATCGCAGAATCGTGCGCCCTCACGATTCTCGTTGCCGCAGGACGGACACCGCATGTCCACCGATTATCTCAGCCGCCGCCGTGGCGGCCCGGGTAGCGTCGACCGCACCGTGACCCGAATCGCCTCCCAGGCCGACTACGAAGCGGTCGTCGAGACGATCGTCCAGGCCTTCGGCCCCGACCCGCTCTGGTCGTGGATGTTTCCGGACCCCGCCTTGCGAGCGGAGCAGCACGCCGCGATCTTCGGGCTCTACGTCGAGAGCGCCCTTCCCAATCAAGGTGTCTGGATGAGCGACGAGCGCGGATCCGCCGTCGCGGTCTTCACGCCCCCGGGCGAGCGCGAGCTGACCGAGGACGCCGAGGCGAGGCTGGAGCCGTTCCTGACGAGATTCGCTCGGCACCACGCCCTCGCCGTCCTCGAGACGCTGGAGCGCTTCGAGGCGGTGCTCCCTCAGGGCCGGCCGTTCTACTACCTGAGTTTCCTGGGTACCCGCACCGACAGCCGCGGTCAGGGGATCGGGATGGGCCTGCTCGCGGAGCTGGTCGCGCAGGCCGATCGGGACGGCCAGGCCACCTACCTGGAGTCCACCAACCCGGACAACAACCGCAGATACGCGCGACTTGGCTTCGAAGGACAAGGCCGCTTCTCCACCCCCGACGATCTGCACACCGTGACGACGATGTGGCGCGAGCCCGTCAGCCATTGAGCCGGGAGAACATCTTGCGCTGCGCCTTGTAGAGGCCCGGGAACTCAGCGTAGAGGGGCTCGTAGGCCTCCCGGTTCGCTGGATTCGGCTGGAAGACCCGATCGACCGGCACCAGCTCGCGGACCTCGCCGCGGGCGATCTCACCGAGGCCGAGGGCGGCGAAGAGCGCGGCCCCCCGGAGGTTGGCGTGCACCGGGTCGGCGACGCGTTCGATCGCGCGGCCCATCACGTCGGCGTGGATCTGGCACCAGAGGTCGGGAATCGCACCTCCTCCGAAGATGCGCAGCGGGTCGAGCCGCTGCTTGGCGAAGCTCTCGACCGCCTCGCCCAGCCAGCGGCTGTTGTAGGCGACGCCCTCCAGAACGGAGCGGACGAGGTCGGCGTTGCCGGTCTCGACGGAGAGGTTGTGCCAGCCTCCGCGGGCGTTGCGATCGTCGACCGGGGAGCGCTCGCCCGCGATCCAGGGCGTGAAGATCACGCCGCCGCTGCCCGGCGGCGAGCCCTCCGCCAGCTCGATCAGGCGCTCGTATTCCCCCGGCTCGCCGAGGGTGAAGCTGTCGCGAAGCCAGCGCAGGCACAGTCCGGCCGCCTCGTGGTTGTTCGCGACCAGGTAGCTGCTCGAGTCGAGCCCCGGGACCGTCGCGATGGAATGAAGCGCGTCGGTCTTCTTCCGTGGGAACGGCAACGAGATCCATGAGGTGGTGCTGATCGTGATGTGCGCCTGGCCCTCGCCGATCGCCCCGCAGCCGAGGGCGGCGGAGTGAAGGTCCGGGGTCCCCGTCACGACCTGGGCATCGGGACTGATCCCGAGCTCGGAGGCCACGTCGGGCCGGACGGGCCCGATCAGCGAGCCCGTCTCGACCAGCGGCGGCAGCTTGGCGGCGTCGAGACCCAGCTTGCCGACGAGCACCGGGTCGTACTCGAGCCGGTCGAGCCGCCGGTTGTCGGTCAGCCAGGCGCCGCTCATCGAGGCGTGGGAGGCCGCCGCTCGCCCGGTGAACCGCATCGTCAGGTAGTCGACCGGCTCCAGGTACCAGCGAGCCGCGGAAGCAACCTCCGGCTCGTCGCGCTCCAGGTGGAGCATGTGGCTGACCGGGTCACCGCCGAAGACCGAGGGGACGCCGCCGGTGTGGCGGATCCAGGTGGCGAGCGCGCGCGGCGAGTAGCCCATCACGGGGCCGCCGATCGCCTCGCGTGAGCGGTGGGCACCGCGCGTGTCGAGCCACATCAGGCAGGGGCCGACGGGCTCGCCCGCCTCGTCCACGGGGATCGTGCTCGCCCACTGTCCCGTGCAGGAGACCGCAACGACATCGTCGGCCCGGATCTTCTTCAGCGCCGCGCCCGCCAGCTCGCGGACCATGTCCCACCAGGCGGAGGCGTCCTGGATTGCGCCGCCGCCGGGCAGCCGCTCGGTCTCGTAGTCGCGCTGGGCGACGGCGGCGACCTCACCCGTCAGGGACACCACACCGACCTTGAGCGCGCCGCTGCCCAGGTCGACCGCGAGGCAGAAACGCTCGATCGCTCACGCGGCAGGAACAGCCTGCTGCGAGTCCATCAGCTGGGTCATCACGCCGCGGATCATCTCCTCGGCGTCGGCGTTGAGGCCGCCGGGCACGCCGCCGTAGACGGCGCTTGACTCGGCGGGCTCGTCGCCGCGCTCGCGCGCGTAGGCCACCGCCGCCCCGAGATCCTCGACCCACTCCTCCACCACTCCGGGCTGGGTCTGCGGCCGGGTCACCGCAATGTGGAGGGCGTTCGGGTACTGCAGGCCGTTGAGGCGCCAGCCGCGGCGCTTCAGCTCGTCGTTGACGTGGTAGACGTCGAACGCGTCCGAGGTGAAGGCGAAGAGGAAGGTCGGCTCGCCCATGATCCGAAGCTCGGGGTGCGAGCGGACCGCGTCCTGCATCGCGGCCGAGGTATCGAAGATCAGCTTGGCGTACATCCTGTAGCCCTCACGACCGATCGAGACCAGCGAGGCCCAGGTCGCGGCCAGCAGCCCGTCGGAGCGCGAGCCCTCGATCCCGGGCGAGAAGTACTTGCCGCCGCTCCAGTCCGGCATGAAGAAGTAGCAGCGGTTGCGCAGCTCGCGGTCGCGGAAGAGCAGGGTCGAGGTGCCCTTCAGCCCGTAGCCGTACTTGTGGGTGTCGGCGGAGATCGAGGTGACCCCCGGGACGCGGAAGTCGAACGGGGGAATCGGCAGCCCGAGCTGCTCCCCGAACGGCAGCAGGTAGCCGCCCAGGCAGCCGTCGACGTGCATGCCGACCCCGCGCTCCGTCGCCAGCTCGGCGAGGTCCGCGATCGGGTCGATCGTGCCGTAGCCGTAGTTGCCGGCCGAGCCGACGATCGCCGACGGTGTTCTCGTCGATCAGCTCGGCGACGGTCTCGGGCCGCACCAGCGTCGTCTCCGGATCGATCTCGGCGCGCCGCAGCTCCACCCCGAACAGATGGCAGGCCTTGTCGAAGGCGGGGTGGCCGGTCTCGGGCTTGACGAAGTTCGGCCGCTCGATACCGCGCGCCTCGCGCCCCTGCTCGCGGTAGGCGAGCACGGCCTGCGCAATGCTGGCGCTGCCGCCCGAGGTGACCATCCCCGCGGGCTCTCGGCCGTTGAGCTCCCCGCCGTGCATCAGCTCGAGCGCCATCGCGATGATCTCGCCCTCGAAGCGCGTCGCACTCGGGCACATGTCGCGCTGCAGGGCGTTCTGGTGCGCGAAGAGCCCGAACGCCTCCTTCAGGAATCCGTAGTGGTCGCGGTCGCCGCAGTACATCGTCCCGGAGCACTTGCCGTCCTCCCAGGCGCGGTCCTCCTCGGCGGCCATCTCGCGCATCTCGGTGAGGATCTCCTCACGCGAGCGCCCGCTCTCAGGGATCTCGCGATTGACGCCGTAGCGCTCGGCGTAGGGGTAGAAGTCGAAGAGGTCGCTCATCAGATGTCTCCTGAGAAGGTGTCACAGGACTCGAGCTTGCCCGAGTCGAAGCCCGTCTGCAGCCAGTGCGCCCGCTGCTCGGAGGTGCCATGCGTGAAGGACTCCGGGTCGATCCGGCCATTCGCCTGCTTCTGGATCCGGTCGTCGCCTACCGCCGCGGCCGCGTTCAGGCCCTCCTGGAGGTCCCCGTTCTCCAGGATCCCGCGATCGTAGGTGGAACGGCCCCAGACCCCGGCGAGGCAGTCGGCCTGCAGCTCGAGCCGCACCGAGAGCTCGTTGGCGTCGTCGGGGTTCTGCTGGCTCTCCTGGCGGACCTTCCCCTCGATGCCGAGCTGCTGCTGGACGTGATGGCCGAGCTCGTGGGCGAGGACGTACGCCTGGGCGAAGTCGCCGGGCGCCTTGAAGCGCTGGTTGAGCTCATCGAAGAAGCCGAGGTCGATGTAGACCCTCTGGTCGAGCGGGCAGTAGAAGGGGCCCGTCGCCGAGCTCGCCGCGCCACAGCCCGAGGCCGTCTGCCCGCGGAAGAGGACGAGCTTCGCCGGCTGGTAGGGCTTGCCGGCGGCAGCGAACTGCTGCTTCCAGAAGCCCTGGGCGTCGTCGAGCACGAAGGAGACGAACTTGACCTCGTTGTTCTCATCGGGGCTGCCCGGAACCGAGGTGTCGCTCGACCCGGTCTGCGGGACCTGCGGGAAGGCGCTGCTCGGCCCCGGGACGTCGAACCCTCCCCCGCCCCCTCCCTTGATGACCAGGAGGTAAAGGACGACCGCGACGATGACGCCGATGATTCCGCCGCCTCCCATACGGCCCATCGGGATGGGCAACCCCCCGCCTCCACCAAGTCCACCGAAGCCTCCGCCCTGGCCGCGCCGATCCTCGATGTTGCCGCTGGTCTTGCCCGGCTTCCATTTCATTGCGCCCGGACTCTATCCCCGGGCCGGGGACTACTCGCCGGCCGAGTAGCTCTCAAGCGTGCTGCGCTGAGAGAGCACGTAGAGCAGGATCAACGAGGGGATGACGAGCACGGCGGCGGCGATGAAGACGACGATCACCTCCGTCAGAGTGGCCGAGGCGCCGGCGGCGTCGGAGATCGTCAGCGAGGTCGGCAGGATGTACGGGAAGACGGCCGCGAAGTAGCCCCAGATCACCGCCGTGCCGGCGCCGACCGCCGCCACACGGAGGCCGCGGCTTCGCCCGGAGAGGAGCAGCCCCAGGGCGACGACCCCGCAGACTCCCGAGAGGATCACCAGCGCAATTCCCGGCCAGGAGGTGAGGCCGTCGTAGACGTAGCGGCCGTCGGAGTGCAGCGCGATCACTCCGACCACGGCGGCCGCCCCGGCGACCACCGCGGCGATCAGCGCGCGGTGAGCGAAGTAGTCGCGCAGCTCGCGGTCGCCTGCCGCACCCGAATCCCGGACCAGGAAGATCCCGGCCGTGTACGCCGCGACGGCGACGAACATGGCGCCGGTGGCGAGCGGGAGGAAGCCCGTCCAGCTCCCGGTCGGATCGCCGTCGCCCGCCGCCGGGACCTCACCGGAGGCGATCGCCCCGACCACCGTGCCCATGAAGAACGGGGTGAGCACCGAGGCGATGCCGAACACCCGCGAGGCCGAGCCCTGGACCCGTCCGGGCAGTGCATGCCGGAATGCGAACCCGGAGCCGCGCAAGACGATCCCGAGGGCGGCGAGCGCCAACGGGATGTAGAGGGTGGTCATGATCGCCGAGAAGGCGGTGGAGAACGCCGTCCAGAGCACCACGAGCACGAAGATCAGCCAGACGTGGTTCGCCTCCCACACCGCGCCGATCGACCGGTCGATCTGACCGCGAACCCGTTCCGCGCGCTCACCGCTGCCGGCCAAGAGGTCCCAGACTCCGGCGCCGAAGTCCGCCCCGCCGAAGATCGCGTAGAGGGTCACCCCGATCCAGAGGATCACCGCGCAGACGTCCGCCTTGCTCACGTCGTTCCCTCCGATGCGGGTCCTCCAGGCGGCGGGCTGTACGGCACCTCGCCCTGCTCGGTCTGGCCCTCTCGCCAGCGGCGAGACAGGGCGCGGAGGATCAACGCCGCCGTGGTGAAGAGCCCGACGTAGAGCAACATGGTGAAGGCGAACACCCACCAGATCCCCTGCGCCGGGGTGACCGCCTCGGAGGTTCTCATGATCTTGTAGAGGATCCAGGGCTGACGACCCACCTCGGTGACGATCCAACCGGATTCGAGGGCGACGACGGCCGCCACCCCCGAGACGGCTACCGCCCTCAGGAACCACCTCGTCGCGGGCAGGTCGCGTTTTCGCCACCAGGCGATCGCGAGCCAGACCGCGAGCAGGAACAGCAGCGTCCCCATCCCGACCATCGTGTCGAAGGAGAGGTGGAGCATCGTCAGGGCAGGTGGCTGCTCGTTGGCTGGAATCTGGTTGAGACCCGTCACGTTGGTGCTCTTGCTGAACCCGACGAGGAACGAATCGAGCCCAGGGATCCCGATCCCCCCCTTGACCTTGCCGTCGACACAGCGCCCGCCGAGGTATTCGGTCTGGTCGGGGCCGCCGTGGTAGATGCATTCCATTCCGGCGAACTTGGACGGCTGATCGTCCGCGACCGCGCGCGCGGCCGTGTCGCCGACGAAGAGCTGGATCGGGGTCGCGATCGCGGCGACGGTCAGCGGGATGAGCAGCCCGGCCCGGTGGTAGGCGTCGCGACGGCCGCGCAGCATCCCGACCGCGTAGATCGAGGCCAAGATGAACCCGGTGACCATGTAGGCCGCGAGCAGCATGTGGAAGAACTCGTAGCCGGTCGCATTGTTGAAGAGGACCTCGAACGGCTTGACGTCGGTGACGTGACCGGCGGCGTCCAGCTTGAAGCCCTGCGGCTGGTTCATCCATGCGTTCGCGGCGATCACGGAGAAGGCGCCTCCCACGCCGGAGATCACGATCGGAACCGCGGCCCACATGTGCGCGCGCGGTGAGAGGCGGTTCCAGCCATAGATGTAGATGGCGATGAAGATCGCCTCGAGGAAGAAGAAGATCCCTTCGATCGCGAACGCGATGCCGAAGGCGTCGCCGAAGCGGTCCATGAACCGCGGCCAGAGCAGGCCGAATTCGAAGGAGAGGACGGTGCCGGTGACCGCCCCGACCGCAAACAGGACCGCGACCGCCTTCGACCAGTTCCGGGCGAGCCGAAGCGCCGCCTCGTCGTTGCGCCTCCGGCCGCGCCACTCGGCGATCAGCATCATCGCCGGGAAGGCCACGCCGAGGCACGCCAGGACGATGTGAAAGCCGAGCGTGAACCCCATCTGGTTGCGCGCCGCCAGCAGGTTGGACGACGAATCCGCCAGAAGAGGGATCAGGTGGGGCATCAGACCACTGACACCCTATTGCCGCGACGGGTCATCAGAAGATTCCGATCGGGTTGAGGGGCGATCCGGTGCCGCCCGCAATGCGAAGGGGCGCACCGACGAAGAGGAACTCCCAGCGCCCGTGCCGCTGACAGGCGGGCAACAGCTCACCGAGGTCAAGGTAGTCCAGGAGATGCACCCCCATCGCGTTCAGGGCAAGCGCGTGAATCGGAAAGTCGACCCCCTCCGTCGTGCTCGGGGCGGTGTCGCTGTTGCCGTCCGATCCGAGCGCCGACACGCCGCGCTCAGCGACGAAGAGGGCGCAGCTCGGGTGGAGGCCGGCCTTCGCGCTGGCCGTGTCCCAGGGCCCGAGCTCGGCGAGCCGATGGGAATGGCCGGTCCTCACCAGGAGGATGTCTCCCTCGCCCACCGAGACTCCCTGGGCCCGCTCGGCCTCGTCCAGATCGCCCGGAAAGACGTGCTCGCCCGGCTCGAGCCATTCAACGCCGCGGATCCGAGGGATATCGAGCAGGACAGCCCTCCCCACGAGCCCATCCTTGAGGATCTCGATCGTCTCGGCCTCGGCGCCCTCGGCCCCAACGGACTCGCTCTCCCTGCCGTTGTAGAGGGTCCCGTCGAAGGCGACATGGCAGAGCGCATCGATGTGGGTGTGCGAATCGTTGTGGTAGTCGAGCCCGACGTAGTCCTTGGCGAACCGGAGCGTTCCCGAGCCGATGTCCTCGTCCGTGAGCATCGTCATGTGATGATCGGCCGGGAACGGGTTGTCCGGCTCCTGCTCGGTGTCGAGCGTGCGGCTGATCGTGACGGTCTCACCACTCCGCACCAGCTGCGCGGCCGCGCCGACTCGATCTGTGGTGAGGAGATTCAGAGCCCCGCGCTCGTCGTCGGGCCCCCACCGGCCCCAGTTCGAGACCCGCTCGAAGAGCTCGCGGAACTCCGCGGCCGACATCTCCGTCGCAGGGCGCTCGGCCATCAGCTCGACACGCGGATCGAGAACGAGGCCTCGTAGCTCTCACCGGGCTCCAGCAGAATCAGGTCCTGCCCGCTCACCAAGGTGTTGGTCGGGGCGGTCATCGGCTCGAAAGCGATCACGTCGTCGTCGTCCGGCGCGTAGACCTGGGCATAGGGGTAACCCCGCTCGAACGACACCTCGATGCGGCGCCCACCTCCCGTGAGCCCGAATGGCTGGTTCGGGGCAACGAACTCGTCGTCGAAGGTCCTCGACCCGAGCGGACCGTCGGCCACATCCGCCGGCTCCACCTCGCCGGTCGGGAGCTCCTCGGAGTCGAGCACGACCCTCTCGCTCACCGGAATCTCGACTTGCCAGGCACTTCGATCGACGCCGGGCAGACGGAGGTAGGGGTGGTACCCGAAGGCGATGGGAACCGGCACGTCGCCGGAGGCGCGCACGGTCGTCGCGATGGTCAGCGTCTCATCCGAGATCGTGGCCTCGACCTCGAGTTGATGAGGAAACGGGAACACGGTCATCAGGTCCTCGCGGGCGGCGAAGTCGAAGGAGCCCACCAGACTCGGTCCCTCCGGTCCGTCCTCATGGCGACCCACACTCCATTCCGGAGCGGCCGCGAGGAGGCCGTGGATCGGCAGGCCGTGGGGACCCAGGGTGTACAGCGAGGGATGTGCCCACAGATCGACCTCCCGTCCGGCAACCTGGAAGCGTCTCTCGGCGACCCGGTTTGCCCACGGGTGAAGCAGCGGGACGCCCATCGTCGATCGGTCCGCTACGTATCGGGCCAAGCCGCCGCGCTGGCCCAGCAGCTCCTCCCCGCGATGAAGCAGGGAGCAGCCCACCATCCCGGCCTCGGGGACGAACGCGGCCTCGAGCTCGCCCTCCTCGGACGAGAGTGTCAGCGCCTCGAACCCGTCGACTTCGCGGCTGCCGATCACTCGGGCGTCTCGCTCTCCGCCGACTTCGGGTCTTCCTCGACCAGCGACATCAGGAATGGCCGGCCGCCCGCCCGCTCGAGCGCAACTCGACCGATGACCTGCTGCATCGTGATCGTGCGCTGCGGGCGGCTGTTGCCGATGAAGGTGATCGCCCAGCGCGGAATGGTCGCGATGCGGTTCTTGAACCCGGTGAGGAAGGTGAGGTGAACGAAGAGCCAGGCGAGCCAGCCGATGAACCCCGACAGGCGGATGCCCTTGAAGCTCACCACGGCCCGGAAGCGAGAGATGGTGGCCATGCTGCCCAGGTCGCGGTAGCGGAACGGCTTCCCCTCCTTGCCCTCCAGCCGCCGCTTGATCGTGCTCGACGCGTGGAGGCCCTGCTGCATAGCCACCTCCGCGACCCCCGGCAGCCCGTCGAGAGACATCATGTCGCCGATTGCAAACACCTCCGGATGCCCCGGCAGCGTGCAATCGGGGAGCACCGCGACCCGCCCGGCGCGGTCGACATCCGCACCGGTCGCCTCCCCCAGCATCCGGGCGAGCGGTGACGCCTCGACGCCCGCCGCCCAGATCTTGGTGTGGCATCCGATCCGCCTCTCCTCGTCCCTTTGCTTCACCACCACTCCGGTCTGGTCGATGTCGGTGACGATGCTCGACATCTGGAGCTCGACGCCGAGGTGCTCGAGTCCCTTGGCCGCCTTGCCGGAGAGCCGATCGCCGAAGGTCGCCAGCACCTGCTTCCCGCCATCACAGATGATGATCCTGGCGTTGCGCGGATCGACCCTCCGGAAGTCGTCCTTGAGCACGCGCCTCGACAGCTCGGCGATCTGGCCCGCGATCTCGACTCCGGTCGGCCCGCCGCCGACCACCACGAAGGTGAGCCACTCCTGCTGCTTCTCCGGATCCTGCTCGAGCTCGGCCATCTCGAAGGCCCCGAGGATTCGGCCTCTGAGCTCCAGCGCGTCGTTGATCGTCTTCATTCCGGGAGCCCAGCGCGAGAACTCGTCGTGGCCGAAGTACGACTGCCCGGCGCCCGCCGGCGACGATCAGGCTGTCGTATGGGAGCTCGACCCGCCGGCCGTCGGGCCCCATCGCCGTCACCTTCCGAGCCTCCAGGTCGAAGCCGTTCACCTCCGCGAGCTCGACCTCGATGTTGCGGTGGCGGTGCAGGACCCCCCGCAGCGGCGGCGCGATCTCACCCTCCGAGAGGATGCCCGTCGCGACCTGGTAGAGCAGCGGCTGGAAGAGGTGGTGGTTGAGCCGGTCCACCAGGGTGACCTGGACGGCCGCTCGGCTCATGGCTCGGGCCGCGAAGAGACCGCCGAAGCCCCCGCCCACGACCACGACTCGATGGGAATCCGCCGCCACGGTCTGCCCGGTCGAGCCCGTCCCGCCTACGCGCCGAGACGCTCCAGCAGGTGGTCGCCGACTCGGATCGCGTTCGCCATCGCCGTCAGCGCCGGGTTGACCGCGCCGATGCTCGGGAAGAAGCTCGTGTCGACCACGTAGAGGTTGTCGAGCTCGTGGGCCTTGCAGTTCGTGTCGAGCACCGAGGCCGCCGGGTCCGCTCCGAAGCGGCAGGTCCCGGCCTGATGGGCGACCCCTGCGACCGGGATCTCGTTCTTCAGATACGCGTGGTGCGGCAGCAGGTGGCCCGGGTGCATGCCGATCTCGCCCAGCATCGACTTGAGCTTGTCGTAGAGCTCCTTCTTCGGCCCCTCGTTCGAGTAGCTGTACGCGATCTTCACCCGCCCGTCGTCGGCGAGCGTGACGCGGTTCTCGGGCTTCGGCAGGTCCTCGGTCGAGAGCCAGAAGTCCACCGCATGGTCGGCGACCGTCTCGAGCGACCACTCCGGGGCGAACTTCGTCTCTCCCGGCTTCTCGCCGCGGAACATCGGGGCCTGTGACTTGCCGACCATCTGGATGTTGCCGAGCGGGTGATCGAACTCCTCGCCCGCCAGGTAGAAGTCGTTCAGGCCGAGCGTCTTCTGGAAGACGGTCGGGTTGGGCTCCTTCGAGAGGGCGAGCACGGCCTGGCTGTTGTGGAACATGTAGTTGCGGCCGACCTGGTCGGATCCGTTCGCCAGGCCGTTCGGGTGCTTGTCAGTGGCCGAGGCGAGCAGGAGCCTGGCCGAGTTGGCGGCGCCGCAGGAGACGACGACGACGTCCGCGCTGTGGGTCTCGGTCTCCCCGTCCCGCTCCACCACCACTCCGGTCACCTCCTTGCCGTCGGGGCTCGTCTCGAGCGACTGCGCCGTCGCGTTGATGAGCAGGGTGACGTTGTCGTGCTCGAGCGCCGGCCGCACCGCCATCACCTCGGCGTCGGACTTGGCGTGGACCAGGCAGGGAAAGCCGTCGCAGTCGTTGCAGCGAACGCAGCGGCTGAAGGGCATGTCGTCCTCGTCGAGCAGGACGCCGCAGGGAGCGTGGAAGGGCTGGTACCCGGCGGCGGCCAGGTCGTCCGGCGAGCTGCTGGATTCGCGGCTCATGCGAGACGGCCGGGTGCGGGTACGGCGCGCTCGCCGGCGGCTCCGTCGGGTCCTCGCCCCGGGCGCCGCGCACCTCGTAGAGCTGCTCCGCCCTGGTGTAGAAGGGCTCCATCTCCTCGTAGGAGATGGGCCAGGCGGGCGAGACGCCGTCGGCGTGCTTGATCTCGCCGAAGTCCTCCGCGCGGAGCCGGTAGAGCGCCGCTCCGTACAGCTTGGTGGCGCCGCCGACGAAGTAGTGGACCTGCGGCGCGAACTCCTTGCCGTCCTTGTCGTACCAGGTGTCCTCCGACTGGTAGCGGCCGTCGACGAAGACGTCCTGCGCGAGCCAGTTCTGCGGCTCGCGGGAAGCCAGTCCCCCCTCTCGAGCAGCAGGATCCGCTTGCCGGACGGGGCGAGCTGGTGGACGAGGGTGCCGCCACCGGCGCCGCTGCCGATCACGATCACGTCGTAGTCGCTCATACGTTCACTCCGAACTCCTTGAGGCGCTCGCTCATGATGATTCGCGCCGCGGCCTCGATCAGGGCCAGGTGCGAGAAGGCCTGGGGGAAGTTCCCGAGGTGGCGGCCGGTGCTGGTGTCGAACTCCTCCGCGAAGAGGCCGAGCGGCGAGGCGACGCGAAGCAGCCGGTCCATCAGATCGCGCGCGCGCTGCTGCTCGCCGATGATCGCCAGTGCCGAGACCAGCCAGAAGGAGCAGATCAGGAAGCTGCCCTCCTTGCCGGACAGCCCGTCGTCGGTCTCGCCCGGTCACGTAGCGGAGCACGAAGCCGTCCTCGGTGAGGTCGTCGGCGATCGCCAGCACGCTCTTGCGGAGCACCTCGTCGTCGCCCGGAAGGAAGCCGAAGATCGCGGCGAGCAGGGTCGATGCGTCGAGGGCGTCGGTGTCGTAGTGCTGGCGCAGGACGCCGTCGCTGGACACCGTTGTCGAGGATGTCCTTGCGGATCTCCTCCGCGGTCTCGCCCCATGTCCCCTGGAGCTCGCCGTCCCCGCGGATCTCCGCGAGCTTCGAGGCCCTGTCCATGCGCGACCCAGCACATCAGCTTCGAGGAGACGTAGTGCTGCGGCTTGCCGCGCGCCTCCCAGATCCCCTGGTCCGGCTTCCTCCAGACCTTCGTCGCGCACTCGGCCTGGGCCTGGACGATCGGCCAGAGCCCGCGGGGCAGCCGCTGGCTTCGGCGGCTGTGGAGCAGGATCGAGTCGAGCGCGGCGCCGAAGACGTCGTTCTGGCGCTGGTCGAAGGCGCCGTTGCCCGACCCGGACCGGGGATGGCCCCCGCGTAGCCCGAGAGGTCGTCCCGGGTCGACTCGGTCAGGTCCCGGCGGCCGTCGATCCCGTACATGATCTGCAGGCCGCCGTCCTCGTTCGGCTCGAGCTCGCCGACGAACTGCATGAACTCGTTGGCCTCCCAGTCGAGGTTCAGGAAGTGAAGGGCCTGCAGCGTGAAGGTCGAGTCCCTGATCCAGGTGAAGCGGTAGTCCCAGTTGCGCTCTCCACCCGGGGTCTCGGGCAGGGAGGTCGTCAGGGCAGCGACGGTCGCCCCGGTGGGCATGTAGGTGAGTCCCTTGATCGCGAGCGCCGAGCGCTGGATCGCCTCCCGGAAGCGGTGGTCCGGCATCCGCGCCTTGCGAGATCCAGTTGCGCCAGTAGTCGGCTGGTCGCGGCTCATGCGCGCGTTGGCGTCATCCATGTCCTCCGGCGACGCGAGCTCCTCCGCCCAGGACAGCGAGCAGTACGCCTGCTCTCCCTTCTGGAGCGTGTGCCGCGCCGCGTGCCACTTGCCCTCGGCCCCCAGCGGCATGCTGCTGCGAAGCCTGACGGTCAACCCGGCGCCGCTGGCGTCGGCGGTGTGGCGTCGTCCCGAGCAGCGTCCACTCCGCCGGCGTGCGCCCGTAGTCGAAGTCCGGCTCGCAGACGAGCTCCATCTCCACCGAGCCCTCCAGGCAGAGCACCGTCCGCACCAGCAGGTGCTGGGCGTCCTCGTCGGCCGGGCGGCCGCGTGTGGGGGGTGATTTTGTCCTCCCGCGGCGTGGGGCCGATGGTCAGCGCGTCGCGGACAAGGCCCAGCCGGTCGGGGTGTGCCAGGTGGTGTTGAGGATGTTGGTGCCGGGCTCGTAGATCCGGGCGCTCGGGACGTTGATCCCGAAGGGCCCGAAGCGGAAGGAGCCCGCCTCGCGGTCGAGCAGCGTCCCGAAGATGCTCGGCGAGTCGAACCGCGGGACGCAGAGCCAGTCGATCGCACCGTCGGGGGCGACGAGGGCGCCCGTGTGGCAGTTGGAGAGGAAGGCGTAGTCGGCGATCGGCGGGAACGGCGACGGCATCGCCGCGCTCTGGGGCATCGTCTCCTGCCTCGCCCTCGCTTCGCCGGGGTCACGAGCCGGCCCAGGGATCGTGCCAGCCGCCGAACTCCTTGACCAGCCGGTCGGCGGCCTTCGGTCCCCAGGAGCCTGGCTTGTAGGGGTGGACCGCGGGGGCTTCTCGATCAGCGGCCCGCAGATCCGCCAGGTCTCCTCGATGTTGTCCTGGCGGGTGAAGCGCGTGCTGTCGCCGATCATCGCTGCGTGCAGCAGCACCTCATACGGCGTCGGGCCCTCACCGCCCTCCTCCGCGAACTCCATGTCGAGGTTGATCTGCTCGGGCTCGGCGGAGTCGCTGCGCTGGGCGTCGACGAGCAGCCGGACGCCCGGTGTCGGGTGGAGCCTGACCGCCAGCTCGTCCGGTGGCGGCCGCTGCTTGCCCCTCGGTCGCGTACCCGAGGCGCGGCGGGTCCTTGAAGACCAGCCGGAGCTCCCACTGCGTCGACCGGGAGGAGCTTCCCCGTGCGGATGAAGAACGGCACGCCGGTCCAGCGCCAGTTGTCGATCTCGAGGCGCATCGCCGCGTACGTCTCGGTGCTCGAGTCCTTGGCGACCCCCTTGACCTTCCGGTAGCCCTCGTACTGCCCGCGCACGTACTGCGTCGGGGTCGGCCTTCGGCATCGCCGAGAAGACCGAGAACATGGCGTCCTTCAGCGATCGCGCGTCCCGGCCGGCGGGCTGCTCCATCGCGCAGGCGGCCACGATCTGCATCAGGTGGTTGACGACGACGTCGCGGACGGCGCCGACCGGGTCGTAGAAGCTGCCGCGATCCGAGACGCCGAAGTCCTCGGCCATCGTGATCTGCACGCAGTCGATGCTGTTGCGGTTCCAGACGGGCTCGAAGATCGCGTTGGCGAAGCGGAGGAAGAGGATCTCCGCCAGGCCCATCAGGCCGAGGAAGTGGTCGATCCGGTAGAGCTGGTCCTCGCGGATGTGCTCGTGGATCTCGGCGGCCAGATCGCGCGCCGACTCCAGGTCGTGGCCGAACGGCTTCTCGACCACCACC
>CAVSLJ010000005.1:0-127227 GCA_963728875.1 uncultured Solirubrobacterales bacterium
GCACGTTGGTCCGCCCGGCCGACGCTCTGGGGCGCTCGCCGAGCGCGACGATCCCGTCGGGCTCCTACGTCCTGGGCGCCCAGCTCGCCGTGGAGAGGCCCGGCGCTCCGCAGGCGCCGGGAGTGGGGCGGGGCCTGCGCCCGGTCGAGGTAGCGGTGGCCGGGGCGGAGGCACTGACCATCGGCGATGGCCCTCCCGAAGGCCGCCGAGTCGACGTCGTCGTCTCGCGCCAGGCCGGCCTGGGCCGCTCCGCCAGCGCGCGCATCGCGGCCACGAGCGTGACGCTGCTGGCGCTGCAGAGCCCGCCCGGGCCCGGGGAGGGGTGGTCGGCGACGCTGGCCGTCACGGAGCAGCAGGCGCTCGCGCTGATCGGCGCGCAGAGCGCCGGGCGCGAGATCCGCCTGCTGCCGCGCGGCTGATCAGGTGACCGTCGGCTTGCCGAGCCGGTACTTGTTCCCCGACGGGTCCCGAAACTCGGAGTCGAGCCCGTACGGCTGCTCGGCCGGCGCCTCGGTGAACTCGACACCGCGGCCCTTGAGCTCCTCGTAGCTCTCCTGGATGTCATCGGCGGTCAGGAAGACCGTTCCGGCGACGCCCTTGGACATCAGGTCCTGGACCTGCTTCTTGGTGTCCTCGTCCATGACGGGCGGACCCGGAATAGCCATCAGCGCCAGGGAGAAGTCCTGGCCCGGAGCCCCGACGGTGAGCCAGCGGAAGCCCCCCAGCTCGGGCATGGTGATGTCGGAGCGGACCTCCCAGCCGACCTTCTTGGTCCAGAACTCGAGGGCCTCGTCCTGGTCTTGGACCCAGACCTGCCCGTTCGAAACGCGGATCATCATCGTCTCCTTTCGTCGATTCGGTGGACGAGGGTCAACCTAGTTGCGGCTCAGTCCGCTGTCTTCTTGAAACGTGCTCTCTGGGGCCGCAGGTAGGTCCGAAGAACGCAGCTCGGCACCTTGGCGACGGTCGCCGCGGCAGGCTGGCTCGCTCGGTACTCCGTCGGGGTCTGGCCGTAGGCGCGCTTGAAGCTGGTCGTGAACGAGCCGATGCTCTGTAGCCCGACCTCGAGGCACACCTCGGCGACGCTCCAGTCGGTCATCCGCAGCAGCGCGGCGGCACGCTCGAGGCGCCGCGTCAGCAGGTAGTGGTGCGGCGACTCGCCGAAGGCGCGACGGAACTCCCGGCTGAAGTGAGCCTTGGAGAGGCCGGCGGCGCCGGCCATGTCGTCGACCTCGAGTCGCTCGGTGTATCGAGCGTCGGCTAGATCCTTGGCGCGCAGCAGGTGGCGCGCGGGCGGTGCGAAGGCCATCGTTGTCATCTGAGACTCCCTCGACCCGCCTAACTCATCGCGGAATTGAATGCCGCCTCGGCCTGATCGTCGTGCACGGCGAAGACGACCCTGTCCAGGCCGCTGTCGGAGTCGAGGTGGCGCCGGACCTCCTCGACCTCGATCCGGGCGGCCTCGTCGAGCGGGAAGCCGCCGACGCCGGTGCCGAAGGCGACCAGGGCGAGGCTCTTGGCGCCCAATTCATCCGCCTTGGCGAGTGCGCTCGCGGTGGCGCTGCGGATGATCTCGGCGGAGGTCGGGCCGCCGAGCTCCATCGTCGCGGCGTGGATCACCCAGCGGCAGGGCATCTCGCCGGCCGTCGTCTCGACCGCCTCGCCGAGCCCGATCGGGGCGCGCTCGTCGCTCTCGGACTGCACGGCCGGGCCACCGGCTCGCGAGATCGCGCCGGCCACGCCGCCGCCGTGCCGGAGCTGCGTGTTGGCGGCGTTGGCGATCGCGTCGACCTCGAGCTTGGTGATGTCCGCCTGCTTGACCTCGATCTCAGCCACGTCCGCGGTGGAGGCTAGCGCCGGCGATCGAGGCCCCCCCGGGGGCGAGTAGGCCGCTACGAGCCCTTAGCCCTGGGTGGACGACCGTGTCCGCCGCAGGCATCTGGACGAGCTGGCCGCCGAGCTGCGGCGGCGCCTAGTCGAGCGCCGGCGCGCGCAGGCCGCCTCGGGCGGCGCCGCGATGGGACCGCTGCCGGAGGCCGTTCGCGAGCTCGTCGACGAGGACGCGGCGATCCTCGAGGCGCCGACGCGCGACCGGCTCTGCGAGCTGATCCTCCGGGAGGCGGTCGGCCTCGGGCCGCTGGAGGAGCTGCTCGCCGATCCCGCCGTCGAGGAGGTGATGGTGAACGGGTACGAGCGCGTCTACGTCGAGCGGGCCGGCCGGATCGAGCGGACGGAGGTGTCCTTTCCCTCTGAGCAGTCGCTGCGCGACGCGATCGAGCGGATCCTGACGCCGCTCGGCCGCCGGGTCGACGAGCTCAGCCCGATGGTCGACGCGCGGCTCGAGGACGGCTCACGCGTCCACGTGGTGATCCCGCCGCTCTCGGTCGACGGCCCGTCGCTGTCGATCCGCCGCTTCTCGGCGGTGCGGCCGGGTCCGCGAGAGCTCGTCGAGCTCGGGACGATCACCGGGGAGCTGCACGACGAGCTCGCAGCCGCCGTGGGCGCCCGTCGAAGCATCCTGGTCAGCGGGGGCACCGGTTCGGGGAAGACAACGCTGTTGAACGCTCTCTCGGCCTTCATCGACTCCGACGAGCGGGTGATCACCATCGAGGACGCGGCCGAGCTGCGGCTGCGCCAGCGACATGTCGTGCGGCTCGAGAGCCGGCCCGCGAATGTCGAGGGCCGAGGCCGGGTCACGATCCGGGACCTGCTCCGGGGCGCGCTGCGGATGCGGCCGGACCGGATCCTGATCGGCGAGGTGCGCGGCGGCGAGGCGCTCGATCTGCTGATGGCGCTCAATACGGGCCACGAGGGCGCGCTCTCGACCGTCCACGCGAACTCGCCGGAGGACGCGCTGCGGCGGATCGAGACGCTGGCGCTGATGGCGGGGGTCGGGCTGCCGCACGAGGCGATTCGCGAGCAGCTCGGGCGCGGACTCGACCTGGTGATCCACCTGGCTCGGCTGAGCGACGGCTCCCGGCGCGTGGTCGAGGTGGCGGAGGTGGTGAGGACCGCCGGCTCGGTCGGCGTGCGCGATCTCTACAGGCTGGGAGACAAGACGGAGGGACGCGCGTGGGCGAGACACTGATCGCGCTGATGGCGATCGCGGGTGGCCTCGCGGCCGTCGCAGCCCGGGAGGCGCTGATCTCCGCGCCGCGGCTGGCCGGCTGGCTCCGCGCTTCCATCGCCCCCTTGCGCCGGGCCTCGCGGGAGGGCTACGCGCCCAGCGCCGGCGAGCAGCGGCGCCTCGCGCTGCTCGGCAGCGGCGCGATCGCGGCGACGGCGCTTCTGATCGCCGGCCCGGGGCCGCTGGCGGTCGTGGGCGCTGCTGGGCCGTGGTCCGTCGGAGCCCTGGTGGCCGGCCGGCGTGAGCGCTACCGGCGCGCCGTGGAGCGGTCCGTCCCCGACATCGCCGCTGCGATCGCCGACGCGATCTCCGGCGGGCATTCGGTCAGAGGCGCTCTGGCCGCCGCGGCTGGATCGCTCGAGGGACCGTCGTCCGCGGAGCTCGCCCGTGTGGCGGCCGACCTGGAGCTCGGAGCCTCGACGGGCGAGGCGCTGGCGGCGATGCGCGCCCGGCTGGGTTTGGACCGCATCGACTCGCTCGCCACCGCATTGCTCAGCCAGCAGGTCGCGGGTGGGGACGTCGCTGCGCTCATGCGGCGCCTGGCGACGGCTGCGGCGGACCGCGACCGGGTTGCGGATGAGGCGCGCGCCGCCACGACCCAGGCCCGCTTCACCGGGCTGCTGGTGGTCGCCCTGCCGGCCGGCGCCGCCCTCTTCGCCGAGCTGCTTCAACCCGGATTCGTCTCGCGGGTGCTCTCCGAGCCGGCCTCAGCCGCGATGCTGGTCGCCGCGGGCGGCCTTCAGGTGCTCGGCTTCGCCCTGATCCGGCGGCTCGGGAGGCCCGCCGAGTGACCGCGGCCCTGGTGCTCGCCATCGGCGCGCTCGTCCTCGGAATCGGTGCGATCGCGCAGCTCCTCCCGGGGCGGGACCGAGCCGACCCTGCGACCGAGCTGAATACCTCGCCGGGTTCGCCGCTCGCCTGGTCGCTGCTCGAGGCCGCTGATGGGCGGCTGGGTCTCTCCGCCCGACTGACCAGGGCCGGCCTGGGCGATCGGATCTCGGTGCACGCACTGCTCGGCGCCAAGCTCGGCGGCGCCCTGGCCGGCCTGCTCTGGGCGATGGTGGTGGGTCCCGCGGCGCCCGGGCGCCTCGCATGGATAGTGGCGATCGGCCTGCCCGCCGCGGGCTTTCTCGGGCCGGATGCCTGGCTCGAACGACGCGCCAGCCGGCGCCTGCGCGCCCTCAGGGCGAGGCTCCCGGATGCGCTCGACCTGCTCGCGGTCGGGACCGCCGCCGGGCGCAGCCCGCTGGCGGGGCTCAGCGAGCTGGGGGCGGGGGAGGGGCCCCTGGCGCGCGAGCTCGCGATGCTCTCGGCCGAGAGCTCCTGCGGGCTGCCCCAGAGCGAGGCGCTCGAGTCGCTTCGTCGCCGAGCCCCGGTGAGGGAGGTCTCCGCGATGTGCGGTGTGATCGAGCGCTCGCGCCGCTACGGCTCACCGCTGGCCGATCAGCTGCGCGAGCAGGCGACGGCGCTGCGGGGAGTGCAGCGGCGCCGCATCGAGGAGCACGCCGCTCGGGCGGCCCCGAAGATCCAGCTCGCGGTCGCGCTCCTGCTGGTGCCCTCGGTGCTCCTGATGATCGCCGCCGGCCTGCTCGCGAACGTCGACCGCTTCATGGCCGGGTTCTAGGCGATCTCGTCCGGGTGGCAACGCATGCAGGCGCGAAAGCCGTCGCTGCGCGCCCCCGACGCGGTCAGGTAGAAGCGAACGTTCTCCCGCTTCGGCGTCCGCGCCGGACAGCCCGGGCGGCAGTAGATCCCCGTCGAGGTGACCGCGGCGAAGAACTCGCCGGCGTAGCGGTCGTCCCTCGTCTCCATCGCTCGGTATCGCTGCTCGAAGTCCATTGGGGCCTCCTCTTGGGTCGTCATCCATCGCTTGAACGCCCGGGCTTAGCCGCACGTGAGATGGCTGCGGAACAATGAGCCGATGAGCGACGGGGTCGCCTCCGGAGTGGCAAGACCCGCGGGGATCTCCTATCTGAGGATCCCGGCGGACGACGCCAAGAAGCTCGCGGCGTTCTATGAGGCCGTCTTCGGCTGGAAGGTCGACGCCGGCCGAGCTGATCCGAGCTTCGAGGACGGCACCGGACACGTGATCGGGCACATCGACCCGGAGATGGAGGTGTCGGGCGGGGCGGGGATTCGGCCCTATGTCTATGTGGAGAGCGTCGAGGGCACGCTCGAGCGGATCGCCGCCAACGGCGGCGCCGTGATCAGGCCGGCGTACCCCGAGGGCGACCTGACCGTCGCCGTCTTCCGCGACCCCGCCGGCAACGTCGCCGGCGTCTGGCAGCTCACCTAGGTCCAGGGGGGGAAAGTGGGGGATCCGCGGCGGCGGTCCTCTTTCCTGCAACCGAGCTTGCAGCAAACGGTGTCGATCGCGGTCCCGGCGCGCCGATTCACCGACGCCGCAAACCGCATGGGAATGGGGAATTCAGCGGTTTCGAGACCCGGGTAGCAGTTCCGTCCGACGGATCGACTGGAATGCGGCCGCCCAGTCTGTGTTGCAAAGTGGGACAGAGTGGGTTAGCGTGGCAAATCAGAGTTGGTCAATAGGGCCGGGGTGATGAGGCTCCTCCCACCTCACCACCCCGGCCCGCTCCGAACAGACCAACCACACATGAAACGGGTTGCTCCTGGCGGAGCACCCTCGCACCCAGGGACACCACTTTGTCGTTTCTCGGTCAGTACGAGCACAATCTCGACGCGAAGGACCGCCTCACGGTCCCGTCGAGGTTCCGCGCGGCGCTGGCTGATGGAGTCGTTCTCGCCAAAGGGCTGGACCCCTCCGTCTGGGTGTTCGCGCCCGGCGGCTACGAGAGCTTCACGAAGACCTTTCTCGGCGAGACCAACCCGCTCGGCAGGCGCGGCCGCATGCTGCGCCGCCACTTCCACGGCGGCGCCTTCGACGACTCCCTGGACTCCGCCGGCCGCATCCGCCTGCCGAAGAAGCTGATCGAGCACGCCGGGCTGGGCGAGGGCCCCTGCATGGTCGTCGGCTCCGACGACTGGTTCGAGATCTGGAGCGTCGAGCGCTGGGCGGCTTACGAGAAGGAGATGGATGCAGAGGTTTCCGACGTCGCGGAGAACCTCTCCGAGGAAGAGCGAGGAGGCTGAGATGGCGACCGCAACACACAGAGTGGTGGGATCCCTTGCCGAGTCAGCGAACCTTCAGTACGTGCCCGCGGAACATGAACCCGTACTGGCGACCGAGCTGGTCGACGTGCTCGACCCGAGACCCGGCGAGACCTTCGTCGACTGCACCTTCGGCGGCGGCGGCCACGCCCGCCTGATCTCCGAGCGGATCGGCTCGAAAGGCGAGCTGATCGCCGTCGACCGCGACCCCGCCTCCGAGGAGCGCTGGAGCGAGTTCGCCACCGTCGCACCGTCTCGCTCGCGCTTCCTGCGCGCCGACTTCGTCGCCGCCCTCGAGGGACTGCGCGGCGAGGGCGTCCGCCCCGACGGGATCGTCTTCGACCTCGGCATGTCCTCGATGCAGGTGGACGCCTGGGAGCGGGGCTTCTCCTACTCCTATGACGCGCCGCTCGACATGCGGATGGACCCGACGCAGAGCCTCTCGGCGGCGACGGTGGTCAACGACTGGCCCCAGGACCGCCTGGCGAACGTGATCCGCGAGCTCGGCGAGGAGCGCCGGGCAGGCTCGATCGCGCGCGAGATCGTCAAGCGGCGCCCGATCGACACGACCGCGCAGCTCGTCGCCTCGATCAAGGCGGCGATCCCGCCGTCCGAGCGGTTCGGGCGCGGCCACCCGGCCAAGCGCACCTTCCAGGCGATCCGGATCGCCGTCAACGGCGAGCTCGACGCGCTCGATCGCGCCCTGCCGCTCGCCTGGGCGATCCTGCCGACCGGCGGCCGCCTCGGCGCGATCTCCTTCCACTCGCTCGAGGACCGGCGCGTGAAGCGCTTCCTCGCGGATCGGGCACGCGGCTGCGTCTGCCCGCCCGAGCTACCGGTCTGCGTCTGCGGGCGCGAGCCCGAGGCCGATCTGCTCACCAAGCGCGCGATCGCGCCCGGCCCCGTGGAGATCGAGGAGAACCCGCGGGCCTCCTCGGCTCACCTGCGTGCCGCGCTCAAGATCCGCGAGGCGGAGGACGCCGGCTGATGGCAGCCGCCGCGACTGCCCGCAAGGCCCAGGCGGCGCCGCGCCCGGCGCCCCGTCCCAAGCGCCGCAGCACACGGCGCGCTCCCGCGCCCAGGACTCGCGCCCGCCAGGCGCCCGCGGCCCGTCTCGTCAGGCCCGCCGTCGCCGGCGCGGCGCTCTTCCCGCAGGCGGCGGTTCGCAGCGCCGGCGCGGTCCGCGACTTCTCGGACTCCACCCTGATCATGCGTCTCACCCGGGGGCGCGGCTGGATCGCCGTCCTCGGGGCGATGCTCGTCGGGATCGTCGCCCTCAACGTGATCAGCCTCAGCCTGACCGCCGGCTCCGGCCGGCTCTCGCTCCAGATCGACGAGCTGAAGACCGAGATCTCGGGGCTGCACGCGCAGATCGACGAGCGCCTCTCCGCCGAGAGGGTGGAGGCGGAGGCCTCGCGCCTCGGCCTGGCCGTCCCGGACCCGAAGGCGATCACCTACCTGAGCGCGAGCGACGGCAACGCCGCGCGGCTCGCGCATCTGCTGGGCACCGACAGCTTCCTGATGGCGCCGAGCCTGCCCTCGAGCTATCCGGCGCCGGGGACCTCATACGCGCCGGTGAGCACGAGCTCGCCCGCGCCGACGACGACCGTGGCGCCGACCACCACCACGCCGGCCGCCACGGTGCCGAGCGCCGGCAGCGGCTCGACCAGCGGCACCTCCAGCGGGACCTCGAGCGGCAGCGGATCCTCGTCCGGCTCCTCCGGGGGCTCGACCGGAGGCGTGGGCCTTTAGGGGCAGCTGGCGATGCGGATGATCGATCGCCGGCTCGGGCTCCTCTTCTGCGGATTCTTCCTGCTCTTCTCCTTCGCGTTCGTTCGCGCGTTCTGGCTCCAGGGGGTGCAGGGCGGCGAGCTCCGCGCGGAGGCTCGCAGCCAGCAGGTCACGACCGTGACCATCCCGGGTGAGCGCGGCCGGGTGCTCGATCGAAACGGCAAGGTGCTGGCGGCCTCGGAGGACGCGGCCGACGTGGTCGCCACGCCGTACCAGGTGGAGAACCCGGGCCGTACGGCGATGCGGCTGCACGACGTCCTCGGCGAGCCGACGGCCGACCTGCTCAATGCCCTGTCGGACCGGAGCTCGGGCTTCGCGTATCTCGCCAGGAAGGTGGATCCGAACGTGGCCGCCGAGGTCAAGAACCTCGACATCACCGGGATCTCGACCGTCCCCACCAGCAAGCGCCTGTACCCGCAGGGCGAGCTGGCCTCACAGGTGATCGGCGCGGTCGGGACCGACAACCAGGGCCTGACCGGCCTCGAGCACTCCGAGAACGTCGTGCTCGGCGGCGCCAACGGGGAGGAGGACATCGTCCACGACGCCGTGGGCCGGCCGCTGCGGATGGAGACCGTCAAGCCGGCGAGCGTCGGCGACGACGTCCAGACCACCCTCGACGCGGCGATTCAGGGCAAGACCGAGGAGGCGCTCAACGAGGCGGTCGACCACTACGACGCCAAGGGCGGCACGGCGATCGTGATGAACCCGAACACCGGCGACATCCTGGCGATGGCGAACACCCCCGGCTTCGATCCCGGGGATCTCTCCAACGCGACCTCGGACGAGCTCGAGAACCGCGCCACCGGCTTCACCTACGAGCCCGGCTCCACCTTCAAGGCGTTCACGGTGGCCTCGGCGCTCGAGGAGCACATCGTCACCCCGAGCTCCAGCTTCTACCTGCCCTCCGAGATCCACGTCTACGACCGGACGATCGGCGAGGCCGAGCCGCGCGGGCCGGTGACCCTGACGACCGCGCAGATCCTGGCGCAGTCCTCGAACGTCGGCGCGGTGACCATCGGGCTGAAGGAGGGCGCCGACCGCTTCTCGCAGTGGATCAACCGCTTCGGCTTCGGCCGCACGACCGGCGTGGGCTACCCGGGCGAGGAGCGCGGCATCGTCCCGGCGCGGGACGACTACTCGGGCTCCACCATGGGCAACCTGCCGATCGGCCAGGGCCTTTCGGTCACCCCGATGCAGATGGCGACCGCCTATTCGGCGATCGCCGACGGCGGCGTCCTGCGCCGGCCGACCCTGGTCGAGAAGGTCGGCGGCCAGCCGACCGACGAGAACAAGGACCCCCACCGGGTGATCACCAGAAAGACCGCGGCCCAGCTTCGAGAGATGCTCGAGGGCGTCCTCGCGCCGGGCGGCACGGCCTCCGAGGTGAGCGTCCCGGGCTACACGCTGGCCGGCAAGACCGGTACCGCGCAGAAGGTCGAGAACGGCACCTACTCCGACAGCCGCTACGTCGCCTCGTTCGTCGGCTTCGCGCCCGCGGCTCATCCCAAGCTGCTGGTCGCGGTGGTCGTCGACGAGCCCCAGTACGTCCACGTCGGCGGCCTGGTCGCCGCTCCGGTCTTCGGCCGGATCGCCGAGTTCGCCCTGCCCTACCTGGGCATCTCCCCGGGCTAGCGTCGCCGGGCGTCGGCTCGCTCCTAGAATCGCGTCGGGATGGAGCTGGGCGAGCTGCTGAGAGCCGCTGGCGTCGCCGCCGAGGTGCGCGGCGACTCGTCCGTGGAGATTCGCGATCTGGCGTATGACAGCCGCCGGGTGGGCGAGGGGACCCTGTTCTTCTGCTTCGCCGGCGAGAAGACCGACGGGCACGACTTCGCGGCCGCGGCCGTCGAGGCGGGCGCCGCGGCTCTGGTGGCGGAGCGCCCCCTCGATCTCGACGTGCCCCAGGCGCAGGTTGAGGACGCGCGAGCGGCGATGGCGCCGATCGCCGCGGCTTTCAACGAGGACCCGACCTCCGAGCTCACCGTCGTGGGGATCACCGGCACCAACGGCAAGACGACGACGGCCTTTCTCGTGCGGCACCTGCTCGAGTCCGCCGGGCAGCGGTGCGGGCTGCTGGGCACGGTCCGGCAGGTCGTCGGCGGCGAGGTCGAGGAGGTCGAGCGCACCACCCCTGAGGCGATCGACCTGCAGCGCACCTTCAGCCGCATGCTCGAGGCGGGCGACGACGCCTGCGCGATGGAGGTCTCCTCGCACGCGCTGGTCCTGCACCGCGCCGACGCGATCGACTTCGCCGTCAAGGTCTTCACCAACCTGAGCCAGGACCACCTCGACTTCCACGACGACATGGAGGACTACTTCGCTGCCAAGCGCCTGCTCTTCATGGGCGAGGGCGGCGCTCCGCTGATCGAGCTCGAGGGGGGCATCTCTGTGGTCAACCTCGACGACCCATACGGGCAGCGGCTCGCCGCGGAGCTCTCCACGGGCGAGGGCGGGGATTGCATCACCTACTCGGCCGCCGGCGGCGCGGCTGACCTGAGCGCGCGAGGCGTGACCTTCGACCCGAGTGGCTCGCGCTTCCTCTGCATGTCGCCGGACGGCCAGATCGACGTCCAGACGCCGCTGCCGGGCGACTTCAACGTCGCGAACGCCCTCGCGGCACTCGCCGTCGCCTATGCCCTGGGCCTCGACCTGCGCAAGGCCGCGGAGGCGCTGGCGTCGGCCGAGCAGGTCCCGGGCCGCTTCGAGTCGATCGACGAGGGGCAGCCGTTCGGGGTGATCGTGGACTACGCGCACACGCCCGACTCGCTGGAGAACGTCCTCGACGCGGCGCGCCGGCTGACCGGCGCCCGGCTGATCTCGGTCTTCGGCTGCGGCGGCGACCGCGACACCGACAAGCGGCCGCTGATGGGCAGGGCGGGCGCCGAGCTCTCCGATGTGGCCGTGGTCACCTCGGACAACCCGCGCTCCGAGGATCCCGATGCGATCATCGAGCAGATCCGCGCCGGCATCCCCGAGATCCCGCACGCCGAGGTCCTGGTGGAAGCGGACCGCCGTGCTGCGATCGCCTCGGCCCTCGTCCGTGCCGGGGAGGGTGACCTGGTCGTGATCGCCGGTAAGGGCCACGAGCAGGGTCAGGAGTTCGAGAACGGTCGGAAGATCCCGTTCGACGACCGCGATGTGGCTCGGGACGAGCTGAGAAAACTCAAGGCGAGCGCCGCAGGTTGATCTCCCTCGACGGTGATCGTCTCGCCTCGCTGGCGGGGGCGGAGGTGCTGGCGCGAGGCGGCGAGGGCGGCCCGACCCGGGCCGTGATCGACTCGCGCGAGGTCCAGGAGGGCGACCTGTTCGTCGGCTTGCCCGGCGAGCGAGCCGACGGCGGGGAGTTCGGCGCGGCCGCGCTCCGCGATCGAGCCTGGGGGATCCTGGTCAGCACGCAGTGGGGCCGCGAGCTGGCGGCGCAGCGCCAGGTCGGCGCGGCGCTCGACGGCGCAGGCTGGGTTCTCGGCGCCGCCGATCCACTCGCCTCGCTGCAGTCCCTGGCGGGCGGCTGGCGCGACCAGCTCGATGCCCGCGTCGTCGGGATCACCGGCTCGACGGGAAAGACCTCGGTCAAGGACATCTGCCGGGCGATCCTGCCGGCGCAGGTCCAAGCGAGCCCGGAGAACTACAACACCGAGATCGGCCTGCCGCTCGCCGTGCTGGCCGCGCCGGAGGAGACCGAGGTGCTGGTGCTCGAGATGGCCATGCGCGGCCCGGGCCAGATCGCCGAGCTCTGCGCCATCGCCCCGCCCGACGTGGGCGTGATCACCAACGTCGGGCCCGTCCACATCGAGCTGCTCGGTTCGGTCGAGGTGATCGCTGCGGCGAAGGCCGAGATCATCGAGGGCCTGCGACCGGGTGGAACCGCGGTCGTTCCCGCGGAGGCGGGTCCACTCGAGCTCCACCTGCAGCGCGCGCCGAAGCTGCTGCGCTTCGGGACCGGCGGCGACGTGGAGGCGACCTGGGTGCTCGCCGAGGACGGAGAGACCGACGCTCTCGTCAAGTCACCCGAGGGCGAGCACGCCTTCAACCTCCCGTTCGTCGAGGCGTACAACCTCGACAACGCCCTGGCGGCGATCGCGGCGGGCCTGGCTCTGGGGTTCTCCCCCGCTGCGATGGGGGATCGGGCGCCCGGGATAGTCTTCTCGCGCCTTCGTGGGGAGCTGGTGGAGCTCCCGGAGAACGCCATCCTAATCAACGACTCCTACAACGCCAACCCGATCTCGATGCGGGCGGCGCTGGACCACCTCGCCACGCTCGACGCGGCGGGCCGGCGGCTCGCGGTCCTCGGTGAGATGCGCGAGCTGGGACCGGACGCGGCCTCCTATCACCGCGAGATCGGCCGGCATGCGCGCGAGCGGGGGGTGGAGCTGATCATCGGTGTCGGCGACCTCGCCGCCGCGTACGAGCCCGACCGGCACGTCGCCGACGCCGACGAAGCCGCGGACGCGCTCGCCGAGGCGCTTGGCCCGGGCGACGCGGTGCTGGTCAAGGGCTCCCGGGCGGTCGGCCTGGAGCGCGTCGCCGAGAAGCTGACGGGAGGCTAGATGACCGACTCCAAATCCCCGCACGCCCGGATGACGCGCCTGGCGCTTCGCAGCTCTGCGTCCTCGGGCTCGCCTTTGGCACCACCAAAGGCTTCGCCCTGCGTCCTTGATCTGCTCGGCCATGCGCGCCCCCGATCGCGCGCGGATTTGAACTCGGTCATCTGATGCTCGGCGAGATCCTCATCGCCGGCATGGGCACGATGCTGCTCTGCATCTTCCTGGGCCCGAAGTTCATCGAGTACCTCCGGCTGCGCGAGTTCGGCCAGCAGATCCGCGAGGAGGGGCCCGAGGAGCACCACGAGAAGGCAGGCACCCCGACGATGGGTGGGCTGCTGATCTTCACCGCGGTTGCGGTTCCGTATCTGGTGCTGTCGGACCTCGACACGCAGAGCCTCGCGGTCTTCGGAGTGGCGATGGGCTGCGCGCTGATCGGCTTCATCGACGACTACCTGAAGATCACGCGGCGCCGCTCGCTGGGGCTTTCGGCTCGCTACAAGCTGCTCATGCAGCTCGCCCTGGCGCTGGGGCTCTGGTACGTCGCCAGGCACTCGGTCGGCCTCGAATCGAGCCTCGAGCTGCACATCTCGCACGCCTCGCTCGACATCCCGGACGTCATCTACCCGCTGGTGATCTTCCTGGTGATCGCGGGGTCGAGCAACGCGGTCAACCTCACCGACGGCCTCGACGGACTCGCCGCCGGCTGCTGCGCGATCGTCCTGCTCGCCTACACGGCGATCACGTTCATCACGAGCGGGCAGCACGACCTCTCGCTGCTCTCCGCCTGCCTGGTCGGAGGCTGCATCGGCTTCCTCTGGTTCAACGCCTTCCCGGCGTCGATCTTCATGGGGGACACCGGCTCACTCGGGTTAGGTGGCGCGATCGGCGCCTTGGCCGTGATGACGCAGACCGAGGTCCTGCTGATCATCACCGGCGGCATCTTCGTGATCGAGGCGCTCTCGGTGGCCCTTCAGGTGTTCACCTTCAAGGTGTTCCGCCGCCGCGTCCTGCTGATGGCCCCGGTGCATCACCACTTCGAGCTGATGGCGTGGTCGGAGACGAAGATCATGCTCCGCTTCTGGATCATCGCGGCGGTCTGCTCGGGCATCGGCTTCACGCTTTACCAGCAGTCGATCGGCACGTAGGGGATGTCAGAGGAGAACGTCGAGGCGGTCCGTCAGAGCTACCGGACTCCGGGCGCGTTGTTCGCCACCTGGGCCGAGCGGATGGCGCCCAAGGCCGAGTTCGACTTCACAGCGGTGTATCCGGACCGGCCCTTGATGTATGGCATCGAGGAGTTGCGGAGATTCCGCGAGGAGGGGCCTTGGGAGGAGCTGAGTTTCGAGCCTGAGGACTTCGTCGATGTTGACGATGAGCGGGTACTGGTCCTGGTCAAGGTCCACGCCACGGGGACGGGGAGTGGAGTGCCGGTCGAGCTCCTGAATGCTCACGAGTTCACCATCCGCGACGGCTTCCTGGTTCGCTTCAAGGTGTACGGCGACCGGGATCAGGCTCTCGCAGCCGCCGGGCTGTCGGAATAGCTGTTTGTGCAGAAGTCCACGATGGCGGCCGGATGGCGGCCAGCGGAGCCATTGTTGGCGGGTTAGTCCCGCATAGCGAGACAAACCCGCCAAGTCCCGGTCACCGAGCCCTCCTCCAGGCACGACCCACGCACGCAGGGAGTGAGGGGCCGAGGGCGAACATGATTATGTGAACTCAGGCGAGAAGCCGCGTCCTCCGCTGCCTGAAGGGCCCTTCCTGGTGGTGGGGCTGGCGCGCTCCGGAGCGGCCATCGCCAGCGTGCTCGCCGAGCGTGGCGAGACCGTGCTCGGCGTCGACTCGGGCACGCCTGAGGAGGCGGCAGGGCTGGAGGGCTCAGGCGTCGAAGTCAGTTTGGGCGTGGAAGGAACACGGCAACTCGATCGTGCCCGAACGGTGGTCAAGAGCCCCGGCGTGCCCCAGGACGCTCCCGTCGTGCGGGTGGCGCGGGAGCGCGGCATCGAGGTCACCGGCGAGCTGGAGCTCGCCTGGCGCCTGATCCCGAACGCCTTCTGCGCCGTCACCGGAACGAACGGCAAGACGACGACGACCGAGCTGATCGGGCACGTGTATCGGACCGCCGGCCGGCCGGTTGCCGTCGCGGGCAACGTCGGGACGCCGCTGGCCTTGCTGGTCGGGGCGATCGACGCGGACGCGACCGTGGTCTGCGAGGCCTCCAGCTTCCAGCTCGAGGACACGGACTACTTCTCGCCGGAGTGCGCGGTCTTCATCAACCTCGCGCCGGACCACCTCGACCGTCACGGGACGCTCGAGAGCTATCTCGACGCCAAGCTTCGGATCTTCGCCAACCAGGGCAACGACGACGACGCGGTCTACAACGGCGACACCCCGGAGCTGCGCGACCGCGACCTCGGAGGTTGTGCCCGGCGCATTCGCTTCTGCCCCGTCGAGGGCGAGTCCGCGGATTTCGATTGCGAGCTGAGCATGCGGGACGGGGTCATCTTCGCGGCCGACGAGGCGCTGCTCCGCGCCGACGAGCTCCAGCTCCTCGGCGCCCACAACGTCGAGAACGCGATGGCCGCCGCCGCCGCGACGCTCGCGTCCGGGCTGCCGCGCGACGCGGTTGCGGAGGGCCTGCGGAGCTTCCAGGGCGTCGCTCACCGCCTCGAGCGGGTCAGGGACCTCGACGGCGTCCTCTACGTCAACGACTCGAAGGCGACCAACGTGGCCTCCGCCGTGGCGGGCGTCAGGGCCTTCGACGGCGGCGTCCGCCTGATCGCCGGCGGCCATCCCAAGCAGGAGAGCTTCGCGCCCCTCGCGGAGGCGGTGGGGGAGCGGTGCGTCGCCGTCTACCTGATCGGCGAGGCGTCGGAGCGCCTGGCGAGCGAGCTCGCGGGGGCAGGCGCCGAGATCGTCCGGGCGGGGACCCTGGAGCAGGCTCTGGAGACGGCGCGGGCCGAGGCGAAGGCCGGCGAGGTCGTCCTGCTCTCGCCGGCCTGCGCGAGCTTCGACGCCTTCAGGGACTTCGAGGCGCGCGGCGACCGCTTCCGCGAGCTGGTCGAGGCGCTCTGATGACCGCCCAGGCCAAGGCGACGCGCAAGCCACAGCCCCCACCCCTGGAGTACTCGCTCCTGCTCACCGCGACCCTGTGCCTGCTCGCCTTCGGGGCGGTGATGGTCTTCAGCGCCAGCTCCGCTCGCTCGCTCCTGAGCAGCGGCGGGAACGGCTTCTACTACCTCGAGCGCACGGTGATCTTCGGGGCGATCGGCCTGCTGGTGATGCGGTTCGCCTCGAACCGCGGCGTCGCCGCCGCGAGGGTGATGACGCCACTGATCCTGCTGACCTCGCTGTTCCTGCTCTTCGCGGTTCTGCTGCCCGGCGTCGGGTCGACGGTCAACGGGGCCCAGCGCTGGGTCGGAGGTGGATTCGTCCAGTTCCAGCCGTCCGAACTCGCAAAGGTGGCCCTCGTCCTCTACGGCGCCCACCTCCTCTCGGCTGAGCCCAAGCGGACCCGGTCGCTCGGGGGCCTGGGCCCGTACCTGCTGATCGTCGGCCTCTCGGTCCTGCTGATTGCCAAGGAGCCCGACCTGGGCACCGCGATCGTCGTCTCCTTCGCGGTCTCCTGCGTGCTCTTCCTCGCGGGCGTGAAGCCGCGGACCCTGGCACCCGTCGGTGCCATCATCGCGCTGCTCGCCGTGGTGATGATCGCGATGCATCCGTACCAGGAGGCCCGACTCACCGGCTTCCTCCACCCGGGCAGCGATGCGGGCGGCGGCGGATTCCAGGCCAAGCAGGCGACCATCGCCGTCGGCTCGGGCGGTCTCACCGGAGTCGGCCTCGGCGAGAGCGTGCAGAAGGCCTCCTACCTCCCGGAGGCTCACACCGACATGATCGCCGCCGTGATCGGCGAGGAGCTCGGCCTGGTGGGGATGTTCGTCCTCGTCGGCCTCTTCGGGATGTTCGGCTACGCGGGCCTGCGAGCGGCGCACCGGGCGCGCGATCGCTTCAGCAAGCTGCTCGCGGCCGGCCTCACCTCGCTGATCCTGGCCCAGGCGGCCCTCAACCTCTTCGCGGTGCTCGGGCTCGCGCCGCTGACGGGAGTACCCCTGCCATTCGTCTCATATGGAGGGACGAGTCTCGTGATCACGCTCGCCGCGGCGGGCCTGATCCTGAATGTGGCCCGACGACCCGCGCAGGCGGCCTCGCGCTCCGGCTCCGGCCGTGGTGCGGCTGCGCGCCCTGCGAGACTGCGCGTCGTCGAGGGCGGAACGAACAACAGAAGAAAGCGCTCAGCAAGTGGCACGAGTCGTAATAGCGGCCGGCGGCACGGCGGGGCACGTCGTACCGGCGATCGCCGTCGCCGACGCGCTTCGGGCTGAGGGCGCCGAGGTCAGCTTCCTCGGGACGCAGGAGCGTGCCGAGGCGGATCTCGTGCCCGCGGCCGGGTACGAGATCGACTTCCTGCGCGTCAGCGGCCTGGACCGGCGGAACCCCCTGAAGGCCATACGCGCGGCCTGGCAGGCGGCCCGCGCGGTCGGCGGAGCCCGCCGCGTGCTGGAGCGCCGGAAGGCGGACGTGGTGCTCGGAGGCGGGGGCTACGTCGCGGGGCCCGCCGGCCTGGCGGCGGTGCGGATGGAGCTGCCGCTGGTGCTCACCGAGGCGGACAGCCACCTCGGGCTGGCCAACCGGCTGCTGGCGCGCCGGGCCGCCCGCGTCTGCCTCGCCTTTCCGATCCCGGGCCGGGACGGGGGCCCGTACCTGGTGACGGGTCGCCCCGTGCCACGCGCCGTCCTGGAGGCCGACCCGACGG
This sequence comes from uncultured Solirubrobacterales bacterium, assembly GCA_963728875.1. Taxonomy (GTDB): domain Bacteria; phylum Actinomycetota; class Thermoleophilia; order Solirubrobacterales; family 70-9; genus DASUPK01. Next base: position 17,399 of record CAVSLJ010000005.1, read on the forward strand.
TCGCGCGCCGCCGCTTCGGCATCCCGCACCCCGCCGACTGCGTCACCGTCGTGGGCGGCAGCCTGGGCGCGCTCTCCATCAACCTGGCCGCGTTCGACGCCTTCACGCACCTGCCGCACGACCACGTCGGCCAGCCCTGGGTCCTCCACATCGTCGGCCGCCGCGACTATCCGGAGCTGCGACGCCGCTGGGACGAGGAGGGGCGGCCGGAGCGGTACACGCTGCTCCAGTACGAGCCCGACCTCGGTGACGTCCTGGCCGCCGCGGACCTGGTCGTCGCTCGTGCCGGCGGCTCGGTGATGGAGATCGCCGCGGCGGGCCGCCCCGCCATCCTTGTCCCGTACCCCCATGCGACCGCTGACCATCAGACCACCAACGCCCGCTGGATGGCCGACGGCGGCGCGGCCGTCGTGATCCCGGACGGCGAGCTCAACGCCGACCGGCTCAGCGCAGTGATCGCCGAGCTGCTCAGCGACGAGGATCGCCTCCGTGAGATGAGCATCGCCGCGCGCAGGCTCGCCAAGCCCGACGCCGCCGTGCGAATCGCCCGCGAGGTGCTGGGAGCCGTGGATGGCTGACTCGATGAAGGGCCGCAGGATCCACTTCATCGCGATCGGCGGCGCCGGCATGAGCGGCCTGGCGCTCGTCTGCCGGCAGCTCGGCGCGGAGGTGAGCGGCTCCGATCGCGCCGAGTCCTCATATGTGGAGCGGCTGCGGGCGGCCGGCATCGAGCCGTATATCGGCCACGACCCCGAGCAGGTGCCGGCCGACGCGGAGGTGGTCGTCTCGACGGCCGTCCCCGAGGACAACCCGGAGCTGTCGAGGGCTCGCGAGCGCGACCAGCGCGTCGTTCACCGCGGTGAGCTCCTCGCGGAGCTCTGCTCGCGGCGCCGCCTGCTCGCGATCTCCGGCACCCACGGCAAGACCACCACGGCCGCGATGTGCATCTGGGCCCTGCGCGAGTCCGGTGCGGACCCGGCCTTCTTCCTCGGCGGCGAGCTGCCGGGCGCGGGGCCGGACGGAGAGCCCAGCAACGCGGGCTGGGGCGAGGGCGAGTGGGTGATCGCCGAGGCCGACGAGAGCGATGCAAGCTTCCTCAAGCTCCAGCCGGAGGTCGCGGTGATCACAAACCTCGAGCTCGACCATCACTCACGCTGGAGCTCGCTGGCCGAGCTCTCGGAGGCGTTCGCCGCCTTCGCCTCGCCCGCCGGCGGCCTGCTCACCGGCGCGGACGTGCGCCTGCCGGCGCAGGACGCTCAGCGGGTCGTCCGCTTCGCGCTCGAGCCGGCCGCCGGGGAGCCGCCCCGGGAGGCGGACCTGATCGCCTCGGACATCGCCGCTCAGCCCGGCGGCGGCGTGCGCTTCGCGGCGCGGGGCGCCGGGATCGACACGGACGTCTCCCTGCGGGTTCCGGGCAGGCACAACGTCGCCAATGCCCTGGCGGCGCTCGGGGGCCTGCAGCTTGCCTCGGCCGGTGCCGAGGCGGGCGCGCGAGCGCTCGCGAGCTTCCCGGGCGTCGCCCGCAGGCTCGAGCTCAAGGGCGAGGTCGCGGGGGCGCGCATCTACGACGATTACGCGCACCACCCGACCGAGGTCGCCGCGACGCTCGAGGCCGCCAGGGATCTCGATCCCCGGCGCCTGATCGTCGCCTTCCAGCCACACCTCTACTCGCGGACCAAGGCCCTCGCCGCGGAGTTCGGGGCGGCCCTGGCCGCGGCCGACGAGATCGCGGTGCTGGACGTCTACCCGGCCCGCGAGGAGCCGGTGGGGAAGCTGGAGGGAGTGAGCGGCATGATGGTCGCGAGCGCCGCCGCGGACCACGGACGCGGGCGCCGCGTGTGGTGGCTGCCCACCGCCGGCCTGGCCGCGCAGGCCCTGCGCCCGCGATTGAGCGAGGGGGACGTCCTGATCACGATCGGGGCCGGCGACGTCTACAAGCTCGCCGAGGCCCTGGTCAACGGGAGCGAGACCCGATGAGCGCTCCGGGGAGCGTCGAGCGCGACTACCCGCTCTCGCGGCTCACCACCATCCGGGCCGGCGGCTCGGCGGACTTCTTCGCTCGCCCGGAGACGGAGGAGCAGGTGATCGAGCTGCTCGGCTGGGCGGAGGGGGAGGGCCTTCCGGTCGGGGTGGTGGGATCGGGTTCGAACCTGCTCGTCTCCGATGACGGCTTTCGCGGCCTCGTGATGAAGCTGACCGGGGCGCTGACCCGGGTGGAGCGTGACGGCACGAACATCACCTGCGGCGGCGGAGCGCGACTTCCCTCGGCCGCCGCCAAGGCGGCGGGGTGGGGGCTCACCGGGCTCGAGTTCGGCGTCAACATTCCCGGCACGGTCGGGGGGGCCGTGCGCATGAACGCGAACGCCTACGGCGGCGAGCTCGGCCGCGTCCTCGACCGGATCACGGTCTGCACGCCCTCCGGCTTGGAGGATCGCGGCCCCGAGCAGCTCGGTTTCCGCTACCGCAGCTCGAACCTCGGCGACAGGGAGGTGGTCGCGCTGGCGATCTTCGCCCTCTCCGACGCGAATCCGGCCGACGTCAAGGCCACCATGGCGGACATGCGGCGCAGGAGAAAGGAGGCCCAGCCCTCCGGAATCAAGACCTTCGGCTCGACCTTCATGAATCCAGAGGACCCGAGAGCGGACGGCCGCTCCGCCGGCCAGCTGCTCGACGCGGCCGGCTGCCGCGGGCTCCAGATCGGAGGCGCGCGCCTGTCACCGAAGCACGCAAACTTCGTCGAGAACACCGGCGGCGCCACCACCTCCGACATCCTCGAGGTGATGGCCGAGGCGCGCCGCAAGGTCCACGAGCAGTTCGGCGTCACGCTGGAGCCGGAGGTGCAGGTCCTGGGGGAGGTGAGCTGGCCGGAGGGATGGCAACTCGAGACCTGACCCAGGGCAGGCCCGCCCGCCGGGCGCCCGCCACGAAAAAGCCGGCCGCGAGAGGCGCGGTCATCCGCCGCCGCGTGCTCGCCGCGGCCGTGGTCCTCCTGGCTCTCTACGGCCTCTACACGTTCTGGTTCCGCAACCTGTCCTGGTTCGCGATCCACGACGTCACGATCCAGGGGGCCACCACCAACGAGCGCGAGATCAAATCGGCGGTCGAGGGGGTGGCCGGCGACATGACCACCCTCCACATCAAGGACGACGAGCTGCGCGATGCCGTGGCACGGTTCCCCACCGTGGCGTCCGTGGGGGCGAGCACCAGCTTCCCCCACCGCCTCGAGGTGAAGATCACGGAGCGGCTGCCGGTCGCCTTCATCCGGGTGCACGGTCAGGAGACCGCGGTCTCGGCGGACGGCTATCTGCTCGCCGGCGCGGACTTCGACGCCAAGGCCCTGCCGCGGATCGAGGGGGTCGCGGCCAATGGCGCTCGCCTCGCCCCGGATGCCGCGGCCCAGGCGGCGATCCTCGGAGCGACCCCGGGTCCGCTCAACAACCGCATCGTCTCCTCGACCTGGGACGAGGACCGGGGCGGGGTGGTGGTGGACCTGAACAACGGCCCGGAGATCCGCTTCGGCGACGGCTCAGGCGGCGCCGACAAGTGGGAGGCGGCGGTCGCGGTCCTCTCGGGCGACGAGCGCGGGTCGCCCTCGTACCTCGACGTCAGCGTCCCGGACCGCCCCGTGTCGGGCGGCTGAGAAGTCCTGCAACGAGGCATGCACGCCCATTTCGGCGATTCTAGGCCCGTGGGACGCCCCAGGCACGAGGCTCGGGCCGTCCCGCCGGAAACTCGTCATTTGCAGGGCTTTTCCAGGGCCTCAACCAAGTCTAGACCTCGACCTCGACACTAGACTCACCCCGGGGGAACCCTCAAGGGAGACTTGAGACTGCAGGCTTGCGGACTGCAGGAAACCGCGTATCGTGTCCGTAAATCGGTATTGCCCCGCAGCCGAATCAGCGGTGAGGGGCTCGGAGCAGGACCAACAATGGAAACGTCATATCTGGCCGTAATCAAGGTCGTCGGAGTCGGTGGTGGCGGTTCGAACGCCGTCAGCCGGATGGTCGACGCGGGTCTCCGCGGCGTCGAATTCGTCGCGGTCAACACCGATGCGCAGGCCCTGCAGGCCTGTGACGCCGACGTCAAGATCGGCATCGGCCACAACCTGACCAAGGGTCTCGGCGCGGGCGCGAACCCCGAGGTCGGCGCCGGCGCGGCGGCCGAGTCCCGTGACGAGATCAAGGATGCGCTCAAGGGCGCGGACATGATCTTCATCACGTGCGGCGAAGGTGGCGGAACCGGCACCGGCGCAGCCCCCGTGATCGCCGAGATCGCCAAGCAGGAGATCGGCGCCCTCACCGTCGGCGCCGTCACCAAGCCCTTCGAGTTCGAGGGCAAGAAGCGCATGGCTCAGGCCGAGGAGGGAATCGACCGCCTCCGCAGGGAGGTCGACACCCTGATCACCGTGCCGAACGAGAAGCTGCTGCAGATCGTGGAGCGCCGGACGACGATCCTCGAGGCGTTCCGCGAGGCCGACGACATCCTGCGCCAGGGCGTCCAGGGCATCACCGACCTGATCACGATCCCCGGACTGATCAACCTCGACTTCGCCGACGTCCGCCTGGTCATGCACCAGGCAGGCTCAGCACTGATGGGCGTCGGCACCGGGACCGGCGAGAACCGGGCCGTCGAGGCCGCCAAGGCGGCCATCACCTCGCCCCTGATCGAGGAGCAGATCGACGGCGCCAAGGGAATGCTCCTGAACGTCACCGGCGGCGAGGACCTCGGCCTCTTCGAGGTCAACGAGGCCGCGCGCATGTGCATCCAGGCCGCCGACTCGAACGCCAACATCGTCTTCGGCGCCGTCGTGGACTCGTCCATGCACGAGGAGGTCCGCGTCACCGTGATCGCAACCGGCTTCGAGGGCTTCGAGATGATCGCCCGGGCGCCGGAGTTCACCGCTCGGGCGGCGGAGCGCCGCCCGGCGGCCGTTGGTCGCAGCCAGGAGTCGCTGTCGGACCTGCGGATCTCGGAGTCCGAGATCGACGTCCCGGACTTCCTGAAGTAGCCCCGCGGCTCAGCCGCGCAGCGTCTGACGCGCCTCATCCTCCTCGCTCTCGAGGAAGTTCTCGAGCCGCGTGACCCGCCCGGCCTCATCAAAGGACCAGACGGCCCAATTGCAGATCTCGAGCTCGATGCCGCTCCCGGCTCCACGCGCCCGGGTCTTTTGGCGAATCAGCACCTTGTTGCCGGCGACCTCGACGATCTCGGGGTCACTCACCTGCGATTCGAAGGCGTCGGGCTCCATCCAGGCACGCAGGGCCTCGGCTCCGCGCAGCTCGGTACGCCCCGGGCTGAGGCTGACGAAGACCACGTCCGGGTGCACCCACGTGGTCGCAGCCTCGTAGTCCCCCCGGTTGAAGGCCTCGTACCCGGCGCGCAGTCGCTCGAGTATCTGCTCTTCTGGGATCGCCATGACCGGCAGTATCGTCCCCCAGATGGAAGCCGGGACGCTGAAGAGGACTCCTCTGTTCGAGGCACACGTCGCCGCGGGCGCGAAGCTGGTGCCGTTCGCGGGCTGGGAGATGCCCGTGGAGTACGACGGGATCAGGGCCGAGCACCTGCGCGTGCGCAACAGCTGCGGTGTCTTCGACGTCTCCCACATGGGGGAGATCGAGACTGAGGGTCCTCAGGCGGTCAAGCTGCTCCAGCGGCTGCTCTCCAACGACGTCTCGAAGATCGCGGTCGGCGGCGCGCAGTACTCATGCCTGTGCCGCGAGGACGGCGGCGTTCTCGACGATCTCTTCACCTACCGGCTGGGCGAGGACCGCTACCTGACGGTGACCAACGCCGCGAACCACGAGCGCGACCTCGAGTGGTTCGAGGCCCACGCGGTCGAGTTCGAGGCCGAGGTCCACGACCGGATCGACTCGTACGCGATGCTGGCCGTGCAGGGACCGGAGGCGCGCCAGATCGTCCAGCGCGTCACCGACGGGGAGCTTCCACCGCGGTTCAAGACGGCCGAGCTGCCGGTCGCAGGATGCCCGACGCTGGTCTGCGGCACGGGCTACACGGGCGAGGACGGCGTGGAGCTGCTGATGGCGCCGGATGATGCGAGGACGGTCTGGGATGCGCTGATCGGCGGCGGCGCGGGTCCCGCGGGTCTGGGCGCCAGGGACACCCTGCGCCTCGAGGTCAACTACTGCCTCTACGGGAACGACCTGACCGAGGAGCGCACGCCGATCGAGGCGGCGCTCGGCTGGTGCGTCAAGGAGGACACCCGCTTCATCGGCTCGGAGGCGTGCCGGCGGGTCCGGGAGGAGGGCCCGAAGGAGGTGCTCGAGCCGTTCGTGATCAGCGGCGCCGGGATCCCCAGGCAGGGCAACCCGATCGTCGCCGGCGACGACGAGGTCGGCGTGGTGACGAGCGGCACGCTCTCGCCCTGCCTCGAGATCGGCATCGGCATGGGCTACGTCCGCAGCGACCTGGCGGAGCCCAGCACCGGGATCGAGATCGACGTCCGGGGCAAGCGGCGCGCGGCCGAGATCCGCGAGCGGCCGCTCTACTCCAAGGACAAGTAGGTTTCCGGCGTGGCCGACGAGAGCTATCCGGACGACCTCCGCTACCACCCCGAACACGACTGGGCGCGCATCGAGGGAGACACCGCGACCTTCGGGGTCACCTGGTACGCCCAGGACGCGCTCGGCGAGGTCGTCTTCTACGAGCCACCGGACGTCGGCACGGAAGTGAAGAAGGACGAGGCGTACGCCGAGGTCGAGTCGGTGAAGGCGGTCTCCGACGTCTACGCGCCGCTCTCCGGCGAGGTGACCGAGACCAACGACGCGCTCTCGGAGAACCCCGAGAAAATCAACCAGGACCCCTACGGCGATGGCTGGATGGTCAAGGTGAAGCTCTCGGACCCCTCGGAGGCCGACGCCCTGATGGACGCGGCCGCGTACAAGAAGCTGCTCGAAGACTCCGACTAGCCTGACGCTATGAGGCCGTCCCCGTGAGCGGCCAGGAGCTAGGGCTCGCAGTGTCGGTCTTCCTCGCCTGCGCGGTGGAGGCGATCGAGGCACTGACGATCGTGCTCGCGGTGGGCACCACCCGCAGCTGGCGCTCCGCGCTGAGTGGCTGCGCCACCGCCGTCGTCGCCCTTGCGGCGACCACCGCAATCCTCGGCCCACGGTTGACCTCGCTCCCGCTGGACACGCTGCGCCTCGTCGTCGGCGGCCTGCTGCTGGTTTTCGGCCTGCAGTGGCTGCGCAAGGCCATCCTGCGGGGTGCCGGGATCAAGGCGCTGCACGACGAGGATGAGATCTTCCGTGAGGAGGCCGCCGCCGCGTCGGCAGCGGGCGCACCCGACGACGTCTTCGACGGCTACTCCTTCACGATCGCGTTCAAGGGTGTGCTGCTCGAGGGGCTCGAGGTCGTCTTCATCGCCCTTACCTTCGGGGCGAACCAGCACCGGATCGGCCTGGCGGCGCTGGCTGCAGCTGCGGCGGTCCTGCTGGTGGCGGCCGCCGGAGTGGCCATCCGAGCGCCGTTGGCGCGTGCGCCGGAGAACGCCATGAAGTTCAGCGTGGGGGTGATGCTGACCTCGTTCGGGATCTTCTGGGGAGCCGAGGGCGCGGGCGCCGATTGGCCGGGAGGCGATGCTGCGCTGCTCGTCATCGTCCCGGCGGTGTTGGTCTTCTCGCTGCTGCTGGTACGGGCTTTCCGCCAGCCCGCGCACGAGGGTGAGGTGCTCGCGACGTGAGGCGGGCTGAGGACGCGGCCATTGGGATCTGGGAGTTCATCGCGGGCGACGACTGGATCACGGCCGCGGGTGTCGTCGCCGCGCTGGGGCTGACGGCGCTGGTCGGCGAGGGAGGGGCAGCCTGGATCGTGATGCCGGTCGCCGTGGCGCTGCTGCTCGTCGTCTCGCTCTGGCGGGCTACGCGAAAGCACCACCGCGACTGAAGGGCTCCTCTATCCTGCCGCCCCGAGCGATGAGGCTCGCTCCTAACCGCGGTTAGCGCCGCTGATGGCCTCTACCCCGATGTCGACGACACCAGGAGGTCTTCAGTGACATACGCGTTGATCGCGATCTTCGGCGCCGCGGGGGCGGTCAGCCGCTACGCGCTCGATGGCTGGGTCAGCGATCTGACCCACGGCCAGTTCCCGTGGGGCACGTTCGCAGTCAACCTGCTCGGCGCGTTCGCCCTCGGAGTCGTCGTGGCCCTCACCACCGAGCGCCTCATCCTCAGCTCGGATTGGAGAGTCGCGCTCGGCATTGGCTACCTGGGCTCATTCACGACGTTCTCGACCTACACCTACGAGAGCGTCAAGCTGGCCGAGGACGGGGTGATCGGTCTCGCTCTGATGAACTCCGTCGGGATGTTGGCTCTCGGTCTACTTGCTGCCGCTCTCGGCCTGGCGCTCGGGAGGACGCTGTGAAGCTGGAGGGCGAGGGCAAGCTGCTGCGGATCTTCATCGGCGAGTCCGACAAGCACGGCCGCAAGCCGCTCTACCAGGCGATCGTCGAGATGCTCCGTGAGGAGGGAATGGCGGGGGCGACGGTCCTCCGCGGCGTCGAGGGATTCGGCGCGAACTCGCACCTGCACACGGCGCGGATCCTGCGGCTCTCCGAGGACCTGCCGATCGTGATCGAGGTCGCCGACACCGCGGAGAAGATCGAGGCGATCATGCCCAAGCTCGACGAGATGGTCACCGACGGGATGGTCACGCTCGAGCGGGTCGAGGTGGTCACCTACCGGGCGCAGGAGAAGGGCGATTAGCCGCCTCCGCCGGCCCGGCCCATCGGTGGCCCCGACTACGATGAGTCGTCCGTGAGCCGGTACACCTCCGCAACCGATCGGGACCGCCGGGAGATGCTCGACGGCGTCGGCGTCGCCTCGATCGACGAGCTCTTCGACGTCATCCCCGAGGCCGTCCGGCTCGGCCGGCCGCTGGAGCTGCCCGACGGCAAGCCTGAGACCGAGGTCTACGACCGCCTCGCCGGACTGGCCGGGCGCAATGCCCACGCGGAGGCCGAGACGAGCTTCCTGGGCGCGGGGATGTACGACCACTACGTCCCGGCGATCGTGGACGCGATCACCAGCCGCTCCGAGTTTCTGACGCCCTACACCCCGTACCAGCCCGAGATCTCGCAGGGCGGGCTGCAGGTGATGTTCGAGTTCCAGACCGCGATGTCGGAGCTCACCGGTCTGCCCGTCTCGAACGCGGCGCTGTATGAGGGGCCGTCCGCCGTGGCCTCCGCCGCCTACCTGGCGATCGGCGCCACCGGGCGGAAGAAGCTGGTCGCCTCCCGCGGCGTTCACCCGCACAGCCGCGAGTCGCTCGTCACCTACGGCGAGGGCTACGGGACGGAGTTGGTCGAGGTGCCCCTCACCGGAGGGGTCACGGACGTTGCCGCCCTGGTCGAGGCGATCGACGACCAGACCGCCGCGGTCTTCCTGCAGCAGCCGAACTTCCTGGGCGCCGTCGAGGACATGGAGGCGCTCGGCGCGAAGGCGAAGGAACACGGCGCGCTCGTGGTCGTCGCCTGCGACCCGATGGCGCTCTCGATCCTGAAGCCGCCGGGCGAGTGCGGTGCCGACGTGGCGGTGGGTGAGGGCCAGCCTCTGGGCAACCGCCTGGACTACGGCGGGCCGTCCTTCGGCTTCTTCTGCGCGACCGAGGAGCACATCCGGCGCATGCCGGGCCGGATCGCCGGCGAGACGACCGACGTCGACGGCCGCCGCGGCTTCGTGCTTACGCTGCAGACCCGCGAGCAGCACATCCGCCGCGAGAAGGCGACGCACAACATCTGCACCGCCCAGGCGCTCAATGCACTCGCGGGCATGGTCCATCTCGCCTGGCTCGGCAAGCGCGGCTTCGTCGAGCTCGGGGAGCTGCTGGCGCGGCGAACCGCCTACGCCCGCGAGCGGCTCGCGGCCGTCGACGGCGTCGAGGAGTTGCACGACGCGCCCGTCGTCCGCGAGTTCGCGGTCACGCTGGATGCGCCGGTCGGCCAGGTCCTGGATCGTTGCGCCGCGGAGGGGATCGGGGCGGGCTACCCGCTCGGCCGGGACTACCCGGAGCACGAGAACGCCCTGCTGGTTGCGATCACCGAGCGCCGGAGCAGGGCGGATATCGATCGCCTGGCCGACGTCCTGGGCCGCGCGGTCGCCGATCTGCGCGGATCGAAGGTGGCGGAGGGGGTGGCGTCGTGAGCAACCCGCTCGGACCCGAGATCACCGAGACCCCCATGCAGCGCGACCGCTCGACCACCATCTACGAGCGCTCGGTCGAGGACCGGCGAGCGGCGACGTTGCCCGAGACGGGTGTCGATGAGCGGCCGATCGACGAGCTCATCCCAAAGGAGCTCCTGCGCGACAAGCCGGCCGAGCTCCCCGAGGTCTCGGAGCCCGAGATCGTGCGCCACTACAACCGGATCTCGCGGCGGAACTTCGATCTCGACACGGGCTTCTACCCGCTCGGCTCGTGCACGATGAAGCACAACCCGCGCCTCAACGAGCGGGTGGCCGCGCTGCCGGGCTACGCCCGGCTGCACCCCGCCCAGGACCCGAGACGCGCCCAGGGTGCCCTCGAGCTGATGTGGCTGCTCCAGGAGTCGCTCTCGGAGATCTGCGGGCTGCCGCACGTCAGCCTCCAACCGTCGGCCGGGTCTCATGGCGAGCTGGCGGGCCTGCTGCTCACCCGCGCCTACCACGCCGACCGGGGCGAGGACCGCATCAAGGTGCTGACGCCGGACACCGCCCACGGAACCAATCCGGCCACGGTGACGATGGCGGGCTACGAGGTCGTGAAGCTCGCCTCCAACGAGAAGGGCGGCATCGACATCGACGACCTGCGCTCCAAGGCCGGTGACGACACCGCCTGCCTGATGCTCACCAACCCGAACACCCTCGGGCTCTTCGACGAGAACATCGAGGAGATCGCCTCGATCGTGCACGAGGCGGGCGGCACCCTCTACTACGACGGCGCCAACCTGAACGCGATCATGGGCCGCTCGCGGCCGGGCGACATGGGCTTCGACATCGTCCACGTCAACCTGCACAAGTCCTTCTCGCAGCCGCACGGCGGCGGGGGCCCCGGCGCCGGCCCGATCGCCTGCTCCGACCGGATCGAGCCCTTTCTGCCGCGCCCCCAGGTCGTCCGGCGCGAGCCGCAGAACGGGGGAGAGCCCTCGTTCGACCTCGATTTCGACCGTCCCAAGTCGATCGGCCGCCTGCGCGGGTTCCAGGGCAACTTCGGCGTCTTCGTCCGCTCCTACGCGTACATCCTCAGCCTGGGCGGCGACGGGCTGCAGGAGGCGTCGGAAACGGCCGTGCTGAACGCCAACTACCTGCTCGCCAGGCTGAGCGGGGGGAGGGCCGGGAAGTACACGCCGGTCGCCTTCGAGACCCGCCCGATGCACGAGTTCGTCCTCTCCGGCGCGCCCGCCAAGAAGGAGCTCGGCATCAAGACCCTCGACATCGCCAAGCGGCTGCTCGACCACGGCATGCACCCGCCGACCGTCTACTTCCCGCTGCTCGTGGACGAGGCGCTGATGGTCGAGCCGACCGAGACGGAGACGCGCGAGACGCTCGACGCCTTCGCCGAGGCAATCGACTCGATCCTCACCGAGGCGGGGGAGGACCCGGAGATCGCGCAGCAGGCGCCGTACACGACACCAGTCCGCCGTCTTGACGAGGTCGCGGCCAACCGGAATCCGATCGTCCGTCAACCGCTGTAAGAGGAAGCGTCAAGGGGCGCCAGTCGCCCCTAGGTACTCGGCGACCGGCGCCCCTTTGACATTCAGGCGGGCGACGCTCCACCCCCACCTACGGGGCGCAGCGCCTTGTGGATCACTACCCGCGGACGACCTTGACGGCCGGAACCTTCAGTGCCGTGATCTCCGCGTGGTTGATGTTCGCGGCCTGGGTCGACGAGCAGAGCAGCTGCGCGCTCGTGGCTGCCTTCGCCTGGCCTGCCACCTCCATCGCCACGCTGCTCTGGTCGGAGATCGTCCCGGTGCCCACGAATGTGTCGGACTGATCTTGGCCAACGCCATTCAGGCGCAGGACGCACTGGATGTTGGCGCCGGCGGCGTTCTGCCGGACGTCGAACGTGCTCGTCACGTCGTATGCGCCCTGACCGAGGTTCAGAGTCCCCAGGATCGTCTGCGAGGTCGACAGGTTCGGGGCACCGGCGATCGTGAGGACCGTGAGGTTCGTCTTCTTGGCGATCGTCTTGTTCACCTTCTTGCCAGTGACGCCGTTCGTCCCGGCGATCACCGGAGTGATCAGCAGGGCGGCCGCCAACACGGCGGCGAGGACGCTCGGAATCACCCAGCGGCCGGCGCCTCTCTTCAGCTGAGACATCAATCCCTCCTTGTGGTTGCCGCGCCCGGACGCGGGCGCACGCCGCGCACCCTTGCACGGAGCCCGGAGGGCAAACGGCCGGGACTATTCGGTCTCGAGCTCGCCCAGGTCAGGCAGCTTCTGCCGGGTCTTCAGCACCGGCTCGAACAAATCGCCCTCCTTCTCGACCCGTTTGATCGCCGCCGGGATCTCGAAGCGGAGCTTCTCCGCCGCCTTCTTGCCCCTGGCCGCGCGCTCGACCTCCAGCCAGTGCAGCGGCATCGAGGCGGTCGGGTGCTCCCGAGCGCGCAGCGAGTAGACCGCGATCGTCGTCTTCTTCTGGTGGTTCTGGCTCCAGTCGACGAAGACCTTGCCGCGCCGGTCCACCTTGGCCATCTTCGAGACGACCTCCCTCGGCGTCTGCTTCTCGAGCAGCTGGGCGACCGCCTTCGCGAACGGGCTGGTCTGCTCGTAGGACACCTTGGTGTTCAGCGGGAAATAGACCTGGAGGCCCTTGCCGCCGGAGACCTTCGGGAAGCCCTCGAGCCCGAACTCGCCGAAGATCTCCCGGACGCGGAGCGCCACCTTGCAGCACTCGACGAGCCCGGCCGGCGCGCCGGGGTCGAGGTCGAAGGCGAGCACCGTCGGCTGCTCCATGCGCCTGGCCTTGGACAGCGAGGGATGGAGCTCGAGGGCCGCGAGCTGAGCCATCCAGGTCAGCGTGGGGAGGTCCTGGCACATGCAGAAGTCGATCTCCCCGGCGCGGCGGTCCACGTAGATCGGAGTCGTCTTGACCCACTCCGGGCGGTGCTTCGGACAGTTCTTCTCGAAGAAGGAGGTCTGGGGCTTCCCCACGCCCTCGGGGAAGCGGCGCAGCGTCAGCGGCCGGTCGCGGAGATGGGGCAGGATCGCGTCCGCGACGCGGGCGTAGTAGTCGATCACCTGCGCCTTCGTGGTCCCCGTCCTCGGATAGAGGACCTTGTCGAGGTTGGTCAGCTTGAGCTTGCGCCGACCAATCGTTACTTCGTTCCCCTTGGCTATGCCTTCGCCTTCTTACGCGTGGTCTTGCGTCCGTTCGAGGACGAGCTCTTCGACTTGGAGCTCGAGCTCTTCGAGCGCGAGGAGGACTTGGCCTTGGCCTTGGGCTTCGCCTTCGCCTTGCCGTCGGTGGCCGCCTCCTCGCCCTTGACCGCGGCGAGGCTCTCCTCGAGCGCGGCCATCAGGTCCGGGGCCTTCGTCGGCTTGGGCTCCTCGCTCGGCGCGCTGACGACCTCCTTGCCGGCCGCCTTGCTCTCCAGCAGGTCGAGCAGCTCCTCGCGGTACTCGTCGTGGTAGGTGTTGGGCTTGAAGTCGCTGGTCAGGGACTCGATCAGCTGCTTGGCCATCGCGAGCTCCTTCTGCTCCGGCTTCTTCGGCTTGGAGTCCTCGAAGACGTCGTCGAGGTCCTTGGGTGAGGTGACCTCGTCGTGGAAGCGCATAGTGGTCAGGGTGAGGACGTCCTCCATCGGCCGGATCGCCGCGAGATGCTCCTTGTTGCGGAGCACGAAGCGGGCAACCGCGACCTTGCGCGCGTCCTTCATGGCCTGGACGAGCAGGGAGTAGGCGCGCTCGGCGCCCTTGTCGGGGCCGAGGTAGTACGGCTGCTCGAAGTAGATCGGGTCGATGTCGTCGAGGTCGACGAAGTCCTGGATCTCGATCGCGCGGCTCCGCTGTGGCTCGAGGTCGGAGAGCTCGTCCTTGGTCAGCACGACGTACTGGTCCGGCGCGTACTCGTAGCCCTTGACGATCTTCTCGTAGGGGACCTCCTTGCCATCGGACTCGGCCACGCGCTTGTGCTTGACGCGCGAGCCGTCGCCCTCGCGAAGCTCGCGGAAGCGCACGGTCTGCTTGGAGACCGCGCTGTAGAGCTTCACGGGCACGTTCAGAAGCCCGAAGCTGATCGATCCACTCCAGATGGCCCTAGCCACGCTCAATCACCTCGATCCGAATCCTTCGACATAGCGGAGATTACCCCTGGGCGGGCGCCGCCAATCGGGCGCTTCCTTGCGTCTCACGCCTATAACGACCGGGTCCGCGGCTGAAACTCATCGGCTCAGAACTCCTTCACGACCTCGCGCGGGTCCTTGTCGTCCCGAATGCCCTTGAACGCCGGCTGGCGGAGCGTTCCCTGATTGGTCCACTCGGTCCAGGAGACCTCGCAGACGAGCTCCGGGTCGCACCAGACCGCGAAGCGCGCCTTGGGACCGGTCGGGGCGCCGACGTCGAAGGGGCTCTCAGAACGCTCCCGCTTGCGGAGCTCCTTCGTCAGGAACTCGAGGTCGCTCTCCTTCAGGCCCGAGCCGACGCCGCCGGCGAAGCGAAGGCTCTGCTGCTCGCCCTTGCCGAGCTCCGAACGGCGTTTGTCGTAGTAGCCGACCAGCACGGACCCGACCCGCTTGGCGCGGCTGCCCTCTCCCGGGATGTAGCCGCCGATCACGAACTCCTGGCGCTTCCAGACCCTGGTCTTGATCCACTCGCCCGTCCGCTTCCCGGGCCGGTAGGGACTGTCGGCCCGCTTCGAGACGATCCCCTCGAGCCCCTGCCTGCGGGCGGCTTCGAGCAGCTCGGCGCCGCCGTCGAGCCGATACCGCGGCACGCGCCAGCGCGGCCCGTCGAGACCGAGACCCTCGAGCAGCTCACGGCGCTGGAGGTACGGCAGGTCGCGGACGCAGCGCCCGTCGAGGTGAAGCAGGTCGAAAATCACAAAGTCGACGGGCTGCTGCTGCATTTTCGCCTTGACGGCGGCGGACGAGGTCAGGCCCATGCGGCTCTGGATCAGCTGGAAGCGCGGGCGCCCCTCGTCGTCGAGCGCGACGACCTCGCCATCCACGACCGCCGCATGTTCCGCCAAGACCTCCGCGATCCCCTCGAGCTCGGGATAGCGAGATGTGACGTCCTCCCGCCGGCGACTCCGCATCGACCACTTGCCGCGGCGGGCGTATCCGAGCGCCCGGATGCCGTCCCACTTGATCTCGAAGGCCCACTCGTCGCCGACCGGCACGTCGCCCGGCCGCGCGAGCATCGGACTCAGCGAGGTCGGGAACGCCTCCTTGCGGGCCATCTGGGAATGAATACCATCCGTGGGTGAGGCGGGTTCAGGCATTGGCAGCGGCGTCGGCGCTCGGGGCGGTGCTCGCCGTTCCGGCCGTGGCGCAGGCAACGATCACGGTCGGCAGCAGCCTCGCCGCACCCCTCGCGCCGGGTAGCCCCATCGGAGGCGACATCACCGCGTTCGCTGTCGCTCCCGCTGCGGGGAGCGCGGTTTCGCCGGTCAACGGCACGGTCACCGGCGGTCACATCAAGCAGGGCAGCACGTCGTCTGGCAACGTCACCCTGCGGATCGTCCACCGTCTGGCGAACGGCGACATCCAGGTGCTGCGCACGGGCCCGTCAAACCTTTTCGGGGCGGGGGCCGGCGTCTATCCGATCAAGGGCGGAATTCCGGTCGCCGCCGGCGACATCGTGGCGATCGAGGCCACCCTCGGCCTGGAGCGCGCGATCACGCCCGGGGCGGCCTATCAGTGGCAGTCCACCAGCGCGGTTCCGGTCGGGGGCGCACCGGTCACACCCTCCGGTGGGTTCGCGGACTCGGAGCTCCTCTACAACGCCGAGATCGATCCTGAGAACTCGTTCAGCATCGGCCCCCCGACCGTCGGAAAGAAGGGCATCGCCACCGTCGTCGTGACCGTTCCGAATCCGGGAGCGCTCGCCGCGGGGTCCTTCAATGACAGCGGCCTCGCCGCCAGCGCGAAGAAGAAAAAGAAGAAGAAGGCGAAGCCGCTGCTGTCCCAGGTCGGAGCCACCGCGGCCGATGCCGGACAGGTGACCCTCACCATCGGGGCCTCCAAGGCCGGCCGCAAGGTCCTCCGGCGGAAGGGCAAGCTCAGGACCATGGCAAGGATCGTCTACACCCCCACCGGGGGCACCGCGGCATCGCAGACCTTCGAGCTGAAGCTGAAGCGGAAGCGCTAGAGCCGCCACCGATCGTGCGGGTGGATTTAGCCCCGGGTCGGATAATCGGATGGTGCTCTTCGAGATCGAGGACGTCAGCTATTCGCGAGGGGGCAAGCTGGTGCTTCGTGATCTCAGCGCCCGGCTCCCGGTCGGCGCCAGCTCGATCGTCGGGCCTTCCGGCAGCGGCAAGTCGACCCTGTTGCGCCTGCTGAACCGGCTCGCGGACCCAGATGAGGGCCGCGTGGTCTATGAGGGCACGGACGTGCGCGAGCGGGACCCGCTGGAGCTCCGGCGCGAGGTCAACCTGGTGCCGCAGCTGCCGGCGCTGATCGACGGCACCGTCCATGACAACGTCGCCTACGGGCCGCGGCTTGCCGGCCACAGCTTCGACGCACGCAGCTGCCTCGAGCTCGCCGGGCTCGATCCCGAGTTCGAGGACCGCGATGCAGCCAAGCTCTCGGTCGGGGAGCAGCAGCGGGTGATGCTGGCGCGCGCGCTTGCGCTCGATCCTCGCGTGCTGCTGCTGGACGAACCGACCTCAGCGCTCGATCGGGCGGCTCGCGACGCCGTCGAGGCCACGCTGCGCGGCCTGCGAGCGCAAACCTCGATCTCCACCGTCGTCGTCACCCATGACATGGAGCAGGCGCGGCGCCTGGCCGACTACGTCGTCCGAATCGAGGCAGGGAGGACGACTGCACAGGGCTCGATCGATGAGGTGCTCGACGAGGAGATCGAGCCGGTGATCGCCACCGCGGAGGACGCCACTTGATCGTCGCCGCGTCCTCCATCCACGTCACCGTCGGCGAGGTCGCCGCGGCGCTCGCGCTGGTCGCGATCGCGGCGATCGCCTCGCGCGCCTGGCACGCGGACCTGGAGGAGGACATCGGAATCGCGGTCGTCCGCTCCCTGATTCAGCTGACTGCGATCGGATACGTGATCACCCTGATCTTCGACCAGGACTCGGGCCTGCTCGTCCTCGCGCTGATCACCGTGATGGTCGTCTTCGGCGCGTTCACGGCGCGGTCGCGGGCCAAGCAGGTGCCGAATTCGTTCTGGCCCCTGCTCGTCTCACTCGCCGTTGCGGCGGCAGCGACCCTGGGCCTCGTGATCGCCCTCGGCATCTTCCCCGCCACGCCGCGCTACCTCGTCCCCGTCGGCGGCATGGTGATCGGCAACTCGATGACCTCCGCCGCGGTCGCGCTCAACCGCCTCGGCGAGGATGTCCACGACCAGTCCCGGAAGATCGAGGCGACCCTGGCCCTGGGGGCGACCTCCTCGCAGGCGGTGACGCCGCTGGTCCGCCGCAGCCTGCGCTCGGGGATGATCACGCTGGTCGACTCGACGAAGACGACCGGCCTGATCTTCTTCCCGGGGACGATGGTCGGGATGCTGCTGGCGGGAGCCGACCCGACCGACGCGGTGCGGCTCCAGCTGATCCTGCTCTACGTGCTGCTCGGCGCGGTCTCGATCGCGGCCCTGATGGCGATCACGCTCGCCCGCCGCAACTTCTTCACCCCGGCGCACCAGCTGCGCGAGCCGCCGGAGCCATAGTCCGTACCGATTCGCCACGGTCTGCGCGCCTGACGTGCGAAGGGAGTGGCAGACTCCTCCTATGGCCGACGGGGATCTCCGTCAATTCATCCTCGAGATCACACGGCGCCATGAGCGGGCGACCGAAGCAATGGTGGCGCGCCTCGATGAGCAGCGACTGGCTTTCGTAGACATGCGCGCCGAGATCGCCGACCAGCGCAAGCAGATCCAGGCGAACACCCAGGCTGTCCTCAGCGTCCTGGATCGGCTGAGCTGAGCGCACCCGGAGTCCCGGTGGGAGCGCCTCCGTAAACTCGGCGGGCCTTGTCCGATGAGCGCCGACGCCTGCGCTTCACCATCATCGCGACGATCCTGGGGTCCGTCGTCGTCTTCCTCGACGCGACGGTCGTCAACGTCGCCCTTCCGGCCATCAGCGACGACCTTGGCGCCGGGTTGGCGGACCAGCAGTGGGTCGTCGAGGCCTATCTGCTCGGCCTGGTCGCCCTGCTTCTGGTCGGAGGCTCACTCGGCGATCAGTTCGGCCGGCGCCGGATCTTCATCCTCGGGCTCGGTCTCTTCGGGGCCACTTCGATCCTCTGCGGCATCGCTCCGAGCAGCGGTGTGCTGATCGCGGCACGCGCCCTGCAGGGGTTCGCGGGGGCGCTCCTCGTTCCAGGGTCCCTCGCGATCCTCGCCGCATCCTTCGAGGGCGCGGAGCGGGGAAAGGCGGTCGGCACCTGGACGGCCTGGACCGGGATCGCGACTGTGATCGGACCCGTTGGCGGCGGCGCCTTGATCGAGATCTTCTCCTGGAGGTCGATCTTCCTCGTCAACGTGCCGCTGATCCTCTTGACGATGTGGATCGCGCATCGCAACGTCCGTGAGTCGGTCGATCCCGAGGCGGACCGCCGGATCGACTGGCTCGGGATCGGACTGTCGGCGATCGGCCTGGGCCTGCCCGTCTTCGCCCTGATCCAGCAGCCGTCCCACGGCTGGGGCGATCCAATGGTGTTCGTATCGCTGATCGCGGGCGTGGCGATCTTCGTGTCCTTCTTGATCTGGGAATCCCGCTACAGCCACGCGATGCTCGACCTGAGTCTCTTCAAGGTTCGGAACTTCGCGATCACCAACATCGAGACACTGGTCGTCTACGCGGGGCTCTTCGGGGCGTTCTTCTTCATCACCCTGTTCCTGCAGCAGACGGCGGGGTACTCGCCGATCGGTGCGGGACTCGCAACGACGCCGGTCTCGGTCGTGATGTTCGTTCTCTCACCGCGGTTCGGGAAGATGTCCACGGGGATCGGTCCTCGGGTGCCGATGTCGATCGGGCCCGTGATCGGAGGAATCGGCCTACTGCTGCTGATGCGGGTCGGCGCCGACCCCAACTACCTGACTGAGGTCCTTCCTGCCCTCCTGGTATTCGGGCTCGGCCTCTCAGCGACGGTGGCCCCGCTCACGGCAACGGCGCTCAACTCGGTCGAGGAGCGCCACGTCGGGATCGCCTCCGGGATCAACAACGGCGTCTCGCGGGTGGCGGGCCTGCTGGCGATCGCGATCCTCGGCGCGCTGATCGCCGGCAAGTTCACCTCGACGATCGACAGCAACCTGGCGGGCAAGCAGCTCTCGCCGCAGGCCGAGCAGTCCGTCAGCCATGCCAAGGACAAGCCGCTGGGCGCCGCCGATACCGCGGACCTGGCGGCGGTCGAGGCTGCCACGGTCGACGATGCGGTCACGGACGCATCGACCCAGTCCTTCCACCTCGGCGTCGGCGTGGGCGGGGTGCTGATGATCATCGGTGGCGTGATCGCGGGCATCGGCCTCCGGAACCCGAGCCGGGAGACCGAGTACGAGGCGCCAGGGGCGGCAACGGCCGGCGAATGCGCTCATTGCCCGGATCACCTGGACGGGACCCCGAGGCGCGAGCCCGAAGCGGAACCCGCACCCGTCGCCGGGTCCACATAGGCTGCAGCCATGCCGAACCTTCCCCCCGAGGCGCGGGTGCTGCTCGAATCGGGCCGCCTCGCCCACATGGTCACAATCAACCCCGACGGCACCCCCCAGGTGACCTGCATCTGGGTGGGGCTCGACGGCGACGAGATCGTCAGCGGCCACCTGCCTCGCAACCAGAAGGTGAAGAACGTCGAGCGAGATCCGCGGGTCGTCCTCTCGATGGAGGGAGCCGATGACAACGACGAGCTGGGGCTGCGCGAGTACATCGTGATTCGCGGCCTGGCGCGCGTCCAGGAGGGGGGCGCCCCCGAGCTCCTGCAGAGGCTCGCCCATGTCTACCTCGGCCCGGACGTCAAGTTCCCGCCGATGGACGACCCGCCACCCGGCTACGTGATCAGGACGACGCCCGAGAGGATCGGCGGGCTCGGCCCCTGGACGGGCCAGCCGGTCTGACCGCTTCCTATAGTCCGCGCCCATGCGCATCTTCAGTGGCATCCAGCCGACCGGCTCGAAGCACCTCGGCAACTACATTGGGGCGATCCGCCAATACGTCGAGGGCCAGGACCGCGGCGACCCGGCGCTGTATTGCATCGTCGATCTGCACGCGCTGACCGTTCCTTGGGAACCGGCGACTCTCAGGGAGAGCGTCTACGACACGACGGCGATCCTGCTCGCCGCCGGCCTGGATCCTGAGCGCTGCGTCCTCTTCCGCCAGTCCGACGTCCGCGAGCACACCGAGCTCACCTGGTATCTCGCCGCGCTGACCTCTCACGGCGACCTCAACCGGATGACGCAGTTCAAGGACAAGTCGGCGAAGCAGCGGGAGCTCGTCTCCGCCGGGCTCTTCTTCTACCCGGTGCTGATGGCGGCCGACGTCCTCGCCTACCGCGGCCAGGAGGTCCCGGTCGGGCACGACCAGCTCCAGCACGTCGAGCTGATGCGCGAGATCGCGCGGCGCTTCAACGAGCGCTTCGGCGAGATCCTGCTCGTGCCGGAGGCCCGCATCCCGGAGGTCGGCGCCCGGATCATGGATCTCCAGGAGCCGACCAGCAAGATGTCGACGACGGGCGGTACCGAGGCGGGGACGGTGCTCGTGCTCGACGACCCGAAGACCGTCACCAAGAAGATCAAGAGCGCGGTGACCGACTCGGGCTCCGAGGTGAAGCGCGGCGACGGCAAGGACGGGATCGAGAACCTGATCCAGATCCTGGCGGTGGCGCGGGGCACAACTGAGGATCAGATCGAGGGCGAGTTCGAGGGGTCCGGCTACGGCGATTTCAAGGCTGTCGTCGCCGAGGCGGTCGTCGAGTACCTCGCCCCGGTGCGGGAGCGCTACGAGGAGCTGCGCCCCGATGAGGCGGCGCTCGAGGGCACCCTCGCCGCCGGGGCCGAGAAGGCCCGCGCGATCGCCGCCGACACGCTCGCCGACGTGCGCTCGGCGATCGGCGTCGGACCCGCCTGAGTCCCAATATCGGGGTTGACCAGGACGCCGCGGACTGTTTGAGTCAGGGGCGTAGGGGGTCTCCGTCCGTCCAAGGGAGCAGTTCCCATAGCCGCCAAGGCAGTCGTCTCGCTCACCGCAGTCGGTCTGTGTGCGGCCGCGCTCCAACCCGCGGGCGCCGGAGCAGCCATCCTGGACCAGAACACGACAACGATGCGGTGCTCGATGCGGCCGAAGAGGAAGTAGCCGCCTCGCGCTAGCCGGGCCGCCCTCTAAGGTGGGCGCGTGACCTCGGTCGCCGAGTTCGATCTCGACCTGGACGTCTTCCAGGGCCCGTTCGATTTGCTGCTCGCGGTGCTGCTCCGCGAGGAGATCTCGCTGGCCGAGGTGCCGCTCGGGGAGATCGTCGTCGCCTACGTCGACCACATGGGCGAGGACGGGGAGCTCGACCTGGATCTCGAGGCCGTCACCGAGTTCCTGGTGCTGATCGCGGCCCTCTGCGAGCTCAAGTCGCGCCTGCTCCTGCCGAGCGAGGAGGGGGCGGACGAGCTCGGGCCGCAGGAGGCGGCCGACGAGCTGCTCGCCCGCATGCTCGAGTACCGCCGCTACAGCGAGGCCGCGCAGATGCTCCACGAGCGCCTCGAGCGCGAAGGTGGCGTCATGTATCGCTCCGCGCCGCTGCCGGCCGCGCTCCGGCGCGCCGCGCTCGACGCGGCCACCAAGGTCTACGAGCCCGACCGCGTCGGCGTCGCCCTCGGCGATCTGCTCACCATCCCGGCGCCGCCCGACACCCGCCACATCCGCACGACCGTGACGCTGCAGCGTCGCCTCGGCGTGGTCAGGGAGATGCTGCGCTCGCGCCAGACGCTCGACTTCGACGAGGCATTCGGGAAGGAGGACCGCTTCACCCAGGCGGTCACCCTGTTCGCGCTGCTCGAGCTCTACCGGCGCGGCGAGGCGACCTGGACGCAGACCGAGACCTTCGGACGGATCGAGGTGCACGCGCAGTGAGCACGGACGGTCTCGGGCAGACGATCGAGGCGCTGCTCTTCCTCTCTCCGGACCCCGTCTCGGCCGCCGAGCTGGCCGAGGCGATCGAGGTGGAGGAGGACGCGGTCGCGGAGGCGATCGATGGGCTCGAACGGAGCTTGAAGGAGGACGGCCGCGGTGTGCAGCTGCGCCGAGTCGCCGGCGGCTACGCGCTGTCGGCTGTGCCGGAGGCCGAGGACGCCGCTCGCCGCCTGCTCGCCAAGCCACGCACCCCGCCGCTCACCCAGGCGCAGGCCGAGGTGCTCGCCATCGTCGCCTACCTGCAGCCGGTCTCCCGGCCCGAGGTCGCCCGCATCCGCGGCGTCTCCTCGGACTCCGCCGTCGCCAGCCTGACGGAGCGGGGAATGATCGAGGAGCGGGGGCGAACGCAGTTCGGCGCGGTCACCTACGGCACGACGCCGCTGTTCGAGAAGCTCTTCGGCCTAGCCGGGCTCGACGCGCTGCCCGACCCGGCCCAGTTCGATCCGACGCCGGAGGACGAGCGCGAGCTGCGCGAGCGCCTGCTGAAGGCGGGTGAGCAGCGGGTCGAGTGAGGCGCCGTGTCGCAGCCGGCGTCGTGCTGGCGGCGATCGCCATCGGCGCGACGGCCGAGGCCGCATCGCAGAGCGTCGTCGTCGGCAGCTCGGTCCAGAAGCGAGCGATCACGGCCGTTCAGGTCGGCGATCAGGCCGGGTCCCAGGTCGCGCTGGTCGTCGGGGTGATCCACGGCGACGAGCGCGCGGGCCTGCCGATCGTCCGCGCGATCAAACGGCGGGCGGCGCAGGATCCGGCCGCGCTGCAGGGCACGCAACTCTGGGTGATCCAGGCGGTTAATCCCGATGGACTGAGGGCACACACCCGCAAGAACGCGCGCGGGGTGGACCTGAACCGGAACTTCCCATACCGATGGCGAGACGACATCGCACATTCCAACGGCTACTACCCGGGACCGCGGCCGGCCTCCGAGCCGGAGACGAGGGCCGTGATGGCCTTCGTCCGGCGAATCCAGCCCGATCTGTCGATCTGGTACCACCAGCCCTGGGGCGCGGTCCTCGCCTGCCGGGGCAGGCCGCCGATCGCGGCGGAGTACGCAAAGCTGGTCGGCATGCGAACCAGCTGCAAGGGCAAGGGTCTGCACGGGACGGCGATCACCTGGGAGACGCACGCCTTCCCCGGCAGCTCCGCCTTCGTCGTCGAGATGCCGCCGGGCAAGGTCAGCGGGGCCACGGCCGATCGCCAGGCGCGGGCCGCCCTGACCGTGGCGGAGGGCCGCTGAGGTGAGCCGCGTCGTCATCGCCATGGTCGCGATCGCCGCCGTGATCGGCGCCGGAGCGAGTGCGGGCGCGGGCGCAGCAGCTCCGACGGCCACCGACGCCGCCGCGGCCAAGCCCCCGATCCACAAGATGCTGATCCCGTACCCGAAGAAGCGGAAGCGGGAGATGGCCGCCTACTCGAAGCACCACTACGGCCAGTACAAGTGGCGCCTCAACAATCCGCAGCTGATCGTCGAGCACTACGCGGCGGCGGGCAGCATCGGCGCGATCTTCAGCACATTCAGGACCGACCAGCCCGACGTCGAGTTCCACGAGCTGCCCAACGTCTGCTCGCACTTCGCAGTTGCGGCGTCCGGCGCCGTCTACAAGTTCGTGCCGCCGACGATTCGCTGCCGCCACGTCGTGGGCCTCAACTACACGGCTATCGGGATCGAGCATGTCGGCTTCTCCGACCAGGACATCCTCAACAGGCCGGGGCAACTCAACGGCTCGCTGCAGTTCACCCAGTGGCTGCGCTGCCGGTTCGGGATCCCGGTGAACCAGGTGATCGGACACAACGAGAGCCTCTCCTCGCCGTTCTACAAAGAGCTCGATCCGCGCTTCCGGGGTCAGACGCATCAGGATTGGAACCGCGCAGACATGAACATCTACCGCGCGGATTTGACCAAGCTCGGCGACTGCTGAGCGTGCCCGCGACAATGGGCGGCGTGAGGCTCGCCAAGTATCTCGCCCATGCGGGCGTCGCGTCCAGGCGTGCCGCCGAGGAGCTGATCGCCGCGGGAAGGGTCAGCGTCGGCGGCGATGTCGTCACCGACCCGGCGCGAGACGTCGGCGAGGGCGCGGACGTGCGGTTCGACGGCGAGCCCGTGGAGCCGGAGCCGCGAGAGGTCTGGGCGGTCAACAAGCCCGCCGGCGTGGTCTCGACGGCGCGCGAGCCCGGCCGGCGCCGGGCGGTCACCGAGCTCGTCGATTCGAAGCGGCGGCTCTACCCGGTCGGTCGCCTGGACGCCGATTCGACCGGCCTGATCCTGCTCACCAATGACGGTGAGCTCGCGAATCGCCTCACCCATCCTCGCTACGGGGTGCCGAAGACCTACCGGGTCCGTCTCGCGCGTCCACCGTCGGACGCCGACCTCGATCGGCTCCGGCATGGGATCCGGCTCGAGGACGGACGGACCGCACCGGCGCAGGTGGCACGCCGCCGCGAGCGCGAGATCGAGGTGACGATCCGGGAAGGGCGCAAGCGCCAGGTGCGCCGCATGGCCGAAGCGGTGGGGAACGAGGTCGAGGCTCTACAGCGGATTCGGATCGGATCGCTCGAGCTCGACAGGCTCCGCCAGGGTGGGGCGCGACGGCTCGAGGAGGGGGAGGTCGCCGCGCTCTGGGAAGATTCCGCGCCATGAGCGACGACCTCAGACTCTGGGCGGTCCGCGGCGCCACCAAGGCGCCCAGCAACAACCCGGAGACCATCGTCGAGGCGACCGAGGAGCTGATGCGCGAGCTGATCTCGCGCAACGACCTGTCGATCGACCGGATGGTGAGCTGCATCTTCACGTCGACCCACGATCTGAATGCCGAGTTCCCCGCCGTGGCCGCCCGCAAGCTCGGCCTCAACAGCGTTCCGCTGCTCTGCGCGCAGGAGATCGACGTGCCCAACGCGATGCGTTCCGTGATCCGGGTGCTGCTGCACTACTACGGCCCCGCCGATCACACCCCGGCCCACGCGTATTTGGGCGACGCCCAGGAGCTTCGCTCCGACCTGAAGGCCGCGCAATAGCCCTGCAGGTCCGCGAGGCGACCCCGGAGGACACCGAGGCGATCGTCTCGGTCACGGTCGCGGGCTGGCGCAGCGGATACAGGGAGATCGTCGCTCCGGACCGCCTCGCCGATCTTCCGGTCGAGCGCTGGCGCCACGAGGTCGGGATCGGGCTCCGGCGTCCGGTCGCTGACGCCTTCACCTACGTCGGGGAGATCGACGGCGGCTTCGCCGGCTACTGCTACGTGGCCGCGCCGTCTCGCGAGGCGGATTTGGGGCCCGACACCGCCGAGCTGGTCGCGATGTACGTGGATCCGGATCACTGGCGAGAGGGGCTGGGATACGCGTTGATGGAGGCGGTGCTGGAGCGGCTGGCGGGGCTTCCGTACGAGGAGGCGGTCCTCTGGACGTTCAAGGAGAACGGCCGTGCGATCGCCTTCTACGAGCGGTTCGGGTGGCGGCCGGACGGCGCCGAGAAGATCCACCCCCGGACGGGTGAGCCCGCGGCCCGATACCGCCGTCCCGTAACAATGTGAGCCCGATGACCGTCACGTTCGCCGAAAAGCTCTCGCGCATCCCCCACTACGAGCCGGGGACGTCGCTCGACGATGCCAAGGCCCAGGCCGAGACCGCCGACGCGGTGAAGCTCGCATCGAACGAGTCGCCGTTCCCGCCTCACCCGGACGTCGTCGAGGCGGTCACCCGGGCCGCCGCCGACGCCCACCGCTATCCCGACCCGGAGGCGCGGGCGCTCCGCCGCGCGATCGCGGACCACCACGAGACCGATCCGGCCCGGATCGCAGTCTCCAACGGCTCCTGCGAGATCCTGCTCGCCGCGGCGCTGGCGCTCTGCGAGCCGGACGACGAGATCCTCTACTCGTGGCCGTCGTTCTCGATGTACCCGCACCTGCCGGCCCTGTCCGGCGCGCGCGACATCCGGGTGCCCCTCGCCGACGGCTACGTCCACGATCTCGACGCGATGCTGGAGGAGGTCACCGCCGCGACCCAGCTGCTGATCGTCTGCAATCCCAACAATCCGACCGGCACCCACCTGCCGGCGGAGCGGATCGGTGCCTTCGTCGAGAGCGTGCCGTCGAGGACGACGATCATCGTCGACGAGGCCTACATCGAGTACCAGACCAACGACGACCCAGATGCGACGGTCGATCTCCTGGCGGGGCACCCCAACGTCGTCCTGCTGCGCACGTTCAGCAAGACCCACGGGCTCGCCGGCATGCGCGTCGGCTACGCGCTCTGCTCGCCGCAGTTCCGTGCGGCGGTCGACGCGGTGCGCCAGCCGTTCAGCGTCAACTCCCTGGCTCAGGCGGCTGCGACCGAGGCGGTTCGCCATCAGGACGACGTGGCCGACCGCGTCGAGAAGAACGTGGTGGAGCGGGTCCACGTCGAGGACGCTCTCCACGAGCTCGGCTTCGCCACCGCGGACTCCCAGACGAACTTCGCCTGGATCGAGCTCGGCGATCTCGATGAGGGGGAGGTCGTCGAGGCCCTGAGCAGGGCCGGGGTCGCGGTCAGGCCCGGCACGCCGCTCGGCGGCCCGGGCTGCCTGCGAGTGACCTACGGGACCCGTGCCGAGAACGAGCGCTTCCTCGCAGCCATGCGCGAGATCGCGGGCTGAGGAATTCGCCATTTGCAGGGCCGTCTGCTTCAATGTCGCAAGATGCAGCGCGGCACGCACATCGATTCACCCTCGAGCCGGTTCACGGCCCCCACGCGTGCCTATTTCTACTTCTGGCGATTTACGTAGGCGTCCGGCCTGCGGCTGCCTGAGCCGCCGACCTGGATCAACGGCCGCCACACACACCGCGGCCGGATCTACTGCCGGGCGCCGCTTCCCACGAATGATCCGTATCTCAAGGATCGCCGTCAGACCAGTAGAAAGAGGGGACCAGCAGGATGAATTTCGAGATGAAGGAGCTACCTCGACAGCACTCGGACCGCGTCCGCGATCAGCGGATCGAGCGAGTCGTCGAGTTGGTCTCGCCCGCCGAGATCCTTGACGACCTGCCGCTGGGGCCGAAGCGAGAGGACGCGGTCCTCGGACGTCGAGCCGAGGTCAAGTCGGTCCTCGACCGCGAGGACGACCGCCTGCTCGTTGTCGTCGGGCCGTGCAGCGTCCACGACCCAGAGGCGGCCATGGACTACGCGCAGCGACTCAGCAAGCGGGCGGAGGACCTGCGAGGCGATCTCTGCATCGCCATGCGCACCTACTTCGAGAAGCCGCGCACCACGACCGGCTGGAAGGGCCTGATCAACGACCCGCACCTGGATGACTCGAGGGACGTCAACCTCGGACTGCACACCGCCCGCCGGCTGCTGCTCGAGGTGACCGACCTCGGCCTGGCGGTCGGCTGCGAATTCCTCGATCCGATCACCCCGCAGTACATCTCGGATGTCGTCGCCTGGGGCGCGATCGGCGCCCGCACGACCGAGAGCCAGATTCACCGCCAGCTCGCGTCGGGCCTCTCGATGCCGGTCGGCTTCAAGAACGGTACGGCCGGCAGCATCAAGCTGGCCGTTGACGCCGTCCGTGCGGCGGCCGGGCCCCACGCCTTCGCCGGCGTGGACGTCAGCGGCACCCCGGCGATCCTCTACACGGAGGGAAATCCCGACTGCCACGTGATCCTGCGCGGCGGCAGGGGAGCGCCGAACTACGACCCCGGCAGCGTCTCCGGCGCGCTCGAGCTGCTCGCCGATGCCGGGGTTCAGGAGCGGGTCATCATCGACGCCTCGCACGACAACAGCGGCAAGGATCACGAGCGCCAGCCCAAGGTGGTCAGCGAGATCGCCGACCAGGTCGCGGCGGGGGACCGCGCGATCGTGGGCGTGATGATGGAGTCGTTCCTGGTCGCCGGCCGGCAGGACCTCGAATCCGACGGCGACCTGATCTACGGCCAGTCGATCACCGACGCGTGCATGGACTGGGAAACCACCGTCCTGACCCTGGACCGCCTCGCCTCGGCCGTCCGAAAGCGCCGCGAAGCCGGCTGACCCATGAGGATCGCCGTCCTCGGCGTGGGGCTGATCGGGGGATCGATCGGGCTCGCCGCCCGCGCCAGACTCGATGCCGAGGTCGCCGGCTTCGATCCCGACCGCGAGCTGCTCGATCGCGCCGCTGAGCTGGGAGCGATCGACTCGGCGCACGAGTCCGTGGCATCCGCCGTCGGGGGGGCCGAGCTCGTGTTCTGCGCGGCACCGGTGCTGTCCCTCCCGGGTCTGGCGGCGGAGGCGCTCGACGCGGCGGGAGAGGATTGCGCCGTCACCGACGTCGGCTCGGTCAAGCGCGACGTGATTCGCTCATTGGGGTCGGAGGGTCGCTTCGTCGGCGGTCACCCGCTCGCGGGCGCGGAGACGTCCGGAGTCGAGGGGGCACGCGCCGACCTCTTCGAGGGCGCCCGCTGGTACCTGACCCCGACCTCGAAGACGGGTGGGCTCCTCTACGACCGCGTGCAGCGGTCGATCGCGGACATCGGCGCCAGGCCCCAGGCGATCGAGGCCGAGACCCACGACCGGCTGATGGCCACGATCAGCCACCTGCCGCACGTCGTCGCCAACGTCCTCGTGACGCAGGCCGCGACAGCGCTCAGCGAGGAGGCCGAGCACCTTCCCGAGGTGGGCCCCAGCTTTCGCGACGCCACGCGGGTCGCCGGCGCGAATCCCGCGATCTGGGGGGACATCTTCGCCGGCAACCGGGACGCGGTCGCCTCTGAGATCGACGCCGCCGTCGCCCGGCTGAGCGAGGCGGCCGAGCTGATCCGCTCGGGGGAGCGCGACGCCGTGACCGCCTGGCATGAGCAGGCCGGAGACCGCCGCCGCGAGCTGATCGAGACGGAGATCGCCGGCGGGCCCCTGCACGAGCTCCGGGTGCGCGTCCCGAACCGCCCCGGCATCGTGGCCGAGATCGCCTTGGAGCTTGGCCGCGCCGGAGTCAACATCGAGGACATGGCGCTGTATCCGGCCGCCGACATGACCTCCGGAGCGATCTCCCTCTACATCGCAGGCGATGACGAGGCCGGGCGCGCCGAGCGGCTGGTCCGGGAGCTCGGCCACGACGTCTCCCGAGCCGAATGACGCCGCCGCCCCCTGACGCGAAGCGGAGGAGGCGGACGTGAGGTGGGATCCGGCTGGACCGCTCACGGGCGAGCTCAGGCCGCCCCCCGACAAGTCGATCTCGCACCGCGCGGCGCTGATCGGCGCGATGGCGGAGGGGCCGACCAGGATCACGGGGTACCTCGACTCGGAGGACACCAGGGCGACGCTGCGGGCGGTGAGCGCCGTCGGAGCGGAGGTCCGCGAGGGCGACCTGGACGACCGCGGGGGCCTCTTCGTCGAGATCGAGGGGATCGGGCTCCGAGGGGCGCGATCGGCGAAGATCGACGTCGGCAACGCGGGAACGCTGTTGCGGATCATGCCCGGATGGCTGGCGGGCCAGCCGCAGGGCGAGTGGATCCTCGACGGCGACGATTCGATCAGGCGCCGCCCGGTCGACCGCATCGCCGAGCCACTGCGCCTGATGGGAGCCGACGTCGAGTGCCGGGACGGCCGCCTGCCGCCACTCCGGCTGCGTGCCTCCCGGCTGCGCGGCGTCGACTACGAGATGCCCGTCGCCAGCGCTCAGGTCAAGTCCTGCGTGCTGCTGGCCGGCCTGCTGGCCGAGGGCGAAACCGCGATCCACGAGCCGATCCGGACTCGCGATCACACCGAGCGGATGCTGGCCGCCATGGGGGCCTCGCTGCGGCTGGAGGACGACGCCCTGATCATCTCGCCGGCCGAGCGCCTGGAGGCGGGCGACGTGCCCGTGCCCGGCGACTTCTCGTCGGCAGCCTTCTTCATCGGCGCTGCCCTCCTGGTGCCGGGCAGCGAGGTCGCGCTTCGCGAGGTCGGCATCAACCGCTACCGGATCGGATTGCTCTCCATCCTCGCCCGCATGGGGGTCGAGATGGGCGGGGCCCATGAGGAGGACAGGGCGATGACCGTGCACGAGATCCGCGAGCCGGGTCCGGAGCCAGTCGCCACGCTGCGGGTGCGCAACGCGTCATTGAGGGGTACCGAGGTCGCAGCGGCGGACGTACCGGCCGCGATCGACGAGCTGCCCCTGCTGGCGCTGCTCGCCTGCTTCGCGGAGGGGGAGACGGTGCTCGGCGGCGCCGAGGAGCTCCGTGCGAAGGAGTCGGACCGGATCGCCGGCGTGGTCGAGAACCTCTCGGGCCTCGGCGCCGAGATCGAGGCGCGCCCCGACGGCT
The DNA here is from genome assembly GCA_963728875.1 of uncultured Solirubrobacterales bacterium. GTDB lineage: Bacteria > Actinomycetota > Thermoleophilia > Solirubrobacterales > 70-9 > DASUPK01. The sequence continues at coordinate 47,923 of CAVSLJ010000005.1, forward strand.
TCGCCGTTCGTGGCACCGGCGGGCTGCGGGGCGGGACGATCGACGCGCGCGGCGACCACCGGCTGGCAATGGTCGGCGCGATCGCGGGGCTGGCGTCGGATGAGGGCGTGGAGGTCGACGGCTTTGATGCCGTCGCCGTCAGCTATCCCGGTTTCGAGCGCGACCTGCGGGGGCTACTCGCCTGAGTTGCGCTGCGAGGGGTGCCCGTCACCGGGCCACGGGGAGAGCACCAGCAGGATCCGCGAGTCCTCGAGCGCGGTCACCTCGTGCCGTTCGGCCGGATCGAAGATCGCGAGCAGCCCTGCGGGGCCCTCGGCGTCTTCCCCATCGGGAGTCGTGATGCCGACCAAACCGTCGATCACCAGTACCCAGGCCCGCTCGTGGACCTGGTGCTCCTGGAGCTGCTCGCCCTTGGGCAGGTTGATGACGATCGCTCTGCCCTCGGACTCCGAGTCCAGGACCTGCGGCACATGCGGCTCCACCGGCAGCTCGTTGAGGTTCCAGCTCTCCATCGACACGCGGCACTCTATATCCAGCCCCGAAACGGCGAAACCCTAGGCTGCGGGCATGGTCATCGCGATCGACGGCCCCGCCGGGGCCGGCAAGTCAACCGTGGCCAGGGGCGTCGCCAAGGCGCTCGGCTTCACCTATCTCGATTCCGGAGCGATGTACCGCTGCGTCGCGCTCGCCGCACTCGACCGGCGGGTAGACCTCGCCGACGGAGAGCGGCTGGGTGAGCTGGCCTGGGGCCTCGATATCGGCTTCGCCGGCGACACGATTCAGCTCGACGGCGAGGCTGTGGAGGGGAAGATCCGAACCCCCGAGGTGACGGTCGCCTCCTCCACGGTCTCGGTTCATCCGCAGGTGCGGCAGGCGATGGTGAAGCGGCAGCGGGAGCTGATCGCGGCTGGGAACTACGTCGCCGAAGGCCGCGACATCGGGACGGTGGTCAGCCCGGACTCGCCGCTGAAGGTGTTCCTCACGGCGAGCGAGGAGGAACGCGCCAAGCGGCGGGCGGCCGAGACCGGCGCCTCGGTCGCCGAGGTTCGCGAGGCGATCGAGGACCGCGACAGACGCGATCGCGGCCGCGAGCACGGAGCGCTCCGCGCCGCCGATGACTCGGTCGCCCTCGACACCACGGATCTCTCGCCGGATGAGGTCGTGGAGAGGATCGCGGCGCTGGCGCGCGAGCGAGGGATCGCCTGATGGAGTCCGGCGCCCCCGCCCAGATGCTGCGCCCCCGCCCGGCCGTGGCCGTGGTCGGCTTCCCGAACGCGGGCAAGAGCACGCTGGTCAACCGGTTAGCCGGCGGCCGCGAGGCCGTGACCGACGCGGAGCCCGGCGTGACCAGGGACCGCCGCGCCCTCGAGTGCGAGTGGAACGGCCTCAGCTTCGACCTGATCGACACCGGCGGGGTGGACCTCGCCGACTCGGCCGAGCTCGCCCGCTCGGTCCAGGCGCAGGCGCGAGCGGCGATCGCGGACGCGGACGTGGTCCTGGCCGTCGTTGACGCCCGAGCCGGGCTCGGTCCCGGGGACGCCGAGCTCGCGGACCTGCTGCGCCGCTCCGGGCGGCCGGTGGTGGTCGCCGCGAACAAGATCGACCGGCCCGAGGATGAGGCGCTCACGGCGGAGCTCAACTCCCTCGGGCTCGGCGAGCCCCTGCCGGTGTCGTCTACCCACGGTCTGGGGACGGGCGACCTCCTCGACCGCCTGGTGGAGGAGCTCCGCCGGCACGCGGTGGATGGAGTCGGCGAAGACGAGGACCAGCCCCCACGCATCGCGATCCTGGGGCGGCCCAACGTCGGCAAGTCCTCGCTGCTCAACGCCCTGCTCGGCTCCGATCGCGTGATCGTCAGCGAGACGGCCGGGACCACGCGCGACCCGGTCGACACCGAGGCGGAGGTCGAAGGCCGGCGCATCGTCCTGGTGGACACGGCCGGCCTGCGTCGCAGGGGCAAGGTGGCGGGCACCGTGGACTACTACGCCCAGCTTCGCTCGGAGCGGGCGGCGGAGCGCGCCGATGCGGCGATCGTCGTCTGCGACGCGACCGAGGGGGTCACCTCCGAGGACCTGCGCGTCGCCGAGCTGGCCATGCGCTCCGGCTGCGCCACCGTCCTCGGGCTCAACAAGTGGGATGTGTCGCGCACCGACATCGATGACGCTCGGGCTCGCGTGCAGCAGAAGAACCGTCTGCGCCCGCCGGTTCTGACCTGCTCGGCGCTCACCGGCCGCGGCGTGGGTGCCGTCCTGCGGCAGGCGATCGTCCTCGCGGAGCGCTCCGCGGACAGGATTCCCACCCCGGAGCTCAACAAGCTCGTCGCCACCGTGGTCGGGGATCGCCCGCCGCCGCAGCGTCACGGCCGCCGGCTCCGCCTCTACTACGCCGCCCAGGTCGGCCGGCGCCCGCCGCGGTTCGCCATTCAGGTGAACGACCGCCGGCTGATCACCCGCGACTGGGCCTTCCACCTGGAGAATCGCCTGCGCGACGCCTACTCGCTCCAGGGGGTTCCGCTGGTGATCGACTACGTGCCCAAGAAGGGTGGGAGGAACCGGAGCGCGCGGCGGGCGGGCCGGGTATAACCGGCGGTTCGTGAGTGCCGACGAATCCGGCGACTCCGAGGGCGGGAAGGCCCTCGGCGAGGCCGGCGACAAGAGCCAGGAGGGGAAGAGGCGCAAGCGCGCGCGGTTTCGCCGTCGCGTCAGCCTGCCCCGCCCGAGCGTCCCGAAGCCGAAGACACCGAAGGTCTCGCCTCCCAAGATGCCGAAGGGGGGCGATCTCCGCTTCCGTGCCGTCACCCGCCTGCGTGCGATCGGCTACTGGATCAGGGAGAAGGCGCAGTTCCTCTGGAAATGGATCCGGCAGGTGGCGAGCGCGCTCGTCTACTGGTGGTCGAAGCGCTCGCGGGCGACCAGGACACGGATCTTCGCCGTCGCGGGCGTCGTGGTCCTCTACCTGATCATCAAGTTCCTGCCGGTGCCCGGCGTTCCCTGCGAGATCTCGGCGGCCAGGGAATGCGCGCCGTCCAACGACACGATTGCCTACGTGCCGAGGGACGCCCTCCTCTACGCGCACCTGACGGTGAACAGCGACAGCCACCAGTGGGAGCTGGCCCAGGACCTGCACGACGAGCTGCCCAACTTCGCGGCCCTGCTGCAGAGCGACACGAGCGCTCTCGCGACGCCCGCCGGCCGCCAGGTCGACCTCGGCCAGGAGGTCCTGCCGTGGGCCAAGGACGACCTCGCCCTGCTCGGCGTTCCCGGCCCCAAGCGGACGACGCCCGAGGCCTACATCGTGGGGGTCGGGGACAGCGGCAAGGCGGACCAGTTCCTCGCCGGCCTCTCGGCGGGCGCCAAGGGCAGCCCGGTCAAGATCGGCGACGCGACCGTGACCGTCTATCCGACGGGGCTCGCGACGACCCGCTCCGGCGACCAGGCCCTGTTCGGGAACGAGGTGGCGGTCCGCGCAGCGCTCGCCGCGCAGTCGGGCCAGGCCCCGAGGCTGGAGGGATCCGATCAGGGCGCGGCCCGCGACGAGCTTCCCGACGTCAGGCTCGCGGACCTCTATCTCTCGCGAGAGGGCGTGAGCAGGATGCTGGCCGGCCGTCCCGGCAGCGCCACGCAGCTCAACACCTTCGTCGACTACGGCGCCACCACCGGCATGGCCGTCTCCCTCCGGGCGCGCGACGATGGTGTGGGGGTCGACCTGGTCAGCGATCTCGATCCTCGGCTCGAGGGGCAGAGCCCGACGGTGTTCGCCAGCCTGCCGCGGTTCGAGCCCGGCCTGGCGGACGAGGCGAGCCCCGATGCGCTCGGCTCCGTCGCCGTGGGCGAGCTCGGACCGGCCCTCAACAAGGCGCTGGCGACGGCGGGGGCGGGGGCGCAGGGCCTGGCCGGATCGCTGAGGCAGCTGGCGCAGAGACTCCAGCAGCAGGCGGGCGTCGACCCGCTCAAGGATCTATTGCCCGCGCTGCGCGGCCAGGCCGCGCTGGTCGCGGAGCCGACCGACACGGTCCCCTACGCGAGCCTGATCGTGGACGACGTGGACGAGCAACGGGCGGCGGACGCCCTGGCTTCGCTCCAGCAGCCGATCCTGCGAGCGAGCGGCACGGGCGGGCCGCAGGTCCCGTCATTCCAGTCGAAGGAGATCGATGGGGTCTCCGTCCACTCCATCCAGGTCTCACCGACGGTGGATCTCTCCTACGCGATCTTCGACCACAAGCTGGTGATCTCCACGCAGCCCGAGGGCATCTCCCAGGTGCGCTCGAGCGGCGGCGACCTCGCCGGCACGGGTGCGTATCAGGCGGCCACGGACCGGCTCCCGGACAGCGTCTCGGCGCTAGTCTTCCTCAACCTCGATGAGGTGTTGGAGTTGGCCCAGCAGGCCGGCCTGGCGGAGAATCCACTCTATGCCTCGCTCAGCGAAGACATCTCGCGCGTTCAATCTCTCGGCCTAGCCGTGAGAGGGAGCGACGAGGAGCTTCATACTCAGCTCTTCCTGGCCATCCACCACTGAGATAAGGACCATGCAAAAGCTTTCAGAGAACGAGTTCCTGTTCACCTCCGAGTCGGTCACCGAGGGCCATCCGGACAAGGTCTGCGACCAGATCTCCGACGGCGTCCTCGACGCCGTGATGACGGATGACGCCGCCGGCAGGGTGGCCTGCGAGTGCCTGGTCAACACCGGGCTCGTCGTCGTCTCGGGTGAGATCACGACAGAGACCTACGTCGACATCCCCTCGATCGCGCGCGAGACGATTCGCAAGATCGGCTACGACGACCCCCGCTACGGCTTCGACCACAAGGCCTGCGCCGTGCTCACGGCGATCGACGAGCAGTCCCCGGACATCGCCCAGGGCGTGGACAAGGGCCTCGAGCAGCGGGAGGGCGAGAGCTCGGACGAGCTCGACTCCGCCGGCGCCGGCGACCAGGGAATGATGTTCGGCTACGCCAGCCGCGAGACCAAGGCCCTGATGCCGATGCCGATTCAGATCGCGCATCAGCTGGCCCGTCAGCTCGCCGAGGTCCGCAAGGCTGCGGTGGTGCCCTACCTCGGCCCAGACGGCAAGACACAGGTCACAGTTCGCTACGAGAACGACCGGCCGGTCGAGATCGCCAAGGTCCTGATCTCGACGCAGCACCGCGAGGAGGCGGGCGAGCAGATGATTCGCAACGACCTCTGGGAGCACGTGCTCGAGCCGGTGCTGCACACCGAGTACAAGGAGCTCTACACCGAGAAGGAGCTGCTCGAGAACTTCCTGGTCAATCCGACCGGCAAGTTCGTGATCGGCGGCCCGGTTGGCGACGCCGGCCTCACCGGCCGCAAGATCATCGTCGACACCTACGGTGGCGCCGCCCGCCACGGCGGCGGGGCGTTCTCGGGCAAGGACCCCTCGAAGGTGGACCGCTCGGCGGCCTACGCCGCCCGCTACGTGGCGAAGAACGTGGTCGCCGCCGGCCTCGCCGACCGCTGCGAGATCCAGGTCGCGTACGCGATCGGCGTCGCTTCCCCGGTCTCGGTGATGGCGCAGAGCTTCGGCACCGGGAAGATCTCGGACTCGGAGATCGCCCGCCTCGTGCAGGAGAACTTCGACCTGCGCCCGGCGGCGTTCCGGCGCTACCTGGACCTGCACCGGCCGATCTTCCAGAAGACGGCGGCCTACGGCCACTTCGGCCGCGAGGACTCCGACTTCACCTGGGAGCGGACGGACCGCGCGGACACCCTGCGCGACGCGGCTGGTTTGGGGACGAAGGCCGAAGCTCCTGCGTAGCTAGGAGCTGGGCTCCGCCTCGCCCTGGAGGCCGGAGAGGATCGGGGTGGCCCGCTCGACGTTCTGCACGACCTGCTCCGGCTGCGCCACCCCGGCGAAGACGAAGTTCGACTCGTCCGTGCCCGCGGTGGTGAACTCGACGTCGCCGATCTGCATCAGGCGCTCGTAGACGCCCTGGTTGAAGTTGACGTTCTGGACGCGCTGGAGGCGAGTCTCCTGGACCTTTCGGGAGATGATCCCCACCTTGATGTTGAGGCGACGGTCGGTGATCGTGTAGACGGTCGCGACGCGCTTGATGAACCCCACCACGATGGTCACCGCGAGGACGATGGCGAAGGTGAGGATCCCAAGGCCCGCGCTGCTGTCGATCAGCCCAGCCAGGACTCCGGCGGCGGCTCCGACCAGCGCTCCCTTGATGTAGAAGCCGATGATCGCCCGCCAGGACGGGTGTCCCTGATAGATCACCTTCTCCCCGGACTGCAGGTCCATGGTGCGGAGCCTACCTGCGCTTCCGCTTCTTGACCTTCCAGAAGAAGGTCGCGGCGCTGGCGTCACGGTGGCCGAGCGGATCGGTGGCGATCACGTCGAAGCGGTGCTTCCCGCGAGCCAGCCTGGGGGTCGTGAAGGGTGAGCTGCAGGCCGCATACGGCTGGCCGTCGAAGCTGCAGAGGAAGGTCGAGCCGGCTTCGCTCGAGCTGAAGCTGAAGCTGCCCTTGCGACTCTTCGTCTTCGGCTTGGGATGCGAGCCGATTGTCGTCTCGGGGGCTGTGGTGTCGACCGTGAACGAGCGGGTCGCGGCGGTCGGGTCCACGTTCATGCTCGCGTCGATCGCCTGTACCGCGAAGGTGTGCGGGCCGTCGGAGAGCTGCGCCGAGGTGACCGGACTGCTGCAGGGTGTGTCCGGGCTCCCGTCCAGGCTGCATTGGAAGGTTGTCGGCTGCTCGCTCGAATCGAAGGTGAAGGTGGCAGTGTTCTCCGCGATCGTCCCGGTCGGGCCCGAGAGGAAGCTGGTGTCCGGCGGGCTGCAGTCGAGCAGCGTCGGCGGTGAGACGGGCACGAACTCATCAGCGCCGATGTCCCGGCGCGGGGCGCAGCCGTTCTTGCCGAGAAGCTCGCGGTCGTCGCCGTCGATGTCGGTCGTGCCGAACGGAGGACCGCCCGGGTCTCCCGCGTCGATCAGCGCGGAGCTCGATGCGAGGTGGAAGTCCCCGGCTCCGACGAATCCAGGGGGCAGGTCGGTCTGATGGGTCTCGGTGAGCGCACCGCTCCCGCTCGTGCCGTTGGAGCTGACATTGCCGGCCGGGTCGTAGTTCGAGTAGCTGGTCGTGACGTTGGCGGTATCCGATTGATCGGCGGTGCGCCGGATCGCGGTCCCGGGAAGGCTGATCACGGAGTTGGTCAGCGTGGCGGTCTGGGTGTCGGCTCCGCTCGCGTCGTTCGCCAGCACGCGCATGCCCTCAGCCGCCGGGTTCGTGCCCACGATCGTCGCGTGGTCGAGGTTCATGGTTGCGGTGTTGTCACCGCTTGCACCCGGGGCCCGGGCCCCGATTGCGCCCGTCGAGCCGAGGTCGATCAGGCTGCTTTCGAGATTGAGCGTGCCGTCCTGCAGGTCGACTCCGGCGTTCGCTGCGACGACGTTGATCGTTGTCCGGGTGATGGTGTTCGTGAAGCCGCCGGCCCGCAGCACCGCACCGACCCGAGCGGTGATGTCCGAGTCCTGAATCTGCACGTCGCCGCCACTGTTCGTGATTACACCGTCCTGTCCACCGGGGTCGGGGAAGTCAACGGTGCTGTTGGCGATCGTGGTCGAGCCAGGATCGATCCAGAAGCCGTAGCTGTTGAGTGCCGTCCCGCCGGGTTCCGTGACGGTGACGTGATCGATCAAGACCCCGCGAACCTCGATTGCCCGGTGCTGCGATCCGAACGTGTTGTCGGTCGGTGTTGGGATCGAGGCGGTGAGATTTGAGATGCTCGATCCGACTCCGCTTCCGTCGAGGAACAGAACGTTGTTGATGTGGAACGCGCCCCCCGGGTCCGGCGGGTGGGTGAGCGTCGTCTGGGCCGCGCCGGCGCCTATGATCGAGACCGTTCCGTTGCCCGCCTCGTACCGGAAGCCCGCGATCGTGGCTGCGGTGAAGGTGCCGGAGCCGACGCGGACCGTGTCGTTGCCGGCGTTCGTCTCCGCCGCGTCCAGGGCGGACTGGACGTCGCCTTCGGGCGTTTGACAAGAAGCGTCGACCGCGATGGTGGGGACGCAGTAGACGGTCGCGCTGGCGACCGCCGGCAGGGCGAAGAGGCTGAGCGCCGCAATCCCTCCCAGGAGGACGAGTCGTCGAGTCGAGGCCATCCCGCTGCGGGAAGGGTACCCGCCGTCCGCGACCGCGCCTAGGGTGAAAAGTGATGGCGATCGCGAAAGTCGAGCCGCTGCTCACCACCCGGAGCGTCTCGGGGCCCTTCGACTACCGGCTGCCCGAGCAGATGGAGAACGTCGAGGTCGGCTCGGTGCTGGTGGTCCCATTCGGGCGCCGCAAGGTGGTGGGCGTCGTCGTCGGCCTGGCCGATCGCAGCGACCTGCCCGATGCGCGCCTCGCCGAGCCGCTCGAGGCCCTCGAGGCCGGTGTGCCGCCCGAGCTGGTCGAGCTCGGCCGCTGGGTCGGCGAGGAGTACTGCTCGACTCCCGGCCGTGGCCTGGGGCTCGTCCTGCCGCCCGGCGTCGGAACGGGCGCGGAGGCGCGCCGCGTTCGGCCGCTGGTCGAGCTGGAGGTCGAGGCGACGCCTGAGGGCGTCGCTGCGGCTGACGGCGGGGACCGGCTCGGCCTCCGCCAGAAGGCAGTGCTGCGGGCCCTGGTGGCTGGCCCCCAGCTCGCCCGCCGGCTGGCGGCGAGCGCGGGCTCCGACCGGGCGACCCTGCGGCGGCTCGAGGCTCGGGGGCTGGTCAAGACGCGCGAGGTCGAGCGCAGGCGCCGCCACGACTCGCCCGGGGTGGGCGCGGTCCGCGAGGGCATCGAGCTGACGGGAGACCAGCGCGCCGTGCTGGGCAGGATCGTCGGCTCGCTGCCGGACGCCGATGTCTCCGACCCTGCTCCATCCCTCCTGCTCCACGGCGTGACCGGCTCCGGCAAGACGGAGGTCTACCTCGAGGCCGCCCGGGAGACCCTGGCGCGGGGGAGGGGCGCGATCGTGCTGGTCCCGGAGATCGCGCTGACCCCGCAGACGATGGATCGCTTCCGGCGGCGCTTCGGGGACTCGGTGGCGCTGCTTCATTCAAAGATGCCCGCCGGGGCGCGTTACGACGAGTGGCGGAGGCTGCGCTCCGGCGAGGCACGGATCTGCGTCGGCCCGCGCTCGGCGGTCTTCGCCCCGATCGCGGACCCCGGCCTGATCGTGATCGACGAGGAGCACGACTCCTCCTACAAGCAGGAGTCCGATCCTCGCTATGACGCGCGCGACGTCGCGCGACGCCGGGCGGCTGACTCCGGCGCCGTGCTGCTCTGCGGGACGGCCACGCCGAGGCCGGAGAGCTGGCACGAGCTCGAGAGGCTGGAGCTGCCGAGCCGCGTCGACGGGAGGCCCCTGCCGCCGGTGGAGATCGTCGACATGCGCGGTGGCGTGCCGGGCCCGCTCCACCCCCGGACGCGGGAGGCCTTCGGCCGGGTGGCGCGTGAGGGGGGCAAGGCGATCCTGCTGATCAACCGGCGCGGCTGGTCGACGCATCTCACCTGCCGCTCCTGCGGCCACGCCTGGGAGTGCCCCGACTGCGACGTCTCCCTGATCCTTCATCGCGACGGGGCCCTGCGGTGCCACCACTGCGGGCATGCGGAGCCGATGCCCGAGGCGTGTTCCGAGTGCTCGTCGGTGACGATCGCGCGCGTCGGCTCCGGAACCCAGCGGGTCGAGGCCGAGCTCAAGGACCTCCTGGCCCCGCTGGAGGTGTTCCGGCTGGACTCCGACAGTGCGGCGGGTTCGGGCCATGCGGATGTGCTGCGCCGCTTCGAGGCCGCGGACTCCGGCGTCCTGGTCGGCACGCAGATGGTCGCCAAGGGCCACGATTTCCCGGACGTGACCCTGAGCGTGGTGCTCGACGCCGACGGCGCGTTGAGGCTCCCGGACTTCCGCTCCGAGGAGCGCACCTTCGCGCTGATCACCCAGCTTGCGGGCCGCAGCGGACGTGGTGACGCCGGGGGCCGGGTTCTCGTCCAGGCCCTCCAGACCGGGGCCCCGAGCATCCGCCACGCCGCCACGCACGACTGCGGCCGGCTTTCTCGCCGAGGAGATCGAGCGGCGCCGCGCCCTGCGCTACCCGCCGTTCTCCCATCTGATCGAGGTCGGGACTGGCCGGCCGAGGACGAGGCTCGAGTCGAGATCTCCGCCGAGAAGGTCCGTGTGCTCGTCGCGGATCGCCTCGGCGCGGACGACGATCTGCTCGGCCCGGCTCCGCTCTTCCGGCTGCGCGGCAAGCACCGGCGCCGCCTGTTCCTCAAGTCCGAGCAACGCCATCGCGCCGTGGAGGCGGTCCGCGACGCCGTCCGGACCGCCGTACGCGACCGCGTCCTGCGCGAGGTCTCGATCTCGGTGGACGTGGATCCTCAGTAGTCAGAGGTCGAGAAGGTGGCGGAGGTCGGCGATCACGCTCTCCGGTTGCTCCGTCAGCTGGCTCCACGTGTAGCGGACGACCTGAAATCCCATGGTTCTGAGCGCGACCTCTCTTTGCCTGTCCCGCCTGATCGCAGCCCAGCCGCTATGAGCCGCGGCGCCGTCGAGCTCGACGACGAGACCAGCGTCCCGCCAGAGCGCGTCGACGTGCATCCGGCCGGCGCGCGCGTTGACCTCCGGCATCGGGATGCCCGCCGACTCGCAGAGCTCGAGGAAGCGCTCCTCGAGGACGCTGAGGGTCGCGGCGAGCTGGGGCATGTGCACCCGGAGGGTGGCACGCAGGGAGGCCGAGCCGGGACGACCCCGGCGCATCGCCGCTTCGACCTCCCTCATGTCGAGCAGCCCGCGGTATTCGGCCTCTGCGAGTGCCCTCCGGAGCTGGCGCGATGCGAGCATCGTGCCCAGGTCGACGAGGGTCCGTGCCGCTGGGGTGACCGGGAACCCCCGGCAATGAAGGGCGGCGACATCGCGGGAGTGGTGGACTCGAACATCTGGCAATGAAGGGCGGCGGCCCGGGACTGTCAGATGGACTCGAGTCGGGCTCGGCGTCGATCAGGCGCCATAGCCAAGCGGCGGTCGTGTGGCTGAGAACTGCGTCGGGACCGGCATAGAGGAGGGCCGCCCACAATCGACCCCGCAAAGAGAGAGCGCCGTGACCGAGTGCATAGACGCGTGGGTGGATCCGCTGGAGCCGGCCGGCTTTCGCCCAGCGAGAGATTGCCGCACGGGTGAGACCTCCCGCCTCGAGTTGTCGCGTGCTGAGAACACCGTGCTGAACCTCCGCCAGCCGTGCCAGGTCTTTTGCGTCGACTTTGTCTCGCTGAGCGAGACGAATCTGACGCAGTTGGGCCATGCGCCGATCATCAGCAGGCGAATGTGTCGAGAGTGCGACCCGGGTGGCCATTCATTGCCGGTTTTTGGGGTTCCTTCATCGCGGCCGGTCCCTGAGCCGCGACTAGACTCGGAAGCGTGAGCGAGGAACCCACAACCCCGGTCGAAGAGCGCGACGATGAGCTCGCCGATGAGGCGAGGGAGCCCGAGGGCGTCGACCAGGAGGCGCTCGAGCGCCGCTCCGCTGCCTTGTCGCAGGTCGTCAAGTTTGGAGAGCCGGTGCTCCGCTCCGCCGCCTCGCACGGTGACGGAGTTCGACGACGAGCTCGGCGCGGAGGCCGAGCGGATGATCGGGCTGATGCGCGATGCGATCGGCGTGGGCCTGGCCGCCACGCAGCTCGGCACGCTGCGGCGGATGCTCGTCTTCCAGGTCGGCTCGGAGGCCGAGCCGACCGTCCTCGTCAATCCGGAGATCGAGTGGCGCTCGGAGGATCTCGCCACGGCCGAGGAGGGCTGCCTCAGCCTGCCTGGAGTGATCGTCGACGTCGAGCGCCCGCTCCACGTGCGGGCGAGGGGGGTCGACGTGCAGGGGGAGCCGTTCTCGCTCGAGGCGTCCGGCCTCGAGGCGAGGGTGATCCAGCACGAGGTCGACCACCTCGACGGCGTGCTGATGATCGACCGCACCGAGCGCGACCAGCGGAAGGGAGCCCTGAAGGCGCTTCGCGAGGGCGGCACCTACGCGCCCGAGAGCGATGAGGAGTCCGAGCCCGGGGACGACCCGCAGTCCAGCGAGGGTTGAAGACCGCATACCTCGGCACCAGCGAGTTCGCGGCGACCGTGCTCCGGCGCCTCGCCGACAGCCGGCACAAGCCGGTGCTGGTCGTCACGCCTCCGGACAGCCGCAGGGGCCGCGGGCGTCACCTGGCGCCGCCTCCCGCCGCGGAGACGGCTCGCGAGCTCGGCCTGCGGCTCCATCAGACGCCCGACGTCAATTCACCCGAGTCGCTGGAGGCGATTCGCGCGGCCGAGCCCGAGGCGGTCGCCGTGTGCGCCTTCGGCCAGCTGATCAAGGAGCCGCTGCTCAGCGAGTGGACGATGCTCAACGTCCACCCGTCCGTGGTGCCGCGCTGGCGCGGTGCCGCGCCGATCGAGCGGGCGCTGATGGCGGGGGACGCCGCCACGGGAGTGACGATCATGCGCGTCACGGCCGGGCTGGACTCGGGGCCGATCGCACTCGTCGAGGAGGTCGCGATCGCGCCCGCCGACGACTACGAGACCCTCTCCGCGAAGCTGGCCGAGGTCGGCGGCGACCTTCTGGTTCGGGCACTCGACGACCTGCAGGCCGGCAGGCTCGAGTTCACGGAGCAGGACGATGCCCAGGCCACCTACGCCGAGAAGGTCACGGCCGAGGAACGCCATCTGCTGCCTTCGAGGCCGGCGGCCGAGCTCGAGCGGATCGTGCGGGCCCTGGCCCCGCGCGTGGGGGCGTACCTGGAGCTGGAGGGCGGTGAGCGCCTCGGAGTGCGCGAGGCCCGCGCGGTGCGGTGCGGCCCCGCCGCGGGTCAGATCGAGGCGCGCGGCGCCCAGCTCGTATTGGGATCATCGGACGGCGGGCTGAGCCTCGAAGTCGTCCAACCGCCGGGAAAGAAGCCGATGAGCACGGCCGATTTCCTGCGTGGGCACGCCCCGCCAAAAAAGGCACTCTGACGCTCGATACTCTCGTCACATGGCCGAACGAGCCGACAGCGGCACTGACGAGATGGCCGGTGCCCCCGAGGCCGCCGAAGGCTCCCTCCAGCGCCCGAACTGCCCGGGCTGCGGCGAGCCCTGGCTGCGCCCCGCGCAGCTCCCGGGGCGCTTCGTCTGCGTCTATTGCCTGAAGCGTTTCGAGCTCGTCTCGCAGTGCCCCAACTGCGGTGAACACGGCACGATCAGCCGTCTGACGCGCACCGAGGACATGAAGTGCCAGGCCTGCGGCCACTCGATGCTTCGCTCGATCTGACCTTGTCAAGCCGCAACCGATACCGCCTCGACGGGACGCCGCGAGCTCTTCGCGTCGAAGCGGGTCGCGCCCTCGATCCTCTCCTCGGACTTCTCCAGGCTCGGCGCGCAGGTCGAGGAGGTGATGGCCGCGGGTGCCCGGATCATCCACGTGGACGTCATGGACGGCCACTTCGTCCCGCCGATCACGATCGGCCCGCTGGTCGCGGGCTCGATCGCGGACCTCGTTCACGACGCCGGCGGCGCGATCGACGTCCACCTGATGATCGAGCAGCCCGACCGCCACATCGAGGAGTTCGCCAAGGCGGGCGCCGACAACATCACCTTCCACGCCGAGGCGACGCCGCACATCAACCGCACGCTGAACGCGATCCGCGAGCTCGGCTGCCTGGCGGGCCTCGCCATCAACCCGGGCACACCGGTCTCAGCGGTGAGCGAGTCGGTGAACGACGCCGACGTCTTCCTCTGCATGACGGTCAACCCCGGCTGGGGCGGCCAGCCCTTCATCGCAGACTCGCCCGACAAGGTCGGGCGGCTGAGCGAGGTGGTCGGAGCCGGGACGATCGAGGTGGATGGCGGCATCGATCAGGGGACCGCCGGTGGCGTCGCCGCCGCCGGTGCCGGCCTGTTCGTCGCCGGCTCGGCCGTCTTCGGCGCCGATGACCCCGCTGCCGCCTACACCGCGATCGCGGAGGCCGCGGGCGCTGCTTAACCGCGAGCGAGGGGAGCTGGAGCCATTCCTGCGGCGGCTCGCCGCGCTGATCGTCCTGATCTTCGCGATTCAGCTCGCGGGGAGCGTCGCCTACTCGCTGACCGAGGACGTCTCGGTCTGGAAGGGGTTTCTGTTCACGCTGGACACGGTGGCGACCGTGGGGTCCGACCCGACGCCTCCCGACCTGGCGGGCCAGATCGTCAAGGTCCTGCTGATCGTGCTGGGCGTGGGTACGCTCTTCTACGCCCTGGTGACGGTGACCGAGTTCTTCGTCGCCGGGCACCTGGGAGAGATCCTCGAGGAGCGCCGAACCCTGAATAAAGTCGACAGACCTTTCCGGCCACCACCTGATCTGCGGCTTCGGCCGCGTCGGCCGCCAGGTCGCGCGCGACCTCAAGGCGGGCGGCGACGACTTCGTCGATCATCGACAGCCTCGACGAGAACAAGCACATCGCCGACCAGATGGGGGCTCCCTTCCTGCAGGGTCGTCCCTCCGACGACGAGATGCTGAGGGCGGCCGGGATCGAGCGCGCCGTCTCCGTTCTCGCCTGCGTCGACTCGGACGCCGAGAACATCTTCACCTGCCTGACCGCCCGCGAGCTGCGCTCGGACATCACCATCGTCGCCCGCGCGAGCGTCGAGGACTCCGAGAAGAAGCTTCGCCGCGCCGGCGCCGACCGCGTGATCTCCCCCTACAAGTCGAGCGGCGCCGAGATGGCCCGGCTGGCCCTGCAGCCGCAGGTGACCGGCGTCGTCGACGTGGCGCCCGAGTACCGGATGGAGGAGATCGACGTCAGCGAGGGCTGCAAGGCCGAGGGAATGACGATCGGACAGGTGCGCGGGACGACCTCGATAGCCGCCTTGCGGAACGCGGACGGCAAGGTCCATCCGCAGCCCTCCTCCGACACGGTGCTGCGCGCCGGCGACGTGCTCGTGGCGATGGGCACCGTGGAGGCCCTGCGCAAGCTGGAGGCGATGTTCGTCCCCGGCCCCGCGCGCCAGGCCGGGTCGGTGCTCGGGGACCTCGGCTAGCCCGCCTCGTCCCCGGACGCGAGCTGCAGCTCCATCTCCTCGGTCGAGCCCGGCTTGACCGGGACCTCCTTCGGCTCGAGCGGCTGCCGGTAGAGCCAGTAGAGCAGCGAGCAGAGCAGGGTCGCCGCGCCGAGGTAGCCGATGACGACGCGCGTGACCTCGCTCGAGACGACGGGCAGCGCCATCCAGACGATGAAGGTGATCGCGCAGCCGAGCCAGCAGAACGAGGCACGGCGGACCTGCCCGCGCGCGAGCGCCGCCTGGTTCAGCGTCGCGGCCGAGAGGTAGAGGCCCATGCCGATGCAACCACCACCAGGTCGGCACGGTTGTAGTCGTGCTTCTTGCCGAAGGCGATCTGCATCAGGTGCGGCCCGGCGATCGCCATCGCCAGCGCGACCAGCCCCGCGAAGCCCGGCGATCGCCAGCAGCGTCACCCGGATCGAGGCGCGGAAGTCCTGCTCCTCTCCTCGAGAGCCGAGCGTGGTCAGGTGGGGGAGGAGGCTGGTCTGAACGGCCTGGAAGAGCTGGAGCGGCGCCCGCGCGATCATCAGGATGTTGAAGACGTAGCCGGCGGTGGCGGCGCCCGCGGTGGCGTTGACGAGCAGGGGGCCCGCGTTCAGGAAGGTTTGTTCGCTGAGCATGATCAGGAAGACGCCTGCCGCGAACCGTCCGCCTCGTGCCAGGGTGAATTCGTCGGTGGGGGGATTCACGGCGGCGTCGCCCGGCGATGGCCCCTCAGGCCGGCTATCGCCGGGAGTTCCTTCGGGGCCATCACCGGCCGCCGCCGGGGCGGTCGCCGCTTCACCGCCGAATCTCCGCAGGAAGGCGAACGGGACGACGATCAGCGAGAGGGTTGGGGCGGCGACGATTCCCATCGCCACCGCGGTCTGGCCCGAGGCGATTCCCAGGGCGACGGCGACTGGGAAGGCTGTTCGGGCGATCGACTCGCAGATGATCTGCAGCGCGTAGATGGTCAGGCGGTGGCTGCCGGCCAGGAAGCCGCGCGCGAAGTAGCTGGCGCCGTAGGCGGTGATCGGCGCCGACGCCGATCCAGTAGAGGGTCGAGTTGCCGTGGAGCAGGTGGTCCTGGATCGGGGTGCGGAGGGCGAACGCGACGACGTCGAAGGCGAGCGCGACCGAGACCTGGATCGTGGCGGCCACCCTGACCGTGTGGCGGATCGGGACGTCGTTGGCGAGGTTCTCCGAGACGGTGCGGGAGAGCAGCTGCTCGACGGGCCGCTGCAGGACCGAGACGACGATGAAGACGGCCGACCAGAGCACCGCGATCTCGCCGTACTGGTCCTTCGACAGCTCGTGCGAGGCGATCGCGAAGTAGAGGTAGGTGATCAGCCCCGTGATGCCGACGCCGATCGAGAGCAGGCTGGCGCGGCGCCCGTAGCTGCGTGCCTCGATCCGTCGCCTGCACCCGTCCCGCTCTCGGCATGGCGGCGCAAGACTTTACTCGCGTACAATTACTGGCTGACTGACCAGTCAATCAGTCGAGCTCGACCCAAAGGAGGCGAGCATCGCCACGGTCAGCACCGAACAGGAAGCTTCCTACCTGAGGCGCGCCCTGGAGCTCGCCGAGCGGCGGACGCGGGCACGTCAGCCCGAATCCGATGGTCGGCGCCGTGATCGTCCGCGACGGCGAGGTGATCGGCGAGGGCTTCCACGCCGAAGCTCGGCGATCTGCACGCCGAGCGCGCCGCGATCGAGGACTGCCGCGCCCGGGGCGGCGATCCAGCCGGCTCGGCCATCTACGTGACGCTCGAGCCCTGCGCCCACGAGGGCCGTCAGCCGCCCTGCACCGAGGCGATCCTCGAGGCCGGCATCTCACGCGTCGTCTACGCGTCCGAGGACCCGACCGAGAAGGCATCCGGCCGCGGACCCGGGATGCTCCGCGACGGCGGCGTCGAGGTCGAGCTCGCCGGCGGCCCCGAGGCGAGCGCCGCCCGGCTCCTCAACCAGGCCTTTCGCAAGCGAGCCCGCACCGGGCGGCCGCTGGTCACCTACAAGGCCGCGATGTCGCTGGACGGCCGCGTCGCCTCTCCGACGGGTGACTCGCGCTGGATCTCGAGCGTCGAGAGCCGCGAGCTCGTCCATCGGTGGCGCACCGAGTGCGACGCCGTCGCGATCGGCATCGGAACGGCGCTCGCCGACGATCCCCTGCTGACCGCCCGGATCGAGGGGGCAGCAGGCCAGCCCGCACGGGTCGTCTTCGACTCAGGTGCCCGGCTGCCGATCGAATCCGCGCTGGTCGGCTCCATCGACGAGGCGCCGCTGATCGTGATCTGCGCCCCGGAGGCCGCTTCGGCCAAGCGCGACGCGCTCGAGAGCGCGGGTGCCGAGGTGATCGTGGCGCCGGGCCGGACCGACCGCGACCGCCTCGAGGCGGGCCTCGCCGAGCTCGGGCGGCGGGACATCCAGGACCTGCTCGTCGAGGGCGGTCCCACCTTCGCCGGGGCGCTCTTCGACGCCGGCGAGGTGGACCAGCTGCGCCTCTTCATCGCCCCCGTGCTCGTCGGTGCGGCCCAGGCCCGCGCCGTCATCGAGGGCGAGGGCGCCGCCCGCATCGCCGACGGGGTCCATCCGCTGGCGACGAGCTACGAGCAGGTGGGCGAGGACATGCTCGTTCGAGCAAGGCTTCGGGAATGGTGAGTGAGATCCGCTGATGTTCACGGGAATCGTCAAGGAGCTGGGCCGCGTCGAGGCCGTGGACGCCTCCGATGATGGAGCCCGTCTGCGAATCGGCGCTGAGCTCGCGTCGGAGCTGTCCGAGGGCGACTCGGTCGCCGTCAACGGAGCCTGCCTCACCGCCACCTCGGTCGGCGGCGGAGCCTTCGAGGCGGACGTCATGCACCAGACGCTCTCGCTGACGACCCTGGGCGGGCTGGAGCCCTCCTCGCCGGTCAACCTGGAGCTGCCCCTGCGCGCGGACGACCGCCTGGGCGGCCACGTCGTCCAGGGGCACGTCGATGGGACCGCCACGGTCACCGACGTCACCGCCGATGGCTTCGCCAGGCGACTGCGGATCGAGCTGCCCGACGAGCTTCTGCCCTACGTCGTCGAGAGGGGATCGATCGCGATCGAGGGGGTCAGCCTGACGATCGCCGACCTGAGTGGCTCCGCCCTGGAGGTCTCGCTGATCCCGGAGACGCTCGAGCGAACCACGCTGGGCACGGTCGAGCCCGGTGACCAGCTCAATGTGGAGTGCGACGTCCTGGCCAGGTACGTCGCAACGTCGGAACGGTGTCACCCTTAGCCAAGGAGCACTGAATGGCAGAGCGCACCGAACAGACCGAGACGAAGACGGATTCGCCCTTCGCGACCATCGAGGAGGCGATCGAGGACATCCGCCGCGGCCGCATGGTCGTGGTCTGCGACGACGAGAACCGCGAGAACGAGGGTGACCTGACGCTGGCGGCGCAGTTCGCCACCCCCGAGGCGATCAACTTCATGGCGACCCACGGCAGGGGGCTGATCTGCCTGGCGCTCACCGACGAGCGCTGCCAGGAGCTCGGCCTGAACCTGATGGCCGCCAAGAACGAGGCGCCGTTCCAGACCGCGTTCACCGTTTCGGTCGAGGCCCGTGAGGGCGTCACCACCGGCATCTCCGCCGCGGATCGCGCCCGCACGATCCAGGTCGCGATCGATCCCCATTCGCAGCCCGAGGACCTGGTTCAGCCGGGCCACGTCTTCCCTCTCAAGGCGAAGGACGGCGGCGTCCTCGAGCGGACCGGCCAGACGGAGGCGGCCGTCGACCTGGCGCGCCTCGCCGGCCTCATCCCGGCCGGAGTGATCTGCGAGGTGATGAACGAGGACGGGACGATGGCGCGCGTGCCGGACCTGGTCGGCTATTGCGCCAAGCACGACCTGAAGATGATCACGGTCGCCGACCTGATCGCCTACCGGCGCCGCACCGAGAAGCTCGTCGAGCGGATCGTCTCCACCAAGCTGCCGACCAAGTTCGGAGAGTTCAGCGCCGTCGGCTACCGCTCTCTGATCGACGACAAACATCACGTCGCGATGGTCAAGGGCGAGGTCGCCGGCTCCGAGGACGTACTCGTGCGCGTCCATTCCGAGTGCCTGACGGGGGACGTGTTCCACTCGCTGCGCTGCGACTGCGGCGAGCAGCTCGAGGCCGCGCTCGCGACCATCGAGCAGGAGGGCAAGGGCGTCCTGCTCTATCTCTCGCAGGAGGGCCGCGGCATCGGCCTGCTCAACAAGCTGCGCGCCTACAAGCTGCAGGAGGAGGGCCTCGACACCGTCGACGCCAACCTGAAGCTCGGCCTGCCGGCCGACCTGCGCGACTATGGGATCGGCGCCCAGATCCTGGTCGACCTGGGACTGTCGAGCATCCGCATCCTCACCAACAACCCGAAGAAGATCCTCGGCCTGGAGGGCTACGGCCTCTCGGTCACGGACCAGGTGCCGATCCAGTCGATGCCGAACCCGCACAACGAGGCCTACCTGAACGCCAAGCGCGACAAGATGGGCCACGCCCTCCATCACCAGGGCCTGCCGCTCGACGAGCAGCTGCTCTACGAGGAGCACCGCAAGGACGAGGAGAACCGCCGCGAGGAATCCGGCTCGACGGACTACCCGCCCGGTGATTGACGAGAGCTCCTTCGAGCATTTCGGCGACGAGGAGCGCGAGACGCTCGCTCCCATGGAGTTCGCGGTCTGCGTCGCGACCTTCTACGAGGACATCGCCGAGCGCCTGCTGAACGGTGCCGCCGAGGGCTTCGACCTCGGCGGGGTGAGTGAGGCATCCGTTCACACCTACCGAGTGCCCGGGTCGTTCGAGCTCCCCTTCGCCGCGAAGCTCTGCGCCGAGTCCGGCCGCTTCGCCGGGGTCGCCTGCCTCGGCGTGGTCATCCGCGGGGAGACCAGCCACTACGACCACGTCTGCAATGAGGTCGCGGCCGGCACCCAGCGCGTCCAGCTCGACACGGGCGTGCCATGCGCCTTCGGCGTGATCACGGCGGAGAACATGGACCAGGCGCTCGCCCGCTCGGGTGGCGGCAAGCGCGATCAGGGTCGCGGGGCGGCCGTGGTCGCGATGCGGATGGCGTTGCTGCGCGCCGAGCTCGCCTAGAGCTGCGCGAGCACGTCGTCGAGCGGAGCGGGTACGCCGAAGTAGAAGCCCTGGCCATACCGGAAGCCGATTTCGAGCAGCGCCTCGAGCTCGTCCTCGGTCTCGATCCCCTCGGCGATGACGTTGACGCCGACCTCGTCCGCGAAGGAGACCAGCGAGGTCGCCAGCGCATGCGCGAGCTGGTTCCCGTCGATCCGCTCGGTCAGGGAGATGTCGAGCTTGATCTGGTCGGGGCGCACCTTGAGGATGTGCCTGAGGCTGGCGTAGCCGGCTCCGAAGTCGTCGATCGCGACCTTGCCGCCGGCCTCCCGGAGCGGACCCAGCCTGGCCGTGAATCCCTCGTAGTCGTCGACGTGCAGGTGCTCGGTGAGCTCGACCGTGACCCGGTCCGCGTCCGGCCCGACGCAGCTGAGGAACCTGCCGGAGAAGATCGTGGGCGGCGAGGCGTTGATGCAGAGGTTGACTCCTTCCGGCAGCCGGGCCAGCGCCTCGGCGGCGGTGCGGACCGCGAGCAGCTCGAGCGGGACGCCCAGTCCGACCTCCCAGGCTTCGGCGAACCAGCGATCGGGCCCTCGCTCAGGCTCCCCCGGGAAGCGGGAGAGCGCCTCGCAGGCGATCACGCGGCGCGTTTCGAGGTCATAGATCGGCTGGTAGACCGGATTGATCTCCCCGCTTTCCAGGACCGCCTGGATGCGGTCGAGCGACTGGCGGTGCTCCTCGCTGGTCAGCTTCTCCACGGCGCGGCGATCCCCCAGCGGGCGGGTGGAGCAGACGATCTCGCTCACCTCGTCGGTGTCCTCGTTCTTGATCACCCGCGTGGTGGTCTCGACCCAGACGTACTCGTTGTCCTTGCGCCGCAGCCTGTAGGCGACGGTGAAGGGAGCGCCCTCCAGGGTGCTGCGGTGGGCGACGCCGACCTTCGCCGTGTCGTCGGGATGGAAGTGGTCGTAGGCGGAGGTCCCGATCAGCTCCTCGGGCTCGTAGCCGAGCAGCTCCCGCGATGCCGCCGAGACGTAGCGATAGGTCCCATCGGGGGCATGGGCGGAGATCATGTCCCCGAGGTAGTCGGCGATGGATCCGGGAAGCACCTCGGCGCCGGCCGCCAGTCGGGCGGGAGATCGGAACGCCGTGGTGTGCCGGATGGTCATCTCAGCTCCAGGAGCTTCGCTCGCCGCAGCAAGGATCGCTCGCTACCAATTATTCGCCGGGAGATCCGCTGCAAGTCATTCGCTTCGCCGATTGGACACATGTCCCTGCGTGTGCATCGGTCGCTACCATGCCGCCTCCGATGGCCAAGGTCTGTCACAGCTGCGGCAAGCGCCCCGCGTTCGGCAACTCGCGGAGCCACTCGATGGTCGCCACCCGGCGGCGCTTCAACCCGAACCTGCAGAAGGTGCGGATCCAGGAGCCCGGCGGCGGCACGGCGCGCGTCTATGTCTGCGCGCGGTGCCTGAAGTCGAACAAGGTCACCAAAGCGGCCTAGCGGCCGCTGCACTCAGGAGCGAAGGCGAAGCCGGAGCGACTTGTGCAGGGCGGCCGCGTAAGGCCGCGATCTGATGGCGAAGCCGTCAACCTAGGGCTAAGGTCCCGCTGACTCCCCGCATGGCTGATCCTTCGATAGAGCGATTCCGCCGCGTGGTCAGCGCGGCCGCCGACCACCTCGAGGAGCGGCGCAAGGAGGTCAACGACCTCAATGTGTTCCCCGTCGCCGACGGAGATACCGGCGACAACATGGCCCTCACCCTGCGCGCGGTCAGCGAGGAGCTCGATCGCCTCGATGGGCAGATGGTCGACGAGGTGGGGCGCACCGAGCTCGTCAACGCGCTCGCGCGAGCCGCTCTGATGGGAGCCCGCGGGAACTCGGGAGTGATCCTCAGTCAGATCGTGCGCGGAGCCGCCGAGGAGCTCGCCAGCCGGCCGGGTGAGCTGGTCGACCCGATGCTCGTCTCCGCGGCGTTCGCCCGGGCCGCCGACGCCGCCTACGAATCGGTCCGGGAGCCGGCCGAGGGCACGATGCTGACCGTCTTCCGCGAGATGGCGCACTCGATCTCGAGGCGCCTCGCACACATGGAGGAGGTCCGCCTCTCGCCGGATGCGACGCCCGCCGAGCAGGATGCGCTGCTCGCCGAGCTGCTGGAGGAGGCCGTGCGCGACGGCGAGCAGGCCGTCGCCCGCACACCCGAGCAGCTCGAGGTGCTCCGCGAGTCCGGAGTCGTGGACGCGGGGGCTCACGGCCTCGTGGTGATCCTCGCCGGCGTCGTGGCGGGTCTTCGCGGGGACATCGAGGCATCGCCCGAGGTCCCGCATTACACCCCGGCACCCGACACGCGCCCGCACCACGAGGACAGCCGCTACCGGTACTGCACCAACTTCATCGTCACCGGGTCCGGGCTCGAGAGCCGGGCGTGGGTTCCGAGGCTCGAGGAGCTCGGCGACTCGGTCCTCGTCGTCGGCGACGAGGCCACTCTCAAGGTCCACGTTCACACCGACGAGCCCGAGGCGGCGGTGGCGCTCTTCGACGAATCCGGCGAGGTGACCCAGCTCGACGTCGCCGACATGCGCGAGCAGATCGCCGAGCGGAGCGCTCGGCTGCAGGCGGGCCGCTGTGCCGCCGTCGCGGTCGTGGCCGGGCGCGGGATGCGCGAGCTCTACGAGGGCCTGGGGGCGTTCGTCGTCGACGGAGGCGAGACCTTCAACCCCTCGATCTACGACCTGCTGGCCGCCATTCACGAGGTGCCGTCGGAGGAGGTCCTCGTCTTCCCGAACAACCCCAACGTGGTGATGGCGGCCGAGCGGGCGGCCGAGCTCTCGGACAAGGAGACCAAGGTCGTGGTCTGCACGTCCCAGCAGGCCGGGCTCGCCGCTCTGGTCGAGCTCGATCCGACGGCTTCGATCGACCAGAACGGTGAGCGGGTCACCGCGTCGCTGGAGGGAATCCGGGCCGGCTCGGTGGCACCGGCCGCCCGTGACGATGCCAAGGGGCGATTCGTGAAGGGCGACGCCGTTGGCTTCGTCGGCGACGAGATCGTGGCCTGGGGTGGCGCCGGTTCGACGCTCGACGAGACGATCTCCCGTCTCGCCGAAGGGGCGGAGATCCTCACGGTGGTCGGAGGGGAGGGAGCACCCATCGCGCTCGGTGAACTCGAAGGCCATGCGCCCGAGAGCGTCGAGCTCGAGCTGCACGAGGGAGGGCAGCCTCACTACTGGTGGCTCCTGGCGGCGCAGTGACTTGAGCGACGAGCTGCCCGTCCTCTGGCAATACAGCTTCTCCAACTACAACGAGAAGGCTCGCTGGGCGCTCGACTACAAGGGAATCCGCCACCGGCGGCGGTCCGTCATGCCGGGCAGTCCCCGCGGGCTGTGGATGTCACGTGGCGACGGGACGCTGCCCGTTCTCGATCTGGACGGCAGGCGAATCGTCGACTCCACCGCGATCATCGCGGTGCTCGAGGAGCTGCAGCCCGAGCCCTCTCTGTACCCGGCGGATCCCGACGAACGCCGGCGGGCTCTGGAGCTGGAGGACTTCTTCGACGAGCACACCGGCCACGACATGCGCCGGGTGGGCTTCTGGGAGGCACGCCAGCACTTCGGCTATGCGCTCGAGTTCATGACTACGGATCAGCCGGGCGTGAAGGGGGCGGTCGGCCGGGTCGGACTGAGAGTTGGGTTCCCGGTCGTCTGGCGGTACATGACCGCGCGCTACGGCTTCGACGAGGAGTCGGTGGTCCGCAGCAGGCAGACGATCCTCGCCGGCCTCGACCGCATCGAGTCCGAGAGGGACGGCGGCGCCTACCTGGTCGGGGATTCGTTCTCGGTCGCGGACCTGACGGCCGCGGCGCTGCTCTATCCACTGGTCTGGCCGCCGCAGTTCCAGTACGAGTTGCCTGAGCCGCCCGAGTGGGAGTTTCTCAAGCCCTACCGCGACCATCCCGCGCTGGATTGGATCGCCGAGATCTGGCGGCGCCACCGTGGCGCCCGGGCGACTACCAGCCGTCGGACCCCGGCTCTCCCTTGAACGGGCCCTCGATCTCCTCGGTGATCCAGCCGCCGTAGTAGGCCCCCGGCTGGGGCGTGACCTCCTCGTCGTCGAGGTAGGCGGCGTCCACGCGGCGTGGGTAGAAGGCGAGGTGATCGCGGAGCTGCTCGAAGCCCTGCTTGGGCTCCCGGTAGTGCCAGGCGACCCGCTGGGCGCGCTTGCCGCCGGCCTCGGCGTGAACGTAGGACGCCGTTCCCTTCCACTCGCACTCGGTGTGGACCCCGTCGGCTTCGATCAGCACGTCCTCGCGGACATCCTCGCGTGGGATGTAGATCGTGGGCGGGCTGGCGGTCTCCAGGACGCGGAACGCGCGGTCGCTCTCGGCGATGGTCTCGCCGCCGAGGACGATCCGGACATGGCGGCCGACGGGCTCGACCCGTGGCGGCCGCGGGTAGTCCCAGACACTCTCCTTCGCTCTCCGCGTCTTCATGTTCGATGGTCTCCGAGGTCCCATCCAACGTTACGCCTAGCCTCTGTTCGCGATGGAAGCTGCCCTCGAGCGCGGGCCCGAACAGGACGCCGTCTACGTCCCGCATGCCCTGGCGACCGGCGAGGTCCTCGAGCCGGCGGACCTGATGGACGCTCCCCTGAAGACGACTCCACGCCCGTCGATCCTCGATGCGCCGATCACGAAGCTGAAGGGGGCGGGCCCCAAGCTGTCGGCGGCCGCGGCCGAGATGGGGATCGAGAGCCTCGGCGACCTGCTCCGCCACGTCCCCCGCAGCTACAGGGACCGGGCGAATCCGGTCGGCGTCGGCGACCTGAGGCTGGGGGAGGAGGCGACGGTGGAGGTCGAGGTCGCCGGCGCGAAGCTTCGGCCCACCCGGCGCCGCCAGTTGACGATCCTCGAGGCGGACGTCTTCGATTCGAGCGGGAAGGTCAAGGCCGTGTGGTTCAACCGGGCCTGGCTCGCCGACCGGCTCCAGCCCGGCGCGCGGCTGCTCCTCCGAGGGAAGCTCGAGAAGCGCGGCCTCAACGTCTCCGAGCATGAGTTCCTGGAGACCGCCGGCGAATCGGCCGGCCTCCACACGACCGGGATCGTCCCGGTGCACCCGGCGAGCGAGAAGCTGCGCCCGCAGCGCATCCGGGAGTGGATCTGGCAGACGGCCCCGATGGCGCGACACGCCGTGGAGCCGATTCCGGGCCGGCTGCGCCGGGAGCTGCGGATGGCGGGGGCGACTGATTCGATCGTGGCGTCGCATTTCCCGGCCGACGAGCACCAGGCCGAGGCCGCGCGCGAGCGGCTCGCCTTCGAGGAGCTCTTCCTCTACCAGGCGGCGTTGGTCTCGCGGCGGGGGCGGCGCGTCTCCGGCGCCCAGGGGATCGATCTGCCGGCGGCAGGGGGGAAGATCGCCGACTGGCTCGAGTCGCTGCCGTTCGAGCTGACCGGGGACCAGCGCCGTGCCCTGGGGGAGATCGATTCAGATCTGCGCCAGGGGCAGCCGATGCAGCGGCTGCTGATGGGGGAGGTCGGATCAGGGAAGACGGTGCTCGCCCTGTACGCGATGCTCCGCGCGATCGAGGCCGGGCACCAGGCCGCCCTGATGGCGCCGACGGAGACGCTCGCGGAGCAGCATTTCCGGACGCTCGAGTCCCTGCGCGCCTCAGAGGCTGCAACCGCGACGCTGCTCACCTCGGCGACCCCGCCGGCCGAGCGCCGGGCACTGCTCGATTCGCTGGCGTCGGGACAGCCGCAGCTCGTCGTCGGGACCCATGCCCTGATCGAGGAGACGGTCGAGTTCTCCTCACTGGTCGTGGCCGTGGTCGACGAGCAGCATCGCTTCGGGGTTCGCCAGCGCGCGGCCCTCGACGCCAAAGGCCCGGGCAAGCGGCTGCCGCACGTCCTCCACATGACGGCGACCCCGATCCCGCGGACCCTCTCCTTGACCGCCTACGGAGATCTGGACACGACAGCCCTGCGGGACCTGCCGAAGGGACGCCGGCCGATTCGGACCCGGGTCGTCGAGGAGGGACAGCGGGCGGCCGCCTACGAGTTCATCCGCGAGCGGCTGCGCGAGGGGCGCCAGGCCTACGTCGTCTGCCCTCTGGTGAGCGACTCGGAGGCGATCGAGGCCAAGGCGGCGGAGGCCGAGGCGAAGCGGCTGGCCGGCGGGGCGCTCAGCGACTTCCGGGTCGCGCTCCTGCACGGCCAGATGTCCTCCGAGCAGAAGGGCCGCGCGATGGACGCCTTCACCTCGCGAGAGGCGGACGTCCTGGTGGCGACCACGGTGATCGAGGTCGGCATCGACGTCCCCAACGCGACGGTGATGCTGGTGGAAGGCGCCGAGCGCTTCGGCCTCTCCCAGCTGCATCAGCTCCGCGGCCGCGTCGGCCGGGGCGAGCACGAGTCCTTCTGCATCCTCTTCGGCGATCCCGAGTCCGAGGCGGCCAGGGCGAGGCTGGAGGCGATCGCGGGGGAGGGCGACGGCTTCGCGCTCGCCGAGGTCGATCTGACCATCCGCGGCGAGGGCGAGATCCTCGGCACCCGCCAGCACGGCCTGCCACGGTTCCGTGCCGCGTCGCTCCCCGAGGACACGGCGCTGCTGCTCGAGGCGCGCCGGCGAGTGCTCGAGCTGCGGGAGCGCTTCGGCTCGCTGGAGGCCCCCGGGATCGGCCCGCTGCTGGATGAGGCACGCCGGCGCTTCGGCGACGAGCGGGTCGAGCAGATCGCTGCGTGAGATGCCCGAGTTGCGGATCACCGGCGGGGAGCTCGGCGGACGCCGCATCCACGCTCCCAAGGGCGCGAAGCTCCGCCCGACGACGGAGCGGGTCCGAGAGGCCGTCTTCTCGATTCTCGGCGACGTCTCGGGTGCGCGCGTCCTTGATCTCTTCTGCGGCACCGGCGCCCTCGCGATCGAGGCGCTCTCGAGGGGCGCCGCCGAGGCGACCCTGGTGGATACCCACCCGGCGGCGGCGAGGAGGAACCTGGAGGCGCTGGAGCTCACGGATCGCGCGGAGACGGTCCGCGCCGAGGCGGTCCGCTTCCTGCGCCGAGCGAGGGAGGGGTCCTACGATCTCGTGCTCTGCGACCCTCCCTATAGACTCGCCGACCGCCTCACCGCCGAACTCGACCCGCTGATCAGTCGCACGCTCGCGGACGGAGGCAGAGTCATGATCGAGTCCTCACCCGACAATCCCCTGGAAATGACGCTTCCCCTGACCACCGAGCGCGCCTACGGCGACACCCTGATTCGGATCTACGGAGCCGAGGAGCGATGAGCGAGGCACAGCCCCGCGTCGCGATCTGCCCGGGCAGCTACGACCCCGTCACCAACGGGCACCTGGACGTGATCGGGCGCACGGCGAAGGTGTTCGACAGGGTCGTCGTCGGGGTCGTCAACAACCCTGTTCGCAAGGAGAAGACGCTTTTCACGGCCGACGAGCGGAAGGCGTTCATCGAGGACGCGACTGCGGACCTCGCCAACGTCGAAGTGGGGATCATGTCCAACCTGCTGGTCGAGTTCGCGCGCGAGAACGGCGCGACCGCGATCATCAAGGGCCTGCGGGCGATCTCGGACTTCGAGTACGAGTTCGAGATGAATCAGCTCAACCGGAAGCTCGCGGCCGACATCGAGTCGATGTACATCTTCGCCTCGGCGAACTACAGCTTCCTGTCCTCGACCGGCGTCAAGGAGATCGCGACCTTCGGGGGAGACGTCGGCGATCTGGTGCCCGGTCCGGTTGCAAAAGCGCTTGCGGAACGCCTAGCCCGCTAGCCCGCCGTGCCTATCTGATGGGCAGGAGCTTGCAAAGCGGCCCAGAATCAGAACCCGGTGCCCGCCAGATCGGCCGATGCGTAAGCTTTAGCGACTGCAAATGGACGTTCTAGTACTCATCGACAAGCTCGACGACTTGGTGCACAACGCGCGCCCGGTCCCGCTCACCGATCAGGTGCGCGTCGACCGCGAGGAGATCTACGACCTCCTCGACCAGATGCGCGCCACGATCCCCGAGGAGATCAAGCAGGCCCGCTGGATCGTCAAGGAGCGCCAGGAGATGCTCGCCGAGGCCAAGCGCGAGGCTGAGCGGATCGTCAAGGAGGCCCGCGAGCAGCAGGCCCGCCTCGTCGCGAACGAGGAGATCACCCGCCAGGCCGAGCGGGCCGCCGAGGAGATCGTCGAGGAGGCCCGGGAGCGGGAGCGCGAGATCCGACTCGGCGCCGAGGACTACGCCGACGACATCCTCTCGACGCTCGAGGTCAATCTCCAGAAGTTCCTGCAGGCAGTGCAGCGCGGCCGCGACCGGCTCCAGGGCCGCGAGCGCGAGCCTTCAGAGATCGGTTAGTCAGCGACCGGCTCAACCGGGGCGCCAGCGGCCGGTGGCAGGCGCATCGATGCCAGCTGGTTCCTGAGCGCGGTGTCCGGAACGCGGATCGGCCCGCGCGTCGGACGATCGAGATCGCAGGTGATGTAGAGCAGCATCGTCACGAGCACGGCCGCGAGGAAGACGGCGACGACGCCGCGGCCGACGATCGCGAGGTAGGCGGCGAGTAGTCCAAGAGCGAGCGCGGCTCCGAGAACCTCGAGGAATAGGACAGCGGTCGGGACCCTGTTGTTGAGGGCCGCGACACGGGTCGCCTGGGCGTCGATCATCGCGTTGAGCGTTTCCTCGTAGAGCCGAGGCGCGCTCGCGAGCGGCGCGAGGCTGAGCGCCTGTCCGTTCAGGGCCCAGAGCCGGCGCTGGATCCCGTCCTCCGTCGCCCCGGCGGCCGCCTCCTCGCTGCTATCGGGCTGGTAGTCGGAAAAACGGATGGCGCTTTCGGTGTAGCTGACAAGAAGCCGGAGCGAGCGGCTGCGCACAGGCTCACTCAGGGTCTGCGCGCGCAGATAGGTCGTCCCGATCGTGTTTGCCTCGTCCACGACCGCCGCCCGCCGGTCCTCGTAGCGCGAAACGGCGAGCGAGAGGCCGAAGGCGAGGATCAGCCCGACGACACCGAGCAGCGCCGCCTGCAGGACCCCGAACGGCTCGCTGAGGCTTTCGGAGAGGTGGCGCACCCGGCGTCCCAGAAACGCGCCGAGCGCCGTGGCCCCGAGGACGATCACCGCGAGCAACACCGCGAGCTCGAGACTGCTGAGGTCGAAGAAGAAGATGAGGCATCGGACGCTAGGACGCAATCCGGACGCCTCAGATGGGAAGCCGGCCCCAATAGGCTCCCCTGCAGTCGAGGAGAGGAGCTGCGATGCCCGAACGCTGGTTCAGCGACGAGGAGCTCGACGAGATGAGGAGGCCGACCATGGACCTCGCGATCGAGGCGATCGATCGTGGCGATCTGGAGACGGCCAAGGAGCTGTGTGAGCGGGAGAAGCACGAGTCCCAGTTCATGCACGACATGCTGGTCGACGGGACTGCCGGGCTGATCTCGTTCGTCAAGGAGAGGCTCGGGGACGAGGGTGTTCGCGAGGCCTGGGAGTGGAGCCTGGAGCGAAGCTGGAAGCAGACCGTGCAGAAGATCGAGGCCGCGGACCGAAAGACGATCGCCCAGGCCCTGGCAGCCACCTGGCGCGGCCACTCGACCGGCGGCGTGGGCCCCAACCCGGGTGCGTTCGAGATCTCCGAGGACGACGAGAAGCTCACCTTCACGATGAACCCCTGCGGCTCCGGCCAGCGCCTGTGGCGCAACGGACGCTACGGGCCCGACGGCTGGGGAGTCACCGACGAGGCGCACGACTGGAGCTACGGCCGCAAGGGCTTCCCTCTCTACTGCACCCACTGCGCCTTCATGAACGAGCTGGGGCCGATCAACTGGATCGGCTACCCGGTCTACCCCTCAGAGCCGCCGGAGGACTTCGACCGCGATCCGTGCGTCTGGCACTGGTACAAGGACCCGGCCGACATTCCCGAGCGCCATTGGGAGCGCTACGGGTTGGAGCGAAGCTCGGGTTGAGCAGCGCCCCACTCGAAGCCGGCGTCCGGGAGGTGGTCACGGAGCTCGAGGGTGGCGACCCGGGCGAGGTCGCGCTTGCGCCGATCCCCGGCGGCGCGTCCCGGGAGACCTGGCTGGTCCAGGCCGGCGGCCGGCGTTGGGTGCTGCGGCGTGACCCGAGGGGATCCGTCTCGCTCGTCCCGATGGAGGGTGAGTTCGCTCTGGTCGCCCGCGCCGCTGACGCCGGCGTCTCGGTCCCCGAGCAGCTCGCCCTCGAGCCCGACGGGGGACGGTTCGGGTCTCCGGGAATCCTGATGTCCTTCGTCGAGGGAACCTCGGTCGCCCCGCGCGTGCTCCGCAAGCCGGAGTACGAGCGGGCGCGTGAGCGCCTGCCCGGGCAGCTCGGCGAGGCCCTGGCCGGGATCCATTCGCTTGGCCCCTCCGACCTGGAGGGAGTCCTGCCGGCGGCGCCCGCGGATCCCGCACTGGGACAGATCGAGGAGTGGGAGCGCCAGCTGGACGAGATCGGCGAGCCGCTGCCCGCTGTCGAGCTCGGGCTGCGCTGGCTCAGGGCCAACCTCCTGGAGGCCGCGGAGGCGCGGCTCGTGCACGGGGACTTCAGGCTCGGGAACTTCATCGTCGATGAGGATGGCCTGGCCGCGGTGATCGACTGGGAGCTCTCCCATCTGGGTGACCCTGCAGAGGACATCGGCTGGCTCTGCATCCGCTCCTGGCGCTTCGGCAACGACGATCAGCCGGTGGCCGGGATTGGTGGCCTCGACGAGTTCATCGAGGCCTACGAGTCGGCAGGAGGTGGACCTGTCGATCGCGAACGGGTGCGCTACTGGGAGGCGTTCGGCAACGTGAAGTGGGCGATCATCTGCGCCCGTCAGGCCCACGATCACCTGACCGGCGTCCGCCGAAGCCACGAGCTCGCTTCGCTCGGCCGCCGCGTCTGCGAGCCCGAGTGGGATCTTCTGCAGCTGATCTGATGCAGGACCGGCCCACCGCACCTGAGCTGCTCGAATCCGTGGCGGAGTACCTATTCGGCGAGCTGCGACCAGAGGTGCCCCGTGAGCAGCGCTTCAAGGTCCTGGTGGCCGCCAACGTCTGCACCGTGGTGGCGCGGGAGCTCAGGGCGGGGGAGCGGCCGGATCGCGAGGACCTGGCGCTGTTCGGGGAGCTGCTGGGGAAGAAGGTCGAGGATCCGCGAGCCGCGGCGGCGGAGCTCTCCGAGCGCATCCGCTCGGGCGAGCTCGACGACCGGATCGACGAGCTGGCCCCACGCCTCGAGGCGCATGTGCGCCGCAAGCTCGAGACGGCCCGGCCCGGCTACGCCGAGGACGGCCCCTGAGGTCAAGCGCAACTCTCGCCGAGCATCGGGTTGAAAGTATGAGTCGCAATTGACACGCACGCACCTGCGACCCCCAGGAACCAACCCACAGGGAGATCAACATGATGCGACGCCTCAAGAGGCACCTTTCGCCGGGGCTCGTCCTCGGGCTGATCGCGGTCGTTGTCGCCGTGGGCGGCGGCTCGTTCGCGATCGCACAGAGCAGCAAGCAGGAGACGCTGAGGACGCGGTTCGGCGGGGCCACCCAACAGGTGGTCCAGACCGTCAAGCTGCTTCCGCAGACCACCAACAACGGCGTCTCGGACTTCACGGTCACCTGCCCGTCGAGTTCGAAGCTCGGCGCGGGCGTGGCGATCGGCGGAGGAGTGATCGACACGCGGCCGCCAGACGCCACCAGGAACATGCAGCCGCTCAATCAGAAGACCGACGGTCCAAACGGCACGAATGCCTGGCTGTTCGAGTTCGACAACGATACGAACGTCGAGCTAGAGGTCCAGCTGCGCGTGCTCTGCACGTACAGCAAGCTGAACACGAAGCGGGGCTAGCACACACAGCCGCGAGCATGTGCGAGAGGACGCGGAGGGAACGGCCCCTCCTTGGAGGGGCCGTTCCGCCCCGGCGCGCCCCGCGTCCGTCTTCTCGAAGAAGCGCTGTGCGCCGAACTGCGCCGAAAGCTGGGAATCGCGCGGCCCGGCTACGCCCCTGACAGGCCCGAGTCCGCGTAAGCTGGACACGATGCGCGGTCTCGTCCACGTTGGCCGAGCACGGTGGGTGTCCTCGGGGCTGGTCGCCACTGTGCTGGCGGCCCTCTGCTTCGCAGCTCTCGCGATCGGCGGGGTGCCCTTCCAGCTGGGCAAGTCGCAGTTGAACACCAAGAAGGGGACGGCGACCCTCAAGGTCACTGTTCCCGCCTTCGGGAAGGTCCAGATCGTGGCGCCGAAGACGGTGTCCCACACCCAGGTTGTGGGTGGGCCCGGCGAGCTGACCCTCCCGATACGGCTGCGTCAGGGCAAGCCCGTCAAGCAGCTTCGCAACAAGGGCCGCTACCGGGTGATGCTCGATGTCTTCTACGTGCCGCAGGGGGCCAACCAGCCTTCGGGTGGCCCGAGCGATCTCTTCAAGACGATCACGCTGAGGCTGAAGGGCTGATCAGAGGTCGGTCGTGTGCTCGCCGGCCCGTCCGGCGTCCGTCTTCTCGTAGAAGCGTCCAAGTCGCTCAGCCGTCTCCTGCGGGTCCGCGCAGCTGTAGGCGTTCCAGGCCTCGTTGCGGAGCTGCTCGTCGAGCGTCTTGCCGACCGTGTCGAGGATCGTCTGCTTCGCGGAGCGGACCGCGCGCTGGGAGTTGCGCAGGATCTGCCGGGCGACGTTCTCCGCCTCGACGAGCAGCCGCTCGTGTGGGACCACCTTCGAGACCAGATTGCACTGCAGCGCCCGCTGGGCGTCGATCGGCTCGGCGGTGAGCAGCATCTCCAGTGCGATTCCGGTGCCGCAGGTGTTGACCAGCCGGACGATCCCACCGTCGCCGTGGTGGAAGCCGCGGCGGGCCTCGAATGAGCCGAACATGGCCCGGTCCGAGGCGATCCGGATGTCGCAGGCGAGCGCCGTCTCGAGCCCGCCGGCCAGAGCCCAGCCGTTGATGGCGCCGATGATGGGCTTGTAGATCCGGTGCTGGCCACGGGTGAAGCCGTTCAGGCCGAGCTCCGCGATCTCGCGGATGTCGCTGATGTTCCCCTCGGCGACGATCGGCGGGATGTACTCCTTCAGATCGGCGCCGGCGCAGAACGCATCGCCCGCACCGGTCAGGATCGCGACGTCGACCGAGTCGTCCTCGGCGAAGTCGGCCCAGGCGGCGATCATCGCGCGGTGGACCTCCGGGCTGACGGCGTTTCGCGCCTCCGGCCGGTTGATCGTCACGTAGGCGATCCGATCCCGCTTGTCGTAGAGGACGACGCCCTCGTCGGCGGAGGGCGGCGGACCGGGACGCTCGGGGTTGTGATGCACGGCTGTCTCCTCGTTAGCTGGCGGAGACGGGATCGTATGTACCGGGCCTGTGGACCCGGCCCGCGATGTGTCATAGGCTCGCCACAACCAAAAGGGGAGCCTGTCTTGTTTCGATGGCGGGATCCAGAAGAAGGGAGAGTTCAATGCGAAAGTTGCGAGAGCGACTGAGTTTCGCGAACGTCATGTCGGTGATCGCCGTCTGCATCGCGCTCGGCGGGACCGCCTACGCGGCCAAAAAGATCAGCGGCAAGTCGATCAAGAACAGCACGATCGCCAAGAAGAAGCTCAAGGCGAACGTGCTGAAGGGGCTGGACACCTGCCCGAGCGGAGCGCCCAACTACACCCAGGGCATCTGCTACAGCGCGCAGAACGGAGGGGCCGATTGGGACATCGCGGCCCGTGATTGCGCCACGAAGGGGCTGCGCCTGCCGGATCTCGGCGAGGGCCTGCTGATCACAAACAAGACGGTCCTGCCGTACCTGTGGACAACCGACGTCTCGGACACCGGTCCGCCCAGCACCCGGGTGATCGTGCGTACGGACGACGCCGGGTTCACCCGGATCGCGACGAGCCCCAAGGGAGGGCCGGTCGCGTACGTCTGCGTTCTGAACGCGACGAACCCACCCTCGTAAGCCGAGTGATCGGCTAGGCGTAGGTTGCGCGGACGACCGCAAGGTCGTCCGCGCGCCACGTCACCTCTCCGCCGCACCACTCGGCGAGCTCCTCGGCGGTGTCCGGGAAGTCGAAGCCGGGCTCGATCGGGGTGACCTGCTCGTCGGCCTTGACCACGTCGCCGATCACCAGAGCCTTCGACTGCTCCCGAACCCGGCGGAAGAGGGTTCGCTTCGCGTCGTCTTGGAGGTGGTGGACCGACAGAACTGAGATGACGAGGTCCCAGGGGCCGTCGGGCAGCGGATCCTCCATGCGGGCGAGCTGGACGTCGTCGTACTCCTCGCGCAGCCGGTAGACCATGTTCGTGTCCGAGTCGAGGCCGATCACCCAGGCGTCCGGGTAGGCCTCGAGCAGAACCCGGGTCGTCTCGCCGGTTCCCATCCCGAGCTCCAGCACGCGGTCGGGAGCAAACGGGATCGCGTCGACGGCCGCTCTCTGCAGCTCGTCATAGCGGGGGACCTCCTTCCGGATCTCGTCCAGATAGGTCTCGGGATTCCAGTGGAATTGGGCGCACATGTCGGCTCGCTACCCTCGAAGCGAGTGTATGGGGAAGGCGGACTCGTCGATCTGGAGCGCCTGGCGCTGTCCTCGGGGCAGGCCCGCTCGTTCGATCTCAAGGTCGGACTCGAGCCGATCGAGCTCGGTGGCGAGACGTACCAGCCGGAGGGCGGGGGGAGCGAGGCCAGGCTCGACGTGTCCCGCACCAGCACCGGCTACGCGCTCCGCCTTCGCTTCAACACCGAGCTGAGGGGTCCCTGCGTCCGCTGCCTGGAGCCGGCGGCGACCGAGATCCGAATCGACGCCCGCGAGGTCGACCAGCCCCCGAGTCGGGACGAGGAGCTCCGCAGCCCCTACCTCTCCGACGGCAACCTCGCCGTCGGCCGCTGGGCGAACGACGCGCTCGTCCTGGCGTTTCCCTCGCAGCCGCTCTGCCGCCCTGACTGCGCCGGCCTCTGCTCCGTCTGCGGGGAGTCACTCAACGACGCCGATCCCGAAGCGCACCGCCACGAGCAGGGCGGCGATCCGAGAATGGCCAAGCTGCGAGAGCTGAAGTGGGAGTAGGACGGCTTCGCCATCAGATCGCGGCCACAAGCGGCCGCCCCACATAAGTCGCTCCGGGCTTCGCCCTCCGCTCCAAAGTGGAGCGGCCTGGTGGCCGTCATCAGATCGCGGCCACAAGCGGCCGCCCCGCATAAGTCGCTCCGGGCTTCGCCCTCCGCTCCAAAGTGGAGCGGCCTGGTGGCCGCTACCATGCGCCGCCGATGGCGGTCCCCAAGAAGAGACAGTCCAGGACGCGGCGCGACAAGCGGCGCGCCCAGCACAAGGCCTCGGCGCCGCGGCTGAACGAGTGCCCGCGCTGTCACAGCCCGCGCCTACCGCACCGCGTCTGCCCGACCTGCGGCACCTACGCCGGGCGTGAGGTCATCCGCCACGAGGCTCCCGAGCCGACGACGGCGGCCGAGCCACAGGAGTAATCGCACGTGACCGATCCCGTCGCCCTGGATGGCTATGGGACGGACGCCGGTCCCGATGTCGTGGTCGAGGGGGCACGGCTGGCGGCGGCCGACGGGATCCCGGTTCGGATCTTCGGTCCCAGCTCGCCGGAGACTCCCGCGGGAGTCGAGCTCGACCCGACCACCGACTGGATCGGCAACGAGGCCGAGCCGGTGGCGGCGGTGCGCTCCACGCCGGACGCCTCCATCGTCCGTGCCGCCTCGGCGGTGGCAAACGGCGAGTGCAGCGCGCTGGTCAGCGCCGGCTCGACGGGCGCGACGATGACGGCCGCCCTGTTTGCGCTGAAGCGCGCCCAAGGCGTCCACCGCCCGGCCCTCGCGGTCCAGATCCCGGTGCCCGATACCGACGGACCGCCGCTGCTGTTCCTGGACTGCGGCGCCAACACGGACGTCCGGCCTCAGCACCTGATCCAGTTCGCCTTCCTGGGATCCGCCTTCAGCGCCGCCGTGCTCGGCGCGGCAAGCCCGCGCGTGGCGCTGCTCTCCGTCGGCGAGGAGCAGAAGAAGGGCCGCGCCGACGTCGTCGAGGCGCACGAGGCCCTGACCGGCGCCGAGGGAATCCGCTTCATCGGCAACCTCGAGGGCCGGGACCTGCTCTCCGGTGAGGCCGACGTGATCGTCACCGACGGCTTCACGGGCAATGTCACCCTGAAGACGCTCGAGGGAACCGCGCGCGCGGTCGCCGACGCGGTCCGCGCCGCCGCGCGGTCGGGCCCGCTCGCTGCCGCCGGCGGCCTGTTGCTGCGGCCGGCACTCGGCGGCCTCCGCGCCGGCATGGATCCGAACTCGGTCGGTGGCGCGATCTTGCTGGGCCTGCGCGGCGTCGCCGTGGTCGCTCACGGCAGCTCCACGCCCGAGGGGATCGCCAACGCGGTCAGGCTCGCCGACCGAGCCGTCCGCGAGCGAGCCGTCGAGCGGACGGCCGAGCTGTTGTCGAGCGCGGGCGCGACGCGGGACTCCCTGCGCGAGACGCACTCGGAGACAGCGGAGCGATAGGGAATAATCCCTGGCGATGGAACGAGAAGAGGTCATGACCCTGGTCCGGACCCATCTGAGCACCGAGCTCGAGGTGGCGCCGGAGAAGGTCCAGCCCGAGACCAGGTTCCGGGAGGATCTCGACGCCGACTCGCTCGACCTCTACGAGCTCGTCATGGAGCTCGAGGATCGCTACGGGATCCGCGTGAGCGAGGAGGAGGCCGCCGAGATCGAGACGGTCGGAGACGCGGTCGACTTCGTCTGCGCCCGCGTCCCGGCGACGTAAACATCCGGGAGGAGCGAGCGACCTGAGCCGATGACAGCCAGCACCGCCCCGCTGGCGGAGCTGTTCGCGGGCACCCCCGAAGAGCTGCGCCGGCAGGCACTCTCCCACTCATCCTGGGTCGACAAGCGAACGGACTCCTACGGGAGGCTCGCGTTTCTCGGCGACAGCGTCCTCGGCCTCTCGGTCGCCACCCTCCTCTACGAGGGGCATCCGGACGCGGACATCGGCGAGCTCACCAAGATCCTCAACCAGGCGGTCAGCGGACGCGCCTGCGCCGAGGTCGCTCGCCAGATGGGCCTTCCGAAGCTGCTCTCCGAGGAGGCCCCGGACGGGGGGGACGGTCTCCCCGTCGACACCCTGCTCGCCTCGGAGCGCACCCTGGCCTCGGTCTGCGAGGCCGTGATCGGCGCCTGCTACCTGGCCAACGGGTACGAGCGGACTTCGCGGGTCGTGGTCGAGGCCTTCGGCGAGGAGATCGAGCAGGCGACCAGTGAGCGCATGGACTTCAAGTCGGAGCTCCAGGAGCGCCTCGCGCGCGACGGCGACACCGTCGACTACGAGATCGCAAGCGAGCAGGGGCCGCCGCACGACCGCCGCTTCGAGATCCGAGCTACCGTCGCGGGGGACGAGCTCGGCGTCGGCTCCGGCCGGAGCAAGAAGCAAGCCGAGCAGGCCGCAGCCAGGCGTGCCCTGGAGCGTCTTCGCGGCTAGCCGTCCGGGCGAGGCGCGACGCTACGCACTCCTGACACCCTTGGGACTCCCATGTATCTGAAGGCCATCAATCTGAAGGGCTTCAAGTCCTTCCCCGACCGCACCCGGCTGACCTTCTCGCCGGGCGTCAGCGTGATCGTGGGCCCGAATGGATCCGGCAAGTCGAACATCACCGACGCTGTGCTCTGGGCCCTCGGGGAGCAGAGTCCCTCCGCGATCCGCGGCCAGCAGATGCGCGACGTGATCTTCGCCGGCGGCAGCGGACAGTCGCCGCGGCGGTTCGCCGAGGTCGAGGTCGTGATCGACAACTCCGAGGGGCGCGCCGCGAGCGAGTTCTCGGAGATCTCCATCTCCCGGCGGATCGAGCGCAACGGCGACGGCGAGTACAGGCTGAACGGAGCGCGCTGCCGCCTGGTGGACATCGTGGAGGCTCTCTCCGACACGAACATGGGCCGGGAGGCCCACTCGGTGATCAGCCAGGGCAAGGTCGAGGCGATCGTCAGCTCTAAGCCACGGGACCGCCGGCTGCTGATCGAGGAGGCGGCCGGGCTCGGCAAGCATCGCAAGCGGCGCCACAGCGCCCAGCTCAAGCTCGACCGGACTCGCGACAACCTCGAGCGGGCGATGGACGTGGAGCGGGAGGCCCGCTCCCGGCTGCGCCCCCTGAAGCGCCAGGCCGAGGCGGCCGAGCGGACGGCCAAGCTGCTGCGACAGACGAATGAGTTGCGGGCGCAGATCGTCGCCGACGATCTGCGTGCCCAGCAGGAGCAGCTGACCGCGGCCGAGGCCAAGCTCGCCGAGGTGCGGCAGCGGCGCGATTCCGTCGAGAAGCGCTTCGAGGAGGTGCGCGCCCGCCGCACTGCGATCGAGGAGCGGATCGCCGCCGGCGAGGAGGGTCGCCGGCGCCAGGGCGAGATCCTCGCCGAGGCGCGGGGGGCCACCGAGCGCGTTCGCGCCCGCGCCGAGTCGCTCGATCTCGCGGAGCGAGACCTGCGTGGCGCGCTCGGTGAGCGGCAGCTGCGGCTCGAGGCCCTGGACGAGGAGCCTGACGAGTCCGCCGGCGCCGCCCGCGTGGCCGAGCTCGAGGCCGAGCTGGCCAAGCTCGGCGAGGACTCCACCGAGGAGGGAGCGCGTCTGCGCCGGGAGGCCGATGATGCCGAGCAG
This sequence comes from uncultured Solirubrobacterales bacterium, assembly GCA_963728875.1. Taxonomy (GTDB): domain Bacteria; phylum Actinomycetota; class Thermoleophilia; order Solirubrobacterales; family 70-9; genus DASUPK01. The sequence continues at coordinate 86,596 of CAVSLJ010000005.1, forward strand.
CGCCGCGTCGCGGCCAAGGCTGCCCTCGAGCCGCTCGAGCAGGCCGAGGAGGAGATCGGCGCGGCGCTTCGCCGGGCGACCCAGCTGCATGAGACGGCCCGGGCCGAAGCACAGAAGGCCTCCGAGCGCCGGTCGGCCCTGGCCGGAGAGCTGGCAGCGGTCGAGGCGAAGCTCGCGGCCGCGGCGGTCGAGGGCGAGCACGAGGCGCTCGCCGGGATGATCGAGGCCGGCTCCGGCCTCGAGCGCGCGGTCTCGGCCGTGCTCGGGGAGCGGCTGCGGGCGTCGATCGTCGCCTCCGTCGGCGAGGGACGGGAGCGCCTCGCGGGCGCCGAGGGCGCGGCGCGAGCTCTCATCGCCTCCGGCCCGGCCAGGGCGACGTCGTCGCCTCCGAAGGAGGGTGCCCGGCGTCTGCTCGATCTGATCGAGGCTCGCGACGCAGCCGCGCCCATCGCCGAGCGCCTGCTCGCCGACGCCTGGCTGGTCGACGACCTCGACGAGATCGCCGGCGGGTTCACCGGGGTCGCGGTCACGGTCGACGGCGAGTGCTTCGATGCGGCCGCGGGGGAGATTCGCCGCCTGCCGCGCGAGGGCACCGACCCGGCGCTGGCGGCGCGCTCGGAGCGTGAGGAGCTCGCCTCGCGCCTCGCCCAGCGAAGGCAGACCGAGGAGCGGGCCAGGCGAGACCTGGAGAAGGCCGAAACGGCGCTCTCCGAGGCGCGCACCCGCGAGGAGGAGTCCCAGAAGGCGCTGCGGGACGCGCGGCGCGCCCTGGACCAGGCTGCCGAGGAGGCCAGCCGGACGGGCTGGCTGGCCGAGCGCCACGCCGAGCGCGAGGGAGAGGGGTCCGGCACCGCGATCCAACGCGCCAAGCTTGAGGCGGAGCTCAGCGCCGAGCGCCGTTACGCAGATGGCGCCGAGCGGGCTCGCCAGAAGCGCCAGGGCGATCGCCGGGAGCTCGAGCGGCGAATCGCACTGGAGCAGGAAACACTTCCCGCCCTGGGGCGCGCACGCGACGCCCTGCGCCGCGTGGCCGAGCGGCTGGAGGACCGTGCCGCGAAGCTCGCGGAGGCCGAGGGCCCGGAGGGCGGAGATGTCGCCGCCGAGCTGCGCGAGTGCTCCCAGCAGGAGTTCGGCCTGCAGGGCGAGCTGCGGGAGGCGAGCGAGGCGATGACCGTCGCCGAGGTCGAGGCCACGCAGCTCCGCGGGCACCGCGACGAGAGCACGTCGGAGCTGGGGCGTCTCGGCACCGCACTCGGGGAGGAGCTGGGCGCCGCCGCCGATCCGCTCGGGGAGGAGGAACGGGAGGCGATCGAGACGAAGCTCACCCGGCTGGACCGGAACCGCGAGCAGATCGGACCGGTCAATCCGCTGGCGGAGAGGGAGTACACCGAGGCACGCGAGCACGTCACCGAACTGGCCGAGCAGCGCAAGGATCTGGAGAAGGCGATCACCGAGCTGCGCGCCCTGGTCCGCCGGACGGACCGGGAGATCGCCGCCGCCTTCGAGGAGACCTTCGAGGCGACGGCGCGCGGCTTCGAGGAGATGGTGGCCGAGCTCTTCCCCGGCGGCAAGGGCCGACTGCGCCGGGTGGATGTCGGCCCCCGGCCCTTCGCCGGCCAGGCACCGGAGCCCGACGAGGAGGGTGCGGCCGACCCGGATGAGGAGTTCTTGCCGCCGGACGATGACGGCGGCGTCGAGATCGAGGTCACGCCGGCCGGCAAGTCGACGCGGCGCCTGTCACTGCTCTCCGGCGGCGAAAAGTCGCTGGTGGCGCTCGCCTTCGTCTTCGCGGTGCTGATGGCCCGCCCGTGCCCCTTCTACATCCTCGACGAGGTCGAGGCGGCGCTGGACGACATCAACATCGATCGCTTCCTCCGGCTGGTTCGCCGCTTCGCCGAGCGCTCGCAGTTCATCGTCGTCACCCACCAGAAGCGCACCATGGATGCAGCGGACATCCTCTACGGCGTCAGCATGGGCGGCGACGGGATCACGAAGGTGGTCTCGCGCAAGCTCCCGCGCGACGAGCTCGAGACGCTGCCCGGCGAGCCCGAGGCAGCGGACGCGGCAGCAGAAGCCGCCTAGTCACTAGCCTCGCGCCATGGCGACGAGCTGGCAGGACGCCTTTGACCTCGGCGACCGCAGGGTTCCCGAGGTCGAGACCCGAGAGGAGCGCGCCGGTGTCTTCCGGCGCCTCCGCGAGGGGCTGACGCGCAGCCGCCAGGCGCTGTCCGCCGAGCTCTCCTCGAGCTTCACCGAGCGGATCGACGACTCGACCTGGGAGCACATCGAGGAGGCGCTGATCCTCGCGGACGTCGGCGCTCCGACCACGGCCGCCGTCGTCAGGAAGCTGGAGGACGAGGTCGAGGCCGGTGAGTTGACCGGGGGAGAGGCTCTCCGAGAGCGCCTGATCGCCCTGCTCGCCGAGACGGCCTCGCCCGGTGGGGACGGCGCCTCGCGGATCAGGTTGCCCGATCGCCCGTCGGTGCTGATGGTGGTGGGCGTCAACGGCACCGGCAAGACCACCACGATCGGCAAGATCGCCTGGCACCTGCAGAAGGAGCTCGGGCTCGACGTGATCGTCGCCGCGGCCGACACCTACCGGGCCGCAGCCGTCAACCAGCTCCAGGAATGGGCCGATCGCGCCGGGACGCAGATCGTCCGCGGCACCGAGGGCGGCGATCCGGGTGCGGTCGCCTACGACGGCGTCGCGGCGGCGCAGGCGCGCAGCGCGGACGTCGTGATCTGCGACACCGCGGGGCGCCTTCACACCCACGGCAACCTGATGGAGGAGCTGGCCAAGGTTCGGCGGGTGATCTCGAAGCAGATGCCCGGCGCTCCCCAGGAGACCCTGGTGGTGATCGACGCGACCACCGGGCAGAACGGCGTCCGGCAGGCACAGGAGTTCGCCAAGTCGGTCGACGTGACCGGCGCGGTGCTGACCAAGCTCGACGGCAGCGCGAAGGGCGGGGTGGCCCTGGCGATCGCCTCGGAGCTCGGCATCCCGGTGAAGCTGATCGGCATCGGCGAGTCGCTCGAGGACCTGAGGCCCTTCGACGCCGAACAGTTCGCCCGGGCCCTGCTCGAGGAGTAGCAAGGAAACGACCGGCAGCGGCCGGGCTCGATGCCAGACTGGCCGCGGTGGGAGCACGAGCCAAGAGGGGACGGTTCGCGATGCTCGCCGCCGCGATCTGCGCGGCGGCGCTCGCGCTGCCGCCGCCGGCCGGCGCGGCCTCCGGGGCGGACCTGAGCCCCCAGTCGCTCTTCGCGGGGACAACGCTCTCCATCAAGAAGGGCAGCAGGCCGCAGATCCTCGGTCGCGTGGTGCTCGCCGGGAAGGTCCAGGTCCCCTGGATCAACCAGACGGTGGGCATCATGGTGAGGCGCGAGGGGCGGGTTGTGGCCGCCCGCAACGTTCCGGTCAACCCGGAGAACGGTCGCTTCCACACCTCGGTCCGGTTGAAGGGCTGCTGCGAGTACATCGCGCAGGCGTTCCACGACTCGGATGCCTCGACGCCGCTCGCTCTCGAGGTGCACGCGCCGCGCGTCCTGCGAACGGGCCGAGAGGCGCTCCTGTTCAACCGCCTGCTCGCCGGCGCCGGCTACCACCTGGGCGACATCTCCGATCATTTCGACGAGAGCACGGCGCTGGCGGTGCTCGCAATGCGAAAGGTCAACGACCTGCCGCGGACCGAGGACTACGACCCGTCCCTGTTCAGGATGCTGCTGCGCGGGCGGGGCGCTTTCGAGCCGGTCCACGATCAGGACGGCCGCCACGTCGAGGTCGACCTCTCGCGCCAGGCGATGGCGCTGATCGAGGACGGCAAGCCGACCGACGTCTTCCACGTCTCCACGGGCGCCTTCGGGACCCCGACGGGCACGTACAGCTTCTACGGGAAGTCCCCGGGCTACAACCAGAAGGGCATGTACTACTCCGCCTACTACTCGGGCAACTACGCGACCCACGGGTACTACACGGTCCCCACCTACCCGGCGAGCCACGGCTGTGTTCGCAATCCGGAGGTCTACTCCGTCTTCATCTACGACTGGATCCAGCTGGGGGACCCGATCTACATCTACGAGTAGACCCGCCTCAGCCAGGGTGCAATTGCCCTCCCACGTGAATGGGCGGACAGCGGGAAGCTGGTGGGGTGCCATCGGGCACCAGGCTTCTCGCCCTGCTGGGCGCGATAGGGGCGATAGCGCTAGCGGCGCCGGCCACGGCGAGCGCGGGCAGCGCCGACATTGCGGCGCTCCAGGTGGCCATGGGAGCTCTCGGCCTCTATCCGCACCCGGTAGACGGCATCACCGGTCCGTGGACGCAGGGCGCCGTACGCACCTTCCAGTCACAGCACGGGCTCGCGGCTGACGGAATCGCCGGGCCGCGCACCCGCGCCGCCCTCGGCAGGCGAGGCAAGCCGAATCTCGGTGCCCGCCCGCTCCGGACCGGCAAGGAGGGCTGGGATGTGGCGGCGCTCCAGTTCCTACTCCATGAACGAGGCTTCGAGCCGGGCGGCTTCGACGGTGGCTTCGGGCCGAACACCGCGAGCGCCGTACGCCGGTACCAGTCCGCCGCGCACCTGCAGGTCGACGCGGTGGCGGGACCGTCGACGGTCAATGTGTTGCGAAACGGTCCCGTGCTCACCATCGGGTCGCCGACCAGCCCGGTCCGCTTCTTCCGGCCGGTGCCCGGAGCGGTCGGCGACGGCTTCGGCTGGATCCCGCCCGGGCGCTGGCATACCGGGCTCGATTTCCCCGAGCCGATGGGAATCCCGATCCACGCGGGCGGGGTGGGGGTCGTCTCTTTCGCGGGCTTCAACACCGGCGGCTACGGGAACCTGGTGGTGATCAGCCACCGCCTGGGCTTCGAGAGCTGGTACGCGCACCAGTCCCGGATCGCCGTGGCGGTCGGCCAGTCCGTGGTCGGCGGCCAGACGATCGGCTACGTCGGCTCCACGGGTCACTCGACCGGCCCGCACCTCCACTTCGAGGTCCGCCACTTCGGCACCCCCGTCGACCCGACGCCGTACCTGCTCGGCTACCGCGCGGCACGGCGCGCCCACGCCTCCGGGCACCGCCGCAAGTGCCGCCCGAACGCCGACGCGCGCGGCCGCCGGGCTGACCCGCTGACCGCGCGCCTCGACCGCTGCCCCTAGTACCCGACCAGGGAGAAGGTGCGGTTGTCGACGACGTTGCCGGCGGCGTTGTGGACGATCACCTGGAACACGTTCTCACCCGGAATCGGGGACGGGTCCGCCACCACGTAGTTGACGTACCCGTCGGCGCCGACCATCGACCCGACGGCCGATCCCGATGCGTTCGGGCCCGAGTTGCCCACGAACCGGACGAAGTACTGCCCCTGGGCCAGCCGCTCGAGCTGCACGGAGGTGGTCGTGTTCCCAGGCCGGAAGCAGTTGAAGCCGGGCACGTCGGTGAAGTTCGTGTTGCTCGCGCCCGTCGTGTTGACGACCACCGTCGCCTTGATGCCGCCTCCGGTGCAGAAGCGCTGGAAGTCGGAGGCTGGCGAGCCATCCAGCGTGGTGGCGTTTTCGGCACTTGAGACCTTCAGGCCTGGGGCCTGCTTCGCGATCTCCTGGTCGGCGATCACCCTCACCTTCTTCTTGTCTTTCCCTTTGAGAGCGGCGTAGCCGACCCCGCCCAGGGCGACGAACAGCGCCAGACAGGCGACGATCAGCGCAGGGCTGGGCATCAGCCCTCGAATGAGCTTTCGCATTGCTTCCCTCTCTTGTCTGAGCGCGGCTCGAACGCCGGGCTCGGTTGCGCGGAGAAGCCCTCCGACAACCGAGCCCCGGCGCTCAGCCATCCCCCTGGGATCTCCCTGACTTTCTTCTCCTTACGAAGCTCGGGTTCAGAGGGTTTGCACAAAGCTCGCGGAGAGCGTTGTTCGCCTTGGCGAAACCGGCTCTCTAAGCTGGACCGCGATGTTCGATCAGCTTTCAGAGCGCCTGCAGGGCGTGCTCTCCGACGTCCGGTCCCGGGGCAAGCTCTCCGAGGACGACGTGGACAAGGCCCTTCGAGAGGTCCGCCTCGCTCTGCTCGAGGCCGACGTCAACTTCAAGGTGGTCAAGGACTTCACGGCTGCGCTGCGGGAGCGGCTTGCCGGCGAGGAGATCTCGGAGGCCCTCAACCCCGGTCAGACGGTGATCAAGGCCGTCAACGACGAGCTCACCGCCCTGATGGGCGGCTCGGGCCGCGATCTCGTCTTCGCCCCGAGCGGGCCGACCGTGATCCTGATGAGCGGCCTGCAGGGTTCGGGCAAGACGACCGCCTGCGCCAAGCTCGCCAAGCTGCTCGTCAAGCAGAACAAGGACGTCGCCCTGGCCGCCTGCGACCTGCAGCGGCCGGCGGCCGTGGAGCAGCTCGAGAAGCTAGGCGCGCAGGCCAAGGCCCACGTCTACTCGCAGCCCGGGGAGACCGACGCGGTGAAGGTCGCGAAATGGGCGCGTGAGCAAGCCGTCCGGGAGAACCGCGACGTGCTGATCGTCGACACCGCGGGCCGCCTCCACGTCGACCAGGAGCTGATGGACGAGCTGGCCGAGGTGCGGAAGGTGGTCAAGCCGCACGACGTGCTCCTGGTGGTCGACGCGATGACCGGCCAGGACGCCGTGAACGTCGCGGAGAGCTTCGCGGAGGTCGCGGACTTCGACGGCGTGGTGATCACCAAGCTCGACGGCGACGCCCGAGGCGGCGCCGCGCTCTCGGTCCGGGCGGTGACCGGCAAGCCGATCATGTACGGCTCGACCGGCGAGAAGCTCGACGAGCTGGAGCGCTTCCATCCGGAACGGATGGCCGGTCGCATCCTGGGCATGGGCGACGTCATGTCGCTGATCGAGAAGACCCAGGACGAGTTCGACGAGGACGAGGCCGCCGACCTTGAGCGCAAGATCCGCAAGCAGCAGTTCACGCTGGACGATTTCCTGACCCAGATGAAGCAGGTCCGCCGCATGGGGCCCCTCGGGAACCTGATGAAGATGGTGCCCGGCATGGGCAAGGCGATGCAGGGGATGGGCCAGGTCGACGAGCGCGAGCTCGACAGGCTCGAGGCGATCATCCAGTCCATGACGCCCTACGAGCGGGCGCACCCCGCCGAGATCAACGGCTCGCGCCGGAAGCGGATCGCGCTCGGCTCGGGGACGACGGTCCAGGCGGTCAACCGCCTCGTCAAGCAGTTCGGCCAGATGAACAAGCTGATGAAGCAGCTCTCCGAGGGCAAGATGCCCGACCCTCAGCAGCTCATGCGCGGGATGCGCTGACCCTCTAACCTCCGCCGCCGCATGTCAGTGAGAATCAGACTTCGCAGGGTCGGGTCCAAGAAGAACCCCATCTGGAGGGTTGTCGTCGCCGACCAGCGCTCGCCGCGGGACGGCCGCACGATCGAGACGATCGGCCAGTACAACCCGCAGCCCGATCCCTCGCTGATCGTCATCGACGAGGATCGCGCCAAGCACTGGCTGGAGAAGGGTGCCCGGCCGACCAGGACGGTGGCGACCCTGCTCCGCACCAAGGGCATCGAGTCGACCGGCAGCTAGCGCCGATGCGCGATCTGCTCGAGTTCCTGACGCGCTCGCTGGTCGAGAACCCGGACGCGGTCCAGGTGACCGAGGCCGAGGAGATCGACGGCGAGGTCGTGCTCGAGGTCGAGGTGGCCGACGACGACCTCGGCCGGGTGATCGGCCGCGGCGGCCGTGTCGCCAACGCGCTGCGCTCGGTGATGAAGGCGGCGGCGGCCCGCGAGGACAAGCGCGTGGTCGTCGACATACTTGACTAGTTGAACCTCGACGTCTTCACGCTGTTCCCCGAGCACTTCGAGTGGTTCCTGCGCCAGCGCCACGTCTCGAACGCGCTCGCGTGCGGAAACGAGCTGACGTTTCGCAACTATCGCGACACGACGCCCCTCGGCGCGGGCCAGGTCGATGACTCTCCCTACGGCGGCGGGGCGGGGATGGTGATGCGGGTCGACGTGGTGGACACCGCGCTCGACGCCGCCTACGGCTCCGATCGCGGCGGCGTACGCAAGATCGCCCTGGCGCCGTCGGGCAGGCTCTTCGACGAGGCGCTCGCGTCCGAGCTCGCCGCAGAGCCGCACGTCGCGCTGCTGTGCGGGCGCTACGAGGGGTTCGACGAGCGGGTCGTCGAGCACCTCGCGGACGAGTCGATCTCGATCGGCCGCTACGTCCTCGCCGGCGGCGAGCTGCCCGCGATGGTGATCGCGGATTCGGTGCTGCGGAAGCTGCCGGGCGCTCTGGGCGACAACGAGAGCGCGGTCGAGGAGTCCTACAGCGCGGCGCTCGAGGGGGCGCCCGAGTACCCGCACTACACCCGGCCGGCCAGCTATCGCGGCTGGGAGGTCCCGGAGATCCTGCTGTCGGGCAATCACGCCCGCGTGAAGGAGTGGCGGCTCGAGCAAGCTCGCCGCCGGGCCGAGTGAAACTTCTCCGCTAACCTTCCGCGTCGCGGCGCGCGCCTCTGGCTCGTGCTTTTTTTAAGTTCCCAGCCGATCATCCTCATGCGATGAGCACCGTCATCGAAAGCCTCGAGAAGCGCGACCTGAAGCAGCGCCCCAAGTTCGGCGCCGGCGATCGCGTGCGCGTTCACTTCCAGGTCGTCGAGGGCAACCGCAGGCGGACCCAGGTCTTCGAGGGCATCGTGCTCAAGCGCCAGGGCAGCGGCGTGCGCGAGACCTTCACCGTGCGGAAGCAGTCGTTCGGCGTGGGGGTCGAGCGAACCTTCCCGCTGCACTCGCCCAAGATCGAGAAGCTCGAGATCGCGGCGCGCGGCGATGTCCGCCGCGCGAAGCTCTACTACCTCCGCGACAAGGTCGGCAAGAGCGCCCGGGTCGCCGAGCGCCGCTGGGGCATCAAGGACGACGTCCTCGTCGCCGAGGAGGAGTCCGAGGCCGTGGACGCCGAGGGCGTCGCGGTCAGCGAGGCCGAGGCCGAGCTGGTCGAGCCCCCCGAGGAGGAGGGCGAGGACGCGGAGGGGGAGGCCGGGGAGAAGCAGGCCACCGAAGCCGAGTCCGAATCAAAGCCGGATACGCCCGCAGGCGAAGCCGAGGACGTGGCCGTTGATGCTGGTGGGGAAGAGGCGGAGGCGAACACCGAGCCGGAGCCCGAAGAGGCGACGGCCGACGCCGCCCCCGAAAAGGCAGAAGACTGAGAGTCCCGAGGCCCCACAGCACCCAGGGCGCGCTCCTCGAGCTCGTCATCATCGTCGCGCTCGCTCTCGGGCTGGCGCTCGGGATCCAGGCCTTCATCGTCAAGCCCTACCAGATCCCCTCGGAGTCGATGGAGCCGACGCTCGACGTCGGCCAGCGCGTTCTGGTCAACCGCTTCCTCTACCACTTCAAGGATCCCTCGATCGGGGACATCGTCGTCTTCCATCCGCCGGAGGGAGCGAACGGCGGGGGCGCCGGGGGTGAGTGCGGCGACCCGAGAACGGGTGCGGGCGGCTCGAGCGGCGCGGCCTGCGACGCGCCGACGCCCCAGGAGGCGAGCGTCAACTTCATCAAGCGGATCGTCGCCGGCCCGGGCGACACGCTCAGCGTCCAGAACGGTCACCCGGTGGTGAACGGGAAGATCGCCCAGGAGGACTTCATCAACCCCTGCACGCCGGGCGGAGCCTGCAATTTGCCCAAACCCATCACCATCCCGCCCGATCATTACTTCATGATGGGCGACAACCGTGGGTCGAGCGACGACAGCCGCTTCTGGGGACCCGTCCCCCGAGACTGGATCATCGGCAAGGCCTTCGCCACCTACTGGCCGCCAGACCGCGTCGGGATCTTCTAGGAAGCGCCGCAAGAAGCGGACGGCCGCTCGGCTCTTCCGCTTCGATCGCTCCTTCGGCCGGCGCTTCGTGGCCGGGGTCGACGAGGCGGGGCGCGGATCCCTCGCCGGCCCGCTGCTCGCCGCCGGCGTCCTGATCGACCTCGAGCGGATCGGCCGCTCCGAGCGGCTCGCGCTGGCTCGGCTGGACGACTCGAAGCAGAAGAGCGAGGAGGAGCGAGAGATGCTCTATCCCGCGGTGATTCGCGCGGCGGTGCACGTGTCGGTCGCGGTGCGCTCGCCCCGCTGCATCGACCGCAACGGCCTGCACGTCTCGAACATGGCCGCGTTGACCGACTGCATGCACACGGTGGCGCAGGTCGAGTCGACTCGCCTGGTGGACGGCTTCCGGCTGCATGCCTGTGAGCTCGAGCACGAGCGGGTGGTCGACGGCGATGCCCGAAGCGCCGCGATCGCCGCGGCTTCGGTGATCGCCAAGGTGACCCGCGATCGCTACATGCGCCGGGTGGCGCCGATCTATCCCGAGTGGTGCTTCGAGGGCAACGTGGGCTACTCGACGCCGGAGCACCGCGAGGCGATCATGCGCCACGGGATCAGCCCTCTCCACCGGCGCTCGTTCGCGTCGGTCGCGTATTCGCAGCTCGATCTGACGTCGGGCGTCGGGGAGTTCGAGCAGGCGCCGGGCTCAGAAGGCCTGGCAGATGTGATCGACATCCGCGAGGCCATCCGGGCCGAAGCGGACCCCGACGACGTCGAAGCGATAGCCGGCGACGCCTGACGGCCCGCGCCGCTCCGCGATCCACTCGTGGGCGAGCCGGCGCAGCTTGAGCTGCTTGCGTCGGCCCACCGCATGGGCCGGGTGCTCGGGTCCGACCATTGCTCCGCTGCGGCCGGCCTTGACCTCCACGAACACCAGGGTCGAGCCGTCCAGGGCGACGATGTCGAGCTCGCCCGAGGGGAGGCGCACGTTCCGGCCGAGGAGCCGCCAGCCGGCCAGCTCGAGTCGTGCGGCGACGAGGTCCTCGGCCCTGCGGCCGAGCCTCAGCCTGGCGTAGGTCATCGCTGCAGCCTCCGGATGGGTGCAGCTCGGGTCGCGCGCCAGCCGCAACGAGGGCGTGACGCGGCCGTGACGTTCCGCACGCCACCCGCGAAGCGGCCGTCCGTACGGTCGCGGCATGTTCGCGATCGCGCGCACCTTCGCCCTGATCGGCGTCGCCGCTGAGCCCGTGCACGTCGAGGTCGACATCGGCGGCGGCCTGCCGTCGTTCACGATCGTCGGCCTGCCGGACGCGGCCGTCCGGGAGTCGCGGGAGCGCATCCGCTCCGCGTTGGTCAACTCCGGCTTCAGGTATCCGCAGCACCGGATCACGGCCAACCTGGCGCCGGCGGACCTTCGCAAGGCCGGGCCGGGCTTCGACCTCGCGATCGCGACGGCGGTCCTGGTCGCCTCGGGCCAGCTGCCGCGCACCGTTCTGGACCGGTACGCCCTGGCGGGGGAGCTCGCGCTGGATGGTGCGATCAGGCCGGTTCCGGGGGCTCTGGCGATGGCCGAGGGGGCGAGGGGATGGGGCATGAGCGGCGTGGCCGTGGCCCCGGCGGATGCCGCCCAGGCTGCGCTGGTGGGCGGGCTCGAGGTGGTGGCGGTCGATCACGTCACCAGGCTGCGCGAGCTGGCGGAGGGTTCCATTGAGCCAGTCGCATCGGTGGCGCCGCCGGAGATCTGCAGCGACGATCTGCCCGACCTGGAGGACCTGCGCGGCCATCCGGCGCTGCGGCGGTGCCTCGAGGTCGCGGCCGCAGGCGGCCACAGCATCCTCCTGATCGGCCCGCCCGGCGGCGGCAAGACGCTGGCCCTGAACAGGCTGCCGTCGCTGCTCCCGCCGCTGAGCCGGGAAGAGGTGATCGAGGTCACCAGGATCGCCGGCGTCTGCGGTGAGAACGGCGGACCGCGTGTGCGGCGGCCGTTCAGGGCTCCTCATCACACGGTCTCGGGCAGGGCGCTCGTCGGAGGCGGCTCACCTCCGCGTCCTGGAGAGGTGACCCGCGCGCATCGCGGCGTCCTCTTTCTCGACGAGCTCGGCGAGTTCCGCAGAGACGCGCTGGAGGCCCTGCGGGTCCCGCTCGAGGAGGGAGTGGTCACCGTCACCAGGACGACGGGCACAGTGTCACTGCCCTGCCGCTTCATGCTGGTGGCCGCGTCGAATCCGTGTCCTTGCGGCAACGGCCCGGACTCGGGCGAGTGCGACTGTCATCCGAGCGCGGTCTCCCGGTACATGGCGAAGCTCAGCGGTGCGCTGGCGGATCGGATCGACATCACGTTCACGGTGCATCCGCCGCCGCCCGAGCAACTGACCGAAGAGCGGAGCGAGGGGTCCTCGGCCGTGCGTGAGCGGGTGCTGGCGGCGCGAGCCGCGCAGGAGGAGCGCCTCGGGCCGGGCAGGGCGAACGCCGACATGACACCGAGTGAGGTGCGCCGGCATTGCGATCTCGATCCGGAGGCGAGGGGAACCTTGGAGGCGGGCCACCGCAGCATGGGACTGAGCGCCCGCGGCTGGGACCGCTGCCTGCGGCTGGCGCGCACGATCGCCGACCTCGGCGGCGAGGAGCGGATCGGCGTGGAGCACGTCTTCGAGGCGATCGACAAGCGGCGGCGGTCCGAAGAGTGACGGCGACGCCCCGGGCCTGCCCGGACTGCCTCCGGCGAGCCTGGCTGATCGGATCCCTCGCGACCTACATCGACAGGGCGGTCGGCGACACCGCCGGCAGCCGTGCCCACGAGCTGCTCGCTCTCCCCGACGAGGAGCTCGCCCGGGCGATGGCGCGCTCACGGGCCGACGATCTCCTCGAGAGGGCCGCCGGGAGGGACCCGGACCGGCTGCGGGCGGCGATCGCCGGCGCGCGGGCGTGGGCCGTCTGTCGGCACGACCCGCTCTACCCGGACGCGCTCACCGCGCTGGGCGACGCACCCGGCGCGCTCTTCGGCCGCGGGAAGCCGGAGCTGCTCGCCGCGTTCTCCGTGGATGAGATGGTCACGATCGTCGGATCGCGGCGAGCCAGCAGCTACGGCCGCGAGCTCGCCACCGATCTCGGCCGAGACGTCGCCTCCGCCGGGCTGACCGTGGTCAGCGGCATGGCGGTCGGCATCGACTCCTGTGCGCACAGGGGTGCGCTGGAGGCGGGAGGCCTGACGGTGGCGGTTCTCGGCTGCGGCGTCGACGTCCCGTATCCGCCCCGTCACACGCGCCTGTACGAGGAGATCGTCGACAAGGGGGTGGTGATCGCCGAGCTGCCGCCCGGGACGTCCGCTCGGCGTTGGAGCTTTCCGGCACGCAACCGGATCATGGCCGCGCTCAGCCGGATGACGGTCGTCGTCGAGGCCCGGCAGCGCTCCGGGTCGCTGATCACCGCCGAGATGGCCCAGGACCTGAACAGGGAGGTGGGGGCGGTTCCCGGCCGTGTCGGGTCCTCGCCGGCGGCGGGAACGAACGCGCTGCTCCGCGATGGCGCCTCGGTGATCCGCGGTGCCGAGGACGTGCTCGATTCGATGATCGGGGTCGGCGCCGGGCGCCAAACGCGGCCGCGACCGGCGGGCCCCGGTCTGGAGCCCGATCTGGCGGCGGTGCTGGACCTGGTGGAGCGCGGCGCCAACAGCGCGGACGCGCTGGCCCGGTCATCGCCGCTGGAGCCGGGGCCGTTGGCGGCGGCGCTCGTGCGGCTCGAGCTGGCCGGATACCTGCGCTCGGACCCCGCCGGCCGCTACGAACGGACGGCACTGGCCGCGCCTTAGACGACGAATCCAAATCCACGCACACCCGGATGACACGCCTGGCGCTTCCCAGCTCTGCGTCCTCGGGCTCGCCTTTGGCACCACCAAAGGCTTCGCCCTGCGTCCTTGATCTGCTCGACCAGACGTGTCCCCGGTCGCACGCAAATTCGAATTCGATCGTCAGACGACCCAGCGGCCTCACTAGCCTTATCCGCGTGACAGCCGCGCGGCGCATCCCGATCGCGATGACGATCGCCACCTCCGATTCCGGCGGCGGCGCCGGCATCCAGGCGGACCTGAAGGCGTTCGCCCGCTGCGGCGTGCACGGGACCTCGGCGATCGTCGCGCTCACCGCCCAGAACACCCACGAGGTGATCTCGGTGGAGACGCTGCCGCGCCGGTTCATCCTCGACCAGGTAAGGGCCGTAGTTGAGGACATGGGCGTCGACGCGGTGAAGATCGGGATGCTCTTCGACCAGCCGACGATCGAGGCGGTCGATGAGGCCCTCGGCATGGTCGGCGACGCGCCGATCGTGTTGGACCCGGTGATGGTCGCCGAGAGCGGGGCGGTCCTGCTCAAGCCCGATGCGAAGCAGGCCCTGATCGAGCTGATCGTCCCCAGGGCCACGGTCGTCACGCCGAACGCGGGGGAGGCGCGCGAGCTCACCGGACTGAGCGAGGACGCGCCGCCGGAGGAGCTGGTGCGGGCGGTCCACGCGCTGGGCCCGAAGGTCGCGGTGGTCACCGGCGGCCACCTCGACGGTTCGGATCGCTACTTCGATGGGGAGACGCTGGAGGAGATCGAGGGCCCCCAGCACGAGAACGGGGCCTCGCACGGATCCGGGTGCACGCACTCCTCTGCGCTGGCGGCGCGACTTGCGCTCGGTGACTCGCCCCTGGAGGCGGCACGCGCGGCTCGTCGGATCGCCGCCGAGGCCGTCGCGAATGGCCTGCGCCAGATCGGCTCCGGCGCCGGGCCGGTGGATGCGCTGGGCATAATCAACACATGAAGCTGCTTCGCATGACTCCGGGGAAGGGCGATGTGGTGCTCGCCGAGGGAGACCCAGCCGTGGCCGAGGACGAGGAGCGCCTGGTCCGGGAGTTCCGCCGCCAGCTCGACCTCGGCATGTGGGCTGCGGTTCCGCACGAGGCTCCGGGCGGCAGCCGCGAGGCGACCATGGTCCGAGATTTCTCGGAGATCCCGGCGGACGCGGAGCGCGTGATCTTCTTCCCCCAGGCGGCCGGCGGCTGATGGGGCGCCGATACGTTCGCAACACGGCGCGGGAGCGCCGCGCGGAGCAGCGGGCTCGCGAGCTCCTGCGCTCGACGGCCGGCCAGGAGGCGCTCGACACGTACGACCGCTTCGGGCTGCTCTCGGTCGAGAGAGGCGAGTACGGCTGGCTGATCTACCCGCAGCGTCCCCTCGTCGCCTTCGACGCGGAGACGGGCGAGCCGCTCAGCGAGTACTGCGTCCGGTTTCGCGACGGATCCGATCCCGAGGCGGGGGAGAGGCTCCCGGACGCCGATGACGTGCTCGCCAAGTGGATGGCCCTTCGCGCCGACGAGCGCGAGCTGATCGGCACCGCCAACGTCCATCCACTCGGCCGCCAGCTCGACCCGGCGATGGTCCGACGCGATTTGAAAGCCTTGATCGCATGGCAGAGATAAGAACGAACGGGATGCGGACCCGCTCGAGCGTCGTCTTCGACGGTCCCGAGCGGGCCTTCGCCCGCGCCTACATGAAGGGGATCGGCTTCGGCGACGACGACCTCAGTCGCCCAACGGTCGGCATCGCCAACACCTGGATCGAGGCGATGCCCTGCAACTTCCACCTCCGCGGCCTCGCCGAGCACGTCAAGGAGGGAGTCCGCGCGGCGGGCGGCACGCCGCTCGAGTTCAACTCGATCGCGATCTCCGACGGGATCACGATGGGGACGGAGGGCATGAAGACCTCGCTGGTCAGCCGCGAGGTGATCGCGGACTCGATCGAGCTCACCGCCCGCGGCTACCAGTTCGACGCGGTGATCGCCCTGTCGGGCTGCGACAAGACGATCCCCGGCTGCGTGATGGCGCTCGCGCGCCTCGACATCCCGTCGCTGATGCTCTACGGCGGCTCGATCCTGCCCGGGCGCTGGCACGACCAGGACGTGACGATCCAGGACGTCTTCGAGGCGATCGGCAAGCACGCCACGGGCGAGATGTCCGACGACGACCTCTACGAGCTCGAGGGCTGCGCCAGCCCCGGGGCTGGCGCCTGCGGGGCGCAGTTCACCGCGAACACGATGGCGAGCGCCTTCGAGGTGATGGGGATCACCCCGATGGGGTCGGGCATGGTGCCCGCCGTCGCCGACGCGCGCAACGAGGTGGCGCATCAGGCGGGCGAGCTCGTCATGAAGGTCCTCGCCGACGACCTTCGCCCATCAGACATCATCACGGGGGACTCGATCGAGAACGCGATCGCGACCGTCGCCATGTCCGGCGGCTCGACCAACGGGGTGCTGCATCTCCTCGCGGTCGCCAATGAAGCAGGGATCGAGCTCACCATCGACGACTTCGACCGGATCTCCGAGAGGACGCCGCTGCTGGGCGATCTGAAGCCCGGTGGCCGCTTCGTCGCCAAGGACCTCTACGAGGCGGGCGGGGTCGGCGTCCTGGCGAAGCGCCTCGACGAGGCCGGTGTTCTCCATCGCGACTGCATGACGGTCACGGGGAGGACGATCGGCGAGGAGGCGGACGCGACCCAGGAGACCCCCGCCCAGCAGGTGGTCCGCCCGCTCGACGACCCACTGAAGCCGACCGGCGGCCTGGTGATCCTGCGCGGCAACCTCGCCCCGGAGGGTTGCGTGGTCAAGGTGGCGGGCGAGGAGCGAAAGAAGCACACCGGCCCGGCCCGCGTCTTCGGCTCCGAGGAGGAGTGCTTCGCCGTGGTGGAGCAGCAGGGCATCAGGCCCGGGGACGTGGTCGTGATCCGCAACGAGGGCCCCTCGGGCGGCCCGGGAATGCGCGAGATGCTCCAGGTCACCGCGGCGCTGGTGGGCGAGGGAATCGGCGATCAGGTCGCCCTGCTCACCGACGGCCGTTTCTCCGGGGCCACCCACGGATTGATGGCGGGCCACGTCGCGCCGGAGGCGATTCGCGGCGGGCCGATCGCCGCTGCCCAGGACGGCGACATCATCACCCTCGACATCGACGAGCGGCGCCTCGACGTGGACCTCTCCGACGAGGAGATCGCGAAGAGGGTGGAGGCGTATCAGCCGCCTGAGCCGCGTTACAAGCGCGGCGTGATGGCGAAGTACGCGGCCGCGGTCTCGAGCGCTTCGGAAGGCGCCGTAACCGGTTGACGGCTCAGGCCGCGACGGTCGCGAGGCGATCGTGGATATGGCCGACCACCGCCGCACCCTCGCCGACGGCGGTCGCGCAGCGCTTCGTCGAGCCCGCCCGCACGTCGCCCGCCGCATAGATGCCGGCGGCGCTCGTCTCCAGCAGCCCGGACGCGCCGACGTCCTCGCCGGTCAGGATGAACCCGTGCTCGTCCCTGGCGACGGCATCCCCGACCCAGTCGGTGCACGGATCAGCGCCCAGGAAACAGAACATCGAGCCAAGCGGGAGGCGGTCACCGTCCTTCAGGGTCACCGCCTCGAGCTTTCCGTCGGCGCCGTGCAGCTCGGCGACCTCGCTGCGGTCGCGAACGGTGACGCCCGCGCGGTCGAGATCGGCGATCAGGTAGTGGGACATCGTCTCGCGCAGGCTGGCGCGCCGGTGCAGCAGGGTCACCAGGGCCCCGCCACGGGCGAGCCAGACGGCCGCCTGGGCGGCGGAATTGCCGCCGCCGATGATTCCCACCCGGGTGCCCGCGCACGCCTGGGCCTCCGGTGGGCCCGCGGCGTAGAAGACGCTCATCCCCTCGTACTCCTCGAGGCCGGGGAGTGGAAGGCGGCGGTAGTCGGCCCCGGTGGCGATGAGGACCGCGCGTGCGTGGAGTGAACGCCCGTCCTCCAGCTCGACCCGGTGCGCATCGTCGCCGGGTTCGAGTGCGAGCGCGCGATAGGGGGTCGCGGTCCGCGCGCCGAACTTACGGGCCTGGGTGATCGCGCGGCTGGTCAGCTCGGAACCGCTGATCCCGCCCGGAAAGCCGAGGTAGTTCTCGATCCGGCGCGAGGCCCCGGCCTGCCCACCGAGCGCGGTGCTCTCGACGACCAAAGTGTTGAGGCCCTCGGAGGCGCCGTACACCGCCGCGGCGAGACCCGCCGGGCCGCCTCCGATCACCGCGAGATCGACCTCCTCGCGCGGCGCGAGCTCGAGCCCGATCCCGAGCGCCCGCGAGAGCTGTCCGTTGCTCGGGTTGCGCAGGTCCATTCCGCCCGGCAGCCGAACGAGCGGCACCTCGTCCACCGAGAGATCGGCGATGACGGCCGCCGCCTCGGGTTCTCCGCCTCCTTCCGTGTCGCGCCAGACGAAGGGAAGCCGGCCACGGCGGGCGTGTTCGATCAGCCGGCGCGTCGACGCCGAGGACCGCGGCCCGATGACCTCGAATCCGAGACCCCCGCGCTCCTGGAGGATCTCGCGCCGGCGCATGAAGGTGTGGAGCAGCAGATCGGAGAGCGCCCCGTCCTCCGCCAGCAGCGACCGCAGCTCATCGCGGTTGACCGCGATGTAGCGCATCGATTGCGTCACGACGCAGTCGACGAAGACGGTCTGCCCCGTGAGCAGGTTGATCTCGGCGATGAAGCCCCCCGCACCCTGGCGGGCGATCTCGTTCCCCGTGCCGTCGAGGATCGCCGCCTCGCCCTCGAGGACGGCGATGAACGGGTAGTGCGCGTCGCCGATCCGGAAGAGGAACTCTCCCTCCGCCGCGGTGCGCTCCTCGCCTCGCGCCGCGAGCAGCTCGAGCTGGCCGGAGGAGAGGACGGGGCTGAGCGGACTGCTTGACGAACTTGACACGCGAGCGAGGTTAGTCCAGGGAGCCGGCGCGCTTCAGGAAATCCCCGAGCAGCCGGTTGAAGCGCACCGGCCGCTCCAGCTGCGGGACGTGCCCGCAGTGGTCGAAGATGACCAGCTCGGCGTTCTCGCCGATCCGCTTCTCGTAGGAGAGGGCCGCGGGGATCGGGACGACCCGGTCGTTGCGGCCCCAGACGATCAGGGTCGGCACCTCGATCTCCTCCAGCCGGTGGCGGATGTCGTAGCCCCAGAGCGTGACCAGGGCATCGTGGTAGCCGGGGCTCTGCAGCGCGGGCACGATGTTCTCCCAGAGCATCTCGCGCCGGATCCCATCCGGATCGAAGAAGACACCCTGGAAGAAGCCCTTCCGCAGGCGCCGCCGCCTGATCCCCGACATGTGGAACTTCAACAGGAGCGGGGTCGCCGCCCGGCCCATCCTGGCGACGACGGTGGCGGGCTCGCGCCGCGCCCGGGCCCAGGTGATTCCCGCGGCCGAGATCAGCGTGAGGTCGTCGACGCGCTCGGGGTCGGTGATCGCTACCTCGGTGGCGATGAAGCCACCCATCGAGTTGCCGACCAGCGAGCAGCGGCCGACGCCGATCCGCTCGCAGAAGTCGCGGACGAACCGCCCGTACGCGGGGATCGAGATCTCCCACGGAGGCATCGGGCTCGAGCCGAATCCGGGCAGATCGAGGGCGACCACACGATGGTCGCGGGCGAAGTGAGGGATGTTCTCGAGGAAGTTCTGCCAGGAGCCCGAGAGGCCGTGAATGAAGAGCAGCGGCGGGCCGTCACCCATCTCGACGTAGTTCACCCGCGCCCCCACCACGTCCACCTCGCGCCGGTGCTCTCGCCAGTCGATCCGGAGCCATTCGGGATCGGGATTCCCGTAGGGGTCCGGTCCATCGGCGGGGGTGGCCGGCGGCAGCTCGACCTTTCCCCGGGCGAGCTTCATGACGTAGGCCGTGTCCGAGGCCATCCGGCGGATCTCGTCGCGGACCGGTTGCCTCTCTTCGATCTGATCTGTGGTGCTCATGCGTAGCCCATTCGCTCGAGGATCGGGATCTCGCGGATCTGCGGCGGCTGCAGATGGTCCCAGAGGATGCCGCGCGGCCGCGGGTACTGGCGCTCGAGCTCGATCACGGCCCGGGGGGTGGCGACGAGGTCCACCGGCAGGTCGTGCGTGGTCATCTGCAGGTGCTCGCGCAGGATTTGCGTGGGGTGGACGGTCGTGGCGACCGTGGTGTGCTCGTCGATCTTGCCCGCGTGGATCAGCAGCCCGTACTCGAGGTCGGAGAAGCCACCGCCCTTGCCCACGCGAGCCCCGCTCAGGTTGACCGCGACGGAGCCGCAGAGGACGAAGTCGATGTCTGGCAGGTCCTCGTCCGCGACCACCCGGCCGTGCTTCATCGCCCCCTTGATGGTCGCCGCCTCGCGCACCTGCTTGGCCGAGAGCCTCCGGGGATCGAGCAGCCGGAAGGGGTGCGGGTCGCGGAGCCGTGGCACCGCCATGATCAGCGTCTTGCCTTCCTCCAGCGCCGCGCGCCTCGCATGCGTCTGAGGGGAGTCGGGATTGACCTTGATCACCTGTGCCCGCTTCCAGAGGCGGTGCCCCGCGAGCTTCTCGGCGGCGAGCTTCGCTCCTGCGAAGTTGGGAATCCTGCCCTCAGCGCCCGGAAAGCGCGAGACACCCTCGCGGTCCATCGCCTTCCACACGTCCCGCCGGACCTGGTCCTTGGTCCGCATCAGGCGCGAATGGGTCTCGGCGACATGGCGAGGGCATCCTAGGGAGCACAAGCGGCACAATGTGGAGCGGCTGCTTGCAGCCGCGACTTGTGTTTGCCGCGCGGTGCTCCCGCCTGATGGGGGTCAAAGCCGCGGGCAGTCACCCGCAACGACCATTGCGAAACGTGTTCGGACAAGGACACGGCGGACCCGAATCGTAGAATCCGCAGAGCAGGGGAAGGCTGATCCGAGGCTGGGAAATGCGCGCAAGATTGAAAATGCACCAGAAGGTCCTGATCGCCCTGGTGGCCGTGGTCACGATGGGCCTGCTGCTCGCCGTCGGCGTCTGGGCCTACGACGACGCGCAGAAGGACAAGATCGCGTCGGGAGTCACGATCGGCGGCGTCGACGTCGGCGGCCGCGATGCCGACTCGGCGCGCAGGATCATCGAGGAGCAGGTCGTCGCCCCGCTCAAGCAGCCGGTGGTGGTGAGCTACAACGGCCAGGACTACACCCTCAGCCCGAAGGCGCTCCACGAGCACGCGGACGTCGACGGGATGGTGCAGGACGCCATCGACCACAGCCGGCAGGGCAACATCTTCGACCGGGTCTCGCGCTACGCGACGGGCGGCAATGTGAACGCGGACCTCGAGCCGCGCGTGGGCTACGACAAATCCGCCGTCAAGGACTTCGTCAACGAGCTCGCCGAGAAGCTCGACCAGGATCCTGTCGACGCAACCGTGGTTCCGAGCGGCGGCAGGCTCCGGCAGGAGGCGGGCCAACCCGGGCAGGCCGTCGACGCACGCCAGATGACTGCCGCGATCAATCACGCGGCGCGCTCGCCGGGTCGCGACGAGACGATCCCGGCGGTGGTCGAGACCACCAAGCCGGAGATCAACAAGAAGGACCTGGCGAAGGCCTATCCGCGCTACATCTACATCGACCGGGGCAGCTACACCCTGCGGTTCTACAGCCACCTGAGGTTGAAGAAGAGCTACACGATCGCCGTCGGCCAGCAGGGTCTCGAGACTCCGGCCGGGCTCTACCACGCGCTGGACAAGCAGGTCGACCCCTCCTGGCACGTGCCCAACTCGGCCTGGGCCGGAAGCCTCGCCGGCCAGGTGATCCCGCCCGGCCCTGCGGATCCGCTCAAGGCGCGCTGGATCGGGATCTTCGACGGTGCCGGCATCCACGGCACCGATGAGCTCTCCTCCCTCGGCTCGGCGGCGTCACACGGCTGCGTGCGCATGTCGATCCCGGACGTCATCGACCTCTATGACCGGGTCGACGTCGGCGATCCCATCTACATCCAGTAACCCGCCGGTAACGCAGGGTCCAGGCGTCGCGCGGCGAAGTTATGTACATGGGCGAGCCGGCCCCTGAGATCTCGCTGAGCTCCTCCTGGAGCAAGGCGCTGAGCCTGTTCGATCGCGACCTGGTCGCCCGCTCGGCGGCCGAGGCGACCAGAAAGGCGTATTCCAACGACGTCGGGCAGCTGGCCGTCTGGGCGGATTCGATGGACCTCGAGCCAAAATCGATGGGTCATCGCGACCTGAGGCGGTTTGCGGCCGTCCTCTCCGAGCGAGGTATCTCGAAGGCCGGCGTCGCGCGCAAGCTGGCCGCGATCCGGGCCTTCTACGGCGCCCTGCTGCGCGCCGGCGAGGTGAGCGCGAACCCCGCGGACCTCGTCGCCACCCCCAAGCAGGACCGCAAGCTCCCTCGCGTTCTCAGCCGCGAGGAGATGCAGACTCTGCTCGATCGAATCCCCATCCGGACCCCACTCGAGATGCGCGACCGGGCGATGCTTGAGCTCGCCTACTCCTGCGGCCTCCGCGCCGAGGAGGTCGTCAACCTCAACACCGATTCGCCTGACTTCGACGGGGAGCGGCTCCGCATCGAGGGCAAGGGCGGCAAGACCCGCCTCGTCCCGATGGGAGAGCCCGCGCAGGCGGCGCTCACCGGCTACCTGGAGCGAGGCAGGCACGCCCTGGTCGGCGCGGGCGAAGAGCAGGCGCTGCTGGTCTCAAAGAGCGGACGCCGCCTTCACCCCTCTGACGTGCGCCGGCGCCTGGAGCGCTGGGTGCGTGAGGCAGCGATCGCGGGAGGCGTTTCGCCGCACGCGCTGCGTCACTCGTTCGCGACGCACCTACTGGAGGGAGGGGCGGACCTGCGGAGCATCCAGGAGCTCCTCGGCCACGCCAGCCTCTCGACAACGCAGGTTTACACCCAAGTTGAGCCCTCCTGGTTGCAAAGTCAGTACGCTCGAAGTCATCCTCGCGCTTGAAAGAAAGCGCCGAGTGCAGGTGAAAGGCTTATGGAAGCCGATGTGAAGGCGTTCGAGCTCCGGGAGCTCTGGCGCAGGTACAAGGAGGGGGGAGACCCAGGCGCACGGGAGAGGCTCGTGGTCGCCTACTCGCCGCTGGTCAAGTTCGTCGCGGGCCGGACGGGTGCTCGGCTTCCCTCGCATGTCGACCAGGCCGACCTGATCTCCTACGGGATGATCGGCCTGGTCGAGGCGATGGATCGCTTCGAGCCCGACCGGCAGATCCGCTTCGAGACCTTCGCCATGCAGCGTATCCGCGGCGCGATTATCGACGAGCTCCGGTCGCTCGACTGGGTCCCGCGGTCCGTCCGCTCGCGCGCTCGCGAGATCGAGGTGGCCAACTCCAAGCTCGAGCACGAGCTGGGCCGAGCGCCGACCGATGCCGAGCTTGCCGAGCGACTGGGGATGAACGAGGATGAGCTTCAGGAGGCGCTCCTCCAGATCTCGAACTCGTCCATCCTCGCCCTCGAGGAGCTCTGGATGACCCCCGATGCCTCCGGCGACAAGGTGTCGCTCCTCGACACGATCGAGGACGAGAGCGCTCCCGATCCGCAGGCCGCGCTCGACACCAGCGAGGTCAAGGACCGTCTCGGTGAGGCGATCCAGGATCTGCCAGAGCGCGAGACGCTGGTCGTCGCCCTCTATTACTTCGAGAACCTCACCCTGAGGGAGATCGGCGAGGTGCTCGGCGTCACCGAATCACGCGTGTCGCAGCTCCACTCGAAGGCCGTGCTTCGCCTGCGCTCGCGCCTGAAGTCCACAGGTTGATCCCGGCCTGACCTTCACATAGGGTCCCCGGCCATGGCTCACAAGGCCGCTGACCGGATTCGCAACGTCGCGCTGATCGGCCATCGCGGCGCCGGCAAGACCTCGCTTCACGAGGCGCTGCTGTTCGAGGCCGGGGTCATCAACCGGCTCGGGCGGGTGGAGGACGGCAGCACCACCTCCGACTTCGAGCCGGATGAGCAGGAGCGGGAGATGTCGATCGGGGCCACCGTGTCCTCCTTCGACCACGACGGTCGCAAGATCAACCTGATCGACACGCCCGGGGAGCCCAGCTTCATCGCGGACACGATCGCTTCGCTGCGCGTAGCGGACGCCGCCGTCGTGGTCGTCAACGGCGTGATGGGAGTGGAGGTCCACACCGACCGGCTTTGGCAGCGAGCGGACAGGGAGGGCCTGGCGCGGCTCGTGTTCGTCAACATGCTCGACCGCGAGCGGGCCGACTTCTTCCGCGCCCTCGAGTCTCTGCAGAACGCCTTCGGGAACCACGTGGTTGCCACCGAAATCCCGATCGGGTCCGAGCACGAGATCCGGGGCGTCATCGACCTGATCGACATGAAGGCGTTCGTCGCCCAGGGCGAGGGGAGGGGCGCCCCCGAGCCGCAGGACATCCCGGAGGAGCTCCAGGCTCAGGCGCAGGAGTACCGCGAGAAGCTGATGGACGAGGTGGCGGAGAACTCCGACGAGCTCATGGAGCGCTATCTCGAGGGCGAGGAGATCGACCACGACGAGATCGTCACGGTGCTGAAGCGCGGCGTCACGGACGGCAAGATCTTCCCGGTCACCTGCGGGGTCGCCACCAAGAACCTCGGCACCACACGGCTGCTGGAGGCTCTGGTCGAGGACCTGCCCTCCCCGGCGATGCGCGGGCCCGTCGCCGCTCTCGACGGAGAGGGCGAGGAGATCGAGATCGTCCCGGACGAGGACGGGGAGCTGATCGCCTACGTCTTCAAGACCCTCGCTGACCCCTACGCGGGCCGCCTCAATCTGTTCCGCGTGTACTCCGGGGTCCTGCGGGGCGACTCGCAGGTCAACAACGTCACCCAGCGGGCCAAGGAGAGGATCGGGCAGATCCTGATCCCGCGCGGGAAGGAGCACGAGCAGACCGACGAGGTGGGCGCCGGCGACATCGGCGCGGTGGCGAAGCTGAAGGAAACCAAGGCCGGCGACGTCCTCGCTGACAAGGACACCAGGATCTCCGTCCCTCCGCTCGACCTGCCCGCGCCCGTCATGGCCTTCGCGTTCGAGGCGAAGACCAAGGGCGACGATGACAAGGCCGCCAGCGCGATCCGCCGCCTCGAGGAGGAGGACCCGACGCTCGACGTCCACCGCGACCAGCAGACCGGGGAGCAGATCATCGCCGGGCTCACGCAGATCCACGTCGAGGTGATCGTCGACCGGATGAAGAGCCGCTTCGGCGCCGAGATCGAGCTGCACCCGCCGCGCGTGCCGTACCTCGAGGCGATCCGCAAGCCCGCCAAGGCGCACGGCCGCTACAAGAAGCAGACCGGCGGTCGCGGCCAGTTCGGCGACTGCCACATCGAGATCGCCCCCACCGAGGCCGGCGCCGGATTCGAGTTCGTCGACGAGATCAAGGGCGGCGCCATCCCAAAGGGGTTCATTCCCGCCGTCGAGAAGGGCATCGCGGAGGCGATGCAGCACGGCGTCCTCGCCGGCTACCCGGTCAAGGACCTTCAGGTCCGCCTCTACGACGGCCAGTACCACCGGGTGGACTCGTCGGAGAACGCCTTCAAGGTGGCGGGCTCCATGGCCTTCAAGGACGCGATGGAGCAGGCCGACCCCGTGCTGCTCGAGCCGATCATGCTGCTGACGGTGAGCGTTCCGGAAGATGTCGTCGGCGACGTGGTCGGCGACCTCAACTCGCGCCGCGGGCGGCCGCTCGGCATGGAGGCGAAGGGAACGGCGACCGAGATCAAGGCCGAGGTCCCGATGGCCGAGGTGCTCGACTACGCGCGCGACCTGCGCCAGATCACCGGCGGGCGCGGCGACTACACGATGGAGTTCGCCCGCCACGAGGAGATCCCGTCGCACCTCGCGCAGAAGGTGATCTCCGAGGCGCGCTCGGGAGAGGAAGTCCGCGCCTGAAGGTTGTCGTCAACGTCGACGGCGGCTCCAGGGGAAATCCGGGACCGGCGGCCATCGCCGCCGTCGCCACGGACCCCGCGGGCGAGGAGCTGGCCGAGCGCAGCGACACCATCGGCGAGGCGACCAACAACGTGGCCGAGTACCGGGCTCTCCTGCTCGGCATCGACCTGGCGAAGCAGCTCGGTGCGGAGGAGGTCGAGTTCGTCGGGGACTCGAAGCTGATCGTCGAGCAGGTGAAGGGCAACTGGAAGGTCAAGCAGGAGCACCTGCGCCCCCTGCACACGAAGGCGCGGGATGCGCTCCGGGAACTGCCCAAGTGGTCGATCCGCCACGTCAAGCGCGACGACAACGAGCGCGCCGACGAGCTTCTCAACGAGGCGCTCGACCGGGCATAGAAAGGGCCGGGCCCCGGGAGACCCGGCCCTCTCCGGAAACGCGGCGGGTCAGGACTTCAGGATCGCCTGAACCAGGTTCGGGTTGAACGGCTCGGTCCCCGGGACCAGGTTGGCCCCGCTGAACGAGCTGTTGGCGTGCATGTAGGCGATCTCCTTGGCGAGGTCGCCGACTCCGTTCGATCCCGGCAGCGGGAGCACCTGAAGCGTGCTCAGGATGCCCGCGGCCTGACCGGAGGCGTTCAGGAACCCGCTGCCTGAGTCGCCCGGAATGCCCGGCGTGACGGTGTAGAGCACGTGGCTCCAGCCGTTGCCGTCGTCCTGGACGACCACGCCCTGCTTCGGGCTCAGCTTCGTGATGCCCAGCCGCAGGGAGGAATTCCCGTAGGTGTAGACCGTCGACCCGAGTCCTCCCACCGGGCCCACCCCGGTGGGCCCACCGAAGCCGGGGACGGAGGGGTTGACGCTGCCGACGTCGGCCGGGTCGATCTTGACCAGCGCGAGATCGTTGAACGCGCAGGTGTCAGGATCGGACTCGCCGTTGCCCTGCATCGTCAACCAGGAGTTATAGGCCAGGGTTCCGGGATGGGCGGCCCCCATGATCTCGACCGGTGTGCCGATCGGCTGCGAGCCCGTGTCGCACCCGCCGGTGTCGGTCTGTCCCCCGGTGGACGAGCAGTGCGCGGCCTGGCCGAGATAGACGTTCGAGCCGTCCTGGAAGACGAAGTTCGACGTGCATTGACCGCCGCTCGTCACGGTCTGCACTCCGGGATGGATCGTCGCGCTCGCGGCCGGCGCCCATGCCGAAGCGATCGACGGTGCGATGGCGAGGACGGCGGTCGCGGCGATCGAGACCGCGGCGATCAGAGCCTTTCGATGCATTGAAGCCCCCTGTTTCGTGGTTAACCCCAAGGCGGATCACCATACCCAAAAGTGAGGAGGGGGAGCCCCGGTCGGGTGCGCGCGGACCGCGCCTATACTTCCGCGTCGCGCGGCTGTAGCTCAGTTGGCTAGAGCGTCTGCTTGCCATGCAGAAGGTCGTGGGTTCGAATCCCATCAGCCGCTTGCCTCGACTCATTCGCCCCGGCGTCGGCAAGGATGCCCCGCGGGGGCGTCTTTCGTTGCGGGAGCATCCGCCCGCTAGCTTGAGTCCGTGCGAGGTGTCGTCCTGCTCGTCGTCCTCATCGCGATCGCCACGGCCGGCTGCGGCGGCGGGTCCACCGAGTCCGTGACGCAGGTCGAGACTCACCGAGGCGAGCAGCCGTTGCCCAAGGCGGACTACATCGCCCTGGGAGATGTGATCTGCAAGAACCACCAATCCCGGACGGAGGACCTGGAGAGACAGACGATCGACCTTGGTCGCCTCGACTCGAAGGGCAAGGCCCACCGCGCCGCCGAGCTTCTTCGCCAGCAAGGCCACAATCTGGCGGCCGAGGCCCGAGAGATGCAAGCTCTTGAACCGCCGCCCGCGGACGTCGGCACGGTGGGGTCGATCCTGGGGCTCGTCCGTTCCAAGGCTGACGTGATCGGCGAATGGGCGAGGGCCTACGACGATCTCAACGCCGCTGAGATTCGAACGCTGCAGACACGAATCGGCGCGGCCACCACCAAAGCAAGGAACGCAGCCCGAGCGTACGGATTCGAGGTCTGTGGGCGGGAATGAGGCGAAGACCGCCGCTAGGCTTGCTTCGCTCCACGGCGCCTTGGCGGAGTGGCTACGCAGCGGCCTGCAAAGCCGTTTACACCGGTTCGATTCCGGTAGGCGCCTCTAACCGACCCGCTCCGCCAGCTCGATGATGATTCCGTCCGGGCCGCGGACGTAGCAGAGCCGGTAGGGGTCGTAGCGCTCCAGCTCGCCGACGAGCTCGGCGCCGCGGGCTCGCAGGCGAGCGAGGACGGCGTCGATGTCCTCGACGGCGAACGTGAGATGGCGGAGACCCGGCGCGTTCGGCGGCTCCTCCCGGTTGTCGCCGTGGTGCGCTGGGGTATGGAACTTGGTCAGCTCGAGCTGTGTGTGGCCGTCCGGAGTCTGCAGGAACGCAAGATCCGAGCGGACGCCCTCCAGCCCCACGATGCGGTCCACCACGTCGCCCTCGACCGATCCCTCGCCCTGCAGCTCGAGCCCGAGCTCGACGAAGAACTCGGTCGCGGCGGCGAGGTCGTCAACCACGATGCCGACGTGATCCATCCTTTGGATCGTCATGGGTTCGATGGTATGGGCATGGCGCCTGCGCTCGGACATCGGGATGCGTGGAAAGCGGCGCTCCCGGCGGGGATACTGCGTTGGCGATGTCCGACGCGAACGTCGAGAGCCTCCGAGCCTGGGCTGAGGCATGGCAGATGAATCCTGCCGGAGGTCCGCTGCTCGATCGCGACGGAGGGGAGGTGGACCTCGTCTCCAACTTCGATCCCGGGGTCACATACGAGGACATGGATCTGCCCGACCACGTCGGCGAGACGTATCACGGTCGCGAGGGCGTGATCCGGGCAACGGAGAGGTGGGTCGAGCCCTTCGATGAGATGTCGGTCCACTTGGAACGGATCGTGGGCACGGGCGACTGTCTCGTCTCCATTCACCGTTGGCGAGCCAGGGCGCGGCACACGGGCATAGCGTTCGAAGAGCCGCTTGCCATCGTCTGGAGGTTCCGGGAGGACAAGGTCATTCACTTCCGCTCGTTTCGAGATCCAGACGAGGCCCTTGAGGTCGCCGGACTACAGGAGTAGGTGGTGTCGCAGGAGAACCTGGAGACCTTCCGTCAACTCTTGACCTCTGGTCTCGAATCCGCTCTCAGAGCCCGACTGCCTAGCATCGGCACACGATGTTCCTTCTCGGGATGTGCGCGCTCGCGCTGTTCGTTCTGCCCCCCGGCTTGGGCATCGCTGCGGTCGCGCTCGGGATCGTCGTCGAGGTCGCCGAGCTTGGTTTTTGGATCCGCTTCCTGCGCCGCTATCGGATCGCGACCGGCAAGGAGGCGCTGATCGGGTCGTCCGCTGAGGTGATCGAGGCCTGTGATCCGCGGGGCCGCGTCCGATTCCGCGGCGAGATCTGGCACGCCGAGTGCGAGTCGGGGGCTGCGGTGGGGGAGCGCGTCACGGTCAAAGGCGTCCATGGACTCACCCTCCGAGTGGAGCGGGCCGCGGGCTGATTGCAGGTTTATGTGAACGCGGAACGGGGGAGATGCGCCCGGCACGGAAAAGGGCCCCGGTGAGGGGGCCCTTTTGTTTCCGAAAGGACGTGCCGCCGGCGAATCTGAGCTTCAGCCGGCCCGTCGGTCCTTCAAGTCTCATGGCTCATAGTCGGCCGCTCGATCGGTTGACTTGAGCCTGTCAAGAGAACCTAACACGACTTCTCGGGAGAGGTTGCACTTCCCCCGAAAGCCGCAAGATTCTTTGAATTTTGAGGACCCTGGGCCCGTGAGCGAATGCTCGTAGACATTGGCCGCCCAGCCAGGATAGGATGCGGCCGTGCGCTATCTGATCACAGGCGGCTCCGGATACATCGGCGGCCGACTGACCGACGAGCTTGCCGGTCGCGACGAGACCGAGAAGATCGTGGACGTCGACCTCCGCCCGCCGCCTCGCTCATGGCCCAAGCACGAGTTCGTCAAGGCCGACATCAGGGATCGCAAGCAGATGAGGGATCTGCTCGAGCGCCACGAGATCGACGCGCTTCTCCATTTCGCCTTCGTCCTCAACCCGATCCGCGACGAGGCGAAGATGTACGACATCGACGTCAACGGCACCCAGGCCGTCCTGCAGGCCGCCGCCGACGCCGGCGTCAAGCAGGTGATTCAGACGTCGTCGGCGACGGCCTACGGTGCCTTCCCGGACAACCCGAAGCCGATCGCGGAGGACTGGCCGGTCCGGGGCGCCCCCGACTTCTCCTACGCCAAGCACAAGGCGGACTCGGATCGCGTCGCGCAGCTCTGGGCCCTCGAGAACCCGGACTCGGTCATGACGATCGTCCGGCCCTCCATCGTCTTCGGCCCGAGCGTCGACAACTACATCGTGCGGGCGTTCTCGAACAACCCGTTCGTCCCGATCCTGGACGGCATCGACGAGGAGTTCCAGCTCGTGCACGAGGACGATGTCGTCTCGGCGCTGATCGCGCTGCTGGACGGCAAGCACGCCGGAGCATTCAACCTGGCCGGTGACGGCCTGTTGACCTGGGGCCGCGCCGCCGAGCTGGTCGGCAAGAAGACGCGGAACATCTCGCTGAAGAACATGAAGCGCTTCAACGGGGCGATGTGGAAGCTTCGGGTGCCGCGGACCGAGGCACCCGCCGGCAACCTCGACTTCATCCGCTACCCGTGGGTCGTCTCGACCGAGAAGCTCAAGACGACCGCCGGCTGGCAGCCGAAGTACGACACGCTCGAGACCTTCAAGATCACCATGCGCGCCAAGGGGATCCTCCCGCAGGCGCCCGCCACCGTTCAGGCACCGACCGCGCCGGTCGCGTAGCGGTCACCAGGCGCTAAATTCTCAGCCCCAGGGCGCATAGCTCAGTTGGGAGAGCGCCGCCTCGACAAGGCGGAGGTCGCTGGTTCGAGCCCAGCTGTGCCCACTAGGAGTAGCTGTCCCAGTACTGCAGCTCCGGAAGCGGGTCGTAGGCCGCGCCGCCCACGTACCAGCCCGGGGAGCTCCACCGCTCGAAGTGAAGGTGGCAGCCCTGGGCATCGCCGGTGTCGCCGACCTTGCCGATCTGCTGTCCCGCGGTGACGCCGGTGCCGGCCGGCGCCCAGCTCGGCGCCTTCAGATGCATGTAGACGGCGTCGGTCCCGGTGATCAGGCCGTGGATGACGATGTAGTAGCCGGCGCCGCCCGCCTGGTAGGCGTTGGTCCTCACCTGGCCCTTCTCGAAGACGTAGAGCCTCTCGCCGCAGGCGGCGGGCAGGTCCTGGCCCTGGTGGATGTGGCCCGAGCGGGGAGCGCCGAAGCGGCCGTCGGGGCCGCCGTAGGTGTGGGGACCCGGCACGGGGAACTGGTGGAGGTGCAGCGCGAAGGGCTCGGTCTGCCCGCCGCTGACATGCGCCTTGGCGGTCCCGGGGTCGGCCAGCTTGAACTGGTAGACGCCGTCGCTCGCGATCCCGGACGGCGTCGTGCCGTCCCAGGGAACGGCCTTGCTCTCGGCGTCCGGAGAAGGCCACCTGCAGCGTCTGCGCGGTGTTCCCGTTCGCGTCGAGCGCCCTGACGGTCGCCGCCCCGCCCTTCCGCGAGGTGAGGTTGATCGTCGGGTTGACGTAGCCCTCGATGAAATAGCCGCCGCTCACCCGGCGCTTGATCAGCATCTTCTTGATGCGCTTGGCGTCCTTCTTCGAGATCACCCCGTTGACGGGCCAGCCGTTCGCCTGCTCGAAGGCCTCGACGCTGCTGAGGGTCCCCTTGCCGAAGACGCCGTCGATCGAGGTGGCGACGCCGAGCCGGCTGAGCGCGCGCTGCAGATAGCGGACGTCCTTGCCCTTCGCGCCCTTGGCGAGGGGACGGGTGCCGAAGCGGAAGACGTGCTGGTGCTTGCCCTTGGGCGAGGCAGAGGCGGTGCCGGCGGCGCGGCCACCGCGACCAGCGCGAGCGCCACGACGGCGCACGCAAACGACCTGGGTCTGCCCATACCCATTGGCTCTCCTAACTGGTGTACGGCGGCCGAGTTGCGCATCCCTGCAAGCTGGGTGGGAACGCCCACCACTAGCCTTAGCCGCGTGATCAAGGTCAAGCTGCCCGACGACTCCGAGCTCGAGCTCGACCGACGGCGCAACCGGCGCCGACGCCGCCGCCGCGATCGGCCCTGGCCTGGCCAAGGCCGCGCTGGCGATCAAGGTCGGCGGCGACCTGCGCGATCTCTCCGCTCCATTGCTGGATGGCGAGAGCATCGAGATCGTCACGGACAAGAGCCCCGAGGCGCTGGAGCTGATCCGCCATGACGCGGCGCACGTCCTGGCGGAGTCCGTCCTTGACCTCTGGCCCAAGGCGAAGATCTCGATCGGGCCGCCGATCGACAACGGGTTCTACTACGACATCGAGTTCCCGGACGGCGAACCCCGGCGAGGAGGACCTGGCCCGGATCGAGGAGCGGATGAAGGAGCACATCAAGGCCGACGAGCCCTTCGAGCGGCGCGAGCTGCCCGCGAAGGACGCGATCGAGCACTTCCGCGAGGAGGGTCAGGACTACAAGGTCGAGCTGATCGAGGACCTGATCCGCGACGAGGGCGCGATGACCGTCTCGCTCTACCGGAACGGGGAGTTCGAGGACCTCTGCCGCGGCCCGCACGGGCCCTCCACCGGCCGGATCGGCGCCTTCAAGCTGACCTCGCTGGCCGGCGCCTACTGGCGGGGCGACGAGACGCGCCAGATGCTGACCCGCGTCTACGGCACGGCCTTCCTCGACAAGAAGGAGCTCGAGCAGCACCTCGAGCGCCTCGAGCAGGCCCGTGAACGCGATCACCGCAGGCTCGGTCCCGAGCTCGACCTCTTCCAGTTCCGCCCCGAGGCGCCCGGGATGCCCTTCTGGCTCCCGCAGGGGACGGTCCTCCTGCGCCTGATCGAGGCGGAGGTCCGGAAGCAGCTCGACGCCCGCGGCTACGAGGAGATCAAGACCCCCCAGGTGCTCGACGTGGAGCTCTGGCACCGCTCGGGGCACTGGGACAACTACAAGGAGAACATGTACTTCACGGCCCCCGCCGAGCGGGAGGGCCGAGGCGAGGAGCGCCAGTACGCGCTCAAGCCGATGAACTGCCCGGGCGCCTGCCTGGTCTTCGCCTCCGGACGGCACTCCTACCGCGAGCTGCCGCTGCGCCTCGCCGAGTTCGGCCTGGTGTCGCGCTACGAGCGCGAGGGCGTCCTGCACGGCCTGCTCCGGGTTCGCGCCTTCACCCAGGACGACGCCCACGTCTACTGCACGCTCGATCAGGTGACGGACGAGGTCGACTCGATCTGCACCGGCATCGACGAGCTCTACGAGCGGTTCGGCTTCGAGGAGGTGCGGGTCGAGCTCTCGACCCGTCCCGACAAGTCGATCGGCACCGACGAGCAGTGGGAGCACGCCGAGGGGGCGCTCCGCGAGGCGCTCGAGCGCCAGGGCCGCGAGTACGACGTCAGCCCCGGCGAGGGGACCTTCTACGGGCCCAAGATCGACTTCCACATCACCGACGCACTGGGGCGCTCCTGGCAGTGCGGCACCTGCCAGCTCGACTTCCAGATGCCCGAGCGGTTCGAGCTCACCTACACGGGCGCCGACAACGCCGAGCACCGGCCGGTGATGATCCACCGCGCGCTGCTGGGCTCGATGGAGCGCTTCGCGGGGATCCTGATCGAGCATTACGGCGGGCGGTTCCCGCTCTGGCTCGCCCCGGTGCAGGCCGTGGTTCTGCCCGTCGCCGATCGTCACAACGGGCGCGCCGGCGAGGTGGCCGAGGCATTGCGAGCCGCCGGCCTGCGGGCCCGGGTCGACGACCGCACGGAGTCAGTCGGCAAGAAGATCCGGGACGCGGAGCTCTCCAAGGCCCCGTACATGCTGGTCGTCGGCGACAAGGAGGCCGAATCGGGCGAGGTCTCGGTGCGCCATCACGGCGACGGGGACCTCGGCGCGATGGGCCTGGAGGCGCTGATCGCGCGGATGAGCGGGGAGGCCGGCGATTGACGCCCGATTCCGCCGGCCCTGGCTGCAACCGGGAGGGGCGTCTATACTGGCCGCAATGCCGGGCACCCACACCACGACGCGCGCCTAAGCGCCCCGTGCCCGCCTCACCGATCCAATCTCGCCCATCGTCTTCTTGAAGCTCTACCTCATGCGCAGGTGGCTAGTGGCGGTCTCCCGCTTCGACCGCCGTCCGCCCGAGCGCGATTCGACTCGTATCAACGAGCGAATCCGCGTGCCCGAGGTTCGCCTGATCGACGAGAACGGCGAGCAGGTCGGCATCGTCCCGACCCCTGAGGCGCTCGAGCGCGCTCGAGCGAGCGACCTCGACCTGGTCGAGGTGGCCGCGGCCTCCAAGCCGCCCGTCTGCCGCATCCTCGACTACTCGAAGTACAAGTACGAGCAGGAACAGAAGGCGAAGGCCGCCCGCAAGCACCAGCAGCAGGTCAACGTGCGGGAGATCAAGCTGCGGCCGAAGATCGCCCAGCACGACTACGAGACCAAGCGCGGCCACGTCGAGCGCTTCCTGAAGAACCAGGACAAGGTCAAGGTGACGATCATGTTCCGCGGCCGCGAGCAGAGCCACCCCGAGCGCGGGCGGATGCTGCTCGACCGGCTGCTGCAGGACGTCTCGGAGATCGGCGTCATGGAGCAGGAGCCCCTCCAGGAGGGCCGGAACATGACGATGCTGCTGGCCCCGGCGCGCGGTGCGGGGCAGGAGAAGGAAGCGGCCGCCGGCTAGGTCTTCCGAGCCCTCAAGGCGAGGGCGCGTAGTTCCTAGCTCCAGATGGACAGGTCGGCCTTGTCGACGGAGTCGCCGCCGACTCCCTCGTAGAGACCGTTGAGATAGGCGGACTCGATCCCGGCGTGCCGTTCTGCTGGAGCAGCGTCTGCCCGGTCCAGGTGCTGGAGGCGTACTCGTAAGTGCCGTCACTGTTCGGTGTCCGCATAGACCTTGACCTTGCCCGAGGCTGGAATTGGCCGAGTAAGTGATGTCGAAGGCGAAGCTGACCCAGCTGCCCGCACTTGCAGGCATCGACCAGATGGTCGGCCCGCCGAAGCTGGTCATGATCCAGCTCCCGCTGCGCTGTTCGAGGGCGAGCGCGGGGGAGCCTCCGCCCGTTCTTGCCACTCGTTCTGCTTCCACTGCGCCAGAACCGCGCCAGCCGGGAGCGTTGACGTTCCAGCCGGATGGCAGCCGAAACGGAGAACATCGTGACAGCCCGGCGGCCTTCGTAGAAGAAGACCACCGGGAGGCCCGCTGTGGGGAGGAGCATACCGGGATCTCCAATCGGATAGCCGAGCTCGCAGCGGCCGTCGATCCCGGCGTCCAGATGTTGTCGCCCTGCGGGAGCGTAGAAGTGGTAGTAGGGCTTGTTCTCGGCCCGCCCGAGGAGAACTGCGGGAAGCGGCCGGACGCGAGCTGGCTCAGCTGAAGACGAAGATGACTGCTGGCCGTCCTTGCGCTGACAGCGAGAGCCGTCCCAGCGACGGGTACTCGCCATCGGGTCCGCAACGGAGGCGTCATCCGACCAGCGCTTTGTCAGTCCCGAGAGGAATGGCGGGTTCGGTGTGAATGCTGGTGGCAGAAGGTCGCCATCACTGATTGGCGGCGCTCATCGTCACGGTGCAGGTGCTGGCGGTGCCGGTGCAGGCCCCGCCCCAGCCGGAGAAGGTGTTGCCCGCGGCCGGCAACTCGGTGAGAGTGTGACCTGGGTGCCGGAGGCATAGGAGTGCGAGCAGGTCCCCGGGCAGTTGATCGAGGCCCCGGTGATCGTGCCGGAGCCGGTGACGCCAGTGGTGAGGGTGTAGCTCGGTGTCACAGGGATGTTCAGCACGCGTGTGGCCGGACTTGGGTCACGGACGCCAGCCTCGATCGCGGTGACCTTGAAAGTGTGATCGCCCGGAGCGAGCCCGTTGTACTTGATCGTGTGCCAGGTTGGGAAATCCGGGCCCACCGGGGTATTACAGGACTGTTCGGGCTGGGCGTCCACCTGACAGACGAAGGTGCCCGACTGGCTCTGCCAAACACCGTGGAAGTCCTCGTAGACCTGGTTCTCCTGCCCCGGCCCCAGCTCGTCGATGACGGTGTCGTGGGTGCCGGGGCCAGGGCCGGCGGCCGTGAAGCTGCCCGAGACCGTCTTGTTGGCGTTCATCGTCAGCTGGCAGGAGCCGGTGCCCGAGCAGGCCCCGCTCCAGCCCGCAAAGGGGGAGCCGGCGGCTGGATTGGCGCTCAGGGTGACCGCCGTGCCATCGGCGTAGGTCCCCGTGCAGTCACCGGGGCAGTTGATCCCGGTGCCGGTGATCGAGCCTGATCCGGTGCCGCCGGGTGGGGTGACGGTCAGGGTGCGCTGGGACGGAGGGGGCGGGGGCGTCGTGGTGGTGCCGGTTGATCCGCCGGAGCCACTCGACCCGGGCGAACCCGTGCCGGGCACGGTGGTGCCGGGCGGACAGACCTGACTCTCTTGGAGTTCCGCTTCTTGCCCTTGCGCTTGGCGCCCTTCTTCGACGTCGTCTTGCAAGCCTTGCTGGAATTGGCGGCGGAGACGCTCGCCTTCGGCGCCGCCGATGACGAGCCCATCCACAACAGAAGAGCAGCGAACACCACCGTGACGATGGTGAGTCCCCAGGTCTTTGTTCTTGTGATTGCCATCGCCGACCGCATCGGGCCGGCAACGCAGATACTGAGTTTGAGTTAGACGAACTGGACGCGCATGCATGAGCGGCTCACCGTCGATCCCAACGGGTGTTCGTGCCTTCATGGGCGGGGCGTCTGCGCGTCCTCGACTACTCGAAATACAAGTGCGAGCAGGAGCAGGAGCAGGAGGCGAAGGCCGCGGCAAGCCAGGGCCTGGCCGGCCTCAGCCGCGAACCTGGACGTTCGTGAAGTCGACGTGCGTTCCCGGGAGCGAGGGGCTGTGGTAGATGCCCATCCGCAGGTGCGAGGGAATCGGGTCGCCCGGCTTCAGGGCCGAGCTTCCCGGCGAGACCTCGTACTTCTCGGTGTAGGTCGTGAAGGTCGGGCTCTGAACGCTGCCGACCGTGAGCTGGACCTTGCCCTTGCTCGGATCGGGCGAATAGGTCACGTCCCAGCTGATGTGGGTCCAGCTCCCGAGCGTCGCCGGTGTGCTCCACAACTCGTGGGAGTCGCTCGACGCACCCGGTGAGCCCGACTGAGTGAGGACCCAACGGCCCTGCCTGGCCTCGAGCGCGAGGACGGGCGTCCCGCCGCTGTTCGACGAGGGGCCCGGCCTGCTTCATCTGGGTGACGACCTGCCAGGAATTGGCGTTGATCGGGAAGTCGCCCGGCAGGCGCATGTCGTAGCTCGTCACCCGCCGTTGCCCGGCGAAGTAGACGAAGAACGTGCCCCAGGGCGCGCCCAGGCCGTTCTGCCAGGAGTTGTACCCGAGCTCCGCGCGCTCGCCCCAGTCGTCGTCGCCGTCGAGGACGCTAAGACGGCGGAAGGGACCGTCGCTTGGTCCGCCGCTGCCGGACCACGAGGCGCGGGAGGAGTTCTGGGCGTCGATCGCGTTCCAGAGCGGGAGTGGATTGGGATTGGTGGCCGGATCACTTCTGAGGAGCGAGTTCCGTCGAGCCGCGTTGGCCGTACAGGCGAAGGTGACGTCTAGTCCTGAGTTGTGATCGTGCGCCTGCCGGTCGCTTGGACTTGTGCTTGTGCGCTTAAGTGGCCGTGGTTCTGCTTTGGCCAATTCCTGAGGTTCCCGGCCGGTAGCGAACTCGGATCTGCTGGGCACAACGCGGTGGCCTCTTGGCGCGAACTCGCCGCATGGGTGTCCGCCATTCCGCTTCTCGACCATGACCGAGCTGATCCCCGCGGCTATGAGGCGACGAAAAGGAGCGCCACGATCCCGGGAGGATCAGTACTTCGCGTGCGCCCGAATCCTCGTCGTCCGAGTCGAAGCGTTCATCTCCGACAGATCGGGCGACTGGAACGCCGGTACGGAGAATTAAGTAGCGTCCTGGACGGCCTACCATAAGTGCCAAACGGGCGTTTGGACTTTGTCCGAACCCATGGCGGCGATGGGGCGACGACCTTGAACGTTGTCGAGGTCGACGACTACGGCCCCACGACCTGGATGTCGTCCAGGTCAACCGAACAGCCGCTCGGACAGGGGATCACTCGGGTTGTGGTAGATCCCGGCCCGCAGGTGCGAGGGGACTGGCGCCCCCGTAGGGGGGCCGATGTCTTGGCCGTTGCCGGGGACGTCCGGGTTGCCCGGCTGTGGCGCCGGCTCCGTCTTCAGGGTGCCTTCCAGCGCGCTGCCGCCGAACACTGGGCTCTGCTCCTCGGGGTCGTCGAAGTCCCCGTCGCCGTTGAGATCGATGTACATCTTCACCCAGCCTCGGTCGGGGTCCTGCGAATAGAGGGCGTCGATGGCGATGCGGTACCAGACACCGACATGCGCGACCGCCTCAGGATTCTGCCCGGGGTCGGGGGACCACAGCTGCTGTCGGCCCCTTCCGAGTCGGCCGGGGTGTGGAACAGGCGGAAGCGGTTGCCGTAGATCTGCAGAGAGAGTACTGGCGTCCCGCCGCTGCCGTTTGAGGGACCCGATTGTTTCATCTGCATGACGTTCTGCCACGCGTCTGATGCCGATCGGAAAATTGGAAGGCAGCCTGATGCTCATGTAGGTCGCCCGTCGAGCCCCTTCGTCGTAGTTGTAGAAGGTCCCAAGCGGATTCTGGAAGCTCGCGAGCCCGTCGACATAGGAGTTCTTGGCCAACTCGCAGCGCTCGCCATAGCCGCAGGGGTTGTCCCCGTCCACCACGGTGAGCTCCCTGAAGGCGCTGTTGCCCTGTGGTGCGCCAACCGCGGTCGGCCGCGGGTCTCCTCCCGCCGGGTTCCAGGCAACCCGGCGGGGAGCGCACGAGTACTCGCCCCAGAGGTAGTGCGCGTTCGGGTCGCCGGCCGTATCGGTGCGCTCCAGTGTGCACGTGGCCGGGAGGGTCATCGTCAGGGCCGAGCCGTGCTGCGCGAGCGGGCACGCGGGTGCCACACGACGACGGTGGAGCCCCGGCCAGAACAGCCGGCGACGAGCCCGATCAGCGTCCAGCCGCGATCACGAGCTCCGAGCAGAGATCGATGGCCCGCCGCCACGATGGTGCTGATCACTCGTTCGAACGCTAGCGATAGCCCGCCTCGGCATTGCCGCTAGATCATCGCTACTGTCCCTCGCAGGGACGACGGATCAACCCGACACACCGACAACGCAGGCCACGACCGAGAGTCGTGGGATCGCCGGCTCAGCGCTGGCCCTCGCCACCCTCGTGGCGCTGGTTGCCGTTGCCTTCGTCGCCCTCCAGTCGACCGGACATGCGGGCGCCAAGAAGCACAGGCACAAGGTAAAACACCAGCGCAGCCGGACTGATCGCCTCCGATACGAGTGCCGATCCCAACGCCGACCATTTCTGGGGGAGGAACTATTGCGCGAAGGATCAGCAGGTCCAGCAGTTCACTACCGGTGGGGATCCCCACGTTACGGCCACGGGCGATCCACAAGGGGATTCTGCGTTTCGCCATTTGACCGTGTTCGATGGGGACGATGCCTTCGGGGAGCGCTGCGAGATCGGCTGGGACAGCGTGAAAAGCCCAACCGCCTTCTACCGGCCAGGGGACCACCTGATCACCGAGCTCTCAGTGCGGCTTCCTTCCAACTTCCCGCTCGGCGTCTACACCTGGCAAGCGGTCATGCAAATGGCTCAATCGGGACCGTCAAACGAACAGCGGCGGGACGCCGATGTTCGAGTTGGACGCGTGGGGCGGTCGCTGGAGGCTCCGCCAGAGCCTGAGCCGGACCGCCAGCTCGGACGCGCGTGAGCTCTGGTCGACTCCGGCGCGGCTCAACTTCTGGACCCGCTTCCTCTTCGACGTCCGCTACTCGGACCGAAAGAAGCATGGCTACATCAGGCTGGGCGCCGACCTGAACGGGGACGGCGACATCTCAGACCCGGGAGAGCTCAGTCGCGGCTTCCGGACGTACACACTCAAGATAGAAACCCCTGGAGGAAGCCCCGACGGGAGCAAGGCGGGTAAGCCGATTCCCTCTCACCTGATGCGGGCATCTACCACGACGACGCGATCGCCTGCCCGTCTTCGAGCGGCTGCTCCGTCGACCTCGACAACGTGCAGGTCCTTCGCCCCTGAGCCGGTAGGGCGTCTGCTTCAATGCAACGTTCGATGCCGAAGATGAAGACCCACTCAGGCGCCAAGAAGCGCTTCCGCAAGACCGCCAAGGGCAAGCTGCGCGGCAGGCGCGCCTACTCGAGCCACATTCTCGAGAAGAAATCGCCTGGACGGAAGCGGCGCTTCGGCCGGCCCTCGGTGATCTCCGACGCCGATCGCAAGCGGGTCAACAAGCTGCTCGTCAAGGGCGGTCGCTGATGCCTCGCGCGACCAACGCCGTCGCCCGCAAGCGGCGCAAGAAGAAGGTCCTCGGCCGGGCCAAGGGGTACTTCGGGCGCAAGCACTCGAGCTACCGGCTCGCCAACGAGCAGGTCATGCGCTCGGACGCGTACGCGTACCGCGACCGGCGCGTCCGGAAGAGGGACTTCCGGCGGCTCTGGATCACCCGGATCAACGCCGCCGCCAGGCAGGAGGGCATGAGCTATTCGCAGCTGATGAACGGCCTGAAGAAGGCCGAGGTCGACGTGAACCGCAAGATGCTCGCCGACATCGCCGTCAACGACCCCGATGGCTTTCGCCGATTTGTCGAGCTCGCCCGGGAGGCTGCCGCCACCTAGCTCACGGCAGCCAGAGCAAGTCTTCCCGGGCGGTCCGCAGAGCGGCCGCCTTTTTTCGTTCCAGGATCCACCTTGATCACCAGCCCCCACAACGACAAGCTGAAGTTGATCCGCCGCCTGGGCCGGCGCCGGATGCGCGAGCGCGAGGGTCTCTTCGTCGCCGAGGGCGAGGATCTCCTGGCCGCGGCGCGCGGCGCCGGAGCCGAACCCGTCGAGCTGCTCACGGCCGCGGGCGAAGCGCTCGGCGGCACCGAGGTGGAGCCCGCGCTGCTCGCCCAGGTCTCGAAGCTCGGCTCGGGCACGCGGGCGATCGGCGTGTGGCGCGAGGCCTGGGCGGACGAGCCGATGGCGCCATGCGTCTACCTGCACGGGGTATCCGACCCGGGCAACGTCGGGACGGTGG
>CAVSLJ010000006.1:0-90637 GCA_963728875.1 uncultured Solirubrobacterales bacterium
GCTCGATCGGGCCGGGCAGCAGGAAGGGGTACGGCCGCCTCCTGACCCGACGCCGCCAGGCGCGATCGAGCCTGCGGATCCGGAGCAGGGCGGCCCAGAGCCGGGCGTCCGAGCGGTAGTGGCGGCGCACCTCGTCCTCGGTGAGCAGCTCGTCTAGACGTGCGTTGAAGCGGTCGAGGAACGCCGGGAGCCAGCCCTCGAGCCGCTCCTTCAGCAGGTTTCCCGCCAGGTCCAGGTAGATCCTGCGGAGGTCGCGGTAGGTGTCCAGGATTCCCGGGGCGACGAAGCGGCGCAGCGGCCACCGCAGGATCGCCGGATAAGCGTCCGCGAGCAGGTCGAGGTCGAGCCGGGAATCGCCCTCGGGCGACCAGATCAGCGGCGTGGAGACGTCGAAGTAGGTGAGCTCGTCGCCATCCCAGGTCCAGTTGGCGAGTTGCGCGTCCAGGCCGAGCCGGGGGCCAACCGCCGCAGCCGCGGCCGAGACGACGGCCTCGATCAGCGGATGCCCCGCCTTTGGGTCCGCCGATCGCAGAGTCGTGGTCGCCAGGTGATCGGCCGGGAGCATCGGCTGCACGACGTACCCGGCGACGCTGCCGTCGTGGAGCTCGATGGCGCGCATCTCCGTCTCGACGACCCGGACGCCGGCGGCACCGAGTGCCTCGAGGTAGTCGTCGAGCGTGGCCCGGTACGCATCCACCCGTTCGAGGGAGCGGAACGGGGGGAGCCGCTTGCAGGCGAATCGCCCTTCGCCGGGCGGCCAGCTCAGGACGAGCGAGATCTCCCCGTAACCCAGGACGGGGAGCCGCGTCTCGTCGCCCGACGAGAGGGCAGCCTCGACCAGGTCCTCGAGGCGGCGGAGCTCATCGTCGGAGAGGCCGGCGACGCCGGTCTCCGTACCGGTCATGACAGCGCGGCTCCGACCGCCGCGGCGATCTCGTCGACCTCCGACTCGCTGACGATCAGCGGGGGCTTGAACTGGGTCACGGAGTGGTCGTGCTCGGCGTACACGGCGAAGACCCCGGAGTCGATCAGCTGCTTCGCGGCCATCACCCCTCCCTGCTCGTGCTCGAACACCAGGCCCATGGTGAGTCCGAAGCGCCGAAGCTCGAAGGGCATCTCCGCGAAGGCGTGCTCGAATCGCTGACCCAGCTCCTCGACCCGCTCCAGGAAGCCGGGCGTCGAGATCTGGTCCATGACCGCGCTGGCTGCAACGCAACCGATCTCCGCCCCGCCGAAGGTCGAGACATACGAGAAGGGGTGGCTCTCGAAAAAGGACTCGAGCTCCTCCGTGACCAGGGTGGCGCTGACCGGATAGATGCCGCCGCCGAGGCCCTTG
The DNA here is from genome assembly GCA_963728875.1 of uncultured Solirubrobacterales bacterium. GTDB lineage: Bacteria > Actinomycetota > Thermoleophilia > Solirubrobacterales > 70-9 > DASUPK01. Next base: position 1,337 of record CAVSLJ010000006.1, read on the forward strand.
CCGGTGATCAGCATGTCCGGCCTCACGTCCTGCTGCTGGTAGTACCAGGCGGTCCTGGTGCGACCCAGGCCGGTCTGAACCTCGTCGAGGATCAACAGGGCGCCTGCATCCCTGGCGGCCTCGCCAACCTCGCGCAGGTAGCCGGGATCGGGCGGAACGAAGCCGAGCGTCGCCGGAATCGGCTCCAGAATCACCGCCGCTGTCTCGGAGTCGATCTCCCGCTGGATGGCGTCGGTGTCGTTGAAGGGGACGTGCGCGAAGCCGCTCGGGCCGAATCCGAAGGGCTCGAGCCAGCGAGGATCGCTGGCGGCCAGGGCGAACCCGCCGGTTCCGTGGTAGCCGCCCCGTGCGGCCAGGACCTTGGGCCGTCCGGTGACGGCCCGCGCCAGCCGCAGTGCGAGGTCAACCGACTCGGTCCCGGACGGGGTGAAGACGGCGTGCGTAAGCAGGCCATCGGTGCTCGCCGCGAGCTGTTCCGCCAACCGCGCCCGGTGGCCGCTGACGAGATGATGGTTGCCGACGTCGACGTGATCCAGGCCCTCCCGCACGGCCGCGACCACCGCCGGATGCCGGTGCCCCAGATTGAAGACCCCGCCGTTGCAGTGACAGTTCCAGTACCAGCGACCCGTGTAGGCATCCCGAAAGCGGGCGCCCTCCCGCTCCCCGATCACGAGGTCGACGCCGATCGCCTCGAGGGCCCTCGCCTTGCCGCGGTCGACGTGAGAGGCGAAGGCCTCGACCGTCCCCTCGCGCGTGCCATACGGCTGGTCGGCGGTCACGCTCTGCGTCTCGTCGGGAGATTTCATGAGCGGCCCTCCTGGTCGCTGTGTCCTCACGCTGAACCTAGCGCCTTCATCCTTCCGTGGGCCCGAGCCTCGGGCGCTACGCTCGCCGGGCAATGGCCCTCGACGACCGGCTGGACCTGTACGAGGTGAAGGCGCAATTCGAGCGATTCACCGAATGGCTCGATCTGGGGGAGATCGTCGCCGACCTGGGGTTCCTGCGGCGGGCGCGACGAACGCTGCTGCCCCTGCCGCTGATCGATCGCCCCGTGCCGATTGACCCCTCGGCGCACCTGGATCCGTTCCGCTCGCGACCGGTGCCGGAGCTTCAGGGCAAGCGGATCGCCCTGGTGGCATCGGGGGGCGGCGGCGCGGCCGTGGCCCTCACGGGGGTCAAACGTGCCTTCGAGGAGGCGGGAGTCGAGCCGGCCGAGATCATCGGGTGCTCCGGCGGGGCGATCTGGGGCTCGATGTGGGCGGCCGGGATGAGCTCCGACGAAATGGCCGACTTCTCGCTCTCCTGGCGGCCGGAGGACTACCTGGACATTCAGTGGCTGAAGCTGCCGCGGTTCGCCCTCTCGGCGCTCAGAGGCTTCTCGGGGCTGGCGAAGGGGGAGGCGATCGAACGCCTCTTCGACACGCGGCTGACGAGGATGCCGTGCGGGGAGGCGCCGATTCCGATCACGACCATCGTCTACAACATGGACCTCGGCAGGGTCGAGTATTTCGGGTCGAGGCGCACGCCCGAGGTCACCATCGGCCACCTCGTCCGGGTGGCGATCGCGCTGCCCCTGTTCATCGAGTCGGTTTCCGTACGCGGCCATCTCTACGTGGATGGGGGCATCATCGAGAACTGGCCGGCACAGCCGGCGATCGAAGCCGGTGACCGCTTCGACCACGTGATCGGCGTCAACCTGATGCTGCCCAAGGGGTTTGAGCCGCGGGACATAAGCGGCTGGCCGGATAGGACCGGCGGTCTGCTGCAGGCGAGCCGACAGCTGCAGCAGGGCTACCACCTCGAACTGGCGCGGCGGGCGAAGGACGAGCTGGGGGAGAAGCTGAAGCTGATCGAGCCGATCGACGAGGCGGAGATCCGGGGCGTCTCGTTCTACGACCTGTTCCTGGACCGGACCCAGTGGCCCCGGCTGATCCGGCAAGGCCACGAGTCGGCGACCCGGGTGCTGCAGGGCTTCCGCTGAGCCCCGGGCGCAGGTGCGCCCAGGAGCTCCATACTCTGCGCATGGCAGTCGTCGACGCCGAAGAGCTGCCGACACCAGAGAGCAGCCCTCCCGCCGGTCTCACCGCACTGATCGAGCGTTTCGACCCCGACGTAATCGACGTGCCGAGCGGTTCGGCGCGCATCCGCCTGGCCGTTGATGGCGAGGGCGAGTGGGACGCGTTGATCGATGACGGCGCGATCGAGCTCCAGCCGGCGATCGAACGCCAGCCCGACGCCCTGTTGAGCGCCGACTGGGCGACCTGGGAGGAGATCGCCCGTGACGTGCGCGGCGGAATGGTCGCCTTCCGTGAGCGTCGTCTGAGCGTCCGGCAGAACCTGCACCTCGGCGTCGGCTTCCTCGCCGCCACCAGCGCGATAGCCGACGAGCGCCGGCTTCGCTTCGAATCCGTCCGCACCCGGCTCGGCAAGATCTCGACGCTCTCAGCGGGCGAGGGCGATCCCGTGATCTGCGTGCACGGGCTGGGCGCGACCAAGGCGTCATTCCTCCCCACGGTCGCCGCGCTCGCCGACCACCATCGAGTGATCGCGATGGACCTGCCGGGGTTCGGCGATTCCGACAAGCCGCTCGGCGCCCCCTACGACGCCCCCTACTTCGCTCGCGCAATCGAGGCCCTGCTCGACGAGCTGGAGCTCGAGCGCGCGCACCTGATCGGCAACAGCATGGGCGGGCGCGTGGCGATCGAGATGGGGCTGCTGCGACCCAAGCGCACTGGGAGGATGGCCCTGCTCTGCCCGGCGCTCGCCTGGTTGCGAAGTCGCCGCTGGCGCTGGCTGCTCCAGGCACCGCTCCCCATGCTCGGCCTGATCCAGCCTGCGCCGCGCGTGATCACCGAGCCGATCGTCCGCAACCTGGTCCCGGGTGGCAAGGACGGGTGGTCGGCCGCGGGCGTGGATGAGTTCCTGCGCTCCTATCTCACCCCGCGCGGTCGGGTTGCCTTCTACGAGGCGGCCCGAAACATCTACATCGACGAGCCGCACGGCGAACGCGGTTTCTGGACGCGACTCGCCCAGGTATCGTCCCGGACACTGTTCATCTGGGGTCGCCACGATCAGCTCGTGCCGCTGGGCTTCAGGAAGCACGTCGAGCGGGCACTTCCGGCGGCGCGTCACCTGGAGCTCGACTGCGGCCATGTGCCGCAGCTCGAGGCACCGAAGCAGACCCACGATGCGATCCGGGGGTTCTTCGCCTGATGACCATCCTGATCGGCCACGGTGGTGCGAGCGCGATCGCTCCGGCGAATACGATCGCATCGTTCGACGCAGCCCGGCGAGCGGGCGTCGACATGATCGAGTTCGACGTTCGGCCTCGGGGGTCGCGGTTGCTGGTGGCGCACCTCGCCCCCCAGACTCGCCGCCGCGGCTGCCTGTCCCTCGACGAGGCCCTGGACCACCTCGCGCAGCCGCGCTTCTCGGGGATCGGGTTGAACGTGGACGTCAAGGGCCGGGGCTGTGAATCGGTGATCGTGGCGATGCTGCGCGGGCACGGCCTGCTGGAGCGTTCCCTGATCTCATCCCAGTCGGCGGAGATCGTCGAGTCGGTGCGGACCGTCGACGCGAATGTCCGGACGGCGATCTCGATCGGCGGACACATCTCTCGCCGCGCCAACCGCTGGCACCCGCGCGCCTGGCGTGAGCGGTTGCTGCACGAGCTCGCCGCCGGCCGCTTCGGCGACGTGATGCTGCACCACAAGCTCGTGGAAGCTGAGATTGCGGAGGCCATCGTGCGACTCGGACGCCGGCTGTTCGCCTGGACCGTCGACGAGCCGGCGCTGTTCGCGAGGATCGCCGATCTCGGCGTTGCGGGTGTGGCGACGAATGACCCGGCGCGCCTCCGGGCGGCGCGTTGACGGGGCGTTCAGCCTGACGCACTCCGCTCTGGCGACTCACCTGCTGCCAGGCGCGGAGGTACCAGCCGTGGTACCGAACTGAGCGAAAATCAGCGCACCTCAGAGCATTCCAATTCCGTGTGAAAGAACAATCGAGCACCCGATAGAACGAGCCCGGGGCATCTCATAACCCGAAGGTCGCGGGTTCGAATCCCGCCCCCGCTGCTCGCGAAACAATAGGAATGCGCGAGGCAGACGAGCGCGACGGTTACGGCCTCATAGGCAGCGCCGACGGCGGTTCCGGGACTGGGGGTCACGGGCCACGCATCCTGGCCCCTCTCGTTGAACCCCTTTCACGCCGAAAGCGACGGTTTGCGTGCCTCCGCATCCCGGCAGCCTTGAGGGCCTCGGCATGGTTCCAGCGAAAGTGCGCCTCGGCGATGAGTCCATTCCGCACCCTGAATGCCCCTGCCAAATCGAACACGGTGCCGATCCCAGTGGTCGCGCCCTCGATCTCCCACGAATACTCGATCACGACCCATTCGCCCCGTTCGGCCAGGATCTCCACTTGGGACATGCGATGCTCCGACCACCCCGCTCTTATCCGCTCCAGCTGGGTCATCAGCGCATCCGCTCCGATCCAAGGACCAGGCTCCGGCCAACCAGCGGCCGCTGTGGCGGCAATACCTGGGTCCAGTAGCGCTCCGAACGCGGTCATGTCGTCGGCCTCGAAACGACGAAAGGCAGCAAGCACGACCTCAACATTCCCTTGCGACACCTTCAAAGCAGTATCTCTCTTTGGATGCCGTTAAACCAATGCAGCCCTCTGCTATTTGTCCAAAGCGGCACCTCCTCCGCATCTCGGGCGGAAGCCAGGCATCCAAGAAGGAGCCCCCTTGCAAGAAGGTTTAGGTCTCACGCCTACGATGCTTTCGATGGTGACCTCGCGGAGCGCACTTCAGGCAGCAGCGCTTTCTCTGGCAGGGCTGATTCTCACGGGAATCGTTGCCTTGGCCTTGCCCGTCGGGCGGGGCTTCGACGCGACCGCGCTGCACGGCTTCATGGGTTTTGACCGGCCGATCACGGATCCGCTGCTCCTCTTGGTCACTCAGGTCGGTAACCCGGTGATCTATGCCCTCCTGGGCGGACTGATCGCCAGCGTCGCCCTCAGGAACCGGCGGCCGCAGTTGGCGGTGGCGATAGTGGTGATCCTCTTCGGAAGCGTGGCGAGCGCAGAGCTCCTGAAGCTGCTGCTCGCTGGATTGCGCCAGGGAGTCTGGGTTGCACCGGATTGGTCGATCGGTGGGGCCAGCTGGCCGAGCGGCCACGCAACCGCGGCGATGAGCCTTTCCATGTGCGCGATCATGGTGAGCCCACCGGCTCGGCGCCAGCTGACCGCCGCGGCCGGAGCGGCCTTGACGATTGCAGTGAGCTACGCGTTGGTTATCACTGGCGGGCACCTGCCGAGTGACGTGATCGGAGCGTTTTTCGTATCCGCGCTCTGGACGGCGCTGGCCATTGCGGTGCTACGGCGCGATCAGGAGGAGTCGATGCCCAGCACGTGGCGATCGTTCTTCAGAAGCTCACTACCGCCCTTAGCTGCCCTGTGGGGGATTGCGACTGCCGTGGTTCTGGCTGTGGTGATCGCGCGTCCGGAAACGGTCGCCGGGTATGTCCCTGGACACACGAAGTTCCTGGTTGGCGCGTTGTTGATCGCGATGATCGCGCAGGCGGTGGTCACGTGGTTCGCGCGATTGCTCAGCACCGGACTGGTCGATGCGAGCAGCACCTAGATCGGAGACCACCCAATAACCCGAAGGCCATGCTTGGCCTGGTCCGTAGTTCCCGGATGACCACTCGTACTCCTCCGGGTCGAGCACGCGGACCCGTTCAGTGCCCCATCCGGTCGCCTCAGGCTCACACGCTGGTCAAGGCAACGAGCAGGCCATCGCTCATAACGTGGCGGCTGCAGACGTTCCCGCCAGGGTATGCCCGACCGCGATGACCGCCGACACCGGCACAGCCCTGGTCACCGGCTCCACCGGATTCATCGGAGGCAGGCTGGCCAACGCGATGGCCGACGACGGCTGGCACGTCCGCGCCCTGGTTCGCGATTCCGGGCGGGCGAGCGAACTCGGCGAGCGCGGCATGGAGCTCTTCGAGGGGGACGTGCTCGACGCCGATTCCCTGCGGGGAGCGGGGGAGGGGGCGGAGGTCGCCTATTACCTGGTCCATGGCATGGGACGGGGCGGCGAGGGCGACTTCGAGGAGCGCGAGCGGGAGGCGGCCCGGAACTTCGCTGAGATGGCGAAACGGGAGGGGGTCGGCCGAGTGATCTATCTGGGAGGGCTCGGCGATCAGCCGCGATCGAAGCACCTCAGGAGCCGAGCGCAGACTGCGGAGATCCTCGGCGAGCATGGTCCACCGCTGACCTACTTCCGCGCGGCGATGGTGGTCGGGGCGCGGAGCGAGTCCTACCGGACGCTCCGCTACCTCGTTCAGCGGTTGCCGGCGATGATCGCGCCGGCATGGCTCTCCACGCCGACCCAGCCCATCGGCATTGACGACGTGATCGAGTACCTCCGCCGGGCCCCGGACCTCGAGGAGTCGGTGGGACGGGAGGTTCAGATCGGTGGCCCCGACGTCCTCTCCTACGGCGACATGCTCGACCGGATGGCCCACGCGCTCCGGATCCAGCCGCGCCCGAGGGTCCCGTTCCCGCTGCTCACGCCCCGGCTCTCCTCGCTGTGGATCGGCCTGGTCACTCCGGTCGATGCGGGAGTCGCACGCCCGCTCATCGAGGGCCTCTCCACCCCGACGACCGTCACGGATCCGTCGGGAGCATCGCCATTCGGCATCGAGACCGTCCCGTTCGCCGAGGCCCTGCGACGGGCGCTGGCCGAGGATCCCGAGATCTCCAAATCCGGATGAGGGCCGAGCTCAGGCTCTATCCGGACCGGCTCGGCAAGGTGCCGCCGACTGGAGCGGCGGAGTCCGTTCAGGAAGCGGAGCTCTGGCTGGACGAACCCGCCCCTCGGATTGTGAGCCGTGATTTCTTGGAGTGGGCGGCCCGCGCCTATTGGCGGCTGATCACGCGGTTCACGCTCGGGCTGATCCGGATCACCTCCGGCGCCGGCGATCAGTGCGTCGTGCTGATCGCGCGTCCGCTCGTACTCCTGCGCTTCCACGCGCCCGAGTACGAGGTCTCCGACCGGGAGGGCTCGGTCACCTTGCCGATCAGCCGCGGAATCCTGGTTGCGGGAGAGGGGCGGGACAGGGGATCCCTGCGCCTCTCGGTGGAGGCGATGGAGAGCTCCGGCGGGCGCTCCCGTATCCACGTGAGCATGGAGGTCCGGAACTTCTATCCGTGGCTCCGCGGCACCGGGCCGTTCGCGCGGGTCGGCGTGTGGATCTACGCGCAGACCCAGCAGCGCATCCACCGGGCGGTCACGCGCGCGTTCCTGAGACGGCTGGCGGCGAACGCCGTCGGCGCCTAGCGCGGCGGCGCCACCAGGTGGGTTGACCGCCGAACGTGGGCGAGTATAGGGTTGGCGTTCAGACGGCCTGATCGTTCGACCCGGGGAGGGAAACGTGTTTCGACTCAGGAGCTCACTGATCGCCCACTCGCCGCGGCGTGCCTGGCATCTCGCATTCGCCGCCTGCGCTCTGGCTGTAGTCCTCGCGCTGCCGACCGCGGCAAACGCGGCCAAGCTGGCCAACGGCGACATCGTCGTCAGCGACAAGCGCGTTCCCGGAACCCCCGACGGGCCGGGCGCCATCTTCCTGGTCAATCCGACCACCGGCGCTCAGTCGATCCTGAGCCAGGCAGGCAGCTTCGTGGAGCCGGACGACGTCCAGATCGCGAGCGACGGAACGCTGTGGGTGGCGGACAAGGGAGAGGACGGTCAGCCGGCGACGACCCTGAACGGCAAGCTGATTAAGGTCGATCCCGTCACCGGGGCCCAGTCGGTGGTGAGCGCCGGAGGGAACATGTTCAACCCGACCGCGATCGCGGTCGCCTCGAACGGATTCGTGTTCATCGCGGACCGTGGGCCGACCTCGGCTGCCAACGCCGACGGCCGCGTGATTCAGGTGAATCCGACGACGGGGGCGCAGACCGTCATCACCGACGCGAACCTCCTCCAGGAGCCGCGCGGAATCGCGGTGGGCGCGGACGGAACGCTCTATGTCGATGACATCGCCGATGATCAGATCGTCAAGGTGACCCCGACGGGCGGGCAGCAGACCGCACTCCATACGGGTGCCCCGCTGACCAATCCGGAGCAGCTCACCGTCGACACCACGGGACACTTGCTCGTGGCCAACGCCGGGGCGACAGGAACGATCTTCTCGGTCGATCCGAACACCGGTGTGCCCACCGCCCTCGCTTCGAGCACGACGCTGGCGGCGCTCGAGGGCATCACGAGATCGCTGGACGGATCGTTCCTGACCGTTGCCCGGTCCACGGGACCGGTGGTCCGCACGAGCGCCGCAGGAACCTCGGCCGTGCTCTCGACCGCCGGCCAGTTCAAGGAGACGACGGGTCTGGACCAGGCGGAGACATGCAGCACCGCGTACGTCAGCTATCCGGCCTTCGTCGGGACGACCGGGAAGGACACCCTGATCGGTACTTCGGGCCCCGACGTGTTCGTGGGCGGCAGCGGCAAGGACACGATCAAGGGCAAGGGTGGCAAGGACGTCATCTGCGGCGGCCCGGGCAAGGACAAGCTGGTCGGCGGGAAGGGCAACGACAAGCTGCTCGGCCAGAAGGGGAACGACACCTGCATCGGGGGCCCCGGCAAGAACAAGGAGAAGAGCTGCTAGCGGTTCGGCTCTCTTGAGTCACCGAGGGCCCTCGAAAGAGGGTCCTTGGTGTATCTCAGTCTCGGCCCGGCTCGTAGTTCCCGAATGACCACTCGTACCCCTCAGGGTCGAGCACCCGGGCCCGTTCGGTTCCCCATTCGGTCGCCTCAGGCTCAAAGACGCTGGTCGCGCCCGCCTCGATGGCGGCCCGGTACATGGCCGGGACATCCTCCGTTTGCACGTAGGTGCCGTGTCCGACGGTTCGGTCCCGGAGCTCGGGCTGCTCGAACTCCTCGAGGGCCCCGCCGACCATCACGATCGCGTCACCGAGCCTGAGCTCAGCGTGGCGGAGGCTCCCGTCGGGGTAGGGCCAGGTGAGGAGCAACTCGAAGCCCAGTGCTTCGAGCCACGCTATCGCCCGCTCCGGGTCCCGGTACCCGAGCTGCGGAAAGAGCTTCGTCAAGGCACCGATCAGGCTATCGCTCACGAGAGGACCTGTTCGGCCGCTCGCCGTCCGCTGCGAAGCGCCCCCTCCATCAGCCCGTGCCACTCGCCGGCCGTGTGCTCCCCGGCGAAGACCAGTGGGCCGATCGGCTCCACGAGATCTTCGTCGCGAAGCGGGGATGAGAGGCTGCGCGCGGAGTAGGAGCCGCGGACCCAGGGGTCGTCGTGCCAGCTCGACAGCATGGCGTCGCCCGATTCCGGATCGAGGTCCAGGTCCTCGCGAAGCGCGACCAGCGCCCCGACCCAGCGCTCGATCCCGTTCGTGCCACCAAGGGCATCGACCGCCGGCATCGTCCCCGTGTAGCCAACCACGAATGGAGCGGGCTCGCCATCCGCGTCGAGCTGCGTGTAGGACCAGAAGCGTCCGGCCACCGACATGATCGCGCTGGGCGGCGCGGGCGAGCGCAATCGCAGGAAGAGCTTCGAGTTCTGGCCGTAGGTCACCGCGCGCAACGCCTCGGCGGTCGCGCCCTCGAGCGGCGGATCGAATTCGATCTCGGCCAACGGTGCGGTGGGGATCGCGATCACGACGGCGTCCGCCTCGATCCGGTCGTTGTCGGTGGCGACGTTCACGCCGTCCTGTGACCAGCGCACCCGCCGGACGGGGGAGGAGAGGCGCAGGACACCGCCGAGCTCCGCCGCGAGCGCCTCGGCGAGCCGCATGTTGCCGCCCTCCAGTGTGTGGTTGTCGAAATCGCCGAAGGTCGAGGCTCCCTCGTCCAGCACTGAGGCCGCAAGGTCGCCGGGTGGATGGCCGTTGGAGATCGCGACCCGCGTCTGAATCAACGCCTCGACGGGCGCGTCCAGGTGCAAAGCGGCGATCGCGTCGGCGGCGCTCATGGCGTTCGCCGTCGCGCCCTCGGCGAGCCGCACGAAGGCGGTTTCGAGAGCGGTCTGGGGCACGGCCTCAACCCCGACGGAGACTCGCCGGCCGTAGGGCGTCCCCTTGAGCACCAGCGGGATCCCGAACCGCTCGGCCAGGCCCTTCATCACGTCGTACCCGGGCAGGATGAACTCGGCGCCGCGCTCGACGATCGCCCCATCGCCGAAGGGCACGGACCAGACCCGGCCGCCCACGCGGTCGCGGGCCTCGAGCACGGTCACCTCCGCTCCGCCGGCGCGCAGGGCGTCGGCCGCGGCGAGGCCCGCGAATCCGGCGCCGATGACGACGACCCGCTTCACGAGCCTTCGATGTGATCAGGGCTCACGATTGGATCCTGCCAAGCCAGGGCTACGAGGTACAACCACCCACCTCGAGCTGACGACGCCGCATCTGCGCTTGGATACGCGTATGAAGGGGTTGCTCTCCATCGGCTTGGCGTGCCTGCTCGGCGCATCGGCCGTCCTCGCGTATCTGGCGATAGACCCATTCGGGGACGATTCAGATCCAACGGCGAGCCTTCACCTGAGCGGCTCGGCCTGCGAGCGCCTCGCGGGGCTCGCGGACTACCTGGCCGATACCGACGACAACGTCAACGACTTCCTGCTCGACCTCGGCCAGCAGGCCGCTGGGATCAGCAAGGGGCGGCGGGCCCTGGCGGACCTGGCGCGGGGCGGCCGCAACCGCATTCCCGGGAAGGGGTTCAAGCAGCGCTTCGATGACGGGAGCGTCGGCCAGGTGCGGCACTTCGTCGGCTACGTGCGCGCGTCGATGTTCGGCGGGACGAACGTGACCCGGTGGATCTCGGAGCACCTGCGCCACGACGCACCCGGACTCGCCCGATGGCCGGCTGGGCGACGAGGGAATCGAGTTCGCTCAGGATCTGATCGCGGGTCGGTTGGACCTCTCCGAGGCGTCCGGCTGGGTGAGGGCTCACCTCTGCCGCCGGCCGAGCGCCCAGGCGGGTATTTACCGCAGTAGTGGGGTGGGGCCGTCCGACGGGGGTGCATAGCCTTTCGCTCCGATGCCGCCGATGAGGAGATATCTGATTGCGGCGATGGCGGTCGCGGCGCTCGCCGTACCAGCCGGCGCCTCGGCGTCGAGTGGCAAGCTGACCATCTCGCCGCAGCCGAACACTCCCGATGCCTCTCCCGGTACCCAGATCAGCATCCTCGGGGTTGCGCGTCAGGTGATTCGCTCGGTCCAGCGTCACCGGGCAGGCGTCGGGGGCGCATTCCGGCCATCTGCGCTCCTACTCGCGGCATCGCGGCGCGAGTTTCGTGCTCGACCAGCAGCTCACGCAAGGGGAGCCGGTCTCGGTGGAGGTCAAGGTCAAGGGGCGCAAGCCGATCCGCTTCTCGTTCACCGTCGCCACCCTCGGCCCGAAGCTCCCGGCGCTCAACCTGACCTCGACCCAGCCGGACAAGCTCGATCACTTCGTCTCGGAGCCGGGATTGACGCCCCCGAGGATCACGGTGAACAGGAGCTCGAAGAAGGCGCGCGGTCACGGCGACGTGCTGCTGGCGCCACTGCCGTCCCCGGTCGTTCATCCGGAGAGCAACAACGCGGTGACCATCAACCCCGTCGGGCCGGGCGGTCCCATGATCGTTGACGGTGCGGGGAACCTGGTCTGGTTCCGCCAGCTCCAGCCACCCGAGGTCGCGGCGAACCTGCGGCTCCAGCGGTTCCATGGCCGCAAGGTCCTCACCTGGTGGGAGGGCACCGTGACTCCCGCCGCGTTCGGGCTCGGTGGCGGCGTGATCGCGAACCGCGCCTACAACGTGATCAAGGTCGTCCACGCGGGCAACGGCTATCCGATGGACCTCCACGAGTTCCAGCTCACGCCGGACGGCGACGCTCTCTTCAGCATCTACTCCCTGATTCGGGTCCACCTGCCGGGGACGCCGGCCGGGACGCTCTCCCCGCTGATCGACTCGATCGTCCAGCAGGTCGACATCAAGACGGGCCTGGTCGTCTGGGAATGGCACTCCTACGGCCACATTCCGCTCGAGACCTCTCAGGCGACACCTCAGAACAGCGCCTTCTACGACGCCTTCCACATCAATGCGATCCAGCCGCTCCGCAACGACCGGGTCCTGATCTCTGCGCGGGACACCTCCGCCGTGTACAGCGTCGACCAGGCCAGCGGGCGGATCCTCTGGACGCTGGGCGGCAAGGGCAGCAACTTCCGGCTCGGCCCCGGCGCGACCTTCTACTTCCAGCACGACGCGCATATGCTCAGCAACGGCCGCATAGCCATGTTGGACGACGGGGCCGGCCCGCCGCAGCTCAATCCCTTCTCGCGCGGGCTCATCCTGCAGCTGAACTTCCGCCGCCACAAGGCGGCTCTGGTCCGGCAATTCGCCCGCTCTCCCAGTACCTCCGCTCAGAGCGAGGGCAGCCTGCAGCGGCTGCCCGGCGGGAACGTCTTCGTCGGATTCGGCTCCGAGCCGTTCTTCTCCGAGTTCTCCCCGCGGGGGAAGCTGCTCTACGACGCGAGCCTGCCGCAGGACGACGGCACCTACCGCACCTATCGCTTGCCGTGGAGCGCGACGCCGAAGACCCGCCCGGCCGTGGTCGCGCAGCGCACCGGCCCCTCGGCGGTGTCGGTCTACGCGAGCTGGAACGGCGCAACCAAGGTCGCCAGATGGGAGGTTCTCGCCGGGCAGGGCGCGGGATCGCTGAGGCGCGTCGCGACGGTGCGCAAGCGAAGCTTCGAGACGCGAGTCGATCTCTCGACGGCGGCCACGACCTTCGCCGTGCGCGCGCTGGACTCCCAGGGCCGTCGGCTCGGCAGCTCCGCCTCTGTCCCGACCTCCTGAGAGCCGCCCATCTGTGACTCATCCGGTGAAGCACCCGGGCGAGTTTGTTCCATTTGAGAAACCGGCACGGGGGTCGTGTTAGCGTCGCGCCGCAAATTCCGGGTGATGGCACCCGGAGAACTCTCTCGGGAGGAGAGCCATATGAAGTTGAGTCGCGTTTCCGCAGTTCTCTGCGTGGTTGCGGCCTGCTTCGTCTTCGTCGGCCCCGCGTGGGCGACGAAGTACGTCGCCCTGGGCGATTCGTATTCGTCCGGCACAGGGACGCGGACCTATTACGACAGCAGCTGCCAGAAGTCCGTCTACGCCTATCCGTATCTGGAACACAACGCCCATCCGTCATGGACCTTCGTGCACGCCGCATGCTCGGGAGCCACGACCAGCAGCCTGCTCTCGAGCCAGGTGTCGAGCGTCACCTCCGACACCAACTGGGTCTCGTACACGATCGGCGGCAACGACGCCGGTTTCTCCAGCGTGCTCACGGAGTGCGCGCAGCCGTCCTGGGCGTCGGACTGCGACGGCGCGATCAACAACGCGCAGTCGATCATCCAGAACCAGCTACCGGGCCGGCTCGATCAGGTGAACAACGCGATCAAGTCGAGGGCGTCGAGCGCCAAGGTGATCGCGCTCGACTACCCGCGGCTCTTCAACGGGCAGGACTGCAACGCGTTCACCTGGTTCAGCCCGAGCGAAGAGACCCGGCTCAACCAGACCGCCGACATGCTGAAGGGAGTGATCAGCACGGCGGCGACGCGGGCGGGAGCGAACTTCCTGTTCCGCGACGTGATTCCGCCGTTCATCGGCCACGCGGTCTGCGACGGCGGCGGCGCCTCGTCGACCGAGTGGATCAACGGCCTCTCCAACCCGGTTGGGGAGAGCTACCACCCGAAGACGACCGGTCATGCCAACGGCTATTACCCGGTGGTGCACAACACCACGGGCTGACTCGACGCATGCGGAGGGCGGCGCCGGCTCAGCCGGTGCCGCCCCGCCCGCAAAATCCGTCCTTTCCGCGGGTCGGCCGTACCTCAATCGAAGGATTGGGCGCTATTAACGGATAGCCACCGACTCAAAACTCGGAGGAGACTGGATGTCACAGGGGCACGCGAAAACGTCCGGGCTGGACGGCCGCAGCTTCGCCGTGCGCAGCGAGCACATCAACGGGGACGCACACGTCCATGTACTCGGGGATCTCGACCTGGCCGTGATCGGCAGCGTCGACCGGGAGATGGAGCGCGCGGAGGCAAGCGATGCCGACCGGGTCATTCTCGATCTGGCCGAGCTCGAGTTCATGGATGCCTCGGGCATCCGCCTCCTGCTCCACCTGACCGCCAGGTCGAACGAGAACGGTCGCCGCCTGCGCATCACGGGGCCCAGGGCACCGCAGGTTCGGCGCGTGATCGAGCTCACCGGAGCCGCCGCAGTGCTGCCGTTCCTGGATTGAGCCCCCGCACGGCTGCGGTCACTCCGCGTCATCGCCGCGCGTAAGGTGTTCGAGGTTAGGCGTGTCGCTCGTTCACAGAAGCTCGCTGGCAGGAATCATCTCGCTGGTGACCCTGGTGGTCCTGGGCGTTGCATGCCTGCCATCGGCCGACGCCTTCAGCCGCAGCCAGGCGCGCTACCTGCGTGCCGCCAACAAGGGCGTCAAGCAGACGCACCGCTGGTGGAACCGGAGCCGGCACTGGTACAGCTCGACTCTGGGCGGGTCCCAGGTCGTCTCGCTCTGGGGAGTGGTGCCTCTGTTCGAGGCGCTCAACGGGCTGCAGATCGCTCGGCCGTCTCCCCGGCACCGCCACCAGCTCAGCCGGTTCGCCTGGGGCGCGCAGCGCTACCTCAACCCCAACCTGCAGCCGGTCCCGGGCTTCGGGCCGCGGCCCGGCCAGCACAACGCCGGGAAGACCACCTGGTTCGACGACAACGGCTGGTGGGGCCTCGCGTTCCTCGACGCCTTCCGCGCCACCGGGAACGGGCGGTGGCTGGCGGACGCGGAGATCGCCCAGAACTTCATTAGCGTCTCCGGTTGGGACACGACGCCGGACCGCCCCGGCGGCATCTGGTGGAACACGAATCACAGCTTCTACGCAGGCGAGTCACTCGCCGGAGGGACGCTGCTCTCGGCTCGGCTCTACGCGATCACCCACGACGCGCGCTACCTGGACGACGCGCTCAAGTACATCTCCTGGGCCGACGTCTGGCTGACCGATCCGACCACGGGCCTCTACGCCAGGTTGCGCAGGCCCAAGACCTACTACGGGTCCGGCGCAAAGGCTGCGGCCGAGCGGCGAGCGCTCGAGGCGAACCCGGACGAGGCGGCCAAGCTCGAGGCCGCCGGCGAGCCTGTGCCCGACTCTGGGATTGCGCGGACCGCGAAGTCCTTTTACCCGCCCTTCGACGCGGTGCCGATGCCGTACGTCAACGGCCCGATGATCCTTGCCCACAGGATCATCTGCGACGAGACCGGCAGGAAGTCCTACTGCCAGCGGGCCGACCAGCTCGCAACGGCGACCCTCTCCCGCTACGGGCGGTTCTGGATGGGCCCGCAGTTCGACTTCTGGTATGTGCGGACGATGCTCGAGTTCGCGAAGCTCGACGACAACGGCGACTGGTACGCGATCGCTCAGCGGAGCGCCCGGAGCGCACTACATCGCTCGCGCGACAAGCACGGGCTCTATCTGCGCACCTGGTATGGCAAGAAGGCCGCGCGCGCCGCCGCCCCGAAGGGGAGCCTGCAGCTGCACGCCGCGAACGCGGCGCTGTTCGCCTGGATGGGCGCGCTCGGGCGCTGAGCTAGGGGCCGGTCCCGGCCGCCAGCAGGGCCCGATCGCCAGCGCGATCCCGAAGACGGCGCCGATCGAGTACGCGAGTACGAGGCGCCCGCCCTTGATCCGATCGGTCGCCAACTGGTCGATCAACGTGCCCATGCCAACCTCTCTTTCTCGGGCCTACGGGGTTAGCTGACGGGCTCGCGCCGAAAGAGTGCGCTACGGACACACCGATTCGCCCACAGAGCTTGCGCTCCAGTTGGTTCCCCCGTTCGCACTAAGGACTGACGTGCGATTCGGCAGGTGCAATTGGAAAGCCCGTACCCGATCGGTACAGGCTCAAACCACGCTATTGACTCAAACGGCGGAGTGCGCCGCTTACGCGGCAGCCTTGGACAGCTTGCCGCCGGCCTCGAGCTCTTCGCGGACCTTGCGGACATGGCCCGTGGAGCAATTGGCACGCTTGGCGATTACGCCGTCGGGCTCCTCGGGGCTTCGCTTGAGCTCGAACTCGAGCAGCGCCTGGCGCCGGGAGGCCCAGCCGTCACCCTTGGCGCCGATGGTCGCCTTCTCGACGGCCTTCTCACGCTGGCAGTGCAGGCAGAGCCACTGGCCGCCGGCCTTGGTCCAGCCCTCCGGTCGACGGGGGGTGGACTTGCTGCCTGCGGCGTAGCGCACGGTCACCTCGCAGCCGGCACAGGTCCAGCGCCGGGTGCGGGGCGCGCGAGCGCGCGAATTGTGAGCGGTCTTGGTCTGAGACATGAGTTACCTCCGCGGTCGAGTGCTGCGTTCGCGAAGGCTGCCTGTAGTTGGAAGAGCTGCGCGAAAACGCTGCAAATGCCGGGTTTCCATGGCCCGGCGGGGTCGTACATATTAGCAGATGCTGAAATGCCTGCAAATGGCCGGTTTTTGGCCAAATTCCGCAGATTTCACGCCTCGGTGACGCAATTGGACCGCCCGAACCGCTACGAATACCGGCCGCGTGCGCGGCACCGATGCAACCGCCGATTCCGGCGGCCGCTTGACCTCGCGATCAACCTGGGCCCTGATCGGGGCCCTGATCGCGCTCGTCGGCGCGCTCGCGCTCTGCCTGGACCGTTTCCACAACGGCGACTTCTACCTGTCGCTGATGAGCGGCCGGTTCATCGCCCAGCACGGTTTTGCCACGCACGATCCGTTCTCGACGGTCTCGCACGGAGGCACCTGGCTGAACCAGCAGTGGCTCTCCGAACTGGCGTTCTTCCGTGTCTCCGAGGTCTTCGGGCCCACGGGATTGACCGTGCTCTACGCGCTGCTGATCACCGTGCCGCTGTCGCTCCTGCTCTGGATCTGCCGCCGGAAGGGGTGGCCGATGCTGGTGGCCGTCGCGGCGTTCTACTTCCCGGGTGTCCTCGCGGTGATCCATCCGCGGGCGGCGGGGTTCACCGTGCTGATCTTCACGCTGCTGATCGCGCGTGCTGGTCGCGCTCCGGGGGCGGGGCACCGGGCGAACCGGTCAGGGGCATGCCTGGTGGGCGCCGTTGGCGATCCTCGCGCTGTTCGCGCTCTGGGCGAACCTGCACGGCGGGTTCATCGCGGGCTTCCTGCTCCTCGGACTGGCGACGATCGGGCTGGCGATCGATCACTGGCGCGGGATACCGGGTTCCGTGCCGCTCTCGCTGCGTCGCGGTCCTCGGGCTCGTCGCCGTTCTCGCCGCGGCGATCGTCACCGTTGCCACCCCGCTCGGCGCGGCGATCTGGGACTACCTGCTCAGCTTCCAGAACCAGGCCATCTCGCTGGCGAGCACGGAGTGGGAGTCCGCCTTCAGCTCGCCGCTGGCGGTGCTGTACCTCTCCCTGGCGACCGTGCTTCGCCGCCTGGATGTGGGTGCGCTCACCCCGGCCGCGGCGGGCGACCACCCTGCTGGTCACGGCGGGGTTCCTCGTCTTCGCCGGCTACTCCGTCCGCAACATCGTCTTCATCGGCCCGATTCTCGCCCTGCAGGTGGCGTGGACCGCTCCGAACCGAGGCCCGACGCCGGTGCGCGGCCCCGTTGCGCTGTTCGGCGCGGCGGCAGCGGCTGCGGCGCTCGTCTGGGGCTTGGTGCTGGGCCCGGCGCGCGACGACCCGACGCTCGGCTTCCCCGTCGCCGACTACGCGATCGCTCATCCGCCCGAGCACGGACGGATCGTCACCTACGCGGGCGTCGGCTCCTACATCAACTGGCGCTCGCCGAACACGCCGGTGGTGATCAACGGCTGGCTCGAGCAGTACACGCCGCAGGAGCTGCGGGACAACTACGGGGTGTTGCGCGCCTGGACCGCGGATCTCCCGGGCGCGCTGCGGCGCATCCAGGCGGGAGCCGTGATCACTCACGTGAACTCGGCGATTCGCCGGCTCGAGGCGGCGGGCTTCCGGGCGGAGTTCACCTCCCCCGATGGGACCTATCTGGTCCGTGTGCCGCAAGCACGCCGAGCGTGAGCGGGCCTTAACGCTCGGCTCTACCATCTCGCGCCTCCGATGGAGTCCCTCCCGGGAACCGCTGATTCTGCGATCGAGCCGGCTGCCGTCGCGCCGCCGGCGATCCCTTCGGTCCCGAGAGTGAAGGCCGGACACCGAGCCCTGATCGCCAACTCGTTCCTGGGCGGGATGATCGTCTCCGGCTTCCTGATGGCGGCCGGCGCGGCGGCCAAGCACTACGGCCCGACCCTGCACATCCACCACGGCCTGCCGACGCTCGATCCGGGGGCCGCTGCACGGGTCTCGGGCTGTCGCTGAGCGGCACCGAGTTCGCCGTCCTCTTCATCGTGCTCGGCGTCTGCTACCTCGGAGTCCTGCTGTTCGCGGACTCCGTGCGATTCCGGGTCGGCATCGGGGCGATCGTCGCGCTGCACCTGGTCTTCCTGGTCGCGCCGCCGCTGCTCTCCAGCGACATCTTCAACTACGTCGGATACGCGCGGCTCGACGCGGTTCATCACCTGAACCCTTATGTCCACCCGCTCTCGGCCGCGCCGACCGATCCGTCCTACATCTACGTGGGCTGGCCGCTCAACACGACCGCGTACGGGCCGCTGTTCACGCTCGGCACCCTGCCGGTCGGCTGGGCCAGCTTCACGGCCGGGATCTGGCTGCTCAAGCTCTCGGCCGCCGTCGCCAGCCTCGCCTGCGTCGCGCTGGTCTGGATGTGCGCGACCCGCCTGGGCCGGCCGGCGCTGCCGGCGACCCTGTTCTTCGGGCTCAATCCCGTCCTGCTGGCCTACGCCGTCGGCGGCGCTCACAACGACCTGCTCATGCTGGTCGCCGCGCTCGGCGGGATCTACTGATGCTCGCCGGACGGGAGTCCGGGATGGCGTCGCTCGTGGTCGCGGTTGCCGTGAAGAGCTCCTCGGTCGTCCTGCTGCCGTTCGCCCTGCTCGGCTCCCGGCGGCCGTGGAAGGCGATCGTCTGGGGCGTGGGTGCGGCCGCCCTGGTGGGGGTCGTGACCCTGCTCGCCTTCGGGACGCACATCTCCAGCCTCCTCCACGTGCTGCAGCGCGACGCTCGGCTGGAGACGCCGAACGATATCCCCGGGGTGATCAACAACGTCCTCGGGCTCGGCATCTCGACCCACACGCTCGGGCCGGATCGGCATGTTCGTCCTGCTGCCCACGATCGCTCTGCTGCTGGTGCGGGTCTACCGCGGTGGCGACTGGCTGGAGAACGCCGGCTGGGCGACCTGCGCGGTGATCGTGACCACCACCTGGTTCCTGCCCTGGTATCTGGTCTGGTTCCTGCCGCTGGCGACGCTCGCCGTCCGGCCCTACCAGCGCGCCACGGCGCTGGCCTTGACGGCGCTGGCGATCGGGCTACAGCTGCCGTTGATTTTTGGTCACTAGCGGCTAGCGGCCACCAGGCCGCTCCACTTTGGAGCGAAGGGCGAAGCCCGTAGCGACTCATGTGGGGCGGCCGCTTGTGGCCGCGATCTTTATGGCGAAGCCGTGTAGCCGGCCCCTACTGATTCAAAATCTTCGCCTTCTCGGCCTCGAACTCGGCTTCGGTGAGGGCGCCGGACTCCTTCAGCTTGGCGAGCTTCTCGAGCTGCTCGACCGGATCCGCCTGAGGCTGGGCCGGTGCGGGGGCCATGCCCGGCATCTGGCCCATTCCCTGCATCCCCGCCGCCTGGGCGCGCATCTGCTGCGCCTGCTCCATCAGCTGGCCGATCTGGCTCGGATCGATGCCGGCGGCCGAGAACGCCGCCGACTGCTGGGCCTCCGGCGAGTAGTCGACGATGATCTTGTCGTGGTCGTTCGGGTCGTAGAGGACCGGCACGGTCTGTCCCGCGCTCGGCACCGCCATCTGCGGGAAGCTGAAACGCTTCTTGACCTCGAACTCGGGCTCGTCGTCGGGCTGAACCCGAAGGTGGGCCTTGAGGGCGAGCTCGGTGTTGGCGACCACGCCCTCGGCGCCGCGGGTCACGGCCATGCCCTTCTCGGCGATCTCGACGATGGTGGCGTTCGCGCGTTTTCCGCTCTCCTCCAGCTGCTTCTTCAGCTTCTTCGACGGCTTACCCAGCATTGGTCTCTCCTCCAGTGGCCACCAGGCCGGTCCACCATGAGCGAGGGGCGCAGCCCCGAGCGGTTATGTGGCCCGGCCGCTTGTGGCCACGATCATATGGCGAAGCCGTGCTCCCCGTTACGAAACAGGATGCGGCTCATGGCCGGCGTACGTGCGGCCCGAGAGAACGGCTCCGACACCGCCGATCACGCCGACGACGAGAGCCCCGATCGCCCAGGCGGTGCCGTGCAGATCGAAGCCGAAGGCGTTGTCGAGTGACCAGCTGCCTGCCCCGGCACCCGCGAGGGCGAAGACGACGGCGGCCATCACCAGGTTGAACTCGTAGCCCTGGTTGGTGTTCCAGATTCCGTTCGGGGCGTGCACCGTGATCACGGCGACGGTCATCACCGCGATCAGGACGGCCGCTGCGAACGGAGTGAACAGGCCGAGCACGAGCAGAGCGCCGCCGCCGAACTCAGCTGCGCCGGCGGCCCGAGCATGAAGCCAGCCCGGGCGGAGGCCGATGTTGTCGAACATCCCCGCGGTACCGTCGAGGCCGCCACCGCCGAAGGCGCCGAAGAGCTTCTGGGCGCCGTGGCCGACGAAGAGCAGTCCCGCGACGACGCGGAGCACAAGCAGTGCGAGATCCATGTGGATCCTCCTTGAAGGTCGAAGTCCGGGTGAATTACTTGCCCGCGCAAGTAATTCCCAAACCTCGCCGGCTCAGCGCGGAGGGCCGGAGTAGCCGGGCGCGCCGATCAGCGGCAGCACCAGGGTGCACAGCACGGCCTCCGGGTGGTTCGGGTCGAGCGCGTTGAGCACGTCCTGGGCGACGACGGGGTCGGCGGCCACCGCGACGTGCTCCGCCTGATCGAGCGGGCACTGCTTCTGGACGACGATGTTGGTCATGTTGGGCGCCGACTCGATGCCGCTCGTGTAGGGCACGACCAGCTCGTCGTTGCGGGTGACGATGCTGGTATAGGTCACGCCGGGGACGGCGATGCCACCGGCGCGCAGCTTCGCGAGGAAGTCCGAGCCGGCGAGGAACTCCGGGCAGGATGCGCAGAAGGAGGAGACGGCCTGCTCCACGCCGCTCGAGATCCCGAACGCCTTGCCGAGCTGATCGACGCTGGCGAGTCCGGCGAGGTTGGTCCCGTGCCAGAGCGTGGTGATGCCGACGTAACGGCGCACGACTCGGTCGCCGCCGAGGAACTTGACGTAGTAGTCGGGCATCAGGCTTCCCTCGGAGTGACCGACGATGTCGACGTGGCCGGCGCCGGTGGCGTCGCGGACCCGGTTGACGAAGCCCGAGAGCTGCTGGGCGCTCTCCTCCATCGTCGCCAGGCCGCCCGGCTGGTACCCGGGGAACGAGACCTCCGGCCTCGTGCCATAGGTGAGGGAGAAGACGCAGTACCCGTGGTTGGCGAGCAGGGGGGAGATGGTCTGCCAGTTGTCGGTCTGGTTCGCGAGCAGGCCGTGGACCAGCACCACGGGTCGCGGGTGCGCGGCGCTCGGGTGACAGGAGAAGTCGTTGGCGCCCGGCGGCGGCGAGTCCGGGTGTTGGGCCTGGGCGAGGAGCCCCTGGCTGAAGTCGTAGCTGACGGGATAGGGGGCGGCGTTCGCCAGAGCGGGGGCGGCAAGCAAGGCGGCGACGGCGACAGCCGCACCAAGCAGCGCTCTCGGTACCCCCCGGGTCCCCATTGCCAGGGTGGAATCTACCCCCATATGCTTCGCTCATGCGTCAGTTGACCAGCCTCGACGCGCAGTTCCTGGCGCTCGAGAGCTCGAATCAGACCGGGCACGTCGCCGGGCTGACGATCCTCGATCCCTCGACCAAGCCGAGCGGGGAGCTCACCTTCAAGGACATCTGGGCCCTGATGGAGGAGCGCCTGCCGCTCCTGCCGCCCCTGCGCTGGCGCCTGGTCGAGGTCCCCTTCGGGCTCGACTACCCGTACTGGCTTGACGATCCCAACTTCGACCTCGACTTCCACGTCCGCGAGCTGGCGCTGCCGCCCGGAGGAGCGAAGGAGAAGCTCGCGGAGCAGGCGGCCCGGATCGCGGCCCGTCCGCTGGACCGCTCGCGGCCGCTCTGGGAGATCTACCTGATCCATGGGCTCGAGGACGGTCACAAGGCTCTGCTCACCAAGATCCATCACTCGCTGATCGATGGTCTCTCGGGCGCGGAGATCATGGGCGTGCTCTTCGACCTCGCCCCCGAGGGCCGAGAGCTGCCCGAGCCCAGCGAGAACGGGGCCGACCGCCAACCGACCGAGGTCGAGATGCTCACCCGGGGCCTGATGGGCCTGCCGCGGTATCCACTACGGATTCTGCGCTCCCTGCCGCGAGCGCTCCCGAACCTCGACGAGTCGCCGGTCTTCGCGGGAATTCCCGGCACGGGGCTCGTCGCCAAGGTCACCGACCGCCTGACGCGGCCGTTCAGCAACCGCGAGAGCGGAGTCCTCGCCCACACCACGTACAAGGCGCCGAAGACCTGCTTCAACGGCCGAATCTCGCCGCACCGCCGCTTCGCCTTCGGCCAGCTCGACCTGGACGAGGTCAAGGAGGTGAAGAACAAGTACGGCGTCACGGTCAACGACGTGGTCGTCTCCGTCTGCTCCGGTGCCGTTCGGAGCTGGCTGCTCGAGCACGACGATCTGCCGCCCGATCCGCTGGTCGTCCAGGTGCCCGTCTCGGTCAGGACCGATGAGCAGATGGGGACCTTCGGCAACCGGATCATGCTGATGAGCGCGCCGTTCTTCACCAACGAGCCGGATGCCAAGCGGCGGTTGGAGAAGACCCACCGCGCCCTGGCGGCGATGAAGGAGCATCACCGGGCGCTGCCGGCGGAGCTGCTCCAGGACACCAATCACTTCATCCCGCCCGCGGTCTTCGCTCGCGCCGCCCGCGCGACCTTCGCGATCTCGACCAGCGGCCGGGGCAGGCCGACCTGGAACCTCGTCGTCTCCAACGTGCCAGGGCCGCAGTTCCCCCTCTACTGCGCGGGCGCCAGGCTGGTCGCCAACTATCCCGTCTCGGTGATCACCGACGGGATGGGGCTCAACATGACCGTGATGAGCTACTGCGGGAAGATGGACTTCGGCATCGTCGCCGACCGCGACCAGATGCCCGACCTCTGGTCGATGCTCGACCGGCTGCGCGACTCGCTCGAGGAGCTCAAGTAGCGGCGGAGCTGACCGAGATCGTTCCGGACGCCGGGAAGGGCCGCGCGTACGAGCAGGAGATGCGGCCGGGCATCGCTGATGCGAACGCGGCGGGCCGCTGCCGGCTCGATGCGATGGCCCGCTGGTTGCAGGACATCGCCTACGCGGACCTGATCGAGGCCGGTTTCGAGGGCCGCGGCGCCTGGATCGTCCGGCGTACGCGGATCCGCGTCGAGCGATTTCCCCGCTTTGGAGAGGAGCTGACGTTGCGGACGTTCTGCAGCGGCATCGGCCGGTTCTCGGCCGAGCGGCGAACCTCGTTCAAGGGCGAGGGCGCGGCCGTCGAGACCGTCTCCATCTGGGTGTGCCTCGATCCCGAGCGCGGGCGGCCGATGCGCTTTCCGCCCGACTTCATCGCCGCGTATGAAGTGAGCGCGGCTGGCCGCGGCGCGAACGTCCGCCTGCGCCATCCGGAGCCGCCCGCGGATGCGGAGCGCTCGCCGTGGCATTTCCGCGCGGCCGAGATGGATTCAGCGGGCCACATCAACAACTCCCACTACTGGGTGCCGCTGGAGGAGGAGCTGGCGAGCGGGCCGGAGCCGGAGTCGATCGACGTCGAGATCGGGTATCGCGACCCGGCGATGCCCGGCGAGGCGGTCCTGCTGCGGCAGGGCTCTTCGATGTGGATCACTGGCCCCGAGGGGGCCGTTCATGCTTCGCTGCTGCGCGGCTAGGCCGTGGTCCGTGCGCGTGCACCGTCTGCAGCGCGGGCGTGCTGGGCCACCGCGTCGATGATCTGAGGCCAGACACCCCGCGGCAGATCGTGGCCCATTCCCTCGATCATCATCAGCCGCGCTCCCGGGATCGCCTTCGCCGTCGCCTTGCCTCCCGACGGCCTGATCATCTTGTCCACCGTTCCGTGGATGACGAGGGTCGGGGTGTTGATCCTGCCGAGCTTCTTCGTCCGGTCGCCCGAGGCGACGATCGCGCCAAGCTGACGGCCGCCCGCCCTGACGTCGAAGCCGCGATCGAAGGCGTGGCCGGCTCGCTCTCGGATGTACTGCTCGTCGCGCTCGAAGCCGGTTGATCCGACCAGGCCGAAGATCTCCGCCGACCGCTGGATGTAGCCGTCGCGATCGTGGGGAGGGGGGCGCAGCAGGTAGGGGTAGACCGACGGTGCGGGCTGCCCGTGCCAGCGGCTGCCGGTCGACGACATGATCGAGGTCAGCGAGCGGACCGCCTCGGGATGCTCGGCGGCGAGCATCTGGCCGATCATGCCGCCCATCGAGGCCCCCACGACGTGGGCGGGGACGATGTCCAGCTCGCGGAGCAGGGCCGCGGAGTCCTCGGCCATGTCGGAGAGCGTGTACTGCTCGGGGTTGACCCGGCGGCGCAGCATCTGGCCCAGCGTGGGCGGGGAGAAGTCGAAATGCGTCGAGCGGCCGATGTCGCGGTTGTCGAACCGCACGACGTAGAAGCCCCGCTCCGCGAGCGCCTCGCAGAAGTCCTCGTTCCAGGCGATCATCTGGGTCGCCAGGCCCATGATCAGGAGAATCGGGGAGTCGTCCGGGTCGCCGAACGCCTCGTAGCAGAGCGTCACGCCCCGGCCGACGTCGCAGAACTCCTCGGTCATTCGTCGATCGTAGACGCAACGGATCTTGCAGCCGTGTTAGCAACTGCTGACAATTCGGGGGCGAAGGTCTAGCCTGGCGACTGCCGGGAGACGACTCGTCGCCTCTGGGTTGCCGATGCCGACGACCATGCCTCAAAGACGCCCACGCACCACGCGCCGCGGCCGCGTCGCGGTGGTCTCGCTGATGGTGTTCTGCACGCTGGTGATCGGAGCGACGATCGGCCAGAGCGCGCTCGGCGATCCGGCCTCCAAGATCGCCCAGAAGCAGGACGAGCTCAGCCGGATCCAGTCCACCTCGGGTTCGCTCGAGAGCCAGATCGACAGCATGAACGCGCGCGTCGACCAGCTGATCGGGGCGGAGTCGCACCTGCGCCAGGCGCAGGCGGCGGCCCAGGCCCAGCTCGATCAGAAGCAGGCCGAGCTCGACAAGGCGACGGCCGAGCTCAACGCGGAGAAGGCGGAGCTCCGCAGGATCCGAGCCAAGCTGCAGGACGCGGTCGGGGCCCTCGAGCAGCTGCTCGTCGAGATGTACAAGTCGAACGACCCGGACGTCACCGCGGTGATCATGCGCTCGGCGAACTGGTCGGATCTGCTCACCCGCACCGAGTACATCGATCACATCCAGCAGTACGACAACGAGGTCGTCTCCCGGGTCCGTGGCCTTCGTGATCAGATCACCGCCCTGGTCAACCAGCTGCAGGCGACGCACGACCGGATCCTGGCGGCGCGCGACGCGGTCGCCGCCAAGGAGCGGCAGATCGAGAGCCAGCATGCGCAGATCCAGCAGCAGCAGTCAGAGCTGGTCGCCGCCCGCAACGCCCGCGAGAGCGTCCTCAACGCGCTGCTCGCCAAGGAACGGCAGATCCAGACCGACCTCTCCAACATCCCGGCACCGGCCGGGCACGCGACGCTGGACTCGAGCGGGGACGCGATCCCACCCTCCAACGCTCCGCTGGCGGTGCGCGCCGTGATCGAGGCCGCGAACCAGATCGACGACCTCCCGTACATATGGGGAGGCGGCCACGGCTCGTTCACCTCGAGCGGCTACGACTGCTCGGGCTCGGTCAGCTTCGCGCTCCACGGCGGGGGCTTCCTCTCCAGCCCGCTCGACTCGACGGGCCTCGAGGTCTGGGGCGAGCCCGGTGGCGGCAGCTGGATCACGGTCTTCGCCAACAGCGGCCACGCCTGGGCGTACATC
Source organism: uncultured Solirubrobacterales bacterium (assembly GCA_963728875.1). Taxonomy (GTDB): domain Bacteria; phylum Actinomycetota; class Thermoleophilia; order Solirubrobacterales; family 70-9; genus DASUPK01. Next base: position 27,458 of record CAVSLJ010000006.1, read on the forward strand.
GCCGGGCTGCGCTGGGACACCGGCGGGCCCGGGGGAGGCAGCGGTCCCCGCTGGTCGACCGTGATGCGCGACGACGCGTCGAGCTTCGTCGCGCGGCATCCCGCTGGGTACTAGCCGCTAGGCGAGAGCCTTCGGCCGCGAGGAGACCATGCGCTCCTCGAAGGTGAAGCCGGCCTCGAGCGATCGCCGGAGCGGACAGCTCTCAGCGACCCGCTCGAGCCTCCGGACCTGTTCCTCCGACAGCCTGGCGGGGAGGTGGACCTCGATCTCGAACCGCCGCGGCTCGGACTCGGGGTCGTACTCGACCTCGACCCTCGCGTCGCCGACCTCCCAGGCATGGCGCTCCGCGTAGAGGGCGATCATCGTCGCGATGCACGAGGCGAGAGCGGCGGGGAGGAGCTCGTGAGGCGCCGGCCCCTCGTCGGTGCCGCCGAGCTTCAGCGGCTCGTCGGTGACGATCGTGTGCCGGCCGTTGACGTCGACGCGGTGGCGAAGCTTGCCGACGCGCTCTGTTGTCGCTGTCATCGTCATGGTGTGATCACAATCACACTAGCACACAACGGTGTACTTGTGCTACTCTGTCCGATCATGACGACGAAGATCGAGCTCCCACACCCGCTGCCCACACCGCTCGTCGAACGGATCGCCGAGCGCTTTCGCGTTCTTGGAGAGCCGATGCGCATCCGGCTGCTGGAGGCCATGCGCGAGGGCGAGAAGAGCGTCAAGGAGCTGCAGGAGCTCACCGGCGCCTCGCAGCAGAACGTTTCCCAACATCTCGGCGTTCTGCTCCGCGCCCGGATCGTCGAGCGTCGCAAGGAGCGCAACTTCTCCCTGTACTCGATCGCCGACCCGGTCGTCTGGTCGCTCTGTGACGACGTCTGCGACGGCCTCCGCGATGAGATCGAGCGGCTCGACAGCCTGCTGGAAGGGAGCGCATAGATGTCTCGCTCCCAGTGGCCGCTCGAGCGGGTCCTCTTCGCGCTGGCCGGCACGGTCATCCTGATCAGCACCGCGCTGACCGCGCTGGTTTCAGCCTGGTTCCTCGTGCTGACCGCATTCGTCGGCGTCAACCTGTGGCTCTACGTCCTGGTGGGCGCGTGCCCAGCCTCGTATGTGTTGAGGCGTGCGCTGCACCTCAACTCGGTTGTCTATCCGGAGACCCGGTGACCGACGTCGGTCCGATCGGGAGGCTGGGGCGCTACACCGCGACCCACTTCCGGGTGGTGGTGATCGGCTGGGCCGTGATCGCACTCGGCCTCGGCTTTCTGGCGCCGCGGGTCGAGAAGGCCCTTTCGGGCGCCGGCTGGGAGGCGAGCGGCTCCGAGTCGGTACAGGCCCGCCAGCTGATCGACCGCAACTTCCAGGGGCTCTCCAGCTACGGCCTGATGGTCGTCGTTCACTCCGCGAACTCCGTCCACGGGGATCCGAACTTCAACGCGACCGTCGCGGCGGCCGAGCGGAAGCTGCGCTCGGACTCCGCGGTTCGAACCGTGGTCGGTCCGCAACCGGGCGTCTCGATCTCGCCCGACGGCCATACCGCCATCGTGCAGGCCGGCGCCGCCAAGGATGCGAACGCGATGGTGGCCGCCGCCGAGGATCTCAAGGGGCCTCTGGCGTCGCTGGGCCAGAACGGGATGCAGGTCCACCTGACCGGCGCGTCCGGAATGTGGTCTGACTTCAACGCCGCCAACAAGAGCGCGATGCTGCGCTCGGAGGTGATCTCCTGGCCCGTGACCCTGGCGATCATGCTGGTCGCCTTCGGCTCGCTGGTCGCCGCCGGCCTGCCGCTGATGCTGACCATGGTCGGCCTCGTCGCCGCTGCCGGCTCCCTCTACCTCGGCGCCCAGATCCTGCCGATCTCGATCTGGGCCATGAACTTCGCGCTGATGTTCGCCCTCGCGCTCGGCATCGACTACGCGCTGTTCGTCGTCTATCGCTTCCGCGGCGCATTCTTCGGGTCCGGGCTGCCGCCCGAGGAAGCGGTTGCCCAGACCATGGACACGGCCGGCAAGGCGGTGGTCTTCTCGGCCGTGACGGTCCTGATCTCCCTGAGCGCGGTGATGCTGGTCCCGAGCCCGGCCTTCCGCTCGGTCAGCGTCGGGATCATGCTGGCCGTCGTCTTCGTGCTCGCCGCGACGCTGACTCTGCTGCCGGCGGTGCTCGCAAAGCTGGGGCCTCGAGTGGACAAGCTCTCGCTGCCGTGGGCCCACTCCGGCGAGCATCGCTCGCCGCGCTTCGCGGCCTGGGGCGAGCGGCTCTGGCGCCACCCTCTTCGCTATGGCGTCCCCGCCCTGATTGCCCTGGTGCTCCTCACCCTCCCGGTGTTGGCGCTCGACACGGCGATGCCCTCGATCAAGGTCGTTCCGCCCGGGGACTCCTCGCGGGTCGGCTACGGCCAGGTGCAGGAGGCGTTCGGTCCGGGCGCGACGGGGCCGCTGCAGCTCGTCGCGCCGGCATCCGAAGCCGGAACGGCCACCGCGGTCGCGCAACGCGATCCCGGCATCGCCCAGGTGCTCCCGGCGCAGCGGTCGGGCGATCTCGCCCTGATCTACGCGATCCCGAAGCAGGATCCCTCGAGCTCGGCGGTGAGCGCGACGATCGACCGAATTCGCACCGAGCTCCCCGCGGGGACGATGGTCGGTGGTGCGGTCGCCGAGAACCATGACCTGGCGGCCGCGCTCACGGGGAAGACGCCGCTCGTGATCGCCGTCGTGCTGGCCCTCGGTTTCGTCCTACTGCTGGTCGCGCTGCAGGCCCCCCTGATCGCGGCGGCCGGGGTGGTCACCAACCTGCTCGCCACCGGAGCCGCCTTCGGCGTGGCCAAGTGGATCTTCCAGGACGGTGCCCTCCACTCGCTGCTCGGCTTCGAGCCGCAGGGATTCCTCGACGCCTGGGGACCGGTCTTCTTCTTCGCGATGATCTTCGCGATCTCGATGGACTACACCGTGTTCCTGCTCTCCTCGGCGAAGGAGCACTGGGACCGGACCCACGACGCCAAGGAGGCGATGGTCGGCGGCCTCGCCCACTCGGGGCGGGTGATCTTCGCCGCCGGCGCGGTGATGGTGGCGGTTTTCTTCACCTTCGCGCTGTCGGGTCCGCTGCCACCCAAGGAGATGGGACTGATCCTCGGGATTGCGGTCCTGCTCGACGCGATGCTGATCCGGCTGCTGCTCATGCCGGTGCTGCTGCGGCTGCTCGGGCGCTGGGCGTGGTACCTGCCGACCTGGGCGGACCGGGTGCTCCCGGACGTTCGCTTTGGCCACGGGGAGGAAGCCCCGAGCCGAGCCTAGTCAGGCTCTCGCCGGCAGGCAGTAGCCGTAAGCCGTCAGCTGCGGGGCCGCGCCGAAGAACCCGTAGGCATGCGCGGTCCAGGTGCCGTTCGCGTTGAACTCGGCGCCGTCGAACAGCGCACTGGTTGAGCCGTTGGTGCTGAACCCGCCGGCGATCAGCCTCTTGCCGGCCGGGCAGGCGGGGGTGGTCGTCGACGCCGAGCCGTTGGCCGCGACGGGAGCGGGGGAGGAGGCGACCTCGGTGATGATCGTCTTCTTCATCCGCGCGCAGTAAGCGATCGAGGTGAGCTCGCCGGATCCCGTCCCGTAGGCATGCCCGCTGACCACCCAGGCGTTCGTGCCGACCGCGTGAGACTCGGTCACGTAGTCGCCGCCGTCGCTGCGGAAGTCGGTGCGCTGGAAGCCGCCGGAGACCAGGGACTGGCCCTTCGGGCAGCGCGCGGTCACTGTCTTGGTCTCGCCGGGCCGCAGGTAGACGGTCCGGTGTGGAGTGGGGGTGGCGGGAATCACGCCGAACCCGCACATCGCCTGCACCGTGACGTTGCGCGGCGTGGTGCCGGCCCGGCTGGGATCGAGAAATACGACGCTGATGTGCCACCCTCGCTGGGCCCCCAGCCTCTCGTAGGAGTGGGGATAGATCCCCTCGCCGTCGCTGTCCGTCGCCGGGCTGCTCGTCATCCCGCCGCCCATCGGGAACCTGCCGCCGGGGCAGATGGTCTGCAGGCGGGGGGCCGTGTCCGGCTTCGTGACCTGGAAGGACTTCGTGGCGAGGGTCAGGTTGGTGAGCCGCTTGGCGAGGCCCGGCGTCGCCGCGCCCTTGTGGCCCTGGAGACGGACGGTTCCCTGCTTCGAGTCGAGCACGTAGATCCCGCCGACCGCCCGCAGCGCCATCCGCAGGTGCTCGCAGGTGGTGCCCTTCACGACCACGTAGACCTCGTTGGTGTTGGAGAGGCGCTTGGTGTTCGGCGCGACACCCACCTTGCGGTGGCTGGACTCGTGGATCGCCCGCGCGAGCTGCTTCGGCGCCGGATAGCAGCCCTCCGGGTTGAAGCGGCGTTCGAAGAGGGCGACCTTGTAGGCGGCCTCGAGCCGCTTGGTGGCGATGTTGAAGCCCGCGGTGATGCCGAACGCACTCGGCGCGGCGACGAGCAGGCCGGCGAGCACGGCGATCAGGGTGGTGATGAGGGCGATTCGCTTCACGGGTCGCTGAGAACAGGTCACCTGCCGGGAAGTTGCGCATATTCGCAGGCGGCCACCTGACGAAGCCAGGCTAGTTGCCGCTCTCGACGGGGCGGCCGTTCCGCTTCCAGGTCCCGACGCCCCCGTCGGCGACGTGCAGAACCCGCTCGAAGCCCTCGCGCTGAAGGATCGAGGCGGCCAGGCCGCTGCGCTTGCCGCCGCTGCAGATCGCGGCGATCGCGCGGTCGCGGGGCAGCTCGCCCTGGCGCTCCGGCAGCTCCCCGTACGGGAGGTGGACCGAGCCGGGGATGTGCCCCTCGGCGAACTCGTCGTCGTCGCGGACGTCGAGGATCAGCATGTCGTCCCTCTCCAGGCGCCCGGCGAGCTCCTCGGGGTCGATCTGCTCGATCCGGCCCACGCCCCGGCCCTCCGAGCGCCAGGAGGTCATCCCGCCCTCGAGATAGCCGCGGACGCTGAGGCCCACGGAGGCGAGCAGCTCGGCGGCCTCCATCTCGTATCCGTCGGGCGCGGCGATCACGATCAGCTCGACGTCGGGCGACACGACCTTGGCCACCTTGGTGGCGAAGCCGGTCTCGTAGGCGGAGGCGCTGATCGCGCCGGGGACGTGGGCCTCGTCGAACTGCTCGTTGGTGCGAGCGTCGACCAGCAGCGCCCCCTCTGCGATGCCGACCTCCACGGCCCGCGGCGCCAGGGGGATCGGCGTTCCCATCTCCTCGACCAGCGGCCCGCGGTTGAGGGCGACGATGCGCTCGATGTTCGGGGGCGGCGCGCCGAGCGTCGCCACGGCGTCGTCGACGAACTCCGCCTCGGTTCGGAAGCGCAGGGCGCGGTTGTGCTCGCGCTCGAAGCCGATGGTCGACGTCGACTTCAGGTCGATCCCGGCGCTTCCGCAGGCCGAGCCGCCGAGGTGCCCGGGCCACACCTCGACGTCGTCCGGCAGGGTCAGCAGGCGCTCGTGCAGGGAGCGGTAGATGCCTGCGGCTCCCTCGCGCTTCTCAATCGCGAGGTCGGGGCGCGCCACGTCGCCGACGAAGAGCGAGTCGCCGGTCAACACCGCCCAGGGATCGCCCCCGCGACCCGCGTCGCGGAGCAGGAAGGAGGTGTGCTCGGGCCGGTGTCCCGGCGTGTGGAGTGCCTCGATCTCGACGTCGCCGAGGCTGAGCTTCCAGCCGTCGGTGAAGGCCTCGTGCGGGTACTCGGCTTCGGCGAGCTCGTGGACGTGGATCGTCGCCCCCGTCGCGCGGGCCAGCCGGCCGTGGCCCGAGAGATGGTCCGCGTGGTTGTGCGTCTCCAGGACGTGCTCGATCCGGACGCCGTGCAGGCGGCTCAGCCGCAGGTATGGCTCGATCGCCCACTGCGGGTCGACCACCGCGGCGACGCCGGTCCCGGTGTCGCCGACCAGGTAGGACGCGCAGCTCAGGTCCTCGTGCAGGATCTGCCGGAACAGCATCCCGTCAGCTTAGGCTCGGCTACGTCCCGGTGAACTTCGGCGCGCGCTTCTCGACGAAGGCCATTACGCCCTCGATGAAGTCCTTGCTCTCGCCCTGTCCCTTCTGGGCGTCCGCCTCGGCATCGAGCTGGCCGGCGAGGTCGGCGTAGAGGCGCCGGTTGAGCAGGCGTTTCGCGCCCGCGTACGAGCGGGTCGGGCCGTTGGCGAGCCGCTCGAGCAGCGTGCCGGCCTCGCTCTCGAGCTCCCCGTCGGGCACGACGCGGTTGATCAGCCCCCAATCGAGGGCCTGCTCCGCCGGGACGCGCTCGCCGAGCATCGCCATCTCCGCGGCACGGGCGTAGCCCACCCGCGCCGGGATGAACGCGGTAGACCCACCGTCGGGGACCAGGCCGATGTTGACGAAGGCGAGCAGGAAGTAGGCGGACTCGGCCGCCACGATCAGGTCGGCGGCGAGGGCAAGCGAGCAGCCGATGCCCACCGCGGGCCCGTTGACGGCGGACACCACCGGCTTCGGCATCTCGCGCAGCGCCGTGATGACCGGGTGATAGATCTCCTTGAGGCGAGCGCTGAGGTCGGGAAGGCCACCGTCGTCAGCGCCGCGCTGCTCCTTCAGGTCGGCGCCGGAGGAGAAGCCGCGGCCGGCGCCGGTGATCAGCACGGCGCGGATCGCATCGTCGTCGGCGACGGTCGTGACCGCGTCATTCAGGTCCTTGCCGAACTGCTCGTTCCAGGCATTGAGCGCGTCGGGGCGGTTGAGCAGGATGCGGGCGGCCGGCCCGTCGCTGGTCAGGTCGATGGTCTCGTGGGAGGCCACGCCGGAACCCTATTCTCCACGCCTGTGAGCCGGTACCTGCCTCGCCCGGTGGCGAAGCTCCTGACGCGCGTGCTGCAGCGCTCGGTCCAGCGCACCTGGATCCCGATCCGGGTGCAGCGCGCCTGGACCGAGGCCGCCGCCAGGATCACGCGCGTTCCCAGCGGCATCTCGATCATCCCCGGATCGCTCGGCGGAGTGCCGTGTGACCGGATCGACGCCGTTGGCTCAGATGCCTCGAAGGCGATCCTCTACCTGCACGGCGGCGCCTACGTCCTCGGCTCCCGACGCACCCATCGCGGACTCGCGGCGCAGATCGCGCTTGCCGGCGGGGCGCCGGTTCACCTCCTCGAGTATCGGCTCGGACCCGAGCACACGCATCCAGCGGCGCTCGAGGACTCCCTCGCCGCCTATCGGGAGCTGATCGCATCGGGGATCGAGCCGAAGTCGATCGTGATCGTGGGGGACTCAGCGGGCGGGGGACTGACGGTGGCGCTGGCGACCAGGCTGCGTGAGGCGGGCGACCCGCTTCCCGGCGGGCTCGTCATCCTCAACGGCTGGTTGGACCTGACCTGCTCCGGCGCCTCGATGCAGATGAACGCGGGGCGCGACGCCGGCCTGCTCCGGCCCTGGACGGTCAACGGCGGGGAGCTCTATCGGGGCCCCACCGACCCGCTCGACCCGGAGCTGTCGCCGGTCGAGGGTGACCTTCAGGGCCTGCCGTCGACCTACATCCAGGTTGGCACGCACGACATCCTGCTCGATGACTCCGAACGCTTCGCCGACCGCGCGCGAGCCGCCGGCGTGGACGTCGGTTACGCCCGCTTCGAGGGGATGTGGCACGACTTCCAGCTCGCCGCCGGGCTGCTGCGCGAGGCCGACGAGGCGATGGCCGACCTCGCCGCGGCCCTGGATGACATCTGGGCCGGGCGCCCGCTGGCAAGCAGCGGCGGTCCCTCGGGCAACGGCGGCCCCTCGCACGAGCCCAGCGTGGCGATCATCGGTGCGGGGTTCGGCGGCATCGGCCTGGCGATCACCCTGAAGAAGGCGGGCGTCGGCGACCTGACGATCTTCGAGAAGGGCGACGGAGTCGGCGGCGTCTGGCGGGACAACACCTACCCGGGGGCGACCTGCGACGTGCCCTCGCACCTCTACTCGTTCTCCTTCGAGCCCAATCCGAACTGGAGCCGGCGTTACTCGCCGCAGCCGGAGATCCTTGACTACCTCGAGCGCTGCGTCGAGAAGTACGGCCTCCGGCCGAACCTGCGGCTCGGGACCGAGGTGGCCCGGGCTGATTTCGACGACGACTCCGGGCGCTGGAGGATCGCGACCGGTGACGGGGAGACGGTGGAGGCCGACGTCCTCGTCTCGGCCTGCGGCCAGCTCAGCCGGCCGGCGCTGACGCGGATCGAGGGCGCCGATCGCTTCAACGGGACGATCTTCCACACCGCCCGCTGGGACCACGGCGTCGATCTTCACGGCAAGAGGGTGGCGATCGTCGGCACCGGGGCCAGCACGATCCAGGTGGTGCCCGCGATCGCCGACCGCGTCGCCCAGCTCGACGTCTACCAGCGCTCGGCGCCGTTCGTGATCCCGAAGAAGGACCGTCCCTACATGCCCTGGGAGCGGCGCCTCTTCCGCTGGTTCCCGCCCGCGCGGTGGATGGCGCGCTTCACGCAGTGGCTCTTCTTCGAGGTCTTCATCTCGGCCTTCAATCAGTGGCGGGGCATGGGCCGGCTCGGAGTCCGGATGTTCGAGCGCAACCTGGACGACCAGATCTCCGACCCGCAGCTGAAGCGCGCGCTGACGCCTGACCACGTGCTCGGCTGCAAGCGTGTGCTGATCTCTCCCGACTACTACGCCACCTTCGAGCGGCCGAACGTCGAGCTCATCACGCAGGGGGTCCGGGAGCTGACGAAGAGAGGGGTGGTGGCCGAGGACGGAACGGAGCGCCCGGCCGACGTGATCGTCCTCTCCACGGGCTTCGAGAGCACCAGGTTCCTCGCGCCGATGGACATCCGGGGACGCGACGGGCGCGACCTGAACGAGGTCTGGCGGGAGGGGGCGAACGCCTACCTCGGCATGGCGGTCGCCGGCTTCCCCAACCTCTTCGTCATGTACGGGCCGAATACGAACCTCGGCTCCGGATCGATCATCTTCCAGCTCGAGAGCCAGATGGCCTACATCGCCGACGCGGTCGAGCGGCTGCGGCGCTCCGGCGGGTTGCTCTCGGTCCGGCCCGAGGTCCAACAGGCATTCGACAGCGAGATGCAGAGCCGCCTCTCCACCTCGGTCTGGCAGACCGGCTGCAACAACTGGTACGTGGACGAGCACGGCCGCAACACCAACAACTGGCCCGGCTTCACGGTCGAGTACCGGCGCCGGACCAGGCGGCTCGACCCGAGGGATTACGAGCTGATCGCGTAACACCCGGCATACGTCCTGGACTGGCAGGCGGATGCCCAACCTTTCCCTGATCGTCCGCCTGGTGTCCGGGGCCATCTTCATCGGCTTCGGTGTGGCGAAGTTCTTCAACCACGGCGCCGAGGCCGATTCGTTCGAGACCTACGGCCTCCCGTCCCCGGACGCCTTCGTCTACGTCATCGGCGTCATCGAGGTGGTGGGAGGAGCCATGCTGCTTTCCGGGCGAGGCACCCGCCTGGCCGCGCTGGTCCTGGCGGTCGACATGGTGGGCGCCATCGTCGTCTCTGGGATCAAGGAAGGAGAGCCGATCAGCCTGACCCTGGCGCCGCTCCTGCTGATCGGGATGCTCTACCTGCTCAGCTCAGGACATCGGGCGTATAACCGAGCTCCCTGATCTGCTCGAGCAGGCGCTCGGCGTGCTCGGGCCCGCGCGTCTCCATCACCAGCTCGACGCCGGTCTCGCTGACCGAGAGGCCCACCCCTTCGCGCACGTGATCGACGTCGATCAGGTTGGCGCCGCCATCGCCGATCGCCGTGAGCAGGGCCGCCAGGGATCCCGGCTCGTCGGGGATCTTGGTGAAGATCCGCAGCCGCCTGCCGCGCCCGGTCTCGTGGTGGCGGGCGAGGTCGGCGAGGACGCCGGTGTCGATGTTGCCGCCCGAGAGGATCACCACCGTTGTGCCGCTCGTCGCCGGCTGAACCTGCCCTCCGACGAGCGCGGCGACCCCCACCGCGCCGGCGCCCTCGACCACGAGCTTGGTCCGCTCCAGCAGCAGCATGATCGCGTCGGCGATCGCGTTCTCGTCGACCGTGACGATGTCGTCGAGCAGCTCATCGAGCAGCGGCGCCGTGATCTCGCCCGGATGCTTGACGGCGATCCCGTCGGCGAGCCCGCACTGCGAGCGGATTCCGATCACCTCGACGCCGCGCTCGACGGCCTTGATCGCGGTTGCGATCCCGGACGCGAGGCCGCCGCCGCCGATCGGGATCAGAACCTTCGAGAGGCCCTCGACCTCCTGCACCAGCTCCATGCCGATCGTCCCCTGTCCGGCGATCACCGCCGGGTCGTCGAACGGGTGAATGAAGTCGAGACCCTCACTCTCGGCGTGGGCGCGTGCGTCCTCGACGCAGGCCTCGATCGACTCGCCCTGGAGGACGATCTCGGCGCCTGACTCGCGCGCGGCGGCGATCTTCGCGAGAGGCGCGCGCTCGGGCATGAAGATGGTCGCCGCCAGATCGCGCGCCCGGGCGGCGTAGGCCACCGACTGGCCGTGGTTGCCCGCACTCGCGGCGACCACGCCCTTGGTCCGCTCGTCGAGTCCGGCGATCTTGTTGAGCGCGCCGCGCAGCTTGAAGGAGCCGGTGCGCTGCAGGTTCTCGGCCTTCAGAGCGATCTTGCCGCCGGTCGTCCGCGAGAGGTAGCGCGACTCGAACACGTAGGTGCGGCGGACCACGTCGGCGACGACCCCGCGGGCGCGCTCGACGTCGTCCAGGGAGACGCCCTGGCTCAAGACGGGAGCGGGACGGTCGCGTCCATCTCGACCAGAGCGCCCTTGGGCAGGGCGGCGACTCCGACCGTCGTGCGGACGGGGAATGGCTTCTCGAAGAAGGTCGCGTACACGTCGTTCACCTTCGGGAACTCCTCCATGTCCGTCAGGTAGATCCCGACCCGGGCCGCGTCCTGGAGCCGGGTGCCCGCCTCCCGGCAGACCGCCTCGAGGCTCTCCAGGCAGCGGGCAGCCTGCTCGGCGATGCCGCCGTCGATCAGCTCGCCGCTCTGCGGATCGAGCGGGACCTGGCCGCTGCAATAGAGGACGCCGTTGGCGATCACGGCCTGCGAATAGGGACCGATGGGCTCGGGTGCGTCCCCGGTCTCGACCACTCGCCTGGTGCTATCTGCTGCGTCCATGCCGGATTCGCCCAGTATTTCAGTGATGATTCGCCGATGAAAGCGCTGGCCATCGTGCACCAGACGGACGCCGGTCCGGGCGTGTTCGCCGATGAGATGGCGGAGCGCGGGGTGGAGCTGCACGAGTGGCTCCTCTCGGAGCGGGGCACCGGGCCCCAGCTGGAGATCGCCGACTACGACGCGGTGCTCACCTTCGGGGGCGCCATGCACGCCGACCAGGAGGACCGCCATCCCTGGCTGCGCTTCGAGAAGGACTTCCTCGCGGCGATGGTCGACGACCGCATGCCCGTGCTCGCGGTCTGCCTGGGCTCACAGCTGTTCGCCGAGGCGGCGGGTGGCTCCGCCCGGCGGGCGAGCCAGCCGGAGATCGGCTGGTGCGGCATCGAGGTGACGGACGAGGGGAGGGACGATCCGGTCATCGGGCCGCTGGCGCCGAGCTTCGAGGCATTCCAGTGGCACAGCTACGAGTCGCTGCCGCCCGAGGGCGCGGTGATTCTCGCCCGCAGCCCCGTCTGCGCGCAGGCCTACCGGGTGGGCGAGGCGGGCTGGGGGATCCAGTTCCACGCCGAGGTCAGCGCCAGCGACGCGAAGAGGTGGACCGACGACTACCGCTCCGACGAGGACGCCGTCCGGATCGGAGTGGATCCCGAGGCGCTGCACGAGGAGACCCGAGCAGAAGATCGGCGACTGGAACCGGCTCGGACGGGAGCTCTGCGGCCGCTTCCTGGATTCGATCGTCTAGGCCCGGCTTCCCTCCATGGAGGCCGGGATACTGCATGAGCGATGTCGGAGGAGAACGCCGAGGTCCTGCGCCGCGTCTACGAGGTCGCTGAGGCCCAGGAGTCGACGGGCTCTTGGAGTTCGCAACCGATGACATCGTCTGGATCAGCGACCCGAGCTTTCCCGGCGGCGGCAGGCAGGACGGCAAGGAGAATGTTCGCCGCTGGTTGGCAAAGCTCTGGATCTACGACGAGGTCAAGGTCGAGGTCGAGGAGATCATCGACCTCGACGACAGGGCGCTGGGCGTCACCCGGTTCCACGGAGTGCCTGCGGATGGCCCTCCGGTGGACTGGACCTGGTGCCATCTCATGACGTTCAGGGATGGACTGATCTCTCAGGCGCAGAGCTTTCTTGACCGAACCGCCGCCCTCGAAGCCGCCGGCCTGCCGGAGTAGCTAGTCGGCCGTGACGTACGCGCCCGAGAGGCCGCCGTCGACCAGGAAGGTCGAGGCGGTCACGTAGGAGCTGTCGTCGCTCGCCAGGAAGAGCGCGCCCTGCGCGATCTCACGGGCCTCGGCGAAGCGGCCCATCGGCAGGTGGACCACGCGGCGGGCGGTCTCCGCCGGGTCCTTCGCGAACAGCTCCTGGAGGAGCGGGGTGTTGACGGGTCCGGGGCAGAGCGCGTTGACGCGGACGCCGCGCTTGCCGAACTCGACGCCGAGCTCCCGGGAGAGGGCCAGCACGCCGCCCTTCGAGGCGGTGTAGGAGATCTGGGAGGTGGCGGCTCCCATCGTCGCGACGAAGGAAGCGGTGTTGATCACCGAGCCTCCGTCCGAGTCGAGCAGGCGGGGGATGCCGTACTTGCAGCAGAGGAAGACCGACTTCAGATTGACGTCCTGGACCCGCTGCCAGGTCTCCAGCGGGGTATCGAGCACCGAGGCATCTTCGGGCGGGTTGATGCCGGCGTTGTTGAAGAGGACGTCGATCCGGCCCATCTCGTCCGCTGCCTTCGCGTACATCTCGCGGACCGAGTCCTCGTCGGCGACGTCGGCCTGAAGCGCCAGCTCACCCTCTGCTCCCTCGGCGAGATCGACTCCCACCACCCGGGCGCCCTCCTCGGCGAAGAGACGGGCGGTCTCGGCGCCGATCCCGCTCGCCGCCCCCGTGATCACGCAGACCTTTCCATCGAGTCGTCCCATCAGCCCTCCGTGGCGTAGTAGACGTTCTTGACCTCGCTGTAGGCCTCGAGCGCGTCGGGGCCGAGCTCGCGGCCGACGCCCGATTGCTTGAAGCCGCCGAACGGCGTCGAGACTCGCACCGAGGTGTTCGAATTGATCGAAACCACACCGGTCTCGATCGCCCGCGCCACCCGCAGCGCCTTGGCGCCGTCGCGCGTCCAGACTGAGCCGGAGAGCCCGTAGATCGTGTCGTTGGCGATTTCGATCGCCTCGGCCTCGTCCTCGAATGGGATGACGCAGGCGACCGGGCCGAAGATCTCCTCGCGGGCCGGGCGGTCATCGTTGGAGACGGGAGCGAGGATGGTGGGGGGGAACCAGTAGCCGGGGCCGTCGGGAGCGGTCCCCCGGAAGGCCACCGGCGCGTCGCCGTTGACGTAGGAGGAGACCGTCTCCAGCTGGTCGGCGGAGATCACGGGCCCCATCTGCGTCGATTCGTCGAGCGGATCGCCCACCTTGATCGAGGTCACCGCCTTCTCCAGCGCCGACATGAACTCGTCCATCGCCGAGCGCTCGACCAGGATCCGCGAGCGGGCGCAGCAGTCCTGGCCCGCGTTGCCGAAGACGGCCAGCGGAGCCGAGGAGGCGGCGGCTTCGAGGTCCGAGTCTCCGAAGATCACGTTGGCGGACTTGCCGCCGAGCTCGAGGGTGACGCGCTTGATCGTCGCCGCCGCGGTCTCCGCAATGCCGCGCCCGACCTCGGTCGAGCCCGTGAAGGCGACCTTGGCGACGTCGGGGTGCTCGACTAGGCGCTGCCCGGCGACGCTGCCCTTGCCCGGGACGACGTTGAGCACGCCCTCCGGCACCCCGGCCTCCAGAGCGATCTTCTCGAGCTCGATGGCGGTGAGCGGAGTCAGCTCCGCGGGCTTCAGCACGATCGTGTTCCCGGCCGCGAGCGCCGGCGCGATCTTCCAGGAGGCGATCGTCAGTGGGAAGTTCCACGGCGTGATCAGGCCGACCACGCCGAGTGGCTCGCGGAAGGTCATGTCGACACCGCCGGCGACGGGAATCGTCTTGCCCGTCAGCCGCTCGGGGGCGCCGGCGTAGTAGCGGAAGGTCTCGACCACCATTCCCATCTCGCCCCGGGCGTCGGAGATCGGCTTGCCCGCGTTCCGCGCCTCGAGCTCGGCGAGCTCGTCCTGACGGTCCGCGATCGCGTCGGTGAGCCGGTGAAGCAGAGCCGAGCGGTCTCCGGGCGAGAACTTCCTCCAGGATGGATAAGCCGTCTTGGCTCTCTCCACCGCTTCGTCAGTCTCCCGCGCACCGGCCCGAGGAAGCTCGGCCATCACCTCGGCAGTGGCCGGCTCGATGACCTGGATAGCGTCCTTGCTCGCCATGATCCGACGATATAGGGTCCGCGCATGGCATCAGGGGAGAAGGGCAAGGAAGCTGCTCCCAGACCAGGCGGCCCCGGCGGCACCCGGGGCATGCTCTCGCTCGACGACCTGAAGAAGGCCGGCGAGGAGGGGACGATCGACACGATCGTGACCGCCTTCACCGACATGCAGGGGCGGCTCTTCGGCAAGCGGATCGAGATCGAATACTTCCTGGACGAGGTCACCGGCCACGGGGTCGAGGGCTGCAACTACCTGCTGGCGCTCGACATGGACATGGAGCCGCTCCCCGGCTACGAGATGGCGAACTGGGAGGACGGCTACGGGGACTTCGGGATCATGCCCGACCTCTCGACGCTGCGGATGATCCCGTGGCTCGACCGGACCGCGATGGTCCTCGCCGACGTCGTCAACCACGACGGCAGCCCGGTGGTCGCCTCGCCCCGCCAGGTCCTGATCGCGGTCTACGAGAAGGCGAAGGAGATGGGCTTCACACCCTACGCGGCTTCCGAGCTCGAGTTCTACCTCTACAAGGAGAGCTACGCCGAGGCCTGGGAGAAGGGCTACAAGGACCTCACCCCGACCATCCCCTACATCCTCGATTACCACATCCTCGCCACCACCATGGACGAGCAGTACCTTGGCGCGATCCGCCGGGGGATGATGGGCGCCGGGATCCCGGTCGAGTTCTCGAAGGGCGAGGCCTGGTACGGCCAGCACGAGGTGAACTTCCGCTACGCGGACGTCGTGACCGCGGCGGACCGGCACACGATCTACAAGAACGGCGTCAAGGAGATCGCCTTCCTCAACGAGATCTCGGCGAGCTTCATGGCGAAGCCGTCGGAGGACGACATCGGGAGCTCCTGCCACATCCACCAGAGCCTGGTGAACGAGGACGGCGAGAGCGCCTTCGTGGACGGCGACGGCGAGGAGACCGACACCTTCCGGCACTTCCTCGGCGGGATGCGGAATCACATCCGCGAGCTCGCCCTGTTCGTGGCGCCGGCGATCAACTCCTACAAGCGCTACGCGGCCGAGAGCTGGGCGCCGACCTCGGTCTCCTGGGGCCGCGACAACCGGACCTGCGGCTTCCGGGTCGTCGGCCACGGCGAGTCACGCCGGGTCGAGTGCCGCATCCCCGGCGCCGATGCGAACCCCTACCTCGCCTTCGCGGCCCTGCTCGCGGCTGGGCTCGATGGGATCGAGAACCAGACGGATCCCGGCCCCGAGCTCAAGGGCAACGCCTATGAGGCCGGCGAGGCCGAGGCGTTCCCGGCCTCGCTGCGCGAGGCGGTCGCGCTCTGGGAGAAGTCGGACTTCGCGAAGAAGGCGTTCGGCGAGTCGGTCCACGAGCACTACCTGAACTACGGGCAGCTCGAGCAGGGCCTGTTCGACAAGGTCGTGACCGACTACGAGCGCAAGCGCATGTTCGAGAGGGGCTAGCGGCCACCAGGCCGCAGTACTTCGGAGGGGCGGCGAAGCCGCCCCGACTTATGTGGGGCGGCCGATTGTGGCCGCGACCTGATGGCGAAGCCGTCAGGCAGTAACTGGAGCAAGCCCCGCCACCTCGCGGGCCCGCTCCGGCTCGCCGACCACGATCACGCGGCACGGGCGCTCCGCGAGAACTGTCTGCAGCGTCTTGCCGTAGAGGGGCGCTCCGTTGCGGTAGCGCAGCCCCATGACCAGCGCGCTCGCCTTCAGCTCGCGGGCCTCTTCGGCGATCGAGTGCCCAGCCTGGTTTGGGCGAACACGGTGGACGTGGCCGCTGACGCGCATGCCACCGATCAGCTTCCCCTGTTCGATCTTCGACCGCGCCTTCTCCTCCTGTTCGCGCAGCCCCGCATCGAGCGGCAGGTGGCTGGGGACGATGACCACCGAGATCACGTGAATCGCGCGTCGCTTCTTGGAGGCCAGCTTCACCGCGGTCACCATCGTCTGCTCCGAGAACGGCTCGTCCTCCTCGAAGGCGACCAGGACGCTCTTGTACTCGACCTCCTCGACGCCGAGCGGCTCCGGCAGGACGACCTTGTGGGTCTGCAAGGGGGAGAGGCCCTGCGAGCGGCGATAGAGCAGGTAGATCGAGATCCCGAGCGCCATCCAGATCGCGCCGATCACCAGGGTGCGCGGATTGAGCGCCATCACCACGATCCAGGCCGCGAAGGTTCCGAGGCCGCCGAACACGGCCGTCAGGGGTACGTCGAAGCCGAACGCCCGGACGTTGCCGGGCGGCTTCCACTCGCGCTCCTTGTCGGGAAAGCGCTGACGCAGCTTGATCACCGAGATGTGGGCGATCGTGAAGGAGAGCATCGCCCCGAACGAGTAGAGCGTGGCGAGCAGCTCGGTCTCGCCGGGCAGCACGGTGATGGCCGCGACCAGTGAGAAGACCAGGATCGCGATGTACGGGGTACGGAAGCGAGGGTGGATCTGGCGCAACCGCTCGGGCAGCTGGCGGTAGTGGCCCATCGAGAAGGTCAGACGGGAGACGCCGATCAGCGCGGCATTGGTCGCGATCACCAGGATCACCGCCGCCAGGACGCCGACGTAGTAGCGCATGATGTTCGTGAGGCCGGCGCCCAGGCCCAGGTTCTCGACGATTCCAAGGACCGGGTCATCGGCGAACTTCGTGCCCAGTTCGGTCGAGAAATGCCCGTTCACCTCGTGGACCGGCATCGCCGAAAGCGCGATCAGCGGCAGCAGCGTGTAGAGCCCGAGCACCGCGAGAACGGTCAACCCCGTGCCCTTGGGAATCGTCTTGGATGCGTCCTTCGCCTCCTCGGACATGTTCGAGATCGTCTCGATCCCGGTGTACGCGATCATCCCGACCGCGATCCCGAGGAAGAAGTCACCCCAGCTCGGCGCCACACCGAGGTGGACGTTCTCGACCAGGATGCTGGGGCTGAAGACCAGCACGAGG
The DNA here is from genome assembly GCA_963728875.1 of uncultured Solirubrobacterales bacterium. Classification (GTDB taxonomy): domain Bacteria; phylum Actinomycetota; class Thermoleophilia; order Solirubrobacterales; family 70-9; genus DASUPK01. The sequence continues at coordinate 44,745 of CAVSLJ010000006.1, forward strand.
CCGATCGCGACCAGGATGACCTGCGTGCACAGGTCGGCGATCGCCAAGATCAGGTTCAGCCGGGTGGACTCCTGGGTCCCCTTCACGTTGAGGGCGGCGAGGAACGCGATCACCGCGACCCCTCCGAAGATGTCGCCCGGCGATTCGCCCAGCCACGGCCAGAACACGGCCAGATAGTGGGGGACGAAGAAGGCCGAGATCGCGACCGTGATGATGTAGTTGAGCATCTGCCCCCAGGCGGCGAGGAAGCTGATCAGCTCGTTGAAGGCGTGGCGCGCGAAGCTCGAGGACCCGCCCGCCTCCGGGTACATCACGGTGGCCTCGCTGTAGGTGGCCGCCGTGCACATGAAGATGAGCCCGGCGATCACGAAGGCGACAGGGGTCAGGCCGAGCGCAAAGGCGGCGGTGACCCCCAGGGCGTAGTAGATCGAGGAGCCCACGTTGCCGTAGGCGGCAGAGAAGAGCGCGCCCACGCCGTGGACGCGCGCCAGCGATTCGTCCCTGGGGATGCGTCGAGCCATTGCAGCCATGCCGAGGATACGCCCGGCGCAGGCGCGGCCCTTGGTCGATCCCGTGGGCGCCAGCCATACTTGGAGATGAAATGGAGCCGAGCACACCGCTCCTGCTGCGCGAGCCGCCTCGCTCACGGGCGCTCGGCATCTCCGTCGCCGTCGTAGCCGTCGGGCTTACCACCGTGATCGTGTACGCCCTTCGCGGGGTCGCTCCGGCGGTTTCGCTCGGTGTCGTCTACCTGCTGGCGGTGTTGCTCGTCTCCACGTTTTGGGGCCTCGGGCTCGGCCTGTTCACGGCGCTCCTTAGTGCCCTTGCCTTCAACTTCTTCCACATCCCCCCGACCGGGTACTTCACGATCGCCAAGGGGGAGAACTGGGTGGCACTCGCCGTTTTCCTGGCCACTGCGATCGTCGCGAGCTCGCTCGCCGAGGTGGCACGAGCGCGGGCCCAGGACGCCGAGGAGAGGCGTAGCGAGGCCGACCTGATGGCCGAGCTCGCTCGCATCCTGCTCGGAGGACCCAGCCTCGACCCGGCATTGCCCGTCGCTGCCGAGCGCATCGCAACGGCGCTTGGGTTGCCCTCGGCCTCGTTGGCTCGGGGCGAGATCAGCGAGCAGGCGGGTCGCATCTCACTGCCCCTGACCAGGGACGGCAGCCGGCTGGGCACGTTGGTCGTTCCCGCGGGAATTTCCCCCGAGAACCTTGCCAGGCTCGAGCAGCGCCTCGTGCCCGGGCTCGAGGCGTTGCTCGCCGCGGCGATCGACCGGGACGCGCTGTTGCGGACGACGGTGGAGACGGAGGCGCTGCGCCGCAGCGACGAGATCAAGACCGCGCTGCTGCGCACGGTGTCCCACGACCTCCGAACGCCGATCACCGCGATTCGCGCCGCGGCGGAGGCGCTCGCGTCGCCCACCATCGACGACCAGGACCGCGACGATCTCAGAGAGGCGATCGTGGACGACTCCGACCGCCTCGCGGGGCTCATCGACAACCTGCTCGACCTCTCGCGGCTGCGGACCGGAAGCGCAGAGCCCTCCAGAGACTGGTGCTCGATCGAGGAGGTGATCGAGGCGTCGCTCGACGACCTGGAGATCGACCGGGGTCGCTTCCAGCTCTCGATCGACGAACATCTGCCCTTCATCCGGGCGGATGCTGCACAGCTCGAGCGCGTCTTCGTCAACCTGCTCTCGAACGCCGCCCGCTATTCAGCGGGCGAGCGCGTTTCAGTCCGTGCCCGCGAAGTCTCCGGCAGGGTGGTGATCAGGGTGGTGGATCGGGGCCCGGGAATCCCGGATCGCGATTTGGACCGGATCTTCGAGGCCTTCTACCAGGGTCCCGACGACCCGTCGCACACGGGCGCGGGCCTCGGGCTCGCCATCGTCAAGGGCTTCGTTGAGGCGAATGGCGGCCAGGTCTCGGTGGAGTCCCTACCAGGGCAGGGCACGACCTTCGTCGTCGAGTTTCCCCTCGACAGCTCCGCGCTCGACGAGCCATCGGAGCCGGTCGCTCCGGTGCCGGCGCGATGACCCAACGCATCCTCGTCTGCGATGACGAGATGCAGATTCGTCGTGCGCTTCGGGTCGTGCTCAAGGATGTGGGATTCGAGGTGGTCGAGACCGCCGATGCCGAGGAGGCGCTCGACGCCGCCTCGGTGAAGCCTCCCGACGCCGCGATCATCGACCTGGTCCTGCCCGATGGGGACGGGATCGAGGTCTGCCGGGAGATTCGCAGCTGGAGCGAGATGCCGATCCTGGTGCTCTCCGCGATCGGGGAGGAAGAGCAGAAGGTGCGCGCGCTGGAGGCCGGCGCGGACGACTACGTCACCAAGCCGTTCGGTCCCCGCGAGCTCGTTGCACGGCTGAACGCCGCGCTTCGCCGTGCCGGCGATGCCGGCGATGAACCGGCGATCACGGTGGACGGGCTGGTGATCGATCTGGCGGGCCACTCGGTCACCCGCGACGGTGAGGAGATTCATCTCACCCCGATCGAGTTCCGGCTGCTGGGGACGCTCGCGGGCAACCGAGGCCGCCTGATGACCCACCGTGCACTGCTTACGGAGGTCTGGGGTCCCGGCTGGGAGGAGGACACCCAGACCCTGCGAACGCACATCGCGAACCTGCGGCGGAAAATCGAGCCCCCCGACGGCCCGCGGTACATCCGCACCGATCCGGGCGTCGGATACCGCTTCGGAGGCTGAGCTTCACAAGATCTTGATGCGCCCCGCCGAAACCTAAACGGAGCCTTCACGGGGCCGGGGCAATCCTCCGGTCATGGACGTGATCTCCATCGCGATCGCCCTGGTGGTGTTCGTCGCGCTCTACTTCCTGATCGACGGGCTGGACCGCGTATGAGCTTCGCCGAAGGCGCGATGCTCGTCATCTCGGTCGCGCTGTTCATCTATCTCCTCTACTCACTGCTCCGGGGCGAGAACCTGTGACCGTCAACGGCTGGCTGCAGCTGGCGATCTACTTCGCCGTGCTGACGGCGCTCGTGCCCGTCCTGGGCGGCTACATGGCGCGTGTCTACCAGGGCGAGCGCCTGATGCTCGAGCGGCCGCTCGGCTGGCTCGAGCGCTTGATCTACCGCGCGATCGGGCCGTCCACGCGAACGGAGCAGGACTGGAAGAGCTACGGCAAGACCGTCGTCATCTTCAGCGCCGTCTTCTGGGTCGTGCTCTACGTGATCCTGCGCACCCAGGGCATCCACCCCTTCAACCCGGAGGGATTCAACTCCGCGCCATGGGACGTGACCTTCAACACCACCTCCTCGTTCGTCACGAACACGAACTGGCAGTACTACGGCGGCGAGACGACGATGACCTACTTCTCGCAGATGGCCGGGCTCGCCGTCCAGAACTTCGTCTCGGCGGCCGTCGGCATGGCCGTCCTCGCCGCGGTGATCCGCGGCTTCGCCAGCCGCGGCGTCAAGGAGCTCGGCAACTTCTGGCGTGACGTCACTCGCACCCTGCTCTACATCCTCCTGCCGCTCGCCGCCGTCGGGACGCTGATCCTCGTCTCCCAGGGCGTGGTCCAGTCGCTCAGCGGCTATGTGACGATTCACGGGCTCGGCGGCCTCGACCAGACGCTGGCGATGGGCCCCGCCGCCTCGCAGATCGCGATCAAGCAGCTGGGAACCAACGGAGGCGGGTTCTTCAACCTCAACAGCTCCTTCCCGTTCGAGAACCCGACGCAGTTCTCGGGCTTCGTCGAGATGATCTTCATCCTGCTGATCCCCGCCGCGGCCACGGCGCAGTTCGGCCGCATGGTGGGCAACCGCCGCCAGGGCTGGGCCCTGTACGCGACGATGGTGGTCTTCGCCATCAGCCTGTTCGGCGTCGCCTACGCCGCCGAGCAGAACGGATCTCCCGCCCAGCACGTCGCAGGCGAGAACACCGCCGTGGCGGATGGCACGACCGGCGGCAACCTCGAGGGCAAGGAGCAGCGCAACGGGATCACGGCCACCGCCGAATGGGCGAACTTCACGACCGACGCCTCCAACGGCTCGGTCAATGGCGCCCACGACTCCCTCACCGGCATCGGCGGCCTCGTCCCGCTCACCAACATGATGACCGGGGAGGTGATCTTCGGCGGGGTCGGCTCGTGGGCTGTACGGGATGCTCTTAACGGTTCTCCTGGCGGTGTTCATCGCGGGCCTGATGGTCGGCAGGACGCCCGAGTATCTGGGCAAGAAGGTCGAGTCCCGGGAGATGAAGCTGGTCCTGATCGGGCTGCTGTTCACCCCGATGGTGGCACTGATTGCAACCGGGATCGCGATCTCGAGCAAGTACGGAACGCCTTCGATCTTCAACCCGGGTCCGCAGGGCTTCTCGGAGACGCTCTACGCCTACACCTCGCAGGCGAACAACAACGGCTCCGCCTTTGCGGGCTACACGGGCTTCGTACAGCCGAACGCTCCCGGTAACGCCGGGGCCTACGGCATCAGCTTCGCCGACATCCTCGGCGGCCTCTCCATGCTGACGGCGCGCTTCGTGCCGCTGCTCTCGGCCCTGGCCGTCGCCGGCTCGCTCTCGATGAAGCGCATAGTTCCCGCCGGACCCGGCACCTTCCGGACCGACAACCCCACCTTCGTGATCCTGCTGCTCGCGGTGATCGTGATCGTCGCGGCCCTGACCTTCTTCCCCGCACTCCTGCTCGGCCCGGTCGTCCAGGGCCTGACGAACCAGCTCTTCTGAGATGAGACGCGATCTGACAGCCTCGATCATCGCCGCGGTGGCCTTCACGCTGCTCTTCGGCGTGGCCTACCCGCTGATCGCGACGGGCGTCTCGCAGGTGCTCTTCCCGAACGGGTCGGATGGCAGCCAGGTGAAGGTCGACGGCAGGGCCGTCGGCTCCAAGCTGATCGGCCAGAGCTTCACGATCCGGCACGCGATCCCGACCGCCCAGCGCGGCAAGTTCGGCAAGAAGCAGATCAAGACGCCCGACCCGAAGTACTTCCAGCCGCGCCCTTCGGTCACGACCTACAGCGCCGACACCGCCTTCTTCAACAACCTCGGGCCGAACAACCGGGAGCTGATGCAGGAGTTCAAGGGCTACATCCGCAGGTACGTGGCGCTGGAGCGGCCCTACACCCCGGGCCTGACCCGCCGGGACATTCCCGTCGACGCGATCACCTCCTCGGCGTCAGGCGTCGACCCCGACATCTCCCAGGCCAACGCCCGGATCCAGGCTCACCGGATCTCAAAGGTGCGCGGCATCCCACTCGACCGGGTCAACCAGCTCATCGACGAGGACACCGACGGACGCGCTCTGGGCGTCCTCGGCGAGCCCGGAGTGAACGTGCTCGAGCTCAACATCGCTCTCGACAAGGAGTCCCGGCAGTGACCGACAACGACCGACGCCGCTCGTCCATGTTCGACCGCGAGCTCTTCCTGCCCGCGATCTGGGCGAGCGTCAAGAAGCTCAATCCGCGCCACCAGATCCACAACCCGGTGATGTTCGTCGTGGAGGTGGGCGCCGTGATCACGACGATTGGCTGGATCAACCAGGCCCTCGGCAACGGCCCGCTCGGCGGCGGCGACGAGCCCGCGTGGTTCACCTTTACCGTTGCGATCTGGCTCTGGCTCACGGTGGTCTTCGCCAACCTCGCGGAGGCGCTGGCCGAGGGCCGTGGCAAGGCTCAGGCGGACGCGCTGCGCGCCGCGCGTACCGAGACCGTCGCCCACCTGCAGGACGGGCGTGAGGTGACTGCCTCCGAGCTGCAGAAGGGCGACATCGTGGTCGTCACGGCGGGGGAGGCCATCCCGGGTGACGGCACCGTGATCGAGGGGATCGCCTCGGTCGACGAGTCGGCGATCACCGGCGAGTCGGCTCCCGTGATCCGCGAGGCCGGCGGCGACCGCAGCGCGGTCACCGGCGGCACCAAGGTCCTCTCGGACCGGATCGTGGTCGAGATCACCCAGGAGCCCGGCAAGAGCTTCCTCGACCGCATGATCGCCCTGGTCGAGGGCGCCGAGCGGCGCAAGACCCCGAACGAGATCGCGCTCAACATCCTGCTCTCCGGGCTGACCATCATCTTCCTGGCGGTCGTCGTCGTGCTGCGGCCGATGGCGGAGTTCTCGAGCACGGCCGCGTCGGTGGCGACCCTGATCGCCCTGCTCGTCGCCCTGATCCCCACCACGATCGGGGCCCTGCTCTCCGCGATCGGCATCGCCGGCATGGACCGCCTCGTCCGGCGGAACGTGCTGGCTCTGTCCGGTCGCGCGGTGGAGGCCTCGGGCGACGTCGACGTCCTCCTCTTGGACAAAACGGGAACGATCACGCTGGGCAACCGCGAGGCCACCGAGTTCGTGCCGATGCCCGGGGTTCCCGAGGCCGAGCTCGCCGAAGCGGCCCAGATGTCCTCGCTCGCTGACGAGACGCCCGAGGGACGCTCGATCGTGGTCCTGGCGAAGAAGTACGGGATCCGCGAGCACGAGATGTCCTCGCACGAGGCGACCTTCGTCCCCTTCACCGCCGAGACGCGGATGAGCGGCGTCGACGTCAACGGGCGCCGCCTGCGCAAGGGCGCCGGCGACGCGATCATCAACTTCGTCCGGGCCGAGGGCGGCACCACTCCGCCCGACCTGCAGCAGGAGCTCGACCGGATTGGGCGCGAGGGCGGCACCCCTCTCGCGGTCGCGCAGGACAGCCAGGTTCTCGGCGTCATCTATCTGAAGGACGTCGTCAAGGAGGGCATGAGCCATCGCTTCGACCAGCTGCGGGCGATGGGCATTCGCACCGTGATGATCACGGGCGACAACAAGCTGACGGCCGCCAAGATCGCGGATGAGTCGGGCGTTGACGACTACCTGGCGGAGGCCACGCCGGAGAAGAAGCTCGAGCTGATCAAGGAGCAGCAGGCGGGCGGGCGCATGATCGCGATGACAGGCGATGGGACGAACGACGCCCCGGCCCTGGCGCAGGCGGATGTCGGCGTGACCATGAACACGGGAACCCAGGCGGCGCGCGAGGCGGGGAACATGGTCGACCTCGACTCGAACCCGACGAAGCTCATCGAGATCGTGGAGGTCGGCAAGCAGCTGCTGATCACCCGCGGAGCCCTGACCACGTTCTCGATCGCAAACGACGTGGCCAAGTACTTCGCGATCCTGCCGGCGATCTTCGCCGCCACCTATGCGACCTCCGCGGGCGCTGACGGGCCCCTCAACAAGCTCAACATCATGGATCTGGGCACTCCGGAGTCGGCGATCATCTCGGCGATCATCTTCAACGCGCTGGTGATCCCGCTGCTGATCCCGCTGGCGCTGCGCGGGGTCCGCTACCGGCCGTCGGGCGCCTCGGCTCTGCTGCGCCGCAACCTCTTCATCTACGGACTGGGCGGGGTGATCGCCCCCTTCATCGGGATCAAGCTGATCGACCTGCTCGTCCACGGTCTGCTGGGGGCGTGAGATGGAAGACCGGCTCACGGAAATCCATCTGGTCGCCGAAAGACGGCAGCGGATTCCGCGCGCCCGCCGAGCCGGAATGCGTATCCGGCTGTGGGCCCGAGTGCGTGGGAGCGGCCTGGACCGCGCGCTGAGCGCCGGTGCGGACCCCGCTTCATCGGCCCCGCTCGCGCAGCGCTCAGCCTGGCTGACGAGCCCGCGGTCCCGGCGGAAGCTGGCCCGCGCGGTCCGCCGGCTGCTCGATCCGGTGGACGCTCGGCAAGGCGCGAGCTCCGCCGTGCGCCCGAACCGGGAGGCCTTGGAAGCCGCCCGGGTCCCGCTGACGTGGGTCGCCTCGATGTTGGAGACGGAGGAACCCGTCTACGCCCAGGGCGTCGCACGCCTGAACCTGCTGCTCACGCATGGCGGCAGCGTCCTCTACGAGCCGAAGCGGCGGACCCAGCTCGCCCAGGAGGTCGAGGGCATTCTGGATGCGCTGGAGGGACGGGAGGAAACTTGGTGACGATGGCCGACCCGACCAGAGAGGAGCGGAGCTCCGGCCCCGCCGAAGTAGACCGTGGCAGCCTCAAGGTCTTTCTGGGCATGGCCGCCGGGGTCGGAAAGACCTACCGGATGCTGCAGGAGGGTCGCGCCGAGGCCGAATCCGGACGGGACGTCGTCATCGGCTACCTGGAGCCTCATGGACGCAAGGAGACTCTGGAGCAGGCGGAGAACCTCGAATTCGTTCCGCGCCGGCGCGTGTCGTACCGCGACACGGAGCTGGAGGAGATGGACCTGCCGGCGGTCATCGAGCGCGCGCCCGACCTGGCGCTGATCGACGAGCTGGCGCACACGAACGCGCCCGGGCTCGAGCACCAGAAGCGCTACGAGGACGTCGCGGACGTGCTCGCTTCCGGGATCGACGTCTACTCGACGGTCAACGTGCAGCACCTCGAGAGCCTCAATGACAGCGTCTGCGAGCTGACCGGGGTTCGGGTCCGGGAGACGCTGCCCGACGCGGTGCTCGCCTCGGCCGACGAGGTCGTGTTGATGGACCTGACGCCGGAGACGCTGTTGGCTCGGCTGCGCGAGGGCAAGATCTATCCCTCCGAGCGGATCGACTCGGCGCTCAACAACTTCTTCCGGATCGAGAATCTCGCCGCCCTTCGCGAGGTTGCGCTCCGCCAGGTCGCCGAGGACGTCGAGGCGAAGCGGATGGTGCGAGAGCCCCTCGGCCAGCGTCAGGACCGGATGGCCGACAGCGCCGCGACGCAGGCCGTGGGCGAGCGGCTGCTTGCCCTGATCAAGCCGACGCCGCGAGCGCAGCGGCTGGTTCGCCGCGCCTGGCGCTCTGCCCAGCGGTTGGGAGCGGAGCTCGACCTGCTCTGGGTGAAGCGGCCCGGCCATCGGCCGAGCAAGGAGGAGCAGGATCAGCTGGACGCCATCGGCCGGCTGGCTGCGGTCCTGGGGGCGCACGTCCTGATCGAGGAGGGCGACGACGTGGCCCAGACCGTCAAGGAGGTCGCGGAGGAGAAGGGCAGCACCTACGTCCTGATCGGCACCCCGAGCCCGAGGACCGGCCTTGATCGGTTCAGGCCGGCGCTGCCGACCCGATTGATCGAAGCGCTGCCCGGGGTCGACCTCCGCGTCGTCGCCGACAGAGCCCTGAGGGGGGAGGAGGCGGAGTCATGAACCCGATCGAGATCGTCGTGATCGCAGCGCTGGTCCTTTCGACCGCGTATCTGCTGGTGCGCGAGGTGAAGCGCAGGCGGACCGAGTCGGCGATCACCCCCGCGCCGACGCGCATCCTCTTCCCCTTCGTGGGCCAGGCGCTCTCGACCCCCGCGTTCGACGCCGCCCTCCGGCTGGCGCGGGCGGAGGGGGCGACGCTGGTCCCCGCCTACCTGGCCATCGTCCCACTGAGCGTGCAGCTCGAGACCCCCCTCAAGAAGCAGGCCGAGGCAGCCCTGCCGCTGCTCGAGGCGGTCGAGCAGCGTGCGGCGAGCCAGGGAGTGCCGGTCGACTCGCGCATCGAGCCCGGAAGGACCGTCCGACATGCCCTGCGCCTGCTGATGGAGCACGAGCGATTCGATCGAATCGTCGCGGCGGGTGCCACGAATGGAGACGGCTTCACGGCCGACGACGTCGCCTGGATGCTCGAGAACGCCCCCGAAGAGATCCTGATCCTGCGTCCGAGCCTGAAGCGGCCCGGGCTACCCGGCCGCGCGCGAGACGAGCGCCGGGATCACCGAATCGGACGGGTCCTCCTCCGGGTGCCAGAGCACGCCGAGGACAAAGCCCCCGTCGGCTGACTCGATCGCCTCGACGCTCTCGTCGTCGATCGCCCAGGCGCTCGCCAGCAGCGAATCCGGAATCGCGTCCACACCCTGGTGGTGATGGCTCTTCACGGTGAGATCCTCCGTGCCGGCTGACTTGGCGGCGAGGGAACCCGGCTCGATGCGGACGTCGTGCTCGGCCCAAGAGCCGGGCACAGGACGATGGCGCTCATGCCCCAGCCGGTCCGGGAGATGCTGGTCGAGGGTCCCGCCGCAGGCGACATTGAGGATCTGCATCCCGCGGCAGATGCCGAGCAGGGGAATCCCGCGTTCGAGCGCGGCTCCGGCGAGGGCGATCTCGAAGTGGTCGCGATCAGGGTTGGTCCCGACCGTCTCCTGATGTGGCTCCGCGCCGTGGCTCTCGGGGTCGATGTCGGAGCCGCCGCCCAGGACCAGGGCGTCCAGATGATCGAGCAGCTCGGACGGATCCTCCGTGGCCCGTCGGTCAGGAGGGAGCATGGCCACCATCCCGCCGGCGCCGTGAATGGCCCGCGAGTAGGAGAGCGGCAGCAGAACGGCCGGCTCGTCCTTCCAGGCCCCGAAGTGGGCCTTCTCCACGGCGGCGCAGACTCCGATCAGCGGTCGAGGCATGAGAGATGAAGTTAATACGCTCGGGGAATGGGTTTGCGTGATGGGCCGGCTCCGGACGAGCGCTTCGACGTCGCCGTCGTCGGCGCCGGCGCCGTCGGCTGCGCCGTCGCCCGAGAGGTCAGCCTCCGCGGCGCGCGCTGCGCGCTGATCGAGGCGGGTCCGGACGTGGGCGTCGGCACGAGCAAGGCCAATACGGCGATCCTCCACACCGGGTTCGACGCGAAGCCCGGGACGATCGAGTCCGGCCTCGTCGCGCGCGGCTACGAGCTGCTCAGCGCCTACGCGGACGAGGTTGGCATCCCGACCGCGGAGCTGGGCGCGCTGATGGTCGCCTGGAGTTCCGAGCAGCGGGATGCCCTGCGTGAGGTCGAGGCGAAGGCCCGCGAGAACGGTTACGAGGATGCCCGGCCGGTCGACCTCGAGGAGCTCTACGCGCGCGAGCCCAACATCGGCCCCGGCGCGGAGGGCGCTCTGGAGATCCCGGGCGAGGGGATCGTCTGCCCCTTCACCACGACGCTCGCCTACGCCACCGAGGCCCTGGCGGCCGGCTGCGAGCTGGTTCTGAACGCAGCGGTCACCGGCGTTCGCCCGAGCGGTGGCGGCCACGAGATCGACACCGCCAGAGGAACGGTCCGCGCCCAGTACCTGGTCAACGCCGCCGGGCTCCGCAGCGACGAGGTCGACGCGATGCTCGGCCACTCCGACTTCCGGGTGACGCCCAGGCGAGGTGAGCTGATCGTCTTCGACAAGCTCGCGCGCGACCTGCTCAACCACGTCCTGCTGCCGGTCCCGACGGAGAAGACCAAGGGCGTCCTGGTCTCGCCGACGATCTACGGGAACGTCCTGCTCGGCCCGACCGCCGATGACGTCGAGGACAAGACCGACCGCTCGACCACCGCCGGCGGACTGACCTCGCTGATGGAGGCGGGGGCGCGCATCCTGCCCGAGCTCGAGCGGCACGAGGTGACGGCCACCTATGTCGGGCTGCGCGCCGCCACCGAGCACCGCGACTACCAGCTGAAGGCCAATGGGCGTTACGTCTGCGCCGGCGGGATCCGCTCGACGGGCATCACCGGCTCGCTGGCGATCGCGGAGTGGGTGCGGGGCGCGCTGGCCGACGCCGGGCTCGATCTGAGCGCTCAGCCGGAGCGCCCCGGGATCCGGATGCCGAACATCGGCGAGTTCGGCGCGCGGCCCTACCAGGACGGCGGCCGGATCATCTGCTTCTGTGAGCGGGTGACCCGGGAGGAGGTCGATGCCGCGCTCGCCGGCCCGATCCCGCCCGCCGACCTCGACGGGTTGCGGCGGCGGACGCGCGCGCTGATGGGCCGCTGCCAGGGATTCTTCTGCGGCGCCGAGGTCGCGGCCGCGATGGAAGGGGCTGATGACGATGGCGATCGATGACGGGCCGGTCATCGTCGGCGGCGGGCCGTCCGGCCTGGCCGCGGCCATCGAGCTGCACGAGCTCGGCATCTCGCCCGTCACCGTGATCGAGCGTGAGCGCGAGGCGGGAGGGATCCCTCGGCACTCCGATCACAGCGGCTTCGGCCTGCGCGACCTGCGCACCGTGCTCTCCGGACCGAAGTATGCGGCGCGCTATCGCGATCTCGCCGAGGCGGCCGCCGTTGAGGTTCTCGCCGAGACGATGGTCACGGAGTGGGAGGGAGGCCGCCTGCTGAAGCTGACCGGGCCGCAGGGCCGCTGGGAGGTCGAGCCGCCGGCCGTCGTGCTCGCCACCGGATGTCGCGAGCGACCCCGCTCCGCTCGCCTCGTCCCCGGGTCGCGTCCCGCCGGTGTGATGACCACCGCGACCCTTCAGCAGCTGGTCCACCTGCAGGGCCGGGAGGTCGGGCGGCGCGCGGTGATCGTCGGAGCCGAGCACGTCAGCTTCTCCGCGGTCGCGACCCTGGCGCACGGCGGAGCCTCGGTCGCCGGGCTGGTCACGGAGCTTCCGAGGCATCAATCGCTGTTGGCCTTCCGCGCGGGTGCGGCCGTCCGCTACCGGGCGCCGGTCTGGTCTCGAACCAAGCTGAGCGCGATCCATGGCTCAGAGCGGGTCGAGTCGGTCGAGTTGACGGAGCTCGACTCCGGCCGTACCCGAACGGTCGACTGCGACCTGGTCGTCTTCACCGCGGACTGGATCCCCGACCACGAGCTGGCGGTGATGGCCGGCTGCGAGCTCGACCCGGGAACGCGCGGGCCGCTGGTCGACCCGGCGCTGCGGACTACGAAACGGGGCGTGTTCGCGGCTGGGAACCTGCTGCACCCCGCCGAAACCGCCGACGTCTGCGCCCTCGACGGCCGCCACGTGGCCCCGAGCGTGGCCGCATACCTGCGCGGTCCCGGCGACTGGCCGGCGGTCGTGCGGCTGGCGGCGCGCGCTCCGCTGGCCTGGGTCGCCCCGAACCTGCTGCTTGCGACCGGCCACCCACCGCCGCGCGACCGCTTTCTTCTGCGTTCCACCGAGTTCGTGCGGCGGGCCCGGCTGCAGGTCCGTCAGGGCGGTCGCGAGCTGTGGAGCGGACGCGTCGGCCGCCTGGTGCCCGGACGGTCGTCATACATTCCGGCCAACTGGGCCGCGCAGCTTGATCCAGAGGCGGGCCCCGTGATCGTCGCGGTGAAATAGGGTTGGTCCATGAGCGACGGGATGTTGCTCGGGATCGACGAAGGGACCACCGGCGTCAAGGCCGCGCTCTTCGACCAGCGGCTCCGGCCGGTCGCCGAGGCGCGCCGCGACAAGCTGAACCGCCATCCGCACGAGGGCTGGGTGGAGCAGGACGGCGAAGAGGTGATCGCCGCGGTCACCGAGTCCGTCGCCGAGCTGCTCGACGGCGCGGATGGAGAAGTCGTCGCCTGCGGTCTCGACCACCAGGGCGAGTCGGTGCTCGCCTGGGACTCGGAGACCGGGAAGCCGCTCAGCCCGATCGTCGTCTGGCAGGACAAGCGCTCCCAGGAGATCCTCGACGAGCTCACCGATAAGGAGGACGAGGTCAAGGAGCTCAGCGGCCTGCCGTTCGACCCCTACTTCTCGGCGGCCAAGCTGGCCTGGCTGCTGAAGAACGACGACGACGTGAAGAAGGCGCGCGACGATGGCAGGCTGCGGATGGGAACCGTCGACTCGTTCCTGTGCGACCGGCTCGGCGCCAGCTTCGCGACCGAGCCCGCCACGGCCTCCCGCACCCAGCTGCAGCGGATCGACAGGCCGGGCTGGGACGAGCGCCTCTGCGAGATCTTCGGCATCCCCATGGACGTGCTGCCGGAGATCCGCGACTCAGCGGGCGATCTGGGAACGCTCCGGAATGAGAGCTGGCCGGTTGAGCTTCCGTTCCGGGGCCAGACCGTGGACCAGCAGGCGGCCCTCGCCGGCGCTGCCTGCGTCGAGCCGGGCCGCGTCAAGGCGACCTACGGCACCGGCGTCTTCGTGCTCGCCCACGTCGGCGCGGAGGTCCCGAGGCCCGCGGGCGGCCTGCTGCCGACGGTCGCCTGGAGCATCGACGGCAAGCTCGAGTACGCGCTCGACGGCGGCGTCTTCGCGGCCGGGGCGATGCTCGAGTGGATGTGCAACCAGCTCGGCATCGCCGAGAGCCCACCCGAGCTCAGCAAGCTCGCCCGCGAGGCGGAGACGTCGGCCGGCGCCAGGGTGCTCCCAGGCCTGGCCGGCATCGGCGCGCCGTGGTGGCGGCCGAACGCCCGCGCCGTGATCTCAGGAATCTACGGCGGCACGACGCGCGAGATGGTCGCACGCGCGGCGCTGGAGGGGATCGCCTGGCGGGTGGCCGACGTGGTCGCGGCGATCAAGGAGACCTCGCCGGTCGAGACACTGCGTGTCGACGGCGGTCTCACCAACGAGCCGCTGCTCCTCCAGCTTCAGGCGGACATGATCGGCTCGCCGGTGGAGGCCGCAGGGGCGGATGCCACCGTCCTCGGCGCCGCGGCGCTGGCGGGGGTTGGCGCGGGCGTGATCGGCTCGCTCACCGATCTGCCGGAGATGCTGCCGGCGGATCGCAGCGTGGATCCGCAGCAGGATGAGGAGTGGCGCACCGCGGAACACGAGCGCTGGCGAGAGTTCGTGGAGGCCACGAAAGCACTCGACCCGCGCTAAACGCGGGTCGAGTGGGCGGCGCATGTCCCACGTCAAGTTGGGCGTGGGCGGCCGCGCAGTGCTTGAACGTCAGCTGATGATCTCGACGATGATCGCCAGTAGGGCAAGGAACCCGAGGATCCCGGCGCCCATGACGAAATCCTTCTCGCCGATGCCTCTGTCGGAGTCGTTCATCTGCTTGTCCTTGCCTTTCTAGTCGCGGGTGACGACGTCTTCCTCCAGCGTGCTGACCGGACCCTGGTACTTGTTCTTCGCCGAGACCAGGTACCAGATGCCGAAGATCAGCGGCAGGATGATCGCGAACGGCGTGTAGTTCACGTTCGCGGCATCGAATGCCTCGTTCCACGGGAGCCCGGTCGGGTCATACGGGAGGTCGAGCGCGTAGACCACGACGATCACGAAGAGGATCGCCAGGACGTTGACCAGGCGGTAGCGCCCACCCAGGTTCCACGGCCCGGGCTCGAAGTCGTCGCCCTTTCGCAGCCGCAGATAGACCGGGATGATGTAGGCCAGATACAGGCCGACGGTGCAGATCCCGGTCAGCGCGAAGAACGCGAACGGGATGTCGTTCTTCCCGAACAGGGCCGGGATCGCGACCACCAGTGAGAAGAACGAAACCGCGATCACGGCGTTGAACGGCACCCGGTCGCGGTTGACGCGCCGGAAGATCGCCCAGCCCGGGATCGCCCGGTCGCGGGAGAACGCGTACCACGTCCGCGAGGCGCTGGTCAGGCCGGCCGCGCCGCAGAAGAACTGGCCGACCGTGGCGATCAGCACCACCAGCTTCGCGGCCCAGGAATCGAGCGCGGAGTTGAAGATGCCGAAGACCGCGCCACCCGAGTCGTTCACTGCAGTCACGTCGTTGGCCGCATAGAGGAACGCGAGCAGCACGAGCCAGCCGATGACGGCGGAGAAGAAGATCGACCGCCAGACGCCCTGAGCGGCGCTGATCGCGGCACCGTGGGTCTCCTCGGCCGTATGGGCGGAGGCGTCGTAGCCCGTCTGCGTGTACATGCCGAGCAGGAAGCCGACCGGCGCGACCAGGAACCAGAAGCCGAGGCCGCTGTTGTCGCCGCCGAGGGTTCCGCTCTCGTTGAAGCGTGCGCCGAAGACGAAGCTAGTGCTCTGATGGTGATCCGGCACGAAGATCAGCAGCGCGATGATCACCGCCACCCCGAGTAGGTGCCAGCCGACGGAGATGTTGTTCATCAGTGCCAGTACGCGGTCGGCGAAGATGTTCACCAGCGTGTAGAGCAGCAGGATGATCGCGAAGAGCAGCCACGTCTCGCCGAGGATGTGCTCCGTGTCGCCGAAGTCGATCCCGAAGATGCTCAGCCCGTAGAGGTTGAGCAGATTCCAGAGGAAGAACGCGCAGCCGTAGGCGACGGAGGCCACGATCCCGATCAGGCCGACGATGTTGAACCAGCCGGTCATCCAGCTCCAGCCCTTGCCGCCGAGGTCGTGCGCCCACCAGTACGGCCCTCCGGCCGTCGGGTACTTCGACGTCAGCTCGGCCATCGAGAAGCCGACCATGATCACGAAGAAGCAGATCACGGGCCAGCCGATCGAGGCCATGGACGGGCCGCCGTGCAGCCAGGCGAACGAGAACGTGGTGAACGTCCCCGCGAGGACCGAGATGATCGTGAACGAGATCGCGAAGTTGGTGAACGCGCTCCAGCCTCGCGATAGCTCCTGCTTGTAGCCGAGCTCGGCGAGGCGCTGCTCGTCGCGCTTCGTCTGGTCGACGTCGGAAATGCCCTCAGGTGGAGTCACTCTTCTCCCTCCGTCTCGGCCCGGCCACGTCCTTGTGGTCGTGCCTATGTGCCGGAATGGCTTGGACCCTATGTGCGGAACCGGACATCCGTCAAGGCCGATTTACGCAATTTGAGGATGTGAAGGGGATCTTGTACGGATCGGCTAGGCGTCGCGGCCCCCGAGGCCTAATCGGCGGAGCAGGCCGCCAGGCGACTTTCTGCGCGGTTCTGGGCGTGAAATGCGCACGAGCGAGTCGACGGTTTGGGGCCCGAACTCCTCCAGATGTGTTGCCAGGGCGATGAAGGCCTGAGCCGTGGTCAGCGCGTCGCCATCGGCATGGTGCGGGCGGTGCACGGGCAGCCCGAGCTCCCTCGCCATCGCCGAAAGGCCGATCGGCTCCCGCTCGGCGGCCGGCTGCCGCCGGAGCCTTCGAAGCTCGCGATCGAGCGAGGCGGTGTCGATGAACGGGTTGCGGACCTCGAGCCCCCGCTCAGCCAGCGCGGCGCCGAGGAAGCCCCGTTCCACTGCGGCCACGTGGGCGACGATCGCCCGCTCGGTCAGCGCCTCCAACAGGGCATCGAGGTGCTCGGCGAGGGGCGCAGCGCCTTCAAGGTCGGTCTCGCGCAGGCCGTGGATGCGAATCGACTCGGCCGCCGGCATGCGGCGCGGGCGGACCAGCTCGTAGAGGGCGTCAGCGAGGCTGATCCGGCCCTCGGCGACCGTCACAGTCGCGAAGGAGATGATCTCGTGGGCGGATGGGTCGAGGCCGGTCGTCTCGAAGTCGAGCACGGTGAAGGTCGCCTCCCGCCACGATGTGCTCGCTGCGGCCATCGGCCTAGCGCGCCGAGAGATCGGCGGTCAGGGATCGCTGCACCGCCGTGACCTCCCTGAATGCGTCCCGCAGATATCGCCGGGTGAGCGGATCGAGCCGCTTGGGGTCGATCCGGTTGTCCGGCTGGCGTCCCTGCTCGAGCTGGTCGACCTGATGCTCGAGCCGCAGCGCGCTGAAGAGCTCGAACGCCTCCTCGAGTATCCGCGCCTCGTCCCGTTCCAACATCCCTTCGCCGGTTGCGGCCCGTAGGCGCTCGAGGGTCGGGGTGATGCGGACATCTGCCCGGAGAGCTGCGTAGCGGGCGAGGTCGACGATCGGCAACAGCCCGCCGTGCTTGATGTCGAAGGTCCCCTTCTGCTCGCCGGAGCCCTCGACGACGATGTCGTGCCTGAAGCCCGTGGGGGGCTTCGCGGCCAGCGCCAGCCGCAGCATCCACCGCTCCAGCCTCTGCCGGTCGCCCTTCTCGAAGAGGAGCTGCTTGACGTCGATACCCGTCGATTGGCCGTAGACGATGCGGCCGTCGAGCAGGATCGATATCGCGATCAGGACGCGGTTGTCACTCGGCCGGGTCAGCCACTGCTCGATCGCACGCTGCCAGTCCTCGATCGAGCTCGCCGAGAACGCACCGGAGGCGGTGACCCCGTGCGGGTCGAGGCGCCAGCCGATCACGCGCACGCAATCGGCGACGTGCGCCGCGAGGCCCCGCATGTAGTCCCCGATCCGGCTCGACGCCAGGGTGCGGCCGGCCTCCGAGAGCGGGTCATTTTCGGGCACGTCTCTCCACGCCATGCCGGAGTCGACGTCAGAGGAGGGAACGGGCTCGCGTCTGCCGTGGCTGCCCAGGGACATCCAGCAGAACTCGGCGGGCGGCGGACCCTCGGTCTCGATGCCCAGCTCGATCATCCGGACGATCAGCGCATCGGCGACGGCCGAGGTCACCTCGCCTATCTGGAGCGGCGAAAGCTCCGCGCGATGGAGGGTGACGACGGTCGAGTTCAGGCGGCCGGCGATGTTGCGGAGCTCGTCCTTGCTCTTGGCCTTTGCGATCGCCCGGCGCAGCACGAACGGGGATCCGGTCTCGGCAGCGACCAGGTCGATCGCGACGATCACGCCGATCACCTCGGATCGAGGAGAGAACACGGGAACGTGCCGAATGTCGTGATCGATCATGGTCAGCATGACGTCAGCGCCCGTCTGATCGCCCGTCACGCCGAAGACGGGCGTCGTCATGGCCGCGCTCACCGGGTCGTCCGGTGAGAGGGGGCCCGCGACCACCATCGAGCGCAGATCGCTGTCGGTGACGATCCCGTAGTTGCCCTGCCCGAGCTCGACGATGATCGAGCTCACCTGCCGGGTGTCCATCAGCTTTGCCGCTTCGCGCAGCGTCGTGTCCGGGGTGCAGATCACCGGCGGGCGGAGCACCAGTGCGGAGGCGGGTTGCTGCGCAACCTCGGGGCTCGGCGGCGCGATCTCGTCCACGCGCCGGCGGTTTCGGTCGAGAAGCGAGCGGGTCAGGAACCGCAGGCTCGCGGGTTGGCCGAGCATCGGGACGACGTCATCCGCGTCCAGCGAGTAGCAGAGCGTGTCCTCGTGGGCCCTCGCCTCGTAACGGGAAGGAAGGCCGGAGAGCACCGAGGGGTGGCCGAACATCTCGCCCTCGCCGAGCAGGTCCACGGGCCTTCCCTGGTCGAGCAACTCGACCGATCCCCGCCTGACTATCCGGATCCGGCCTTGGGACAGCCTCCCCTGGGGAATGATCGTCGTGCCGGCGGGAAAGAACTCGACCTCGGTTCGGCTGGCGAGTTCCTCGAGGGCCTGCTCGTCGAGACCGCTGAAAGGGTCTCGCCCCCCCAGGAACTCGGCGATGTCGTGCATTCGCTAGGTCAGCCGGCGATCGCCGACGCGGCTTCCTCAACCGTCGGCCTGATTGGGATCACTCGATCGATGCCCATCACCGAGAGGATGCGGAGGATCTGCTCGGTGCCGGCCGCCACGGCCAGGTGTTCCGTTCCATCGTCGTGGTTCTGCGCCTCGCGCGAGAGCAGAAGGGCCCGCACCCCGCTCGAGTCGATGAACTCGCACTCGGTCAGATCGACCACGATTCCCTTCGAATCGGCCGCAACGGCGGTCCGCAGCTCGCCGCGGAGCTCCTCCTCGTGGGACATGTCGACTTCGCCCGCGACGCGAACGACGTATACGTCAGCAGGCCCGGGCCCCGAGTTGATCTCGAACTGCGGAATGTCTGCGCTTGGCGTTGCCGACATAGCTCCCCCTCGGACAACTGAGGTCAGATACATGCTACTCGCGAGGGCCTCCAACAACTAGCTGAGGTCGAGAGCGGTGCGTGCCTCCTCGACCGCTCCCTCCACGCTGCCCAGTGACCCGAAGAACACCGGAGAGCCGCCGTCGCGCACCAGCCGGTCGGCCAGGATCACCCCGCGCGGGTTCACCGGTGCACTTCCCTCGAGGACGTCCGCGAGGTCCCGGATCTGCGATCGAGCCTTGACCAATTGGAAATCCCGGAGCACAAGCTGCGCCCGCATGAAGTTCATCCTGGCGTGCTCGGCTGCATCGAGCATCTCCCGGAGGGCCCGGGCGACGTCCGACCGGTTTTGGGGGTCGAGGAGCTCAGCGCTGCGGGCCCTGGTCAGCCTGCTCTCCTCGGGACGCTCACCCGCGAGCAAGCGCTCGTCGAGGCTGCGCGCCCTGAGTCTCGCCAGGGTCCGATCAACAAAGCCGGGGCTTCCCACGTCGCGGAGTCTTCCGTACCCGGCGGGACTTTGCCCGCCGTGGTCAGGTCAGAAGGAGCGCCGCGCGCGCATGGCGGACGGCGGTCTGGACGTCGTCCTCGGGTGCGTCCGCGTCCACCTTCACATCGCTGCGCCAGTAGACCGGCGAATCGCCGTCCCGGACGAGCCGGTCGGCCAGGATCACCCCACGTGGGCTGACCTCGTCATCCTCCTCCAGTTCCTCCGCCAGCTTGAGAATGAGTGGCTCGGTGTCCAGCACCTCGCGCGCCTTGACGGGAATCTCGGCGACGAACCGATTGGGGTGGGGCCGCTTGGCCGCCTGGAGCAGCCGTCGCAGGGCCTCAGCGAGCTTGGCGCGGTACCGGATGTCGAGCAGCCGCGCCAACCTCGCCCGTGCGACGGGATCGCCGTTCGGTGTACGGCCGGCCAGCAGTTGGTCATCGATTGCACGGCCGCGCAGCCTCGAGAGCACGCGATTCATCGGCAGGATCTTGCCCACAAACAGGCGATTGCAACCGTGCTTCGTCGTGCGGCTCGGGTCGGATCAGCTGAGGACGGGCATCGGCTGCTCGAGCAGACGCTCGACGTGCGCGACCGGCACGGGCTCGGAGAAGTGGAAGCCCTGTGCGAATCCGCAGCCGAGGGTGGCGGCCATTCGCACCTGATCCTCGGTCTCGATGCCCTCGGCGACGACACCGATGCCGATCGTCTCGGCCATCTCGCTCACCGCGCGGACGATCGCCGCGTCATGAGAGCCCTCGCTCAGGTTCTCCATGAAGGTGCGATCGAGCTTGATCATCGAGAGGGGGAGGCGCTTCAGGTAGCCGAGCGAGGAGAAGCCGACCCCGAAGTCGTCCAGGACCAGGCGGACGCCCAGGCCCTTCAGCGACTCCAGGGTGCGCTCGACGAAGGTGGTCTCGTCGAGCAGCGTCGTCTCCGTCAGCTCCAGCCAGAGGTTTGACGGATCGATCCTGTTCGCCCGTACCGAGCCCTCGATGTGCGAGAGCAGGTCCGGGTCCGCCAGCTGCCGGGCGGAGAGGTTGACCGCGACCGACACCGGCGCCTCGTCGGGGTGGAACTGCTGCCAGGCCGCCGCCTGGCGGCAGGCCTGCTCGATCACCCAGCGTCCGATCGGAACGATCAGCCGCGACTCCTCCGCGACGGGGATGAAGGCGAGCGGGCCGACCATGCCCCGGTCCGGGTGGTTCCAGCGCAGCAGCGCCTCCATCGCGACGATCGAGCCATCGCCGAGCTTGACCACGGGCTGGTAGTGGAGCTCGAGCTCCTCGCGCTGGATCGCGCGTCGCAGGTCGTTCTCGACCTGCATGTGCTCGATCACGCGGGAGCGCATGACCTCATCGAAGATCTCGTAGCCGCCGCGGCCGTGCTCCTTGGCGCGGTAGAGGGCCGAGTCGGCGTCGCGGATCAGGGACTCTGGCGCCTCGCTGCCGCCGCCGATCGAGATGCCGATGCTGGCGCTGACGAAGTGCTCGCGCTCGCGCAGGATGAACGGCCTCGCCAGGGCCTCCGCGAACCGCTCGGCGATCCGGGTGGCGCCGCGCTCGTTGCCGACGTCCTCGGCCAGCACGGCGAACTCGTCCCCGCCGAACCGGGCGACCGTGTCGCCGGGGCGGAGCGCCTGCTCGAGACGCGGGGCGACCGCGGCGAGCAGCTCGTCGCCGGCGGCGTGCCCGAGGCTGTCGTTGACGAGCTTGAACTGGTCCAGGTCGAGGAAGAGGACCGAGACCGTGGTCTCGCGGCGGGCCGCCACCGAGAGCGCGTGCTCGAGCCGGTCGAGGAAGAGGTTGCGGTTCGGCAGGCCGGTGAGGGGGTCATGGAGCGCCTCGTGCTGCGTCCGCTCCTCCGTGCGCCGCCTCTCGATCGCGTTGGCGAGGACGTTGGCGATCGCCTGCATGAAGTTGACGTCCTCCTGGCTGAAGCCGTGCGATCGCCGCGAACCCGCGCCGATCACTCCATAGGGCTGACCCTTGCCCTTGATCAGGATCACCGCGGCGCTCTTCACCCCAAGCGCCCTCTGGAGCTCGGACTGCTCGAAGCGCGTCTCGTCGTCGAAGTCGTGCACGACGGTGGACTCGCCGGAGGAGAGGGCATAACCCGACTGCGAGCGATCACCTGCCGGGACGGTCGCGTTTCCGATCAGCTTCTCCTCCACCCCGACGCCCGCGACCAGGACCAGCTCGCCGCGGTTCTCCGGCTTGAAGATGACCCCGTATTCGATCTCGAGCACGTCGGCCACGATCCGGCAGGCCTCCTGGACGAGCTCGTCGATTCTCGCTCCCTCGATCGCAAGCTGGCCGAAGCTCGCCACCTCCCGCTGCTGGCGGGCCTGGAGCAGGCTGGTCTCCTCGCTGCGCTGTCGGGCAGCGGCTGTCGACTCCAGGACGGCGCGCCGCTCGGCCTGGTTGTGCGCCTCCCAGACCCCCATCATGGCGACGCAGCCCATCGCGAACAGCGCAAAGCCGGAGAGGGGGAACCCGCCCCCGACGCCGAAGGCGACCGCGAAGAAGGCGGTCAGACCCGCGATCACCACCGCGGCGATCGTCCGGGGCGGGTAGCAGAGGGCGGCGAACAGGACAGGGAGGACGAGGAGCAGCATGTACGCGCTCTGCGAGCCGCCGTCGAGCCCGGCGATCGTCGCGATCAGGACGATGTCAGCGATCGACCAGCCGACGAAGAACAGCTCCGAGTGGCGGCTGCGAACGATCCGCTCGTGAGGCAGGACCAGGATCAGTGGCACGCTGAACAGCCCGATTCCCAGCGTGACCAGGATCAGGGCGCTGTTCGGCTCGCCCCACCTGCTGGCTGCGTAGGCCGCGGCGCCCGTGCATCCGATCACCGTGAGCCAGAGACCCACCTTGACCGTGGACAGCCGGTGCTGGATTTCCTGTTCGCTGACGCCGCCGACGTCCGCCCGCCGTCTCTCCCTCACCATGCTGGAAGCTCCCTTTGCGATGGCTCCGATAGCTTGCCCGGGCAGCGGTGCAGCGTCATCCGCACTATCGGGGAGATACCCAGAGCCATCAAATGTACGACCAGCACGACGTCGAGACACTCGAGCGCCAGTTCAACGCTGCGATGGAGGAGGCCAATACGGGCTCGTCGCTTGAGGCTGTCAGGCGCATCTATGACGAGATCGGCAGTGGAGGCTCAGGGCTGGAGGCCCTTCTGCATCCCGACTTTCAGATCCGCATGGAAACGGTCTTCATCGACGGCAAGACCTACAAGGGCCTGCGCGGCTTCAAGAACTGGCGCGGCGACATGGAGGAGCTCTTCGAGTCCGACAGCTTCAGGCCCGAGGGCCTCCGCGCCGCGGCGGACGGCCGCTGGGTGGTCCTCGGCCGCCTGCAGATCACCGAGAAGGAGAGCGGGGACGAGCTCGACGTCCCGCTCGCCCACGTGCTCGAGCAGCGCGATCGCAAGGTCGCGAGCCTGACCGCCTACACGGAGCCCTCCGCGGCCCTCGAGTCGGTCGGCCTGCCCGTCTAGCGGCCGCTGGTGGCCGCGACTTGATGGCGAAGCCGTCAATACAAACGCGAACGGGCCCCGCTCAGAGGGGCCCGCTCGCTGGGGGGTATGGAGGCGTCTCTAATGACGCCGGCTTGTGTTCGGACGAGTCTTGGTCAGGAGTTCGAGCCGCTCGAGCTCGTGCCCGAGTCGTTGCTCTGGTCCTGGTTCTGGCCCTTCTGAGCCGGCGGGGCGCCCGGGGGCGGACCGCAGTGGAACGTGCCCACGCCGGGAGGACCTGCGTGCTGCATGCCCACCGGGAGCTTGTCCTTGCAGGCCTCATAGGCCTTCTGGATCTTCTCCCGATCGGCCGCGCTGGGTGGCTTCGGCGGATTGCTCGGGTCGATGTCGCCCGGATCCGGAGGAGCGGGCGCGCCGTTGTCCTCCATGCACTTGCGGAAGTCCTCCATCTTCTGCTTGTCGGCGGCCGAGAGGTTCGGGCCGCGGAACATCATCACCCCGGGACCGCCGCCGGGCGGTCGGGCCTGGGCCGTCGCCGAGCCGCTGCTGTTGCTCGCGCTGCCGCTGCCGCTGTCCGCCATCGAGACGGCTGCCACGCCGACCGCGGTGATTCCCGCCGCCAGCAGGGACAGCCCCAGCGGGCCGAGCCTGATGGTCAATCCTCGCTTCCTCTTCTCCTTCATTGCCACTCCTGTCCGTCGCTTCCCGGAGTCGCCGGGCTCGACGACCATGAAGCCAGCCGGGTATGAGAGGAGGCTGAGGAGGGGCTAAGAAGCGGCTTGAGCTTCGGGCGCGGAGGCACCGGCCGCCTTGGCGGCCTGGCGCTCCGGCGCGATCCGGATCACGTTCCAGGCGAGCCCGACCCGCTCCATCGCAGCGATCAGCAGGGCCGAGGGATCCAGCTCCCAGCGGCGCAGCCCGTGGACAGCGGAGCGCGGGAAGGCGTGGTGGTTGTGGTGCCAGGACTCGCCGAGGGAGGGGAGGGCGAGCCAGAAGACGTTGGTCGACTGGTCCTCGACCTCGAAGCGACGGGAGCCGAGGAAGTGGCACACCGAGTTGACGCTCCAGGTGACGTGGTGGACGAAGAAGATCCGCACCAGGCCGCCCCAGAGCAGGCCGGTGGCCGCGCCGAGCAGGGTCCCGGTGAGGAGGTAGCCGGCGGCGGCCGGGATGGCGAGGCCGAGCATCACGAGGCTGACGAAGCGCCGGTTGATCAGGCGCATGCCGCGGTCCTCCCAGAGGTCCGGCGCGTAGCGCTTCCAGTCGGCGCGGCCGTGCTCGGAGAGCAGCCAGCCCATGTGGGCGTGCCAGAGCCCGCGCAGGACGCCCATGACGCCGTCGCCGTGCCCGACGTGGGGGCTGTGCGGGTCCCCCTCGACGTCGGTGTGCGCATGGTGCTTGCGGTGGTCGGCGACCCAGGCGATCACCGGGCCCTGCACGGCCATCGAGCCCAGCCCCGCGAAGACGTATTCCGTCGGCTTGTGGGTTCGGAAGGAGCGGTGGGTGAGCATCCGGTGGTAGCCGACGGTGATTCCCGCCGCCGTAATCACGTACATGACGCCGAACAGGGCCAGGTCGTGCCAGCTCACGACTTGACCCCAGAGCAGGACGATTGCCGCCAGGGTGGCGAGGAAGGGCACCACCATGGCGCCCAGGTTCGCGATCTTGGCTGCCTGGTTCATGTGGCAAGCGTAGGCAGGGGCTGGCACAAAGAGTTAGCCTCAATGCCAACTCTTCGCCCCGTTTCTTGTCATCTGAATGACAAAAACACCCTCATCAGCCCCCTGGCACGCCCTGCCGCCCGCCCTCGCCGACGCGATCGAGCCGGAGCTACCCGAGGCGACCGAGGAGATCCTGGCCACGATCGGCCGCGAGGTCCCCGAGTACGCCCGTCCGCTCGAGGGAGCCTTCGGCGTGGCGATCCGCACCGGCGTCAGTGAGGCGCTCCGCCAGTTCGTTGCGCTGATCCGAGATCCCGGCGCGGGCCGTGATCCCGGGCGCGACGTATATGTGGGGCTGGGCCGGGCCGAGTTCCGGGAGGGGAGGACCCTCGACTCGCTCCAGTCCGCCTACCGGGTCGGCGCCCGCGTCGCCTGGCGGCGGGTCTCCGCCGCGGCCCGCCGTGCGAAGGTCGATCCCGAGCAGCTGGGCCTGCTCGCCGAGGCGATCTTCGCCTACATCGACGAGCTCTCCGCCGACTCGGTCGAGGGCTACGCGCAGGCTCAGCGCGAGCAGGAGGGCGAGCGCCAGCGACGCCGGCGCGAGCTCCTCGCCCTGCTTCTGCGCGACCCGCCGGCCGCCGACTCCGAGATCCGCTCGGCCGCACAGGCGGCGGGGTGGAGGCTGGCGCGGAGCGCCGCGCCGCTCGCGGTGGCGGAGGGGAACCTGGGGCGGGTGGGCCGCCGCCTCTCTGCCGACGCGCTGGTCGCGACGGTGCGCGGCGTCGGGTGCGCGCTGGTGCCCGGAGCGGCGGGGCCGACCCGGGCGGCGGAGCTGGAGCGGGCGACGCGTGACGTGACGGCCGCCCTCGGCCCGACGGTCCCGCGCGCGGAGCTGGGGGAGGCCTGGGCGATCGCCTCGGCCGGCCTCCGCGCGATCGAGGCCGGGGCGATCGAAGCCGACAGCCTGCTCGATGCCGAAGAGCACCTGCCCGAGCTGATGCTCTTCGAGTCGGGCGGCCTCGCTGAGCGGCTGGCGGTGCGCCGGCTGGCGCCGCTCGCCGACCTCACCCCCGCGGGGCGGGTGCGGATGGAGGAGACCGCGCTCGCCTTCGTGCAGCACGGCGGCAACGCCGCGGCGATGGCCCGCGCGCTCCACCTGCACCCGCAGACGATCCGTTACCGCCTCAATCGCCTGCGCGAGCTCTTCGGCGACGAGCTGAGCGATCCCGATGCCCGCTTCGAGCTCGAGCTGGCGCTCAGATCTCAGGCAGCTCGAGGCTGACCACCGCGCCGCCATCCGGTGCGTTCGAGGCCCGCGCGCTGCCGTCGTGCTCCTCCGCGACCCGCTGCACGATCGCCAGGCCGAGCCCGGAGCCCGGCTTGCCGCGCGCGTCGTCGGCGCGCCAGAAGCGGTCGAAGACCTTGTCGAGATCGCCGGCGGGGAAGCCCGGCCCATGGTCGCGGACGGTGACGCGGCCATCGGCGACCGACACCTCGATCCTGCCGCCGGGCGGGCTCCACTTGCAGGCGTTGTCGAGCATGTTCGAGATCGCCCGGCCGAGTCGCTGCGCGTCCGCGTGGACCAGGGAGGGGTGGAGGTCCTCGGCGAAGCTCATGTCTCGCGCGCGCCGCTCGGCCCGCTCGATCGCGTCGCGGGTGAGCTCGTCGAGCGCGACGTCCTGGCGGGCGATCGCGTCCTGCCCCGGCGCCCGTGCCAGCTCCACGATGTCCCCGACGAGCTCGGTCATCTCCTCCAGCTCCTGGGTGAGATCCGCAACCAGCCGCTTGCGCTCCTCCGGGTCGAGGTCCTCGGTGCGGCCGAGCGTCTCGATGTTGGTCCGCAGGGTGGCGAGCGGGGTGCGGAGCTCGTGCGAAGCGTCGGCGACCAGGCGGCGCTGCGCCGCCTCGGAGCGCTCCAGCCCGCCCATCATCTCGTTGAAGCTGGCGGCGAGGCGGCCAAGCTCGTCGTCGCCGCGCACCTCGATCCGGTGGGTCAGGTCGTGCGTCCGCGCGACCTCCTCGGCGGCGTCGGACACCTCGCCGGCCGGCGCCAGCGCCGTGCGCGCCACGACCGGGCCGAGCGCCGCCGCCAGCGCGATGCCGCCGGCGCTGACCGCGGCCAGGATGATGATCAGCGTGTTCAGGGTGTGGTCGGTGTCCTCGAGCGAGCGCGCGACCTGGATCGCGCCGCCCGCCGCGAGGGGCTGAGTCAGGACGCGCAGGGACGTCCCGTGGGCCTCGACGTCGCTGAAGTGAGGGTCTCCGCCGTCCGTGGCGAGCCGGCGGGCCTCGCTGGAGACGGGGATCTGGAACTGCGAGCCGATGTCAGCGACCGGGGCGCCGTCGGGGCCGATCAGCTGGGCGAGCGCGGCGGGTCCGCCGGGGTCCGGCGGCGGAACGGCCCGCTGCAGGAACACCCGGTCGCCGGCCTCGGACCCATTCGTCTTGCCCCTCTTCGACTTGGTGGTCGTCGGCTGCGGAGGGGCACCGGGCGGCGGGCCCGCTCCGGTGCCGATCGTCACGGGTCCCTGCGCCGATCCGGCGATGCCGGGAGCGATCTGCGTCGCCCGCTCGGCCACCACGTCGGCCTGATGGCGCAGGTCGTTGTCGATGTCGCCCCGCAGGCGGTCGCGGACGAGTGTGTAGACGAGGGCGGAGGCGAGCAGGACCGCGAACGCCACGGCGAGCGCGGAGAGGAGGGCGAGCCGGCGGCGGAGGCTCACTTCTCGCGCAGCGAGTACCCGACCCCGCGGACCGTCTGGATCAGCCGCGGCTCGCCGCCCTCCTCTGTCTTGCGGCGCAGATAGCCGACGTAGACCTCGAGCGAGTTCGACCGCGGCCCGAAGTCGTAGCCCCAGACGGCCTCGAAGAGCTGGGAGCGGCTCAGCACCAGGCG
Source organism: uncultured Solirubrobacterales bacterium (assembly GCA_963728875.1). Lineage (GTDB taxonomy): Bacteria > Actinomycetota > Thermoleophilia > Solirubrobacterales > 70-9 > DASUPK01. The sequence continues at coordinate 72,549 of CAVSLJ010000006.1, forward strand.
CGGGTTCCGCATCAGGTGCTCGAGCAGGCCGAACTCGGTCTTGGTCAGCTCGACCGGCCGCTCGCCCCGCTTCACCTCGCGGGTGGCCGGGTCGAGGGTCAGGTCGGCGTAGCTCAGCTGCTCGGCAGGTTCGCCGTTCGTCCGCCGCAGCAGCGCCCGCAGGCGCGCGAGCAGCTCCTCCAGGGCGAAGGGCTTGACGACGTAGTCGTCGGCGCCGGCGTCGAGGCCGTCGACCCGGTCCTGCACCGCGTCGCGCGCGGTCAGCATCAGGATCGGCGTGTCGTCCCCGCGCGCCCGCAGCTCGCGGCAGACCTCGAGGCCGTCGCGCTTCGGCATCAGGACGTCGAGGACGATCGCGTCGAGCGGGCCGACCGAGCCGACCGAGCCGAGCGCCTCCTCGCCGTCGGCGGCGAGCTCCACGTCGTAGCCCTCGAGCTTCAGCGCGCGCTCGAGCGCGCGCCGGAGCTGCGGCTCGTCGTCTACGACCAGTACGCGCACGGGCCCATGCTGGCGGGATCGCCTAAGAAATGTCTGAGAACGGCGCTACTTGGCGCAGGCCTGGATCTTGCTCACGTCCGTGCCAGCCGCCTGCACACAGGCCGCGATCTCGGCGGGCGTCTTGCCGCTGGGCGTGGTGACACCGGTCGACGACCCTCCGCTCGTGGAGGTTCCGCCCGACCCCGACCCGGCGATGTCGCCGAGCGGGGAGGTGACGTTCGAGCCATCGGGCTCCGCGTTGTAGACGAGGCCGGTGCGGCCGCCGCCCTCGGCGTTGATCGTCCACTTCAGGGTGCCGTCGATCTGGCTCTTCTCGAGGGTCATCACGGTCACCTTCAGGTCGCTGACGCCGGCCTTCTCCTTGACGCCCGCGACGATCTTGTCGATCGCCGCCGGGTCGATCTCGGAGAAGGGGAAGTCCTGGCCCTCCAGCGAGCCCGGGCCGATCACGTCCACGGTCTCGTCGTGGAGGTCGCCGCCGGTGTAGACGAAGCCGGTCGCCTGCTCGCCGTTGCGGAGCTTGAAGTCGGCGCCGCCCTCGGTGATCTGCACCTGGAGCGCCTGCGCGTTCTCGCCCGCCTTGTCCGTGACCGCGTCGTAGGCCTTCTGGAAACCCGCGGTCGTGAAGAGCTCGGAGTTGCCCTCGTTCGAGACGCCGTCGCCGCCGCCACCGCCGCATGCCGCGAGCGCGACCGCGCTCAGCGCAGCACCGATCGTCAATCCCCACTTTGCCTTCACCGGTTTCCTCCTCCCCCCTTTAATCGGGTTGCTCCTTGCGGAGCACCCTCTCATAAGTCGAGTCGAGTCAGAAGAGCCTATAGCGCGCCCTGGAGAGGAAAAAGCCGTGGCCGGTGTCGGCGTTGCGGCAGCTGATCCCGGCGGTGCGGCTGATGCAGTAGATCGGCCCGCGCCGGGCGGAGTGCCCGTAGCCGAGCAGGCCCGGGCCTCCGAGCGTGGTGTCGCCGGCGCAGACGACCGAGGCGCGGTGGGCGGCGACGGCCACGCCCTGGCCCCAATCCACCCCGGCCTTGATGCAGTACTGCGGCTTGGGCGGTGGCGACCAGTCCCGCTCGCGGATGTCGCACCGCACCGATCCCGAATCGAGGAAGCAGCCGATGTTGTGGGAGGGGGTCTCGAAGTAGTGGGGGCCGTGATTTCCGGCGGGCACCGCGGCGGCCGCGCTAGCGGCCGGCGGCGCGGGCGTGCTGGCAGATTGCGTCTGCGTCCCGGCCTGCGTCTGGGTCTCGGTGACGGTCTTCGTATCGCCCCCGCAGCCCACCAGGGCGAGGGCGAGCAGGGCTGCTGCGCAGGCGAGCCGAGGCATGGGGCGCGACCCTACATCAGTCGAGAAAAGGCGCCCACGGTTCTGACAAGCGTCCAATCGTGCCGATACACACGACGATGCGCTGGCTCAAGAACGTACTCATGACGGGACTGCTGCTTGCGGCCGCCGTGGTGGCCGTGGCGACAGCGTTCAGCAGTCACTCCGACGACTACGGAAAGGTGGCGCTGCCGCCGGGCGGCGTGGTTCACCTGCCCGCTGGGTCGGTGACCGTCTTCCAGCAGGAGGGCGCTACGAGCTCAGGGCTTCCAGGTCGTCTCGGTCGCCGGTGGAGATCCGATTCCGATGAAGGCGGCCGGCGGAACGATCGCGGCGAACGGCGTCCAGCGCAGCGAGGTCGTCGGTGAGCACGGCGCGATCGCGAAGCTCGACGTGCCCGGCGAAGGGGACTACAGCGTCGTCGCCACGGGCGGGGTCCCCTCGGGATCGTCCATGCTGGGGTTCGGGATCAACGCCGCAAGCGCGCTGGCGGCGAAATGGAAGCTGCTGGCGGGCCTGGTGGCCGCGGCGTTCCTGATCGCCATCATCCCGGTGCCACGCCACAGGCGCCCCGGCGAGGGCGAGTCGGCCGTGCCTACCGGTCTGCCGTCGAGCTCCTCGCGCGCCCCGTACGCGGGCTAGGCCCTCCCGGCGGGATCGCCGCCAGCACGCGCAGCAGCGAGCGGCGACCGCTCGTCCTGAGCAGGGCCCGGCGCAGCGCGCGGCGCTCGTGCAGGTCCGGGGGCGCGGCATCCGGATGCCGATAGCGACGGTCACCCAGCTTCGCCGCATACCCGGCCGCCGCCGGGCCCGTCAGGCGCTCCAACAGCTCCTCGGCGCGCCGCAGCGTCGCGCCCGGCGGGAGGGGCCGGCCGATCCGCTCGAGCGCCCGGTCGAGCTCGGCGAGCTCGGCTGCGGCCAGGCGATCCGGCTCCAGCCGGTCCCGCCGCCAGGCTCGCCAGCCGTATGCGGCGAGCGCCGCCAGGGCGAGGGCCCCGACGACCGCGCCGAGCAGGATCCAGGGACTCGGTCCCGAGCCCCCGGCCTCCGGCCCGTGGGCGCCGGTGGTGGGGTGTTTCCGCAGGGCGACGGGGCCGGTGGGCGAGTCCGGGAAGCCGGGCCCCGTGCTCTTCTCGGCCGGCGCCGGTGACTTGGTGACACCCAGGTTGTTGTCGGTCAGCTGGGTGGCGGCCGGGGCGGCGGGCGGCGTCGGGTCGAAGGTGACCCAGCCGATCGAGGGGAAGAAGACCTCGACCCAGTCGTGTGCGTCGGTGTCGTCGACGAGGAAGTTGTTGTGCTCGGGGTCGCGGCCGCCCGGGGCGAAGCCGGTCGCGACCCGGCTCGGGATGCCGAGCATGCGCAGCATCAGCGCCATCGTCCCCGAGAACTGCTGGCAGTAGCCGGCTCGGTCCTCCGAGACGAAGGCGGGGAGGGGGTAGGCGTGGTTGGGGACGTTCTGGCGGTAGGTGTAGTTGGTGCGGAGGTAGAGATCGATCCGGTGGACGGCCTGAAAGGGGTCGCGTGCGCCCGCGGCCAGCCGCCGGGCGAGCGCGTACATGCCCGCGTAGGGCGTGTCGCGCATCTCGGCCTCGAGCGACGGAGGCCCCGAAGCGCTCCACCGAGGGACCTCGAGCGTCTTGGTCCCGGCGGGCCCGCCGGCGACGGAGAAGGAGGTGTAGCTCCCGGCCTCCACCGGATAGATCGTCCCGGCCGAGCGCATCACGGCGGCGCTGGGCTGCGGGTCGTAGATCAGGGCGGTGTACGAGGTTCCCGGACCAAGCTGGCGGTTCATCTCCCAGATCGCGTCCGAGGTCGGCCGGGCGGAGATGTTGCGGAGGGCGAGGATCGTGCCGGCGCCGATCGCGAAGTCGCTGTTCAGCCGGCGGTCCACGATGTTGATCCGGTCGACGTACTCCGGGTCGGGTCGGGGCGGCACCGCCTTGGGGTGGAACTTGAGCGGCTCGCCGAGGGCGGGCTGGCCCTGCGGCACGGTCGAGCGGACCCAGCGAGTGCCGTCGAAGGTGTTGAGGTTGGTCGCCTTCCAGTAGTGCGTGTGCTCGCTCGAGACCTGGAGCAGCTGGGTCCCCTTCTGCGGCCAGTCGAGTGGGCCGTAGGTCTGGTCCCAGCGGAAGCTCTGGGCGTTGGCGCTGAAGAGCCCCCAGTGGCGGTAGTCGAGCAGGCCGCGGCCGGTGTCGAGTGCGGCGGCGGCCGGCAGCGCGACGAGCGCCGCGGCGCCCACCGCGACGGCGGCCGCCGAGCGTCGCGTCACCGAGATCCCCGGGAGCCAAAGCCAGGCGCAGATCAGCACCAGGAGCGCCGCGCCCCCGACCAGCTGCCGCGAAGGCGTCGCCCAGGCGACCGCGACCAGGTAGAGGCCGACCAGCAGCACGAGCGCCGCGATCCGCCCGGCGACCCGGCGGCGGGTCGGCCAGAAGGCGACGAAGGCGGCGAGGCCGGCGAGCAGCGGTGCGGCGAGCAGGATCACCAGCCGGGTCCAGTCGTCGGCGCCGGAGTAGGGGACGGGGACATCGCCGACTCCGTCCAGGCTGCGGCCGATGTTGTGGCCGAGCTCGTCCCAGTGAGCGGGCAGCAGCAGGCGGGCCGGCAGCCCGACGACCACCATTCCGGCGATCAGGGCGGCGACGGTGGCCGCCGCGGCCAGGGCCCAGCGGGCGCCGCGCGGCTCGAGACGCGCGATCGCCGCCAGCAGCGCCCCGGCGCCGGTGGCGAGGAGCACCGCGAAGAGCACCCGGCCCGCCGGCGGATGAGCGACGAGGCTCGCCCACTGGACCGTGGCGAGCGCGGCGAGCCCCGCGAAGCAGGCGAGCTCGACCCGCCGGGAGCGGTCCGGGGCCAGGGCGCTCAGGCGGCGGCCCTCCGGCGCGGAGCAGTGCGCTCGCCCGGCCCGGCGACCGGGTAGGCGAAGCAGCCCGAGACTCTGAAGACGGCCGCCCGGCGGGTGCCGCTCGGCGTGACCAGGAAGCTCCCCGGCCGCACTCTGCGCAGGGAGGAGGGGAGAGCGCGGCCCGCGGTCACCCAGAGCACGGCCGCGCCCGAGCCGCTCTGCGGCAGCGGCGGCCCGGAGTTCGGGTCCGCGACCGCGATCCGCACGTGCGCCTCGGGCCAGGTCCGCAGCGAGGAGTCGATCGCGATCGGACGCCGCTCGCCCGGCACGATCAGATCGCAGCCGCCCGAGCGGGCGAGCTCGACGCAGAGCGAGGCGGCCGCGCGCATGGCCCGCTCCCGCTGGGTCGGGGTCCCGCCGCGCGGGTCGAAGGCGACGAGCGGGCGTGGCTCCCCGCCGGCGATCAGGCGCCGCTCGATCATCTCCCCGCTGCGAGCGACGGCGGGCCAGTGGATCCGCGACGCGGGGCTGCCCTCGCGGTAGGGACGCAGTCCATCAACCTCGAATTGAGCGAGCCCGCCGCGGCGGGAGGTGGCGTCGCTGGCCCGCCCGGAGCCGGAGGAGTGGCCGTTCGGCTCGGACCCCGCCCCGGCCCAGCGCACCGGGTCGATCCGCGGCAGGACGACGAGCTCCCCGCCTCGCTCCGAGCTCAGCTCCCGCCGCCAGAGGCCGAGCGGGTCGCGGACCACGAGCCGCGCCGGCTCCAGCCTGCGGCGGCCGGGGTTCTCGAGCCAGATGTCTCGCTCGAGCCGCCGCGACCAGCGCGGGCCGACCGGGACCGGGCGATCGAGCAGCGGATCGATCAGCTCGCCGCCGGGGGGCGGCAGCAGGGTGCGCCTGAGCGCGATCCGCAGCGGATACGGATCGCTCTCCTCGAGCCGGCCGGGCCCAGGCTCGCGCTCGAGCCTGCCGCGGAGGGTCGACAGCTCCACCCAGGCCACCGCGCCGATGGCCATGACGAGCAGCGCGATCCCGCAGACCAGCGCGGCGAGCAGTCCGAAGCCGAGCCCGACGAGGGTGAGGGCCGTCCCGAGCGCGGCCGTGACGGGCGCCCGCGGCGAGCCGGACTCCCCCGGCGCGCTCATCTCAAAGCGCCGGGACCCTGTCGATCGCCTCGCGGACGACCGTCTCGCGCTGATCGCCGTCGACCTCGTAGGAGAGGAGCAGCCGGTGCGAGAGGACGGATGGAGCGAGGACCTGGACGTCGTCGGGCAGCACGTGGTCGCGTCCCTCGAGCGCGGCGAGCGCCTTGGCGGCGCGGAAGAGCATCAGCCCGGCACGCGGGCTCGCCCCGAGCTCGACCCGCTCGTCCTGACGGGTGGCCTCGCAGACCGCGACCACGTATTGCCGCAGCGGTTCGGTCCCCTCGATGCCGGCGAGGGCGCCCTGCGCGGCGCGCACGGCGGCCACGTCCGCGACCGGCCGCAGGTCGTCGACCGGATCGCGGTCGGCGTGCTCGGCGAGCATCGTGGCCTCGGCGTCGGCGGCCGGATAGCCGAGGCTGACCCGGACCATGAAGCGGTCGAGTTCTGCCTCCGGAAGGGGGTAGGTGCCCTCGTACTCGGCGGGGTTCTGGGTCGCCAGCACGACGAACGGCCGCGCCAGCTCGTGCTTGGTCCCGTCGATCGTGATCTGGCGCTCCTGCATGCACTCGAGCAGGCCCGACTGGGTCTTCGGCGAGGCGCGGTTGATCTCGTCGACCAGCACGACGTTGGCGAAGACGGGGCCGGGGTGGAACTCGAAGCTCGCGGCCCGCTGGTTGAAGACGTTGGTGCCGACCAGGTCGGCGGGGAGGAGGTCCGAGGTGCACTGCACCCGGGCGTACTCGGCCTCGAGCGAGCGGGCCAGCGACCGGGCGAGCGCCGTCTTGCCCACGCCCGGGGCGTCCTCGATCAGGACGTGGCTGTCGGCGAGCAGGGCGACGATCAGATCCCGCACCACGTTGTCGGGAGCCTTGACCGCCAGCGCGATGTTCTCCCTGAGGCGCGAGCCAAACTCCGCCACCTCGGTCGGATCCAACCTCGGTGCAGTGGCCATCAGCTTCATGGTACGCCCGCGACCATGCCCCGGATTGGGGTGATCGGGGCACCGGCGCTGAAATTCCCGTTGCAGCGGAGCGAGGACGGCGCAGACTTCGGTGTCGATCAGGCGTGTGTCTATTTAACAAATCGAAGTAGGGGTCAAGATGCCTAGCGGGCGGTTCGATAGGGCCGCTATGTCTCGTCCGGTAGCAGGAAAATTCCACGCCGTCGTGCTCGCTGTCGCGCTGATCGCACTCGCCGCCCTCCCGGCGGCCGCCAGCGCCGAGACCGCGGAGCTGACCGTTTCTCCCGGGCAGCTCGACTTCCCCGCGACCACCGTCGGCAACCCGGGCGGCCAGCAGCAGGTCACGGCGAAGAACAGCGGCGACGTCCCCGTCTCGATCAACAACGTCTTCATCGACGGGACGAACTCCTCCGACTTCAACCAGAACGGCAACTGCGGCGGCCAGCTCGATCCCGGCCAGGGGTGCACCATCAACGTGGGCTTCTGGCCGGGCGGCGCCGGCAACAGGGAGGCGAGCCTGCACATCGACTCCGACGAGCCGAGGGGCGACCAGGTCGTCGCGCTGACCGGCATCGGTGCGGACCCCGAGCTGACCTTCGAGCCGCCGAGCTACGACTTCGGCCTGCAGCGCGTCTACAACAACGTCCAGGCCAACCTCGAGGTCCGCAACACCGGCGCGGCAGCGGTGCAGGTCAACTCGATCGACATCGTCGGGCCGGGATCGAGCAACTTCTGGACCGGCTTCGTCAGCTGCTGGGGCACCACCCTGCAGCCGGGCGACGCCTGCACGGTGCAGGTGAACTTCGGTCCGAACTCACCCGATTCCTACTCGGCGCAGCTGCGCGCGGGCGTCAACGGCGTCCAGTTCACCGCCGACCTCACGGGACGTGGAGGCCAGGCCAACGTCGTCGGCTTCCCCAACCCCGCCGACTTCGGCACTGCGACCACGGGCCAGTCCGGCCTCACCCGCACGATCACGCTGACCAACACCGGTGAGCTGCCCGGCGGATTCTTCGTCGCGGTCGTCTCGGGAGGCGACGTCGCCAGCTTCCGGCTGCTCCACGAGAACTGCACCGGCCGCCCGCTCGACCCCGCCGCCACCTGCACGGCCCAGGTTCGATTCCAGCCCGACAGCCCCGGGCCCAAGGTCGCCCAGCTGAGCTTCTTCGGCGACCAGGACGGCGGCGCGCAGGTCAACCTCACCGGCGTGGGCCTGGATCCGCAGGCCTCGTTGACGCCGGCGAGCAACGATTTCGGCACGCACGCGGTGGGCAGCACGAGCAAGGGCAAGACCTTCGAGCTCACCAACGACGGCGACGGTGCCATGCGGCTGAGCGGCGCCTCCATCGTCGGTCCCGACGCGGATCAGTACCGGCTCTCGGGCGACGACTGCACCGACGTCGTCCTGGCCCCCGCGGAGCGCTGCTCGGTACAGGTCAAGTTCGCGCCCGACTCGCAGGGCGAGACCACAGCGCGCCTGCGGATCACCGGAGACGGCGGGCCGATCAACGCGTCGCTCGCCGGGACCGCCGCGGCGAAGGCCAACCTGGGTGTCAGCTTCAAGTGGCGAAAGGCACTGCGTCCCCAGGGCGCGCGTCTGATCGCCGGCAAGGCCGCGTGTCATCTGGCCTCCGGGTGCACGCTCAGGGCGAGCGCGACCCTGCTCACGCGCGCTCATCGGGGAACGGTGGTCAGGCAGCTGGCCGTCGGGCTCCCCAAGATTCGGATGACGATCGGCGGCGGGGTGACCCGAGCGCTCAGCCTTCGCCTCACCAAGGCGGCACGCGCCGCGGCCAGGAGCGGGGGACACCTCCGCCTCGACATCGACTGGAACGCGGACGGCCACCGCGGACACACCAGCTCGAAGCGCCAGCTCGCCGCATAGCGCTCGCCCCGAACGGGTAGTTTGGCGGCATGGCAGCCAAGACGCAGACCCAAACGATCGACGTCGAGGGGGCTCGAAGTGAGATCGCAGGCGGCGACGCGGCCGCCGTGGACGTCCGATCGGAGGAGGATTGGAGCGAGGGCCACGTGCCCGGAGCAACACACCTTCCTGATGGCGACGTGAGTGCTTCAGCCGACCGACCAGAACAGGGCGCGCGCCTGATGGTGATCGCCGAGGACGGGAAGCTGGCAGCGAAGGCCGCGCGCCGCCTCAGCGATCAGGGCTTCACGGTGCTCGGCGCCCGCTAGCGCCGCTCCGTGCGCGATGTCGGAGGAGAACGTGGAGCTTGTGCGCAGGATCTTCGCGGCGTGGGAGCGCGGCGACTTCCGCTCCGTCGAGTGGGCACACCCCGAGATCCGGCTGGTCATCGCGGATGGCCCGACACCCGGAAGCTGGACCGGGACGGCGGAGATGGCAAGGGTGTGGCGGGAAGCGCTGGGCGCCTTCGAGGAGTTGCGCGTCGAGGCCGACGAGTACCGCCCGCTCGACGAGGAGCGGGTGCTCGCGCTTGTGCACTTCAGCGGGCGAGGCAAGACGAGCGGGATGGAGGTCGGGGATATACAGATGAAGGGCGCGAACCTCTTCCATGTTCGTGACGGCAAGGTGACGAGGCTCATCCTCTACTGGACCGTGAGAACGCGCTCCCCGACGCCGATCTTTCGGAGTAGCTGCTTGTCGTAGGGTTGGTCAATCGAAGTCTCGACTCAGCAACGAGAGGTGGCTGCCATGGCTGGTGTGGAAGCGCTCAATTTCGATTCGCCGGACGAGACGCGGGCGCCGGACAAGACCCGCGTCGACGTCGTCCACGTAGGGAACACAACCGCTGCTCGCTTTGCATTCGAACCCGGCTGGAAATGGTCCGAGTGCGTGAAGCCGGTCGTCGGTACGGACAGCTGCCAAGTTCGACATGTTGGCGTTGTCCAGTCCGGCCGAATGCATGTGGCGCATGAGGACGGCACCGAGCTGGAGCTTGGACCTGGCGAGACCTACGTGATCGAACCTGGCCACGACGCCTGGGTGGTCGGTGACGAGGGCTTCGTCGGCTTCGAGTTCGAGCCGCGCGCCGCGGAGGAGTACGCGCGCTAGTAAGAGGCTCTCCGGGGCGAGATACTGGGTGGAGCGAAGCTCAAGGAGTCCAGCATGGGCGTTCCCTACAAGCTCTTCTACCGGGTCGGCTTCCACCCCTGGGAGGACCTCGCAGAGCACCCCCCATTCGAAGAGAAGCTATCGGAGTTATTCGAGCGCGAGGAAAGTAGGCGCGAGCCGCCTTACGGACCGGCGCTCGACCTTGGATGCGGGAGCGCCGTCTGGGGAGTCCAACTGGCAAAGCGCGGCTGGCAGGTCACCGGCGTCGACATCGTCGACAAGGCCCTGGAGCGTGCTCGGGAGCGGGTTCAGGAGGCCGGCGTCGACGCGCGGATCACGCATGCCGACGTGACGGCTCTTCGGGAGGCGGGGGTCGGCTCCGACTTCCGACTGGTCCTCGACACAGGAACCTTCCACGGTCTCACCGATGCCCAGCGTATGGCGATGGGTCGGGAGATAGATGCGATCGCTGCCGACGATGCCACCCTGCTGCTCGACTGCTTTGCGCCGCGCTGGCGAGGGCCGCTCCCGCGCGGGGCTAGCCGGAGTGACGTGGAGGTTGCTTTTCCCGACTGGACGATCACAGACATCGCGATCGCGGATACCGAACCCGACGCCATCGCGAGGCTGCTGAGGTTCGACGAGCACTTCTATCAGCTTCGCCGACGGTGACCTTGTGGGGCCAGCGAGGCTTTCGGAGTAGGCGATGTCGCAGGAGAACGTCGAGATCGTGCGCCGCTTCTTACACGCATTCGTCCAGGGCGACTACGAGGCCTCGGGGGAGCACATTGGCGCCGAAGTCGTGCTCTGGTCGGATCCGCGGGCAAACATGGAAACGCAGCGGGTGCGGGGACGGGAAGCCGTGGCCGCGTCGATTGGGCGGTTCATCTCCTCGTTCGACGATTACTGGTGCGCCGAGCCTGACGAATTGATCGACGCAGGAGACTGGGTGGTGGTCGTCATGCGCTCCGGTGGCCGCGGCCGGACCAGCGGTGTGGCTGTGACCCAAACGTGGAACGTCGCCTACGAGCTGGCGGAGCGCAAAGTCGTCCGAATCGAATTTCACCCCACCCGGGACGATGCCCTCGAAGCCGCCGGCCTGTCCGAGTAGGCCCGGACGCACACCCTCTAAGCGAGGGAGGGGGCGCGCCGCTCAGTCGAGGCCGAGCTCGCGCAGCGCCTCATCGGTGGGCGGTTGCGAGTCGAAGCGGTAGGCGAGGCCGTCGCGGACCTCGATCGTGTTGATGAACAGCATCTCCGTTTCGATCCCCTGCCTGCCGGTTCCCTCGAAGCGGATCAGGACGGCGACGCCGTTCTCGGTCTCGGCGATCCGCTCGGGAATCACCTTGATCTCCCGCCAGGGCTCGTGGAAGTCCGCCCACCACTGCTTGATCCCGTCCGGCCCGCGGTAGACCGACTGGAGCCCTGGGAAGACACCGCTGGTGTGGTATTCGACAGCCGGGTGGCAGACGTCGAGCAACCCCTCGAGGTCATCGTTGTTCCAGGCCGCATAGCCACGCTCGGCAAGGTCCCTGTTGGACTCGGTCACCCGACAGGATTTATCAGGCCTACTGGTCCTTCGGCCCCCAGCGGTTGAGCGCGAAGATCGTCAGCAGCACCGAGCCGACCGGCACCCCGAAGATCGCGGCGTCGGCCAGGATGTGGCCGGCGTGGGCAAGCGGCAACCAGGCCACTCCACTCAGGAGCGGAGGGCGTAGCCCGAAGCGACTTATGTTGGGTGGCCGCCTGTTGCCGCGACCTGATGGGGGGATGAAGACGCTCATGTGGAGACCGTCGCCGGCTGGCTGCCTGTCTTGCGCTTCGGCTGCTTGGCGGCGCGCTCGGCCGGGCGACGTGGCTTGCCGCCCAGGCGCTCCAGCCGGGCGAGGCCCCAGCCGACCACGAAGATCAGCGCGAAGGAGATCCCGCCGACGCCGAGATAGGCGGCGAGCGTGAGGAACCCCGGCACGCCCTTCTTCTGCTCGCGCTGGAGCAGGCGAGTGGTCGAGCTGGAAGCTCCGCGTCATGTGCGATTGCACCGGGACCTGGCCGACCGGGATCGCCGGGTCGGCCGGCATGAAGATCGGCAGGCCGGCGAGCCGGCGCCCCTTGTGGAGGCGCAGCGTCGTCTTCCAGGTGCCGTCGACGTGGATCGGATTCGTGATCCGGTAGAGCCCGGGGCCGATCCGCTCCGGCCTGTCGATGTGCGACGGGCCGTCCTTGCCCTGCCAGCTGGTCACGTTGAACCAGTAGGCGTCCTGGGCCGCGTCCGGCGGGTCGAGCCGGAAGGTGCCGGTCGCGACGCGGCCGTCGGAGGTGTTCTGGACATTCAGGTTGAAGGTGGCGCGGACGTCGGACCCGGCGTTCACCGGGATCAGGAAGGCGACGACGCCCACCGCTGCCACGGCGGCGACCGCAAGCGCGGGTCGAGGCACCCGCTCCGTGCGGTCGACCGCCGGGGTCAGCGATCTTCCAATGAAGCCTCCGATCAGACCGCCGGCGATGGCGGCGATCAGCCCGACGATCGCTCCCTCGGGGAAGAGGGAGGCGGGCCATGGGTTGACGACCCAGACGTGCGACCAGCCCCACACGGCGGCCAGTCCGACGGTGCCGATGCCGAGGCCCGCCAGGGCGCCGAAGGTGACCGGGCGCTCGGCGGCATTCCGGCCGCGCAGGTAGGCGAGCCCGACCGCCTCAACGACCAGAGCCTCGGCGACGTAGGGCGGGAAGTGCGGGGTGATCTCGCCGAAGAGCGGCCCGATCAGGACCGTCAGCAGGCCCCGGATCGCGAGGTAGCCGAGCAGCGCGCCGATCGCGCCGCCCGGGCCGATCCGGATCCGCGCCGTGACCAGCGCGATCCCGGCGGCCAGCATGATCAGGGTGGGCTGCAGGGCGAGCGCGAACTGCGGCACGCCGAAGTCGAACTCCGCCTGGAAGGTCGACATCGCGACTAGGAGGGCGCCGGCCAGGGTCATCTCCGGCAGCCGGGTCCAGACGGGGAGGGGACGGCCCGCCGTCTTTCGCTCCTCATCGCCCTCGGCGTGCAGCGCCCAGGCGCCGAGCACCGAGAGCGAGGCGCCGCCGATCAGCATCAGGTGCGTCGGGCCCCAGAGCGTCACGTCCTGGCCGAAGATCCGGTGCCAGATGTCGTCGAGGGGGAAGGCGGACAGGGAGCTCGCGCCGCAGATCGCGATCATCAGGGCGCCGATGGGCGCGTGCCAGCCGGGGGCGATTTCGAAGGAGGTCCGGGTCGGCTTGTCCGAGAGCGCGAGGCCGAGCACTCCGGCGAGCAGCACGCCGAAGAGCCCGGCGAGGATGAAGTAGTGGGCGGGATTGGCGAGCGGCCCCGGGTCGCGGCCCTGGTCGATGTGCAGGGAGATGTCCCAGTACATCCCGAAGACCGCGATCAGCAGGGTGACGCCGAGGAAGCTGCCGGGGAGCGACGCCCAGCCGGGGAGGTTCGTCAAGCGCCCTTCGAAAGCGGCGAGCCGCCCGAGCGCGGGGAAGCGGCCCCGCTTGTAGAGCAGGATCGGGCCGAAGAGCAGGACCGTGGCCACCATCGCGCCGGCGGTCGCGTAGATCACGTCGGAGATCGCAGCCCCTCCCGCGGGGGGAGAGCTCGCCCCGAGCAGGCTCGCGGAGAGCATCGCCCCTCCTCTATGCGGTCCCGGACGCGATCGCCTCAGGGGCGGGCTGGGGCCCGCGCCGCAGGCGGTCGCGCACCGTCTCCAGGGACCACTGGAACGGCTCTGTCTCCTCCATGAATTCGGTCAGCTCCTGGACGATCCGGTCCGGAGCATCGAGCATCGGCCAATGGCCGGAGCCCTCTATTTCCACGTAACGGCTGTGGGCGACGATCCGATGCGCATTGCGGCCGTGCTCGACCGGGATGATCGGGTCGGCGTCTCCCCAGATGAAGAGGGTTGGCAGCTGGTCGGCGAGATAGAGGCGGTCGAGGGCCGAGACGCGCTGCCCGTCATGGTCGATCACGCTGCGCATCGTGTGGATGAAGGCGTCGCTCGCGCCCTCCTCGACCAGCGAGGCGTAGCCCCGGGCGAACTCGGCGATGTCGGGCCCCGCCTCGATGCCGACCTTCGCCCCCACCGACCGGACCGCGTCTCCGGCCTTCACCGACCACTCGCGAGCGAGCAGGGGCAGCACCCATTCCGAGCCGGGCAGCGCCGCGGCGCGGAGCAGGGGGTGAACCTCTTTGCCGAGGCCACCCGAGCCGATCAGCACCATCCGCTCGACGTACTCGGGGAAGAGATAGGAGAACTGCATGGCGATCCCACCGCCGAAGGAGTGACCGACGACCGTCGCGCGCTCGAAGCCGAGCACGGCGAGCAGGTCGCGTACCCCGGCGGCATAGGCGCCGAGCGAGTAGTCGCCGCGGGGCTTGGCCGAGCGGCCGTGCCCGATCAGATCGGGCGCGACGACGGTGTAGTTCTCGGCGAGGCGCGGCATGACGTCGCGCCAGGCCTCGGCGGTCGAGGTGATGCCGTGGAGCAGCACGATCAGCTCGTCGCCCGAGCCGGCGGCCTGGAAGCCGACCTTGTGGCCGTGGAGCTCGATTTCCTCGTACTCGCCGAGCGGCTCTCCGCCCTTCGGCCAGGCGGGGTGCGATTCGGTCATTGGATCTGCATGCCCGAGATCGCCCGGCTGATAACCAACCGCTGGATCTCCGAGGTCCCCTCGAAGATCGTCCAGATCTTGGCGTCGCGATGCATGCGCTCCACGGGGAACTCGCGAGAGTAGCCGTTGCCGCCGAGGATCTGCATGGCGCGCTCGGTCGTCCAGACGGCGACCTCGCCGGCCTTCAGCTTCGACATCGAGCCCTCGGCGTTGTTGAAGTCCTTGCCGGTCTTGCCCATCCAGGCGGCCCGATGGGTGAGCAGCCGCGCGGCGTCGATCTCGAGCTTCATGTCGGCGAGCGTGAACGCGATCGCCTGATTCTCGATGATCTTCCGCCCGAACGCCTCGCGCTCCTTGGCGTAGTCGAGGGAGTACTCGTAGGCGGCCCGGGCGATCCCGACCGCCTGCGCGGCGACCGTCGGGCGCGAGAGCTCAAAGGTTCGCATCGCGGCCTGGCTCTTCGCCGACTTGCCCTCCTTCACCTTGGCGATCCGCTCGTCGAGCTTCTCCTTGCCGCCGAGCAGGCAGGAGCCGGGGACGCGGACGTCGTCCAGGTGGACGTCGGCCGTGTGCGAGGCGCGGATGCCGTGCTTCTTCACCTTGGCGCCCTGCTCGCACCCCTTGGTGCCTGGGGGAATGACGAAGGCGGCGTGGCCGCGCGAGCCGAGCTCGCGATCGACCGAGGCGATCACGACATGGACGTTCGCGATCCCGCCGTTGGTCGCCCAGGCCTTCTGCCCGTTGATGACCCACTCGTCCTTGCCCTCGTCGTACTTGGCGGTGGTGCGGTAGCCGGAGACGTCGGAGCCGGCGTCCGGCTCGGAGGCACAGAACGCGGCGACCTTGACGTCGTTCTCCTCACCGAAGCACTGCGGCACCCACTCGACCAGCTGGTCGGGTGTGCCCGAGCCGAAGATTCCCGCGACCGCCAGCGTCGTCCCGAAGATCGCCATCCCGATCCCGGCGTCGCCCCAGAAGAGCTCCTCGTTGACAAGCGGGAAGGTGAGCCCGGACGGATCGGCCCAGAACTGCGCGACCGACTCGAACCCATAGAGCCCGATCTTGGCCGCCTCCTGTACTACGGGCCAGGGAAACTCCTCCTTCTCGTCCCACTCGTGCGCGGCGGGGCGGACGACCTGCTCGGCGAACCCGTGCGCCCAGTCGCGCACGTCCTGCTGGTCCTGGGAGAGCTCGAGCGAGAAGGTGGTCTCGCCGGCGTCGATCCCGAGCTGCTCCTGAATCTGAGCCTCGTCGACCTCCCCGTTCTTCCCCTGCTTCTCAGCCTGTTCCGTCGCCTTCTGCTCAGCGGTCGCCATGGCGCGTCAAGTCCTCCTCAAGTCTTGGTCTGACCCTCTCGGTTGCTACCGAGAGTAACAAAATACTACCCAAGGTAGGAAAGTACAAACGGGACGGGCTCCTCGTAGAGTCTGGTCACATGGAATCCAACGCGGTCGACCCGGCCGAGTTCCGCGAGAAACAGCACAAGCAGTGGGAGGCAGCTGCGGTGGGATGGAAGGAGTGGAGCGAGTTCACCGACAACGCCGCCGGGCACATCAGTGAGCGGCTGGTGGAGCTCGCTGGCGTGCAGCCGGGAAGCCGGGTCCTGGACGTGGCCGCCGGCTATGGCGAGCCGGCACTGACCGCGGCGCGGAAGGCCGGCCCGGAGGGCCGGGTGGTCGCGACGGACATCTCCGCCGAGATGCTCGCGTTCGGGCGGGAACGCGCTGAGGCGGCCGGCCTGGGCAACGTCGAGTTCATGGAGTCGGACGCCTCCGGCCTCGATTTTCCGCACGAGAGCTTCGACGCCGCCGTCTCGCGCTGGGGAATCATCTTCGAGCCTGACGCGGAGGCCGCCGCCGGGCGCATCCGAGGTTTCCTCAAGCCGGGCGCGCGGATCGCGATCAGCTCGTGGGGCGAGCCCGATCAGGTCCCCTTCCTCTCGATTCCGATGAGGACGACGATGGAGCGCCTGGACGTGCCACCGCTCCCGCCCGGGACGCCCGGGCCCCTCTCCCGGCCCACCCCCGCCGCGATCGGCGAGTTGCTCGAAGGAGGTGGGTTCTCGGAGGTCGCCGTGGAGCAGGACGAGGTCACCTTCGAGTTCGACTCCCCGGAGCACTTCACCGCCTACGTCAGGGCGATCGCCGCCCCGATCCGGGCGATGATCGAGCAGCACGCAGGCGAGGCCCAGGAAGAGGCCTGGGACGCGATCACGCAGGCCGCAGCGGATGCGGGGGATGGCTCGAAGCCGCTGAGCCTCTCGAACGTGGTGCTGCTCGCCTCGGCAACCGCCCCTACGATGGGGTCAGGATTGCGCTGACCTCTCCTCAGACCCGCTACGCCAAGTCCGGCGACGCCTCGATCGCCTATCAGGTCGTCGGCGATGGGCCGATCGACCTGGTCCTGGTGCTCGGCTTTTCGACCCACCTGGAGCTCCAGTGGGAGTCCCCTCCGATGGCCCAGTTCTTCGAGCGGCTCAGCTCCTTCTCGCGCCTGATCCTCTTCGACAAGCGCGGCAACGGGTTGTCCGACCCGGTCACCGACGTGCCGACGTTGGAGCTGCGGATCGACGACGTCGGGGCGGTGATGGACGCCGCCGGCTCCGAGCGCGCGGCACTCTTCGGGATCTCCGAGGGCGGCCCGATGTGCATTCTGTTCGCCGCCACCCACCCCGAGCGGGTGTCGGCCCTGGTGCTCCACGGCGCGATGGGGCGCACCACCGAGGCGCCCGACTACCCGTGGGCCTCTCCCGCGGAGGCGCTGCGCGAGTCCGCCGCCGAGTTCATCGCCCCCAACTGGGGGCAGGACGCGGAGGGGATGGTCGAGCTCTTCGCTCCGAGCTTCGCAGGCAGTCCCGAGGCCGCCGAGTTCACCGCCCGCATGGAGCGCTCCTCCGCGAGTCCGGCGATGGTCCAGCAGATCTTCGAGATGTTCCTCGACATCGATGTCCGAGAGATCCTGCCGACGATCCATGTCCCGACGCTGGTCATCCACCGGCACGGAGACCGGGTCGTCTATCGACGCGCCGGCGAGGAGCTCGCCGAGCAGATTCCGGGAGCCCGGTACGTGGAGCTGCCGGGGATCGACCATCTGCCCTGGGCGGGCGACGCGGAGGCCGTGGTCGGCGAGATCGAGGAGTTTCTGACCGGCGCGCGATCGGTTGCCGAGCCCGACCGCGTGCTCGCCACGGTGATGTTCACGGACATCTGCGGCTCGACCGCGCGCGCGGTGGAGCTCGGGGATGCCGCCTGGCGGGAGCTGCTCGCAGCTCATCAGGACGCGGTGCGGCGGGAGCTGGAGCGGTTCGGCGGACGGGAGGTGAAGAGCCTCGGCGACGGCAGCCTCGCCACCTTCGACGGTCCGGCACGGGCGATCCGCTGCGGCGGCGCGATCGCCGAGCAGGCCCGCTCGATCGGGCTGGACGTGCGCATCGGCCTGCACGCCGGCGAGGTCGAGGTGATGGACGATGACGTCGGCGGCGTCGCGGTCCACATCGCGGCGCGGGTCGGCGCCCTGGCCGGGCCGGGGGAGGTGCTCGTCACCAGCACCGTCAAGGATCTCGTCGCCGGATCCGGGATTCCCTTCGAGGAGCGCGGCGCGCACGAGCTCAAGGGCATCCCCGACGAGTGGCGGCTGTTCGCGGCCGATCCGAGCGC
>CAVSLJ010000007.1:0-194751 GCA_963728875.1 uncultured Solirubrobacterales bacterium
AAACGGCTGGTACCCGGCGGCGGCCAGGTCGTCCGACAGCTGCTGGATTCGCGGCTCGTGCGACACGGCCGGGTGCGGATAGGGCGCGCTCGCCGGCGGCTCCGTCGGTCCTCACCCCGGGCGCCGCGCACCTCGTAGAGCTGCTCCGCCCTGGTGTAGAAGGGCTCGATCTCCTCGTACGAGATGGGCCAGGCGGCGAGACGCCATCGGCATGCTGATCTCTCCGAAGTCCTCCGCGCGGAGCCGGTAGAGCGCCGCTCCGTACAACTTGGTGGCGCCGCCGACGAAGTAGTGGACCTGAGGCGCGAACTCCTTGCCGTCCTTGTCGTACCAGGTGTCCTCCGACTGGTAGCGGCCGTCGACGAAGACGTCCTCGCGACCAGTTCTGAGGCTCGCGGGTAAGCCAGTCCCCCCTCTCGAGCAGCAGGATCCGCTTTCCGGACGGCGCGAGCTGGTGAACCAGGGTGCCGCCACCGGCGCCGCTGCCGATCACGATCACGTCGTAGTCGCTCATACGTTGACTCCGAACTCCTTGAGGCGCTCGCTCATGATGATTCGCGCCGCGGCTTCGATCAAGGCCAGGTGCGAGAAGGCCTGGGGGAAGTTCCCGAGGTGGCGGCCGGTGCTCGTATCAACTCCTCCGCGAAGAGCCCGAGCGGCGAGGCGACTCGCAGCAGCCGGTCCATCAAATCCCGCGCCTGTTGCTGCTCGCCGATGATCGCCAGTCCCGAGACCAGCCAGAAGGAGCAGATCAGGAAGCTGCCCTCCTTGCCGGACAGCCCGTCGTCGGTCTCACCGGTGACGTAGCGGAGCACGAAGCCGTCCTCGGTGAGGTCGTCCGCGATCGCCAGGACGCTCTTGCGGAGCACCTTGTCATCGCCCGGCAGGAAGCCGAAGATGGCGGTCAACAGGGTCGAGGCGTCGAGCGCGTCGGTGTCGTAGTGCTGGCGCAGGACACCGCCCTGGACGCCGTTGTCGAGGATGTCCTCACGGATCTCCTCCGCCGTGGCACCCCATGTCCCCTGGAGCTTCGAGTCCCCTCGAATCTCCGCGAGCTTCGAGGCCCTGTCCATCGCGACCCAGCACATCAGCTTCGACGAGACGTAGTGCTGCGGCTTGCCGCGCGCCTCCCAGATCCCCTGGTCCGGCTTCCTCCACACCTTCGTCGCACAGTCCGCCTGGGCCTGGACGACCGGCCAGAGCCCGCGGGGCAACCGCTGGCTGCGGTGGCTGTGCAGCAGGATCGAGTCGAGCGCGGCGCCGAAGACGTCGTTCTGGCGTTGGTCGAAGGCGCCGTTCCCGACCCGCACGGGTGAGGCTCCCGCATATCCGGAGAGGTCATCCCGGGTGGTCTCGCTGAGATCCCGCCGTCCGTCGATCCCGTACATGATCTGCAGGCCGCCGTCCTTGTTCGGCTCGAGCTCGCCGACGAACTGCATGAACTCGTTGGCCTCCCAGTCCAGGTTCAGGAAATGAAGGGCCTGGAGCGTGAAGGTCGAGTCCCTGATCCAGGTGAAGCGGTAGTCCCAGTTGCGCTCTCCACCGGGGGTCTCTGGCAGGGAGGTCGTCAGGGCGGCGACGGTCGCTCCGGTCGGCATGTACGTCAGTCCCTTGATCGCGAGCGCCGAGCGCGCGATCGCCTCGCGGAATGGGTGGTCCGGCATCCGCGCCTTGGAGATCCAGGTGCGCCAGTAGTTGGCGGTCTCACTCATGCGGGCGTTGGCGTGATCCATGTCCTCCGGCGAGGCGAGCTCCTCCGCCCAGGAGAGGGAGCAGTACGCCTGCTCCCCCTTCTGGAGCGTGTGCCGTGCCTGTGCCACCTGACCCTCGGCCCCCAGCGGGATGCTGCTGCGAAGCCTGACGGTGACCCCGGCCCCGCTGGCGTCGGCGGTGTGGTCGTCCTGAAGGGTCCAGTCGGCCGGCGTGCGCCCGTAGTCGAAGTCGGGCTCGCAGAGCAGCTCCATGTCCACCGAGCCTTCCATGCAGAGCACCGTTCGCACGAGCAGGTGGTGGGCGTCCTCATCCGCGGGCGCCCGCGTGTGGGGGGTGACCTCATCCTTGTGCTCGGTGGGGCCGATGGTCAGGGCGTCGCGGACCATGGCCCAGCCGGTCTGGGTGTGCCAGGTGGTGTTGAGGATGTTCGTGCCGGGCTCGTAGATCCGGGAGCTCGGAACGTTGATCCCGAAGGGCCCGAAGCGGAAGGAGCCGGCCTCGCGGTCGAGCAGGGTCCCGAAGATGCTCGGAGCGTCGAACCGGGGGACGCAGAGCCAGTCGATCGCACCGTCGGGCGCCACCAATGCGCCGGTGTGGCAGTTGGAGAGGAAGGCGTAGTCGGCGATCGGCGGGAACGGCGACGGCATCGCCGCGCTCTGGGCCATCGTCTCCTGCTTCTCCTTCGCCTGCGGCGGGGTCACGAGCCCGTCCAGGGCTCCCGCCAGCCGCCGAACTCCTTGACCAGCCGGTCGGCGGACTTCGGCCCCCATGAGCCTCGCTTGTACGGCTGGATCCTGGGGGGCTTCTCGATCAGAGGCCCGCAGATCCGCCAGGTCTCCTCGATGTTGTCCTGTCGGGTGAAGCGCGTGCTGTTGCCGAGCATCGCGGCGTGCAGGAGCACCTCATAGGGCGTCGGCCCCTCCCCGCCCTGCTCCGCGAACTCCATGTCGAGATTGATCTGCTCGGGAACGGCGGAGTCGCTGCGCTGGGCGTCGACGAGGAGCCGGACGCCGGTCGTGGGGTGCAGCCTCACAACCAGCTCGTCCGGGGGCGGCATCTGCCTGCCCCTCATCGCGTACCCGAGGCGCGGCGGCTCCTTGAAGACGAGCCTGAGCTCCCACTGCTCCACCGCGAGCTCCTTCCCCGTTCGGACGAAGAACGGCACCCCGGTCCAGCGCCAGTTGTCGATCTCGAAGCGCATCGCCGCGAACGTCTCGGTGCGCGAGTCCTTGGCCACGCCCTTGACCTTCCGGTAGCCCTCGTACTGCCCGCGCACGTACCGCTTCGGGTCGGCCTTCGGCATCGCCGAGAAGACCGAGAACATCGCGTCCTTCAGCGATCGCGCGTCCCGGCCGGCGGGCTGCTCCATCGCGCAGGCGGCCACGATCTGCATCAGGTGGTTGACGACGACGTCGCGGACCGCGCCGACGGGGTCGTAGAAGCTGCCGCGATCCGAGACGCCGAAGTCCTCGGCCATCGTGATCTGCACGCAGTCGATGCTGTTGCGGTTCCAGACGGGCTCGAAGATCGCGTTGGCGAAACGAAGGAAGAGGATCTCCGCCAGACCCATCAGGCCGAGGAAGTGGTCAATCCGGTAGAGCTGGTCCTCCCGGATGTACTCGTGGATCTCATCCGCTAGCTCGCGCGCCGACTCCAGGTCGTGTCCGAACGGCTTCTCGACCACCACCCTCGCGTTCTCCGTCAGCGCCGCCTTGGACAGCCCTCCGATCGTCATCCCGAACAGGGAAGGTGGGATCTCCAGATAGAAGACCGGCGTCCGCGCACCCTTGATCTGGGCGGCGACGCGCTCGTAGGTGGCGGGCTCGGAGAAGTCACCCTGCACGTAGGAGAACCGGTTCGCGAGGCGGTTAAAGACCTTCGGGTCGGGCTTCTTGCCGGAGGAGCGCTCGATCGCCTTCCGAGCGTGCTCGCGGAGGTCCTTCTCCGACCAATCGTCGAAGGCGACGCCGACGATCGGGCAGTCCAGGAGGCCTCGGGCCTCCAGGCGGTAGAGCGAGTTGAAGGTCATCACCTTGGCGAGGTCGCCCGTGATGCCGAAGATGACGAGGACATCAGCCGGCCGAGGCCCGGATGCGGTCCTCGTGGCCGCGGAACTCCTCCGCTCTCTGCTTTCAGTAGCCACAGTGAATTAGTCGCCCAGCTGAGCGCCGATCTTGCCCCGACACTATCTGTTTGGCATCACCCGCTTCGGGTGAATTCCGAGTTGTGAACGAGGTGCACCGGACCGAAGGTTCACCACCATGGGGTGATGGCGGATGGGCCGGTTCGCTCTACGATCGGCCGGTCGCGCGATGCTGAGCACCGACGAAATCCTCACCGGCCTCGGGCTGGTGATCGTCCTGGCCATCGGGTGCCAGCTGCTGGCCGCCCGGCTGCGAATCCCGGCCATCGTGCTGCTTCTCCCGGTCGGGTTCGTCACCGGGGCGATCACCGACGACGTCAACCCAACCAGTCTGTTCGGCGCAACCTTCACCCCGCTGGTCGACCTGGGGGTCGGCCTGATCCTCTTCGAGGCCGGCCTCAGGCTCCGCTTCGATGAGCTGCGGGGCGGAATCCGGAGCGTGGTCGTTCGCCTGACCACCGTGGGGGTGATCCTCACTCTGGCCGGCATCACGGTCGGGGCCAAGCTCATCTTCGGCCTCGACTGGGGTGTGTCTCTGGTGATCGGCGCGATCCTCGTCGTCTCCGGCCCAACGGTGGTCTTGCCCCTGCTGGCGTTCGTCCGGCCTACGCAGACCGTGCGCTCGATCCTCAAGTGGGAGGGAACTCTGATCGACCCGATCGGCGCCCTGCTCGGAGTCGTCGCCTTCACGGCGGTGAAGAACGGCGTGGGCGGCGGCTCACCGTTCCATCCCGGGGAGTTGCTCCTCAGCCTGACGGTGGGCTTCGCGGTGGGCGCTGTCGCCACGGCCGCGCTCTGGATGCTGCTGCCCGAGCTGCAGCGGGCCGCTCCGCGGCAGGCGATCCCGGCGGCTTTGATGTGCGTGGCCGCCGCCCTGGTCGGCGCCGACCTGATCAAGGAGGACGCAGGGTTCGTCGCCACCGCGACCATGGGAGTGGCGATGGCGAACCAGCACCGGCTGGACGTCTCGCGGGTCCTCGAGTTCCACGGGACCGTGGTCAGCCTGCTGATCGGGATGCTGTTCATCCTGATCTCGGCCTCGGTGACGCCGTCTCAGGTCGACGCGGTGCTCTGGGAGAGCCTTGGGCTCGTGGCGGTGATGGTTCTCCTGCTGCGCCCGCTCGATGTCGCGCTCGCCACCTGGCGGTCGCGCCTGAACATGCGTGAGAGGGCGTTCGCGGCGTGGATGATGCCCAGGGGGATCGTCGCCGCCGCCACGGCTTCCGCCTTCGGGCTCGCACTGACCCAAGCCGGAGTTCGAGGCGCCGACAAGATCCTGCCGATCGCCTTCGTGGCGATCTTCTCCACCGTCATCCTCTATGGACTGACGGCGGCTCCGATCGGCCGCCTCCTCGGAATCGCGGGCGCTGGGACCGCGACGATCCTGGTGGTCGGTGGGCACGGGTGGGCGCGCGCCCTCGCGGAGACGCTGAAGGCCGCCGGCGTGAGAGTGCGGATCTGGACGGGTGAGCCAGCCGAGCAGGAGGCGGCCCGGGCCGCTGGACTCGATGCGGGCAACGCACGTCTCGGGGTGGACCTGGAAGCCCGAGAGGCCGAGCTCGAGGAGGTGAGCCAGGCACTGGTGATGACGGCCAGCGACGACTTCAATGCCCTGGCAGCCCACGAGCTGCGACAGGAACTCGGCAGCAGCCGCGTCTTCCGGCTCGCGCCCGGGCCCGGCCTGCTGGACCTTGTGCCGGCATATGCGGAGGGAGGGATCCTCTTCGCCGACGACCTGACCTACGCGGAGCTCACCCGTCGGTTCGAAGCAGGAGCGCGGATCGAGGAGATATCAGAAGGAGGCCTCGGCCGAGGTACGAGCGACTCGACGCCGCTGTTCGCCCTTACTGAAGACGGTCGTCTCCGGGTGATGACGGCCGATCGAGGGACCGCCCTCGAATCAGGCGAGAAGCGGATCTGCCTCAGCGGCCCGTGATCAGACTGCGATTCGTCATTCACACTGAGCGCCCGACGTTCCAGCGGTCCACGCGACGCTGCACCCAGAGCGTGCTGGACGCACCCAGGACCATCATCGCGACATTCGCGGAGAGGACGCCGAGCGCCCCGAGGGACCTGGTGAGGTCCCCAAGTCCAAGAGCGACGCCCAGATAGGCCGCCGCCGGGATCGTGGTCACCGAGATCGCGACACCGATCGCCGAACTGGCGCGGGTCTCGAAGGCGAGCATCCCCGCAGCGCCTGCCACGAAGGCGACCAGGATCGTCTCGTCGCTCACCGACACAAGACCTCCGAGCACGCCGGTGCTGTGCAGGTTGAAGCCCGATGGGATCAGGTCGAGCTGATTCTGGGCGAAACCGAAGATCGCCGCGGCGGCGATTGCGACGGCAAAGCCCACCGCGAGCGTCAGCAGCGCCCGGCCCGCGAGCCGTACGTTGAGGCTGACGACTCCGACACCGACAGCGACGATCGGCAGCAGGTCCGGGCTGACGGCCATTGCGCCGACGATCAGGATGCCGTTGTCGTCCGTGACGCCGTAGCAGGCGATCACCCCCGCCGCGAACATGAAAGCCAGGTACCGCCCGATCGGCCGGGCCTGGCGCCAGGCGGCCCCGATCACGTCCGACCAAAGAACGGTTGCCTCGCTTGCGGCCGCGGCCATCCGGCCGACCGTCTCGAGCCGGCTCGCCGTGACGTCCTCTTCGGGCACCCCCAGATCGCGGAGCTCCTTCAGCACCTGGTCGAGGACTGTCGGCGGGACGGTCGCCGAGACGACCGAGGATCCCGCCCGTACGGCGGGGGTCACAGTGACGGCCCGGGCGCCATCGAGCCCATCGAGCAGCCGCGCGACGGACCGGGCGAGCTTGGACTCGGCGAGCACCTGGACATACAGCACTCGGCGAGCTTCTCACGATCGGCCGTGATTCTCCGGTACTAGGGCTTGCTGGCCAGGTGAAACCGGTTGCAGAAGTCGCAGCGGTAGTAGGTCATTCCGAGCCGCTTCGCCTCGTCGCGGGCCACGTGCTCGCTCTCGTAGGCGGTCTTCGGCTTGCCGTCGGCGCGGAAATGGCTTGGGACTATGCGTCGCGTGCCCATTATTCGAGGCTACAGGGAGAGTTAGGGGATTCTTAGGGGCGATTCCCGATAGACGATCCGGACTCCTGGCTTCATTGTCATCGTCATGGCAAATCAACCAAAGAACAAATCCAAGAACACCAAGAACAAGAACCCCGAGACCGAGGTCGGCCCCCGCCGCCCCCTGCTCCGGTCGCCCAGCGACCGGGTGCTCTGGGGCGTGGCAGGCGGCCTCGCCGCCCATCTCGGGTTCAGCGCGGTCCTCGTCCGGATCGCGTTCGTGCTCACGACCTTCTTCGGGGGCGCCGGACTGCTCGCATATCTCGTGCTGGCCGTCGCGCTGCCGGAGGACGACGGCGAGGGCAACCCCGTTCCGGAGAGCGTCTGGGCCCGCCTGGGCAAGGTGGTGCTCATCTGCTTCCTGGTCGGCCTCGCCCTGTTCGCCGCGGCCGGCCTGGCGGTGGGCAGCACGTGGGTCACGGCAACCGGCCATGGCACCGTGGTCGCGGTGGTCGTGGCGGCGCTGGGAGTGACGCTCGTTGCTGTCGCTTTCGCGGAGTCGGTCCGGCGCAGAATCGTCCCCTGGCTGGTCACCGCCGGCCTGGTGCTCGGTCTGCCAGCCGGAGCGGTGGCGGCGGCCGACATTCATTTCTCCGGCTCGATCGGCCAGCGGACCTACACGCCCAGCGTCGTCGCGGACATTCCGGCCGACGGCTACGAGCTCGGCACCGGTCAGCTGATCGTCGATCTGCGCGAGCTGCCCTGGAAGGAGGGTCAGACGGTCAACGTCACGGCCCATCAGGGTCTCGGTCAGATGATCGTCTCGGTCCCGAAGACCGTCTGCATCGTCGGCCACGCGAATGCGAAGGGCGGCGAGCTGATCGTCGGAGGCGAGGTGAGTCACGGCGTCGACGCCGAGATCGACCAGGGCCAGGCCCTGACCAAGGCGCCGAGGCTGGACATCGATGCCGACCTGCAGTTCGGCCAGGTGCTCGTCACCGACGAAGCGCCTGACGCGATCGACAGCCGAGGCATCGACTACGACCATCACCAGCAGGAGGAGGACTCGCAAAGGATGGTCTGCGGCAGGTGAGACGAGTCGACATGAGCGCGCTTTGGGCCGGGATTTCGATCCTGGCCTTTGGCGTGCTCCTGTACGTCCAGGAGAACGGGAACGTCGATCTCTCGGCCCAGTGGCTGCTCGCCGGGTTCGGGTCCTGTCTGTTCGTTGCGCTGCTGGCGAGCGCGATCGGCCGGGGTCGCAGGCGGGCGGACCCAGGGCAGGCGGCGGCCGAGGAGGCGCTGTCGCCGTTCGCGGCGGAGGTCGGCCGCGACGTCGGGCGGCTTGCCTGGGCGGGCGTGGTCGTGGGCCTGCTGCTCAGCGCCGCTCTCGTGTACCTCTGGTCGAACGGTGCGCTCGAGGACGCCGGCAGCGCCGCGCTGGCCGCCCTGATCGTGACGATCGCCATCGGACTGATCTCCGCCCCGTTCTGGCTCTCGATGGTGAGGCGATTGGGGTCCGAGCGGATCGCGCGGGCGCGCTCGGAGGAGCGCGCCGAGGTGGCCGCGCATCTGCACGACTCCGTCCTCCAAACGCTCGCCCTGATGCAGAAGCGGGCCGGCGACCCAGACGAAGTGGCGAAGCTGGCCCGAAGGCAGGAGCGCGAGCTGCGTAGCTGGCTCGCCGGCGAGGGGCCGTCGCGGCCCGGGGAGCGCCTCGCGGACGCGCTTCGGGCGGCCGCGATCGACGTCGAGGAGTCGCACGGCACCCCGGTCGAGGCGGTCGTCGTCGGCGACGCGCCTCTCGACGAGCGGATGGAGGCGCTGGTCGCCGCCGCTCGCGAGGCGCTGACCAACGCCGCCAAGTTCGCCGCCGACGGCGGCCCCGTGCGCCTCTACGCGGAGATCGAGGACGGCGGGGCTCGCGTGTGGGTGGACGACCGGGGTCCGGGATTCGACCCGGATGCGATCCCGAAGGACCGCCGCGGCGTGCGCGAGTCGATAATCGGCCGCATGAAGCGCTTTGGCGGCCGCGCCGAGATCCGCAGCGAGCCCGGCGACGGGACCGAGGTCGAGCTCAGAGTGGAGGGAAACGGCCGATGAGGTCGCAACCGACCGTGGTGATCGTCGACGACCACGGCATCTTCCGCAGCGGAGTCAAGGCCGAGCTCGAAGGGATGGTCGAGGTGCTCGGCGAGGCGGAGACGGTTGAGGATGCCGTTCGGGCGATCGCCGGGCTCGAGCCCGAGGTCGTTTTGCTCGACGTCCACATGCCGGGCGGTGGGGGCGTCGAGGTGATCGGGCAGGTCTCCAAGCAGCGTCCCCAGCAGCGCTTCCTGGCCCTCTCCGTCTCGGACGATCCCCAGGACGTGATCGCCATCGTCCGCGCCGGCGCCCGCGGCTACGTCACGAAGACCATCACGGGAGAGGAGCTCGCCGACGCGGTGCGACGGGTCCGGGACGGCGACGCGGTCTTCTCACCTCGTCTCGCCGGCTTCGTGCTCGATGCCTTCGCAGGCGACCTCCCCGCTGAGGAGGTCGATCCCGAGCTTGATCTGCTCACCGCCCGCGAGCGCGAGGTCCTCCGCTACATCGCCCGCGGCTACCTCTACAAGGAGATCGCGCTGCGGCTCCACATCTCGGTGAAGACCGTCGAGGCGCACGTCAGCTCCGTGCTTCGCAAGCTGCAGCTTTCGAACCGCCACGAGCTCAGCCGCTGGGCGGTCAGCCGGCGCCTGGTCGACTAGAGCAACGGCAGGCCCTCGCAGAACGACCGAATCGCTGCGTCCGCCCCGGCTTCCTTCAGCTGCTCAACGGTGAACTCGCCCGTCGCGACGCCGGTGACCCGGATACCGGCGCCGTGGCCCGCCTCCACGTCGCGCGGCGTGTCGCCGCAGGAGAAGCAGCTGTCGCGATCGAGGCTGTCGCCCGAGACCTGCTCCGCGCGCTCGAGCGCCTTCTTGGTGAGCTCGGTGCGATCCGGCGAATCGGAGCCGTAGCCGCCGAAGGAGAAGAAGCGGTTGAGGTTGGCGCGCTGGAGCTTGATGTGAGCCGCCTCCTCGACGTTGCCGGTGGTCAGGCCGAGCAGCACCCCTCCGTCGATCAGCTTGTCGAGCAGCTCCGCGACGCAGTCCTGGACCCTGAAGCCAGGCGAGTTCTCGACCTCCTCGGGAAGGTGGTCGAGGCGCCGGCGCATCAGGGCGTAGGCCTCCTCCTGGGTGGGCTCGCGCCCGATCGCCTTCTCGAAGACCACCCGGCCGACCTCGGGGTCGGGCACGCCCTTGCCCGTCACGGCCGGGACGTCGACGTCCACGTCCTGAAGCTCGTTGAAGGCCCGCCTCCAGGCGCGGTCGCTGGCGCCGCCGGTGCTGATCAGGGTGCCATCGATGTCGAAGAGGACGGCCTGGACGTCAGCCACGCTGCTCCCGGTACCGGCGGATCAGGCTGTTGGTCGAGCTGTCGTGCTCGAGCTTCGGCTCCTCGGCGGCCTGGAGCTCGGGGATGATCGCCTTCGCCAGTACCTTGCCGAGCTCGACGCCCCATTGATCGAAGGAGTCGATGCCCCAGATCGCTCCCTGGGTGAAGACGCTGTGCTCGTAGAGGGCGACCAGCGAGCCGAGGGTGTGCGGCGTGAGGCGGTCGGCCAGGATCACGTTTGAGGGGCGGTTCCCCTCCATGACCCGGTGCGGAACGATCGGCTCGGGGGTCCCCTCCTCCCGAACCTGCTCCGGGGTCTTGCCGAAGGCGAGCGCCTCGGGTTGCGCGAAGACGTTCGACATCAACAGGTCGTGGTGGTCGCCGAGCGGGTTGAGGGTGTGCATGAACCCCACGAAGTCGGCGGGAATCAGCCTCGTCCCCTGGTGGATCAGCTGGTAGAAGGAGTGCTGGCCGTTGGTGCCGGGCTCGCCCCAGAAGATCGCGCCCGTGTCGTAATCCACCCGGGCGCCGTCGAGGGTGACGTGCTTGCCGTTGGACTCCATGGTGAGCTGCTGCAGGTAGGCAGGGAAGCGGTGCAGGTACTGGTCGTAGGGGAAGACGCCGACGGTCTGCGCGCCGAAGAAGTCGCCGTACCAGACGCACAGCAGGCCGAGGATCGAGGGGAGGCTCTCGCCGATCGGGTTGTCCTTGAAGTGCTCGTCGACCGCGTGGAAGCCGGCGAGCAGGTCTTGGAAACCCTTTGGTCCGATCGCCAGCATGGTCGAGAGGCCGATCGCCGAGTCCATCGAGTAACGGCCGCCGACCCAGTCCCAGAAGCCGAACATGTTGTCGGTGTCGATGCCGAACTCGGCGACCCCCTCGGCGTTGGTCGAGACGGCCACGAAGTGCTTGGCGATCGCCTCGTCCGATCCCAGCTTCGCCAGCGCCCACTCTCGGGCGGTGTGGGCGTTCGTCATGGTCTCCAGCGTCGTGAAGGTCTTCGAGGAGACGATGAAGAGCGTCTCCTCGGGATCGAGGTCCCTGGTCTTCTCCGCGAAGTCGGTCCCGTCCACGTTGGAGACGAAGCGGAAGGTCATCTCGCGGTTCGAGTAGTGGCGCAGCGCCTCGTAGGCCATCACGGGCCCGAGGTCCGAGCCGCCGATCCCGATGTTGATCACGTTGCGGATCGGCTTGCCGGTGTGGCCCTTCCAATCTCCCGAGCGGACCCGGTCCGAGAAGGCCGACATCCGGTCGAGCACCTGGTGGACCTGCTTGACGACGTCCTCGCCGTCGACGATCAGCGAGCGGTCCTTCGGCATCCGCAGCGCGACGTGGAGGACGGCGCGGTCCTCCGAGACGTTGATGTGCTCGCCCCGGAACATCGCGTCCCGGCGATCGGCGACGCCCGACTCGTCCGCGAGCTGCGTGAGCAGCTTCAGGGTCTCGTCGGTGATGCGGTTCTTCGAGAAGTCGAGAAAGAGACCGGCGCCCTCGGCGACCATGCGCTCGCCACGGTCGGGGTCCTCGTCAAAGAAATCACGGAGGTGGCGCTCGCCGATCTCAGCGTGGTGCTGCGCGAGCGCCTTCCAGGCCTCTCGCTTCCGGAGCTCGGGCTCGGCCGCCACGCGCGGGAGCCTACCCCCGCGCCCCGCCCGACTGCGACTACTACTTCTTCTTCTTCTTCTTCTTCTTGCACTTCTTGGCGACCGCGGCCCGGTGCTTTCGCTTCTTGCACTTCTTGGTGGGCGGGGTGGTCGCCGTCGGGTTGCCGATCGCCGGCGGATTGGCGCCGGGCGGCGTCAGGTCGATCTGAACGATGGGACTCAGCTCGGAGCTCTCCAGCGAGCCCAGCGGGCCGGGCACGCTCTGAAGGGCGGCCAACCTCTGGCCGGCGGCTTGGGCGGAGAAGATGATGGTCCAGTTGCCTGAGCCGTCAGCAATTGCGGTGCCGAGTTGGCTACCGAGCTCACCATCCGAGGCCGAGCTCTTCGGGAACAGCCTGATGGTCGCGCCCGGCTGCGAGGTGCCGCTCGCCTGAGTGGCGCTGTTGAACGCGGTGATTGCCGGCGCCTGCACACCTTCGCCCGCCCCATCCGGAGCGTTGTTGCCGGCCCCCGAGGGGTTCTCCAGGTCGATGAACTGCTCGCCGTTGCCAGACCCCCGGTTCTGCTGGATCTGCACACCATCCACTCTGGTGACCCGGATCGCGTCACCGGTGTTGTTGGAGATCAGGTTCTCGCCGGCAGCGGTCGTCCCGCCAATGGTGTTGACGACGGTGCTGTCAGGCGAACCGGTGACCCAGACGCCGGGCCCAGTGTTGCCCAGGTTGGCGGTCCCGGTCGAGTCGGTGCCGATGAAATTGCCTTGGACGGTGTTGAAGGAGGCACCGTTGAGGCGGATGCCCCCGACGCCGCCGCCGGCGATCGTGTTGCCGTCGCCCGCCCCGGTTCCACCGATCTGATTGTTGTTGGTGCTCCCCTGACTGTCGATCGCCGGAGCATTCGCGCCGAAGGGCAGGATCGTACCGGCGGTATCGACGCCGATGATGTTCCCCTTGATCACTGTGCCCCGGCCGTAGGAGTAGATCCCCTCCAGCCCCGATGCGCCATTGCCGCCGATGCGGTTGTTGAGAACCTTCACCGACCCACCGCCGGTGCCCGAGACGTCGAGGTTGTCGAATGCGTTGGCGACCGCGCCTGTGCCGTCGGGCTGCACGCCGATGAAGTTGTTCTGGATCGTGGTGGTCGCGTCGGCAACCAGACCGGTATCGATGCCGACCGGGTTGCCGCCGATGTAGTTGCGATCTGCGGCAGCGGTACCGCCCACGGTTGTCGACGATGCCGCGGGGCTGAAGCCGAAGTCGATCCCGTCGTGTCCCGAGCTGCTCGGAGCGCTGTTGCCGTCGGTCCCGTTGAGGGCGAGTCCGATGTAGTCCCCCTTGATCGTGGTCGAGCTGGCGCCGATCTGACCGCCGCTCTGCGGACCGATGTCGATGCCGTCGTCACTGGAGTTCGTGATCAGGTTGCAAGCGCCGTCACAGGCGCTGTTGCTGTTGGTGTCGGCGCCGCCAATGACGTTGCCCGTCGCAGCGTCCAGCGAGGTCCCGAAGATCAGAACCCCGTCCGTGTTGACGTACCCGGCTGCCGCGGTGCCGTCGCGCTTGGCGCCGAAGTAGTTGCCGGTGATCGTGTTGGTGTCACCGCTCTGCACGAGGACACCGGCGATGTCGTTCTGAGCGAACAGGTTGCGTGCCGCAGCGGTGCTGCCACCAACGACGTTGCTCTGGGTATTGAGCACGACACCACTGTGGTTTGCCGTATTGGTCGTCGACTCGGCCAGATCTATGCCGAACCAGCTCGAGTCCACGGTGGCCGAGTCTCCGGTCAGCTGCGTGAAAACGCCCGTGTTCAGATTGAAGAAGTCGAGATGGTGAATGGCCGTGCCGGATCCCCCAGCCGACACGATCAGAGCGAAGATGCTCTTGGTCCCGGTTCCGGTGATCGCCGCACAGGGCTTCGGATCCGTAGCGGTGCCGCAGGTGCTGCCGCCTTCGATGATCGCCGGGTCCGAGATGTTGGGCAGGCTGGAGCCCAGGGTGATGGTCGCGTTTGCCGCGACGCCGTCGAACTTCCCGGCCGTGTTGTCGAAAGCGATCGTGTCCGTGCCGGAGGTGTTGTTCGCTTCCTGGATCGCTGCGCGCAGGGTGCAATGAGCCGTGCCGTCATCGCAGGTTCCATCGAGCAGGGCGTCGCCCGTATCCGCCGTGCTGTTGACGGTGAAGGTGGTGGTGGCCGACGCAGACGCTGTGAACATCAGCGCCGCGACTGCGGCAAGAGCTGCGACCAAGGCGGAACGGCTACGGATCATCTGTCCTCTCCCCACCTCAACTTCCCCTGGGCGGCACCGTACCACCCGGCGCCGGCCCGGCAAGAACGCGCTAGATCAAGCGGCCAGGCGCTCTGATTCCGACTTGATCGTCTCGAGCAGCTCGTTCCAGGACTTGACGAACGCGTCCGCCCCGTCTTTCTGGAGCTTCAGCCCCAGCGCGTCGGTGTCGATGCCCTCGTCCTGGTGCGCCTTGAAGACCTGCTCGGCGTCACCGCCGTCGGCCGGCAGAAGGTCACCCACCTTGCCGTGGTCGGCGAAGGCCTTCAGGGTCTTGTCGGGCATGGTGTTGATCGTGTCCGGTGCGGCGAACGCCTCTATGTAGAGCGTGTCCGACGCCTTCTCGTCCTTCGTTCCGGTGCTGGCGAAGAGCAGCCGCTGCAACCGGGCCCCCTTCTCCTCCAGGCCCTTCCATCGGTCCGAGCCACGCATCTCCATCCACGCCTTGTAAGTCGCCTTGCCGACCGCGACTCCGAGCGTGTTCTTGATTTCGTCGGGCACGTCGTCGTGCACGGCGACGTCCCAGCGGCTGATGAAGAGCGAGAGGACGGAGGGGACATCGGGGTCAAGCCCGTCCTCGATCCGTCGCTCGATCCCCTTCATGTAGGCGCCGGCCGCCGCCATCGTCTGGTCGGTCGACATGAGCAGCGTGACGTTGATCGGCACACCCGCGTAGATCGACTCCTCGATCGCAGGAAGCCCCTCGGGAGTACCGGGGATCTTGATGAAGTTGTTCTCCTCCGCGCGGCCGTGCAGATCGGCCGCCTGCTGGATCGTCGCCTGAGTGTCGTAGGCCAGCTTCGGGGAGACCTCCAGCGAGACCCAGCCGTCCATCCGGTCGGTCTCCTTGTGGATCGACGCGAACATCTTGGCGGCGCGCGTCACGTCGGCGAGGGCCAGCTCGAAGAAGATGTCCTCCGGGTCCGTCCCCTTCTCGCGGAGCTCGGTGATCTGCTCGTCGTAGGCGTCGCCGCTCGAGATCGCCTTGTCGAAGATCGTGGGGTTGGAGGTCTGACCGGTGATGTTCAGGTCGTCGATGTAGCCCTGCTCCGTCCCGTCGTCGAGCATCGTGCGGGTGATGTTGTCGAGCCAGAGGCTCTGGCCCAGGTCATGGAGCTCCTGCGTGGGGGTCATCTTCCGAGTACCTCCTTGGCCGTCTCGGCCACTTTGTCTGGGGTGAAGCCGAACTTGCTCTGCACGTCCTTGAGCGGAGCGGAGGAGCCGAAGGTGTGCATTCCGATCCGTACGCCCTCCTGACCGACGAACCGGTCCCAACCGAGGGTAGAGGCCTCCTCGACGGAAACGCGCGCGGTGATCGCGGGCGGCAGGACCTCGTCCTGATAGCTCTCGTCCTGGCGCTCGAAGAGCTCCCAGCAGGGCATGCTGACCACGCGCGAGGCGAACCCCTCCGCGATCAGCTGCTCGTGGGCCCCGACGGCCAGCGCGACCTCGCTGCCGGTGGCGATCAGGATCACCTCCGGCTCCCCCTCGGCGTCGGCGAGCACGTAGCCGCCGCGACGCAGTCCGTCCGCCGACGCGTACTTCGTCCGGTCGAGGATCGGAACGTCCTGGCGGGTGAGGACCAGCGCCACCGGCTGGTGATGCCGGTCCATGGCGGCCCGCCAGGCCTCGGCGACCTCGTTGGCGTCGGCGGGGCGGATCACGTCGAGACCGGGGATCGCCCGGAGCGAGGCCAGCTGCTCAACGGGCTGATGGGTGGGGCCGTCCTCGCCGAGGCCGATCGAGTCGTGCGTGAAGAGATGGATCACGGGCAGCTCCATCAGGGAGGAGAGCCGGATCGCCGGGCGCGCATAGTCGGAGAAGGTCAGGTAGGTGGACCACAGGGGGCGCATCTTCGAGAGCGAGAGCCCGTTCGAGATCGCGGCTGACTCGTGCTCGCGGATGCCGAAGTGGAACTGGCGCCCCTCGCGCGAGTCCGGCTCGAAGGGCTCACTGTCATCGAGCTCGACGGAGTTCGACCCGGTCAGGTCGGCCGCCCCCGCGAGGAGCCAGGGAACCCTGGCCGCGACCGCGTTCTCGACCTTGTTCGAGGCCTTTCGCGTCGCGGTGCCCTTCTCGTCGGCCTCGAAGCTCGGGATGTCGGCGTCCCATCCCTCCGGGAGCTCGCGGCGCTGCATCGCCTCCCAGTGCGCGCCCTTCTCGGGTTCGTCGGACCGGTAGCTCTCGAAGAGCTCCTTCCACTCGCCGCTCAGCTCCGCCCCGCGCTTGCCGATTCCCTCGGCGAAGTGCGCCTGAACCCCGTCGGGGACCAGGAACTGGGCGTCCTCGGGCCAGCCATAGAAGCGCTTGGTCTCGCGAACCTCCTCGTCGCCGAGAGGTTCGCCGTGCGCCTCGGCCGTGTCCTGCTTGGTCGGCGCGCCGTAGCCGATGTGGGAGTCGATGATGATCAGGGTCGGGCGCTCCGGCTCCGCCTTGAAGTTGTCGAATGCGCGCGCGATCTCGTCGAGGTTGTTCGCGTCCTCGATCGTCGTCACGTTCCACTGGTAGCCCTCGAACCGGGCCTGCACGTCATCGGAGTAGGTGATGGAGGTGTGACCGTCGATCGTGATGTGGTTGTTGTCGTAGACCCAGCAGAGGTTGGAGAGCCGCTGGTGGCCCGCAAAGGACGCCGCCTCGTTCGAGACGCCCTCCATCAGGCAGCCGTCGCCGGCGATCGCGTAGACGTCGAAGTCGAAGAGCTCCGCGTCGGGGCGATTGAAATAGGCGGCCTGCCAGAGCGAGGCGACGGCCATGCCGACGCTGGTCGCGATTCCCTGGCCGAGCGGGCCGGTGGTGGTCTCGACGCCCGACGTCCAGCGGTACTCGGGATGCCCCGGGCACTTGGAGTCGAGCTGGCGGAAGTTCTTGATGTCGTCGAGACTCACCGCCGGCGTCCCCTCGATCTCGTAGTCGGGATCGACGGCCCGCACCCCGGTGAGGAAGAGCAGCGAGTAGAGCAGCATCGAGGCGTGGCCCGCCGAGAGCACGAAACGGTCGCGATTGGGCCAGATCGGGTCCTGGGGGTCGAAGCGCAGGTAACGCTGCCAGAGAACGTAGGCGAGCGGGGCCAGGGCCATCGGCGTGCCGGGATGCCCGGAGTTGGCCTTCTGGATGGCGTCCATCGAGAGCGTCCTGATGGTGTTGATGCAGAGCTCGTCGATGTCCGTCCGCTGCTCGGCTGTAGTCGCCATCGCCACGATCCTATGACTAGTCTGCTCCCGGCAGTGGCCGACTCAAACCTCGACGCCGAGAAGAAGCTCGCCGCGGAGGCCGCCGCTGAGCTCGTCTCCGATGGGATGAAGGTGGGCCTCGGCACGGGTTCCACGGTTGCCCACCTGCTGCCCGCGCTGGCGGCCCGCGGCGTGAAGGACCTGCGCTGTGTCGCGACCTCGATCGCAACCGAGGATCAGGCGCGCGAACTGGGCATCGCGGTCGAGGACTTCGACAAGCTCGACCGCCTCGATATCGCGATCGATGGCGCCGACCAGATCGCTCCGGACCGCTGGCTGGTCAAGGGAGGCGGCGGCGCCCACACGCGGGAGAAGATCGTCGCGGCCACGGCCGAGGAGTTCGTTGTGATCGCCGACTCCTCCAAGACCGTCGACCGGATCAGGGCGCCGATCCCGCTGGAGCTCTCCAGATTCGGGATCGCCTCCACGCTCGCCCGGATCGCGGCCGAGCTTGGCGAGGTGGAGCTCCGTCCGGATACCGCGCGCAGTCCCGACGATGGCGTGATCGCGGACTTCCGCGGCAAGGTGCGCGAGCCGGGTGAGCTCGCCGCCCGCCTCTCGGTGATGCCCGGCGTGATCGATCACGGCCTGTTCCCGTCTGGAATGGTCGGTCCCGTCCTGATCGGGCGCGGCGATTCCGTCGAGCGTGTCTGAGCCGCGGAAGAAGCTGAAGACCCTCTACGAGGAGTGGGCGCAGGGCGACTATTCGCGCAGCGACATCTTCGACCCCGAGATGGAGATGGAGTCGATCGGCATGGCCGAGCCGATGCACGCCCACAGCTACGAGGAATTCGTCGACCTGATGCGCGAGTGGCTCAGCGCATGGGGCAGGCCGCTGACGATCGACGCCGAGGAGATGATCGAGTCCGGCGAGCGGATCCTGGTCCTGGTTCGCTGGAAGGGCCGTGGCAAGGGGAGCGGCGTCGAGATGGAGTCGCCCGGCGCGCATCTCTGGACGTTCCGTGACGGACGGGTCGTCCGCTACCAGGTCTTCCGGGACCGGGACGAGGCTCGCGCGGCCCTGGAGCAGGCTTGAGCTGGTCCTAGGCGATCAGCTCGAGCGAGACATCCCAGAGCTGCTCCGCGTTGTCCGGATCCAGTGCGTACGGGGCGACCCCCGCAATGGTGTGCGGCTCGCGGCGTTGGATGACCTCGGCCTCGTTGCAGTCCTCGAAATAGCGTCCGCCGACGCCGTCCAGCTCCGGATACGTGGCGAGCAGGACCGAGGTCGCGGCGCCCTGCTCCGGGTTCTTCAGCTTCACCCCTGACCGCTCGAACCGCTTCACCGCCTCCTTCATGTATTCCGGACCGCCGACATGGCGCTGCAGGTTCGTCTCGATTCCACCCGGCATCAGGGCATTGGCCGTGATGCCGTCGCCGGCCCAGCGCTGCGTCACCCCGACCGCAAACAGCACGTTGGCCGTCTTCGACTGGCCGTAGGCGCCGAACGGGTCGTACTCTCGGAACGAGTAGTTGAGATCGTCGAACACCACGGGTGACCGCAGGTGGCCGCTGGAGCTGACCGACACGACCCTGGCGCCGTCGGCCGCGGCGAGCGCCTCGCGCAGGCCGAGCGTCAGCGCGAAGTGGCCGAGATGGTTGGTCGCGAACTGCAGCTCCTGGCCGCGGCCCGTCAGCGTGAGCTCCTGAACCGCCATCACTCCGGCGTTGTTGATGAGGGCATCCAGGGGACCGTCCCAGCCGGCGGTGAACGCTTCGATGCCGGCTGGATCGGTGAGCTCGAGCGCCGCCACCGAAACCTCATCATTGCCCGTGCTCGAGCGGATCTCGGCCGCGACCTGATCACCCTGGGTGGTGTTCCGGACGGCGAGCGTGACCTCCGCGCCGGCCCCCGCCAGGGCCCGCGCGGTCTCGACGCCGATCCCGGAGGCGGCGCCGGTGACGATCGCTCGCTTTCCTGCGAGATCGATCCCCTCGACGACCTCGGCGGCTGTCGACTCGGCGCCGAACGGGGTCGTGATTCGCTCGGTCGTCGCGAGGCCGGACATCAGACGTTCACCTGGGCCATGCCCGTCTCCTCGTAGCGCTCGCCCGAGACCGCGGGCAGTTCCTCGTTGATCCGAGAGAGGTCCTCGTCGGTCAGCTCGATGTCGGCCGCCGCGGCGTTCTCCTCGAGGTAGGTACGGCGCTTCGTCCCCGGGATCGGGACGATGTCGTCGCCTTGGGCCAGGACCCAGGCCAGCGCCAGCTGGGCCGGAGTGATGTCCTTCTCCTCGGCGATCTCGCGGAGCTTCGCGACGATCCTCATGTTCGCGTCCAGGTTCTCGCCCTGGAAGCGGGGCTGGGTCCGCCGGAAGTCGTCCTCGGCGAGCTCGTCGGGGTTGGAGAACCGGCCGGACAGGAAGCCGCGGCCGAGCGGCGAGTAGGCCACGAAGCCGATGCCGAGCTCGCGGCAGGTGGGCAGGATCTCCGCCTCCGGCTCGCGCGCGAACACGGAGTACTCCGTCTGCAGCGCGGTGATCGGGTGGACCGCGTGGGCGCGGCGAATGGTCTCGGGAGCCGCTTCGCTGAGGCCGAGGTGCTTCACCTTGCCCGCCTCGACCAGCTCCGCCATCGCGCCGACGGTCTCCTCGATCTCGACGTTGGGATCGACACGGTGCTGGTAGTAGAGATCCACGTGGTCGGTCCCGAGCCGCTGGAGCGTGCCGTCGATCGTCTTCCTGACGTTCTCCGGCGAGCTGTCGAGCTCGCCGAGGGTCGACATGTCACCGGGGACCGCTTTGTCCAGGTCGCGCTGGAACTTGCTCGCAATCACGTACTGGGCTCGCGATCCTGCAACGGCCTTGCCGACGAGCTCCTCGTTGGTCAGCGGGCCATAGATCTGTGCGGTATCGAGGAAGTCGATGCCGAGCTCGAGCGCTCGTTTGATCGTCGCCTCCGACTCCTCCAGGTCGGTCTCGCCGTAGAAGGCGGACATGCCCATGCACCCGAGGCCGATCTCCGAGACTTCCAGGTCACCAAGCTTTCGCTGCTTCATTTCTTGCCAAACCTTTCGCGGTAGAGGTCGTTACTCGTTTCCCCGTTCAGCAGCTCCCCATGCATGCGACCTCCAACTTGGAGCGCGCTTCAAGTCAAGGGCTCATGTCCTGCATCTGCGGCCCATGCGGCGGCTCGTCATGCATCGACATCGAGTCCATCGCGCGCATCGCAGCCGGCGAGTCCGGGGTCGTCAGGCCCGGCATCTGGCCAGGGAAGAAGGCGACCCCGATCGCCAGCGCCAGCAGGACCACGGCGGTGACGCCCTCGGCCGTCTCGCGCCAGGGCAGCACCTTCTCGAGCACGATCAGCGCGGCGATCACGACCATCCAGGTGATGCTCATCACGCCGAGCGCGAACAGGGCCGCCATCAGGGCCCACGAGGAGCCGACGCAATAGGCACCCTGGTCGAGCCCCATGCGCAGAGCCCCGCCCGCGCCCTCCCGCCAGTCGGCCGCCAACAGCTCGCGGTCGCGGCAGTGGCGCAGGCAGGTCCTCTTCAGCGGCGTGAACTCGTAGAGGGCAGCGCCCGCGATCACGGCCCCGGCCACATACCGGCCGCCGTCGTCCCAGGCCAGGAATGAGATGTCGAGCGAGCGCACGGCCTCGAAGACGAGCCAGGCCACCAGACCGACGAGCACCCAGGTGAGGAGATAGCCGGCGGTGAACAGGGTCGTGAGCAACAGGGACCGTGGCGTCACGTCCGCCGATCCGCCCCGTGCTTTGCCTGCGTAGGCGCCGGCCATCGGCACCAGGGACGGCAGCATCATCGCCGCCATCATCACCGCCCAGACCCCGGCGAACCAGCCGAAGGAGCCGAGGTCGGTCCCCGGTCCCGCGTCCATTCCCTGCATCCGGTCGACGGTCACGATCCAGGCGATCGCGGCCGCCGCCAGCAGGAAGAGTGCGGTCACTCGTAGGTCAGCTGCTCGTCCCAAGGTCCACCTCCATGTTGTCGAGGCACGTGCTCCAGCCCTCGTACTGGGAATCCCGGCGCTCCTCTCCGGAGATGTCGCTGTTGACGAACACCACGGTGGTGGCGCTGTCGCGCTCGGTGAACTCCAGCTCGATCATCTGCTCGTTCGAGGGGTCGTCGTCGAAGGTCCAGGTGAAGGCGAGACGATTGGGCCGCTCGATCAAGGTGTACTCACCCCCGGCTCCGACCGGCTCGCCATCCGGCGTGCGCATCACGACGCGGATCCTCCCGCCGACCCGGAGATCCACCTCGGCATCGGCCTCCTGCCAGCCCGCCTTCGGCTTGAACCACCGACTGATCACCTCCTCGCTCGTCCAGGCGTCGAAGACGTCCTCGGCCGGAGCATCGAAGATCCTCTCGATCCGGACCACCCTCGCCGCTTCCTCGGGCACCTTCACTCCTTTCTCTCCTCGAGGTACTCGCCGACGACGTCGAAGAACCGCTCCCAGCGAGCTCGCTGGATGTCTATCCAATCGGAGGTCTCGGCAAGCGTCTCCGGCCGCAGGGCGAGGCGATGGTTGCGGCCGTCGACAACCCGGGTGACCACGCCGGCCTCCTCGAGCATCTTGAGGTGCCTCGATATCGTCGGCTTCGAGACGCCGAAGTCCCTGGTCACCTCGCCGACCGTGGCCGTGCCGCCGCTGAGGCGCTCGACGATGTCGCGGCGGAGGGGGTGTGCGAGGGCTTTGAACACATCGTTAGCCATTTTGCTAACTATATAGGTGACGACGTCGAAACGAAACACAGGAGGACCGAGATGCCGGACCACAGAGTTGTGACGCGGGAGGAGTGGAAGGCCGAGCGCGAGCAGCTGCTCGCCGAGGAGAAGGAGCTCACCCGCCGCGGCGACGAGCTGACGAAGAAGCGCCAGGAGCTGCCGTGGGTGAAGGTCGACAGGGATTACAGCTTCGAGACCGACGGCGGAACCAAGTCGCTGTCCGACCTCTTCGACGGCCGCTCGCAGCTGATGATCTACCACTTCATGTTCGGCCCCACCTACGAGACCGGCTGCCCCGTCTGCTCCTCGATCGCCGACAGCCTCACCGGTCAGGTGGCCCACCTCGGCGCCCGCGACACGACCCTGATCTGCTCGTCACGCGGCCCGCTCGAGAAGCTGCTCGCCTTCCGCGACCGGATGGGCTGGGAGTTCGACTGGGTCTCGGCCGAGACCGACTTCCACCGCGACCTCGGCTACTTCCACACCGAGGAGGAGCTCAAGCCGTTCCTCGAGAGCGGCCAGATCCCGCTGACAGTCACGCAGAACGCGGAGATGTGCGGGACCGACGCCGCCGGCTACGTCGCGGAGGGCCCGGGACTGAGCGTCTTCGCGCTCGACGACGGCGACGTCTACGGGACCTACACGACGACGTCGCGGGGCCTGGAGGGACCGGCGATGTCCTACTACGCCCTGCTCGACCGGACCCCGGCGGGGCGAAACGAGCCGCCCGACGAGCCGCTGTGGGTGAGATACCACGACGGGTACTAGCCGAGAGAGTCGTCTCGCTACGGTGAAAGCGGGGAGACGTAAACAGGAGGATGAAGGTGGCAACTCGCAACGGAAGTGCACAGTGGGACGGAAACCTGATGGACGGCTCCGGCACCGTGACGGTCGGCGACGGCGTCTGGAGCGGTGACTATTCCTTCGCGTCGCGGTTCGAGGACGGCGACGGGACCAACCCCGAGGAGCTGATCGCCGCTGCTCACGCCGGCTGCTTCTCGATGGCGCTGAGCGCCCAGCTCAGCAAGGACGGGCACGAGCCCAGCTCGATCAGGACGACGGCGCGGGTTCAGATCCGCAACGTCGACGGCCTGCCCACCATCGACAACATCAAACTGGAGACGGAGGGGGACGTGCCGGGCATAGACCAGGCGACCTTCGAGCAGCAGGCGGAGGCTGCACGGGGCGGCTGCGCCGTCTCCCGGGCGCTCGCCGGCGTCAAGGAGATCGAGGTCAGCGCGAGGCTGACGGCCGGCGCCCC
This sequence comes from uncultured Solirubrobacterales bacterium, assembly GCA_963728875.1. Lineage (GTDB taxonomy): Bacteria > Actinomycetota > Thermoleophilia > Solirubrobacterales > 70-9 > DASUPK01. The sequence continues at coordinate 23,372 of CAVSLJ010000007.1, forward strand.
GACCTAGGCGTCGGGCGCGGCGGCGCGATCCGCCAGGATCAGAGAGTCCCCCTCCGGACGCATGCGGCCTGACGGGGTCGAGGGATCCTGCGCGATCAGCTTCTGTAGCGCCTCGACCTTCTCCTCGCCGGTGACGACCCAAAGCAAGCTCCGGATGCGCTCGATCTCCGGATACGTCAGGGTCATCCGGCGAACGCCCTGGTAATCACCCGAGGTGACAGCGACGCGGCGATCTCGCACCTCCAAGACCGGATCGCCGGGGACGAGCGAGGCCGTGTGTCCGTCTGGCCCGATCCCGAGGTGCGCAAGGTCGAGCCGCTCGGGAAGCTTTTCGGCGTACCGGTCGGCAGCGGCCTCCAGATCCTCGTCGTCCACCGGCATCGGTCGGATGCTGCCTTGGGCACCGATCGAGAGGCTCTCAATCAGATGCGTCAGGTTGCGCTCATCTGAGCCGGGAGGCGCAACTCGCTCGTCGACCTGGAAGATTTCCATTGCCTTCCAAGGGAGGTCACCATCCTCCAACTGGGAGAACATCGGCCAGGGGTCCCGGCCGCCACTGACAGCGAGCCCGAAGTACTCACGCTCGTTGTACGCGAAGCGCCCTTTCTCCCGGATCAGCTCGGCGCCGCGGGCGTGCACCTCCTCCAGCGTGTCGAAGACCTCGAGCCGGTGCCCGCTCACTTCGGCTTCTCCTTGTGCCCGCCGAACTGGTACCGCATCGCCGACAGCACGCGGTCCGCGAAGTCGTCGAGGTTCCGCGACGCGAAGCGCTCGTACAGCGCGGTGGTGAGCACCCCGGCCGGCACCCCCTCCTCGATCGCGGCGATCGAGGTCCAACGGCCCTCGCCTGAGTCGGAGACGCGGCCCGCGAAGTCCGACAGGTCGCCGGACTCCTGCAGCGAGGCGGCGGTCAGGTCGAGCAGCCATGAGCCGATCACGCTTCCCCGTCGCCAGACCTCGGCGACCTCCGGTATGTCCAGGTCGTACTGGTAGTACTCGGAGTGCTCGAGCGGCGCGGTCTCGGCGTCCATCTCCCGCTCGACCTTCCCGGCGTTTGCGTTCTTGAGGATGTTGAGGCCCTCGGCGTAGGCGGCCATCACGCCGTACTCGATCCCGTTGTGGACCATCTTCACGAAGTGCCCGGCGCCGTTCGGCCCGCAATGCAGGTAGCCGTTCTCGGCGGTGTCGGGGTCGCCCTTGCGACCAGGTGTCCGCTCGGCGGACTCCACTCCCGGCGCGATGGTCTTGAAGATTGGATCGAGGCGCTCGACCGCGGCGTCGGGCCCGCCGATCATCAGGCAGAAGCCGCGATCGAGGCCGAAGACGCCGCCGCTGGTTCCGCAGTCGATGTAGTCGATGCCCTTCTCCCCCACCATCTGGGCGCGGCGGATGTCATCGCGGTAGTAGGAGTTGCCGCCGTCGATGATCGCGTCACCCTTGTCGAGGACTTCGGCGACCTCCTTGACGCTCGACTCGGTGATCTCGCCGGCGGGAACCATGATCCAGACGGCCCTCGGCGCGTCGAGCTTCTCGGCCAGCTCCTTCAAGGAGGAGGCGCCGGTTGCTCCCTCGCCCTCCAGCTGCTTGATCGGGTCGGCATTGACGTCATAGACGACGCAGTCGTGACCGTCCCTCATCAGACGCCGCACGAGATTCGCTCCCATCCTGCCGAGGCCGACCATTCCCAGCTGAGCCATAGTTCCTCTCCTAATTGGTTGACGACTTCGTCATTAAACGGGTTGCTCCTCGGCTTCGCCTACGGAGCACCCTCGCATACCAGTAGGTTCCCGAACGTGGCGCAGGCATCTCACCGCAGGAAGATCGGCCCGCCCGGCGACGCACTGGTGATCTTCGGGATCACGGGAGACCTGGCGAAGAAGATGACGCTGAAGGCGCTCTACGACCTGGTCGAGAACGACACTCTCCAGGTCCCGGTGTTCGGCGTCGCGCGCAACGACTGGAGCGACGAGGACCTCCACCAGCACGCCAGGGACGCCGTCCAGGAGCGCGTCGCCGCGAGGAATCAGGAGATCGACGAGGCCGTCTTCAAGAAGTTCACGGAGAGGCTCACCTACGTCCAGGGCGACTACGCCGAGAAGGACACCTACGACCGCGTGAAGAAGGCGATCTCCGGCGCCAAGCACCCCGTCTTCTACCTGGAGATCCCGCCCTCCCTGTTCGCCGAGGTCGTCCAGCACCTGGGCGACGCCGGGCTTACCAAGGATGCCCGGGTTGTGATCGAGAAGCCGTTCGGGCACGACATGCAGTCGGCGATCGAGCTGAACGACCAGATCCACGAGGTCCTGGACGAGAAGCAGATCTACCGGATCGACCATTTCCTCGGCAAGGAGCCCGTTCAGGACATCACCTATCTCCGCTTCGCCAACGCGATGCTCGAGCCGGTCTGGAACCGCCGCTACGTCGAGTCGGTCCAGATCACGATGGCCGAGGACTTCGGGGTGGACGATCGCGGCAGCTTCTATGACCCGGTCGGCTGCCTCCGCGACGTGGTCCAGAATCACCTGCTCCAGACCCTCGCGCTCGTGGGGATGGAGCCGCCCGCGGCAGGGGCGGACCCGGATCCGATCCGCGACGCCAAGCTCGACATGTTCAAGGCGATCCCCGCGATCAACCCGAACCGATACGTCCGCGGCCAGTACGAGGGCTATCGGGAGATCGAGGGCGTGGACCCGAAGTCCGACACCGAGACGTTCGTCGCGCTTCGGCTCGAGATCCAGAACTGGCGCTGGTCCGGAGTTCCGTTCTTCATCCGAGCCGGCAAGGAACTCGCCGAGCGTGTCACCGAGGTGCGCGTGATCCTGCAGAACCCGCCGCCCATCGGGATCGGCGGGGGGCCGACGCCGGCGAGCGACGAGATCGTGATCCGCATCGACCCCGATCCGGGCACGAGCATCCTGCTCGAGGCCAAGCAGACGGGCGAGGACGCGCTCCGTCGCGTGCACCTCGACCTGCTCTTCCAGCAGCAGTTCGGCGACCAGCCCGGCCCGTACGAGCGCCTGCTCGCCGATGCCCTGGCCGGAAACCAGCAGCGCTTCGCGCGAGAGGACATGGTCATCGAAACCTGGCGGATCGTGGAGCCGCTGATCGACAATCCCTGCGTGCTCGAGCCCTACCGCAAGGGCAGCTGGGGGCCCGAGGGGGCCTCCAACCTGATGCACGGATACGGCGGCTGGCGGAGGCCCTGGCTGCCTGACGCGCCACTCGGGGCCGTCGGCGCCGGTTAGCTAGGGTCTGACGAAGATGTCGCAGGCCACCCTCCACACGAACGCCGGGCCGATCAGCATCCAGTTCTTCGACGACGACGCGCCGAAGACCGTCGAGAACTTCCGCAAGCTCGCCGGCGACGGCTTCTACGACGGCCTCATCTTTCACCGGGTCATCAAGGACTTCATGGTCCAGGGCGGCTGTCCTGAGGGCACCGGGACGGGCGGCCCCGGCTACACCTTCGAGGACGAGTTCAACGACCACAAGGTGGTCCGCGGCGCGCTGGCGATGGCGAACGCCGGTCCCGACACCAACGGCTCGCAGTTCTTCATCGTCACGACCGACGCCGCCCCCTGGCTCGACGGAAAGCACACGGTCTTCGGCGAGGTCACCGAGGGCATGGACGCGGTCGATGCGATCGAGGGGACCGAAACCGGTCCCGGCGACCGGCCAAGTGAGCCGCAGGTGATCGAGCGCGTCGAGCTCAGCGATTAGCCGGGTGGCCCCGGGGGAAGTCAGCGGGCGTGACTGAGCAGCGCACCATCGTCATCACCGGAGCGACCGACGGACTGGGCAGGGGGCTCGCCACGGAGCTCGCCACGACCGGGGCGCGACTGATCCTCCATGGCCGCAACGAGGAGAAGGGCCAGGCGCTGCTCGAGGAGCTCCGTCCGCGCACGTCCGGCGAGCTGGAATGGAGACGAGCGGACTTCACCTCCCTGGATGAAGTGCGTGACCTGGCCGACGAGCTGCTCGACGAGCAGAGCATCGACGCCCTGGTGAACAACGCCGGGATCGGATCCGCGGGCCCGCGCGAAGAGAGCGAGGACGGCTACGAGCTCACCTTCCAGGTCGACTACCTCGCCCCGTTCCTGTTGACGCGCAGGCTGTTGCCCTTGATCAAGGGCTCGGCCCCATCCCGCATCGTCAATGTCAGCTCCGCCGGCCAGGCCCCCATCGACTTCGACGATGTGATGCTGGAGGAGAGCTACAGCGGGGTGCAGGCCTACTGCCAGGCGAAGCTTGCCCTCGTCATGCTCACCTTCGACCTCGCCGAGGAGCTGGAGGGGAAGGGCGTCACCGCCAACTGCCTCCACCCCGGCACCTACCTGCCGACCAACATGGTGCGCCGCGCCGGAGTCAAGCCCGTCACCCCGCTGGAGGACGGCATCGCGGCGACCATGCGCCTGATCGTCTCTCCGGAGGTCGAGGGCGTCAACGGGCACTACTTCGACGGCACCAGCGAATCGGCTCCGCACCCGCAGGCCGAGGATCCGGAGGCGCGGCGGCGGCTGCGAGAGATCTCCGAGGAGCTCACCGGCGTCAACGCCACCGCGTAGCCTGCATTCCGTGGGAATCGGAGACAAGTTCCGCGAGCTCTTCGGCGTCGGCGATGACTCGCTCCATCCCGATGGGCTCGCCGAGCTCAAGGTCGGCGACGCCGGCTACGACGATTGGGACGTCGTCCGGGACTTCGACGATCTCGAGACCGCCCGCGCCTGGCGCCAGCAGCTCACCGACGCCGGCCACGACGCCGTGATCACCTCGGACCACCCGCTCAATGAGTACGGCCGGGGCGACATCGCCCTGCGCGTACCGCCCGGCACGTGGTCGGAGGCGAACGAAGCTCTCGACGAGCCTTAGACGGCCGATTCCAAATCCCCGCACACCGATTTGAAATCAACCGCCTAGACGACCTCGCTGTCCAGATCCGGATCCGCGTAGCAGACGACCGTCTTCGCCCGGCGGTCGGGCCAGCCGCGGCGCTCGTTCTCGAAGAGAACGCCCCAGTACCCGAGGAAGAACGGCAGCGCGGCCAGGGGCAGCCAGAAGAGGCGGCGGATCGCCTGCCCGGGCCTGACCGGCTCACCATCCTCGGAGAGCATTCGGATGCCCACGAAGGACATGCCCACCGTCCGCCCCGCTCCGGACCAGAGGATCAACAGATAGGCACCGGCCACAAGCACCCAGATCGACGCGCCGATCGCGACCACGACCGTGCCGGCATGCTGATCGCCCTGGGAGAAGGCGTTGATGAGCAGGGCGATCGCCGCGGAGATCAACAGCAGCGAGCCGTAGACCACTCCGGCGTCGATCGCCAGGGCAAGCACACGGCTGAAAGCGCCGGCGAAGATGGGGCGGCGCTCGCGACGCGCCCTGCGCAACAGGCGGCGGGCGCCGTTCTCGATCACCGTGTCGATGCGCCGAGAGGCGCTCCTCACCCCGCGGCGCAGGTCCTCGAGCAGTCCGATGCCCTGGCTGGTGATCGCGGCGCGAACCTCGGGCGCCTCGGCCACCCGCTCGACCAGCTTCTGGGCCTCGTCGCTCTCCAGGACCTTGTCCCAGACACGGTTCGCGGTGTCCGTCTTCAGCAGCTTCTCGGTCGCGTCGGCGGCGGCCTTGCTGTCGAGCGCCCGGTCGACTCCGTGGTCAACAGCCCGGTCGAGGCCCAGCCGCTTCGCCAGTCCCTGGGCGCCCCGCAGCCCGGCCCGCGCGACGGGCGCGACCGCTCGTTGAACCGAATTGGATGGAGGGCGCTCGTCAGCCATCGTTTGCTCAGACCCAACCGTCAGCGTAATGTCGGGCCGCCCGGCGGAGAGGGAGAAGCGTCCCAGCGCCAGCTACGCGGGCAGCCAGGTGAAGCGGATGCTCTGCCCACCCTGCGTGCAGGTGACGAAGCGGGCGTCGGAGTGGACGTCGCGCTTGGCGGTGCAGGTGAAGCCCTCGACCGAGCAGGTGCGGTGGTATCCCTCGTCGACGTTCGGGTTGTCGACGGTGTTGCAGTCCTTGCCGTCCTGATCCCAGGCGGTCGCGACGGCGACGGCGGCCGTGCAGTCGATCCCGGTGTACTTGAAGTTCCCGTAGGCCTCCGGGACCGAGCACGCCCCCGGGGAGACGCCGCCGCTCGTCGTGGTCGCCTGGCCCTTCTTCTTGCCGCCGGTCGTGGTGCTTGGCGTCGTCGCCGTCGGGATCGGCGAGGTCGGCGTCGGGATCGACACCGACGCAGCGGTGGTGCTCTCGCCGCTCGAGTCCGAGCCGCAGCCGGCGAGCACTGCAAGCAGCGCAACGGCCAGCAGGGCCGGCAGCGCTCGGCTGGAGGGGATCGAGCTCACGGCGCCGGATTCTCACCCATTCCGAGGAGCCGCTCCTTGAGGCGCCTCATCGCCTTGCGGTTGACCCGCTTCACGTAGGCGCGATTGAGCGGGCCCATCAGCCGCTCCGATCTGGGCATCTCGACCATCTCCAGCTCGAAGCTGATCCTGGTGCCGCCGTCGGGAAGCCCTTCGAGGTGGTAGGTGCCGCGGGTGCGCCGCTTCCCGCCGGGCCCGCCGATGGTCTCCTCCACCAGGCGCCTGCCGGAGTCGGCCTCGACGATCTCGACGTCGGTCCAGTCCGTCTCCACCGTCGCCTTCACCCGGACGTTGGCCTTCGACCCCACCCCGCGCTTCGGGCCCGAGAGCTGCCAATCCACCATGAAGTGGTCCATGAAGGACTCGTGGTTCCCCAGAACGTCGAGGAACTCGTAGACCTCGTGGGTCGAGTTGGGGACCTCGACGGAGACGGTGACGGGATTCACCCGGCGAACCCTACGGAAGAGGCTCGAGGCCTTCGTCCAGCTCGACGCCGAAGCTGTTCAGGGCGAAGGCGACCATGTGGTAGTGGCCGACGACCATCGTCGCCTCCATCAGCTGCTCGTCGTCGTAGGTCTCCGCCAGCGTCTTCCAGGTCGGGTCCGAGATCCGGGAGTCGTCGTGGAGCTCGTCCGCGGCCCGCAGCAGGGCCGCCTCGTGAGGCGTCCACCCCTCGGCGTTCGGGACCCTCGAGCACGCGGTCGATTGCCTCGCGCTCGATTCCGCCGTCGAGCGAGATCCGCACGTGCTGGCCCCACTCGTAGGAGGACTCTGTGCGGACCGCGGTTCGGAGGATGAGCAGCTCGCGGTCCCGGCCCGAGAGCTTGCCCGCCGTCAGCAGGAAGCCGCCGAAGGGCAACCAGGCCCGGAAGAGCTCGGGGTGCCGCGCGAGGGTCGGAAAGATGTTGTTGTCGCCGAGCCGGCGCTCGATTCCCGCCGGCACCGCCTCGAGGACCGGCTTGACGTCATCGCTCCACTCCTCCGGCGGCAGCGGCGGGATGCGCGGCGCGTCGCTCATCAGCCGGCCCTCGGGCCCACAGTCAGGCCTCCGTCGACGACCAGGCTCTGGCCGGTCACGTAGCTCGACTCGTCGGAGACCAGGAAGAGCCCGCCGTTGGCGACCTCCCACGCCGTCCCCTGGCGCCCCGCCGGGATCCTGACCTGATCGCGCAGCGGGCTGAGCTGCGAGGCCAGCCGGCCGAGCGAGGTGTCGATCAGGCCGGGGATCAGGAGGTTGGTGCGCACCTTCGGCGCACCCTCCACGGCGGACTGGCGGCAGAGCGATTCGAGGGCCGCCTTCGAAGCCGCGTATGCCGGGAAGGGCATCACCTCGCGCGATGCTATTGAGCCGACGAGGACGATCGCACCCCCCTCCTCCCGCATCGCCGCCAGGCCGTGCTTGCAGCCGAGGAAATGCGAGCGGAGGTTGACCGCCATGACGCGATCCCAGTCCTCGGCGCTGGTGCCGGCGATTCCCAGGCCCGCGCCGATGCCGAGGTTCATCACCACGCCGTCGAGTCCGCCGAGCGCCCTGGCGGCCGATTCGAACATCGCCGCCGATGCCTCCTCGTCGGCCGCGTCGGCCGCGATCACCTCGGCGGTGGCGCCCTCCGCCCGGACGAGCTCCGCCGTCGCCTCCGCGCTGTCGGCGTTCAGGTCGGCGACCGCAACCGCCGCGCCCTCTCGCCCGAAGAGGACGGACATGGCGCGGCCGTTGCCGATCGGCGGATCATCGAGCCCGTGATCCTCCTGGCCCGCGCCGACCAGGAGGATGCGGCGGCCCTCCAGTCTCTGCGCGCTCATGGATATATGGTCTTGGCCGTGAGGGGATGGAGGCGCCTCGCGACCGTCATGGTGACGGTGGTCATTGCAGGTCTGGCTCCGCCGGCCGCCGGCGCGACCGACCACGGCATCCAGGTGCTCTCCTCGCAGCGGCTCGACGATCGGCTCACCGAGCTGACCCTATCCACTGCCGCGCTGCGGAACCCGGTCCATGTCAGGGTCCTCCTGCCGGATGGGTACCGCAGGCAGAATCCGAAGCGCTACCCCGTCCTCTACCTGCTGCACGGAGCCTTCGGCAACGACGATGACTGGACCCGGGTGGGCAATGCCGAGAGCATCACCGCAGGCAGGAAGCTCATCGTCGTGATGCCGGACGGCGGACAGGGCGGCTGGTACACGGACTGGGTCAACCGCGGCCAGGGCGGCCCTCCCGAGTGGGAGACCTTCCACATCGGCGAGCTCGTTCCGTGGATCGACGACCGCTTCCGCACCATGCCGAGCCGCGGGGCCCGAGCGGTCGCGGGTCTCTCCATGGGCGGCTTCGGCGCGATGAGCTACGCGACGCGCCATTCGGACCTGTTCTCCTGGGCGGGCAGCTTCTCCGGCGCGGTCGACATCGTCAACTACCTCCCGGTGGTCGCGATCATCGATCTCGAGGCACCGGTGGACGGCGGCCTGCCCGGGGACCAGTTCGGCGATCGCCTGCTCGCCGAGCCGAACTGGCGGGTCCACAACCCGTGGGACCTGGCGGCGAGCCTCAGGAACACGACTGTCGTGATCGACACGGGGAACGGCCAGCCCGGGCCGCTCGATCCACCCGACAAGCTCTTCGACCCGATCGAGCTCGGCGTGCACGACATGAGCGTCTCCCTGCATCAGCGGCTACTCGCGCTCGGCATCCCACACACCTGGAACGACTATGGCCCCGGAACCCACTCCTGGCCCTACTGGCAGCGCGACTTCGCGGATGCGCTGCCCTCGATGATGCAGCGCTTCAGGAGCGCCAAGCACAAGCATCGCCGGCATTAACCGCTCGGCGACAAGGTGTGGCGGCTGCGGGAATGCCCGGAGGCTGATCGGGCCGATTCCGAGGGCGGGCCGGCGACCCCGGTCCGCCCTCAATCTGCTCGCAACTGGCTGGCCAGCCAGTTAAGCTGAGCCGACGCGAATCGGAGGAGAGGAAGAGCATGAACAAGCCGGTCCAGGAAGAGCTCGCCGCCCGGAAGCCCGATGCTCTCAGCCAGGAGGAGCTCGAGGCGGTCTACGTCACTGAGCGCCCACTCTGGGAGAGCGGTCCCCCATACGACCTCTTCAAGGAGCTGCGCCGCCGCTGCCCCATCCACTGGACCGAGGAGATCACCGAATACCCCGATGAGACCGGGTTCTGGTCGCTCACCCGTGCCGAGCAGATCCGAGAGGTCAGCCTCGACCACCAGACGTACTCCTCCGAGAGGGGCGGGGTCACCGGACTCACCCACGCGGTGCCGCTCGAGCTCCAGCAGGCGATGTTCATCGGCATGGACCCACCGAAGCACGATCGCCTCAAGATGCTTTTCCAGCGGGGCTTCACCCCGAAGCGGATCGCGGAACACGAGGACGAGATCCGGGCCATCGTCGAGCGGATCCTCGACGGCGTCGCCCCGAACGGCGGCTGCGAGCTGGTCAACGACGTCGCTCAGCCCGTTGTGTCGCGGGTCATCGGCAGCTTCATGGGCATCCCGGAGAAGGACGACGCGGCCTGGGCCAAGCTGATGAATTCGGCACTCGGCTTCGGCGACGAGGACCTCAACCCCGGTGGCCTGGAGCAGGTCCTCGAGCAGGACATCCCCGAAATCTTCGAGCGCTGCCGCGAAATGATCGCCGAGCGGCGTGAGAACCCAACCGACGACCTGACCAGCGTCCTCGTCCACGCCGAGATCGACGGCGAGAAGCTCGAGGAGCACGAGATCGTGATGGGCTTCTTCCTCCTGGTCGCCGCCGGCAACGACTCGACCAAGGCCACCTACACGAGCGGCATGCGGGCCCTGCTGGAGCACCCCGAGCAGATGAAGATGCTAGTCGACGATCCCTCGCTGATTCCCGGCGCCGTCGAGGAGGCGTTGCGGATGTACCCCGCCTTCGCCCACTTCCGCCGAACGGCGACCCGCGACACCGAGATCTCGGGCTGCCCGGTGAAGGAGGGCGACAAGGTGCTGATGTGGTACGTCAGCTCGAATCGCGACGAGGACGTCTACGAGGACCCCGACCGCTTCGACGTCCACCGCAACCCCGAGCACCAGGCATTCGGCGCCGGCGGCCGCCACTTCTGCCTCGGCGCCGCCCTGGCGCGGCTCGAGCTCAAGATCCTCTTCGAGGAGACGCTGAAGCGATTCCCGAACATGGAGCCGGCCGGCACGCCAGACCCGGCGGTCTCGGCCTTCCTCAATCAGCTGAAGTCGCTGCCGGTTCGCTGGCAATAGGGTGCAGCCCTGAGTTCTGGGGCCGCCATCGCGATCGGCGCGGTCGCCGGGCTGGCGCTCGGCATCCTCGTCAGCGTCACCACCGACCTCCCGCTTGCGCCCGAGATCGGACTCCTGATCGGCGTCCTCGCCGGCTGGCTTCTCTCCCGGACCTGACCGGTCCGCCAATCCCCAGTATTGGGTAGATTGATACGTGGGATGCGCCTTGTCTCAACAGGGTGGAGGGTGCCGGCGGCGGTCGCGGCCCTGCTCGCCTGCCTGATCGTGCCCTCGGCGGCGTCGGCCTTCTCTCCCGACCGCGAGGTCCAGAACTTCGCCAAGGTCTTCGAGCGGGAGCGCTACGTGACCCTCGCCCCCGAGTTCCAGAGCCTGCTTGCGAAGCAGACCGCCAACGGCCTGGGCGACCTGGTGCAGCGCACGCTGAGCGACCCGGAGCGGCTTCCGACGAACGTCTGCGGCGCGCGGGCGTTCGAGTGCGCGGGCGATGTCCGCTTCTACGACTGGCCGGAGCGCGCCGATGGGATCCGCAGGCCGGTGGTCTTCACGGCTCGCAGCGGCGCAACCATCTCCGGCGACGTCTGGGCGACCAAGGACGGACCGGCGCGCCGCCCCGCCGTCGTGATCACCACCGGCTCCGTCCAGGCGCCGGAGACCCTGTACTGGGGCCAGGCCGCGACGCTCGCCGAGCACGGCTTCGTGGTGATGACCTACGACGTCCAGGGGCAGGGACTCTCGGACACCCTCGGCGAGGCGCCGGACCTCCTGGAGAGCGTCCCGGCCCAGGCCGGCGAGCCCTTCTACGACGGGACGGAGGACGCGCTCGACTTCCTCCTCTCCACTCCCGGCCACCCGTACGAGCCACGTCCGAGCTGCACGTCCGGCACGAGTCACGCAGCGAAGCAGGACCGTCGCGCTGCGGCCGGCCTGGACGACGCCTACGACCCGCTCTTCGACATGGTCGATGGGAGCCGGATCGGAATCGCCGGACACTCGCTCGGCGCCGCCGCGGTCTCGTTCATCGGCCAGGAGGACCCGCGCGTCGACGCGATCGTCGCCTGGGACAACCTCTCCGCCCCGGGCGACGGACCGTTCGGCACTCCCAGCTGCGCGTCCGCGCCTCAGACGCGCCAGACGCCGCCCATCAGCAAGCCGGCTCTGGGAATCTCCAACGACTACGGAATCGTTCCCCTGCCGCTCAACTACGACACAACCCCGGGCGTCTTCACCGTCGATCCAAATCCGGACGAGAAGGCCGCCGCCTTCAGCGCCTACCGGGCGGCGAACACCGACAGCGGCGAGCTGGTGATCCGCGGCGGCTGCCATGAGGAGTCGGCCTTCATCCCCGGCTCCGTCACGGGTCCCTGGCCGCTCGGCTGCGGCACCCTTCGCGGCGGTGACCTGATCGCCTGGTACACGACAGCCTGGTTCGACAAGTACGTGAAGGGCGATTCGACGGCGGATTCCCGCCTCCTGACCGAACGCTGGCGCGATGACCCGCGCGGAGGCGCCGTCGACCTCGCCGGCGATCCCAACCTGTTCAGCTTCTACTTCCACTCCCCGCTCGACATCGGCCTCACGTCCGGCGGCCGGGCGACCTGCTCCGACCTTCGTGCGGGTTGTGCGTCGCTTGCACCCGACGGCCTGCCGCCGGATTACGATTTCGTCGCCGACGCGCACGGAGCGGTGGTCGGCGGGGATCCGGCGCAGCCGGCCCCCATTCCAGACGCCGGCATCGCCGGCGCGATCGCGAAGAGGAAGGCGTGCAAGGCGAAGAAGCGCAAGCGGACCGGGGGCCGGCGGCGCAGTCGCTGCAAGCGGAGGTGAGAGCTCGCGGCCGTCCGGCGGCCGCGAGCCGCGAGGACGTGCTCGAGGCCGGGCTCCATCGCTACCTCCGCGGCCAGCGGGTCGACGTCCAGGCGATCGCCTCCGAGCTCGGGCTCGGCCGCGCGACGATCTATCGCTGGTTCGGCTCCCGGGAGAAGCTCCTGGGCGAGGTGATCATCAACGCCACCGAGCCGGTGCTCGCCGAGGCACGCTCCGGGCTGGCCGGCAAGGGCGGGCCGGGCCTGCTCGACACCTTCGACCGCTTCAACCGCGCCCTCGCCGACGCCCCGGCCCTCCGCGCCTTCGTCGAGCAGGAGCGCGATGCCTCGCTGCGGATCATCGCCTCGGGCGCGGGCATCGTGCAGCCGCGAGTCGTCGAGCTGATCACCGGTCTGATCGCCGAGGAGGCAACCGCCGGCACCTATGAGCCGCCGATGGAGCCGTCCGTTCTCGGCTTCGCCATCGTCAAGCTCGCCCAGGCCTTCCTCTTCAACGACGCGGTGGTCGGTATCCGCGGCGATGTCGACCGCCTCCGCGAGGTCGAGGCCGCGCTGCTCGGCGTCCCCAGCTGAGGCGCTAGCGTCAGGGTCGTGTCGCGACCCCTGCTCGCCGTCGATGCTCCATCGATGCTGTTCCGGGCGTTCTACGCCCTGCCGAAGTCGATCAAGGGTCCCGACGGCAAGCCCGTCAACGCCCTGCTCGGGACGGCGAACCTGATCCTGCGCGAGGTCGGGCGGCACGATCCGCGCGCCGTCGTGCTCTGCTTCGGGCCGGACGCCGCCGGCTACCGGGTCGAGCTCTTCCCCGCCTACCACGCCGACCGGGAGGCGGCCTTCCCGGATGCGCTCGGCCCGCAATGGGAGGACTCCGCCGACTTCTTCGGCGCCTTCGGCTGGACCATCGCGGGCTCGGAGGATCTCGAGGCGGACGACATCCTCAACTCGTACGCGCTCAAGGAGGAGAAGGCGGGCGGGAAGAGCCTGCTGATGACGGGCGACCGCGACATGTTCCAGTGCGCCAGCGGCTCGACCAAGGTCCTCTACGTCAGCACCGGCAAGCAGGGCGGCCAGCTGATGGGGCCCAAGGAGGTCAAGGAGCGCTACGGCATCCCGCCCAAGCTGGTGCCCGACCTGATCGCGCTCCGCGGCGACCCCTCCGACGGGATCCCGGGCGCCAAGGGCGTCGGCGAGAAGACCGCCGTCGAGCTGCTCCGCAGGCACGGCACCCTCGAGAGGGTGCTGGACGCCGCGATCCGGGAGCCCCGCCCCGCCCTCCGGACGGCGCTGATCGGCGACCGCGAGCAGCTGCTCGCCTTCAAGGACATGGCGACCCTTCGCACGCAGAAGGTCTCCAGGCCCCGCGACAAGCGCACCGACTATCGCGGCGCCGCGAGGGCGGCGAGTGAGCGCGGCATGAACCGCCTCGCCGGGCGGCTCACCGAAGCGGCACGGGATGCCTGAGCGGGTGCCTAACCGGAGGTTGATGGAAGGGCAGCGGGCTCGAGGCCCTCGCCCGGCTCGAGCACGCGGGCCTCGTAGGGACGATCGCTAGTCGCCGCCTCGAAACGCTCGAGTGGGTCGGCGAGCGGGCGGTAGAACGGATCGACCTCGAAGCCGCCGTAGTGGATCGGGACCAGCGTCCGGGCCCCGAGGGCCTCCGCGGCGGCCGCGGCGTGCTCCGGATCCATCGCCGCGGCGAACGGGCTCGGAGGCTGCAGGTGAGGAAAGTCGACCACCGCCCCGTTGATCGGAGCGAGGACCAGGTCGAACGGCCCGTGGCGCTGGGCCATCCGCCACCAGTAGCCGTGGAAGATCGTGTCGCCGAGGTGGAGGGCCCGCTGGCCCTCGGCCTCGACCAGCCAGGCGACCTGCGGATCGCCGAGGCCGTCCACGGCGGGCAGGGCCGTCAGCGTGAACGGGCCCACTTCGAAGCTCTCCCAGATCTCGACCGCCCTGCGCCGCAACCCCGCCTGCTCCAGCTCCGCGTTCGCCTGGGCCAGGGCGAGGTTCTCGAAGTCCGCTCCGCCCGGCCAGGCCGGCTCGTGCACCGTGGCGTCGTCCGCCAGCGCCGCGGCCAGCGCGGCGGCGTCGGTGTGGTCGCGATGGAGGTGGCTGAGGAGACCGGCGACCGCGGTTCCCTGCGAGTCGGGCGGCACGATGGCGGGCAGCTCGACCTCCTGAGCCCGCTCGCCCAGCGCGGCGAAGGTCGCGCCCGGATCGTGCAGCGGATCGATCACGACCGTGGCCCCATCCGCCTCGATCTCCACCCCGGCCCAACCCAGCCAACGCACCTTCATCAGGTCCTCCTTCTTTTATCGGACGATCGTACGGTATCATCTAGGTCGCATGCCCCGCCGCTCCGCAGCAGCCGTCGCCGAGACCCGATCCGCCGTCACCGATGCGGCGGTCGATCGCGCCTCGGTGGACGGCCTCGAGGGCCTCACCATCGGCGGCCTGGCAGGAGAGGTGGAGATGCGGAAGAGCAGCCTGTTCAGCCTCTTCGGCAGCAAGGAGGAGCTGCAGCGGGCGACTCTCGACGCCGCGGTCGAGAGCTTCCGGAAGGAGGTCTGGGGACCGGTCGCCGATGAGGAGCCGGGCCTGCCGCGACTGTTGGCCCTGTGCGAGAGCTGGCTCGGGTATCACGAGCGCGAGGTGATGCCCGGCGGCTGCTTCCTGACGACCGCCACGGTCGAGTTCGACGCCCGCCCCGGTCCGATGCGGGATCAGGTCGCCGAGATCATGGAGCGCTGGCTGGAGGTCCTGCGCCGCGAGGCCGCCCTGGCGATCGAGGCGGGCGACATCCCCGCTGGGACCGATCCGGCCGACGTCGCCTTCGAGCTCAACGCCCTGGCGGCGGCGGCGAGCTACGGGTTCCAGCTCTGGCGGGACCCGGAGGTCTTCGCCCGAGCCCGCCGCTCGATGCGCCGCGTCCTGGGAGCCGGTAACAATCCGGCGGATGGCGGTGCCACTGCGGATCCTGGCCGTCCTGCTGGCGCTCGTCATCGCGTTCGCCGCCGGGGCGATCATCGCCGGGGCCGCTGACAACACCTCGCTTCCGACCTGCCACGACGTCACCCACGGCAAAGCCGAGCCCTCGTCGAACGGGGATTGCTTCGACGGGTCGAAGCGGCGAGCAAAGGCCGGCCTGGGCTTCGCGATCGCCGGAGGGGTCGCGGCGGCCGCTGCGCTGGTGCTCTCGATCATGCTGGCGGCGACGGGCCGCAGGGGGCGCCTCTTCCTGATCCTCTGCGTCGCGGCGATCGTCCTGATGGGGCTCGAGATCGCGGTCATCCGCGTCTAGCTCGCAACCGATGAATCTCGGGGCGCTCCCGGGTCTGAGTGTTCAGACCATGCTTCAGGTGACCGAGACAACGACCCCCAGGCTGGCGGCTCGCCCCAGGCAGGCGGTGCTCGACGCAGTGATCGTCGGCGGTGGCCCCGCCGGTCTGAGCGCGGCGCTCGTCCTCGGGCGTGCGCGCAGGAACGTGCTGGTGCTCGACACCGGGAAGCCGGCCAATTCCGCATCGGCAAACGCGATCGGCGGCCTGCTCTCCCAGGGCGGGGTCACTCCCGCGGAGCTGCGGAGCAGCGGCCGCGAGCAGCTCGCCGAGTTCCCCACGGTCGAGGTTCGTGACGGCGAGGTGCTCGATGCCGATCGGACGGCCGAGGGCTTCTTCGTCAAGGCCGACGAGGGCCGGACCGTCCGTGCCAGGTCGCTCGTCCTCGCCCACGGCCTGCGCTACAACCCCCCGCCCCTCCCCGGCGTCGGCTCGCTCTGGGGCCGATCCGTCTTCCACTGCCCCTTCTGTGACGGCTGGGAGGTCCGCGACCGCCCGCTCGCCGTTCACGGCAACGGCCAGGCCGCAGCGCGCTCGGCCCTGGTCCTCTCCGGCTGGAGCAACGACGTCGTCCTGCTCACCGATGGGCCGGCGAACCTGAGCGGCGAGCGCGGGATGCTCGAGAGCGCCGGCGTGCGCATCCGCGAGGAGCCGATCCGAGAGCTCGTCGGGCGGAATGGGCAGCTCCATCGGATCGAGTTCATCCAGGGCCCGCACGAGCAGCGCGAGGCGCTGTTCGTCCGGACGACCCGCGAGCAGCCGAACGGCCTGGCCGATGCGCTGGGTTGCGAGCTCGGCGAGGGCGGCACGATCGAGACGGACATCGACGGCCGCACCGGGATCCCGGGCGTCTACGCCGTGGGCGACGCGGCGACCGATCATTCCCGCTCGGTCGCAAACGCCGTCGGCTCGGGGTCGCGGGCCGCATACGCGGTCGCGCTCGACCTGGTCACCGCCGCCGGATCGACGGCATTGCCGATTCGCGCGTGTACGGAATAGAGTCGCTGGGTGGAGAGCAATCGTTCCCGCCTCGCACTCGTCGTCTTCATCGCGCTGGCGCTGTGCATGACGCTGTGCCTGGTATCCGGCAGCGTCGCCGCCGCGAAGAAGAAGAGGAAGAAGGGCGGAAACATCGCGACGGTCGGCAAGACCGTCAACGCCCCGATTCCGGACACCCCGCCCGGGCCGATCTCCTATTACGGAAGGCTGGATACGACGCTGCACGTTGGCAAGAAGTTCAAGGGCAGGAAGGTCTCCAACCTCGACGTCACCTTTCAGACGACCGGCGACAGCGCCGACGCGGCGGTTGACCTGGACATTCGCCTGTCCGCCCCCAACGGCCGCACCAGTCGGCTGGAGCCCGACAACGGGGCCTTTGCAGATGGCCAGTCGATCGGACCGCTGACCCTGACGCGGAATTCGAATGTGGGTCTCTGCAACAGCGCGACGCCACCGTGCACCGCCCCGTTCCCCACCCTGAACCGACCGTTCGCTGGGACCGCCGGAGACTCGCAGCTGGCCGTCTACAACGGCGCTCCGATGATGGGCGACTGGCTGTTCACCGTGCAGGACCTCGAGAACACGCGGACCAGCGTCCTGAATTCGGTCAAGTTGACGATCACCGGCCGCTAGGGCCAGGGCCGAGGGTCCGAGCTACTTCTTCTTCTTCTTCTTGCACTTCTTCGCCGCGCTCGCCGGGTGATGCTTCTTCTTCTTCTTCTTGCACTTCTTCGCCGCGCCCGCCGAGGTGCTCTTAGGAGCGGTCACGGTGACCGTGATCACGCCCTTGTCGGAGCCGAAGCCGAAGTCGTCGAAGCTCTGGATCTCGATGAAGTCCGTGCCGACGAAGTTCGCGTTCGGCGTGTAGGTGATCGGATCGCCGGCGAGGTCCTGCGTGACCACACCGTGCTGCGGCTGGTCGGTGAAGAACTCCTTGACGTCGCTGTGCTCGTACTGCGGCCCGGTGTCGTCGCACTGCACGGAGATCGTCATCGCCTGGCCGCTGGTCGCATTCGCCGTCGAGTTCGGGCACTCGGGCCGGCCGTCAGGCGCCCAGTCGGGGTTCGTCTGGATGTCGGTCCCGGTGGCGAGCGGGGCCTCGAACAGGCTCGAGCCGTCCGCGTTCACCGCCACCAGGTCGCCCGCGGATCCGCCGCCCGCGGTGTAGGCGAGCATCTTGCTGTCGGGCGACCAGGTGCAGTCGTAGCTGATCGTGCTCATCGAGATCTTCGTCCCGGTGCTCGGTGTGCTGGTGAGCAGCGCAACCCTGATGTCCGTGCTGGGCGCCCCCGGGTAGCCGGTCCCGTAACAGATCTTCTGGCCGTCCGGCGAGATCGCAGGCTGGATCTCGGGATGGCTGCTGTCGTCCGCCACGGCGAGCGTCTCCCCGCCGACCGTGGGGACTCCAAGGGGGTAGGAGATGGACCGCTTGACGATGTCCGTGTTGATCGCCGGGTTCTGCGCGTTGCCCTTCTCGTAGTAGATGGTCGACCCGAACGGGTCCCATGCCGGCGCGCCCTCGATGGTGCCGGCGGAGGTGTCCGAGACCGGGGTCTGCCCGCTGCCGTTCGCGGCCGAGGCGACGAAGATGTCCCGGTTGGCGGGAGGAGTGCCGCTGTCCCCCTTCTCGAACGCGATGTGGGTCCCGTCCGGTGACCAGGCGGGCCGATCCTCGTTCGTCCCGGGCGAGAGAGTGAGGTTCTTCGGATTCGTGGCGCTCAGTGGCTGCGTCAGGTCCTGCACGTAGATGTCGTACGTGTTCGTCGCCGAGACGCCGCGCGCGAAGGCGATCTTGGTGCGGTCGGGCGACCAGCTCGGGTGACGATGCCGCTCCGTCGCGGAGGTCGCGATCGGCGCGCTGAGCGACCCAGGAGGCGGCGGCGCGAAGGGCACCTTGAGGAGGAAGAGCTCGGCCCGCGCCTGCATGAAGTTCTGGTAGCTGGTGAGGACGATGCGGCCGTTCTCGCCCGGGAGCGGCGTCGCGCCCGCGGGGGCCGCGAACGAGAGCAGCACGACGGCAGCAAGTGCGACAGCAACCCCGGTGGAAGCAATGCTCCTTCGCTTCAAAGCGGCCCTTCCCGTCGAGACGATCCCCCCGGCTGCTGCGCTGGCAGCATACCTCCCAAACAGCGCGTCCGACAGGATTCGAAGCTCGAACATGGCCGGGCCGCGACAGTAGTCTCGGCGTGGTGTTCGACCACGTCGGAATCGCCGTCTCGGAGCTGGGCGCCTCCGAGCGGTTCTATCGCACCGTCCTCTCCGTACTGGGGGTCGAGCCCAGCCACGCGGACGCCGAGCTCGTCGAGTGGGAGGACTGGGACATCGGGCCCACGGACCGTGAGCACGCGCTGACGCGCGGCCTGCACGTCGGCTTCCGCGCGCCGAACCGCGAGGCCGTGGACGCCTTCTGGCAGGCGGGGATCGACGCCGGTTTCCGCGACGACGGCGCGCCCGGGCCGCGCACGCAATACAGGCGCGACTACTACGGCGGCTTCCTGCTCGACCCGGACGGCAACAGCGCCGAGGCCGTGCACAGCGGGCGGGCGCGCCTGGTGCCGCCCGGCTGCATCGACCACCTGTGGATCCGCGTCGCCGACCTCGAGGCATCCAAGCGCTTCTACGCGACGATCGCGCCGCACGCGGGGATCCGCCTGGGCCACGACGAGCCCGGGCGCGTGCAGTTCGCCGGCGGCGACTACAGCGTCTCGCTGATCGACGACGAGCGGCCGCTCACGGAGCACGTCCACCTCGCCTTCCCTGCCGGGGACGACGCCACGGTGCGGGCCTTCCACGCCGCCGCGCTCGCCGCCGGCTACGAGGACCACGGCGCCCCGGGCGAGCGCGCCGTGTACCACCCGGGCTACTACGGCGCGTTCGTCCTGGACCCGGATGGGCACAACGTCGAAGTCGTCAACCACAACCGCTGTGCGATCACCGACGCCAACTGACTGCTGACCGCCGGAGGGCAGAACCAGAAAAACAGAAGAAACCGCACGTTTGCGGGGAGTTCCAGCGCGCCCGGCAGGATTCGAGCCTATGACCTTTGGTTTCGTAGACGGCGCCGGGAGTTCGTTGGAGCTCATAGGCGGCCGGCGGTCAAGGTCAGCCTGAGCCCGCCGCCATTCGCGGTGGGTTTGACAGCCGCACGTCAAGAGACCACACTTGGCCGCGGAGAGTCGTAACTCGCTTGGGCCGAGCGTCGGCCAAGGAGGATGCAATGGCTCATACCCGTGCGCTGACTCGCAACCCGGAACTCGCGGGTGCGCAGTCGGACACGGATGCGCCTGCGCCGGGCGCTTGGCTGCGATTGTCGGCTTTGGGAGGCGCCTCCGCCGCGGCGCTCGTCGTCATCAGCGGAGCGCTGCATCTGGGCCTGCCCCACAGGCTGCTGGCGATTCTCGCGATGCCGTTGCTGACTGCGGTGGTCATCGCCGCGGCGACCGCACATCGACGGTTGCTGGGCGTCTCGCTTGCAGCGCTGCTCCTGTTCGCGGTCGAGAGCGCCCTCGGTGGCGTCGTGGCGTTGTCCGGTCGGCCCGAGTGGGCCATCGCGCTGCACCTCGCGTTCGCAGGCTTGGCGCTGGCGGCGGCGCTACTCAGCGCCGCAGCATCGTTCCGAGGGGAGCATGTGCCGATGGGGGCATGGCGGGACTATCTGGCGCTCACGAAGCCGCGGATCATGGTGCTGCTCCTGATCACGGCCGCCGCCGGGATGTTCGTCGGGGCCGGCGGCGTGCCGGACCTAGCGAACCTGGCCGTCGTCTTGGTCGGCGGGGCGCTCGCCTCTGGGGGTGCCAGCGCGCTGAACCACTACCTGGACCGGGACATCGACGCCCTCATGGGTGAGCGGACGTCGGACCGGCCGCTTGTCGCCGGTCGTCTGATTCCTCCCCGTGCGGTCGAATTCGGGCTCGTCCTCTGGGGCTTCTCATTCGTCCTGCTGGCCAGCCTCGTGAATGTCCTGACGGCGACTTTGGCCCTGGTCGGTGGGCTCTTCTACGTGATCGTGTACACGCGTTGGCTGAAGCGGTGGACGGTTCAGAACATCGTCATCGGGGGCGCCGCGGGCGCTGTTCCACCCCTGGTCGGATGGGCCGCGGCGACCGGCAACCTCACCCTCCCGGCCGCCTTCCTCTTCCTGATCATCTTCTTCTGGACGCCGCCGCATTTCTGGTCGCTCGCGTTGCTGATCAAGCGTGAGTACGCCGCTGCACGCATTCCGATGCTCCCGGTCGTATCCGGGGATCGCGACACCTCCCGCCGGATTCTCGTGTACTCGCTCGCGCTCGCCACTACCACCCTCCTGCCCTTCCTCTGGCATTCGGTCGGCGACCTGTATCTGGGAGCCGCGCTCATCCTCGACGCGGTCTTCATCGGTTTGGCGCTGCAGCTGCTGCGTGAAACGAACCCCGCGCGGGCTGGGCGGCTTTTCCACTTCTCCCTGCTCTACCTGGCGATCCTGTTCTCTGCGATGGCGGTCGACACGGTCGTCGCCATCTGACCGTGCCGCCGCCTGCTCGCAGCTCGAGCTATCGCTCGTAGACCGGCTCGGCCGGGCGACCTCGTCGCCTCGAGGGCCGGCTCGCCGGGGCCGTCTTCCGGCGGCGTCGCGCACCCTCTGGCTCGGCCTCGACGGATCGAGGAGTGGTCGGCAGGTGGTACGGGAGCCGCATGGTCGCCGCCAGCAGCGCCAGCAGGCCGACGATGGCGGCCACGTTCAGGATCACAGCTGTTGCAATCGACACTTTCGTGCGCCTCCTTTCAGTTCTGGCCTCTTCGCTTCGGCACCTTCTTCCCGGTGCCGCGGTTCTGACACCATGCCGAGCGAACCTGGGAGCCCCCTAAGGCTCGGATGACAATTCGCTAAGAGTTCGTCTTCGCTGAACTACTCACGTGCAGCGCCCGCAGGATGTCATCGGCGGTCTGTGGCCCCCGCAGGACCTCTGTGATCTTCCCGTGAGCGTCGAGGATGAAGGTGGTCGGCAGGCCGTTCAGCCCATACTCCTGGCCCGTGGCTCCATCAGCGTCGATCAGGTTGGGGTACGTCAGGTGGTACTGGCGCAGGTATGCGCGACCGGCGTTGGTTCCGTCAGTCCAGTCGACTCCAACCAGACTCGCCCGTCCGTGGAGCGCGTGAGCCACCCGCTCGAGGTCAGGAGCCTCCCTGTGGCAGGGCTCGCACCAACTGGCCCAGAAGTTGATCGCGGCCGGCCTGCCCCGGAGAGACGCGAGGGTCACTTGCGGAGGAACGAGCACACGCGTCGGCAGCTGCGGCGCACGCCTTCCGGCCCCGAACCGGTTGGATGTGCCGCTCAGCAGCACGACCGCGATCACCGCAATGACGGCCCCGACGGTGATCAGGGCGATGCGCAGGCGGCGGTCGATGGCCCCTACTCCGAAGCCAGGATCGGCACGTCGTGCGCGATCTGCTGAGGCGTGAAGTCGTGCTGGTAGAGCGTCGTGATCCGCCCGCTCGCGCTGATCCCGTACACCAGCGCCGAGTGCTCGACCAGGTCGGGATCACCCTTCGTCGGCGTGGTCTTGGAGAGGATGCTCCAATCGCGCCATACCTTCTCCAGCTGCGGACGAGACCCGATCAGGTACTCCATCCGGCCGGTCATCCGATGCGCTCTCAGGAAGGCCCCGACGGTTCTCGGCGTATCGCCACGTGGATCCACGGACACGGCGATGATCTGCATCTTGGCGGCCTCCGGTCCGAGCTCGGCTTGAGCATTGTGGAGATTGCCGACCATCAGCGGGCAGATGTCCGGACAGTGGTCGTAGATGAACGTGACCAGCACCGCTTTGCCCCGGTACTGGTCGATGTTGACCGGATGGCCGAGCGAGTCCCGGAGGGCGAGCGGTGGGACGGGCTTCGACGGCAAGGCACGCACCCCCGCGAACTTGGGGCTCGTGCTCCCGGACACCCCGCCCCCCCCACCACCACAGCCACCCAGGACGGCGGCGGCGCACGCCGCCAGCAGCGTGAGCGTCAGACCGGAGCCTGCGCCTCGAAGCCGTCGGCGAGAATGGTTGACCAAGGCGCTCACCAGTATTGCGCCCCGACCATGGCGAGGAACCCGCGGGCGGCCCGATCAGCCCTCCCCGGCGAGGATGCGCAGATCCCCGGCCGGCCAGCCGGGCGGGAACGGATAGAGGAGGCCGGCGCGTTCGAAGCCCTCCCGGTCGATGAGATAGACCGGCGCTGTCCCGTTCGCGGCGGCCCCACGATCATCGACTCGGTATGACCTGAGCACCCGAGCCAGCTGGTCCCTCGAGCCGACCAGCCAGTGCCAGGCGGGTGCCGATCCCAGGCCCCAGCGAGCGACGGCCGCCCGCGTCGATTGGGGCGTGTCGTGGGACGGGTCGCGGCTCACGATGACCAGCGCCGGCCGAGCGGGCGGCGGGAGCAGCCGGAGGGCCGTGCGCAGCGACCGTGCCTCCGGGGCGCAGGCCTGGCGGCAGCGCGAGCTGAAGAAGGTGAGCATCACGGTGCGGCCGCGCAGCGATCCCAGGGAGACCGGCCGGCCGGTCTGATCCGAGAGCAGAAAGCCCGGGGCGGGCCTCTCCCCGGGGTCCCAGGTCGCCTGGCCGTGCAGGCCCGGCGGATTGTCGTGCATGCTCGAGCCACCTCCGGAATTCAGCGCGTGGATCGCGACTCCCGCACCGACCCCGACGACGACCGCCACGAGGACGACCAAGCCGCCTGCCCGGAGCCCAGTCCGGCGGCCCCTCATCGATCCGGGGAGGACCGATGCCCCGGCGTCACTCGGAGTGGCGCCGGATCAACAGCAGCATGTACCAGGCCAGGACCGCGAGGAAGATGAAGAGCGGTATCGCCCAGGTGAGGACGCCCTGTCCGGCGATCGTGATGGCGATGATGTTCGACGGGAGCGGCATCCTGTTCCCTCCTAGGTCACGGGTTTCCGGCGAGCGCGCTGGCCTGGGGAGCCGGGTCGCGCGCCCGCTGGGGCTCCAGCCACCGGTAGATGATGAAGATGATTGCAATCGTGAACGGGATCGAGCCGGGCACCCACATCACCCCGGCGGCGAACTGCTGGTCCGTGAGCGCGCTGATCCCGCCGGGCCGGGTCGCCTCCGCCGCGTAGGGGCCGTACAGCGGCGAGCTTGCGAAGGCGAGGACGATCGCGAGCAGCCAGCTGACCACCATGGCCGATGCAACGTAGACGGCTCGGACTCCGTCGGGGAGCGGCGATCGCCAGGGCGGCGAATCGATCACTCGTGTCCAGAAGAGCAGGCCCGTACCGAAGAAGAGCGCATGCTCCATGGCGTGGACCAGCGAATAGCGCAGGGTCGCGTCGTACGCGAACGGGATGTGCCAGACGGCGAGTGTGACCGAGAACAGCAGCCAGGATGGGACCGGATCGCCGAGGAACCGCGCCGTCCGGCGCAGGCCGTCCGACCAGCGGCCTCGGGTGACCTCGTGCGCGACCTGCCGGCGAAGGCCAAGCGGCAGCCCCCGCCACATCCTGTTCCATGGCCGGGCCAGCGCCAGCAACGGAGGGGCAACGAGCAGCAGGAGCACGTGCTGGAGCATGTGCGCCCACTGGAGCCTTGCGGCCCAATCGTCGATCGGCGAAGCGAGGGCCACGACGATGGTCGCGAGCCCGGTGATGAAGGCGGCCATTCGCCAGCGGCGGGCGGCGGATGGCTGCGGCTGCACCCCATGGCCGCCCAGCCAATAGAGCCATGCGGCGAGAATCACCCAGAGGAGCGCCGGGTCGGTGGTCCAGCTGAAAGGGAGCGTCGCCGTGGGCACGGCTCAGAACAGGTAGAGGATCGCCCAGCTGAGCACCCCGATGCCCGCCAGCAGGCCCCAGTAGAAGGCCGCGTCGGCCAGCCCGGGAGGCACGACTGCCTCCTCCGCGCCTCGATTGCGCACACCCTCGGCGAAGAGGATCTCGACCCAATACATGGTGAGGATCACGAAGAGGACGAAGAGGGTCGTCCAGCCGATGAACACGCTCGCGTAGCCGCCGTCGGTCGGGCTGAAGTGGATATTCGCGTATTCGAACACCTGCACCACGCAGCCCGCGAGCCCGAGCGCGAGTGCCGTCCCCGCCGCCGCCAGCCAGCCGCGCTTCTCACGCGCCGCCCAGGACGCGTAGGCGAGCAGGCCTGCGCTGATCACGAACAGAAGCACGATCGCCAGCCCGTACCGCTGTGGTGGATCGACTCCCGCGGGCCGCCAAAGGTTGCTGTTGTTGAGCGAGCGCAGGTAGAAGTACGCGAACACGAACGCCGCAAAGAACATGATCGTCGTCCCGGCGATCACGCGGGCGCCGAGCCAGAGGTTCCGCTCGTGGACCTCCGGCGGCTCGTCAAACGGCCCGTCGGCCGAGCTCTCTTGCTGTCCTCTTCCTGGAAGCTTGACCATCGTTATCCGGGTGCCGCCGCGGGTGCCTTCGCGGGTCTGGGCGGCGGAGGTGGGGTTCCGTAGTCATAGGGCTCCGAGTCGATCACCGGGATCTTGTCGAAGTTGTGCACAGGCACCGGCGTCGGCAGCTGCCACTCGAGCGACTTGGAGTCCCACGGGTTCGCCTCCGCCGGCTTGCGGACGATCACAAGCGAGTAGAGAACGTTGGCCAGGAAGACCAGCATCGATAACCCGAGTACGAAGGCGGACACCGACACCCAGATGTTGAGCGGCTGGAGGCTCGACGCGTAGGTGGACACTCGCCGCGGCATCCCCAACAGCCCGGCGGCGAAGAGCGGGCCAAAGGTCGAGTTGAAGGCGATGAACATCGACCAGAAGTGGATCTTCGCCAGTCTCTCGTTGAACCGGAACCCCGTCATCTTCGGCACCCAGTAGTAGATCGCCGCGAAGAACGTGAAGATCAGCCCGCCCATGATCGTGTAGTGGAAGTGGGCCATGACGAAGAAGCTGCCGTGGGTGCTGACATCGCTCGGGGTATCCGACAGGAATACCCCCGAGATTCCGCCGATGAAGAAGTTGAAGAACCAGGCCAGGCAGAAGAGCATCGGCACCGTGTAGCGGATCGTCGCCCTCCAGAGCGTCGCCATCCCACAGAGGAAGATGAATCCGGTGGGTATCGAGATCACCTCCGTGGAGAGCATGTAGAACGGGCGCAGCGCTGAGTTGATGCCGCTCACGAACAGGTGGTGCTGCCAGACGAAGAAGCTGAGCAGCGCGACGCCGAGCATCCCCGCCACCGCGAGGCGATAGCCCCAGAGCGGCTTGCGGGCGAACACCGGCAGGATTTCGAGGAGGATCCCGAACCCGGGCAGGGCTAAGACGTAGACCTCCGGATGGCCGAAGAACCAGAACAGGTTCTCGAACAGGTAGGGGCTGCCTCCGGAGGGCGCCTGGAAGAACGAGGTCTGCGCAGTCCGGTCGAGCCCCACCATCAGCAGGACGGCCGCCAGCACGGGAGCCGCGAGCACCATCAGGCCGGACGTTGAGATAGCTCCCCAGCAGAAGATGGGCAGCCGCCCCCAGGTCAAGCCGGGTGCCCGCATCGTCACGATCGTCGCGATCAGGTTGAGTCCGAGGAGCGTCATCGAGACCCCGACGAGGATGAAGAAGATGATGTACGAGTCCATTCCCAGGTTCGCCTGGTCGTTGAGTGGCCCGTAGCCGGTCCAGCCGGTGGGAAGGCCGCCGAAGAAGACGGCGCTCGTGAGGATCGCCCCGGCCGCCATCAGCAGCCAGAAGGTGAGCGACTCGATCCGCGGGAAGGCCATCCGCTTCGCGCCGATCATCAGTGGGACGAAGTAGTTGGCGAACGGGCCGAGAACGCCCGAAGTCATGATCCCCATCATCATCGCGCCGTGCAGGCTGACGATCGTCAGGTAGTTGCCGGCGCCGAAGAGCTGGGGCGAGGGACGGAGAAGCTCGGCCCGGATCAGCATCGCGTTCACTCCGCCGATGAAGAAGAAGAGGCCTATTCCGAGCAGGTACTGCATCCCGATCACCTTGTGGTCGGTGCAGAGGCCGAAGTAGCGGCGGATGCCGCCTTCCTCGTTCTCGTGGTGTGACGGCTCCCGTCCGATCATCCTCGCCAGGGGATACCTGAGGAAGCCGAGCCCCCCGAGGAAGCCGACGACGAAGAACAGATAGCCCAGGAGCAGCGCTATGTCGTTCTGCCCCGTGTCGTCGACGTAGTCGTAGTTCGTGAAATGGATCCGGTGGCCGAGCCACCAGCCGAAGTAGAAGCCGACGATCCCGAGCAGGATCCCGCTCAGCACGTTGAACCCGATCAGGCCACGCAGGGGTGTACGAGCGGTCCGTTCCGAGTTCATCCGGCCCTCCTATGGGGAGCGGGGTTGTAGTGGGACCTGAACTTGGGGAGGGCGCCCGTTGCCGGGCCGAACGCCGCCTGCTCGCGGTGGATCCAGGCGAGGAAGCTGCCGTCGCTCACCACTTGGCCGGTGTCGAACATATGCCCGTGGAAGAGTCCGCAGAGCTCGGCGCAGCGGATCGAGAAGCTCCGAACCTCGGTGGGGCGCACATAGGCCACGTTGTCAACCCCCGGATTGGCGTCGGCCTTCACACCCAGGTCGTGCGCCCAGAACGAGTGGATCACGTCGAGCGAGGTGACGTGCAGCGCGATGTTCCGGTCGACCGGCAGCTCCAGGTGAGGCGTCTCCACGCCCCCGAAGGTCGGGAAGCGGTAGGTGAACGCCCACTGCTGGCCGATCACCTGCACCGGGATCACGCTGCCCGACGGCTTGGCTACGGGATCCGCACCCTGCCCGCCGCCAGAGCCCTCGTCGAAGAGCCGAACGGTGCCGTAGGTCGCCAGGAAGAGCACGATCACCGAGGTGACCGCCAGCCAGGTCGTCTGTATTCCGCTGTCCCCGCGGATCGCGACTCCCTCGTCCGGGCCGTCGTCGCGGCGGCGGAAGACGATCAGCGCATAGGCGAAGTAGACGACCATCAGCGCGACGATCGGGGTTACGACCCCGAGCAGGACGACGTTGTCCGTCACCTGCCCCGACCCGGCATTGGCGCTGTCCCCCGGCGGCAGATCCGGCGCCCACACCAGGACCACAATGGGCGTCGCGATGATGCTGAGCGCGGCCCACAGGATCAGGATTCGTCTGAAGTGGGGGGGCTCGGGCATGGTCGCTCGGGCTCAGACCACGTGTAGGAAGCCGTCCATGTAGCCGATCGTCTGCATCGGCCCGCCGAAGCCAGTGAAGAAGCCGGCCGCGCAGGGCACGAAGCACTGCCAGCGAATCCAACCGCCCTTGCCGGTGCGGATCATGAAGGTGACGGTCGTGTGCGCCTGGCTGAGGGAGCACGGCATCTCCGGGCACTGATTGGGGGCGTCGTCGTCGACGCCCTGAATCGGGACGACGATCCCCATCTCCGGCACCGTGAACGTGTGCGAGGCGTCGTCCGGAGCGATGTTCTTCACCGTCTTCCCGTCAAGCTGCATCGTTCCTCCGACCGTCCCCTGCACCTGGGAGAGGAACGGGTTACGAAGGCCGCTCTTGCCATCGAAGTTGAGGACGGTGATCCTCACCAGGGAATGGGCGGGCACGTCGAAGGTCGTGGTGTGCTTCCACTGATTCCCCTCGCGCACGAGATAGGAGACCCAGGTCGGGTGTCCACCGAGCTTTCCGACTGCTGGAGTGGTGCCCAATGTCAGCTGCGCCTGGGCCGGCCCGGTCTGCTGCGCCGAGACCGGAGTCGGAGAGCGCACCAGCTTGTTGACGTAGAGCCCGATCGCGAGAGCGATGATCACGACACCGGCAACGATTGCCAGCCACCGCGCAACCAGGGAGTTCAATCGATCCAGGCTCTCCTTCCCCGTTGCCCTCTCGCGCAAGAGCGCGAAGACATCGATGAGAGCAGCGCAAGCCGGACGCTACTCCCGGGCGGGGACGGCGTCAAGTGCTTCAGTGCCGCCGATCGGCGTTCAGCCTCGAGCGCTGATGCGCGGCCCGAGCGCCTTCGCCCGTTCGCGACGCTTTCGGGAGGTGGCCGAAGGGTGGCCTCGGCGGCTCGCGCGGATCTGTCCGAGCGGGGGCTCGACGAGCCGGAGCGGGCCGTTGGGACGATCCGGACGGGGCCCGGGCCCGCGTCCGCCACCCCCGCCGCGCGGACCATCACCGCCGGCGTCCTCCTTGGCATCGAACCGACGTATACAAAGAAGGAGGCCCACGAAGACGAGGCTTCCGAGCAGCGACAACCCAAGCATCGGCAGGGTCTCGGTCGGAACGACAGCAGAGATCGAGGTGATCGGACCCACATTCCCAGGGTACGCCCCTTGACACACCACACAACCCCGACTGCGCGCGGCCTGCTCCCCGCCACGATGTCGGGAGCGCGCCCGACAGGATTCGAACCTGTGACCTTCGGTTTCGTAGACCGACGCTCTATCCAACTGAGCTACGGGCGCGTGCGGGCACTAGCGTAGCGACGGGTCCTCGGGCGAAGCCGGGTCAGGCCAGCTCGGGGATGTGGCGCTCGATGTGCGCGCTGATCGTCTCTCGGACCCAGCGCTGCTCGTCCGAGTCGGCCATGCGGTAGCGCCCGATCAGCATCTGCTGGTCGTCGAGGGGAAGCCCTGAGATCTCCCACCGGGTGACCAGGTACTCAAAGAGCATCTCGTTGCGCCGGGCCCAGACGTCCTCGGCCGAGGACGCATCCTTCTTGTGAGGCTTGTTGATCCTGCGGATGGTCCGATCGCCGAGGGACTCGCGCAGCGTCAGCACGTTTCCCTCGGGGTCGGTGTAGTCCACCGTCTCGACCGGCTCCCGTTCGCGACGTCTCCGCGCCATGGAAAGAGCATCTCAGCCCGGCGCCTCCGGCGAAGCGCCGGGCTGAGTCAGGACTACGCGGTCGTCGCCGGTGCGGCGGCTCGCTGATACATGAGGACACTGGCGATGATGATCCAGATGCCAGTGAGGAGGAACGCCGCGAAGCCGATGGGCCCGGCGAAGAACAGGATTCCCAGGATCAGTGCGACCCAGCCGAGCCATTTCGGGAGCGGGGCCCCGCCCTTGAGAGTTGCTCCGGCAGCGCCGAACAGCATGATCGCCAGAGGAATCGTGAACCCGATGAAATTCCAGCTGTCCAGGGCATTCAGCGCCACCATCGCCCCCGGGGCGAAGTGCTTGTCGGCGCCTTCGATCAGCGCGGCATGGACGCCGCCCGCAGCGAAGAGGCCGGCCACCGCAACAGCGCCGCCCACCAGCGCGACGGTCGGCCAGAAGTCTCCCTCTCGGCCGGCTCCCCTCAGATATTCCCTGAGCGCAACAGCGAATATCGCCAAAAACACGATGGAGATCGCCACGACAACGATGGCCGCGATCTCCCTGCCTTGATGGTCGTTGTAGTAGCTGACGATCTTCGCTGCTGAGTCGTCGGTGCCCGGAGTGTCGCCCCCGAGCACACCGAAGCCGACGATCAACCCGACCACGAACACGATCCCGCTCAGCGGAGCAAACCGTGGCAAATTCATCTGCGTCCTCCTCTCCCCCTAGCTCGTTCCCCAACGACTGCTTGCCGGCCGACCCTATCCCCTCCGACGGACTCTGAATAGCCTTCACGCGTCTCCGATCCCGTCAACATCGCGGACCTCGAGCGTCTTGCGTTCGAGAAGCTCGAGCCGGGCGCGCACGGCTACTTCGCCGGCGGAGCCGGCGACGAGCGCACCCTGCGGCGCAACGCCGAGGCATATGAAGGCTGGGAGCTGAGGCCGCGCGTGCTGGTAGACGTCTCCGACGTCTCGACCAGGGCGACCGTCCTGGGCACCGAGCTGGAGGTCCCCTTCCTCGTCGCCCCGGTGGCCTTCCAACTCCTCGCGCATCCCGACGGCGAGGCCGGGATGGCCCGCGCCGCGCACGCAGCCGGGACGGTCATGTGCCTTTCAAGCCTGACCAGCACCCGGGCCGCCGAGGTCGCCGAGGCCGCACCCGAGGGCAAGCGCTGGATGCAGGTCTATTGCTTCCGCGACCGCGGGGTGACGCGGGCGATGGTCGAGGAGGCCGCCGAGGCTGGATACGAGGCGCTGCTGCTCACGGTCGACGCGCCGTACGCCGGCAAGCGTGAGCGGGACGTCCGCACGGGCTTCGAGGTGCCAGCGGAGATCCGCGCCCCGGCGATCGAGGCGGCGGCCGGGCACAGGAGCCTCACCCCCGCCGAGGTCTTCGCGCTGGTCGACCCGTCGATCACCTGGAAGGACCTCGAGGAGCTCTGCGGCGAGTTCGATCTGCCGATCCTGGTCAAGGGACTGATCACCGGTGAGGATGCCGCGCTCGCGGTCGAGCATGGTGCGGCCGGGGTGGTGGTCTCGAATCACGGCGGCCGCCAGCTCGACAACGCGCCCGCGACGATCGACGCGCTCCCCGAGGTCGTCGAGGCGGTGGCTGGCCGGATCCCGGTGCTGATCGACGGCGGGATCCGGCGCGGCACCGACATCGCCGTTGCGCTGGCGCTCGGAGCCGAGGCCGTCCTGGTCGGCCGACCCGCGCTCTGGGGCCTCGCCTGGAACGGCGAGGCGGGGGCGCGACGAGCCCTCGAGATGCTCGCCGACGAGCTGCGACTGGCGCTGGCCCTGCTCGGCGCGCCCGGCCCGTCCGCTCTGAGCGCAGATCATGTCCAGCGCCGCAATTAGCTCTCGCTAGTCTCGCCCGCTCGTGGCGACCCGAGCTCCAGACCGACTCTCCGGATCGGACATGTCGAACCTGAACGCCGAGCGGGGCCCGATCCACGTTCACGTCGGGGCGACGATCATCGTGGAGGGTGCGGGGCCGAGCTACGACCGGCTGGTCGCGCACGTCGAGAAGCGGCTCCTGCTCGTCCCGCGCTTTCGCCAACGGATCGTGAAGATCCCCCTCGGCATCGAGAACCCGGTCTGGGGCGACGACCCGCAGTTCGATGTCAGGCGACACGTGCGCCACGTGTCCGTGCCGCGACCGGGCCGGCTCGATCAGCTCCGCGACATCGTCGGCCGCGTCATGTCGGAGCCGCTCGACATGGGGCGACCGCTCTGGCAGCTCTACCTGGTCGAGGGGCTGAGCGGACGCCACGCCTACATCTCCAAGACCCACCACGCGCTCGTCGACGGCGTGGCGGCGGTCGACGTCGGCACCATCCTGCTCGACACCAGCAAGCGCGGCACCCGGATCAAGGTCCCGGAGAAGCCCTGGGACCCCGACGAGCCGAGCCCGACGATGCTCCTTACCCAGGCGGCGTCCGAGCGGGTGCGGAAGCCGCTGCGCGCCGCGGGCCGCGCGGCGCGCACGGCGGTCACCACGCCGGCGCAGACCGCCGCCCGGGTCCTGCGCACGGCCGAGGCATTCACCGGTCTCGCCTCCGGCGGTCCCCGGGTGCCCCGCAGCTCGCTGAACGTGAAGATCGGGCGCGACCGGCGCATCGCCTGGGCTCGGACCGACCTGGATCGCCTGAAGCGCGCTCGTGGGATCGCGGAGGGCTCGACCGTCAACGACGTCCTGCTCTCCGTCGCCGCGGGTGCCCTGCGCCGCTATCTCGAGCGGCGCGGCGACAAGGTCCCCGACTATCTCGTGGCACTCGTGCCGGTGAGCATCCGCCGCCCCCACGAGAAGGGCGAGCTCGGCAACCGGATCTCGACGATCATGGTCCGGCTGCCGCTCTCGGTTGTCGATCCACGGGAGCGCCTGGAGCAGCTCCGCGACGAGACGCGGAGACTGAAGGAATCCGACAACGCCCGCGCCGCCTCATTGCTGATCGAGGCGACCGGCTGGGCGCCGCCCACCATCAACCGGCTGCTCGCCCGTGGAATGGCCCGGCCTCTGGTCTTCAACCTGGTCGTCTCCAACGTCCCGGGCCCGCAGCAGCACCTCTACCTGCTCGGTCGCCGGATCAAGGAGATCTATCCGTTCGTGCCGCTCTCCCCGCAGAACCACGCGCTCTCGATCGGGATGATCAGCTACGACGGCCGGGTCTTCTTCGGCCTGGGCGGCGACCGCGACGTGGTCGCGGACCTCGACGACCTGGCCGCCGCCGTGCGCGAGGCGCTTCGCGAGCAGCCGGTGCCGCGAGCGAAGCCGAAGCCAAAGCCCAAGGCCGCCGCCAAGAAGTCCCGCCGGCCTAGGCGTGGATGAAGACCGGCGTTCCCAGGGGGACGCGCGCGAACAGCGAGATCATGTCCGGGTCGGAGGCGCGCAGGCAGCCGTGTGAGGTGGCGCCGCCGATGGCCCCGGGCGTCCCGTGGATCGCCATGCGGTTGCCGCCGATCCATCCCGCAGGGAGGTTCGGCTGGTGGCCCGACAGCGCCAGGGCGCAGCACCCGTACCAGGGGCCGAGGCCCTTCCCGACCAGCCCGTCCGTGACGGAATAGTCGCCCAGCGGAGTCGGCGAGCTCGGGGAGCCGACCGTCACCGGGAAGCGGTCGAGAAGCTTGTTTCCGTGGTGGAGCTCCAGCCTCTGCCGCGAAACGTTGGCATCGATCCAGAAGTGCGTCTGCGAGACGTCCAGGGCGAAGCGATCGTCCCTGATCCAGACGAGCTGGCCGTCCGGCACCTCCGGGGCGGGCACGCCGAACCAAGCGCCCCGCACCTCCTCGATCCAGAAGACCCGAATCGATCCGAACTCCGTGTGATCTCCGACCCGGTCGATCACCCTTCCGTTTGGCGCGGCGCGCAGCGCGATCCGACGGCCGGACCTCACGGTTGCGAGCGGGAAGCTGGGTCCCCTGCTCGAGTTCGGCGGCGGGCGCAGGGTCGCCTCGGGCAGCGGAATCGATGCCCGGAGCGCGTCGATCGCGCCGTTTCCACCCAACGAGGGGGAGCCTGCGATCGCCAGAGTCGCGATCAACGCCAGAAAGCCCATTGAACGGAGAGGGAGGGATTCGAACCCTCGAGAGAGCTATTAGCCCCCTACTCGCTTAGCAGGCGAGTGCCTTCAGCCGCTCGGCCACCTCTCCGGAAGCGCGGTCGCCGGGGCGACCATGCGGCACGATTGTAGGCTGGGATGAGAGGGGGCAGCGGAAGCGAAGCTGAGCAGCCACCCGATTCGTGATGCCGACCATTCAAGAAAAGCCCACCCCCGCACCTCCCGTGGACGAGGAGACGCGGCCGGTCTCGGCGATCGATACGCCGACGCCCCTGCCGCTGCCCACACCCAGCGAAGCCTTCGAGCGCTTCGAGACGATCTTCGGCGGCAGGCAGGCGCCGTTCGCGTTCCTCGACCTCGACGCCGTCTGGGCCAACGCCGCCGACATGCTGCGGCGCTCGCGGGGAAAGCCGATCCGCGTCGCCAGCACGGCGATCCGCTCCCGCCCCGTGCTCGAGCGTCTCCTCGACCTCGACCCCGGCTTCCAGGGCGCGCTCACCTTCTCGCTGCCCGAGACGATCTGGCTCTGGGAGCGCGGCATCCGCGACCTCGTGGTCGCCCACCCGACCGCCGACCGGGCCTGCCTCACGCGCCTCGCCCGGATCACGTCCGAGGATCCCGAGGAGGCGCCCGTGGTGATGGTCGACAGCACGGAGCACCTGGATCTGATCGAGGAGGCGGCCGCCTCGTTCGTAGCGCCGATTCGTGTCGCCATCGACATCGACCTCTCCTGGAGGCCGCTCGGAGGAATCGTCAAGTTCGGCGCGAGCCACTCGCCGATCCGGACGGCGGACGAAGCCGTTGCTCTCGCACAGGAGATCGAGCGCCGCGAGCGGACGAGGCTCGTCGGCGTCCTCGCCCACGAAGCGCAGATCGCCGGCATCGGCGACAACGTCCCTGGCAAGGCGATCAGCAACCTAATCGTGCGGCGCATGCAGGCGGCGTCGGCCCGGGAGATGGAGGAACGTCGCGCTGGAATCGTCACCGCGCTCTCCGAGGTCGCCCGGCTCGAATTCGTCAACGGCGGCGGCACCGGCTCGATCGATCTGACCGCCTCCGAGTGGGCGGTGACCGAGATCGCCGCCGGGTCCGGCTTCGTTGCGCCGGTACAACTCGACCACTACCGATCCTTCCGCCCCCGCCCCGCCGCCATGTTCGCGCTGCCGGTGACCCGCTCGTCGGGAATCGGCGTCGACGTGCGGGACGCCGAGCGCGCCCTGCCCAGGTCTCGGCCAGATCAGCTCACGTTCGGCGACCGGGTCTATTTCCGCGACCTCCGTGCCGGCCTGCTCTGCGAGCGCTTCGACCGCCTCCTTCTGGTCACGGGAACCACGATCCGCGACGAGGTACCCACATACCGCGGCGAGGGCAAGGCCTTCAACTAGAACGAACGTCCAAAGAGGCTCGGTACCGAATAGAGGCCTTTTTCGGCCCCCGGTTCGGGTCTACCGTCGGTCGGCTCACAGGGGAAGGATGGATCCGGACCTCCCGCATGGGCTCGGAAAGGGACGTCGAGACAAGGACGGTCGAGAGTGGGTCACGGATCATCTGCCGTTGCAGATGGCGAAGGCGATCGCGGTTGGTCCCGAGCGATCGGCCTCGACGTCGAGCCGGGTCGCTTCTTCGAGGGCGCGAACGTCGCCTGGCGCATCGCCCCGTTCGTCGCCGCGGGCGTCCTCCCATTTGCCCTGGTTCCGGTCACGGGCCTCTCGTTCGCCGATCCGCGGGTCGCGATCGCCGCCGCGATGGTGCCGATCATCATCGCCGCCGCGCTGCTGGTTCCCTGGGAGCGCTTCCCCGCCTGGCCACAGGCGATCCTGCCCCTCTCCTACTTCGTCGTCCTCGCCCTGCTCCGCGACGCGGACGGAAGCTCGCCGAGCGTCTTCGACCCGCTGCTGTCGATCCCGATCATCTGGTTTGCGATCTACGGGACGGGTCGGGGGCTGGCGTTCTCCGTGGCGGGAATGGGGGTCACGCTGGCGCTGCCGATGGTCCTCCCCGGGCAGGGCGGGTACGACAGCGAGCAGCTCCAGCGCGTGATCGTCGCGGTCGTGCTCGCGGGAACGGTCGGCCCCGCGGTCCACGAGCTGGTGCTCGCGCTTCGGCGGACCACAGGCGAGCTCGGTGAACTGGAGGAGCGGTTCCGCAGAGCGTTCGACGACAGCCAGGTCGGGATGGCTCTGGTCTCGACGGGCGGCCGCTTTCAGCGGGTCAACCGCGCACTCTGTGAGGTCACCGGATATCCGGAACATGAGCTGCTCGGCAGGACTTTCAGCGAGATCACCCACCCCGATGACGTGGAGGCCGACCTCGACGCGCTCCGCGAATTGATCGAAGGTGAGCGCTACGGCTACCGGACAGAGAAGCGCTACGTCCATGCCGACGGACACTTGGTCTGGATCTCGCTGACAGTCTCGCCGGTGTACGAGAGCGATGGCGCGATCAGCTACCTGATCAGCCAGGTTGAGGACATCTCCGACCGCAAGGAGTCCGAGGAGCGGCTGACCCGCCAGGCGCTCCACGACTCGCTCACCGGGCTTCCCAATCGGACCCTGTTCGCCGACCGCGTCCGCATGGCGGCGAACCGCCGGGGTGTCCGAGGCCACGCCATCGTCTATCTCGACCTAGACGGCTTCAAGCTGGTCAACGACACCCTCGGCCACGCGGCGGGCGACCAGGTGCTGATCGAGGTGGCCCGGCGCCTCGAACGCCTACTGCGCGCCGGCGACACTCTTGCGCGCCTCAGCGGTGACGAGTTCGCGCTGCTCTGTGAGGAGGTCGGGGACGAGGACGTGCGGATGATCGCCGATCGCGTCATCGACGCGATGGCGACGCCGATCGAGTTGCAGGGAAGGGCGATCACCCAGGCGGCGAGCATCGGCATCGCCCTCTACTCGGCCGACGGCACGCCCGCCGAGCCCGACGAGATGCTGGGCGACGCGGACCTCGCGATGTACCGGGCGAAGGCCGCCGGGAAGTCCCGCTACGCCATGTTCGAGACCTGGATGCGGACGCGGGACACGGACCAGAGCCTGCTGGAGCGCCAGCTGCGAGACGGAATCGCGAACGACGAGCTCACCGTCCACTACCAGCCCGAGGTGGACCTGATCAGCGGCGAGGTCACCGGCGCCGAGGCACTCGTGCGCTGGCGGCATCCGGACAGAGGGCTGCTCGAGCCGGCCCAGTTCCTGTTCGCCGCGGAGTCGAGCGACCTGATCTCGGACGTCGACGACCTGGTCCTGCGCGAGGCCTGCTTCCAGGCTGCTCGCTGGCGAGAGGAACTGCCCGACGGGCAGCGGTTCACCGTCTCGGTCAACATCAGCGAGCGGCGTCTCTCCGACCCGGGTCTGAGCGGCAAGATCGCCCAGTCGATCGCCGACGCGCGGCTGCACGCCGCGTCGCTCTGCCTGGAGATCGCCGAGCGGGCAGTGATGGATCGGCGCGCGGCGGCGCTCAGCGCGATCCCGGACCTGGAGGCGCTCGGCATCAGGCTGCTCATCGACGACTTCGGCATCGCCATCTCGTCCTTTGGGAGCCTCAAGCGCCTGCCGCGGCTGAACGCGATCAAGATCGACGCCTCATTCATCGCCGGGCTCGGGCGCTCGCGCGAGGACTCGGCGGGCGTCGCGGCCATCATCGGGCTCGCGCACGGCCTGGGGCTGACGGCCACGGCCGAGGGCCTCGAGCGAGAGGAGCAGCTCCGCGAGCTGCAGGCGCTGCACTGTGATCGGGGGCAGGGCTATTACTTCGCGCACCCCCAGCCGCCCGAGGCGCTCGGCGAGCTGCTCAGCTCGGCGCGGCTCGGCGAATTGATCGCATAGAGTCGCGCGCGATGAAGCGCGTTCCCCCGTACGACCCGCGGGAGCCGAAGGGCCTTTGGATGACCTCGCTCGCGTGGGCGGCACGGCAGCCCCCGGTGACCTGGTTCCTGGTCAACGTCGGGAACAAGATCGACCCGTACCTGATGAGGGCGAGCGGCGGGCGGCTGAAGACCACGATCAATGCCCCCACGGTCCTGCTCACCCACACCGGCGCGAAGAGCGGCAAGAAGCGGACGACGCCGCTGGCCTACTTCACAGACGACGACAACGTGATCCTGATCGCCTCCCGGGGAGGGCACCGCGATCACCCCGCCTGGTACCACAACGTCACCGCCAACCCCGAGGTCGAGCTCTGGACCAAGGGCGGGGGCGGCCGCTACCGGGCGAAGGAGGCCAAGGGGAAGGAGCGCCAGCGCCTCTGGGACCTCGCCGCCGAGTTCTACCCGGGCTTCGCCCGCTACCAGGAGCGAGCCGGTGATCGGCGGATCCCGGTCATCGTCTGCAGCCCGGAGGGCGACTAGCGCCGTATTCCACGTCTAGCCTCTGATCTGCACCCCGGAGGGGTGGCAGAGTCTGGTTGATTGCGGCAGCCTTGAAAGCTGTTGACCGGGTCCTCCCGGTCCGGGGGTTCGAATCCCTCCCCCTCCGCTTCGTCAGCGAAGCTTGACGCCGGTGACGTCGATCGTGCCGATCAGGTCACCGGCCGCGAAGTCATCGGACGCGTTACCCGACTCGGTCGGGAACGTCTGGTTGAGCAGGGGAGCCGCCAGGGAGGAGAGCCTGACCGTGGCCCCGGTGATCGTCACCGACTTGGTGCTCGGATCGAGCGTGCGAGTGCCGGTCGAGAAGTCGATGTCGGCGAGCGGTGCCCTGGGCAGGGCAGTCCCGCTCGGCAACGTCGCGATCGATCTCAGGCTGTTCTGATTGAAGGTGATGCTGAGGTCGGTGCTCTTCAGCTGGGCTCCGGTCGGAGGCTGGCTGGTGGAACACGCGCTGGGGATGAGGATCGAAGTGTTCTTGGTGATCGTCTGGCCGCCCCCGGTGAACAGCTCGCCGGCGCTGAAATCCGGGGCGATGCTGCCATCGGTCACCGGGAAGGTGTACTCCGTGCCGCCAACCCCGCCGGAGGTCGCCGGCGCGATCGGGGCAACGCCGGCCGGGGAGCCGGTGGGAAGCGGATCGACACAGTGCGGCGTCAGCTTGTTGACGAACGGCCCGGGCGGCACCGCCTGCGTGTGGAGGACCATCTGGCCCGCGCCCGGGACAACCTCTACGTCCAGCGGATCGGTCGTTATCGACGTGATCGCGCCGAGCGGCTGACCGGCCTTCACGCCGCCTCTCGCCGACTTGCCTGCGCCCTTCCCCTTCTTGCCGGAGAAGGCCTGATTCAGCGCGCGGGCCCCCTTGGCGGAGATCTTGGCGCTGACGTTCTCGATCCTGGCGCCCCAGCCGTCCCGCGTGACCGTGCCGCCGGAGAGGGTGCCGAAGCGGCTGACGAAGTCCTTGCCGACCTTGGCGACGATGCTCCCCTGGCCGCCGCCGGCGCCGAGCGTGAACGTCGTGAACTTCATCTTCGTCTTGCCCTTGCCGCGCCGCGCCTTGACGCTCCCCGAGACCTGCACCGTCCCGGAGCCGTCGACCGGGTCGACCGAGCCGCCGGTGATGGCGAAGGTGACGTTCGAGGGCTTCAGCTTGAGGCCGTGAGACTTCTGCAGCTTGAGAACCACCGAGCCGCCCTTGAGGTCGTCCTGGCCCGCCAGAGCCGGGCTCGAAGCGAGGAGGACCCCGGCCACGGCAAGCACGACGGCGCTCAGGCCGCGACGGCTCGCTCTCGGGTGCTTGTCCCTGTAGCCAGGCATCCAGATCGACGAATCGACTCCCCTGCGTGAATCAGTTTCTCATGGGCCTGCGCACCATGCGCCGGTTGCCCTACCCAATAACCCTCTAAAGGAATTGGGCGGGCGGACGATGAATTCAGTGCGTGAATCAGTGCGGGGGGACGTTCACCGGGCCCGAATAACTTGTATCTAGAGTCGAGACAGCCTCATGCATCAATCCGACTGGCGAGGGCGGGCTTCGTCGGTCTCGTCCTCGTGGCGCTGTTGGTGGTGATCGCCCACAACACGGTCCACGCCGGCTCTCGCTACAGCTACTTCATCGAGGAGTGGGTCTACGACTTCATCACCATGTCGGCGGCCCTCGCCACGATCGGCCGGGCGGTATTCCGCAAGGAGGAGAGGCTGGCCTGGTCGCTTCTCGGAATAGGCCTGCTGAGCTGGGCAGCGGGCGATCTCTACTGGACTGTCGTGCTCCGGGACCTGGCGAGCCCGCCGTTCCCGTCGGTCGACGACGGTCTCTACATCGCCGGCTACGGGTTCATCCTCGCGGGCCTGGTCGCCTATGTCCGGGCCCGCGTCGGCCACATGACCGCCGTGGTCTGGACGGACGTCGCGATCGGCGCCCTCTGCGTCGCTGCGATCGGTGCCAGCCTGCTGATGGACTTCGTCCTCGCCAACACCAGCGGGACCCCGATCGAGATCGCCGTCGCCGTCTCCTACCCGGCGCTCGACCTCGTCATCCTGGCCGTCGCCGCCGGCGGGGTCGCCCTGACCGGCTGGCGACCCGGTCGCGGCCTGGCACTGATCGCCGCAGGCGTGGTCTGCGCCGCGATCGGGGACGCCGTCTACACCTACCAGTCGCTCGCCTTGACGTACACCTCCGCCTCCTGGAACAACTTCCTCTGGCCCCTCGCGACCGTCCTGATCACGGCGGGCGCCCTGCAGCCTTCTCCCAAGAACCGCGAGACCGAGCCCGCGGAGGGATGGCGGGCCTTCGCATCCCCCACGATCTTCGCGCTCGCCGTCCTGGCCCTGCTGATGCTCGAGCGCCAGGACATGAACGAGCCGGCGGTCGCGGCTCTGACCGTGGCGACGCTGCTCGCGGTCGTCGTCAGGCTCGGACTCACCTTCGCGCAGAACCACCGCCTGGTCACCGAGCTCGAGACCGATCCTCTCACCGGCCTGCTCAACCGCGGCAAGCTGGTCTACGACCTCGATCGGCTGTTCGCCCTGGACGAACCCCCGGCGCACGTCCTGGCCTTCCTCGACCTGGACGGCTTCAAGGCCTACAACGACGCCTTCGGCCACCCCGCCGGGGACGCCCTGCTGGTCCGGCTCGGACACCAGCTCGCTGACGCCGTCGGAGACCGCGGGCACGCCTATCGAATGGGCGGCGACGAGTTCGCGATGCTGCTGCCCGGCGACGCGACCAGCGCAGGGGCAGCCGTCGCCGCCGGGGCGGTGGCCCTGAGCGAGCGCGGCGAGGGGTTCAAGATCAGCTGCTCCTGCGGCTCGGCGGAGGTGCCCAGCGACGCGACCAATGCGTCCAGCGCCCTGCAGCTGGCCGACCAGCGGATGTACGCGGACAAGGACTCGCGTCGCCCGACCACCGGCGGCGAGGTCGAGGCGGTCCTGCTTCGGATCCTCAACCAGCGTGCCCCGGATCTGAGCGAGCACGTCAATGCGGTGAAGAGCCTCTCCCTTGCGGTTGGCGAGGAGCTCGAGCTGCCGCCCGGTGAGCTGGCCGCTCTGGGCCGCGCATCGGAGCTGCACGACATCGGCAAGATCGCGATCCCCGACGCCATCCTCAACAAGGCCGACCCGCTCGACGAGAAGGAGTGGGGCTTCATCCACCAGCACACGATCCTCGGCGAGCGCATCGTCGCGGCCGCACCCTCCCTGGCCTCGGTCGGCGGCCTGATCCGGTCCTCCCACGAGCACTGGGACGGGAATGGCTATCCGGACCGCCTGGCCGGCGAGGAGATTCCGCTCGCGGCTCGGATCATCCTGGTCTGTGACGCTTATGACGCGATGACCTCCGAGCGGCCCTATTCGCGGGCCCGCTCTCCGGAGGCTGCGCTCGCCGAGATTCGCGAGTGTGGGGGCTCGCAGTTCGACCCCAAGCTGGTCGAAGTCCTCGAGCGCGTCGTTCGCTCCGCCACGGCCGACCGCCTGCCCGTGCCGGTCCCGGTCGCCTAAGCGGTCAGGAACGGTCGGCGACCAGGAGCGTTTGCGCGGCCCGGCCGATCGGGCCCCGCTCATCGAGCAGACGGGTGTCGGCCATTCCCACCCCGTTCCGCTCCGGCAGCGTCACCGCGTCGAGGCAGACCCACTCCCCCTCCGGCATCCGGTGCAGGTGGACGCTGAGATCGACGTTGATGAACAGGTAGCTCGACCAGTCGAGGGCAGCGCTGACCCCATTCCCCGAGTCCGCGGCGGCGAGCACGCGCTGCAACGGCGTGGGCTCCTCGTCCGGCAACAGCGGAACGGCCATCCGCATCCAGACGGTTGCGGGCCCCTGCTCCATGAATGCTCCCTCGGTGAACCGGTACTCCATGGCCGTGTGGTACCCGGTCTCGTAACCGGTGTGGAAGAACTGACCCGGCTCGCCGCTTCCCGGCCCCGGCGGCTGATCGGTCCCAGACTCGGGCGGGGTGAAGGAGACGGCTTCTGTCCGCAGCCGCCAGCCCCGCGCGCTGCATCAGGGCCTCACCCGCGTCATCCGCGAGGATGGCCTCGAACATCTCGACTCGCCTGCCCGGCCGGGCGATCCTCGCCTCGACGCGGAGCGGCGCGATCGGGATCGAGCGAAGCACCTCGTAGGTGATTCGGCCCACCTGCGCCGGAGGGCCGCCCTCCCCGCCGATCCGGCCCCCTCCCAGACGCTCGACCTCGCGCCCGATCAGCGCGGCGGGCGGGCCGGCGTGCTGGGCGACCGGATCCCAGGGACCGCGGGTCAGTTCGGTGGAGACGTACAGGTCGCCATCCGGCTCGTAGAAGGAGTCGGGCACGCCGGCAGACTAGTAACGGTCGGCGTGCCCAGAGGACTGATACTCGACCGCTTTAAGCTGGTCATACCCCAAGGAAGTGAGGTAAGAGACTTTGGAGAAGGTCAAGAAGAGCGAGCAGGAGTGGCGCGAGGAGCTCACGCCGGAGCAGTACGAGGTCGTCCGTAACAAGGGAACCGAGGCTCCGTTCACGAGCGAGCTCAACGACGTCAAGGAGCCCGGGCAGTTCGTCTGCGTCGCCTGTGGACAGCCGCTGTTCGACTCGGAGAACAAGTTCAACTCCGGTACCGGCTGGCCGAGCTTTGACCGGCCGATGGACGGCGAGAACGTCGAGAAGGCGGCCGACAACAGCTTCCTGATGAAGCGAACCGAGGTGCTCTGTTCACGCTGTGACGCGCACCTGGGACACGTCTTCGACGACGGCCCGCAGGACACGACCGGACAGCGCTACTGCATCAACGGCTGCGCCCTCGAGTTCCGTCCAGACGACGAGTAGCACGGCTTCGCCATCAGATCGCGCCGGCAAGCGGCCGCCCCACGTAAGTCGCTACGGGCTTCGCCCTCCGTTCCGAAGTGGAGCGGCCTGGCCGGCGCTAGACTTTCCCGCCGGCGCCCAGGTAGCTGAAGCGCACGGCGAGGGCCACCGCCTCGGTCCGCGTATCGACCTCCATCCGCGCGATGGCGTTGCGGACGTGGGTGTGGACCGTGGCGGGGCTGAGGGAGAGCCGGTCGGCGATCTGCTTGACGCGCAGACCCTCCGCGAGCAATTCCAGGATCTCGCGCTCGCGGGGGGTCAGCTCGAGCAGCTTCTCCACCTCTCCGGCGCCCTGTCCAAGCTCGGTGCCGACGAAGGTGCCGCCGCCGGCGACCACCTCGATCGCGCGGGCGATGTCCTCGCTCGGCGCTGACTTCAGCACGTAACCCGAGGCGCCGGCTCGGAGCGCCAGCGTCAGCAGGTCGGGCTGGGCGTGAGCGGTGAAGATGATGACCCGTGTCTCGGGCCGGACCTTGAGGATGTCCTTGGTGGCGTCGATGCCGTCCTTGCCCGGCAGCTCGACGTCGACGATGCAGACGTCGGGCTCGAGTTCCTTGACGACGTCGACGACCTCCTCACCGGTCTCGGCCTCGCCGACGATCTCGACGCCTTCGACCGCGGCCATCCTTGCCTTGATCGC
Organism: uncultured Solirubrobacterales bacterium; assembly: GCA_963728875.1. GTDB lineage: Bacteria > Actinomycetota > Thermoleophilia > Solirubrobacterales > 70-9 > DASUPK01. The sequence continues at coordinate 66,784 of CAVSLJ010000007.1, forward strand.
CTCGCGAACGATCTCGTGGTCGTCGCAGAGAACTACTCGCTTGGGGGTCGAGGTGTTCATTTATGTGGGAATCCTCTCTGGAGCGCCAAATTCCTGCAAAGCGGCCGGAAGTTTCACGCTCCCGTCCTCCGTTTGCCCGTTTTCAAGCAGCGCGATCAGCGTTCGACCCACCGCTACCGCAGTTCCGTTCAGTGTGTGCACGGGTTCGGGAGACTCACCGTGGGCGGGACGGTACCGGCTGGACAGGCGTCTTGCCTGGTAGTCCGTCGTGTTGGAGCAGCTTGTCAACTCCCGGAAGCGTTCCTGACTCGGAATCCAGCCCTCGCAATCGAACTTGCGAGCCGCCGGAGCGCCCAGATCGCCGACCACGACGTCGACCACCCGGTAGGGGATCTCGAGAGCGCCGAGGATCCCCTCCTGGATGGCCAGGATGCGCTCGTGCTCCTCGCGGCTCGAGCCGGGCTCGACGAAGCTGAACATCTCGACCTTGTCGAACTGGTGGACGCGGAAGATCCCGCGCGTGTCCTTGCCCGCGGCGCCGGCCTCGCGGCGGAAGCAGGTCGAGAAGCCCGCGTAGCGCTTGGGCAGGTCTCCCGCCTCCATGATCTGGCCGGCGCGCAGCGATGCGAGCGAGACCTCGGACGTCCCCACCAGGAAGAGCTCGTCACGCGGGATCTCGTAGATCATCTCCCGCTCCCCGGGGAAGTAGCCGGTCCCGTAGAGGGCCTGCTCGCGGACGAGCACTGGCGGGATCGTGGGCTCGTAGCCCTCGGCCCGCACCCGCTCCATCGCGAGGCGGACCAGGGCGAACTCGAGCATGGCGAGGTCGCCGAGCAGGTAGGCGAAGCGCGAGCCCGACGCCTCGGCGGCCGCCTCCATCTCGATCCAGCCGTGGCGCTGGGCGAGGTCGAGATGGTCGAGGGCCTCGAAGCCGAACTTCGGTATCTCCCCCACCTCCCGGATGGTGACGTTCTCCTCCTCGGTCTCCCCGTCCGGGGCCTCCGGCTCGGGGATGTTGGGGAGGGTGGCGAGTAGCTCGTCCCTCGTCTCACCCAGCTCCGCGAGCTGCGGCTCGAGTTCCTTCAGGTCGGACTTGAGCGCGGTGGAGGCCTCGCGGGCCTGCTTGAACTCGGGGTCGTCGGTCTTGCCCGCGCGAGCGGCCTCCTCGATCTCACCCGAGAGCTTGTTCTGCTCGGCGCGGATCCCGTCGATCCGGGTATTGAGCTCGCGGCGGCGCTCGTCCGCGGCGAGCAGCTCGTCGAGCTGCTCGGCCGCGCCCCGCCTGGCCAGCGCCGCACGCACCGGCTCGGGGTCGCTGCGGATCTGCTTGAGGTCGAGCGTGGCTTCGCTCCGCGAGCGGCCTAGGGCGCGGCCGTGGTGGTCGACTGCGCAGGCCGCGGCGACTGGGCGACGTCCTGGCCGGCGTACTTGGCGACGAAGGCGGCGACCTTCAGCGCGTCGGCGCCGACGACGATGTTCTGAGGCATGATCGCGCCGGAGAAACCGCCGTTGCGAATCGCGTAGATCACATCGTCCATCGTCTCCTGGCGCTGATCGAGGTTCGGGCCCTGGACTCGCTCCGAGCGATTGGCGCTCCCCTCGGTGCCCGCGGGGGTCAGCGTGTGACAGCCCGAGCAGCGCTGGGCGAACATCTCCGCACCCTGATGGTCCGGATCGTTGTCCGGAACCTGGACGCCCTGCGTCCCGCAACCGGCAGCGGTCGCGACGACGGCGACTGCGATCAGTAGAAATGCCCCTCGCACGCGGCGGGATCATATGCGAGCGCCCTCGCGTCACGTAGCGTTCAGCCATGGCCGTCAGCCCGGAGCAGTTCCGCGGCGCGCTCAGCGCCTACGCGACCGGCGTCACCGTGGTCACGGCGATCGGCGAGAGCGGCCCCTCCGGCGCCACCGCCAACGCGGTCACCTCCCTGTCGCTCGACCCGCCGATGATGCTCGCCTGCCTCGACCGCGGCTCGCGCACCCTGACCTCCGTGCGCCACCAGGGACGCTTCGGGGTCAACGCGCTCGCGGCGGGCCAGGAGGAGCTGGCGCGACGCTTCGCGGGCAAGGGGGCGGAGGGGGAGAAGTGGGAATCGATCGAGTGGTCGGAGAGCGAGCGGCTGCCTCGCCTGCCGGGCGCCCTGATGTGGGTCGCCTGCGAGCTCCGCGACCTGATCGACGGCGGCGACCACCTGATCCTGACCGGCAACGCGCTCGCGGCGGAGTCCCGCGAGGGCCAGCCGCTGCTGTTTCACCACGGGGACTACCGGGATCTGCTGGCGGAGAGCTAGAGACGAAAATCGGCAACGAAGGGCGGCCAGACGGTCGATTCGAACGACTGCTGGCGGGTTTGTCCCGCAATAGCGAGACTTTCCCGCCAACTTCCTAGGAGACCGCGCGAAACAGGGCAGTGACCGCCTTGCGGCTGCCGTCGATGGCCACCTCCCCGGCCTGCTCCGCCTTCCCCAGCCGGTTTTCGCCGAAGACGACTCCCGCGATCGTGTTCGGATCGCTGTGGATCGTCGCGTCAGGCGCGCGGGCTTCTCCCCGCCCCGCCACGAAGCTCCCTCCCTTCACCGCGATGTTGAAGGGGATCTCGCCCAGCCACAGCTCGTAGGTCGCGTCGAGCCCGTCGGCCTTCGCCGGATCGAAAGTCGACTTGAGCGCCAGCACGAGCGAGTCCGGCCCCATCTCCGCGCCGACGGGAAATGACGGCGAGCCGCTCGCCCAGCGCCCGAGCGACAGGATCGCCGGCTCCAGCCGGCGCCCCCACTCGGTGAGCTCGTAGACCTGGACGGCGGCCGGCGGGGCTAGCTTGCGGCGGCCCACGATGCCGGATTCCTCCAGCTCCCGCAGCCGCTGGCCGAGGACGTTCGGGCTGATGTCGGGAATTCCGGCACGGAGGTCGGTGAACCGCTTCGGCCCGAGCAGGAGCTCCCTCACGATGAGCAACGCCCAGCGCTGCCCGAGCAGGTCCGCTGCGTGTGCGATCCCGCAGCCGTCCAGCTTGGTTCTCGTGCGCGCCATGCGAGCAGTTTAGTCCATTGAGATCCTGGAAAACTACTAGCTAGTTGTTTTTTAGGACTTTATGGTACGGTCCAGTGGCGATATGGAGAGGGCCGCAAGCGAGGAGGAACGATGAGCGAGCGAGACGGATTTGCGCATGGCGTCCCCTGCTGGGTCGACACCTGGCAGCCCGATGCGGACGCCGCGATGAGCTTCTACACGGAGCTGTTCGGGTGGGAGGTCGAGGACACGATGCCCGACGGCGTCGAGGGCACCCACTACATGTGCAGCCTCCGTGGCCGAGACGTGGCGGCGATCGCCTCCCGCCCGAATGCCGCCCCGGACGTCACCGCGTGGACCACGTACGTCTGGGTCGATGATGTGGACGCAACGATCGCCAAGGCGAGGGACGCAGGCGGCAGCACCCTGGTGGAGCCGTTCGACGCTCTCGACGGAGGCCGGATCGCGGTGATCGCCGATCCCGCCGGCGCCGCGATCGGGATCTGGCAGCCGGGAGCCCACAAGGGGGCTCAGCTCGTCAACGAGCCGAGCGCCTACGCGATGAGCGCGCTCATGACCGCCGACCCCGAGGGAGCGAAGCGTTTCTATCCCGACGTCTTTGGCTGGGAGATCGAAGCATTCGAGATGGGCAGCGACGAGATGGTGATGTGGCTCGTGCCGGGCTACGTCGGCGGAGAGCCACAGCAGCCCGTCCGGCGCGACGTCGTCGCCGCAATGCTGCCGCCCAGCGCCAACGGCGACGCGCCACCCCCACATTGGAACGTCGACTTCTGGATCGCTGACGTCGATGCCGCTGCGGCCAAGGTCGAGCAGCTCGGGGGCCAGATCCTCACTCCTCCGTATGACATTCCGAGCACCGGTCTTCGCCAGGGGGCCTTCATGGACCCGCAGGGCGCGACCTTCTCGCTGACCCAGCCGCCCAGCGGCGCGACCTAGGTCCCGACGGATCGTCAGGCCCTGCAGGTGGCGCCGCGCCTGACGCTAGAAGGCGCTGCTCGTCCCCGCCGCGCGCAGCGCGAGCAGGAAGATCACCAGGCAGGCCGTCGCCATGATCCCGGTCTCGCGGCGGACGATCGCCGATGCGATCTGCGTCTGCCGCTCCTCGGGAAGCGACCGGAACTCGAGGTCCCCCAGCTCCTGCGCGGCCGCGCCGGCCCGGATCACCTCGGCGAGCAGCGAGATCACCAGCGGCAACCCCCCGTACAGGTAGTGCAGCTCGTCGGCGTGATGGCCGCCGAAGGCGAGCGCGAGGCCCAGCAGCGCCTGGAGCGCGACCGTCACCTGCGCGATCCGGAGCGCGTACCAGAACCCCACCGTCGGCCGATCCTGGACCCAGGTGATCCCGCCCCAGACCCCCGCCACCAGATTGGCGGCGATCAGACAGACACCGACTACGAGATGGACTTCCGCCACGGCCGCGGCAGCTTAGGGGGTGTCGAAGCGCAAAGCCGCCAAAAAGGGTCGGGATTTGGCTTCCTGATGCGGAAAAGCACTATGTAACACCTTGCTACAAAGTCGCCGACGCGGTGGTATAACGCCCAGCGGACCGTGCTTCAGAGCTACCTCCCAGTTCTCGTGTTCGCAGGCCTCGGGATCATCGTGGGAGGCGCCTTCGCACTGTTGAACTCGATCACCGGGCCGAAGCGCCCCAATCCGATCAAGGGGCAGCCCTATGAGTGCGGGCTCCCCTCCCACATCACGCGGACCTTCCGCTTCGGCGTGAGCTTCTACATGATCGCGATGCTCTTCATCCTGTTCGACATCGAGGTCGTCTTCCTCTATCCGGTCGGCGTCCTGGTGCAGCTCACGAAGAGCGTCTTCGTCCTTGGAGAGATCCTCGTCTTCGTCGCGCTGTTGCTCGTCGCCCTGGTCTTCGTCTGGCGTCGAGGAGCGCTCGATTGGAAGTAGAGCGGGAGAGCCTCCGAGCCCGCCAGCTGCGAGCCCGGGACCTGCTGCGCGGGGACCTGGAGGGGCGCGACCTCGAGGAGTACGTCGAGGAGCGCCTCCTCACCACGACACTCGAGAACGTCCTGAACTGGGGACGGTCCAACGCGCTCTTCCCGATGACCTTCGGCCTCGCCTGCTGCGCCATCGAGATGATGTCGATGGTCACCTCGCGCTACGACATCGCGCGGTTCGGCGCCGAGGCCTTCCGCGCCTCGCCGCGGCAGGCGGACATGTTGATTCTGTCGGGCCGGGTCTCGGTGAAGATGGCGCCGGTCGTCCGCCGCGTCTACGACCAGATGCTCGAGCCCAAGTGGGTGGTCGCGATGGGCGCCTGCTCCTCGTCGGGCGGGATGTTCGCCAACTACGCCGTCGTCCAGGGCGCGGACAAGTTCATGCCGGTCGACATCCATGTGCCGGGCTGCCCGCCGCGCCCCGAGGCCCTGCTCCACGGCTTCAACAAACTGCAGCGGCTGGTCCGCGGCCAGCCCGACCTCGGCTGGCGCGAGCGCTACAACGCGTCCGGCACGGAGGAGTGGGCGCGCTTCGAGTCTGGCGAGCCGAGCAAGGAGGCGCTCGAGCGCGCCGCGCAAGCCGTCAGGGAGCCCGAGGATACGAGAGGGGGCTCCGCAGGCGAAGCCGAGGAGCCACCCGATTCATGGGGAACCCGTTAATGCCCGACGCTCCGGGGCTTGAACTGATCGCCCAGGGAATCGAGAAGGGGCGGCAGGGAACCGTCATCGAGACCTCGGTCGAGCACGACCGCGCGACGCTCGTCGTGAACCCCGACGGGATCCTCCACGCGCTCACCTGGCTCCGGGACACGCCCGACCAGGGCTACCGCTTCCTCTCCAGCCTGCACGCGGCCGACTACCTGCCCGCCACCCCGCGCTTCGCCGTCCACTACGAGTTGCTCTGCCGTGAGCGGATGGAGCGCCTGCGCGTCAAGGCGCTGCTCGCCGACCCGGCCGCCAGCGACGAGCCGATCGGGGCCGCCGCGACCGAGAACCTCCCCGAGCTGGACTCCTGCGTGGCCCTTTATCCGACGGCGGATTTCCAGGAGCGCGAGGCCTACGACTTCTTCGGGATCGTCTTCCGCGGCCACCCGGACCTGCGGCGCATCCTGATGCCCGAGGACTACGTCGGCTGGCCGCAGCGTCGCGACTTCCCGATCGGCGGCGAGCCCGTCCTCTTCACCCACAACGAGATCGAAGCGCCAAGGTGGTTCGAGTAGTGGCCGACGAGCTGCTCAGGGACGAGGCGGATGTCACCGAGCGCGGCGTCGCCCGCGAGGCGGAGGACCCGTCGGCGCCGCTGGTGGACGCCGCCGAGATCGAGCATCGGGACCTCGAGGGGCCCGGCCTCGAGCCCGAGCAGGAGGTCCTCACGATCAACATGGGCCCCCACCACCCCGCGACCCATGGAGTCCTCCGGCTGATCGTGACGCTCCAGGGCGAGCGGATCCTCGCCTGCAAGCCGATCATGGGCTACCTCCACACGGGCATCGAGAAGTCCTGCGAGGACAAGAGCTACTGGAAGGTCATCCCGTTCGTGGAGCGGATGGACTACCTCTCCTACTTCTTCCAGATGGAGTCCTTCTGCGGTTGCGTCGAGCGGCTGATCGAGCTCGAGATCCCGAACCGCGCCAGGTACCTGCGGATCCTCCACATGGAGCTCAACCGGATCCACTCGCACCTGGTCTGGCTCGGTACCTCCGCCCTGGACCTCGGCGCGATCTCGATGTTCTGGTACTGCTTCCGCGAGAGGGACACGATCCTCGACCTGTTCGAGATGTCCGCCGGGCAGCGGATGCACACCCGCTACTTCCAGGTCGGCGGCGTCTTCGAGGACATCCCCGTCGGCTTCGAGCGGAAGGTCCGGCAGTTCACGGATGCGATGCCGAGCCGAATCGACCAGTACGAGGCGCTGCTCGACAAGAACGAGATCTTCCTGCACCGCACCCGGAACGTCGGGATCGTCTCGCGGGAGCGCCTGCTCGAGCTGGGCGTCACCGGCCCGTTGCTGCGCGCCGCGGGCGAGCCCTGGGACCTGCGCAAGTCCCCCGGATACCTGGGCTACGACGACTTCGAGTTCAAGATCCCGGTCGGCACGGTCGGCGACGGCTACGACCGCTACCGCGTGCGCCTCCAGGAGATGCGGGAGTCGGTGCGGATCATCGAGCAGGTCCTCGACGGCCTCCCCGAGGGTCCCTGGATCTCCGACGATCGCAAGTACGTCCTGCCCCCACGCGACGAGCTGCCGACCTCGATGGAGGCCCTGATCCACCATTTCAAGCTCGTCACCGAGGGCTACCGGGTCCCGCCCGGCGAGCTCTACTACTCGATCGAGTCGCCGCGAGGGGAGCTCGGCTGCTTCGTGCTGGCTGACGGGTCCAGCAAGCCGGCCAGGGTCCACTTCCGGGACCCCTCCTTCGTCAACCTGCAGGCCTTCAGCGACATGTCGGTCGGCGGGCTGATCGCCGACCTGATCCAGAACCTGGCGATGCTCGACCCGATCATCGGAGGTGTCGACCGGTGAGCCCGCTGCATTCCCAAAGGCGAGCGGCCCTGGACCGCCGATCCCGGGCACATCCACGACGTGCCCGAGCCGCCGCCCATGCCGGACGAGCAGGAGCAGGTGGGCGTCGACATCCCGGCCGAGGAGATCGAGGTCATCCAGGCCAGCACCGAGGAGCGTCAGCCTCACGGCGAGGCAGCCCCGGTCCCGGAGCCCTCAGAGGTCGAGGTCCCGCGCGGGCTTGCGCAGGAGATCCGGCAAGCGATGAGGCGGTACCCGCAGGAACGCTCCGCGGCGATCCCCGCGCTCTGGGCCGTACAGCGCCGCTACGGCTGGTGCACGCCGGAGGGCATCGAGCAGGCCGCGGCGGTCATGGGCGTGACCCCCGGCTACCTCGAGTCGGTCGCCAGCTTCTACGACCTCTTCCGCCTCGAGCCCGAGGGCGAGCACCAGGTCCTGGTCTGCACCAACATCAGCTGCTGGCTGCGCGGCGCGGATCGCCTGCTCGAGGCGTTCGGCGAGGCCGCCGGGGTCGACGGCCAGGGGACCTCCGAGGACGGCAAGGTATTCGTCCGTCGATTCGAGTGCCTGGGCGCCTGCGACCTCGCCCCGATGGCCTCGATCGACGAGCGCTACTACGGGCCGCTCACCGAGGAGGACGCGGAGACCGCCGTCGAGCAGCTGCGCAAGAACCGCGCGGAGATCCTGCCGGAGAAGCGCCTCCAGGACCGGCCCGCCGCCGGTGGCCCGAAGGGCGGTGGCGACAGGCGCATCGCCCGCCATCCCGTGAACAAGGGCACCCGCCCCAAGCCCAAGGCCAAGAAGGGGAAGAAGTAGTGGCCTCGGCGGAGACCCGGATCCTCTTCCGGAACATCGACGAGCCCGGGCTCGCCTCGATCAAGACGTACCGCAAGTTCGGCGGCTACCAGTCGATTCGCAAGGCCTACAAGGAGATGACGCCCGAGGAGGTCCTGAAGGAGCTGGAGGACTCGGGACTGCGCGGCCGCGGCGGCGCCGGCTTCTCGATGGGCAAGAAGGCCTCGTTCCTGCCTCGGGGCGACATGGACAAGTACCTGTGCTGCAACGCCGACGAGTCGGAGCCGGGCGCCTTCAAGGACCGCGAGCTGATGCAGAAGAACCCGCACCAGCTGCTCGAGGGAATCATCATCGCCGCCCGCGCCGCCCAGGCCAACCGCTGCTTCATCTACATCCGAGGCGAGTACGACCTCCAGGGCGACATCCTCGATCAGGCGGTCGAGGAGGCCTACGACGCCGGCTTCCTCGGTGACGACGTGCTCGGCACAGGCGAGCAGGTCGAGCTGGTCGTCCACCGCGGCGCCGGCGCCTACATCTGCGGCGAGGAGACCGCCCTGCTCGATTCGCTGGAGGGCAAGCGCGGCAACCCGCGGCTGAAGCCCCCGTTCCCCGCAGTCCAGGGCCTCTACGACGGGCCGACGCTGATCAACAACGTCGAGACACTCTCCAACGCTCCGCACATCATCGCCTCGGGCGCCAAGTGGTTCACGAGCTTCGGGACCGAGCAGTCGCCGGGCACCAAGGTGGTCTCGGTCTCCGGCGACGTGCAGCGGCCCGGCAACTACGAGGTCGAGCTCGGCATCCCGACGAAGGACCTGATCAACGACCTCGCCGGCGGCCCGCTGGAGGGGCGCACGATCAAGGGGATCTTCCCCGGTGGCTCCTCCTCCCCGGTGCTTCTCACCGACGAGGCCATGGACCTGCCGTACAGCTTCGAGGCGATGCAGGAGGCCGGGTCGATGCTCGGCTCCGGCTCGATCATCGTCTTCGACGACACCACCAGCGTCGTCGAGCTCGCGCTGCGGACCGCGCGCTTCTACCACCACGAGTCCTGCGGCAAGTGCACACCCTGCCGCGAGGGAACCAACTGGACGGTGAAGATGCTGGAGCGGATGATCCGCGGTGAGGCGACGCCGATCGACCTCGAGACGGTCGCCTCGGTTCAGACCAACATCATCGGAAACTGCCTCTGCGTGCTCGGCGACTCGATGGCCATGCCGGTCGGCGCGATGGTGGAGAAGTTCCGCGACGAGTTCATCGAGGCGATCCAGCACGTTGATGCGAGGGCGCGCGACAGCGCGACCCGTCATATGTCAGGCCTGGCCGCATGACCCGCCAGATCCGCAACGCGGTCACCCTGGTCGTCGACGGCCGCGAGGTGACGGCGCCCGAGGGCACGATGCTCCACGACGCCGCCAAGATGGGCGACGTCGAGATCCCGGTCTTCTGTTACGAGCCCAAGCTCGGAGAGCCGGTCGGCGCGTGCCGCATGTGCCTGGTCGAGATCGAGGGGATGCCGAAGCTGCAGACCTCCTGCTCCACCCCGATCCGCGACGGCATGGTCGTCTACACGCAGACCGACCGGGTCAAGGAGGCCCAGAACGCGGTCGTCGAGTTCCTGCTGGTCAACCACCCGCTCGACTGCCCAGTCTGCGACAAGGGCGGCGAGTGCCCGCTGCAGGACATCGCGATGGGCTGGGGCCCGGGCAAGAGCCGCTTCACCGATCCGAAGCGGCATTTCCAGAAGCCGCTCGAGCTCTCACCCCTGGTGGCGATCGACCGCGAGCGCTGCATCCTCTGCTACCGCTGCGTCCGCTTCAGCCAGGAGATCGCGGAGGACGAGCAGCTGCAGCTCCTCGAGCGCGGCGACAAGACCTTTGTCGGCACCTTCGACGAGCGGCCCTACATCGCGCCGTTCCACGGCAACATCACCGAGCTCTGCCCGGTCGGAGCGCTGACCTCCTACACCTACCGCTTCCGCGCACGGCCCTGGGACATCGAGGACGCGGGCTCGATCTGCACGCTCTGTCCGAGCCAGTGCAACGTCAAGTTCACGGTTCGCGACGAGCGCGTCCTGCGCGTCCTCGCCCGCGACAACGCCGAGGTCGACGACGGCTGGCTCTGCGACAAGGGGCGCTTCGCCTTCCAGATGTTCAACTCGGAGGACCGGATCACCCGCCCGATGGTCCGTGCCGGGGACGGCAGCCTCAGCCCGATCTCCTGGGACGAGGCGGTGACCAAGGTCACCGACGCGATCCGGGGCGGGGGCGAGAGGGCTGCCGCCGTGGTTGGCGGCGGGACCTCGAACGAGGAGGGCTGGCTGGTCCAGAGGATCCTGCGCAGCGCCGGCTCCTCGAACGTCGACAGCTCGGCGAGCCCGGTCGACGCCGCCCTGCTCGGCGAGCTCTCGCGGCCCGAGCTCGGCTCCCGTGTTGCGGACCTCGACCACGCCGACGCGATCCTGGTGATCGGCGTCGACCCGCTGCACGAGATGCCGATTCTCGACCTGCGCATCCGCAAGGCGGTACGCCGAGCCGGCGCGAAGCTCGCGGTCGCCTCCGAGCGGCCCACGGCGCTCGACGGCGGCGCGGACGAGGCAGTCCGCTACGCGCCCGGCGACGCGGCCTCCTTCGTCACCGCTCTCGCCGGAGCGCTCGGGGCCGAGGGCTACGACACCGACGGACCCTTCAACAAGGAGGCCGCCGCGATCGCCGAGCTGCTCCGCGGCGCCCCGGACCAGACGATCATCTGGGGAGAGCGACTCTGGCGCAGCCCCGGAGCCGTCGAGGCGCTCCATGCCTGCGCCCGCGCGTGCGAGATGCACCAGCGGATCGGCCCGGGCCTGCTCGAGGTCCCCGAGGACTCGAACGCCCGCGGCCTGCGCGAGGTCGGCTGCCTGCCCGGCGCGAAGCCGGGCCTGGAGCCGGTCGAGTCGGGCCGCGGCAGCGCCGCCATCAAGGACGGGCTCGCCGCCAACGAGCTGGGCCCGACGCTCCTCGTCAACGCCGATCCGGTCCGCACCCATCCCGACTCCGAGGGCTGGCGTAAGGCGCTCGCAGGAGGCTTCGTCGTCTCGATCGCCTCGTTCGAGGACGAGTCAACGCGGCTGGCGAACCTGGTCATCCCGGCCGAGACCTGGGCGGAGAAGGAGGGCACCGTCACCCATCCCGACGGCCGCCTCCAGCGCCTGCGCCGAAACGTCCCACTGCCGGAGGGCATGATCCCCGGCTGGCGCTTCCTGGCAGCCGTGGCGTCGGAACTGGGCAATGACCTGACACCCGAGTCCCCGGCCGAGGTCTTCGAAGCCCTCTCGAACGAGGTCCCCTTCTACGACACGCTGACCTACGAGGAGATCGGCGGGACGGGCCTCCGCTGGGGCGACCGGGATCCGGGCACTTCGTGGACCCCAGCCGGCGGGCCGGCGGCGGGGGCGGCCGCGGGAACTCCGACTGAGCCGCGGCACGGACCTGGGACCGCTTCAGCGCCGATCGGCGACAGGTCGCCCGCGGCCGCCCCCGACGGCGGCCCGCTCGTCCTGGGCACGTACCGCGACCTCTGGGCAACCGACGTCACCAAGCGCAATCCGGCGCTTCGGTTCCTGATGCCGAAGCAGAAGCTCGAGCTTCACGCAAAAGACGCGGAAGCTCTCGAGGTCGCCAATGGCGATGAAGTGACTGTCGCGGTCAACGGTCACAGCGTCGAGGCCACCGTCGCGATCCGCGAGCGGATGAAGGAGGGCGCCGCCTTCCTGATCGAGGGAACCGACGAGGCCAACGGCAACGTACTCACGAACGGTGTCCCTCAGCGCATTCAGGTGAGCAAGCGGTGAGCCTGCCGATTCCCCTCCCCATCGCCGAGGTCGACTACGTCGAGGCGACCTGGGTGATGGTGGTCAAGTCGCTGATCATCTTCCTCGGCGTCTTCATGATCGTCCCAGTGCTGACGGTCGTCGAGCGCAAGCTGATCGGCCGCTTTCAGAATCGCTACGGGCCGAACCGCGTCGGCCCGGCCGGCCTGGTTCAGCCGCTGGCGGACATCGTGAAGCTCGCCGGCAAGGAGATGTTCCGGCCGAACGCGGCGGTCCCGCTGCTCTTCGCGATCGCCCCGGCCATCGTGATCTTCTCCGGCATCGTCACCCTGGCGATCCTGCCGTTCGGCAACGTCCAGGACGGAATCGGCCTCTACGGGATCGACGTCTCCATCGGCGTCCTCTACTTCTTCGCGTTCGGCTCCCTGTCGTTCTACGGCCTGCTGCTCGCCGGCTGGTCCTCGGGATCCAAGTACAGCTTCCTCGGCGCGATGCGCTCGGCGGCGCAGCTGATCTCCTACGAGGTCTCGATGGGCCTGTCGCTGCTCGGCGTCGTGATGATGACCGGCTCCCTGTCGCTCACTCACATCGTCGACGCGCAGGGAGAGATCTGGAACATCGTTCCCCAGATCGTCGGCTTCCTGATCTTCATGGTCGCCGGCTTCGCCGAGACCAACCGAGCCCCGTTCGACCTGCCGGAGGCCGACGCCGAGCTGGTCCAGGGGTACATGACCGAGTACGGCGGAATGCGCTTCGGCTCCTATCTGCTCGCCGAGTACCTGGAGATGTTCGTCGTCTCCGGCATCGCGGTCACCTTCTTCCTCGGCGGCTGGATGGGCCCCGGCCCGGGCTGGCTCGACCCCGTCTGGATGGTCGCGAAGACCCTGACTCTCGTCTGCTTCTTCATCTGGATCCGGGCGACCCTCCCCCGCCTTCGCTACGACCAGCTCATGGCACTGGGCTGGAAGGTGATGCTGCCCCTGGCCACCCTCAACGTCCTCGCCACCGCGGTGATCGTGACGGTGAGCTAGATGCAGGCCAAGCTCAACACCGAGAAGACGGACTGGACGGCGTTCCCGTACCTGGAGAGCCATGAGGACGTGATCTCCGTTCAGCGCGGTCCCGAGCCCGGCGGCGCCGGCGGCGCCTACCGCGCCTTCGGAGAGACGCTCCGCGGCCTGCGCACCACCTTCGGCCGCGTGCTCGAGGGCACGGTGACGATCCAGTACCCCGAGGAGAAGACGCCGGTCTACCAGCGCTTCCGCGGCCGCCACAAGCTGCACCGCTTCGAGGACACGGGGCTCGAGAAGTGCGTCGGCTGCTCTCTCTGCGCGGCCGCGTGCCCCGCCGACTGCATCCGGGTGGTCGCCCAGGAGAACGATCCCAAGCACCGCGTCTCCGCGGGAGAGCGCTACGCGGAGGTCTACGAGATCAACCTCTCCCGCTGCATCTTCTGCGGCTACTGCGAGGTGGCGTGCCCGTTCGACGCGATCACGATGGGCCACGACTACGAGATGTCCGACTACAACCGCTCGGATCTGATCTTCACGAAGGAGATGCTGCTCGCCGAGCCGATCGACCGGACTCCGCTGCGGAGCGAGGGCGAGTGACGCAGGTCTGCTTCTTCCTCGGCGCGATCGGCACCCTCGGCGGCGCGATCGCGGTGATCGCCCTCCGCAACCCCTTCTACAGCGTCCTCGCCCTGATCGTTCACCTGATCTCGCTCGCCGGGCTCTTTCTCCTGCTCCAGGGCGAGTTCCTGGCCGCGGCCCAGATCGTGGTCTACGCCGGGGCGGTCATGGTCCTCTACGTCTTCGTCGCCGCCTACGTCGGCAACGTCGACGAGCCGCTCTGGGAGCCGATTCCCGGCCAGCGCTTCATCGCGCCGGTGCTCGGCCTCGCCCTCTTCATCGAGCTGGCGATCGCGATCACCGGGTCGGGCCTCCAGTCAATCGACACCAAGGGCCCAACGGTGGACCTGGGCTTCGGCTCCCCCTCGGCAATCGGCAAGCTGCTGCTGGAGCGCTTCCTGATCGCCTTCGAAGCGGCATCCCTCCTGCTGTTGATCGCAGCGGTCGGCGCGGTGGTTTTGGCGGGCCGCCACCGAGGGGCGGGCGAGGGGGGACCGGCGGGAACTCCGACTGAGCCGCGGGACGAATCTGTGACGGCGCCAAGGCTGATCGGCGACAGGTCGCCCGCCGGGCCCCCCTCGCCCGCCCCCCCGGAGGCGATCTAGATGGACATCACCTGGTACCTGGTCCTCAGCGCCCTGATCTTCGCTGTCGGCGTCGCCGGGGTCCTGCTCCGCAGGAGCCCGCTGGTGATCCTGCTCTGCCTCGAGCTGATGCTGAACGCCGGCAACCTTGCCCTGCTCGCCTTCTCCCGCTCGCTCGGCAACCAGGACGGTCAGGTCTTCGCCCTGATCGTGATGGTGATCGCGGCCTGCGAGGTGGTGGTGGGGCTGGGGATCATCGTCGCCGCCTACCGGCGCCGGATCCCGCTGAACGTCGACGACCTGCGCAGCCTCAGGGGCTGATCCGTGAGCGCTACCTCGTACGGCTGGCTGGTGCTCGCCTCCCCGCTCGCCGGGAGCATGGCGATCGCGCTGCTCTACAAGAAGCTTCCGGGAAGGAGCGCCGGCTGGATCGGGACGGCCGCGATCGGACTCGCCTTCCTCGCCTCGATCGGGATGCTCGTGAAGGTCCTCGACCTGCCGGTCGAGCACCGGCAGGTGACCGACTCGCTCTACGACTACGCGAGCGCCGCCGGGCTCAACATCCAGCTCAACATCCTGGTCGACCCGCTCTCGGTCTACATGTGCCTGATCGTCAGCGGCGTCTCGATGCTGATCCACCTCTATTCGATCAGCTACCTGACCTCGGACCGCGGCTTCAACCGCTTCTTCTCCTACCTCAACTTCTTCGTCTTCTCGATGCTGCTGCTGGTCCTGGCGGGCAACCTGATCCTGCTGATCGTCGGCTGGGCCTTCGTCGGCTTCGCCTCCTACGCGCTGATCAGCTTCTGGTACCGGCGCACCACCGCCACCAATGCCGGCATGAAGGCCTTCGTCATCAACGTGATCGGGGACATCGGCATGGTGCTGGCCGCGCTCTTCATCTTCCGGGACCTCGGCACCTTCGACCTGCTCTCCATATTCAGCAAGGCGCCCGACACCTTCCACACCAATCAGGGCGTCGTCGTCGCGATCTGCTGCCTGCTCCTCGTCGGCGCCTTCGCCAAGTCGGCGCAGGTCCCGCTCCACACCTGGCTCCCGGACGCGATGGAGGGCCCCACTCCCGTCTCGGCCCTGATCCACGCCGCGACGATGGTCACCGCCGGCGTCTACCTGATCGCCCGCTTCCATCCGCTCTTCGAGATCGGCCTGACGGCCGCCGACATCGCCGCCTTCGTCGGCCTGGCGACCCTGCTGATCGCGGCGACGATCGCGCTGGTCGTCACCGACCTGAAGCGGATCATCGCCTACTCGACCATGAGCCAGATCGGCTACATGGTCATGGGGGTCGGCATCGGCGCCTACTCAGAGGGCCTCTTCCACCTGATGACCCACGCCTTCTTCAAGGCCCTCCTCTTCATGGCGGCCGGCTCGGTGATCGGCGCGATGGCGAACCGCCAGAACATCGACCTGATGGGCGGCTTCCGCAAGTCGCTGCCCTTCACCTCGGCGATGCTGATCATCGGGGCGCTGGCGCTGGCGGCGTTCCCGCTGACCTCGGGCTGGTTCTCGAAGGACGAGATCCTCGACTTCGCCGCCTACCGGGGCGGCTTCTACGTGATCTTCACCATCGGCGGCTACATCGGCGCGCTGCTGACGGCCTTCTATGCCTTCAGGATCGGCTTCCGGGTCGTCTTCGGGCCGCCGTCCGAGGTCGCGCGCGACCTCGAGCAGGGCGTCCATCAGCACGTCCCCCCGCAGAACCCGGCGACCGGCGAGCCCGAGGACACCGACGTCGGCTTCCCGGGCGAGAAGCACACCGTCGCGGAGGACGCCTGGCCGATGAAGATCGCGATGAGCGTCCTCGGCTTCGGGGCGCTGTTCGCGGGCTTCGTCCAGATCCCGGGCGTGGACGACGTGGTCCACAAGTTCCTGCACGGCTCCTTCCTGGACTCGCGCCTCTACGAGCAGGGGCCGAGCACCTCCGCCGCGTATCACGGCCTGCTGATCGGAGGCCTGATCTCGGTGCTCGGCATCGCGATCGCCTACTACGCGTACCTCCGCCGCCCGGGAACCACCGCGGCCCTGACCAAGCGCTTCCCCTGGCTCCACGACTTCCTCGAGAAGAAGTGGTACTTCGACGAGGCGATCGACATCCTCGTCGTCCGGCCCGCCCTGGCGGTGGGCCGCTGGGCCAACTCGACCTTCGAGCGCTACGTGGTCCAGGGGATCGTCGTCGGCGTGACCGATCTGGTCCGGGGAGTCGGGGTCGGGGTGCGCGGCGCCCAGTCCGGCTACCTCCGCTCCTACGCCCTGCTCCTGGTCACCGGCTTCGCCGGCCTCGGCCTCTACTTCCTGCTGCAGTCATGAGTCGGCGCGCGTTCATCGGTTTTTGGTCACTTCTCCACGTTATAGCGGGGGAAACTGACCAAAAGGTGGCCGGCGCATGATTCAGATCCTCCTCTGGGCCCCCCTCGCTGCCGGTTTGCTTGCCTGCGCGATGCCCCAGAAGCTAGTCCCGCTCCCGCCGCTCCTTACCGCGGTCACCCGCCTGGTGCTGGTGATCATCGTGGTCGCTCGTTTCAACCCGTCCCTCGGTCTCCAGCACACCGTCGACGAGAGCTGGATCCCCGGCCTCGGTGTCCGCTACCAGCTCGGGGTCGACGGGATCAGCATCTTCCTGGTCGTCCTCACCTCGGCCCTCTGGCTGGCCTCGACGACCTGGTCGGCGATCAACCCGCCGGAGCGGGCTCGGACCTGGTTTTTGATGCTCGGGCTCGCCGAGACCGCAACGCTCGGCGCCTTCCTAGCCCAGGACCTGATCCTCTTCGTCCTCTTCTTCGACCTGATGCTGATCCCGTTCTACTTCCTGTTCGGGAGCTGGGGCACCGAGCATCCCGGGCGGCCGGAGGAGGACGAGGAGCCCATCCGCCCACAGCCGGCGGTGATCAAGATGATCGTCTACACCCTGGTCGGCTCGCTGCTGATGCTGGTCGGCGCGATCGCCGCGGGAATCCTGACCGCGGACGGCGGGCCGATCAACTTCAACATCTCCTATCTCGCCGCTCATCCGCTCGGGACGGGCAGCCAGTACTGGATCTTCTGGTTCTTCGCCGCCGCCTTCCTGGTGAAGATGCCCGCCTTCCCGCTGCACGCCTGGATGCCCGACGCCTACCGTGTCGCGCCGCTGCCTGCCCTTGCGCTCTTCTCGGGCGTGCTCTCCAAGGTCGGGGCCTACGGCTTCCTGCGGGTGGTGCTGCCGGTGTTCCCCGCCGCGACCACCCACTTCCAGGAGATCGTCCTGGTCGTCGCCGTGGTCTCGATCCTCTACGGGTCGGCGATGGCGTTCACGCAGACGAGCGCCCGATTGATCCTCGGCTACTCCTCGGTCGCGCAGCTCGGCTTCATCACGCTCGGGATCTTCAGCCTGCGACCCGACGGCGCCGACGGGGCGGTGCTCCAGATGGTCAATCACGGCCTCGTGATCGCGCCGCTGATGCTGATCGCCGTGGTGCTCGTGGCCCGGACCGAAACCGACGACATCACCAGGATGGGCGGACTGGCGATGCGGGCTCCGGTGCTCGCGGCCCTCTTCCTGGTCGCGACGATGGCCCTCCTCGCCATCCCCGGCTCCTCCAACTTCGTCGGCGAGTTCTACATCCTCAACGGGATCTTCCAGGAGAAGATCGTCTTCGCCTTCGTGGCCGCGATCGGCATCGCGCTGGCGGCCTACTACGCGCTCCGCATGTACCAGCACGCGATGCACAACCGGAAGCCGGACGGGATCGAGTCGCGCGAGGTCGGCTTGCTCGACGGCGGTGTGATCGCCGGGCTGATCGCCTGCGTCGTCGCCCTGGCGCTCTGGCCGGGCCTGATCCTGCATCGCGCCGAGCATTCGACCTCGGCATCGGTTGCCGCGACCAGCGAGACCCCACCGGCGCAGGTGGCCCAGCGATGACCTTCAACGCCCCCCATATCGACTACGCCGGGCTCTCTCCCGTCATCGCCCTGACGGCGGGCCTCTGCGTCGTCCTGATCGCCGGCCTCTTTCTCCGCTCTCGCTGGGTGAACGCGGCGCTGACGATCGTCGTCCTCGGCGCCACGGCCGGCCTCTCGATCTGGCAGTGGGGCTCGAACACCGACCTGGTCGCGGGCGCGCTGCGCCTCGACGCCTTCGGGCTGGCCGCGACCCTGATCGCCTGCACCGCGGCCGCGATCGTGGTGTTGCTCTCGATCCGCGAGTCCGCCGCGGACGAAGCCGGCTTCGGCGCCTTCTACACGCTGCTCCTCGGCTCGGTCCTCGGAATGACCCTGATCGCACAGGCGCAGAACCTGGTCGCCTTCTTCGTGGCGCTCGAGCTGCTCTCGATCCCGCTCTACGTCCTCAGCGCATCGGCCCGCCGTGAGGAGCGCTCGCTCGAGTCCGGCCTCAAGTACCTGGTGATCGGCTCGATCGGCTCGGCGACCGTGCTCTACGGCTTCGCGCTGCTCTACGGCGCATCGGGCTCGATGGACTTCTCCGGAATCGCCCACGCCCTCGGCCCTGGAGGGAACGGCAACGACACGCTCGTCCTGATCGGCACGGCGATGGTGATGACGGGCCTCGCCTTCAAGACCTCGCTGGCGCCCTTCCACCAGTGGACGCCGGACGTCTACCAGGGGGCCCCCACCCCGGTCACCGCCTTCATGGCGGTCGCCACGAAGGCCGCGGCCTTCATCGCCCTGGCCCGCCTCTTTGAGGTCGCGCTCGGCCCGATCGCCCATGACTGGAAGCCGGCGCTCGCCGCGATCGCCGTGATCTCGATCGCGGTCGGGAACATCGGCGCGCTCGGCCAGGACTCGCTGAAGCGGCTGCTGGGCTACTCCGGGATCGCCCAGGCCGGCTACATGCTGGCCGGCGTCGTCGTGGCGACCGAGACGGGCCTGGAGGCGCTGGTCTTCTACCTCGCCGCGTACACGCTGATGAACCTCGCCGTCTTCGCGGTCGTCGTCGCCCGCGAGCGGGAGACCGCGCATGGCGACGACATCGAGTCCGTCGCCGGGATCGGGCGCTCACGGCCGCTGCTCGCCTGGCCGCTCACCATCGGGATGCTCGCCCTCGCCGGCATCCCGGGCACGTCAGGGTTCATGGGAAAGCTCTTCCTGATCGAGGCCAGCGTCGACGGCGACTACACCTGGCTCGGAGTCGTGATCGTGGTCGGCTCGATGGTCTCCCTCGCCTACTACCTGCGGGTGGTGGCGGCGGTCTGGATGAGGCCGGACCCCAGCATCATCGCCGGCTCCTCCGCTTCGCGTCCGGGGCCGGCGGGTGAGGTCCCGGCGATTGCCGGCGGGTCGCCCGAGGCCGACGCCGCTCCCCGCAGGGGCACCGGGCGCTGCCTGCTCATCCTCGGCTCGGCCATCGCCTGCGCGGCGGCCACGGTCGTCTTCGGCATCGCCCCCACGCCGCTGATCGACTGGGCCTCGCATGCCGCCTCGTCGCTCGCGACCACGCTCTAGGGCCGATTAGTTCCCCGGCCCGGCCGGGTCATTACCTTCAGTCGAGATGCCCACGCCGCGCTCCATCCAGCGCACGTACCTCACGCTCATGCTGGGGAACACGCTGGCTGCCTCGCTGATCTGGGGGATCAACACGATCTTCCTGCTGGACGCGGGGCTGAACAACGTCGAGGCCTTCACCGCGAACGCGTTCTTCACGGCCGGCATGGTCATCTTCGAGGTGCCCACCGGAATCGTGGCCGACACGATCGGCAGGCGCACGTCGTACCTGCTCGGCACCCTGACCCTGTCAGGGGCGAGCCTGCTCTACGTCCTCCTTTGGCAGATCGAGGCGCCGTTCTGGGAGTGGGTGGGCGTCTCCCTGCTGCTCGGACTCGGCTTCACCTTCTTCTCGGGCGCCGTCGAGGCCTGGCTGGTGGACGCGCTCAAGGCCACTGGCTACAGGGGCGACCTGGAGACGGTCTTCGGCCGCGGCCAGATCGTCACCGGCATCGGGATGCTCACCGGCTCCGTCGCCGGCGGCTTCCTGGCCCAGCAGGTCAGCCTCGGATTCCCGTTCGTCCTCCGGGGGGTGATCCTGATCGTCATGTTCGTGGCGGCCTTCAGGCTGATGCACGACGTGGGCTTCATGCCGGAGAAGGGCGGCCGGCCACTCGCCGAGATGAGGAAGATCGCCTCCAACTCGATCGACTACGGATGGCGAGTCCCGGCGGTGAAATGGCTGATGGTCGAGGCCCTGTTCACCGGCGGCGTGGGGATCTACGGCTTCTATGCGCTGCAGCCGTACCTGCTCGAGCTCTACGGGGACCCTCACGCCTACGAGATCGCGGGCCTGGCGGCGGCGATCGTCGCCGGCGCCCAGATCCTCGGCGGGATCGCCGCACCCCGCATCCGCGGGGTGTTCCGTCGGCGCACCTCCGCGCTGCTGCTGATGGCAGCGGCCAGCGCGGGCACCCTCGCGCTGATCGGGGCGGTGCAGAGCTTCTGGCCGGTGATCGGACTGACCACGATCTGGGGCCTGCTGTTCGCGGCGATCATGCCGATCCGGCAGACCTACATCAACGGGATGATCCCGTCGCGGCAGCGGGCCACGATCCTCTCGTTCGACTCGATGATGTCCTCGACCGGCGGGGTCTGGGCGCAGCCGGTGCTCGGCAAGACCGCGGATGCGTACGGCTACGCGACCTCCTACGTCGTCTGCGCCGGGATCGCCGTCCTCGCCACCCCGTTCCTCGCCCTCTCCCGGCGCCAGGACGCGCCGGCGGACACGCTCGATCCCACCGAGGCGAAGGCGGTCCCGCAGCCCGCCTGAGCGCTGCGAGAGGATGGGCGCCCCTTGGGCGTCCTCCTCACCATCGCCGCCATTGCCATCTCCGGCTCCGCCGGCGTCGCCGCCGAGCGTCGCTGGCCAGCGAAGGCGGTCGGCTGGGCGCGGCGGCTGCTGGTGATCTCGCTCTACACGCTGATGCCGTTCGTCGTCTTCTTCAATCTCGACCGTGTCCATCTGAACGCCGATCTGACCGGCGGCCTCATCATCGGCTGGGTGGCGATCCTGGGCGCGATCGGGCTCGCCTGGCTCATCGGAAGCCGGATCCTCGGGCTCGCTCGACCCGGCACGGGGGCGCTGATCTCCGCGACGGCGGTCCCCAACTCCGGCTACCTCGGCTACCCGCTCTGCGCCTCGCTGCTCGGCTTCCACGCCCTGGGCCAGGCGGTCGTATACGACCTGATCGTCGTCGCGCCGTGCCTGCTCGTGATCGCCTTCGGCGCTGGGGCGAGCTTCGGCACGCGCGCGGGCGAGGGGCCGAAGGAGCGGACGATCGCCTTCTTCACCCGTAATCCGCCGCTCTACGCCGCAATCGCGGCGATCATCGCGCCGGCCTCCTTCGCCCCCGACGTCCTCGTGGACATCTCGCGGGGGATGGTGATCGCGCTGCTGCCGATCGGCTTCTTCGCCGTCGGCGCAGTGCTGGCCGAGGAGGTCGAGGAGGGGACGCTCGAACTCGGCTCCCCTTTCCATCCGCCGATCGGATCGGCGATCCTGCTCCGGCTGGTGATCGCGCCGGGCCTGCTTCTGCTCCTCTCTCTGCCCTTCATCGACCTACCCGGCCCCTACCTGCTGCTGGCGGCGATGCCATGCGGCGTGAACACGCTCCTCGTCTCCCACGTCTACGGGCTGGACGCGAAGCTGGCGGCGCGGGCAGTCGCCTGGACGACAGCGATCGCCGTGCTCGCCGCGACCGGCGCTCAGGTCGTCTGGGGATAGGGATTCGGGGCCGTCGGGGTCCGAGTCCTCCTCTCGCCCATCGACCGCCGGGTGCGCTTCTCGCGCTTCAGGGCCGTGTCGGCGGCGCCGATCAGCTCATCGATCGACTCGCCGGCGTCCGGGTAGATCGCGCACCCCGACGACGCGGTCAGGTTCGTCTCCCCCGCAACGACCCGCTTCACTGCCTCCTCCAACCGCAGTGAGAGGCTGCTCGCCTCCACCGCGTTGGTCTCCGGGGCGATGACGGAGAACTCGTCGCCGCCGTGCCGGGCGATGGTGTCTCCGGGGCGGACCGACTCCGCCAGCACCTCGGCGACGTCCCGCAGGATCCGGTCGCCGGCGAGATGCCCAAATGAGTCGTTGACGCCCTTGAAGTCGTCCAGGTCGAGCAGGATGACGGCGAAGCGGCGATCGGTCCGAGCGTGCCGGCTGAGCTCGGCGTTCAGCGCCTCATGGAGCCGGCGGTAGTTCCCGACGCTGGTGAGCGGGTCCTGTCGCGACAGGTAGCGATAGGCCTCCCGGCTGCTCTCGAGCTGCTCCCGCAGGGCCACGACGACGATGACGGTCAGGATCAGGGAGGGCACCTGAACCACGAGCTCGGCCAGTCCGTGCTGCTTGCCGTCGAGGCTGAACAACGACGGGATCAGCATCATCAGGATCGCGAACCCCAGCTGCAGCACGACATCGACCCTGGTCGGGAACGCGTACGCGGCGAAGACGACGACGAAGATGTAGTACCAGGCGAAGATCGGATCCCCGAACCAGACCGCGAGCAGGACCTCGATGGATCCAACCGCGCCCACCACGTGCAGCGAGCGGCGCGGTAGCCGCTGCCAGGGGATCAGCAGGCAGATCCCGCCGGTCACCAGACCCAGCGCTACCAGCAGGTAGATGGTCGGCGGGTGATGGTGGAGGAGATTGTTGGGGATGGCGGCGAGGCCGGCGGCGATCAGCAGCGCAGCGGCCATCATGCCGTAGCGGCGCATCGCGCTCTCGCGACTCTCGCCCCCCGAGGAGTCTGCGAACACTTCCATCACTACCGTCCTTCTCCCCAAAACCCGGAAGTAATCCCCTACCGAATACCGGGTACAGAATAGAGAAAATGGAAGCATCCCGCTCTAGCATTACGATGGCTCGCTCGTGCGCTACCCGGTCGAGGAATTCACGGAAGAGGAACGGAGGCTCCTCTCTCCCCATTTCACCAATCTCGACCGTCCCGTCTTCGCGCTGGTCAACCTCCCCGAGACGATCAAGGGCGCGCTCTTCGCCCGCTACTCCCGCTACGCCGGGACCCTGCGCCGGCTCTACCTCGATGAGTTCGCCGCCGACGTCCCCGAGGGCGGGCGCCCCTTCGAGGGCGAGGAGGGCGAGCGGGCCGCCGGGCTCTACGAGCGGGTCTTCATGGGCTACGGCGACGACTCGATCGCCCAGGTCGGCGGTGCGCACGTCGCCTGCGAGTGGGTCTCCAACGTCCTCACCAAGGTGCTTCAGCGCGGCCGGCTCGCGGCCTACCTCGAGCAGTCCACCCGCTACATCCCGTACGACCAGCCCCTTCCCGAGTCCGCCGGCGGGGGGCACCGCTTCTATCGCGATGAGGAGCTCGGCCCCGAGTACGCCGCCGCGATGGAGGAGCTGTTCGCGATCTACTCGCGGTCGCTGATCGAGGTGCAGGAATGGGCCGCCGAGCGCTGGCCCCGCGGCGACGAGCCCGAAGCGGCCTGGCAGCGCTCGATCAAGGCCAAGGCGCTCGACCTGCTGCGCGGGCTCCTGCCCGCCGCCACCCTGAGCCACGTCGGCATCTTCGCGTCGGGCCAGGCCTATGAGCAGCTGCTGCTCCGGATGCTCGCCTCTCCGCTGCCGGAGGCTCGTCACTTCGCGACGATGGTC
Source organism: uncultured Solirubrobacterales bacterium (assembly GCA_963728875.1). Taxonomy (GTDB): domain Bacteria; phylum Actinomycetota; class Thermoleophilia; order Solirubrobacterales; family 70-9; genus DASUPK01. The sequence continues at coordinate 90,723 of CAVSLJ010000007.1, forward strand.
CTGGAGGAGCTCAAGAAGGTCATGCCGAGCTTCGTGGCGCGAGTCGAGCGCCCGGACCGCGGCGGGGAGTGGGTCAACTACCTGGAGCGCCGCCGCGAGGCGGCCGAGCGCTGGGTGGCCCGGATGGGACTGGACCGTCCAGAGGGCACCGACGCTCCCTCGGTGGAGCTGATCGACGTCGAGGGCTCCGAGGACGACCTGATCGCGGCCTCGCTGTTCGAATCCTCGGCCGCTCCCGAGCGTGCGATCCTCGACCGCGTCCGCACGCTCCCGCCCGACGAGCAGGCGGAGATCATCTCGCACCTCGCCGGCGACCGGCCTAACCGGCGCCACAGGCCCGGCCGCGGCTGGGAGGCGGTCCGCTACCGCTTCGAGATCGTCTCCGACTACGGCGGCTTCCGGGACCTGCAGCGCCATCGGATGCTGACCTGCCAGTGGCAGCGCCTCAGCCCGGATCTCGGCGCCGGGATCCCCGAGGAGGTGCGCGAGGCCGGCGCCGGTTCCGAATACGAGCGGGCGCTGGAGATCTCCCGGGCCGAGTACGAGCGGCTCGCGAGCGCGGGCATGGCGGACGCAGCGCCATACGCCCTCTGCCTCGGCTACCGGATCCGCTACCTGCTCGACCTGAACGCCCGCGAGGCCATGCACCTGATCGAGCTGCGCTCCGGGCGCGAGGGCCACCCGACCTATCGCGCCGTCGCCCAGGCGATGCACGAGCGCATCGCCACCGTCCACCCGGCGATCGCCGCGGCGATGACGCACGTCGACGCCTCCACGGAGCCACGCCTCGAGCGGATGATGAGCGAGATCCGGACCCACCGGAAGCAGGTCGCGGCCGAGGCCGAGCCGCAGCCCTCCGACGCTCCTCCCGGCGTCAGCGCCCTCGGCTAGCGGCAATCCACAAGCCTCGATATTCCGTAGTTGACTACGAGTCAATGCCTCGTAGGATGCGTCATGTGAAGGGAGCCAGAGCCCTGGCGAGCGGGATGCTCGTCCTGGCGGCGATCTGTGCCGTGCCGGCCCTCTCGGCGGCCCAGGACACGGGCACGACAGCCGCCACGACCACGACTGCGACGACCCCTGCCGAACCGGCACAGCCTGTCGACCCAGGTGGGTCGGCGCCACCCGCGCCGCCGTCGGGGGGGCCGGTCGCGGGCGACCTGTCGCCGAACGACGGGCAGGCCGTCCGAGATTCGTCCCGCGGCTCAGTCGGAGTTCCCGCGCCCGGCCCCCCCGACGCCGGCGGCGTCAAGGCGCGCAAAGCGGCCTCCGCCCGCGTCAACGCAGGCGACTTCTTCTTCTCTGCAGCGTCCGTGACGATTGCAGTCGGCGACACGGTGACCTGGCACAACTCCGGTCAGGCGCCCCACAATGCCACCGCGAACGACGGGAGCTTTGGCACCGGCACGATCGACCCGGGCGGCAGCGCCTCCCACACCTTCAACTCGCCCGGGAGCTTCAGCTACATCTGCACCATTCACCCGCAGATGAAGGGGACGGTCAGGGTCCTGAGCTCCAGTGGTGGCGGGGGCGGCGGCAGCGCGGGATCGAGCAGCTCGGGTACATCCGAGTCTTCCGCGGTCGCGTCTCCAGATGCCGCGGGTACATCCACGACGCTGCCGATGACCGGCATGGCGGTCGGCGCCCTCGCACTGGTCGGGGCAGCGCTGCTGGCGTCCGGCTTGCTGGTTCGCCGCGCGGGTGATTCCAAGAGCCGCTGGCTGTCAATCTTCTAGACGTGCTCCACCACGTCTCGCTCGAAGTGCCGCCCGAGGAGGCGGACCGGTCGATTGAGTTCTGGGAGCTGCTCGGGTTCGAGGAGGTACCGGCCGCCGACGTGCTCGGCGACTCGGTTCGCTGGCTGGAGCGCGACACCACCCAGATCCACCTGATCCTCACGGAGGGCCACACGGCCCCGGCTCTCGGCCACGCCGCCGTGGTGGCGTCCGATCACTCGGAGGCGAAGCAGCGCCTGCGCGACGCCGGCTTCCAGGTGGAGGACACCCGCCAGCTCTGGGGCGCCGACCGCGCCTTCGCGATCGCACCGGGCGGGCACCGCGTCGAGTTGATGGCGTTTCCCCCTGAGCCGCACTAAACGGGTTGCTCCTCGGCTACGCCTCGGTGCACCCTCGCGTCAGCGGCGACGCTTGCGCTTTTTGCGGCGTTGCCCCTGGGTCTCGCCATAGGGCGGCGGCTCTCCGTTCGCTCCGCCCTCGTCCGGCAGCGGCTCTGAGACCTCGCGCCCGCTCCCCTCGACGGTGCCGCCTTCGCCGCGCTCTGCGGGTGGGGGCCCCAGGTCGTCGCCCGGCCGCTGCCAGGGAATCGCCTCGCCGGCGGCCCACGCCGGGGGCAGCGGCCTCGGCCAGAGGCCGGCGAGCATCAGCCCGGTGATGGCGAACCAGAGGACCAGGCCCGGGATCGGCGGGAAGAGCGGGATCACGAGGAAGAGGCCGAACGCCATGCCGATCGCTGCCCAGAAGCGGGACAGGAGCCCGATCCGCATGCACCACAGGTTCGTGTAGATCATCCCGAAGACCAGCATGAGGACGCCGAGCGTGGAGAGGATCCCGCCGACGATCAGCACCGTGGTGTGCCTGTTGAGGTGGTCGGCGAGGTCCTCGCGCGCATCGTGCGCGGCCTGATCGGGCGTCTTGGGTGTCGCGGCGGGGGCGGTCGTCGGGGTCGTTGTGGATTCCGCCCCGGACGCGGTCGATGCGGTGCTCGTCGTCTGCCCCTTCGTGGTCGTGGTCGTCCCCTTCGCCTTCGGCGCCGGCGTCGCGGCCTGGGCCTTGAGCGCCTGCTCGCGCGCCTGCTGCACCTTCGCGGGCTCCTGGTCGGCGAAGTCGCTTGCCGCGATCGTGCTCCCGACCGAGGAGACGGCCACCCCGATCCCGAAGGCAAGGGGCCCGATCAGGATCACCGGCAGGAACGCCCTCTGCACACGGACCGCGCGCCCAACGGCCGAGCGGAACAGGAAGGTCAGGGGGATTGCGAACAGGCAGAAGCCGACTGCCTGGATCACCGACGAGTAGATCAGCCGGCTGCTGTGGGCATGCTCGAAGACCAGCTGGTCGGCGTCGGAGTCGCCATTGGGCAGATCCAGGCCGACTCGCTGCAGCACGATCGAGGCGGCCACGATAAGGGCGCCCACGACACCGGCGTAGCCGGCCCTTCGCAGCCAGCGGCCCTGGTAGGCGAGCAGCTCGTCCTTGCTCGGCAGCGAGCGGCCCCGGGTTGGCGACTCTGCATTCACGCGAGGGGCAGTCTCTCAGGACTGTATCTTGGCCGCCGTGCCGCTTTTCGCCCACCAGACCGGGCCGATCGCCGTCTACGGAGCCACCGGCTACACCGGCCGCCTGGTCGTCGCCGAGCTGGACAAGGCCGGCGCCGACTTCATCGTCTCCGGTCGCAGCGCCGAGAAGCTCGACGCGCTGGGGAGGGACTTCGAGCTGGAGCAGCCCGCCAGGACCGCACGGATCGACGACCCCGCCTCCCTGTGCGAGCTGCTCGCCGACTGCGCAGTGGTGATCGACTGCGCCGGTCCCTTCGTGAAGTACGGCGAGCCCGTGCTGGCCGCCGCGGTCGAGACGGGCACGCACTATCTGGACACCACCGGCGAGCAGCCCTACATGAAGATGGCCTACGAGCGCTACGGGCCGGGCGCCGCGCGAGCCGGCGTGGCCATCGTGCCCGCGATGGGCTTCGACTACGTGCCGGGCGACATGATCGCCTCGCTCACCGCCGAGGGCATGGGCGAGCTGGACGAGCTCGCCGTGTCCTACTGCTGGCGGGACTTCACGCCCAGCCAGGGCACCGCCCGGACCACCCTCGAGATGATCGCCGGCAGCGATCTCGAATGGCGGAACATGGAATGGGTCAAGGCGAGCGGCAGCGTCTCCCGCGGGACCTACGAGTTCCCCGAGCCCTTCGGCCGGCAGCGCATGTTCCGCTACCCCTCCGGCGAGCAGATCACCGTGCCGCGCCACCTGCCCACGCGCAACGTGCGCGCCTCGATGAATGCGGGCGCGTTCTCGAGCGACCGCCTCGTCCCGATCTTCAGCGCGGCCGTGCGCCCGGCTGGCCTGGCGATGAGGACGCCGCTGAAGCGCCTCATGAACGCGGTCATCTCCCGCCTGCCCGAGGGGCAGACGCCCGAACAGAGGGAGAGGATGACCTGGGTGATCGCCTGCGAGGCCAGGCGCGGCGAGGTGGAGCGCAAGGGCGTGATCACCGGCAGGGACGTCTACGGCCTGACCGCTGCGGCGATCGTGCAGGGGGCCGAGATCGCCGCCCGCAAGGGCTTCGAAGGCCGAGGCGGGCTGGCTCCCTCCCAGGCCTTCGAGCCGAAGAGCTTCCTGGATGGACTGGAGCGGTTCGACGTCCGCTGGAGGATCTTCGAGACCAACGTCCCGGTCGCGGTCGCCGTCTAGCGTGGCCAGGGAGATCGGACTTCCCACCCGCAAGGGGCGGAGGGTCAGCCTCGAGGAGGGAGCGGCCCCCGGCGGCGCCCGCTGCCCGGCCTGCGGCAAGCCGCTCTTCGTCTGGCTCGAGATTTCCACTGATCGGGTCGCGCCTGTCGGCGCGCCCTCGCATAACGGACCCCGAAAGGATCAGGTGATCGACCGCTGCGAGAACTGCGGCCTGGTCATGGCCCGCGACGCCGTGCCGACCCCCGACCACGCCGTCGATGCGCTGCTCTTCGGCCGGGAGGAGAACGGGTCGGGCGTCGCGATCCGCGCCGACAACGCCGCCAGCCTGCAGGCCTGGCTGGGCGCGGAGAACTGGGCGGCCCTTCGTCCGGGCGGGAACCACATCCACCCCACGCCAAAGGCGATCCGGCTCCTTCTGGCGCGCCGCGGCCTGGAGGTGCGACGCATCCGGCACCTGATCAGGCCGGGGATGGCCTCGATGTGGCAGACGCTGCTCAACCTGCTCACCTTCCACCGCGACTTCGCCTCCGAGGCGGCCTCCGGTCGGCTCCGGCCCGGCACCGGCCGCGGGCGGGCGGCGTTCTGGATCGATGCGGTCGTGACGGTCCTGGCGGCGATTCCCACGGCGATCATCGCGGTTGTGCTGGAGACGGGCGCCGTGCTCGCCCGCCGTGGTGGCGCCATCGAGGTGCGGGCGGACCGCCTGCCCTCTACGAGCTGACCTCGGCCACGATCGAAGCGACCTCGGCCGCGGCGCCGATGTGCGGCGGCGCCTGCGGCGAGCCCACCTCTCGCTCCGAGGTCTGCGCCAGCCTGGCGCCGAGCGACCGAGAGGCCTCCCGGATCAGCGGCGGCGTCGACTCGGCGGTGACGATGGCCGAGCGATTCTCGGCGCTCGCCAGCCGCGGCAGCGGCATCCGCCACCCGGCCGGGATTCCCAGCTCCGCCATGACGCTTCCGGGACGGTCACGGGCGGCCGACGCGGCCTGATCGGGCATCCGGGTCACCCCGGGGCCGAGCGCCGGCAACCCCCCGGCGAGAAAGACGTCGACCGCGCTCTCGTGCGCGGCGGCGGCGAGCTCGAGCCGGTGCCGGTCCTCTGACATCGCCTCCGTCGCGAGGGGGGTGAGCTGAAGGAGCGTGGGCTCGATCAGCACGGCGCCGGAGACGAGCTCGCTTCGCCGCAGCATCAGGTCGAGGGCGATCACCGCACCGAGCCCGGCTCCGCAGACGACGGCGGAATCATCCGCGGTCGCCTCGATCAGGGCCGCGGCGTCCTCGCTCTGCTCCTCGATCGTCGTCCGCCGGTAGTCCTCCGGCTCGCTCGATGCTCCCCACCCTCGGCGGTCATACGCGATCGCGCGGAACCCGCGGGCGAGGGCCTCGGCGAGCGGCTCCCAGGCCGCCTGCGTCGCCGCGGTCTCATGGATCAGCAGGACCGCGGGCCCCTCGCCGCGCTCGTTCCACGCGATCTCGATGCCGCGAGCGTCAAGCGCGGGCATTAGATGAGTGACTGTCCGGTCGTGTGCGCCTGGGGGCGTGCGTGGCCGAGCAGATCGGTGGACGCAGGGCGAAGCTCTTGCTGGTGGCAAGGGCGAGCCCGAGGACACCGAGATGCGACAGCCACGCGCGTCATCCAGGCGTGCACGGCCGGGCCGTCGCTCATCTCAATCAGACGTTGCGCCAGATCCGGCTGATCAGCGGCAGGGCCAGGGCGCGCGGGCTGTGCTGGCCCGCGAGCGCCGTGGCGCGATTGAGCGCGCCCGGCACGACCACACGGCGGTCGTTGGCGGCGCCGTCGATCGCGTGCTGTGCGATCTCGTCGGCGGACATCCAGACCGCGCTCGGCGTCCGGTCCTCCACCCCTCCGATGCCCGCGACCTCGGTGAACTCGGTCTTCACCGGGCCTGGGCAGACCGCGGTAACGGTCACTCCGGAGCCGCGCAGCTCGGTCCGGATCGCCTCGCTGAAGGAGAGGACGAAGGACTTGCTCGCGGCATAGACCGCCGAGCCGGGGAGCGGCTGGAAGGCGGCCGTCGAGGCGATGTTGATCACGCTGCCGCGCCCGCGGTCGACCATCCCGGTCAGGAACCGGCTGGTCAGGTCGACGACGGTCCCGACGTTGAGGTCGACCATCTCCACCATGCGCTCGCGCGGGCTGGTCGCGAAGTCGGCCTGATGACCGAAGCCTGCGTTGTTGACGAGCACCTCGACGACGCGGCCCTTGCCGCGCAGCTCATCGGCCAGTTGCTCGCGCCCGGACGGATCGCTCAGGTCCGCGGCGATCACGTCCGCCGCCACGCCGTAGGAGGAGGTGAGCTCGGTCGCCAGGGTCAGAAGCCTCTCCTCGCGCCGCGCCACCAGCGCCAGCGAGTGACCGCGCGAGGCGAGCTCCTTCGCGATCGCTGCGCCGATCCCCGACGACGCACCTGTGACCACCGAGGTGCTGCTGACCGACGGCTCGGGGAGGCCCATGGGTCAGCCGCGCGTCAGTCCTGCAGGCCCTCGCGGGCCTCTCGGACCAGCGTCACGGCCTCGGGGAAGACGATCCGGATCGCGTCGCGGACCTGGACGGCCTGCTCATCGCTCGAGCCGGTGAGCTCCATGGAGCTGATCGCGGCGACGGTCATCTCGACCGCCAGCTTGATCGCGTTGTCGGCCCAGGCGACCTTCTGGGCCCCCTGCATCTGCTCCTGGAGCTCCTCCATCCGCCTGCGCATTTCCTCGGGATCGCCGAAGAGTCCGCCGAAACCTTCCATGCCTTCGATCATAGACCGGTCACCGATTCGGCACTCGTGCATCTCCCCGCGGACGATCTCGGCGAGAGCGTGCACCGATGCGCTCCCGCTCAGATCCGCGCCGAGGCGCGGCCACCGTCGAGTACGTCGCCCTCGCCGGGATGATCGGCATCATGATCGTCGCCGCCATCGCGGCGCTGGTCGCATCCCCGCCGACGCGCGGCGAACGCGAGCTCGGCGAGATGCTCGCCCGCCGGATCGCCTGTACGCCGCGCTATCCCATCCCGTGCGGGCGCAACCCACTGGCGCTCGCCTACGGCTTCCCGCTCGGCAAGCTGGTCCGACTGCTGGCACCAATTCCGGCAGCGAAGGGCGGGGAGCTGCCGGTCGACTTTCGCTACTGCCGCCGGCCGAGTTGCGCGCTGTCGGGATCCGATGCCGGGCTGACGGCCTCACGTCGCAGCGTCACCGAGTTCACCTCGATTCAGGACCTACGGCGCTCGGGGGGCCCGGTCCGGGTCACCTACTGGCTCTATCGCCCGGGCCTCGATTGGGAGTCGACGGTCCGAACCGCGGCCGCCGCGGAGATCGAGGCGGCATCAAGCATCCGGTTGAATCTCGAGGATGACCCGGCCCTGATCCCGCTCGAAACACTCCCCGGCCGAGACCACTACCTGTTCCCTGCGGTGGAGAAACCGCCCTGGCAATGGCATCTGGCGACTTAGTCGCGTATATCGCGACTAAGTCGCCAATTGCAGCCGATCTCAGGCCTCGGCATGCTGCTCCGCCTCCTCGCTCGCGCTGCGGATCAGGCTGCGCCAGTTGGTCGTGCGGAAGACGAAGATCAGGGCGAGGCCGCCGAGGACCACGGTCCAGGCGGCGACCGCGATCTGCTGGCCCACCGAGTAGGTGAGGACGGCGATCGGGCCCGGGCCGACCAGGGTCGCGACCAGCAGCGCCTGCTGGGCGCCCGCGCCGCCCGGCGTCAGCGGCAACAGGGTCGAGACCGTCTGCACGCTCATCACGAGCAGCACGTTCTGGAAGGAGCCCCCGATGTGGAAGGCCTCGAGGAAGAAGTAGTAGGAGAAGAAGCGCAGGGCCCAGCCGACCGCCTGCCAGGAGGCGACCGTCCTCAGATAGACCGTCGGCGTGGCCAGCACGATCGCGCCCTGTTTGACGCGGTCCCAGAAGGCCTCGACCCGGCGGGCCAGAAGCGCGAACGCGACAACGGTCGCGATCGCGAGGGCGGTCAGCGTGAAGACGAGGAAGTCCGGGTGCTGCGCCCAGAAGGCGATGTCGAACGCGGGCAGGTCGGGCAGCTCCGGAGGCTTGGGGAGGAGGCCCTGGGTGATGGCGTAGATCAGGACGAGGATCCCGGCGGACGTGTCGAATACCGAGCCGACGAAGAAGGAGGAGACGACGGTCGGGTAGGTTGAGCGGCGGATCGAGCGCTTGGCGAGGAAGATCTTCACGGCGTCGCCGATCCGCGCCGGCACGACGCTGTTCATCCCGGCGCCGACCAGGTAGGCGGCCGTGATCCGGGCGAACGGGACCCTGCGGTCGGGATACGCGGCTCGGAGGACGTTCTGCCAGGCGCGGCTGCGAGCGACCAGGTGGGCCAGGTAGAAGAGCAGCGCGATCACCATCGAGGGCCAGGCGATCTCAGAGAGACGGTGGAAGAACTCCTGGGCGCCGTGCTGGAAGCTGTCGAAGCTGGCGCCCAGGTCCACCCCGAGCGGCGCGGCCATCACCCTTTGTCCACGGCCCGGTAGCCCTCGGCGTTGAAGAGCGCGCCGAGGAGGAAGGCGAGGTTGCCGAGCCAGAGCCAGATCAGCAGCGAGATCATCGCGCCGAGCGTTCCATAGGTCTTGTCATAAGAACCGAAATGGGACACGTAGAGCGTGAAGAGGAGGGAGACCGCAAACCAGAGGAAGGTGCCGACCGCCGCCCCCGGCAGCACCGAGCGCAGCGAGCGGTCTCCCGTGCGGGGTGTCCGCTGCGGCGCGAGTGCGTAGACGATCGCGAACGCGGTGAGCAGCGCCGCGACGCCGATCGGCCAGCGGAGGTAGCCCACCAGGCCCTTGACGAAGCTCGGGAATCCGGCCGCATCCGCGATCGAGCCGAACAGAGGGCCGGCGACGACCACGGAGAGGAACGCGACCAGGACCAGAAGCATGACGAGGAGGGTCAGCCCGAGGCGCACGCCGAGGTTCGGCAGAAAGTCACGGCCCTGCTTGGCCCGGTTGATCGACTCGAGCCCGCGCATCGCCGCGCCCATCGCGCCGGACGCGGAATAGAACGCGAGCACGACGCCCACGACCAGCAGGACTCCGGCGTTGCTCCGGTTCTGGAGCGCGTCTCGCAGCGCGCTGTCGATCGTGTCCACGGCGGTCCCCGGAGCCGCGTCCCGGAGCGTGTTGACGATGCTCTCGTAGGTCTCCGGGTAGCTGCCGAGCAGGGAGAGCAGGGCAACCACGACGAGCAGCGCCGGAAACAGGGAGAGGATCGAGTAGTAGGTCAGCGCCGCCGCGCGATCGGTGACCTGGACCTCGCCGAAGCGGCTGTAGATCGCCTTCGCCATGGCGATCCACTCGGCTCTACCAGACGGCATCGTGCGCCTCCATCACGCCGAGCGCCGAGTCGACGGAGAGGCCCATGAGCGTGCCGCTGAAGGTGCCCAGTGGAGCCTCGTAGTCCGAGCGGGCGAGCAGGGGAATCCCCTCGTGATGTGAGCGCTGAGTCTCCGCGGTGAAGTTGAGGCGGGACTCGTCCTCGAAGTGGATCGTGTCGAGCCCCTGGAACTTGACCGGGCCGGGCTCGGTCGGCTGGCCCGCAACCCAGATCGTTCGCTCGCTGGAGGTCGGCGGGTCGTTGATGCCGCTGACCAGGTTCCAGGCGAATGAACGGCCGTCCTGAGCGGTCCCCACGCCCGCTGACCACTTCCACGACGTATAGCGCGGGTGGTAGCCGGCCGAGTCGTCCTCGACACCGAGTCCCTCGAGCCTGTTCGTTCTGCGCCCAATCCGTACCTCACCCGTGACCGGCATCCCGGCCGCCTTTCTCGTCCAGGTGTACCCGCCCTCGCCGTTCGGGCACATGCACTCGATCGGGCTCCCCTCGCCGAGCTCCAGGTCGAACTCGATGCTCCCGGCCCGGACCTTCACCGAGCGACCGCGCATCTCCACGTCGGGGCGTCGGCCCGGCAGCCCCCGGCGAGTCCGCTCCCAGAGCCGTCGGCGCTCTCGGTCCCAGATGCCCCAGAAGGTCATCGACGCGGGTCCGACCGAGGCGATCGCCGCGAACGCGATCAGGTTGTCGGCGAAGGCCCCGACCCAGCGCCAGCGCTTGCGGAAGCGCCGGCCTTTCAACAGCGTCATCGGAGTCGGGGGCACCGGCAGACGAGGGCGGTCGTCCTCCCTCCCGCGCCATGGGAGCCTGGCGAGCTCGGCGTTGGCCTCATCAGGCGTCAAGCGAAGGCGCCGAGGATCTCCCCCGCGATCTGCTCGCCTCGGTCCTCCTGCAGGAAGTGGGCAGCTCCTTCGATCTTGACCTGGTCCGAGACGGTTGGGATCAGCTCGACGAAGCGATCGCCCGCCTTCGGGAACGGGAAGACGGGGTCGCTGTCGGAGAACGCGACCAGAGCCGGCTTCTGCCAATTCCCGAGTTCCTCCTGCATCTGACGTTGCTGAGCGACCATCGGCTCGTCCTCGGTCATGGGGACGAGCAGCGGGAACTGGGCCGCACCCGCCTTCGACTCCGGCGTCGGGAAGGGAGCCTCGTAGGCGGCGACGACCTCGTCCGGCAGTTCCGTGGTGGTCCCACCCTGGATCACGAAGCCGACCGGCAGGTCGGGGTTCTTCTCGGCGAAGTTCCGCCAGGCGATGAAACCCTTCGAGACCCGCCCGAGGAACAGGCCGGTGTTGAGGATCACCAGGGCGCCGACACGGTCTGCGTTCTCGGTGGCCCAGCGCAGCCCGACCGGGCCTCCCCAGTCCTGCACGACCACGATCGCGTCGGAGAGATCGAGCCCGGACAGCAACCCGCCGATCAACTCGCTGTGGCGGTCGAACGTGTACCAGTCGCGATCCGTCGGCTTGTCCGAGCGTCCGAATCCGGCCATGTCCGGGCAGATCACGCGGTTCCCCGCCTCGACCAGCGGCCCGAGCATCTTCCGGTAGAGGTAGGCCCAGGTCGGCTCGCCGTGGAAGCAGACGATCGGGCGGCCCTCCCCCTCGTCGACGTAGTGAAGGCGCAGGCCGTCGATCTCCGTGTAGTGCGGCTCGAAGTCATAGCCGGGCAGGCCCTCGAAGCGCTCGTCAGGGGTTCGGAAAACGTCCACGCGCAGGCAGCATAGGCCGGGTGGGCGCCGCTACACTGCCCGCCCTCATGGCTTCGGTTATCTCTCCGGCCATGCCTCCCCCCACGCACGACCCCGCCGATGAGGCGATGTGCCTGCGGGCGCGAGAGCGCTATGCCGCCGATCGCAAGCGGGGCGGACGCATGCCCCGACGCCGTCGCCGCCACGCGGCCCTGCCGAACCTGATCATCATCGGCGGGCTCAAGTGCGGCACGACCAGCATCCATCACTACCTGGGGCTTCACCCCGAGATCGACATGTCGAAGCCCAAGGAGCTCAACTTCTTCGTCGATGAGCTCAACTGGGACCTGGGCCTCGACTGGTACCGCGGCCGCTTCGACGGGCGCTTCAAGGTCCGCGGAGAGTCCTCCCCGCACTACACGAACCTCCCGAACTTCGAGGGTGTTCCAGAGCGGATCCGCGAGCACATCCCCGAGGCCAAGCTCATCTACATGGTCCGCGACCCGATCTCCCGGATCCTCTCCCACTGGTGTCACGGCGTCGGTGCCGGCTACGAGACCCGGCTGATGGAGGAGGCGCTCGCCCGGGGTGACCAGACCTACGTGACCCGCTCCCGCTACTGGATGCAGCTGCAGCCCTATCTCGAGCGCTTCGACCGCTCCCAGATCGAGATCATCACCCAGGAGGAGCTCCAGACCGACCGCGACGGCACGATGCGCAAGGCATTCGCCTTCGCCGGAGTCGATCCGGACTTCACCTCCGAGCAGTTCAGCCGCGAGTGGGAGAAGTCCTCGGCCAAGGAGACCGACAAGTACCAGTTCATGGAGAAGCTGATCAAGCTGCCCGGCTTCCGCTCCTTCGACCGTAACTTCGACCGCCTCCCGGAGCGGATGCGCTGGATGGTCGAGAAGGTCGTACACGACCCCGAGGCCCCCTCAGCGCCGAAGCCGGAGATCCCAGAGCCGATCATGGAGACGCTCCGGCCGCAGTTCACCGAGGACGTCGCCGCCTTGCAGGAGTTCGCCGGCCGCGAATTCGCGGGCTGGAAGCAGTACTAATCCCCCAATGAAGATCGCCGTCGCCGCCGACGAACGGGTGGGCGTCGCCGAGGCGCTCTTGAACGAGCTCCGGGAGCGGGGCCACGAGCCGATCCCTCACGGGGCGCTCTCCGATGAGGAGCGCGATGACTGGGCCTGGGCGAGCGAGGCCGCGGCGCGCGACGTGGCCGCGGGGCGCGCCGAGCAGGCGATCGTCTGCTGCTGGACCGGCACCGGTGCCTCCATCGCCGCCAGCAAGGTGAACGGCGTGCGCGCCGCGCTCTGCCTCGATGCCCAGACGGCCGACGGCGCCAGGAAGTGGAACGACGCGAACGCGCTGGCGCTCAGCCTCCGGGCGACCTCCGAAGCCGAGCTGAAGGAGATCCTCGACGCCTGGTTCGGCGGCGAGGCCAGCTCGACTGCCGAGGACACCGCCAACGTCGAGCACCTGAGCGAGATCGAGGGCTCGTGAGCCACGCCCTGCGACGGCTGCTCCCCGACCCGGCCGAGACGACGGTCGCCGACCAGGTGGACGGTCTCGACCTGAATCCGCTGGCTCTCCCCGACCGGCCGTATCTGGTGCTCAACTTCGCCACCACACTGGATGGGCGCGCCGCGATCTCCGGCAAGTCGGGGCCGATCGGCAGCGAGACCGACACCGAGATGCTCCAGCGCCTGAGGACGCGCGTCGACGCCGTGATGATCGGCGCAGGGACGATGCGGGCCGAGCGCTACGGCCGGATCGTCTCGGATCCGGACCTGCGCGACTACCGCGAGCAGGGCGGTCTCGCCCAGGACCCGCTCGCGGTCATCGTCTCCAACCGCCTGGAGCTTCCCTGGGACGCCGGGCTCTTCACGGACGGCAACGGCCAGGTCGTGGTCTTCACCGCTTCCGAGGAGGACCCGCCCGAGACGGCCACCCCGGTGAGCGTGGTCCGCCACGCGGACGGGGTCGACCTGGACCGCGCCCTGGGGTGGCTGCTCACCGAGCGTGGGGTCAGGTCCGTCCTCTGCGAAGGGGGGCCGACGCTCCACGGGCGACTTCGCGAGGGCGGCCTCGCCGACGAGCTCTTCCTGACGATCGCGCCGAAGATCGCGGGGGGCGAGGGCCCGCGCGTGCTGGAGGGCGCTCTGCCGGACATCGATCAGGTCGAGCTCGCCTGGCTGCTCGAATCGAGGGGCGAGCTCTTCGCCCGCTACCGCGGGATGTCGTAGGGTCCAGATAATGGACTTCAACCCCTCGCCCGAGGTCGAGTCCCTCCGGGAGCGCATCGAGGCGTTCATGGAGGAGCACTGCTACCCGGTCGAAGCGGAGGTCATCAAGGCGATCGACGATGAGGTCAAGCCGGGGGTGCCCTATCCCGAGATCCTCGTCGAGATCAGAGCGAAGGCGAAGGAGGAGGGGCTCTGGAATCTCTTCCTCCCCGGCGATGAGTTCGGCGCCGGCCTGACCAACTGGGAGTACGGGATCCTCTGCGAGCAGATGGGCCGCAGCCCCATCGTCGCCCCGATGTCCTTCAACTGCTCGGCCCCCGACACGGGAAACAGCGAGATCCTCGTCGACCACGGCACGCCCGAGCAGAAGGAGCGCTTCCTGGCGCCGCTGCTCGACGGCGAGATCCGCAGCTGCTTCTCGATGACGGAGCCGGAGGTTTCGGGCTCGGACCCGACCACGCTGCAGACCCGGGCCGAGCTCCAGGACGGCGAGTGGGTGATCAACGGGCACAAGTGGTTCACCTCGGGCGCCAACGGCGCGGATTTCGCGATCGCGATGGTGGTCACCGACCCCGACGCCGCTCCCTACACCCGGGCGAGCATGATCATCGTCCCCATCGACAACCCGGGCTTCGAGCTGATCCGCAACGTCTCGGTGATGGGCCACGACGAGGGCCCCGGCCACTGCGAGGTGCGCTACACGGACTGCCGCGTTCCGGAGTCCAACCTGCTCGGCGAGCGCGGCGCGGGCTTCGTGATCGCCCAGGACCGCCTCGGGCCCGGCCGGATTCACCACTGCATGCGCGCGATCGGGACCGCGGAGCGCGCCATCGAGATGATGTGCGAGCGCGCCAACTCCCGCGAGTCCTTCGGCGGCCCGCTCGCCGACAAGCAGTTCGTCCAGGACTTCATCGCCAAGTCGCGGATGGAGGTCGACCAGGCGCGCCTGCTGACCCTGTACGCCGCGTGGCAGATGGATACCGAGGGCAAGCGCCGCGCCCGTCAGGCGATCTCGATGATCAAGGTGGTCGCGGCCAACGTCGTCATGGACGTCCTCGACCGGGCCATCCAGGTCCACGGCTCGCTCGGCATGTCAGACGACACGCCGCTCGCCGGCATGTGGCGCTTCAGCCGCATGCTTCGCGTCGCCGACGGCCCGGACGAGGTCCACAAGATGGTGATCGCCCGCCGCGAGCTGAACCGCGCGGCGAGGCGGGCCGAAGAGCCGGCCGAAGAGCCGGCCAAGGCCACGGCCTAGGGCTCGCGCGCCTGATCGCCTTTCTGGGCTTCGAGGACGGCCAGCGCGCCGCGATGGATCAGTAGCCGCGCCAGGGGGTCGGCGCCAATCCATAGTGCCGCGCTGCTTCCGAGAGGGCCTGGTAGCCGAGATCTGTGAGCTTCACGTTCACCTGCCGGTTTCGTGTGCGCCGCGGGCGAGCGGTATCGGACGCGAGGGCGTGCAAGTCGAGCTCAGGCGGTGCATTGTCCGGCAGGTCCTGGGTTTTCGGGCGCTTGTTGCGCGTCTTGTAGATGCTCCGAAATCCCATCCGCGCCGACTTCCTCTCCTCCGCCAGGAAGTAGTCCCAGAAGGTCTCGTACCCGGCCCCGTTCCACCACCCTTGCTTCATTCCCTTCCACGTCTCGGCGAGAGGACCGAGCTTCCGCGAGAGGTAGTCATCGGTATCCGGATCTGTGTCGCGCCGGTATCCATTGCTATCCACGGCGACCAACCCCTCGTTGTTCCTGGCGTCATCGGCCATACCAGCAGCCTGCTGCGCGAGGCCAGCCGATGGCAGCCGACCTGCATTCATTCGGTGACAGAAGGCCGGCGAAACTCGGTCGTGGCGCTACGGCAGGCGGTTGGCGGCCTCGTCCGCCGCGTCGGCCAGGCGCTCGACGATCTTCGCGAACTCCTCGAAGCCCTCGTCGGTCTTGCCGTACTGACCCGACGCGTATCGCGCGTAGACGCCCTCGAGAATGATCGCCAGCTTCCAGAAGCCGAGGGCGATGAAGAAGTCGATCTGGCTCAGGTCACGGCCCGAGCGCTGCGCGTACCGCTCCCGGACGTCTTCCCGCTTCGGGAATCCCGGCGCGATCGTCGCCGGAGCGAAGAGCGGCATGAAGTCGTCTGACTCCTCGGACCAGTAGACGAGGAGCATGCCGACGTCGGCCAGCGGATCGCCCAGGGTGCAGAGCTCCCAGTCGACGACGGCCGCGACCTCGCCCGTCGGCGCGAGGATCATGTTGTCCAGCCGGTAGTCGCCGTGGACGATCGTCGCCGGGCCCTGCTCCGGGACGCGAGACGAGATCCGCTCGTGAACCGCGTCAACCGCCGCCAGCTCTCGGGTCTTCGACTTCTCCCACTGACCCTGCCAGCGCCGCAGCTGCCGCTCGACGTACGCCTCCTTGCGGCCGAGGTCTCCCAGGCCGACCGAATCCGGATCGACCTTGTGGATCTCGACCAGGGTGTCCACGACCCGTTCGCCGATCGCGCGGCGCTCGTCCTCGTCGAAGGTCTTCGCGTCCTCCGCCGAGCGCAGGATCGGCCCGTCGACGAAGCCCATCACGTAGAAGGGCGCCTCGTTGACCGACTCGTCCTCGCACAGGCCGATCACCGGCGGCACGGGCACGGGGGTGTCCTGGAGCGCGGCGATCACGCGGTGCTCTCGGCCCATGTCGTGAGCCGAGCCGAGCCGCTTGCCGAGCGGCGGACGCCGCAGTGCCCAGGCGTGGCCGGCCGCATCGCGGACGCCGAACGTCATGTTGGAGCGGCCGCCGGAGATCCGGTCGAAGCTGAGTGGAAGCTCGACGCCGGGGACGTTCGCCTCGAACCAGCCCTCGACGCCGGTGCGATCGATCCCCTCGGTAGCCTGCTGCCCCATGTCGGGCGGAGCATATGCGGCCGTGCTCTTCGATTTCGGCGGGGTGCTCACCACGTCGGTCTGGGACAGCTTCGCTGCCTTCTGCCGCAGCGAGGGCCTCGATCCGAACGCGATCAAGGACCTCTTCCGCACCGACCCCGAGGCACTCAGGGACCTGCGGGGGCTGGAGACCGGCGACCTCAGCGAGTCCGAGTTCGAGGCCACCATCGGGAAGCGCCTCGGCCTCGAGAATCCGGACGGCCTGATCGACAGCATGTTCACCGGCATGAAGCCACTCGAGCCGATGGTCGACGCCGTGCGGGAGATCCACGCCACCGAGCTGCTCACGGGTCTGGTCTCCAACTCCTGGAGCACCGCTCACTACGACCGCAAGCTTCTGGCTGAGCTCTTCGACACGGTCGTGATCTCCGCGGAGGTGGGCCTCCACAAGCCGCAGCCCGAGATCTATCGCCTCGTGGCCGAGCGCCTCGAGGTCGAGCCGGCGCAATGCATCTTCGTGGACGACCTGAAGGAGAACTGCGACGGCGCCGAGGGCGTGGGGATGACTGCGATCCGGCATCGCGACCCCGATGAGTCCATCGCCCGGCTCGGTGAGCTGACCGGGATCGCCCTGACGCCGGCCTAGCTGCCGGCTGCGATCAGGGCGACTCCGAGCAGGGCGAACACGACCCCGAGCCGCTGGATCCGGGCGAGCCGCTCCCCCAGCACGCCGTGCGCGAGGGCGATGGTGAACGCCGGATACATCGAGCCGCCGACGGCCACGACGGGAAGGACTCCCTTCGTCGATGCAACCGCGAACAGCCCATTGGCGAGCACATCGAAGAATCCGATCGTGAGCAGGATCGCGATCGAGCCCGAGACCACGGCGAGGCGAGGCCGCGAGACGAGCAGGGCGATCGCGACCGTGGCCACGCCGCCGACGCGAACGGCGAGGATGGCCCACCCCGGTCGGTCCGCTGCGGCCAGGTCAAGTCCGCTGAAGAAGATCCCGAACCCCAGTCCCGCGAGAATCGCCAGGATGATCGAGCGTCGGGCGATTCCGGCGTGCTCGGGCTGCTCCTCGAAGCTCAGGATCACCAATCCGGCGATCGCGGGGACGAGGCCAACCAGCTGGATCGCCGCCGGCGCATCCCCCCTGGCCAGGCCGACCGCCACGGGAACGACGACGCCGAGCGAGGCGATCGGAGCGACCACGCTCACCGTGCCCATGGCCATCGCGGCGTAGAACGCCCATAGGCCGCCCAGGGAGGCCGCCCCGGCCAGCGCCGCGATGGCGAGCTTGTCGGCGGAGATCGGATCGGCGCCGAACAGCAGAATCACGATCCCGATCAGCACGAGCCCCGCGGGCTGCGAGACGGCCAGGACGGCCAGGACCGGCATCCGCCGGCTGGTCAGGCCCCCGAGGAAGTCGGAGACTCCCCAGGACAGGGACGATGCGAGGCTGAGCGCGAAGCCGAGCAAGCTTGATCAGGAGGGTGGCGCTACGCGCACCCTCGCATCAGCCGGGAGCTAGTGGCCGAGCAGACCGTTGAGGGTGTTGTTGACGCCGCCGAGCACGTTGTTGACAGCGCCGTTCACGGCATCGGTCGCCCCGCCCACGGCGCCGCCGCTGCTGCCGCCACCGGGGAGGCTCACGTCGGGAAGGCTCGGGGTGCTCACCGTCGGAGACTGCGTGCCGCTGGAGCCGCCGCCCGAGCCGCTGGACCCGGTGGTGCCGGCGCCGGTGCTCGTGCCGCTGCCGGTGCTCGTGCCGGTGGACCCACCCGTCGGGCTGCCGCTGCCGCCGGCACGGTTCGTTGTGGCCGACGCGCCGCTGGACGTCTGCTTGTTCGCGAGAGCCACGACCGCCCGATTCAGCTTGCTCGGCCCCGTCTGGGCCGAGGCGGACACGCCGTCGGGTCCGTTGGTGATGGACGAGAGCCCCCCGGCGACGCCGGAGAAGCCAGTGCCGAAGCCGATCAGCGCGGCAACGGCGACGGGCACGGCGAACAATGCCGCTCCGGCCAATCCTCGCGCCACAATCCTCCGGCGCCACCACGCAAGCAATCCTTTACCCATGAGATCCCCGGCCCGTAGTGTACGCAAAGAACGGGGATCCACAAAAAGAATGAGATTCAACCCCTCACTGACCGCGCGCCTGCGAATCGGCTTTCTCGTGCTTTTCGCGCTGCTTCTGATCGTCTCGCTGCTGGGCGTGGGCAGGCTCTTTCAGATTCGGGTCAACTACGAGAACGACATCACCCGGTACTTCCAGCTCGAGCTGGAGAGCGAGCGCCTTCGCTCCGCCTTCATCCTCGAGCAGGCCGCCGCCCGTCCTGCGACCGCGCACCAGCATCCCAGCCAGGTCGAGCTCAACCAGGCGGCCGCCAGCTTCACCGACGCGGCGGCCCGCGCACGTGACCTGACCGAGGACGACACCGTGCTGGTCACGAAGCTCGATCAGCTGATCGCCAGCGAGGCAGCCTGGCGCAAGTCCGTCGCCGAGCCGCTGATCCACCAGCAAGTCCCGCCCGCCCCCACCGAGCGCCGGCTCACCTCGGCCGTGACCAACAGCGGTGAGGCGCTGGCGACGGAGACCCGCGATGCCCGCGACGTGGCCCGCGACGACGCCCGAACCGACACCCGCAATACGACCATCCTGGTGGCCGCGGGACTCGGTGGAGCGCTGCTGGCCGCCCTCATCCTTTTCTCGGGCCTGATCAACTCGATGCGCGCTCCGCTCGGCCGTCTCGTCGAGGGCGCCCGGCGCCTCGCGGGAGGCGACCTCCGTACACGGGTGGAGGTGGGCGGCCCGGTCGAGATCGCGACCCTCGGACGCGCGTTCAACGAGATGGCCAACTCCCTGGAACGAGACGCGCGCGAGCGCGATCGGGTCGAGCAGATGAAGGACGACTTCGTGCTCACCGTGTCCCACGAGCTGCGGACGCCCGTAACCGTCGTGAAGGGCTTCGCGGAGATGCTGACCGCGCAGCGCAAGGGGCTCAACCCCCGCCAGTTCGAGGCCGCGGAGGTGATCGCCGAGAGCGCCGGACAGCTTCAGAAGATGATCAACGACCTGCTCGACCTGGCCCGCAGTGACGCGGGCAAGCTGCGGATCGAGCCAGAGCCGACCCCCGTGCGACCCCTGGCTCAGCGCATCGGCCGACAGATGCGACCCAACTTCGAGGGAAAGGACCAGAGCTTCACCGTGAGCGTCGAGAAGGACCTCCCCGAGATCGATGCCGACGCAGGAAGGATCGGTCAGGTGCTGGCAAACCTGCTGACCAACGCGAACAAGTACGCGCCGGAGGGCGCGCAGGTCAAGCTCTCGGCCACCAAGGTCGGTGAGGAGGTCGAGTTCGCGGTCTCCGACAACGGTCCGGGACTCGACGAGGAGCAACTCGACCACGTCTTCGACCGTTTCTGGCGGGCGGACAGCAGCGAGTCCCAGTCCGTGGGGGGAACGGGCCTCGGCCTCGCGATCGCGAAATCGCTGGTGGAATTGCACGGCGGCGCGATCTCCGCGAACTCGTCCCCGGGCGAGGGCGCTACCTTTCGTTTCGTGCTGCCGATCGCCAAGGATGGACGGCCGAAGCGGAAGGAACCCGCGCGCAGGACGAAGGCGGGGACTGCCGGATGACGAGGCTGCTGGTTGCGGACGACTCCGAGACCGTGCTCCTGATGCTGCAGCGACGGCTGGAGATGGAGGGCTACGACGTCGTCACGGCGACCGACGGCGTCGAGGCGCTCGATCGCCTGCATGAAGCGGGCGCGACGAAGCCGGACGTGATCCTGCTCGACGCGATGATGCCCAACATGTCGGGGACCGAGGTCCTCGAGGAGCTCCGCGGCGAGGGATCCACCATCCCGGTCCTGATGATCTCCGCCCATCTCGACGCGAACGAGCCCGATCGGATGCGGTCCCTCGGGGCCACCGACTGCATCCCGAAGCCCTTCGAGTGGGAGGACCTGATCGGGAAGATCGAGGAGCTCGTTAATCCCTAGGAGCGGGCGATCTCCATTCGGATCTGCTTGCCCTTCAGCTTCGTCCCATCGAGGTACTCAACCGCCCGCTCGGCCTGATCGGCCGCCACCTCGATGAATGAGAACCGGTCGAGGACTCGGATCGAGTGGATCGCGTCCTTCGGGAGCACCGCGCCCTCGGTCAGCGCCCAGTTCAGGTCCTCCTCGGTCAGGCCGCCCCGCTTGCCGCGGTTGACGAACAGCTTCACCGTCCCGTTCGTGGGCACGGGGGGCGGGCCCTCGCGATGCCGGGGCCGCGGTGCGTGTTCCAGCCGCTCCTCGGGGGGCTCCCACTCACCGATCGGCGCCTTCACCACGCGCTCGATCTCCTTCAACTCCCCCGCCTGCTTGGCCGTGGCGAACGTGATCGCCCGGCCTGTCCGCCCCACCCGGCCCGTCCGCCCGATGCGGTGGACGTAGATCTCCGGATTGTTCGGAAGGTCGTAGTTGATGACGTGGGTGACATGCTCGATGTCGAGGCCCCTGGCCGCGATGTCCGTGGCCACCAGGAGAGGCGTCTTGTGCTCCTTGAACGAGATCATCACCCCGTCGCGCTGACCCTGGCTGAGATCGCCGTGGAGCGCCTTGACGCGCAGCCCCTTGTCGGCGAGCTCCCTGTCCAGCCTGGCCGCGCCGATCTTGGTGCGGACGAAGATGATCGCCTGCTCGGGCTCCTCCGCCTTCAGCACCTCGGCGAGGCGAGCGAGCTTCTGTCGCGGCTCGACCATCACGTAGGCCTGCTCGACGGAGTCGACGGTGAGCTTCTTCGGCGTCACGCGGATCGTCACCGGGTCGTACATGTAGGTCTCGGCGAGCCGCGCGACCGGCGCCGGCATGGTCGCCGAGAAGAGCAGCGTCTGGCGCCCGTTCGGGCACATCCGGAGGATCTTCTCGACGTCCTCGATGAACCCCAGGTCGAGCATCTCGTCAGCCTCGTCGAGGACGACGTACCGGGCCGCGGTCAGCACGAGCGACTTGCGCGAGATCAGATCCATCATCCGGCCGACCGTGGCGACGACCACCTGGGCGCCGTGGCGCAGCCTCGACTGCTGCTCGCGGATCGGGGCGCCGCCGAAGACGGCTACCACGTTCACTCCCTCGAGGTGCTCGGCGTAGGCGCGCAGGGCCTGGGTCACCTGGATGCAGAGCTCGCGGGTCGGCGTGAGGACGATCGCCTGGGTCTCCTCGTTCTCCGGGTCGATGTACTCGAGCATCGGCAGGCCGAAGGCGGCGGTCTTGCCGCTCCCAGTCTGGGCCTGGCCGATCACGTCGTGCCCGTTGAGCAGCTCGGGGATCGCCTGGGCCTGGATGGGCGTCGGCTCCGCGTAGCCCAGCTCCTCGAGGGTCTGCAGCAGTCCCTCGGACAGGCCGAGCTCCTTGAAGGAGGTTGCCGTCTTTGTCTCAGCCATCTACTTCGAGGGATCGAGCAGCAGCTTGCCGACCGTTCCCCGCTCCTGCATGGCTTCGTGGGCCCGGGTGGCCTCGCTCAGCGGATAGGTGGCTCCGATCGTCACCTCGAGCTCGCCCGCCGCGACTTCGCCGAGCAGGTCCGCGATCATCGAGGCGATCAGGTCCTGCCGCCGGGCGACCAGAGCCACCAGCCAGAAGCCCATCACCGACTTCGAGGTCTGCAGCAGATAGTTGGTCTGAAGCTCGTTGGGGTGTCGGGCGGCGTTTCCGAAGCAGACGATCCGGCCGAGCATGTTCAGAGCGTGGAGCTCGGCCTCGAAGCCGGTGCCGCTCATGTGGAGGACGACGTCGACCTTCTCGCCGCCGTTGGCCTCGAGGATCGCCTCCTTCAGGTCCTCGGCGCGTGAATCCGCCGTGGCGTCGGCGCCCAGGCGCTCCGCGAGAGCGCGCTTCTCGTCGCTCGACGCGAGCCCGATCACCTTCGCGCCCGCCCGCTTGGCGAGCTGCACAGCCAGGCCCCCGGTGCCGCCGGCGGCCGCCTCGACGACCACGGTCTCGCCCTCCTCCACGTGGGCGCAGTAGTGGAGCAGGGCGTGCGCCGTCATCCCCTGGAGCAACAGGCCCGCCGCCTGTTCGTCGGAAACCTCGTCGGGCAGCGGAACGAGGAACGCCTCGGGAACCGCCGCCTTCTGCGCGTACCCGCCGTTGCTCATCAGCGCCGCCACCCGTCGGCCGTCCGCGGTGGTGCCGGCGATCTCGGCTCCTGGGATCAGCGGCAGCTCCTGCTCCGCCAGGTAGTCGTTCCGGATAGCGTGTGTGTCCGCCCAGTTCATCCCGGACCGCGCGACGTCCACGACGACCATGCCGTCGGACGGCTCGGGGTCGGGAACCTCCACCAGCTTCAGCTGCTCTGGCCCGCCGAACTCCTCTATCTGAATAGCCTTCACTGCCCCAAGGATATGTCGCTAACCGTCGTAGGGTCGATTGCCTTTGATTCCGTGCGCACGCCATTCGGCGAACGCGAGCGGATGCTGGGCGGCTCAGCCGTCCATTTCTCGCTGGCCGCGAGCTTCTTCACCGAGGTCCGCGTGGTCGGTCCGGTCGGCGACGACTTCGGCCCGGACCAGCTCAGCGTGCTCGAGGGCCGCGGTGTGATCACCGACGACATCGAGAGGGTCCCGGGCGGCGAGACCTTCTTCTGGCAGGGCCACTACGAGTACGACATGAACGTCGCGCACACCGACGACACCCAGCTCAACGTGTTCGCGGACTTCGACCCGAAGCTCTCCGAGGGATCCCGGAGCGCCGAGCTGCTCTTCCTCGGCAACATTCAGCCGGAGCTCCAGCTGCAGATCCGGCGCTCCTGCGAGGGAGCCGAGTTCGTCGGTCTGGACTCGATGAACTTCTGGCTCGACTCCGCGCGTGATGCGCTGAAGGCGGCGATCGCCGAGGTCGACTGCCTGCTGCTCAACGATGCGGAGATCCGCGAGCTGACGGGCGAGCCGAATCTGGCGCGAGCCGCACGCAGGGCGATGGATCTGGGGGCGGGTGTGATCGTCGCGAAGCGGGGCGAGTACGGCGCGGCGCTCTTCTCCGGCGACGAGTTCTTCGCCATCCCGGGCTTCATGCTCGAGGACGTCCGCGACCCCACCGGCGCCGGCGACACCTTCGCCGGGGGCTTTCTGGGCTACCTCGACAGCCGCCGAGCCGCAGGCGACTCGGTGCTCGATCACAGCGTCCTGCGCCAGGGGATGGCCTACGGCTCGGTGCTGGCCTCGTTCAACGTCGAGGGCTTCGGCACGGAGCGGATCCAGTCGCTGGCGCGCGAGGAGATCGACGAGCGCCTGCGCGAGTTCCGCCGGATCACCCACTTCGACGCGGAGCCGGCCCGTACCTAGGTACCCAGCCGCGCCTCCTCCAGATCCAGATCGCGCTGCATCCGGCGGAACAGCTCCTGCTTGATGCGGCCGTCGTTGCGCATCTCGAGCAGGATGACGCGCTCGGTGTCGATCAGATCTCCGCGGAGGCGGCGGAGCCCGGTCAACGGATCCTCGATGGGCAGCTCGGCGCCCTCGCCCTGGAGCGCGGCCACGCAGCGCGCGAAGCGCGCCCGATAGAGCTCGCGAAGCCGCGCCACCGCGTTCTCCGGTACCGGCGCACCGCTCGACTCCAGCTCGTCAAGCCTGTCCAGGGCGGCCTGCGCGATGGCCAGCCGAGCGACAGCCTCGTCGGGTGCCCACGGCTCCGTGGCGCTCAGGCCGAGCCGGCGCACGAGCGTCGGGAGCGTCAGTCCCTGTCCGACGAGGGTCACGAAGATCACGGCGACGGTGAGGTAGACGATCAGGTCGCGGGAATCGAACGGGGCGCCCGAGTCCAGCGTGAACGGCAGGGCGAGCGCCGCGGCCAGTGAGATCGCTCCCCGCATCCCGCTCCAGCCGATCACGAGCCGTTCGCGCCAGTCCTCCCCTCCCCCGGTGTCCCCCAGCCTCGGCACGATGCGGCCGATCGCCGCGGGCAGGAACTGCCAGGCGATCCGCACCAGCACGACCACCGCCGAGATCATCAGCCCGTAGCCGATGATCTCGCCGGGGCTGAATTGATCCCCGACGGCGCGGAGGATCTCCGGGAACTGCTCGCCCACCAGGATGAAGAGGATCGCGTTCAGGGTGAAGACGAGTACCCGCCAGAAGGACTGGGCGTTGAGCCGGATGTCGGCAGTGAAGATCTCGTGGGAGCGCCAGCCGGAGTAGAGCCCGCTGCTGACCGCAGCGAGCACTCCGGAGGCACCCACTCCGTCGGCGACCGCGAACGCCGCGTAAGCGGTGAACACCGTGACCAGAATCGATAGCGGAGCGTCGTCGAGCCTGCGGAGAGCCACGGTTCCGATCCACGAGATCGCGACTCCGATGGCGACGCCCCCGATCACACCAACGACGAGGTCGTCGACCGCCTCGCCCGCGGTCAGCGTGCCGGTGACCACGGCGGCCACGGCCACCTTGTAGGAGACCAGGGCGACGGCGTCGTTGACCATGCTCTCGCCCTCGACGAGGGTCGCCACCCGGTCGGTGACACCCACCCGTTGAAACGTGGTGATCGCCGAAACCGGGTCCGTCGGCGAGACGATCGCTCCGAGCACGAACGCCTCGGCCCAGTTGATGCTCGGAATCACCTCCTGGGCGACGAAGGCGACGGCGACCATCGTCACCAGCGTCAACCCGATCACCAGCCACGTCAACGGGACCAGCTCGGCCACCAGCTCCCTCGGCGAAGCCCAGTAGCCCGCCGACTGCAGCAGCGGCGGGAGGAAGACGAGGAAGACGATGTCCGGCTCCAGCCGGATCGTCGTCCCCCCCGGCAGGAAGCCGATCGCCAGCCCACCCAGGACGAGGACGATCGGATACGGGATCGAAATCGCGTCGGCGAGGCGAACCAGCACGATCGCCACGGCAACCAGCGCAATCAGCAGCTCGATGTCGTTCACGCCGCGAGTCTAAGCTCGCCCACCATGAGCCAGCTGACACCACCCATCTCGGCGGAGGATCACGTTGACGGCCCGGATCGGGCCGAGCTCGAGCTGGTCATGTTCGGCGACTTCCAATGCCCCTACTGCACAGCCGCCTTCCCGATCGTCAGTCGGGTCCGCGACCAGCTCGTCGGCCGCCTGATCTTCGCCTTCCGCCACTTCCCGCTCCGAGAGATTCATCCAGATGCCGAGCGGGCCGCTCAGGCCGCCGAGGCCGCGGCCGCCCAGGGCGCCTTTTGGCAGATGCACGACCGCATGTACGAGTCCCGCGGCGCGCTCGGCCGCGAAGACCTGATCAGCCAGGCGACCGAGATCGGCCTCGACGTCGAGAGGTTCACGAGCGAGCTCGACTCCGAGGTCCACGCCCCGAGGGTGCAGCGAGACGTCGACAGCGGGCTCGCCAGCGGCGTCACGGGGACACCCAGCTTCTTCGTCGGCGGGCGGCTGCACGGCGGCTCCTTCGACGCGGCCTCCCTGACCGCCGCGCTCGAGGCCACCGCTCAGTAGCGGATCACCACCAGCCCGATCGACAGCACCACGACCGCCCACACGAGGCCGCGGAGCGACGCGTCGAGCGGGCCCGAGAGCTCGGCGACGGTCAGGGGGATCACGGTCCCGTCGTCGAGTCGCTGCTCGCCGCTGACCGAGACCGTCCTGCGCCGCAGCCGCCGCACCGGGGTCGAGAGCGTTCGCTGCACGCTGACCAAGCCGAAGCAGCCGGCGGCCACCAGGGCGCCGGCCACGTCGACCTTGAGCGAGCCGAACGACAGCGTGTTGACCCACCACGAGGTCAGAGCCGGGAAGGCCGCCCAGGCGAAGGCCAGCCAGAAGTCGGTGTGGAAGCGCCCGCCGAACAGCTCGAGGTTGTAGGCGAGGACGAAGAACCCTCCGGCCAGCACGAACGGAATCAGGGTCGGCGAGACGATGATGCAGCCCGCGACGCCGATTCCGATCGCCCCCGCCAGCGAGACGGCTGCCAGCCCGATCAGCGCCCGGTCCGAGAGCTCGGTCTTGAGCGGGCGCCCGTTGAGCTCATCGAGCGTGTGGGCGCTGATCCCCAGAGCGAGGAAGAAGGCAGCCAGCGTGGCGATGAAGCGGTCGCCGTGGATCTGAGCCGCCGCTGCCGCCCCGAAGCAGACGTTCGCCAGGTTCCAGGCCGTGTAGGGCGGATGCAGGACGGTGACGAGGTCACGCCAGCCGCCCGGGCGGAGGGCGTAGTAGGCCGGCCGCTGCTCAGGCACGCGTGCCCCAGATCACGACCCCGCCTCCGAAGCTCATCACGCGCGCATCGGGCCGCTCGATTCCGGCCTCGCGCCACAGCTCCAGCTGCCTGTCGAGCGGCAGACGCCGGTAGAGCTCGGTGATGCTCGGCCCGAGAAAACGCCCGACCTCCTGCCAGTCGCGCGAGATCAGGCGGCCGAGGACCGGCATGCAGACCCGCGTGTAGGCGCGCCAGAGAACGCGGGCGATGGGGTTCGGAGGGAGCATGAACTCGAGCGAGGCGACGCGGCCGCCTGGCTTCACTACGCGAGCGAGTTCGCGCAGGGTTGCCCCTGGCTCCTCGACGTAGCGGAGCAGGTAGGTGAAGGTGAGGTGGTCGAATTCGCCGTCTTCGAACGGGAGAGATTCGGCCTCGCCCCGGACCAGCTCCATGCGGTCTGCCAGCCTCGGATCGGCGTCCAGCTTCGCCCGCGCCCCGGCGAGCATCTCCGGGCTCTGGTCGAGGCCGACCACGGAGCACCCGTACCGCCGGACGAGAGCCTCGGCGACCATCCCCGTCCCCGTCGCCACGTCCAGCACCCTGTCGCCTGGGCGTGCCTGGATCCTGCGCACCATGGCTCGCCGCCAGCGAGGATCCTGCCCGAAGCTGAGCAGGGCCCCGGCGAGGTCGTAGCGACGAGGCAGACCCGCGAAGAGGCCCAGCGTCTCCTCCTTGCTCGGCCGGTTTGCCGAAATCGCCACCGTGAGAAGATATGGGGGAAGCGGTTATGCGAGGGCGCGCCACCAGGCGCGACCCGTTTCAGTCAAGGAGGCCGGATGGCGACGAAGGAAGAGACCAAGGCAGAGCCGCAGGTCGACGGGTCAAAGGACGGCGCGTCCGGCGGCGACACCCTCAGCATCACCGACAACAGGACCGGCAGGTCCTACGACGTGGAGATCACCGACGGAACCATCAAGACGATGGACCTGCGGCAGATCAAGGTCTCCGAAGACGACTTCGGCCTGATGGGCTACGACCCCGCCTTCACCAACACCGCCTCCTGCCGCTCCGCGATCACCTACATCGACGGCGAGGCCGGGATCCTCCAGCACCGCGGCATTCCGATCGAGCAGCTCTGCGAGCACTCGACCTATCTCGAGGTCGCCTACCTCCTGATCTTCGGCGAGCTGCCGACCCCCGCCCAGCTCGAGCGCTGGACCTTCGACGTCACCCACCACACCTTCGCCCACGAGGACATCAAGAAGTTCAACGAGGGCTTCCGCCACGACGCCCACCCAATGGGCATGCTGTTGGCCAGCGTCGGCGCGCTTTCGACCTTCTATCCGGACGCCAAGCACATCGACGATCCGGAGGAGCGCTATATGGCGGCGATCCGGCTGATCGCCAAGATCCCGACCCTCGCCGCGTGGGCCTACCGCCACAGCATGGGCCTGCCCTACGTCTACCCAGACAACGAGCTCTCGTACTCGGAGAACTTCCTCTCGATGCTGTTCAAGATGGAGAACAGCTTCGAGCCGGATCCCCGGATCGCGAAGGCGCTGGACGTGCTCTTCATCCTGCACGCCGACCACGAGCAGAACTGCTCCACCAACGCGGTCCGGTCGGTGGGCTCCTCCGGGGTCGACCCCTACTCGGCGGTCGCCGCTGGAGTCGCCGCCCTGTATGGACCGCTTCACGGCGGCGCGAACGAGGCGGCGCTGAGGATGCTCCGGCGGATTGAGACCGTCGAGAACATCCCGGACTTCCTCGAGGGCGTCAAGAACCGCGAGGAGAAGCTGATGGGCTTCGGCCACCGGGTCTACAAGAACTACGACCCGCGGGCGCGGATCATCAAGAAGCACGTCGAGGAGGTCCTCGAGGCGACCGGCGAGAATCCGCTGCTCGACGTCGCCACCGAGCTCGAGAAGCGCGCCCTCGATGACGATTACTTCACCTCTCGCAAGCTCTATCCGAACGTCGACTTCTACTCGGGCCTGATCTACGAGGCGATCGGCGTGCCGAACGACATGTTCACGGTGATCTTCGCGATCCCGCGGACCTCCGGCTGGGTCGCCCAGTGGATGGAGCAGAACCAGGACCCGGACCTGAAGATCGCCCGGCCGCGCCAGATCTACACCGGCCGCCGTGACGTCGATTACACGCCGCCCGACAAGCGGGAGGGCCCCGAGAAGATCATCGGGCCGCCGGCGAAGCGGCCGAAGAAGCCCAGGCGCGGGGCGTAGCCACTGAGCTGGAAGGTGACCGTTCGGCACGGGAGCAAGGTCGGGCGCGAGAGGTTTGCGACGCTGGAGGAAGCGATCGGCGAGGCTCGGCGGCGGGTTGAGGAGATTCAGCGTGACGGTGGGCTACCCACGATCAGCGCCTTCCGCAAGCACACCTCCGATCAACGCGTCGAGGCCCGAATCGAGATCTCCGGGCCCGGGTTGATTCGCTCACCGGAGGGGGGCATCGACGTGATGGGCGACGGACACGCGGTCGCGTACACCGGTGCAATCCGCAAAGAGCCGATCGAAGCTGACTCGCTCGACGAGGGCTTCGAACGTCTCGGCCAAGCGCTTCGCGGCTAACCTCCGCGCCGATGAGCCAGAGCGTCGAGGTCGGCCGGCGGATCAGGTTGCCGAACGGAGCGGGACGGCCGATTCAGGTCTTCATCAACGGGGCCGAGCAGGCCGAGGGCTCGGATTACTCGCTTCACGGGCGCGAGATCGTCTTCTCCAGGCCGCTGGTCAAGGAGCAGGTGAGCCGCAGCCGCTGGCTCGCCATGAGCCTCGGGCTCTTCGGCAGCTACGGGAGGAATGAAACGGTTGACGTCCACTTCCGGCGGGGAGGCAAGACGCAGGTGATCTCCGACGCCGAAATACTTCCCGACTGATGCGCGTCTGCCTGATGATCGAGGGCCAGGAGTCCGTCACCTGGGACGAATGGCTCCAGCTCGCCGGGGCATGCGAGGAGAGCCCGATCGACGCGCTCTTTCGCTCCGATCACTACCAGTCGGTGATGGGGCAGACCGAGCGCAGCTCGCTCGACGCCTGGGCGACCATCTGCGGCCTCGCGGCCCGGACCTCCACGCTGCGCCTCGGGACGCTCGTCTCACCCGTCACCTTCCGTCACCCGTCCTTACTCGCCAAGAGCGTCGTCACCGCCGACCACATCTCGGGCGGCGGCCGGATCGAGCTCGGGATGGGCTCCGGCTGGCTGGAGGCCGAGCACGAGGCGTACGGATTTCCCTTCCCGCCCACGGGGGAGCGGGTGAAGATGTTCGAGGAGCAGATCGAGATCGTCAGGCGCCAATGGGACCCCGAGCCCTTCGACTTCGACGGCGAGATCTACCGGATCAAGGGTGGGAACGCCCAGCCCAAGCCCATCAAGCCGCCGAACCTGATCGTCGGCGGCAGCGCCAGACCGCGGACCCTCGCGGCGGCCGCCCGCTGGGCGGACGAATACAACCTCGTGATGATGAGCGCCGAGCAGGCCCGCGAGGCCGTCCCGCTCGTCAAGAAGGCATGGCAGGACGCCGGGCGGGAAACGCCGGTGATCTCCCTGATGACCCACGGGATCATCGGCTCCGACCGGGTCGACCTGCTCGAGCGGGCACACAAGGTCGCGGAGATCAGGGGCGAGGACGCCTCCGATCCCGAGGCCTACATCGAGAGCCTGCGCGAGAACACGCTCGTCGGGACCGTCGCCGAGATCCGCGAGCAGCTCTCAGAGCTCGAGGCGGCGGGCGTCGAGCGGCTGATGTTCCAGCATCTGACGCACAACGACCTCGACGGCGTCGATCTGATCGCGGAGCTGGCCGCCTGAACTAAGCGGGAACGGGCTCGCTCGAGCCCATCCCGGAGAGGTCGGCGACACGCTCGCGATGATCGCGCGGGGTGCCGAGCATGCGGCCGGCGACGCGGCCGCGCTTGAG
Organism: uncultured Solirubrobacterales bacterium; assembly: GCA_963728875.1. GTDB lineage: Bacteria > Actinomycetota > Thermoleophilia > Solirubrobacterales > 70-9 > DASUPK01. The sequence continues at coordinate 121,413 of CAVSLJ010000007.1, forward strand.
CCAGAACTGCAGGTCGTGCTCCCAGGTGAAGCCGATGCCACCGAGGACCTGGAGAGCGGAGGCGGGAACCTGCCAGCCGGCGTCGGCACTGCGCGCGCCTGCCATCGCAGCGGCCATCGGCAGCGACTCCGGCTCGGCGTCGGCGGTCCAGGAGGCGTAGTAGGTCAGCGAGCGCGACTCCTCGGTGGCGAGCAGCATCGCCGCGCAGCGGTGGCCGACGCCCTGGTAGGCGCCGATCGGGCGGCCGAACTGCTGGCGTTCGCGCGCGTACTCGACGGCCATCTCCATCGCCCTCTGGGCGATCCCCGTGAGCTCGCCGGCGATCGCCACGGCGAGCCGGTCCCGGCCCGTATCGACGTCGCCCGGCAGCCGCTCGCCTGCGGCATCGGAGACCAGCCCGTAGGAGCGGGTGGCATCGATCGCCTCGAAGGGCTCGAAGTCGACCTCGGAGGCGGGAGCGAGCAGGGCGCCCTCGCCGTCGAAGGTGACGACGACGTCAGCGGTGGGAAGGTCGCAGAAGAGGGTGCTCGTACCGTCGGCGAAGCCACCGAAGGCACCCGTGGCCTCTCCTGAAGCGAGCCTGGGCAGCCACTCGGCGCGCTGCTCGTCGGACCCGGCGGCGGAGATGACCAGAGCCGCGCCGGCGGTGCCGAGCAGCGGGCTGGGCGCGCAGGCGTAGCCGGACTCCTCCATCAGGACGGCCAGCTCGACCATGCCGAGCCCTTGACCGCCGTCGTCCTCGGAGATCGCGATCCCCGGCCAGCCGAGCTCGGAGATCTCCTTCCAGAGGGCGTCGTCGTAGGACCGCGCCTCCGCCAGCTGGCGGACCTTCTCCGGCTTGAAGCGGGAGCCCAGGAACTCATGGGCGGTTCGCTTGATCTCCTGCTGCTCGTCGTTCAGGTCGAAGTTCACTTGATCAGTCCCCTCATCTCAGCCTCGGCAGGCCGAGCACGCGCTCGGCGATGATGTTCTTGAGGACCTCGGTGGTGCCGCCCTCGATCGAGTTGGCGCGGGAGCGCAGGAAGCGATAGCTCCAGTCGGTGCCGACGCGCATCCCCTCAGGCCCGAGGACCTCGTTGCCGAGCTCGGTCAATGCCTGGTTGTAGTCCGCCCACTGCCACTTGCTGAGCGACCCCTCGGGACCCGGGATCCCGGTCTTCATCGTCGCGGTCAGGGAGCGCAGGGCGCCCAGCCGCATCGCCTCGATCCCGATCTGCAGGTCGGCGATTCGCTGGCGGATCACAGGGTCCTCGTCCAGGCCACGCTCGCGGATCACGGCGAGCAGATCCTCCATCGTGCGCTTCAGTCCCATCACGGCGGCGGCGCCGAGGCCGGCGCGCTCGAACATCAGCGTGGTGATCGCGACTGACCAGCCGCCGCCGACCTCGCCGATGACGTTCTCGTCGGGGACCTCGGCCTCCTCGAGGAAGATCTCGTTGAACTCGGCCTCGCCGGTGATCTGGCGAAGCGGCCGCACGTCGACGTTGGGCTGGTCCATGTCGAGGATGAAGTAGGTGATGCCCTTGTGCTTGGGGGCGTCCTGGTCGGTGCGGGCGAGGAGCATGCAGTACTTGGCCTCGTGCGCGTAGGTGGTCCAGACCTTCTGGCCGGTGATCCTCCAGCTGCCGTTGGTCTTCACCGCCCGGGTCTTGAGCGAGGCGAGGTCCGAGCCCGACTCCGGCTCGGAGAAGCCCTGGCACCAGATCTCCTCGCCGGAGAGGATCGGCTCGAGGTAGCGCTCCTTCTGGTCCTCGTCGCCGTGTGCGATCACGACGGGGCCGCCCATCACCAGGCCGAGGACGTTCGCCGGCAGCGGCACCCGCTGCTTGGCCAGCTCCTCGTTGAAAATCGACTGCTCGATCAGGGTCGCGCCCTTGCCGCCGTAGTCCTCGGGCCAGGAGAGGCCCGCCCAGCCGGCCTCGTGCATCCTCTTCTGCCAGGCGCGGCGGAACTCGAACTCGGCCTGGTCGTCGCCCTCGGGCGAGGGACCGGGATGGTTCTCCTCCAGCCAGCCCCTGACCTCGTCGCGGAAGGCCGCCTCCGAATCGGTCAGCGTCAGGTCCACATTTCGGACTCTATATGACTGGCCGATCAGCCAGTCAATGCGACATGGGGCGATGCTCGGGCGATGGGCACCCGTTCTGCAGCAGATCGGTGGTCGTCACCTTCTGGGGCGAGCCCAGGCGCCGGACAGCTGGCCACCGAGCTCGCCAGCTAGGGCAGCCGCGGCAACGATCAGATGTCCAGGGTGGACGCCTCCCGATCAGGCGGGTTTGCCGGAGGCCGATTCTGGATACGTGACGTCAATCGCTCGCCTGCGCCTGCTCCTCGTCCCCGCGGTTGTACTGCTGCTCGCGCTGCCGCCGTCCTCGAGCGCGGCCAAGCTCCAGAACTGCGGAGGCGGCGTCCGCGCGGCGAAGGTCGCCTGCTCGAAGGCCAAGCGGATCGCAGCCGAATACGCCAAGACGCAGGCGCGCTCGCTACAGGGCTATACGTGCTCTTCCGGTGACAGCCAGGGACGCTGCGTCCTCGACCGCAAGATCGTCACCTTTCTGCTCTAGAGGCTGCCGATCACGCCCACCCGGAAGCCGAGCCACGGGTAGACGGCGTTGTAGAACTTGTTGTCCTGCGGCTGCAGGCCGATCGCGGAGAGCCAGAGCTGGTACCCGGGCGCGTTCGGGACGCCGCCATGGAGTCGTCTCCATACCCGCGCCCCCTTCTTGCCGGCCGGCGGCGGAGTGATCGTGTCGGTCCACTCGACCGCGTTGCCGCCCTGATCGAGGGTGCCCCAGGGCCCGAGCGTCCCGGCCTGACCGACCGTGCCGACACTGGCCTGGTAGATCTTCTGGTAGGTGCTCGCCTTCAGATGCAAGGGGTTGACCGAGTTGCAGTCGCTCTGGGACACCTGCGCCGGGCACCAGGTCGGGAACGAGGTGCCGTGGTAGATCGACAGCGGCTGCGTCGATGAGTTGGTGACGTCGCCGGTCGTCGGATTGAGCGTCGCCGTGTTCGGCGCCGATGGGTCGGGCGAGAGCTGCGTCGGCTGGTCGAAGAACGTTCCTGGATTGGTCGGGTACTTCCAGTACGAGTACATCCCTCCGCCCGCGGGATCGAAGTAGGCGGCCTTGATCCACTCGTCCTGGCTGGGAATGACGAAGCCGGTGGCCTTGCGCCGGGTAGTTTTCGGCCGGCGCATGTCGTACATCCCGCGTTCGCTGTTCCGCGAGAGCCGCACCTTGTAGATGACGTAGCTGAAGCCACTCGAGCTCACGGACCGCTTCGAGAGGACCTTGCCGTTGGTGAGCGAGTTGGCGAATCGGGCACTGCGCAGGAAGTTGGCGAAGCCATAGGGCTTGTCGCCCCACTCGGAATAGGCGATCCGGTAGTGCCGACCGGGCGCCGCCTTCCCCTTCAGGGTGATCTGCCCGTACTTGGGCCAGGCCACCGAGCTCTCGTCCGAGCTGAACAGGTTGTGGCGGTTCCGCCCGGCGGGATCGACGGTGTTGAGGAAGGCCACGTACTGGCTCACCGTCACCTCGAGCTTGCCGATCCCGTAGGGGTAGCCCACCGAGCCCACCGTCTGACAGGGCGGAGACGCCGGCGCCGACGAGCACGACTGGTAGATCGCGTCCGTGAACGGAGTGATCGCGGCGGCCGGGTTGCCCGGCTGCCCGATTTGGGTGATGGGAATGGTGATCACGGCTCGCTTCGCCGCCTGAGCGCCGGCCGGCCCCGCGAGTGCAGTGAGCGCGGTTGCGATCAGCAGCCCCCCGATCAGACTCCGCCGCTTACGAGCCACCCGGCAACCGTAGAGAGCGTCCCGGCGGCACGCATCCATGCTGGCTACTGGGGACCTAGTGGTAGATCGCGAGCAGGATGCCCACGCTGGCGACCCAGGTGACCGCCGCGCCGATCATGCCGTAGTCCTCGAGCAGGATCGCGTCGGTCGACCGCGTGTCCTTGCGGTCGTAGATCAAATAGAGGTAGCGGAAGATCCCGTAGAGCACCGGCGGCAGCGTGCCCAGCATCTTCGATCCGATCAGGGGCGAGTTGACCGCGTAGATCGCGTAACTCATCACCGTCGAGGCGGTCACCATGGCGACCATCTGGTCGAGGAAGGGGATCGAGTAGTGCTCCAGGACGGGCCTCGACGAGGTGCCGGAGTGGAGCTCGGAGGTCGCCTCCTGCCGCCGCTTCGTGAAGCCCAGGAAGAGCGCGACCATCCCGGTGCAGAGGAGCAGGAAGGCGGAGGCGTCGGCACCGACGGCGACGGCGCCGGCCAGGACCCTCAGGACGAAGAGCCCGGCGATCGTCATCACGTCGAGGATCACCTCGTGCTTCAGCACATAGGAGTAGAGCGTCGTGCCCACGCCGTAGGCGAGCACGAGGCCTCCGACCTCGAGGCCCTCCAGCACGGCCGAGCCTGCGAGGGCCACGACGGCCAGCACGACGGCGAGGGTGATGGCGGTCGGAATGCTGAGCTCGCCTGCGGCGATCGGGCGAAAGCGCTTCGTGGGATGCTGCCGGTCCTCCGCGACGTCGTGCGCGTCGTTGACCAGGTAGCCCGCCGAGGCGACCATGCAGAACGCGGCGAAGGTGACGGTCGCGTCGACGACGGCATCGAACTCCTTGAACTTCGCCGAGAAGAGCAGGCCCGCGAAGACGAGGGTGTTCTTGACCCACTCCTGCGGACGCAGGGCCTTGATCACCGCGCGAACGGGCCCGCGCCGGGGATGTATGGACTCGCCGCCGGTGGGTGCGTGCTCCACCTTTGGCTCGGTCCGCTCCTGGAGAGCGTCGGCCATGAGGGCGCAGGGTAGTGGTCGCGAGACGGCATTCGCCATCAGACCGACGCCGCAATCGCCCGCCCATCGCTGCTCGGAACATGATCCGCGAGATACTTCCTCGGGGCCGAAATGACGGCGGACCGAGAGCATGCATCGGCGTTTGTGAACGGCTACGGCCGCAGCTGGGAGACCTGGGACGTCCCGGCCTTCCTCGAACTGTTCAGCGACGAGGTCGTCTATGTCGCTCACGCCACCGAGGAAACGGTTGTGGGACGAGCGGCGTTGGAGAGCTACCTCCAGAAGGAGGCGTCGGAGCAGGGTCAGGTCAGCGTTCGCATGGGAAATCCGGTGATCGACGGGGATCGGGTCGCCGCCGAGTTCTGGGTCACCGCGACGAGTGAGGGCCACGACGCCACCATCGCCGGATGCCTCATCGCCCACCTGGGGGCGGACGGCAGATGCCACTTCTTTCGCGAATACTGGTTCGACGTGGAGGGGCACACCACCGCCTACGAGGGATGGGGTGACTAGTCGGTGTCTGAGGAGAAATTCGAGGTGGTCAGGGGCTTCTACCGGGCCTTCGACAGGTGGCTTGCCTCCCTCGAGTCGGATCCTGCAGAGGAGATCGAGCAGTCGGCGGAGCTGGAGGAGATGTTCGATCACCTTGACCCTGATGCCGAATGGGATTGGCCCCTGAGCACGGACACCTTCAGGGGCCGCGAGCAGCTCCTGCAGGCGGTGGCGGATTGGTTCGAGACCGTGAGCGCCTGGAGGGTGGAGATCGAGGAGCTGATCGACTGCAGCGGGGACCGGGTCCTGATGGTCGGACGCGTCGAGGCGCGCGGCAAGGGCAGCGGCACTCCCTTCGCTCAGCACGTTTTCTCGGTGATCACCATCCGCAACGGCAAGGTCGCCCGCTTCGAGGACCACACGGAGAGAGCCAGCGCCCTCATGGCCGCGGGGCTCTCGGAGTAGGCGGCCGGGACGCGTGCGCCCCGACCTCGACGAATGGCTGCCCGATCCACAGGTGCGCACCCGCCATCGCCTCTCCGCCGCAGCCGACGCCGACCGGCTGTGGCAGGCGGCGGAGACGGTCCGGCTGCGTGACGCCCCCACCCTGGGACGCGCGGTGCGCTGGCGCATCCCCGGCACCTCGTCGGAGCTCCGATTCCGGGATCTGTTCCGGCAGTACCCGTTCACCGTGATCGACGAAGGTGCCCGTTGGTCGGTTTCGGGCATGTGCGGGCGAATCTGGACGCTGCGGCGGGACTACCCTCGGATCGAAGGCGCGGACGACTTCCTGGCCTGGGACCAGCGCGGCACGGTCAGGGTGCTTCTGGCTCACTGGATCGAGCCGGACGGCCCGGGACGAAACGCCCTGGTGAGCGAGGCGCGGATCAAGCCGGTCAATGGCCGGGCCGGCCTTCGCCTTCGGGCGCTGTGGGCAGTCGTCGGACATCTCGAGCGCCTCATCGGCGGCGAGGTTCTGCGCGTTGCGGCCCGCCGCGCCGCCCGGGCCTGAGGCCGCTAGGGATCGATCAGCACGCCGGGGTTCAGCACGCTCTTCGGGTCGAGCTCACGCTTGGCGGCCCGCAGCGCGTCCGCGAACGGGTCGGGTCGCTGCCGGTCGTACCAGGGCCGGTGATCGCGCCCGACGGCGTGGTGATGGGTGATCGTGCCCCCGGCGTCGATCACTGCGTCCGACACCGCCGCCTTGATCTCGTCCCACTGCGCGACCTCGTCCCCGCGCCTGGCCGGCGCCAGCACGGTGTAGTAGGGAGCCGGCCCGTCCGGGTAGACGTGCGTGAACCGGCAGCTGATCCGCGGCGAGCCTCGTCCGTCGCCCTTCGTTCCGCTCGCCTCCGCGACCGCGCGTTTTGCGGTCTCCATCACCTCGGCGTGGAAGCCGGGGAACCGGTCCCAGGTGACCGCGGTCTCGAAGGTGTCGGAGAGGATCCCGCAGGCGACCAGGGAGTCCCTGAGGTACGGAGCGGAGAGGAAGGCGCTGCGCCAGGCATTGACGGCGTCGTCGCGCTCGGCGGCTGACTCGCGCGCGCCGCCCCGCCGCAGCTCGCCCGGCTCGCCACCGTGGCTGCGGCAGATGCCGAGCGCCAGGGTCATGGGCTCCTCGACCGGAACGTGCGCCGACTCGAAGCCGAGCACCAGCAGCGCCTTGCCGGGCGGCCCGGCCGAAGTCGTGTCCGACTCGACCGGATCGAGCAGCCTGCAGTTGGACGGGTTCAGGCCCGACTGTGAGATCTCCCGGACCGCCTCCGCCCCCGCCGCGAAGTCGTCGTACGCCACCCCGCACGAGATCTTCTCGGTGGGACGCTCGCGAACCCGCACCCAGGCGTCGGCGATCACGCCGAGGATCCCCTCCGAGCCGATCAGCATCCGGTCGGGGCTCGGCCCCGCGCCGGAACCGGGGAGCCGTCTGCTCTCCCACTCCCCGTCAAGGGTCACCGCCCGGACCGACTCCACCAGGTCGTCGATGTGGGTCTCGAGGGTCGCGAAGTGCCCGCCGGCGCGAGTGGCGATCCAGCCGCCCAGGGTCGAGTACTCGAACGACTGTGGGAAGTGACGCAGCGTGAGACCGTGCTCGCGCAGCTGCTCCTCGAGCCGGGGTCCGGTGGCGCCGGCCTGGATCCGGGCCGCCTTCGAGACCGCGTCCACCTCGAGAACGCGGTCCATCCGCGTCAGGTTGATGCTGACGACCCCGGGGCACCGATCGCGCATGCGGGGCTCGACTCCCCCGACCACGCTGGTGCCACCGCCGAATGGGATCGCCGCGGCGCGCTCGTCGGCGCAGTAGTTCAGGACGATGTCCACGTCCCCGGCGGACTCGGGATACGCGACCAGGTCCGGAGGATTCGGGAACTCGCCCCGGAAGCCGCGCACCACGTCGCGATAGGCCTTGCCGAGTGAGTGCGCGACCCGGTCGTAGCGGTCGCTCGAGAACATCTCGGCGAAGCGCTTTGGGGGTGAGATGCGCGGCTCGGGCAGCTCGACCGCGTCGAGCGGAACGGGCTCCTCGATCTCGTCGACCTCGAAGCCGAGCCGGTCGGTCACCGCCCTGGCGATGCCCTCAACCTGGTCGCGCGGAGGCTGCTGGTCCTCGTAGCCCCAGCCCCAGTGCTTGAGCCGCCGAGCTGCCGTCGCCACCGACTACCAGTGCACGCCGCGCATCAGGTAGGCGAAGGCGACGCCCTCAGTGGAGAGCTCCTTCTCCTTCTCGGCGGGCTTCCCGTCGTCCTTGCCCTTCGCGGCGCTCGATTCCGGGAAGAGCTTGTAGGCGGTGTTGAGGATGGCGTCCGAGGCCTTCGGCGCGACGTTGTAGAGCAGCTCGCCGAAGTTGCCGAGGCGGGTCGCCACCTTCTTCGGCTTGGTGATCATCGCCTTGGTGATCATCTCGGCGGCCTCTTCGGGCGTGATCGTCGGGAAGGCGTCATACATCTTGGTCGGGGCGATCATCGGCGTCCGCACCAGCGGCATGTGGATCGTCGTGATGTGGACGCCGTCGTCGACCACCTCGGATGCGACGCAGCGCGACCAGGCATCGAGCGCCGCCTTGGAGGCGACGTAGGCCGAGAACCGCGGCGTGTTGGTCTGGACGCCGATCGAGCTGACGTTGATGATGTGCCCGCCCTTACGGCCCTTGCTCCGCTTGCGCATGCTGGGCAGCACGCTGAGGATCAGCCGCAGCGCTCCGAAGTAGTTGAGCTGCATGGTCCGCTCGAAGTCGTGGAAGCGGTCGTAGGAGTTCTCGATCGAGCGCCGGATCGAGCGGCCCGCGTTGTTGACGAGGATGTCCACCCGCTCGTGCTGGTCGAGCACCTCCTTAGCCATCCGCTCGACGTCCTCCAGATCCGAGAGGTCGCACTGGTGGATGTGTGCACTCCCACCCCCCTCCTCGATCTCGGCCTTGGTCTCCTCGAGCTTCTCCGGCGTGCGCGCCACGAGCAGGACCTCCGCCCCGGCGGCGCCGCACTTGATCGCCGCCGCCTTGCCGATCCCGGACGATGCCCCGGTGATCAGGACGACCTTGCCGCCGATCGCGCCTGACAGCGAGCGGTCCTTGAAGAGGTCGGGATCGAGATTGCGCTCCCAGTAGTCCCAGAGCTTGTCGGCGTAACTCGACAGCGGCGGGACCGAGATGCCCGTGCCCTCGAGCGCCTCCTGGGTCTTGGTCGAGTCGAAGTCGGTCGGATAGTTGATGTAGACGAGCACCGAGCGCGGGATACCCAGGTCGGCGAGCACCTGGTCGGTGATCCGCTTCACCGGCGGCAGCATCGTCAGGCCGCCCCTGACCTGCTTGGGGATGAAGTCGAACATCCGCGAATCGATCCGCATCACGGCCTCGGGGGCGTGCGCCGCCTTCGCGAAGGTGTTGATCACCTGGCCGGCGGTCAGCGGGTTCGGATCCGTGAGATGGAACGCCTGCCCATCGAGCCCCTCGATGTGGGCGATGTGATCCATCGCCTTGGCGACGAAGTCGACGGGGACGATGTTGATCTTCCGCCCCTCGATCCCGACGCCAGGGAACCACTGCGGCACGGCGTTGCGGGCGCGCTGCAAGAGCTTGAAGAAGTAGTAGGGACCGTCGATCTTGTCCATCTCGCCCGTCTCGGAGTGCCCGACGACGATCCCCGGCCGGTAGACGCGCCACGGCACTTCGGACTCCTCCCGGACCACGGCCTCGGACTCGTGCTTGGTCTGGAAGTAGGGGTGATTGTCGACCTTCTCGGCCTCATCGAACATGTCTTCGGTGAACGTGCCCTTGTAGAGGCCGGCCGCCGCGATCGAGCTGACCATGTGGAAGTGCTTGGTGTCGAGCTCCTTGGCGAGCTTCACCGCCTCCCGGGTGCCCTCGACGTTGGCGACGCGCTGGCTCTCCGCGTCGGCGGTCATGTCGTAGATCGCGGCGAGGTGGAAGAAGTGATCGACCTTGCCCTTCAGCTCGGCGATCTGATCGCCGCAGCCGAGGTGCTCCTGGGAGAGGTCGCCGATCACCGGCACGATCCGGTCGTCGCCGGCGCCCCAGCGGTTCTTCAACTCCTCCAGCCGGCCTCGCGATCCCTCGCGCACCAGGACGTAGATCGTGCCCTCCCGCTCGAGCAGCTGCTCGACCAGGTTGCGGCCGATGAAACCGGTGGCACCGGTGACGAAGTAGCTCATCTCACCCCTCCTCCATCCAAACTGGGGGGAACTTACACCGCACGCGCCCTCCGCCGCTTGGCCCGAGTGGGCCGAGCGCAATAATCAAGTCGTGGGGCTTTTCTACGACCCGGCCAGCAACCTCGATCCGAAGCGCGACGAGCGGCTGCGCGCCGCCGCGGCCCGTGTCGAGATCCGGCCCGCCGAGCGCGCGGCGTGGCTTGGGATGCGATCCCTCGCCTGCCCGGAGTGCGACATGCCGCTGGCGCTGTCCGGGCCGGTCGGCTTCTCCGATGTGATCGCGTGCGCCTTCTGCGAGACGACGGCTCCGACCCGCGAATTCATCCGGGACAACGGCTGGCCGGCGGTGGACCTGATTGCAAGAATTGGTTGACGGCTTCGCCATCAGATCGCGGCTGCAAGCGGGCGTCCGACATAAGTCGCTTCGGGCTTCGCCCTTCGCTCCGAAATAGAACGCCCTGGCAGCCGCTTGGGAAGTCATACAGTTAGTTAGGGGAATGGCAACTCAGCAAAAGGTTCAACTCCTGATGCCCGAGATGGGCGAGTCGGTGACCGAGGGCACCGTCCTCGAGTGGCATGTCTCGGAGGGGGATTCGGTCGAGGAGGGCGACACGATGGTCGAGGTCTCGACCGACAAGGTCGACGCCGAGGTCCCAGCCCCCGCCACCGGCACCGTCACGAAGATCCTGGTGCAGCCCGACGAGGAGATCGAGGTCGGCAAGCCGATGGCCGAGATCGATCCGAACGGCGGACCCCCGGAGGCGGAGGTTGAAGCGCCCACGGGAGGAGCCGGCGCTGAGGACGCTTCCTCTGACGGCGAAGCCGGGTCGAACGGGGCCGGAGAGTCCACCACCGCCACGACGGACGACGCATCGGTCTCCGCCGGGAAGTCCCTCGAGGGCGGCGGCCTCGAGATCGTCATGCCCGAGATGGGCGAGTCGGTCACCGAAGGAACCGTGCTCGAGTGGCACGTCGCCGAGGGAGACCAGATCGCGGAGGGCGACACCGTCGTCGAGGTCTCCACCGACAAGGTCGACGCCGAGGTCCCCGCCCCCGCCAGCGGGACGATCACCAAGATCCTGGTCGGCCCCGACGAGACCATCGAGGTCGGCAAGCCGCTCGCCGAGATGATGAAGGGCGAGGCACCGCCAAAGGATGTTGAAGCCCCCTCCGAGGACGCTTCTTCTGATGGCGAAGCCGTCATCGCCACGCCAGTCGCCCGCCGCGCCGCCGTGGCGAACGGCGTCGATCTCGCGGGCGTCAAGGGGAGCGGTCCTGGCGGCAAGATCACCAAGTCGGACGTGCTCTCCGGCGACGGAGCCGCTCCCGCGACGGCCGTACCCGGCGAGGCCAAGCCCCTGCGCGGGCCCGCCGCCACGCTCGCCAAGGCGATGGACGCGAGCCGCTCGATTCCGACCGCGACCTCCTTCCGCGAGCTCGCCGTGGACACCCTCGACGCCAAGCGCAAGGCGCTCAACGCGGTGCTCAAGGAGCGCGGCATGAAGGTGAGCTTCACCCACCTGATCGCCTGGGCCATCGTCAAGGCGGCTCAGGAGTGGCCGGTGATGGGCCGCGCCTTCGAGGAGCGGGACGGCAAGCCCTTCGTGGTCGAGCCGGGCGGCGTCAACCTCGGCATCGCGGTGGATGTCGAGCGCAAGGGGAAGCGCTCCCTGATGGTCCCCTGCATCAAGGGCGCGGACCGCCTCGACTTCAGGGGCTTTCACTCGTACTACGAGGAGCTGATCACCAAGACGCGTGAGAACAGTCTCACCGCCGACGACTTCCAGGGGACCAACATCAGCCTCACCAACCCGGGCGGCCTCGGAACCGTCGCGTCGGTACCCCGCCTGCTGGAGGGTCAGGGCACGATCGTCGCCTGCGGCTCGCTCGCCTATCCCGTCGAGTGGCAGCATGCGCCGCCGGAGAAGATCAAGGCCCTCGGGGTCTCGAAGGTCATGACCATGACCTCCACGTATGACCACCGCGTGATCCAAGGGGCGGAGTCCGGATCCTTCTTGCGCCGCATCGAGGAGCTCCTGCAGGGCGGGGACGACTTCTACGAGTCGGTCGCCCGGGATCTCAACGTCGATGCCTCGACCATCACCTCCGCGCACGCAGCATCCGCGTCCGCGCCGCCACTGGCCGCACCGGGCGGCGCCGCCGCACCGAGCGTCGCCGCCAAGCCCAACATGGAGCTGCTTCAGGCGGTTCAGGCGGCGACCTCGCTGCTCAAGGGCTACCGGACCCACGGCCACCTCGCGGCCCGGCTCGACCCACTCGGCTCCGAGCCGAAGGGCGACCCGGCGATCCAGCCCGAGAACCTCAACCTGACCCCGGAGCTGATGGCGCAGATCCCGGCGGAGATCCTCCGCATCGGCGTCGAGGGCGAGACGCTGCTCGAGGTGCTGCCGCGGATGCGCGAGGCCTACTGCGGGACGATCGCCTACCAGATCGAGCATCTCTCCTCACACCAGCAGCGGATGTGGCTGCGCGACATGATCGAGACCGGCTGGCACCGCAAGCCCCTCGAGTCCGAGGAGAAGCAGCGGCTGCTCAACCGCCTGATCCAGGTGTTCGGATTCGAGCGCTACCTGGAGAAGGCCTACCTCGGCCAGAAGATGTTCTCGATCGAGGGCCTCGACGCCGTCGTGCCGATGCTCGACGAGGTCTTCGAGATGGCCCACACCGAGGGGGCGCACGACGTCGTCATCGGCATGGCGCACCGCGGCCGCCTCGCCGTGCTCGCCCACAACATCGGCCGCCCGATCGAGGCGATCCTGGCTGAGTTCGAGGGCGCCAAGGCGATCGAGGCCGTCAAGTCGCTGGCCGCGATCCCGACCGGTGGGACCGGCGACGTCAAGTACCACTACGGCCACGGCGGCGTCTACAGGACACGCGACGACTCCGAGATCGGCGTGCGCCTCTATCCGAACCCGAGCCACCTCGAGTACGTGAATCCGGTCGTCGTCGGTGCGGCCCGCGCCTCGCAGACCAACCGGCAGAACGGCCGCCTCGAGCACGATCCGATGGCCGCCGTGCCGGTGCTGCTCCACGGCGACGCGGCCTTCCCCGCACAGGGCGTCGTCGCCGAGACGCTCAATCTCCAGTCGCTCAAGGGCTATGCGACCGGCGGCACGATCCACATCATCCAGGACAACCAGATCGGCTTCACCACCGACCCGGAGGAGGGTCGCTCCACCCCCTACGCGGGCGACATGGCGAAGGGCTTCAACGTCCCGATCATCCACGTCAACGCCGACGACCCGGAGGCCTGCATCGCCGCGGTCCGCCTGGCCATGGCCTACCGCGAGCGCTGGGGCCGCGACGTCGTCATCGATGTGATCGGCTACCGGCGTTTCGGCCACAACGAGACCGACGAGCCCGCCTACACCCAGCCGCTGATGGCGGCCAAGATCAAGGAACACGCGCCGGTCAGCCAGATCTATGCCGAGGAGCTGGTCAAGGAGGGCATGGTCACCCCCGACGAGGTCGAGGAGCGGAACGAGGAGCGGCAGAAGGGGCTCAAGGCCGCGCACGACGAGCTCCGCAAGAAGATCGAGTCCGGCGACTTCGCGGACCCCACCGCGACCGGGACCGGGGAGCTCGACCGCACCCGCAGCCCAAGCGTCGAGACCGCGGTCCCGGAGGACAAGCTCCGCAAGCTGAACGAGGAGCTGCTGCGGGTCCCCGACAGCTTCACCATCCACCGCAAGCTCCGCAAGCCGCTCTCCAAGCGGCTCGACGCAATGAACGAGGGGGGCATCGAGTTCGGTCACGCCGAGGCCCTCGCGCTCGCTTCGATGCTGACGGAGGAGGTCCACGTTCGATTCACCGGCCAGGACACCGAGCGCGGGACGTTCTCCAACCGTCATCTCGTCCTCCATGACGAGAAGACGGGGCTGCGCTATGCACCGATCCAGAATCTGCCTGAGGCGAACGCGCCGCTCGAGCTACACAACAGTCCGCTCTCGGAGTCGGCGTGCCTGGGGTTCGAGTACGGCTACTCGGCGGCCTCCCCCGACAGCCTGATCCTCTGGGAGGCCCAGTTCGGCGACTTCGGCAACTCGGCGCAGGTGATCATCGACAGCTTCATCGTCTCGGCCGAGGCGAAGTGGGGCCAGACGTCACGCTTGACCCTTCTCCTGCCGCACGGCTACGAGGGCGGAGGCCCCGAGCACTCGAGCGCCCGCATCGAGCGCTTCATCCAGCTCGCCGCCGAGGGCAACATCCGCCTGGCCAATCCATCGACGGCCGCCCAGTACTTCCACCTGCTGCGGCGCCAGGCGCACATCCAGAAGGCACGGCCGATGGTCGTCTTCACCCCCAAGGGCCTGCTGCGCCTGCCGCGCGCGACCTCGACGCTCGAGGAGCTCACCTCCGGGTCGTTCCAGTTCGTCCTGGACGACCCGCACGCCGAGGGCCGCAAGGACAAGATCGAGCGGCTCGTACTCTGCAGCGGCAAGATCTACTACGACATCGACGCCGCGCCGAAGCGCGAGGAGATCGAGAACGTCGCGATCGCCCGCGCCGAGCTCCTCTACCCCTTCGCCAAGGAGCAGCTCATGGAGCTGATCGCGAGCTACCCGGGCCTGAAGGAGATCGTCTGGGTTCAGGAGGAGCCGCGGAACATGGGCGCCTGGTCGGTGATGCAGCGCCGCATGCCGGAGCTGCTGCCCGAGGGCGTCGAGCTCGGTTACATCGGCCGGCCGCCGCGGGCGAGCACCGGCGAGGGCTACGCGGTCGCCCACACCAAGGAGCAGGAGCGGATCGTCCTCACGACCCTGATGGGCCGCGCCGACCCGGCGTAGCGACACCTGAGGGCGAGGGATTTGGCGAGTTCTTCCGGGTATTCCGGAACAAGTCGCCAAATGGCCGTTGCGCGTCCAAAGCAGCGGTTAGGTCGGCTCGGAGGAGAGGCCGATGACGAGTAACGCGATCGAGACCGCAAGAGCGAGATACGCCATGCCCGTCATCCAGAGAGATGGACGCCAGAGCCGATGCTGCGGTCCCACCACCGCCGCACTGACCGCGATCAGTGCGCCTACGAGGAACACGATGCCCATGACGGTCCAGCCGTCGAGCCCGGAAAAACTGCTCCCAGTTCCCGAGAGCACGCCGATGAGCCCGGCGGAGACGAGCGGCAGACCGGCAAAGGATCAATCGGGAGCCCATATCCATTTGATCGGATCGTGGCTGCACTCACCTTAGGAATCCGAGTTAGGGCACCTGGGTTGGCGGATGCCGGCCTGAGCGGACCGTCCATGCGGGCCATCGCCCCCGCACGAACGGCCCGCCCTCACTACGCGGGTCGCGCTGGCGCGCGCCCTTGCATATCTAGACCGGCCCCGTGAGCGCTGCACGCCGGATCACGGCCACCGAGAGGGAGCGGCCGCAGTCGGGGCATGAGCTGAGTCGAGCCCAGGAGTGGTGTTCCGCGTCGCAGCTCGCGCACCGATACGAGCGCTGCAGACGCACGAGCCTCCTCATGCTCACGTTGGAACTCTGATCTCCGTGGAATCGCTCCATGGCGGGCATCTTGCCCGTCGAAGGTCAACAAAACTATGGACAGCCGGTATGAAGATCGCCCCACGGCACTCCGACCGGGTGTCGAGGTCATTCAGCCGTTAGCTTCAACGTCATGGCCGCCGCGGACCACGCGAATCCCCTTCCCAGGCCCGTGCCGGGCCCCCTGTTCAGGTGGGTGAAGATCGCCTCCTGGTTCGAGCTGGGCCTGTTCACCGCGCTTCTCTTCTTCTGGATCGCGCCCGGCTATGCGTCGGAAACCGCTCTCTTCGGGCTGCTGCACGGTGTCGGCTACCTGGGCCTCTGCGCGCTGATCTTCTGTGCGATCGTGCGCAGGGAGGCACCGTGGCCGCTCCTGGCGGCCACCCTCACCCCGCTCGGACCGGTGGGCGCGGTGATCGGAATCGAGCTGATCGAGCGCCGCGGATGGGGAATCGAGCCGCGGAGGTTGACACCGCGGGACGAAACGGGGAATAATCAAACGCGGCGGGAGGACGTACTAACTTGACAAGACTCGTTCCCGGGCCAGTCCCGCCTCCGGGAACGATCGCGTCGGAAATCCCTCCCTGGCTACCGACGCGCAGGCGTGGCGCGGGCCGTGTGGACCCCCTGCCTCCCGCGGCCCCGCCACGCCGATTCTTCGTGCGACCAAACCAAATAGGGGAAACGGGGGGCGCTAGGCGCGGGAGCGCAGGTCACGCAGCACACGGTGCAGGATGCCGCCGTTCTGGAAGTAGCTGACCTCGTTCGGCGTGTCGATGCGGACCGTGGCCTCGAAGGTGACGTCGTCCCCGCCGTCGCGGTGGGCAATGACCTCGACCGTCTTCGCCTCCCCGTTCTGAAGGTCGCCGACGTCGAAGGTCTCCTCGCCGGTCAGCCCCAGGGAGTCGATCGACTCGCCCTCCGGGAACTGCAGCGGCAGCACCCCCATCCCGATCAGGTTGGAGCGGTGGATCCGCTCGAAGCTCTCGGCGATCACGGCGCGGACGCCGAGCAGGTTGGTGCCCTTCGCCGCCCAGTCGCGTGAGGAGCCCGAGCCGTACTCCCTGCCGGCAAGCACGACCAGGGGAACGCCCTCGTCCGCGTACTTCATCGCCGCCTCGTAGATCGTGGTCTCCTCCCCGTCCGGGAAGTGACGCGTGAAGCCCCCCTCCCTCTCCACCAGCCGGTTGCGGAGCCGGACGTTGGCGAAAGTGCCGCGAATCATCACCTCGTGGTTCCCGCGCCTGGACCCGTAGGAGTTGAAGTCGCGGACCTCGACCCCCTGGTCGATCAGCCACCTGCCGGCAGGGCTGTCCTTCTTGATCGCACCGGCCGGCGAAATGTGGTCGGTTGTGACCGAGTCGCCGAGCACGGCCAGCACGCGCGCGCCTGAGATCGGCTCGACGGGCTCGGGCTCCGGGTCCATGCCCTCGAAGAAGCTCGGCTTGCGGACGTAGGTGGAGTCGGGCCACGTGTACCGGTCGCCCTCGGGTACCTCGATCTCCTTCCACCGCACATCGCCGGTGAAGACGTCGGAGTAGCTCTTGGTGAACATGTCCGCCCGGACGGCGTCGGCCACCACCTCCTTGATCTCCTCGGAGCTGGGCCAGACATCCGCGAGGTAGACGGGCTGATCGTCGGAATCTCGACCGAGCGGCTCGCTGGTCAGGTCGACGTCCATCCGGCCGGCGAGCGCGTAGGCGACCACCAGGGGCGGCGACGCCAGGTAGTTGGCCCGCGTGTCGGGGTTGATCCGCCCCTCGAAGTTCCGGTTGCCGGAGAGGACCGAGCAGACCACCAGGTCGTTGTCGTTCACGGCCTTCGAGATCGCCTCGGGCAGCGGCCCGGAGTTGCCGATGCAGGTGGTGCACCCGTAGCCGACCAGGTTGAACTGCAGCTGGTCGAGGTACTTGTCAAGGCCCGACTTCTCCAGGTACTCGGTGACTACGGTCGAGCCGGGCGCGAGCGAGGTCTTCACCCAGGGCTTTCGCGCGAGGCCCCGCTCCACCGCCTTCTTGGCGAGCAGCCCGGCGCCGAGCATGACCGACGGGTTGGAGGTGTTGGTGCAGCTCGTGATCGCGGCGATCACGACCATGCCGTGATCCAGTTCGACCGTCTGGCCGTCCTCGAGCTGGACGGGCACGCAATCGCTCGTCTTGCGCTCCTCGGCCACAGCCGTCAGGCCGGCCTTTCTCGGCTTGCCGTTCTCGCCGTCGTGGTCCTCGGCGGGCGGGTCGGAGGCCGGAAAGGACTCGTCGATCGCGACGTCGAGCATGTTGCTGAGCTCGTCGCCGGCCTCGGGGTCCCACTCCTGCATCGCCTCGAGGAAGGCCGGCTTTGCGTTCGTCAGCGCGATGCGATCCTGCGGGCGCTTCGGGCCGGCGATGCTCGGCTCGACGTCGCCGAGCTCCAGCTCCAGCGTGTCGCTGTAGGTCGGCTCGTCGGAGTCGGGCTCGTGAAAGAGACCCTGCTCGCGCGTGTACGCATCGACCAGCTCGATCTGCTCCGTCCGGCGGCCCGTGAACTCGAGGTACCGGAGGGTCTCGGCGTCGACCGGGAAGATCGCGCAGGTCGATCCGAACTCCGGCGACATGTTCCCGATCGTCGCCCGGTCGGCGAGGCCGAGCCCCGCGATTCCAGGGCCGAAGAACTCGACGAACTTGGAGACGACACCCTTCTCGCGGAGCATCTCGGTGACGGTCAGGACGAGATCGGTGGCCGTCGCGCCCTCGCGGAGCTCCCCGGTCAGCTTGAAGCCGATCACCTGGGGGAGCAGCATCGAGATCGGCTGGCCGAGCATCGCCGCCTCCGCCTCGATCCCACCCACTCCCCAGCCGAGGACGCCGAGGCCGTTGATCATCGTCGTGTGGGAGTCGGTGCCGACCAGGGTGTCCGGGTACGCCTGCGTCGTCCCGTCGGCCTCGCGCGTATAGACGCACTGGCCGAGGTACTCGAGGTTGACCTGGTGGCAGATCCCGGTTGCCGGGGGGACCACCCTGAAGTTGTCGAACGCGGTCTGTCCCCACCGCAGAAAGGCGTAGCGCTCGCCGTTCCGCTCATAGTCGCGCTCCTCGTTGATCGCGAAGGCCTTCTGATTGCCGAAGGCGTCGACCTGGACCGAGTGGTCGATGATCAGGTCGACGTCGACCTGGGGGTTGATCGCGCTCGGGCTGCCGCCGAGATCCTCCATCGCGTCACGCATCGCGGCCAGGTCGACCACGGCCGGGACGCCCGTGAAGTCCTGCATCAGGACCCGGGCGGGCTGGAACGGGATCTCGATCGACGGGTCGGCCCTAGCGTCCCAGGTCGCGATCGCCTCCACGTCGTCGGGGGTCACGGAGGTACCGTCCTCCAGCCGCAGCGCGTTCTCGAGCAGGACCTTGAGGGAATAGGGCAGCCGAGCGACGTCAAACCTCTCTTGCAGGGCATCGAGCCGGTGGATCTCCACCTTGCGGCCGGAGACCTCGAGCTCGGAACGTGCTCCGAAGGAATCAGCGCTCACATATGCAGTATGCCGCTACCGCTTCTTGTGCTTCTTGTGCCCTGACTTGAGCTTCGTGACCTGCACCGTGTTGCCGGCCCCGTCAATCGTGGTCACCTTGACCCGGATCCCCTTGCCGCGACGCACGGCCGAGCGGCCGTGCCGTGAAAGCTTGACCTTGACGATCTTGCTCTGGCCCCCGGCGATCGTCGCCTTGCCGCGTCCGATGACGTTTGTCTTCTTTCGCTTCTTGGCGGATCGAGCCTTCGACCCCTTGCCGGAGCCGAGGAGCTGAACCTTGACCTTGCAGGGGGCGGTCCCCGGCGCCGAATCCACCCGGACCTTGGCCCTCTTGCCCTTGACCTTGACCTTGCCGTCGCCGCGCGCGGCACGCAGGTGCGAGACGGATGAGTATTCGGGCGCGATCGCGGTCCCACAGGGCAGCAGCTTCGGAGCCGACGCCTTGACCTGCCCCCCGGAGGCGCCGGGGTTCTCGAGCACCGGGATGTGCAGTGAGAGACCGGAGACCGTCACCGGTCCCTGCCCATTGGCGGCGCGACCGTAGCCGCCGAAGAGGCCGCCGGCGTCTCGCGCCAGCAGCTCGAGCTTGGCGATGTGCCCCGCCGCGAACAGGTGGCCGCTCGGGTGCAGCTGGAAGACCTGCCGGGCGGTGCCGACCGAGGGCCGGAAGAGCTGGCGGTCCACAAGGGTCTCCGTGCCCCCCGGGTCCACGTCCAACAGCCGCGCCGCGATCTCGGAGTTCGCGGTCGGAGACGCGATCTTCGCGACCACGGTGGGGGATCCCATCAGCGTGTAGCCGCCGCCGACGGCGCCCGGGAGTCGATAGGTTGCGACACCGGCCTGGTCGGTCGCCGGAGCCGAGGTGCATGGCGGATCCGACGTCAGGGCCGCGTTGACCGGGTTAAAGGTCGCGCTGACGGCATCCGACCCGCCGGTGGGCGCGATCGTCTTCGGCGCGGAGGAATTGAGGCGCACCTCACCCCTCTCCAGCCCCGCCCAGCTCCCGGCTTGGAAGGGTCCGCCGGAGGAAGCCGACTTGGGGCAAGTCATCGCGAACGCGGTTGTCCCCTGGAACGGCAGGCCACCGGTTCCCTTGACGTAGTAGTCGAGCCAAGCCTCCTCGGCGGCGTGCAGGGTGTTCGTCTCCCCAGGCTTGTTGGAGGACCGGGGATGCCCGAAGTCGCCGAAGAACAGCGAGACCGGCGCCGTCGGGTATTGCGAACGGACCCGGTTGTAGAAGCGAATCGCCTCATCGGCGGGGAAGAGATCGTCGGTGAACCCGTTGGAGATCAGCAGCGGAGCCGGGGGCTCCGAGTGGTCGATGTAATACGCCGAGTGATGGGCGGTGATCTCGTTGAAGATCGCCGTCACGGAGGGATCGCCGTCGTAGGGCTCGCCCGCATCGAGGCGGCTGTTCCAGGCGGTCACGTCCGCCTCGGGATCCGCGCAGGCCGGATATGGAGACGTGCCGCAGTACTTGCCGGCCGCCTGACCCGACGTATAGAGCCCGCTGACCAGCGACTCCTTCTCGATCCCGATCCGTCCCGCGTAGGGCGAGTCGGCGACGTAGTCGAGCGTTCCGCCATTCGGGGTCAGCGAGTACGCCAGGTCACTCCACGGGATGTTCGGCGCCGCCGCGGCGATTCGCATGGGCAGACCGTTGATCGGGCTGGTCCAGGGGGCGAGGTGCCCGTCCGGCATCATCACGCGATCCTTCAGCGCCCCGAGGGCAAGCGAGAGGCCGCCGCCGTAGGAACCGCCGAGCGCACCCACGCGTTGACCGTCGATCAGTCCCGCGTCCGCGAGCTCGCCGGCGAAGAACTGGGCGTCCCGCACCTCATAGCGGTCGTCCATCAGGTGGATGAAGCCCGCCGCGTCACAAGCGCCCAGGGCTGCCGTGATCGCGTTGTCCTTGCCGCATGACTGGTGGAAGCCGCGGTCGGTCATGCTGAAGACGGCATATCCGCGGCTGGTCCAACGGCGCAACCCGCCGGTCCCGCCCGACGTGCCGAAGCCGATCTTCTCGCCGCCATAGCCATGGCCGACGATGATCAGCGGGTAGTTGTTGTCGGACCCGCTCGCAGGTGGAAAGGCGACGTTGACGTCGATCGGCGTCCCATCCCAGGTCGGCGCGGTGCTACGGACGGTGTCGCCACTGCTCGAGCCGGTTCCGCACTCGCGGACGTTGTCCGCGGCGACAGTGCAAGTCACCCCGAGCGCACTCGGGATCGCGGCGTGCGCGCTCGATGCAGCCAGCAGTGAGCCGATGACGGCCGACAACACCACGAGCTTCCGCATGACCTCTCCTGTCCCTCAAACGATGGAGGCGTGTCCCTCGGCACGCCGCGCGCCCTCCTTGACGCGCCCCGAAGAGAATAGCCCTCGGCTGGCCGCTAGCGCTTGCCGGCGTGGCCCGCGACCAGCTCGTCGGCGATTCGCTCGGCGCCGCCACGTCGCTGGATCCTGGCGGCGAACTCCGGATGCCGGTACGCGATCCCGCTCGCGAGCCGGAGGCGCAGCGTCGCGGGCTCAACCTCCGAGCGGTCCCGCGTGATGGCCCTGACCACGGCCCTGGCGACCTTTCCGGGCGAGGTGGTGCCCAGGCCCGGTGGTGACTTGACCCCCGAGTCGTGGAACATGCCGGCCTCCCGGATGAACCCGGGCAGCACGGTCGAGACGCCGATCCCCTTCGGGTGCAGGTCCTCGCGCAGCGCCAGCGCGAAGCCGCGCATCCCGAACTTGGTCGCGCAGTAGATCGCGGTTCTCGGCGTTCCGACCTTCCCGTTGATGGAGGAGATGAAGACGATGTGACCCTCGCCCTTCTCGAGCAGCGCCGGGATGAGCTCGCGCGCCATCAGCATCGGCGCTTCGAGGTTGACGCGAAGCGTCCGGGTGAGCTCCTCGGATTCGACCTTCTCGATCGAGCCGACGCCCGGCAGCGCAGCGTTGGCGATCAGTCCATCGAGCTCGCCGGCCTCGCGGACGGCCCGCTGACCCGCGCCTTCATCGGCGAGATCGACGACTAGGACCGCATGGCGATCCAGTCCTCCCGGCAGCGTCCGAGCGAGGTTTTCGAGCTCGTCCTCCTTCCGCGAACTCAGCACCAATGAGGTCCCCTCGTGCGCGAGCCGCTCGGCGATCGCCCTGCCGATCCCCCCGGTAGCGCCGCTGAGCAGCACCCGCTTCCCCTGGAGGTCCATGCGGGGAACCTATCGCTGCAGCCGCTCGTCCAGGTCTATGAGCGCGTGCTCACAAACGGCCCGGGCTCTGCTACGGTCGTTTGCAGGGAAAAGGAGGGGTTGTTCTGCTGTCTCGCTCGAGTCGTCAAACCCGCAAGCTTGGACTGGCCGGACTGATCTTCGCGGTTGCGCTGATCGCCGCTGCGCCCGCTGCCGGCCAGACCGAGAGCACGACAACCGTCGTCCCAGGCGCCCCCGTGGGCTCGCCGGGTCCCACCAGCACGGCGACGATCCTGCCCGGTGGCAAGGCGAGCATCCCGCCCGGCGCTCCCTTCTCGGTGGCGCGCGCTATTCAGGCTGCCAACCGGATCCACCGTCGGACCTACATCTGGGGCGGCGGCCACCGAGCCTTCAAGGCGAAGGGGTACGACTGCTCGGGCGCGGTCAGCTACGTCCTGCACGCCGCCGGGGTGCTGAGCAGCCCGCTGGTGTCGGGGCAGCTCGCCTGGTGGGGGGTTCCTGGCCCGGGCACCTGGATCACCGTCTTCGCCAACAAGACCCACACCTACATGTACATCGCGGGGTTGCGCTACGACACCTCCCCGCTGGGTGAGACGGTCAACCAGGGTCGCGGCCCCCGCTGGCGCTACACGCTGCGGACGGGCGCGGGCTTCGCGATCCGGCACTACGCCGGTCTGTGAGTACCCGCTCACAGATCAGCTGACCCTGCTACGCTGCCCCGCGAACCAAACGCCGAATCTCGGCCCCGCAGGTGTGGGCCGGGAGCGGGGGAACCAAGCAGTTGGGGCGAATCCACCGAAGGTGGAGCCGCAAGCTCCTTTAGCGGCAGCCCGTCAGCTAACCCCGTAGGCCGACGAAGGAGAACGGTTTGCGGTCATACACACTCAGCAGGAAGGTGGCGCTGGCAGGGCTGCTGCTGCTCGCATCGCTCGGCGGTGCGGTGCCGGCCATGGCCCAGACTGGCGGGACGGGTTCGCCCGGCAGCACCGCGTCGTCCTCGACGACTTCGGCTCCGAGCGGGACCGCGCAGATTCAGGCTGATGGCACGGCCCTCCCCCCGGCGAACGCGCCGAGGCAGGTGCGCAAGGCCATCGCTGCCGCCAACAGGATCCACACCCGCCCCTACATCTGGGGCGGGGGCCATAGGAAGTTCAAGTCCCGGGGATACGACTGCTCCGGAGCCGTCAGCTATGTGCTGCACGCCGCGGGGCTGCTCCGGAGCCCGATGTCCTCCGGGCCGCTGATGGCCTGGGGAGCCCCGGGCATCGGTTCCTGGATCACGGTGTACGCCAATCGGTCCCACGCCTGGATGACGGTCGCCGGGCTTCGGTTCGACACCTCCGGAGCCGGCGAGTCCCTGAACCAGGGCTCGGGTCCGCGGTGGCGATTCAACATGCGCGCCGCCACCGGATACTCAACGCGCTTCTCCCCAGGCCTCTAGCCGCCCCCGCCGGGCGGTCTCCACGAGGCCACCTCTCCTCCCCTAGGTGCGCCGCGTCGCCTCTCCCGGGCGGCGCGGCGTCGCCTCTCCCGGGCGGCGCGGCGTCGCCTTTTTCGGCGTCCGTGCGGGGGAGGAGCCTGCCTCGCGGGCGTCGAATCCAAAGATCGTGCGTGAAATCACGAGCCAGCGGTTGTCGATTGCAATGGATCTCTCACGTTTGGTAAGGTCCCGCGCCAGTTACGCCGAGTCCCATCCCACAGTGGAGATGGGAGCGGGGGAACCAAGTTTTGGGGCTAACCCACCGCAGTCGAAGGGTGGGGGCGCAGGCTCCTTAAGCGCCAGCCCGTCAGCTAACCCCGCAGGCCTGCAAAGGAGAACTGTTGATGCGAAGCACACTTAGCTCCAAGCGTCGCCTCGCAGTGGCGGGGGTCACAGCGATTGCGCTGATGGCCGTGGCAGTGCCCGCGGCCGCCCAGACCGGCGGTGTCGGCTCGCCGACCGATACGACGACGCCGACCACGACCGCACCCGTCGGGCCTCCAGGCAGGGCGAAGCTGCGGAAGGACGGCACCGCCGTGGCGCCCGCGGATGCTCCCGCCAACATTCAGGCGGCGATCGCCGCGGGCAACGCGATCCACACCTATCCGTACCACTGGGGCGGCGGACACCGGTCCTTCACGGACACCGGGTATGACTGCTCCGGCGCGGTCAGCTACGTGCTGCATGCGGCCGGGTTCTTGGCGAGCCCGATGCCCTCAGGGCCCCTGGCGAGCAGCTGGGGCACCCCCGGCAAGGGTCGCTGGATCACGGTCTACGCCAACGCGAGCCACGCGTACATGGTCGTCGCGGGGCTGCGGTTCGACACCTCCGCGGCGGGCGAGCGCCTGAACCAGGGCTCGGGGCCGCGCTGGCGCAAGAGCAAGCGCAAGCCGCTGGGCTACACCGCCAAGTACGCGCCCGGCTACTAGCCCGAACGTAGATAGCGGGATGTCCAAGGCCTCCCGCGAAGATTGTCCATCCCGTCCTCGCGAGGCAGGGTGGCGCTCGGATATACCTATGGCCTGATCGGGGGTCGTTATACGGTGCGCACAGCGAACCCGGTCAATCAAGCCCGCGAAGGAGAAGGCCGTAGCCTCGACCCAGGCAGCGACGAGTGAGGACGGACCCGGCACCACGCCCAGTGCCGAGGACGTCGACGTCCGCCTGGTCGGGGTGAGCAAGCACTACGGCGAGGTCGTCGCGGTCAAGAGCCTGGATCTCGAGGTGAAGCGGGGCGAGTTCTTCACGCTGCTCGGACCCTCGGGTTCGGGGAAGACCACCACGCTGCGGATGATCGCCGGCTTCGAGGAGCCGGACACCGGCCGCGTCGAGCTGGGCGACAAGGACGTCACCGGGCTGCCCCCCTACGACCGCTCGGTCAACACCGTCTTCCAGGACTACGCGCTCTTCCCGCACATGACCGTCGGTGAGAACGTCGCCTACGGGCTGCGGGTGAAGGGCGTCGCCAAGGAGGAGCGCCGGAAGCGCGCCTCGGAGGCCCTCGCGACCGTGCGCCTCGCCGGATATGAGGGCCGAAAGCCCAACCAGCTCTCGGGCGGCCAGCAGCAGCGGGTGGCGCTCGCCCGGGCGATCGTCAACGAGCCCCGGGTCCTCCTGCTCGACGAACCCCTCGGCGCTCTGGACCTGAAGCTGCGCGAGCAGATGCAGGTCGAGCTGAAGTCGATCCAGGGGCAGGTCGAGATCACGTTCATCTACGTGACCCACGACCAGGAGGAGGCGCTGACGATGTCCGACCGGATCGCCGTCTTCAACGAGGGCGGGATCCAGCAGATCGGGCCGCCCACCGAGATCTACGAGCGGCCGCAGAACGCCTTCGTCGCGGGCTTCGTCGGCGTCTCGAATCTGCTCGAGCGCGACGGCCAGCGCTTCACGGTGCGCCCGGAGAAGATCTTCTTCGTCGAGAACGGCGAGGCGCCCAAGGGACTTCACGTCGAGGAGGGGACGATCAAGGACGTCTCCTACGCCGGGATGATCACGAGGTATCTCGTCGACCTCGCAGCGGGGGGAGAGCTGCAAATCGTCCGCCAGAACCTGGAGACAACCTCCGCGGAGGTCCAGGCCGAAAGCGGCCGCAAAGTGAAAATTGGATGGCGAGCGGATCAGACCGTCGCCGTGAAGGGAGAGGAGGAAGGAAAGTGAGCAGACTCAGAGCTCGCTCCGCCTGGCTGCCCGCCGGCATCGTCGGAGGGCTCGCCGCCACCATGCTGGTGATCGCCGGCTGTGGAGGCAGCAGTGACAACAACGACAACGGTGAGGCGCTGAAATCCGTCGGGGCAGGCGAGGGCAGTTTGAACCTCGTCGCCTGGCCGGGCTACGTCGCCGACCCGTGGAAGTCCGACTTCGAGAAGCAGACGGGCTGCCAGATCAAGCTGAAGGAGGCCGGCACATCCGACGAGATGGTCGACCTGATGCGCACCGGACAGTGGGATGGCGTCTCGGCCTCGGGCAACGCGACCGCGAAGCTCGTCGACGGTGGTGACGTCGCGCCCGTGAACACCGACCTGGTGCCCAACTACGCGACGATCTTCGACGACCTCAAGAATCAGCCCTACAACACGTTCGACGGGGTCAATTACGGGATCCCACACGGGCGCGGGGCGAACCTCTTGATGTCGAATTCGAACGACGTCAAGCCCAACCCGACCTCGTGGTCGGTGATGCTCGATCCGGCCCAGGCCTCGAAGTACAAGGGCAAGATCAGCGTCTACGACGACCCGATCTACATCGCGGACGCCGCCGTGTACCTGAAGGCCCACCAGCCTGACCTGGGGATCACGGACCCGTACGAGCTCGACGACGACCAGTTCAACGCGGCCGTCGACCTGCTCAAGAAGCAGCACCCGAACGTGGGTGAGTACTGGTCGGATGCCGCCAAGCAGATCAACTCGTTCGCCAACGGCGACGACGTGGTCGGCACCACCTGGCAGTACCAGTACTTCGCGCTGCTGGCCGACGACCAGCCGATGCAGGCGCCGGACGCCAGCACCGGGTTCCAGCCGACCGAGGGTGCGACGGGCTGGTCCGACACCTGGATGATCGCGAAGGATGCGGCTCATCCGAACTGCATGTACAAGTGGATGAATTTCATCACCTCGCCCCAGGCGCAAGCCGAGGTCGCTCAGTACTTCGGCGAGGCACCTGCGCAGAGCAAGGCGTGTGATCAGAACCTTGTGCTCGCAGCGGACAAGGCGATCGACTATCCAGCGGATCCGAAATTCTGCGACGAGTACCACGCAGCGGATCCGAATTTCTGGAAGAACACCTACTACTGGAAGGTGCCGCTGGCCGACTGCGGTGATGACCGCGGCGATACATGCAAGGACTACAACGACTGGTCCGCCGCATGGACCCAGATCAAGGGTTGATTAGCGAGGCATGGAAGCGGCCGGCGTAACAACCGGCCGCGGAAGGAGGTCGGCGAGCCGCAGGCTCGCCGACCTCTTCCATGGCCGCCCCCGTGTCCAGGTGGGGGCGCTTCTGACCGGGCCACTGGTGTGGCTGGTCATCCTCTATCTCGGCTCGCTGGCGGTGCTGCTGGTCGCCGCCTTCTGGAGCGTGGACGCGCTCAGCGGCGAGCTGATCAAGGGCTTCACCTTCGACAACTACAAGGAGCTCTGGAACACCGACGTCTACCGGACGGTGGCCTTCCGGACGATCGGAATCGCGTCCGCCGTGACGGTGACGGATGCCCTGCTGGCCTTCCCCGTCGCCTTCTACATGGCGAAGATCGCCTCCCCCAGGGCGAAGGGCTTCCTGGTCGTGGCGGTGCTGATGCCGCTCTGGTCGTTCTATCTGGTCAAGGTCTACGCCTGGCAGACGATGCTCGGCGCCAATGGGCTGATCAACTGGGCACTCGACCCGCTCGGCGTCAGCGGCCCCGGCTTCGGCGCCACGGCCGTCTGGATCGTGATGAGCTACCTCTGGCTGCCGTACATGATCCTGCCGATCTACGCCGGCCTCGAGCGCATCCCCGACTCGCTGCTCTCGGCATCGGAGGATCTCGGTGCCAAGCCGTTCCTCACCTTCCGGAGGGTGATCCTGCCGCTCGCCTTCCCGGCGGTCGTCGCCGGCTCGATCTTCACGTTCTCCCTGACGCTGGGCGACTACATCACGCCCTCCCTGGTCTCCCCCGACACCCAGTTCATCGGGAACGTCGTCTTCACCAGCCACACCAACAACCTGCCCCTGGCCTCCGCGTTCGCGACCGTGCCGATCGTCGTGATGGTCGTCTACCTGCTGATCGCCCGCCGGCTCGGAGCGTTCGAGCACCTCTAGGCCATGACCTTCTCCCCCCGGACCAGGAACCTGCTGCGCGTCGCCGTCGGGATCACCCTCGCCTTCATCTACATCCCGCTGCTGGTGATCGCGATCTACGCGTTCAACGGCGGCACGACCTTGAAATGGCCGCTGGACAGCGTCACCACGCACTGGTTCGGCGATGCGATCCGTGACCACGCCGCCCGCACTGCCTTCTTCACCTCGATCAAGGTCGGGGTGGCCGCGACCGCCATCGCTCTCGTCCTCGGGACGCTCGCCTCCTTCGCCGTCGCCCGCCACCGCTTCTTCGGGCGGGAGACGGTCTCGTTCCTCGTCGTGATCCCGATCGCGCTGCCGGGCATCGTCACCGGCCTCGCCCTGAGCGACACCTTCACGCAGGTGCTGGGGGTGACGCTCGGCCTCTTCACCGTGATCGTGGCCCACGCCACCTTCTGCATCGTCGTCGTCTACAACAACGTGATCGCCCGTCTGAGACGGGTGTCGGCCAATCTGGAGGAGGCATCGGCCGATCTCGGCGCCCACACCTGGCAGACTTTCCGCCACGTGACGCTGCCCAACATGCAGACGGCCCTGGTGGCGGGCGCCCTGCTCGCGTTCGCGCTCTCCTTCGACGAGATCATCGTCACCACGTTCACCCTCGGCGGCGGCCAGCAGACGCTGCCGATCTGGATCCTCGACAACCTCTTCCGCGGCCAGCAACTGCCGATCACCAACGTCGTCGCCGTGATCGTCGTGCTGCTCTCGATCATCCCCGTCTATCTCGCGCATCGGCTGACGCGCGAGGAGTCGATCAGCGCCCGTGGCGGGGGAGTGGAGCCGGTGACCTCCGCCGAGAGCGCCGTCGTCGTCAACTGATCTCGCCGTAGACTCAGCGAGCCATGCGGGTTCGCCAGGGAACCGCCGCACTCGTTGTCATCTGCCTTTCGGTCGGATTCGCGGCGGCTGCCCATGGCGCTGGGGAGCCGGCGTTCGGCTGCAAGAAGGTCCACCGCGGGCAGGCCGGGGTGGACCCGAACCCGAGGGGCCGGGCGCCGGTCGCGATCGGCGACTCGACGATGATCCTGCCGATCCCGAACCTGAATGCGGTCGGCTACTCGGTCAACGCGCGGGGCTGCCGCGGCTTCCGGGAGGCGGTCAACACCATCCGCAAGCTGAAGGCCAAGCACCACCTGCCCCACCTCGTCCTGATCAACGCCTACGGCAACGGTGGGGTGAATCCCCCCCTGATCCAGGATGCGCTCGACGTGCTCGGCCGCAAGAGAGTGCTCGGCCTGATCACCGAGTACAACGCGGACACGGGACATCCGCCCGCGCCGGACACCGACATGCTCTTCAAGGCCGCCCGGCGATACCCCCACCGGATCTTCGTCATGGACTGGGTGCGCTACAGCCGCTCACACCATGCGGTGGAGCCCAAGCCGGGCGCCTGGTTCCTCCCCGACCTCTACCACCCGAACTACACGGGCGCCGATGCCTACGCCCAGTTCCTCGCCACGGCGCTGCCGCTCGCGACGAACGGTCACTTCCCGCCGCTCTGATCAGGCGAGAGGTACGAGCTTCTTCAGGAGCCGGGCGAAGGCCTTTGCTCCGCTGAAGGTGAGGTGCAGCCCGTCGGGCTGGAACCAGCTCGAGTGCCCGGCGCTGTAGTGGACCCAGTCGAGGACCTTGACCCGCTCGGGATCGCGCTGGCCCGCGTTGCGAATCACCTCGGCGTCGTTCGACTCGCCTCCACCGGTCTCGCGCGGCGTGACCAGTCCGAGCTTGCGCTTCGGGCCCAGGATCTTCTTCGCCTGATCGATCTGGCCGCCGGTCACGGAGGCGTCGGCCCCGAGCGCGAGCACGACCAGATGGGGGAGCTCGTGCCGGCCCCGGGCGTCACGCAGCAGCCGCAGCCCCTCGGCGAACTGGCGGCAGCCACGGGCGTTGGCCTTGTAGCCGACCCGCGAGAGGGCCGGCAGCGCCAGCAGCATCGATGAGTCGCCGATCGCCAGGGGCGGCCGTGGGGCGACCTTGTGCTTCGGGCTCACGGTCTCGACGCCGCCGCAGCCCGCCTGAGCCGCGGGGGCCGCAACCATCGTCACAAGGGCGGCAACAGCCAGCGCGAGCGCGATCCCTAGGCTGACGCCCGTGCTTTTCCCGACAGTCGAATTCGCCATCTTCTTTCCGATCGTGCTGGCCCTGTCCTGGGCGCTCATGCCCCGGCAGCAGCTCTGGAAGCCTTTCATCGTCGTCGCAAGCTATGTGTTTTACGCGGCGGCCGATCCGCGCTTCTGCCTGCTGCTCGCCGCGATCACGCTGGTCAGCCAGCTCGCGGTGGTGGCGATCCACCGCACCGAGGACGAGCGGCTGCGCAAGTGGTTCACGGCCGGGGGAGTCGTCTTCGACCTGGGCATCCTCGCCGTCTTCAAGTACTACGGCTTCTTCGTCACCGACGTCTCGGACGTCCTCGACTCGGTCGGGCTCGGGATGCCCCTGCCGCTGGTGACCATCGCGCTGCCGGTCGGCGTCAGCTTCTTCAGCTTCCAGGCGGTCACCTACGTGGTCGACGTCAAGCGCCGCCAGACCGAGCCCGCCTCGCTGCTCGACGCCGCGATCTACCTGAGCTTCTTCCCCCACCTGGTGGCGGGGCCCATCGTCCGAGCCAGCGAGTTCCTGCCGCAGCTGCGGAAGCCACGAGATCCGGACCGGGTCGCCGTGGGCGCCGGGCTCTCCCTGATCGCTCTCGGCCTGATCAAGAAGGTGATGATCGCCGACTATCTGGCCCGCGAGGTCGTCGACAAGGTCTTCGCCGTCCCCCAGGCCTACAGCGCGCCGGACGCGATCCTGGCCGCCTACGCCTACGCCGCCCAGATCTTCTGCGACTTCTCCGGCTACACGGACATGGCGATCGGGCTGGCCCTGCTGATGGGATTCGTCTTCCCGCAGAACTTCAACAGCCCCTACCGCGCCACCGGCTTCCGGGACTTCTGGCGGCGCTGGCACATGACGCTGTCGCGCTTCCTGCGCGACTACCTCTACATCCCTCTCGGCGGCAACCGCAAGGGACGGGTCCGCACCTACATCAACCTGATGCTGACCATGGCACTGGGCGGCCTCTGGCACGGCGCCGCCTGGAACTTCGTCGCCTGGGGCGCGTACCAGGGCACGGGCCTCTCGGCCGAGCACGCCATCAACGGCCGGCTGGGCCGGATCTTCCCCGGCTGGCTGCGCTGGTTCGTCACCTTCAACCTGATCGTCGTCGGCTGGATCCTGTTCCGCTCCACCGATCTCACCGTCTTCGGCGACTACATGTCCGCGCTGGTCCGCTCGGGGCCGGCGACGCTCTACTCCGTCCCGGTCGTCGGCGCGATCGCAGTGGTGGTCGGCCTGCAGCTTCTGCCCGAGCGCCCGATGGAGGGCATCGAGCTGCGGATCGGCCGCCTGCGACCGCTGCTGCTCGGCGCCGCCCTCGCCGTCGTCGTGCTGATCGTCGGGGCAACCGTGCCGAGCCAGGGCGTCCCCCCCTTCATCTACTTCCGCTTCTGATGGCAGACACGACGAAGAGACGGTCGCGAGCAGGGTCGGGCGACTTCGAGACGATCGCCGAGATGGAGGCGGAGGCCCGCGCCGGGCGGGAGGGCGCGCCGCACGGCGACGACAGCCTGATGGAGCGCTTCGACCGCTGGGACCTGCGCCGCTTCAGCGGCTGGGACGCGGTCAGGGCGGTGGCGCTGACGATGCTCATTCTGCTGATCTTCGCCGGCGGGGCTGTGCGGAAGGCGGCCGACGAGCTCAAGCCGGGGCTGGGGCGCGACATCGTCAAGGCGGTGGGCGGCCCGGCGGGCTGGGTCTCCGACCGGCTCCCGCTGGCCGACACCCGCCGCGACCTCACGTCCTGGCTCTCGCCCGACGAGGAGCTCTCGGGCCAGGGCTTCCGGGCGGCCCCGGGCGGCGCGGGACGGCCGGTGGCCCCGGTGCCGACCACGCCGCAGCCGCTGCACAACCTGCTCGTCACGGGCGACTCGCTCTCCACCCCGCTCGACATCGAGATCGCCCGCAAGCTCGCGGACCAGGGGGCCGGCGTGCAGGTCACGCGCGACCCGCATCTCGCGACGGGAATCTCGAACACCGGTTTGGTCGACTGGGGCCAGCTCTCCTCCAGCCAGGCGGCCAATGACGATCCCGACGCCGCGGTGCTCTTCATCGGGGCGAACGAGGGCTATCCGATGCCCGGACCGAACGGGCAGCAGGTGAGCTGCTGCGGACCCGCCTGGGAGGGGATCTTCCGCTCGAGGGTGGGCCAGATGATGGACAACTACCTGCAGGGCGGCGTCCAGCGGATCTACTGGCTGACGGTTCCGACACAGCGCGACCCCGCGCGCAAGCCGATCGCGGACGACGTCAACGAAGCGGTCCGCCAGGCGGCCGCCGAGCGTGGCGCCGCGGTCCGCGTCGTCGACCTGATCCCCATGTTCACACCGGGCGACCGCTACCGGGACTCGATCGACATCGACGGCACCCAGACGATCGTGCGCGAATCCGACGGCATCCACCTGAACGAGGACGGCTCATCGGTGGCGGCGGACATCGTCCTCCAGGCCATCGACAAGGACTTCGACTACTGAGTTGGCGAGTTTCCGACCCCCGTAGGTCGGTAAGTCGCCAAGCGGCCTGGTCGCCGTCCCGATCCGGGAGCCTGGACGCCCCGCCGCGCCCGAGTCGCGCTGGCGCGGCGGAGCGTTCCTACAAGGCTCGTCGTTCGGATCTACTTAGGGCGAGATGCAGAGGACGTAGACCTGAAACGTGGCGCTCCCGGGAGAATCGTTGCCGACGAAGACGTGCCATCCAGTCGGTACGCCTGCGGCGTTCAGCTCCGGCCGGCTGCCATCAACTCTGCCAAAGCCAGGACCCGCCGCATAGCCACCGCCAACCGCCTTCTCGCTCCCGACGCAGCTGGCGACTGCGTCACCGGCAGCGCCGGCGCTTATGGGACCGGTGGTGGCGGTTCGCTGAACCACGGTGGTCTTGAACGGGACGGGCTTCTTCTTCTTCTTCTTCGAGACCTGCGCTGCCGCAAACTGCTTTGCGACCTCCTTGTGCACCAGGCTCTGCAGCGAGGGGCCGCCCAGGGCGGGAGAGACTGCGAGCAGCGCCCCGATCACCCCAAGCGCGATTCCGGTCTGTATCCAGCTGGGTCTTCTCCTCATCTGAAACCTCCCATATAGGTAAGGCTCGCTTGCGAGCCGGCGGGGCTCCTCCAGGAATCCGCCACACGACACCACCCCTCCTCGCCTGGCCAGGCGATCCTAACCGCTGAGAGCCGCCCCACAAGCAGCATTTCTGGGCCCGTCTGAGCGTGGAAGCGGTGGCGGCTAGTCGTTCTGGGTGTAGCTGCTCTTCACGCGCTTGGACGCGTTCGAGACCTTGTGGCACTTCGCCGTGGCGTTGTACTGCACGTTCGGCACGCCGGTCCGCTTGCCGTCCTTGCACTTGAAGCCGAGCAGCGTGGCGCTGCAGATGCCCGCCGGCCCGCCGTTCTGGTGGCGGCACTGGTGATAGGCCGTGATCAACTTCTCGCCCTTGGTGCAGCTGACGCCCTGGACCTTGAGCGAGGTCACGTACGAGGCCCCGAGGTTCTGCTGCTTGCCGTCGATGTTGCACGGAGAGAAGCCGGCGCTGTGCGCGATCGGCGCGGCGCCGCCGCTCGGTGCGAGCAGGGCGGCGATCAGGCATGCAGCCGCGATGGCCCCTGTCAGATGCTTCAACGAGATGGCGCGATCCTACCGCGGGCGCCCGTCATGCAAACCCCAAATAGACTGCTGCCGTCGTGAGACGCACGATCCTCATCTCCCTGGTCCTCGCCGCGGCGATCGCCGGCTGCGGCGGCGGCGACTCGTCCTCGGACGACACCGCCACCGCGGCCGCCCTGACCACCTGCAACATCAACGGCAAGCAGCGTGACTTCAACGCCTCCTACGTCACCTCGATCCAGGTGTCGAAGGCGACCTGCCCGCAGGCCGAGGAGGTCGTCGCCATGTACCACCACTGCCGCCTGCAGACCGGTCACCCCGACGGGACCTGCGACGCCACCGTCCGCGGCTTCAAGTGCACCGAGGGGCCTCGCCAGTCCGTGCCGGGCGTGCAGTACAACGGGACGGTCGACTGCCGCAACGGCGACCTCGAGATCAGAAGCACCTACACACAGAACTTCTAGGTGGCAAGGCCGCTCAACTCTGGAGCGAAGGGCGAAGCCCGTAGCGACTTGTGATGGGCGGCCGCTGCCACCGCGATCTGATGGCGAAGCCGATCCTCGCGTTGGTCGGCCTGGCCCTGTCGTTCCTCGTGCAGGCGTCCCCCGCGGCCGCCGGCCGCGTGCCCCTGGACTGCGGCAAGCAGCACACCGGCGACGCCAAGTTCAACCCATACGGGCCCAATGACGGATCTCCGCCGATCGCGATCGGGGACTCGACCATGCTGTTCCCGATCCCCGACCTGAACAAGGCCGGCTTCGACGTCAACGCGAAGGGGTGCCGCGGCTTCAAGCAGGCGGTCTGGGTGGCGCGCGACATGCGCAACCGCGGCGTCCTGCCCAAGCTGATCCTGATCAACTCCTATGGCAACGGCGGGCTCAACGACGACCTGATCAAGTTCGCCCTCAAGGTGATCGGGCCCAAGCGGACCCTGGTCCTGGTCACGGCGTATGACGCCGACACCGGCCACCCGCCGGCGCCCGACACAGATGTGCTCGTTCAGGCCGCCCAGGATCACCCTGACCAGATCAAGCTGCTCGACTGGGTGAAGTACTCCCTGCCGCACCACAAGACGGACCCCGCTCCCGGTGCGTGGTTCCTGCCGGACTACTTCCATCCCAACATCGTGGGCTCGGCGGCCTACGCCCATTTCCTCTCGCAGGTGCTGCCGCCTCGACCCGGATCGCAGAGCGGGTCTTCCGGGGGCGGCGGCGTACCGTGGTGGCCGTTCGCGGTGGGAGGCGCCCTGCTGATCGCGCTGCTGGCGCTCTTTCTCCGCCGTCGGCGTGTTCAAAGCCAATCGTGAGCCCGAAGAAGGCCCTACTTCCAGTCGCGCTGCTGATCGCGCTGCTCGCCTGCTCGGGAACGGCGCAGGCGCGCGGCGGCGCCGGCCACAACCCGGCGACGAAGAAGCTCGAGGACGCCTTCAAGATCGCCCTCTACGTGCGCTCCGTGAGCACCGACGGCTGCTACCCACCGGCCACGCAGCTGGCCAAGAAGATCGGCCAGACGAAGCGGGGCCTGACGGTCGGCGTCGCGGGCGGGCCGAACTCGGTGCATCGCATGAACGTCGTCTTCGTGCTGAAGCACGGCACGAACTGCAACAAGGTGATGATGGCCCTGCGCGCCTCCTCCGGCCTGTACATCCTCAACTCCGCCCTGGGCACGATCCGGGTGCAGGGGCATGGCGGGCCGAGGGTCGTCCCCGGCAAGCCGGGGCCGCCGAGGCAGGTCCAGATCGTCTCGAAGACCTTCAAGATGTCCGCGCCGGACCAGCTGACCAGGCACGAGGTGCTCTGTCCGGGCGGCAGGTACCCGATCGGCGGGGGCATGCTCGCCGAGCCCGCCCCGGACGCCCAGGGCGAGGGCATCTATCCGCATTCCTATGAGCGGCTCGGCGCGCAACGCGGCTTCCATGTCAGCGCGGTGCTGTTCGATGCGAACTGGGCCTCCACCACCGCGCGCAACATCACCATCCAGGCGGTCTGCGCCCGCGGCCAGATCCCGCAGAACCCGACGCCGCACAAGACCGTCTTCATCCTGCCCGGTCAGACGAAGTCCGCGATCGCCCGCTGCCCGAAGGGCCAGCAGCTGATCACCGGCGGCTTCCAGCGCACCAACTTCGCCAGCGACGGCGGCGACTACGTGACGGAGTCCCACGCCGTCGGGACGAATGCATGGGGTGTGACGGGCAGCGCCTACATCGGGAGCGGCACGACCGGCGGCGGCGAGCTCACCGCGATCGCCTACTGCTCGAAGGCGAAGGGCCCGATCCTGACCGAGGTCGCCTCGACGCAGGCCCCCGTGCCCGCCGGCATGAACGCGGCTGCGACGACGCCGAGCTGTCCGAACGGCCTGCGGCTGACCACCACCGGCTTCTCGCTCGACTCGCGCAACGCCTTCTACGCCGGCAACTCGCTGAACGACGACGGCACGAGCACGGCCAACGCCTTCGGCTACTTCGGCCCGGCGAACCTCACCGCGTACGGCTACTGCCAGCGGGTGCGCTAGCGCCTCGCTGAGAATCCCGCCTGGTACAGGTTCGTGCAGGGCGGCGGAATGCCCGTGGCTGGTGGAAACCACGAGCAGCGGCCCGCCGAATAGGGAATCTCGCCGCTGCTGCAGTTGAGGAACGTGGGCGGCGAGTTGTGGGTCAGGACGGATGCTGTCCCCTTCATCCGCCACTTCTTCTTGTTCTTCTTCTTGATCAGGTGGCCCGTCGCGTAGTACGTGCCGTTTGACCCGGGATTCGGGTTGGAGGCCGGCGCAAGCTGATTCGTGAACGACCCGGAGAACTCGACCTTCTGGTGCCGGAGCTTGAACGGACCGCTGGCGACGACCGGCGTTGTGCTCCCGCCCACCTGACAGCTCACCGGCACCTGGAGCTGCACGAACACGCTTCGCGGAGTGCTCTTGCCGTTCGGACTCCTCTTTGCGTAGCCGACGTTGAGGATGATCGAAGCGCCGCCGACATCCGCCGCGCGCTGCTGGAAGAAGCGTTGCGACGAGGAGTGGGTCTTGTAGGCGTGCGCCGGCACGGGCATGACGAGAATCGCGAACAGAACCAGTGCGATTGAAGGGGTGCGTCTCATCTGCTCCCGGCAAGGGTCCTCGCCGGGAGCAGTCTCGTCATCGGTGCTCTACACGGACCCTGGGTCCGGCGTCAGGCTCAGCTGATGTTCGCCATCACGTGCTTGACCTGCGTGTAGTCCTCTAGCCCGTACATCGACAGGTCCTTGCCGTAGCCGGACTGCTTGTAGCCGCCGTGCGGCATCTCCGAGACGATCGGGATGTGGTCGTTGACCCAGACGCATCCGAACTGGAGAGCCTTGGAGACCCTCAGGGCGCGTCCGACGTCCCGGGTCCAGACCGACGAGGCGAGGCCGTAGCGGGTTCCGTTCGCCCACTGGATCGCCTTCTCCTCGGAGGTGAACGGCTGCACCGTGATCACCGGGCCGAAGATCTCGTTCTGGATCATCTCGTCGGTCTGCTTCAGGCCCGCCACCACGGCCGGCTTCATGAAGAAGCCCGGCCTGCGCGCCTTCTTGCCGCCGGTGACGATCTCGGCGTTGTCCGGCCGGCGCTCGAGGAACCCCTCGACGCGCTCGAGCTGCCGCTCCGAGTTGACCGGGCCGAGGGTCGTGTTGCCGTTCCTGGTGTCGCCGATCTTCAGGCCCTCGGCCTGCTCGGATA
Source organism: uncultured Solirubrobacterales bacterium (assembly GCA_963728875.1). GTDB lineage: Bacteria > Actinomycetota > Thermoleophilia > Solirubrobacterales > 70-9 > DASUPK01. The sequence goes on from CAVSLJ010000007.1 coordinate 158,783, forward strand.
GGCCGCTGACGACCTTGTCGTAGACCTTCTTCGAGGCCAGCACGCGCGTCGCGGCGGTGCAGTCCTGACCGGCGTTGTAGTAGCCGGTCCCGGCGATCGTCTCCATCGCGACGTCCATGTCGACGTCGTCGAAGACCACGACCGGCGCCTTGCCGCCGAGCTCGAGGTGAACGCGCTTCAGCGTGTCCGCGGACTCGCGGGCGATCCACTTGCCGGTCTCGGGCGAGCCGGTCAGCGACACCATGCCGATGTCGGGATGCCGAACGATCGCGGCGCCCGTCGGGTCGCCGTGCCCGCCGACGAAGTTAGCCACGCCGGGCGGGAAGATCTCGGCGCACAGCTCCGCCAGGACCGTCAGGGTCGACATCGGAGTCGTCTCGGCCGGCTTCAGGACGAGCGTGTTGCCCGCGGCCAGGGCCGGAGCGATCTTCCAGATCGCCATCATCATCGGGTAGTTCCAGGGGGTGATCTGGCCGACGACGCCGATCGGCTCGCGGCGGACCCACGACGTGTAGCCCTCCAGGTACTCGCCGGTGGCGCGGCCCTCCATGTTCCGGGCCGCTCCCGCGAAGTAGCGGAGGTTGTCGCACATGAACGGGATCTCGTCCTCGTAGAAGGCGGAGCGGGGCTTGCCGGCGTCCGCGGACTCGATGTCGGCGAGCTCGTCGGCCTGCTCCTCGATCCGGTCGGCGAGCTTGAGCAGCAGAGCCATGCGATCGGCCGGAGTGGTGACGCCCCAGGTCTCGAAGGCCTTCTTGGCGGCCTTGACGGCGTCATCGACGTCGCGCTTGCTCGACAGCGGAGCTTTGGCGATCACCTCGCCCGTGGCGGGGTTGATGACGTCCTCACGCTTGTTGTCGGACGGCGCAACGAACTTGCCGTCGATCATGTTCTTGAGGGTCATCGCCCTCGGCTTCCCGTTCCGGCTCGCCCGGGAGCTTCGGGAATTTCGCTTTGCGGTGGCGGTGGCCATCTCTCCTCCTTGGTCAGACTTTCTGTTTGCTGCCGAGCACGTCCTCTACCGGCGTGTGGTCCACCCCGACGGCTTCCGCGACGGCGGGATGAGTGACAGTACCGCCAGTGACGTTGATCCCCAGTCTCAGGCCGGGGTCTCGGCGGGCAGCCTCCGCGATGCCGTGGTCCGCCAGGGCCAGGACATACGGAAGCGTGGCGTTGGTCAGGGCATAGGTCGACGTGATCGGCACCGCGCCCGGCATGTTGGCGACGCAGTAGTGAGTGATCCCATCGACGTCGAAGACCGGGTCGCGATGCGTGGTCGGGTGTGAGGTCTCGAAGCAGCCGCCCTGGTCGATCGCGACGTCGACCAGGACCGCGTTCTTCTTCATCAGCTGGAGCTGCTCGCGGCGAACGACGAAGGGCGCCTTGGCGCCGTGGACCAGGACCGCGCCGATCACCAGGTCGGCGCGCGGCAGCATCTCCTCGATCGCGAGGGTCGAGGAGAAGACGGTCGAGGCCCGGCCGCCGAAGGCGACGTCGAGCTCGCGGAGCTTGTCGATCGAGACGTCGTAAACGAAGACATCGGCCTCCATCCCGATCGCGATGAAGGCGGCGTGCATCCCGACGGCCCCGCCGCCGATGACCATCACGTTCGCGGGCGCGACGCCCGGGACGCCCCCGAGCAGGATCCCGCGGCCGCCCAGCGGCTTCTCGAGGAAGAAGGCGCCCGCCTGGGTCGCGATCTTGCCGGCGACCTCGCTCATCGGGGCGAGCAGCGGCAGGCGGCCGTGCGAGTCCTCGACGGTCTCGTAGGCGACGCACGTCGCGCCGCTCTCCTGAAGCCCCTTCGTCAGCTCAGGATCGGGCGCCAGGTGCAGGTAGGTGAAGAGCGTGTGCTCCGGGCGGAGCATCGCCACCTCATCGGGCTGTGGCTCCTTGACCCCGAGGATCATCTCCGCCTGGTCGAAGACAGCGGCGGCGTCCGGGAGGATCGTGGCGCCCTGCGAGCTGTAGGCGTCATCCGGGATCGCGCTGCCCTCGCCCGCCCCGGCCTGCAGGAGCACCTCGTGGCCGTGCTCGCGAAGCTCGCGGGCCCCGGCCGGGGTGAGGGCGACGCGGTACTCGTCATCCTTGATCTCCGTCGGGACTCCGACCTTCATGAAGACGCCGCCTCCTCCGCTTCGCGTCCGGGGGCGGCTCCGCGTTGATCGTCTCTCATCGGGCTACCTTGTTCGCCATCATCGCGGACTTCTCGATCGGCGAGCTCGAGAAGTCGAAGCGCACGCCCCTCCCCTCCAGCTCGGCGAACATCTCGTCGGGATCGATGCAGCTCTCCGGCGGCAGGGCGCCTCTCTTGGTGATCGAGCCGCGCGCGAGCAGCCTCACGGCCGCCGCCGCGGGCGTGGCGGTGGAGACGATCCCGCCTCCCAGTCCCCAGTCCTCGTTCGGCGGCGTCACGCTGCGGGCGCGGATCTTCGTGTCGGGTCCGGTGATCTCGACGATGTGGATCGACACCGTGTCAGCTGAAGGGGGCGATGCAGAGCGGGCAACTTCGGCAATCCGCTCCTCGCTCGCCCCCGACAGCTCCTTGAGACTCTCGAGTACCGCAGGTGGCAACGAGAGCGCAAAGGTCACGTTCGGCGCACCGAAGCTGTCCCCGAACGTAAGGACCTCGGAATGCAGCGTGAAGATGGTCTCTGCCTCGCCGATCGGGTCCCCGAAATCGGCGCGGGGACCGTCCTGCAGGGGCTTCATCTCCTGCGGCCGGCCGTTGATGATCGCCATGGGCGGCATCGTGATCTCGTCAAGAGCGTGCGCAGGGCGTAGGGGAAGCTGAGCTCGCCGGTCGGCTTCAGATCGCGTCCGCCGGCCAGCACGGAGATGGAGATCGGCTTGCCGGGAAGCTCCCTCACCGCCCGGGCGCCCAGCAGGTTGGTCTTGCCGGGGGCGGACCCCATCCCGAGCAGGGCGAGGCGACCGCGCTGCTCGAACTCGCCGGAGAGAGCGAGCTGCTCCTTGGCCACGTGGTAGAGGCCGCCCAGGTCGATGTAGTGGCAGCCGGCGTCGAGGCAGGCGCGCATGGCGGCGAGGTTGATCCGGTAGGCGGCCGAGTTGACCAGCACCTCCATCCCCTGCAGGTGCTCGGCGAGGTCAGAGGTGGCGTCGGCCTGGCGCGCCTGCGCCTTGCCGCCCCCGTGCTCCATCGCGACCGCCTCCGCCTTGCGCAGGTCGATGTCCAGGAGCCGCATCGCAGTGACCTCCTCGGACTCCGCCAGGTCGCGGACGATCGCCGGAGCGATCGTGCCGCCGGCTCCGAGGACAGCCACCCTCATGCGATCAGCTCCCGCGCGCGCAGGGCCAGCCAGAGCTCGACCCGGTCGTTCGCCCGGCTCAGGTCGCGGCCGGTCAGCTCCTCGATGCGCTTGATCCGGTAGCGGAGGGTGTGGCGGTGGCAGTAGCAGTCGCTGGCCGCTCGCTCCCAGTGCCCGTTGCGGTCGATGTACGCCTCCAGGGACCGCAGCAGCTCGCCGGCGTAGCGCTCGTCGGAGTCCTCGATCGGTCCCAGCACCGACTCGCAATAGAGCCTGAGGGCCTCGCCATCCTGCACGGAGAGCAGCAGGGTGAAGGCGCCCAGGTCACGATGGGACGCCACGTCGGGCGCGGCGCCGTTGGAGAAGGCGGTCGCCTCGAGAGCGCAGCGCGCCTCGTGGAAGGAGTGCCGCACCCGCTCGGTCGGCAGCGAGCGGCTGGTCGCGGCCCTCGTCGGGCCGTGGACGGCCTCGAGGGCCTGCCGGGCCTGGGTGGCCAGCTCGAAGGGATCTCCCTTGGTGCCGTCCACGACGGCACAGAGAAGCTCGCGACGCCCCGCGGGGTGGGGTGCGACCAGCGCCGCGCGGCTCTGACCTGCCAGGTGCTCGCCCAGGGTCTGCTCGGCGGCGGCCGCGTCGCCCAGCTCGAAGGCGAGGACCGCGGCCCGATCACCGATCCCGAACGGCGCGAGGCGGTCGCGGATGTCGTCCGGCGCGAGCCGGCCTGAGAGGGTCGCCGCCAGGACCTCGCCCGAGAGGCGGCGCTCGGTCTCCGTGGCGACCCGCTCGCGCATCAGCTCGAGTGCGACGACGATCGCGGCCTGCTGCACGCAGAGGCGCTCGAAGTCGCCGAGCTCTCCGGAGCGCCGGACCACGACGAGCCAGGCCTCGGCGGCGCCGGCGCGCGGCGAGACCGGATGGGCGAGGGCCCGGCCCCGCAGGTCCGACTGGTGCGGCACGAACGGCGCCGCGGCCGTACCTCGCGGCACCACCTCCTCGCGGATGGCGTCGAGAAGGTATTCGGGGAGCCGCCGCCCGCCGTTGGCGAGCACCTCCCCGCGACCGTCGAGGACGACCGAGCTTCCCCCGATCGCCGCGGCGATCTCCCTGGCTACCTCGTCGAGGCCGCCGCCCTGCAGGACGAGCCGCTCCAGCCGCTCGTTGACGGCGATCCCGCGGGAGAGCACGTCGTACTGCTCGTTGACGAGACGGCTGAAGGCCGCCTCGGTGATCGCGATGAACGGGGTCTCGTAGGGAACCTCGAAGACCGGGAAGCCGGCCGCCTCCGCCTCGGTGAGGATGGCCTTCGGGACCTTGGCGTGATCGAAGCCCGGTGCCGAAGCCGAGCCCGGCGACGCCCGTGTCGGCGAGCAGACGAATGAACTTGCGCTGCTTCTCGGCGTTCTCGAGGGGGATGCCGGTGGTCAGCAGGAGCTCGCCGCCCGAGAGCCACGGCGTCGGGTCGAGCAGCTCGGTGATGTGGACCCAGCGAATCTCGCGCTCGGCCGCGGCCTCACCCCCAGCGGCGACCTTGAGGCCGAGCTCGGAGGTGAGGCTCTCGACGGTGAGCATCAGTGCCCTACGCGACGAGCTGCCTCTTCGAGGACCGGACGCAGCGACGTCCACGATCTCCTCGAACTGCTCGGTGTCGGCGATCAGCGGGTGGCGCGAGCTGGATGACGGGTCGCCGCGATCATCCGCCCGGCAGATCAGCCCGCGCCTGTAGAGCTCGCCGGAGAGATAGCCGCGCAGGAGCTTCTCGGACTCCTCGTCCTCCATGTGCTCCTTGGTGTCCTTGTCCTTGACGAGCTCGATGGCGAAGAAGTAGCCGTCGCCCCGCACGTCCCCGACGATCGGGATGTCGTAGAGGGACTCGAGCGCCGCCCGGAACTCGCCCTCCTTGGCCAGCACGTGGCCGCAGAGGTCCTCGCGCTCGAAGACGTCGAGGTTCGCCAGCGCGGTGGCGGCCGCGACCGGGTGCCCGGCGAAGGTCGAGCCGTGGGCGAACATCGCGGTGCCCTCCTCGAACGGCTCGAAGACGCGGTCCGAGACGATCATGCCGCCCATCGGGACGTAGGCCGAGGTGAGCGCCTTGGCGACGGTGACGATGTCGGGCTGGTAGCCGTAGCGCTGGCAGCCGAAGTAGTGGCCGAGCCGGCCCCAGGCGCAGATCACCTCGTCGGAGATCAGCAGGACGTCGTAGCGGTCGCAGATCTCCCTGACCCGCTGGAAGTAGCCCTCCTGGGGCGGGATGCAGCCGCCGGCGTTCTGCAGCGGCTCGAGGATCACCGCCGAGACCGTCTCGGGGCCCTCGAACAGGATGCGCTCCTCGATCTGGTCCGCCGCCCAGAGCGGGTCGCGGTCCTCGGGCCAGCGGTAGCTGTTCGTGTTCGGCACGTGGACCCCGCCCGGGGCGAGCGGCTCGAACTGGCTGCGAAGCGAGGGGATGCCCGTGGCGCTGAGGGCACCGAGGGTGGTGCCGTGGTACGCGATCTCGCGCGCGACCAGCTTGGTCTTCAGGGCGTTTCCCCTGGACCGGTGATAGCTGCGCGCCAGCTTGATCGCCGACTCGACCGCCTCCGAGCCGCTGTTGGTGAAGAAGACCCGGTTCAGGTCGCCCGGCGTCAGCGTCGAGATCCGCGTCGCCAGCTCGATCGCGCGCGGGTGGGCGTAGCTCCAGACCGTGATGAAGTCGAGCTCGCGGACCTGCGCCGCCATCGCCTCGCCGAGCTCGGTGCGCCCGTGACCCGAGTTGACGCAGAAGAGAGCCGAGAGGCCGTCCAGGTAGCGGTTGCCGTGGTCGTCCCAGACGTAGCAACCCTCGCCGCGGACGATGATCGGGACCTCGTGCTCCGGGCCGAACGAGCCCATCTGCGTGAAGTGCATCCAGAGATGGCGTTGTGCCTGCTCCTGGAGCGCATTTGCCTCAGTTTTGGCGGTCTGCGTGGCGCTGCTTGCTGCCATCCCTCTACCTCCACGTCTCTCTAGCCTCACCGTACAACGCTACCCCCAGGTGCTCGGCCCTACAAGCGGAAATGTGTGAAATCAGCCTTGGCGGACTTGTACACGGCTGTACAACGTCGGTATCGCACTTTTAGGGCTTTCGCCCCTTGCGACGATTCGTCGAGGTTCTTAGGGTCGGGCGTCCAGCCAGGCCAAAAGCGGCCTGCACGGGGAAGGAGACAAATTGGAGAGCGCGACGATGCCGGTTCCGGCGAGTGACCCGGAGGGTGCTGCGGCGGGTGGCAAGGGCCTCAAGTCGGGAGCGCTCGGCTATCTCTCGAACCTGGTCATCGGAGTGGCGTCGACGGCGCCCGGGTACAGCCTCGCGGCGACCCTCGGGTTCGTCGTCGCGGTCGACGGGATGGGATTCCACGCGCCGGCGGTGATGATCGTCTCCTTCATCCCGATGCTGCTGATCGCGGCCGCCTACTACTACATGAACAGGGCCGACCCGGACTGCGGCACCAGCTTCACCTGGGTGACCAGGGCGATGGGGCCGCGGCTCGGCTGGCTGACCGGCTGGGCGATCGTCGTCACCGATGTCATCGTGATGGCGGCCCTCGCCTACATCGCCGGCGTCTACACGTTCCTGCTCTTCGGCCTCGATGCGGCCGCAACCAACCTTCTCGACGTCAGCATCGTCGCCGCGATCTGGATCATCGTGATGACCTGGATCTGCTGGGTCGGCATCGAGCTGTCGGCTCGCACCCAGTACTTCCTGCTCGCCGCCGAGATCGCGGCGCTCGGGCTGTTCGCCGCGGTCGCGCTCGCCAAGGTCTACTTCGGCGACCCGGGCGGCTTCCACGTCCAGGCGGATTGGTTCAACCCGTTCACCCTCCACGGCGGCACCACGGCCTTGGTCGACGGGGTCCTCCTCGGGGTGTTCATCTACTGGGGCTGGGACAGCGGCGTCTGCGTCAACGAGGAATCCAAGGACAGCTCCAACGGGCCAGGGCGGGCGGCGGTGATGAGCACGATCCTGCTCGTCTTGATCTACGTCGTGGTGGCCACAGCGGCCCAGGCCTACGCCGGCACCACCTTCCTGAAGCACCACGGCGACGACGTACTCAGCGCGCTCGGCGGACCCGTGCTCGGCTCGCCGCTGGACAAGATCCTGATCATCGCAGTGCTCACCTCGGCCTCGGCCTCGACGCAGACGACGATCCTGCCGACCGCGAGGACGACGCTGTCGATGGCCCGCTTCGGCTCGATCCCCAAGATCTTCGGGCGGATCCACCCGCGCTATCTGACGCCCGACGTCTCGACGCTGGTGATGGGCGCGGTCTCGCTGATCTGGACGCTGTTCATCATCAACGTCAGCCAGAACGTGCTCAACGACTCGATCACCGGGATCGGCTTCGGGATCGCCTTCTATTACGGGCTGACCGGCTTCGCCTGCGTCGTCTACTACCGCAAGGAGCTCTTCAAGAGCCTGAAGAACTTCATCATGGTGGGGGTGGCGCCCTTCCTGGGCGGGGCGATGCTGACGTTCATCTTCGTCAAGGCCTTCCTCGACTACAAGACGACGAGCACTGACGTCAACTACTCGGGTGGCTTCCTGGGGGTGGGAACTCCGGTCGCGATCGGCGTAGGGTGGCTGCTCGTCGGCGTCGTCATATTGGTGTTCGCCAACTTCGCCTACCCGAAGTTCTTCAAGCGCAAGTGGGAGACGGCCGACCCGGGCATCCTCGAGGGCACTGTCAAAGGCGAAGCGTCCGTGATGTCGCGACTGAGGAGGAGGCCTGATGAGCGAGATAGTCATCGGATATGACGGGTCCGACTCCTCGAAGTCGGCGCTCAACCAGGCGTTCGAGTTCGCCAAGGCCCTGGGGGACAGCCTCGTGATCGTCTTCGCCTCCGCCCCCGGCGGCTATGGCGGCGGCGAGGTACCCGAGCAGCGCCGGGCCGTGGAGGAGTTCGGGAAGAAGATGACCCAGGAGGCGGTCAACGCCGCCGAGGCGGCCAAGGTCGAGTGCAAGGTCGAGATGATCAACGAGCATCCCCACGACGCACTGATCACCGCGGCCGAGAAGCACAATGCGCGCATGATCGTCGTCGGCAGCCATGGCGATCCCCGCTCAAGGGCGCGATCATCGGGGCTACCCCATACAAGCTCGTTCAGAGCTCCGACGTCCCGGTGCTGGTAGTGCGCCCGTGAGCCCCGAGGCGGGCAAAGGAGGGCGGTAACTGCGTCGTCCTCAACTCGGTCACGAAGCGCTTCGGCGAGCTCACGGCGGTCGATGGGATCGACCTGGAGATCGAAGAGGGCGAGTTCTTCACCATGCTCGGCCCGAGCGGCTGCGGCAAGACGACGACCCTGCGGATGATCGCCGGCTTCGAGGATGTCACGACGGCCTGCTGACGATCGACGACGTCGACATGATGGGGATCCCGCCCCACAAGCGGCCGACCAACACCGTCTTCCAGAGCTATGCGCTCTTTCCCCACCTGAGCGTCAAGGAGAACGTCGCCTTCGGCCTGAAGCGCAAGGGCACGGACAAGGACGAGATCGAGCGGCGCGTCCGCGAGGAGCTGGAGCGCGTCGGCCTGGCCGCGGAGGCGAACCGGCGGCCGGCGCAGCTCTCCGGCGGGATGCAGCAGCGGGTCGCATTGGCGCGCGCCCTCGTCAACCTGCCGCGCGTCCTGCTGCTCGACGAGCCGCTCGGCGCCCTCGACCTCAAGCTTCGCAAGGGCCTGCAGGTGGAGCTCAAGAAGATCCAGCGAGAGGTCGGCATCACGTTCGTCTACGTGACGCACGACCAGGAGGAGGCGCTGACGATGTCGGACCGGATCGCGGTGATGAACCGCGGCCACGTCGAGCAGATCGGCGACCCCGAGGAGGTCTATGACCGCCCCACCACCACCTTCGTCGCGGGCTTCATCGGCGTCTCGAACCTGATGCCCGGAGTCATCCGGAAGCCCGGCGGCAAGGGAGAGGTCGAGCTGGACAGCGGCGTCAAGGTGGCCACTGGGGTGGACGGGTTCTCCGTCGGCGAACGCTGCCATGCGGTCGTCAGGCCCGAGAAGCTGGCGATCGGGGCCGGCGGAGGCGGCGACCCGACCGTCGAGGGGCTCGTCGAGAGCTCGCTCTATCTCGGCACCGCGACGCAGCTGATCGTGAAGCTGGTGGGTGACGTGCGCATGACCGTGCTCGTGCCGAACACCGACGAGGCGGAGCGGCAGAAGCTCCCGGGAGGCGGGGCGAACGTAACGCTTTCTTGGAGCCCCGACCACATGCACGTGGTCAAGGAGTCAGCGGGGAATGGAGCAGTACCACCAGAGGCTGAAACGGCTTGAACGAACTGGATAGGAGGAGCAAGTGAGGAACAAGAGGAAATTCCGCGCATTGATCGTGGCGGGTGGGGCACTGGCGGCCACGGTGATCCTCGCCGCCTGCGGCGGCGGCGGGATCGAGAACAGCAGCGGTGGCTCGGCGAACGTGCAGACGGCGGCCTACAACCCGCCGCCCTCGGGCAACCTGACGATCTCGAACTGGCCGCTTTACATCGACAAGAACACTGTGTCGAACTTCGACAAGGCCACCGGGGTTCACACGACCTACATCGAGGACATCAACGACAACCAGGAGTTCTTCGCCAAGATGCAGCCGCTGCTGGCCAAGGGCCAGTCCGGCGGTCGCTCGATGTTCGTCATGACCGACTGGATGGCGAAGAAGATGTACGACCTCGGCTATCTGCAGAACATCGACAAGGCGGGAATCCCGAACGTCGAGGCCAACCTCCGCGACGACCTCCGCCACCCCGACTTCGACCCGGAGCGGAAGTTCTCGGTGCCTTGGCAGAGCGGGATGGCGGGGCTGATCGTCAACACCAAGCTGGCCCCGAACGTGCACTCGATCAACGACCTGTTCGACCCGCAGTACAAGGGCAAGGTTGAGATGCTCACCGAGCTGCGCGACACGGTCCCGCTTGTGATGAAGGCCAACGGGATCGACCCTGCGCAGGCAACTCAGCAGGACTGGCTCGACACGATCGACAAGCTCAAGCAGGCGGTCGCGTCAGGGCAGATCCGCAGGTTCACCGGCAACGACTACACCCGCGATATGGCCAACGGCGACGTCTCAGCGATCATCGGCTGGTCGGGCGACGCGTTCCAGCTGCAGGCGGACAACCCGGACATCGAATTCCGGATGCCGACCGAGGGCTGCGTGCTCTTCTCGGACAACATGGTGATTCCGGTCGGGGCGCCGAACACGACCGCGTCTGAGGCGTTCATGAACTACGTCTACGACCCGAAGAACCAGGCGCAGATCACCGCCTACGTCGACTACGTAACTCCGGTCGACGGAGTCAAGGAGGTCTTCCAGGCCACCAACCCCGACCTGGTGAACGACCCGCTGATCTTCCCGACAGCGGACTTCCTCAAGAAGTGCTCCAACGAGCCCACACTCACGGGCCAGGAGGAGCAGACGGTCAACAGGGCGTTCGAGGGCGTCCTGAACAGCTAGGGACTGGGAGAAACAGATGGGTGGCGGCGGAGACGACTAATGCGTGACCAGCGCCTCGTCGCTCTCCGCCGCCGGCTCATCCCGTACTTCCTGCTCGGGCCGGGGATTCTCTGGCTGATCCTCTTCTTCGTCGTGCCCATGTACTTCATGGGACGGCTCTCGCTCGACACGGGGATCTTTCCCGAGTTCCGCTTCAACTGGCAGTTCTCGAACTACACCGACGCGCTGAGCGCCTACGACACGCAGTTCTTCCGGGCGTTTCGCTACTCGGCGATTGCGACGATCCTCGCCCTCCTGATCGCGTATCCGCTCGCCTATGCGATCGCGTTCAGGGGCGGGCGCTGGAAGAACGCGATGTTGCTGGCCGTGATCGCGCCCTTCTTCACCACGTACCTGATCCGGACCCTCGCCTGGGAGACGATCCTCTCCGACAACGGGTTCGTCGTGAACACGCTGCAGTCCCTTGGACTGGTCTCCGAGACCGGCCGCGTACTCGCCACCAGCGGGGCAGTGATCGCCGGGCTGACCTACAACTTCCTGCCGTTCATGATCCTGCCGATCTACGCCAGCCTGGAGAGGCTCGACACCAGCCTGGTCGAGGCGGCCAAGGATCTCTACGCCTCATCGCGTCAGGCATTCCTGAGGGTGACGCTGCCGCTCTCGATGCCCGGGGTTGTGGCCGGAACGCTGCTCACCTTCATCCCCGCGACGGGCGACTACATCAACGCCCAGTTCCTTGGTGGCGCCCAGAACTCGATGATCGGCAACGTCATCCAGTCGCTCTACCTGAAGCAGACCGACTATCCGGCCGCCGCGGCGATCTCGTTCACGTTGATGGCGGCAATGCTCCTGATCGTCTTCATCTACATCCGCATCGCCGGATCCGAGGCCCTGATGGGAGAGGAGATCGGCGGCGCCGACGTCGTCGAATAGCTGATGGAAGCGCACGCCGCCACCCTCCCCGCGAACCGCCGCCAGTCCGCCGGCACTCGCGCCTGGAAGTGGGTGAAGCGAAACGCGATCGTGATCTATGGCGGCCTCGCGATCGCCTACATGCTGATCCCGATCGCGCTGATCGTCGCCTTCTCCTTCAACGATCCGGCCGGCAAGTTCAACTTCACCTGGGAAGGCTTCACCCTCTCGCACTGGGCACACCCGTTTGCGATCTCTGCGCTCACCGACGCGCTGCTTTTGAGCCTGAGACTCGCCCTGCTCGCCACGGTGATCTCAACCGCCCTCGGGACGATGATCGCATTGGCCCTGGTCCGCTACGACTTCTTCGGCAGGCGCGCGTCGAACTACCTGATCGTGATCCCCACGGCGACCCCGGAGGTGGTGCTCGGTGCTTCCCTGCTCTCGATGTTCCTGGTCTACGGGCTCGGCCTGGGCTTCACGACACTGCTGATCGCCCACGTCATGTTCTGCATCAGCTTCGTGGTGATCGTCGTCCGCTCGCGTCTGATCGGCTTCGATCGCAGCCTCGAGGAGGCCGCGCAGGACCTGGGCGCAGACCCGATCACCACCTTCCGAAAGATCACATTGCCGCTGATCTGGCCCGGGATCGTCGCCGGGGCGATGCTCGCCTTCGCCCTGTCGATCGACGACTTCGTCGTCTCCAACTTCACCGCCGGGACTGAGGTCACCTTCCCCCTCTACATCTTCGGGGCGGCGCAGCGAGGCATCCCGGTTCAGGTCTACATCATCGCCACCATGCTCTTCTCGATCACCGTGCTGGCGATGATCTTCACCATCCTGCAGCAGCGCCGGGCGGACCGGCTCGCATCCGTTCGTCCTGAGCAGGAGGTTTGAGTGCCCTCCAATCGAGGTATTTCCGCCGGTGTGCGGACGGGGGAACTGGCGCTTGAGCGCAACGATGCAGGATTGGCCGTAGCTGACAATTTCTGGCGAGCATGATCTGAGTACCGCGCCGAACCTCCGGCGGCGACTCGACAGCCTGCTGGAGGAGGGAACGGCCACCGTCGTCGACCTCTCGCCCGCCACTTTCATCGACTCGTCCATCCTCGGAGTGATCCTCGACTGCGCGCAGGCGGGCGGCCGAGGCCGATATCGGCTTTGCGGTCGTCCATGCAAACGGCGCGCGATGCGGTGGATCGGGTGCTCGAGGTGACCGGCCTGCGCGCCGAGCTGCCCGTGCACACCCGGCGGGAGGAGGCCTTCAACGAGGTCTCGGGCTCCGGGAGAGCCGGCCGTATGAGCGACGGCGGACTCGAGCTGACGCTGCCGGCGACGGCGGAGAACGTGATCGTCGTCCGGCAGGCGATCGCGGGGCCGCGCGAGGCCCTCGGGCTCTCGGCGCTTCGCGGATCGCGGACCTGAAGACGGTGGTCACCGAAGCCTGCAACAACGTCGTCCTGCACGCGTATGACGGGCGATCCGGGCCCACTTCAGGTGATGGCGAAGCCCGGCGACGAGCAGCTCGATCGTCGAGGTCGCGGACGAGGGGCATGGCTTTCGCCCGCGGGCGAGCGAGGGCGATGCCTCGCTCGGCCTCGGCCTCCCGCTGATCGCGGCGCTCTCCGACAGCTTCGAGATCAGCGGCGGGGCGGGACACGGCAGCAGTACGACGATTCGCTTCGGCTACGCGCCGCCCGACGCGCAGAACAACGGCAAGCCCACCGCCGTCCCGAAGGAGCTGGAGATCGCGCTCACTCCCGGCGCGATCGTGAAGCCCGTGCTGGCGCGCGTGATCGGAGCGCTCGCTGCTCGCGCTGAGTTCTCGGTCGACAGGCTGGCTGACACCGTGCTGCTGGGCGACGCCGTCTCCGCCAGCGGCGGTGAGGAGTTCTCCGACGGCCGGGTCGGGATCTCGATCAAGGACAGCGCGGGGACCCTCGGCGTCCGGGTCGGTCCTCTCGTGGAGGGTGCCGGCGAACGCCTGATGTCCGAGATGGACGTGCCCGGTGCCGGCTCGCTGCGCACCCTCGCCAGCAGCATGGAGATCACCAAGGGAGAGACGCCAGAGGGAGAGTCGGCGGAGTTTCTCGAGTTCGAGGTGAGCCAGTAGACGGGGTCTATGGACCCGCTTCGCCATCAGGTCGCGGCCACGAGCGGCCGCCCCACATAAGTCGCTACGGGCTTCGCCCTCCGCCCCAAAGTGGAGCGGCCTGGTGGCCGCTACAGCTCTTCCTCCGGGATCCGCTGGCGCAGCTTCTCGATCGTCGCGCGCAGGATCCGGGAGACATGCATCTGGGAGACGCCGACGCGCTCGGCGATCTCGCTCTGGGTCAGGTCCTCGACGAAGCGGAGGTGGAGCACCTCGCGGTCACGGTCCGAGATCTCCCGCAGGACCGGGCCGATTGCCTCGCCGTACTCGACCGTGTCGAACGAAAGGTCGTCCGAGCCGATTCGGTCGCGCAGCGGCGCCGGCTCGTCACCATCCCCCATGGAGGACGAGGTCGCGTCGAGCGAGACCGCATGGTGGCCCTGCGAGGCGTGCATCGCCTCGAGAACCTCCTCGTCGCTGGCCTCTATGCGTTCCCCGATCTCCTGGACGGTGGGGGTGTGGCCAAGCTTGGCGGGCAGCTCCGCCATCGCCTTCTCCACCTTGAGGATGCGCTCCTGGACATCGCGAGGAACGTGGACGGACCAGCCGCGATCGCGGAAGTGGCGCTTCAGCTCGCCCAGAATGGTCGGGACGGCGAAGGTCGAGAAGGCGGTGCCGCGCTCCGGGTCGAAGCGGTCGATCGCCTTGACGAGGCCGACGCTGGCCACCTGCACGAGATCGTCGAAGGGCTCGGCGCCGCCGGCGTACCGCGCGGCCAACCGCCTCGCGAGCGGCATGAAGCGGTCGACGAGCTCCTCCTGCACCGTGGGAGACGGGTCCTTCGCGTAGCGCTCCAGAAGGCGGCGCTCGCCGACCAGCTGCTCCTGGGGCCCAGGAGAGGGCGTCCGGTTCATTTGGCTGTCGGCCAAGGCAAGGTCCGTCAAATTTGGGCTCCTCGGTGCCCGTGGCTGTCTCGCCCCTGAGAAGCCCGAGGTCTCGCCGCCTACGAAAGGTAGCTACCCAGGAACGACGGTCCGGGAAACCCCTGTTTTCGCGAAGTGCACGCCGGGTAGCGCTCGGCAAGGACCAAGCTCAAGGAGGGATTCCAATGCCGCCCAGCGGTGTCAAGAAGGGCACGAAACGTGCCCGGCAATACGAGAAGATCAAGAGTAGTGCTCGCAAGCGGGGGGCCTCCACGTCCCGCGCCGAGGAACTGGCTGCTCGCACGGTCAACAAGAACCGGGCCCGCGCCGGGGAGTCGGGCACACGCTCCCGCAGCTCGACCAGCGGGGCCTCCCCGCAGCGCCGAGGGGGCCAGAAGTCGGGCACCAACCGGCCGACGGGCCAGACCAAGGAGCAGCTCTACAACCAGGCGAAGCGGCTCCACATCGACGGCCGTTCGAGCATGAGCAAGAGCCAGTTGCAACGAGCGGTCGCCGGAAAGAAGAGCCGCTGATACACACGTTTAGGTACTCGTAGGCGGGGTACTCACGGTCTGAGTCGAGGCAGCGGGCGGGCGTTCGGAGACCCCCTACTCCGGCGCCCGCCCACATATTTAATTGCCTCGCCTCCGCCGGGTTTTCAGCCTCGGCGCAGGCGGGCGGATAGGGCGGCCGGTTTCCTTCTCCCCCTGGCCGTCCTACCCCGCCTACCCCCAGGTCTCGGCCGGACCGTCGGCCCAATACGATCGAGTCGTGCGCGAGTTGGAGACACGGATGTTGATCAACGGCGCGGGAGTCGCCGGCAACGGAGCGGCACTGGAGGTCGAGAACCCCTTCACCGAGGAGACGGTCACCTCGGTCGGCACGGCGGATGACGAGCAGCTGAACGCCGCATTCGAGGCCGCTCGTGAAGCGGCGAAGGACTGGGCCCGCACCCCCGCGGTGGATCGCGGCGAGCTTCTGCGGGAAGTCGCCACCCGGCTGCGGGCGCGGACCGATGAGCTTGCCGAGGTGATGACTCGCGAGGGCGGCAAGCCGCTCGTCGAGAACTCCGACGAGGTCGGCTGGACGGCCGCCTGCTTCGACTACTACGCCGAGATCGGGCGGGACTCGGCGGGACGCGTGATCCCCTCGATCGAGTCGAGCCAGCTCTCGCTGGTGGTGAAGGAGCCACTCGGGGTGATCGGCTGCATCGTCCCCTGGAACTATCCGCTGCTGCTCCTCGCCTGGAAGATGGCGCCGGCGCTGGCGGCGGGCAACACGCTGGTCTGCAAGCCGTCCGAGCTCACCCCCCTCTCGACGCTGATGCTGGCCCCGTGTCTCGACCACCTTCCACCCGGGGTCGTCAACATCGTCGCCGGCGGCCCGGAGGTCGGGGCGGCGATCGCCTCGGAGCCGCGGATCGACGGCATCGCCTTCACCGGCTCGGTGGGGACGGGAAAGAAGGTCGCGCAGGCCTGCGTCGACCGGATGACCCGCGTCAATCTCGAGATGGGCGGGAAGGATCCCTTCATCGTCTGCTCCGACGTCGCCGACCGGATCGACGTCGCCGCCAAGGGCGGTGCCTGGGCCGCATTCCTGAACTCGGGGCAGGTCTGCACGTCCGCGGAGCGCTTCTACGTGATGCAGGACGTCTACGACGACTACGTGAACGCCTTCGTCGACTACACCAGGAGCCTCGTGATCGGCGACCCGATGCAGGGCGACACCGACATCGGCCCGATGGTCTCGGCGAACCAGCGGCAGAAGGTGGCCGCGCAGGTCGAGGCCGCCGTCGGCTCCGGGGCCGAGGTCCTCGTCGGCGGAGATTCGGGCGGACAGCGCCGCGGGCACTTCTTCGCGCCGGCGGTGGTCACCGGGGCGGCAGCGGAGACGGATCTCCTTCGGGAGGAGACCTTCGGCCCGGTCGCGCCCCTGGTCCCGGTGAAGAGCCTCGACGAGGCCATCGAGCTCGCGAACTCCACGCCGTACGGGCTCGGAGCCAACATCTACACCGAGGACTTCAAGACGATCCTGCGCTGCATGCGCGAGGTGAAGGCCGGCACGGTCTGGTTCAACGATCCGCTCACCGACAACGACGCCGGCCCGTTCGGCGGCTTCAAGCAGTCGGGTCTCGGCCGCGAGCTGGGGCGGGAGGGACTGGAGGCCTTCCAGGAGACCAAGCACGTCCATATCGAGAGCGAGGTGGCGCCGAAGGAATGGTGGTACCCGTACTCGCGCTAGCGGCCACCAGGCCGCTCCACCGTGAGCGAGGGGCGCAACCCCGAGCGGTTACGCGGGGCGGCCGCTTGTGGCCGCGATCTGACGGCGAAGCCGTGGATACGGTCGCCTAGTGGCCGACCAAAACGAAGCCCCGTACCTCGACGCGGTCATCTCCTACGTTGCGCGCAACCCCGGCCGCTTCCACATCCCGGGGCACAAGGGCACCGGGGCCGATGAGACCCTCATGCAGGCACTGGGCGAGGCCGCGATCCGTCACGACCTTCCCGCGGGAATCGAGGGGATCGACGTCGGTCCGGACCCGACCCCCTTTCAGCGCGCCCAGCGGTTGGCCGCCGAGGCGTGGGGGGCGGAGCGCAGCTGGTTTCTGCTGAATGGCGCGTCTGGGGGAAACCACGCGATCTGCATGACGCTGGCCCACGCGACCGGCGAGCTGCGCACGGGCCCACCGGACCGCGGCCCGGTCGTCGTCCAACGCAATGTTCACTCCTCGATCATCGACGGCCTGGTGCTCTCCGGCCTGCGGCCCACCTTCGTCGCACCCGAGATCGATCCGGAGCTGGGCATCGCGCACTGCGTCACGCCGGAGTCGCTGACCGCGGCGCTCGACGCCGAGCCGGACGCCGAGGCCGTCCTACTCGTGTCGCCGACCTACTTCGGGGCGGTGGCGCGCGTCGCTGACCTTGCCGAGGTCGCGCACTCCCGCGGCATCCCGCTCGTCGTCGACGAGGCCTGGGGCTCGCATCTCTATTTCCACGAGGGCCTGCCGTCGGGCGCGCTGCGGGGCGGCGCGGACATGGTGCTCTCCAGCACCCACAAGATCGTCGGCAGCCTCACCCAATCCGCGATCCTGCATTTGGGGAAGGGCGGGCGCGTCGACGCGGACATCATCGACCGGTCGGTGACGCTGGTCGAGTCGACCAGTCCGAACGCGCTCCTGACGGCATCGCTGGATGCGGCCAGGCGCTATGCCGTAACGAAGGGGCACGAGCTCCTGGACGTCACCCTGAAGACACTCGAGAAGACGCGCGAGCGGGTGCGGGAGATCCCCGGCCTCGACGTGCTCGATGAGCGCCTCGCGGGGCGGACGAGCGTCGCCGCCTGGGACCCGCTGAGGCTCTCCGTCGACGTCCGCGGCACCGGCGCCACGGGACACCGGATCGCTGAGCTAATGCGCGAGAAGGACGACGTCGTCCTCGAGCTCTTCTCGGAGAACGTGATCGTCGCCGTGTTCGGAATCGGCGAGACCGAGACGGCCTCGGCTGACCGGCTCGTTGAAGCTCTTCGACACGCGGTCGAGCAGATCGGCCCGAGCGACCTCGACGAGCGGCGGGCCTTTGCGGAGCCTCCGCCATGGGGCCCGCTCGAGCTCGCCCCTCGCGACGCTTTCCTCGGGCCCCAGGAGGTCGTGCCCTTCGACCGGGCGGAGGGCAGGATCGCGGCCGAATCCCTCGCGGCCTATCCGCCCGGCGTTCCCAACGTGCTGCCCGGCGAGCGCCTGACCGGCCCGACCATCGCGTACATCGCCGACTCACTCGCTCACGGAGGAATGGTGCGGGGCGCCAGCGACCGGTCCCTGCGCACGATCAGGGTGGTGACCGAATGAGCGCCAAGCCCGCCTGGGGAGTCGACTCCGAGCACGGGCGGCTGCTCGACGTGCTGGTCTGCAGGCCGGACAACTTCCGCTGGCGCGCCACCAGCGCGATCAGCCAGGCCACGCTGGACGCGGGCCACGAGTTCGATGCCGGGCTGGCGGCCTCGCAGCACGCCACGCTGGTCGGCGCCTACGAGGACGCCGGGGTGCGATGCCACTTCCTGGAGCCCGATCCGGCGCTGCCGTACCAGGTGTTCACCCGCGACTCGAGCACGATGGGGCCGAACGGGACCGTCGTCACACAGCCGGCCCAATGGTGGCGCCGCGGCGAGTACGCCCCGGTCATCCGCTTCCACCAGGAGGCCGACATCCCGATCCGGGGGATGATCACCGCGGGCTCGCTGGAGGGCGGCGACGCGATGATCGTGGAGCCCGGCAGCGTGCTGATCGGCGCCGGGGAGACGCGAACGCAGGAGGTCGCCGCGAACCAGCTGGCGGAATGGTTCCGCGAGGACGGCTGGGAGGCGCGCGTCCAGCCGATCCCGGAGCGCTACGTGCACATCGACGTCCTCGTGGCCGTGCTGGCGGAGAAGCTCGCGGCCGTCTGCTCGGAGGTGCTGCCGTCGGCGGCCGTCGACTGGCTGCGGGCCAAGGGCTTCGACCTGATCGAGGTGAGCGCGGAGCAGGCCTTCACGCTCGGCGTCAACGCGATCTCGCTCGGCGATGAACGGGTGATCTCGGCGGCCGGCGCGGTGGAGCTGAACGCCGCGCTCCGAGAGCGGGGACTCGGCGTGATCGAGATCGACCTCTCGATGTTCACGCTCGGCGGCGGCGGCCCGCACTGCCTCACTCAGGCCCTCAGACGGGAACGTCTCGCTTGACCGGTCCGGCGATCGACGCGGAGCGCGTGATCGCCGATTTGCGCGAGCTTCAGCGGCGCACCGGCGACTCGGATGGCGCGCAGCGGCTCTGCTGGGACGAGGGCTGGCGCCGGGCCCGAGAGTTCCTCGGCGAGCTGCTCGGTGAGATCGGCCTGGCGTACGAGGTCGATGAGGCGGGCAACGCCTGGGCCTATCTGGCGGGCGGCGCCGAGCCCGCGCTCGCGGTCGGCTCGCACCTCGACTCGGTGCCGAACGGCGGCTGGCTCGACGGCGCGCTCGGGGTGATGGGAGGGCTCGGCGTCCTGCGCGCCTGGGCGAGCGCCGGCTCGAAGCCATCGAGGACGCTCGCGCTCGTCGACTGGGCCGACGAGGAGGGTGCCCGGTTCGGGCGCAGCCTGTTCGGCAGCTCCGCAGCTGCGGGGACCCTCGACCCGGCGGAGCTCGCCAACGCCCGCGACTCCGACGGCCTTCGCGCTCCGGGCGTGCTCGCCGAAAACGGTGTCGAGCTCGAGCGGGTGCGCGAGTGCCGTTCGCGCCTGGAGCGGATCTCGTCCTACCTCGAGCTGCACATCGAGCAGGGACCGGTGCTCGAAGCGCAGGGCATCCTTGCGGCGGCGGTGAACGGCTGCGCCGGGGTCGAGCGGGTTCGCTTCGTGATCTCGGGTCGGGTTGCCCACGCGGGCACCACGCCGATGGACGCGCGGCACGACCCAGGCCTCGCCGCCGCCGCGACCGCCCTGCGGGTGGAGGAGATCGCGCGGAGCGAGGGCGGCGTGGGGACCGTCGGCGGCATGACCTTCCAGCCCGGCATCCCGACCGCGGTGCCGGGCGAGGTCTCGATGCTCGTGGATCTCCGCCATCACGAGGCCGCCGCGCTGGCGCGGATGCTCGACGCCGCCCGAAATGCCGTCCGCGCAGGCGCCGCCGAGCGCGGCTGCGAGGTGGCAGAGGAACCGATCTGGCGGATCGAGCCGATCTCATTCGATCCGGAGCTGGTGGGCCTCGCGCGAGAGGCCTGCGGGCAGGTGACGGGCAGCGCCTACGAGCTCTCCAGCGGCGCGCTCCACGACGCGGCTTCGATGGCGCCCCACGTGCCGACCGCGATGATCTTCTCCCCCTCGATCGGCGGCGTCAGCCATGCCCCCGAGGAGGACACCGCGGAGGCGGACCTCGCCGCGGCGATCGAGGCGTTCGGGGCGCTGGCAAACCTGCGGCTCGCCTAGGTCCAAGACCCTCCGCGACTGCAACGGACCTCGCGTGTTGAGGGGTGGAGCGCCTTTAGCTTGGCGCCACTCGTCCCGTATGGCAGGAGCGACTACACACCCAGAGGGGAGCGCACCGCGCACCCGGCACGCGATCGCCCTGATCGCCGCCGTCGCGCTGCTCGCAGCGCTGCTGCTCGCCGGGCGCTCGGCCGCCCCGGATCCCGCCTCGGCCGCGAAGGCCGCCGCGGGTTGCCCGGCGCCTTCCTACGGCCTCGCTCCCGACGGTCCCTCCGCCACCCGGTTCACGATGATGATCCGGATCAACACGCAGGGAAACGTCAACACCTGGACGCAGTTCAACACGGACCCGACCCACGAGGGCCTGGCTCCGTACGTCCGGCCGCAGGACATCTTCGTCCTCAACACCCGCTTCACGGGAAGCGGCGCCTTCCCCGCGATGACGCCGGACGTGGCCGCCGGCCTCTCGAGCCAGCTGCGCGCGGCCTTCCCCTGCAACCGGATCATCGCCATGAACGGGATGAGCTTCGACCCGACTCAGGCCGGCTATGCCTACACCGGGATCGACGACCCGAACGTGTTCGCGGTGCTCACCGACTTCGAGCAGGACGACTGGAACTCCGGCCGGGCCACCGATCCGAGCCGGCCGCCCTGGAACAACAAGTTCGCGACGACGTTCCCCAGGATCAAGGCCTGGGACCTGGGCCTGGCGTCCACCACCGCCGTCAACCCCCTCGGAACCGGAAAGCGCACCGGCCTCGTCCCGCAGGATGTCGGCGACTGGAACTACGGGCAGATCGCACAGGACCTGAACAAGAAGAACCTCCGGCTCGGCTCGCGCAAGCTCGGGCCGCAGGCCGTGCAGACGCAGAACGCCTGCGCCGAGAGTGGCGCCGCCGGATTCGGCGCTCGGGCCAAGGCGCTGCGGATGCAATACACGTTCAAGTTCATCACCAAGAAGATCAGGGTGAAGGGCAAGAAGCACAAGGTGAAGAAGATCATCCGCCTGCCGCTGAAGAAGAAGGCGAAGCCGGTGATGAGCAATCTGGCGATGGAGCTCTCCTTCACCGACAGCCCACAGGCGAGCGCGAGTCAGGCGATCCTCAGCACCTCGGCCGCCCTGGCCGCCGCCTGCGTCCCACCGGCGCTCAAGCAGGGGCTCGGGGCGTTCTTCCTGTTCGCTGCCGAGGACGGAATGCGGCTCTTCCTCCAGCAGCCTCAGATCGCGCCGCTCCGGCCGCCGGTCGGCGCGACGTCCGCAAAGGGCAGCACCGGCGGCGTCGGCAGCCCCGGCTAGCCGACCCGCGCGACCACCGTCTTCGCTCGCAGGTCTGAGAGCGCTTCGGCCGCGTCTTCCCAGTCGACCCTGTTCACGGTCATCGGATCCGGGTCGAACCTGCCCTGGCGGACCAGCTCCAGCACGTCCGGCATCAGCTGCCTGACGTGCGGCCTCCCGGTGACGAAGGTGATCCCCTGCGTGAACATGTCGAGCAGGGGCAGAGGGGTCGGCTCGAGGTAGATGCCGATGCTGGTCGAGTAGCCATCGGCGTCGGTGGAGCGCAGGACACAGGCGATCCCAGCGGGGTCGGCGCTGGCGTCGACCGTGATCGGGTAGAAGCCCGCCCGGTGCGGGAACTCCTCGGCGAGGAGGTTCGCGCCGAGCTTCGCCGCGAGCTCGCGGTCGCGCTCGTTGCCTCCCACCACGTCCACTCGCTCGGCGCCGAGCGCCAGCGCGATGGCGACGGAATACAGCGCGATGGATCCGGCGCCCATGGCGATCAGCACGGGCGCCCCCGGGTGCTCGGCGAGAGGAGGCGCGACGCACCGCCAAGCGTCCGGGATGTTGTCGGAAAGGCTGGCGACGGTGGCGGGGCTGATCCCATCGGGAATCGGGACCAGCATCGCGTCCGGGTACGGAACCTTGACCGAGTCGCTGGCGAAGCCACCGTAGTCATCTCCGATCGGGAGCCCGTACGTGGAGAGCCGCGGCACCGAATCGCAATTCCCGCTCCTGCCCGAGCGACAGGCCTCGCACTCCCCGCAGGAGATCTGGAATGGGACGCTGACCAGGTCGCCGGGCTTCACGGACTTGACGCCGTCGCCGACGTCGGTGACCTCGGCGACGCATTCGTGCCCGAAGGGAAACGACTCAGCCGGGAAGCGGCCCTGCACGAAGGCGACGTCGATGTCGCAGGTCGCCAGGGCGACCGGCCGAATCAGCGCCTCTCCGTCGCCCTCGAGCTTCGGGTCAGGAGCGTCGCGCCATTCGAGCCTGCCCTTCTCGACGAACCGGAGCTGCCTCACGCCGGGACCTCCTCCTTGCCTGAGGCGGTGGCCGGCACCTTCTCGCTCCCCGACCCCTCCTGCTCTCGCTCGGCCTTGGCGGCCTCACGGAGCTGCTCGAAGCGGACGACCTGGCCCGCCGCGCCCCAGTTGCCGTCCGGCACCTCGTGGATCAGGGTCCAGACGCGGACGCCGGCCTCCGCTCCCCAGCCCGTCGCATCGAGGATGAGCTTGGTCGCGTCCTCGACGAGGCCCGCCTTCCGCCGGTCGCTGAGCGCGCCGCCCGGGACCGTGATCTCGAGCACGGCGTGCGGCTCGGCGACGCCGTCCGGCGTCTGCATCGACGTGGCCGGCAGCGGGTGGACGTGCGCCCAGGTGATCGAGCGGAAGAACTCGGTGTCGGGCGCTCCCTCCCAGTGGAGAAGGGTGGCGCCCAGCTCGCGCGCCAGCTCCTGCTGAGTTTCGTCGGAGAGCGACTCGGCGGGGATGGTCAGGTCGAGCTTCGGCATCAGGTCCTCCTAGCGGGGAGCTTGGGTTCGAAAGATGGACGCAAGCCTATAGGGTTCGGATTCCGAACGTAGCCTCGCTATGCTGGCCTGCGATGCGCGCCGCCGAATTGGCAGAGGAGAGATGCTCGATCGCCAGGCCGGCCTCCCTGCTGGGAGACCGCTGGACCCTGGTGATCCTGCGCCAGTGCTTCAACGGCATCAAGCGCTTCGAGGACTTCCAGTCCACGCTTGGCATCTCCCGCTCCCTGCTTTCCGAGCGCCTCGGCCGCCTGGTCGACGCCGGCGTCCTGCGCCGCGAGCCCTACAAGGACGCGGTCCGTACGCGCGACCGCTACCGCCTCACCGAGATGGGCCTGGACCTCTACCCCGTCCTGATGGCCATGCGCGAGTGGGGCGACCGCTACATGGCGGACGAGGGCCCACCGATCGAGATCCGCCACAAGGGCTGCGGCGGAGAGCCCACGCTCGAGCTGCGCTGCTCGAAGTGCGGCGAGGAAGTCGGCGCCAGGGACGCGGAGGCCGTCCCGGGCCCCGGTCTCAAGGTCGCTTGACTGCCTTCACCCTCGCTGCTTCTTCTTACCCCTGACCCTCAGCTTTGCGGTCTGCGTGTTCGCGAGCCCACCCTGGGGCACGAAGGTAATCCGGACTCTCACCGCCACCCTCCCCCTGCGGCGCAGTCGCTCCCTGGCGAGCTTCGAGAGACGAAGCGCCGTCGTGATGGTCGGGGGATCGCCGGAGGTATCAGACGGCTTCAGGAGAAGCCTGCGGCTTCTTCTTCCTGGCGGGTGAGGCGTTGAGCCGGGCGGCCGCATCGCTCACTGAGACCCTGCCGCTTGCCTGAACGCTGACCAGGAGCCTTCGCCCCTTGACCGCGAAGCTGAAGGCGTTGGCGGCGGCGAAGATCTCCGCGCTCGAGAAGCGCGTGGACCCGTCGTAGCCCCCGGTCACCAGCACCCTCCCGTCGGGGAGCGTCGACGCGGCGGCGCCAGTGCGGGCGGTGCCCATAGAGCCTATGCCCGCCGAGCTGAACGAGCTGGTGTCGGGGTCGAAGACCTCGGCGCTCGCGAGATAGCCACCAGGGCCTTCGACGAAGACGCCTCCGCTGACCAGAACCCGCCCGTCGGGGAGCGGCGCCGCGGCGGGGGCTTGGCGGGCCGTGCCCATGGCGCCTATACCCGCCGAGCTGAACGAATTGGTGGCAGGATCGAAGACCAAGGCGCTCGATAGAGGGGCGCCGTTGGTGCCCCCGACGAGCAGCACCCGCCCGTCGGGAAGCGGCGCCGCGGCAGCGCGGGCGCGATCGCCTCCCATGTCACCTACCGGCGTGAACGCGTTGGTCGCCGGATCGAAGACCTCAGCGCTGGACAGACGGGTGGTTCCGTCGTTGCCCCCGGCCACCAGCACCCGGCCGTCGGGAAGTGGAGCCGCGGTAGCGCGAACGCGAGCGACGCCCATGTCGCCCACTGGCGTGAATGCGTTGGTGGCGGGGTTGAAGACCTCGGCACTCGCGAGAAAGTGATCCGCGCCGTCGTTGTAATCGCCCCCGGCCACCAGCACCCGCCCGTCGGGGAGCGGCGCGGCCGCGGCGCCGTGGCGAGGGACGCTCATCGAGCCGATTCCCACCGAGCTGAACGAATTTGGGGCTTGGTCGAAGACCTCGGCGCTCGCGAGGTAGTGATCCCCGGCGCCGTCGTCGTAGAAGCCCCCGGCCACCAGGACCCGCCCGTCCTTCAGTGGCGCTGCGACAGCAGCGTAGCGAGCCGTACCCATGGAGCCGGTCGGGCCGAAGGATCCCGCTCCGGAGCCGAGCGCGGCTTGCGGGATGAGCAACCCGACGGCCAGCGCCAGCCCGGCGGTGAGACGGAGCCTCCAGAGCATCTACTCAAAGACCCTAGGACGAAACGCCGGATCTTGCGGAGGCGACTCTACGGCCCGAAGTCCCGGCAGGGCTCGCCGCGCAACGCCGGGCAGGGGGGCAGCGGCGTCGGCGCCGTGACTCCCGGGATCACCGGCAGGATCAGGCGGGATGGGTGCTTGCGGTTGGAGGCGATTCTCACCTTGGCGGTGCCCTGCGGCACCGTCTCGGCGAAGGCCCAGACCGGCTGGTCCCCGTTCGGCGAGCTGACCGTGACACGGATTCGAGAGCCCGCGCGGTACATGTGGCCCTCGTAGTAGAGAGGGATGACGATCTTGCTGAAGCGGCCCTTCGGCAGCTTCGCGACGGTGTCGCGTCGCAGGCTCAGTACGGGCTCGAGCGGTGAGCTCTTGCGCTTGTCCAGCGCCCGCAGGCTCGTTCGCAGATACCCGCTCTGCACGTAGGTCTCCTTGCCGTCGGGGCGGACCTCAGAGATGGTCACCTGGAGGTCGACGTCCGGAACCGAGGCCTTGATCCAGGCCTGCACGGCGCCGGCGCCCACGATCGCGGTGTCGCCACCGAGCGGCGGCGTCAGATACGAGGCGGCGGTTCCGGCGGGCGGCTCGCGCCAGTCGTAGTTCGGATGGGCGGTCCAGAGGTCGCCGCTGCTGGTGTTCGTGCCGGCGAAGTCGCCCGCGGGCCTCGCCGTCTTGTCCCAGGTGAAGCTCTGGCTTCCACCCTTCTTCGGCGCCTTGCCGGTCAGAGTCCCGTTCGGCCCGAAGAACCACGAGCGGGCCCTGGTCCCCGGGATCGGGAACCGGCTGAAGTCGCGCACGAAGCCGGGGTACGGAGCACCCGGCGAACCGCCGGCGCCGTCATCGAACATGACCCTGACCTGCGGCTGGGCCTCGAAAGCGGCCAGCGCGGCGCCGTAGGTCGGTTGGTCCTGGATCGGATCGTGGGGCAGGGTGACGCCGGGCACGCCCATCGCCGTCTGGTAGAGGACCGGGGCGGTGGCGGCCTGCGCCGATGTCAGCTGCGGTCTTCGCTGGGCCACGTAGAGCTCGAGGAAGTCGAACCAGCGGTTGAAGGTGTCGGGATCGAGCGAGTCGATGTGGAGGCCGTTTGTGAAGGTGAACCACTTGCGCTTGGTGCCGGTGAAGCGGTCGGCGAGATTGGCGCAGTGGCCGCCGGTCTGCTCGTCCTCGAACTGGCAACCGAGGAAGACGGGCGCCTTGATCTTGCTGACGAAGGTCGACGGGTTGAGCGGGTTCGCGACCTTCGGCCGGTAGAAGCGGTTGCGATGGACCTTGCTGATCAGGTCGGCGGCCGCCGTGTGCAGCGTCTGGTTGGCCTTGCAGATCTGATCCCCGTCCTGGATCCGCTTGTACGCCCAGCCCTGTCCCTCCGTGGCGGAGGCGGGCTTCGAGTCGTCGACCCGGTCCTCGGCCCACTGCAGGGCGAAGCCGGTGTTGAGGAAGCCTCCCGGGTAGAGCGTCGTCGCGGTGTTGTCGATCACGGACAGCGGGGTGATCGCGGCGAGATGGGGCGGCCTGGTCGCGCCGACGAAGAGCTGGCTGATCCCCCCGTAGGAGACGCCGGCCATCCCGACCCGGTTGTGGAGGACCCAGGGCTGGCGCGCGGTCGTCTCGACGACGTCATAGCCGTCCAGGCTCTGGAGCGTCTCGAAGTAGTCGAAGGCACCGCCAGAGCAGCCGGTGCCGCGCATGTTGACGTCGACCACCGCGTACCCGAGCAGGTTGAGGATCTGGCTGATGCCGCTCTCGGCCCCGGCGGGGTTCGCGTAGCCGTAGCCCGAATACTCGACCAGCGTCGGATAGGGGCCGTCAGACGCCGGTCCGGGCAGCCGGACGTCGAGGGCGAGGCTGGTGCCGTCACGGGTGGTCATGTAGCCGTACCCGCCGGCGGGCAGAGCCTGGTTGTAGATCGACTGATTCTTCGGCGCCGCCCTGTCGCGCATCACGCCGACGCGCACCGAGAGCGACCCATTGGCGGCGCGGACCCGGTAGCCCTTGCCGGCCGGCACGCGGCGGAAGACGACGCCGCCGAGCGATCCGACGGGCTTCGTCGAGACCTTCTTGCCCTTGCGGTCGATCAGGCGCAGGCTCGTCCCGGGCTGGGCGCCGGTGACGTAGACCTGGTTGACGCTGCCGTGGACCCCGAGGTTGTTGGCGGCGGACGACGCTGTGGGCACGAGGCAGGCGATCGCCAGGGCAGCCGCGATTGCGGCGACGACGTTCCTGCTCAGACTCCTCTCACTGCCCGCGCTGCTCATCGGTCGCCTCTCCTTGGCTTCCCTGGTGACGGAAGGATATTCGGCCGGGCTACCCGGCGTGGACCGCGTCTCCTCCCATCTCCTCCAGCGTGTTGCCGATCGGCGGGATGGGGTTGTCGCGCATGATCCTCGCCATGTGGAGCAGGTTGTGGGCGCACCACGAGCTGGTCCGCAGCGTGTACGGATGCTCGTCTCCGCCGGCGTCGAGATAGGAGGGGCCGGGGCCCGCGTCCCCCACCCAGTAGGTGTCCGCATTGGGCGGCACCACGCAGCCGAGGTGGGTCATGTTGAAGAGGGTCGTCTCCGCGCTGGCGTGCGCGCCGTCCTCGTTCCCGGTCACGACCACGCCGGCGACCTTGTTGTAGAGCGGGTACTGGCCGGCCTCGTTGCGCTCGTTGTAGGTGCCGTCGAGGCGCTCGATCACCATCTGGCAGACCGAGGAGCGGACGCCGAACCAGATCGACATACCCATCAGGATGATGTCCGCCGCCTTGAACTTCTCGAGCAGCTGCGGCCACTCATCGCCGTCGCCCTCGTCGGAGCTGACGCCAAACTTGATGTCGTAGTCGACCGGCCGGAAGAGCTCGGTCTCGACTCCGTGCTCCTCGAGGATCCCCAGCACGCGCTTCATCAGCGCCTCGGTGTGGGACCTCTCCGGGGAGCGCTTGAGCGTGCAGTTGACGCCAAGCGCCTTCAGGCCGGCGCCTGCGTCGGCGCCGAGTGACTCGGCCATGCCTTCTCCTCTCCTCGGACCTTATGAATGCGGCTTCCGTCCCCCCGAGGCGCGCAACGTTACGCCAGTCCCGGAAGCCGGCGGCGGCCGGTCGGTAAGGTCCGCCGCCGTGAGCAGCTACGACGCGATCAAGGACCTGCCGCTCGAGATCGAGGGCTATGAGCTGGAGGGGCGCGAGTTCCACCCGGAGGGAACCGACTTCGACCGGCTCACCACGATCATCCACCTGAAGGGCGGCGGCCATGAGGGACTGGGCGAGGACGTCGTCTACGACGCGCTCGATCACGTCGCCTTCCAGGACGCGGGGCCGGCGCTGGACCTCGCCGGCGAGCATACGATCGCCTCCTTCTCCGAGCTGCTGGACGGCCTCCCGCTCTTCCCCAGCCCCCCGGAGCGCGAGGTCTCGGTCAACTACCGGCGCTGGGCGTTCGAGAGCGCCGGGCTCGACCTGGCGCTGCGCCAGGCCGGCAAGTCGCTCCACGAGGTCG
The DNA here is from genome assembly GCA_963728875.1 of uncultured Solirubrobacterales bacterium. Taxonomy (GTDB): domain Bacteria; phylum Actinomycetota; class Thermoleophilia; order Solirubrobacterales; family 70-9; genus DASUPK01. The sequence continues at coordinate 187,547 of CAVSLJ010000007.1, forward strand.
TGGGGCGCGAGCCGAAGCCGGTCACGTTCGTGGTGTCCATGCGCCTTGTTTTCCCCGGCTCGGACGAGGTCTCGACCATCGAGCCGATCCGCAAGCGCCTCGAGATCTACCCGACGCTCCGCTTCAAGCTCGACCCGACCAATGACTGGACCGACGAGCTGATCGCTCAGCTGGTCGAGACCGGCGCCGTCGACTCGCTCGACCTGAAGGGCCAGTACAAGGGCACCCCGGTCGACGTCGAGACCGACCCCGAGCTCTATCGCAAGCTGATCGAGGCCTTCCCGCAGGCCTGGCTCGAGGACCCGGACGTGAGCGACGAGACCAAGCCGCTCCTCGACCCGGTCGCCGACCGGGTCACCTGGGACGCCCCCATCCATTCCGTCGCCGACATCAAGAGCCAGCCCTGGATGCCGAAGATGGTGAACATCAAGCCGTCGCGGTTCGGCCCGCTGCACGAGCTCTTCGCGGGGTACGACTTCTGCGAGGAGAGCGGCATCGGCGCCTACGGCGGCGGCCAGTGGGAGCTCGGCCCCGGCCGCGGCCACATCCAGTACCTCGCCTCGATCTTCCATCCGGATACCCCGAACGACGTGGCGCCCTCCGGCTACAACACGGCGGGAACCGAGCCCGGGCTGCCCTCGAGCCCGCTGGAGCCGATGCCCACCGAGACCGGCTTCAGATGGGGCGAATGATCTCGGCTCGATAGGCTGCGCGCATGGCCGACCAGAGCTTCGCCGACGCCCTCAACGAGCAGATCTCGAACGAGTTCGCCGCCCAGCAGCAGTACATCGGCGCCGCCGTCTACTACGACTCCGAGACGCTGCCCCGCCTCGCCGCCTTCTTCTACCGCCAGGCGGTCGAGGAGCGGAACCACGCGATGATCATGGTCCAGTATCTGCTCGACACCGACGAGGAGGTGAAGATCCCCGACATCACCTCCCAGCAGACGAAGTACGACGACGTCGTCGGCCCGGTGAAGATGGCGCTGGAGCAGGAGAAGCGGGTCTCGGACGAGATCAACGACCTCTTCAAGCTCGCCCGTGAGGCGGGCGACTTCCGCGCCGAGCAGTTCCTCACCTGGTTCGTCAAGGAGCAGGTCGAGGAGGTCTCCTCGATGACCGACCTCCTCAACGTCTGCGAGCAGGCCAAGGAGAGCCCGCTGCTGATCGAGGACTTCCTCGCCCGCGAGCAGATCGGCGACGAGGGCGACGATCCCTCCATGCCGCCCGCGGCCGGCGGGGCCCTCTAGTCCATCCTTCCCGGGCGCCGGCGAGTCGCCCGGCGCCGAGCCGCCCGCGTGGCCAGGGTCTGGCGCAGCTCGAGGATGTCAGCGCGCGTCCCGTTGATCGGCGGCCGGCTGTCCTCGAGCTGTCGCGAGGAGAGCTCGACCTCTCGCGCCGACGCGCTCTCGGGCGTCACCTCCCAGACGGCGGCGCCGTCGCGGGCGCTGATCGTCTCGGCCAGCTCCGTGTCCTCGAAGAGGACGCCCGTCTGGTCCTCGAGGCCGAGCCCGGGCTCCAGCTCGCCGCCTGCGATCGCGCGCAGGAAACGCCGGCGGCGCACGGGCTCGCTCAGGTAGTGGACGCAGATGCTCCCCGGGAGGACACCGAAGCCGCCCGCGACGGCGGGATCGCCCTGTGAGCTGGTGATTCCTCCATCAAACCAGCACATCGCGCCGGCGCTCTGGCCCACGATCAGGATCCCCTCCCGCCAGCACTCCCGCAGGATCTCGTCGAGCCCGTGCGCTCGCCAGATCGCGATCAGGTTGACCATGCTGCCGCCGCCGGCGTAGATCACGTCCTGGTTGAGGAGCTCCTCGCGCAGGTCGACCGGGTTCTCGCCGAGCCGGAAGAGTGAGATCACCTGCGGGACGCAGTCGCGTTCGGCGAAGGCCCGCCGGAAGCGGGCGATCTGGTCCTCTGGATCGCCGCTCGCGGTGGGGAGCAGGCAGATCTTCGGCCGCGGTGACTCCGCCAGCTCGACGATCAGATCGCAGATCGCGTCGTTCCCCGCGCGGCGGTCGAAGTCGTGGCCGCCCAGGGCCAGGATGCGGCGCCGAGCGGTCACCCGTCAGCCCTAGGCTGCCTGGCGTACGAGCGGAACGACGTTGTCCGGCTCCGCGCCCAGATACCGGGTCGCCAGCCTCGTCTCGAGGACCCGGCTGCCGCGCCGCTCCAGCTTGTAGGCGCGCGCCTCGGGTCGGGAGGCGACCACCTCGACCAGTTCGTCGCCGACGAACCGCAGCGCCGCGCCGTCCTCGGCCGCGAAGCCGGCCGGCATCCCGTCCAGCAGGTGACGGTGGAAGGCGCCGCGCCGGTCACCGTCGCAAAAGTGGACCGCGTTCGAGTGCGGCAGGAATCCGAGAGCGGGGACCCGGTTGACCTCGTTCTGGTAGCCGCTCACCACCTCGGCGAACCAGCAGAGCGATCCGGCGCTCAGGCCGCAGAGGATCACCCCGGCCTCATATGCCTCGCGGAGCATCGAGTCGATGCCGTGCGCGCGCCAGACGCCCAACAGGCTGATCAGGCTGCCGCCACCGACGTAGATCAGATCCTGCGCAAGCAGGTGGGAGCGAATGTCCGGCACGCCCCGCTCCCGGCGGAAGAGGCTGACGTGAGAGGGACGCGCCCGATCGCGGAAGGTGTTGTAGAAGCGGACGAGGTAGTGATCCGCGTCGCCGCTCGCGGTCGGCAGGAAGCAGACGCGCGGGTCGGCCGTCCCGGTCAGCCCCAGCACATAGTCATCGAGGAGCGGATTTCCGGACTCCTGCGAGAATCCTCCGCCCCCGAACGCGACGATCTGCCTCATTGCACCGGTCATGCGCGAAATTGTCCGCTCGGTGCGGGTCTCGATCCTTGGCCTGATGTCGAAAGATCGCCGAACGCGGCTCGACCGGCTGTCGAAATCCGTGCCTGGCTAGGCGTGCGGAACCGCCGGCTCAGGTCCCCTGCGCTGGGCGAACAGGACGACCAGGACCAGCGGGGCGAACCAGACGACGTAGGGATAGAACCAGTGGTTGGCGGTCACCTGGACGGCGATCAGCAGCGCGGCGGCCAAGGCCGCGACCTGAACAGTCGAGCGCCGGCGAGGGACGAAGAAGAACGCAACGGCGAGGCCGAGCGCGAACACCTTGCTGACCGTCTGCAGGAAGTGCAGGGAGGGGGCCTGGCCCCAGACGCTGAAGGGCGAGCCGCGCGACGCCTGGTATCCGAGCGTGCGGTCGTAGAGCTCGCGGAAGCCGCCGTGAGGAAGCAGAGGGACGGTCACCAGCGCCGCCACGGCGAGAAATCCGATGGTGAAGAGGACCAGAGGGCGCGCCCTGCGTTCCCCGTGGCCGGCCGCGAACAGCGGCGCGAGGACCAGCGGCCCGAACTTGGTCAGCCCCGCCAGCGCCGAGACCGCACCGCGCGCCGGTGGTGAGGAGAGCACGAGAAGGCAACAGACGACCAGCAACGCCACCAGCGAGTCGTTGAAGCTCGAGCCGAGCGTGTACATCGTGAAGGGGAAGGCGAGCCAGGCGTAGGCCAAGGCGATGCCGAGCGTGGTCCCGTCCGGACCGGCCCGGACCCGCCGTCCCAGCGCAAACAGGGTCAGCGCCGTGAGCAGCTCGAAGCCGAGCGCCGCCGCTCGAGCGGCCGAGACAGCGTCCCATTCGCCGCTCCAGGGGAAGGCCTGCTCGAAGGGGACGTAGGCGACGTAGTTGACCGGCCCGTAGACGTCGCCGCGGATCGGCATGCCAGAGGAAGCGCCCGGGCCATAGACCTCATCGCCATCCACGAGACGGTCGGCGCCGATCACTCCGGCGAGCCCGACGTCGATCACCTTGCCCTCGGTCGCGACGTAGGCGGTGTGGAATCCGACCAGCGCGACGATGCCGGCGACCAGGAGGCCGCGTGGCGCCAGCGGCAGCAGCCGGTCGCGCGTCTCCACCGGCCTGAATCCGGCGATCAGCATCCGCAGGAAGACGTACGCGAGCACCGGGTAGACGAGGGCGACCGAGGCCTCGATCTCGGCGTGGTTGAAGAAGGCGAGGGAGACGCTGAATCCGAGCAGCGCCAGGAGGTCCAGGTGGATCAGCCGCAGCGGCCGTCGCGGGTCGACGAAGGGCGCGAGGAAGAGGACGCAGAGCGGCAGCCAGATCCAGAGGTGGTTGACGTCGCCGGAGACGGCACCGGGGTAGCCGCGCGCGAGCTTGGTGTCGACCTGCGTGCCGGTCCACTTCTCGACCACGCATCCGCCCGCGTCGTCGATCACCACCTGCCCCACGTCCTTGCCGGTCGAGTCGTAGTAGTCCACCTGCCACTGGCGGGGCAACCCGGCACCGGTCCTCGTCCGGGTCTCGAACCGGCGCACCGACCCGCTGGGGGTGAGCGCGCCCGTCGCGATCGCGTTCGACCTGCCGGGGGTGAGCTCGAAGCCTGGAACCGTCGCGCCCTGAGGGAGTGGATCGGACAGCGCGATCGTCTCGCCTCCGAAGGGCGGCTGGTCGGCCGGATCGAAGGAGCCGCGGTCGCAGGCATTCGCCGCCGCCGGCGCGGCGAGGAGCGTGATTGCCGTCAGCGCGATCGAGAGTGGACGCATGTCCGGCGCAGTTTCTCCCATCCGGACTGCGGAAAACTCCCGGCACTGACCCCTCAGCCGTCCGGCAGCGGTGGCGCGCCGACCACTCCAGCCGCGCCCAAGAAGAAGTGCAAGAAGGCGAAGGAGGGTCAGGCTTCGGCCGCCAAGAAGTGCAAGAAAAAAAAAGAAGTAGGCGGCTAGGCCGACTGCGCGGCGATGGCGGGAGCACAGGTGGCGAATTCCTGACCCCTCGGCATGTCGCGGCGAAGCATCTCGAAGGCGACGCCGCCCACGATCAGGGGCAGCCAGAACAGGATGATCCGGTAGGCGAGCACGGCGGCAGCGGTCGCGGCCGCGGGGGCCCCGTAGACGATCAAGGTGCCGATCAGCCCGAGGTCGATGCCGCCGATCCCGCCCGGGAGCGGCAGGGCGCCGCCGAGCTGGCCGATCAGGTAGCCCATCAGGATCACCGTCAGCGGCGGTGAGGCGCCGAACGCGTGGTAGGTGGCCCAGAGGACGAGGTTGTCGAAGGCCCAGTAGCCGATCGCCCCGGCGATCACGGCGGGATGTCGCCTGTGCAGGATCAGGCCGGCCTCGGCCGTGCCATCGATCAGCGCCCGCCGCGTCGCGCTGGTCCAGCGCTGAACGCGGGAGGCGTCGGGCTCGGGGCGGTCGCCGGGTCCCAGTCGGGGGAGCAGCGCAACCGCTCCAATCGAAAGCGCAGCGAGAGCGGCGGGCAGGGCGGTCAGCCAGAGGGATAGGTCCGGGCCGAGCAGCCCGACCGCCAGCACGAGCCCCAGCAGGGCGACGGCGACGAAGTTCACCCCACTCTTGATCAGGAAGAACGCGACCGACCGCCGCGCGATCCGCTCCCCGCCCATGCCGCCCCGGTGCAGCACCCACGCGCCAAGCGCCAGCCCGCCGGCGCCGCTGGCGGGCACCAGCGATCCCATTGCCAGCTCCGAGCCTCCGATCTGCCAGCTGCGGTTGCGGGTCAGGCCGGTGCAGAAGATCGGCCCGAACATGACCAGGTACGAAAGGAAGGAGAGCCCCTCGAGCACCAGCCCAAGGACGAGCCAACCCGGCTTGGCCTTGACCAGCAGGTCGCGCACGTCGCCGAGCCCCGGGGCCAGCAGGAAGACGGCCACCAGGATTCCCAGTGCGACGAACGCCTGCAGCGCGCGCTTCCGCAGGTTGCGCGATTGGAACTCCTGCGGGAGATCCTCCCGGGGAGGCTCCAGATAGATGACCTGGGATTCGTCGACGATGCCCTAAGCATCCCCGACTGACGGCGTCGGCAGGCCCCAATGCCCCGTTTAGGACTCTCTGGGAGCATCCTCGGATCGCCGTCAAGGAGGACACGCGGGACCGGAGCGTCGTGGACGAACGCCTCGAGCAGCTGCTCGAGGACACGAGCGCGTTCTTCGAGGCTCATCTCTGGGAATCGCCGACGTCGGAGAAGGCACGTGCCGCTCTCACGGACCAGGGCCTGGACGAGGAGGTGATCCGCGCCTTCGGAGTCGGCTTCGCGCCGGTCGGTCACAACGAGCTGCTGGAGCATCTGCAGGAGCTCGGCTACTCGACCGACGAGGTGGTTGCGTCCGGGCTCGCCCGGGTCTCGGCGCGGGGACGCATCCACGCCCACTTCGCCTCTCGGATCATGTTCCCCATTCATGACCGCGATGGCCGGACCCTCGGCTTCGCCGGGCTCGGCACCCACCTCGGCCCGTCCTGGCCCATGTGGGTGGCCTCCCCCGACGCGGGCCTCTATCAGCGCTCGGAGGCCGTCTTCGGGATCGACCGAGCCGCGAAGCGAATCGCGAGCACCAAGACGGCGGTCGTCGTGGGCGACTGCGTGGCGGTCCTGAGAGCGCACCAGGATGGGCAACCGAACGCGGTCACAGTCCATACCGGCGGCGTGACTACCGAGCAGATCGAGCAGATGGCCGCTGGGATCCGCGGCGGCGCCGACGCCCTGGAGCTCGACCTCGACGGGGTCCGGATCGAGGACGAGACCGTGGCGCCGGCGGACCGAGAGACCGCCCCGACGCCGGTTGTACGACATGAGCCGCCGCCGCACCTTCAGCTGAAGCGGCTCCTCCTGATCACGGCGACGGCTCTGGTGGGCGTGAACACCTGGACGGGCGCTCCCCTCTTCGCTGTCTGGGTCGGCTCCCAGGCACAGGGCGGAAAGGTCCTCAGCCTGCGAGGCGTGGTGACGGTGCTGGTCGTGCTCACGGTCCTCGAGTTCCTCCTGGCCCTCGCGCTCAGCGCGCTGAGCACGAGCTACGACCGGCTCACGGGCAGACCCAGGTTCGCCGGACAGACATCTCCGTGGCAACGAGCCAAGCGCGGCGACCGGGTGCAGGACATCAGGGCCAGGTTCGGGATGAGCGCTCCCGAGAAGGTCGTCGCTGCCAGCGTCGTCCTCGGCATTCTGGCCCTGGAGATCTGGTTCTTCTTCCTCGCCGGCTCACCCTTGCCGAAGCAGTAGGAAGCAACGGGAGCGACGGGACTCGAACCCGCGGCCTCCGGCGTGACAGTTCGACCCGGAAAGCCCTGCAAACAATGCATAAACCCGCATTCCAACAGGGAATGCGCCATCTCCCTCCGCCGTTCTGAGAGCCCGCCGTTTCATCGCAAAT